>OZ241844.1:1892500-4651761 GCA_965202735.1 Gammaproteobacteria bacterium
GGATGCGCCGGGCGGCTCCGCGAAGATGCGTGGCGACGGGGATCGAGGGGGGGAGCCGGTGGTCTGGAACCGGGGGACGAACCCGCGCACCGGGCAGACGGCCGAGTACGTCACGCTTGTCGGCCGGGCCTGCGTCGCGGCGACATCCCACGGACAGGATTCAGTCAGCGGTTGCGATGGCGGTGCGGGTAGTCAGGTCGAGCTTCGCCAGCAACGGCTTCGCCCTTTTTCGAAAATCGCCCATGTACCCCTCGGCCAGCGGTGCGGCTGGCGGGAACTCGACGCGGAGCGGGTCACGATGGACACCCCGGACGCGAAACTCGTAGTGAAGGTGGGGGCCGGTGGCCAGGCCGGTGCTCCCGACGTATCCGATGGTCTGGCCCTGCTCGACTCGCTTCCCCGGTCGGATGCCTTTCGAGAACCGCGAGAGATGGGCGTAGAGCGTGGTGTAGACCGACCCGTGCCGAAGAACGATGGTGCGTCCGTATCCCCCATTGCGTCCGGCGAAGACGACCCGTCCGTCGCCGGACGCCTTCACCGCAGTGCCCCTGGGAGCCGCGTAGTCGACTCCGCGATGCGCGCGCATCTTGTGGAGTATCGGGTGCCTGCGGCTGAAGCTGAAGCGCGAGCTGATTCGAGTGAAGTTGACCGGGGTACGCAGGAACGCCTTGCGCATGCTCCGGCCATCGGGCGAGAAGTAGTCGGCGCGGCCGGTGGGGTCGACGTAGCGCACGGCACGAATCCGGCGGCCGCGATTGATGAACTCGGCCGCGACGATCGGACCTTCGCCGATCTTCTCGCCGTCCTTGAACTGCTCCTCGAAGACGAGAGCGAAGCGGTCCCCGACACGGATGTCGAGCACGAAGTCGACGTCCCAGCCGAAGATCCCGGCCATCTGCATGATGAGGCTGCCGGACAGCCCCGCATGCTGCCCCGCTTCGAACAGGGAGGTTTCGATGACGCCGGTTGCGGTGCCGATGGTGATATCCGGCGGCTCGACGATCTCTTCGAACGCGAACGCGTCGCCATCGCGAAAGACATGCAGCGACCTGAGCCGATCGAGGCGATGGACGAGACGGGTCAGTCCGGACTCGGGGTCGACGTAGAACTCGATCTCCTGTCGCGGAGCGAGCCGGGCGAGCTTCTTCGCGAGCGGCTTCACCTCCGTCATCAGGGCGAGGTCGCGCTGCGGAAGTCCGAGCCGCTTGAAAATGAGGTACAGCGAATCCCCGGAGCTGACCGTTACCCGATGTGCGGGAGCGACGGGCAGGGGGCCGCCGATGCCCGCGGACACGGCGACATCGGCGACAACCGAGGATGCCGCCGACGCGCCGGAGGCGGTCTCCGCATCATCGGCATCCGGGACGATTTCGGCCGGGACGATCTCGGGCGGGACGATCTCGGGCGCGCCAGCGGCCGACCGGAGCGAGGGTTCGACGCCGACGTCCCTGCTCACCGCGGCAAGGCGCATGTGCGAATCCGTCGAGCGGGCCGATCCCGGCTGATGCGGGGGAATCCCGGCGACGCCACCCCCCGGTCCCTTCGAGTGGCCGGGCGGGGAATCCGGCAGCGCGGCCGATTCGGGCAGCGCGAGGTCGACGACCGTCGTCTCGACCGACCGGGCCGCACGGCCGGTGAAATCATCCAGAATGGCGCCCCCCGTCGCGACAACGAGCGCCAGACCGGCCACCCCTGCGATGATTGGCCATCGACGGCCGGGAGCCATTGCGCGGCGAACTCCCGGTCTGCGGCGACTCGCCCTGTCGAGAATTGGCTTGCTCCTTGGCAAAATGCATCCGCCATTTGCGGAAGCAAGTGCGATTATGGACGTACCTCTTTGATTATCACCGACTTCAAGCCTTCGGCGACACTAACGGGAAACTATCTCCGGATCAACAGAGATCGTAGTCCCCGCGGACTCGCCGCTTCTCCGGGTCGAAGTGCGGAAAGGCCACGACGTGCGCCGGAATGCGCTTCTGATGACCATCGAACTGTCCGACCTCGACCTCGGTGCCGAGTGAGTGCCGCGTGAGTCACATCCATGCGGCACAGTGCGATGACCCTTCCGAGGATCGGCGAGCGTACCGCGGACGTGATCTCCCCCACCTGCGCGCGGCCCGCACGTTCGAGTACAGCTCGGGGCCCGGATGGAGCGAGCCGATCAGGGTGCGTGTCGTGGTGGGATCGATCTCGCGGACGCACGGCGGGCACCGCCGGGCATTCCATTGGATCGTCGAGTGTCCGTCAAGTAGTGGACCATTTTCGAACCAATCTCCGGCAGTGGTGCGCACCCGGGATTGACACGGCATCGGATGCCGGTCGAAATGCGCGTGTCCCGGCGCACCGGTCCGCGGGCCACGCCGTTCCGGCCCGACCGTCATGCCCTTGCGAAGCGGGCCGCGCATCCCGCGCCGGACACGACCAGGGGAGGGATCAGGCAGTGGACAACGAACTGACCGCATTGGGAATCATCTTCACGGAGTTCTACTACTGGCTCACCGTAGTGATCATGTTCTTCATCCACGTGGGGTTCTGCATGTACGAGGTCGGCGCATCGCGCCACAAGAACCACATGCACACGCTGATGAAGAACACCATGCTCATTCCGCTGGTGACCATCACCTTCTTCTTCTTCGGGTGGTGGATCTACTTCGCGTTTCCCAACGGCCCGGGGATCATCGGCGGACTGGTGGAGGCCCCGCACGCCGTCCCGTGGAGCGAGGTGATGGGCGCCCACATGGGCGGCGCGGACGATCTCGAGAACGGATGGGCGCGGATCAACGGCGTGTTCTGGGCGGCGTTCCTGCTGTTCTCGTGGACCGCGGCCTCGATCGTCTCGGGCTCGGTCATCGAGCGCATCAGGTCGTCCGGGTTCTGGATCCTCGCCGTCGGCATCGGCTCGGTGTTCTGGATCATCGACGCCGCGTGGGGCTGGCATGCGGAAGGCTGGATGGTGCAGATCCTCGGCTACCACGACGCGTACGCGAGCGGCGTGATCCACGCCATCGCGGGCGGCTTCGCACTCGGAGTCCTGGTGGTGCTGGGACCGCGCATCGGGAAGTTCGCGCCGGACGGGACGCCGCGCAACATCAATCCGCGCAACCCGTGGCTGGTCACCATCGGACTGTTCCTCATCTACACCGGATTCTGGGGCTTCTACGTCGCCTGCAACGTACCGATGTGGGACATCCAGGCCGGTGAGGGCGTCTTCTACTCGGCCACCAACATCTACCTCGGACCGACGACGCTCTCCGCCATCACGTTCAACTTCCTGATGTCGCTCTCGGGCGGACTGCTGATGGGGTACATCGTCTCGAAGGGGGACGCCTTCTGGACCTACTCGTCCGGACTCGCGGGAATCATCGCGGCGTCGGCGGGGAACGACCTCTACCACCCCATCCAGGCGATGATCATCGCGGCGGCCGGCGTGGTGTTCATGTACAAGGTCCATTACTTCGTCGAGCGCACGTTCAAGGTCGACGACGCGGTGGGCGCGGTTGCCGTCCACGGATACGCCGGCTTCTTCGGGGTCGTGGTCGCGGGGTTCGTGCTGTGGGGCTATCCGTCGTCGCCGACCGAGGGATACGCGGCCATCAATCCCCTCGGACAGTTCGTCGGGGCGCTCATCATGTTCGGCCTGCTCGGATTTCTGCCGGGCTGGATCATGGCGAAGATTCTGAACGGCTTCGGACTGCTGCGCATCCCGCGCCAGGTCGAGCTGATGGGCCTCGACACGGCGGCGGCCCGGGACATCGCGACCGAGGAACAGGCGATCATCGACGCCGAGAACGACGCGGCGGGCAGACTCTGAGCCAAGCCGCCCACGGAGGAAAAGACGATGGCGACAGTGGAAAGCTGGGGTGGAACCATCTCCGACATCGGTCCCGTCTATCCGATGACGGGCACGGAAGGTCTCCTGGTGATCATCGGAGTGGCCGCGTGGATCGTGTGGCACGTCATCCAGGCAAGGCGCGAGAATCGCGACTACGAGGAGCAGATCGGGAAGTACGGGGGCCGGGAATCACTCAAGAGGCTCGTTGCCGAAGAGGACCCGAAGAACCCGTAGCCACGGGGCCGTCGACCCCGTCGCGGTGCCGGACAACGACGAGTGTCCGGCACCGCGACGGCGCGGGACGCGATTCTCCCGCGAGCCCCCGGCGCCGGTTGCGCGCCGACCGGCCGGGGCGGTCGGGAGCGGCGGGAGCTCGGACCCGGCCCTCGAGCGTCACCGATTCGAGGGCCGCGGACCCTGCGCGCAAGCCCTCGGCGGCTCCTCCGGACCGGGACGGACGCGCGACCGAAGACCAGGAGCGCGGGGACCCGCGAAAGGTCGGGACGGCGCCCGAGGCAAGGCTGCCGATTTCACCCGAAAGGGAGCCCGTTCCTGCGCAATGGTGTGCGAGACGCGCGGCATGGCGGCTCTCGTCAGCGTCCTCGGGACGACGCGGCGTTGATCAGCGAGTGTCGCGCAAGGTCCAGGTGTAGCCTCATCGCCCTCGCACCCCGCTCGGCGTCGCGCTTGCGCACCGCATCGAAGATCTCGCGGTGCTGCGTGTTGTAGCGCCGGATCATGTCGGCGGACAGAGTGAGCTGCCGCATCCTTGCCCATTCGGAGTTGTTGCGGACCTCGCTCACGCGCCTCGTGATCCACACCAGCATCGCGTTGCGGGTGCATTCGGCCAGAGCCAGGTGGAATGCCTCGTCGCTCGACGAGAACGAATCGAGGTCGTGCTCGCTGCGCTCCATCACCTCGAGCGCGCTCTCGGCCTTGTCGAGCGCCTGCTCGGTGGCGTTGAGGACCGCGAAACGCACGATCTGGGGCTCCAGCGCATAGCGGGTGTCGATGAGCTCGAGCGGACTCGTCGACTGCGCGATGGACACCGTCTCGACATCGGAGTGGATCACGTACGTCCCGCTGCCGGGCCGCCTCTCCACGAACCCGCCTTCTTCGAGCCGCCGCAATGCGTCCCGCACCGTGCCGCGCGAGACCCCGAACTGGTCCGCGAACGCGCGTTCGGGCGGCAGCCGCTCTCCGTGGAGCAGCTCGCCGCCGATGATCCGGCGACGCACGTGGATCGCGATATCGCCCGCCCCGATCCGGTAGGGCAGATCCTGAAGCCGATGTCGATGGGCAATCACCATTGGCTCTACCGTGGCAGGCGATTCGCGGCGGACGATGCGGGCGGGTGGGCGCTGGCGGTGCCGGTGATCGGCTGGCGCAATTCCGGCGCACGATGCGGCGCTGAAGCCGATAGTGGCCGCACAGGCGCACGACCAGGGCGCACCCTTAGAGATCCCCTCATAATTTAGCTGAGAATTCGTCTGTAACTGACTGAATTAATGTACAGGCTGCAAGACCCGACCATTTCATGCCTCCTTGAGCACACGGCTCGTGTTGCCAACGCGAAGCTCCGGGGTCACGCTCGCGCCTGCGAGCCACCGTGGAGCCATCCGATGTCCCGACCCATCATGCTGCGACGAGACGACATCCGCGAATTCATCACCGCAATGTACGAAGGCGACCTGCACGCGAAGCGGGTCCTGTCGCTGGCCAATGCGACGCTGGGGGTGTTGACCAGCGCCTCGCTGGCGGTGCATGCCATCGGCCAGGGACTGGCGCAGGCGATGGGCACGCTCGGCAAGCACGGGGTGAAGCAGGTCGACCGGCTGCTGAGCAACAACGGCATCGAGATGGAGACGTTCTTCGACTCCTGGGTGAAGTACATCGTGGGCGCGCGCTGCGAGGTGGTGGTGGCGCTCGACTGGACGAGCTTCGCGCGCGACGGGCACGAGACGATTGTGCTGTCGATGCTGACCGGGCACGGTCGGGCGACCCCGCTGATGTGGCGCACGGTGCAGGCGTCGACGCTGAAAGGCCATCAGAGGGGGCATGAGGATGCGCTGCTGCGTGCGCTGCGCGGTGCGATGCCCGAGGCGGTGAAGGTCACGGTGGTGGCGGACCGGGGATTCGGCAACGCGCCGATGATGCAGTGCCTGAGCCAGGAGCTCGGCTTCGAGTACGTGCTTCGCATCCGGGGCAACCTCTGGGTGACGAGCGCGAAGGGCGAGCGGCGCCGGGCGTCGCAGTGGGTGGGCGTGCAGGGGCGCTCGTGCACGCTGCGCGGTGCGACGGTGACCGATGCCCATGCCCTGACGGTGGGCAAGGCGGTGTGCGTGCACGCGCCGGCGATGGCCGAGCCGTGGTGCGTGGTGGCGAGCGAGGAGAAGGTGGCCACCCGCACGCTGATTCGCTATTACGCCAAGCGCTGGGGTATCGAGACGAGCTTTCGCGACCTCAAGGACTGGCGTTTCGGGATGGGGATGGGGGCGATGCGGGTGCGTCACACGGCGCGGCGCGACCGCCTGTTGCTGCTCAGCGCGTTGTCGATGGCGTTGTTGACGTTGCTCGGTGCGGCGGGGGAGCGGTTGGGCTACGACCGGTGGTTGAAGGCGAACACGGTCAAGACCCGCACGCACTCGCTGTTTCGCCAGGGGCTGATGCTCTATCACCATCTGCCCAACTGGCCTGCGCATCGGCTGCGTCCACTGGTCGAGGAGTTTGCCCACATGCTTGTGGAGCAGCGTGTGTATCGGGAACTCTTCGGGGTCATCTGACGGCAAAATAATGAGGGGATGTCTGAGGGGCGCACCAGCAATTCCCGCCAGGCGGGAATATGCCCTCGAAATCCCCTCGATTGGACGCCCTGGTGGTCGAAATCGCGCCGGAATCCCCCCGCGGCACGGCCTCTCCGGGCGCTGGCGGGAATTGCCGAAGGCGCACGACAACGCACGACAACGGTTGCCAGCGTACCAGTGATTGGACATTATGGGTACCAATCGGGAGGATTGGTTGAGTTCTGGTCCTGAACTGGTCATGATTCGTGCTGGCATGCGCAACGAAGGCGGATGGCGCGGCGCGCGATCATGTCACCCGCGGATTTCGGAGCGAGACACCCGAACCGGATCGTCGAACCGGATCGCCCGCCCCCGGCGGACGGGACGGGCGGCGGCGAGCAACCAGACCCCAGGAGATGAAGAGAATGGCGATGGACATCGAAGGCTTCGTGGAAGCGCCCGGTCGGGCCGATCTGGTGAAGCGGGTCCGGGAGAAGATCGACCAGCTCGGCATCGAGTACCTGTACCTGCAGTTCGTATCGATTACCGGCCGGATCTGCGGCAAGGGCATCCCCGCGGATCACTGGGAGAGCATCGCCGAGCGAGGCTTCCAGCTCGTCTACGGTGCGACGGTCAACCTGTTTCTCAACCGGCACGGGGAATACCTGGGCTACGGACCGCACGACAAGGAGCTGGTCGGGATCCCGGAGCCGGAGACGTTCTGCCAGCTTCCCTGGGACAAGCGCGTGGCGCGGCTGTGGTGCACGCTGTTCCGCAACCGCGAGGAGCGGCGGGACCCGGGGGCGTTCCTGACCGCGGACTGCCGCGGCAACCTGCGCCGCATCCACGAGCAGTTCAGGGCCGAGCACGACGGGCTGCACCTGCGCCACGGCACCGAGCCGGAGATGATGTGGCTCAGGCGCGGCGCCGACGGCAAGCCCGACGGCGGGTTCTCCAACCCCTACTGCTACCACATCGACCAGTTCGAGAGCCTGCGTCCCGTCTACCTGCGGGTGATCGAGTACTCGCGGGCGATGGGCCTCGACATGATCCAGGGCGACCACGAGGACGCGCCAGGCCAGCTCGAGCTCAACTTCACGTTCGACGACCCGCTGCGAACCGCGGACCGCCTCACCACCTACCGCCAGATCTGCGCCCAGGTCGCGCGCGAGAACAACCTCATCGCGTGCTTCATGTCGAAGCCGTTCATGGGCGTGTCGGCGTCCGGCTGCCACCACAACATCAGCTTCTGGCGGGGCGGCTCGGAGTCGGTCAAGCCCCTCGGAAACGACCCCGCGGCGCTGCCGGGCATGGAGAGCAGCTTCACCTACCTGTCGGGCGGCGAGAACACCTTCATGCCCGACACCGACGACCCGCAGCTCCCGGGCAAGGTCGGCCTGCAGGTGGTCGGCGGCATCGTCACCCATCTCGGGGCGCTGACCGCGATCGGCTGCTCCACCGTCAACTCGTACCGGAGATTGTGGGACACGGGGTTCTGGGCGCCCGTGTTCGCGGACTGGGGCTACCAGAACCGCACCACCGGCCTCCGCATCTCCGCGCCGGGGCGCTTCGAGTACCGCGCCGTCGACTCCATGGTCAATCCGCACCTGATGGCCGGCGCCATCGTCAAGGCGGCCGACGACGGCATCCGCAACGACATCGACCCCGGCCCGCCGGAGGACCGCAACATCTACGAGGCGATGGAGGCGGGCAAGCAGGTCAGGAAGCTGCCGATGACCCTTGGCGACGCGCTCGAGGCGCTGAAGAACGACGAGGTGATCCGGTCCGCGCTGCCGGGGGAGATGTACCGCCTGTACGACGAGTACAAGCGCGACGAGTGGGAGCGGTTCCTCCATACCACCACCGAGTGGGACATGGACACGTATATCGACTGTCTGCCCTGAGCCGGGGCCGGTGACAAACGGTTGCGCGTCGCGGACGGATGCCGCACGGCGGGGCGGCCGCACGGCGCCGGCGGCGGGCCGGCGGGCCGACGGCGAAGCAGAAGAACCATGGCGGGAGCATCGTCTCCCGCCGTATCGGGCGGCGATTCCGGGCGTTGCGGCCGCATCCATCCGAAACGGCTCCGGCGCCCGATGCATCCAGCGGTGCAGCAGACCAACGGAAGACATGACATGTGCGGAATAGCGGGTGTGATCCACCGGGGCGGCGTGAGCGGCATCGGCGCCGAAATGACCTCCATGCTGCAGGCGCTGCGGCATCGCGGGCCGGACTCGACCGGATTCGCGATCTACGGCACACCGGCCGAGGGGGACCACGTAATGCGGTTCAAGGTGGCGGAGCAGGAGGACATGGCCTCCGGCTTCGACATCCACGCCAGGATTCGCCGCCGTCTCGAAGAAGTGGACCGCCGGCTCGCCGAGCTGGGGGCCGCCGTCAGGGACCGTAGCGCGTCCACCGAGTACGCCATGCGCTACATCGTCTCCTTCGACGGCGACATGGAGCACCTGGCCCGCTACATCGAGGACGTGGAGGGAGCCGAGATCCTCTCCCTGGGCGGCGCGCTCGAGCTGATCAAGGACCTCGGTGACGCCACCGCCGTCTCCGAACAGTACGATCTGGGCGGGTTCCAGGGCACGCACGGTATCGGCCACACCCGCATGGCGACCGAGTCCGACGTCGACATCCGCTCCGCCCATCCGTACTGGGCGTTCCCCTACAACGACGTCGCGGTGGTGCACAACGGCCAGATCACGAACTACTGGCTGATGCGCCGCGAGATGGAGCGCAGGGGCCACCGGTTCATGTCGGACTGCGACTCCGAGCTGCTCGCGGTGTACACCGCGCACAACCTCTCCGGCGGAGTGACGCTGGAGGACTCGCTGGAGCGCTCGGTGCGGGAAATCGACGGCGTGTTCACCTACCTCGTCGCGACCCGCGACCAGCTCGGCATGGCGAAGGACACGATGGCGGCCAAGCCGCTGGTGCTCTACGAGAGCGACGACCTCATCGCGCTCGCGTCCGAAGAGGTGGCGATCCGCGCCATCCTCCCCGAGGAGATCGACACCTGTGACCCCTACGACGAGGAGACCCGGGTATGGCAGGCATGAGCTCCCGGGACGAGCGTTCCCACGAGATGGGGATGCACACCGAGCAGCTCGCGGGCCGGACGCAGCAGGTCTTCTTCCGTCCGGAGGAGGACGAGCGGTTCCTCTACCCGTGGGCGCCGGACGTCGACTACAACCGGCGCGCGGAGGTCGACGCCGACGCGCTGACCTCGACCGAGGTCAACGCGAAGCTGCGGGCCCTCATGAAGGAGGGGTACGGGACCATCGTGGTCCGCAATCCGCGCGGCAGGCACTCCCTCGGCGTCGGGATCCTCAACCGGCTGAACCTCGTCTTCGAGGGCTCGCTCGGGTACTTCGCGGTGGGTCTCATCGACGGTCCGAACGTGCGCATCCACGGCCGCGTCGGCTGGTCGTGCGGCGAGAACATGATGGCGGGCACCGTGGTCATCGACAGGAACGCCGGCTCGACCTTCGGCGCCGCGATCCGGGGCGGCGACCTGGTGTGCCGGGGGTCGGTGGGGTCGCGCACCGGGATCGACATGAAGGGCGGCACCATCATCGTCGGCGGAGACACCGGCGCGTTCTCCGGCTTCATGATGCAGCGCGGGCGCATGGTGGTGTGCGGCAACGCGGGCAAGAACCTCGGCGACTCGATGTACGACGGCACGATATACGTCGGCGGCGCCATCCGCGACCTCGGCGTCGACGCGGTGCCGGCGGAGCTCACCGATCTCGACCGGGCGTGGCTCGCCCGCAAGCTCGGGCAGTACGAGCTGCTCCCCGCACCGGGCGTCGATCACTTCACGAAGATCGTGGCCGGCAAGCAGCTCTGGAACTACGACAACCTCGAGCCCACCGAGAAGAAGCTGATCCTGTAGGGCGAGGAGAGCTCCTCCTCCGGGACCCGCAGGCGCGAGATACGGGAGACGAAGGCAGATGGCGAAGAGCGAAACCGCACCACGGCCCGGCCCGGGGCTGAAGGCCGGGCGCGGGCGCAACACCAGCGTCCTCGGGCAGAGCCGGATATTCACCCCCGCGGTCATCGACGACATCCACATCAAGTCCGAGCTCGGGCGCTACCGGATGCGCGGCTTCTCGATGTTCAAGAAGATCCCGCACTGGGACGACCTGACCTTCCTCCCCGGCACCCTCACCCGCTTCGTGATCGAGGGCTACCGCGAGAAGTGCGACACGAAGACCGTCATCGGCCCCCGGGCGAAGGTCCCCATGGAGCTCGACATCCCGGTCTACGTCACCGGCATGAGCTTCGGGGCGCTGTCCTACGAGGCCAAGACCGCGCTCGCCCGCGGCGCCACCATGGCCGGCTCGGCGACCTGCTCGGGCGAAGGGGGGATGATCCCCGACGAACGCCGCTACTCGACGAAGTGGTTCTACCAGTGCATCCAGTCGCGCTACGGCTTCAATCCCCACCACCTGATGCTCGCCGACGGGTGCGAGTTCTTCATCGGCCAGGGGTGCAAGGTGGGACTGGGCGGCCACCTGATGGGACAGAAGGTCACCGACCAGATCGCCGAGATGCGGAGCCTCCCCGCCGGCATCGACCAGCGCTCGCCGGCGCGCCACCCGGACTGGCTCGGCCCCGACGACCTCGCGTTGAAGATCCTGGAGATCCGCGAGGCGACGGACTGGCAGATCCCGATCCAGCTCAAGCTCGGCGCCGCGCGCGTCTACGACGACGTGCGCATGGCGGTGAAGTGCGACCCCGACTCCATCTACATCGACGGCATGGAGGGCGGCACCGGCGCCGGACCGCACCTCGCGACCGAGGAGACCGGCGTGCCCGGCATGGCGGCCATCCGCCAGGCGCGCAAGGCCATCGACGACCTCGGCAAGCGGGGCGAGATCACGCTCATCTACGCCGGGGGGATCCGCAACGGCGGAGACGTGGCCAAGGCGCTGGCGCTCGGGGCGGACGCCGTCGCCCTCGGGCACGCGGTGCTGATGGCGCTCAACTGCAACAAGGACATTCCGGAGTCGGACTACGAGACCGAAATCGGGGTCGAGGCGGGGTATTGCTACCACTGCCATACCGGCCGGTGTCCGGTCGGGGTCGCGACCCAGGACCCGGTCCTGCGCAAGCGGCTCGACCCCGACGAGGCGGCCGAGCGGGTCTACAACTTCCTGCACACCCTGACCATCGAGGCCCAGATGATGGCCCGCGCCTGCGGGAAGACCGACATCCACAGCCTGGAGCCGGAAGATCTCGCGGCGCTCACGATGGAGGCGTCCGCGATGGCCGGCGTGCCCCTCGCGGGCACGAGCCACACCGTCGGCATCGAGGACTACCATCATCTGTGAGGGCACGGGGGGAAGGGTTCGGCCGGAGAAACCAGGAGGGACGCATGGCAGGCAGCAGCTACAAGGGCTCCGAGATCCGGAGCGTCGACCAGTTCATCAGGAGCGACGGACTCGATTCGGAGCGCGAGAAGGAGATCGGCCAGCACATCGGCTACCGCTACGACGTCAATCTCCTTCCCGACTACGACCGCCTGACCCCGTTCCTGAGGAAGTACATCGAGCTCATGGGCTGGGACGACCTCAACTGGCTCGAGGACGTGCACATGGGCTACGAGGAGGGCCACGCGGCGGTGTTCGACCGCAACATCAACGGCTGGGTCCGGGTCCCCGACGACATCGAGCTGCCCGACAACCAGCAGGACCGCGACATGATCGCCCGCGAGCTGCTCATCAAGTTCCAGATGTCGGAACGCCACCCCATGGTGCAGTTGCGCGACGCGTACGGGAAGCTCTGAGGCAGCTCCGAGGCAGAGGAAACCGATGGCCTGCGAAGTCCGGACCGGCCGTGTGCTGCGCGATCGGTTCCTCGGCTGGCAGTGCCGAATCCGCCGGATCGCGATGCGCACCCGCGGCGGCCGCCCGACCGGCGGCATGACCCCGCTCGTGTCCGCGGCCGGCGCCGGGGCTCCCGTCGCCCGGGTCGTCACGGTGCTGTGCAAGCGCCCCGAGCACTCGGTGACGATGGAGCTTCGTCACATGGCGCGGCGCACCCACGACCCCGGCGAGCGGCGCGAGAGCGCGCTCGGGTTCTTCGCCGAGCGGTACTACCAGTCCCCGCGCGAGTTCTCCGACATCCTCACCGCCAGCTTCGCCCCCGGTTCCGGGACCGCGGCGGCGCTCCTGGAGCACCGGGAGTGCCGGCTCGCGATCGAGCAGTTCAGCCAGCGGTTCGACCTGCGCTGCACGGTGCGGCGCCTCTCGCCGGACAACCCCCTGCACGAGGCCACCTTCTGGCACAACCTGCTCTTCAACCCCCGGCTGCCGGCGGAAAGCGCCATCCTCGGCTTCGAGCCCGACTGGGCGGGCAGCGCGGCGGACCCGCCTCCCGGATGAGGCGCACCCGGCACAGCCGCGAGGCGCGCCCGACGCGCGGCAGGGGAATGCGCGTCAGCGTCCTCGGCCGAGCCGGCGCGCCATGTATCGGTAGAAGTCCCAGACCGTGCCTTCGACATCGGGCGGCCCCAGCGGACCGGGCCGGTAGCTGCGGGCATTGAGGCCCCGCCCGAGGTTCGCGAGCTGCGCCTTGTCCTCGGCCATCGTGCGCTCGAAGAGATCCACCACCGCCCGTCGGTCGACCGCCTCGATGTCGGGGTCGCCGAAGACGATCCCGCGCTTGCCCCGGACCCGGTCCACCGACTCCGGCTGGAGGCAGATGAATGTCGCCATGTGCCCCGCCACGCCCGCCACCAGGCCCGGCGCGATCGCGAACATCACGCAGTGGCCGCGTTCCGCATCGGTCAGGTCCGGGTGGTACCGGCCGCGCTGCGGCAGGTCCGCCGGAAACCCGGAGTAGTAGCCGAAGTACCCCTCGCCCGCCGGAAAGTGCGCGCAGAGACGCGTCGGCGTCACCGGGTGCAGGGTCCGGTAGTGCACCGTGGAGAGGTGGTAGCCCTCCATGAAGTTCTCCGTGAGGCACTTCCAGTTCGTGTCCCACGACTCGGTCTCGCAGTGGCCGAGCACCATGTCTTCCATGTGGTAGTTGCGCACCAGCGGCACGAGCCCTTCGAGCCGCGGCGCGAGCGGCGACGCCCGCCCGTCCAGGTTGACGAAGAGGAAGCCCTGCCACACCTCCGTCGCGACCCCGGGCAGCGCGCAGGCGGCCGGATCGAAGTCCTCGCGCCCCTCGACGAGCGGCGCCCGCAGGAGCCGGCCTTCCAGGCCGTACGTCCACGCGTGGTAGGGGCACTGGAGATGCTGCGTGCTGCCCCGCCCGTTCGCGACCGGCATCCCGCGGTGCCGGCACACGTTGGAGAGCACCCGAAGCCCGCCGTCTCCGGCCCGCACCACCAGCAGCGGCTCCCCGAGAAGGTCCGTCGTCCAGTAGTCGCCGGGCGCCGCCGCCTCCTCGACGCGGCCGATGCACACCCACTCCCTGCGGAACAGCTCCTCGATCTCGACCGCCAGGAACTCCGGCGAGGTGTAGAAGCCCGCCGGCATGCTCCACGCCCGGCCATGCGGCCGGTCGAGGCAGGCGCGCAGCGCCGCGCGCACGCCTTCCGCGGACCCGTTCGACGGCAGGTATCCGGTCGCTGCCATGTCCCCCCCTCGACTTGCCTGCGGCCCCGGCTTGCCTGCGGCGCATCGCCCGCGGCGACGGACCGCTTCGCGCGAACCGCGCCCGACGACCCCTTCCGGCCTCGCTCCGATCGAGGCGGACCGACCGGACCGACCCCCCGGCGGACCCGCTCGCGCCCGGCTCAGCCGCGCCGCGCCCGCCTGCCGCCGCCGGGCGCCAGGGGCTCGAGCGTATCCAGCCAGTCCGTCCGCAGGTCGGGGACCGACCTCAGCAGGAGCTCCGTGTAGCGATGGTGGGGCGGCGCCAGCACCGCGCCCGTCGCTCCATGCTCCACGATCTCGCCATTCTGCATGACGGCGATGGTATCGGCGACCCGCGCGACGGTGGAGATGTCGTGCGAGATGAACAGGTAGCCCACTTCCAGCCGTTCCTGCAGATCGCGCAGCAGGTCGAGGATCGCCTGCGCGACCACCGTGTCCAGCGCCGAGGTGATCTCGTCGCAGATGATCAGCTTCGGCTCCGCGGCCAGCGCGCGGGCGAGGTTGACCCGCTGGCGCTCGCCACCGGAGAGCTGTCTCGGGAAGCGCGACGCGCAGCTCGCGGGCAGCTCGACCAGAGCCAGCAGCTCCCGCACCCGCCGCTGCGCCCGCGACTCCTCCATTCCGAAGTAGAACGACAGGGGACGGCCCAGGATCTTGTCCACCCGATGCCTGGGGTTCAGCGCGACGTCCGCCATCTGGAACGCGAACTGGACGGCGCGGAGCTGCTCGCGGTCCCGGTCGACGACGCCGGCGCCGAGCGTGCGGCCCTGAAAGCTGACTTCGCCGGATCGAGCCGGCGTCAGCCCCGCGATCACCCGGCCGAGGGTGGTCTTGCCGGAGCCGGACTCGCCGATGATCCCCAGCGTGCGCGATGCGAACGCTTCGAGGCTCACGTCGCGCAGCGCGATGTGCTCGCCCTTGCGGCCATAGCCGGCGGTGACCCGGGACACCCGCAGCAGGGGCGCGGACGCGCCGGCCCGCTCCGGACCGGGCGGCGGGCGCCCGGGCGACACCGTCGCCGGCATCACGTGCGCGGCGCCGATGAGCTCCCGGGTATACGGCGCGGCCGGCGTTGCGATGATGTCCTCGACCGCGCCCGCCTCCACCGTGGCGCCGTTCCGGAGCACGAGCACATGGTCCGCAATCTGCGCGACCACGGCCAGGTCGTGGCTGACGTAGATGGCGGAAGTGTTCCTGTCGCGGATGAGCTTCCTGAACGTCCGCAGCACCTCGACCTGGGTGGTGACGTCCAGCGCGGTGGTCGGCTCGTCGAGGATGAGCAGCCGCGGGTCGCAGATCATCGCCATGGCCGCCATCATGCGCTGGAGCTGGCCCCCGCTCACCTGGTGCGGATAGCGGCGCCCGATGGTCTCCGGCTCCGGCAGGTCCAGCGCGCGGTAGAGCGCCACCGCTCTCGCCCCCGCCTCCCGCTCGGTCAGGAGTCCCTTCATCACCGGCGCTTCCGTGACCTGAAGCCCGAGGGTGAGCGCGCCATTGAAGGCGGCCGCGGCGCTCTGCGCGACGTAGGCGACGTCGCGCCCGCGCACCTCCCGGCGCTCGCGCGGAGACAGCGCGAGCACCTCCCGGTCGCCGAGGCGCACGCTGCCGCCGGCGATCTCGCAGCCGGGGCGCGCGTAGCCCATGCACGCGAGAGAGACGGTCGTCTTGCCCGAGCCCGACTCGCCGATCAGGGCGATCACCTCGCCGGGCCGCACGTCGAAGGACACGCCCTCGACGATGGAGAGCGTGCTCCCGTGGCGCGGGCGGGCGATCACCGACAGGTCACGGACCCGCAGCAGGGGTGGCGGCGCGCTCCGGGCCGGACGCCGATCCTCTCGCTCGCTCACAGCTCGTCCGGCAGCGCCGCGTCCGTGGTCTTCAGGAACCAGTCGACCAGCATGTTGACGGAGACCGTGATCAGCGCGATGCCGAGCGCGGGGAAGATCGGCGCGTAGGAGCCATACAGCAGTCCCTGCATGTTCTCCTTCACCATCACGCCGAGGTCGGCGTGGGGAGGCTGGACGCCCAGCCCGAGGAAGCTCAGCGCCGAGATGAACAGGATGGCGTAGGTGAAGCGGATCCCGAACTCCGCCGCCAGCGGCGCGAGGGCGTTGGGCAGGAGCTCGTGCCACATGATCCATCCGAGGCTCTCCCCGCGGGCGCGGGCCGCCTCGACGTAGTCCTGCACCACGATGTCCATGCCCAGCGCGCGGGCGACGCGGAACACCCGCGTCGCGTCGATGAGCGCCACCGTCGCGATCAGCACCCCGAAGCTCGACCCGAGCCCCGAGATCACGATGAGCGCGATCATGATGGCCGGAAACGAGATGAGCGCGTCCACGATGCGGCCGAGGACCGCGTCGACCCACCCGCCCCGCACCGCGGCGAGAAATCCGGTCGCGGACCCGACGAGGAACGCGAGCAGCGAGATGGCCAGAGCCAGCCCCAGGGTCACCCGCGCTCCGTAGATCAGGCGGGACGCGAGGTCGCGGCCGAGAAAGTCGCCGCCGAGCGGCATCTGCGCCCCGGGCGGGACGAAGCTCTCGTCGGAGAGGATCTCGCTCTCCGCGAACGGCGCGAGCCACGACGCGGCGAGGGCGACGACCGCGAAGCACCCGATGAGGACCAGGCACGCCGCGGCCGGAACGGTCAGCCGGGACGCGAGCTCGCGCAGCGGGCGGCGGCCGGCCGCATCCATCACTTCGGATACCTCAGCCGCGGGTTCGCGACGATCGCGACCACGTCCGCCAGCAGGTTGAGAACCACGTAGACGCTGCAGAAGATCATGGCGCAGACCTGCACCACGGGGATGTCCCGCGTCGTCACCGCCTCCACCATGAGCCGGCCGAGGCCCGCGAAGTTGAACAGGGTCTCGATCACCACGATGCCCGAAATGAGAAACGCCAGGTTGAGCGCCACCACGTTGGCGATGGGCGCCAGCGCGTTCGGCAGCGCGTGCACGATCAGCAGCCGCCAGCGGCCGACCCCCTTGAGGATGGCCATCTCGATGGCCGGCGTGGCGAGGATGTCGATGACCGTGGTGCGGGTCATGCGCACCATGTGCGCGAGCACGGTGAACAGGAGCACCGTCACCGGAAGCACCAGCATCCGGGCGACGGCAGCCGCGTCCAGCCCCGGCCGGAGGTTGGCGATGGCCGGCAGCCAGCCGAGATGGACGGCGAAGACCGTGACCAGGAGGATGGCGACGAGGAAGTCGGGAACCGAGATCAGGGTCAGCGACACGCTCGATATCACCCGGTCCACCACGCCGTTCGGCTTCAGGGCGCAGACCAGGCCCAGAACGACCGCCAGCGGCACCGCGAGCGCGGCGGTCACCCCCGCCAGCAGCACGGTGTTCGGGATCCGCTCGCCGATCATGTCCGCGATGTCGGCGTTGTTGGCGAGCGACGTGCCGAGGTCTCCGGCGAGCAGGTTCCCCAGCCACATGAAGTAGCGCAGGTACGCGGGCTGATCCAGGCCCAGGCGGGCGCGCACGTTGGCGATGATCTCCGGGGTCGCGCCCTGGCCGAGAATGGCGTGCGCCACATCGCCCGGAAGCACCTCCGTGCCGAAGAACACCAGGAGCGAGACGAACAGCAGGATGAGGACCCCGAGCGCCAGGCGCCGGGCGATGAGCGCGGTCAGCGACACGAGGCTGCCATCGGATCACGGCGCCACGACCGCCGGCGCGTCTCCCGCCCGCACGGAGATGCGCCGGCGACGCCACCGGCGACGATTCAGCTCTCGACCCAGGCCGTGCGCGCGAACTGGTAGAAGCCGAGCGGGCCCGAGGGGTGGGCCTCGATGCCGTGCACGCCGGCCGCCTTGGCGTCGAGAATGTCCCGGAACGCCAGCGTGATGTGCCCGCCGTCGTCGTGGACCAGACGCTGCATCTCGCAGTACATCTCCTTGCGCCGGTCGAAGTCGACGGTGGATCGCGCTTCGAGCAGCAGCCTGTCGAACCGCTCGTCCGCATACCGGGTCTCGTTCCACTCGGCGCCGCCCCTGAACGCGATGGAGAAGATCAGGTCGGGGACCGGGCGCATGTCCCAGCCGGACGCGCTCAGGGGCTTCTGGATCCAGACCGAGGACCAGTACGTGTCCGCGGGCGGCTGAATCAGGTTGAGATTGATGTCCGCCGCGGCCGCGGTCTGCTGAACCACCTGGCACGCCGCCAGCGCGCCCGCGCCGGGGACGTCGGACGCATGGAAGTCGACGGGCGTGTTCTCGAGCCCGGCCTTCCTGATGTGGTGGCGGGCCCGGTCCGGATCGTATTCCCGCTGGGGGATGTCCTCGCAGTAGTAGGGATCGGACGGGGAGATGGGGTGATCGTTGCCGACGCTGCCGTAGCCCTTGAGCACGTTCCTCACGATCTTCTCGCGGTCCACGGCGTACTTCATCGCCAGGCGGAAGTCCGCGTTGCTGGTGGGCTCGCGGTCGACCATCATCGCCAGGTTGATGAACGCGCCGCTCCGCGTCCGGACGAGGTCCACCCTGTCGCTCTTCTCGATCAGCGCCACCGCCTTGGGGTCCAGCTCCAGCATCACGTTGATGTCGCCCGAGAGCAGGGCGTTCACCCGCGCGGTGATGTCGCCGATGCCGACCACCTCGATCTCGTCCACCCAGGGCCCGTCCGAGCCCCAGTAGTTTTCGTTGCGCTCGAAGACGTAGCGCGACCCCGACTTCCAGTCCCTGACCCTGAACGGGCCGGTGCCGACCGTGGTGGAGCCGAAGTCCTCGTAGCCGTTGCGGCTGATCTGCGTGCGCGTATCGGTCAGGACGACGGGGAAGTCCGCATTCGGCGCGGCCAGCCGGAACCTGACGACGTGGTCGCCGTCCTTCGTCATCTCCGCGATCTGGCTCGTGAATGCCTTGGCGGGCGACTCGGAGCCCTCGCGGTTGTGGCGGTTGAACGTGTAGATCACGTCGTCGGCGGTGAACGGCGCGCCGTCGTGCCACTCCACCCCCTTGCGGAGCTGGAAGATCCACTCGCTCGCGTCCTTCCCGACCTCCCAGGACTGCGCGAGCCACGGCACCGGCTTCAGGTCCGGCCCCCGATTGACGAGGCTGTCGTACACCGTGAAGCCCATGAGGATGTTCGCCGTGGAGTAGTACTTCGTCGGGTCCAGCGAATCCCTGGTCTGGGCCGCCTCGACCCCGACCGTGATCCTGCCGCCCTTCTTCGGCCCGGCGGCGTGCGAGGCGGCGGAAAGCAGTGCGGGCACGGCACCGGCCGCGACACCCAGCGCGCTCATGCGGCGAACGAAGTCGCGACGGGAAATCTGCCCGTGGTGCAAGGCTTTCAGGAGCTCTTCTCTGCTCGACATCGTGTTTCTCCTCGGGTGGAATTCGGTCCGCACACCTCACCGATCGGCCGGCGCGAATGCCGGGGGGCCGTCGGCGGATGCGGACCGGGCCCGCCGGGCCGGCTCCCGCTCCCGGACGAGCCGGAGCCGGCGGGGCAGGTGAACGGGCCCGGAGCCGGGGCATGCCGGGGCCCGCCCGGCGGCGGAAGTCGACGCCCGTTCGACCGACGGCTCGACGCGCGGACGTCTCGAGGGCCGCTTGTAGCACACTGCCGGCCCATCCCCAACCTCCACCGGGTCCACCTCGACCAGCACCGCCCGGGGGGCTGTCCGGAAGTCGTCGGCGAGCGGCTCACTCCGGGCCCGGTCGGGGCTCTGCGATGCCGGGGGACCGCCGGCCGCCCAGGGCAAGCTCGTTCTCACGCTTCCCCGAGCGCCCCGGACAGCGTAGCTCCTTGATGCGCAGTACCGTCTTCGGCTGGCGGCCGGTCCGCGCGGCTCACGCGCCGAGCCGGCGGAGACCCGCGTCAAGGTCGGCGATGAGGTCTTCCGGGTCCTCCAGCCCGACGTGCACGCGCAGCAGGAACGGGGTCTCCGTCCACGGGGCGACGGTGCGGGGAACCGGCATCCGGTTGAAGGCCACCAGGCTTTCGTACCCGCCCCAGGAGGAGCCGATCCGGAACAGATCGAGCCCGTTCACCATGCGCGCGACCGCGGCCTCGTCGGTGGTGTGCAGGGCGAGTCCGAACAGGCTCGAGGCGCCCTCGAAGTCGCGCCGCCACAGGGCGTGGCCGGGGTCGCTCTCGAGCGCGGGACAGAGCACCCGCCTCACCTCCGGGCGCGCTTCGAGCCAGCGCGCGACCTTCACCGCCGACGCCGACTGGCGTTCGAGCCGCACCGAGAGGCTGCGCATGCCGCGCAGCGCGAGGAAGCAGTCGTCGGGGGAGGCGACGTCCCCGAACGCATGCGCCTGGTCCGCGATCGCCCTGAAGTGCGCATCGCTCGCCGTGGTGATCATCCCGATCACCAGGTCCGAATGGCCCGCCAGATACTTGGTGCCGGCCTGGATGGAGATGTCGACGCCGTGCTCCAGGGGGCGGAAGTAGATGGGTGTCGCCCAGGTATTGTCCATCGCGACCAGCGCGCCGCGCTCGCGAGCGGCCTTCGCGATGGCGGGGATGTCCTGCATCTCGAACGTGAGCGAGCCGGGCGCCTCGGTGTAGACGAGGCGCGTGCTCTCCCGGATCGACTCCGCGATGCCCGCCCCGGCCGCCGGATGGTAGAAGGTGGTGTCGACTCCGTAGCGGCTGAGGGTTTCGACGCAGAAGCGCCGGGTCGGCCCGTACACCGAGTCGGGAACGAGGACATGGTCGCCGGCGCCGACCACGGCCGAGACCGCCATCGTCACCGCCGAGAGCCCGCTGCCGGTCACCACCGTGCGATGCCCGCCCTCGACGGCCGCGACCGTCTCGGCCAGCGCCCGCGCGTTCTGGGTCCCGGTCGCCCCGTAGGTGACGTTGTCGTAGCGGTTGTCGCCGTCGAACCGGTGGACGTAGCCGTCGAGATGCTCGGAGAGGATCGTCGACGCCCGATGCACCGGCACGTTGACCGGCCCCTGCGCGCGCACCGGCGCCCGGCCGAGCGCGATGAGCCTGGTGTCCCGTTTCATTCGCCGTCCCGTCGAAGGTGCGCGCCGTGCGGAGCCGAGGGGTGCGCAGCGCTCCCGGAAGCCCCGGCTCCAGCGGCGCACGCTATCCGATTCGGCGGACGCTTGAAACCGCCCGCGGGCGGCCGGCAGGACTCTCCCGCCACCCCGCGGACCAGACCAGTCGCCCACACACTGCATCCGAGTTCTTCGCCACGACTTCCGGAGAGCCCCGCCACCCCGCGTCGCGACTTGATGCGCACATGCATCGGTGCTTTAGTCCGCACGTGCGCCGGCTCCGCCGCCGACGGAAGATCCGGCCCGGCCGGAAATGCCGAAATCACCGAGTCCTCCGATGTCCGACCAGCCATCCGAGTCCGCCTCTGCGCCGACGGGCCGCACCCCGCCTCCGGGCGGCGGGACCTGGGCCCGCGACCTGCTGGAGCGCTTCGCCCGCGAGTCGCTCGCCGAGAAGCGCCGCGCGCGCCGCTGGAACCTGGTGCTGCGGCTCGCGTGGCTCGCGTTCTTCGTGGCCATCGCCGTTCTCTGGGCCGAGCCCTGGTGGCTCCGGCCCGACGCGGCCGGCCCGCACAGCGCCCTGGTCGAAGTGAGCGGAGTCATCGGCGACGAGGGCGACGCGAGCGCCGACCGCATCGTCGCCGCGCTCCAGGCCGCGTTCGACGATTCCGATACCGCGGGCGTCATCGTGCGCATCAACAGCCCGGGCGGCACTCCGGTCCAGGCCGGCTACATCAACGACGAGATCGTCCGCCTGCGGGCGCTGCATCCGGACACGCCGCTGTACGCGGTGATCGCCGACGTGGCGGTGTCCGGCGGCTACTACGTCGCCGCCGCCGCGGACGCCATCTACGCGAGCCGATCCAGCATGGTGGGCTCCATCGGGGTGTTGATGAACGGCTTCGGCTTCGTCGATGCGATGCGCAAGCTCGGCGTGGAGCGGCGCCTGGTGACGGCGGGAGAGCACAAGGGTTTCCTCGACCCCTTCTCGCCGGCCGCCGAGGAGGAGGTCGCGCACCTCCGGTCCATGCTCGGGGAGGTCCACGACGAGTTCGTCGCGGCCGTGAAGCGCGGCCGGGGGAGCCGGCTCGCGGACGACGCGGACATCTTCAGCGGCCTCGTCTGGACCGGCGCCAGGGGCAGGGAGCTCGGCCTCGTGGACGGCTTCGGCAGCAGCAGCTACGTCGCGCGCGAGGTGATCGGAGCCGAGGACATCGTGGACTTCACCGTCCGCCCGTCGCGCCTGGACACGGTCGCGGACCGGCTCGGGGCCGGCGCCGCACGCACCCTCGCCGCCGTGCTCGGCCTCGAGGCCGGGCGCCTCAGGTGAAAAGCGTCCGTTCAGCGGGTGGGGAGCCGCGGTCCATCCTGATCGGCGATGACCCGAAGCTGGAGGGTGAGCCCCTGCCGGATATGGGCGATCATCGCCTCGCCCGCCTCGCGCGGATCATCGGCGCGCATGGAGGCCACCAGCCCCGCGTGCTCGTGGAGGGAGGCATCCAGGTCGGGATGCTCGATCGCGGCAAACACCCGGAACGAGAACCCCCGGTTCCAGATCGCATCGAAGCTCCTGAGCAGGTATTCGTTTCCGGTCTCCTCGACGATGCTCCGGTGGATCCGCCGGTTGGCGTGGAAGTACTCCTCGACCCCGCCGGCCGGACCGGTTGCGGGGGTTCCGGCCGGCATCCCGGCCATCGCCGGGCGCCTCGTCACGCCTCGCGCGGAAAGTCCGGCGGCACCGGCTCCATGTAGGGATAGCGCGCGAGGCCCTTGGTCAGCGTCGTCGAGGTGGTGATGCTGCTGCGCACGTACTGCCTCGAAGGATCGGCCACCGGCCGGTAGTCCCAGGGCGAGCGCTCGCCCTCGAGCAGCACCCGCTGGACGAAGCGGCGCCGGCGCTGGCTCTCCAGGATCCTCCGCTTCAGCGCGGGCGGGTCCCAGCGCGAGAGCACCTCGCGCAGCATCCGCGCCGCCACGTCCGCGTGGTCCGGCTCCCCGCACAGGTTGCGCGTCTCGCCGGGGTCGGATTCGAGGTCGAACAGCATGCCCGGATCGGTCTCGCAGTAGACGTACTTGTACCGCCCCTTGCGCAGGATGAGGCACGGCGCATGGGTGCCCTCGGCGGTGAACTCGATCGGGGCCTCGTCCGGCCAGCGCTCGTCGGGGCCGTGGAGCATCGGCGCGAGGCTGTGCCCGTCGATCGCATCGGCGAGCTCGGGCGGAGCGCCGTCGGTGGCGAGATCGAGGAAGGTCGGCAGGAGATCGAGGAGCGACACGTTCCGCCGCTCCGTCCGGCCCGCCGCGTTGCCCGGCGCGCGCACCACGAGCGGGACCCGGGCCGACCACTCGTAGGGGTTGAACTTGTACCACATGCCGCGCTCGCCCATCATGTCGCCGTGGTCCGCGGTGAACACCACCACGGTGTCGTCCGCCATCCCGAGCGCATCGAGCGTCGCAAGCAGCTCGCCCACCTTGTCGTCCACGTAGGAGATCATCGCGTAGTAGGCGCGCCGCGTGCGGAGGATGGCCGCGTCGGTCACCTCGTGCTCGTCCTGGCGGATCAGGTAGTAGTAGCGCCGGCTCCAGGGGTCGCGCTCCTCGACCGGCATGTGCGGCACCGACGGCATGTCGATGTCGTCTTCCCGGTACCGGTTCCAGTACTCCCCGGTGATGGTGAAGGGGTTGTGCGGGTGGGTGAACGAAACGGCGAGGAAGAACGGCCGGTCGGTGCGCTCCCGTGCAAGGTCGTGGAGCTTGCGTTTCGCGAAGTACTGCACCTCCTCGTCGTAGTCGATCTGCAGCGAGCGCACGCACAGCCCCGACTCCACCACCCCGCGCATGCTCATCACCGACGGCGCGAACGGATACCCCTCGATCGTCCAGTCGGGCGTCCAGCCGAAGTCCGATGGGTAGATGTCGGTCGTCACCCGCTGCTCGAACCCGTGGAGCTGATCGGGGCCGACGAAGTGCATCTTGCCCGAAAGGCACGTCCGGTAGCCGAGGTGGCGCAGGTAGTGCGCGAACGTCGGCACCGCGGCCGGAAACTCGGCCGCGTTGTCGTAGGCGCCGATGCGCGAGGGGAGCTGTCCCGCCATCATCGAGAACCGGGACGACGCGCAGATGGGGTTGTTGCAGTAGGCGTTGCGAAAGTTGACCCCGCCCGCCGCGAGCGACTCCAGGTGCGGCGTCTTCACCACCCGGTGACCGTTGAGCGGCAGGGCGGGGCCGGCCATCTGGTCGGCCATCACGAACAGGAAGTTGGGCCTTCGGAAGCTTGACCCGCCGGAGCCGGGCTTCACGCTCGACATGATGGTTCACACCTCTCGTTGTGCGTTGTCGGTCCGCTCGTCGTGTCAGTCCGCGGTGCGGGTCACGAACTCCTCGATGCCGGGCACGTCGATCTCCCGGTAGTACCGCAGGGCCCCCGGATGCAGGGGCGCGCCGAAGCCGGCGAGCACGGTCTCGCGGGTGACGCTGCCGAACGCGGGATGCACGCCCCTGAGCCCCTCCAGGTTCTCGTGGACGGCCTTCGTCATCCGGTAGACGAGGTCCTCGTCCACGCCGGCATGAATGACGAGCCCGTTGGCCAGCCCGTAGCTCGGGGTCGCATCGGGGACCCCCTTGTAGGTGCCGCCGGGAATCGCGTTCCGGAAGTACGGCGGCACCTTCGCGTTCAGCGTCCCGAACACGTCGTCCGGAATGGGGACGAGCTTCACCGCGTGCTGCGAGCCGAGCTTGATGACCGGCGGCAGCGGAAAGCTCCCGTTCCAGAGCGCGGCGTCGAGCTGCCCGTCGCCGAGCATGTTGGCCATGGCCCCGAGGCGCACGCGGAACGGCTCGAAGTCGGCATCGGGCTTCAGTCCGATGTGGTCCATCAGCATGTCGGCGTCCAGCATGGAGACGCCGCCCGGCTGACCCATGCCGACGCGCCTGCCCTTCAGGTCCGCGAGCCCGTCGATGCCCGACCCTTCGAGGGTGATGACGTGCATCGCGGTCGGCTTGATCGATATCCAGCTCAGGATCCTGCCGGGGGCGGTGCCCTCGTAGCTGCCGGTCGCCTTGTACGCCTGGTACGACGACAGCGAGGTGGCGAAGGATGCTTCGAGGTCGCCCTTCTGCAGCAGCCTGATGTTCGCGACGTAGCCCTTGGTCTCCTCGGCGGTGGCCTGCACCCCGGAGACGTTCCGGTTGATGACGTCGGCGATGCCCGCCGACCACGTGTAGGCGGTGCAGCCGATGGGGCACGAGCCGATGGAGATGTAGGTGTCGGCGGCGGGTGCGGCCGGCGCGGCGACGGTGGCGGCGACGGTGGCCGCAAGGGCCGCCACGGTGTTTCGGTATCGGTTCACTGTGCGGGTCTCCGGGTGTGGGTCGGGTTGACGATACGGGGACGCGCCGAGCGCTCATCGCTCCGCAGCGTGCGGGACGCGCCCGGCGCGCCGCCGCAGATACTGGGGAATCAGGGCGGCGAGGGCAAGGCCGATGCCGGCGAGATCGGCCTGTACGCTGGGGGAGATGAGGCACACGGCCGAGACGCCGAGCGCGATGCGCTCCATCCAGCGGGTCCGAACGAGCGCCCAGCCCTGGATGGTGGCCGCGATGCACAGCGCTCCGACGACGCCGGTGCCGAGCGCGACGCCGATGGCGGAGGCGGTGCCGACCCCGATCAGCGCGGTGTCGTACACGAAGAACAGCGGCACCACGAAGGCGGCGGCGCCGAACGAGACGGCGGTGAGCGCGATCCGCATCGGGTTCGCACCCGCAAGACCGGCCGCGGAGTACGCGGCGAGGGCCACCGGCGGGGTGATCGAGGAGAGCATCGCTCCGTAGAACACGAACAGGTGCGCGGCCATCAGGTCGACGCCCATCTCGACCAGGGCGGGCGCGACCAGGGTGGCCACCAGGATGTAGGCCGCCGCGGTCGGCAGTCCCATGCCGAGGATCAGCGAGGCGATCATCGTCAGCACCAGGGCGACGAGCAGGTTGCCCCCGGAGACGGTCACCACCAGGGTGCTGAACTTCAGGCCGAGACCCGTCAGCGAGATGACCCCGATGATGATGCCGGCGGTGGCGCACGCGACCGCCACCGGAACGACCGCGTCCGCGCTCGCGGCCAGCGCCGCGACGAGCCGGCGCGGCGAGAGCATGGAGCTGCGGCGCAGGAAGCTCGCCCCGACCGCCACCACCACCGCCCAGAACGCGGCGTACATGACCGAGTAGCCGATCAGCAGCAGGTACACGAACACCGGCAGCGAGATCAGGAGATGGCCGCCCGCGCGCAGCGTGCTCGTCACGCCGGGCAGCTCCGACCGTGCGAGCACCGGGATGCCGCGCTTCACCGCCTCGAGGTGGACGACCGTGAACAGCACCACGTAGTACAGCACCGCGGGGATGATGGCGGCGCGCGCGATGTCGAGATAGGGCCGCTCGATCATGTCGGCCATGATGAAGGCGGCGGCGCCCATCACCGGCGGCATGAGCTGTCCGCCGGTGGAGGCGACCGCCTCCACCGCGCCGGCGACGTGGGGCTGGTATCCGTTGCGCTTCATCAGCGGGATGCTGATGGTCCCCGTGGTCAGGACGTTCGCGACCGCGGTCCCGGAGATCGTCCCCATCAGGCTCGATCCGACCACCGATGCCTTCGCCGGCCCGCCCCGGCTGCGTCCGGTGGCGCCGGTCGCGATGTCCATCAGCACCCGTCCGGCGCCGGAATGCTCGAGAAACGCGCCGTAGATGATGATCAGGATGACGAAGGTGGCGCTCACCCCGAGCGGAGTGCCGAAGATCCCGCCTCCTCCCAGGTAGAGCTGCGCCAGTATCCGCTCCGCGGAGTAGCCGCGGTGGGCGAGCATCCCCGGGAGGTGCGGCCCGAGCACGGCGTAGAGCAGGAACACGAGCGCGAGGATGACGATCGCCCACCCGATGGCCCGGCGGGTCGCCTCGAGCAGCGCGGCGATGCAGCCGATGGCGAGCCAGTACTCCAGCTCCGTCAGCTCGCCCCAGCGGTTGGCGACCGCTTCGTGGAACACCACGTGGTAGAACACGACCGCGAAGGCGCCGGCCATGAGGCAGGCGTCGACGCCGGAACGCCAGTACCTGGACTCGGCGGCGCTCCGGCGGCAGCCTGCGAGGAACACGAGCAGCAGGACCACGGCCAGGTGGGCGCCCTTCTGCACCATGTCCTGGAACACGCCGAACAGGGCCGAGTAGAGGCTGAACAGCGCCAGCGCGACGGCCGCCGCGACCCTGGCCGCATGGAGAATGTCGTCGCCCGACAGCCGGACCCGCATCATCGCGCGGCCGGGTCCCGTCGAGCGGTCCGGTCCCGCCGGACGGCGCCGGCACGGTAGCGGTGGCTGCTCACCCTCTCTTCCATGGCTGTCGGCAAGGTCCTGTGGAGGCCGGATTCCGGACGGGGGACAACGGCGCCGACAGGCAGCGATGACCGGCGATCGGGGCTTCGGACGAACATAGAGAGGCAGTCGCAACGGTGTCAAGAACCCGCTTCGGGGCCCGCCACGGGCCGTCGCTGCCGTGCCCTCCCGTGACACTTCGAGCGGCGGCCAGAAATTCCCGCCAACGCCCGGAGAGGCCGTGCCGCGATGGGATTCCGGCGCAATTCCGACCACCAGGGCGTCCAATCGAGGGGATTTCGAGGGCATGTTCCCGCTTGGCGGGAATGGCTGAGCTGCGGCGGCGGCGCTTGTCCGCGGCCGTGCAGGCGGATAGTGTCACCGGGTGCGCCGGCGGCGGGACGCCGGAGCGGCGGCAGAAGGGAACCCCGCGCGCGCCGTCGGCGGGTTCGTCCGCCGGCGGCGGGGTCCGGCGCCACGCAGGGAGGGAGCGATGACCCGGCAGCGTCTTCCGATCGGGATCCAGGACTTCCGGACCATCCGGAGCGAGGGCTTCTACTATGTCGACAAGACCCCGCTCGTCCGGCGGCTGGTGGACGAGGGGCGCCACTACTTCCTGTCCCGGCCGCGCCGGTTCGGCAAGAGCCTGCTGCTCGACACGCTGGGGTCGCTGTTCGCCTGCCACGAGCCCCTGTTCCGGGGGCTGGACATCCACCCGCACTGGGACTGGTCCTCGCCGCATCCGGTGGTGCGGCTGAGCTTCGGCGGGAAGTACAACGAGCCGGGCGAGATCGAGGGGGACATCATCGAGCAACTGGAGGGCGTGGAGCGCGAGCACGGTCTCGCGCCGGCCCGGACCTCCGATACCGGACCGAGGCGTCTCCGCAACCTTCTCGACCGCCTGCACGACACCACCGGCCGGCGGGTGGTGGTGCTGGTGGACGAGTACGACAAGCCGATCCTCGACGTGCTCCACGACCCGGACCTCGCGAGGGCCAACCGGGACTACCTGCGCGGCTTCTACGGCATCGTCAAGGACAGCGCCCGGCATGTCCGCTTCGTCTTCGTCACCGGGGTGAGCATGTTCTCGAAGGTCAGCCTGTTCTCGGGGCTGAACAATCTGAAGGACATCAGCCTCGACCCGCGCTACGCCACGGTGTGCGGCTACCGGGAGGCGGACCTGGACCGGGTGTTCGGGCCGGAGCTGGCCGGGCTGGACCGCGCCGAGGTCCGGACCTGGTACAACGGCTATCACTGGCGGGGCGGGGAGCGGGTCTACAACCCTTACGACGTGCTGCTGCTGCTCGACAGCCGGGAGTTCCGTCCCCACTGGTTCGAGACCGGGTCGCCGGAGTTCCTGTTCCGGATGCTGATGGAGAGGTCGGTGAGTCCGATGGAGCTGGAGGGCCGGCTGGCGGGGATGTCGCTGGTGTCGAAGTTCGACGTGGGGGACATCGACATCGAGGCGCTGCTGTTCCAGACCGGCTACCTGACCATCGCGGAGGAGATGAGGGAGGCCTTCGACGCGGTGTACCGACTGGACTATCCCAACCTCGAGGTCCGGGTCAGCCTGAACCGGGGGCTGCTCGGGTGGCTGGGGAAGAAGGGGGTGGAGCCGCTGGAGCGGGGGCGGGAGCTGTGCGCGCTGCTGGAGGCGAACGACTTCGCGGGCTTCGGGGAGAAGCTGCGCGCCTGGCTCTCGGGGATCCCCTACCAGTGGCACGCGAAGGGGGACTTGGCGCGCTACGAGGCGTGGTATGCGAGCCTGCTGTACATGTGCCTGCGCTCGGTCGGCGCGGACCTGCGGGTGGAGGAGGCCTCCTCCCGCGGCCGGGCGGACATGGTGGTGCGTCTCGGCGGGCAGGTCTTCGTGATCGAGTTCAAGATGGCCGAGGGCGCGGACGGTGGCGAGGCCGCGCTGGATGCGGCGCTGGCGCAGATGCGCGAACGGGGCTACGCGGAGAAGTATCGTGCGGACGGGACGCCGGTCCATCTGGTCGGCGTGGCCTGCGGGCGCGAGGCGCGGACCCTGCTCGCCATCCGCGCCGAACCCCCCGACCCACGGACACCGCAATGTTCAACTCCGGGATGAGCTTCGCCCTCGGCGAGGAGGTCGAGGCGCTCAGGGATGCCGTCCACCGGTTCGCGCGGGCGAGGATCGCGCCCCGGGCCGGCGAGATCGACGCGACCAACGAGTTCCCGCGCGATCTCTGGGAGGCGCTCGGCGCGCTCGGGCTGCACGGGATCACCGTCGAGGAGGAGCTCGGTGGCGCCGGCATGGGCTACCTCGCCCACGTCGTCGCGATGGAGGAGGTGAGCCGGGCGTCGGCCTCGGTCGGCCTGTCCTACGGCGCCCACTCCAACCTGTGCGTGAACCAGATCCGCAGGAACGGCGACGACGCCCAGCGCGGGCGCTACCTCCCCCGGCTCATCTCCGGCGAGCACGTGGGCGCGCTTGCCATGAGCGAGTCGGGCGCCGGCTCCGACGTGGTCTCGATGAAGCTGCGCGCGGAGAAGCGCAACGACCGGTACGTGCTGAACGGCGCCAAGATGTGGATCACCAACGGCCCCGACGCGGACGTGCTGGTGATCTACGCCAGGACCGGTCCGGACGCCGGCCCGCACGGCATCACCGCGTTCATCGTCGAGCGCGAATTCGCGGGGTTCTCCACCGCCCCGAAGCTCGACAAGCTCGGCATGCGCGGCTCCGGCACCTGCGAGCTCGTCTTCGACGACTGCGAGGTGCCGTACGAGAACGTGCTCGGCGAGGAAGGCCGGGGCGTGCGGGTGCTGATGTCCGGCCTCGACTACGAGCGGGTGGTGCTCTCGGGCGGCCCGCTCGGGATCATGGCCGCGTGCATGGACGTGGTCATGCCCTACGTGCACGAGCGCCGGCAGTTCGACCGGCCGATCGGCGAGTTCCAGCTCGTGCAGGGCAAGGTCGCCGACATGTACACCACGATGAACGCCTGCCGCGCCTACGTCTACGCGGTCGCCGCCGCCTGCGACCGCGGCGGGACCACGCGCAGGGACGCGGCGGGCTGCATCCTCTACGCGGCGGAGAAGGCGACGGCGCTCGCCCTCGACGCCATCCAGCTCCTCGGCGGCAACGGCTACATCAACGAGTTTCCGACCGGCCGGCTGCTGCGCGACGCGAAGCTCTACGAGATCGGCGCCGGCACCTCGGAGATCCGCCGGATGCTGATCGGACGCGAGCTGTTCGAAGAGACCGCCTGACCACCTTGCAACGGACATCGAGGACGATGAAGAGACACTACATCCTGATCGACTACGAGAACGTGCAGACGAAGAGCCTGTCGGTGCTGCAGGGCACCCCGAACCAGGCGTTCCGCATCATGGTGTTCGTCGGCGCGAACCAGTCGAAGATCCCGATCGAGCTGGTTTCGTCCATGCAGAGCTTCGGAGACAAGGCCGAGTACGTGCAGATCACCGGGAGCGGACGCAACGCGCTCGACTTCCACATTGCCTGCTATCTCGGGACGCTGACCGAGCGCGATCCGAAGGCGATCTTTCACGTCATCTCCAAGGACACCGGCTACGACCAGTTGATCAGGCACCTGAAGGGAATGCACATCGACGTGACGAGACAGAAGGACCTGTTCGACATCCCCTGGCTGTCGTCGGCCAACTCGAAGCCGGCGGACGAGCAGCTCGACGCGATCGTCGAGAACCTGTCGGCGCGGGGCAGCTCCCGGCCGCGCAAGGTGAAGACGCTGAAGAATTCCATCAACTCGCTGTTCGCCAACAAGCTCGACCCGGAGAAGATCGACAGTCTCGTGAAGGACCTTCAGGAGCGGAAGTACATCGTCGTCAGGCAGGAAAACGTCACCTACCGGAACATGTAGCAAGGACGTCATGGGCGTCCTCGAATCTTCGCTCTCCACACGGTCCGATGCGTTCCGCTCCAACCGGGACCGGATGCGGGCTCTCATCGGGGAGACAGCCGCCGTCGCGGCCGAAATCATGCGGGGAGGGCCCGCGCCCGCCCGCGCCCGGCACCTCGAACGCGGCAAGCTCCTGCCGCGCGAGCGGGTGAGCCGGCTCCTCGACCCCGGCTCGCCGTTCCTGGAGATCGGCCTCTTCGCCGCCCACGGGATGTACGGCGGCGAGGTGCCCTCGGCGGGGCTCGTCACCGGCATCGGCCGCATCGCCGGCGCCGAGTGCATGGTGGTGTGCAACGACGCCACCGTGAAAGGAGGCACCTACTACCCCCTCACGGTGAAGAAGCAGCTCCGCGCGCAGGAGATCGCGGGGCAGAACCGCCTGCCGTGCGTGTATCTGGTCGACTCCGGCGGAGCGAACCTCCCGAACCAGGACGACGTCTTTCCCGACCGCGAGCACTTCGGGCGGATCTTCTACAACCAGGCGAACATGTCGGCGGCGGGCATCCCCCAGGTCGCGGTGGTGATGGGGTCGTGCACCGCGGGCGGCGCCTACGTCCCGGCCATGAGCGACGAGAGCGTCATCGTGCGCGGCCAGGGCACGATCTTCCTCGGCGGACCGCCGCTGGTGAAGGCGGCGACCGGGGAGGTGGTCTCGGCCGAGGACCTCGGGGGCGCGGACCTGCACTCGCGCGAGTCCGGCGTCACCGACCACTACGCGCTGGACGATGCGCAGGCACTCGACATCGCGCGCCGCATCATCGGCAACACCCACCGCGAGAAGCGGACCGGAGTGCGTACCCGGACCCCCGCGCCGCCGCGCCACGACCCCGGCGAGATCCTCGGGATCATTCCCCCGGACGTGCGCCGGCCATACGAGGTGAGAGAGGTGATCGCGCGCATCGTGGACGATTCGCGGCTCGACGAGTTCAAGAAGCTCTACGGCGCCACCCTCGTCTGCGGCTTCGCCCATGTCGCGGGGATGCCGGCCGGGATCATCGCGAACAACGGGGTCCTGTTCTCCGAATCGGCACAGAAGGGCGCGCACTTCATCGAGCTCTGCGCGCAGCGGAAGATTCCGCTCGTCTTCCTGCAGAACGTCACCGGCTTCATGGTGGGACGCAGGTACGAGGCGGGAGGCATCGCGAAGGACGGGGCGAAGCTCGTCACCGCGGTGGCGACGGCCCGGGTGCCGAAGCTCACCCTGATCATCGGGGGCTCGTTCGGCGCCGGGAACTACGGCATGTGCGGGCGCGCCTACTCCCCGCGCTTCCTGTGGACGTGGCCGAACGCGCGCATCTCGGTGATGGGCGGCGAGCAGGCGGCGGGGGTGCTCGCCACCATCAGGCGCGCGGGCATCGAGCGCCGCGGGGGCGACTGGTCGTGCGAGGAGGAGGAGGCGTTCAGGCGCCCCATCGTCGAGCGGTTCGAGCACGAAGGACACCCGCTCTACGCGAGCGCCCGGCTGTGGGACGACGGCATCGTCGACCCCACCCGCAGCCGCGAGGTGCTCGCCCTCGCCCTCTCCGCCGCGCTGAACGCGCCGGTCGAGGAGACGCGCTTCGGCGTGTTCCGGATGTGACGCGCCGCCTTTCCGGGACGCCTCCGATGGCCGGGAATCCGCCGAAACGGGCGAGGGTGCCACAGATCGGACGTACATCCGTCGGGAGCCCGGCGGCAGCGAGCGGAGGGCGTCCGTGACGTTCCACAAGCTCCTCGTCGCCAACCGCGGAGAGATCGCCTGCCGGGTGATGCGCACCGCGCACCGGCTCGGGATCCGGACCGTCGCGGTCTACTCCGATGCGGACCGGGACGCGCTGCATGTCGCCACCGCCGGCGAGGCGTGGCGGCTCGGTCCCGCGCCCGCGCCGCGGAGCTACCTGGACATCGGGAAGGTGATCGCGGCCGCCACCGCTTCGGGCGCGGACGCGGTGCACCCCGGGTACGGGTTCCTGTCCGAGAACCCGGACTTCATCGAAGCCTGCGCCGCGGCCGGCATCGTCTTCGTCGGCCCGCCGGCGGCCGCGGCCCGCGCCATGGGCCTGAAGGATGCGGCCAAGCGCCTGATGGAAGCGGCCGGGGTGCCGGTGGTCCCCGGCTACCATGGCGAGGCGCAGGACCACGCGACACTTCTCGCCCACGCCCGCCGCATCGGCTTCCCGGTGCTGGTGAAGGCGGTGGCGGGCGGCGGCGGCAGGGGGATGCGGCGCGCCGACGCCGAGGACGAGTTCCGGAATGCGCTCGAAGGAGCGCGGCGCGAGGCCCGCGCCAGCTTCGGCGACGATCGGGTGCTCGTCGAGCGCTGCGTCACGCGGCCACGCCACGTCGAGGTCCAGGTGTTCGCCGATGCCCACGGCAACGTGGTGCACCTCTTCGAGCGGGACTGCTCATTGCAGCGCCGCCACCAGAAGGTCGTCGAGGAGGCGCCGGCGCCGGGCATGACGCCGGCGTTGCGCGCGGCGATGGGCGAGGCCGCGGTCGCCGCGGCGCGGGCCATCGACTACCGCGGCGCCGGCACCGTCGAGTTCATCGCGGACGCGTCGGAGGGACTGCGCGAGGACCGGTTCTGGTTCATGGAGATGAACACCCGGCTCCAGGTCGAGCACCCGGTCACCGAGATGGTGACGGGCGCCGACCTGGTCGAGTGGCAGCTCCGGGTGGCGGCCGGCGAGCCGCTTCCGGCCACCCAGGCCGAACTCTCCATCACGGGACACGCGGTGGAGGCGCGGGTCTACGCCGAAGACCCCGAGCGCGGCTTCCTCCCCGCCACCGGCGTCCTCGCGCACCTCGCCGCACCGGAGGAGTCGGCGCACCTGCGCATCGACCGCGGCGTGCGCGCGGGCGACGCCGTCACGCCGCACTACGACCCGATGATCGCCAAGGTCGTCGCCCGCGGCGCCGACCGCGACGCCGCCCTGGAGCGGCTCGCCGGCGCCCTTCGCGCATTCGAAATCGCGGGCGTCACGACCAACGTGGCGTTCCTGTCGCGGCTCGTCGCAGATTCGGATTTCCGGGCCGGAGCGGTCGACACCGGGCTCATCGACCGCGAGCTCGACGCCCTCCTCGCCCGCGGCCCCGTCCCCGAGCCGGTGCTGGCGGTCGCCGCGATGCATGCGGCGGGCGCGCTCGCCCCGCCCGCGGCCGCCGGCGCGTGGGCCGATCCGTGGTCGGCGTGGGCCGGCTGGCGGCTGTGGGGCGCCGACGAGCGGCGTGTGCATCTGGAGATCGACGGAGCTGCGGTGGAGGCGCTGGTGACGTCCATGGACGACGGCGGTTGCCGCATCGAAGCCGGAGCCAGGGCGCTCACCGCCGGGCTGGCCCGGCGCGACGGCGAGCGCATCGCGCTGGACCTGGAGGATCGCATCGTCCCGGTCCGGATCATTCCCTCCGGGACCGGGCTCCATGTGCTCCACGACGGCCGGACGTACGCCGTCGCCCTGCCCGGCCACGCGTTCGAGGACGGCGAGAGCGCCAGCGCCCTCGCCCACGTCGCGGCGCCGCTTCCGGGCCGGGTGGTGAAGGTGTCGGTGCGGGGCGGCGACGCCGTCGCGCGCGGCGCGACGCTGGTGGTCCTCGAAGCGATGAAGATGGAGCTCGGCGTCGAGGCGCCGCGCGACGCGCGGGTCGACGAGGTCGCGGTGTCGGAGGGCGATCAGGTGGTCGAGGGCGCGGTGCTCGTCACGTTCGCGGACGCGGGCGGCCCGGAAGGCCCGGACGGCACGGAAGGCCCGGACGGCCTGGACGGCCTGGACGGCACGGAAGGCCTGGACGGCACGGAAGGCCCGGAAGGCACGGACGGCATGGACGGCATGGACGGCATGGACGGCCCGGACGGCCGATGCGAGGGTGAGGGCGAAGGCGAGGACCGGACGGAAGGCGAAGCCGGGCGGGCGGCAACCCGAATCCCGCGGTAGCCGCGGCGGGGCAACAGCAATTCCCGCCAGCGCCCGGAGAGGCCGTACCGTGGTCGGATTCCGGCGCGATTTCGACCCTCGGGGTGCCGGGTCGAGGGGGATTCAGGAGCATGTTTCCGCCTGGCGGGAATTGCTGGCGGGGCAAGGTCACCGACATCCCGGCCGGGCGAGGCGAAGTCGTCACGCCCGCGCGCCGTCGGCGTACAATCCACGCGACCCGGGGCGCTTGCCGGGGCGCGACGGTCGTGGTGAAGTCCCGGCCGGGGAAGCGGAGAGGCCGGACACCATGAATACGTTCGAGCTGTTGAGCATCATCGGAACGATCGCCGCCGTCGGCATCGCCCTCGGCGCCATCGTGATCGGCAGCAACGCGAATCTCCGCACCGAGCTGCGGGCCGACATGCGGGCCGTCGAGATCCGTCTCTCGGCGGTCGAGCAACGCCAGGCGAGGACGGAGGGGCTGCTCGAAGGCCTGCGCGACGCCATCGACACCCACAGCCACCGGAGTCCGCCGCCCCGGAACGACGCAGGCTGAGCCCGGAGGTCCGGCCCGGCTTTTCCACCGCCAGCCACCAACCACCAGCCGACAACCGCCAGCCGCCAACCGCCAGCCCAACCGTCAGCCGCAGAACGGCCAGATCTGGTACCAGGAGTCGCAGCGGAACCGTTCTTCGCAACGCGCGAGCTGCTCCCGGTACGAGCGCGCGGTCTCGCTGACCCGTCTGGCGTAGCCCTGCACCTCGGGCTTGCCCTTCCAGGAACCGCGCCGATAGCCTCCCCGCCCCTCGTGGTAGGCGAGGTAGAGCCGGTAGGCGTCGGTGCGGTCGATCTGGAGCTCGCGCCAAGTCTTGTAGTTGTACCACCCGATGAAGTCGAGCGCGTCCTCCATGTCGGAACGGCTCCTGAACAACCGCCCGCGCTCCGCCTGATACTCCCCCCACACCGGATCCTGAGCCTGCGCATAGCCCTTGGCCGAGGACGCTCGCCCCAGCGGGATGAACAGGAACCACCTGAAGGGCGGCCTGGCGTCGGACCGGTAGCTCGACTCGTGGCGCACGAAGGACATGAGCACGTGCACGGGCGTGCCCCATTCCTCGGCCGAGTCGCGGGCGTAGTCGTACCAGTCGGGGTGCTGCTCGAATACCGCGCAGAGGTCCGCCTGGCTCGTGGGCGGGGTGGAGGCGCAACCGGCGGCGAGGCCGGCCAGAGCCACCAGGAAAGCGGCCCGCATGGCGGCCGGGGTGGAGCGGAGAACGAAGGTGCGCATGAAGAACCGTCCGTCGTCGCCTCAAGCTGCACGGCAAGCCTACCGCATCGGAGACGCCCAGGGGCGCGCCGGCCGCGGTCCCGCCGAAGGACCGCAGGCGCACATGACGAGAATCGCCGCCCCGCGTCCCGACGACCGGCATGGCGCGGCGGATTTCGCTATCCTTGCGGCCTCGCCTCGCGGAGCCCGGCACCCGGGACGGTGACACCGAAGTGAATCCCGTCGAACGAGTGAATCCCGCCGAACGAACGAGCACGGGCGAGCAACGCGGCGAGCCCCGGTCCGGCGCGACGTGGCCGGACGAGATCTACCGGGTGCTGCGCGAGCTCGACGTGACCCAGCTCGCCTACGTCCCCGACGCCGGCCACAGGGCGCTCATCGACCGCTCCCTGAACGACCCGGACGTCCACTCCGTCGCCCTCACCACCGAGGAGGAAGGCGTGGGCCTGCTCGCCGGCGCGCATCTCGGCGGCGCGCGCGGGGTGCTCCTCATGCAGTCGAGCGGGGTCGGCAACTGCGTCAACTTCCTCTCCCTGGTCCGGGGCGGACAGTTCCCGTTCCTGATGCTGGTCAGCATGCGCGGCGATTTCGGCGAGGGGAATCCGTGGCAGATGCCGATGGGCCGGGCGGTGGAGCCGGTGCTGGAAGCGATGGGGGTGACGTGCATCCGCGTCGACGATGCCCGCGAGGCCGCGGACACCGTGCGCGCCGCGGCCACGATGGTGTACAGGGCGGGACAGGCGGTCGCGGTCCTGCTGACCCAGAAGCTCATCGGCGCCAAGCCCTTCTGAGCCGCCCGGAGCGATCCGACGCATGACCTGCGCATCGCCCGCGGCCCGGGACTCCGCCCCGCGACCCGGGAGCCGGCCTTCTCCGGAGCCCCGGCCCCCGTCGAGCCCGTGAACGCACCCGGCGCCCCGCCCGAATTCCTCCTCGATCGCAACGAGGCCGTCCCCCGCCTGGTGGGGCGCCACGAGGACTTCCTGATCGTGGCCGGCCTCGCCGGCGCCGCCCGCGACCTCACCTTCCTGAGCCGGGACGCGCCGCACGTGTTCGCGCTGGCCGGCGCGATGGGCTCGGCCACCTCGATCGGTCTCGGCCTCGCGCTCGCCCGCCCCGAGCGCCGCGTGCTGGTGGTGACCGGAGACGGCGAGCTCCTCATGAACGTCGGGACGCTCGCGACCGTCGCGGTGATGAACCCGCCGAACCTCGCCATCGTCTGCGTGGACAACGGCCGCTACGGCGAGACCGGCTGGCAGAAGAGCCACACCAGCCTCGGGGTGGACCTGGAGCGGATGGCGGCCGGCGCCGGCATGCGCACGACCCGCCTGGTCACCCGGCCGGAGCAGATCCCCGAAGCGTCCCGGCTGATCCGCGACGGCAACGGCGCCTCCTTCGTGCTGATGCGGGTGCGGCCCACCGAATCGCCCCCGCACAAGCGCGACCTCGACCCCGCCACGGAGCGCCTCCGGTTCCGGGCGGCCCTGCCCGAGTGAAGGCCGAAATCACACCAGAATCCCACCACGGTACGGCCTCTCCCGGGCGCTGGCGGGAACCGCTGAGGATCCATGTTTCAGGGTTGATAACCGACGGACTTTTAGCAGTAATCTTGAGAAGGATCCGTTGATCGGAAGGCGGACCCGTACGGGGCAACGACTTCCTCGAGGGCGGAAGCGGCAACGACCGGCTCGAGGGCGGCGAGGGCAACGACGTCCTCGACGGCAGCGGCGGCTCGGACCGCCTGTTCGGCGACGACGGCGCGGACAGGCTGCTGGGCGGCGAGGGCACCGACTTCCTGCGCGGCGGCGAGGGGGTGGACGACTTCATCTTCCGCTCCGGGGACGGGGTGGACACCATCCTCGACTTCGAGGACGGCTCCGACAGCATCGTCTTCAAGGCCGCGACCGACGACGCGCCGAACACGCTGACCCTGGGCTTCGCCGACCTGACCATCACCGACAGCGCGGAGGCCGGCGGGGCCGTGATCACCTCGGACAAGTACGAGGGCGAGATCATCGTGAAGGGGGTCGACGCTCTCAATCTGACGGCCGACGACTTCGACTTCTTGACGGTCGACCAATACGACACTCTGCTGCTTGTCGTCTAGGCCGGCGGCCTGACTGTGAAACACGGGAGAGGGCGGTGCTTCGACACCGCCCTCTCCTGCTTGCGGAATCAGGGCTGGAAGCCCGTATCGCCCCCCATCGGAATCCCGTTCATGAGCGTGACGATGCGCTCGGTCCCGGCCTCCCCCGGCTTGAACCTCTCGTCCTCGATCCCTACCAGCGCAGTCGGAAGTCGTTGCGGCCGGACGGGTCGCCGCCGCGCATCAGGAACAGGGTGCGCTGCGTGTGGTCCATGAGCCCCTTCTCGTCGGCGAGCCGGCGGGCGAGATCACGGTCGAAGACCGAGGTGGTCGGCATGTAGCGCAGGGTCATGCCGCGGCGGGCCTGCGGCGAACGGTTCGCCTCCGAGCCGTGCGCGAGGAAGACGTCGTGCAGCGAGATCCGCCCCGCCTCCAGCTCCAGGTCGACGGCCTCGCTCTCGTCGAACTCCGACGCGAGCAGCTCCTGGTTCAGCGTGAGGCCGGGGCTCGAGTTGGTGCGGTGGGCGAGCAGCCGTCCGCCGCGGTGGGAGCCGGGAATGAAACGCAGGCAGCCGTTCTCGCGCGTCGCGTCGTCCACGGCGATCCAGACGGTGCAGGTCGCGAGCGGCCGGATGGGCCAGTACTCGCCGTCCTGATGCCACGGCGTGGCGTGGCCGTTGACGGCCGGCTTGGCGAAGAAGCTCGAGTTCCACAGCGCGAAGTCCGGCCCCAGCACCTGCTCGACCATGTCCAGGATCTCCGGGACCCGGGCATGGTTGAGGAACGCGAGGTCGTAGGCGAGCACGTTGGAGCAGTAGTTGGCGAATTCCGGATGGGCGGCGAGCAGCCGGTCGTGATCCCTGCGGATCGCGTCCACGGTCTCGTCCGGCAGACGGTAGTCGGGGACGACGAATCCGTCTTCCCGGTACCGCGCCAAATGCGTCTGCGTGAGCATCTCCGGCGGCCTCCTTCAGTCGTCGTGTCCATCCTGCCCACGTTTCCCGGCGTCCGTCCACCCGGTCGACATCGCGACATCGCGATACACTGCGCCGCCCACTCGGCAACGGGAGCTTCACGTCATGGCAGAGCCGTCCGTGCTTCGGGTCGGAATCGTCGGCGCCGGGGCCAACACGAGGAAATTCCACATCCCGGGCCTGCAGAAGCAGCCGGGGGTCGAGGTCGTCGCGGTCGCCAACCGGTCGCGGGAGTCCGGGCGGCGCGCGGCGAGCGAGTTCGGCATCGCGCGGGTCGCGGACCACTGGCGCGAGATCGTCGAGGACGACGGCATCGACGCGGTGTGCATCGGCACGTGGCCGTACCTGCACGCGCCGGTCACCATCGCCGCCCTGGAGGCGGGCCGGCACGTGCTCTGCGAGGCGCGGATGGCGATGAACGCATCGCAGGCGCACGCGATGCTGGAGACGGCGCGGGCCAACCCCCACCTCACCGCCCAGATCGTGCCCGCGCCGCACACCCTCGCCCTCGACCGGACCATCGTCGAGATGATCGGCGCCGGCTACATCGGCGATCTCGTCACGGTGGACGCCCACATCACCCTCGGCAGCGACTTCCCGGCGTGGGACGCCCCGCCGCACTGGCGCCACGACCGCGACCTCTCGGGCAACAACATCATGACGATGGGGATCTGGTACGAGGCGATGTTGCGCTGGGTGGGGCCCGCGTCCACGGTGACCGCGCTCGCGCAGCGCGTGGTGCGGCACCGCACCGACACCGGCGGACGCCGCGTGGCGATGGAGATCCCGGACCATGTCGACGTGCTCTGCCGCATGGCCCAGGGCGGGCAGATGCGATTCTCGATCTCCACCGTCACCGGCCTCGCGCCGCCGACCTCGGTCGCGCTCCACGGCACCGAGGGCGCCCTGAAGGTCGCGCAGGACGGTGACGCGGAGTCCGGGTTCGGGCTCTGGGCGGGACGGCGCCGGAACCGGCGCCTGCGCAGGGTCGCCATCGCGCCGGAGAAGGTCGGCGGCTGGCGGGTCGAGGAGGAATTCGTCAACGCGGTGCGCGGCGTCGAGCCGGTGACCCACACCGACTTCGCGACCGCGGTGAAGTACATGGAGTGGACCGATGCGGTGAACCTCTCCGCACGTACCGGGGAGACGGTACGTCTGCCGCTGTTCGACTGAGCGGTCTCCGCGCGCCGCCTGAACCGGTGGCGCGCGGCCGCCTCGTCGCGCCGAATGCCCAGCCTGCGCGACCGGACTCCGGCATCACCCTGGTCGAGCTCCCGTAGCGCCGCGCGCGTCTGCGCCGGACGCGCCGGCGCAGACGTCCAGTGAAACTCGAGCAAGAGGAGGCATCAAGGCGATGAATGCGCACACACATCCGAAACCTGGAGTTGACCCGCTTTCGTGGATACCGACCCCGTTCGGACCCCTGATGGGGGTCTGCTGCGCCGCGATGATCACGCTCGGGCTGGCCGCGTGCGGGGGGAGCGGCGGCAAGAAGCCGGAGAACGAGCCGGCCCCGGCAGACAAGGTGAGCAATCTGCTCGTCAAGATGAGTGACGCCAGAACGCAGGCTGCCGATGCCGAGGAGGCCGCGGAAGAGGCGCTGGCCGACGCGAAGAAGAAGGCCGGCCTGCTTGACGCGATCAAGGTAAGGGGCGAATCGGCCGTTGCCGTGCGGAACGCCCAGGCCATACTCAACGCCCGCGCCGCCGCCGGGCAGGCGGTCGTGGACGCGGAAAAGGCGATCGCCGACCTCGAAGCAGCCAGGAAGGAGGCAGAGGCGCTCCCGCCGGATACGGCGAACCTTGCCACGCTGCAGAGGGGAATCACCAACGCAATCACCAACGCGCGAGAGAATCTTGCCGCTGCCAAGGCCATCAGGGATGACACGGGCGCGGGATCGCTGGCCAGGTACGTTCAGGTCGTAACCGGCGCCGGCACTGACGACATGACCCCCGACGACAAGGGTGCGGAAGTGGCAAGGGCGATCCATGACAAGCTCGGGACCCCAAGCCGTCCCCCGGGAATCACCTCCGGGACAGCGGTCGAGGCGGCGCGCGAGTCCGGGATTTTCAGCTCCATGCACGACGCGCCGTCGCACGCGCAGACCTGGCAGGAGATATTCGACGACAGGATCGAAAGGAAGGCGACGGCTACCAGTCCGAAAAATCTGCTTGCGGTCGAAGGCGAGCAGACAACCATGGAGGAGAGAAACTACGATCCGAATGGTGCGCCCGGCAAATTCATGGGCGTTGACGGTACTTTTTACTGTCTGGAGACGACCTGCAAGGTGACCGGCGGCAAGTTCGGTGCCGCATGGTACTTCGAGCCAACCGAAACGGACGTTGGCTTTCAACCCTACCGTTACAAACGTTCGGAGACGGGCTATGCACGATATAAAGAATACGTCGAGTACGGATACTGGATGGCGGCGAACGGCAGGCTGACAGACATTCGGCCATTCACGATATTCCATACCACGCCGAGCGACGATGGCCTCGGCGATACCAGCGAAGGCCTCGGGAATACGGCCACCTACCGCGGCTTCGCGCTGGGCATGTCGGTCGTGACCGTTGCCGACGAAAGGGGAGGCCGAAAGCCGGTCAAGTCGGGTAAGTTCACGGCGGATGTCACCCTCACGGCCACATTCGGGTCCAATCCAACCGTAAAAGGGGTGATCGGCAACTTCCGGGGGAATGCCGTCGATGAGGACTGGGAAGTTGAGCTCCGCAGCCAGGGACTGCGGGGCCCGGGCGCGGCCTTTGCCGATACCTCGGCCGAGACGCGTGTTCCCCGTGTCGAAGATAACGGCTACTGGAGGGCGGCGCCCTGGGGTGGCAGTAACGGCCCTCCCGTCGTACGGCCGAAGGGCATCGCCGGCGATTTCGACGCCAACTTCGAGGACGGTCGCGCCGTCGGGGCCTACGCGACCCGCAAGCAGTAATCCTCCCTGCGCCGGTACGCATCCGGGGGACCCCGGCGGCTTCGGCCGCCGGGTGCGGGCGTCCGCAGCGGGTCCGGACCCGCAGGCGGAATCCGGGCTCGCCGGACGGGGGAGAACCCGTTTCATTCAAGGGCGGCGAGGAGGTCGCTGGCCGCCGCGCGCGGGCGTCCGCAGCGGGTCCGGACCCGCAGGCGGAATCCGGGCTCGCCGGACGGGGGAGAACCCGTTTCGTTCAGGGGCGGCGAGGAGGTCGCTGGCCGCCGCGCGCGGGCGTCCGCAGCGGGTCCGGACCCGCAGGCGGAATCCGGACTCGCCGGACGGGGGGAGAAACCGTTTCGTTCAAGGGCGGCGAGGAGGTCGCTGGCCGCCGCGCGCACGGCCCGGCCCCGCCCGCCTTCGACCGGCGCCTTCGCCCCTCCATCGCCGCGGCTCAACCGTGGACGCGTTCCACCCGCGGTCCGATGCCGGTGAGGATCTCGTACGGGATCGTCCCCGCCTGCTCCGCGACCCGTTCGATGGGGGCGTTCGCGCCGAAGATCTCCACCCACGCGCCGACTTCGACCGCGCCTTCGGGCACCTCGCTCAGGTCGACGGTGATCATGTCCATCGAGACGGTCCCGAACAGCGGGGCCCGGTACCCGGCGACCGCGACCTCGAACCTCCGGCCGGGCCGGTAGAGCGAGCGCGGGATGCCGTCGGCGTATCCCGCGAGCACGACCCCGACCCGCCGCGCGACGTCGCACCTCGCGACGCCCCCGTAGCCGACGCTCTCGCCAGGCTCCACCGTCGCGATCTGTCCCAGCCTTGCCTCGAGCGTCGCGACGGGGCGCACCCGGGGCCCGGTGTGGAGGTAGTGGGGGTCGTGGCCGTACAGCGCGATCCCGGGCCGCACCAGGTCGAAGTGGTACTCGGGGCCGAGAAACGTCCCCGCGGAGTTCGCGATGCTCGCGCGAGCATCGGGAAAGGCGTCCCGGACCGCCCGGAACCGGTCGAGCTGGCGCCGATTGGCCGGCGCCGCCGGCTCGTCCGCGCAGGCGAGATGGCTCATCAGCAGCGTGACGTCGAGCCGGGACCGGCGGGCGTCGTCGGCGAGCAGGCCGGCGACCGCCCGCGGGCACAGTCCGAGCCGGTGGATGCCGCTCTCGACGTGGAGCGCCGCGCGGGCCGGCACACCGTGCGCGGATGCGCCCTCGATCCATCGATCGATGCCCGCCGGGTCGAACAGGCACGGCGTCAGGCGGTACTCGCGCAGATCGTGCGCCTCGTCGCCGACGAACGGCATGAGCACGAAGATCTCCACGTCGCCGAGCACGCGCCTCAGCTCGACCGCCTCGCGGGTGAACGCGGTGAAGAAGGTCCGGCAGCCGGCCGCGTGCAGGGCGCGGGCGACACGCGGTGCGCCGAGCCCGTAGCCGTCCGCCTTGACCACGCCGGCGACCTCGGCGGCGGTCGCCGAAGCGATGGCGCGCCAGTTCCCGGCCAGGGCGGAGAGATCCACGACGAGACGCGCCGCGGCGCCTCCCCCGCCGTCACTGCCCGACATGTCCACGCCCTGCCTGCCCATGGTCGGACCCTGCGTCGGCCGCCGTCCGCGGCGGAATTCGCGGTCTGCTTCGAGTCGAGGTAGTCGTGGACGGCGCTGCTCGCCGTCCGCGGCGGAATTCGCGGCGGAATTCGCGGTGGCGGCTCCGCGCGCACGCCATTAGCATACCGGTCGGACGCTCGCACGCCATCGCCGAGCAGCCGCGGGACCATGCAAGGGTCGCGGTCCCCGGCCGCCCAACCGGAACATCGCACGGCGCCCGGTGGTCTCTCGGCGTCGAAGGCCCGGTGCGAGCGTCCGATGAACCTTCGCCGCGAGCTCCGAAGAACCTGCGAGCAGCCGCCTCCCTCCACCCACCGGAGTCCCGCCATGAGCCGCATCGTCTACGTCAACGGCCGGTTCGTCCCGGAAGCCGAAGCGCACGTATCGGTCTTCGACCGCGGGTTCCTGTTCGCGGACGGAGTCTACGAGGTGTCGTCGGTGATCGACGGCGGCCTGGTCGACAATGCGGCGCACCTCGCCCGGCTCGAGCGTTCGCTCGACGCGCTGGGCATGGCCGCGCCGGCCGCGCCCGGAGAGATCGTGCGCGCCCAGAAGGCGCTCATCGCCCGCAACGACCTCGACGAGGGCGTCGTCTACCTGCAGATCACGCGCGGACCGGCCGATCGCGACTTCGCGTATCCCGCCGACCCGAAGCCGACGCTGGTGATGTTCACGCAGAGGAAGGCGCTCGTCGACAATCCGCTCGCCGCACGCGGAATCACCGTCGTCACCGTGCCGGAGGCGCGCTGGAAGCACCGCGACGTGAAGACGGTCGGGCTGCTCGCGGCGTCGATGGCGAAGCAGGCGGCGCTCGATGCCGGGGCCGACGACGCGTGGATGGTCGAGGACGGCTTCGTCACCGAGGGCAGCGCGAACAATGCCTGGATCGTGACCGGCGGCGGGGTGGTGGTGACGCGGCACCTCGGCAGCGAGATCCTGCACGGCATCACGCGTTCCGTGGTGCTGGCCCTCGCACGCGAGCGCCGGATCGAGATCGAGGAGCGGCCGTTCACCGTCGAGGAAGCGAGGGCGGCGGCGGAGGCGTTCATCACCAGCGCCTCGACGTTCGTGCTCCCGGTCGTCGGCATCGACGGCGAGAGGATCGGGGACGGCACGCCCGGCCCGGTCACGCGCCGGCTGCGCGAGATCTACATCGAGTCCGCGCGGGCGGGCGCCGACCGGTAGCGGCCGTCCTCTCGCGCCCGGCGGCGCGGCGCCTCAGTCGGCCGCGTCCGGCGCCGGGCCGAATCGCGGTGCGGCCATCGCGCCGCGCCGATGCAGGGCAGTGACGAACTCGCGCTCGAAGGAGTCCGCGACCGAGCCGACGACCCGTTCGTTCGCGAGCAGCGCGTCCGACCACGCCTGAACCAGCGGGAACTCCCTCAGCAGCCCGCAGCCGAGCCGGGCCTCGACAAGGGAGTAGCGCTGGAAGAACGGGGCACAGGCCGCGTCGACCAGGCACAGCTCCGGCCCGTTGAAGTACGGCCCGTCGTTGTCCCGCTCCTTCGCGATCGCCTCCTCGAGCCTGGCGAGCCGGCCGCGCGCGGCGTCCATCCCCTTCGCCAGGGCGGCCTCGTCCGCAGCGTAGTACACGCGGCCGAAGTCCGCGGAGAAGTCCGGAACGAAGTCGGTCCAGGCCCGGTTCCGCGCCCGCTTGACCGGATCCTCGGGATGCAGGCGGGGCGGCGCCGTCTCGTCGAGGAACTCGGCGATCGCGTTCGACTCGAACAGCGGCTTCCCGCCGACGGAGAGCACCGGCACCTTGCCGTGCGGGGAGATCTCGAGAAACCAGTCCGGCTTCTCGCGCAGGTTGATGTACGTCACTTCGAACTCGACTTCCTTGGCACGCAACACAATCACGGCGCGCTGTACCCAGGGTCAGGTCACGGAGCTGATCAGGTGGTATTTCCCGGTCATTGGCGAAGGTCTCGGAGTGGACGAAACGGAGTGGACGAAACGGCCAGGCGCACAGGGCCGCGCGCGGCATCATACCGCGGCGGGGGCGGGCGCGGGTCCGCATCCGGCGGTAGTGTCTCAGTTTGGCTCCGGGACCGTTATGTCGTGTTGAGGAAGAAAGTCAAACTGAGACACTACCCATCCGGCCGTCCCGCCAGGGCTCTCCGGAAGTCGTGACGAACGGTTCATCAGGCCCTCGGCCCGGGCCTTCGATGCCGGAAGCCCGCCCGTCACCGTGCGATCTTCCGGGCGGGCGGCCAATGACCGCGACTTCTGAATGGTCCCGGCCGTCCCGCCGGCCCGTTGTCACTTCCGGATTCGGGCCGGTCGCGCCGGACGACGGACGCCGGGACGACTCCCCGTCCCGTCCCCGCCTTGCGGGCGGGTCCGCCGGTCCGCGGGCGATGCCGCCACGATGCTCACCGTCGCCGACTCCGGGTCGAACACGATCACCGCCTCGCCCCGCTCGATCTGACGAACCACCGCCGCGATCTTCTCTTCGAGAGAGTAGTCGCGCTGCCCGTAGTCGGTGCCTTCGCGCAGCACGAACGACTCCACCACCCCGCGAAGCGCCTCTTCGCTGAGCTCGCGGTGGGGAATCTCCACGTGATGCCCGGTCGCCACGGCCACCCCCTTCAACCGCTCCGTGCTCGAGCGCGCACCGAGCTTGCTAAGATGCGCCGGGCGATATTCCGCCCGTGCGGTACTCCGTTCGAGCGGCCAGTGACCGCGACTTTCGAGCCGCCGGGCCCCGCGGGGCCCGGCGCGGCATCGACGAGGAACGACAGCAATGCATGACCTCCTGATCAGGAATGCCCGCGTGTTCGACGGGCTGGGCAACGACGCGCTCGAAGGGAGCGTCGGCGTGAAGGACGGCCGCATCGCCGCGGTGGGGCGCGATGTCGGCGCCGGAAAGGACACCGTGGATGCCGAGGGCCTCGCCCTCGCCCCGGGCATCGTCGACATCCACACCCACTTCGACGCCCAGCTTACCTGGGACCCGTGGGCCACGCCGTCGGTCGCCCTCGGCGTGACCACCGTGGTCATGGGCAACTGCGGCTTCACCATCGCGCCGTGCCGCGCGCGCGACCGCGACCGGACGCTGCGCAACCTCACCCATGTCGAGGGCATGTCGCTGGAGGCGTTGCGGGCCGGCGTCGACTGGGACTTCGAGACCTACCCGCAGTACCTCGACATGCTGGAGCGCAAGGGCATGGTGCCGAACGTCGCCTCCTTCGTGGGGCACTCGTCGGTGCGGACCTGGGCGCTCGGCGAGGAGGCGTCGGACCGCGCCGCCACCGAGGCCGAGGTGGCGGAGATGAAACGGCTGGTCATCGAAGCGATGGAGGCCGGCGCGATCGGGTTCGCGACCTCGACCCTGGAGCAGCACAACGGAGAGGCCGGCATCCCCATGCCCTCGCGGCTCGCCGACGACCACGAGATGCTGGAGCTCACCGGCGCGCTCGGCGAGGCCGGCAAGGGCGTGTTCATGCTCACCAAGGGCATGAAGACGACGATCCCCTGGCTCGAGCGCATCGCCGCGAACAACGGCCGGCCGGTGAACATCGCGGCGATGTTCATCGACCCGAACGACCCCGAACGGGTGTTCCGGGAGATCTCCGAGATTGGAGAGGCGCGCGGGCGGGGCCGCGAGCTGTGGGCCCAGGTCGGCTGCTTCCCCCTCGGCATGGAGTTCCAGCTCCGCCACCCGTATCCGCTGGAGGCGTTCCTTGCGTGGCGGCCCGCGATCTCGGCGGAGGGGTCGGACGCGTTCCTGGACATCCTGCGCGACCCGGAATTCCGCGCCGCGCTGAAGGCGGAGGCGCGCACCGCGACGGTCCCGAACCGGTTCTCCTACCACTCCTTCGAGAGCCTCACGGTCATGGAGGCCACCTGCGAGAAGCACATGGGGCTCGTCGGGCGCCGGGTCGCGGACATGGCGCGCGAGCAGGGCAGGGACCCCTTCGACTGGCTGCTCGACTTCGCCCTCGACGACGGCCTCGACGCCCTGCTCGACTGCAAGCTGTTCAACACCGACGAGGACCGGGTGAAGGACCTGCTGCGCCACCCCCACGCCACGCTGGGGCTCTCGGACGCGGGAGCGCACCTCTCGTTCCTGTGCGACGCGGGCTTCGGGCTGCACCTCCTCGGCCACTGGTCGCGCGAGCGCGGCGACATCGCGCTGCCGCAGGCGGTGCAGTCGGTCACGAGCCGGGTGGCCGACGCCTACCGCATCAGGAACCGCGGCCGTCTCGTCCCCGGTGCGTGCGCGGACCTGCTGCTGTTCGACCCGGACACGGTGGGCCGCGGCGAGAAGGTGCGCGTCCGGGACCTGCCGGCGGGCGCGGCCCGGGTGCACACCCCGGCGATGGGGGTGCACGGGGTGTGGATCAACGGGACGCGGGTGGTGGACGCGTCCGGGCCGATCGAGGGTGCGGGGACCCCCGGGAATCTGCTGAGGGATTCTGGCGGCTGAAGCGGGCTCGCGGTCCGCGAAAGATGCCGGTTCGCCCCATGCATCGACGACGACGGCCGTCCATCCGCGGCCGGCGCCTCGGCCACGGGCAGGAAGACATCCATGCCGGGACATCTCCGCATCGCGGTGCTCGGCTCGCACAGCGCGTTCACCCGTCATGCCGTGGACGCGCTGTGCGGGGCGGGCGTCCCGCCCGTGGCGCTCATGGTCGGGGCGGCCCCGGTCCCGCGCGCCGACAGCCCGATCCCCGTCGAGGTTCGCGAGCCCGCCGGAGTTGCCGGGACGCACGGGGTGGAGCTCGTTCCGGTGCCGGGTCCGAACCACCCCGATGCCATCGCCGCGCTCGAACGCATCGAGCCGGACCTGCTGCTCCTCGCCTGCCTGCCGCATGTCGCTGGACGCGCAACGCGGGAGACCGCGCGCCTCGGTGCGCTGAACCTCCACCCTTCGGCGCTTCCCCGCTTTCGTGGCCCGGACCCGGTGTTCTGGCAGTTGCGCGCGGGGGCCGCTCGCGCCGGGGTCACCGTCCATGTGGCCACCGGAGCCGTCGACGCCGGCCCCATCGTGGTGCAGCGATGGCTGGAGGTGCGGCCCGGCATCGGCGCCGGAGCGCTGACCGCGGCCCTGGTGCGGCTCGGCGTCCGGGCGCTGGTGGAGGCGCTCCCGGCACTCGGGCGCCGAATACGCGAGGCCTTCCCCCAGGACGAATCCGCCGCCACCCGCCAGCCCCGTCCACACCGGGACGATTTCCGGCTCGACACGACATGGACGGCCGAGCGGGCGTACCGCTTCATCGAGGGGACCCGGGGACCCGCGACCGCGTTCGCGATCGGCGGCGGCGAGAAGGAAGGCGAAGGCGGGGGTGAGGGCGGAGGCAAGGGCGAAATCGTCGTCGAGCGGGCGGTCGGATTCGATCCCGGGGGCCGGAGCGGACCCGCGATCGTGCGCTCCGGCGGCGTCGTCGCGATCCGCTTCGCCGAAGGCGTGCTCCGGGCGATCCCGGCGCGACCGGGGTAGTGCCCCGGCCTGGCTTCGGGCCATCATGCCGCGTCGGGGAAGAAGCTCGGAATGACCCACCGCCACGACCGGCGAAACGTCGGCGGCCGTGGCGGCGCCGGTCCGCCGCCCGCTCAGGCCTCGACGGCCAGCGCCTCGTCGAACCCGAAGGTGGACATGTCGCGGATGCGCGACGGGTAGAGCACGCCGTCGAGATGGTCGCACTCGTGCTGCACCACCCGCGCGTGGTAGTCCTCCGCCTCGCGCTCGATGCGGTTCCCGAACGCATCGAACCCCGCGTACCGGACCCGGGTGCAGCGCGGCACGACGCCGCGCAGGCCGGGCACGCTGAGGCATGCCTCCCAGCCGTCGGCCATTGCGTCCGTGAGCGGCTCGATCACCGGGTTGACGAGCACCGTCGGCGGGATCGGCGCCGGCTGGCCGCAGCCCGCCGCGTCGCCCCGATCGCCGAGGCCGAACACCACCACCCGCTGCGCGACCGCGATCTGGGGCGCCGCGATGCCGATGCCCCCGCTCGCGTGCATCGTGTCCCACAGGTCCTCGACGAGCGCGTGCAGCCCGGGGGTGTCGAACCGGGCGACGGGCTCGGCCACCCGGCGCAGCACCGGGTGGCCCATGCGGATGACGGTCCGAATCGTCATGGCGTTCCTCGCTCCCCATCGTATCCGGTCGAGGGCGGCCGGCCGAGCGCATCGGCCGGCCGGACAGGACCATTTTTTTATCGCGGTCGGCGGCTGGTGACCGCTGTGAAGTTGCCGTCCTTGCGGTGGGTGGCGCCTCCTCGAGGCCGAGACCGGTGCATCGACAACGAAATCCTCTCCCGAATGGACCGCCGAACCTGCCCGCACCGCCCCTCGCCGGACAAAACGATCATGGTCGGGTTGACCACCCCGCCGCATGAAAGGGCGGGTCGCAACGCCGCGATTGCTGGAGCGCGGGCACCCTTTCCGAGCGTACTTTCACGGCAAAAACGAGCCCTGGCCGGCCGGACTCCGGCCCGGCGGCGCCGGCCCCGGAGCGTGGTAGTGGTAGGATTCGGCTCCGGCTCGACTCGGCTCACCGCTCCCATGGCAGGCCATTCCAAGTGGGCGAACATCCAGCACCGCAAGAAGGCTCAGGACGCCAGGCGCGGCAAGCTGTTCACCAGGCTCATCCGTGAGGTCACCATCGCCGCGCGCGAAGGCGGCGGCGACCCCGACGGCAACGCGCGGCTGCGGCTCGCGACGGAAAAGGCGTTTGCGGGCAACGTCCCGAAGGATACCGTCGACCGCGCCATCCGGCGCGCGACGGGCGAAGCGGGCGCCGACACCCTGGAAGAGGTGCGGTACGAGGGCTACGGCCCCGGCGGCGCCGCGGTGATGGTGGACTGCGTCACCGACAACCGCAACCGGACCGTCGCGGAGATCCGCTACGCGTTCACCAAGTGCGGGGGCAACCTCGGCACCGGCGGCTCGGTCGCGTACCTGTTCGCCAAGGTCGGCCAGCTCTCCTTCGCCCCGGGCACCGACGAGGACCGGCTGATGGAGGCCGCCCTCGAAGCCGGCGCCGAGGACGTCGTCGCCAACGACGACGGGTCGCTGGAGGTGCTCACGACCCCGGAGGGATTCGGCGATGTCCGCGACGGCATCGCCGCCGGCGGCCTGGAGCCGGAGCAGGCCGAGGTGACGATGCGCCCGTCCACCAGCGTCTCCCCCGGTCCGGACGACGCGCGGCGCACCGTCCGGCTGCTGGAGATGCTCGAAGACCTCGACGACGTGCAGCAGGTGTACTCGAACGTGGAGATCTCGGGCGAGATCCTGGCCGAGATCGCTTGAGCACGACACGGATCATCGGCGTCGACCCCGGCTCCCGGTCCACCGGATACGGCATCGTCGATGCCGGCGGCACGCGCCTCGTCCACGTCGCCAGCGGATTCGTGAAGAGCGGCGGCGGCGACTGGGCCGGGCGGCTGCGCGCCATCTTCGACGGGCTCGACGAGGTCATCGGCGCGCACGCGCCGAGCGAGCTCGCGATCGAGAAGGTCTTCCTGCACCGCAACCCCTCCTCCGCCCTGAAGCTCGGGCAGGCGAGGGGCGTGGCGATCCTCGCCGGCGCGCTGCGCTCGCTGTCGGTGCACGAGTACTCGCCGAACGAGATCAAGCAGGCGGTCACCGGCAAGGGGCACGCGACGAAGGAGCAGATCCAGTACATGACGCGGGTCCTGCTCTCGCTGCGGGGGCCGCCCCAGACGGACGAGGCGGACGCACTGGCGGTCGCGATCTGCCGCGCGCACCTGCGCACCACCATGGCGCGGCGCGAGCGCATGGTGGCGAGCGTCGCGGTCGGGTCCCGATGATCGCCTGGATGCGCGGGGTGCTGCGCGAGAAGCATCCTCCGCTGCTGCTGGTGGACACCGGGGGCGTCGGCTACGAGATGGAGGCGCCGATGACCACCTTCTACGACCTTCCCGCCGTCGGCGAGCCGGTGACGCTCCATCTGCACCACGTCGTGCGCGAGGACGCGCAGCACCTCTACGCATTCGGCCGCCGCGCCGAGCGGGACCTGTTCCGCCGGCTCCTGCGGGTCAGCGGCGTCGGCGCGAAGCTCGGGCTGGCCATCCTGTCCGGGATGGATGCGGGCGGGTTCGGCCGCTGCGTGCTCGAAGGCGACGCCGCGAGCCTTTCCCGGCTGCCCGGCATCGGCAGGAAGACGGCGGAGCGCCTGATCATGGAGATGCGCGACCGGATCGGCGCCGACTCCCCGCTCGCGGCATCCGGACGCGCCGGGCCCGGCGCGGGACCGGCGCCCGGGCGCGCCGACCCGGTCGCGGAGGCGGTGCACGCGCTGATCGCCCTGGGCCTGAAGCCGGCCGAGGCAAGCCGCCGCGTGCACGCGGCGGGGGGCGACGGGCTCGCCTGCGAGGAGATCGTGCGGCGCGCGCTGCAGTCGATGGTGCGGCAGGACGGGCGCTGACGGACCGGGGCCGGCACGGTCCGGACCGGCCGGGCCATTCGAAGGCCGCCGGCTGGCGGTCCGCCTCCGATGCCGGGAGACCGCCGGTCGCCGGGCGGCATATCTCCCGCCGGCCGATGACCGCGGCTCTCGCATGGCCCTGGCCGGGCCGGCAGCGATTCCCGCCAGCGCCCGGAAAGGCCGTACCGTGGTGGGATTCCGGCGCGATTCCGGCCACCAGGGCGGCCCGCCGAGGGGGACTTCGAGGGCATGTTCCCGCGTGGCGGGAATTGCTGTCGGGCCGGCCCGCTTCTGGTGGCCCGGCAATCGGAGCGGTACGATCGCGCCAGCGACGCCACCGGCGGGCGCCGGAGCCGGAAACGGCCGTGATTCGATCGGTCCGGGAACCCGCTCCGGCCCCGGCCTCGACGATCGGGGCGTTGAATCCGTGCGCCCCGCGAGGTGCCGCCGTGCCGGCAGGACCGATGGAGACGGAACGTCTCGTAACCGGAGGAACGAGGACCGAGGATCGGGTCCTCGATCGGGCGGTCCGCCCCGGGCGGCTCGCGGACTTCGCCGGGCAGCCGGCGGTGCTGGAGCAGATGGAGATCTTCATCGAGGCGGCCCGCCGACGGGGCGAAGCCCTCGACCACCTCCTCATCTTCGGCCCACCGGGCCTCGGCAAGACCACGCTGGCCCACATCGTCGCCAACGAGATGCAGGCCGGCCTGCGCCAGACCGCGGGGCCGGTGCTGGAACGCTCGGGCGATCTGGCGGCGCTGCTGACCAACCTGGAGCCGCGCGACGTGCTCTTCATCGACGAGATGCACCGGCTGAATCCCGCGGTGGAGGAGATCCTCTACCCCGCGATGGAGGACTATCAGCTCGACATCGTCATCGGCGAGGGACCGGCGGCGCGATCGATCAAGCTCGACCTGCCTCCCTTCACCCTGGTGGGCGCGACCACGCGCGCCGGCATGCTGACGTCGCCGCTGCGCGACCGGTTCGGCATCGTGCAGCGGCTCGAGTTCTACAGCGTCCCCGATCTCGCGCGCATCGTCGCGCGCTCGGCCGCGATCCTCGGCATCGAGACGACCGGGGACGGCGCCGGCGAGATCGCGACGCGCTCACGCGGGACGCCGCGCATCGCGAATCGCCTCCTGCGGCGGGTGCGCGACTACGCGGAGGTGAAGGCGGACGGGCGGGTGACGGGAGCCACCGCCGGCCAGGCCCTCGACCTGCTCGACGTCGACGCGCACGGATTCGACCTGATGGACCGCAAGCTGCTGCTCGCGGTCATGGAGAAGTTCGACGGAGGACCGGTCGGCATCGACAACCTCGCCGCCGCGATCGGCGAGGAGCGCGACACCATCGAAGACGTGCTGGAGCCGTACCTCATCCAGCAGGGGTTCCTGATGCGCACCCCCAGGGGCCGGGTGGCGACCCGGACCGCCTGGACGCACTTCGGTCTGGAGCCACCCTCCCACACGGACCCCCGGGGGCCGGCCGCCGACCCGAGCGCCCGGACGCGCACGCCGAACGGCTCCGGGCCGGCCGCGCCCGACCTGTTCGGAGAGCTCTCCTGAGACGGGCCGCGGGTCATGACGGCCACAGCCCACACCGCGCCGCCCGGCCCCGCATCCGCCCGGCCGGCGCGCGGCGGAGGCGCCGCCGCCGGCTCTCGGGTGCGTCCCGGCGCCGCCCGGCCCCGCGTTCGTCCGGCCGGCGCGCGTGTACCGGGAAGATGCCAACCCACCTCCCTGAAGCAGGAGCTCGAAATTGAGCACTGACCTCTCGATTCTCGCCCTGGTGCTGAACGCGACCCTTCCGGTTCAGCTCGTCATGGTCATCCTGGTGCTGGCCTCGTTCGTCTCGTGGACGATGATCTTCAGGAAGTACTTCGTGCTCGGGCGCGCGTCGCGCGCCGCGAGCGCGTTCGAGGACCAGTTCTGGTCCGGGATCGACCTCGTCGATGTGTTCAACCGGATCGACGTGCGAAGCTCCGGGACGAACGAGATGGAACGCATCTTCCACGCGGGCTTCAAGGAGTTCGCGCGGCTGCGCGGACAGCGCACGGCCGAGGCGCGGGACGTGCTGACCGGCACCGAACGGGCGATGCGCATCACGCTCGGCCGGGAGGTCGACTACCTGGAGGTCGGGCTCTCGTTTCTCGCCACCGTCGGCTCGACCAGCCCCTACATCGGACTGTTCGGCACCGTGTGGGGGATCATGAACTCGTTCCGGGCGCTGGGGGACGTGCAGCAGGCCACCATCGCGATGGTGGCGCCGGGAATCGCCGAGGCGCTCATCGCCACCGCGATGGGCCTGTTCGCGGCGATCCCCGCGGTGATCGCCTACAACCGCTTCGCGCACGATGTCGAACGCATCCACAACCGGTACGACGCGTTCGTCGACGAGTTCTCGACCATCCTTCAACGTCAGGCCCACCAGTGAACGAAGCCCCGCCCCCGACCCGCGCCACCGTCTTCGACCCGCGCGAAGATGCGCAGGGGGTCCGCCCGGAGGGCATGCGCCATGGCTAGGCACCGGGTGCGCAGACGACCGATGTCGGAGATCAACGTCGTCCCCTACATCGACGTCATGCTGGTGCTGCTCGTGATATTCGTCATCACCGCGCCGCTGCTGACCCAGGGCGTGAAGGTCGACCTGCCGCAGGCCGCCGCGCAGCCCCTCGACGTGGAGTCGCAGGAGCCGCTCGTGGTCACCATCGACGCCACGGGCGGCTACTACGTGAATTACGGGGAGAGCCAGGAGTCGCCGGTCGAGCCGCAGGTGCTCGCGGCCCGGGTCGCGGCGCTGCTGCGCCACCGGCCGGGACTGGCCGTGGTGGTGCGCGGCGACGAGAACGTGCCCTACGGGGATGTGGTCCTCCTGATGACGATCCTGCAGGCCGCGGGGGCGCCGAGCGTCGGACTGATCACCGAGGCGCCGCGGGAGGCGCGGTGATGGGCAGGGATTCGTTGCCGGACCGGGTGCTGCCGGTCTTCCTCGCACTGCTGCTTCACGCCGTCGTTGCGTCGGTGCTCGTCTTCAGGCTCGGGCTCGCGCCGGCGCCCGTGGCCCCGGGACCCCGGGCGGAGCCGGTCGAGGCGGTGGTCGTCGACGAGAACCGGATCACCGAGCAGCTCGAACGCCTGCGGGCGCAGGACGAGGAGCGCCGCCGGAAGGACCGCGCGCGGCTCGAGCAGATCGAGCGCGAGGCGGAAGTCGCGCAACGCCGCCGAGCCGAGGAGGAACGCCGGCTGCTGGAGCTCGAGCGGCTGCGGCGCGAGCGCCAGAGGGAGTACATGGCGGCCGAGCGCGAACGTGAACGCAAGGAGGCGGAGCGCCTGGCGGAGCTCACGCAGCAGCGCGAGTCGGAGGCGCGGCGGCTCGAGGCGCTGGAGAAGGAGAAGGCGGCGCTGGCGACGCGGCGCACGGAGGAGCAGCAGCGGCTCGCGCTGCTCGAGCGGCAGCGTCGCGAGGAGGCGGAGCAGAAGCGCCGGCTCGAGGAGCAGACGCAGACGGCCAGGGCGGAGCGGCAGCGGGCCGAGGATGCCCTGCAGAAGGCCGAGGCCGAAAGGGAGCGTGTCGAGGCGGAGAAGCAGAAGGCCGAGGCCGAAAGGGAGCGCATCGAGGCGGAGAAGCAGAAGGCCGAGGCCGAAAGGGAGCGCATCGAGGCGGAGAAGAGGAAGGCCGAGGCCGAAAGGGAGCGCATCGAGGCGGAGAAGCAGAAGGCCGAGGCCGAAAGGGAGCGCATCGAGGCGGAGAAGCAGAAGGCCGAGGCCGAAAGGAAGCGCATCGAGGCGGAGAAGAGGAAGGCCGAGGCCGAAAGGAAGCGCATCGAGGAGGAGAAGAAGAAGGCCGAGGCCGAAAGGAAGCGCATCGAGGCGCTGCGCCGCAAGGAGGCGGAGCGCGCTCTTCAGGAGCAGATCGCCCTGGAGGATCGGGTGCTCGAAGAGGAACGCCTCTCGTTGCTCGAAGCCGGACGCATCGAATATATTGCGCAGATCAAGGACAAGGTCGAACGCAACTGGCTGCGCCCCCCCGGCGCCGCGGCGGGCCTCAAGTGCGTGGTGCGCGTATCGCAGCTCCCGGGGGGAGGCGTCGTCCGGGTGGAAGTCCTGACCGGCAGCGGCAACGTCACGTTCGACCGGTCGGTGGAGGAGGCGGTGCTGCGTTCCTCGCCGCTTCCCGTACCCAAGGACCCATCGCTGTTCGACCGCCACATCGTGATCACTTTCGAGCCCGAGGCATAGAAGTTGGCTGGGCGCAACATCATCGCGTTCTTCATCGCCGCGCTCCTGGTCCAGGCCGCCGATGCGGTCATCGAGATCACGGTCACCAGGAGCACGGAGGCGAAGCAGCTCATCGCCATCGTCCCGTTCGGGTGGCGGCACGGCGGCGAGCCCCTGTCGGTCGACATCGCGGCCATCGTTCGCGACGATCTCGCGCGTACCGGCGTGTTCGAGCCGATACCGTTCGACAGCCTGCCGGGCCGGCCGCACCGGCACGATCAGATCAACTTCAAGGACTGGCGTCTGCTCGGACCCGGAAGCCTGGTCATCGGCAACGTCACGCCGTCGACCACGGTGGAAGGAGGGTTCGTGGTCGACTTCGAGCTCTACGACGTGCTCCGGCAGCGGCAGGTCGTCGGCTATCAGCTCACCGCGAACGAGCAGGCGATGCGCCGGGTCGCGCATCAGATTTCGGACCGGGTCCACGAGAAGCTCACCGGGACCCGCGGCGCCTTCGATACCAGGGTCGCCTACGTCACCGAGCAGCGCGACGGCGACGGCGGCGCGCGCTACATGCTCGCCATCGCGGACGTCGACGGGCACAACGAGAAAGTCATCCTCGATTCCTCCCGGCCCCTCATGTCGCCGTCATGGTCGCCGGACGGCACGGAGATCGCCTACGTCTCGTTCGAATCCGAACGGCCGCACATCTACGTTCAGGTGGTCGCGACCGGCGAGCGCAAGCGGGTCGCGGACTTTCCCGGCATCAACGGCGCCCCGGCCTTCTCCCCCGAGGGAGACCGGCTCGCGATGACGCTCTCGAAGGACGGCAATCCCGAGATCTACATCATGGATCTGGGCAACCGGCGCCTTCGCCGGGTCACGAGCCACCCCGCAATCGACACCGAGGCGGCGTGGTCGCCGGACGGGCGGTTCCTGGCGTTCACGTCGGACCGCGGCGGCAAGCCGCAGATCTATCGCGTCGCGGTCGAGGGAGGGGGGCGTCCGGAGCGGATCACCTTCGAAGGCGGCTACAACGCGCGCCCCGTCTTCTCGCCCGACGGCAAGCGGCTCGCCCTCGTGCACGGCGACGGGGGGCGGTATCGCATCGGTCTGCTCGATCTGGAGAACGGTGCGCTGCGGGTGCTTACCGAGTCCAGCCTGGACGAATCCCCGAGCTTCGCACCGAACGGCGGCATGATCTTGTATGCTACGAAGGACGGCGCCGGCTCGGTGCTTTCGGCGATCTCCCCCGACGGCCGGATGCGCCAGCGTCTGGCCGTGCAGACGGGGGAGGTCCGGGAGCCCGCCTGGTCCCCGTTCCGGAACTGACGCCCACTCGCGACGGTCGAATCCCGCCGATACCCGTTTCCGTCGCATACCGCCCACGCGACTTCAATACCGGCGAACGCCCTTCCCCGACACCAGAGGTTCTCAGGGAGACACGCAATGAATCTTCGATCATGCCGGATCGCGCTCATGCTCGTTGCCGCCGCGGCGCTCACCGCCTGCGAAGGCACGGTGGGGACCGTGGAGGGTGACGGGACGGGCCCGGGAGCGGCGAGCGGCGGCGCATCCACGGACGGCGCCGCCTCCACGAGCGCGGCCGGCGGCGACCCGGTGTCGGGCGCCCGGACCGCCGGCGCCGCGGACTCCGGAACGACCGCCGCCGCCGCCGGGCATCCGCTCGACGATCCGGCGAGCCCGCTGGGAACCCGCACCATCTACTTCGAGTACGATTCGAGCGACTTGCCGGCCTCCGCCCAGCCCGTCATCGAGGCCCACGCGAGCTACCTCTCCGATCATGCCGGCGCGTCGGTCACCCTGGAGGGCCACGCCGACGAACGCGGGTCGCGCGAGTACAACATCGGGCTGGGCGAAAAGCGCGCCCTTGCGGTCCGCCGGCTCATGACGCTGCTCGGCGCGACCGGCCCGCAGGTTCGCACCATCAGCTACGGCGAGGAGCGCCCGGCGGAGACCGGACACGACGAGTCCTCGTGGCAGCGCAACCGCCGGGTCGAGATCGTGTACCGGGTCCGCGAATGAACCTTCGACCGGCCGCGGCGTTCCTTGCCATGGCGGTGTGCGTACTGCACTCCGCCGGCGCGGCCGCACAGGCGCCGGTGATCGATGCGCGCGAGCTGGACGAACGCCTGAAGCGGCTCGAGAAGCTGTTCGGTTCGGAGAGCCTGTTCAAGCTCTTCGACGAGATGGAGGCGCTGGAATCCGAGGTCCGGGAGCTGCGCGGCCAGACCGAGGCGCTGTCGCACCGCATCGGACAGATGGAGGAGCGCCAGCGCCAGCTCTACCTCGACGCCGACCAGCGCCTCCAGCGCATCGAGGCGGCCCCGGCCCTGCAGGCCGCGGGCCAGCCGCCCCCCCCGCCGGGCGCGCTGCCCGAGGCTCCGGCCACTCCCACGCAGACCGCGACTCGGGACCAGCCGCCGCCGGCAACCTCTCCGGCCGCCGGGACGCCCGAGGCAACGGGCGTCGACCCGTTCGCGGAGCAGCAGGCGTACCAGAGCGCGTTCGACCTCCTGAAGTCCGGGCGCTACGACGAGGCCGCGGGCGCGTTCCAGCAATTCATCGCGGAATTTCCGACCGGGAGCTACGCCGACAACGCGCAGTACTGGCTCGGAGAGACGTTCTACATCACGCGGCGGTTCGAGCAGGCGGTGCGGGAGTTCGAACGCCTCCTCTCGGCCCACCCCGCCAGCCAGAAGACCACGCACGCCCTGCTGAAGATCGGGTACGCCCACGACGAGCTCGGCAACGTGGAGGAAGCCGAACGGGTGCTGGGCGCGCTGATCGAGCGTCACCCGCAATCGGCCGCGGCCGGCCTCGCACGAAAGCGCCTCGTGAGCATCCGACAGTAGCCGGCGCCTCCGGAAGGGGCCCGCCGGAGCAGGACCCGGATGACACCGCGACGCCAGAAACGCCGGCTCGACGCGCACGGGTGATCGATGGCCACCGCGATTCGCGCCTGGTTCGAACGCCACTTCTCCGATCCCCAGGTCGTCGGGCTTGCCGTCGTGCTCGCCGGCGGCTTCGCGATCATCTATCTCGCGGGCGGGATACTCACCCCCGTCATCGCGAGCATCGTCATCGCGTACCTGCTGGAAGGGCTGATCGGGGTGCTGGAGCGCAGGCGCGTGCCGCGCCTCGCCGCCGTGCTCGTGGTGTTCATCGCCTTCATGACGATCCTCCTCTTCGTCATGTTCGGGCTGCTGCCGCTGCTGTCGCGCCAGGCGACCCAGTTCCTGCAGCAGTTGCCGACGATGATCGGGCGCGGCCAGGACCTGCTGCTCGCCCTGCCGCACACGTACCCGGACCTGTTCTCGGAGCAGCAGGTCCTCGAGCTCCTGAACCGGATTCGCGCCGAGGTGGTGAACATCGGCCAGGATGCCGTCCAGGCGTCGCTGTCCTCCGTGGTCGGGGTCCTCGCCCTGCTCGTCTACCTGATCCTCATGCCCCTGATGGTCTTCTTCTTCCTCAAGGACAAGGCGGCCATCGTCACCTGGATCAAGCACTTCCTGCCGGAGGACCGGCGCCTGGCGGGACAGGTCTGGGCGGACGTCGACGTGCAGATCGGGAACTACGTCCGCGGAAAGGTCATCGAGATCGTGATCGTGTGGGTCGCCACCTACGCGACGTTCGCGCTGATGGGCCTTCAGTTCGCGATGCTGCTCGGCGCACTGGTCGGACTGTCGGTCGTCATTCCCTACGTCGGGGCGGTCACCGTCACGTTCCCCGTCGCCATCATCGCCTACTTCCAGTGGGGATTCACGAGCGATTTCGCGTACATCATGATCGCCTACGCGATCATCCAGGCGCTCGACGGCAACGTGGTGGTGCCGTTGCTGTTCTCCGAGGTGGTCAACCTGCACCCGATCGCGATCATCACCGCGGTGCTCGTCTTCGGCGGACTGTGGGGGTTCTGGGGGATCTTCTTCGCGATACCCCTCGCGACGCTGGTGCAGGCGGTCCTGAAGGCATGGCCGACAGGAGCGCCGCCCGAGCCCGAATCAGGATGAACGGCCGCGTCCCCTGCTCGTGCGCGTCCGCCGGCCCTGGCGAGGTGCTCGGGCTCGGGGAAGCTCGTGTGAGCGTCCCTCGCCGCCCCGCCGCGCGGCGGGGCGGCCTCTCGGCGCACATCCGGGCCACGCCCGTCAGCCCGCGAGGACGGCCGCGTACGCCTCCTGACTGAAGCCCACCAGCAACGTCCTTCCCGCCCGCACCGTCGGCGCGCGCAGGTTGCCGGTGGGACCCAGCATCGCGTCCACCATCTCGTCGCCGGGGTCCGCGGACACCTCGAAGGTGGTGACCTTCCTCCCCTTTGCGACGATCACGGTGTCGCAAGTCCTCGCGAGCGCGACGGCGTCGTCACGCCCGAGCTTCTTCGATGCAGGCACGACATCGTCCGGCACGAGACGATGGGCATCCATGAAGCCGGATGCCTTCCCGCAGCTTGTTCACCCCTTGCGGAAGTAGTACCAGTTGATCTCTCTGCTCATGACCTGCTCTCCCGTGGTTGTCCGCGCACCGGACGGCACGCGGGTGGGTCCGGGCTCTCAGTCCCCCGGATCGTTGAGCCGCATCTCGCGCAGGCTGTCCTCGATGGCGTCGGCGAGGTCGTCAATCTCCTCGTCGGTGTTCGCGGTGGAGATGGCGGCCAGGCCGCCCGCACCCAGGATGAAGCCGCGGTTCAGGAGCGCCCGGTGCAGGGCGGCGGTGCGGCGCGACTCGCTCGCGTCCTGGAACACGTCGCGGTAGCCGACGAGCTCCCGGCGGTTGAAGTGGATCATGACCAGCGACCCGGCGCCGGTCGCCTGCCCGGCGACCCCGGCGGCCTCGAAGGCCGCGTCGATACGTTCCCGGGCCCGGTCTCCGCGCGCGTTGAGCGCATCGACGGTGTCCTCGGTGAGGAGCCGCATCGCGGCCGCGCCTGCCGCCATCGTCGCCGGATTGGCGTTGAAGGTCCCGCCGTGGGATGCGCGCGGCGCGCCCTTCGAGGCATCGAAGACCGCCATCACTTCGCGCCGCCCCCCCACCGCGCCGACCGGCAGGCCGCCGCCGATGACCTTTCCGAAGGTGGTGAGGTCCGGGGTCACCCCGACCATGGCCTGCGCGCCGCGGTAGCGCACGCGGAACGACGCGACCTCGTCGAAGACCAGCACGATGCCGTGCCGGGTCGCGACCTCGCGCACCATTTCGGCGTACTCCTTTCGCATCGGCACGCAACCGACCCGGGTGGGCACCGGATCGACGACGATCGCGGCCAGCCGGTGCGCGTGCCGCTCGATGAGCTTCCGGCTCGCCTCGACCCCGTTGTAGGGCAGCACCACGACATCCTCCATGACCTTGTCGGGCAGGCCCGCCGTGTACGGCACCTTCGCCGGCTCGTCGGGGTCGCCCCAGCACTCCGGCGAGGCGCTCAGGCTCACCTCGACCGGGTCGTAGCAGCCGTGGTACGCGCCTTCGCACTTCGCGACCATCGGCCGGCCGGTGTGGGCGCGCGCCGCCTTGATCGCGACGAGCACCGCCTCGCTCCCGGAGTTGCAGAACCGCATCGTCTCCACCGACTCGATCCGCTCGGTGAGGATCTCGGCGAGCTCGATCTCGCGCTCGGTAGGCATCGCGAAGCAGCTCCCGCACCGGACCTGGTCGACGATGGCCTGGACGACCTCGGGACGGGCGTGCCCGTGGATGAGGGTCATGTAGTTGTTGAGGCAGTCGACCCGTTCCACGCCGTCCGCGTCGGTGACCCTGCTGCCGCTCCCCGATACCGCGTAGATCGGATAGGGCCGGAAGAACGTGGTGAGCCGGGTGCTCCCGCCCGCCAGCACCTGGCTCGCGCGGCGGTAGAGGGCGGCGGACCGGGATTCCTGGTCGGGATAGGTCATGGCCATGGAGAGCATCCTCCGCGAGCGGCGGTCGGGGACGGCGGGGAGCGACTATCGATCAGCGCGGCGGCGAGCGCAACGCGGCACGATGCATGATGGCCGTCCTCGGCCGCGTACATCCGATCCGGGATGCCCGACGAGCGCTCGAACGCCTCCCGCCGCCATCCGTCGCACGGCCGGCGCCGCGGCACGCTCAGCGATCGAGCTCGGTGATGGTCTTCGCGTTGTCCGAGCCGAGCGGCGTCTGACACATCTCCAGGTGCAGCCGCCCTCCCGTCGCGCAGGGGTGCGCGCGCACGACCTGCTCGTCGAGCTCGATGCCCAGTCCCGGCTCGTCGGGAGCGACGAGGCAGCCTTCCTCCCAGCGCAGCGGCTTCTTCAGGATCGCGTCGTGGAAGTCGGACCGGATGGTCTCCAGGATGAGGAAGTTGGGGCTGGCGAAGGAGACGTGCGCCGCCGCCGCGTGGGCGATCGGCCCGCAGTAGATGTGGGGCGCGATCTGCGCGTTGTAGAGCTCCGCGATGACCGCGATCTTGCGGGTCTCCCAGATGCCGCCGCTCCGCCCGACATCCGGCTGCAGGATCGACACCCCCGCCTTCAGTGCCTCGTGGAACTCCACCTTCGTCGTCAGGCGCTCGCCGGTCGCCACCGGGATCGAGGTGGCCCGCGCCACCCGGCCGATCGCGTCCATCTGGTCGGGCGGACACGGCTCCTCGAACCAGAGGGGATCGCAGGGCTCCAGGCGCCGGGCGAGACGGATGGCCGACGAGGTGGTCATCTGCCCGTGGGTGCCGACCAGGATGTCGGCCCGGTCCCCGACCGCCTCGCGGATGCGCCGGAAGGAGTACTCGCTGCGCGCCAGCTCGTGCAGCGAGAGCTCCCGTCCGCCCTGGAAGCTGTACGGGCCGGCGGGGTCCTGCTTGAGTGCGGTGAAGCCCATCTCCACGTACTCGAGGGCGCGCTCGGCCGCCGCGTCGCCGTCGTGGTAGACGTCGCCGGAGCCTTCGCCCGGGGGGCCACCGGCGGAAGCCGCCCCGGAGTGGATGTACCTGGGGCAGATGTACTCGGGGTAGACGTACCTGGGGTAGATGTAGGTGTAGGTGCGGACCCGGTCGTGGAACTTCCCGCCGATGAGCTTGTGGACCGGCTGCCCCGACGCCTTGCCGAGGATGTCCCAGACCGCGATCTCGATGCCGCTGAACACCCCCATCATCGAGACGTCGGGCCGCTGGGTGAAGCCCGCGGAGTACACGCGCCGGAACAGGGTCTCCACGTCGTGGGGGTCTTGCCCGGCGACGTAGCGCTCGAAGGTGTCCTCCACCATGCGGCACGCGACGTCGCCGGAGAAGGGGATGCCGTAGCACTCGCCGACGCCCTCGATGCCGTCGTCGGCGGTCACCTTCACGATGACCCAGAACGACCCGCCGATGCCGGTGGGCGGAGCCGTCACCCAGGTTTCGATGTCCTGAAGCTTCATGTCGTTCTCCGGATAGTGGAGCGCTCGCCACGGAGCACGAAGGCTCGGGCTCATGCTCCCGGGTGCGTGTCTCCGGGCTCATGTCCTCGGGCCCGACCGGGCATCCTGAATGCCGGACGATGAGCCGTCCACGAAAACGGGGCGGCTTCCAGGGCTCGTTTTTTGTCCGGCGAGGGGCGGTGCAGGCAGGTTCGGCGGTCCATTCGGGAGAGGATTTCGTTGTCGATGCACCGGTCTCGGCCTCGAGGAGGCACCACCCACCGCAAGGACGGCAACTTCACAGCGGTCTCCAGCCGCCGGCCGCGACAAAAAATGGTCCTGGGGCAGCTTCAGCCATTCCCGCCAGGCGGGAACAGGCCCCCAACCCCCTCGACTCGACGCCCTGAAGGTCGAAACCGCACCACAATCCCGCCATGGTACGGCCTCTTCCGGGCGCTGGCGGGAATTGCCGGGGCAACTTCAGCACACCGGGTGTTACAGCACCCGCCACCAGGGGACGGCGAGGATTCGGTCCGACATCCACTGCGTCTCCGCCCCGCCGTGGAGCAGCAGCCCGCCGATGAACCGATCCGGATACTCCTCCCGGAAGGTGCGCAAGCTCCTCGTGTCGGAGTAGCCGGGGCTTGCCGCCGCCTTGACCTCGATGGGCAGCAGCCGGCCGCCGGTCTCGATGACGAAATCGACCTCCAGATCGGTCGTCGTGCGCCAGTAGAGCACCTCGGGGACCGGGACCCGGCTGTCCCGCCACACGAGCAGGTCGGCGAGGACGAGCGTCTCCAGGTGCGCCCCGGAGGCCGTCCCGGAGCCACTCAGCCACAGCGCGAGCCCCGGATCGCTCCAGTAGAGCTTCGGGGTCCTGATCAACCGCTTGGTGCGATTCACGGAGTACGGCGCCAGACGCACGATCTGGAAGGAGGTCTCCAGCAGGTCGAGGTAGCGCTGCACCGTCGCCCGCGGGACCCGAGTGTCCCGGCCGAGTTCGGTCTGGTTGACCATGGCGCCGAGGCGCAGACTCGCCGCGCGCATCAGCCGCCGGAAATCGACGAGGTTGTCGATGGCGGCCATGGTCTGGAGGTCTCGCTCCAGGTACGTCCGAATGTAGCCGTCGAACCAGAGCGAACGGGCGTCGTCACCTTCGAGCTCCACCGCCGGGGTCGGATAGCCGCCCCGGCGTGCCTCCTCGCGCCAGTCGGCGGGGACCGCCGGGCGGGATTCGATGAGGTCGACCCACTTCGCAACGGGCGCCGACAGCAGCTCGCTCCAGATTCCGGGAGCCCGCAGTCCCAGCCGCTCCCCGCGCGTCAGGGGCCAGAGGTTGATGTACGTCGCCCGGCCCGCGAGCGTCTCCGAGACTCGGTGCATCAGCAGCAGGTTGGCCGAGCCGGTGAGGAGGAAGCGCCCGTTGCGACGCGGGCGGTCTTCGTCCACCGCGCGCTTGACGGCGAAGAGCAGATCGGGCTCTCGCTGCACCTCGTCCAGGGTAAGCCGAGGCATCCTCTCCAGGAGGTCCCCGGCGGCGAACCTGGCATGTTCCCGAATCTCGAGATCGTCGAGCGTGAGATAGAGACGATCCGCGAGAAATGGCTCCGACCGGGCCAGGGTGCTCTTGCCGGTCTGACGGGCGCCCATCAGCACGACGACCGGCGACGCGGCGAGGGCGCGCTCCAACAGGCTGGAAGCAACCCTGGGCAGATAGTGCGGACCGCTCATGACGTGGGCGATTATCGCTCATGACGTAGGCGATTATCCAGTTCGAGTCTCAATCTACGGCGGGAACGTTAATCTGAGTGGTAATCTCTGGGCGGGCCGGATTCACTTAATCTCGACTGGGACCAAAACACCCTCGGCAACAGGACCTGTCCGGCGACAATTCCCCCTCATCAAAGAGCATCCAAACCGTCAGCAATGTCTTCCCTGTCCTGGATCGTGTTCGACGAGGTCGAACGTCAGCGCGCGCGTCGAATCATGGCGCTGTTCGAGGAGAGGGAATCGCGCGATGAGCTCGGACTGGGATCCATTCGAGACTCCATCGCCGACCATCTGTTTCCAGGCACCAGCACGATCCAGACACGTGTGCGTTACATGCTGTTCGTGCCCTGGATCTACACGATGATCGAAGACACGGACGCATCAACCGAACGGCTCATGCAGGAGGCAAGGAGTCTTGAAATCAAACTCATCGATGCCCTGCGCTGCGGCGGTGAAGAAGAAGGCGTCATCGGTCGATTTGCTCAAGGACAACTGCAACGCCTGCCAAGTTCGATCTACTGGAACGGACTTCGTAGCTGGGGCATCCGAACATTCGCGGGTCCGCAAGAGGCCTACTTTGCGTCCATACCCGATCTCCGCCGCCGCCGACATCGGAAACGGTCGGTGTCTGATTTTCCGGACGACCAAAGTCACGATCATGCGCCCTGGTGCGCGAACCTGCCGTGCCAACCTGATGGCCTGCTGGAACGTGTCGATTTCAATCTGACCGACAACGAACGCGATTTCCTGATCGACCGGCTGGTCAACGCTCAACCGGACAGCCTCCTTACCCATCTTGCCAAGGCCGGACGCCACGCAGGCTGCGAATTCGTCTGGGAGCACCCCGACCGCACCTCTTTCCGAATGCAAACCCGCCGCTTGATCGAGCATGCCGAGGTGTTCTCTGCGGTGATGCACGGTGCTGCCCTGCTCTACAACCTGATGCTGGCGGAACAACGCAAGAACGAGGAGTGGGTCGACCGCTATCACGACGGACTCTCGAAATGGAGAGAGACGGAATTCGACCGGGCCACGGTCTCGCTTTGGTCACTCGACGACTTCTGGAGCTGCATCGAGCACGAAAGCCATCGGATTCGTGACCGCGCCCGACGTTTTGTGCGTCGGTGGTTCGAGTTGATCAACAAGAGTGGCGGCGAAATCGCCGACCTTCCCGAAGCACGCACTCTGGTGCAGGAACGGGAAAGGGCGCTCAAGGGATCGCAGTCACGGTTTGTCAATCGGACGGTCCTCGACAAGTGGAGAGGCCGTTCCGGTACGGACCGGTTGAGCTTTCGCTGGCGGGAAGCAAACAGCCACATCCGGGATCTGGTCAATGCCGGCTGATCTTCCACTGCACCCGGATGTTCGCACGCTCTATGGCGGCAATCTTCGCCCACCTCCCGGAACCGTATTCGATGCCGGGGTCGCAACGACCTTCACGCTCGACATCGAGACGGCACTTGCCATTCCCGTGACACTGACCCTGTTCGCTTCCGAAGACCGGGACGAGCTGCTGAAGAGCCCGCTCGCCCTGCTCGAAGGGCTTGAGCGGGTCGCTGACCGACTTGCGGTTTTCTGCGAGGCGGGTCGTATTCAGGCTCAACCAGCGCGCCAGTCACGGCTTTGCACACTGCTCGAACGTCTTGTTACCGAAGTGGCCGCCCCCTCGCGTTGCGGCTCGTTTCATTCAAAGCTCTGGGTGCTGCGCTATCTGCCTCTGGAGACGAGCGAGCCGATCCGAATCATCCGCCTCCTCGTTCTGTCGCGGAACCTGACTCGAGACCGATCCTGGGATCTTTGTCTCTGTCTTGACGGCGTAACTACTCGGGCAAGTTATCGACAGCGCGCCCGGCGAGAGCGATCTGAATGGCGACCAGGGGATTGTATCCTTGGTTCGCCATGGACTGGAGATAGCTTGAGATTCGGCAGTACGCTTCGGCGTACTTTCGGGTGCGGAAGCATCCGGAGACCTTCTGCTTGACCTTGCTCATCCGCAGGTCACGTTCCGCGCGATTGTTGGTGAACGCGACGGCGGGGTGCTTGGCGAAGCGTAGCACGGCGCTCTCGTGCTTTTTCAATCGGTCCCACAGATTGTGTGCATCGGACTTGGCCACTTTGCCACGCTGCCCCTTTTGTCGAGGGGGAATCGGTGGAAGCTCGCGTTCCCCCTGGGTGAGGATGGTGCGGTAGCGTTTCTGTACGGCCTTGTACTCGCTTTCGGTAAGCGTTTTCTCGTCGCGTTTGGCGACGTGGTGGCAGGCGTCGAGGAGCAGGCGCTTCATGCGCTTGGCCCAAGCGTAGTCGTGAGCATCGACGATGAAGGTGAGCTCGCGCAGGAGGTGTGCCCCGCATAGTGCGTGGTCGCAGTGCGCGTAGCTCAAGTACGAGGCCCAGCAGTCGTGGACCGCCACGCCCCCGTAGCGCGGGATGATGCCGATGGCCTCGATGGCCTCGCATCCGCGCTTGGGATGGAGGCGTTTCACGGTGAGCGTCCCGGCGGAGTAGACGTGAATCCAGTGATTCTTTCGGTCCACACGCAACGAGGTCTCGTCGACGTGCATCGCCGGTGCGAGGAGGAGGCGCTCGAGGGCTTGATTCTCCCACTCGGCGAGCGCCTGATGGAGCTGGGCAACGTAGCCGAGCAGCGTCGCCTCGGACAGGAGCTGGCCGATGAGGGCGTGCATCGATTGGGCGACGCGCTTGAGCGAGAGCATCTGGGCGACGAGCAGGTGCACGACGTAGGCCTTGACGCCGGGGCCGTACTGCAGCGGGCCGGGGAGTTCGCGGGGGAAGCGCGCCCGGGTCTCGGTGTGGCAGCGCGCGCAGTGCTTGATTTCGGCGTCGGCGTGACGCACGACCTTCTCGAACACGATGTCGGCGAGGGAGCGGCGCTCGTGGCCTGTGCAGGCGGTGTCGGTGAGGTCTTCGCCGCAGCGCGCGCACGCATCGACGCGCAGCTCGGTGACGTAGGTCCGGGTGCGAGTGTTTGCAGCGCGCGCCTCGTTCGATGCGGGTCCTTTGCCCTTGGCGCCGGGGCGGGTGCGGGTGGTGGCGTCATCGGGGCTCTGGGAGGCGGGGAGACTTGAGTTGGCGCTGCTCTTCGGCGTGTGCTTTTCCATGAACACCGCCATCAGCAGCTCGAACAGCATCAGCAGAGCCTTGAACAGGGCGCGGCTGTCCTCGTGCATCTTGCCCGCGGCACACAGCGACTCGAACTGCCCCTTGAGCGCATCGAACTCCGCGCGCAGCGACGCCTTGTTGACCGTGGCCATCGGTGACCCCTACCGCTCGGCCTCGACCGCCATCATCGCGCCGAGCACCGCGAGGCGCTCGGGATGAGGCAGCGCCGCGTAGCGCCGGGCCCAGCTCTCGGCCTTGCGCTTGATGCGCTGGCGGTCGGTGAAGTTGCGCCCCGCGTAGCGTGCCCAGTGCAGCCGCTCAGGCGCGAAGTTGAACCACAGCTTCTCGGTGCGCACCCCGCCCTGGTTCATCACCTGCCACTCGACGCTGCGCCACCCTTCCAGCCGCTCGTCATAAAGCGTCGAGGGATAGCCCGAGACCATCACCTGACAGGGGAGCGCCGCGAGCAGCCCGAGCAACTCCACATGGTCCGTCTCATCGTAGTCGAACCGGTAGCGGCGCTTGGAGCTGCGGGTGCGCTTCAGATACGGCGGGTCGCAGTAGACGAGTTCCGAGCCCTCGAACGCGAACTCGGCCAGATAGCGGTGGGCACAGCCGTGCACGAGCTCGACGCGGTACTCGCACTCGAACGCATCGAGCGCGCGCGCATCCAGATCGATGCCGATGTTGCGCAGCGCCGCGGGCTTGCGCCGCATGATGGCACCCCCACCGAGATGGGTCTCGATGTAGGTGTGGTGCGGCGGCATCATCGCAATCAGCGGCTGACACAGCCCAGAGGTCGCCTTCGAGCCGAAGTAGCCCACCCGCGTCGTGCTCCCATCCCCCTGTATGGGAGCCGTACCATAGTGCCGCGTTCCTATGCTGTCAACGACCGACCTACGAAGCCGCTTGGCGTCCCTTGGGCGAAGCGGCCGCTTCGCGCTCTACGAATCCTTCGGACACCTCCTAAGATCGGGTGAGTAGTTACTTGACGGCAAGGTCGCGCGAGGACGGCGTGCGGCCAATGCACCGCTGGTCGATTTCCTCCGGCGTTTGCCGTCTCTGGCCACGGGAGCCGCACCCGATCACATCGACCGACTTGTCGCCGATTTGTCGAAAGATCTTCACCGAACGGAATGGATGCTCCCGGCGCCGTTCGAGAAGGTCGCATTTGCCGTCAACGGAACGAAGCGCCGTGTATGGAGACCGTCACGTTGCAGAAGACTCGGCGTCGTCTCGCCGTTCTGCAACGAGGATGCGTTGGAGATGCTGGCGGATCTGTCCATAGAGCCGCCTACTCTCGTCAGTCGATCCGACGAGCTGATTGCGGTGGCTCCGCGAGTGCTCGATCGCTTTTCCGAAATATCGGTCATGGACGAGTTCGCCGAGACCGAGGACGGCGAAGGCGACGACAGCGACGAGGATGCAGCTCGTCCACTTGGCGGGCTCCACGCCAAGGTCTTCGTGCAGGAAAACGGCTGGGATACCGCGATCACCATCGGCTCCGGCAACGCGACACGCCCTGCGCTGCTCACCGGTAGAAACGTCGAAGTGTTTGCGACGCTGACCGGAAAGCGGTCCAGGGTCGGCAGCATCTCGGACATCTTCGGGCCGGATGGCTTCGGGCGAGTGTTGCGTGCATTCCGACCCGCCGAGATCCCGCAACGTGACGCCGGTCAGCGCGCCGCGGAGCAAAGAATCGAACGGGCGCGGCGCGAACTGGTCAATGCCGGCTTGGCGCTGAACTGCACGGCACGAGAGGATGAAGAAAGCGGCAAAGGGCTCTGGAAGGTCGTCCTCCAACCCGATCAGGCAGTTCGGTTCGACGGGCTCGGGTCGGTAACCTGCTGGCTGATCACCACGGGCGAGGCACATGCTCACGATGTCTTGATGCCATTGCGTGACGGGGGCTCCATCGAAATCGGCACGATGCCCCTGATCGACGTGACGCGGTATGTCGCCTTTCGTCTGACCGACGCAACGCACGAGGAGACGACTGCCCTGTTTGCGCTTGGCCTCCGGATCAGCGGCCTCCCGTCAACCCGCCATCAGGCGGTACTGCGATGGGTGCTGGACGGGAAGGCATTTCTCCGCTATCTGCGCCTGTTGCTCGCCGACACGAGCGACCCGCTGTCGACCCAGTTCGCCGCCGGTTCAGCCGAAGGCGGGGGGGGGGGCTGGATGGAGTCGGTGGATGACGAACCGATTCTGGAAGACATGGTACGAGCGCTGTCGCATGGTCACGACCGCCTGAGCGCGGTACAGCGCCTCATGGAACGCCTTGAACGGGTCTCCACCGACGACGGTGCACCGGTCGTGCCGGAAGACTTCGTCAGGTTGTGGGATGCGTTCCGCGCAATTCTGGACGAGTGAAAGCGGACCCATGCCTGACACCGAACGGTTCGACGCGGAAGCGGCGTTGCGACCGCTCAAGAAGTTTCAGCGTCGGACCGTCGACCATGTCATGCGCCGCTTCTACCAGGACTCGGATGCCACGATGCGCTTCCTGGTCGCCGACGAGGTCGGTCTCGGGAAGACCATGACTGCGCGAGGCGTGATCGCGTGCGCGATCGAACGGCTCTGGGATCGCGTGGAGCGCATCGATGTGCTCTACATCTGCTCGAACCAGGCGATCGCTGGCCAGAACATCAACCGGCTCAACGTACTCGGCAAGGAGGCATTCTCCCTGCCCACGCGAATGACGCTCCTGCCCTTGCAGTTGGCGGGCGACCATGGACTTGGCCGCAACAAGGTCAACTTCATCAGCCTCACACCGGGAACGACGTTCAATCTTCGGTCGTCCACCGGTGTCAGCCAAGAGCGGGCGTTGCTGTTCCATCTTCTCAAGGAACTGGTCGAGCCACGAAGAGGTCTCTGCAACCTGCTCCAGGTGGGGGTGGGAATCGATAATTGGCACCGTATCGTGGAGCAGACACGAATCGACATCGACAAGGTGGACCGGAAACTGATCGAAAACTTTCAGGCCGAATGCACCAATCGGAATCTGATCGACAAGCTCGCTGATCTCTGCCACATCTTCCACCGGTCGGGAAACGACTATCCGCAGGAAATGACCGGACCCCGCAATCAGACGATTGCTGAATTGCGCAGCCGCCTTGCCCACGTCTGCGTCGATGCGCTCGCACCCGATTTGATCATCCTCGACGAGTTCCAGCGATTTACGGAGCTGCTGCACGGCGCACATGACGCCGCGATGTTGGCGAGAGAGCTTTTTGACTATACGGATAGCAAGGGAAACACCGCACGAACGCTGCTGCTGTCCGCGACACCGTATCGGATGCTGACACTGTCCGGCGACACTGAAGACGACGGAAATCACTACCGCGAGTTCCTGGAATCGCTCTGCTTCCTGTTCGGACACGAGCGGGGACCGAAAGTGGTCGAGGAGTTGAGTCGAGAAGTCGATCGATTCCGCCGCGCGATGCTGTCACTGCCGCATTCGAAAGCGACAGCGCGTAAGCGCAAGCTGTCGATCGAGGAGCAGTTGCGCACCGTCATGGCGCGCACCGAGCGCGTCGCCAGTACCCGGGACCGAGACTCCATGATCCAGGAGCCGAACCTGACCATCGGTGTGAAGCCGAGCGATCTGCGTTCGGCCGTCGCCATTGCCGAAGTCGCCCGCGTCGCGGGCGCGCCGGAGATCGTCGAATACTGGAAGTCAGCGCCCTACCTGATCAACTTCATGCGGGACTATGCGCTCAAGCGCGCCATAAGGGACTACGACGGGATGAAATGCCCCAGTCCGCTGCTCAATGCGCTCACAGCCGCAAGGCCGTCGTCCCTGATCCGCAGGCGTATCCGGGAGTATCGTCCGCTGAAACCACCGAATGGCCGCATGCGACTCCTGATGGACGATGTTTTCGACAACCGCCTCGCTCAACACCTGTGGATTCCGCCTTCGCTCCCCTATTACAGCGACGGCGGCTCGAACGAGAGCCGGACGAGCAAGTCACTGGTGTTCTCGTCATGGTCCGTGGTCCCCGATGCGGTGGCGGCCGTTCTGTCCTACGAGGCGGAGCGTCGAATGGGTGTGAGGCGGGCGGGGATGGACTACTTCGATCGACGGCGCCCGAGGCCGCTCCAGTTCCGTGTGGCTCAGGGCAGACTCGCCGGGTTGCGGGCGCTGCTCCTGATCTATCCGTCGCCGTCGATTGCAAAGGCGGCGGACCCGCTCGACATCGTCGCCAGCCATTCCGAAATGCTCTCCTACGATAGGATGCGGGAGGCCCTGGCAACACGACTGGAACCGTACTTGCGGCGGTTGCGGTCCGCTGCCGGTGGGGCCACGGAGCCCAACACGTGGCAGTGGGCCGCTCCGGCCGTGCTGGACGCGCTCGGTGGCAATCGCGCCCGTAGCTGGCTGGAGGACGATGACGGCTTCGTGGATCTTGGAACGGAAGAGGCCTGGGGCGATCACGTCGATGCGCTACGCAAGGCAATCAGGGCAGGACGAGTCGGCGGCATTGTGCCCGACTCAGCTATCGATCTTCTTGTCGATCTTGCGCTCGGCAGCCCGGCCATCTGCGCGCTGCGGGCCTTGCGCCGAATCGCCCCGGCGCTCGACTGGGACGATCCGGCGCTGCTGACCGCGGCGGCTCGGGTCGCCTGGGGCTTCCGTGCGCTGTACAACCAGCACGATACGGTGGCGCTGTTGCGCCGCGAAAGCGATGACCGGTACTGGCATAGCGCAATCAGCCACGGCGCACGCAACAACCTCCAGGCCGTTCTCGACGAGTACGTTCACTGTCTCGTCGAATCCGAGGGATTGACGAACGAGGAACCACGCCTTCGTGCCACCGAACTCGCCCGCGCCATCGGCCGGGCGATTTCACTGCTTCCGTCGCAGATCGAGGTCGACGAGCCTTGCGTCCGCGCCGGTCGGCTCCGTATCCGCAAGTACATAATGCGAGGCCGCTTCGCCATGCGGCTCGCCGACTATCGAGACGAAGAAGGGTCGGCAGCCCGTCTGGGAGGCGTGCGCGACGCCTTCAATTCCCCATTCCGGCCGTTCGTGCTGGCGACCACTTCGATCGGACAGGAAGGGCTCGACTTCCATCCCTATTGCCATCGGCTCTATCATTGGAACCTGCCGCGGAATCCCGTCGACCTGGAACAACGCGAAGGACGCGTGCATCGGTACAAAGGACACGCAATTCGCCTGAACGTCGCTGCCAGCCACGCGGCGGCGGTGCGAGGCTGCGGTCGAGCGCCGACAGACCCTTGGGCCGCGATGTTCTCCGCCGCGCGGGCCGCCTCATCGACCGACAGCGGCCTCATTCCCTATTGGATCTGCGACGGCCCGGTCAAGGTGGAGCGCCGTGTGCCACTGCTCCCCTACAGCCAAGAGGTTGCGCGCCTGAAATGGCTCAAGAGGAGCGTCGCCATCTATCGCCTCGCATTCGGACAGCCGCGCCAGGATGACCTTCTCGCCTATCTGTGCGGCCTTGATGAGGCGTTGACCAAAGATGAAATGGATGCACTGCAAATCCGACTCGAGCCGCCCGCAAATTGAGTGGTCGCCGCACGCTGCCCCCGTGCGTCCCGATTCAACACGGTCGGACATCAACGACAGGTCGGCTACAGTGATCCAGAACGCAGGAAAATCCCGGCTTCTTCGGCTACCGCGTCCGCTTCGGCCCGATCTTCTCGAAACAGTCGCGAGAAGCTCCGCGCACAGTTGGCATGAGGGGAGCTGGCCGCGAGCAGACTCTCAGCGAGCGCGCGAGCCGCTGCGTTGTGCTGGTCAATGGCTTTCGCGAGCTGGCCGCGTAGCACGACGATGATCATTGCCCGTTCACGCAGCAGATTCTTGCGCGCGCTCACGTCGTCCAGCATGAAGAACGCGATCGTCGCCAACCCGCGTTGCTTCAGGCTCGAGTCGGCGTGCTCACTTCCGGGAAAGACTCCACGGAAGCTGATGACATCTTCCGGATCGACGTCCATCGATCCAATCGGATAGAAGAGCCACGGTTGCTCGGACCCCATACCGGCCAGGTCTTCGCCTTCCAGGTGGTAGTCACCCGCAATCGGGAAGTAGTCCTTCTTGAGTCCCGAATTGCAGGGCTTGCAGGCGACTGCGTAGTTCAAGAGATGATACGCCAGGAGATAGTATCCATCGTTCGCTCCGGGAGGAGCCGTCATGTGGATTCCTTCACCGATTCGACTTTGAGGACACTCCTTCACGTTGCCCTTCGGGCGGAAGTGCTCGATGTCCAGCTCATGTCGACCGAGCTCCCCCGATTCGAATTTCCGTTCGCAGAAGCAGCACTTGCCTTCCCCTTGCAACTTCATGAAGACCGGCTTCACCTCGCTCCATATGGAGCTCTTCTCGTCGTACTTCTTCTTGCAGCGGAACTTCTCGGTTCGCCTGTTCGCCCGCGCACTCCAGCCCGGAACATCCTGCTCGACCCTCGCCTGAAGCTCCTCGAGGGTCGCGGGATAGCGAATCAAGACGCCGTCCCGGAAAGCTCGGCCATCAGCTCACGGGCCGCATCACCGTCGCCGACGCGAGCTCTCTCCACGAGCTCGCGTATCCGGCGGGTCTGCGTCCCGGATCGCGTGGATTCGAGGCCGAAGAGATCGGTCAGGAGAATCTGGTCCGCGTCCATCTTCGAAACTCCGACCTCCACCTGTTCCAGAACACTGCTGCCGTCGCTTCGTTGCCGCGCAACGATGACATTCCGCCAATGAAGGGAGCCGACCAGCAGAGGACTGTGGGAGGTCACGATGAACTGGATCTTCGGCAGGTACTTCGCAAGACGCGGAAGCAACTGCATCTGCCATTCCGGGTGAATGTGCAGGTCCACCTCGTCGACCATCACGATGCCCTGATTCTCATCGAGCCTCTTTCCGCGAGGACATGTCCCGCAGACGTGGTAAAGCAGGTCACCGATCCACCCGATGAGCGCCCTGTATCCGTCCGAGAGCGCCGGGAACGGAACCCGAGCGCGCCCGTGCTTGAAGATATACTCCCCTGCCGACATTTCATCGGTGAGCTGGTACCGACCACGGCCCAGCAGACGGTTGACAAGGCTGCGGGCCTGCACGAAACGGCCACGGTTCGCGGCCTGGAATCGCGGTAGCCAGTGACTCAGGGGCACCAGGGAATACTGCTCTTCGAAGAGGCTCGTGATCCGTCCGGCCCGGACGAAGGACGATGCCCGTCGCCCCCCCTCGTCGACGCGTCCCACCTTCTCGACTCGACGGTTCGCGCCATACCCTACGAAGAAGAAGGCATCGGAACTGCTGCTGAAGATCGGGCGCCAGTGTCTGTCGTCCGGATGGACCCACTCGAATTGCTCCAGATCGCCGCGCCATCCAATGTGAATGCTGGACTCGACCTGTTCCATCCCGTCGGGCGGTTGGCTCTCGCGGTCCTGGTCGTTGGGCGTGAAAGTCGCATCGATGCGCGCGCCCCCCTCGACCGGACGACCGTACTCACGGCGGACCAGGTGATAGGGAAACAGTCCGGAACCGGTGACTGCAGGCCCCAGCGCGGCGATGGCGATACCCTTGAGCAATGTCGTCTTTCCCGAACCGTTCCCTCCGAGCACCAGGTTCATGTTCCCGAAGTCCGGATTTTCGAGGCCGGAAACCGCGGCCCTGTCCGCATGGAGAAACCCGATCCGCGCTCGCCTGAACGTCCGGAAATTGCGCATGGCGATCGAATCGATGTACATCGCGCTCGCTCAACGGCCGTTGTCGAAACAGGAACATATCACGTCACGGTCGAATGTCCGTGACAGGGGCGTTCCCGCACAGGACCATTCAAAAGTCGCGGTCATTGGCCTCCCAACCGGAAGATCGTACGGTGACGGGCAGTCTTTCGGCATCGAGGGCCCGGCTCGAGGATCTGATGAACCGCTCGCCACGACTTCTGGATAGCCCTGCGTTCCCGCAACGGACTCGGTGCACGAGGCCGGACAGCGGTGTGCAGCCGTTGTGCACCTTGCGACCGCCTCGTCGACTGTCGATCTCTGCGCCAGCAGGGCACCGTTACTTTCTCCTTCCTTGAAAGAAGCTTGCGACCGCCTCGTCGACCGTCGATCTCTGCGCCGGCCACCACGAGGTCCGCGAGCTGGCCCGGTACCAGGACGCGATCGCGACCCGGCCGGAGCACCTCGAACGCTACGCGCGGGGCGGGGCCTGCAAACACCTCCGTGCGCCAGGTGCTCGTGTGAGGTCAGGCCCCGAGACCACTCCGGCTCGCGGCGCCGCCGCTCAACCGGTCGCAAAGCGCGGCCGGCCCGACGCCACCGCGATGACCGTGCGCTCCACCAGGGTCTCGCGACCCTCCACGACCGCCACGTCGTCGCGCTGCTCGACCGACAGATCCACCTCTCCGGCGCCGGCATCGACCGCACCCTTGCGGGCCCGCGCTTCCAGCGTGATCCTCGCATGCGCGGTGGCGGCCTCCAGGTCGGGGAAGTCCCGCGGAGTCGTCCCCGCGAACACGCGATACAGCCCGTCGTCGGGCGCGGCGATCGTCCCCGTGGCCTGAATCCGCACCCCGCCCACGACGGCGCCCACCGCATTCGCGACCCCGGCGTGCTCCGGCACCACCGCACGGGTGCCGAGCCGCCCGGCCACCGCCGGATAGTAGGCCGGGGCCGGGGCCCCGAGCCCGATGACGGGCCGGTCGAGCCGGACCGAGAAGTCCACGATCGAGCGCTCGCCGGAGCGTGACGCGGCCCGCAGCAGGTACCGGCCGAGACCGTCGAACGAATGCCCGTCGTGGTCGCAGGCGGCGTCGAGCAGCGCCTCGGCCGAGCGATCGACCAGCGCATCGACGATCGCCCGGCTCATGGCCTGCGCGTCCGGAGCGATGGGGACCCCCCGGTTGTCGGGCTGCTCGGCGAACAGCGAGAGGCCGGCGAGCGCCGCCCCCGCATCCCACTCCTCGTGCACGCCGAGGACATGGGCGGCGTCCGACGGTGTCACTCCGCAGAGCATGACCAGACCGCGTCCGACCAGCGATTCGAGGGCGCCGGTCTCGGCCTGCGATTCGAGCAGGCGGTCGAGCGGGGACGGACCGGCCGCGAGACGATCGAGGAGCACCCGCTCCCGCCGGCTCAATTCGCCGGCGATCCGGTCGGCGACCCGAGCGGCAGCGTCCCGAGCGGCGGCGCCCCGGTCGGCGGCGCCCCGGCCGGCGGCATCCCAATCGGCAGCGCCCCGGTCGGCGGCGTCCCAATTGGCAGCGCCCCGGTCGGCAGCACCCCGGTCGGCGGCGTCCCAATTGGCAGCGCCCCGGTCGGCAACACCCCGGTCGGCGGTGTCGACGCGCAGCGCGAACCGGCCGATGTCGCCGCCGCGCCGCGGCGCCGCCCGCTGCCGCTCCAGGGTGTCCGTCACCAGGTCCGGATGCTCGGTGGCGAGCAGCGAGAGCGGCACCAGCCGGCGCGGGCCGATCCGCAGTCGCGGGCCGTTCCCGGCGCTGCCGACGCCGACGGTACCGCCGGTGCCGCCGGTATCCCCCGCCCCCCATCGCACCTCGCTGTCGCCCCCGAGCCCGACAGTGCGCATCGCCACCGCTTCCACCATGGTGCGGAATCCGCCCACGGTGGCGCCGTCGATGTCGATTCGGGGCCGGCCGTCGACGAGCAGCGCGTAGTCGGTCGTCGTGCCCCCGATGTCGGAGACGAGCGCGTCGCGCTCGCCGGTCAGGTGCGATGCGCCGACGAGGCTCGCGGCGGGGCCGGAGAGGATGGTCTCGACCGGCTTCAGTCGCGCGACATCCGCGCCGACCAGCGCCCCATCGCCGCGCACCACCATGATCGGGGCGGAGACGCCGAGCGCGTCGAACGATCGGCCGGCCGATTCCAGCAGGCGCTGGATGATCGGCACCAGCCGGGCGTTGAGCACGCAGGTCATCGCGCGGCGCGGACCGTCGAGACGGGTCGAGAGCTCGTGGCCGCACGTCACCGGCAGGCCGGTGCGCCCGCGCAGGCGATCGCGGACCGCCACCTCGTGCTCCGGGTTGCGTACCGCGAACATGCCGGCCACGGCGAACGCGTCGACCCTGCCTTCGAGGCCGGGCAGGGCCCGGTCGAGGGCGGCGAGGTCCGGCGCCTCGCGCGGGCGTCCGGCCGCGTCGTGACCGCCGCCGATCCGGATGCGGGGGCCGCCACGCAGCGCCTCGCCGATGCCGGCCCTGGTCGCCGCCGCATCGTCGAAGCCGACGAGCACCAGACCCACCCGTCCACCCTGCCCTTCGACGAGGGCGTTGGTGGCAAGGGTGGTGGAGAGCGAGGCCAGCGCGATGGAGGAAGGGTCGATCCCCGAGTCCTCCAGCACCGACCTGGCGGCGCCGCGGATGCCGACCGCGAGGTCGTGCCGGGTGGTCAGCGCCTTCGCCGCGGCGAGGACCCGCCCGGACCGCTCGTCGTGGAGCACCGCGTCGGTATACGTGCCGCCGGTATCGATTCCGAGCAGGATGGGCATGGTCGTCGGGGATGGGGGGCGGAGGAGCCGCGGGCTGAGCTCGACGAGGCGCCGGGCCCGAGCCTGTCGCCGGCTATCGGTGATTCCCGGCGCCTCCCGCCAGGCGGAGACATGCTCCTGAATTCCCCTCGACCCGGCGCCCCGAGTGTCGGAATTGCGCCGGAATCCCATCGCGGCACGGCCTCTCCGGGCATTGGCGGGAATTGCTGCTCAACAGATGTCTTCCCATCTCGCGGCGATTCCCGCCAATGCCCGGAGAGGCCGTCAATCCTCGACCGGCACCACGTAGTTCAGCCCCAGCCGGCCGCCGTCCGCCACCACCGTCTCGCCGGTGATGTACGACGCCTCGTCGCTCGCCAGGAACGCGGCGACCGCGGCGATCTCTTCCGGCGCGCCCAGCCGCCCCATCGGCGTGCGGGACATCACGGTACGCCGCGCCTCGTCGCTCGATATGAGCTGCATCACCATGTCGGTGGCGATGCTGCCGGGTCCGATCGCGTTGACCCGGATGCCCTTCGGTGCGAGAGCCAGCGCCATGGCCACCGTAAGCTGCGCCACCCCGCCCTTGCACACCGCGTAGGAGAGCAGGTTCGCGTTGGTGATGTACGCCTGGATCGACGACATGTTGATGATCGCGCCGCCGCGTCCCTGCGCCGCCATCCGCTTCGCCGCGGCCTGTCCGGTGAGAAAGAACCCCTTGAGGTTCACCCGCACCACCCGGTCGAAGTCCTCCTCTTCGAGCTCCAGGATGTCGGCGGGATGCAGCACCGCGGCGTTGCTGATCATCACGTCGAGACCGCCGTGCGCCTCGACCGTCCGCTCGACGAGCGCCTCGACCTGGCCGCGGTCGCCCACGTCGCAGGCGACGAACATCGCCTCGCCGCCCGCATCGCGAAGCCGCCCGGCCGCCGCCTCGCCCTTCTCGACCTGAATGTCGGCCAGCACCACCTTCGCCCCGTCGGCCGCGAAACGTTCGGCGCACGCGAAGCCGATCCCCTGCGCCGCACCGGTGATGACCACCGACTTCGTGGAGCTGTCCATGATTCCATGCCCTCCCCGTCCGTCACCGTTGACCCGGACCGTAGTGTCGGCGACAGGCGCCGCGTTTCCAACTCCGCAACACTCCGCGGACACCCTGCGGCCGCGTGGCTCACCCCGGTCCTTCCAACATCCGCGGCGCCGCCCGGACGCGCCGCGCCCGCGTGAATCCGGTCGCGGACGCCCGCGTCTCCGGCGAATGCGGAGACTCGCCGGTGCTGCGGCCGGAAGGGGTCCTGCGCCCGGAAGGGGAGCGGGAGTGGCCAGTCGCCGTGAATGCCGGCGGTGCGTGCGGGTGTCGGGCGGCGCTTGCGCTACAGCAATTCCCGCCAGCGCCCGGGAGAGGCCGTACCGTGGTGGAATTGTGGTGTGATTTCGACCTTCCGGGTGTCGAATCGAGGGGATTTCAGGGGTCTGTTCCCGCTTGGCGGGAATTGCTGCTTGCGCTGCGTGGCCGGAGCGCGCGAGCGTTCGACAACGCTCGCGCTACGCAGCCGGGCCGCGCGCATCGTATCGCGCCCCGGTCGCCCGCAGCGCCAGCAGCGCCAGCAGCCCTTCGGCCCCGATCACCGCGAGCGCCACCGGCGCGCCGAAGACCTCGGCGAGCCAGCCGACGTGCAGGAAGCCGATGGGACCGGTCCCGATGCACAGCGTCAGCACCCCGAGCACCCGGCTGCGGTACTCCGGCCGCGCGTTCAGGTACGAGAGCGTGCCCTGCATGGCGGAGAAGCAGGCGCCCGCGAGCCCGATCGCGAGCAGCACCCCCGCCGCGGCCAGGAACGAGGGCAACGGACCGGCGACGGCGAGGGAGACCACCCCGAGACAGCCGATCAGCGCGAGATACGCGGTCGTCCCCCACAGGTAGACCGGCGCGAACCCTCCCGGCCGCACCGCAATCGCCAGGACGATGGCGCCGATGAAGGCGCCGACGCCCTCGGCGCTGCCCAGGAGGCCCACCATCGCCGGGTCGAGGCCCAGCCGACCGGAGCCGATGACCGGGATCATCGAAGTGAAGGGGAATCCGAAGATGTTGAACACGATGGTGATCCCGAACACCCAGCGCAGCCTCGCGTCGCCGGCGACGAAGCGGATGCCGGAGAGCAGCTCTCGGACGAAGTGCGCGGACTGCGCCCGCACCGCGGCGCCCGGCACGGGGGTGAGCGCGATGGCGGCCAGACAGACGGCGAACGCCGCGGCGCTCAGCGCGAACACCCCGGCCAGGCCGGAGGTCTGCAGCACGACGCCTCCAAGCACCGGGCCGGCCATCCGGGTGGCGTTGGAGGTGGCCGCATCGAGGCTCATCGCCGCCGCCAGATCGCTGCCGGCAAGGTCTCCGAGCAGGCGCCGGCGCACCGGCATGTCCGTCGCCCAGAAGAGGCCGCACAGCACCGAGGCGGCCGCGACGTACGGAAAGCCGAGCACCGTGGCGCTCGCCGCGACCGCCATCGCCACGGAGACTGCGAGCACCAGCACGAGCGAGCCCACGAGGAGCGCCTTGCGGCTCACCCGGTCCGCGACTACCCCGACGAACGGCCCGCACAGCGCCAGCGGCAGCATCCACAGCATCGGCACCACGGAGACGAGCAGCGGAGACTCGGTGATCCGGTACGTGTAGAGCCCGAGCACGAGGAGCTGGAGCCACCGCACGATGCCCGTGAGGGCGCCGACCACCCAGACGACCAGGAAGCGGGGATTGCCGAACAGGAGACGGCGAGCGCCCATCGGCTATGACCACGACCGCGCCACGGCGACTCCTCGAACCCGAATCGTTCCCGTCCCGCGGCATCCGTGGCCGGTCGACGCGCGGGAGGCTACGACTCGTCGGCCCCGCCGACCGCGGCATTCGCCAGCGCGTCGCAGAACCGGAGCAGATCGGCGATGTGGTTCGAAGCGACATCGTGGATGCGGACCCAGTCCAGCGCTCCGTAGCGATGGGCAATCAGGTTCCGCAGTCCCGCGGCCGCCGCCATCCGCGCCGCGAGATCCTGCTCCAGGACCCCGCGCTCGGCCAGCACCCGGAACACTCCCGCATAGGTCGCCGGAACCTCCCATCCCTCGTCGGCAAGCCAGTGGGTTGCAAGCGACAGACATTCCTGGAGAGCGACGAAGAGATTGAGGGTCACGATCTCGCGGGTGGTCCGATCCGCGATCAACGCCTCCGGCCGCGCCGGCAGCACCTCCCGGATGCGGCCGGCGGCATCGCGCACCGCAGCGACCTGCCGCGCGAGGATCGTGTGGTCGATCATCGCGCCCGCGGCGCCAGCACCGCTCTGCTCATTGCCTGCTCGACGGGCCGATAGTCGAAGTACTCGAGGATGGCGCGGGCCTTGCGCTCCACCAGCGCGGTCCGGTCCCTCACGAGCACCGCCACTCCGTCGCGGAATATGCGATACGCGAGACCGGGGGGCGCGTCCTCGAGAACGACGACATCGACGGTCTGCCCGGCCGCCTCTTCCAGTCCCGAGACGATCGCGCCAAGCTCGCGCGCCGCCGGCCGCCGGCCGGGTCCGAATCCGAGAGCGACGTCCACATCGCTCCCTGCGTGCGCGGTACCGCGCGCGGACGAGCCGAAGACGATGGCGAACGAGACGCCCGGCACATCGGCCAGCGCGCCGCCGATCGCGGCGTGCGGCGACTCGGATGTCGAGAGGCGCATCGGGAAATTGTAAGGGATCGAGCGTCCCTCCCCGCACGTCCGTGAAGTGGGGTCCGAATCGAGAGAGGCGTCCGGTGTCCGGCCGGACGGACGGGATGACGCATGTCCCGGGCTCGGCATCCCGGGCCCGGTGCGCAGGCTGGCGCCCGCACCGACATCCGCCCTGGCATCCGCGCCGACATCCGCTCCGGGACCCGCGCCGGCGTCCGGCAATTCCCGCCAGGCGGGAACATGCTTCTGAAATCCCCTCGATTCGACGCCCTGGTGGTCGAAACCGCGCCGGAATCCCGCCACGGTACGGCCTCTCCGGACGTGAGCGGGAATCGCTGGCCGGCGCCCGCACCGCTTTCTTTCGCCGCCGGCGCGCTGCGAATATCCTGCCCGTCCCCGTGTCGCGGCCGTTTCGGGCCGCGGGGGGTACTTCTCAGACGTGTCGGACCGCGAGCGACCCATGACCGAGCTGTCCGTTCTCGACCTCTCGCCCGTCACCGAAGGCGGGAGCCCCGCGCGCGCGCTGGCCAACTCCCTCGACCTCGCGCGCCGCGCCGAGGCGCTCGGGTACCGGCGCTACTGGGTGGCGGAGCATCACAACATGCCCGGCATCGCGAGCGCGGCTACCGCGGTAGTGATCGCTCACATCGCGGGCGGCACCTCCACCATCCGGGTCGGCGCCGGAGGCATCATGCTGCCGAACCACGCGCCGCTGGTCGTCGCCGAGCAGTTCGGCACGCTGGACGCGCTGTATCCCGGACGCATCGACCTCGGCCTCGGCCGGGCGCCCGGCACCGACCAGCGCACCGCGTTCGCGCTGCGGCGCAACCTGCACGGCGACCCCGACGACTTCCCGCGCGACGTCCTGGAGCTTCAGGGCTACTTCCGCGAGCCGGGCCCGGACGCCCGCGTCCGGGCCATACCGGGCAGCGGCCAGCACGTCCCGGTCTGGATCCTGGGCTCGAGCCTCTACGGCGCGCAGCTCGCCGCGATGCTCGGACTGCCCTACGCCTTCGCCTCGCACTTCGCCCCGGCCGCCCTGATGCCGGCGCTCGACACCTACCGCGAGACGTTCCGACCCTCGGCGCAGCTCTCCGAACCCCACGCCATGGCCGGCTTCAACGTGTTCGCGGCCGGGACCGACGCGGAAGGACACCGCCTGCGGAGCTCGGCGCGGCAGTCGACGCTCGCCCTGCGTCGAGGCGCGCCCGGTCCCCTTCCGCCGCCGGACGACGGGTTCGAGTCGCGCCTGAGCCGGCACGAACGGGCGATGCTCGACGAGCAGGGCGCGTGCACGGCGGTCGGCTCGCCGGCCACGGTGCTCGGGCAGATGGAGCGGTTCGTCGAGCGCACCGGCGTGGACGAGCTGATGATCGCCTCGATGATCTTCGACCACGACGCGCGGGTGCGATCGTTCGAGATCGCGATGGAGGCATGGTCGGGCCGCGCCGCGCGGGTGAACGCGCCGGCGCCCTTCACCGGCGGGTGTACGTCCGACTCGTCCGGCGGGTGTACGTCCGACTCGTGAGGCCCTCACCCGGCCCGGGACCCGGGGCCCGGGAAGCTCCGGGACCAGCGATTCCCGCCAACGCCCGGAGAGGCCGTACCGTGGCGGGATTCCGGTGTGATTTCGACCTTCAGGGCGTCGAATCGAGAGGATTTCGAGGGTCTGTTCCCGCCTGGCGGGAATTGCTGCTCCGGGACCGAGGCGTCCTGCTCCCGTTCGAGCGGGCGGCACATCTCCGATCCCGGAGGCGCCACGAATCGGACACACGAATCGGACGGACATGCGACACGCGCCCGACGTCATGGCGGCGTCGAACGCACCACGGGGGAGCGCGATTCATCCGGGCAGGGCCGGTGTCCGGGCCGGCATGGACTCCGCAGAGAGAGGACGGTACTCCACGAGAGCCGGTCGGCCGATGACGTCGAGGATGCGCACCAGCCTTTCCCTGCCGCCGGCGTCGGTCAGGCGCAGGTCCTCTCCCGGCACGAACGAGTGCGGCTCCCGCCTCGAGCCGTTGATGGCGAGGCTGGTCGTGTACACGTACGTTCTGTCGTGATTGTCCCGTATGGGCTCCAGCCTCCCCGCCAGACCGGGAACGGCGCCCTGTCCCTCGGGGAGAATGACCGCGCCTCCGCCCGGCAGCGCATCCAGCTCGACGTGAAGCGCGCGTTCGGCGGGAATCCAGCCACGCTCCAGGCGGGCCGAGAACCCCTCGACGGCCACGAACACGGTCATCCGCACATCGACCGAATGCAGATCGAGCATCACTTCGCCATGCTCTGCGGTGACGGCGCGCTTCCAGGTCCGGTCCGGAAACAGCGCGAGGATGTCGGCACCGGCGATCGGCCGGCCGCCTGCGAGGACCATGACGACGGGGCAGCAGTCCGCCAGGCTCGCCGCGCGCAGCATCCGCCAGGGGATCAGCCGCCCTTCCGCGCGTTGCTGGTACTCGTCGCCTCCATAGGCAACCGCAAGGTCCCTGGGTCGGGACAGTGGGTCGAAGTGCCGCCGTACCCGCCGGAGGCCGCCGAACAGGCTCGAAGACGCCGTGCTGGAAGACTTGGCCTCGACGAGCGTGAAGCCGGACGCCGAGTCCACGACGAGATCCACCTCGGCCCCGTTGCGGTCCCTGTAGAACCACACGCCGCCGGTCCGGCCCTGATTGGTCCGGTGTTTCACCGTCTCCGCGACGACCCACGTCTCGAAGATCTGCCCGCGCAACGGATGCGATCGAAGCTGCCCGGCCTGACGGATGCCCAGCAGCCAGCAGGCCAGACCGGAGTCGTGGAAATAGAGCTTCGGCATCCTGACCAGCCGCTTGCGGAGGTTCGCGTGAAACGCCGGCAGGCGAAACACGATGAAGCTGGCCTCCAGGACGCTGAGCCAGGCTTTGGCGGTCGGCTGGGTAATGCCGCAATCACCGGCCAGTGAGGAGTAGTTGAGCAACTGCCCGGTGCGGCCGGCGCAAAGCTCGACAAACCGCTGGAACATTGCAAGATCGCCGACGTTGCCAATCGTGCGCACGTCCCGCTCGAGGTAGGTGGCGACATAGGAGCGGAGCCAGCTCGCCGGATCGAGCCCCGCATCGAAGATGCGGGGATAGCCGCCGGCATGCAGGGTCTCTTCGAGACTCCCGGGGTGCCGGTTGAAGCGCACGATCTCTCCGTAGCTCAGCGGCAGCAGGTGGTGGACTTCCGTTCGTCCGGCCAGCGACTGACTGACCGACTCCAGCAGCGACAGGTTCTGCGAGCCGCTGAGAATCCAGCGTCCGGGCGTCGGACCGTCGTCGATGATGCCCTGCAGATACGAGAGGAGATCGGGCGCGCGCTGCACCTCGTCCAGAATGGCTCCGTCCGGGAACCGGGCCAGAAATGCCCTGGGGTCCTCCGCCGCGAACTCCCGTTCGTCGGGAGCTTCCAGCGTCACGTACGGATGCCGGGGGAACACCGCCCGGCACAATGTGGTCTTGCCGCTCTGTCGAGGCCCGGTGAGCGTGACGGCGGGCGATTGCGTCGCCGCTCTGAACAGGCGGGCCGCCAGGTCGCGAACGATCATTGCGAGCGGAATGACATCCGAAATCAGGCTATTTCAAAATCCTATTTTGAATTGGCCTGATACGCAAGCCGGATCATCGCCAACCAGCCATTCCCGCCAGGCGGGAACATGCCCTCGAAATCCCCTCGACTGGACGCCCTGGTGGTTCGCCCGCTCCCGCACGTCCTCGAGGTCGAGCAGCCGGGTCATCAGCTCCGATCCGACGCCCGCGGCGTCGCCCTGCACCAGCGCGACCGTCGGCTTCACGGGCGTCCCGCCATCCGGCCCCGGGCCGGTCGCGCTTCCTGTGCGCTGTCGCGCGCCGCCACGATCACCCCGCCTCGATCTTCGGCAGGAAGTACACCTCCGCGTTCTCCCCCAGCCGCTGGAAGTACGCGGTCTCGTGGATCTGGCCGTCGATCGCGACGGTGGTTTCTTCTTCCAGGTACGCCCCCAGCCCCGGGAAGCGGGCGTCCATCGCCTTGATCACCCCGCGCAGGTTGCGGGCCTCCACCTCGAACTCCTTCTCTCCACCGGTGCGCGAGAGGCTCGTCCCGGGGGAGAGCACCACCTTGACGGTGACTGCCCCGGCGGTGGCCGTCCCGGCGGTCACAGCTCCGGACCGTTGCGGGCGTCGAGCGCTTCCAGCACCTTCGGCGGCGACATCGGCAGCGCCCGCATCCGCCGCCCGATCGCGTCCGCCACCGCGTTGGCGACGGCCGCCATCGGCGGGCAGATGCTCACCTCGCCCACCCCCTTCACGCCGTAGGGATGGTTCGGGTTCGGCACCTCGACCACGATGGGCTCGATCATCGGGACGTCGGAAGCCACCGGCACCCGGTAGTCCAGAAACCCCGGATTGCTCAGCCGGCCGTCCTCGCCGTAGACGTACTCCTCGTTGAGCGCCCAGCCGATCCCCTGCACCACGCCGCCCTGGATCTGGCCCTCGACGTAGCTCGGGTGGATGGCGCGGCCGGCGTCCTGCGCGGCGACGAAGCGCAGTATCTCCACCCGCCCGGTCTCGGGGTCGACCTCCACGTCGCAGAACTGGGTCGAGAACCCGGGCGCCTGCCCGCCCGCGTTCACCGTGCCGGTGGCGCCGATGGGCCCGCCGGTGGCGCTGAACTTCGAGGCGATGTCCTTCAGCGACAGCGGCTCGAACCGCCCCGCGTTGCTGCTCGCGGGCTTCGCGTGGCCGTCCTCCCACACCACCGCGTCGACGTCCACGTCCCACATCAGCGCGGCCCGCGCGCGCAGGTCGTCGATGATCCGCTCGCAGGCGCCGATGACCGCGAGGCCCGTGGCGTAGGTCACCCGCGACCCGCCGGTCACGTGGCAGTACGGCACCGTCTCGGTGTCGACCACGTTCGACTGGATGAGGTGGTAGTCGATGCCGAGCGTCTCGGCCGCCATGATCGCCATCGACGCCCGGGTGCCGCCGATGTCCGGGCTGCCGGTGGCGATGGTCACGGTGCCGTCGGCGTTGACCGCGACGTTGGCGCCGGAATCCCCCGCCCCGTTGAACCAGAAGCCGGACGCCGCGCCGCGCCCCTGGTTCGGACCGAGCGGCGCGTGATAGCCCGGATGGTCGAGCAGCGCCTGCACCGTCTCGACGTAGCCGCCGTGCGCGAGCTTCGGCCCGTAGACCATCCGGGTGCCCGGGGTGGCGGCGTTCTTCAGCCTGAGCTCGAGCGGGTCCATCCCGACCGTCTTCGCCACGATGTCGAGCGTGCTCTCGACCGCGAAGGCCGAGATCGGCGAGCCGGGGGCGCGGTACGCGGCCGCCTTCGGGCGGTTGCCGACCACGTCGTACCCGACGGTGCGCTGGTTCGGGATGTCGTAGGGCGCGAACGCGCACATGCAGCCGTTCATCACCGGCGAGCCGGGGAACGCGCCGGCCTGGTACTTCAGGATCGCCTCGGCCGCGGTGATGGTGCCGTCGCGCCTGAATCCCAGCCTCACGGTCATCGAGGAGCCGGAGGTCGGGCCGGTCCCCCTGAACACCTCCTCGCGCGACATGTTCATCCGCACCGGGTGGCCGGACATCTTCGAGAGCGTGAGCGCCACCGGCTCCAGGTACACGACGGTCTTGCCGCCGAAGCCGCCGCCGATCTCGGCCGGGTTGACCTTCAGGTCCCCGATGGTCATGCCGGTGAGCTTCGCGGTCAGGCTGCGCACCGCGAAGTGCCCCTGGCTGGAGCTCCAGAGCTCCGCCTTGCCGCCGCCCTCCCAGTGCGCGAGGCACGCCTGCGGCTCGATGTACGCCTGGTGGATGGGCGCGGTCCGGTAGTGCCTCTCGACGATCTCGTCGGCCTCGGCGAACCCCGCGTCGGGATCGCCGATCTCGAAGCCGACCCGCTTCGAGACGTTCGACGGGCGCTCGGGCGCCGGCTCCACCCCGCGGGTGATCATGTCCTCGAACAGCAGCGGCGCGTCCTCCGCCATCGCCTCCTCCACGTCGATGACGTGCGGGAGGACCTCGTAGTCCACGTCGATGAGGGCGAGCGCCCGGCTCGCGACGGACGCGCCGGTCGCGGCCACCGCCGCGACCGCATGACCCTCGTAGAGCGCCTTCTCCCGCGCCATGATGTTGCGCGTGACGTGCCAGAAGTTGACCGCGAGCCGCTCGGGGCCGACGTACTCGAACGGGTGGTCGGGCAGGTCCGCGCCGGTCATCACCGCCTTCACCCCCGGCAGGGCCTCCGCGCGCGAGGTGTCGATGGACCGGATGCGGGCATGCGCGTGGGGGCTGCGCAGCACCTTTCCGTAGAGCATTCCGGGCAGGTGGTAGTCGGCGCCGAACTTCGCGGCGCCCGTGACCTTCGGGACGCCGTCGGGGCGCACCGGTCGGGTTCCGACCCACTTGAAGGCTTGCTGCGGCTGGGACATCCGGGGCTCCTTGGTGTGAACGGCCTGGTGAAGGGCTCGGTGGACGGCCTGGTGGACGGCCTGGTGAAGGGCCTGGTGAACGGTCTGGTGAACGGCTCGGTGAACGGCTCGGTGAACGGTCTGGTGAAAGGTCCGCAAGACGATATGGTGAACGGTCTGTCCATCGCGCGCCACTCTCTCGGCGCATCGTCACCGCCCTCGACCGCAAGATGCTCGAAAAGGGCCGCTTCCGCGGCAATGCTCAGGGCGGCAACGCTCAGGGAAGGACCCGCGTCCCCGCCTCGCCCGCGAGCGCGTCCCCGGCCGCGTCGAGGTGGGCGATCACCGCCCGCCGCCCGCCGCCTTCGACGAAGCGGATCGCGGCCTCCACCTTCGGCCCCATGCTCCCGGCGGCGAACTCGCCGGCGTCGAAGTGGCGCCTCAGCTCGTCGACCCGCACCTCGCCGAGGCACCGCGCCCCCGGCGTTCCGAATCCGATCTGCACCCCCTCCACCGACGTGAGGATCATGAAGTCCGGGATGCCGAGCACGTGCGCCATGTGCGCGGAGCTCAGGTCCTTGTCGATGACCCCCTCGACGCCGCGCCGGACTCCGTTCGCGTCCCGGACCACGGGGATCCCGCCGCCGCCGCCGGCGATGACCACCGCCCCGCTCTCCGCCACCGTCTCGATGAGGGAGATGTCGACGATGTGCTTCGGGCGCGGCGACGGCACCACGCAGCGCCAGCCGCGCCCCGCGTCGTCGCGCATCGTCCAGCCCAGGCTCTCGGCGATCACCCGCGCTTCGGCCTCGTCGTAGAAGAACCCGACCGGCTTGGTCGGGTTCGCGAACGCCGGGTCGCCGGGGTCGACCTCGACCTGCGTCAGCAGGCACACCACGTGGCGGTCGTTCCCCGCTTCGCGCAGCGTGTTCTCGAGGCTCTGCATCAGCAGGTACGCGATACCCCCTTGGCTGTGGGCGACGCACACGTCCATGCTCATCGGCGGCACCCGCTCGCGGCTCAGCACCTGGCGCATCAGGATCTTTCCGACCACCGGCCCGTTGCCGTGGGTGATGACGAGCTCGTTGTCCGCGCGCATGATGGGGAGCAGTGCCCGGCCGGTGCGGGCCGCGTACTCGCGCTGCTCCTCGACGGTCCCCGGTCCGCGCCCGGGATGGATCGCGTTGCCGCCGACCGCAATCAGGACCCGCGGTCTGTCGCTTCGCTCCGTTCGCGGCCGGGGATTGGGCATGGGCGGGCCGGTCTCGCCGTGCGGAAGGGCTGCATCATAGCCCCCGGGAGCCGCCGGCACATGTCCCGATGCGGGTCGAGCCAGGACCATTCAAAAGTCGCGGTCATTGGCCGCCCGACCGGAAGATCGCACGGTGACGGGCGGTCTTTCGGCATCGAAGGCCCGGACCGAGGGCCTGATGAACCGTTCGTCACGACTTCCGGAGAGCCCTGCGGGTCGAGCCGGCGGGGCTTGTCCACTTGTGGCCGGAGACGAATCGAATCGCGGACACGGGACAGGAACACAAGCCATCGCCGGCACCACTCTCGGGGCCACCCTGATTCATCCTGATCGCCGGGTCTCGCGCTCGTTCTGTCCGGCTCGGGCGAGCGCCTCGATCAGGGCGGTGACACTACGCGTACTGGCCCGTCCGGCGCTCATGAGATCCTAGACCGCGGACACCGCCTGGGCCTTGTCGGAGTGGCTCATGTGCCGTGCAGTGGCCGCCAGCGCCTGCTCGGTGATCTCGAGCGCCCGGCCGAGCCGGCCCGTGTCGACGGGCGCCGCCGCGCGTGGCGGTCCCACGTAGAACTCCAGCCCCAGCACCTCGCACAGCGCCTTCACCCGCTCGACGGACGGGACGCGCCCGCGCCGCATGTTGTGGATCAGCTCCGGCGTGCCCACCGCGCGCATCGACGCCTGACGCGCCGACCACCCGCGGGCCCGTACCGCGCGCTCGATGTCTCTGAGCAGTTCCTGCATGTGGGTAAATTTCCTACATTACGTGACTCCTGATTCTGCAAATTGACCTTGATTTACGGTCAAATTAATGGATACTGGGCAAGGCAGGGCACCGGCCATCAGCGGCACACGCCGCACAAGGCATGCGCCCTACAAGGCGTGCGCCCCGCGACTCGGGGCGGCGGGTCTTGCGGGTCCCGTCGATGTTCGGGCGATTCGTCCGGGCGGCGTCGCAGGGCGAGGGCGGCGGACCGATGCCGAGCAAGGGGCTCGTCGGTCAATGAAGGATGCGCCCGGGCGGCTCGACACGGGCGGACCGACATCGTCGGTGAGCCGCTCGCACCGCTTGCCGCGACACGGAGACAGTGCGACCGCGCCAATGGTCCTTGCAGGCGGTCCCGCACGGACCGGGAAGGCCCGGTCCGTCCCACCGCCTTCATCCATCGGGGCATTGGGACGGTAACGATTCTGCCTATGAGGAGAGCATGATGAGGAATGCGAGGAATGCGAGAGCCGTGCTGGCGATTGCCTGTGCCGTCTCGCTCAGTGCTTGTGGTGGTGGCGGCGGAGGCGGCGATGGAGCGGTTCGGCCGATCTCCGGTCCCGAAACCAGAGCCTTGACGGGGATGGAGCCCCCGATGGAGACAGCCGCAGAGCAAGTTGCACGATCTCCAGGGATTTCGTCACGAGCGGACTCGTTCATCATCTCCACGGTATTCGGTGAAACCGACCATTCCGAACTGCGGACATTCCGTCTCACGACCCGATGCTCAGGGACCAGTTGCTCCGTACGGGAGTCGACGACAGGGTATTCCGAGACCTTTCGACTGTCCGATTACGTCTCAGTGGAACCCGATGAGGCAGTAGGGACCAGACACGGCATTACGCTGATGTCCTGGACCGAGGCGGATTTCATCACCGCATACGGTGCCTGGATGGAGCACAGCGGATTTGCGGTTGAAGGTGGGTACGACACAGTGCTGGGCATCAGGGTTGACGCACGGTATGGCCTTGCCGGAGGCGATCTCACGGGTACGGCGCCTACCGGAAACGCAACGTGGCGCGGCCTGATGGTCGGAATGCAGGCGACCGGGAACAATCGTGGCTACCGGCTGCAAGGCGATGCCATCTTGAGCTACGACCTGAACGCAGGCGGCTCCGTCGATATCGCCTTCAGCGGCATCAAGAACATCGACCGCGGCGCCGCGCATTCGACGCCTTCAGTAAGGTTCGACGACGTCTCGGTCACGCCACGGGGAACGTTCGCGGCGGGCCTGACGGGCAATCGCATTCAAGGCGGCTTCTACGGTCCGGGACACGCCGAGGCGGCGGGCGTTTTCGAGCAGTCGAACATCGTCGGGGCGTTCGGCGCAAAGAAACGATAGGCATCCACACAGAAGCGCACGTCCGATTTCGAGACGGTCCGGCTATCCCCGCGAGACGCGAGACCCGCCGCGACCCGCGGGGCGGGTCTCGCGTCCTGACGACCACCGCGCCTCCGTCGCCGACGCCCAGGATCCACCGTCCGAAGGCGTCCATCGGACACTCGCCGTTCCAGATAACTCGCTGCGGCGGAGAGCTTCAGGATCGGCCGTGAAAGGAGTCGTGACGAGATGCAATGGAACCGGAGTCATACGCGCGCCGTGGCGATCATCTCGATCACCATCGTCGCAGGGATAATCCCGGCGCTTGTCTACATGTGGATCACACGTGATGCTGAACAGGAGGATGCAGAGTGATGGTGAATCATGGAAGATTTCGGATCATCGGAGTATTGAGCCTGGCCATGGCCTTGACCGGTTGCTCCACCTTGGTCAGCGACAAACTCGCGAGCATCAATGTAGATGCCCCAGGGTGCCCGGACGGAACGGAATGCACGCTCAAGCACAAGAAGGGCGAGTACCGGGTAGAAGTTCCCGGTCGGACGACTGTTCAGAAATCCGATGACCCCTTGTCGATTGACTGTCGCTCCCCCGATGGGCGCAAGTATGTCCATTCGGCCGACTCGAAGATGGGCGGAATGATCTGGGGGAACATCATCTTCGGCGGCGGGATCGGAGCCATCGTGGATGCGCACACCGACTCGCACCGGATCTACCCGCACACCATCAAGATACCCAGGGTGTAGATCTAGAACTGACACGAGCTAATACTCCTAAATGATCGAATTCTAAAGATTTGTGGAAAACGCCAGACGAAGAAGAACCCGTCTCCGGTGACACTTTGTCACCGCAGGCAAGCTCAGAGGGGAAGACGGGGCAGTGATCCTCTGCAACAATGCTGTGCGCGAAATCCCAACACTGTGGAGGGCTGCCCCAATGGAAGTATCCCATACGCCGACCGACAAACCCACTCCCCAAGATGTCTGGAGCGTGCTCGAAGCACTCCCCCGGCGCGTGAGTGCGCTGCTGAAGAAGTACGAATCGTCCGACACGCATTCGTTCGAGAACTTCGAGCGCGAGCTCCACGCCCTGTTCGCCCGCACCGAGTGCGCGGTCACCGAACAGGCGCTCGCCCGACACGACGTGGACCTGCCGTTCGTGCTCATCGACGGCGAGGTCCATCGCCGGGCGTGTCGCAGTGCCCAGACCTACCTCACCACCGCCGGCCCGGTGTCGGTGACCCGCACGCTGTACCGGGCGCGGCGCGGGGCGCGGGCAGTGGCGGCGCTGGAGCGCCGGGTGGGCATCGTCGAGGGGTACTGGACGCCGCTCGCGGCGCGCCACGGTGCGCTGCTGGTCTCGCATCTGACCCCGCGAGACGCCGAGCAGGTGCTGGCCACCCTCGGGCCGATGCAGCCGTCGAAGAGCAGCCTCGACCGGCTGCCCAAGGCGCTGTCGGCGCGCTGGGAGGCGCAGCGCGAGACGTTCGAGACCACGGTGCGCGAGGCCAGCGTCGCGGTGCCGGAGGCGGCCCGTGCGGTGGTGGTCTCGCTCGACGGGGTGATGGCGCCGATGCGCGGCGGATACCGCGAGGCGGGCTGTGCCACGGTCTCGCTGGTCGATGCCCAGGGCGAGCGGCTGTACAGCGTGCGCATGGGCCGGATGCCGCAGCCGCGCAAGGCGAGCCTCAAGGCGATGGTTGCCGCCGAGGTCGCGGCGGTGCGCGCCCCGCGCCCGGACCTCACCGTGGTCAAGCTCGCCGACGGGGCGAAGGACAACTGGACGTTCCTCTCCGGTGCGCTGCCCGAGGGCGTCGAACTCATCGACTTCTACCACGCCGTCGAGCAGCTCAGCGACGCCTTCGACGCCGCCTACGGCACCGCCTCGCCCAAGGCGGCGACGCAGCTCAACACCTATCGCCACCGGCTGCGTCATGAGCCCGCCGGGGTCGAGCGGGTCATCCGCGCGCTGGTGCATCTGCGCACGAGATATCCCGACGAGGAGCGCATCGCACAGGTGCTCGGCTACTTCCGCGGCAATCGCCACCGCATGGGCTACGCCGAGGCCAAGGCGCGGGGCCTGCCCATCGGCTCCGGGGTCGTCGAGGCGGCCTGCAAGACCTTGGTCACCGAACGGCTCAAGCGCTCCGGGATGCGCTGGGGCCTGCCCGGCGGGCAAGCCATTCTCACCCTGCGCTCGCTCGTGCAGAGCCAACGATTCGACCATGCATGGCCTGTGCTCGCGGAAACGTATCGAGCCGACGTGGCTTGTCCTGACAATGTCGTACCCCTTCGACGGACATACCTTCATTGATACTGATCAGTTCCGGGGGCACACCCGATACCCATGTGTCAGGAAGGTCGCGAGAACGAGGCGCCAGAAGTCACGTACCCGGATTCCGAGAAGAAATCCAGTAAATCCAACGAGTAATGGTCGATGAGGCATGGAGCTCGTTCCAGGTACGGCGCGTCGCCGGCGGCCGTCGAACCCGGCGTACACCTCGACGGCCCGCGAAACTCGGGCAGGTAAGGCAGGTGGGTTCGTGGAGTCGTGGATTCTCCTTCCCGAAGACCAAAGGGCCGGTATCCACGAAAACGGGTCAACTCCACAACGTACTTTTTACGAGCCGCTTATGCTGATTCTGTCGATGAACCGCAACGCGAGACTCGAAGAAGAACCCCGTCATGCCCTCGCAGATCTCAACGCCGGAGCCCGAGTCACAACAACATCCCGTGTTTTTTTCAGCAATCGGGGGCAAGAAACCTCTGGACAGTGATATGAGCGTGACAGTGGCTCTCATTCGTCGGCCTTTCGTTTCCTCCGTTCCTCCATCCTCCCGAGCTCCCTGACTACGCGGATCAGACGCGCGACTTCCTCTCTTCTCAGAAGGTCAAGGGCAGAATGAACCGCTCTGTTTCTGATGCGGACCGCATTTATGCAGCGGAGGTGGAGATCCGGATCAACCAATGCGGGCAGATTGCAGCGGACCAGATCCATCAACCTTTCATTCGGTCTGGCTCCAACGAGTTGCCTTGCGAGCCGTTCGAACTCGATGCCGGCAATCTGGCCCGCGAGCTCCACATCGCTCTGCTCGTCGCCTCCCGACAGCGCTTCCGCAAGCTCTGCCCGGCTGACGTCGGAGGAGAAGAGCTGTCGTGTGAGATTGATCGCCCGAATCTCTCGCAGCTTTGTATCCCGCCTGAATTTCTCCTTCAGACACCTGTGCTCTTCATTCGGCAAGCAGCGCGACAACAAGCCTTCCAGCACCCCCAACTGCAGAACCCACAGGGCCATGTCGACGTCCGCGGCGGTCTTGAACTGCCCGGCATCCCTGATCTTCCGGAGGTTTTTCAAATAGGCCCGATACCTGTCCGGATGGCTTCGGAACGGACCGAGTCCGAGCACCGTCTCTACCGGAGGACTCAGGATGCCGTAGTGCTCCGGGGCGATGAACCGCAGGATGACCGACACCGGTTCGATCTGGCGGAATAACGAAAACAGGCTCTCGATGGCCTTTTCCTCCTTCTTCGGCAGATTCCAGAAGTCCCACTCTGTCGACTTGAGGATCGATTCCACTTCGGATCGAGCAGGCCAGTATCCGAATACATCCGCGTTCCATACGTCGCTGTTCCGGATTCTCTCGATGTCATCATAAGTCAGTTGACGACTCGACCGAATGACACCGACTTCACCTTCGATCCGGCGAAGATCATACGTTCGCCCGTACCGGATCTCCGTGACCTTCGGGTGCAGGTCAAGGCAACGGTGCAGATAGTGTGCGGGCGATGCTTCTTCTCGTTCCGTCATGCGTGTACCCTCCCGTGCGGCGGATGGTCATCGCCTTTCTCCGGGCGGACTCCACCTCCCCGGACCCGCGTCTCCCGTCTTCTGACGCCCGTCCCGCAGCCTGACTCGTCGGTCCGGGATCCTCGACCCGATTGTTGCAAAAAACGCTCGTGGCTGCCGCCGCTCCGCACGCGTCGATGGCAACGGGCTCCACGTCCGGCGCGTGCACGACCCGGAACTCCGGCAAAGCCGGAACCCGTCGCCCCGATGGCGTTCATGTGCGGATGGACCGATGACGCAGGATCTCCGGGGTCATGGTCCGCCCGCCACCCTCCGAAGCACCGTCAACGATGACGCTCACCTTCCCGACTTCGCTTCGTCGCCGGGAATCACCGCGCAAGCGTCGATCTCGACCACCCACTCCGGACGCGCGAGACCCGCGACGGTAACGCCGGTCGAGCAGTAGCGGATGCCCCGCATCCACTCCCCGATCACCCGGTAGACTGGCTCACGGTGCACCCAGTCCGTGACGTAGACCGTCATCTTGACGACGTGCTCAAGCTGCGAGCCGGCCTCTTCCAGCAACATCTTGATGTTCCTCATCGCCTGCCCGGCCTGCAGCGCGGGGCTTCCCAACCCGACGATTTCGCCCTCGAAGGTCGCTCCGACCTGTCCTCTCAGATAGACATGATTGCCGGCGCGAATCGCCTGGCACAGGTCGTTGTCGTACGAGACGCCGGGTTCGTCGGGATGGGTGTCCCTGGTACTGTACGGTCTGATGATCGTGTGTCCCATCGCAGCCTCCTGATATCCGGGGATTCCATGCGAACGACGCGCAGCGTCAACACGGCGTCCCTGGTGCCGCCGAGCGCTTCCCGCGCTTCCTCCGGCGAGAAATGATACCGCCCGCGCGCGGCGAGTCCGTCAATGTAGCCTCTGGCATGGGTGTACGACAAATTTGTGAGTTGTCGGCGTTGGTGGCGGTGGGCTTGCCATTGCGGTGCCATGTCTTGTAATAATCTACATACAAGTCATGCCCGCAGGAGAGACCGATGACCGATATCCACCACCTCGAGCAACGACGCAACCAGGCGCAGAGCCAGTTTGCCACGCTCGGCGACCTGCGCCCCGGAACACTGTCACAGACCGCGTCACGGTGCGGCAAGCCGAACTGCCACTGCGCCGAGCACGGCGACCCCGGGCATCCCGGACACGTGCTCCACCGCTCACTCAATGGCCGCCAGAGGTCGGTGCGCATTCGCGCACACGAGGTGGCGGCAACGCGCGCCCAGGTCGAGCAGTACCGCCGCTTCAAGGCCCTGTCGCTGGAGTTCCTCGAGGCCAGCGAGGCGCTGGCCCAGGCACGGCTGGAATCCGCACGGGACGCCAGCGCCAAAAAAGGGGGCCTTCACCACCGCGCTCCAGCGGGAAGTCTCAAGGGACATCGACCGTCTGATCGACGGATGCGCCGACGGCCTCGACTCCGAAGTGGTCGAGCGTGTCGTCCGCGAGACTGCGCTCGCCACCGCCGCCGCGCTGCTGGCGGCTCGGCTCAACGCCGACCTCTGCGACGGTGAGCCCTCGCAGCGCACCTGCGCCTGTGGCGCCACCGCCCATCGTGCCGGGCGCCGCTCCAAGACCTTCACCACGGCCCTGGGACCCTTGACCCTGGAACGAGCCTGGTATCACTGCGCGGCGTGCGCCAGCGGCTTCAGCCCGCGCGACCAGGCGCTGGGCCTGCAAGACCAGTCCCTGTCGCCCGGCGTGATGCGCATGGTCGGCCTGTGCGCTGCGCAGCTCAGCTTCGACAACTCCAGCTCGCTGCTGCGCGAGCTGGCCGGCCTTGCGGTCCAACCCAAGCAGGTCGAGCGCCACGCCGAGGCCCTGGGCCGCGAGGTCGCCCGCGACGAACGCGAGGTCGTCGAGGCAGAGCCGGCGAGCGCCGCCACTCTCATCTGGGTCTCGACGGCACGGCGGTGCCGGTGCGCCGGGCCGAGACCGCAGGGCGCGCCGGCAAGCAGCCCGATGGCTCGGCCCGCACCCGGGAAGTGAAGCTCGCCGTCCTCTGGTCCGCAAGCGGCCGCGACCCCTCGGGACAGCCTCTTCGCGACGCCGGCTCCGTCACCTATAACGCGGCCATCGAATCGGTCGCGACCCGCGATACGGACAAGGAGCTTGCCCCCTTTGCCCGTCGGGTGTGGCGCGAGAGCAAGCGCCGTGACCTGTTCAGCGTCGAGCGCCGGGTCGTCCTCGGCGATGGCGCGCCCTGGATCTGGAACTTCGCCGACGAGCATGTGCCGGACGCCATCCAGAGCGTCGATATCTTCCACGCCAAGCAGCACATCTTCGATGTCGCCAAGGCGCTGTATGGTCCGGGAAGCGAACTCGCGGCCCAGTGGGGCAAGGCTCGACGCGATGAACTCGACGAGGGACGCCTCGACCTTGTCCTCGCCGAACTCGCCCGGCACGCGACCCGGTGCGACGTTGCGGCGCGCAACATCGAGTCCATCCGCACCAATCGGGCACGCATGGACTATCCCCGCTTCCGCGCCCAGGGGCTGTGCGTCTCCACCGGGGTGGTCGAGGGCGCGTGCAAATCGCTGATCGGCGCACGCCTGAAGCAGGGCGGCATGCACTGGAGTGTCAGGGGGGCCAATGCCATCATCGCACTGCGATGCGCCATCCACAGCAACCGCTTTGACGACTTCTGGGAACGCCGCGCCGCCTGAACCAGGTCATCTCACACAAATTTGTCGTACACCCCCTCTGGCATTCGACATGGTGTCTCCGAGATCGAGCGCAAAACCCATCATGTATTGAGGTCTTTTGCGTACGATTTCGGAATCGAACGAATTGGAGCGGCTCATCCCTCCCGCAACCTGTTCCAGATTCCGGACGAGCTGCGCTCGATCATCCTCTTCGGAGGGAAACAGGGCGGCGATGGCGTCGCAGGCGCTGGACGCGGTTGCGGGACGCGTCGAGGCGGTGGCGTCCGGCGACGGGCCAGCGCTTCGGCGCGGCGCAACAAGCTGCCCGTCAGGGCGAGATTCCCGATCGGAGGGGCGACCGGCGACCGACCCTCCGTCCCCCATTGCGTCCTCCCTTGCCGCTCGACATAGTCGGTGAGCCGCTCGTACCGCTTGCCGTGACCGGAGACAGTGCGACGGTGCCAATGATCCTTGCAGGCGGTCCCGCACGGACCGGGGAGGCCCGGTTCGTCCCACCGCCTTCACCCATCGGCGCATTGGGACAGCAGTGATCCTGACTATGAGGGAGGAGAGCATGATGATGAAGAATGCGAGGGCTGTGCTGGTGATTGCCTGTGTCGTCTCACTCAGCGCTTGTGGTGGTGGCGGCGGAGGCGGCGATGAAGGATTTCGGCCGATCTCCGGTCCCGAAGTCAGAGACCTGACGGGGATGTCGACGCCAGTCGAGACGGTGGCAGCGCAACGCGCGAGAACGCCGGCGATCGTGTCGCGAATGGACTCGTTGATCGTATCCACGTTATTCGGTGAAACCACACATTCCGAAGTACCGAGATTTCAGCTCCGGTCCCGGTGCGCAGGGACCAGTTGTTCGATATCGGAGCCGACGACAGGGTATGAGGACACCATCGGTCTGTCCGATCTGGAGCTGTCGAGCGGCCCGGTCGAGGCAGTGGGGACCAGGCACGGCATTACGCTGATGTCCGAGACTACGGGGGAGGGGGGGAACGAATACTACGAATACGGTGCCTGGATGGAGCACAGCGCATTTTCGGCTGGCGAGGTGCGCGACTCACTGGAAGGAGTCAGGATCACGATCCGGGCTGGCGTAGCCGGAGGCGATCTCACGGGCACGGCGCCTACCGGAAACGCAACGTGGCGCGGCCTGATGGTCGGAATGCCGGCGACCGGGAGCCACCGTGGCGATCGGCTACAGGGTGATGCCACCTTGAGCTACGACCTGAACGCAGGCGGCTCCGTCGATATCACCTTCAGCGGCATCAAGAACATCGACCGCGGCGCCGCGCATTCGACGCCTTCAGTAAGGTTCGACGACGTCTCGGTCACGCCACGGGGAACGTTCGCGGCGGGCCTGACGGGCAATCGCATTCAAGGCGGCTTCTACGGTTCGGGACACGCCGAGGCGGCAGGTGTTTTCGAGCAGTCGAACATCGTCGGGGCGTTCGGCGCAAAGAAACGATAGGCCATCCACACAGAAGCGCACGTCCGATTTCGAGACAGTCCGGCTATCCCCGCGAGACGCGAGACCCGCCGCGACCCGCGGGGTGAGCAGCGTCCTGACGACCACCGCGCCTCCGTCGCCGACGCCCAGGACCCGCCGCCCGAAGGCGTCCATCGGACACTCGCCGTTCCAGATAATTCGCTGCGGCTGACCGGGTACGGTGCGCCGTCGGCGGCTGTCGAATCCGGCGTACGCCTCGACGGCCCGCGCGTGCAGGGCGGTCTGCTGCGCGGACAGATACCGCCGGGCTCGACAGACGAACCCGGCCCGCATCTATTCACCCTTCCACGGGTCGCCGGGCAGACACTCGATCAGTTGCGAGGAGACATCCTCGACCGCCTCATGAATGTCCCAGCGATATCCGATCGCCAGCAGAGGACCGATGTCGGCTGCGAACAGCGGCATCTTGAGCTTTGCCGCGAGATTGCGCTCGAACAACGCGCGGGTGATATTGCCCCCTTCCTGCGCCATATCGAAGCGGTAGCTCAGCGTGACCCGCCCCTCATTCTGCTTCCATTGTGGCTTGCCGAGCCAGGGGTCGAGAGCGGCGCGCAAGGCATCGAGCGTCGGGCCAATCGGCTCGGCGCGGATTTGCACCAGGTCGATGTCCTCCGAATAGCGGGCAGGCGGATCGATATGCAGCTTGTAGAGGGCGGTGCCGCCGCGGAAGGCAAGGCTCTCGCGCAAATTCGGGTCGGAGAAAATCTCGACCAAAGCGCGGCTGATGATCAGATCTTGTTCAACCTGAATATCCTCAACCCAGGGCGCCCGCGCGCGCCACTCGGTGATGTAGTCGCGCGGGATCATGCCTCGATCTCCACATCCGCATTGACATCCAGCTTCCAGCCGGCCTCGCGGGCCGCCCCCGCGCACGGTATGGCGGGCATGAGCGGCGCGATGTCCCGCGCTTCTTTCTGAACGTAGCGCTTGAGAAGCTTCGCCTTGTCGGCTTCCCCCGCCATCTCCAGCAGATAGCCCAGCCGCTGCCCCCAGGGCATGGATGCCGTTCGGGCGGCCGCGACCAGACGCACGGGATCGATCTGTTCGGCCAGCTCGGCGATGACCGTTGCCGCATGTTCGAGCCCGCCCACACGATGGGGATAGCCGACGAGATCGATCGTGGTGGCTTCGACGGTCGACACCTGGATTGCGCCGCGCGGCGTGTTGAAGGGCTGTGTCGGAATGTCGGCGAGGCGCTTGCGGACGACGAACACGACTCTTACCGCGCCGCAAGCGATTCCACGCCGCCTGGTCCTCGTCACAACCTGAAATTCTTGCGGCCGGTGATGGGCGGCGCCATGGTATTGGGCGGCCGAAAGCAGCCCGACGTAGTAGCCGAGGCCAAGCTTTTCCATCAGCGCCGGGATGAACTGATCGGCGGGCAGGCATCCGAGCCGCCTGTATTCGGGCGGCACGATGACGTAGAACCCGTGCGCCGGATGCGCCACCAGCCCCCGCCGGGCGAGCCGGTGCAGCGCGAGCATGACGGCGTCCCTGGTGCCGCCGAGCGCTTCCCGCGCTTCCTCCGGCGAGAAATGATACCGCCCGCGCGCGGCGAGTCCGTCAATGTAGCCTCTGGCATTCGACATGGTGTCTCCGTAATCGAGCGCGAAACCTATCATGTATTGAAGTCTTTTGCGTACGATTTCGGAATCGAACGAATTGGAGCGGCTCATCCCTCCCGCAACCTGTTCCAGATTCCGGACGAGCTGTGCTCGATCATTCTCTTCGGAGGGAAGCAGGGCGGCGATGGCGTCGCAGGCGCTGGACGCGGTTGCGGGACGCGTCGAGGCGGTGGCGTCCGGCGACGGGCCAGCGCTTCGGCGCGGCGCAACAAGCTGCCCGTCAGGGCGAGATTCCCGATCGGAGGGGCGACCGGCGACCGACCCCTACCCCCCTTTGCGTCCTCCAGTCGGGTACGTCAAAGACACGCGGGACGCACGTCCAGGTTCAATCCGCATCAAGACGGCCCGCCGGCTACCCCGCCAGGCCCGTCGCGACCCGCGGGGTGGGCAGCGTCCGGACGACCACCGCGTCTCCGTCGCCGACGCCCAGGACCCGCCGCCCGAAGGCGTCCATCGGACACTCGCCGTCGCCGACCCCGTCGTCGATCCTCGCCCATGCACGCAGCGGGGCCGGATGCGTGCCGTGCAGCTCGACGAGGGTGTCGCGGGCGACGCCCAGCCGTTCGGCCGTCGCGCCGTTCAGGCGCACGGTGCGCCGCATTCCCTTGCCGCCGGTATACGGGCGCCGCTCGTCGGCGACGATCGACAGACGCGGCCGTGACGCGGCAAGCCGCTTGCGCAAGGCGGCGGTCGCGGCGCCGTCGACGCGGCCGGCGTCGTCCAGCACCACCCCGTAGCCTTCCCGGGCCCGGGCCGCGGAGACGTACCCGGCGGCGACATCCGCCCGCACCGCTTCCGGGTCCCGGCCCAGCGGGTCGCCGTAGCCGCCGCCACCGGCGGACTCCATCAGTACGCGGTCGCCCGCGGCGATGGGATGGCCGGTCACCTTGCCGGGGGTGTCGAATTCCACGGTGCGGCCATCGCGCACCTTCGCCACCCGCACCGGAGCCGCCGGCCCCGCCCCGCCGACGCCGAACGGGGGCACGAACGCACGGTCGCCGAGCACGGAGTACACCGCCTCGCCCTCCTCCAGCCGCAGCGCGCGGTGCATGCCGAGCCCGCCGCGGTAGCGGCCTTCGCCGCCGGAGTCGGCGCGCAGCTCGCAGCGCTCGATGAACACCGGCATCTCGCTCTCCAGCGACTCGACGTTGTGGATGGAGCGGATGGCGCCGAAGTCCACGTTCACGAAGGCGCTCGATCCGTCATGGCCTTCGAAGCCGCCGTTGCCGCCGGCCGGCACCTCGACGTAGACGTAGCGCCGGTCGCGTGCGGCCGAGTAGCCGCCGATCGAGTTCGGGAACGACGTGCCGCACAGATCGCCCGAGATACGGTCGGGGATGACTTGCGCGAGCGCCCCGAGCATGACCGAGACCACCCGCTTTCGCACCTCGCCGTGCGCGCCGGCCGGGGCCTCGGGGCGAACGTCGACGATCGACGCTTCGGGCGCGCGCAGGCTGAACGCCCGGAACGCCCCGCTGTTGACCGGCCCGTGCGGGTCCAGCGTCGCCTTGAGCGCCACGAACACCCCGGCCCCGGCCACCGCGAGCGAGGAGTTCACCACTCCGGGCACCTGGGGGTTGGAGCCCTCGAAGTCGGCGACGACGTGGTCGCCCTCGACGATGAGCTTCAGGCGCATCAGCACCGGGTCGAGGCGGCCCGCGTCGTAGAACTCGAGGTAGTCCTCGTACACGTACTCGCCGTCGGTCAGCGCGCGGATGCGATCGCGCATCCGCCGCTCGGAGCGGTCGAGGTTCATCGCGATGCAGCCGAGCACGGTGTCCCGGCCGTACTTTTCAACGAGGCGTTCGATGCGCTCCTCCGCCACCCGGCACGCCCCGAGCGAGGCGTCGAGATCGCCGAGCCGCTCCTCGGGCAGCCGCATGTTGCCGAGCAGCAGGCGCATCACGCCTTCGTTGCGCTTCCCCCGCTCGTAGAGCTTGATGGGGGGGATGCGGACGCCTTCCTGGTAGATGCTGGTCGAGAGGCCCGAGTAGCTGCCCGGCGTCATCCCCCCCACATCGGCCCAGTGGGCGCGCACCGCGGGGAAGATGAACAGCTCCCCGCCGGCGAAGACCGGGAAGAGCACGGTGACGTCGTTCAGGTGGGTGCCGCCGCGGTAGGCATCGTTGAGCACGATGATGTCGCCCTCGTCGATGTCCCCTTCGAAGTCCTCCATCGCGCAGCGCACCGACCACGGCATCGGCATCACGTGCCCGGGATGGTCGTCGGACTGCGCCACCATCTCCGCCGCCGGATTGAACAGCGCGCACGAGAAGTCGTCCAGCTCGTAGATCACCGAGGAGAACGAGGCGCGGATGATCGTCGCCCGCATCTCCCTGACGATGGCCCGCAGGCCCTCGCAGACGACCTCCAGGGTGATCGGATCGATGTCGTGCCGCCGCACGGAGCCCGCGCGGCCCGCGGAGCTATCGTGACTCATGCCGTCGACTCATGCCGCGCGTACTCCGCGTTCCGTGTTCACGCCACAGGTGAAGCTCGCCGACGGTACCGACCTCCAGCCGCCAGCCGGGAGGCGCCACGGTGACCGAGCCCATCTCCTCGACGAGCGCCGGCCCTTCGACGACCGCCCCGGCCGCGAGGGCCGCGCGGGCGAGCACCGCGGTATCCCACCAGGTCCCGCCGAAGAAGACCGGGCGGGTGCGGGCACCGGCACCGGGCTGCGCCCCGTCCCGGTCCTCGTCTCCATTTCCAGCGGACGCTCCGCCGCCCGCGGCTCCATCACCGACTCCGACACGCGCTCCGTCGCCACCGCCGACTCCGGCCGGGCCGCGCAGGGCGGGCTTCACGGTCGGTGCGGTGGCGGTCACCCGGATCGTGACCACCTCGGCCGGGGCGTCGGCGCCATGGCCGTAGCGCTTCGCGTGCGCGGCGTGGAACGCGAGCTCCGCCGCCCGCATCGAGTCCGTCCCGGGCGCGATGGGCACCCCCAGCTCCCATGACTGGCCGACGTAGCGCATGCCGAGCTCGCGCTGGAAGACGACCTCCGACGTCCCGATGCCCTCACCTTCCAGCTCGACCCGGCTCTCGCGCTCCAGCTCCGCGAACGCGCCGGCCACGCTCGACCACTCGCCCCGGCGGGTCTCGACCAGCACGGTCCGGGTGCGGGTGATCCGCAGATCGGAGACGAGGCAGCCGAAGGCGGAGAAGTTGCCCGGACTCGGCGGAACCACCACGTGGCCGATGTCCAGCTCCGCCGCGACCAGCGCCCCGTGCATCGGTCCCGCCCCGCCGTAGGCGAGAAGCACGAAGTCGCGCGGGTCGTATCCCTTCGCGATCGAGATCTCCTTGATGGCGCTGACCATGCGGGCGACCGCGATGCGCACGATGCCGTCGGCGAACGCATGCGTCTCCATCCCGCCGAACCGCGCCGCGAGCCGATCGAGCGACGCGCGGGCGAGGGCGCCGTTCAGGGCGAGGGTCGATGCGAGCTTCGTCTCGCTCCCGAGCCGGCCGAGCGCGAGGTTGGCGTCCGTGACCGTCGGCTCGGTCCCGCCCCGCCCGTAGGCGGCGGGTCCCGGGTCGGCGCCGGCGCTGCGCGGCCCGACCGCCAGCGTCTCGCCGCCGTCGAGCCACGCGATGCTGCCCCCGCCGGCCCCGATGGTGACGATCTCCACCTGCGGCGTGCGGTTCGGATAGCCCGCGATCATCTGCTCGGTGGTCAGCGGCGCGCGGAGCCCTTCGACCAGGCACACGTCGGTGCTGGTACCGCCCATGTCGCAGGTGATCAGACTCCCGGTACCGAGGCGCCGGCCGAGCTCGACCGATGCGGCCACGCCGGCGGCCGGACCGGAGAGCACCGTCTGCACCGGAAGGCGGCGGGCGTGCCCGGCGCTCACCACCCCGCCGCTGGAGGTCATCAGGAAGACGGTGCGGGCGAACCCCCGCGCGGCGAGGCGCGATTCGAGCCCCTCCAGGTAGCGGTTCATCAATGGCCCGATGCAGGCGTTCAACACCGTGGTGCTGAATCGTTCGTACTCCCGGATCTCGGGCAGCACTTCGCTGGAGGCGCAGACGCAGGCGGCGGGCGCGGCCGAAGCGAGCGCGTCCCGCATCGCACGCTCGTGCGCGTCGTTGGCGAAGCTGTGGAGGAAGCAGATCGCGACGCTCTCCGCTCGGGCCGAGCGCAGGCGCTCGGCGATGCGCGCGCACTCGGCGGGGTCGAGGGCCCGGAGCACGCTGGCGTCGTGGCGCATCCGCTCGTCCGCCTCCAGTACCCGGGTGCGGGGCACGAACGACGGCGGCTTCAGCGTGCGGATGTCGTAGAGCTCGCGCCGCTCGGTGCGCTGGATTTCGAGCGTGTCGCGGAATCCCCTCGTGGTCACCACCCAGACGTCCGCGACCTTGCGCTCGATGATCGCGTTGGTGCCGATGGTGATGCCGTGGACGAAGCGCTCCACGGCGCCGGGATCGTCAGTGAGGGCGCAGACCGCATCGAGCACCCCGAGCGCCGGCTCGTGCGGGGTCGAAGGGACCTTCGCCCACCGCAACGAGCCGTTCGCGACGTCGAACGCGACGGCGTCGGTGAACGTGCCTCCCACGTCCACACCGATGCGGCAGGGGGACTTCAAGTGCTTCGGCAATCGTTTCCGGCGGTTATCCGGGCGGCGTCGGGGGTAGGGTACGCATTTCGAGAGGTTGCTCGACCACCCTGAGCAAGGGCAGAAACGGAGTCTCACCTACATTGAGTCTCTTGTTCCAGCAGCACTTGTCGACAGTACCGCCGCAGTGGCTCAGCACTTTGTTCCTCCAGTCATCGCCGGAGTGAAACGGCTCGCCAGCGTCCCGCATCTCCCGAGCGTTCAGGAAACCGAGATAAATCAGCACGACGGGAATGCCCAGCGACGCGAGCTTCCACGACCACGAGAACCGGTTGGACAATTGATAGTGGGACCGGGTCGTGAGCTTCCATTGTCCGCCGCTGATCTGCCTCAGGCTGGCGCTCGCCTGTGCAAGTGCACATTTGATCTGTTGCAGGTTCGGGTCCTTGGCTTGGCATCTGTCCTGCTCCAGAAGCTCCCCTGCATGCGCCTTGGCCTCGACGAGCAGCAAGCCCTTGTCACCGGAAACGGTGCAGGTGCTCGCGATGTCCCAGTTGGGCGTCCGCGCACTCTTCGCAAGCCACCAGTCTTTCAACTGCTTGCGCAGCGTGGCATCGGGAAGCAGGGCAGCGCATTTGTCGAGCTGCGCCTCGCAAGGGTCTGCTTTTCCCTTCGGCTGCCACCGGTCATCGCTGGAAACCAGAACCTCCGGTCTTCCGACAATTTCGGTAAGTCGTTCAGCAACCTGCTCCGGGCCACCGTCTGTCAGGAGAACGCAGCGCGGACGGCTACCCCGGATGTCTTTGCCCAATTTCTTCAGCCAGTCCATTGGGGCCAGGCCTCACCGCCATGATCACTTCGAGGGCTTCGCCAGCGCCTGCAGGAGGCTCCACGCGGTCGCGAACGGCACCTCGTCGAACGCGCCGCCCTCGTTCACCGAGCCGAGCACCGCGAGGGCGCGGGACGCCTGCTCGTCGCCGCCCGCGGCGTCGCGGAGCCGTTCGAGCGCGGTCGCGAACGGGGTGTCGAGCGCGTCGGCAAGGTGGGCGTCCACCAGGGACTGGATGCGGTCGACGTGGCCGCTCAGGGGGCCGTCGTCCGGGCGGCGGAAGATGCCGCGGATGCCGTCGCGCGCCAGGCGGTCGCGCAACCCTTCCGGCAGCGACTGGGCCACGCCTTCCAGCGCCTCCCCGATCCCGAAGCCCGACGTGAAGAGCTGGCGGATGTTGTCCACCGTGCCGCCGTCGCCGCCGTACATCCGGATGTGGGCGCCGGTGAGGGCGGTGCCCATCGCCCTGGCCTGGTCGATGTGGATGTCGCGCTCGGCCTCGATGTGCAGCCTGGCGAGCTCCAGGAAGGTCGCGGACTCGTTGTACTTCTTGAGCGCGTCGGCCTTGGCCTCGATGCCGACCGCCTCGGCCTGGAACCGGCGCTGGGTGTTCTCGACCCGCAACGCCTCGATGTGCACCTCGGCGCGGCCGACCGCCCCCGCCTCGCGCTCGATGCCGAGCGCCGAGATCTGCTGAGCCTCGCTGTTGGCGCGGGCCCGGGTCAGCGTCGCCTCGGCCTCGCGCTCGGCGGCGAGGCTCCGCGCCTCGGCCTGGGTGAGCAGGTGCATGCGGGTGATCTGCGCCCGGTTCTCCTCCTCGATGCGGCGGGTGTCGGCCTCCATCTCGGCCCGGATGTGATCGACCTCCTTCCGGCGGTTGGCATCCGCAACCCTGCGCACCGACTCCGCGTCGTGCTCGGCCTGCTCGCGCCGCGCGGTCATCTCCAGCCGATGGGCCTCGGCCTGCTCCAGCTCGCGGGTCTTGCCGGCGAGCGCGATCTGGCGGTCCCGCTCCTCGGTCTCGCGCGCGAGGAAGCGCTGGATGTCCGTCCGCTCGCGCTCCTGCTCCTTTGCGATGAGGGCGATCTCGCGGTCGCGCTCCTCCATCTCGATCGCCCGCGCCTTGCGCACCCGCACCCGCTCCAGCTCCTCGTCCCGGCCGACGAGCGATATCTCGCGCGCGCGTTCCTCCACCTCCACCCCGAGGCGCCGCCGCACCTCGGCCTGCTCCAGCTCCCCCGCCTTCGCGACCAGCGCGATGTCACGCTCGCGCTCCTCGGTCTCGCGCGCGAGACCGCGCCGGATGTCGGCCGCCTCGCGCTTGCGGGTCTCCTCGATGATCGCGATGTCCCTGCGGATCTGCGCGGCTTCCAGCGCCTCGGCCCTGGCGATCTCCTCCTGCTCCACCTGCCAGCGCTGCTCCAGGATGAAGCGCTGCTGCTCGCTCAGCACCCGCGCCCGCTCGCTGGCCACCTCGCGCTCCTGCTGCGCCTGGGCGAACGCCTCGTCCCTGTCGATCTCCAGCATCGCGAGGCGCGTCTCCAGGCTCCGTCTGCGCACCGAGAGCGCGGTCGTCTCCGAGGACTGGTGCCGCTCGTCGCGGGCCGACTCCTCGCGGCCCATCACCGCGGTGTTGCGGTCGATGTCCGCCACCTCGCGCGCCTGCTCCTTGGCGATGAGCTCGATCTCCTTGTCCGTCCGGGCCTGCTCGCGGGCGAGCTCGCGGGCGAGCTCGGCCAGCTCCTCCTCCCTGGCCTTCGCGACCAGCGCGATGCGCCGGTCGCGCTCCGCGCGCTCCTCGGCGAGCTTGCGCCGGATGTTGGCGAGCTGCTCCTCCTCGGTCTTCGCGACCAGCGCGATCTCCCGGTCCCGGCGCGCCTTCTCGAGCTCCAGGGTCTTCCGGATCTCGGCCTCCTCGCGGCGCCGGCTCTCCTCGGTGGCGTTCACGTCGCGCTCCGCGCGCATGCGCTCCAGCGCCTGTTCGTTGTCGATCTCCTTCCGCTCGACCTCCATGCGCTGGTCGAGCACGTACATCTGCTTGTTGCCGATCTGCAGGGCCTGCTCGTTCGCGACCTCCCGGTCCTGGTGGGCGCGCGCGAACGCCTCCTGCTTCTCGATCTCCAGAAGCTCGAGCTGGGTGTCGAGCTCGCGCTTGCGGATGGAGACGGTGGTGCGCTTCTCGGTGTTGTGGACCTGCCGCCTCGCGTCGGAGGTAACCTCGGTGATGACCTTGAGGCCCTCGGCGTCGAACACGTTGTCCTTGTCGAAGAACTCGCGGGCGCTCTGCTCCAGGGTGACGATGGTGACTTCCTCCAGCGTGAGGCCGTTGGCGTGGAAGCTCTCGACCACGCTGGCCTGGACCGCCTTGGCGAAGGCGTCGCGGTTCTCGTGGAGCTCGCTCAGGGTCTTGGTGGCGGCGTAGCTGCGCAGCGCGCTGACGATCTTGGCTTCGAGGAGGTTGCGGACCTTTTCGGTGTCGAAGGTGCGCTCGCCGAGGCTGCGTGCGGCGGCGAGCAGATCCTCTTCGCTGCGCCCGACATGCGCGTACAGCTCCGCCACGACGTCGATCCGGATCTTGTCGGAGGTGAGCACCGCCTGGTCTCGCGAGCGGCTGACGATGAGCTTCAGCGTCTCCAGCGAGACCCAGGTGACCTCGTGGAACACCGGCAGGACGATGGCGCCGCGGCCCAGGCACACCCTGGTGCCGAGGTAGCCGGTGCGGATGAACCCCATGTTGGCGGGCGCCCGCTTGTATACCCAGATCGAGATGACGTAGAGGATCGCGATCAGGACGATCACGAGGAAGATGAAGGTGATCAGAAGTTCCGCGGTCATGGTCGGCCCGTCTTCGTATGGTCTGTGGAATTCCTCATGGCCCGTCTCCTCCTTCACCGGCGCGTCAGTCGGCCGCCTCCGGCAGCGATGCGCGCGCCCGTTCGGGCTCGCCGAAATCGTAGGTGGGCAGCGGCCCGCGCGATCGCCGGATCGATTCGCGCTTCGCCTCGGTGGCGGCCGCGTCCAGGTCGAGCGCGCCGCCGGCCAGCACCACCCCGTACTCCCGCTCCGCCGCCTCCACGCCCACCAGCCCGCGGCGCGCGTCCGCCCGCACCCGGGCGGGGTCGCGCTCCAGCGGGTCGCCCCAGCCGCCGCCTCCGGCGGTGCGGAACACGATGCGGTCGCCGGGGGCGACCTTGACGTTGTCCACCTTCGATTCGAGCGGCGTGCGCCGTCCGTCGGTGCGGATCAGCCACTTCTCCGAGACCGCGCCGGGCTTTCCGCCGAGAATACCCCATGGCCGGGACCGATGGCGGTCGTCGTGGATCGAGACCTCCCCCGGCTCCAGCAGGCGGTAGACCTTCTCCACCCCGTTGCCTCCCCGGTGCCGCCCGGGTCCTCCGGTGTCGGGGACGCTGGCGTAGCTCTCGATGATCATGGGGTAGTAGCTCTCCAGGTACTCGCTCGGGATGTTCTCGAACAGCGGCCACCACGAGTGCCCGTCCATGCCGTCGCCGACGGGACGGCCCGGGATTCCGCCGTAGAGGATCTCCATGAGCTGGAACGACTGTCCGTCGCGGTCCGTGCCGGAGTAGAGGAAGTGGGGGCTGGACCCGTAGCCGGCCGCGGTCGCCATCTCCGGCGCGTGCCGGCTGAGCGCCCCGCCCAGCACGTCGAACTGCCGGGCGAGCGCGTGGGTGCGGCACCCCAGGGCGGCCGGGAAGTCCGGGTGCACGAGCGAGCCCTCGGGCAGGGTGACGTGGATGAGGTCGTAGAAGCCGTCGTTGAAGAGGATCTGGGGGTCGAACACCATGATCATGTAGACCCCGATGAACATCTTGAACATGCCTTCGTGCAGGTAGAAGTTGATCGGGCCGGGCGCCTGGGGGTCGGTGCCGGTCCAGTCGAAGTAGGCATGCTCGCCTTCGCGCCACACCGTGAGCTTCATCCGGAACGGACCGTTGCCGACCCCGTCGTCGTCGATCCGGTCCTCGAACGACTGCGGCTCGGTGGGCAGGTTCTTCACGATGAGGGTGCGCATGGCGCGGTGGGTGCGGTCGAGCAGGGCCTGGCAGGCGCGGCGGTAGACGTCGGCCCCGAAGCGCTCGCAGATCTCGATGACCCGCTTCTCGCCGGTGCGGCTGCCGGCGATGATGGCCATCAGGTCGCTGTAGTTCATCTCCGGGGTGCGGGTGTTGTTCATCAGGATCGCGAGCGCCGCCTCGTTCGGCTCGCCGCGCGAGTGGATCTTGATCGGCGGGATGCGGATCCCCTCGCCGAAGATCGAGGTCGCCGCGGTCGGCATGCTCCCCGGCACCGGCCCGCCGACGTCCATCATGTGGCCGAACATCGAGCTGAAGCCGACCAGCTCGCCTTCGAAGAAGATCGGGATCAGCACCATCCAGTCGTTGATGTGGCTGATCGCGCCGCCGCACCTGTAGGGGTCGCTCTGCAGGATGACGTCGCCGGGCTCGAGCTCGAACGCCTGCTCGGCCAGCATCTCGGGCACGTAGGAGCCGAACTGCCCGACGATCATCCGGCCCTGCGGGTCGGTGATCATGGGGAACTCGTCGTGCTGCTCGCGGATGACCGGGGACATCGCGGAGCGGAAGAGCACCGCGTCCATCTCGTGGCGGGCGTTGCGCAGCGCGTTCTCGATCAGATCGAGGGTGACCGGATCGAGCGACGCGGCCGGCCGCGGGTCCCGGATGGGGTCATGGAGCCCGGCATGGGCGGCGGGGTGCGGGTCCGCGGGCGTCCCGCCGGCCGGCGGCCGGCGCGTGACGGGGGATTCCGCACGACCGGGGGGCGAGGCGGGTCTCCCGGCGCGGCGCGGCCCGGCGCCCGGAACGGGATGGAGGAGGGAGGCCGCGGCGCCGGCCGGCCGGCGCGGCCCCGCGGCGGGCTCCCCGGCGCCGCGGGGCCCGGCGGCGGACATATGCGGCGAGGATTGCGGGTCGGGCGCGGGAACGGCCTCGCCGCCGCCGCTGGTCCCGCCCGACGGTTCCGGGATCGCCCCCGGACCGCCGTTCGCGGGCGGCAGCCGCTCGGAGTCGAGCCGGGCGGATTCTCCCATCCGCGCTTCGAAAATCCGATCGAAGCGCGCCTTGTTCGCCTCGAGGAGATCGTCGAGGGAGATGTTCCGGTTCGAAGGGGTGGGCTCAGCCATGTCTCGTCTCCCGGTAGCGGCGCGGGCCGACCCGGCATCGCCGGGTCGGCACCGGCCGGATTCCCGCGACAGCGCGCTACCCCACCGGCCCGATGAGGACGTTCAGGTACTCGTCGACCTCTCCGGCGTGCCCGGGGTGGATGACGGTCGTGGTGTCCGGCTGCGTGACGATGGCCGGTCCCCGAACGACGTGGCCCGCACGCAGCCGGGCGCGATCGTAGACCAGCGCCGGTACGAAGTCGCGGCCGAAGTACACGCGGGTCTCGTCGGCCACCGCGTCGCGGGGGTCCGGGTCGCCCCGCTCGAAGCGGGGGAACCTGACCTTGACCACGTCGGCGGCGCCGACCGCGCGCAGGTTCACGAGCTCCACCGGATGGTCGAGGCGAAAGCCGTAGAGCTGCTCGTGCCGGGCGCCGAACCGCTCTTGCAGGGACTCGCGGCCGCCGTTGGCCAGAGGGTCCGGGGTCACTTCGAGGGAGAACTCGTACCCCTGCCGGAGGTAGCGCACGTCCGCCTCGAAACGCACGGTCTGCCCGGCCTCGGACACGCCCTCCTCGCGCAGCCATGCCCTCGCCTGCTCGCCGAGGGCCTCCAGCACCGCCCGCACGTCGCCGGGGTCCGCCTCGTCGATGGTCCGGATGCAGGTGCGCGCGAACTCGTTCCTGGCGTCCGAGCACAGGAACCCCAGTGCCGACAGCACTCCCGGAGTCGGCGGCACGATGACCGGGAAGCACCCGGCGAGGATGCCGAGCGCGTTGCCGTGCAGCGGACCGGCGCCGCCGAACGCGACCAGGGCGAAGTCGCGCGGGTCGAGGCCCTTCTGCACGGTGACGAGCCGGAGCGCGCCGAACATGTTCTCGTTGACGATGTCGAGGATCCCCTGCGCGGCCTGGTGGACGTCCAGGTGGAGGGCGCGGGCGACCTTGCCGACCGCAGCCGACGAGGCGCCGGCGTCGAGCGCCATCTCCCCGCCGAGGAGACTCGGGGGAAGGCGGCCCAGCACCACGTTCGCGTCGGTCACCGTGGGCTCGACCCCGCCCTTGCCGTAGCAGGCCGGCCCCGGCGCCGCGCCGGCGCTCTGCGGCCCGACCCGGAGCGCGCCGGTCATGGGCACGTGGGCGATGGAGCCGCCGCCGGCGCCGACGCTGTGGACCTCCACCGACGGCACCTTGATCGGGTAGTAGCCGAGTGCGGTCTGCCGCGAGATCGTCGGCGCGCCGTCGCGCACCAGGGAGACGTCGGTCGAGGTGCCCCCCATGTCGAACCCCAGCGCGTTGCGGTGCCCGGCGAGCCCGGCCACGAAGGCGGCGCCGGACACCCCGCCGGCCGGTCCGGAGAGCATGGTGTGGGCCGGCGAGTCGCTGGCTCGCGCGATGCTCATGAGGCCGCCGTCGGAGCGCACGATGTGCACCGTCGCGTTCAGGTTCACGCCGCGGAGCTTGTCGTCGAGGCTGCGGAGGTAGCGCCTCATGCTGGGGCGCACGTAGGCGTTCATCACCGTCACCAGGGTGCGCTCGTACTCGCGGAACTCCGGCAGGATCTCCGAGGAGAGGGAGACCGGAACGTCGGCGCCGGTCTCCAGGATCAGGGCCTTGAGCCGCTGCTCGTGGGTGTCGTTGGCGTAGGAGTGCATCAGGGAGACCGTGATCGACTCCACTCCGGCGTCGAGCAGCTCCCGGATCGCCTCGCGGGCCCTGGCCTCGTCGAGCGGCCGCAGGACCCGGCCGCGCGCGTCGATGCGTTCCGGGACGCCCCGCGTGTGCTCCAGGTCCGCGAGCGGGTCCGGCTTCTGCATGATCATCCAGCCGGCGAGCGGCCCGGGAGTCTGCGAGCGCGCGAGGTGCAGCACCTGCTCGAAGTTCTCGGTAACCAGCAGCCCCACCCTCGCGCCCTTCTCCTCCAGCACGATGTTGGTCGAGACGGTGGTGCCGTGCAGGACGGTGCGGATATCGCCGGGACGCACGCCGGCGCGGTCCAGCAGGGCGGTGGCGCCGTCGATGATGCCGATGGCCTGGTCCTCGGGCGTCGACGGCGTCTTCAGGAGCCGGATCTCCCCGCTGTCCTCGTCGAGGAGCAGGAGGTCGGTGAAGGTGCCGCCGACATCGATGCCGAGGCGTATCCCGGCGCCGGTCACTGAATTTGTCGGCATGGTTTCAGTATGTTGCGGAGTGAATCGAACCTGTCGAACAACTGGCGAAATCAAGGTGGCGCAAGCCTATCGCATAGCTGCCGGCGCCGCCGCACCCGAATTCGGCCATCGACGCCGGCCCGGCCATTCCCGCCAGGCGGGAACAGGCCCCCGAAATCCCCTCCACTCGACGCCCCGAAGGTCGAAATCGCAACACGATTCCACAACGGTACGGCCTCTTCCGGGCGCTGGCGGGAATCGCTGGCGCCGACTCCTGCCGGCCCAGCTTGACCCCTGCATGGGTCTGCGGATGAGAAGCACGGTCCCGCAAGGGACGGCGGTCTGCGAGGAGGGCGCGTTCGCGACCCCCCGGTTCAGGCGGGCTCGGCCCGGAGATCGAGGAGGTTCCGCGCCTCGCGACCGCAGGCCACCCCGATCAGGTGGACCGGCGTCCCCTCCGCACGGTACTTCTCCGCATACCCCCGCTCGCGCATCTGCGCCAGCGCCGCATCCAGCGCGGCCGCGCCGCCCTCCTCGCCCTCGGCCATCTTGAACTCCACCACGAAGACCTGACCCCCGAGACGCACCACCATGTCCGCACGCCCGCGGGAGGAGGCCTCCTCCACCCGCAGCTCCACACCCACCGAGCACAGGCACATGTACAGCAGGCTCGCATACCACGCCTCGTAGCGTGCGAGGTCGCCCGTCGCATGCCACTGGTAGGGAATCCCCGCGAGCCACGCGCGCAGCGTCTCGCGGAAGCCCGCGAAGTCGTTCGCCTCCAGCAGCGCGCACAGCTCCCGCCCCCGCTCCAGCGGCTCCACCCCCTTCTTCCCCAGCCACCCGAGCAGCCCCCGGTTCAGGCTGACCCGAACCTCGAGGTTGGGATAGTCCAGTCGGTACACCGCGTCGAAGGCCTCCCTCATCTCCTCCGCGATGGTCAGGTAGCCGGTCTGGAACAGCAGCGCCTCGATGTCGATGTCCCCCACGTCGAACTTCGACACCAGCGACATCCCCGCCAGCCGGCCCTCCAGCTCCATCGGACTCACCGACCTCTCCATCAGCATCCGGAACAGGAACTCCGGCGACCCGGTCTCGAACCAGTGGGGCCGGAACTCCCGGCTGTCGAGCAGCAGCAGCACGTCGTAAGGGTTGTAGACCCGCTCCCCGCCCCGCCAGTGATAGCCGTTGTACCAGGTCCGGACCTCGGCGCGGTCCAGCCCGGCCAGCTCCGGCCCGAACACCCGGTCCAGGTCCGCCTCCCGGTAGCCGCACACCGTGGCGTAGCGCGGGTCGAGGCTGATGTCCTTCAGATTGTTCAGCCCCGAGAACAGGCTGACCTTCGAGAACATGCTCACCCCGGTGACGAAGACGAAGCGGACATGCCGGGCGCTGCCCTTGACGACGCCGTAGAAGCCGCGCAGGTAGTCCCGGTTGGCCCTCGCAAGGTCCGGGTCGTGGAGCACGTCGAGGATCGGCTTGTCGTACTCGTCCACCAGCACCGCGGCCGGCCGGCCGGTGGTGTCGTGAAGACGACGGAGAAGGTTGCGGAGACGTCTCGGTCCGGTATCGGAGGTCCGGGCCGGCGCGAGACCGTGCTCGCTCTCGATGCCCTCCAGTTGCTCGATGATGTCCCCCTCGATCTCGCCCGGCTCGTTGTACTTCCCGTCGAAGCTCAGCCGCACCACCGGATGCGGCGAGGACCAGTCCCAGTGCGGGTGGATGTCCAGCCCCCGGAACAGGGGCTCGTGGCCGGCGAACAGCGACCCCAGCGTGTCGAGCAGCAGGCTCTTGCCGAACCGGCGCGGACGGGACAGGAAGTAGTAGTCGCCCTGCTCGACCAGCGCCCGGACGAGCGGGGTCTTGTCGACATAGTAGCTGCCGGTCTCCCGCAGGCGACGGAAGCTCTGGATCCCGATCGGAAGACGACGTCGGGTCATCGGTCTCTCCCTTCGCGGCGCCGGAACATGAGGCCTTTCCGCGGAACCCCGTGCCTGGCGCGAGAGATTGGTCTACGATTGCGTCGGCCGAAGCCGAGGCCACGCACGGAGCAGACCCCCGCGGAGTCATTGCGGCGACATACCATGACCGACGACCAACCCCGGCAGCGCCGGCCCCGATTCTGGATCGTTCTCGTCGCGATCGTCATCGCGTTGATCTTCCTGTACTTCTACAAGCCGTTCCAGGACTACCTCACCGCCGCGATCCCCAACGTCCACTTCAGCAACGTCCTGTTCTGGTTCGCCTCCCTCGTCGGAGTGGCCGCCTACGCGGTGGCGCACTGGCAGTCCTTCCGCCAGAACATGTTCCGTGCGGTCACGGAGCTCGACGTCGAGGGGCTCGTCTACGATACGCTCCAGATCACGGTCCTGACAGGCGTCATCTTCGTGGCCGGCGCCACCTTGCAGTCGGTCGAGATGCTCGGCGAGCACCTGATGGGCGGCGGGCCGGTGCTCGACGCCGGGTTCGGCCGCCGCCTCGCCTCGATCGTGATGCTCGTCATCCTCATCATCCTGTTCTACCTCCTGCACCAGCTCATCCGCGCGTTCCGGCGCGGGTGGCGGCCACGCCGGCCGGGGGCGTCGTCGGGGAACGGCCCGAGGTAGGCGGTCCCGCGGCAACTCCAGGGGTGCCGGCGTCGGCGCCCGTCGGCGCCGGATTCGCGAGCGCATTGAACGCGTGCAGGGACCGTTCGATCTCCCCGCGATCGAGACCGCTCGAAATCACGACGATTCGGGAGCGCCGATCCTCGTCCGGCCACCGGTCCAGATGCGCGGGCGGGTGGACGAGATGCTGGACGCCGTTCACCAGCACCGGACCGGGAACCCCGGCCACGTTCAGCAGCCCCTTCATCCGCAGCACCCGGTCGCCGTGGCGGTGCAGCAGCATCGACATCCACACGCCGAACGCGGTCCAGTCGAGGGCGGCGTCGAAGGTGAAGCAGCGGGCGGCGATGGCCACGGGATGCGGGTCGTGACCGCCGCTCGCCGCCGCCGCGTCACCGGTCGAACGCATCCAGCGCTCCACCTCGCGGCTCTTCGAGCACCGGTCATGGATGTCCACGATCAGGAGATCGACGGGATCGAGGCCGGGCGCATCGGCGGCGATGACCGGCGCGTCGGGGTTGACCTTCGCGAGCCTCGAGCGTAGCGCCTCCAGGGCGCCGGCCCCGGCGATGTCGAGCTTGCTCACCACCAGCCGGTCCGCCAGCGCCGCCTGCCTGACCGACTCCGGGAAGCGCTCGAGCTGCGCCGCGGCGTTGACCGCGTCGACGACGGTGACGGTGTTGCCCAGACGGTAGTGGTGCTGGAGCACCGGCTCGGCCAGCAGGGTGTAGGCGATGGGCACCGGGTCGGCGATGCCCGTGGTCTCCACCACCACGCGCTCGTAGCGCGGGACCTCGCCGCGGGCGCGGCGCGAGTGCAGGTCCTTCAGCGCGGTCTTCAGATCGTCGCGCATCGCGCAGCACAGGCAGCCGTTCTCCAGCAGCAGCGTGCTCTCCGAGGCGTGCTCGACCAGGTGGTGGTCGATCCCGATCTCGCCGAGCTCGTTGACGAGCACCATGGTGCCGTCAAGGCGCGGTGCGCGCAGCAGCCTCTTCAGCAACGTCGTCTTGCCGCTGCCGAGGGCGCCGGTGAGGACGTTGACCGGAATGAGGTCGGAGTAGGCGCTCACCTGTCCTTCCGCCTTCCTCGCCAGCGGAGCGGGAGACTCGACTTCACTCCGGCAATTCCCGCCAGCGCCAGGACCATTCAAAAGTCGCGGTCATTGGCCGCCCAACCGGATGATCGCATGGTGACGGGCGGTCTTCCGGCATCGAAGGCCCGGACCGAGGGCCTGATGAACCGTTGTCACGACTTCCGGAGAGCCCTGCCGCCAGCGCCCGGAAGAGGCCGTACCGTGGTGGAATCGTGGTGTGCTTTCGACCTTCCGGGTGTCGAATCGAGGGGATTTCAGGGGTCTGTTCCCGCCTGGCGGGAATTGCCGACTTCACTCCGGGCTCGCCGCAGGCGGCGTGATGGCGGCGAGCAATGCGGGATCGAGGGGGTCGAGCGGGCGCCCGGCCAGCCCTTCGGCCGCCGGCCACAGCGCGCCGACATTGTCGACCAGCGCCGTGCGTCCGGTTGCGCTCCTGAGCACCGAGGCGCCGGTCGTCCAGTCGGAGACGGACAGACCGTAGTGACCGAGGACGACGTTCAGGATGCGGGTGCGCTGCTGGCGCTCGCGGGTGGCGGTGTGGACCTCGGTCCGCCCGGCGAAGACTTCCGGGCTCGACGCGCTCTCGGTCCAGTGCCCGCGGCCTCCCAGCATTCCGCAGAGGCTACACACGGCCCCGACCCGCGGGAGCCGGAAGCGGGACCGCACTCACGATGACGGCACGACCTGTCCTCCCGGGCCGATCATCGACCCGGGCGGGCACCGGCGCCGGAAGTCGTCGGCGATCTCGTCGAAGGTGCAGAACCGCACCCCGGCGTGCGAGGAGACGTACTCGTAGATGCGTTCCAGCATCAGCAGCACCTGGGGCCGGCCGGAGACGTCGGGATGGATGGTGAAGGTGAAGACCGCGTAGTCGTGCTCGCGGTAGACCCAGTCGAACTGGTCGCGCCACAGCTCCTCGATGTCGCGCGGCTTGATGAAGCCGAAGCTGTTGGGGGCGGACTTGATGAACATCATCGGCGGCAGGTCGTCGAGGTACCAGTTGCCCGGAATGTCGATGAGCTCGGTCTCCTGCCCCCGCACCAGCGGCTTCATCCACTCGTGGGCGTCCCTGCCGTAGTCGATCCTGGTCCACGAGTCGCCCACCCGGACGTAGAAGGGGTGGAAGTCGTTGTTCATCAGGCTGTGGTCGTACTTGATGCCCCGCTCGAGCAGCAGCTCGTTGGTGACCGGGCTGAACTCCCACCACGGGGCGACGTAGCCGGTCGGCCGGCGCCCGCTCAGCTTCTCGACGAGGTCGATGCACTTGTCGAGCACCGCCGTCTCCTGCTCGCGGGTCATGGCGATGGGGTTCTCGTGGGAGTAGCCGTGCACGCCGATCTCGTGGCCGGCGTCGGCCACCATCCGGCACTGGTCGGGGAAGGTCTCCACGGAGTGTCCGGGGATGAACCAGGTGGTGCGGATGCCGAAGCGCCGGAACAGCTCGACGAGCCGCGGCACCCCCACCTCGCCCGAGAACAGGCCCCGCGAGATGTCGCAGGGCGAGTCCTCGCCGCCGTAGGAGCCGAGCCACCCGGCCACCGCGTCCACATCGACCCCGAAGGCGCAGAAGATCTCCTTCCGTCCGCCCCCCCGCCGCCCGCGGGACGGGCCGCCGCCGCTCGACACCGACGAGGAGATCAGGGGCTCCGGGCGATATCGGCCACCGGCGGCGGCGTTCGCCGCGACGTGCGGAGGCAGCCTCCGTTCATGCCACCGGCGTTGCTGGCGCAACCGCGGGTCCACGGGAACATCGATGACAGGGGCTGGCGGCCGAGCTGGCGCAGGTGCGGGCATGAGGGCCTCCCGAGAGTCCAGGGTCCGTTGAAATCCGGATTCGCCGCGCCGCCGCGGGACGGAGGCAGCGTAAGGCCGGAATCCGTGAATCGAGGTTACCAGCAAAGATGACACCACTTGATTCTCTTCGAATCATATCCCTGTGCCTGTGCATATTGCTCAGCCGCACGTTTATCGTCGTGAATCTGATAAGGTCCCCCGCCCCTATCTCTTACAGCTTTGGCGTACCTTTTCTTGTCATGCTGACCCAAAAAGCTGCACCCTTTGCGATGTATCGAAATCGCCCCTTTGTTCTCGAAAGTCACGCACTCCATCCGACATTCCTCCATGCCTCCGCGTCGCCATCGCACAGCACGAGGCGAATCGAGGCCTGTTCGATCTGTTCATCCGTCAGCCCGTGATTCGACTGAAGAAGCCGCGGGGCCACCCGAATCAACTCGCTGCGCATCTCCTCGAAATTGCCGGCCTCAAGCACCAGCCCCCGAATATCCCCACTGTGTGCGGCCACCGTGCCGTCCTGGTAAAGGAACAGATTCACCGTATATTCGTTCCGGTTCATGTTCGTTCCGGTTCATTGCCGAGGTTCCTCCGACATGGTTGGATGGATACCACGGAACGGAGTCGCGGCGCCATCCTCGCGCCTGCTTCCAGCCTCATGCTAGGGACGCCTGGATGTCCTGTAAAGGGCGGCAACTCGGTAGACCGTGCGCGTTGACTCGCACTCCGCGTCCTGCCAAGCTGGCCGCCATGAACGCAAGGCGCATCCCGAACCGCTGGTGGCGGCCCGGCTGACCGGGCGGCCCCGTATTCGCGCGCGCAGTGCAGCATCGAGGGCCGCCACCGGGAGGTGGACGGCCCTTTTTGTGTGTCCGAATCCCCGTCCTCCCCGGCTCCGGCACCGAAGCATCCAGGGAACCCTTCGGAGACCGACGTGATGAGCGACAGCCAGGCCAGGACCTATCCGAGCGCCGGGGGAATCCGGATCACCCGCACCGCCCGGCCCGAACCCCGGGCGGACGCCGTCGATGCGCTCGCGGCCGCGCTCGACGAGCGTCTCGGCGTGCTGCTCACGTCGTCGTTCGAGTATCCGGGGCGCTACACCCGCTGGGACATCGGGTTCTGCGACCCCGCGCTCTCGTTCACGGGCCGGCGGCGCCGCTTCGAGGTCCGGGCGTGCAACGAGCGCGGCGCGGTGCTCATCCCCGCCGTGGCGGCGGCGCTGCGGACCTGCGACGCGGTCGAGGCCATCGACGCGGACCCGCGCGCCGTGGCCGGAACGGTGCGCGTCTCCGAAGAGTGGTTCCCCGAGGAGCTGCGCAGCCGGCAGCCGACCCTGTTCTCGGTGGTGCGCGCGCTGATCGACCTCTTCCGCAGCCCCGAGGACGCCCACCTCGGGCTCTACGGCGCGTTCGGCTACGAGCTCGCCTTCCAGTTCGACCCGATCCGGCTCGCGATGCCGCGCGACGAGACCGAGCGCAACCTCGTGCTCTTCCTGCCCGACGACATCCTCGTCGTCGACCACCGGCGCGAGGCCGCGACCCGCTACCGCTACGAGTTCGAGACCGGAGGCGGGCGCACCGACGGTCTCGCGCACACCGGCGGCCGGACCGGGGCCGACCCCGGAGGAGCCGGCCGCCCGCCGCCGCGGCGCACCGACGGTCTCGCGCGCACCGGCGGCCGGACGCCCTATGGCGGAGCCGGCGCGGTGGAGCGCGAGTGCGACCACGCGCCGGGGGAGTACGCCGGCACCGTGCGCGAAGCCATCGAGGCGTTCCGGCGCGGCGATCTCTTCGAGGTCGTCCCCGGCCAGACGTTCTTCGAGCCCTGCGCCGTCCCGCCCTCGGAGCTCTACCGGCGGCTGCGGGAACGCAACCCCGCCCCCTACGGCGCGCTGATGCATCTCGGGGAGCGGGAGTACCTCGTCGCCGCCTCGCCGGAGATGTACGTGCGGGTCGAGGGCCGGCGCATCGAGACCTGCCCGATCTCGGGGACCATCGCGCGCGGCGCCGACGCGATCGGCGATGCGCGCCAGATCCGCGCCCTGCTGAACTCGGAGAAGGAGGAGTCCGAGCTCACCATGTGCACCGACGTCGACCGCAACGACAAGTCGCGGGTGTGTGAAGCGGACAGCGTGCGGGTGATCGGGCGGCGCCAGATCGAGATGTACTCGCGGCTGATCCATACCGTCGACCACGTCGAGGGGCGGCTGCGCGAAGGCTACGACGCCCTCGACGGCTTCCTCGCCCACACCTGGGCGGTCACCGTCACCGGAGCCCCGAAGCGGCACGCCATCCAGTTCATCGAGGATCACGAGCGTTCGCCGCGGCGCTGGTACGGCGGCGCCATCGGCTTCCTCGGGTTCGACGGCAACATGAACACCGGGCTCACGCTGCGCACGGTACGGGTCAAGGACGGGGTCGCGGAGGTCCGGGCCGGGGCGACGCTGCTGTTCGGGTCCGACCCCGAGGGCGAGGAGGCGGAGACGCGGCTGAAGGCGTCGGCGCTCCTCGACGCGATCCGGCGCGGCGACGGCGCGCCGGGGCCGCGGGTCGAGGGGGCGGCGGATCGGCCCGGCGACGGACGGCGGGTGATCATGGTCGATCACGAGGACTCGTTCGTGCACACCCTGGCCGGCTACTTCCGGCGCACCGGGGCCGAGGTCATCACCTACCGCGCGGGCTTCCCGCGCCGCCGCATCGCCGAGGCGCGGCCGGATCTCGTGCTGCTCTCGCCCGGTCCCGGCCGCCCGGAGGACTTCGGCGTCGGCGAGACGATCGACGCGGCGCTCGCGGCCGGTATCCCGCTGTTCGGGGTCTGCCTCGGGCTGCAGGGGATCGTGGAGTACTACGGCGGCCGGCTGTCCGTGCTCCCGGCGCCGATGCACGGCAAGCCCTCGATGGTCAACGTGCGCGGGGGCCGGCTGTTCGAAGGTCTGCCGCGGCGGTTCGAGGGCGGGCGCTACCACTCGCTGTACGCCGACCGCGGCACGTTCCCCGATGCGCTCGCGGTCACCGCCGAGAGCGACGAGGGCATCGTGATGGCGGTCGAGCACCCCGGCCTCCCGGTCGCGGCGGTGCAGTTCCATCCCGAGTCGATCCTGACCCTCGACGAGGGCGCGGGCCTGGCGGTGGTCACGAACGTGATGCGGGGGCTGGAGCGGCAAGGACGGTGAGCGAAGCAAGGTTGCCGACCGCATCCGGGAGGGACCCCGTTCTTGCGCAATGGTGCGCTCGGCACAGCAATTCCCGCCAGGCGGGAACATGCCCTCGAAATCCCCTCGACTGGACGCCCTGGTGGTCGGAATTGCGCCGGAATCCCATTGTGGCACGGCCTCTCCGGGCGCTGGCCGGAATTGCTGCGCTCGGCACGTGGCAAGGGAGTTCCCGCCAGCGTCCCGAGTCCGGGGGCGCCCGGGCTTCACGGCCGAAGATGGTGTTCATGGCGCCGGGCATGGCGCGTGGCGCTCGGGTGCGATGGCCGATCGCGCAGGACGCGATGGTACAGGGGGACGGGCGCGGCCCGGCCGGCGTGGGCGCGGCAAGTTGAAGGCCGCCGATCTGCAGGGGCGCGCTCGGGCGGGACGGGCGCGGCCCGGGCGGCATGGTCGCGGCAAGAGGGGCCGTCCCGGCGGCGGGGCCGGTCAGGCCAGGCGGCGCAGCGCGTCGATGAGCGCGTCGGTGTGCTCCGGCCGGCCGGCCGAGATGCGGATGCAGTCTTCGAGCCCGGGCGTGCCGTAGTGCCGGACTAGGATCCCGTCCCGCTCCAGCGCGAGCTTCAGATCGCGGGCCTCCCGCCCGAGGACCCGGCACAGGATGAAGTTGCCCTGCGAGCCGGGGACCGCCTCGATCCCGGGAAGCGGCTCGAGCAGCGCGTACAGCCGGGCCCGCTCCGCCTTGAGCTTGCGGACCACCGCGTCGATCTGGCGGGCGTTGCGCAGGCTCGCGAGGCCCGCGACGCTGGCGGCGACGTTGACGTTGTAGGGCTGCTTGAGCTTCAGAAGCTCTTCCGTCAGCCACCGCGGGAAGATCCCGTACCCGAGCCTGAGCCCCGCGATCCCCGCCGCCTTGCTGAACGTGCGCAGCACCACGAGGTTGTCGTGCTCGAGCACCCGGCCGGCGCGGCTCGGGCGGTCGGCGAACTCGACGTACGCCTCGTCGAGCACCACCACCGCCGGCAGTGCGAGCAGCCGCTGGAACGCGTCTTCGTCGAGCCAGGTGCCCGAGGGGTTGTTGGGGGAGGTGAGGAACAGGAGCTTCGCCCGGTGCGCCCCGGCCGCGGCCTCGACCGCCTCGACGTCCACGGAGAAATCGTCGCGTCGATGCACGTCGACCACCGCCGCGCCCGCGAGCTTCGCGTCGAAGCCGTACATCCCGAACGTCGGGGGGGTGTTGATCACCGCATCCCCTGGCCCGAGGAAGAGCCGGCAGAGGCAGTCGAGCAGCTCGTCGGCGCCGTGCCCCGCAACGATGTGGGCGGCGGGAACGCCGAGGAACGCGCCGAGCGCATCGCACAGTGCGGACTGCCGCGGGTCGGGATAGACGTGGAAGTGCGGATAGCGCGCGAGCGCCCCGGTCACCGCCGGCAGCGGGCCGTAGGGGTTCTCGTTCGCGTCGAGCTTGACGATGCGCTCGGCGGGAATGCCGAGCCGGGCGCTCAGCACCTCGAAGGGCTCGATCGGCGCGTACTCCTCCAGCTCGGCGAGGTGCGGGTTGAGCAGCGCCCGAAGGCGTGGCGAGTTCATCGGCGGTCGGGCGGGCGGCAGTCGGACGGGCGGCGCGTATCGGGGCAAGCCTTCATGCCGACTGTACACGGTCCGCGCCCGACATCGTTCCCGCACACAGCTCCAGCGCGCGGGTTCGCGGACGCCATGCGCTCGTGATAGGTTCCGGGCGAGGGGGAGCGGCGGGACCGGTGGCCGCCGCGGCACGCCGAATCCACGGAGGAGCCCGATGATCACCAGGTTCTCGTCACTCTACGCCGGCCACGTCGACCTGGGCGACATGGGCCAGGACGCGACGCCGGCGAACGACCGCCGCTACCCGAACGAGCACCTCATGACGGTGTTCCCGAAGACCGAGGCCATCGCGAAGACCATGGACCGGCTCGGCTTCGACACCCTCTGGCTCGCCGAGCACCACTTCCAGCACGAGGGCTACGAGGTCATCCCCAACATCCTGATGCTGGGCGTTCACCTCGCGCACCTGACCGAACGCCTGCGCATCGGCTGCGGCTTCAACATCTGCCCGATGTGGCACCCGCTGCGCCTCGCCGAGGACTTCGCCACCGCGGACATCCTCACCGACGGGCGCGTGGTCTTCGGGGTCGGGCGCGGCTACCACACCCGCGAGGTCGAGACCCTCGGCGGCATCATGACGGACCAGGCCCGGAACCGGGAGATGTTCGAGGAGCAGGTCGACATCATCTTCAAGGCGTTCAACGAGGAGAGCTTCTCCCACCGGGGCAGGCACTACACCATCCCCCCGAAGGTCCCCTACCGCGGCTACGATCTCGAGGAGATCACCCTGGTGCCGCGCCCGAAGCATCTTCCCGTGGAGTGCTGGCAGCCCATCGTCAGCGCGAACCCGCGCGGGCTCGACTTCATGGTCAGGCACGGCATCCGGGGCATCGTCGGCGGCGGCTCGGCGCTGCTCGGAGAAGGGCCGGTGGCCGGCTACCGCGACGCGCTCGCCCGCGCCGGCATCGAAGCGGAGCTCGGCGAGGGGATCTGCGTGGGCGTCAACTTCTACCTCGCCGACAGCAGGGAGCAGGCGGTGCGCGAGGCGACGCCCTACTACGAGGAGCACGCGAAGATGTTCGCGCCGCTCGGGTTCCTCCGCGGGCTGACCGACGAGCAGGCCGCGGCGGTCGCCCGGCGCGGCGGCTGGGCCGACGCCGGCTTCCCGACCATCGACGCACAGATGAAGTCGCGCTCGTGGTTCTGCGGCACCGGCGACGAGATGATCGTGTACCTCCAGGAGCTCCAGGCGCAGTTCCCGGGGCTGGAGGCGGTCAACGTGCAGTCGAGCATGGGCACCCCGGAATCGGTGATGCTGGAGCAGCTCGAACGCTTCGCGGCGGAGGTGATGCCCGCGTTCCGCCCCGCCCCGTCGGAGAGCGCGGCGGCGTAGTCGTGCCGGGAACCGCCGACCTGCGCGGCCTCTGTCCTGCTGCGCCGCGGGTCCGGGTCACGGCGCGCTCGCCGGGCGCCGCGCGCGCCTCCTCCATCAGCCAGACGCGGCACGCGGGCGTCAGCGCCGGCACTGTGCGGGACGACGACGGGGTGAGCACCCTCCCGCCTACCGCCCCGCGTTCCCGAACCCGTCGTCGACCACCACGTCGAGCAGCGTCGGCCCGACGCCGCGGGTCGACTCGGCGACCGCGGGCCCGATGTCGTCCGGGTCCGTGACCCGCGTGGCGGCGACCCCCATCGAGCGGGCGAGCCCGACGAAGTCGATCGGCGGGTCCCTGAACTCCATGCCGTTGTACCGCTCCACGCCGTGGAACGACCTCAGCCGCTCCTTGATGATGCGGTAGCCGCCGTTGTTGGCGATGACGTAGGTGATGGGGAGCTTCGCGTTCGCGGCGGTCCACAGCGCCTGGATGCTGTACATCGCGCTGCCGTCGCCGATGACCGCGACCACCGGGCGATCGCGCAGCGCGAGCTGCACCCCCACCGCCCCGGCCATCGCGAAGCCGATGCCGCCGCTCCCGAGACCGAAGAAGGCCCTGGCGTCGCGGAACGGATGGAGCGACGGCAGGGCGCGCGCGCTCACGATGCCTTCCTCGACGATGACCGCATCGTCCGGCAATGCGTCCGCGATTCGGAGCATCGCCAGGTCCGGGGGCATCGGTGCGGTGCCGATTCCCGACAGCGCCCGGGCCCGGACGGCTTCGCGCTTCGCCGACCAGTTCGACCCGCCGAGCGCCGCGATGGCGGCGGCCGCCTTCTCCGCTCCGCCGGCTCCGCGCCTGCGCTCGATCACCGGGGCAAGCGCGGCGAGGGTCTCCTTCACGTCGGCGCGCAGCGCGATCTCCGCCGGGTAGTTCTTCCCCATCTCCCAGTCCCGCAGCCCGACCTGGACCACCGCCATGCCCTCGGGCATCGGGTCGGTCTCGCTGAACACCGACATGCGCAGCACGTCCGAGCCCACGCAGAACATCAGGTCGTACCGCGAGAGAGTGTCGCGGACGTCGCGCTGGTCGCGGGTGAGGGCGCCCATGAAGGCCGGGTGCTCGGACCGGAAGTGGGCGCCGTCGCACACCGTCTGCTGGTACGCGGGCGCGCCGAGCAGCTCGGCGACCCGGGCGGCTTCGTCGAGCGCGCCGGACGTCGCGATCTCGTGGCCGGCCACGATGACCGGACGCCGCGCCGCGAGCAGCCGGTCCGCAAGACGGTCGAGCGCCGCGTCGCTCGGCCGGCCCGCGGTGTCGACCCGCGTCGGGTGCCCGAGCTCGAGCGCGCCCTGCTCGTTGAGGATGTCGCCCGGCAGCGAGACGAACACCGGCCCGGTCGGCGGGGTCGTCGCGACCTTCGCCGCACGGCGCACGATGCGCGGCAGGTCCTGGAGCCGCGTGACCTCCACCGCCCACTTCACCAGCGGCTGCGCGATCGGCACCAGCGAGTCGTAGAGCATCGGCTCGGTGAGCCCGTGTCCCTGCTCCTGCTGCCCGGCGGTGACGATGATCGGGGAGCCCATCCACTTCGCGTTGTAGAGCGAGCCCATGGCGTTGCCGAGCCCCGGCGCGACATGGACGTTGCAGGCGCTCAGGCCGCCGGAGGCCCGCGAGTAGCCGTCCGCCATCGCCACCACCAGCGCCTCCTGCAACGCCATGACGTAGGTGATCGCCGGCCGGTCGGGCAGTGCGGCCATGATCGGGAGCTCGGTGGTGCCCGGGTTCCCGAACAGGTGCGACACCCCCTCGCTCTCGAGCAGCGCGAGGAAGGCTTCACGGCCGAAGATGGTGTTCATGGCGTCGGGCATGGCGCGTGGCGCTCGGGTGCGATGGCTGATCGCGAAGGACGCAATGGTACAGGGGGGACGGGCGCGGCCCGCAAGGGCACTGGGCCGAGCTGCGGGCCGAGCCGCGGGCCGGACCGCGGTGTGCGCCGCGACGAGGTACGCGACCCCGGGAGGTCCGCGGTCCGCAAGGGCCGGGCTCCCCGGCGCTGGCTCGCCCGCGCTCGGTCGGAGGGATGTCCGGAGCCCGCAAGGGCCGGGCCGCGGGGGTCTGGACCCGCCGGACGCGGCCCGGGCGGCTACGGACCGCCGATCGTCCGATCGAGCACCCAGTTCGCGAACGAATGCACCACCGGCTCGTGCACCGAGAGGCGGCCGGGGGCGGCGGCCGCCGATTCGAGGCCGGCCTGCTGGCGCTCGGAGATCGCGTTGTCCTCCGGGATCGACCGGTCCCAGCGCCTGTAGTACTTGCCCACGTGCTCTTCGAAGTCGGGCCGCGCCACCGTGGACGCCGGAAAGCACGAGCCCTGGATTACGCGGCACTTCCCCGGGCCGTCCGGGATGGTCTGGAGCCACCACATGCAGTCCTGCGTGGTGCCGAAGAACGTCGTGGGGTAGAGGACGGTGAACGAGGTTCCGCTCGCCGGCCGCCCTTCCAGCCCGTCGACATGCGGGAACGGCGTGGTGTCCTCCGGAAGGACGGCGATGGTGCGCTCGCCCTCCATGTGGATGGAATCCCACTCGCCGACGGTGTCGATCAGGTCCGTCTCCTGCAAGCCGATCGAGCGCCTGTGCACGGTCGGCGTGTGGTAGTCCTCCATCGCGTTCTCGATGTAGAGCTTCCAGTTGCAGTCGAGGTCGTAGTGCTTGCGGCGCACCAGCTCGAACGTCTCGAACCGGTACGAGCCGAACTGCTCCGGCAAGTCGCCGAGCCACATCTCGAGGTCCGGGCACTCCTCGGAGAAGCACACGAAGATGAAGCCGGCCCAGATGCCGAGCCGGACCGGGACGAGGCCGTTGCCTTCCTTGTCGAATCCGCGGGTCTTCTCCATGCCGCGGCAGCCGGCGAGCGATCCGTCGAGCCGGTAGGTCCAGGCGTGATAGGGGCAGACGACGGCGCGGCAGTGCCCCGAACCGTCGAGCAGCCGGGTGCCGCGGTGGCGGCAGGTGTTGGCCAGGGCCCGGACCTCGCCGTCCTCGCCCCGTACCACGATGGCGGACCGGCCGCACAGATCGAACACCCGGTAGTCGCCCGGGTTCGGGACCTCGTCGACCCGCCCCACGAGATTCCAGCTCCTGACGAGGATGGCGTCGACTTCGCGCCGGTAGAACGCATCCGAGGTGTAGCACCACGGAGGCAGCGACACCGCGTCGAGCAGGGGCCGCCGAACGCCTTCGTAGTGATGGGGGGCGAAGATGTCGCTCATCGCTCCGGAACCCTCCCTCGATGCCGCGCGGCATCGTGCAGAATGTTCATGGTCGGGTCGACCACCCCGCACGCATGAAAGGACACCGGGTCGCAACGCGGCGATTCCTGGAGGCGCGGCACCCCTCCCGAGCGTACTTTCACGGCAGGAGCGATGCGCGACGGTCAGGCAGGCCCGGTCGAGGGTAGTGTCTCATTTTGACTTTTTTTCTCAAACACTCACGCCATGAACCTGTCTCAAAATCGCCGGTCGGTGTTTTCAGCCGATCGAAAAATCACGTAATCGATTGATGAATTGTATCTTTTTCCTCTTTGCAGAGAGAGGATGCCCCGAAATCCGATTTCTGGGACAGGTTCATGACCGCTCCGAAGTCAAGCTGAGGTCCTGCCCGCTGGAGCTGCGGCAATTCCCGCCAGGCGGAGACATGCTCCCGAATTCCCCTCGACCCGGCGCCCCGAGGGTCGGAATCGCGCCGGAATCCCGCCACGGTACGGCCTCTCCGGGCGCTGGCGGCAATTGCTGCCGGAGCTGCGCATTTCCCGGTACTGAAGCTCCGGTCAGTGAAGCTCCGGTCAGTACTGAAGCTCCGGCCGCACCCGATTCCTGAGGGGCTTGCCCGCGAGGTGGCGCTCGATGTTCTCGAGCACCAGGTCCAGGGTTCGCGGCGTGTAGTACCCGGTGTCGTCCGAGGAGCAGTGGGGGGTGATGATGACGTTCGGCGCTTTCCACAGTGGCGAGCGCGCCGGCAGGGGCTCGGGGTCGAAGACATCGAGCACCGCGCTCATCTCGCCCCGCTCGAGCTTCTCGATCAGCGCATCGTAGTCGACACAGCTCGCGCGGCTGTAGCTCACGAGCCCCGCCCCCCGCTTCATGAGCGCAAGCTCCCGCGCGCCGATCAGGTGGTGGCTCTCGTCGGTGTGCGGCGCGCTCATCAGCACGAAGTCCGCGCGCGGCAGGAGCGCCGGGAGCCGGTCCGGGGCGTGCATCTCGTCGGTGTGACGGTGCCGCCGGGCGCTGCGGCGCACTCCGATCACGTGCAGGTCCATCCCCTTTGCCCACTTCGCGACGGCGCCGCCGATGTGGCCGACACCGACGATCAGCAGCGTCTTGCCCCCGATGCTGCTGTTGAAGCACTGCCGCCACCGGCGCTTTCGCTGGTTGGTGACCATCTCGGGCACACGGTTGTTGAGCATCAGGATGGCCATCGCCGCGTACTCCGTCGCGCGGCGGCCGTGGACGCCACGGCTGTTGGTGAGCACCGCGCCGGGCGGCAGCCAGTCGAGCGGCATCAGGTGGTTCACGCCGGCGGCGTGCGCGTGCATCCACTTCAGCCGCGGCGCCCGTCGCGCGAGGTCGTGGCGCGGGATGTCCCACGCGAACACCACGTCCGCCGTCTTCAGGCACTTCTCGAGCACGTCGCCGTCGTAGCCGATCGAGACCCGCACCCTGTCGCGAAGCGCCGGACGGCGCGCGAGCGCCTCGCGTACCCGCTTGCGGCCGGCTTCGAATACCGGGCCGAGCGCGCCCGCGTTCTCGACGTGCAGGTGGATTCTGGATTGGGGCACCGTTCGCTCCCCGCCCGGCGCCGCCGGACCCGAATGTCCTCGATTCCCGCGTCCCCCGTCACGGTCCGGCTGCACGGGGACAGGACGCGGAAGCGGCTGGACGTTGCGGATCAAGGTACACCATGCGCTCGCCGCCGGATCACCGATGCCCGAAGGTGTCGACGAGGCCCTCGACCGGGCAGGGCCTCAGCTTGACTTCGGGGCAGAGTGATGTCGCGCTGAGGAAAAAAGTCAAAATGAGACACTACCCTCCAGCGCGCGGGTTCGCGGACGCCATGCGCTCGTGATAGGTTCCGGGCGAGGGGGGAGCGGCGGCACCGGTGGCCGCCGCGGCACGCCGAATCCACGGAGGAGCCCGGTGATCACCAGGTTCTCGTCGCCCTGCGCTGGCCACGCGGCCTGTCCTGCGGGGCCTGTCCTGCGCAGCCGTGAGCGGTCACGGGGCTCCGTGCGCCACTGATGCCGGATGAACAGGCCGAAGCTCTACGCGGGGCTCGCGGTCAGCGCGCTCGGCATGCTGGTGATGACGGGCCAGTCGGTGGTGCCCTGGCTCTTCCACATCGCGGTCGTCCTGTTCGTCTGGGGCGGGGTGCTGATCGGGATGGCCCTGCGCGGGCAGTGACGAACGCCGAGAGGGGCCCGGCTCGCCCCGCGCCCGGGATCGGGTGAGGGAGGGGTGAGGAGGAAAGCATGGCAGCGGCGAAGAAGAAATCATCGAGGACGGCGGGGGCGCACGCCTCGCGGCTCGGCAGCATCAGGGACGAGCTGCGGGAGAAGGGCGTCAGGTACTGCTTCTCGTCGTATGTCGACGTGCACGGCGTGTCCAAGGGCAAGGCCGTGCCCATCGAGCACTTCGAACGCATGATGCGGGGCTCGGAGCTGTTCACCGGCGCCGCCCTCGACGGCCTCGGCCAGGGCCCGCACGACGACGAGCTTGCGGTCCACCCCGACCCGTCCGCGATCGTCCAGCTTCCCTGGGAGCCGGAGGTCGCTTGGTGCCCGGGCAACCTCATGTACCACGAAGAGCCCTGGCCGATGTGCTCTCGCACCATCCTCCGGCAGCAGGTGGAGCGCGCCGCGAAGCTCGGGCTCACCTTCAACCTGGGGATCGAGTGCGAGGTCTACATCGTACGCCGGGAAGGCGGCGGCATCGTGCCCAACCAGGACCGCGACAACCTCGCCAGGGCGGCCTACGACTTCGCGGGGACGCTCCTCAACTACCGGTTCCTGGACGAGATCGTGAGCGCGATGAACTCGCTCGGCTGGGACGTGCACTCCTTCGACCACGAGGACGCCAACGGCCAGTTCGAGTTCGACTTCGCCTACACCGACGCACTCGCCATGGCGGACCGCTTCGTGCTGTGGCGACTGATGATGAAGGAGATCACGCGCCGCCACGGCTGGGAGGCGACCTGCATGCCGAAGCCGTACTCGGACCGCACCGGCAGCGGCGCCCACTTCAACATGTCGCTGGCGGACGTGAAGACCGGCGGGAACCTGTTCGGCGACGCGAGCGACGCCCGCGGCTGCGGCCTGTCCCGGCTCGCCTACCAGTTCCTGGGCGGGGTGAAGAAGCATGCGGCGGCGATCGTGGCCACCACGTGCCCGACCGTGAACTCCTACAAGCGCCTCATCAAGACCGGCTCGATGACCGGCTTCACGTGGGCGCCGGTGTTCATCTCCTACGGCGGCAACAACCGCACCCACATGCTGCGGGTGCCGAAGCTCCGGCCGCACATCGAGGGGACCGGGGAGGGGCACGGTCCGTATCTCTCGGCTGCGCGCCTGGAGTGCCGCGCCGTGGACCCGGCGATGAACCCCTACCTCGGCGCCGCGATGATGCTGGCCGCGGGTCTCGAAGGCATCGAGAACGATCTCGATCCCGGAGACCCCATCGACGAGAACATGTACCTGCTGAGCGACGCGCAGCTCCGGCGCCGGGGGGTAAAGCTGCTGCCGCGCACCCTGCTGGAGGCGATCGAGGCGTTCGCCCGCGACCCGATCGGCAGACAGGTGATGGGCGGGGCGCTGTTCGACGCCTACGTCGAGCTCAAGACCGGCGAGTGGTGGGACTACCACAACGACGTCTCCCAGTGGGAGATCGACCAGTACCTGACCAGGTTCTGACGCCGGGGCGCCGAATCCGGCACCGGCGCCACCCGGCGCATCTGGAGCGGCAATGAACGTCAGCGAAGCGGCCGACCGCATCTGGAACGGCTACCGGCGCGGTGAATTCTTCCCGCCCGAGCTCGTCGGACGACTCTCGTTCGACGAGGCGCTGCGGGTGGATATCAAGGAGCAGGGCCCCTCCGGGTACGGTCGGCGACCTTGTTTCGGTCACTGTCCATGGTGCGGAACGACATGGTGCGGAACGACATGAAGATCGCGGTGGTCGGCGCCGGCGCGATGGGCTCGGTGTACGCGGGCCTCCTCGCCTCGGCCGGAAACGAGGTGTGGGCGGTCGACACCTGGCGGGAGCACATCGACGCCATTCGCGGGAACGGGCTCCGCGTCGAGGGGGCGAGCGGCGATCGCATCGTCCGCCTCCATGCGACGACGGACGCGTCCGAGCCGGGGCCCTGCGACCTCGTGATCATCGCCACCAAGGCGGACGGCGTCGCGTCGGCCGCCGCGTCCATCGGGCCGCTGCTCGGCGGCGGCACCCTCGTCCTCACCATCCAGAACGGCCTCGGGGCGGCGGAGCGGATCTGCCGGCACCTGCCCGCGGACAACGTGCTGCTCGGCGTCGCGGGCGGCTTCGGCGCCTCCATCCGGGGTCCCGGGCACGCGCACCACAACGGCATGGAGCTCGTGCGGCTCGGAGAGCTCGGGGGCGGGATCACCGAGCGCCTGGAGCGCATCGGCGGCGTGTGGCGCGACGCGGGCTTCAACGTCAAGTGCTTCGACGACATCAACCAGCTCGTGTGGGAGAAGTTCGTCTGCAACGTCACCTACAGCGGCTCGTGCACCGTCTTCGAATGCACCATCGCCGAAATCCAGGCCAGCGAGCACGCATGGCAGGTGGCGAGCCGCTGCGCGGCGGAAGCCTACGCGGCCGGCGTCGCGAAGGGCGTGCGCTTTTCGTTCGACGATCCGGTCGCGCACGTGCGCGAATTCGGACGGAAGATCCCGCACAGCCGTCCGTCGATGCTCCAGGACTATCTGGCCGGACGGCCTTCGGAGATCGACGCGATCAACGGGATGGTGCCCGTCGTCGCACGCGAGGTGGGCACCGCGGCGCCCTGCAACGAGGTGGTGACCGCGATCGTCAAGGCGAAGGAGCGGGGCATCGGCGCGGAGTCGCGGCCGCGCCCGGAGTCGCGGCCATGAACGCCGGCGCGCTGTCGAACTCGAAGATCGTCGCGCGCTACCGCGAGCGCACCCCGGGGTCGGCGGCACGCTCGCAGGCGGCGCGCTCGGTCTTTCCGAGCGGCATCGTGCACGACTCGCGGCGGATGCTGCCCTATCCGCTCTACGTCGAACGGGCGGCCGGATCGCGCAAGTGGGACGTGGACGGCAACGAGTACGTCGACTACCACGGCGGGCATGGCGCCCTCATCCTCGGGCACTGCGACCCGCGGGTGACGCGGGCCGCGCAGCGCCAGCTCGAGCTCGGCACCCACCCCGCCGCCTGTCACGACCTGGAGGTGCGCTGGGGCACGCTGGTGAAGACGCTCGTGCCGTGCGCCGAGCGGGTACGCTTCCACTCCTCCGGCACCGAAGCCAACCTGATGGCGCTCCGGCTCGCGCGCGCCTGCACCGGGAGGAAGAAGCTGGTCCGCTTCAAGGGCCACTTCCACGGCTGGCAGGACCACGCGGCGTTCGGCGTGGACGACCACTTCGACGGCAGCGCGGCTCCGGGGCTGCTCGAAGAGATCGCGGGCCACGTGCTGCTCGCCTCCTCCGACGACATCGACGGAACGCGCGCCCTGCTCGAATCCCGCGACGACATCGCGGCGGTCATGCTGGAGCCGACCGGCGGCAGCTTCGGCGTCCTGCCGGTCCGGGCCGAGCTCGTCCACATGCTGCGCGAGGTCACCGCCCGCCGCGGCGTGATTCTCATCTTCGACGAGGTGGTGACCGGCTTCCGGGTCGCGCGCGGGGGCGCACAGGCGCACTACGGCATCACCCCGGACCTTGCGACCTTCGCCAAGATCCTCGCCGGCGGGCTTCCCGGCGGCGCGGTGACGGGACCGGAGTCGATCCTGGAGCGGCTGGACTTCGATGCGGCGCAGGCCGGGGGGTTCGAGAAGATCGGCCACCAGGGCACCTACAACGCGAATCCGGTCTGCGCAGCGACCGGCGTCGCCTGCCTGGAGCAGGTTGCCTCCGGGGACGTGTGCGAGCGCGCGAGCCGGAACGGGGCGGAGCTCCGCGCCGCGCTGAACGCGGTGCTGGCCGAGGAGCGCGTGCCGTGGGCGGTCTACGGAGAGCACTCCGCCTTCTACTTCTTCCTCAACCCCGACCGGGCGGACATCGATCCGGGAACCTTCGACCCGATCGAGGCCGGCTTCGACGCGATCAAGCGCAGCGGGAAGCACCCGGTCGCGCAGAAGCTCCGTCTTGCGCTGTCGGCCGGGGGCGTCGACCTCTCGGGCAAGCCGGGCGGCCTCACCTCCGCCGTCCACACCGGCGAGGACATCGCCCGGACAGCGCACGCGCTGCGAGAGTCGGTCCACATGCTCCGCGCGGAAGGGGAGCTGTAGCGCACCCGTGACCGGGCCCGAGCCACGCTCGCTCCGCTCCCCCCGGTGTCCTCGCTTGGTCCGGCGCTCCCTGCGCAGGCTCCCGGTCGGCCGTCGAGTGCGCGCGGAGCCTGCCGGCAAGGATGGTGCTCGAAACAAGGTTGCCCGCAGGCACGCTCGCGGGCTGTAGCGCACCCGGACCGGGCCCGAGCCACGCTCGTGTCCGACCCGCGAAGCCGAGGCGTCCCCGGCGCCCGGCCGGCCGCGGACTGCCGATCCGTTGCGGGTGATCGACGGCACTGCCCCGTGCCGGGCGTCAGCGCCGGCCGCGGGGATACCCGCCCCCGGCGCCGGTGAACGGCAGCGCCAGCAGGTGCCACAGCCACTGCCGGCGCGGGTCGCGGAGCTGATCGAGCCCGATGGCCATGCGCTCGTGGCCGGCGGCGGGCCGGGCACGATAGGTGCCGAACAGCCGGTCCCACCACGGCAGGTTGAATCCGAAGTTGCTGTTGGTCTCGTTCGCGATCACCGAGTGGTGCACCCGGTGCATGTCGGGCGTGACCACGACGAGGCGCAGCCGGCCATCGAGCGCCGGCGGCAGGGCGACATTGCCGTGATTGAAGATCGAGGTGGCGCTGAGCACGGTCTCGAACAGGATCACCGCCAGCGGCGCCGCGCCCAGCGCCGTGATCGCCGCCATCTTGACGGCCATCGACAGCACGATCTCGAAGGGATGGAAGCGCACCCCGGTGGTCAGATCCATGTCGAGGTCGGCGTGGTGCACCATGTGCAGCCGCCACAGGACGGGGACCGCGTGAAACATGACGTGCTGCCAGTAGATCACGAGGTCGAGCAGGACCATGGCCAGCACGACCTCCATCCACAGCGGCCACGCCAGCGCGTTGAACAGCCCCCAGCCGAGCGAACCGGCCTCCGCCGCGACGCCCGCCGCCGCCACCGGAAACGCGAGCCGCACCAGCGCGGTGTCGAGCACGACGATCCCGAGGTTGCTCGTCCACCGCACCGGCTTCGACACCTGTAGGCGACGGCGCGGTGCGGCCCACTCCCACACCGCGACGAGGGCGAACACGCCCAGAAACGCGCTCAGGCGAACATGCGGCTCGAATTCGACGATGAGACCGTGCATCGCGCCGATCTCTCTCTCCATCCGGTCCCGTGCGGTGGAGTATCATGCGGGTTGCCGAGAGCGTCACCATCGCTCCGCGCACGATGCGGCGCGCCGGTTGTTCCTCCGGGTCCGCTTTCGGGCGAGTGGATCGGGAAGGGTCGCCTGGACGGACGCCCGCGCCATCGGTCCGTCGTGCCGGGAAGAGGTAGTGTCAGGTGCCGAACGACACCGAACAGCCAACCGATCGAGCCGGGCGCCGCACGCTCGTCATCCTGTTCGTCGCGGCCGCGGTCGTCGTGGGGCTGTGGTACGCGCTGGAGCGGCCCCGGCTTCCCGAGCCGGCGGTCGACACCTCCGCCCCGGCCGGCGACTCCCGAACGGGCGGCACCGGCACGACCTCGACGGTCGGCGTTGCGCAAACGGCCGAACCGGGTACAGCCTCCCCGGGCGGTGAGGCGCGAACGGCCGGCTCCGGGGCAGCCTCCCCGGGCGGTGAGGCACGAACGGCCGGCTCCGACGCGGCTTCCCCGGGCAGCGGCACGCAAGCAGCCGACCCCGACACGGGCTCCCCGGGCGACGACGCGCAAGCAGCCGACTCCGGGGCAACCTCCCCGGACAGCACGGCGCAAACGGTCGACTCCGGTACCGCTCTCCCGGACAGCGCGGCGCAATCGGCCGGCTCCGGGGCAGCTTTCCCAGACAGCGAGGCGCAATCGGCCGGCTCCGACGCAGCCTCCCCGGACAGCGAGGCGCAATCGGCCGGCTCCGACGCAGCCTCCCCGGACAGCGAGGCGCAAGCAGCCCGCTCCGGCAACGCCTTGACGGGCGATGACCTTCGGACCGCCGGGACCGGCGCCGCCGCTTCGCGGGAGCCCGGCCGCCTGGCGGCTTCCGAAACGACGGATGACGATCCGGCCCGCATCGCCGCCGGTTCGGGAGCTGCGCCGGTGGATGGCGCACCGGTCGATGAAACGCCCCGGGTCGCACCGGCTCCCGATTCCACGATCGCGCAAGTACCCGTGGATGCGCCGCCCAGCCCTGTGGATGCGCCATCCGGCACGGAGACGGCCGGCAAGACCAGCCTCCTCGCCGCCATCGAGAGCGTGATCGAGCGGGTCGAGAACACCGTCGGGGAACGGCTCAGCACCGGGTCCGAAGCTGCTCCGGACTCGACGCTGGAGCTCCAGATCACGTACGACGACTCGAAGCGGGACGCCGCGCGGACCGGCGCCGCCCCGAACGAGCCCGCCCGAGCCTCCGGTCCCGGCGCCACGCGACCGTCGGACCACGCCCCGGCCTCCGGCGCCAGGCCCCCGGAGTCCGCCGGGTCCCCGGAGCCGGGCATCGCCGCCCCGTCGTCCGACCTGGCCGCCGGGACCGCCGCCGCTCCCTCGCCCGATCTGGCCGCCGGGACCGCCGCCGCCCCCTCGCCCGACCTGGCCACCGGGCTCGCCGGCATCCCGGCCGGAACGGAGACCGCCCCCGAAACGGAAGCGGAGGAATACGTCGAGAGCCTCACCGGAACCGCGCCGTGGACCATCCCCGTCGACGAGGCGGACCATTTCGTCACTCCGGAGCACGTGATCTCGCTGGTGCCGGAGGACTCGATCGAGAACGTGTCCGTCGCCGAGCTCGCCGGGGACGAGACCCTTTCCCCCGACACTCCCATCACGGTCGTGCGCGAGGTCGAGCAGATCGAGGAGACCGGCGCGGAGCGGATCATCGCCGAGTCGGGGGGCGATCTCGACCGGGAGCTGCGCGTCCAGGTGACCTATGACGACTCGCAGGACAAGGCCGCGCCGAAAGTCGTCGAAGCGGATACCGTGGAGCGGATCACCGTGCGCGAGGCCCTGGAGCGCATTCGGACCGAGCCGGACAAGCCGCTCCCGGTGATCAGGAAGGTGCGGTACTTCGAGGTGCTGACCCTGAAGGAGCTGCTTGCGGGCGCCGCGGACGGGGAGCCGTTCCTGAAGGTGGTCACGCGCCCCTATCGGATCGAATCGGCGACGCTGGCCGACCTGCTCCGGCGCCAGCAGGCCGAGAACCCCGATTCGATCTTCTACATCCACACCGTGCAGCCCACCGACGAGCAGGGGATCTGGGGCATCGTCCACTCCGGGCTCATCGACAACTTCGCCCGCGGCGTGGCGATTCGCCGCGGCGAGGCCGTCGAGACCTATACCGTGCGGATCCCCAGGGATGCGGACGAGAGGCTCCCCGACCGGTCGAGCTCCTTTCTCGGCCTGATGATCGACCGGAAGACCAGGGACTCGTACGTCTACAACTTCCGCGACCACCGGATGGGCCGCAATCCCGACCGCATCTTCCCCGGCCAGGAGCTCGTCATCATCAAGTTCGAGCCGGAGGATCTGATGGCCATCTACCGGCACTTCGCGGCCTCCCGGTCCGACGGGCCGAATCCGCCTCCGGCGGATTCGTGAACGCGATCAGGGGTTTGGACCGGGCTCGCGGGACCTTCCTCCAGGGACACCGGCGCGGCCCATCGGCGTCAGACCTGCTCCAGCTCGACGAGCGTCCCGCACAGGTCCTTCGGGTGCAGGAAGACCACCGGGTTGCCGTGCGCTCCGATCTTCGGCCTTCCGTCGCCGAGCACGCGCGCACCGCGAGAGCGGAGGTGCGCGCAGGCCTCGTCGAGGTCCTCGACCTCGTAGCACACGTGGTGGATCCCGCCGCCGGGATTGCGTTTCAGAAAGCCCGCGATGGGCGAATCCGTCCCCAGCGCCCCCAGGAGCTCGATCTTCGTATTCGGCAGATCGACGAACACCGTGGTCACCCCATGCTCGGGGAGGTCCAGCGGCTCCGACACCGCCGCACCGAGCGTGTCGCGGTACGTCGCGGTGGCGGCCGCGAGGTCCGGCACCGCGACCGCCACATGATTGAGCCGTCCGATCACTGGTCCGGTTCCTGTCGTGAATCCGGTCTCGGGCCGCCGCCCCCGCGTACCGCGGAAGGGTGAACGGCCCACCGCGGACGCGCCACTACCCGGCCGTGCCGAACGCGGCCGCGATGAGCCGCCGCGCCGCCGCCGCGGTCGTGACCTTCCCCGCCGCGAGATCCCTCTCCACCGACTCGACGAGCTCCCTCAGGTCTCCCCGAGACTCCATGATGGCACGAACGCCATTGGTGATCTCGCTCCACAGCCACCCCCGCGCCTGCTCGGTGCGCCGGTGCGACCGGGCGCCGCTCCCCTCGTACCACTCGCGATAGCGCTCGACGCACTCCCACGCCCCGGCGATGCCGGCTCCGGTGAGGGCCGAGCACGCATGGACCTCCACCTTCCAGCCGGAGCCGCCGCCGGCAAGCATCCGGAAGGCGTTGCGGTACTCGGCCGCGGTCCGCCGGGCGGCGTCCGCGAGGTCGCCGTCGGCCTTGTTGACGAGGGCGAGGTGCGCGAGCTCGACGATGCCCCGCTTGATCCCCTGAAGCTCGTCGCCCGCGCCCGGCGCGAGCAGGAGCACGAAGAGGTCGGTCATGGCGGCGACCGCGGCCTCCGACTGCCCGACCCCGACCGTCTCGACGATCACCACGTCGAACCCCGCCGCCTCCACGATCCGGATCGTCTCCGGGGTACGCCGCGCCACGCCCCCGAACGACGCGCCGGACGGCGTCGGCCGGATGTACGCGCGCGGGTCGGCCGCGAGGCGCTCCATCCGCGTCTTGTCGCCGAGGATCGAGCCGCCGCTCACGGCGGACGACGGGTCGACGGCGAGCACCGCCAGCTTGTGGCCACGTTCGAGAACGAACGTGCCGCAGGCTTCGATGAACGTCGACTTGCCGACCCCCGGCGCCCCGGACAGCCCGATGCGGAGCGCGTGGCCGGGCGCGTCCGCCAGCCGCCCGAGGAGGCCGGCCGCGGCCGGCTGGTGGTCGGCGCGGGAGGACTCGACGAGGGTGATGGCGCGGGCGATGGCCCGCCGGTCCGCGCTCCGCACCCCGCGCGCCAGACCCTCGACGTCAAGCGCCGGCACGCCGCCCCGCCCGCCGCGTACCCGGAGTGCGCATCGCCGTCACTCGAGCTCCAGGATCGGCTGGCCCACCGCGAGGTGGTCGCCGGGCGCGACATGCACCGCCTTCACCGTCGCGTCGCTCTCGGCCCGCAGCACGTTCTCCATCTTCATCGCCTCGATCACCGCAAGCTCCTCCCCGGCCTTCACCCTGTCGCCTTCGCCGGCCGCGAGGCTCACGAGCAGCCCCGGCATCGGCGAGAGCAGGAACCGCGACAGGTCAGGAGCGGCCTGCTCGGGCATCAGCGCCCGCAGCTCCGCCTGCCGCGGGGTGAGCACCCACACGTCGGCCTGCATCCCGCGGTGGGCGAGGCGGTACCCGGCGCCGTGGCGCTCGACCCGGAAGCACTTCGGCTCGCCGTTCACGGTGCCCCGGAACAGGGGCTGCCCGAACCACCAGCCGCTGCGCACCACGTGCGTCCCGCCGCCGAACTCGACCTCCTCGCCGCCCTCGACGCCGGTAGCGCGGCACGGGTGCTCCCGCCCGTCCATGACCACCACCCAGTCGCCGGAGACGGCCGCCTCGCAGCCCGGCATCCGGCCGGAGATGCTGGCGGCGCGCTCGCGGTGCCGGTGCTGGATGGCCGCCGCCACCGCCACGAACGACGCAAGGTCCGGCGACCGGGGGTCGAGCCGGACATCCTCGGGGCCGAACCCGTCCGGGTACTCCTCCCCGATGAAGTCGGTCGAGAGCCTCCCGGCCACGAAGCGCGGGTGCGAGAACACCGCGGAGAGGAACGCGACGTTGCTGTCCACGCCGTCGATGCAGTAGGCGTCGAGGGCGTCGCGCATCCGGCGGACCGCGTCGTCGCGGGTAGCGCCGCGGGTGACGAGCTTGGCGATCATCGGGTCGTAGTACATCGGGATCTCGCCGCCTTCCCGGACCCCGGTGTCCACCCGCACGTGGTCGTCGGCGGGGGGCGGCAGGTAGCGCACGAGCCGTCCCGTCGAGGGCAGGAACCCGCGCAGGGGACTCTCCGCGTACACCCGCGACTCCATCGCCCAGCCCGTGAGCGTCACGTCGTCCTGCCCGAGGCCGAGGGGCTCGCCGGCCGCGATCCGGATCATGCGCTCGACCAGATCGAGGCCGGTCACCATCTCGGTGATCGGGTGCTCGACCTGCAGGCGGGTGTTCATCTCCAGGAAGTAGAACCGCCGCTCCCGGTCGACGATGAACTCCACGGTGCCGGCCGACTCGTAGTCCACCGCCCGCGCGAGCGCCACCGCCTGCTCGCCCATCGCCCGGCGGGTCGGGGGATCGATGAACGGCGACGGCGCCTCCTCGATGATCTTCTGGTGCCGGCGCTGGATGGAGCACTCGCGCTCGCCGAGGTGGACCGCGTTCCCGTGGCGGTCCGCGAGCACCTGGATCTCGATGTGGCGCGGCTCCTCGATGAAGCGCTCGATGAACAGGCGATCGTCGCCGAAGCTCGTGCGCGCCTCGCTGCCCGCGCGCTCGAATCCCTCGCGGCACTCGGCGTCGTCGCGGGCGATCCGCATCCCCTTGCCGCCGCCGCCGGCGCTCGCCTTGAGCATCACCGGATAGCCGACCTCGCGCGCGATGCGCACCGCGTCGTCGGCGTCGCGCACCACGCCGTCGTGGCCCGGAATGGTGCTGACCCCGGCGGCCTGCGCGATGCGCTTCGACGTGATCTTGTCGCCCATCGACTCGATGGCGCCCGCCGGCGGGCCGATGAACACGATGCCGGCGGTCTCCAGCGCATCGCGGAACGCGCGGTTCTCGGAGAGGAACCCGTAGCCCGGATGCACCGCCCCGGCGCCGCTCGCGCGGCAGGCGTCGACGATGGCGTCGATCCCGAGGTAGCTCTCCGCCGGCGCCGCCCCGCCGATGCACACCGCCTCGTCCGCCTGCTCGACGTGCAGCGCGCCGCGGTCCGCCTCGGAGTACACCGCCACGGTGGCGATCCCCATCCGCCGCGCGGTGCGGATGACGCGGCAGGCGATCTCGCCCCGGTTGGCGACGAGGATCTTCGGGAACAGGGCGCTCACAGCGGCATGTTCCCGTGCTTCTTCCACGGATTCTCGAGCGCCTTGCCGCGCAGCATCGACAGCGCCCGGCACACCTGGGGCCGGGTGTCGCGGGGCATCACGATGTCGTCGATGAACCCCCGGCGCGCGGCGACGAAGGGGTTGGAGAACGCCTCCGCGTACGCCGCGGCGTGCCCGGCCAGCCGTTCGGGATCGCCGGCGTCCCTGCGGTACAGGATCTCCACCGCGCCCTTCGCGCCCATCACCGCGATCTCCGCGCTCGGCCACGCCACGTTCACGTCGCCGCGCAGGTGCCTGGAGCTCATCACGTCGTAGGCGCCCCCGTACGCCTTGCGGGTGATGACGGTGACCTTCGGCACCGTGGCCTCGGCGAAGGCGTACAGCAGCTTCGCGCCGTGCTTGATGATGCCGCCGTACTCCTGCGCGGTCCCGGGCATGAACCCCGGCACGTCGACGAAGGTGAGGATGGGGATGCCGAAGCAGTCGCAGAAGCGCACGAAGCGCGCCGCCTTGATGGAGGACGCGATGTCGAGGCAGCCCGCGAGCACCATCGGCTGGTTGGCGACGATGCCGACCGGGCGCCCCTCCAGCCGGGCGAAGCCGATGACGATGTTGCGCGCGTAGTCGGGCTGCAGCTCGAAGAACTCGGCGTCGTCGCTCACCTTGAGGATCGCCTCCTTCATGTCGTAGGGCCGGTTCGGGCTGTCCGGCACCAGCGAGTCGAGGGAGGGCTCGACCCGCGAGCCGGGGTCCGGGGTGGGCCGGTACGGCGGCGGCTCCCGGTTGCTCGCGGGGAGGTAGCTCATGAACCGGCGCAGCATGAGCAGCGCCTCCAGGTCGTTCTCGAAGGCGCGATCGCACACCCCGGAGCGCGTGGAGTGGGTCGTCGCGCCTCCCAGCTCCTCGTGGGTGACCTCTTCGTGGGTCACGGTCTTCACCACCTCCGGACCGGTCACGTACATGTAGGAGCTGTTCTTCACCATGAAGATGAAGTCGGTCATTGCGGGGGAGTAGACCGCGCCGCCCGCGCACGGCCCCATGATGAGCGAGATCTGGGGGATGACCCCGGAGGCGAGCACGTTGCGCTGGAAGACCTCGGCGTATCCGCCGAGCGAGGCCACGCCCTCCTGGATCCGCGCGCCGCCCGAGTCGTTCAGGCCGATGACCGGAGCCCCCGTCCTGACCGCGTGGTCCATGACCTTGCAGATCTTCTCGGCATGCGGCTCCGAGAGCGAGCCGCCGAACACCGTGAAGTCCTGGCTGAACACGAACACGAGCCGGCCGTCGATGGTGCCGTAGCCGGTGACCACCCCGTCACCCGGCACCCGCTTCTCCGCCATGCCGAAGTCGGCGCAGCGGTGCTCGACGAACATGTCCCACTCCGTGAACGAGCCCGCGTCGAGCAGCACCTCGATGCGCTCGCGGGCGGTGAGGCGGCCCTTCGCGTGCTGCGCCTCGATGCGGGCCGGCCCGCCGCCCTGCCGGGCCGCGTCGCGCTTCGCCTCCAGCGCCCGGATGATGTCCTGCATGTCGAAGCCTCCTTCGATGACGCACCGGGACGGCGGAACCCGGCTGAATCCGGACATCGATACGGTACTCCCAGGTCTCCCCTCTGGCGGCTACCCGGGATTGCAGAGAGAAGGAGGTTTCGCGCTGCAGGAGCAGCTCGGGCAGCCCTCCCGCCGGAAACGCGAACGCCTCGACCGGGTATCCCCGGATCGGATCGCCAAGCGCGTCGGCCAGCGTGCGCTGTGTACCGATTCGCGAAAGCGTCTGAACTGCATCGAGGAGATTGCTTTTCCCGGCCGCGTTCGGCCCGAACAACACGGTCAGACGCGGAAACTCCACCGTAACATCGGCGAGTGACTTGAAATTCCGGACGGTCAGCTTCGTAAGCACTGTCTTCCCCGAAGTGGACTCATCGGCCGTGCTGCCCGGGATCAGTGTGCCTCCCGCCGCCCGCCGTCAGGCTGCGAGCCGGCGCCGCCGCGCGAGGCGGAGCGCGACCCGGACGAGCTCCCGTCCCGCCGCCCGCCGTCAGGCCGCGAGCCGGCGCCGCCTCACCACCTCCAGCACTTCCGCCGCGGCGGCCGGGATGTGGGCGCCGGGGCCGTAGATGGCGGAGACGCCGACGGAGCGCAGCATCGCGCGGTCCTGCGACGGAATGACGCCGCCGCAGACGACCGCGATGTCCGGCGCGCCGAGGGCGCGGAGCGCCTCGACCAGCGCCGGGACCAGGGTCTTGTGCCCGGCCGCCTGCGAGGAGACGCCGATCACGTGCACGTCGTTCTCGATCGCCTGGCGCGCGGCCTCCTCCGGGGTCTGGAACAGCGGGCCGACGTCCACGTCGAAGCCGAGGTCGGCGAACGCGGTGGCGATGATCCGGGCCCCGCGGTCGTGCCCGTCCTGGCCGAGCTTGACCACCAGCATGCGCGGGCGGCGCCCCTCCTCGCGGGCGAACGCCTCCACGTCGGCCCGGATGCGCGCGAAGCCTTCGTCGCCTTCGTATGCGGCGCCATAGACGCCGGAGATGGACGGAGTGACCGCCCGGTGCCGGGTCCAGACCCGCTCCAGCGCATCGGAGATCTCGCCCACCGTGGCGCGGGCCCGCGCCGCGGCGACGGCCTGCTCCAGGAGGTTCCCCTCGCCGCGCTCGGCGCAGGCCCCGAGCGCGTCGAGCGATTCCCGCCACGGCGCCTCCACCCGCCCGGCGCGAATGCGCTCCAACCGCGCCACCTGCGCCTCGCGCACCGCGGTGTTGTCGATGTCGAGGATGTCCACCTCGCCCGTGTCGTCGTCGGAGACGAACCGGTTCACGCCGACGACGACGTCCTCGCCGCGGTCCACGCGGGCCTGGCGCCGCGCCGCGGCCTCCTCGATGCGCAGCTTCGGCATCCCCGCCGCCACCGCCCGGGTCATGCCTCCGAGCGCTTCGACCTCGTCGACGAGCGCGCGCGCCGCCCCCGCGAGGCTCGCGGTCAGGGACTCCACGTAGTACGAGCCCGCGAGAGGGTCGACGACCCGGGTGATCCCGGTCTCCTCGCGCAGGATGAGCTGGGTGTTGCGGGCGATCCGGGCCGACGCCTCGGTGGGCAGCGCGAGCGCCTCGTCGAACGCGTTGGTGTGCAGCGACTGGGTGCCGCCCAGCGTTGCCGCGAGCGCCTCCACCGCGGTGCGCACCACGTTGTTGTACGGGTCCTGGCTGGTCAGGCTCACCCCCGAGGTCTGGCAGTGGGTGCGCAGCATCAGCGAGCGGGGGTTCGAGGGCGAGAAGAGCCCGCGCATCAGATCGGCCCAGAGCAGCCGCGCCGCGCGAAGCTTGGCGACCTCCATGAAGAAGTTCATGCCGATGCCGAAGAAGAAGGACAGCCGCGGCGCGAAGGCATCCACGTCGAGCCCCCCACGGATGGCGGCGCGCACGTACTCGACGCCGTCGGCGAGGGTGAAGGCAAGCTCCTGCACCGCGGTCGCGCCCGCCTCCTGCATGTGGTAGCCGGAGATCGAGATCGGGTTGAAGCGGGGCATCTCGCGCGCGGTGTACGCGATGATGTCGGCGACGATGCGCATCGACGGCTCGGGGGGGTAGATGTAGGTGTTGCGGACCATGAACTCCTTGAGGATGTCGTTCTGGACGGTGCCGGCGAGCGCGCCGGGCGCCACCCCCTGCTCCCCGGCCGCCACGATGTACATCGCCATCACCGGCAGCACCGCCCCGTTCATGGTCATCGACACCGACATGCGGTCGAGCGGGATCCCGTCGAAGAGGATCTTCATGTCCTCGACCGAGTCGATGGCCACGCCCGCCTTGCCCACGTCTCCGGTGACCCGCGGATGGTCGGAGTCGTAGCCGCGGTGGGTCGCGAGGTCGAACGCGACGGACAGCCCGGTCTGGCCGGCCTCGAGGTTGCGGCGATAGAACGCGTTCGACTCCTCCGCCGTGGAGTACCCCGCGTACTGGCGCAGCGTCCAGGGGCGGCCGGCGTACATCGAGGCCCGGGGGCCCCGGACGAACGGCGCGAAGCCCGGCAGGGAGTCGAGGTGCGCCAGCCCTTCGAGATCGGCGGCGGTGTAGAGCGGCTTCACGTCGATGCCTTCCGGCGTGCGCCACGCGAGGTCCGATGGTGTGCGGCCCCGGGTCTCCTTCCCGACGAGAGTCGTCCATGCTTCCAGGTCCGGCGTCAGGTCGTCGGTCATGACTCAGCCTCCTGCCCGCGGCACAACTGTCCGCAAGAGCTCCCGGCCATCGCCCCGGCCATGCGGACGTCCGCCCCCGGACGGCGGCGGTGGCCGGCAAGGACGCTGACGGGAATCACGAGAATTACCCCGCCACGTGTCGAGTGCGCCATTCCGCAAGAACGGGGCCCCTTCCGGGTGAAGCCGGCAACCCTGTTCCGTTCACTGTCCTGAACGAGCATACGGGGCGCCGGGCCACCGGGCTCCCGCCGCGGGGACAGGCTTCGCGGACATGCCGTCGCTTCACGCGCCGCCCGCATACCCCACCCCTCTCAGGGCCTGCGCAATCTCGTCCAGAATCGCCGGATCGTCGATCGTCGCCGGCATCTTCCACTGCTCGCCGTCCGCGATCTTCTGCATCGTCCCGCGGAGGATCTTGCCCGAGCGCGTCTTCGGGAGGCGCTGCACGACGGCGGCGGTCCTGAACGCCGCCACCGGCCCGATCTGGCTGCGCACGAGCTGCACCACCTCGCCGCAGATCGTCTCCGCCGGCCGGTCGACGCCCGCGCTGAGCACGAGGAGCCCGAGGGGAAGCTGTCCCTTCAACGGGTCCGCCACGCCGATCACCGCGCACTCGGCCACGTCGGGATGGGAGGCGAGCACCTCCTCCATCGCCCCGGTGGAGAGCCGGTGCCCGGCGACGTTGATGACGTCGTCGGTGCGGGTCATCACGAAGACGTAGCCGTCCTCGTCGATGAAGCCCGCATCGCCGGTCTTGTAGTACCCGGGGAACTCCTCGAGATACGCCTCGCGGAAACGCCGCTCGGCGTTCCACAGGGTCGGGAGGCATCCCGGCGGCAGCGGCAGCTTCACCACCAGGGCGCCGATCCGGCCGGGCGGCACCGGCGTGCAGGAGCCGTCCACCGCCCGCACGTCCATCCCGGGGACGGCCCTCGCGGGCGAGCCTTCCTTGACCGGCAGCGCCTCGATCCCGATGCAGTTGGCGCAGATCGACCAGCCGGTCTCGGTCTGCCACCAGTGGTCGATGACCGGGACCCCGAGCTTCGACTCCGCCCACCGCAGCGTGTCCGGGTCGAGCCGCTCGCCGGCGAGGAACAGGGTCCGGAACCGGCCGAGGTCGTAGTCGCCGATCAGCGCGCCCTCCGGGTCCTGCTGCCGGATCGCGCGAAACGCGGTCGGCGCGGTGAACAGCACCGAGACCCCGTGCTCGGAGAGCACCCGCCAGAACGCGCCCGCGTCGGGGGTGCCGACGGGCTTGCCCTCGTAGACGATGGTGGTGTTCCCGTTGAGCAGCGGCGCATAGCAGATGTACGAGTGCCCGACCACCCAGCCGACGTCGGACGCGGCCCAGTACACCTCGCCGGGCTCGACCCCGTAGATGTGCTTCATCGTCCACTTGAGGGCGACGGCGTGGCCGCCGTTGTCGCGGACCACGCCCTTGGGCTGGCCGGTGGTGCCGGAGGTGTAGAGGATGTAGAGCGGGTCGGTGGCCGCGACCGGCACGCAGCCGTGCGGCTCGGCGCCCGCCATCGCCTCCTCCCAGTCGACGTCGCGCCCGGCCACGAGCTCGCACCGCGCGGTATCGCGCTGGAGGATGACGCAGGCGCCCGGTTTGTGCGCGGCAAGCTCGATGGCGCCGTCGAGCAGCGGCTTGTAGTGGACCACCCGTCCCGGCTCGATGCCGCACGAGGCGGAGACGATCGCCACCGGCGTCGCATCGTCGATCCGGACCGCGAGCTCGTTCGAGGCGAACCCCCCGAAGACCACCGAGTGCACCGCCCCGAGCCGCGCGCACGCGAGCATCGCGACGATCGCCTCGGCCACCATCGGCATGTAGACGATGACCCGATCGCCCTTGCGCACGCCGAGACCGGCCAGCACCCCGGCGAACCGCGCAACCTCGTCGCGGAGCTCCGTGTACGTGTACCGGCGTTTGGTGGCGGTGACCGGGCTGTCGTAGATGAGAGCCGTCTGGCCGCCGCGCCCGGTCTCGACGTGGATGTCGAGCGCGTTGTAGCAGGTATTGAGCTCGCCGCCCGTGAACCAGCGGCAGCCCGGCGGGCTCGAGTCGTCCAGCACCCGCTCCCAGCGCTTCGTCCAGTGGATGGCCTCGGCCGCCTCGGCCCAGAACGCCTCCGGGTCCGAGAGCGATCGCGCGTGGATTGCGTCGTATCGGCTTGTCATGCGCAGCTCCCTTTCCCGATCCCCCGACCGTCGTCTCGATGTTAGCCTGCACTGTCGCACCGCAACAAACCATGCGCCCCGGCGGCGGCAATTCCCGCCAGCGCCCGAAGAGGCCGCGCCGCGATGGGATTCCGGCGCAATTCCGACCACCAGGGCGTCCAGTCGAGGGGGTTTCGAGGGCATGTTCCCGCCTGGCGGGAATTGCTGCCCCGGCGGAGCGCGACGTTTCGGACCACATCGGGAGGAAGCTGACGATGGACTACACATGCATCCGCACGGAGACGCGAGACGCGGTCGGCCTGGTCGTGCTCGACCGGCCGAAGGTTCTCAACGCGCTGAACCGGCGGCTCATCGAAGAGCTCGGCGAAGCGCTCGCGGGCTTCGACGCCGACGACGCCATCGGGGCGATGGTGATCACCGGCAACGAGAAGGCGTTCGCGGCCGGCGCCGACATCTCGGAGATGGCGGACAAGGACTCGATGGACATGTTCACCGCCCGCCACTTCGAGGGATGGGAGCGCTTCGAGAGGGTGCGCAAGCCGGTCATCGCCGCCGTCGCCGGCTACGCGCTGGGGGGCGGATGCGAGCTGGCGATGGCCTGCGACATCGTGATCGCCGCGGACAACGCCCGGTTCGGGCAGCCCGAGATCAGGCTCGGGGTGCTGCCGGGGCTCGGGGGCACCCAGCGCCTGCCGCGGGCCGCCGGCAAGGCGAAGGCGATGGACCTCTGCCTCACCGCGCGCATGATGGACGCGGAGGAGGCCGAGCGCAGCGGAGTCGCGAGCCGCGTGGTGCCGCTCGACCGCCTGCTCGACGAGGCGCTGGAGGCCGCCGCGGTCATCGCGTCGATGTCGCGTCCGGCGGTGCTGATGGTCAAGGAGGCGATCGACCGGGCCTGCGAGACGAACCTCCAGTCGGGCCTCGACGCCGAGCGGGCACTGTTCAACCTGTCCTTCTCCTCCGCCGACAAGCACGAAGGCATGCGCGCGTTCCTGGACAAGCGGGCGGCGCGGTGGACGCATCGGTGACCGTCGGGGGCGGCGGCGCGCATGGCGACACGCCCCGATGCGGTCCTGGCGCGGCTCGGCCTCGCGATGCGGGGCGGCGGCACGCATGGCGGCCCGCCCCGATGCGGTCCTGGCGCGGCTCGGCCTCGCGATGCGGGGACGGCGGCACGCCCCCCGCGCGGCAGGCCCGGAGAGCGGCCGCTTGACAGGAAAGGTGAACGAGGGCTAGGTTGTCCTGAATTCTGGTCCATCCCGATGTCGCGAGATCCCGATACCCATGAAGACGCTGCCCCTCTCGGAAGTCAAGGCGAAGCTCAGCCGGCTGGTCGACGACGTGACCACCCGGGACGAGGAGGTCGTGATCACCCGCAACGGAGTCCCGGCCGCGGTGCTGGTCAGCGCCGACGAGTACGGGTCCTGGCAGGAGACCCTGGCGGTGCGCGCGGACGCGACGCTGATGCGGGACATCGCGGACGGCCTGCGCGCGCTGAAGGAGAAGCGCAGCCGGCTCTACACCCTCGACGAGCTGTTCGAGTAGGCATCGCGGAGGGGCGAGTACGGCTTCCGAGCACGGCCCGGAGCGTGAGCCGGTGCCGCCGCCACGCCGGCTGAGAATCCCGCACGGGGTCGCGGCACTCATCCGCGGGCTCCACCCGGTGCTCAAGCGCAAGGTCCGAGCCGCGCTCGCGGCGCTCCTCCGCAACCCTCACGCGGGCAAGGCGTTGCGCAACGAGCTCCAGGGGCTGCGCAGCTACCGGGTGGGGCGGTTCCGGATCATCTACCGGCTCCGGCGGGATGTGGAGCTGGTCGCGTTCGGCCTCCGTGACTCGATCTACGTGGAGACGTACCGGCAGCTCCACGAACCGCGCGGCCGTTACCGGCTGCCTGGAGCGCCGGATACCCGTGGCTTCGGGTCGTGATTTTCCCGACCGATTGATCCGGATACGGCCGTTGAATTAGCTTCCCGGCGACGACGGCGGAAGGAGCACGGGGCGATGTTCGGAACCGTTCTTGCGAAGATGCGATCGGCGCGGGCCGTTGCGGGGACCGTCGCCGCGATGCTCGTGTGGAGCCACACGACCCTCGGAGACGAGCCCGGCGCGGTCATCCGGGACTGCGAGGCGTGTCCCGAGATGGTGGTGGTGCCGGCCGGCGCCTTCCGGATGGGCGACCTGTCCGGCGGCGGCGATGTCGATGAAGGACCGGTGCGGACGGTGCGCATTGCGCGCGCCTTCGCCATCGCCAGGTTCGAGACCACGTTCTCCCAGTGGGACGCCTGCGCCGCGGCCGGCGCCTGCCGCCAGGGCGTCGGCGACATCGGCTTCGGCCGCGGCGACCGGCCGGTGATGCTCGTGAGCTGGGAGGATGCGCAGGCGTTCGCGCGGTGGCTGTCGGAGACGACGGGCAGGCGGTACCGGCTGCCCACCGAGGCCGAGTGGGAGTACGCGGCGCGCGCGGGCAGCGGGACGCGCTTCCCGTGGGGCGATGACATCGGCCGGGGCAACGCGAACTGCGACGGATGCGGGAGCGCCTGGGACGACGAGCGTACCGCGCCCGTCGGCTCGCTGCCGGCCAGCGCCTTCGGCATTCACGACATGGTGGGCAACCTCTACGAGTGGGTGGAGGACTGCGGACGCTACAGCTACGAGGACGCCCCCTCCGACGGATCCGCCGCCGCCCCGGACGCCGCATGCCGCCAGCGCATGATGCGCGGGGGCTCCTGGCTCAGCCCGCCGCGGGCCGCCCGCCCCGCCAACCGGGTCAGGGGCCCGATCGGGTTCTCGGATGTCAACGTCGGCTTCCGGATGGCCAGGGATCTGCCCTGAGCCGGGACCGGAGGAGCAGCCGCTCGGCCGATGCACGAGAACGGGGAGCACTCGAATGAGCGTGGAGCAATTCCTTCGGGGCGCTTCGCCCGCCGTGCTTCTATGGTGTGTCGCAGCGTCCGTCGTTGGTTTCTCTCGGCACGATCCCGAGGTTGCGGCCCCGCGGGTAACGCCGGCACGATCCGAAAATCGCTCTCGTCGCCGACCCGGGCTCCGGGCGAAACACGGCTGGCGCCGTTACCGCATCAATGCCGCGAGACGGTGCGGTGTTTCCGCAGACCGCTCGCGGCGCACGGCAACCCTGCAAAGGTCAAGGACATGGATATCTCCGCGCACACCATCGAAACGGCGCTTCGCAAACTTCCCGACCTTCCCACGCCGGTCAGCAACTGGCACGTCGAGACCGGTCCCGACTCGACCGAAGACCTCGCCGTCTGGGTCTGGGCGATGCTGGAGGACGACGATGTCGAGTTCGCCAAGCGGTTCCGATTGCGGTCGATCATCCGCGATCTCGTACATGATACGGTCGATCCCTCCATGATCGTCTATGTCCGCTTTCGCGGCGCGTCCGAGGTGGAGCAGGAACAGTGAGCCTTCATTCGGAGCTGCTGAAACAGGCCCGTTTCCTTGCCCGGAAGGAACCGAAGAAACCGACCCAAGCCAGCCTGCGCCGCTCGGTGTCGGCGTCCTACTATGCCCTGTTTCACTTTCTGGTCGACGAAGCGACCCGATTGATGCTGTCGGGTCGTGGGCGCGGCCCGCTGCGCGACAGTCTGGCTCGGGCCTTTCATCACTCCCCGATGAAGCAGACGGCCGTCGCATTCGCCAGTCAGCGGATATCTCCGAAGCTTTCGTCCGGCTTCGATGGGCGGCCGATCCCCCAGCCGCTGATCGACGTCGCGTCCGCCTTTGTCGAGTTGCAGGAGGCCCGCCACCATGCGGACTACAACCGCGCGCTTCGTTTCACCCGGCGCGAGGCGCTTGACCTGGCCGACCTGACGGACCAGGCGTTCCGGGATTGGGACGACGTACGGGGCAGCCTGCACGCGGACACGTTCCTGGCCGGGCTTCTGGTCTACAGGCACATACAGGGTTAGACGCGAATTCCCGCATCGAGTCGCCCGCCATGTTCCCGTGCGGACTGGTGAGTTCCGCGGGCGAAGATGATCGGAAGCACGCCATGGGTTCCGTTGCCGACAAGATCACGAAGAAGGTCGCCGTGATCGGAGGTGAACACCACCAGCGTATCGTCGGACGCGCCGGTCTCCTCGAGGGCTTCCAGCAGCCTGCTTACCTTCGCATCGAGATAGCTGGTCACCGCGTAGCAGGCGCGACGCATGCGCAGGACGCCCGCCCGCTCGCAGCGCGACTGCGTTGACCCCCGCACATCCTTCGCCCGTACCGCCCGCCCGCGCCGCGTCCGCGACGGTCCCCGCAAGTCCTTCACTCGAAACGACAGGGAGTCGGCCATGACGATCCCCGAGCCTTTCGCGTTGCGCATCGCACGCCTGCGGGCGCTTCTGGACGAGAACGAGTCCGAACTCCTCCTCGCCGACCACGGCGAGCTGATGGCCTGGATCACCGGCTACACCGTGTCGGAGACGATGTACCGGGCGGTGCTGGTGGGGCGCGACGCGCCGCCGTGGATGGTGCTGCGGGATCTCGACGCGCCCCAGGTGAGCGGGCAGGGCTGGCTCGCCGACGTCGAGGGCTTCGCCGACCGGGACGACCCGTTCGCGGCGGTGGCCGCCTCCATCCGCCGCCGGGGCTTCGCCTCGGCCCGCATCGTGGTCGACAGCGCGTCGTACTCGTTCACCATCGACGCCCGGTCGCGCCTGCGCGCCGAGCTTCCGGCGGCGGAGCTCGTGTACCGACCCGGCGTCAGCGACCGCCTGCGCGCGGTCAAGGACGCCACGGAGATCGACCTCCTGCGCCGGGCGGCGGACATCGCGGACCGCTCCATGGAGCGGCTGCGCGCCGGCATCGAACCCGGCATGACCGTGCGCCAGGCCGGGGCGCTGGCCGCGTCGAGCTACCTGGAGCTGGGCGCCGACGGCGGCCACGTGGGAAGGATCTGCCTCGGCGCCGGCGCGACCGGCTTCCTGCACGCCGAGCTCGACGACCGGCCGCTCCGGGCCGGTGACGTCCTGCACGCCGAGCTGGTCCCCCAGGTAAATCGCTACAGCGCGCGCATCATGCGTCCGATCGCCGTCGTCGCGCCCGGCGGGCAGGCGCCGGCCGCCGGGCAGGCCCTGGTCGAGCGGCTCGTGTTCCACCAGGACCGCCAGATCGCGGCGATGGCGGCCGGGGCAAAGGCGGCGGACGTGGACGCGGTGCTGCGCGACGCGCTCCTCGGCGAAGGGCTCCGGGAGCGCTACGACAACGTCACCGGCTACATGCTGGGGATCTACGGGCGCACGCCGCGCGCCAGCGACTTCTCCCACACCTTCCTGCCCACCAGCGACTGGCCGCTGCGGGCGGGCATGGTGTTCCACATGTACACCTCGGCCGAGGGCATCGGCATCAGCGAAACGGTGCTGGTCACGACGAGCGGCGGCGAACGCCTCACCCGCACCCCGAGGCGCCTGCTGGTCGGCGGCGCCGCGCTCCGGTACCCGCCGGACTGATACCGGTCGCTTGCGGAGGGCGCCCAGGGCTCTCCGGAAGTCGTGACGAGCGGCTCATCAGACGCTCGCACCGGGCCTTCGATACCGATAAGCCACCGATCACCGTGCGATCTTCCGGTCGGGCGGACGGTGACCACGACTCTTGAATGGTCCTGGGACGGCGCCGATACCGCTGGCTCCGGCGGGCGCCCGGAGCCGATAATCCGGCAACGCACCGAACGCGGGAAAGCCGGCGATGGCCAGGTCACCGAACATTCTCTTCATCATGGCGGACCAGCTCGCGCCGCAGGCGCTGCCCGCGTACGGACACCGGGTGGTGCGCACTCCGCACCTGGACCGGCTCGCCGAAGGAGGCGTGGTGTTCGAGAACGCCTACTGCAACTTCCCGCTCTGCGCGCCGGCGCGGTTCTCCATGCTGAGCGGCCGGCTGCCCTCCCGGATCGGCGCATTCGACAATGCGGCCGAGCTGCCGGCCTCGGTGCCCACCATCCACCACTACCTGCGCGCCGCCGGCTATCGCACCTGTCTCGCGGGCAAGATGCACTTCGTCGGTCCCGACCAGCTTCACGGCTACGAAGACCGCGTCACCACCGACGTCTACCCCGCGGACCTTCAGTGGTCGGCGGACTGGCGGCTCGGCGACCAGAGCTGGCTCGAGTGGTACCACGGGATGAACTCAGTGCTCGGCGCCGGGCCGCACCGGCGCAGCGTCAACGTCGCCTACGACGACGAAGCGGAGTTCGAGGCGGTGCGCTGGCTGCACGAGCATGCGGACAGCGGCGACGACCGGCCGTTCGCGCTCACCGTCTCGTTCATCTCCCCGCACGACCCCTACCTGGCGCCGCCGTACTGGTGGGAGCAGTACCGCGACGCCGAGATCGATCCCCCGCGCGTTCCCGACATCCCGCTCGAGGACCGCGACCCGCACAGCCGGCGGCACTGGTTCCTCACCGGCCGCCACCGCGATGCCATCGGCGAGGCGGACGTCCTGCGCATGCGTCGCGCCTACTACGCGGTGACCAGCTATCTCGATGCGAAGGTGGGCAGGCTGCTGGAGGCCCTCGAGGAGACCGGCGCGTCCGACGACACGCTGGTGGTGTTCACCTCCGATCACGGCGACTCGCTGGGCGAACGCGGCCTGTTCTTCAAGATGTCCTTCTTCGAGTGGTCGGTCCGGGTTCCGCTGATCGTGCACGCGCCGTTCGCGGCCGCGCCGCGCCGGGTGCGCGCGAACGTCTCTCATCTCGACCTCTTTCCGACCCTGCTCGAGGTGGCGGGCGACGGCGTCCTCCCCGAGCTGGCCGCTCCCGTCGAAGGCCGGTCGCTGGTTCCGCTCGCGGCGGGCGGCTCGTCGGACTGGCCGGACCTCGTCCGCGCGGAGTACACCGCCGAGGGAGTGCGCGCCCCCCTCCTCATGGTCCGCAAGGGCCCTCACAAGCTCATCGCGGGCTCCGGCGATCCACCGATGCTCTTCGACCTCGATGCCGACCCGGACGAGCTCGACAACCTCGCCGCGAGCCCGGCCGCGGCCGGTGTACGGGCCGAGCTCGAAGCCGTCGTCGCCGATACCTGGGACGTCGAGGCGCTTGGACATGCGGTGCGCGAGAGCCAGGCGGTACGCCGCCTGGTGAGCGCGGCGCTCAACACCGGCGCCCGCACCTCCTGGGACTATCAGCCGCTGCGCGACGCCACGCGCCTCTACTTCCGCGAGGTGGGAGACGTCCAGGATTCCTGCTCGGGGTCCTTGCGGTAGCGGGAGGATCGAACAGCGGCGCCTTCGTTCACCGTCCTCAGGCGACGCGGAACCAGGTCGTCATTCCGCTGATCGAGTGTTCGGGCATGTGGCAGTGGAGGAGCCAGTCACCCGGGTTGTCGGCGACGAACGCGATCTCGACCGACTCGCCGCGGTCCACCAGCAGGGTGTCGCGCAGGGGGCCGGCGGTACCCTCGGGCGCCAGCGCACGGAAGTGATGCCCGTGCAGGTGCATCCCGTGCGCCCACGCCGTGTCGTTGATCATCGCAAGGCGCACGGTCTCGCCGCGGTCCGCGGCGAAGAGCGGCGCGTCGGGCATCTCCGCGAGGCCGTTGAGCGCCCAGGCCCTGCCCTGCGCGGCCAGCTCCCGCACTCCCACCGTCCGGCCGCCCAGCATGGCCTGCCGCATCCGCCCCATCGCGCCGCCGTCCATGCGAAGGGTCTCGCGCCGCGCCGGCGCGAGGTCTCCGAGCGCCGGCACCGGGTTGGGCGGGAGCGGCGCCGGAACGGGCAGCCGCGCCTCGCGCGCGGCGCCCCGGACCGCGAATGCGGCAAGCGCGTAGCCTTCCTCGCGCTCGCGAGAGACGAGGAACGCCTCCTCGCCGTCTTGCGCGACCACGTCGACGAAGAGGTCCGCCCGCTGGCCCGGCGCGAGGACGAGCGGCCCTGCGGCCTCCGGCCCCGGGCGCGGTCCCGAGACCGGGAGTGGAGCCGGGAGCGGCTGGCCGTCGAGCGCCACTACCCAGCCTTCGAGGCCCTTCAGCGCGAGCGAGAAGATCCGCGCGTTGGCCGCGTTGAGGAGGCGCAGGCGCAGCCGCTCGTTTCGTGACGCCTCCCGGCTCCACGCGGCGTCGCCGTTGACCGTCACCCAGTTCCCGATGCGGCCCGCGTGGGCCCGGTCGTGCAGGGCGCCGAAGCTCTCGTGAAGGCTCGCGTCCTCGGCGAGCCGCCAGTCGTCGAGGATCAGCAGCTCCTCGCGGTCGACCTCGGGGGCATCGCGCTCCTCGACGACGAGGGGGCCGTAGAGCCCGCGCGCCATCTGCTCGAAGGCGCGATGGTGCGAGTGGTACCACCAGGTCCCGGCGTCGGGCGGCGCGAAGTCGTAGAGGAACTCGGCGCCGGGCCGCACCAGCGGCTGCGTGAGCTCCGGCGCCCCGTCCATCGAGTTCTCGATGCGGATGCCGTGCCAGTGCACCGTCGAGGGCTGGGGGAGCCCGTTCACGAACCGGCGCACCACCCGCTCGCCCTGCCGCACGCGAATGGTCGGACCCGGCACGCGGCCGTCGTAACCCCAGATCGAGGTTTCCGGGTAGTCCGGCGGCGCGAGGCGGACGGTACCGGGCCTCGCGTGGAGCGTGACCGCGGCGCGGTCTTCCGCGCGCACCCGGAGCATCCCGCCGACCACCGGGCCGAGGAACGCGGCCGCGCCGGCGCGGCGCAGGAACTCCCGTCTCGAATGGGGCATGGATCTCACCTCCCCGGCGCCGACGCCCGCGTCCACCGTGCCCTGTCGGCCCGTCAGACCGTCAGACCGTCGGTCCATCGGCCCGTCAGCCCATCAGCCCGTCAGCCCGTCAGTCTGTCGGCCCGCTGACCCACCGCGGTCCGCCGACGGTCAGCCCTCCATGTCGGGCGGCAGCCAGCAACGCCGGTGTCGGCTTCGGCGGATTTTCCAGCAGCTCCGATACCCGCGCGGTATCGCGTTCGGACAGCACGATGCGTCCGGATCGATCGACCACCTCGCGGGCAGCGGGCAGCGCATTGCGCAGAATGAAGCTGGTGACGTCCAGTCTCTCGAGGGCGGCTGCGGCAGCCAGGAGGCGCTTTTCCTCCTTGGTCGCCCGCAGCTCTATTCGGTCAGTGCGGGCGGCGACTGTCGTCGTCGGCATGAATGTCTCCATGAACCTGAATCTCTGTACGGATTGCATACGTACAAGAGGAGGAGGTCAAGGTCGAGACTCAACAGGTCGAGGCTCACCACTCGAAGGCGAGCGTCGTCGCCGTTGGACACCGGCACCTCCGAATACGAGCCGGGTGCGGGTGCGCCGCGGCGGGCCCGCTTCATCCTCCGCGCCCGCTCACCCATATCTGGTCGCCGCGCACTCATCCGATCCGTTGGTGGTGCTCGCTCCGGTACCAGATCTCGCCTTCGGCCCGGGCGGCCCAGCCGGTAATCAGGCCAGCCGGTAGTCAGGATTGTGCCGCTCTCTTCCATTGCCACCGTCATCGGTCGGCGCCCAGCGAACGGTCTCGCCCGGATCGCGCGGCGCGCCGCTCCTAAAGGCAACAGGAAAACCGCTTGCAGCCCTCTCCCCATGCTATGGTGCGGGCATCAACGAAACGACCCTATGCGACATGAGTGGGCGACATGAGTGGCCTGCGTCTCGCATGAGCACACGAGCCGGGGTCGTCGTCTGAGGGGCACAGGGCTGCCGGAAATGCAGGTCCCAAGCCCCGTTCCCCCCAGACGGTTGCGTTTGCCGGGCCTGATGTCGGGCGATTGCGTCAGCAGCCGACGATCCATCATGGCCGTTCGACGAGGGTACGAAGCACGGAAAACGGCGCGGCGCCGGGCAGCGGGGAGCCACCCTGGCGCCGGATGGATCGTACTCGGCAGGGTGGGCCGATTATCCGCGTCCGTGCGATGATTTCGGCCATCGTCGAACGCGAATTGCCCCTTCGGCTACGCGCGGAGACTGCCATGACGATACGGAAACGTATTCCCGACCCCCAGACTGGCGAGCGAAAATGGGGCACCTCGGTCGAAATCGTTGATGCCAAGGAGCCGGTTTCCCAGATCGTTCTGGCCGACGGCACCGTCGCCCGATTGAAGCTGGTGGTCCTTGAGGCCCTCGTGATGGATGAGCCTGGGCCAGATGGCAAGCCTGCCTACACTTTCAATACACAGCTCGTAGCGAACATACACCTTCCAGAGGCCTCGGACGAATGAGTTACGGTTCGCTTGTTGCCCATGAGGTAGCGTCCCGGGCGATGCAGATTCGCTCCTTCGCGAAGCTGGCGCCCGGATGGCACTACGGCGATGGCTGTCCCGCGACCGCGGACGCGGTGGCCGCGGCGCTTGTCATCGACACCCTCCTGCTGGAAAGCAACGTTCACGAGATCGAAGCGTTCCCCGGCGTGGACGGGGGCATTCTGATCTCTGGCTATCACGGTGATCACACTCTGGAAATTCGTTGTGAACCATCGGGCCGGATGCAGTTCCTGCACGAAGTCGACGATGAGGTGGTGAGCGAACAGCCGACCGTATCGCTGGCGGAAGTCAGCGCGTATCTGGAGGCCCTGGAATGGACGCCAAAGAACTCATTCGCCTACTCCACCCCAAGCATTTCAGCAGGCACAGGGGCCGTTTCACCAGTGAGGCTTTTCAGCCATCCACCGGCGGAGGCATCTCGGTATTCGATGCCGAATGTGCTGTTGAACATAGCCATGGGGAATGCCGTCATATCGATCGATACTATCGAACCGTTGCTGGAGAGCCCCCGGTATTTTGGCGAATCGATCCAAGTGTATTCCCAGGGACCTGCTGGCTTACGTGTGAACATTCGTCGACCGGAGACCCCTGCCACCGCAACCTCCACGGCCTGGCACAGGGTCCTCGCCGAAACATGATGAGGCGCCTGCGCATCGAGGATCTGGAGATTTGCGATGGAGACGTCTCTCGCCAGTTGACCATCAAGGATACGCAGTCGTTTTCGCCCGAAATGTCTTCGCTGCCAGCGTAGTCAGGCTGGGATTGCGCGCTGCAGCACCGCGGCATCCGCGACCTCCTCGTCGCCTCCGATGGCTTCCAGCCGGTCGCCGCAACTGGCTGTTCGTAAGCGCCCCGCAAAGGGCGTTATTGACGTGCGGAGGGGAAGGGCTTCTGGAGTGAGTCTCGGGCCAGGGCAGCGGGGGCGAGTCGGGTCGGCAGCAGGGCTTCAATCTCGCCGAGGGACTTCGCCTTCGGCAGCTCGGTGAACACGTGGCGCAGGTAGGCGTAGGGCTCGAGACCGTTGGCCTTGGCGCACTCGATGAGCGAGTACAGCCGGGCGCTCGCATGGGCGCCGGCCACGGTATCGCAGAACAGCCAGTTGCGGCGCCCGACGCAGAACGGACGAATGGCGTTCTCGACGGGGTTGGTATCGATGCCGTAGCGCCCGTCGTCGCAGTAGCGCACCAGCGCCTCCCACTGGTGGTCGAGATACGCCATCGCCTTGCCGAGCACGCTCGAGGGCGGGAGGGTGCCGAGGGTGTCGTCGAGCCAGGCCCGCAGCGCATCGAGCACCGGCACGCTCTCGCTGCGGCGCACGTGCGCACGGGCCTCGGGCGGCTGGCTGCGGATGCGGCGCTCGATGGCGTAGAGCGTTCGGATCCTCTCCAGCGCGTAGAGGGCGCGCCGCGCCTTCGCAGGCGGACTCGCCGGGAGCTTCTTCGGATTCAGCCCGAGGCTCTTCTTCAGCGCATCGACCAGTGCGCGCCGGGCGTGCGCCCAGCACGCCAGATGCACCAGGCGCTGCTCGCGCACCACCGGCGCGTAGCCGCTGTAGCCGTCGGTGTGCAGCGCCCCGGTGAACCCTTCGAGCAGCCGCTTGGGGACCGCCCCCGAACGGGTCGGGTCGTAGTCGAACAGCACGATGGGCGGCTCGGGACCCGCGCTCATCTGCGCCCAGAGCTGAGACTTCGACTCCGGCGCCTTCCCAGGCTCCTTGAGCACCTGCACCGGGGTCTCGTCCATCAGCAGGCAGGGCCGGTCGAGCAGCTCGTCGCGCAGCACGTGGATGAGCGGCGCCACGAGCTCGCCCGCCCCCACCATCCACCGCGCCAGCGTCGTGCGCGACAGCTCCACCCCGATGCGCCGAAGCTGCTGGCACTGACGATACAGCGCCAGCGCGTCGGCGTACTTCGCCGTGGCGATGAATGCGAGCAGCCCCGCGCTGGCCATGCTCTTCGCCAGCGGCTGCGCCGGCAGCGCCGCGGTGCGAAGATGCCCGTCGCAGCGCGGGCAGCGGTACTTGCCGCGCACATGACGCAGCACCCGCACCTGGGCGGGAATGATGTCGAGCTGCTCGCTCACCACCTCGCCGAAGCGCTCAAGCTCCACCCCATGCTGCGCACAGGTGCGCTGCGATGCCTCCAGCCGATGCTCGATGACGACGCGCGGCAGACCCTGCGGCAACGGCGCGCGCCTCGGCCTCGCGCGCCGGTGGGCCGCGACCTCGGAGCCGGGCTCGCCCTCGCAGGGCTCGGGTGCGCCAGCGCTCGCCTCGGCCTCGTTGAACAGCCCCAGCTGCCCGTCGGGCATCTTCTCCGACGAGGGGGCAAAGCGCCGGGCGAGGAGCAGCCGCACCTGCTCCTGCAAGTGCTCAATCAGCGCGTCGCGCTCGGCGAGAGCGCACTGGTAGTGATGCACCTGCGCGTGCAGCGAGGCGAGAGTCTCGTTCGCACATTGCGGGGCGGGCGTGCTCATGGCCCGTAGGGTAAACCGCTTCGACCGGGCAGGGGGATCAAACTTTCTGATGCACCGATCAAATTTACTTTTCCCCTTCAGTACATCGATGCGTAGTGCAGCGACGCATGGGGGCGGGTGCGCCACAGGTCATGGCCATCGAGCAGAAAGTTGAGCTGCGCCCCGCTCAGGCTCACCATCCGGGTGGCGTGGCGCGGCCATGCGAAGCGTGCACGCTCCAGGCGCTTTTGCCACAGCACGAACCCGCACCGCTCCCAGTACAGGACCCGGCACTGGGTGCGCCGACGGTTGGTGAACACAAAGAGCTGCGCCGAGAACGGGTCCATCGCCAGGGTGTCCTGCACCAGCGTGGCAAGCCCCGTAATCTGCTTTCTGAAGTCCACCGGCTCGACGCACAGCCACACCTCGATGCCCTCGTGCGGCGGACGGATCATGACAGCCGGCTCGCGCATTCGAGCACCGCGCCCACGCGTGCGTCCTCGGCCTGTGCGCAGACCTCGACGACCACGCCGTTGGGCAGGTGCACGCGAAACGCCGCGCCCGCCGGCGGGCAGAGGCGCACCGGCACGAACGTCGGGGGCGCCGGCGCCGGCTCGCTGAGAACGCCGCGGCGCTTGAGTGTCGAGCGCGCCGTGTACAGTGCGCTGACCGACAGCCCGTGGGCCTGGGCATACGCCTTCAACGTCAGCCCTTGTTGGCGGGCCGTGCGCAGATGGTCGAGCCAGAACCGCTCGCGCGGGCGCACACTGCGGGACCGCGAGCTCGTTTGTGCCATCCCCTCACCCTCCACACAACGATGGAGCGTGCACTGTGGCACCGACAACGACCTTACGGAACGACGTACTTCACGAGTCGCTTACGGCTGTTCTGCAATACCGTGGCCAGCGCCCATGCGAGCGCCCGGCTGTACTCGCTCATCGAGTGCGCCAAGGCCAACGGGCTCGAGCCCTACGCCTACCTGCGTCACGTGTTCACCGAGCTGCCGAAGGCGCAGTCCCTCGGTGAGATTGAAGCCCTGCTGCCGACCCGACTCGCCCCCGCTGCCCTCGCCCGAGACTCACTCCAGGAGCCCTTTCCCTCCGCACGTCAATAACACCCTTTGTGGGGCGCTTACGGCATTTTAGCGGATTCCTCGATTCCAGAACATTTGAGTCTGTGGATCAGCTTCACAGATGGTGAACTTGAGCCACAGGCTGCATGGGGCGGGAAACTCCATGAATGCCGGATCGAATCGACTCTCCCGACGAAATTTTCTGTAACTGACAGGCAAACACTCGGGCAGAAATCGCCGACGGACTACTCTTCGACATTGCTGGGATTCCCATCACATCCCGTTGTCAGCGGATCCTGTTCCTCGGCAAGCTCCATGAGTGGATCAATCACCGAACGCTCCCAGAGAGCGATTAGACGGTTATCCAACTTTTCCTTGAGTTCCGGCTGCTTTTCCTCGAACCAGCTCAGTAAGTGCTCAACGATCCGATTCTTGAAGCCTGGCCCTCGCCCCCACTCCGAAGCACACACAGACCATACGGCAGCTTTAGTCAACGGTTCGCGATAAGTCTCCATCCCGCATCGTTGCACTCCCGCAAGAAATCTCTCCCGGGAGGACTCTGCGACCGCACGGATCTGTTCAATTGAGCGTTTTGCCGGTTGCAGGTCCTCGTCTGCTAGCAAAGCGTTTACGAGTCCATCGACCTTCGCAAACCAGTCCCTTGAACGGAGGAGTGCATCTTTGGCTGCGCCAACGCCTACCTGATGGACAATGTTCAATCCGGAATACTCACCGTTGCGACGGGTTGATGCCCAAAGTGTGGACGCATAGCGCACGGCTCTCACCGTACTCACCGCTTCCTCGTAAGCATGTCGTTCTCTGGCTCCGAGATTTCTGTTCCCAAGAAGAAAGCTGTTGAGTCGCCTGGCGATTTCCTCGATCGCGACGGTGACTGCATGCTGCTCTTGGTTTTCGATGATTTCAGTAGCGGCAGCGCAAAGATCAAAGAGTCTTTCTGAGATCGCGTCCCGCATCCTCGACAACTGTCCGAATAATTCCTTACACAACTTCTCCGAGTCATCAACTTCTACGTTCAAGAACAAGAGCGGGATGCCTGGCATATTTTCTGCATGCAATTCTCCTTCGACCTGCATCCTCTTGAACTCATATCCCTCTTCATCGCTGAGTGCCGGTTCGCCCGTGTCATCTCTCATTTCCAATGCTTCGCCTGAGCGTGGCAACGCCAGGATGGATACCTTTCCTGTATCGAAACGCTCAGACGAAGTTTGCTTCATATGCTCAAGTAGTGCTTTTGATCCTGTTCCCGGCGCGTCATTGAATCGACAACAAAAGACAACTGACGTTCGAGGATCACTGAGCCTCAAGTCAAGATCTTCACGCACAGCTACGTCATCGACGCCTTTAGTGTCGATTACAGTGATCTCGAACTCCCCGAACGCCCTTCCAAAGTTAGGGACAACTAGGCGAATACTCTTGGGAAGCGGTACATCACTCATGCGACCATTATTGACCGCTCGAAAGGTTTCGCGGAGCCACTCCCATTGGTTTTTCCCCGTCCCGCTCGAATACCAGATCTCGGTGTTCGTCCGCCTACGCAGTCCCATCATGTCGAGAATTCGTGCGCGTAGATCGTCCTCGCCCTGGCAGTCCCCTACCAACTCGAGAATCGGATCGTGATAACTCGTCTTGCCACCGGACATCACTTTTCGGCGAACGAGACCAGACATGTTGCGAATAGCCCGTTCGACTTCTCGCCCTACCCTTGGTGTCTCGGATGCCTCGCCTTGTACCTTGTGGACCGCCGCCCACTTCACTGCGGAGAAATCCGAGACAAGGCCGGTAAGTTCGGCTGACGCCATTGGAATCAAGGTAATCCCGAACTCCGGACCGCTTCCAATGTGAACTTCGCAGATCGTTGTCCCACCGGCACCGGTTTCCAGAACAGGTCTGTTGATACTCCGTTCATCGGCTTTTGCAGACACCAAGAGGTCTTTGGCAGGCACCAAGAGGTCGTATGCAAAGCTGATTGCAGTCGACTTCCCCACGCCCATGTCGCCAATGAAAGCGACGTTGTGTTTGAGGCGCGTTAGAAAGGACGTGGCACGTTCCAAGTCCCGTCGGCGCCGATCGATCTGTCGCCGCAATGGCCATGGCTGTTCTTCGTCGGCGAGAAAATTGTCGATTTTTACAAGCGTTTCTTCGGCAATTTCGAGCGACGCCCGCTCCGGGTTCCAGAAAGACGGTGGTTCAACAAAGCGCCACTCCCTCCCCATGAACCGCATGAAATCCTCGGCGTCTGACGAACCGAGCTCCACCAAGGCAAGCGACACGCGTTCAATCTCCTCCTGCGGAGCGATCTCGCCCTTCTCGATTCGCGACAGGCGACTCTGATCCACCAAGGCCTTCTTCGCCACTTCGGTCTGAGTCGCGCCGAGATCAGACCGCAGGCGGGCCAAGGACTCCCCAATTCGGGGAAATTGCACTCTTTCCATCGTCTCGCTCCTTTCTCGATCAATGATGCAGCATATATGTAGCATCATTGCTGAATTGCTGATGTCCAGTCAAGTGTCGTTTCGAGTCGCCTGCACGGCTTTGGATGGGCTGCGTACACGCAACTCGCTGCTCCCCTCCCGGAGGGCGAGCCCAGTAGGGTTCGGGTGGAGCATATGCGGCCCGAGCGAGGCCGCCGCACCCCGCAGCCGGCGAACGGAGGAACGTTCATGATCACCAACATCACCGAGGAACACCGCCACGCCTTCGAGGTGTTCACCAGCGGCGACTACGGCAACTTCGCGATCTTTTCCATCTTCGTCGACGGCGCGCCGGGCACCGCCATCGTGGCGGTTAACGAGGGTCCGTCCACCGGGGAAGGCAGCGAGCCCAAGTTCGAGTTCCTGGAGGCTACCCCGACGCCAAGCGCATCCGAAAACCCTGGTCCCGGAAAATCCGACAGGGGCTCCGCCCTCTGGAACATCTCGAACGAGGTAAAGTGGGAAGGATTCACGGAGTGAGTGTCCGGACGACACGGAACCCGCTGCTGACGAGCCGGTGTCCGGTGGAGTACCTATAGCGGATGGCGGAACGGAGGTTCCCGGGGCTGAGGTTCCAGGAGCCGCCACGCACCACGCGCTGTCCGCAGTAACCACCAGTCCATGCGCGCCCGTCCGATGGTGCACCCTCGTAGCTGTCGTGCCAGCAGTCCTCCACCCACTCCCATACATTCCCGTGCATGTCGTGCAGACCAAATCCGTTCGCAGCAAACGAGCCTGTCGGCGCTGTCCGGCGGCCGTCCCAAGGGCTGCCGCAGCCACGGCAGTTCGCACGGTTGCGACCGAGCAAATCCCCCCACGAGTACCGCGTCCGCGTGCCCGCGCGCGCCGCATATTCCCACTCCGACTCCGTCAACAGCCGGTATGCTTTGCCCGTCTTGCGCGACAGCCAGCCCACGTACGCCTGCGCATCCTTCCAGCTCACTTTGACGACAGGACGCTGGCCACGACCCCACACCCGGTCGTCGGGTCGATATCCGTCGCAGCCCCCGGAAGCCACGCAGGCATCCCACTCCGAGAACATCACCTCGTACTTCCCGACCGCAAAGGGCTTCGCGATCTTCACCCGGCGCTGCGGCCCTTCATCGTCGTGACGACTCACCTCCCCCGCCGGCGAGCCCATCATGAACGACCCCGCCGGAACCACCACCATCTCGGGACACCGCTCGCAATCGCGGAAGACACGACCCGCCCGCAGAGCCGCCGCCGCACGCTCCTTCCGCACGGCCTCCGCCCGTTCGCGCTCCTTCCGGCGTGCTTCCGCCGCCACCCGCAGCGCCTCCTCGCCCGCCGCCTTCAGAACCGCCGCCTCCGCCTCCACAAGCCAGCCCGTCGCCGCCTCGCCGCGCGCCGCCTGCCACGCCGCCAGCGCCGCTCGCGTCCTCCGGCCGAACAGACCGTCCGCAGGGCCCGGTTCATATCCCAATGACGCAAGCCCCGCCTGAATCGCACGGCGCTCCGACCGACCGAGACCCAGCGACGCCTCCGCAGCCTCGGGAGAGGGCCGTGCAGCCGGTACGAATGGCGCCGGAGAACCGACGGTATCCGGAATCGTGGCGCCGCCGGGCTCCCCCGCCGCCTGCCTCAGCCGCTCCAGGCGGCTTGCCGCCAGCACCGCATAGGTCCCCTCGGGGTAACGCTTCCGATAGGCTTCGAGCTCTGCGGGGTCGGCGCTGTCCTTCACCGTCTCCCAGAACAGACGCTCCGCCGCCAACTGCTCGGCCGTCAGGCGGGCCGCCGCACCGCTCGCGTTGCCGGACGACGCGGCGGACGGCGCGGCCGGCTCCGGCGCCCCGGCGAGATACACTCCCCGGCTGGAAAGCGAGCCGTAGATGAACGGCTCCTGCGCGCCGCCCGTCGCCGCCAGCACCGCATCCCGCACCTTCCGGAACATCAGTCCGATCTCGAGGCCCGGCTCCCCGATGTATGTCAGGAGCGCCGCGCTGTAGGGGCTGTTGCGTCCCCGGCCATCGGCGGCCACCGTGCCTTCCTTCGCCGCATAGGCCACCAGCGTCTCGCCCGAGGGCTCGACGCGCGCCAGTCCCCGTCCGACCGAACGCGTCGCCCCCGCCCGCTGCATCAAGGCCGCGAACGGGTTCTCGCGGCAGGCATCCAGAATCACCAGCCGCAGCCCCCGCGCCCGCTCCACCGCCCGCGACACCAGCTCCAGCGGCACCGTCTCGAACTCGACATCCCCATCGCTCAACAGGCGCGCATCCACCGGAACCAGAAAGTTCCGACCGTCCACCTCGATGCCGTGCCCGGCATAGAACACCACCGCGACCTCCGAGGCCGAGGCCGCCTTCGCAAAGTCGTGCAGCGCCCGGCGCATCGTCTCCTGGTCCGCATTCACGAGCCGCGTGACGGCGAAGCCGAGCCGCTCCAGCGCCGTGCCGATATCGGCCGCGTCGTGCAGCGGGTTCGCAAGCCGGGGCGCATGGGCATACGCCGCATTGCCGATCACGAGCGCCGCACGCTGCGACGCCATCGAGGGCGGGACGGCCAGCACGAGCGGCAGCGCGAGCACCGCAACCCGCGCTGCGAATCCCGCCATCCCGCGCTTCCCGATCATGCCGCCGCGCTCCCGCCTTCTGCGCCTTCTCCGGGCGTCCCGCCGAATACCGGCAGAGCCGCCACTACAGTCGACTCAAGGCTTGCGTTAGCTAACGCCGGATTACGCCGGATTACCGACGGATACTGGCTCGGAGCCGTCACTACAGCCGGCTCGAGGCTTGCGTCAGCCAACACCGGATTGCCGACGGATTGCCACCGGATCACCGACGGATACCAGTCCGGAGCCGCCATCACAGCCGGCTCAAGGCTTGCGTGCGTCAGCCAACGCCGGATTGCCGCCGGATTGTCACTAAATTGCCGCCGGATACCGGCTCGGAGCCGCCACCATAGCCGACCCCGGAAAAGCCCGCCAAGCGCAACATGACGGACAGCTTGCCGGCTTGCGGGAAGCATCCCATCTGCTTGCCGGCCCCCTTTCCGGCGGGATACCTTGAGACCGGCCAGCCCTTCCCGGAGTATCGGTCCCTTGACCACGAACCCGGTCCCACCGCTGTCGGCACACGGGCCCGACCCGTTCGCGGAGGATGGGAGGGTCATGGCGGACATCGGCGTCTGCGAGGCGATGCACGAGGCAAGGGCCGCCTTCCAGGAGGCGCTGGTGGCGGGGTCCGCCATCCAGGAACGGCATTTCGTGCGCCAGTTGCGCCAGGAGCCCGTGCACCGGATGGCGGAGTTCTTCTACCTCATCCGGGCGTTCCGGCTCGACAGCGAGGAGAAGGTCCGCCGCTATGCGGAGCTTCACAACCACCATCTGGAGGCGCTGCAGGCGGACCCGGGCAAGATGCACCGGCTGGGGATCACGCGCACGCGGGTCGAGAAGGGCGTCTTCTCCGCGGACAGCATCGCGAAGCTGGTCGAGAACTACCGCAGCGGCGGCGCGGCGATCGACCAGTCCGACCTCTCACGGCTGCTGATCGAGGTGATGTCGCCGGAGACCTGTCGCAAGACCACGGTGACGCTCACCGACGCGGGCTATCTGGAGCGATGCCGCTCACCCTACCGGTCGGTGCTGGTGCGCTCCACCGGCACGATGGAGCGCCTGTTCGCGGAGAGCCTCGCCCATGTCCGACGCGCCCTTGCGGGGGTTGCCGCGACTGCGGAGGAAGCATCTGCGGGGGGCGCCACGACGACGGAGGAAGCGTCGGCATGAAGACAGGGCGAGGGTACGGAAGCGCCGAGACGACCCATGCTCCCCGGCCTCCGGCCCGGCAGGGTCCGCGAGGGTCGGCACCGGGCGCCGTCCGGACTGGCTTCAGGGTGGGCTTCAGACCAAGCGCCACCCGGGCGGGCTTCAGACCGGGCGCCGCCCGGGCGGGCTTCAGTACGGGCTTCAGACCAAGCGCCACCCGGGCGGGCTTCAGGGTGGGCTTCAGACCAAGCGCCACCCGGGCGGGCTTCAGACCAAGCGCCGCCCGGGCGGGCTTCAGGATGGGCTTCAGGCTGCGCCGTCGGCCACAGCGCCTTGATCATCGAACGCTACCCCGGCCGCGTGCGGGCTTCAGGCTGCGCCGTCTGGCCGCCGTGCTGGCGCTGGCGGTCCTGCTGCCGCCGGGCGCCGGTGCGGGGCTGGTCGGCGAGGTCGAGCAGCAGGCGGCGGTGGCCGGCAGGTCCGATGCGGCGCTGATCGAGGCGAACCCCCTGCTGCGCCGCCTGCAGGGCGCTCATCCGGAGCTTCTCCGCGAGGCGCTCGAACGGCTGCGGACGCCGGCGGGCGCGTCCGCCCGGAGCCTGGAGCGCCCGGCGCCGCCGGAGGCGGAGAGCGGCGTCCTCGAGGAGAATCCCGACCTCGATGCGCTCTACCGCGAATCACCCGAGGCGGCGCTCGACCTGATCCGCCTCATCCGCGAGGCCACGCGGAAGAAGTAATCCCGGCGCGAACCGACTGCCCACCCTCGCCGCCAAGCTCGGCTCGCGGCTACACTGCGAGCCTGAAGCACTCTCGGAGGGTCGGCGCACGGAGCTGCCAAGTGCGCGACGTCGAAGAGCACCGATGAAAACGTTGGGGATTACATACCGAAGTGACCACCGCCAGCGGCGAAGGACCGGAACAGGGCCACCGCCAAGCTGATGCTCGCCACGGCGAGGATACCGATCAGCCATCGCAGCATTGACGCCTCGCGCTGCGAGATCAGCCCCTCGAGCCGCCGGATATCCTCCTTGGTCGCAGCGTGCTGGAAGTGCGCCTCAATCGCGGATAATCGCCCGTGGAGGTCGCGGCCGTTCCCATCTCCTCCGTTGCCGCTGACGGATCGTGATGAGGGAAGGGAAGTGACATTGTCGGCTCGGTCAGTCACGATTCTTCGCCACCCATTCAGCGACGGCCGAGTTCGTGTGGCCCGCATAGTAGTTCATCTGGACCACGATCCCGGCCGCCCCGTCTGGGCCGATGCCAACTTGTTCGGCGATCTTCGCCGTCACCGCGTTCTCGGCGCTGATGAGGGCCAGGCGATCATCGGCAAGTAGATGGATCGGCCAGTGCTGCGGGATCGCCTTCCAGGCGGCGGCGTTCGGCCTGTCGAGCATGATGGCGTAGAGCGACATGCCGCCATCGTAATCGTGCGAAAAAAAACCAGCAACACTCACTCACTCTCCCTCCAGTCTGGATCGGATTGACCGAGCAAGTCCTGATTGCCGAATATGCCCGTCGTGGAACGCTCGACACCCACATCGCGGTCGTCGCACTGCGCAACGCAGGCATCGAAGAGCGACAGGCGGAAGCGATCGTGAACACCGTCCGCGACGCCGCCGGCGCCGACCGCGGCGAGCTCGTCACCAGCGGCGAGCTCTACCGCGCACTGTGGATCCAGGGCGCCGGCATCGTCGCGATCCTCACCGCTCTGCGCTTCCTTCCAATCGGCGGTTGACGAACGTCACGGCCACCGGGCACCACCCAGTCGAGCGAGGCGAGCCGAAGGGGGCGTCACAAGCGTCGGGGACTCCATGACGCGCTCCACCGCGAGTCGCCCTACCGCGAATCACCCGAGGCGGCGCTCGACCTGATCCGCCTCATCCGCGAGGCCGCGCGGAAGAAGTAATCCCGGTCGCGGGCCCGGGACCCGCGACCGTCGGCGTCACATACCGTCTCGCGCCGGTGGTGGCTCGCCGAAGAGGGTCGCGGGCCCGGGGTCCGCGACCGCTGGCGTCACAGGCGGGCAGGGTGATCGCGGCGCCGGGACTGAAGCAGGTCGCGGGCCCCGGGACCCGTCACCCGCGACCGCCGGCGTCACGGCGTCGTGAACAGCCCCTGGATGCCGGACTGCCAGCCCCTTGCCTCCGCCGCCGCCTCCGCCAGCAGCTCCGCCGCCCGCCGCGCCGCCGGCCGGCCGTCGAGGCGCGCAAGCGCGGCGTTGAGGGCGTCCAGCGGCGCGGCGGCCGACACCGCAACCACATGGTCGGCGCCGAAAGGCGGCGTCACCGCGAGCCGGAGGCGGAACGGCTCGTCCGTCGCGATGCGGGCCGGGTCGGAGGGCAGGGGGTAGAGGAAGTGCACCGCGCCGTTGCCGGAGAGCCCGATCAGGGTGAGACGGGGCGAATGCAGTCCGTCCGCCTCGACCGCGACCTCCGCGCCTTCCCGGTGCAGGCCGTCGTGCGGGAGCACCCGGAGCGTGAGGCTTGCGCGTGCGCTCAACGCCCGGATGCGCCGCACCGCGTCCCACTTCTCCACAACCGCGGGCAGGGCATCAAGCCCCACCCCGCGCGCGGCGATGTCGCCGAGCGCGGTCACGGCCTGCCCGGCGGCCGCGTCCCAGACGAGGTCCGGCCGTTCCGCGGCCGAAACGAGCCGCACGCCCTCGAGCCGCCTCCGGGCCGCGGCCATCGTCCCGCCGTCGCCATGCAGGATGGTGAGACGCAGGGGGCGGAGAGCGTCCCGGCCCGTGGGCGGGACCGCGCCCGTCGCGAGCCGGGTCAGCAGCACGGGGTCGTCGCGACCGCCGGACGGCTGCAGGTTCGGCGTCTGGCGCGCCCCGCTCGCCATGCGCACGTTCTCGCGTACGAAGCGCCAGAGCTCGGACCGCCGCAGCGCGCCATCGCCGTCGGTGTCGGCCCGGCCCTCCAGGGCGCGCGCGAACATGTAGCTGAGCGCGCCGCGCAGCTCGGAGACGCCGCCCGCGACCGGCAGCGCCACCTCCGACACCTGCTCGTGCTCCTGGCCGGCGGCGAGGAAGCTCACATGCGGCAGCGCCGTGTCGTCCGGCGCCCCCGCCTCCTCCGGAGACCCGGGATCGAGCAGGTCGTCGCCGATCGTGTAATGCGCCGTGCGGACCGCTGTCCGCGGCGCGCGCGGGTCGACCGAGCGCGTGAGCGTCCCCGCATGGCAGGCATCGGCCACGAAGATGACCTTCAGCCCCCGCTCGCCCGCCTCCCGGAACCAGCGGTGCAGCTCGTCGTCGAAGAGGCGCTCGCGGGTGCCCGCCCCGGTGCTCCGGAACCCGCCGAGCAGCAGCACCTCGTCGAGTCCGTCGCGCTCGGTCCCGTGCACGCGCGCCGGCTCCTGCCCTCCATGCCCGGCATAGGTCAGGACCACCGTGTCGCCCGGCGCGGCCCGCGCCATGAGCGCCCTCCATTCGGCCGAAACGCGCGTCCGGGTCGCGGCCCCGTTCTCCAGAACGGTCAGGTCGCGCACGCCGGCACGCGCGAGCGCCCCCGCAATGTCCCGCGCATCGCTGACCGCGCCCGCAAGGTCCGGAAGCTCCTCGTAGCGATCAATCCCGACCACCAGCGCGTGCAACCGGGGCGCCGCGGCAGCCGAGCCCGGGGAGAAGCCGGCGCCGAGGGTCAGGACCAGCCACAGCTCGGCGGCAAGCCGCCTGCATGGACGGCCGGATGCGTTCCGCACCCGAAATCCGAGGAAACGTCTCGGCGTCGGTCGGGGGGCTGCGCCGCTTGGGCTCGGGCTCCCGAACGAGGGAAAGAAGGAAGGATTCACGGAGTGAGCGTCCGGGCGATACGGAATCCGGCGCTGTCGTTGCTGTGTCCGGTGGTGCCATTGCTGTGGATGGCGGAGCGGAGGGTCCCGAGGCTGCTGCTCCAGCCGCCGCCGCGCACCATGCGCGCTTGTCCGGGGAGCTCCGCCCCCTTGGACCCCCCATGCAAGAGGCAAGGAAGCGAAGACACAGGAATCAATCCAGCGTCCTGGCGACCCGGAACCCGGCAATGTGGTTCCGGCTTCCGGGGGTGTCCCCGCTGCGGTACGCGGAGCGCAGGTTCCTCGGGACGCTGACCCACGAGCCGCCCCGCAACACACGCCCCGCACAGTGGCCACCTGTCGTCCATGCGCGCCCGTCCGATGGCGCACCCTCGTAGCTGCCATGCCAGCAGTCCTCCACCCACTCCGAGACATTCCCGTGCATGTCGTGCAGACCGAAACGGTTTGCATCGAACGAGCCTGCCGGCGCCGTCCGGTTATAGCCCCAGCGGCTGCCGCAGCCAGCGCAGTTCGCACGGTTCCGACCGACCGAATCCCCCCACGAATACCGCGTCCGCGTGCCCGCGCGCGCCGCGTACTCCCACTCCGACTCGCTCAACAACCGGTATGTCTCCCCCGTCTTGCGAGACAGCCAGCGAACGTATGCCTGCGCATCCCTCCAGCTCACTTTGATGACCGGACGCCGGCCACGACCCCACCCCCGGTCGTCGGGCTGATATCCGTTGCAACCCCCGGAGGCCACGCAGGCATCCCACTCCGCGAACGTCACCTCGTACTTCCCGACCGCAAAGGGCTTCGCGATCGTCACCCGGCGCTGCGGCCCTTCATCGTAGTCCCGACCCGCCTCCGACGCCGGCGAGCCCATCATGAACGACCCCGCCGGAACCACCACCATCTCGGGACATTCCACGCAGTCGCGGAACCTCTCCCCAACCTCCCTCTTCGGCCCCGAGATCTCCGCAAGCAGCGCCCGCGCCTCCGACTCGTGACGGCCCCCACGCTCCAGGTACGCCCGATAGCCCTCCGGCGTGTGCAATCGACGCGCCTTCGCAAACGCCGCGTCGTCCTCACGACGCGCTCGCTCCTCTCGCTCCTGCCGCTCGCGCTCCTCCCGACGAGCCTCCGCCGCCACCCGCAGCGCCTCCTCGCCCGCCGCCTTCAGAACCGCCGCCTCCGCCTCCACAAGCCAGCCCGTCGCCGCCCCGCCACGCGCCGTCTGCCACGCCGCCAGCGCCGCTCGCGTCTTCCAGCCGAACAGGCCGTCCGCAGGGCCCGGCTCGTATCCCAGCGACGCAAGCCCCGCCTGAATCGCACGGCGCTCCGCCCGACCGAGACCCAGCGACGCCTCCACCGCCTCGGGAGACGGCCGTGCAGCCGGTACAGCCGACTCGGCCGGCTCTCCCGCCGCCTGCCTCAGCCGCTCCAGGCGGCTCGTCGCCAGCGCCGCATAGGTCCCTTCGGGGTAACGCTTCCGATAGGCTTCGAGCTCCGCGGGGTCGGCGCTGTCCTTCACCGTCTCCCAGAACAGACGCTCCGCCGCCAACTGCTCGGCCGTCAGGCGAGCCGCACCGCTCGCGCTGCCGGACGGCGCAGCCGACGGCGGCGCCGCAACGGTCGGTCCGGCCCCCGGTGACCCCTCGGGCGCCCTGAAATGAAACGGCCTCCTCAGCGAGGAGTGCGTCCAGGGCTGCTGACGGCCCGCCGTCGCCGTCACCACCTCGTCGGTGACCGCGGTGAGCAGGTCGTGCACGCTCCGGCCCGGTACCCCGATGTGCCTCAGCAGCGCGGCCGTGAACGGCGAGTTGCGGCCCGTGCCGTCCGCCGCGACGTTGCCCGGCTGGGTCGCGTAGGCAATCAGCGTGCCGCTCGCGGCGTCCACCCGCCCCAGGCCGCGGCCGATGGCGGCCGAGCGGCTCGCCCCCATGGTGCGCGCCAGGCTCCTCGCCAGCGGGTTGTCCCGGCAGGCGTCGAGGAAGACCAGGTTGGTGCGGCTGCGCATCTGTCTCAGGAACGCCCGCAGCTCCAGCGCCTCGAGCTCCAGGTCCACCTCTTCGGCGAGGCGCGCGTCCACCGGCAGGAGATAGTTCTCGCCCTCCACCTGCAGGCCGTGGCCGGCATAGAAGAAGAGCGCGGCCTCCGCGCCCCGCGCCGCGCGCGCGAACTCGCGCAGCTTGCCCTCGAAGGCGCCGCGGTCGAGGTCGACGCCCGCGATGACGGCAAAGCCGAGACGCCTCAGCACCGCCGCCATGTCGGCGGCGTCGTTCGCGGGATTGCGCAGCGGTGCCGCGTGCTCGTAGGCACCGTTGCCGACGACCAGCGCCACACGGCCGGCCGCAACGGACGGAGCGGCGGCGACTGCCGCCAGCAGGATGAACACCAGCCCCGCTGCCTTCCCGAGCGTCGCCATACCGTCCCGGCAACCCGCGGGTGATCGGCGGCCTCGCGTGGCTCGTCCCGCTGCCTTACCGAGCGTCGCCATGTCGTTCCTGCCTGCTCCCTCGTTCTCCGGGCGGAGCGCCCTTGCCGTTCCGTGCCGACAGACAGCCTTCCCGCACTCCCCGGTCAAACCCGCCACCCGCGAATCCGCGAGGGACGTGCGTCCGACCGCACCTCACGCGCCATCGGCGACCACCGTTTCGAGGCAGGGCCTCAGAACCGACCAGATGCGCGTGTCCCGCGCGTATCGAACGATTTCCGCCGGTTTCGCCTTCCCCAACTTCAAAACCCCGTGCAGACCCTCGAGCGCCACGTCGAGACCGACGTGCTTTCTGAATCGAAAACAATCGACCACGGTCTTGGCCGGGCTGAAGATCGGCACCATCACACCGTCGATGTGGTGCACTTCCACACCGAGCGAGAGCGCCCGGCCGCCGAACCGCACGACCCGGATTGCCGGGTACTCGCACTTCGGCTTGCGCGCCTTTGTCCCGATGGCGACCCAGACCCGGCTCGGCATCTGCAGCGAGAGCTCGTGAAACTGGAGAGCCGAGACAAGGCAGACGATCCCTTTCGGGACAAGCTTTGCCACTTCGGCCAAGCGATGGGCGCCGTGATCTCGGCGTCGGAGAGCTGATAGAGTCCGCGCGCAACGCGGATGAAGCTCCCGTTCCCGACGAGCCGCGCGAGCGTTTCCGGGTGCACGCCTGCGTCGCTCAGTTCGCTGCGACGCATGGCACCATGCTTCTCGAGCAGCTCGACCGCCCGATCGCCTTGCGTTTTTCGGCTCATGCCGGCCACGTGATTTTTCGTCGGCTCTTGGCTTTTATTTTCCGACACTATGTCACACCGGCGTTCGCCATGAAAACGCTGGAGACACCATCCACTTGCGCATCCCGACGTCCCGCGTACCCGGCCCTCATGTCACCGGGCTCAGGACGTCACAGCAATTCCCGCCAGCGCCCGGAGAGGCCGTACCGTGGTGGGATTCTGGCGCGATTTCGGCCCTCGGGGTACCGAGTCGAGGGGAATTCAGGAGCATGTTCCCGCTTGGCGGGAATTGCTGAGGACGTCACATTCAACTGTCCTTCTTCACTCCATGGGACGTAAACTCCATGAATGCCGACTCGTCTCGTTCAGCGCGCTCCCGTGTCATCGATCTCCCTGGCAGTCCGTGAGGCTTACCTGGAAGGCTCCAGGATTTGGTCGGCTATAACTCTCAGATCTCCCCTGACCGGCCTGCTTAGCCCGGTCTCAATCTCGATCAGATCGCTTTCGTGCAAACCGCCAAGCGCCCCGATGACCAGTGGCAACGCGGCCGTGCGGGTCCGCACCTTGCTCGCATCAACACCGTGGGATTCCAGGAAGCGCCGAACACGCCAGAGTTCTGGCAGATACAGCTTGTTCTGGTAGGCGCAGGCGATTCGTTCCACCAGCGAGAAGGTCCTTGAATCGATCCTGGCTTCCTTCAATCGTTCCGTGAGCGCCTTCGGACGACGGCGCCGGCTCGGCTTTCTTTCCCTGACGGCGTCGATCTCCCGCTCGATTGCTTCAAATTCCACGCCCTCGGTCTCTGCAAGGGCCGCGATCACCCGCTTCCGCCCGTACTCCGCAACGAGCAGCTTCGTGTGAAGCGCAAGCGCCTGGTTGACGACCGTCATTTCGTTACACCCACATTTGCGAGGATGTCGTTTTTGAGACCAATGAAACCGTCAATCCGATCCCATCGCGCGTAGGGTGTCATCGACAGCGGTAGTCCGTGCCGCGCGGCCTCGGCGTATGACCGCGAATATGGGATTTGGTAGTCGAAAATCCACCAACCATGTTCCCCGGCCATATCACGCACCTCCTGGATGGCGCGGGTTTTCTCTGCGGTGTTCGCGTACTCTGATTGATCATTCAGCACCAACCCCGCAATCTCGATCTCATGATCTTCATTCTCCAGCGCGAACTCTCTTATGGATCTGGCAAGAAGCGGCAGACCAATTGTCGCCATGAATTCCGGCTTGACCGGAACGATCACGTAGCGGCTGGCAAAATATGCCGCATCCGTCAGTATCGACTCCGTAGGTGCACAGTCGATTACGACCAAGTCATACTGATCGCTGACTTGACCAATGGCGCGCGCCAGCCTTCGCTCCTTGCCGGTTGGATTCTTCAGCGTTCTGCTCAGCTCCAAGCGTGAAGCAATCAAATCGAGATGATTATCCCTGCCGTATCCAATCCCTTTGATGATTGCATCTTTTACATCGATCCGTTTCGGGGCTCCGTCATCCCTTCTGGCCGGGATGTAATCTTCAAGGATCTGAACAACTGTCGGTTTATTTTCCCGGATGTGGCGCACATACCTCTCTGGCCCCATGATGCTGTGACTGAGATTGGATTGTGGATCCAAATCGATCGCCAACACCCGCAACCCGCCAGCTTCGGCTGCATGCGCCAACTGAGAGGCAATCGTCGTCTTGCCTACCCCTCCCTTCATGTTGATCAGACTGATCACGACGGCCATCGGCTTAGACCCTTGCGATTCCCGGCAGGACAGTAGATATCCCTGGCGAAAGAGTGTCAAGTGTCAAGCCAACTCCAGGGCTCATTTTTGCTGTGAAAATTCTCTGGGATTCGGCAAGACGGCCCCCGTGCGACGCCGGTGTGCTCCGATGTCGACGGGCGGGATTCTGGCGCGATTTCGACCACCAGGGCATCCAGTCGAGGGGATTTCAGGAGCATGTTCCCGCCTGGAAGCTCGGAAATCCGTCACTTTCCGGGCCAGAAACCCGTCAAATGAGTCAAACGCGTACCGAGTTGCGGAGGTCGGGCTGGTTCCTCTCCCTCCACGGAACCGAAGCCCCCGGTCCCGGAAATCCGACAGGGGCTCCGTCCCCTAGACCTCCATTCAAGAGGCAACGAGGCGAAAACACAGGAATCAATCCAGCGTCCTGGCAACCCGGAGCCCGGTATAGCCGAACCGGTCCCCGGTGGAGTGCCCCATGCGGTCCGCGGAGCGCAGGAACCACCTCAACTCCACCCCGCCGAGCCACGAGCCGCCCCGCAACATACGCGCCTCACAGTAGCCACCCGCCGTCCATGCGCTCCCGTCCACAGGCGCTCCCTCGTAGCTCCAATGCACGCAGTCCTCCACCCACTCCCATACGTTGCCCAGAACATCATGCAAGCCCCATGCGTTCGCACGAAAGCTCCCCACCGGGGACGTATGCACATGACCGTCAGTGCACGGGGCAACCGGCCACTCCCAATCGCTGTAGCGCCTCTTCAACGAGCCGTCCACACCGTTCGCATGCGCACACTGACCGCTCTCGCCATTTCCCCAGTAGCGTGACGTCGTCGTCCCCGCACGCGCCACGTACTCCCACTCCGACTCGGTGAGCAGCCGGTACCCCTCTCCCGTCTTGCCCGACAGCCAGCGAACGTATGCCTGCGCATCCTCCCAGCTCACATTGATGACCGGACGACTCCCGCGGCCCCATCCTTCGTCGTCGGGATTGTGCGAGCACCCCCCGCCGCGACGACACGCCTCCCACTCCGAGAACGTCACCTCGTACACCCCCACCGCCAGCGGCTCCCCTATCTCCACCCGATGCACCGGGCCTTCATGGACATACCGACCCGACTCCGACGCTGGCGAGCCCATCCGGAACGACCCCGCTGGCACCACCACCATCTCGGGACATTCCACGCAGTCGCGGAACCTCTCCCCAACCTCCCTCTTCGGCCCCGAAACCTCCGCAAGCAGCGCCCGCGCCTCCGACTCGTGACGGCCCCCGCGCTTCAGGTACGCCCGATAGCCCTCCGGCGTGTGCAATCGACGCGCCTTCGCAAACGCCGCGTCGTCCTCACGACGCGCTCGCTCCTCTCGCTCCTGCCGCTCGCGCTCCTTCCGGTGTGCCTCCGCCGCCACTCGCAGCGCCTCCTCACCCGCCGCCTTCAGAACCGCAGCCCCCGCCTCCACAAGCCAGCCCGTCGCCGCCTCGCCGCGCGCCGCCTGCCACGCCGCCAGCGCCGCTCGCGTCCTCCGGCCGAACAGGCCGTCCGCAGGGCCCGGCTCGTATCCCAGCGACGCAAGCCCCGCCTGAATCGCACGGCGCTCCGCCCGACCGAGACCCAGCGACGTCTCCACAGCTTCGGGAGAGGGCCGTGCAGTCGGGGCAGCCGGCTCGGCCGACTCCCCCGCCGCCTGCCTCAGTCGCTCCAGGCGGCTCGTCGCCAGCGCCGCATAGGTCCCTTCGGGGTAACGCTTCCGATAGGCTTCGAGCTCCGCGGGGTCGGCGCTGTCCTTCACCGTCTCCCAGAACAGACGCTCCGCCGCCAACTGCTCGGCCGTCAGGCGAGCCGCACCGCTCGCGCTGCCGGACGGCGCAGCCGACGGCGGCGCCGCAACGGTCGGTCCGGCCCCCGGTGACCCCTCGGGCGCCCTGAAATGAAACGGCCTCCTCAGCGAGGAGTGCGTCCAGGGCTGCTGACGGCCCGCCGTCGCCGTCACCACCTCGTCGGTGACCGCGGTGAGCAGGTCGTGCACGCTCCGGCCCGGTACCCCGATGTGCCTCAGCAGCGCGGCCGTGAACGGCGAGTTGCGGCCCGTGCCGTCCGCCGCGACGTTGCCCGGCTGGGTCGCGTAGGCAATCAGCGTGCCGCTCGCGGCGTCCACCCGCCCCAGGCCGCGGCCGATGGCGGCCGAGCGGCTCGCCCCCATGGTGCGCGCCAGGCTCCTCGCCAGCGGGTTGTCCCGGCAGGCGTCGAGGAAGACCAGGTTGGTGCGGCTGCGCATCTGTCTCAGGAACGCCCGCAGCTCCAGCGCCTCGAGCTCCAGGTCCACCTCTTCGGCGAGGCGCGCGTCCACCGGCAGGAGATAGTTCTCGCCCTCCACCTGCAGGCCGTGGCCGGCATAGAAGAAGAGCGCGGCCTCCGCGCCCCGCGCCGCGCGCGCGAACTCGCGCAGCTTGCCCTCGAAGGCGCCGCGGTCGAGGTCGACGCCCGCGATGACGGCAAAGCCGAGACGCCTCAGCACCGCCGCCATGTCGGCGGCGTCGTTCGCGGGATTGCGCAGCGGTGCCGCGTGCTCGTAGGCACCGTTGCCGACGACCAGCGCCACACGGCCGGCCGCAACGGACGGAGCGGCGGCGACTGCCGCCAGCAGGATGAACACCAGCCCCGCTGCCTTCCCGAGCGTCGCCATGTCGCCCCTGCGTCGGGAAGGGTGTACGTCCGGCCTGCGAGAACCCCCCGTTGCCTTCCCCAGCGTCGCCATGTCGTCCCTGCCTGCTCCCTCGTTCTCCGGGCGGAGCGCCCTCGCCGTTCCGTGCCGACAGATAGCCTTCCCGCACTCCCCGGTCAAACCCGCCGCCCGCGAATCCGCGAGGGACGTGCGTCCAACCCGCGGGATCCCTGGCGCCAGTCCCGTGAGATCCCGGACCGGGGACCTCTCGACCTCATTCGCGAGGACGGGACCGGGGAGCGTACGAAGACGGTGCTGGCGGACGCCTCTCGACCTCATCGGCGAGGACGGGACGCCCCCGATCCCGGGCACGCTACCAGTCGGACGTACATCCGTTCTCCCGCCCGCGAAACGCGGCCGCGGCGGTCCGAACGGAAACCCGGCCAGACACCCGGCCGCGTACATCCGTTCCCCCGCCCGCGGGACGCGGCCGCGGCGCCCCGACCGGAAACCCGGCCAGACACCCGGCCGCGTACATCCGTTCCCCCGCCCGCGGGACGCGGCCGCGGCGGTCCGGCTCATCCCTCCACGATCTCGACCCGCGCCTCGGCGAGCGCCCAGCCGCCCTTCGGCAGCGCGGAGGTCGCGGCGTTGAGCCGCCCGATGAACGCCGCGGCGCCGACCGGAAGCTGCACCGGCCCGGCATCGGCCGCGCCGCCGGCGAAGCCCGCGAAGGGCTGCCGGGTGGCGAGGAACAGCACCCGCTCGACTCCCGCCGGCGGGCTCGCGCGAAGGACATGGCCCGCGCCCGGCGGTGGGAACGCGGTCCGGGCGCCCGCCGCGAGCGGCAGGTTCTCGCCGAGCACGAGCACCCCGCCCGAGGCGTTCAGCAGGTAGAGGTGCCCGTAGCCCGCCGCGCTCGACGAGAGAGAGAACCCGAGCGGCTCGCCGAGCCTGATCGGCGGCGCCCGGTCGGGCACGATGCCGACCGAGAACGCCGCCTCCCGGTTGTACGCGACCGCGACCGCGGGTGCGGCCGTCAACCCCGACGGCGCCGGCATGGTGGCGTTGCAGCCGGCCAGCGCCGCAGCCGCTGCGAGCGCCAGCACCGCTCTCCCGCGCACACGGCCGGGCGTCCGCGGTATCGGCAACGGCCCGCAGCGCCGGGCCGCTCTCCCCCGCGTGCGGCCGGGCGCCGCCGCGATTCCCGTCACTCCCTTCATCATCCTTCCTCCCCCTGGTTGCCGGAGCCAAGCCATTCGGAAATCGTGGTCACCGGCCGCCCAACCGGAATATCGACCGGCCGGCCACCGGCGCGCAGCCCCCGCTCATCGCTCCGCTCCCGGGTCCGCGACCCAGGCCGCGAACAGGAGCCGGCCGCCCTCCGTGTGCCTGACCGCGAGCGCGAACGGCCGGTCGACGGTCATCTCGAACCCGGCCTCCTCACCGATCGCGGCGCGCGTGGAGAACACCGCGGCCGTGCCGGCGGCCGCCTCGGTGCCCTGTTCGTCGAGCGCGAGCCGGGCCGCGTGGAGGACGCGCCCGAGCGCGGGCGCCGGCGCCGCGATGCCGGCGAACGCGTTTCCGTCGCCCAGCGCCTCCTCGAGTCCGAGACGCCGGAGGGCCGGGAGGAGCCCGGCCTCGCCCCGCAGGTCGAGGCGCGGCAGCGCGAGACGCCCCGCGGCCTTGCGAAACCCGGCGCCGGTGAGCCAGGACGGGTCGGCGGCCAGCCGCGCGAGCGCGTCCGCCGGCGCGAGCCCCTCGCGCGGCAGCACCGCCGTGAACGCGAACCGGCCCGCGCCGTAGAGGAGCTCGACCGCCTGGAAATCGTCCCCCGCCCGGTAGCGCGCCGGCAGGTCCGGCGCCTCCATGGTCGGCGCCTCCACCGTCCCGCCCGACGCGCGACGGAAGGGCCGCGGCCCGGTCAGCGCCGGATCGAAGGCCCGCGCCCACCGGCCGCGGAAATGCACCGCGTTCGCCAGCACCAGCGCATCCCCGGCCGCGAGGCGGTCCACGAGCCGCGGCACCGCGCCGGCGGTCGCACGCTCCGCCCAGGCGTTGATCGCATCCGGCGCGCCGGCCGCCCGGAAGTCGAGGCGCGCCACGGTGGCGCCGAACCGGTCCTCCAGCGCGGCCCGGAAGGCGGGGAACAGGTCGAGCCGGTGGTCGGCGAAGATCCCGTTCGCGATGCGAAGCTCGACCCCGGCATCCGCGCCGGCCCCGGCCCGGACCGCCGCAAGCCCGCAGGCCGGCGCCCGGGCGCCGCCGGGACTGTCGCCGGCGCCGCCGGGACCACCGCCGGAACCGCCGCTGGGACCGCCGCTGGGACCGCCGCTGGGACCGCCGCCGGAATCGCCGCCGAGACCGCCGCTGGGACCGCCGCTGGGACCGCCGCCGGAATCGCCGCCGAGACCGCCGCTGGAACCGCCGCCGAGACCGCCGCCGAGACCGCCGCCGAGACCGCCGCTGGAATCGCCGCCGAGACCACCGCCAGAACCGCCGCCGAGACCGCCGCCAGAACCGCCGCCGAGACCGCCGCCAGAACCGCCGCCGAGACCGCCGCCAGAACCGCCGCCGAGACCGCCGCCAGAACCGCCGCCGCCGAGACCGCCGCTGGGACCACCGCCGGGACCACCGCCGGGACCGCCGTCGGAGCCGCCGCCGGCGAACACTCCCGCGATCGCGCGGCGTACCGGCGCGGTCGCGCCCTGCGCCGCCATGGCGAACACGGCCTCGATGCCGAGCGGCGACAGGACCGCGTTCCGCCGGCCTTCGTCCGACGCCTCGCCCAGCAGCCGCACGGCCAGCCGGGCCGCGGGGAGGGCGGCGCTCCGCCCGCATGACGATGCGGGCGAGGCCGGCGCGGCGGACGCGCCAGCCGCGGACGCCGGCTCCTCCGCCTGCGCCGCCCCCGCCGCGGCGAGCAGCGCGCAGAGCAGGGCGGCCAGCCCCAACGGCGTCCGCATGAGGCCAGTCTCACGCATCGCCCCGCCATTCCTCGCCACGCCTGACGCCGGCCAGCCCCAACGGCGTCCGCATGAGGCCGGTCTCACGCATCGCCTCGCCATTCCCTGCCACGCCTGGCGCCAGCCAGCCCCAACGGCGACCGCATGAGGCCAGTCTCACGCATCGCCCCGCCATTCCCTGCCACGCCTGGCGCCGGCCAGCCCCAACGGCGACCGCATGAGGCCGGTCTCCCCCGCGGCGGCCGGCGCGGCGCGGTCGGTTGCTCCGGATGCGCGTCATGGCACGATCTCGTACGTGGCCACGGCCGCCGACCAGCGCGCTTCGCGCGTCCCGTCCGCCCCGAGCACCGGCTCGCGCAGCCTCTCGCCGAGCGCCGCCAGCCAGGCCGTCGCATCCGGCACCGGCCGGAGGTCGCGGTTGGGGCCCAGCAGGTCGTCGAGCGAGACCGGGTCCTCGGTCACCACGGCGACGACCCTGCCCCGTCCCGCCGGCGGGCCGGCCACCAGCTCGAAGCCGTACCAGGCGTTGGGGATCTCCAGCGTGCGGCCGGCGGCGATGCGCGCGTCGGCCCGCTCCGAGAACCGGTTCGGGAAGAGCTGCGTCACCGTCCCGTCCGCCGCCGCGTCCACGATCAGCAGATGTCCCGCCCGCCCGCTCCGCACCCGGTAGGTCACCGCCTCGCCGATGCGGATGCGCGCCGAGGGGCGGATCTCCAGCCCGACCCCGGCCTCGTTGCCATGCCCGAGCGCACCCTCCGCAGCGCTCCCGGCGACCGGCTCGCCGGTCGCCGCATCCAGGAGCAGCACGGTACGCGGACCTTCGAGCGAGGGCGTGAGGCCCGCCCCGCAGTCGCGCGGATGGCGCCTGCAATAGGCCGCCGACTCCGACCTCAGCCAGTCCAGCAGCTCGGCATTCGCCACCCGCCCGTCCCGATTGCGGTCGGCGCGCCTCTCCGCGATGCCCTGCACGAAGCGGCGCGTGAACACGCCCTGCGGCTCCTCCGCCTCCCGGTCCTCCAGGGCAAGCTGCAGCGGCGAGACCGCCGACCAGACGGTGCGGCTGCCCTCCGTCTCCACGAAGCCCGCCTCGCGCTGCCGCGCCGCCGCCGCATGGCGGTCGAAGGCGGGCGGGGCGAGCGAGCGCGTCCCCGGAGCGTCCAGCCCGAGGGTGCGCACATGGGCCGGGTCGGCGGCCGGAAGCGCCAGCGAGCGCGTCATCGTGCCGGCATGGCAGGAGTCCACGATCACCTGCACCCGGTGGTCGCGCAGGTCCTCGAGCAGCTTCCCGATCTCGTCGTCCAGAAGCAGGCCCGCGACCCGCATCGGGCGCGTCCCGCCGGAGATCAGGCGTGCGTCGTGCGGCACCAGCGCCTCGTCGTAGCCGTCCGCCTCGTCCCCGTTCCCGTCCTCCTGGAAGTAGCCGTGCCCCGCGAAATAGAGCAGCGCCCGGTCCCCGGGGCCGGTGCCCGCCTCGAGCCAGTCCCGGATGCCCCCGAGGATGCCCGCCCTGGTGGCCTGCCCGTTCGTCAGCAAGCGGACCCCGGCCGGCGCGAAGCCGAGATGCCCGGTCAGCAGGCCCCGCATGTTGCGGGCGTCGCGTACCGCGCCCCTCAGCCCCGGGAGCCGGTCGTCGGCGTAGCGGTCGATGCCGATCACGAGCGCCCGGTCGCCCCGCCCCGCCACGGGCGTCGGCGACGCGGACGCCGGCGCCTCCGCGACCGTCCCGGCCGCGGGCGGCGCGGGCGCCGGCGCATCCCCGGCCACCGGGGCTCCCGGCGGCTCGGTCCCGGGCACATCCCCGGCAACCGGCGCCTCCGGTGCGTCCGCCACGACCGGGGCCCGGCCCATCTTCGACTTCAGCCAGTCGAGATAGGCGCCGACGCGGGTGTAGACGCCGTACTTGCCGGGCTTCGCGCAGCCGGCGCCCCAGCTCACGATCCCGGCCTGGGCCCAGCCGTCCGCCACCCGCACCAGCAACGGGCCGCCGCTGTCGCCCTGGCAGGAGTCCTTCCCGCCCCGCCGCAGCCCGGCGCAGAGCGTGCGCTCGCCGATCGAGGCCGCAAGACCCGCATAGGCCGCCCGGCACGCCGCCTCGCCCACCAGCGGCAGCTCGACCTCCATCAACCGCGTCGTGCGCACGTCCGAAAGCCTGACCGGCTTTCCGGTCAGGTCGTCCACCCAGTGCCCCCGGCCGCCGCCCCGGGGGCGGCAGCGGCGCCTGCCTTCCCTCACGCCCCGCGCGCAACGCACCGGGCGCAGCAGGCCCCAGCCGACCGTCGTCGCCATGCCGCCGGGCCCGGCCGCGCCGGACCGCCGGTCCAGCACGCCCACCGCCGGCGTCCCCGCCGGGCGCGCGAGCTCGAGCAGCGCGATGTCGTTGCCCGCGCCCACGTTCGAGTAATCCTCATGGACATGAATCGCCGCGACCGCGACCCGCCGCCCGCCTTTGCGGAGATCGTGGGTCCCCACCAGTACGGCCACGCCGGCGGGGGTCTCGTCCTCGACGCAGTGCGCCGCCGTCAGCACCCAGCGCGGCGCGATCACCGTCCCGCCGCAGAACTGGCCCCGGTCCGGGCGGCCTTCCCGCCCGCGCCGCACGAGTGCCGCCTGGGAGGGCCAGGCCCCGGGCCCCGCCTCGACGCCGCCCACGATCCGCGTGAACCGCTCCGACGCCGCGCGCGATGCCGCGTCCTCGGCCATTGCCGTCTCTGTCGCCGTCGACGTCTCTGTCGTCGTCGCTGTCGCCGTCCCGAGGGTGGCGCCGAGCAGTACCGCCCACGCGCTGCGCGCCGCCTTGCCGGGGGCGGAGCCGCGCCTCACCGGATCAGCTCCACCCGGCGGTCCAGGCGCCAGCGCTCCTCCTCGGTCCAGGCCGAGGGGTCCTCCACCGGAAAGCGCTCGCTCTCGCCCTTCGCCAGCGTCTCGATATCGCCCGGGAAGCCGCGGTCCCTGAGATAGCGCGCGACCGCCTCCGCCCGCTGTCGCGACAGCTCCAGGTTGTACTCTTCGGAGCCGCGCGGGTCGGTATGCCCGGCGATCGCGATCCGCGCCGGGCGCTGCGCCCGCAGGTGTGCGGCCAGCTCCGCCGCCGCCCGGCGGCCCCGCTCGGTGAACCGGTCCGTCCCGGTGTGGAACCCGATCGGCACCGGCACCCGCTTCACCACGAACCCCCTGACGCGCTCGGCCCCGAGCCCGCCCGGCGCGCCCGAGCGCGTCCGCGGCGCCGGACGGTGCTCCATGGCCAGCATCCGGCTCTGCGCGGCGCGCCTGAAGATGCGCTCGATCTCCCCGACCGGCGGCGGCACGGGGGTCCTCACCTCGTCGTCGATGAGCGCGAGCGCCTCCTGATAGCGCACCGTTGCCGCGTCGTGGTCCCGCCGGGCCGCCGCCTCGTCGCCCAGCAACGCGAGCACCGGCCAGCTCCGCCCGTAGTCGAGACCCCGTTCCAGCAGCCCGCGCTGCGCCGCAAGGCCGGCGCCGGCGGCGGCCCGAGCCTGGGCGATGCGCGCATGCAGCGCCGACAACGCCCGCCCGGCCCGGTCCCGGAACGCATCGCCGCAGGCCGGCTCCGTACGCACCGCATCGTATCCGGCCCGCGCGGCTTCCAGATCGCGCGCCTGGAGGGCGGCGCGCAGGACGGCCGCCGCCCCCCGGCAATCCGCCTCCGCCCACGCATCCCCCGGCGCCGCCATGACCGCGGCCAGAGCCAGCAGGGGCACGATCCGCCTCGCCCGGCCGTGCATCGCTCCTCCCTCCGCCGGCCTCCGGCAAGTCACCCCCCCGGCTATGGCGTCACCACGAACCCGACCGTCGCCTGCGCCGTCCGGTGCGCCGGCGCGGCCGCCGCCAGCGCCAGATCCCGCGAAGCGCCCGCCGTGTCCAGCGTGGCGAACCCCTCCCGGTCGAAGCCGAGCGAGGCCGGCGCGATCGGACGGTCGTCCGCACTGCAGATCGCGGTCACCGTCTCGATCCCGACCGGACCCATCGGCGAGAGCTTCAGGCCCGGGCCCGGAAACGGCACCACCTGCCCCGGGGCCAGCAGGTAGCGCGGCTGCCGCGCGTTCGGCAGCAGCACCCTCGTCTGCCCGGACGGCCCCACGTTCACGAGCGTCAGCCAGCAGGGGCTCGTCGCCTGCACGTAGAGCGTGACCGCCTCGCCCAACCGGTAGCTCGGCCTGGCCGTCGCGAGCCTGAGACCCCATACCGGCTGCGGCCACGACACCGGCTCCTGCATCGCAGGGCGGCTCGCCACCGTCGTGATCACCTTGTTGTAGTCGTCCCACTCCTTCGCCGCCGGCCCGTCCATCGTCACCTGCAGGTCGCGCGCCGCCGACCGGGCGCCCCCGCTCACCGTCGAGAACGGGCCGGCCGCCGCCAGCGCCGCCGGCGAGAACAGCGGAGCCGGCTCCGTCGTCGCGATCACCTTGATGAGCTCGCGACCGAGCGTCGGCCCCCGGACCTCGATGTGCACGCCCGAGCCGGGCGCCGGGATCTCCAGCGGCTTGCCCCCGCGGATGCGCGCATCCCGCTGGCGCGCATTGGGGAACAGGACCGTCGTGTTCCCCGAGGGGCCCACGTTCAGCACCGTCAGGTACGCATCCCTGTTCGTCTGCACGAACAGGCGCACCTTCTCGCCCACCGCATAGGTGTTGTCCGCCTTGTCGACCCAGGCGACCACATCCAGACGCTCCGCGGACGGCGCGCCCGGCGCCTGCACCGAGAACACCGCCGTCTGCTCGACCGTCAGGTCCCGCGCCGCCGGATCGTCCGATGCCGCGGCGCCCGGCGCGAGGCTTCCGAGCCCGGCCGCAAGGGCCGCCGGCAGAGCCAGGGACAGCAGGGAACGGCAGACCGTTCGGTTGAATGAGTTGTGCGTCATGGCGGCTTCGCCTCCTCGTCCATGTCGGCGCCGGGAACGCCCCCGGCCTGGTGCCCATCGCCCGACCGATTCTAGGTACGTGCCGGCCCCGCTGCGAATACAAGCGTCCGGCAGGCCGGCAATTTTTCTGGAGCCCTCCCACTTGATGGAGACAGGCCGGCCGGCTGCGGATTCCGGCGGCTCTCATTTCGCCGCTCCAGCTTCAGCCGAGCCCTCCACAGCGACAGGACCATTTTTTTGTCGTATTCGAGTGTCGGCAACCGGTGCGAAGTCGCCTGCGGCGAGGACGCCGGGAGCTCCAGAAGGCTCAACCTGGCACACGGACAACGAATCGCGTCCACCGCGATGACCGCTAATGAGTTGAATGGTCCCGGCTCAGGGCGCGGCCTCGTGCGGCGCCGTCGCGTCCCGGTGGTAGCGGGCGAGGAACGCGCGGGTCCGGGGGCTGCGCGGATTCGCCATCACTTCGGCCGCCGGCCCTTCCTCCACGATCCGGCCCTGGTCCATGAACAGCACCCGGTCGGCCACGTCGCGGGCGAACGCCATCTCGTGGGTGACGACCACCATCGTCGCCCCTTCCCCGGCCAGATCCTTCATGACCTCCAGGACCTCCCCCACCAGCTCGGGGTCGAGCGCGGAAGTCACCTCGTCGAAGAGCAGCACCTCGGGCGACATCGCGAGCGCGCGCGCGATGGCGACCCGTTGCTGCTGGCCGCCGGACAGCTCGCGGGGGCGGCGGTCCTCCATCCCCTCGAGGCCGACCCGCAGGAGGAGGTCCCGGGCCGCCTCGCGCGCCCGGGCCGCCGGGACCTTCCTCACCACCACCTGGCCGATCATCACGTTCTCGATGGCGGTCTTGTGCGCGAACAGGTCGAACTGCTGGAACACCATGCCGAACCGGGCCCGGAACCTTGCCAGCTCCCGCCCGGTGGGCAGGGTCCGGCGGCTGGAGAAGTCGAGCTCCCGGTCGTCGAGCCGGAGGGCTCCGCCGTCCGGCTCCTCGAGCAGGTTGAGGCAGCGCAGGGTGGTGGATTTGCCGCACCCGGACGGTCCGATGATCACCACCACCTCGCCCGCGCGGACGTCGAACGACACCCCTGCCACCGCCTCGATCTCGCCGTAGCTCTTGCACAGGCCGCGCACCGCGAGCATCGCCCGCTCCGCCCCGCCGCCGACGGCCGGGGCCGGGGACTCGTTACCGGTCACTTCGCGCCTCCAGGCGTTTCCCCCACTGGGTCAGCGGATAGAGGATGACGAAATAGGCGATCGCGACGCTCGTGTAGACCTCCAGCGGGCGGTAGGTGTCGGCGACGATCAGGTAGCCCGTGTACATCATGTCCGGCACCGCGACCACGTAGAGCAGCGCCGTGTTCTTGAACTGGATGACGGACTGGTTCACGAACGGAGGCACCATCCGCCGAATCGCCTGGGGAAGGATGATGTGCCACATCATCTCCAGGTACGTCATGCCGATGGCGCGCGCCGCCTGCCACTGCCCCCTGTCGATCGAGATGATGCCCCCCCGGAAGATCTCCGTCGCGAAGCACCCCATGTAGAGGGTCAGGCCGATGCCCGCCGCGAGCCAGCCCGGCAGCTCCAGCCCCCCGCCCGGGACGACGGCGTTCAGCAGGATGGGCAGCGCGAAGAAGAACCACACGATCTGCACCAGCACCGGGGTGCAGCGGAAGGTCTCGACGTAGATGTGGATCGGGGCGCTCAGCCACCACCGGTTGAGGAGCAGGCCCGTGCCGCAGACGACGCCGATGAGCAACCCCCCCGCCACCGTGGCCGCGGCGTAGGCGATGGTGACCACGAGGCCCTTCAGCCACCACCCCTCGTAGCCGGCGAAGATCATGTGGAAGTCCCAGTTGTAGCCCATGGCTGTCTCCGTCTGGCTGTCTCCGTCTGGCTGTCTCCGTCCGGCTGTCTCCGTCGGCTCAGAAGCGATCGGGCCGGAACGGGGCGAGGTCGACGCTCGGAGCCCCGCCGGCCACGAGCTGCGAGACGAGCTTGCCGGTGATGCCGCCCATGGTGAGTCCCAGGTGGTCGTGGCCGAACGCGAACCAGGCATTGCGGTGGAGCGGCGAACGGCCGATGACCGGCTTCGAGTCCGGATGCGAGGGGCGCGGCCCCATCCACTCGGTGGCTCCTTCGTCCGCGAGGCCCGGGAAGAGGGCCTGTGCGTGGCGGCGGACGCGGCGCGCGATCGCCGGGTCGGGCGGCGCGTCGACCCCCGCGAACTCCGCGATGCCGCCGGCGCGGATTCCGTCGAGCATCGGGGTGATCGCGATATGCCGGTCCACCGAGATGACGCCGCCGTTCATCCGGACCCCGGCGCCGTTGAACATCGTGTGGTAGCCCCGCTCCGCCTCCAGCGGCACCCGCGAGCCCAGCATCGCGGCGAGCGCGCGCGACCAGACGCCGGCGGCGACCACCACCCGGTCCACCGCGTGGCGGCCATCGTCGACCAGGACCGCGCGCACGCCGCCGGCGTCGGCTTCGAAGCCGCGGACGGTCCCTCTCAGGAACGTGCCGCCGCGTTGCCGGAACAGCTCCGCGAGGGCCCGCACGAGGCGCAGCGGATCGAGGGTGTGGGTGAAGGCGGCGACCCGCCAGGCCCGCACGACACGGCTCGAGAGGGCCGGCTGCACCTGCCGCGCCTCGTTCCCGTCGAGGAGGTCCAGGTCGACGCCGTTCCGCCGCCTGAGCTCGAATGCGTACTCCGCGCCCCGGAAGGTCTCCTCGCTCTCGAAGGTGAACATGAGCCCGGACCGGCTCATGAGGTGTCCCGCGCGGGCCTCGGACACGAGCGGGTCGATGCCTTCGTGGGCGCGGTCGAGGAGGCTCTGCCGGGCCGCGGCGTTCGCCTCCGCCCGGTCGCGGCGGGCATTCGCGGCGAAGCGCACGAACCAGGGCAGGGCGCGCAGCGCGTACCCCCAGCGCAGCCGCAGCGGTGCGTGCGCATCGAGCAGCATGCCGGGGACCTTCCGCAACACGCCGGGCATGGCCGCCGGGGGGCACGACGCGACCCCGAACCCGCCGAGGTTGCCCGACGACGCCCCCTCCCCCGGACCCCCGCGGTCGAGTAGCGTCACCTCGAACCCTTCGTTCTGGAGGTACAGGGCGCAGCACGTTCCGACCATGCCGGCGCCGATGACCGAAATCGTTGGCGGGTTGGACATGCCGCGGCCACGGGACGGATCGGACCCCGGGATGGTACCGCCGATTGCCGCGTGCCGGTGCGCCGGCACCGGTGCGCCAGCAATTCCCGCCAACGCCCGGAGAGGCCGTACCGCCACGGGATTCCGGTGCGATTCCGACCTCCGGAGCGTCGAGCCGAGGGGATTTCAGGGGCCGGTTCCCGCCAACGCCCGGAGAGGCCGTACCGCCACGGGATTCCGGCGCGATTCCGGCCTCCGGAGCGTCGAGCCGAGGGGATTTCAGGGGCCGGTTCCCGCCAACGCCCGGAGAGGCCGTACCGCCACGGGATTCCGGCGCGATTCCAGCCACCAGGGCGTCCAGTCGAGGGGATTTCGAGGGCCTGTTCCCGCTTGGCGGGAATGGCTGCCGGTGCGCGGGGCGCCGGCCGGGCTCACTCCCGGCCGCGCTCACTCGATGCCGTGCATCGTCTCCTCGACGAGCATGTCGACGACCGCCCGGAGCGCCTCCTGCTCGCTCGCGCCGGCCGCGATGGCGTCGCGCCAGGCGCGGACCTGCCAGTGCGCGCTGGTGCCCCGCTCGACGATCCGGCGCGCATGTGCGACCTCCGCGGTGCAGCCGAGCGCCTCGGCGTCCTCCGCGCAGAGCTCGATCATCTCCTCCAGGAGCTCGGGATAGTCGACGACGACGCCCCGGCCGAAGTCCACCAGCCCCCGGTCGATGCCGTAGCGCTGGGCCCGCCACCGGTTCTCGGCGATGAGCGCGCGCGGGTAGCGCCGCCAGCGCTGGTTCTTCACGCGCAGCCGGTAGAGCATCCGCAGCCAGCAGACATAGAGCGCGGCGACGCACACGGTGTCCTCGAGCCGGGTGCAGACGTCGCTGATCCGCATCTCCAGGGTCGGGAACCGCACGCTCGGGCGCACGTCCCACCAGATCTTCGTCCCCTCCTCGATGATGCCGGCGCGCACGAGCATGTCGAGGAACCGCCGGAACTCTCCGTGGCTCTCGAACCGCTCCGGGAGCCCGGTGCGGGGCATCTCGTCCCATACCGAGATCCGGTAGGACTTGAGCCCCGTATGGTGTCCCTGCCAGAACGGGGACGAGGTGCCGAGCGCGAGCAGGTGCGGGAGCACGTAGCCCACCTGGTTCATCAGATCGATGCGCAGCTCGTCGTCGTCGATGCCGACGTGGACGTGCATCCCGCAGATGACGAGGCGGCGCACCACCTCCTGGAGGTCGTGCTCGATGGTCTGGTAGCGCGCCTTCCGGGTCCGCATCTGCTCGCCCCACGCCGCGAACGGATGCGTCGAGGCCGCGACGAGCCGCAGTCCGTGGGAGCGGGCGACCGCCGCGACGGTGCCGCGCAGCCGCTCCAGGTCGGCGCGGGCTTCGCCGATGGTGGCGCACACCCGGGTGCCGACCTCGATCTGGCACTGCAGGAACTCCGGCGCGACCTGGCCCTCGAGCAGCGCCTCGCACTGCGCGAGCATCGTCGGAGGCGCCTCGTGGATGAGGCCGCGGGTGGCCGCGTCGACAAGCAGGTACTCCTCCTCGATCCCGACGGTGAAGCTCGGCTCATGCATCGCGAAGAAGGCTCCCGGCCCCGCGGCTGCGGTGTCGGGCCGCAATGGTAGCGTCATTGGGCGATCCCTGACTTCGCGGGGCCCTGACCTTCGGCGCATCCGTCACCACAGACGAACGACGCCAAATCCATCGAACACCGGATCGACCGAGACGATGGGGAGGTTGCGGATCAGAGCCTGCGCCGCGAGCATTCGATCGAAGGGGTCGCGATGGGAGCCGGGCAGGAGCCCGGCGCGTTCGGCATCCGCAACACCGATCGCCAGCTCCTCGAAACCCTGTCCGGCGATGTGGCCGGCAACATCGTTTGCCACCGCTTCGCATCCCGGCAGCTTGCCGATGCGAAACTTGGTCGTGATCTCCCATGCGGACGCGGCGCTGACCGCGATGTCGTGCGACTCGTCCGCCATCACGATGCGCGCAGATTCCGAAAGTCGCTCGCTCTCCGCGAGCCACCAGAGAAACGCATGGGTGTCGAGCAGCACCAGCACCGCTACCCACCCTCCCACGCCGCCAGCTCCTTCTCCGGCAACGGGTCGAACAAGGTGTCCGGAACGACGACCTTCCCTTTCAGGACATCGGGCTGTCGCCTGATCCTGGCCTTGCATGCAACGAGACGCGCAACGGGCTCCCCGCGACGCGCTATGACCACATCCTCCCCGGCCTCGACCCGCGCCAACAACCGGGAGAGCTCGGTCTTGGCCTGATGGACATTGACGACGAACATCAGCTCTTCACCCTTGGTCCGACATATCTAGCTAACAATATGACTAGATATTTTGCGGTGTCAATGAGCCCGGGTTGCACCCAGCAATTCCCGCCAGCGCCCGGAGAGGCCGCACCGTGGTGGGATTCCGGTGGGATTCCGGCGCGATTCCGACCCTCGGGGCGCCGGGTCGAGGGGAATTCGGGAGCATGTTCCCGCCTGGCGGGAATGGCTGGATTGCACCCGCTTTCGGGCCCCGGCGGCGGTCGTGCGTATCGTGTTCATTCAGCGAGGTGGTCAACCCGGCCATGCCCGTTGCCGGAACAGCCCGGAACAGCCTTGTGCCGGAGCTTGTCGCGGTGCGTACATTCCTGTTATATCTCGATATAACTCTGGAGGGACGCATGCACACCACAAACCTGCGCAGGGTCGGCGGCTCCGTCATGCTGGCGGTGCCTCCGGCACTGCTCGATCTTCTGGGGCTCCGGGCTGGTACCAGGGTGGATATCGGCATCGAGAATGGCCGCCTGATCGTCGCGCCGAAGGCACGTCCGAGCTACTCGCTGGACGAGCTTCTGGCGCAATGCGACGAGACCGCTCCGGCCGACGAGGATGATCGCGCCTGGCTGGAGGCTGGGCCCATCGGCAACGAACTGATGTAATGCGGCGGGGCGAGGTCTGGCTGGTCAGCCTCGACCCCACGGCCGGTCATGAGCAACAGGGGACTCGGCCGGTCGTGATCGTGTCCCCCGCGCCTTTCAACGAGCTGACGAGGACGCCGGTCGTCCTGCCCGTCACCACCGGTGGCAGCTTCGCACGCCGGCGCGGATTTGCGGTTTCGCTCGACAACGCCGGCACCCGAACGGGTGGCGTGATCCGCTGCGACCAGCCGCGCGTCCTCGATCTCGCCGCCCGGAACGGGAAGCGTCTGGAATCGCTCCCGGAGCCGGTCCTGGACGAGGTGCTCGCCCGTCTCGCCGCAATCCTGACATAGGCGTCGAAGGATGAGCGCCGCAGCGCGCAGGCTCGATCTGCACGGGCTCCCTCGCCGCCGGCGGCCGGATCAGAGCCAGCCGCGCTCGGCGAACGAGACCACCTCTCCGTCCCCGATCACGAAGTGGTCGAGAAGCCGCACCTCCACCAGCGCCAGGGCGTCGCGCAGCCGGCTGGTGATGGCGCGGTCCGAGCGGCTCGGCTCGGCGACGCCGGAGGGGTGGTTGTGGGCCGCGATGAGGGCGGCCGCATTGAGCTCCAGCGAGCGCTTGGCGACCTCGCGCGGGTGCACGCTCGCGCCGTCGATGGTGCCGCGGAACATCTCCTCGAAGTGGATGACCCGGTGGCGGTTGTCGAGGAACAGGCACGCGAACACCTCGTATGGCCGGGAACGCAGCCGGGCGCAGAGGAACCGGCTGGTGTGGGCGGGGCTCGTGAGCGCGTCGCTGCGCCGGACGCGTTCCTCGAGATAGCGGGTGGCGAGCTCGACCGCGGCCTTGAGCAGCGCGGTGCGGGCCGGCCCGATCCCCGCGATGGTGGAGAGACGGGCGGGGTCGAGGTCGAGGAGCCCGCGCAGTCCCTGCGCCTGGTCGAGCGCCGTGCGCGCGACGTCGACGGCGGAGGAGCCGCGGGTGCCGGTCTGGATGAACAGCGCGAGGAGCTCCGCGTCGGACAGCACCGCGGGACCCCGGGCGAGCAGCTTCTCGCGCGGCCGCTCTTCGCGCGGCCAGTCGGCAATGGACATGGTGACTCCGTCTCGACGCGACCGCCTCCGCCGTGCGCGAAGTCCGTGGTCGTGAGATGGCGAGACATGCGGGGTACACTCTAGCCGCCATGTCGAGACCACCCAACCGCAAAATCGTGCTGGGAGTCGCAGGCGGCATCGCGGCCTACAAAGCTTGCGACCTGGTTCGACGGTTGCGCGACCGCAATTTCGACGTGCGGGTCGTGATGACCGCGGCGGCGCGGGAGTTCGTGACGCCGCTGACCTTCCAGGCGCTCTCCTCGAACCCGGTGCACTGCGCGCTGCTCGACGAGCAGGCCGAGGCCGGGATGGGCCACATCGAGCTCGCCCGGTGGGCGGACCTGGTGCTCGTCGCGCCGGCCACCGCCAACGTGATCGCGCGGCTCGCGCACGGCTTCGCCGACGACCTCCTCACCACGCTGTGCCTCGCGACGACGGCGCCGCTGGTGCTCGCGCCGGCGATGAACCGCCAGATGTGGCGCGCCGGGGCGACCCGGGCGAACGTGCTCGCGCTGCTCGACCGGGGGGTTGCGATGCTCGGCCCCGGGGAAGGCGACCAGGCGTGCGGCGAGGTCGGCCCGGGCCGGATGCTGGAGCCCGGGGAGATCGCGGCCCGGGTCGGGGCCCGGTTCCGCGGCGGGACGCTGGAGGGCGTCAACGTCCTCGTCACCGCCGGCCCGACGCGGGAGGCGCTCGACCCGGTGCGCTTCCTCACCAACCACAGCTCCGGGAAGATGGGGTATGCGGTCGCGGCCGCGGCGGCGGAGGCGGGCGCCCGCGTGTCGCTCGTGAGCGGCCCCGTCGCGCTGCCGGCGCCGCCCGGGGTCGAGCGCATCGACGTGACCAGCGCCGCGGAGATGCACGCGGAGGTGATGGCGCGGGCGGCCGGCTGCGACATCTTCATCGCCGCCGCGGCGGTCGCGGACTACCGGCCCGCGCGCCGCGAGGCGCAGAAGATCAAGAAGGGCGACGGCCCCGCCGCGCTCGATCTCGTGCGCACGCCGGACATCGTCGCCGGTGTCGCGGCGCTGGACGGACGCCCGTTCACGGTGGGGTTCGCGGCGGAGACGCAGTCGGTCGAGGCGCACGCCCGGGACAAGCTCGAGCGCAAGGGCCTCGACATGATCGCGGCCAACCGGGTGGGGCTTCCGGACCGGGGGTTCGCGAGCGAGCGAAACGCGCTGAGCGTGCTGTGGCGGGACGGCGGCGCGCGCGAGCTCGCGCTCGCCCCGAAGGTCGAGCTGGCCCGGAGCCTCGTCGGCCTGATCGCCGAACGGTATCGTGCAGAGCATCCAGCTTAAGGTCCTCGATCCGAGGATCGGGCGCGAGCTCCCGCTCCCGCGGTACGAGACGCGGGGCGCGGCGGGGCTCGATCTCCGGGCCTGCATCGACGCGCCGGCCACCATCGCCCCCGGCGAGACGGTGCTCGTCTCGAGCGGCATCGCCATCCACATCGCCGACCCCGGCCTTGCGGCGGTGGTGCTGCCCCGCTCCGGGCTCGGGCACCGGCACGGCATCGTGCTCGGCAACCTCGTCGGGCTCATCGACTCCGACTACCAGGGGCCGGTCGGCATCTCGGTGTGGAACCGCGGCGACACACCCTTCACCATCGAGCCGGGGGACAGGGTCGCCCAGCTCGTCTTCCTGTCCGTCGCGCGCGCGCGGTTCGAGGTCGTGGACGCCTTCGCCGGGACCGAACGCGGCGAAGGCGGCTTCGGCCACTCCGGCCGGGCCTGATGCGCACCGGAGCGGCATGGGTACGAGAAGGATTCCGGGCGTGTCAATCCGGGACCATTCGTTCCCGCGAAGCCTGGCCCGCCGCCACCCCGGCCGCGCGCAAGCCCCGGGCGTGTCAATCCGGGACCATTCATTCCCGCGAAGCCTGCCCCGCCGCCGCCCCGGCCGCGCGCAAGCCCCGGGCGTGTCAATCCGGGACCATTCGTTCCCGCGAAGCCTGCCCCGCCGCCGCCCCGGCCGCGCGCAAGCCCCGGGCGTGCCAGTCCGGGACCACTCATTCCCGCGAAGCCTGTCCTCGCGAAGGCGGGAGCGGGGACCCGGTGATTTTCGGGCATTGCTTCGCATGATCGCCTCGATCGGGCGCGGATGCGCGGGCTCCGGATACCCCGTTGCGAATCCTGCCGGAGAGGACCCATGACCGTCGGGCAGGCGAGCCGGCCTCCCCCGCACATCTTTCGCGCCTACGACATTCGGGGCATCGTCGGCGATGCCCTGACCCCGAGCATCGTCCGGAGGATCGGCGGTGCGATCGGGGCCGAGGCGCACCGCCGGGGCGTGCGGACGCTGGTGGTGGGCCGCGACGGGCGGCACTCCGGGGCGGCGCTGCGCACGGCGCTCGTCGAGGGGCTGCGCGGGAGCGGGCGGGATGTCGTCGACGTCGGGCGGGTGCCGAGCCCCGTGCTCTACTTCGCGGCGGAGCACCTGGAGACCGGCAGCGGCGTCATGGTCACCGGCAGCCACAACCCGCCCGACTACAACGGCCTGAAGATCCTGCTGGCGGGCGAGACGCTGCACGGCGGCGCCATCCAGGACCTGCGGCGCAGGGTCGAGGACGACGATCCCGACCCCGGACGGGACGTCCGCGGGCCCGGCGGCCTGCGCGGCATGGAGGTCGTCGGGGACTACATCCGGCGCATCTGCGCGGAGGTCCCGGCCGTACCCGGCCACCGGGCCCGGAAGATCGTCATCGACTGCGGCAACGGCGTGGCCGGCGATGTCGCTCCGCGCCTGTTCAGGGCGCTCGGGCACGACGTGACGGAGCTCTACTGCGAGGTCGACGGCGACTTCCCCAACCACCACCCGGACCCGAGCGTACCGGAGAACCTGCGGGATCTCGCCGCGTCGGTGCGCGACAACGGGGCGGACCTCGGGCTCGCGTTCGACGGAGACGGGGACCGGCTCGGCGTAGTCGACGGGGAGGGGAACATCATCTGGCCGGATCGCCAGATGATGCTGTTCGCCGCCGACGTGCTGGCGAGCCGTCCGGGGGCGGAGATCGTCTTCGACATCAAGTGCTCGGGGCTGCTCGCCAGGCACATCGCGGCGCTCGGCGGCCGACCGGTGATGACGAAGACGGGCCATTCGTTCATCAAGTCCAGACTCCGCGAGACCGGCGCGCCGCTCGCCGGCGAGATGAGCGGCCACATCTTCTTCGCGGACCGCTGGTACGGATTCGATGACGCCCTCTACGCCGCGGCCCGCCTGGTGCAGATCCTCGTCGGTCTCGGGGAGCCCTCCGCCCGGGCCTTCGCGCGGCTCCCGGCCGCGAAGAGCACGCCGGAGCTTCGCGTGCGGGTCGGCGAAGGCGAGCAGGTGCGGGTCGTCGAGGCGCTGCTGGCCGGCGACCGGTTCCCCGGCGCGAGGAAGACCACGATCGACGGCCTGCGGGCGGACTACCCCGACGGATGGGGCCTCGCGCGGGCTTCGAACACCGAGCCGTGCCTCGTGGTGCGGTTCGAGGGGACGGACGACGCGGCGCTCGAGCGCATCACGGAGGAGTTCAGGCGGGCTCTGCTCTCCATCGACCCTTCGCTGGAGCTGCCGTTCTGAGCCATGGCCGCGTTGCTCGATTGAAGCCGGTGGATTGCGCGTGCCCGGCTACGGCCCCGCCGACTTGATCGCACCTTTCCCGATGTGGATTGTGGCGACCGGCCTCACCGGGATTCGGCAGGCCCGCGGGTCGGCTGGCGCAGCGTACTCCGACATGGGACCGGGAGAGGCGACCCCGTGACTCGAAACCCCGAGACAGCGATGCGAACCGCGAAGGTCCTGGCCGAGGCGATGCCCTACATCCGGCGGTTCCAGGGCCGGACCGTGGTCATCAAGTACGGTGGAGCCGCAATGGAGGGCGATGCGCTGAAGAACGGCTTCGCGCGCGACATCGTCCTGATGAAGCTGGTGGGCGTGAAGCCGGTGGTGGTGCATGGCGGCGGTCCGCAGATCGGCCGGCTGCTCGCGCGCATCGGCAAGGAGACGCGGTTCGTCGAGGGCATGCGGGTCACCGACTCCGAGACCATGGACGTCGTCGAGATGGTGCTCGGCGGCCTCGTCAACAAGGAGATCGTGAACCTCATCAACCGGCACGGCGGCAGGGCGGTGGGGCTCACGGGGAAGGACGGCGGGCTCATCCAGGCCCGCAAGCTCACCATGACCCGGAGCCGCCCGGAGCTCGACGCCCCCGAGATCATCGACATCGGCCACGTCGGGGAGGTCGCGAGCATCGACACCGGGGTGCTGGAGCACCTCGCGCGCGGCGACTTCATCCCGGTCATCGCGCCGATCGGGGTCGGGGACGGGGGGATGTCCTACAACATCAACGCCGATCTGGTGGCGGGAAAGCTCGCACAGGCGCTGGAGGCGGAGAAGCTCATGCTGCTGACCAACACCCCCGGCCTGCTCGACCGGGACGGCGCGCCGATCGCGTCGCTGGACGTCAGGGCGGTGGAGACCCTCATCGCGGACGGCACCATCGCCGGCGGGATGCTCCCGAAGGTGCGGTGCGCGCTCGACGCGGTGCGGGGCGGCGTGCACACCGCCCAGATCGTCGACGGCCGGGTCGAGCACGCGGTGCTGCTGGAGGTGTTCACCAACGCGGGCATGGGGACCTTCATCAGCCGGCGGGCCGGACCGTGACCGGGCGCCGGCCGGCTCCGCGCCGCCAGCAGATCCTCGAGGCCCTGGCGCGGGAGATCGAGCGGCGCCCGGCGTCGAGGATCACCACCGCCCGGCTCGCCGGGGTGGTGGGGGTGTCGGAAGCGGCTCTGTACCGCCACTTCCCCGGCAAGGCGGCGATGTTCGAGGCCCTCATCGAGTTCGCCGAGGAGGCGGTGTTCGGGCTCGTGAACCGGATCGTGGCCGACGAGTCCGGCTCGGCGCGGCGCGGCTGCGAGCGGATCGTCGGCGTGGTGCTCGGGTTCGCGGAGCACAACGCCGGCATCGCGCGCGTGCTCCTCGGCGAAGCGCTGGTGGGGGAGGATCGGGCGCTCTCGGAGCGGGTGACGCGATTTTTCGAGCGGCTCGAAACCCAGCTCCGGATGATCATCCGGGACGCCGCGGACGCGAGCCTCACCCAGCGCAGCCGGGCGGGCGCGAGCGCGAACCTCATGGTCGCGTTCGTCCTGGGCCGGATGCACCTGTTCAGCACGAGCGGCCTGCGCCGCCGCCCCACCGAGGACCTGGACCGCCAGTGGGCGATGATCGCCGGTGCGGTGTTCGGCTGAGGGACGGCGGAGCGACGACGGCGCCGCGCATCCGCAACCGGTCATGGCGGGAATCGAGATGGTGGCGAGTGCATGCCGCCGCGGATGGCGGGCCGTCTGGCCGCCCATCCTCCGGGACCGGGCATGACCCGGATGTCAGGGAGGTCCGCGGGGCGGCGCCGCGCGGCAACGACGGAGACGACCGGTGGCGACCACGGTTGAGCGCGGGGACGCGGTGCGTCTCGGCGCCGTCGATGTCTCCTACGTCTTCAAGCGCGTGCCGCGCCGCCGCCACGTGCACATCCTCGTCAACGACGAAGGGACGCTCGAGGTGCGCGCTCCCTGGCGGTTCAGCCTGCAAAAGGCCCGGGAGGCGCTGCGGGAGAACGCCGAATGGGTCCTGGGCGCTCTGGACACGGCGCGGGAGAGGCGCGCCGGGCGGCCCCGCCTGGTCACCGGCGCCCGCCTTCCGCTGCTCGACGAGTCGCTGCGTCTCGACGTTCGGCCGCAGGCCCGGACCGACATGTTCGAATCCGCCAGGCGGTCGCGGGGCTGCGTGGAGCGCCGGGGGACGGCCCTGCGGGTCCGCGCCGCGGCGCCCGGCGACGACGAGCTGCGCGCGCTGATCGAGCTCTGGTATCGCGGTCAGGCGGTGACCCACTTCGCCGGCCGGATCGAACACTACGCGCCCCGGCTCGGGGTGCGGCCCTCGAAGCTGACGGTGCGCGGGCAGCGCTCGCGATGGGGAAGCTGCTCGCGCCGGGGCGCCATCAGCCTGAACTGGCGTCTGATGATGGCCCCCGGAGCCCTGGTCGACTACGTCGTCGTCCACGAGCTGTGCCACCTCCGGCACATGAACCACTCACCGCAATTCTGGGCGATGGTGGCCGGTATCATCCCCGACTATCGGCACCGGCGGCGGCGCCTCGACGCCCTGCGGGGACGCTTTCCGGTGTAAGCGGGGATGCGGCAGGCTGCCTGCGCGCGAGGCCGCCCGGCCGGATTCCGCTGCGGGTCCGCCCCGCGGCCACCGGGCCGGTGCGGGTCTCGATCCGCGGGTGTTTCCGGCTGCGTTACAGGGCGCCTTCCGGAGGTCGGCCATGCTGGTGAGCAAGCTGACATTGAAGAACTGGCGCAACTTCACGCGTGTCGAGGTCGCCTTGCAACCCCGGCAGTTCATCGTCGGGCCGAACGCCTGCGGGAAATCCAACCTGCTCGACGTATTCCGCTTCCTGCGCGATATCGCAAAACGCAGAGGCGGCGGCCTGCAGGAGGCGATCGAGAAGCGAGGAGGGTTGTCGAAGGTTCGCTGCCTGAGCGCCAGACGGGACCCGGAGATCGTCGTCGGCGTGGCCATTTCGGACTCCGATTCGGACTCCGGGGAGGATCAGGCTCCGAGATGGCGCTACGAAATCGGGATCAGGCAGGAGACCCGAGGCTTCAGACAGCCCTATCTGTCCCGCGAGAAGGTGTGGAGTCGAGACGAGCAGATACTGGATCGACCCGACGATGACGACAGGAGCGACCCGGAGCGGTTGAAGCAGACCTATCTGGAGCAGGTCAACAACAACCTGTCCTTCAGGGCCATCGGAGACTACTTCGACAGGATCTCCTACACGCACCTCGTTCCTCAGTTGCTGCGCCACTCCGATGCGCTCCAGGGCCGGCTCCTGGAGGACGATCCGTTCGGCCAGGGGTTTCTGGAAAGTGTGGCGAAGGCCAACCCGAGGACGCGCCGCAGTCGCCTGGCCGCCATGGGCCGCATCATCACGGCCGCCGTCCCGAAGCTGAAGGACATCGAGTTCGAGCGGGACGAAGCCACCGGCAGACCGCACCTGTCGGCGCGATACTCGCACTGGCGTTCGAAGGGTGCACGGCAGAGGGAAGAGCAGTTCTCCGATGGAACGCTGCGCTTGATGGCCCTGGTCTGGTACTTGCTGGAAAGCGATTCCCTGTTGTTGTTCGAAGAGCCCGAGCTGTCGCTGCATGCCGGGATCACGGAGAGGCTCGCGGCGCTTCTGCATCGTTCGCAGCGAAGAAGGAAGCGCCAGATGCTGCTCAGCACCCACAGCTCGGAGCTGCTGTCCGATCCGGGCATCGGGGGAGAAGAGGTACTGCTGCTCTCCCCGACGAACGAGGGGACGACGGTCGACGTATCGTCCAGCCTGGATGACATTCGATCGCTACTGAACGCCGGTGTCCCGGTCGGCGAGGCGGTCATCCCACGCACGAAGCCGGAGAACGCCGGTCAGCTCGCTCTCTTCGAGTAATGTCGATTCCTCTTGTCTTGATCGTGGAGGATCAACTCGGCGAGGCGATCGCCAGAAAGATACTCGAGAGCGCCGGACGAGGCTATCTTGTCCAGGAAGCGCTGCGGTGGAACAAGGACAGGATCCGCAACCGGATCGGTGCGCTCAACCAGTCGGCTCGGGGCTTCCCGTATTTCGTGCTCACCGACCAGGATACGGACGACCGATGTCCACCGGCGGCGATCGGCGAGCTGTCGGCGCCGGTTCACCGGAACATGCTGTATCGGTTCGCGGTGATGGAAATCGAATCATGGATCCTTGCGCACCGGAGGGCGGTTTCCGAATTTCTCTCCGTACCTGTCCACCGCATTCCGGAGAACACGGATACGATTCCGAAACCGAAGGAGTTCCTGATTGCGCTGGCGAGGAAATCGCGGTCGACGAGCATCAGGAGAGACATTGCGCCGCGCCGCAATTCCACCGCCAGGGTCGGGCCCGACTACAACGGCAGGCTGAGCACGTTCGTGACCGAACACTGGGAGGTCGGCATCGCGATCGGCGCCTCTCCAAGCCTCGAGCGGACCCTGCGCAGGATCAGGACCTTTCAGCCCGCCCGGCCGGAGGCCGCCGGCCCGGCCGTCTGATGCTCGCCGGCGCGCGAGGAGCGGGCGCCGGCCTATCGTCTCTCGTTGCAGGGCCGACGCCCGGGCCTCCGGGGTGGGCCGGCGCCCCTGCGCCGCACCGTCAGCCCAGCGTCCCCGCGAGCTGGCGCAGCGGGCCGACGACGAGGATGGCGACGAGCTGGAGCGCCACCATCACCACGATCGGCGACAGGTCGAGCCCCCCGATCGGCGGGACGATCCGCCGCGCCGGCCCGAGCAGCGGCTCGTTCAGGCTGTGGAGCACGCTGAGCAGCGGGTTGTAGGAGCCCGGGTTGATCCAGCTCATGACGACCTGGATGAGGATCGAGAACAGGAAGACGTAGATCGCGAGCTGGACGATCTCCGCGGCGGAGAGCACGAGCACGGCGACGGCCGCGACCCGATGGCCGAGCAGCCCCGAGATCAGCCACAGCTCGACGAACTGGAGGGCCACGAGGAGAACGACGCAGGCGAGGTCGATGCCTCCCGCGGAGGGAAGGGTGCGGTGCATCGGCGCCAGCACCGGCTGGGTCGCCTTGACGATGAACTGCGACAGCGGGTTGTAGAAGTCCGCCCGCGCCCACTGGAGCAGGAGGCGGAGCATGACGATGAGGATGTAGATCCCGAACAGGGTCTCGATCAGGAACGTGGCCGCGTTTCCGACGTGTCCGCCCATGGTCCGGTCCGCCCGGCTCAGACCATGGCCCGGAGCCGGGGTCGCGCGAACGTCGCGCCGCCCGTTCCGACGGGCCCGCGGATGCGAATGCGGTCCCGCACTGGCGGGCGTTTGCTCACGTTCGCTCGCCTCTTTGCTCTCCCTCTTGACCACGCTGCGGCTCCTCCCGGTCTCCGAGCGCGTCCCCGAGCTCGATCGACCGCTGCCGCGCGCCCCGGATGCCGCCCGCCACCACCTTGTCGATGCCGCTGTCGCGCATCGTGACCAGCGCGCGCTCGGTGGTGCCGCCCGGTGAGGTCACCCGCTCGCGCAGCACCGCGGGCGGCTCGTCGCTCTCGTTGGCGATGCGGGCGGCGCCGAGCGCGGTCTGGAGCGTGAGCCGCCGGGCCGCATCGGCGTCGAGGCCCATCGCCTCGCCCGTCGCCTGCATGATCTCCATGAGCAGGAAGTAGTAGGCGGGGCCGCTTCCGGACAGCGCGGTGACCGCGTCGAGCTGGGCCTCGTCGTCCACCCAGACGGTGATGCCCACCGCCTTGAGGATCGCGTCGGCGCGCTCGCGCTGGCCGGCGTCGACCTTCGTGTTCGCGTAGAGCGCGGTGGCGCCGCAACCGACCAGCGCCGGCGTGTTCGGCATGGTGCGCACGATCGCCATGTCTCCGCCCGCCCAGCGGGCGATGTCCGCCTCGCGCACGCCCGCGGCGATGGAGACCAGGAGCGGCGCGTGCGCGCCGAGCGTCGGGGCGAGGCCCTGCACCACGGCTCGCATGATCTGCGGCTTCACGGCCAGCACCACCGTGGCGCAGCGTGATGCCACCTCGGCGTTGTCGGCGGCCGCGCCGACGCCGAACCGCCGGGCGAGGCCGTCGAGCTTCGGGGTGTCCGGGTCCGAGACCCGGATCGCGCCGGGCGGCGTTCCGTTCGCGACGAGCCCGCCGATGAGGCTGGTGGCCATGTTGCCGCCGCCGATGAATCCGATGTTCGAATCGCTCATTCGGGCCACCGTGCCTTCCCGTCGATGCGGAGCGGGCATTATCGGGCATTGATGCGCGGTCGCAACCTGCGCGGAGAGCGGGTAGTGGGTCAGTTTGAACTTCTTCCTCGACCGACATGGCGATCCTGGAGTCAAACTGACCCACTACCGGAGAGCGGCGGCGCATCCGGACGGTCCGCGCGGACCGGATTCACCCGCCGCCCACGCTCGGGACAGTGACCGGAACAAGGTTGCTGACCGTACCCGGAGGGGCCCTGCTCCTGCAGGACGGCACGCTCGATACGCGGCAAGGTAATTCTCGCCGGCGCCCTCAGTAGCAGTTCACCTCCCGCAACGCCTCCCCGGCCAGCACCCGTTCGTAGCCGAACCGGGCGAGGTCGATGCTGCGGTACTCGCCGAACGTGATCAGCTCCGAGAGCGCCCGGCCCACCGCCGGCGACTGCTGCAGGCCGTGGCCGGAGAAGCCGACCGCGACGTGGAAGTTCTCGATCGCCGGGGTGCGTCCGATGATCAGGTTCTCGTCGAGGGTGTTGTAGTCGTAGTGGCAGCACCAGGCTCCGGTCTGCCGGATCGCCTCGAACGCGGGGACGCGCTCGGCGAGCGCCGGCCAGATCAGCTCGTCGAACAGCTCGTACTCGATCCCGGTGTCCTTCGTCACCGGGTCGCGCTCGGGGGGCGGAGAGACGTTGGAGATGAACCCCCCGCCCTCGGAGCGGAACGCGACCCCGACCTCGGTGATGGTGAGCGGGGTGGGACCGATCGGCTCCCGGCACTCGAAGACGAAGGTGAACCGCTTGCGGGACTCGATGGGGATCCCGACGCCCGCCGAGGCGCAGATCTCCGGGGCGCCATACGCCCCGGCCGCGTTGACCACGACGCCGCAGGCGAGCGTGCCTTCGCGGGCGAGCGTCACCCCGGTCACCCTCGCGCCCTCGCGCCGCACCGAGAGCGCCTCGTCGTGCACGAACTCGACCCCGAGCGACCGCGCCTTGCGCCGGTACGCCTGGAGCAGCGAGTACGGATCGACGTATCCCTCGTTGCTGTCGCTCAGGAACCCTCCCGCAATGCCGTCGGTGCGCAGCCACGGGAAGCGGGCCCGCAGCTCGTCCGGGTCCCTGAAGTGGACGTCGGCTCCGAGCTCGCGCTGCACCGCGTTGTTCTCGCGCATCGCCGGCAGCATCGCCCCGGTGGCGAGCAGCAGGTAGCCGTTCTCGCGAAAGCCCACGTCGGGGGTCTCGCCGTCGACCGACAGGTACTGGTCGAGGTGCTTGAGGAAGTGGACCCCGAACAGACCGATACGGATGTTCTCGGGGGTGGAGAACTGCTGCCGGAACCCGCCGGTCGCCTTCGCCGACGGGGCATGCTCGTAGGTCGGGTCCCGCTCCACCACCAGAATCGTTCCGTCGAACGCGGGCTCGCGGGCGAGAAAGAACGCGGTGGAGCAGCCGGTGACGCCGCCGCCGATGATCACTGCGTCGTATCGAGTGTCCACGCGCGGATGATAGCCCGCATCAGGCGGGATTCGGCGGCATCCGGCTCCGGATTCCAGGACCATTCAAAAGTCGCGGTCATTGGCCTCCCAACCGGAAGATCGTACGGTGACGGGCGGTCTTTCGGCATCGAAGGCCCGGATCGAGGATCTGATGAACCGCTCGTCACGACTTCTGGATAGTCCTGCTCCGGATTCGTTCCCGATCGCGGGAATCGGCGCCAGCCGGACTCAGCCCTGTAGCGGATTGCAGGCGGCGAGCTCCGGAAATCGGCTGAAGTCCCGACCCGCCGTCCAGAGCTCCATGTAGATGGCTTCGCGAATGCGCGCCCATTCGACATCGAGATACGGCGATTGCAGCCCTCGACCGCCGACGCTGGCATCCCTCAGCTCGAACTGCCCCGGATGACGGTCGGCGCGCAGCGCGAGCCGCAGTCCGCGTTCGATCAGCGCGCGCAACGTGATGTTCTCCCCCGCCGCGTGGGCCTTGGCGATCCGGGCCAGCTCGTCGGGGATCTCGATCGTCGTCTTCAATGCGGGGACCCCTGTTCGTAGATACGGGTCCCCACCCTGGGGCACCCGTCCCGCAGCATCAAGGGTACAGTACAGGGCAAGGTACGGGTACGCGACCGGCATCGGGCGTCTTCCGGATCGTTGCGCCGGGGGACTTGAAAGGACCGCCACGCGGCCCCGGCCCATTCTCCCGCCGGGCCTCGGTGACCCCCGACGACGCCGGCTGCCCTTGAAAGGACCGCCGCGCGGCCCCGGTCCATCCTCCCCGGTCCGCTCGCCGGTCCTCACCGGTCCGATGACCGGCCTCGTTCCCTATTCCTTCCGGCGCTCGACGACGAGGTAGCGGTTGGCGGCGACGCGGGCCGCGAACCGCCGGGTGACGAAGGTCGAGGTCTCGTCCTCGGCGATGATGGCGGGGCCATCGAACCGGGCGCCGGGAGCGAGGTCGGAGCGCCGGTAGAGCGGCACTTCGTGCTCCTCGCCCGTCTCGAGATCCGGCACCGGCAGGTGGTCGAGCGGCGCCGGCGCCGGCCGCGGCGCCACGTCCGCCACCGGCACGGGGCGGTCGGCGGCGGTCGAGAGAGTGAGCGCCCACGTCAGCACCTCGACCTCGGCCTCGGGGATGGTGCGGCGGTAGAGCCGCGCGTACTCCGCGTCGAACGCCCGCTGCACGACCCCGCGGTCGTCCGGCCCGAGCGCGCGCCCGGGGAATGCGACGAAGATCTCGTGCCCCTGCCCGACGTAGCGCATGTACGCGCCCCGGACCTCCTCGAGCCGCGCGGCGGGGGCGCCGCTTCGCACCACCGCGAGCGCCTCGGTGTGCATCTCCTCGATGAGCGCGTTCGCGGCCTCGTGGTCGAAATCGCGCAGGCGCATGTTGCGGCTGCGCACCACCTCGTAGGCGACCGGCGCGCGCAGGAACCCCACCGCGGAGCCGACGCCGGCCTCGGTCGGCACGACGATGGTGTCCACCCCGAGCTTGTCGGCGAGGCGGCCGGCGTGCAGCGGCGCCGCGCCGCCGAACGCGATCACCGCGTGGTCGGCCGCCACCTTGCCCTGCTCCACCGCGTGCACGCGCGCGGCGTTCGACATCGTCTCGTCGACCATCTCGGTAATCCCGAACGCGGCCATCCGGGTGTCGAGCCCGAGCGGCGCCGCCACGCCGGTCGCGATCGCCCGGCGCGCGGCCTCGATGTCGAGGGCGATCTTTCCGCCCGCGAACCGCCGCGGGTCGATGCGCCCGAGCGCGATGTCGGCGTCGGTGATGGTCGGGGCCGTGCCCCCGCGCCCGTAGGCGGCGGGACCGGGGTCGGCGCCGGCGCTGTCGGGGCCCACCGCGATGCGCCCCATGGCGTCGACCCGCGCGATCGAGCCGCCGCCCGCGCCGATCTCCACCATCTCGATGACCGGGATGCGCAGCGGAATGCCGCTGCCCTTCGTGAAGCGCGACTCGCGGTCGACCTCGAACTCGCGCGCGGTCTGTGGCGTGTAGTCGCCGATGAGGCAGATCTTGGCGGTGGTGCCGCCCATGTCGAAGGAGATGACCTTGTCGAGCCCCATCTCCGCCGCGACCCGGGTGGCGAGGATCGCGCCCCCGGCCGGACCGGACTCGACGAGCCGGATGGGGAACCGGATCGCGGCATCGAGGCTCGCGAGCCCGCCGCCCGAGGTCATGAGCAGCACCGGGCAGGCGAGGCCCCGCGCTTCGAGCCGGGTGCGCAGGCGCCCGAGGTAGCTCGCCATGAGCGGCTGCACGTAGGCGTTCGCGGCGGTGGTGCAGAACCGCTCGTACTCGCGGACTTCGGGGCACGCTTCGCTCGAGAGCGTGATCGAGGCTCCGGGCAGCGCGGTGGCGATGATCTCGCGCGCCCGGCGCTCGTGGGCGGGGTTGGCGTAGCTGTGGAGGAAGCCGATGCCGACGCTCTCGACCCCGAGCCGCGCAAGCTCGCCGGCCGCCGCCTCGACCGCCGCCTCGTCCAGGGGCTTCAGGACCCGGCCGTGCACGTCGACCCGCTCCGGCACCACGAGCCGGCGCTCGCGGGGCACCAGCGCGGGCGGCTTCTCGATCATGATGTCGTACTGGTCGTAGCGGCTCTCGTAGCCGATGTCGAGCACGTCGCGGAAGCCTTCGGTGGTGACGAGCGCGGTGAGCGCACCCTTGCGCTCGATGATCGCGTTCGTGGCGAGCGTGGTGCCGTGGATGAGCAGTCCCACCGCCGCGGGGTCGGCGCCGGCGCGCGCGAGCGCGTCGTCGATGCCGGCGAGCACCGCGTCGTCCGGAGCGCTCGGGGTCGTGAGGACCTTGGCGGTGGTGAGGACGCCGTCGTGCTCCAGCACGACGTCGGTGAAGGTGCCGCCGACGTCCACGCCGATTCGGTACGGAGCGCGAGCTTCATTCATTTCCTGTCGCTTCCATTTCCCGTCGCTTCCCTGATGTTGTCGAGACCCTTCCATGCATGGCCGGATCGCCTTCAGGGCGATCAGGTCCAACGACCAGGCTCAATCGTCGTTTTCACGTTGATTCACAGGCTTGCCGCTCACGGCGTGTCATCAGGCGGGGGCACACCCCCTCAATGGCTCTCCCGCGGCACCTCCGCCCCGCTGCCGCCGGTGAGGATGTCGAGGTCCGCGCCGGTGTCGGCCTGCATCACGTGGTCGAGGTAGAGCTTCAGGTATCCCCGCTCGGAATGCGGCGCCGGGGGGCGCCACGCGGCGCGGCGCCTTGCGAGCTCGTCGTCGGAGACGTGCAGGACGAGCCGGCGGGCGGGGACATCGAGCTCGATCTCGTCGCCGTCGCGCACCAGGGCGAGGGGGCCGCCGGCCGCCGCCTCCGGCGCGGTGTGCAGCACCACGGTGCCGAACGCGGTGCCGGACATGCGGGCATCGGAGATCCGCACCATGTCGGAGACGCCCTGCCGGAGCAGCTTCGCGGGCAGCCCCATGTTGCCGGTCTCCGGAAAGCCCGGGTACCCCTTCGGCCCGCAGCCCTTGAGCACCAGCACGCAGGTCTCGTCCACGGTGAGGTCCGGGTCGTCGATGCGGGCCTTGTAGTCGTCGATGTCCTCGAAGACCACCGCCTTCCCGCGATGGCGCATGAGGGCCTCGGTGGCGGCCGACGGCTTCAGGATCGCGCCCTGCGGGGCGAGGTTGCCGCGCAGCACCGCGATACCGCCCCGATCCTTGAACGGCTCGGACAGGGGGAAGATCACGTCGCGGTTCCAGCACTCCGCATCCCTGACGTTCTCCCACAGCGTGCGGCCGTTCGCGGTCGGGGCGTCCCGGTGGAGGAATCCGGCTTCGCCGAGCTCCCGGTGCACGGCGGGCAGCCCGCCCGCGTAGTAGAAATCCTCCATCAGGTACTTGCCGGACGGCATGAGGTTCACGATGCACGGCACCTCGCGCCCGAGCGTGTCCCAGTCGTCGAGGGAGAGGTCGACCCCGATGCGCCCCGCCACCGCCAGCAGGTGCACCACCGCGTTGGTGGAGCCGCCGATGGCGCCGTTGGTGCGCACCGCGTTCTCGAACGCCTCGCGGGTGAGGATCTTCGACATGACGAGGTCCTCCTCCACCATCTCGACGATCCGCCGGCCCGCCATGTGGGCGAGCACGTTGCGCCGCGAGTCGGCGGCGGGGATGGCGGCGTTGGCCGGCAGCGCCATGCCGAGCGACTCCGCCATGCTCGCCATCGTCGACGCGGTCCCCATCGTCATGCAGTGGCCGACCGAGCGGGACATGCACGCCTCCGCGTCCATGAACTCCCGCATCGACATGTCCCCGGCCCGCACCATGTCCTCGAACTTCCACACGTGGGTCCCGGAGCCGATCTGCTCCTCGCGGAACCGGCCGTTGAGCATCGGGCCGCCGGAGACCACGATGGTCGGCAGGTCGCAGCTCGCCGCCCCCATGAGCAGCGCCGGGGTGGTCTTGTCGCAGCCGACGAGCAGCACCACGCCGTCGAGGGGATTGGCGCGGATGGACTCCTCGACATCCATGCTCACGAGGTTGCGGTAGAGCATCGTCGACGGCCGCATCAGGGTCTCGCCGAGGGACATCACCGGGAACTCGAGCGGGAAGCCGCCCATCTCGTACACGCCGCGCTTCACGCGCTCGGCCAGCATCCGGAAGTGGGCGTTGCACGGCGTGAGCTCCGACCAGGTGTTGCAGATGCCGATGACCGGACGGCCGTCGAACAGGTGGTGCGGCAGGCCCTGGTTCTTCATCCAGCTCCGGTGATGGAACCCGTCCTTGCCGTCCTTGCCGAACCACTCGGTGCTGCGGCGCGCGTTCCTCTTCATGGTCGTCCAGTCCCCTCTCGACCCGGATACGCCACGACCTCCTGGCGCTGCTCGCCGAGGCCGGTGATGCCGAGGCGCATGACGTTGCCGGGCTTCAGGAACACCTGCGGGCTCTGGCCGGCGCCGACCCCGGGCGGGGTGCCGGTGGGGATGATGTCCCCGGGCATCAGGGTCATGTGCCGGCTCGCGTAGCTCACGATCGTCCTCACGCCGAAGATCATGGTGCGGGTGTTGCCGTCCTGGTAGCGGTGTCCGTCCACTTCCAGCCACATGTCGAGGGCGCCGGGGTCGGGGACCTCGTCCTTCGTCGCGACCCAGGGGCCGATGGGCGCGAACGTGTCGGCGCTCTTGCCCTTCACCCACTGGCCGGTGCCCTCGAGCTGGAACTGCCGCTCGGAGACGTCGTTGACCAGGCAGTAGCCGGCCACGTGGTCGAGGGCCTCGTCCTCCTCGACGTAGCTCGCGCGCGAGCCGATGACGATGCCGAGTTCGACCTCCCAGTCGCCCTTCACCGAGCCCCGCGGCAGCACCACGGTGTCGTTCGGCCCGCAGATCGCGGTGGTCGCCTTCATGAACAGGACCGGCTCCCACGGGATGGGCTGCCCCGTCTCCTCGGCGTGGTCGGTGTAGTTGAGCCCGATGCAGAGCAGCTTGCCGACGCTGCCGACCGGGCAGCCGAGCCGGGTCCCCGCCTCCACCGCCGGCAGCGACGCGGGGTCGATGGCCGCGAGCCTCGCCAGGCTCTCGGGAGAGAGCGTCGAGCCGTCGATGTCGCCGACATGGCCCGTCAGATCGCGCACGGCGCCGCCGGAATCGATGAGGCCGGGCTTCTCGGCGCCCGGCTGGCCGTGTCTGACCAGCTTCATGAAAGGTCCTCTTCCTGGTGTGTCCGGATGTGCCCGGTCCGGATGTGATCGAGTGTACCGGGACGTCCCGCCGGTCCGTCGGCGGGTCCCGGGATGGATGTCGAAGGGTCTGCCTCCGCGCCTCCGCCGGCGATGGACGCCCGGGCCCTGGCTCCCGCCGGCGACACCCCGCGCGTGTCAGAGGGTCATGCCGCCGTCCGCGATGAACGTCTGCCCGGTGGTGAACGCGGATTCGTCGCTCGCGAGATGCAGAGCGAGCGCCGCCATCTCCTGCGCGGTGCCCAGGCGTCCCATCGGCTGCCGGTCGACGAACGCCTGGCGGATCTCCGGCCCGCCGCCCCGGGCCGCGATCCGCTCGTCGAGCGAGGGCGACTGCACGGTGCCGGGGCAGATGGCGTTGCAGCGTACCTTCTGGCGGATGAAGTCCGCCGCCACCGACTTGGCGAGCCCGATGACCGCCGCCTTGGAGGCGCCGTAGGCGCAGCGCGCCGGGACTCCCTTCACGCTCGACGCCACGGAGGCGATGCACACGATCGAGCCGCCGCCGCGCCCGGCCATGCCCGGCAGCACCGCGCGCACCACCCGGTACATCGCCTTCACGTTCAGATCGAACGAGAAGTCCCAGGCGGCCTCGTCGCAGTCGAGGATGGTGCCGTGGTGCACGTATCCGGCGCAGCTCGCCAGCACGTCGAACGGACCCGCGGCGTCGACGCACGCGGTCACCGCGGCGGCGTCGAGCACGTCGACGACGCGGGTCCCGATGCCGTCCACGAGCGCGAGATCCGCCAGCTTCCCGCCGTTCACGTCGGTGGCGAGCACCTGCGCTCCGGCGTCGGCGAAGGCGCGCGCGACCGCCTCCCCGATCCCCTGCGCGGCCGCCGTCACCAGCGCACGCTTGCCGGCGAGCCGCCCCTGCCCTCCCGCGCTCGCCGGAGCGCTCACTGGACGCGGCTCCCGCCCAGGTCGTCCTCGATGAACGCCTCGACGACGGACCTGAAGTCCTCGTCCGGCGCGAACCCCATCGCGAGGGCGCGCGCGGGCCGGAACTTCGTCGCCCAGCCGTGGACGATCTCCTCGATGAACGGATCGCGTCCGAACGTGAGCCGCCCGGCGACGCGGTCTCCCGCGACCTCGCGCAGCCCCGCGATCATCTCCCCGACCGTGACCGTCATCCCGGGCAGCGCCAGCGCACGGCTCATGCCGAACGCTTCCGGGGGGAGGGCCGCGGCATGGAGGAAGCTCTCGACCACGCGCCGGGGCGAGAGCAGCCACACGCCGGTCTCCTCCGCCACCGGACAGGTGTACGCGCGGCCTTCCAGCGGCTCGCGGATGATCGCGCTCGCGAAGGAGGACGCGGCGGCATTCGCCTTGCCGGGGCGCACCACCACGGTCGGCAGGCGCAGCGCCCGGCCGTCGACGAATCCCCTGCGGCTGTAGTCGTTCAGCAGGAGCTCGACCGCCGCCTTCTGCGATCCGTACGAGGTCCGGGGGGTGAGGATGGTCGAGTCCTCGATGACCTCCGGCATGTCGCCACCGTAGGCGGCGACGCTGCTGGTGAACACGAGCCGCGGGCAATGGCCGCGGGCGCGGATGGCGTCGAGCAATCGTAGCGAGCCGTGGAAGTTGATCCGCATGCCGAGATCGAAGTTCCGCTCGGCTTCCCCGCTGACCACCGCGGCGAGGTGGAAGACCGCGCCGGTGCCGGCATCGATCAGGGACTCCGCGGCGCCGGGCTCGCTGAAGTCCCCGAGCCGCAGGTCGATGCGGGGGTCATCGGGCAGCGGGGATATCCCCGGGCCGATGTCGCTGACGACGATGCGCTCGATCTCGTGCTCGACGCCATCTGCGCCGGCGACCGCGCCGCGTTCGAGCAGCGCCGAGACGAGACGTCGGCCGAGAAAGCCGGTGCCGCCGGTGACGAGAACCTTCACTGTCGCTTCTCCCGAGGGTCGGAGCAGGCCGGCGGCTGTCGGTCCGGCGAGCAGGGCGGTCGGACGATCCGGAACAGCTTGCAGCGTCGGATGCGGGCGATCAATACGTCGCCCGCCCGCCGCTCAGGTCGAACACCGCGCCGGTGGTGAAGGAGTTCTCCTCGGAGACCATCCACGCGACCATGGCGGCCGCCTCGCCGACGGCGAGGAACCGGCCGCGGGGGATCTTCGAGAGCATGTAGTCGATGTGGGTCTGCGAGATCTGGTCGAAGATGCGGGTCTTCGCGGCGGCCGGGGTGACGCAGTTCACCGCGATGTTCCGGTCCGCGGTCTCCTTCGCCAGCGACTTGGTCAGTGCGATGACCCCGGCCTTGGCCGCGCTGTAGGCGGCCGCGTTCGGGTTGCCCTCCTTCCCGGCGATGGACGCGACGTTCACGATGCGCCCGTAGCCGCGCTCGAGCATGTGGGGCAGCGCGGCCCGGCAGCAGTAGTAGACCCCGTTCAGGTCCACGTCGACCACGGCGCGCCACTCGTCGAGCGGATACTCCCACGACGGCATCGTCGGCCCCGCGATCCCCGCGTTGTTGACCATGATGTCGACCCCGCCGTGCCGTTCGACGGTGGCGGCGAAGGCATCGGCGACGGCGACGGCGTCCGTCACGTCCACCGCCGTGCCGCTCACCTCGCCCCGGTCCGCGAGCAGCCGCGCGGTCCCGGCCAGCAGCTCCCCGTCCCGGTCCCAGAGCGCGACCGCCGCCCCGGACGCGAGCAGCCGCTCGGCGATGGCCCGCCCGATACCCTGGGCGCCGCCGGTCACGATGGCGCTGCGTCCCTTCAGGTCGATTGCGTTCATCCCTTCGCTCCCGCCCGCGGCCGGAGGCGTCCGCCTCTGCCGGCGGCGCCGATCCGGATCGGAGGTCCCGCGGACACAAGGGCGCCGCTCCCGCGGGGTCGTGGTTCATGTGAGGTCATCGGGAGGCCCCCCGGACGCAGGGATGCCGCGAGGCGCAGGCGCTCGCGGCGCGCGGACGGAGATCCCCCGGACGCAGGGATGCCGCCGTCCCGGCGGACCCCCGGCAATGGTTGCAACTCCGGATGCCGAATTCCAGAGGCCGACATGCAGGACCATCCGAAAGTTACGGTCACCGGCCATCCCTTCGGACGGTCGCACGCTGGCCGGTGGTCGTTCGGCATCGAGGGTCCTGATCGGGCGGGTGACGAGCCGCTCGTCGCGACTTCCGGGTAGTCGCGGACCGTAGCCCCGGGCCGATATGCAGGACAGCTTATTGTCGTATGGCATATCTTGATCTTGCATATTGTCATCCAGCCTACTAAATTGGCCGCCATGAAACGGGAAGACATGCAGCGGGAAAACGTCGAGCGCAACTTCGGCTTCCTCGTGCACGACATCGCGCGGCTGATGCGCACGAGCTACGACCGCCGGGTCAGGCGGCTCGGACTCACCCGATCCCAGTGGTGGGTGATCACCAACCTCTACCGCAACGACGGCCCGACGCAGAGCGAGCTGGCGGAGACGCTCGACATCGAGCGGGCGTCCCTCGGGCGGCTCCTCGACCGGCTGGAGGCGAACGGCTGGGTGCGCCGCGAGCCCTGCCGCCGGGACCGGCGCGCGAAAAGGGTCCACCTGACCAGCGAGGTCGGCCCGGTGATGCGCGAGATGCGCGCGATCGCCGCGGGCCTGCGGCGCGACGCGATGTCCGGCTTCACGGCGGACCAGCAGGAAGCGTTCGTCGACGTGCTGCTCGCCATCAAGTCGAACCTGGTGGCCCTGAACGGTCAGGGGCAGGGGCCGGCCGAGGCGCCGGCTCCGCCGCACTCGGCGGGCGCGCCGGCGAAGGGCGCGCCGGACGCATGAGCACGGCCTCGCGAATCGCCGGCCGGATCGGCCGCCTCGTGCTGCGCACGGTGCTGCTCGTGTTGGTGCCGCTGGCCGCGGTCGCCGTCGGCGTCTACCTCTACGCCGAGAGCGGCCGGTACGTCACCACCGAGAACGCCTACATCAAGTCGAACATCGTCGCGGTCAGCGCCGGCGTGTCCGGGCGGGTCGAGTGGGTGGGAGTCGACGACCACGCTCTCGTTCGCAAGGGGCAGGTCCTGTTCCGGCTCGACCAGCAGCCGTTCAGGCTCGCGCTCGACCGCGCCGAGGCGGAGCTGGAGCTGGTGCGCACGCAGGTCGAGGAGCTTCGCGCCGAGTACCACGAAGCGGTGGCGGCGGTGGCGGCGGAGGAGGAGAGGGTCGAGTTCCTCACCCGGCAGCTCGCGCGGCAGAAGACGCTGAAGGAGCGCAGGCTCGCGAGCGAGCAGGCCTACGACGTGGCCGCGCACGACCTCTCGTTCTCCAGGCGGCAGGTGCGGGTGCTGCGCCAGCGTGTCCGGGGCGTGCGGCAGGGCCTCGGGGGCGATCCCGGCATCGAGGCCGAGGCGCATCCGAGCTTCCTGCGTGTCCGCACCGAGCGTGATCGGGCTGCGATGGCGCTGGCCGACACGTGGGTCGAGGCGCCGGTCGACGGGGTCGTCAGCAACATGAAGCTGCAGGCGGGCGAGTACGTGGAGGAGGGTCGTGCGGTCTTCACCATCATCGAGAGCGGAAAGGTCTGGGTCGAGGCGAACCTCAAGGAGACGCAGCTCACCCACGTGCTGGAGGGGCAGTCGGCCTCGATCACCGCGGACGCCTACCCCGGCGTCGAGTGGCCGGCGACGGTCGGGGCCATCGCGCCCGCGACCGGGGCGGAGTTCTCGGTGCTTCCGCCGCAGAACGCGACGGGCAACTGGGTGAAGGTCGTGCAGCGCATTCCGGTGCTGCTCGACGTCGAGCGGACGCCGGAGGGAGCTCCGCTGCGAGCCGGCATGACGGTGACCGTCGCCATCGACACCGAGCGCGAACGCGCGATGCCTCCGGCGCTGCGGGCCTGGTTCGACGACGACGTCCTCAACCGGGTGCGCTCGGTCGGACGGGACCTGCGCGCGTCCGCCGGCTTCGTCTCCAGCGCGCAGGCGGCCGGAGGCGGATAGCCCGCGGGCCTTCGTCCGCCCACGGCCGGCGGCCGCCTCGCGTCCCGGATCAGAACCCGACCGCGTCGCCTCCCTTGAGCGCGAGCATCTCGCGCGCCTCGTCCGGGGTCGCGACCTCCAGGGACAGGTTCTCGACGATCGAGCGCACGATCCGGACCTGCTCCGCGTTCGACTTCGCGAGCCGCCCCCGGCCCGCGTACAGGCTGTCCTCGAGGCCGACCCGGATGTTGCCGCCCATGATCGCGCTCATGGTCACGAACCCGAGCTGGTGGCGTCCGGCCGCGAGCACGCTCCAGTAGTAGTCCTCGCCGAACAGCTTGTCCGCGATCCGCTTCATGTGCACGAGGTTCTCCTGGTCGGCGCCGATGCCGCCGAGGATCCCGAAGATGGTCTGCACGAACAGCGGCGGCCTGACCAGGCCGCGGTCGAGGAAGTGGGCGAGGTTGTAGAGGTGTCCGACGTCGTAGCACTCGAACTCGAAGCGGGTGCCGTGCGCCTCGCCGAGATCGCGCAGGATGTACTCGATGTCCTTGAAGGTGTTGCGGAAGATGAAGTCGCGGCTGTTCTCCAGATGCCTGCGCTCCCACTCGTACCTGAACTCGGGGTAGCGGTCGAGCATCGGATAGAGCCCGAAGTTCATCGAGCCCATGTTGAGCGAGCTCATCTCCGGCTTCGTGCGCATCGCGCCCGCGAGCCGCTCCTCCAGCGTCATCCCGTGCCCGCCGCCGGTGGTGATGTTGATCACCGACCGGCAGCTCTGCTTGATGCGGGGCAGGAACTCCATGAACACGTCGGGGCTCGGCGTGGGGCTGCCGTCCTCGGGGTTGCGGGCGTGGAGATGGATGATGGCGGCGCCCGCCTCCGCCGCCTCGATCGACTGCTCCGCGATCTCCGACGGCGTCAACGGCAGGTGCGGAGACATCGTGGGGGTGTGGATCGACCCGGTGGCCGCGCACGTGATGATCACCTTCTTCTGCTTCGCTGCCATGCCTGCTTCTCCTCGCGAGGTTCGACCCGGGCGGCGCGATGATGTTCGCGTTCGGCAGCCGTCCGGTGGAGGCGGCCCCCGAGCGTCAGCCGCGGCCGTTCAGCGCTTCGCGGACGAGCTTGTGGAAGTGGTGGATCGCGTACTCGTTCTCGCCGGTCGGGGCATCGCCGGCCATGATCGGGCCCTGGTCGTAGCCCTTCGACTTCAGGCCCCGCTGCACGCTCTCGCACAGCGCGATGTCCTCCGGCGCGAGCACGTTGGCGGTGTATGCGGTGCGGGCGTCGCTGGTGCTGCCGTCGGCGGTGAGGACATCGCCTTCGAAGCTCGTCCACTCGTGGTCGATCGGGCGGATCCGGTACACGGCCAGCTCGTTCGAGCCCGGCAGGATGTTGAACGTGGTATTCGGCCACAGGTACCAGAACATCGCCCCCGGGTAGCCCTTGTCGGGGTCGAACTCGTAGGCCGAGTTGACCGGCCGGGTTTTCGGCCCCAACTGGCGCGACCAGACCGGGCCGACGTCGACCCGGTAGTCGTCCATCGAGATGAGCGACGCGAAGTCGGGGTGCGCGTGGCGGCAGTGGTAGCACTCGACGTAGTTGTCGACCACGACCTTCCATCCCGCGTGCTGGCGGGCGTCGCCCAGGATGTCGACGGGGTGGACGTGCATCTTCAGGTCGCCGAGCCAGGGCACGCGCCGGCGAAGGTCGGCCTCCATGTCGCCGGCGAGGCTCGCGAGGCTCTCCGCGCCGTCGTCGAGATTGACGAAGACGCAGTCGCAGAAGAGCTCGAGCCGGATCGGGCGGAGCCCGAAGTCGGCCCGGTCGAAGCCCGGCCGCTGCGAGGAGAAGCGGGCGGCGCGCAGCCCCCCTTCGCGCTCGAAGGTCCAGGCGTGGTAGGGGCAGACGATCGCCGAGCCCACGTTGCCGCGGGGCTCGCCGAGCAGCTCGTGCCCGCGGTGGCGGCACACGTTGTGGAAGGCCCGCAGGACTCCGTCGCCGCCCTTCATCACGAAGATGTTCTGGTCGCAGATACGCAGCGTCGCGTAGTCGCCCGGCTCGACGAACGCGGACCGGTGCGCGACGTACTGCCAGGTGCGGTAGAAGATCGCCTCCTTCTCCCGCTCGTACACCGCCGGGCTCGTGTAGTACTCCGACGGCAGGGTGAAGGAGGTCCGCGGCTCGTCGGTGACGGGCCGCTCCATCGCGGGCAGATCGGGGGTTGCGGTGACTTCGGTGGCTTCGTCGAGCATCGTTTCGCTCCTCTCTTCAGCGAATTTGCGGACTTGTCCGCCGCGGACCGGGCCCTGGTCCGGCCGCGTCGACGGCCCGCTCGACCAGCAGGCATCCGTTCGCGAAGAAGAATCCGCGCTGCGCCCGGCCCGGGAGCCGGGGCGGATGGCCGAGGATCTCTTCGGGTGTCACGGCTGCGTGCCGCGCGTCGGGGATGGCGGGCCGGCCGGACATCCTACGCCCGGACCGGGCCCGGCGGAATGCGGAAGCCCGGCACCCGGGGACACGGTCACTGACGGATATCCTGTGTCCGGGCCGGACCCGGCGAAGCGGTGGTCCGGGCTCGGCGACACCGGTCAGCCGCCGATGCCGACGCAGGTGCTCGGCGCGCCCTTCGCCGCGGTTGCCTCCCACTCGTCGCCCAGCACCGCGCGAGCGGACACCGCCGCCGCGCTGTCGCCCTCTCCGGCGCGGAACATTCGGATCGTCAGCATCCGATGGTGCGCGAGAAGAGGAGCGTCTTCCGAAAAGAGCGTTCTGCCGCTGCTTCCGTACAGCGTCGTGCGGGCCGTCGCGGGCGCGTCGCCGGCCACATGGTCCCCCCCGACCGATCCGACCACCAGGTAGTCGTCGAAGCCGCGCCTGACGGTCTCCACCGCGGCGTGACGCTGCGCGAGGCGCTCGGCGTCCCTTTCAGAGCAGACCGTGGCGACGTGCACGGTGATCTCGATCGTGTTCTCGTCCACGGACGTCGTGCTGATCCTGGCGCACCCGCCCAAGAGGGCCGGAAGCAGGAGGAGCAGGACGCGACGGCGGATGGGGATGGGGGTGCGCATTCGGGCAGCCCTGGCCGGCCGGGTGCAGGTCCGATTCGTGGCGCGCCTGGGAGCTAGGGCGGCCCGCCGCGGGCCGCGGGGCTCACCAGCGCAGCTCGCCCCGCACCATCAGGCTCGCCTCGGCGGCGCGGGCCTCCTCCTCCCGGCGCTCACCCTCCATCGACAGCCTCAGCGTCGGACCCACCGTGTAGCGCGCTCCCACCCGCAGGGTCCGTCCGCCCCCCTCCGTCAGGGCGAGCCCCCCATACGGACTCAGCACCGCCATCCTCCCCGGTCCCCTCACCCCGAACCCGTACCCGACCTCCGCCTCCACATGTCCCTCCGCCTCCAGACCGCTCCCCCACCCCGGCCCGGACCCCGCCCTGCGCTCGAACAGCCCCTCCAGGTCCGTCGCCGTGCGCCCCCACGAGGGCGCCACCGTCAGCCAAAGCCCGTGTCCGTCCACGCCCGGGGCCATCTGCACCCGAGCGCTCACGCCCCACTCCTCGTGACCGCTCTCCTCGTGCGCCAGCAGCGTCCGCGCCCGCACCTCCATCGTCACACCCGCCGCCGGGTCGCGCCACGTCAGGCTCGCCCCCGCCTCCACCCCCGCTCCGTCCAGCGCGTCCCCTCCGTCATGGCGCAGCCCCACCTCCAGCGCCGGCGTCAGCGTCGCCTCGCCCCCGAGCCCGCGCTCGTGCGACCCCTCCAGCCCCACACGCACCCGGCGCGTGTCCGACGACAGGGCGCTGAGGCCGTCCCCCCCTTCCGCCTTCACCCTCGACACCGCCCCCTCGCCCCGCACCGACACCCGCGTCACGCCCCCCGCTATCCACCGCGTATCCTCGCTCACCACCCCACGACCCCCCAGCGCCGCGCTCGCATACGTCATGTCCACCCCACGCGTCGGACCGCTCTCCTCCTCGACCCGTACCTCGCCCTTGCCGTAGCCTGCGCTCGCCCACACGTGCGCGCCCCCCGAGTACAGCCACGCCAGGTACGGATGCACCGCCATCAGCTCGGTCTCGTAGACGCTCTTCACCCGGTCACCGCCCGCATCGTCCGCCTCGGTGTCGAATGTCCCCTCCGACCACGACACCGCCGCTCCGGCCAGCAGCCCCGGGCGCACCCGCATGTCCGCCCCCACATGCGCCGACCACACCCCGCCGTCCCACGACACGTCGTCCTCCGACCCCGACAGCGACACCCGGCCACCCCGGCCCCACACCGCCGCCGACGCACCCCCGCCGCCAGTCTCCGACGCCCCGAGCGGCAGGGCGAACCGCGCCCCGTCCAGCAGCTCGCGCAGGCGCGTGCCGGTCGGCTCCGCGTCTCGACGCTCGTCCCGCCAGCCCCCGGCGGACCCCGCACCGTCCCCCCACGCCTCGGCGCGGGCCGCCCCCGGCCAGGCCCCGAGCGCCAGCGACCGGCCCCCCTCACCCGAGGTCACCGCCTCGATGCGCCCCGCCACCGCATCGAGCGACTGCGACGCCATCGCCGCCGCCACCTGCGGCAGCACCGCCCGGTGCACCGCGTTGGCGTGCACGGCGCCCGTCGTGTCCTTCACCGTCACCGCCACCGTCTCGCCGCTCGTCACCGTCAGGACCGTATCGCCCATCCGGGCACTGTGGGTCACGGTCGCCGTGTCGTCGTCCGTGTCGTCGTCCGGCACACCCCTCACCGTCACGGTCTGGGTGGTGTTGTAGTTCTCGGGGGTGAAGGTCAGCGACTCCGGCGAGACCGTCGCGACCGTCTTGTCGCGGCTCTCCGGCGTCACCGTGGGCGTCACCGTGACCGTGGCCGCGCCCGCCGGCCACTCATCCAGCTTCACCGTGTAGGCGCCGGTACCTCCCTCTGCCACCTCCAGCGTCTCCGGGCTCACCGTCAGGCCGACCGTCATGTCGGTGGCGCCGGAGAAGCCGTGGTAGCCCGTGCCCGCAGGGCCGTCCTTCACCTCGCCCCGGACCGTCACGTCCTCGCCGATGGCGTAGCCGGCCGCATCGTTCAGCGTGATGGTGTACTTCTCGGTCCCTTCCGACGCATCGGCGTCGACAACGGTGGGAATCTCGACGGTTCCGGTCCAGACGCCGTCCAAAGTCTCGACGAACTCCACGCCGAAGGTCTGCGTCAATGCCCCTTCGATGTCCGCCGCCGAGAAGCCGCTCGAAGCCCGCTCGGACAGCGTCAGGCTCACCGGAAGAACGCCCGATATATGCTTGTCCGAATGGACGGTCAGAGTGATCGGCGTTCCCTCGCTCACCGCAGCCGGGGTAGTCTTGAGCGTCAGGGTCGGCGTCGTGTCGCGAACCAGGAAAAAATACCTCAAAACGCCATACTTCGCGGCGCAGGCACCGATGCCCTCCCCCTCCACTCGATACGCAATGCCTATCCAGTCGTCCCGGGTGTCCTCATCCGCTTCCAGCTTCACAACATAGTGCTGCAAATCCCAGTTCGGTACTCCTGAACCAGGCGCACCCCAAGGCGATTTCGTGAACTCAAGATAATTTCGATCATGTGAACCCAGGATGATTGGATCCCCAGAGGTAATCCGCCCCACCGGATAAATGGTCACCTTGTCGGTAGCAGGGCCTTCAAAAACATCTGTTCCGTATGAGGATGCCTGTGGCCCCTCCGGCATCCCTTCGAAGGCTACGGGAACCACCCTGACCGGACCCGACATCCGATCGGCCACTCTTCGCCTGATGGTAATGCTGGCCCAGAGCTCGTTTCCCTCGAACTTCGCTCCGGAGATGCCACCTCGAGGAAGTACAAGCCAGTCCTTTCCCACCGGTGACAGCCGGGCGCTCGCCACCGTCCCGGGGCCGGCATCCGTCGTCGCGCGGAGCTCGAACTCCTGACCTTCGTGACACTGGTCCGACGACAGGATGTAGCTCGTGGCCGACGGGTCCGCGATGGCCACCCAGTCGTGCCAGACCCTGAAGTAATCCTGCCTGACGCCGCCGTTGAACGACCGGTACCGGAGCTGCCAGCCGGTACGCTCCGGATTCTCCGGCGCGGTCCAGCTCAGGTGCAGCCGGTCGTCGCGCCGCTCCACCGTCAGGCCGAGCGGGACGCCCGGGTCGGCGGGCGCCGCCACGGTGACCGTCACCGTCTCGCTGTCGGTGTTGCCGTGGCCGTCGCTCGCCGTCACCGTCATCGTGTAGGCGCCGGCCCGGGTCGGCGTGAACGCGAGCCGCGCCGCGCCGAGGCCGGTCCCCTCCGGCAGCGCCGGCGTCTCGCCCGCCTTGCGGGTCCAGGCGTAGCCGATGGGGTCGCCGTCGGCGTCGGTCGCCGTCGCCGTGATGGCCACCGCCTCGCCGGCCTCCACCGACACGTCCCCGATGTCCGCCAGCACCGGCGCCGCGTCGTCGTCGGTGATGGTGCCGGTCACCCGGAGCTTCTCCCCGCCCCCGGCGAGCGCCACCCTGGCGTCGCCCGTCTCCAGGGTGTCCAGCCGCAGGACGAAGGTCTCGTCCCCCTCCGCCCGGTGGTCGCCCAGCACCTCCACCCGCACCGTCTTCATCAGCGCATCCTTGCGGGCGGAGGCGTCGAACACCAGCGTCTCGTCGAGCGCGACGAAGTCCTCGGCCTCCGTCGCCGTGCTCCCGGGGCCCGCGAGCGCCGCCACCCGCACCTTCACATCGTCGGTCGGCTCCCCGCTCAGCGTCACCACGAACTCGACCTGCCTGCGCCCATCGTCCCCCTCGACGACGGCCGCCTCCTCCACCGCCACCGTCAGCGTGCCCATCGGCGTCGCCCCGCGCCCCCTCGAGCGCGGCCCCGCCCCGCCCGCGTTGACCGCACGCACCCGGAAGATGTACTTCCGCCCATTGGTCAGGCCCCCCACCGTGTGAGTGGTCGTGTCCGCACCGGAGCCCGCAATCTCCGCCCACGCCCCCCACGCCTGGCCGGGGCCGGCGAGGCGGTGGATGACCTCGTACCTGACAATCGCCGCATCGCCCTTGGCCCACGAGAGCGTCACCTCGCCGTCGCCCGGCCGGGCGCGGAACGCCTTCGGAGCCCTGGGCGGACGGGTCTCGGCCTCCGTCACCGTCACCGCCACCGTCCCCGCCGGAGCCGGGGTGCGCACCGCCGCGCCGTCGAGCGTGACGGCGTGGGAGACCACCGCCTCGCCCACCGCGCGCCCCGTCACCGTCACCGTCTGCGGCGTGTCCGTGTCTCCGGAGGCAAAGCGCAGGGTGGACGGGCGCACCGTCGCCTTCGCCGGGTCGCTGCTCTCAAGGGTCACCGTCGCGCTGTAGGCCCCGTTCATCGCCACCGTCCAGGTCGCGGTGCCGCCTTCCTCCACCTCGACCGCGGTCTCGCTGAGGCGAAGCGCCGGCGTGTCCCGGTTGACCAGCGTCACCGACGCCGCCTCCGACCACGGGCTCGCCCCCGCGGCGTTGTACGACTGCACCTGGAACTCAAGCCCCGTCCCGTCGAGGTAGCCCGGAAAGGCCACCACCACCCCGCGGGTCGACGCATCGCCCCGCCACACCCCCGTCGCCGGCGTCCAGCCGGCGAACTGCCGCAGCCGGTACCGCCACCCCGTTATCGTCGGGTCCGTCTCAGCGCGCCACGCCAGCGTCACCCGGTCCTCCGTCGGCGTCGCGCTCAACCCCGTCGGCCTCGCCGGCGCCGACAGCGCCGGCGGTATCACCCCGCGCGGCGCAAACACCGGGCCGCGCAGCCCGTACCGCGCCGCATCCGCCGCCGTCTCGCACACCACCGCCGGCCAGGGCCACTTGTCGGGCGCCCCGAACAGGTGCAGCCGGTCCAGCTCGAAGTCCTCCGCCTCCCGGTCCCCGTCCACCTTCGCCGTCACCGCCACCTCCGCCACCCCATTGCGGAACGCCACCCGCGACGGCAGCTCGAAGTCCGCCAGCGTCGCCGCACGAAGGTCCCCCCGCCCCCCGTCGCGCACCCGCCACCGCGTCGCAATGGTCCGCGTGAACGAGCGGTCCCGCCGGAACGTGCAGGCGTCCGCCTTCCCGCTCGCCACCCCCGCCTCCAGGCGCATCTTGAACCGGCGCCCCGAGAGCGTGCGCCCCAGCGTCCCGAGGTCCTCGTACCGCACCCGGATCCCCGCCCCCCGCTCGCCTATCCGTACGTCGCGGCGCCCCGTCCCCTTGACCTCGTACTCCCCAGGCTTCGGCTTGAGACGAATCGACAGTATCTCGTTCCCCTCCAGCTTCCCGTCCACCGCAATGTCCACATGGTGACAGCGCCGCGCCACGAACCGCACGTCCGGATTCAGCTCGCTCTGCGTCGAGGGAAAGCGCAGCGCCACGTTGCGCAGCGTCCTGCGCGTCGGCCCCAGGTCCGACGCATCCGCCGCCGACCCCGTCACTATCTCGAAGTCCACCGACAGCGTCATCTCCTCCACCCGCCGCTTCGAGCGCTCCACCCGCAGCGTCAGCACATCCCCTTCCATCACCTTGTCGTCAATCCGCTCCAGCACCTCGATGCCCGACGGACAGTCACCGTTGCTCGGCGCCTGGCCATGGCCGTACACGCTGAACGCCCCGGTCAGGCTCAGCTCCGGGAGCGGCTGCGCCTGCGCCTGCGCCGGCGCCTGCGCCGATGCCCCGCCGAGGGCGGCGCTCAGGGCCACGGCCCCGGCGAGCCGCACCGCACGGCGCCGCAGATGGGCCGGCGCGCGCTCGGGCGTGGGGCTCTGCGCGTGGGGGGAAGAGGACGGTGGGGGAGAGGACGGAGAGGAGAGTGGGGAGAGTGCCGGGTTGAACGCCATGTCGGGAGCCTCCATCGAAGTCCGTTTCGATTGCCGCCGCCCATACCGCCGGCGCGGCTGCGGTGCGAGAGTCTGAACGACAGATGTCACGAAAGAATCACGGGGCGCCGCGAGACCGGTCCGTGCCGTCCTCCGGCCATCGAGCCATCCGCACCATGTCCCCCGGCCGATGCCCCGCATCCGCAATCAGTCCACCCGCCGTCGAAGATACCCGCTCAGGGCATCGAGAGATACACCACGCCCGCATGGGCAGTGTCTCATTTTGACTTTCTTCCTCAGCGCGGCATCACGGCCCCGAAGCCAACCCCTCTCCCGGGGGAGAGGGGCTTCTGGTGCTCGCGATCGCCGGGCCGACCATCGCGGTCCCTCTCCCGGGGGGGAGAGGGGCTTCTTCCGGGACCAGTCGCCGGGCTCAGGAGAAGACACCGGCATTCTCCCCTCTCCCCCCGGGAGAGGGGCCGGGGGTGAGGGCGCGGCGATGATTCGGTCCCCCTCACCCCAAACCCCTCTCCCGGGGGGAGAGGGGCTTCTTTCGGAAACAGTCGCCGGGCTCAGGAGAAGAGACCGGCATTCTCCCCTCTCCCGGGGGGAGAGGGGCTTCTTTCCGGACCAGGGGCATCCCGCCTTTGCGAACCGTGTGCGCGATGCCCTCCTCCCCAGGGTCTCCCGAGACCGGAAACGAGGGCTCTGGCAAACCGCACGTACACCCTTCCCGACGGCGGGTGGCGTCTCGGCTCGAATTTCTTCCTCAACGCGACACAACGGCCCCGGAGTCAAACCGAGACATCACCCGAAGGGGATTTCGAGGGCATGTTCCCACCTGGCGGGAACTGCTCCCGGCCGGCCAGCGATTCCCGCCAGCGCCCGGAGAGGCCGTACCGTGGTGGGATGCCGACGCGGTCTCGACCCTCGGGGCACCGGGTCGAGAGGAATTCAGGAGCATGTTCCCACCCGGCGGGAACTGCTGCCGGCCGACCATGCCGGTTTATACCCCTTGCGGCGCCCGCTATGCTATCGCGGTTCGCGCGCGCTCCGCATTGGACCCGAGGCAACAGGACCCGAGGCATCGTGACCGCACGCACCGCCACCATCGAGCGCAGTACGCGCGAGACCCGCATCGCGGTCACCGTCGCGCTCGACGGCACCGGAGTCGCGCATCTCGCGACCGGCATCCCCTTCTTCGAGCACATGCTGGAGCAGGTCGCCCGGCATGGGGTGATCGACCTCGACGTGCGGGCCGAGGGAGACCTCGCGGTCGACGACCACCACACCGTCGAGGACACCGGCATCGTGCTCGGACGGGCCGTCGCGGAGGCGCTCGGCGACAAGCGCGGGATCGCCCGCTACGGGCACGCCTGCGTGCCGCTCGACGAGGCGCTGTCCCGGGTCGTCATCGACTTCTCCGGGCGGCCCGGGCTGTTCTACCGGGTGCGCTACCCCCGCGCGCGGATCGGGGCGTTCGACGTCGACCTGATCCGCGAGTTCTTCCAGGGTTTCGCGAACGCGGCGGCGGCCACCGTGCACATCGACTCGCTGCAGGGCGTCAACGCCCACCACATCGCCGAGACGATCTTCAAGGCGTTCGGCCGCGCGTTCCGGATGGCGGCGGCGCCCGACGAGAGGATTGGTACGGCGGTCCCGTCGACGAAAGGGGCGTTGTGAGGACGACGAACCGTCGCGACTGTCCTTCGCCCACGCCCCGGTGACGAGCCGGCGACGAAGGGGGCGTTGTGAGGACGACGAACCGTCGCGACTGTCCTTCGCCCACGCCCCGGTGACGAGCCGGCGACGAAGGGGGGGCGTTGTGAGGACGACGAACCGTCGCGGCTGTCCTTCGCCCACGTCCCGGTGACGAGCCGGCGACGAAGGGGGGGCGTTGTGGGGACGACGAGCCGGGACGCGCGGTGACGACTGGGTCCGTCGCGGTGGTCGACTACGGCATGGGCAACCTGCGCTCGGTGTCGAAGGCGGTCGAGCACGTCGCCTCGGGGCGTGCGGTCGTCCGGGTGACCGGCGACGCCCGGGAGATCGGGAACGCCGACCGGGTCGTGTTTCCGGGACAGGGTGCGATGCGCGACTGCATGGCGGAGCTTGCCGCGCACGGACTTCTGGACCCGATGCGGGCGTGTCTCGGCGTGAAGCCGGTGCTCGGGATCTGCATGGGCCTGCAGGTGCTCTTCGACTCGAGCGAGGAGGATCCGGACACGCCGGGGCTCGGGTGGCTCGCGGGCCGTTCGGAGCGTTTCCCGCCCGGCGCGACCGACCGCCGGGGCCGGCGGCTCAAGGTGCCGCATATGGGCTGGAACCGGGTGCGCCAGCGGCTCGACCACCCGCTGTGGCTCGGCATCGACGACGCCGAGCGTTTCTACTTCGTGCACAGCTACCACGTTCGTCCCGGCGACGAGGCGGTCGTCGCCGGGACGAGCGAGTACGGGCTGGAGTTCACCGCCGCCGTCGCCGGCGAGCGGTTGTTCGCGGTGCAGTTCCACCCCGAGAAGAGCCAGCGCGCCGGTCTCGCGCTGCTCTCCAACTTCCTCGCCTGGGACGGGCGGGCGTGAGCGGCTCCCCCCTCGGCACGATTTCGGGCAAGGTGGCCGGGCACTTCCCGCGCGCCAGGGATTGCCGCTCGCCGCGAGAGCGGAGCCCGAAAGGTCGGAATTCGGCCGTTGCGCGGTGAATCGGATGCGCGGCGCCGTCGCAACAGGACTGTCGCAACAGGACAATGAGCAACCCATCGGTACAGGAGAGGCTTCGATGATCCGCGGAAGCTGTCTGTGCGGCACGGTGCGCTGGTCGTTCGACGGCGCGTTCGACTGGATGAGCCACTGCCACTGCGAGATGTGCCGCAAGGCGCATGGCGCGCCGTTCGCGACCTACGCGATCGGGAGCGGCGAGCGCTTCCGCTTCGACCACGGCGCGGACGCCGTCACCCGCTACGAGTCCTCGCCCGGATTCGTCCGCGCATTCTGCTCGTGCTGCGGCTCCGTCGTGCCGTACCCGGTGCGCGGCACCGGGATCGGCGTCCCCGTCGGACCGCTCGACGACGATCCGGGGATGCGCCCGACCCACCACATCTACACGAAGTGGAAGGCCCCGTGGCATCCGATCACCGATTCGCTGCCGCGGCACGAAGCGGTCGCGCGCGGCGGCGAGCCGCGCGTCGACCGCCCGGGCGCGCCCGCGTCCACCGATGGCGTGCTGCGCGGAAGCTGTCTCTGCTCGGCCGTCGCCTACGAGGTCACCGGCCCGATCAGGGCTGTCCACAACTGCCACTGCTCGCGCTGCCGCAAGGCGCGCGCGGCGGCGCACACCACCAACGGCTTCACCGCGATGGACGACGTGCGCTACACCCGCGGCGAGAGCGCGCTGCGGACCTGCCGGCTTCCGGAGGCCCGCTACTTCAGTCAGGTGTTCTGCCCGACCTGCGGCTCCGGGATGCCGCGGAAGGACCCCGAGCGCGGCATCGCGGTGATTCCCTTCGGCTCGCTCGACGACGATCCGGGGCGCGGCGCCGACGATCACATCTTCGTGGCGTCGAAGGCGCCCTGGTACGAGATCACCGACGGCCTGCCGCGTTTCGACGAGACGCCGGGGTAGCGGGAGCCATGGCGCTTCGACGAGACTCCGGGGTAGCGGGAGCCATGGCGCTTCCGCTCGACGACGCGGTCCGGGCCGGCATCACGTCACGGCTCGGCATACCCGGAGCCTGATTCAGGGCGCGGCGCCGACCGTCTGGACGTCGACGGGTACCTTGGCCCAAGGACCCCGGCATACCCGGGGCCTGATTCAGAGCGCGGCGCCGAAGTTCGTCGCCGGGTCCATCTCCGGCACCGGACGGCCGAGGGGCCGCGCCGCCTCCGGGCGTTCGCAGCGCAGGAACTCACCGCTGCCGCGCTCGACGAGCAGCTCCCCGCCGTCGACGACCCGGCGCCCGCGCGAGAGCACGGTGACCGGCCACCCCTTGATGCGCCGTCCCTCGTAGGGGGTGTATCCGACGTTGTCGTGCAGGTCGTCCCAGGTGACGGTGACCTCGCGGTCGGGGTCCCAGATGGCGAGGTCGGCGTCGGCGCCGATCGCGATGGTGCCCTTGCGCGGATAGAGCCCGTAGAGCCGCGCCGCGTTGGTGGAGGCGAGGGCCACGAACCGGTTGAGATCGATCCTCCCGCCGCCGACGCCCTCGGAGTAGAGCAGCGGCAGGCGCAGCTCCAGGCCGGGCACGCCGTTGGCGATCCGCTTGAAGGAGGCGTCGGGGCCGCCCGCGAGCTTGCCGCTCGCGTCGAAGCGGTACGGCGCATGGTCCGAGGAGAAGACCTGGAACGTGCCGTTCGAGAGCCCGCGCCACACGTGCTCCTGGTTGGCGGCGTCGCGCGGCGGGGGGCTGCAGCAGAACTTCGCGCCCTCCATGCCTTCGCGGTCGAGGTCCGCGGCGGTCAGGAACAGGTACTGCGGACACGTCTCGCCGTAGATTCGCAGCCCCCGGTCCTGGGCGCGGCGGATGGCGCCGGCCGCCTCCGCCCCCGAGACGTGCACGATGAGCATCGGGACGTCGACGAGCCGCGCGAGGTCGATGGCCCGGCTCGTCGCCTCGCTCTCCGCGACGCGCGCATGGCTGACCGCGTGGTACTTCGGCGCGCGGTATCCGCCGTCGAGGAGCCGGTCGGTGAGCCACCGGATCATGTCGTGGTTCTCGGCGTGCACCATGGTCATCGCGCCTTCGCGCCGGGCGAGCGCGAGCACGTCGAGCATCTGGTAGTCGTCGAGCTGGAGCAGGTCGTAGGTCATGTACACCTTGAACGAGGTGTAGCCGTCCTCGATGAGCGCGGGAAGCTCCTGGCCGAGGACCCGCGCGGTGGGGTCGGAGATGATGAGGTGGAAGGCGTAGTCGACGACCGCCTTGGGGCCGGCGCAGCCGTGGTAGGCCTCGACCACCTCGCGCAGCGACTGCCCGCGGTGCTGCGCGGCGAACGGGATGATGGTGGTGGTGCCCCCGAACGCGGCGGAGACCGATCCGGAGTGGAAGTCGTCCGCGCAGAGCACGCCGGCCGCCGACAACTGCTCGATATGGCAGTGGCTGTCGATCCCGCCGGGCAGCACGAGCTTGCCGGTGGCGTCGATCTCTTCGGCGCCGTCACCGAGGTCGTGCGCGAGGGCGGCGATCCGGCCATCGCGGATGCCGACGTCGGCGGCGAACGTGTCGGCGGCGGTGGCGACCGTGCCGCCGCGGACGACGAGGTCGAATCGGTGCATTCGGCTCATGTGAAGGCTCCCGGGGCCCCGGATGCGGGCGGGCCGCGTGGTGGGTCGACGTGTCGCGAGCCGCATCGGAAGCAGCGATTCCCGCCAGCGTCCGAAAGAGGCGTACCGTGGTGGGATTCCGGCGCGATTCCGACCACCAGGGCGTCCGGTCGAGGGGATTTCGAGGGCCTGTTTCCCGCCTGGCGGGAATTGCTGCATCGGAAGCGGGCTCATGCGCTCTCCTGCCGGGCGGGCTCTTCCCCGACGGCTCCGCGACGGACCTGCTCGCCCCCGGCCCGGACCTTCTCCATCACCATGCACTCGTGGATGTAGTCCATCGCATGGGGCTCGGGGTCCGCGCGGACGAGGTCGGCGAAGCTCCGGAAGTAGCGCTCGACGATTGCCCGGCGCTGCGCCGGGGGGCGGGCCACGTCGAGGGCGTTGACGAAGACCGTCTCGCTCCAGGTCCGGGTGTTGGGGACATAGGCCGAGGCGAAACGCTCGGCGTCTCCGTCCTCGGCGAAGCGGGCCGCGTAGGGGCAGCGGGTGAAGCGGGTCTCCGCGTGCACGAGCCGCAGCCCGGCCCGGTGGACCGGGCCGCCGGAGTCGAGCAGCGGCGCATGGAGCTCGGCCGGGGTCCGGTAGAACTGCGGAATGGTCGTCCGCCGGTACTCCGCATCGGTGATCGTTCCGTCGTCGGCCAGCGCGCGCCACAGGCGGTTCATGACGTCGAACATGTTGGCGCCGCCGGTATTGCCCATGTGGCGGCCGTCGTCGGCGAGCGCGAGGTTCACCGTCATCAGCCGTCCGCCGGGCTTCAGCTCCGATGCGCGGGCGAGGAGGATGTCCCGCCAGTCGGCGCGGGCCCGGGCGCGCAACGTCTCGAGCTCCTCTCCGTGCGCGCCGGCCATGTGGACGTGGCCGCTCACCGGACACGGCAACGCGCTCAGCCAGTGCATGGCGGTGGCGGAGAACCCGAAGTCGATGGTCCCGGGCGGGAAGATGGGCTCGAAGAAGCTCGTCGCGGCGGCGTAGACGAAGATGTCGGCGTGCTCGTCGCGATAGCTCGTCACTCCGGAGCGGCCCCCGTTGGCGGTGGTGAACAGGGCGGAATAGTCGTTCCCGGGGAGATCGGTGTACGTGATGCACACGGTACGGCGCGGGGCGCGCTCCCGCAGCGCCGCGATCGTCGCCCGGTGGAGGTCCATCGAGGTCCCGCCGTCGGCGGCCCCGTAGTCGGCGATGTGGAACGGCGCGCCGGCGCCTGCGACATCCATCTCCAGAATCGCTCCGCACGCCAGATCACGGGCGTTGTCGATGGCGTCCTTCGCACCCTGGGTATGGGTGGAGTACTCACCCTCGTGCCACATGGAGATGGTGGATCGCGCCCCGTCGAGCCGGCTCATGCCAGAGTTCCGTTCGGCTTCGATTCGATCGATTATAGGCAGCTACAGGCGCCGGAGATTACCCCCGGCCGGCGCCGGGCATCCGTGCGCGGCGAACCGGCCTGAACCGATGGTCCAGCCGCCGTCGGGCGCGGGCGGCGCTCCTCGCCCGCATTGAGATATCGGGACATGCGGCGAGGACGGTGGGGACGGCGAAGGCGGCGAGGACGGTGAGGACGGTGAATTGATCAAGAGCGCCGTGCTTCCACTGCTGGGCGCCGGGCTCGCGATATTCGGCGGGCTGTGCGTGGCGCTCTACCTGCTGCAGGAGCAGCTCATCTTTCCGCGCCTGCCGCTCGCGGACGGAGACCGGCACGAGGTCGGGCTCCTGTCCGGCACGTCCGAGATCCGGGTCACGGCGCACGACGGGACGCGGCTGCACGGGTGGCTCCGACACACAGTCGAAGAGCCGCATTCCCGGGGCCTCGTCATCTATTTCGGCGGCAACGCGGAGGAGGTGTCCGGGCAGATGCACGATGCGCCGATGCTCGCGCCCTGGTCGGTCGCGGCCATCAACTACCGCGGCTACGGGCTGAGCGAAGGGCGTCCGGGTGAAGCGGCGCTCGCGGCCGACGCGCTCGTCATCTACGACCGGCTCGCGAAGCGCGCGGACATCGACCCGGACCGCATCGTGGTCTTCGGGCGCAGCCTCGGCAGCGGCGTCGCGGTACCGCTGGCCGCCGCCCGGCCGGTGCGTGCGGTGGTGCTGGTCTCCCCCTTCGACAGCCTGCGCAGCATTGCCCGGAAGCAATACCCGATCGTCCCGGTGACCTGGCTCCTCGAGCACCCCTTCGACTCGCTGGCGCACGCCCCGGGCATCGAGGCGCCCCTGCTCGTGATCGCGGGGGAGGGCGACGGCCTCATCCCGCCCGAGTATTCGCGGCGCCTGTTCGAGGCATGGGCCGGTCCGAAGCAGTGGACGCTCATTCCGGAGGCGGACCACAACGATATCCACACCCGGCCCGGCTACTGGCCCGCGATAGGGGAGTTCCTCGCGTCCCTCGCGCCGGTGTCCCGAGAACATGACGATGGCGGATGATCGTGCCCGCCGCCCATCCGCGAGCGGCCGGACCGGTTCACGCCGACCGATCTTCCACGGATCGGTAGTGTCTCAGTTTGACTCCGGGACCGTTGTGCGGCCGGACCGGCTCACGCCGACCGATCTTCCGCGGATCGGTAGTGTCTCAGTTTGACTCCGGGACCGTTGTGTCGTGTTGAGGAAGAAAGTCGAACCGAGGCGCCACCCGTCGTCGGGAAGGGTGTACGTCCGGTTTGCCAGAGCCCTCGTTTCCGGTTCCGGGAGACCCTGGGGACAAGGGCATCGCGCGCACGGTTCGCAAAGGCGGGATGGCCCTGGTCCGGAAAAGAAGCCCCTCTCCCCCCGGGAGAGGGGTTTGGGGTGAGGGGGACCGACTCATCGCCGCGCCCTCACCCCCGGCCCCTCTCCCGGGGGGAGAGGGGAGAAGATCGGGTGTCTTCTCCTGAATCCGTCGACTCCGGCAACAGCCGTTCGAGCTCTCCCCCCGGGATGAGGGGGGAACGCGGGTGTCTTCGGGCCGCCCGCCGCCTCCACTTCATGCGGCGCGAGGGTCAACCCGGCCATGAGCCCGGCCATGAGCCCGGCCATGAATATTCCGACACCGAGCCAGGGAGTGCCTCAGCTTGACTTCGGGGCAGTGATGTCGCGCGGAGGAAGAAAGTCAAAATGAGACACTACCCGCGGACCAGCAATTCCCGCCAGGCGGAAACATGCCCTCGAAATCCCCTCGCCGGGGCGCTCCGGTGGCCAAAATCGCGCCGGAATCCCCCCGCGGTACGGCCTCTCCGGGCGCTGGCGGGAATCGCTGCCCACGGATCGATGCGCTTGCTTCGCATCGTTCGATCTCCCAACATGACCCAGGGTCGTACCGAGTGAAGCCGCGACCGCAGGAGCCCGCCGATGTCCGCGACCGATCCGAGAGTCCTCGTCTTCCAGCACATCGCCATCGAGCACCCGGGCGTGTTCCGGGACTTCATGCGCGAGGACGGCATCGAGTGGACCGCGGTCGAGCTCGACGACGGGGAGCCGATCCCGGCTCTGGACGGCTACGACGCGCTCTGGGTCATGGGCGGCCCGATGGACGTCTGGGAGGACGACGCCTACCCGTGGCTGGAGCCCGAGCGCGCGGCCATCCGGGAGGCGGTCGTCGAGCGGAAGATGCCGTTCCTCGGCTTCTGTCTCGGCCACCAGCTTCTCGCGCAGGCGCTCGGCGGCGAGGTCGGGCCGGCGAGGACGCCCGAGATCGGGATCCTGGAAGTCGAGCTGACCGGCGCGGGTCGCGCGAGCCCGATCTTCGACGGCCTGCCGAACGTCCACTCGTGCCTGCAATGGCACGGCGCCGAGGTGCTGCGCACACCGGCCGGCGCACAGACGCTCGCCGCGTCCCGGGACTGCGCGGTGCAGGCCCTCGGCTTCGCCGGCCATGCCTTCAGCATCCAGTACCATGTCGAGATCACCGGCGACACGGTCCCGCAGTGGGGTGCGGTCCCCGAATACGAGCAGGCCCTGGAGCGCGCAGTGGGAGAAGGCGCACTGGCCGCGTTCGAGGCCGCCGCGGCCGCCAGCATGGCCGACTTCAACCGCAATGCGCGCCGCATCTACGACAACTTCATGGGCATCGTCCGCCGGACCCGTGCGCGCGCCGCGTGAAGGGCGATCGGCGCCCGCGCTTCCACGGCCTGTCCGGGCGGCGTCGGCGGCTCGCGCGCCTGCCCCGGGAACTCCGCCCTCTTGCGTCGGGCGCTGCCGCCCGGCCGGGAACGTCCAACCGGCGCCCGCGCTTTCACGGCCTGTCCGGGCGGCGTCGGCGGCTCGCGCGCATGTCCCGGGAATTCCGCCCTCTTGCGCCGGGCGCTGCCGCCCGGCCGGGAACGTCCAACCGGCTACGGAGATCGCGCATGTCTCTTGGTACCCCTGCTCCTGAAGACCGCGGGTTCATGCGCGAGGCGTACGCCGAAGCCCTCGCGAGCTACGAAGCGGGCGGCGTTCCGGTCGGCGCGGTGATGGTCGAGAACGCGGAGATCATCGGCCGCGGCCACAACCGCCGGGTGCAGGATTCGAACCCCGTCTCGCACGGCGAGACCGACTGCATGAAGAACGCGGGGCGACGGCCCGACTACTCCCGGGTCACCATGTACACCACGCTGAGCCCGTGCATGATGTGCGCCGGGACCATCCTCCAGTTCGGCATCCGGAGGGTCGTCGTCGGCGAGGCGAAGAACTTCGCCGGCAACCTCGAGTTCCTGAGCGCGCGGGGCGTCGAGGTGGTCCTCATGCACGACGAGGCGTGCATCGAGCTCATGTCCCGATTCATCGCCAAACGCCCGGACCTGTGGTACGAGGACATCGCGGGCAACGGGTAGGGCCGTGCGGCATCCGTGCGAGCGCGAGCGCCTCCCGGCCGCTCGCCCCTACTTCGTTCCGTAGAGGCGGTCCCCGGCGTCGCCGAGTCCGGGCACGATGTAGCCGTGGTCGTTCAGGTGCGAGTCGATGGCGGCGGTGTAGACGGGGACGTCCGGGTGCGCCCGCCGGAAGGCATCGACCCCCTCCGGGGATGCGAGCAGGCAGACCATCTTGATGTCCCTTGCCCCGGCTTCCTTGATGCGCGCGACCGCGGCGATGGCCGAGTTCGCGGTGGCGAGCATCGGATCGAGCATGATCACCGGACGGTCTTCGAGGTCGTCGGGCACCTTGAAGTAGTACTCCACCGCCACGAGGGTCTCCGGATCCCGATAGAGCCCGATGTGGCCGACGCGGGCCGAGGGCACCAGATCGAGCATCCCTTCGAGCAGCCCGTTGCCGGCGCGCAGGATCGAGATCAGCGCGAGCTTCTTCCCCGACAGGAACGGCGCCGGCATCTCGGTCAGCGGCGTGGTGATGGTGCGCGTCTCGATGACGAGGTCGCGCGTCACCTCGTAGCCGAGCAGCAGCGAGATCTCGTTCAGGAGCTGCCGGAACTTCGCGGTCGGGGTGTCCTTGCGCCGCATGAGCGAGAGCTTGTGCTGGACGAGGGGATGATCGATTACGGTGACTTCGGCCATCTCAGGCACTCCGTGGCAACGGATTCATATCGGCGGGCGCACGCTGTCAGAACACCGTGCCGTCGCTCGCGACCTCGAGCGGCGGCCCGCCGCCGGGGCGGCGCTCGGCCGCGATGCGGCGTCCCGCGCTCCAGGTGCCGCCCTCCAGCATCACGACGAGCGGCGGAGGATCGCGGGCGAGACCAAGGCGTTCCCACACCAGCGGCGCGAGGCGGTCGAGCAGCGCCACGGTGAGCGCGCGCCACTCGACGACGAGCTCCGAATCGACCGCGAGCGGCGGCGCCGCCGCGCCGGGGTCGCGCAGCGCGAGGACGCCGAGATCGACGAACAGTCCCCCGTTGCGGTACTCCGCGAGGCCGGTGAGCGCATCGATCCCGGTGACATCGACGCCCGCCTCGAGCATCGGCTCGACGAGCGAATAGGCGAGCCACTGCGAGAGCTTGTGAAACGGCACGAGCCCGTGGGTCGCGTCGTCGCGCTCCAGGGCGGAATGCCGCCACACGTCGCCGAGATTGACTCCCTCGAGGGCGATGCGGCCGGGCCAGATCGCGCCGAGGCCGTGAAGCACGGCGTACAGCACGTCTCCGAGAGGCACGGAGACGCGGTCCGCGGTCAGGAAATCGAACAGATGGCCGGGACGCGCCGGAGCGTCTCCGAACCACTCGGGATGCGCGCGGAGCGCATCGCCCAGCGCATGCAGCAGCGCGACCCGGCCGTCGAGTCCGGCGAGCGGATTCCCGTCCCCGGCCTGGAACCCCCGCGAGACGGTTTCCGCCGTCAGCCGCGAGAGCCCGCCGGCGTCGGCACGAAGCGGCTGCCCGGGGTCGGACGAGAGCGCGCCGGAGGCGAACAGGTGCAGGCTCGCGACCCCGAGGCCCTCGGACCGCGCGAGCTCGACTCCCGTATCGGGGTCCCGCCACCGCCAGACCGTCCCCGCTCCCGCATCGAGGAGCACGCTGGTGACCGCGAGGTCGAACCGGATGCGCGCCCGTTCGGCGCCGTCGATTCCCGCGAGCAGCGGCGCGACGCGATCCATGCCGCCAGCCTCGAAGTGCCGCCAGCGGCTGTGGAACGGAATGTCCAGCGACGGGTAGTTGCGCCGCACCTCGTCCGCGACGTAGTCGGCGGTGACGGCGAGCCGCTGCGCATCGAGCACGAAGTGCGGGAGAGCGTTCCGCTCGCATGCGGCGAGCAGCTCGTGGCAGCGCTCCCGCACCGCGCCGGCGCCGAGGAGCGCGGCGACGGCGGGATCAGGCCGCATCGCCCGCCAGCCCGCGGCCGGGAGCGCACACCGGCGCATGGCCGGGGACGCTGACGAGAAGAATTGCCCCGCCCCGGGTCGAGCGCATCGTCGCGCAGGAACGGAAGCCCCTTCCGGATGCGGCCGGCAGCCTTGCTTCGGGCACTGTCCTAATCGTCGAGCCCCCGGCCCTTGGGCCGCTTCAGCTCATCGCGGCCCACCGGTCGTTCGCTGAAGTACCCGGCGGCCTTCTTGGCGTCCATCTCGACGCTTGCGTCGTCCGGAATCAGCTCGTCGGGGATGGCGACCCGCTCCACGACCTCCAGCCCCTGGCGCGCCAGAGCGTCGTGCTTCATGTTGCTCATCGACACGAACCGGTCGATTCGAGTCACCCCGAGCCAGTGCAGCACGTCCGGCATCAGCTCCTGGAAGCGCATGTCCTCGACCCCCGCCACGCACTCGGTGCGCTCGAAGTAGGTCTCCGCCCGGTCGCCGCCTTCCTGCCGCTTGCGGGCGTTGTAGACGAGGAACTTGGTCACCTCCCCGAGCGCCCGGCCTTCCTTGCGGTTGTAGACGACCAGCCCGCATCCCCCATCCTGCGCGGTCCGGATGCACTCCTCGATGCCGTGCGCCAGGTACGGCCGGCAGGTGCAGATGTCGGAACCGAAGACGTCGGAGCCGTTGCACTCGTCGTGCACGCGGCAGGCGACCTTGCGGGCGGGATCGGAAATGGCGCCGGGGTCGCCGAAGATGTACACGCTGATGCCGCCGATCGGCGGCAGGAAGATCTTGAGATCGCCGCGGGTCACCAGCTCGGAGAACATGCCGCCGGACTGCTCGAACAGGCCGCGGCGCAGGAAGCTCTCCGCAATGCCGAACCGTTCGGCGATCCCCGGCAGGTACCAGACCGGCTCGACCGCCGCCTTCGTCACCCGCGCGTCGCCGTTCTCGGTGAGGACCGCGCCATCGGGTTTCAGCCTGCCCGCCGCAATCGCGTCGCGGAACTCCGGCATGTTCACCCGGGCCCGGGTCACCGCGATGGTCGGGCGGATGTCCCAGCCCTCGGCGAGCTGCCCGGCGAACGCCTCGCTCACCAGGTGGCCGTAGGGGTCGAGCGAGACGATGGCCGAAGGATCGCCCCACTTGCGGTGCGGACCGATGGAAGTGGCCGGAGCGGTATTGGTGAGGTCCGGCACGTGGACCGGATCGAGCGTTCCCGCCGCCACCGCGAGGGCGCGGTACAGCGAATAGGAGCCGGAGTGCGCGCCGATCGCGTTGCGCTGCGCGGTGAGCGTGCCGACGACGGGACCGCGCTGCGTGGCGCTCGCCGCACCCCAGCGGATCGGGGAGGCCGACTTCCGGCCCGTCGGGTGCGAGTGCAGCTTGATGTGCCCGCCGGCCGACGACTGGGCGCTCATTCGGGTCGGGACATTCGGTGGATGGTCCGGCTTGCCGGCCCGGGACCGGCGAAGGGACGGAAGATAGCAGAAACGTCCGGGCGGAATGGCGTCACACCGTCACCGCGCAGCGATTCCCGCCAGGCGGGAACAGACCCCTGAAATCCCCTCGATTCGACGCTCTGAAGGTCGAAATCACACCGAGCGCGATCTCGACCCTCGGGGCGTTCGGCCGAGGGGGCTCCCGGGACCATTGGCACATGGACAACGAACGCATCCACGAATGGGCCGCTCGAGCACGCCTCGGCGCCCGCCGGGCCGACAAGAAACGAGCCCTGAGGGGACTCCGGGAGCATGTTCGCGCCGGGCGGGAATGGCTGGTCACCGCGGGAAATCCGGCCTCGGATCGAAGGGAATGGTCTCCGCCATCCTGCGGTACAGCGACTCGGCCTCCGGCGAATCGGCGGGCGGGGTGACGATCTCCAGGACGACGTACTGGTCGCCGGCCGGCCGGCCGGGAAGCCCGCGTCCCTTCAGCCGCAGCGTCCGGCCGGCCCGGGAGCCGCGGGGGATCTTCAGGTCGACCTTGCCTCCGAGGGTGGGGACCGCGACCGTCGCTCCCAGAGCGGCCTCCCAAGGGGCGACCGGCAGCTTGAGGTGCACGTTGCGGCCTTCCGCCCTGAACAGTGGGTGCGCCGCGAGCGCAACGGTGAGGTACAGGTCTCCCGCCGGTCCCCCGCCCGCTCCGGCGCCGCCCTGACCGCCCAGACGGATGCGCTGGCCTTCCGTGACCCCCTTCGGAATCCTCACGCTCAACGTCCGGCCGCGGACGGTGACGTTGCGGGTCGCTCCGCGGTAGGCGTCCTCGAGCGGGACCTCGACCCTGACGCTCAGATCCCCGCCCCTGGCCCGCATGGGGCCGCGCGCGCCGGCGGCGCCGTCGCGCCCGAACAGCGTCTCGAAGAAGTCGCTGAAGCCGGAGTCGCCGGAGAACCCGGCGCCGCCGAAGTCGAACTGCCGCTCCCATCCCGGCGGCGGCCGGAACTCCTGGCCGTGCTCCCAGTCCTTGCCGAACCGGTCGTAGGCCGCCCGCTTCTCGGGGTCCTTCAGGACCTCGTATGCCTCGCCGACCTCCTTGAAGCGCGCCTCGGCGTCGGACTCCTTCGAGACATCCGGGTGGTACCTGCGCGCGAGACGCCGGTACGCACGCTTGATGTCGTCCTGCGACGCGCCGCGCGCGACTCCGAGCGTCTCGTAGTAGTCCCTGAACCGCATCGCCTGCCGATGCCCCCATGCGTCGTCCGGTACCGGCCCGCTCTCAGCGCCGCACGTCAATCACCTGGCGCTTCCAGTGCCGCAATGCGGTCGTCCAGCGGCGGATGGCTGCGGAACAGGTGGGCGAAGCCGCGGCCGACGCGTCCGGAGATTCCGAACGCGGCCATTTCGCTCGGGAGGCGGGGCCCTTCCCCGTAGCCCGCGCGCAGGCGCCGCAGCGCCGCGATCATCTTGCCGCGGCCGGCGAGCTCGGCGCCGCCGGCGTCCGCCCGGAACTCGCGCCAGCGCGAGAACCACATCACGATGATCGATGCGAGGACGGAGAGCACCACCTGCGCGGCGATCACGGTGATGAAGTAGCCGGGGCCGTAGCCGCGCGCGTTGCGGAACACCACGCGGTCCACCACGTGTCCGACGACGCGCGAGAGCAGGATCACGAACGTGTTCACCACGCCCTGGATCAGGGTCAGGGTCACCATGTCGCCGTTCGCGACGTGGCTGACCTCGTGTCCGAGCACCGCTTCGGCCTCGTCGGCGGACATGTTCGCCAGCAGCCCCGTGCTCACCGCGACGAGCGCGTTGTTGCGGTTCATGCCGGTCGCGAACGCGTTGATCTCGGGCGCCTCGTAGATGGCCACCTCCGGCATGCCGATACCGGCCCGCCGCGCCTGGTCCGCCACCGTGTCGAGCAGCCAGCGTTCGGTGCGGTTGCCCGGACGCTCGATGACGCGGGCGCCGGTAGAGCGCTTCGCCAGCCACTTCGACATCGCGAGCGAGATGAACGCGCCGCCCATGCCGATGACGGCCGAGATGACCAGCAGCGCGGTCATGTTGATGCCCCCGCCCTGGGTCTCGAGCATCCGGTCGACGCCGAGGACGCGCAACGAGATGTTGAGGATGAACAGGATGGCGAGGTTCGTCGCGACGAACAGGAATATTCGCGTCATGGCGTTCGCTTGCTCCTTGGTCGGCGGTCCGCGAGCGTGTCATTGTCCCAATCGTTCAAGATGAGGGCGAGCCCGGCGAGATTCCAGGATCGACGCCCGCCGGCGGCAATTCCCGCCAGCGCCCGGAGAGGCCATGCCGCCGACGCCAACAACGCGCCGCGGGCCGGACCGGAGGCGGGCGGGAGACCCGCTTCGGCCGCGTCCGGCTCGACGGGACCGCCCACACGGCGGCCGATGGCTCCCGGGTCCTGAGATCCCCGTGTCTTGAAATCCATGTGCCTGTCCCCATGTTGCCACCGCCTTTCGAGGGAAGCTCCGGTTTCCGTCGAGCAATCGGTCGTTCAAGCAGTCAGTCGTTCTATCGGTAAAACACGGCCGACCCGGAATCCGCGTCCGGCCGGCAACCAACGGGAGAGTTCACGGCAATGGCAAAGAAGGCGAAGCAGAAGATCCGTCCCTTGCACGATCGCGTGCTGGTGAAGCGCGAGGAAGAGGAGCGCACGTCGGCGGGGGGGATCGTGATTCCCGACACCGCGACGGAGAAGCCCATCCGCGGCAAGGTGGTGGCCACCGGTCACGGCAAGCTCCTCGACGACGGCTCGGTGCGCGCGCTGGACGTGAAGGCGGGCGACACGGTGCTGTTCGGCAAGTACTCGGGCACCGAGGTCAAGGTCGACGGCGAGGACCTGCTGGTGATGCGCGAGGACGACATCATGGCGGTGCTCGAGGGCTGACCGTGTGCGGTCGGCGTTCGGGCGCGACACCTGACAGACGAGACACAGACAGAGGACACAAGAGATGGCAGCGAAAGACGTACGATTCGGCGAGGACTCTCGGGCGCGGATGTCGTCGGGGGTGAACATCCTGGCCAACGCGGTGAAGGTGACGCTGGGTCCGAAGGGGCGCAACGTGGTGCTGGAGAAGAGCTTCGGGGCGCCGACGGTGACCAAGGACGGGGTGTCGGTGGCCAAGGAGGTGGAGCTGGAGGACAAGTTCGAGAACATGGGCGCGCAGATGGTCAAGGAGGTGGCGTCGAAGACGTCGGACGTTGCGGGAGACGGGACGACGACGGCGACGGTGCTGGCGCAGGCGATGATGCGCGAGGGTCTCAAGGCGGTGGCGGCGGGGATGAACCCGATGGACCTGAAGCGCGGCATCGACAAGGCGGTGGGGTGCGCGGTGGACGGTCTGCGGGGGCTGTCGAAGCCGACGAAGGACAGCACGGCGATAGCGCAGGTGGGGACGATTTCGGCGAATGGGGACGAGGCGATAGGGTCGATCATTGCCGAGGCGATGGAGAAGGTGGGCAAGGAGGGCGTGATCACGGTCGAGGAAGGCAAGAGTCTGGACAACGAGCTGGACGTGGTGGAGGGGATGCAGTTCGACCGGGGATACCTGTCGCCGTACTTCATCAACGACCAGGACTCGATGTCGGCGGAGCTGGAGGAGCCGTACATCCTGCTGCACGACAAGAAGGTGTCGAACATACGCGACCTGCTGCCGGTGCTGGAGGGGGTGGCGAAGTCGGGCAAGCCGTTGCTGGTGATTGCGGAGGACGTGGAGGGCGAGGCGCTGGCGACGCTGGTGGTGAACACGCTCCGGGGGATTGTGAAGGTGGCGGCGGTGAAGGCGCCGGGGTTCGGAGACCGTCGCAAGGCGATGCTGCAGGACATGGCGATTCTGACCGGTGGACAGGTGATCAGCGAGGAGGTGGGGTTGTCGCTGGAGAAGGCGACGCTGGAGGACCTGGGCCGAGCGAAGCGGGTGCAGGTGGGGAAGGAGAACACGACGATCATCGACGGTTCGGGGAAGGGCTCGGACATCAAGGCGCGGGTTGGGCAGATCCAGCAGCAGATTGAGGAGACGACGTCGGACTACGACCGCGAGAAGCTTCAGGAGCGGGTGGCGAAGCTTGCGGGGGGCGTTGCGGTGATCAAGGTGGGCGCGGCGACGGAAGTGGAGATGAAGGAGAAGAAGGCGCGGGTGGAGGATGCGCTGCACTCGACGCGCGCGGCGGTGGAGGAAGGGGTGGTGCCGGGAGGCGGAGTGGCGCTGGTGCGCGCGCTGGGCAAGCTGAAGGGTCTGGAAGGGGAGAACGAGGACCAGACGATGGGGATCGCGATCGCGCGGCGCGCGCTCCACGAGCCGCTGCGTCAGATAGTTGCGAACGCGGGAGCGGAGCCGTCGGTGGTGCTGAACAAGGTGATGGACGGGAAGGGCAGCTTCGGGTTCAACGCGCAGACCGAGGAGTACGGGGACATGGTGAAGATGGGGATTCTGGACCCGACGAAGGTGGTGCGCACGGCGTTGCAGAATGCGGCGTCGATCGCGGGGTTGCTGGTCACGACGGAGGCGACGGTGGCGGAGAGGCCGAAGAAGGACGAGGGTCCGGCGATGCCGCCGGGCGGCATGGGGGGGATGGACGGGATGATGTAGGTCCCCCGAGCCTCGATGAGCAGGACCGAAAGCCCCGCCTCGCGCGGGGCTTTCTCTTTGCGGAGGGGCCCAGGGCAACCGCATATAAAGTCACTGTCCGATCAAAAGGCTGCTTCCTCCTCGTTTGGCCTAACCAATTGATCCCACAACCGTTATGCCACTGGAAGCAGCCTTTTTCCATCCCCCTGGTGAGATTTCCGGGTTAGTGATCTTGCCCTGTGGAAGGACCATGTCCCGATTGCCCGCCTGTATTCAGAACCGCGGGGACTTACACGCAAAACAGACGCCGGAACCAGTCAACGAACGCACGCGACTCCGGCTTTGTGGGATCCAGGACTCGATGTTTCACTGCTTCGTGAAGCTGTGGCCCCGGCTCATCCTGCCATGCGAGCCAAGTGTGAAGTTCCGCCTTCCTCACATGGGCGTCCTTGAATGGAGCACAATTGCGCTCCGCCTCGGCAACACAGCTCCGGGCCAGTCCGTACAAGGCACCGTGCTCCTCGGGAACAAGGCCGATCAGAAAGTCCTCCAACATTCCGCAGAACCGATTGTCGGGCATGATCCATACACCGAAGCGCGGACCATCTCGGTGGTCCACCTTGAGGCCACCCTCGGGGATCTCGTCCGGCAGTCCATCGAACTTGTCCCGGCAGCGGTTCCGAATCTGACGCCATCGCTTGCTGGCGTCGCCGTTCGCGTCGATCACGACGCCCAGAGCTTCGAGTCCCGAAGCGGCCAACTCGGACTCGATCACGCCCTTCTTCAAGAGTTGATCGGCTCCATTGTTCGGTGCGATGTGAACGACCGGATCGCCTTCAGGCTCCCATGCAATACCATTCGCTTCCATGAGATAGGGGATGACGCGACGCTCCGTAGCTCCCTCCACGAGCAACTTCCTGGCATGGACCCTCGAGGGCAACTACCTGACCTCGAGGCCGCGTTCGGCGGCAGCGACAACTTCATCGTTGGAGAACCGCACTGCTTGTCTGTGGCGCGTGTCGATACGTTGAATGGTGGTATCGGGTGAGTCCGAGTCGGGACGCACTACTGCTGCCAGGCTTTCGTAGCAGTCGCGACTGTGGGTAGTGGCAAAGACCTGAACGTCGAGATCGACAGCTCTCTCACTGACCATCCGCCACATGTTCTCCATCACCGAGTAGTGAAGACCCGTATCGATTTCGTCCACAAGCAGAACGCCTCCCTTGGCATTCGAGAGAGCCAATGCGAGCCCCAGCATTCTCCACATTCCGTCTCCCACGCTGCCGATCGGAACACGGTATGGAACGCCGTGCAGCTTCAGCACCACGCCCCCCGGACCTTCTCGTACGTATGGCCGTCGTTCTATCCCAACCGAGGCAATACGTTCAATCGACGGATCAATGATGCGGAGCGCTTCCGTCACATGCTGTTCGTGCTCGGTGAGAACGATATCGTCGAACAATCGGACAACGTCCAGTGTGGTCATGCCACTAGTTCTGACGAGCTGAACGGATTCGCTCGCGTTGTCTCGAAATAGTGACATGCGCCGCGGCCATCGCAGCAGTCCTTCAGATGAAACTCCTGCCTTGAACTCCTCACGGGCATCGGACCAATTCACGTTCAATGCAAGCGGTTCATCTTCCTCCATGGAATCTTCACCCACCGCCGGCAACTGGCTGGTGCGAGGGTCCGTGACGGTGACTATCACGTGGTCGTTCCAGGAAATACGACCTCGAGTGCGGGCGCTGATCCCTTTCACTACAAGCTTGCCGGGCAGCTTATGGTTCGCGAACAGATGCGTGACATCGAGGTAGTTGTGACGCTCCTCGTCGCTGCTGTACCCCCACTCTCCGCGACGACCGAGGATGGCTGTCAGGGCGTGTACATTCCCGGCCGATCGGAGCAATTCGATGCACTCCAGTATCGACGTCTTGCCGCTGTTGTTGGTTCCGACGAGCAGGTTGATGCGGCCGAGTCCATCGAGCTTGAATGACTCCAGCCCGCGATACCCGGTGATCAGCACGGACGAGTACAAACGACACCTCCCACAGCCCATTTCGTATCGCTGATTGATCTGCCGGCGATCATACGCCATCACCGGGAAACGATGGTGGGGGCTCGGCGAGGGGCTTGCTCACTCCTTTCGAGATCGCCTCCATCCCTCGATCGTCTTTTGCGGCGCCCGGGTCACGGTGAGGGCGTCGGGCGGCGCATCCTTCGCGATGGTGGAGCCCGCTCCGACGGTCGCACCGGCGTGCACGGTGACCGGCGCGACCAGCATCACGCCGGAGCCGATGAAGGCGTTGTCCCCGATCACCGTCGTGTGCTTGCGGGCGCCATCGTAGTTGCAGGTGACGACGCCCGCGCCCACGTTGACGTCGCGGCCGATGCGGCCGTCGCCGATGTAGGCGAGATGGCTCGCCTTCGAACCCTCGCCGATGGTCGCGTTCTTGACCTCGACGAAGTTCCCGATACGGGCATCGCGGGACATCCGGGTATCGGCGCGCAGCCGCGCGAACGGGCCGACCCGGCAGGCGGCGCCGATGCGCGCCCCTTCGATGACGCAGTGGGCGCGTACCTCGGTATCGTCCTCGATGACCGTGTCCCCGATGACGCAGCCCGGTCCGATGCGCACCCGCTCGCCGAGCACGACATCGCCTTCGAACACGACGTTGACGTCGATGAAGACGTCGCTCCCGGTGCGTACCCGGCCCCGGATGTCGATCCGGGCCGGGTCGGCGATGCTCGCGCCGTCGCGCATGAGACCTTCGGCAAGCCGCCGCTGGTGGAACCGCTCGAGCGCCGCGAGCTGGGCACGGTCGTTGACGCCGAGCACTTCCTCGATCGCTTCCGGCGGCACGGTGCGGACCGACAGCCCTGCCTCGACCGCGCAGGAGACGACGTCGGTGAGGTAGTACTCGCTCTGCGCATTGTCGCGGCCGATACGCCGCAGCCAGTCCCGCAGCGTCCCGGCGCGCGCGGCGAGGATCCCGGTGCTGATCTCCGCGATGTTGCGCTGCTCGTCGGTGGCATCCCGTTCTTCGACGATGCCGCGAACGTGCCCGTCCGCGTCGCGGACGATCCGCCCGTATCCGATCGGGTCGTCCACTACCGCGGTGATCAGCGCGACGCCGCTGCCGGTGGCCAGCGTCGCGGTCTCGTGCAGCGTGGCGCGGTTGACCAGCGGCACGTCGCCGTAGAGCGCCAGCACCGTAGCGTCGTCGGGGATGCCGGGCATCGCGGAGGCCACCGCATGGCCGGTGCCGAGCTGCTCGCGCTGCTCCACCCATTCGACATCCGCCTCCGCCATGACCTCGCGCACATGCTCGCCGCCGTGTCCGTGCACGACATGCACGCGCGCGGCGCCGAGTCCGCTCGCGGCCTCGATGACGTAGGACAGCAACGGGCGGCCGGCGAGAAGGTGGAGGACCTTGGGCAGACTGGAGCGCATCCGCCTGCCATGCCCCGCCGCGAGGATGACCACGTGCAGCGGGGTCATGGGGAAAGACGTTCCGTGGAATGCCCGCGCTCGTCAGCCGCCCGCCAGGGCGCCGGTGTGCCGCGGACCCGGAATGCGGATCGACCTTCTCGACCCGCGCACCGCATTCCAGCGTCAGCCAGGGAGACGGTCCGCTCCACCGGTTGACGACGGCGGCTCAGCGCCGTTTGCGCAGCCGGCGGATGGCCTGGAGCTGGGCGGCGGCCTGTGCGAGCTCGGCCCGCGCGCGCGCTTCGTCGATGTCCGCCGCCCGGTCCGCGAGCAGGCGTTCGGCCTGTTCCTGCGCCGCCAGCGCCGCCGCCTCGTCCAGGTCCTCGGCCCGCTGTCCGATGTCGGAGAGCACGGTCACGACGTGGGGCTGGATCTCCAGCATGCCGCCGGAGACGTAGAACGACTCCTCCTCGCCGCCCGGCAACCTGGCGCGCACCTCGCCCGGCTTGAGCCGGGTGACGAGCGGGGTGTGGCGCGGCAGGATGCCCAGCTCCCCCATCGCGCCGGGGGCGACCACCATCTCGCACTCGCCCGAGAACAGCTCGCGCTCGGCGCTGACGATGTCGAGCCGGATCGTGGATGCCATCTCTCGTCTCCGCGTGGACGTGCGGTGCTATCGATTCACGGTGTGGGCCGGAGACTCACGGTGTCGGCCGGCGAGTGTCCCGGGAAGCCACGGACAAGGGACGAATCACACGCTCTTCGCCTTCTCCTTCACTTCCTCGATGTCGCCGACCATGTAGAAGGCCTGCTCCGGGTACTCGTCCATCTCGCCGTCGGCGATGGCCTTGAAACCGGCGATGGTGTCCTTGAGCGGGACGTACTTGCCGGCCGAGCCGGTGAACACCTCGGCGACGAAGAACGGCTGGGAGAGGAAGCGCTGGATCTTGCGGGCCCGCGCCACCACCAGCTTGTCCTCGTCGGAGAGCTCGTCCATGCCGAGGATCGCGATGATGTCGCGCAGCTCCTTGTAGCGCTGCAGGATGCCCTGCACCCGGCGTGCGACGTCGTAGTGCTCGGCCCCGATGACCAGCGGGTCGAGCTGGCGGCTCGTCGAATCGAGCGGGTCCACCGCGGGGTAGATGCCGAGCTCCGCGATCTGGCGCGAGAGCACCAGCGTCGCGTCGAGGTGGGCGAAGGTCGTGGCCGGAGAGGGGTCGGTGAGGTCGTCGGCCGGGACATAGATGGCCTGGATGGAGGTGATCGAGCCCGTCCTGGTCGAGGTGATGCGCTCCTGCAGCACCCCCATCTCCTCCGCCAGCGTCGGCTGATACCCCACCGCCGAGGGCATCCGCCCGAGCAGCGCGGAGCATTCGGTGCCGGCCAGGGTGTAGCGGTAGATGTTGTCGACGAAGAAGAGCACGTCGCGCCCCTCGTCGCGGAAGAACTCGGCCATGGTGAGGCCGGTCAGCCCGACCCGCAGCCGGTTGCCGGGCGGCTCGTTCATCTGGCCGTACACGAGCGCGACCTTGTCGAGCACCCCCGAGTCGGTCATCTCGTGGTAGAAGTCGTTGCCCTCGCGGGTCCGCTCCCCGACGCCGGCGAACACCGAGAAGCCGGAGTGCTCGATGGCGATGTTGCGGATGAGCTCCATCAGGCTGACCGTCTTGCCCACGCCCGCGCCGCCGAACAGCCCGATCTTGCCGCCCTTGTTGAAGGGGCAGATGAGGTCGATGACCTTGATGCCGGTCTCGAGGATCTCGACCGTCGCGGCCTGGTCGACGTAGCCCGGAGCCTTGCGGTGGATCGGCCAGCGTTCCTCGGCCCCGACCTCGCCGCCCCCGTCGACCGGGGTGCCGAGCACGTCCATGATGCGGCCGAGAGTCTTCGGCCCGACCGGGACCGAGATCGGCGCGCCGGTGTTGTCGACCCCGACCCCGCGCTGCAGTCCGTCGGTCGAGCCCATCGCGATGGTGCGCACCACCCCGTCCCCGATCTGCTGCTGGACCTCGAGCGTCAGGCCGTTCTCGACCTTGAGCGCGTCGTAGACCCTGGGCACCGCGGCGCGCGGAAACTGCACGTCGACGACGGCCCCGATGATTTCGACGATATTTCCCGAGTTCATGAACGAATCCTCTGATCGAGACACAGCCTCTTGTGGCTGGGAGCCACTTGCGTGGGTATCGATCGGAAGGTTGATGATATGTCCCTTCGGACCATCCATCCGCATAGTGAAACCCATATTTTCGAGATCCCGGCAAATCTGATTGACCTGTTGGTGCGGCTGGATTCCGGTGTGCTTCCGAATTTCAGAATCCGTCAGGCCCGTGCGGTTCGACCGGATCAGTGCCAAAATCCGTTCTCGGTTAGTCATGGCTACGTCTCTCGGTTAGTCATGGCTACGTCGTCACCCATTTGTGCTAAAGCGCCGCGGCGTCCCCGAGAATCTCGGACAGATCCTGCGTGATAAACGCCTGCCGGACCATATTGTACTGGCTCTGCAACTGATCGATGAGGCCGCCGTTTTTGATATAGAGAATGTGAGAGAATGAATAGCGAATTTGGATAAGAATCGGCTTCGCGTCGGGTGGCCATACTCAGCTTGAGATTGACTTGTCCGGATTCACCACTAATGGCGGCAGCACGGCCGGCAACGTCTCCGAGATTTTCAACTACCCGTGCACGACGGTTACACGTAAGCATAATTTTTGGAGATTTCATCGTCCCGGGCTTCCCTTGCACCCGCCGATAAGGCTCCAGGTACCATCACAATACCGCTTGAAACGCTCGGTCTCGCCGCGCCGGTTTCCACTACGGTGCTTGGAAAGGAAACTTGAAATACTTCTGGCCCACCTTGGGCAAGCCTCTCTTGCCTCGACGGCGGTAAATCGCTTCGGCGGCCTGCCCTCGCGTCTTGCCCGAAGAATGTCCTGAACCATGCGTCCAGCCCCGGGGATGGTGTCAACAAAGTCGTCCATCTCCAATATCTCCTGTTTCATCGCGGTCTTCGGTTCCAGCAGAACAACCCTCGTGCCCTCCCGATATGCCTTGTAATACTTGCCCCGCACGCCTCCGAAAAAATCGTATTCCGGTTTCATGTTGTCAGTGTCAGCTTTCTGATTCATACCGCTTCATCTTCGTCGCAGTCGCCGGTCTCGCATTGATGATTCGGATCCGATTTTCCTCACGTTGGGCCAACAACTCAGCCACTCTCCCCTCGTCCCATCCCTTCGGAAGTCTGGGAGATTTCATTGTCTTCTCCGTACTGTTACTGGACCTCCGGCATCAGGCCATTCTCGAACCTTGAACATATCGTAGTCCATGGGCACCACAGCGCGCGGAAAACCGCACGTCGACGACGTGCCCCGGTGATTTCGACGATTTTTCCGTTTCTTATGATCCGAATACTATCTATAGTTCCTGGTGTCAGGATCATCCAGAAACAAGATTGAGTAGGCGCGATTCCAGCCTTCCATTGGAAACACACGTTAGTAAGAATCCATCCCCGGCCACGGAGGTCGATCCAGTCTCGGATGTAGAAAAAACCACTTTATGGCTACTTCTACTACTGCGACCAGTCGGCGATCGAGTAAGAGAATTTATATGTTGTTCATAAATATTCACAGTCCATACATAACGGACATTAACCTTAAGTAGAGTTCGAGGGCCGTCGGGTGCCATGAAGATGTTCACTCTGCCTTCTAACGTAGTATCTCTGTCAATCTTCCGCATCCGCAATATCTTCGTACCATCCACTCCTGCTTGATAGCCTTTATAGTAGGATGAGCTATCTGCCGCTATATATCTGAATCGAGTTTTATCTAATGTTCTTTCGGCACGACCGCAATCCGCATAATCACTAGGTTGATTCGCAAGAAATGATATGTTAATAATACGGCTTTGCTTTTCGATATTGTTTATCACGAAGAAACTCTTCGAGATCTTTTCTACATATAAATCCCAAAATTTTTCAAATTCTATAAAAATACGTTTATCCTCTTGTACGTTGTATTTGGTCGGAGGATAATAAATCGCGCTCGAAGAAGCGCATCCAGTCATGATGATCGCTAGAAGCGTCAGAAAACAGATTTGTAAATGCCTCATGACCGTCTCCATCTGATGCCCAACTGAGACCGTCATAGCGCCGCGGCGCCGCCCACGATCTCCGACAGCTCCTGGGTGATGGATGCCTGCCGGGCCTTGTTGTACTGGAGCTGCAGGTCGTCGATGAGGTCTCCGGCGTTGTCGGAGGCCGCCTTCATCGCCACCATGCGCGCCGCCTGCTCCGATGCGATGTTCTCCACCACTCCCTGGTATACCAGCGACTCGATATAGCGGGTCAGGAGCCGGTCCAGCACCTCCCGCGCGTCGGGCTCGTAGAGGTAGTCCCAGTGGTGCCTGACCTCGTCTTCCTCGGACGGGTGGCGGGGCAGGAGCTGCTCGACCACCGGACGCTGGGTCATGGAGTTGACGAACTGGTTGTAGACGAAGAACAGACGGTCGACGGCGCCGGTGGAGTAGGCGTCGAGCATGACCTTGATGGTCCCGACGAGGTCGTCGATGCCCGGCTGGTCGCCGATGTGGGTGGTGCTCGCGAGCAGGTTCACGCCCATGCGGCGGAAGAACACCCCGCCCTTGTTGCCGATCACGCAGAAGTCGGTCTCGACGCCCTTCGAACGCCATTCGTCGAGCGCCTGCACCACGGTCCTGAACAGGTTGTTGTTCAGGCCCCCGCACAGGCCCCGGTCCGACGACACGATGATGAACCCGACCCGCTTCACCTCGTCCCGCGCGACGAGGAAGGGATGCCTGTACTCGGTGTTGGCGGCGCTCACGTGCGCGATGACCCCCCGCATCTTCTCCGCGTAGGGGCGGGCGTGGTGCATCCGTTCCTGCGCTTTGCGCATCTTGCTCGCCGCGACCATCTCCATCGCGCGCGTGATCTTCTGCGTGTTCTGCACGCTCTTGATCTTGGTGCGGATTTCCTTGGCGCCGGCCATGGGTCGCTCGCTCGGTTCGTCGTTCCCGGTGTCCGGTCGGTCCGACTACCAGGCGTGGTTCGCCTTGAAGTCCTCGACCGCGTCCCTGAACTGCTTCTCCACCCCGTCGTCCCACTTCGGGGCGGCGTTGACCTGATCGAGCAGGCTCGACCGGCTCGAATCCATGTACGACATCAGGGCGCCGGTGAAGTCGCCGACCCGCTCCAGCTCGACGTCGTCCATGTAGCCGCGGTCGACGGCGTAGAGGGTCACCGCCTGGTGCGCGACGGAGAGCGGCGAGTACTGCGGCTGCTTCAGCACCTCCATGATGCGCTGGCCGCGCTCGAGCTGGCGCCGGGTCGCCTCGTCGAGGTCGGAGGCGAACTGCGCGAACGCCGCGAGCTCGCGGTACTGGGCGAGCGCGAGCCGCACCCCGCCGCCCAGCCTCCGGATGATGTCGGTCTGCGCCGCCCCCCCGACCCGCGACACCGACAGACCGGCGTTGATGGCGGGACGGAAGTTGGCGTTGAAGAGATCGCTCTCGAGGAAGATCTGGCCGTCGGTGATGGAGATGACGTTGGTGGGCACGAACGCGGACACGTCGCCGGCCTGGGTCTCGATGATGGGCAGCGCGGTCAGCGACCCGGTCCGGCCCGTGACCTCGCCTCCGGTGGCCTCCTCGATGTACTTCTCGTTCACCCGCGCCGCGCGTTCCAGCAGCCGCGAGTGCAGGTAGAACACGTCGCCCGGATACGCCTCGCGCCCCGGCGGACGGCGCAGCAGCAGCGAGACCTGGCGGTAGGCCCATGCCTGCTTGGTGAGGTCGTCGTAGATGATGAGCGCGTCCTCGCCCCGGTCGCGGAAGTACTCGCCCATCGTGCATCCGGCGTAGGGCGCGATGTACTGCAACGCGGCGGATTCCGCCGCGGAGGCGGCGACCACGATGGTGTGCTCCATCGCGCCGTGCTCCTCGAGCTTGCGCACCACGTTGGCGATCGAGGAGTTCTTCTGTCCGATGGCGACGTAGATGCACGTGAGGTCGCCGTCCTTCTGGTTGATGATGGTGTCGATGGCGACCGCGGTCTTGCCGGTCTGCCGGTCGCCGATGATGAGCTCGCGCTGCCCGCGCCCGATCGGCACCATCGCGTCGATGGACTTGAGCCCCGTCTGCACCGGCTGGCCCACCGACTGGCGGGTGATGACGCCCGGCGCCACCTTCTCGATGGGCGAGGTGCCCTCGGACTCGATCGGCCCCTTGCCGTCGATGGGCTGGCCGAGGGAGTTCACCACCCGCCCGAGCAGCCCCCGCCCGACCGGCACCTCCAGGATGCGCCCGGTGCACTTGACGGTGTCGCCCTCGGCGATGTGGCCGTAGTCGCCCATGACGACGGCGCCCACCGAGTCGCGCTCGAGGTTCAGCGCAAGCCCGTAGGTGTTGCCCGGGAACTCGATCATCTCGCCCTGCATGACGTCGGACAGACCGTGGACGCGGGCGATGCCGTCGGTGAGGGAGACGATCGTCCCTTCGGTCCGGGCCTCGACGCCGACGTCGAAGCTCTCGATCTTCTTCTTGATGAGGTCGCTGACTTCCGCCGCGGTGAGTTGCATGTCTGGAACCTCTTACCGTGATATCGATGAGTAACATTCACAATGAATCGTCTGGCCCGCGTAGCGATACCCAGTTGATTCCATCGTGTTGTTACGTGTTGGAGATGTTCGGTGACTCATCAAGAGTGCCGACTCTTCACTCGTTCCAAGAGTCCATATAGGTAGCAACGATCCATCCAGGGTGAGTGTTGTCTCCTATCCATGATACAAATGTTTCAGCTACCGGAGGGATTCCGTAGCCACCCCAATTTTTAATGCTAGCAGTGGCCAAGCGAAACGAGCGTGAGTTAGCATAAAGGATCGTCAAAGTCCAAAATATTACGGCTTTTTGTGCACTATCATCTGCATCTAGTCGAGTTGCAGAATCCACAATTAATTTGACAATTCCACGAAAAGCATCCTGCTGCCCAGCATTAGAAAACCATGGAACACGTGGTAAGGAATGTTCAATCGCAGAAAAGAGATCACAAGCAGCTTTGGCTATTTCACTTTGATCGTTTGGATTGTACTTCAAGCAATCGGTCATTGAAGTGTCCTCATTGTCCGCGCGCTCCTTTCGTGCGCTACGCCAGCATCTGCGCGAGCTGCCCGAGCCGGCCGCGGAGCGACGCGTCGATGACGAGGTCGCCGGCGCGGATGACGACGCCGCCGATCAGCGCATCGTCCACCGCGCAGTCGAGGGTCACCTTCGAGCCGAGGCGCTTCTCCATCGCCGCCGCGATGGTGGTGCGTTGCGGCTCGGAGAGATCGAATGCGCTGGTGACGTGTACGTGATTGCGGCCTTCGCGGGCGGCGCGCTCCTCGGCGAAGCGCTGCGAGATGTCCGGCAGCAGCACGAACCGCCCGTACTGCCCGACCACCTTCACGAAGTTGCGGCCGGTGTCGGAGAGCCGGTCGCCGCACACGTCGATGAACAGCTCGACGAGGCGGGCCCGGTCCACCCCCGGATTCGCGATGAGGCCGCTCATCGTCGGGTCGCGCGCGACCGCGGACAGCAGCTCGAGCATCTCGGCCCACTCGGCGAGCCTGTCCTCCTCGTCCGCCTGCTTGAACGCGGCGGCCGCGTAGGGTCGTGCAAGCTCGCCTGTCTCCGCCATCGGCTCGTCTTCCGTCCGGTGTCCTGGGTCCGCGTCCGCCGCCTAGAGCCGCGCGGCGAGCTTGCCGAGCGCTTCGTCGTGCGCGGCGGCATCGACCTCGCGCATCAGCACCTGCTCGGCCCCCGAGACCGCGAGCGCGACGACCTCGCCGCGCAGCGCTTCGCGTGCCTGGTGGATCTGCTGGTCGATCTCGGCCTTCGCCGCATCGAGGAGCTTGCCGCCCTCGACCCGCGCGTCGGACTTGGCCTCCTCGACGATCTCGTCGGCGCGGCGCTGCGCATTCGAGATGATCTCGCGAGCCTGCTCCTTCGCGGCCTGGAGCTCTCCCTCGATCTGCGACTGCGCTGCCTCCTTCGAGCGCACTCCCTCTTCCGCCGCGGCAAGGCCGTCGGCGATTCGGGTGCGCCGCGCATCGAGCGCGTTGAGGATCGGAGGCCAGATGTACCTCAGGCAGAACCACACGAACACCGCGAACGCGATGGACTGGCCAATCAGCGTCAGGTTGATGTTCATGATTCGATCCCTGCGTATGCCCGGTGCCCCGTCAGCCGCCCACGACCGCGAACAGCACGTAGAGGCCGATGGCGATGCCGATGATCGGGAGTGCGTCGACCAGTCCCATCATGATGAAGAACTGGGTGCGGAGCATGCCGAGCATCTCGGGCTGGCGGGCGATGCCCTCGATGAACCGGGCCGCGAGGATGCCGATGCCCACCGCGGCCCCGGCCGCGCTGATTCCGAGCATGAGTGCGCCGGCGATGTAGAGCAGAGCTGTTTCCATCTCTCAATCTCCTTTCGAGATTCCAGTCCAGAGTTACGAAGCCGATCAGTGGTGCGAGTGCGCCATGTCCAGGTACACGATCGTCAGGATCATGAAGATGAACGCCTGCAGGGTGACGATGAGCAGGTGGAACACCGCCCATCCCCATTGCAGCGCGCCCCCCGCCAGGCCCCACCAGAACCCGCCGCTGTAGAGCAGCGCGATGAGAATGAAGATCATCTCTCCGGCATACAGGTTTCCGAACAGCCGCAGCGACAGCGACACCGGCTTGGAGAGGAGCGAGATCCCTTCGAGGAAGAGGTTGACGGGGAACAGGACCCTGGGGAACGGCTGGAACGCGAGCTCGCCGAAGAATCCTCCGGGGCCCTTCACCTTGATGCTGTAGTAGATGGTCAGGACGAACACCGACAGCGACATGCCGAAGGTCGCGTTCGGGTCGGTGGTCGCCACCACCTTCATGTACGGCACCCCGAGCAGGTACGCGAGGTGCGGGATCCAGTCGACCGGCACGAGGTCCATCGTGTTCATCAGCAGGATCCACACGAAGAGCGTCAGCGCGATGGGTGCGACCAGGTCGTTCTTGCCGGTGAAGGTCCCGCGGACGTTGTCGTCGATGAACTCGATGACCCACTCGACGAAATTCAGGAACGGGGTCGGCACCCCGCTCGTCGCCTTGCGCGCCGCCTTGCGGAACACCCACAGGAAGAGCGCCCCGAGGCCGACCGACCACAGCATGGTGTCGAGGTGAATGGCCCAGAAGCCCATCGCCCCGGCCTCCGCCGCGCTGTGCGCAATCCCCAGGCCGTTCTCGGGGTGGAATCCGAGGACGAGGTTCTGCAGATGGTGCTGGATGTATTCGGTGGAGGTCTGCGCGGCCATTGGCTGGTCTGTGCGAAAGGGTCTGTCCGAAGGAACGTGTCGGTCCGGCGTCAGTCCCGGGCGCCGCCCCGGGCGTCACTCCCGGCGTCACCCCCAGCGTCACCACGGGGGTCGAGGGTCATGGAGGCCGCCACCCCCCCGAGGTGGACCACGATGAATCCGGCAAGCAACGCCACCATGCTCAGGTCCTGCAGCAACACGAACGCCGCGGCGAACATGCCGCAGATGATGGCGATCTTCGCCACCTCGGCCCGAAGCCACGCGCCGAGCGCTCCACCGCCCGCCTCTCCCCGGGACCGTCGCAGCACCTTGTGCGCGAAGTACGCGGTCGGCACGAGGCTGTTGATCCCCCCGACCAGCGCCGACAGCACCGCGGCGCGGCCAAACGGCATCGAGGCGGCGGCGGCCGTCGCCGCCAGCAGACACTGGACCCAGAAGACCCGGCTGATCAACGGACGGATCGTTCGACAGTGCGTACCGCGCTCACCGCAAGCGGGCCGGGCCGGGCCGGGCCTGTCGCCGGGCCTGCGCACCGCACTCCGCGTGCGGCCCTGCCCTTGCCGCACTCCCCGGCGGCCGCGCGATTGTACGGGCCATGGCCGGAACCGATCAACGCCCCGCGGACCGGCCCGCGGACCGGCCATGTGTCCACCCGCATTTCCCGCCGGTCGGCCGCGGACGCTCACCCGCCGCCGAGCGCCGCGAGCTGCTCCGCCTGGTCCTCGCGCACCAGCGCCTCGACCACCTCCCCGAGGCCACCGGCCATGATGTCGGCCAGCTTGTAGAGAGTGAGGTTGATTCGGTGATCCGTCAGCCGCCCCTGCGGAAAGTTGTAGGTGCGGATGCGCTGCGAGCGATCGCCGCTGCCGACGAGGAGCCGTCTGGTCTCCGCCCGCTCGGTGTCCCGGCGCTCGCGCTCCGCCGCCAGCAGGCGGGCCTTCAGCAGCGACATCGCCCGCGCCCGGTTCTTGTGCTGCGAGCGCTCGTCCTGGCACTCCACCACGGTGCCGGTCGGCAGGTGCGTGATCCGGATCGCGGAGTCGGTCTTGTTGACGTGCTGCCCGCCGGCCCCCGATGCGCGGAACGTGTCGATCCTCAGGTCCGGGGCGTCGACCTCGATCTCGCCGATCTCGTCGGCCTCCGGCAGCACCGCCACCGTGCACGCCGATGTGTGGACCCGCCCCTGCGATTCCGTCTCCGGCACCCTCTGCACGCGGTGGCCGCCGGATTCGAACTTGAGCCGCGAGTAGACCCCGCGCCCGGCGATGCGCACGACGACCTCCCGGTATCCGCCGTGCTCGCCCGGGCTCTCGCTCACGATCTCGGAGCGCCACCCCCGGAGCTCTCCGTAGCGCAGGTACATCCTGAGCAGATCGCCGGCGAACAGCGCGGCCTCGCCGCCGCCGGCGCCGGCCCGTATCTCCAGGTACACGCTGGCCGCATCGGCGGGGTCCGCGGGCAGCAGCAGGACCTTGAGCTCGTTCTCGATGCTCGCTCGACGGGACTCCGCCGCCTCGATCTCCTCCTGTGCGAGCGCGCGCAGCTCCGGGTCCGCCCCGGCGAGGATCTCCCGCGCATCCCCGATCGAGTCGACCGTTGCGTTGTAGCCGACGAAGCACTCGACGATCGGGCCGAGCTCCGCGTGCTCCCTGGCGAGCGCGCGCAGCCGCGCCGGGTCGGAGGCGACCTCGGGCTGCGCGAGCAGGGCGCCGACCTCGGCGTACCGTTCGCGCAGCCCCTCGAGCTTGTCGATCAGGGAGGGGTTCATCGAGTACGGCCGGAGCCCGGCGGCCCGGGAGCCGGCGCCCCGTCCTCTCCGGTGACGCCGAAGAGCGTCCTCGCCGCCTCCACGATGTCCCGGCGGCCGCTCTCCCCCGCCTCGCGAATCGCGGCGCTCGGAGCATGGAGCAGCTTGCTGGTCAGGGTGCGGGCGACGTACTCGACGACCTCGTCCGGCGGCTCGCCGCCGTGCAGCCGGCGACGCGCCTTCCCGAGCACCTCCTCCCTCGCGGCGACCGCCGACTCCCGCACCTGGACGATGACCGAGGACACGCGCCGCCCCCGCATCCAGGCCATGAACTCCGCGACCTGCCGGTCGATGATGCCTTCGGCCACGCCCGCCGCCGCCATGCGCCTCTGCCGGCCTTCCTCGATCACGTCCGCGAGGTCGTCGACGCTGTACAGGTACACGTCGGGAAGAGTGCCGACATCGCGGTCGATGTCGTGCGGCACCGCGAGGTCGGCCATGAACATCGGGCGCCGCCGGCGCCGGTGGAGCGCCTCGCGCGCCAGCCGCGAGGAGATGACCGTCCCGCGGCTGGCGGTGGACGAGATGACGATGTCCGCCTCGGCGAGATGGAGCGGCACTTCGTCGAGGGCGATCGCGTACGCGCCCAGCCCCGTCGCGATGCGGCGCGCGTGCTCGATGGTGCGGTTCGCGATGACCATGCGCCCGACGCGGCTCGACGCCAGGTGGCGCGCGCAGAGCTCGACCGTCTCGCCGGCGCCCACGAGCAGGGCGGTGCGCGCGCCGAGGTCTCCGAAGATCCGGTGGGCGAGGGTCACCGCGGCGTAGGCCACCGAGACCGGGCTCGCCCCGATGCCGGTGTCCGTGCGCACGCGCTTCGCCACCGAGAACGAGCGCTGGAAGAGCTTCTCGAGCACGGCTCCGAGCGAGCCCTCGCGCCGGGCCGTCCCGTATGCCTGCTTGAGCTGGCCCAGAATCTGGGGCTCGCCCAGCACCATGGAATCGAGCCCGCTGGCGACCCGCATGAGGTGGCGCACCGCGGCATCCTCCCGGTGCACGTAGAGGTGTCCGGCAAGGTCGCGGCGGTCGATGCCGAGGAACTCGTCGAACCAGCGGGTCGGGGCATCTTCGCCGGTGCCGATGCCGCAGTACAGGTCGGTGCGATTGCAGGTCGAAAGGATCGCCGCCTCGCTGACCCCGGGGCAGCTCGACAGCGACCTGAGCGCCGACGGCATGCCGGCGACGTCGACCACCGCCCGTTCGCGAAGCTCCAGCGGGGCCGTGGTGTGGTTCAATCCGAGGGCGACGATCGACATGGCGGTACGCGGGATGCGTCGGACGAAACGCCGAACCCGCCGCGGCTGGGCGGGCATTGCACCGATTGCTTGCTTCTCGACTTGAAGTATAGTGACAGACGCATTGTACCGACGATGGAATGACGGTACGTGGAAAACGTACCCAGAGCTTCCGATGCCCTTCGCCGCCCTCTGCCGTCCACCCGCGTGTCCACCCCCGGACGCGTATCGGCGGGCATTGGCCACGCGGTGGCCCATCGTCCGCGGCGCACGCCTTTCCGGCGTCCTGCCGGCGGCCGAATCCGCCCTGCGGGGATCCGGGAACGCGGTGCGGAGGGCACGCCGGTCCGCCGGGCGACGGGCCGGCGGGCTCGTGCTGGCGGCCCTGGTCGCCGCGGGCGTCCTCCCCGGCTGCGCGGTCACCGAGCCCGCAGTCACCGAGCCCGCGGTCCCCGGAGCGGCCGTGGTCTCCGTGGACCGCGAGGACGAGGCTCCGGCTTCCGGCGACGCACGGGATGGCGGCGCACTGACCGGCGACGCGCTCTACAAGCTTCTGGTCGGGGAGTTCGCCAGCCATCGCGGCGACATGCTCTTCGCGCTCGAGAACTACCTGGAGGTCGCCAGAGAGACGCGGGACGCGGGCGTCGCGGCCCGGGCGACGAAGCTCGCGATGTTCGCGCACGCCGAGGAACGCGGTCTCGAGGCCGCGCGCCTGTGGACCGAAGCCGATCCGTCCAGCGTGGAGGGCCGGCAGGTTCTCGCGTCCCTGCTCATCCGGGCGGGGGACATCGACGAGGCGGTCGAGCACCTCGACAGAATCACGCGCCTGGTGTCCGGACCGCCGGGGGCGGGATATCAGCGCGTCGTGGAAATACTGGGCGCCGAGAGGGACGCGGAGGCCGCGGTCACGGCGATGCGGCTGCTGCTGCGCGGGCGCGAGGACAGTGCGGAGGCGCAGTTCGCGCTCGCCCGGCTCCTGGTTCGGGCGGGAAGCACCGACGAAGCGGCGGCGGCGGTCGATCGCGCCCGCGAGCTCGAGCCCGGCAACGCCCTGGCCGCGATTCTCGGGGCGCGCCTGCGGCAGCGCGCCGGCGATACCGAGGGGGCATTGCGGGTGCTGGAGGACTTCATCGAGGGGGTCCCCGATTCGGTCACGGCTCGAATGTTCCATGCCCGGGTCCTGGTGGACGCGCGGCGCTACGAGCAGGCGCGCGAGGTGTTCGAGCACCTGGTGGCGGAAGACCCCGGGAACGACGACGCCCGCCACGCCCTCGCGCTGCTGCTGGTGCAGACGAACCGGCTCGACGAGGCGAAGAGCCATTTCGAGAGGCTCGTGGACCTCGAATCGCGGCGGGACGCGGCGTACTACTACCTCGCCCGGATTGCGGAGTCGCAGGAGCGGTCCGCCGACGCCATCGCCTCCTATCGCCGCGTCCGGCGCGGAGAGCACCGGCTGAATGCGCAGATCGGCATCGGCGTGCTGCTGGCGGATGGAGGCGACGTGGAAGCGGCCCGGAGCCACCTGCACGGGGTGCGCAGCGAGACGACCCAGGACGCGGTGCGCATCTACAGCGCCGAGGCGGGACTGCTCGCACGCGCCGCCCGCTACGACGAGGCGATGGAGGTCTACGATGCCTCGCTCGAGGAGCTCCCCGGAAATCCGGACCTCCTCTACGCGCGCGGGATGCTCGCCGTGAAGATGGACCGGCTCGACATCCTCGAGCGGGACATGCGCGCCATCATCGAACGCGAGCCGGACAACGCGGAGGCGCTCAACGCCCTCGGATACACCCTCGCCGACCGGACGGACCGATACGAAGAAGCCTACGCGCTCATCAAGCGGGCCATCGAGCTCAGGCCCGACGACCACTACATCGTCGACTCCCTGGGATGGGTGCTCCATCGCATGGGGCGGCACCGGGAGGCCCTGGTGCAGCTCAGGCGGGCGATGTCCCTCAAGCCGGACCCCGAGATCGCGGCGCATCTCGGCGAGGTGCTCTGGGTGCTGGGCAACAAGGTCGAAGCGCGGGCGGTGTGGAGCACCGCGCTCGAGACGGCGCCGGACGACGAGCACCTGCTCGACGTCATCGAGCGCTTCGGGCTTTGAAGTCCGCCGCCGCCGCCGCGCGGGGCGCGGGCGTCCCCGGACCGCGCTCCCGGCGCGGGGCGCGGGCGTCGAAGCGCGCGGCCGGCGCCGTGCTGGCGATCGGGGGGGCGCTGCTCGCCGGATGCGGGACGCTGCTGGAAGTCCTCTCGCCCGGGCAGCGCGCCGCCGACCCCGACCCCGGCGCGTCCGCGTCCCGCGAGACCCACGTCGACGCGCTGTCCCGCCTTCGGAGCTGGTCCCTGCTCGGCACGCTGGCCGTGCGGACCGCCGACGGCAACGCGTCACGGGTCACCATGCACTGGCGTCAGGCGCCCGACTCCTATCACGTGCGGTTCACGGGACCGCTCGGGGTCGGACTGTTCGAGGTCGAAGGATCGGCGACCGAGGTCGTGGCGAGGTACCCCGATGGCCGCCGTGCGCGCGCCGCCACGCCCGAGGCGCTCCTGGAGCGGGAGATCGGCTGGTCCGCGCCGCTGCGGGGGCTGCGCTACTGGATGGTCGGATCTCCCGTGCCCGACGGCGCCCCGTCGAGGACGGAGCTCGACGATCGCGGACGTCTCGTCCGTCTAGAGCAGGCGGGATGGACGGTGGTATACGAACGGTACGGCGCTCTCGACGGACTCTCGCTGCCCGAACGCATCCGGTTCTCGAACGCGACGGTCGACGCGACGGTCGTCGTCCGGCGGTGGAAGGCGGGACACCGGGCCGGCGGACGGGGGACGGGCGTCGAGCCGATGACGTGATCGAGCAGCAATTCCCGCTAACGCCCGAAGAGGCCGTGCCGCGATGGGATTCCGGCGCAATTCCGACCACCAGAGCGTCGAATCGAGGGGATTTCAGGAGCATGTTCCCGCCTGGCGGGAATTGCTGGTGATCGAGCTTCCCGCACCGGCGAAGCTCAACCTGTTCCTGCATGTCGTCGGGCGGCGGGCGGACGGCTACCACGAGCTTCAGACCGTATTCCAGTTCCTCGATCTCGCCGACCGCGTGCGCATCGCGCGCCGCGGCGACACGCTCCTGCGCCGCACCGCGTCGATCCCCGGCGTGGAGGAGGCGGATGACCTGGTCATGCGGGCCGCGCGGCTGCTGCGCGGCGAGTCGGGGGTCGAAGCGGGGGCGGACATCGCTGTCGACAAGCGCATTCCGCTCGGCGGGGGCCTGGGCGGCGGGAGCAGCGACGCGGCGGCGACGCTGGTCGGCCTCGATCGGCTGTGGGGCCTCGGGCTGGGCGCCGACCGGCTGGCGGCGGTCGGCGCGAAGCTGGGAGCGGACGTGCCGGTGTTCGTGCGAGGCCTGGCGTCGTGGGGCGAGGGCGTGGGCGAGCGTCTGGTCCCGGTCCCTCTGGAGGAGCCCTGGTACGTGCTCGTCGTGCTCCCCCTCGCGGTCTCCACCGCGCGCGTGTTCCGGGCGCCCGCGTTGACACGAAATACCCCCGGAATCAGAATGGACCGCCTGCTTCGAGGCGGCTCGGGAACGCCGGAACCGCCGGTGCGGGTCGAGCGTCTGCTCATCTCCGCCCGCAACGACTGCGAGCCGGTGGTGAGGGAGATGCACCCGGAAGTGGGCGAGGCGATCGACTGGCTCTCGCAACACGCCCGGGCCCGGATGACCGGCACCGGAGCGACGGTATTCGCGCCGTTCGGGTCCCGCGAGCGGGCCGTCGAGGTTGCGGACGGGACGCCTCCACCGTGGCGCGGGCTGGTGGCGCGAGGGCTGAACCGGTCGCCGCTGCTCGACGCCGTGAGCCGGCGGGCCGCGACGCAGTAAGCGCGTCCGGTCCCGCCAGTCACTCCGGGCCAGCTACCTCCGGGTCAATCACCCCGGATCAATCACCCCGGATCAATCACCCCGGATCAATCACCTTGGGCCAGTTACCTTGGGGTGTAGCCAAGTGGTAAGGCACGGGACTTTGACTCCCGCATTCCCAGGTTCGAATCCTGGCACCCCAGCCAACCAGATTGGCAAGACCTTGTTGCTCAGCGGGCCAAGGATACTATAAAGTGAATCTTCTTCTGACCTCGCCGCTTTTTTTCTCTCAATCTCTTTTCATTCTGCCAGCCTTGATGCAAGACAGGATTGTCGAACCGCTCTCGAGAGTCTTTGGTTACGATATAACGAAACACGATTTAGCATAAGTTGGATGGGTGACGCGAGCAAAACATATTTCAAATAACAACTTGGCTTGCTACATCAATCGAGACAATAGTATTCATTACTATTTAAGACAACACTGAAGAGATCACTACAATGAAAAATTTTATGCTCACAATGGGTCTGCCGGCGCTGATCGCTACCATGAGCTTGGGAATGCTGACCGCGTGCGACGATGCACAGGTCGCATCCCGCAACCTGTCGAAGGCCGCGGACAACTTCGAGGTCAACCGTCGGATCGTGTTCTACAACGGCATCACCGACTCGTACATGCTCATCATCGAGGGGCGTTGCTCTATCAAAGATCAGCAGAGTCAACTCGAAGTCACGTGCAAAGTCGACCAAGACGCCTACCGGAAGCACTTCCTCGGTCTATCCGACAACGTGACATACTTCGCGGAGCAGTTGGCGGCCGTGGATGTCAGTGTGTACCACCACCGCGTCGTGTTCAAGCCGCAACTGATCATCCCGGACATCGACTTCAGGGGCAGTGTCGAGGAGCTTCGCGAAAACGCCTCAGAAGCCAATCAGTCGGAGGAGTGACCAATGGGCCTTGGCTTGGCTGCGCTCCACGCCGGCGGCTTCGAGGTCGCGGGCTGCGGCGAGCGTGTCGAACGTAGTGGCGCTCATTGCCGACCGACCGTAGCGGTGCTCAACGCGCCTTCGACGTGGGCTTGCCGCTCGGCGAGGCGGCGCATTTCGGCCCGGAACGCTTCCCGGTCGGCATCCGCCTTCTCCCGGAAGGCGTCCATCGATACCTGCCATGCACGCCGGTCGGCGGCGGCTTCGGCCTGGAAGGCGAGCGTTTGCGCCTGGACCGCTTCAACCTGAGCCTGGATGTTCCCGGCGCTGATAGCGACGACTACACACACAGTCGCCGCGGCGGCGAGGATGGCCACGGTGAGGGTCAGTACCTGAGTCCACGTCATGGCATTCCCCGTGGAACGGCTCCGGGCCGGACACGGTGTCGGGGATGGCGCTGCTTCGTTCGCTTCAATGAGACTGGCCCGAAATCCGAAGACGAGTGTACCGCCCGCCGAAGTGTCCCGTATAGTCTCGCAACGTATCGACTAATCGCGTCGGAAATGGTGGGCAAAATGGTGGGTGAACGGAAAAATAAGACAAGAAAATTAATATATATCAATGAAATAAGGTATTGAGATACGGGACTTTGACTCCCGCATTCCCAGGTTCGAATCCTGGCGCCCCAGCCAACCAGATTGGCCCTGCCCGATGAGACCCTGATGCGCCTGTGCCGGGCGACCTTCCCCGGCCGCAAGGCGAAGGTCCGGGTCCCGGCCGTCGCCGAGCGATTCCGGGCCGGGCGCACGCGCCGGCCCGTCTCCAGCGCAACGCGCCTGCAAGCGGTTTATGCGCTCTCGCTCGCGTTGCTCGAACCGGGCTTCGCCGAAGCCGCTTGAAAGGCGCGAGCGATGGCAAGAGGCCCAGCTACCTCATCGACCCGCCGGGTCCGTTCGCCACACCTGAAGTGCTGTGGGATTTTCTGCGCCGCCTGCGGGACCTGGATCAGGAAGACATCGCCGTGCAGTAGGCGCGCGAGGATGTGGTGCGCTACTTGGCCTGGAAGACTCCGGCCTACGATCCGGCGCGATCGATTCAGGCGTAGCAGAGCACCGGGCCGGCCCGCCTCGGCAGTGCTGGTCCCCGCGCACACGAAGCCTCGGAGCGTTGCCCCCTGCGAAGGTTCCTGTATTCTGCCCTTGCGTCTCAGTCGGAGAGCCCGTTGCCGGGCTCCCTGCTGAATACAACAGCCGACGAGGGGCAGGGAGTCATGACCCGGCCCCGGCGAATAGGCGGGACTTCAACACGCTCTCCGTGCTGAGGCGCACGGCCCGGCGCCCCTCTTTCGCGCCGGAACCCTTCCTCCTACCGGAGAGCTCCAATGCGCAACATCATTCTGACCCTCCTCATGGCAGGGTTCATCACACTCGCCGGCTGTGGTGGTGGCGGGAGCAATATACGATCCACAGGAGATGATGGGACATCCCGCGTGTATCGGGCCAGCAAACCATATTGGTGGGATTCGCCTATGGGATGCGACCCACCGAATGATGAGGGTGCCCACTGGTGTGGAGCTGGAGCTTGGGACATTCCTCGACTGACTCGCGGTGGATATGAAAGCGCGATAGCAGCTTCGGGAGCTGTTGGTTACCTCTCCAACAGATTGGCCCTGTCTATCACGATCTACTTCGGCGATCGCGATGTCACCATTACCTGTGCAGGGCATTCCAAATCCCTCGAAATGAATCGCGATAGTCATCGGACTTCTCATTCTGGCACCCTTATCGAGTATTGGACGTGGGCTCCACGAGCCAAGATCGAAGGATGCCTGCAGAGTCCCATCAAGATGACGGTGGATGGCGAGACCTACCGGCTCGATACGAAACTGTTGCGCGAGGCGGCTGCAAACGCGACTGAACGGGCAGGAAGCTGATCAGGTAGGCTCCTACCCCGGCGGTTGCCGAGGTAGGAGGTTTCACGGGTCAACGGCTACAGCCGCGGCGGGCGACGCCAGCCCGCCGGTGGGTTAGCCCGCATCCGTCACCGAGCCTGCGAGGCGCGTGCATCAGCACGCAGGCGAATGAGTAGAAGTACAGCCGCAACTGGTTCGCCCGCATCGTGTGTGCTCTGGTACGGTCGGCAAAGAGGTCGAGCTGCTGCTTCTTGATGCGATTCTCCGTCTCGCCGCGTGCGCAGTACGACGAGCTCCCCCGACGGGGTGAATCCGGCCCGGTGCCTGCCGACGGCGAGCCTGAGCCCCGCCCGTGCGACTCGCGAGCCTCGACGCTGCCGAGCGGACCCGGTGCGGGCGGTGTTGGTGTGCTTCCGGCGCTCAGGGTGTCTCCCGCGGCGGCGTGCGTCCGGTGATGGCGTCGCGCAAGCCTTCGAGCAAGCCTTCGAGCTTGGCGACCCGCTCGGCGATGCCGCGCACGTCGCGATCGAGGCTGCGCATGTCACGATGCAGGTTCCACAGGAACGCGAGGATGGCAACGGACGCGGCGAGAATGAGGTAGTCGGTGTTCAAGGTGTCTCCCTCCTGCGGCGGCGTGGGTGTCGAAGGTGCTGGCGATGGCGATGGCCTGGTCAGGGCTGCAACCGGCGCAACGCACCGGACACGAAGACGGCGGTGAGCGTTGCGTTCGCGATCACGATGCCGATCGAGACTCCGATGGCGACCTTGAGCATGTCGGCCTTGGGAGAGTCAGTCTACCGCCCACCGAAGTGTCGCGTATAGTCTCGCTCCGTATCGCCTGGTCGCGTCGGAAATGGTGGGTAAAATGGTTGGTAAATATGGTGGGTGAACGGCAGGATGCGACAAGAAAATCAAGCTATGTCAATGAAATGAATCATTGAGATACGGGACGGCACCCCGAGCCCCGCATCCGTGCAACCCGAGGAGCCCGTCTCCATGCCCGACAAGCACCGGATTCTCTGCACCCGCCGGATGCCGCCCGCCGTCGAGGCGCGGCTTGCGCGCGACTACGACGCGGCGCTGAACCCCGAAGACCGCATCCACTGCGCGGACAGCCTCCTGGAGGCCAGCGAGGGACGGGACGGGATCTTCTGCGCGAGCGGCGACCCGCTGACCGCCCCGATCGTCGAACGGCTCCCCGACAGCGTCGGGATCCTCGCCACCTGCTCGGTCGGCCACGAGCACATCGCGCTCGAGGCGGCGAAGGCGCGCGGCATCGTCGTCACCAACACTCCCGAGGTCCTGAACGACGCCACCGCCGACATCGCGATGCTCTGCCTGCTCGGGGCGGCCCGGCGCGGCGCCGAGGGCGACCGGATGGTGCGGGCCGGCGACTGGGTGGGCTGGCACTCCACGATGATGCTCGGCGTGCACGTGACGGGAAAGCGTCTCGGCATCTTCGGGATGGGACGCATCGGACGCGCGGTGGCGCGGCGGGCCCGCGGCTTCGACATGGAGGTCCACTACCACAACCGCAGCCGTCTCGCCCCGGCGCTCGAGGGCGGCGCGGTCTGGCACGACACCCCGGAATCGCTGCTCGCGGCGAGCGACTTCCTGTCGATCAACGCCCCCTCGACGCCGCGGACGCGCGGATTCCTCGACGCCGGTCGCATCGCGCTCCTGCCCGACGGCGCGGTGGTGGTGAACACCGCGCGCGGCGACCTCGTCGACGACGACGCGCTCATCGGCGCCCTGCGCTCCGGCAAGGTGGCGGCGGCCGGTCTCGACGTCTTCGCGGGCGAGCCGAACCTCGACCCTCGCTACCGCGAGCTCGACAACACGTTCCTGCTCCCCCACATCGGCAGTGCGAGCCGCGAGACCCGCGACGCGATGGGATACTGCTGCCTGGACAACCTCGACGCGTTCTTCGCGGGCCGCCCGTGCCCGAACGCGCTGTGAGGGACGGACGGCCGGGAGCCCGGTCCGGCGGGACCCGGGCGCGGCGCGCACGTATCGCGCCGCTTCGGACGATTCGGTTGATTCGGAGGATCAGGGTCAGATCAGGGTCAAATCCTCGTGCAGACGCGAGGGAGCACAATCGGGGACGATAGTCCCCCTGCGTCCGAGTCAGACCCTCGTGCAGACGCGAAGGGGACATCGGGTTGATTCGGTTGATTCACGGCGGAAGCTCGAACGAGGCGACGGCATCGACATGAGTGCGTGGATTCGCATGATTCCTCCGGAGGAGGCCACCGGCCGCCTCGCGGAGCTGTACGAGCGGGTGAAGACCCCGCACGGCACCGTGGACAACGTGATGCGGGCGCACTCGCTGCGGCCCGAGTCGCTCGAGGGCCACGTGACGCTCTACCGCAGCGTGCTGCACAACGAAGCGAACACGCTCCCGTTCTGGTTCCTCGAGGCGGTCGCGACCTGCGTGAGCCTCACCAACCGCTGCCACTACTCCACCACCCATCACTCCGCCAACATGCGGCGGCTCCTGGGCGACGAGCTGCGGGGGGAGACGATGTACGCGGCGCTCGCGTGCGGCCATCCGGAGGTCGCGTTCGAGGGCAGGGAGCTCGCCCTGCTGGAGTACGCGCGCAAGCTCACCGCGGACCCCGGCGCGATGTGCGCGGAGGACATCGAGCGCCTGCGCGAGGCCGGCGCCGACGACGGCGAGATCCTCGAGGTCAACCAGGTGTGCGCGTACTTCAACTACTCCAACCGCGTCCTGAACGGGCTGGGGGTGACCACGAAGGGCGATGTGGTGGGGTACTACAGGCGGGCGGACGCCGGCGGGTGAAAGGACGGCAGCGGTTCCCGCCAGCGCCCGGAAGAGGCCGTACCGTGGTGGAATGTGGTGCGATTTCGACCATCGGGGCCTGCGTCCACGAGCGGCTCCGGCCCACCATCGGGAGAAGACCATGACCGATGAGCTCGTCCTCTATACCAACCCCATGTCGCGGGGACGGATCGCACGCTGGATGCTGGAGGAGACCGGTGCGGACTACCGCACGGAGATCCTCGAGTACGGGCCGATGATGAAGTCCGATGCCTACCTTGCGGTCAATCCCATGGGGAAGGTGCCGGCCATCCGCCATGGCGACGCCGTCGTCACCGAGGCGGCCGCGATCTGCGCCTACCTGGCCGACGCCTTCCCGGACGCCGGCCTCGCTCCTCCGCCCGCCGGGCGCGGCGCCTACTACCGGTGGCTCTTCTTCGCGGCGGGACCGCTGGAGGCGGCGACCACCCACCGGGCCCTCGGCTTCGAGCCGCCCCCGGACACGCGGTCGATGGTCGGCTACGGCACGTACGAGGCGGTGCTGAACGCCCTGGAGCACGCCCTGTCCGGCGGCGGATGGATCGCGGGCGAGCGCTTCTCCGCCGCCGACCTCTACGTGGGAGCGCACATCGGCTGGGGGATGCTGATGGGCACCATCGAGAAGCGTCCCGCCCTTGTCGACTACTGGTCGCGGCTCGAACATCGCGACGCGCGCCAGCGGGCCGAGGCGATCGACAACGCCGTTCAGGACGGCGCGGCGCAGTGACGGCCCCGGGCCCGCAACCCGACGCGGGCCGGGCGCCGGCAGCCCTCGTTCTGGCGCCCGAGCGCGGTCCGGTCCGATGCATCGCCGTGGCCTGAAGGCGCGCCTCGCGGCATACGGCGCACGATGGCCGCAGGAGTCGGCGACCGTCGCGCGCTTCGACGACTTCGTCGACTCGCACCCCGACTGTTTCCATCGTTCCTGCCGGGTCGGCCACGTCACGGGCTCGGCGTGGATCGTGGACGCGACGGGCGACCGCGTGCTCCTCGCGCACCATCGCAAGCTCGGGCGGTGGCTGCAGCCCGGCGGTCACAGCGACGGAGAGCCCGATACCCTCGCCGTCGCCCTGCGCGAAGCGCGCGAGGAATCGGGGCTCGACGTGCGGGCGCTCGACGACGCCATCTTCGACATCGACGTGCACCGGGTTCCGGCCCGCGGCCGCGAGCCCGCCCACCGCCACTTCGACGTGCGCTTCCTCGTGCGGGCCGCGCACGACCGGTTCACCGTCAGCGAGGAATCACATGCCCTCGCGTGGGTCCCGGCGGCGGGACTCGGCGCCCTGACCGACGAGGAATCGGTCCTGCGCATGGCGCGCAAGTGGCTCGCGCGCCGAGCCGGCGGTGACGGGTAACCCGTCGACCGCGGGCCTCTTCCGGGCGCGGGCTTGATCCAGTGACGATGAGCCGGGCAGTGCTGGTCAAGAAAAGCAAACTTTCTCTATTTGACGGGCGGATTCCCTACCGCTAGCCTTGCCGCATGCGTGAGGTCTCCTCCGAACAGCGGCGCATGCGCATGCGCGCCGAGAACCCATGGTGGGAAGGTGGCGACATCCGCGCCGACTATCGCGGGTTGAACCCTCGCGCATACTTCGAGCGCTTCGCGCGTCTCGTGGAGGAGACGGGCGTGCACCGCGCCGTGGTCCTCATGGGACCGCGGCGCGTCGGAAAGACCGTGCTGCTCCATCATGTCATCGCCCGCTTGCTGGCCGGCGGCGAGTACGGTCGACGGGACGTCGGCTACGTCTCGCTGGACCATCCACTCTATAACCGGCTCTCGATCGAAGGGGCTGCGGAGGATATCCGCCACGCAAGCGAAAACCCCGCCGGCCCCCGGGTTCTGATGCTCGACGAGATCCAGTACCTGGCGGACTGGGAGCGTCATCTGAAGGCCTTCGTCGATAGCCACCCCGGCGTCAAGTGCGTGGTCTCCGGCTCGGCGGCGGCGGCGCTTCGGCTCAAGAGCATGGAGTCGGGCGCCGGCCGCTTCACGGACTTCCTGCTGCCGCCCCTCACCTTCCACGAGCACCTCGATCTTCGAGGCGTCGGCGATCTGGTCAAGCACTGTCCCCGGCAGGACGAGGACGGCGAGCACGGCACACTCGACTACAGGACCGATGATCTCGCGGACCTGAATCGCCATTTCGTCGACTACCTCAATTTCGGCGGTTACCCGGAGGCCGTCTCAGACCCCGCCATCCGTTCGGACCCTGCTCGCTACATCGGCGCCGACATCGTCGACAAGGTTCTGCTGCGCGACCTTCCGAGCCTGTACGGCATACAGGACGTGCAGGAGCTCAACGCGCTGTTCATGACCCTGGCCTACAACACGGCCGGTGAGATATCGATTGACGCCCTTTCCCGGCGTTCGGGCGTGTCCAAGCCGACAATCCGCAGATACCTCGAGTACCTGGAGGCGGCGTTCCTCATCAAGACCGTTCACCGTGTCGACCAGAACGCCCGCCGCTTCAGGCGAGCCAGCCACTTCAAGGTGTACGTCACCACGCCGGCGCTGCGGTGCGCACTGTTCGGTCCGGTTTCAGAAGACGACGCAGAGACGGGACAGTTGGCGGAAACTGCCGTGTTCGCGCAGTGGTTCCATTCCCCGTTCATCGGTCGACTCCACTATGCCCGCTGGAAGGACAGCGAAGTGGACATCGTCTACCTTGATCCGAGGCACGGGCATGAGCCCGACTGGTGCGTGGAGGTCAAGTGGTCCGATCGGCCGCTGAATCATCCCGAGGAGTTGCGTGGAGTCTTCGCCCTTGCGAACCGGTATCCGACCATCTCTGCGAGCGTCACGACACGCACGATCGAGGCGCGGATTGATTCCTGGCCCGGGACGAAGCCGCTGGGGTTCATCCCGACCAGCCTGTATTGCTACATGGTCGGGCGGAACGCGACCAGCCATGATCTCCCGTACCTTTCTGCGTTCCAGCCCGGCACCATTTCGCACACCCGCCGGTGACGGCCACTCGGTCGTCCCGCCAGCAGCAATTCCCGCCAGGCGGGAACAGACCCCTGAAATCCCCTCGACTCGACACCAGGCCGACCGGCGCCGCGCCGGCAAGCCGGGCGACCTCGTCGCACCACGCGCTGGCCGCGTTGACGATGGCCTTCGTCGCGTCCGGTGGTGTGGTAGCCGGGCGCGGCCTCGCGCTCCAGCACGATCACCGAGCCGTGCTCGGCGAGCGCCCAGGCCGCAGAAGCCCCGGCGGTCCCCGCGCCGACGACGAGAAAGTCGCACTCGACCACGGCCGGCGGCCTCACGATGCGGCGGCGAACTCCGCCTGGCTGCGATGGCACTCGATGGTGTGCCCGTCTCCGAGGTTGCGGACCGGGGGGGTCTCCTCGGCGCAGGTGCCTTCGATCGCGAGCGGGCAGCGATCGACGAACGGACACCCGACCTCGGTCAGACTGACCACGCGATCGATGCCCGCCTGGGCCTCCCGGGTCTGCATGGTCTCTTCCAGCCAGCCGATGCGCAGCTCCGGCACCGACGCGATGAGCAGCCGGGTATAGGGATGATAGGGGGGCGAGAGCACCAGGTCCGTCTTCCCCTGCTCCACCACCCTTCCGGCGTAGAGCACGACGATTTCGTCCGCGAAGGAGGCGATGGTGGAGAGATCGTGGCTGATGAACACGAACGACACCCCGGTCTGCCGGCGCAGCCGCTTGAGCAGCTCGATCACGTTGGCGCCGACGATGGTGTCGAGGGCGGAGATGACCTCGTCGCACAGCAGCACTTCGGGCGATGCCGCGAGCGCCCGTGCGAGGTTCACGCGCTGCTTCTGTCCGCCGGAGAGCTCCTCCGGATAGCGTCCGGCGAAGTCCACCGGCAGCTCCACCATGTCGAGCAGCTCCGCGATGCGCTTTCGTTTCTCCGTCCCCCTCAGCCCGAGGTAGAACTCGAGCGGACGGCCGAGGATGTGGTCGATCCGCTGCCGCGGATTGAGCGCGGTGTCCGCCATCTGGAAGACGAACTGTATCTTCCGGAGCTCGCTGCGGGCGCGTTGCCGGAGGCTCGGCCGGAGCCTCTCGCCGTCCAGCAGCACTTCGCCGTGGCGCGCGGGCAGGAGGCCGGACATCACCCGCGCAAGGGTGGACTTGCCGCAGCCGGACTCCCCGATGATCCCGACCGTGTGGCCCCTCTGCACCGAGACGTTGACGCCGCTGAGCACCCGGATGGCGGCGGCGCCCCGTCCGTAGCCGGCGGTGACGTTGCGCACCTCCAGCGCGGGCGCTTCGCGACGGTGCTCGTCCAGCGACTCGTCGCCCTGGCCGGCCGCGGGCGGCGGACGGACGGCGGCCATCAGCCGCTGCGTGTAGTCGTGCGTCGGCCGGTTGATGATCTGGTCGGCGGTTCCCCGCTCCTGGATGTCCCCGGCGTAGAGCACCACGATGTGGTCCGCGATCTGCGCCACCACGGAGAGGTCGTGCGTCACGTAGATCGCGGCCGCCCCCTCCTGCCTGATCACCGACTTGAACGCCTTGAGCACCTCGATCTGGGTGGTGACGTCGAGGGCGGTGGTGGGCTCGTCCAGAACCAGCAGGTCCGGCTTGCCGCACAGCGCCATCGCCGCCATCAGGCGCTGGAGCTGGCCGCCCGAGACCTGGTGCGGGTAGCGCCCGCCCAGCCGATCGGGGTCGGGGAGCTCCAGGGCCCGGTAGAGCGCCTCGGCCCGGCGCCCGGCGTCCTCGCGGCTCAACTGCCCGTGGAGGACGGAGGATTCGGTCACCTGCTCGCCGATGGTGAGCGCCGGGTTGAAGGTGGCGGCGGCGCTCTGCGCGAGGTACGCGACCCGCTGCCCGCGCAGCGCGCGCTGCTCGTCCGGCGGCATGGAGATGACGTCGCGGCCGTGCAGCCGCACCTCGCCGCCGGTGAACTCGAGCCCGGGCTTGCAGTACCCCAGCGCGGAGAGCGCGATGGTGGTCTTGCCCGATCCCGACTCGCCGATCAGCGCGACCACTTCCCCGCGCCGGACGTTGAAGCTCACGCCCTTGACGATGGGCGAGAGCGAGTCGTCGTCCTTGCGCGCGTCGATCCTCAGGTGGTCGACTTCGAGCAGCGCCGGCATCAGATCATCCTCCTGGCGAGCCGGCCGCCGGCGTGGGCGGAGACGTCGTCCACGATCAGGTTGATGGCGATGGTCAGGGTGGCGATGGCCACCGCCGGCACCAGCGGCGCGATGGCCCCGTAGGGGAGCCCGCCCAGGCTCTCCCGCACCATGCTGCCCCAGTCCGACTGCGGCGGCTGCACCCCGAGCCCGAGGAAGCTCAGGCTCGAGATGAAGAGGATGACGTAGACGAAGCGCAGTCCGAAGTCGGTCGCCATCGGCATGGCGACGTTCGGGAGGATCTCGCGGGTGATGATCCACCACAGGCCCTCGCCCCGCACCCGGGCCGCCTCGACGAAGTCGCTCACCATCACGTCCAGCCCCAGCGATCGGGCGATCCGGAACACGGTGGACGCGTAGATGAGGCCGGTCAGGACGATGAGGATGGGGATGGTGCTGCCGATGGCCGCGATCACCACCAGCGCCATCATGATGCTCGGGATCGAGAGAAAGGCGTCGTTGATCCGGCTCAGCACCGAATCCAGGACCGCGCCTCCCACCGCGGCCGCGATGCCGAGGGTGATCCCCACGAGGTAGGCGAGCAGCGTCGAGGCCAGCGAGATCCCGATGGTGGTGCGCGCTCCGTAGAGGGTGCGCGAGAGGGTGTCGCGGCCGAGGTAGTCGGTGCCCAGCCACGCCACCCTGCTCGGGGGCTGGAAGTCCGTCTCCGGGTACGGGTTGTCGCTGCCCGGCACGATGAAGAGCGCCTCGTCCAGGATGTCCGCCTCGTGGTAGGGCGAGATGGACGGGCCGATGAACACGATGATCATCCAGAACACGACCACCCCGACCCCGAGCCGGCCGCTCCACGAGAGCCTCAGCCGGCGCCGGGGCGGCGCGTCGGGCAGCTCCTCGAACTGCATCGGGGCTCCGGCGCCATGTTCCGTGTCCGCCATGTCGATGTCCCTATTTCGGGTGCCGCAGCCTGGGGTTGGACAGGATCGACGCCATGTCCGCGACGAAGATGAGCACGATGTAGGTCGCGCAGAAGATCATGGCGCACGCCTGCACCAGCGGCAGGTCCCGGGTCTGCACCGCGTCGATCATCAGCTTCGCGAGCCCCGGATAGGCGAAGACCGTCTCCACGATGACCACGCCGCTCACCAGGTAGGCGAGGTTCAGGGCGATGATGTTGACGATCGGCCCGATGGCGTTCAGCAGCGCGTGGCGCAGGATGATCCGCTGGCGCGGCACGCCCTTGAGGATCGCCATCTCGATGTAGGGCGAGCTCATGACGTTGAGCACCGTGGCCCGGGTCATGCGCATGATCTGGGCCCCCGCCACGATGACCAGCGTGAGGGTGGGCATCGCCAGCGCCCGGAGCAGCTTGAGGCCCGTCTCCTGCCCGCTGATGTAGGCGGTCGCCGGGAGCCAGCCGAGCTGCACCGCCACCACCAGCACGAGCAGGGTGGCGACGAGGAACTCGGGCACCGAGATGAGGCCCAGCGTGCTGAAGGTGACGAAGCGGTCCACCCGCGTGCCGGGATACATGGCCGCGAGCAGCCCCACCGCCAGCGCGAACGGCACCGCGATCACCGCCACCACCCCGGCGAGGCGGAGCGTGTTCACGAGCCGGGGGGCGAGCATCTGGGAGATCGGCGTGCCGATGGTGCCGGCCCCGGCGCCGGCCTTCGAGTAGCCCAGATCCCCGGTCAGGAGGTCTCCCAGCCAGATGAAGTAGCGCACGTGCGCCGGCTGGTCGAGGCCGAGCTTGGCGCGCACCGCCGCCAGCGACTCCGGGGTGGCCATCTGGCCCAGGATGATGTTGGCGACGTCGCCGGGGAGGATGCTGGTGCCGATGAAGATCAGGATCGACACCACGAACAGCGTGGCGATGCCGACGACGGTGCGGCGCAGGATGGCGTGCAGCAGCATGAGCGGGGGGAACGGTCCCGAACGGCGCCCGGCCCGTCATCCGGGGGACGCGAGCCGCCCCGCGCAGCCGCCCGCCGGAGGCGGGGCCGCGGGGCGGAACGCGAGGAAGAAGGCCCGCGCGGTGCGTACCGCGCGGGCGGCCTTCACGAAGATGACGGCAGGGACGGGCTCAGGCTTCCATCCACGCGAACTCGGGCCACTCGTAGGCGCCGAGCGAGCCCAGCGGGACGTTCGGGATCCCCTGGATCTTCATGCTGGCCCCGTCGATCTCGTTCACATGGTAGGGAATGACCATGCCGCTCCCGTTGTGGATCAGGGTCTGCATCTCGCAGAGCATCGCGTGGCGCCTTGCGGTGTCGGTCTCGGCGAGCTGGAGCCTCAGGAGCTCTCCCATGCGGTCGTTCTTCCAGAAGGTGTCGTTCCAGTTGGCGTCCGGCGCGAACTCGATGGCCATCTGCGCGTTCGCGGTGGGACGCATGTTCCACGACACCACGTTCATCGGCTCCTTCATCCACACCGCGCCCCAGTAGCCGTCGTTCGGCACCTTCTTGATGGCGAGGTCGAAGCCGATCTTCTTCAGGTTCGCCTGCATGAGGAGACAGGTCTCCACGATGCCGATCTTGACCGGCGCGACATGGAGCTCGGCGGAGGTGATGCCGGACTTCCCGAGGTGGAACTTCGCCTTGTCCGGGTCGTACTCGCGCTGCGGCAGCTCGCCGCAGTGGTCGGCGCCGAAGGCGGTCCCGATCGGGTGGTCGTTGCCGACCGTGCCGTGTCCCTTGAGGATGGACCGCACGATGCGCTCGCGGTCCTGGATGTACTGCATGCCCTTCACGAAGTCGTCGTTCTCGCCGGGGTGGGTGTTCTTCAGGATGCAGATGCCGGCGAACCCGCTCGACGGCGTGGAGACCACGCGCGCCGTGTCCGACTGCTCGACGAGCGCGATGCTCTTGGAGTCGACCTGGTTGATGAGGTCCACGTCGCCGGCGATGAGCGCGTTGGCGCGGGCGAGCGGATCGGTGATGGCGGTGACCTCGACCGCGTCGAAGTGCGCGCCTTCCCGCCAGTAGCTCTCGTTGCGCACGTGGGTCGAGCGCACTCCGGGCTCGAAGGACTCGAGCACGAACGGACCGGTGCCGTTGCCCTTCCTGAAGTCCTCGGTGTCCTTCTTCACGATCTTGGCCTGCTTCTCGCCGAGCTTCGCGGGCAGGTCGGAGTCGGGCGAGCTCAGGACCGCCTTCACGGTGTGGCTGTCCACCTTCTTCCACTCCGTCACCGTGGCGAAGAGCGACTTGGCGGTGGACGGGGAGTCCTCGCCGAGATGGCGGTTCATGCTCCACACGACGTCGTCGGCGGTGAGCGGCGAGCCGTCGTGGAACGTCACTCCCTTGCGGATCCTGAAGGTGTACTCGGTCGCGTCGCCGCTCGCGGACCACTCCTCGGCCAGCTCGGGGGCGAGCGCCATGTTGTCGCGGATCTGGATCAGGCCGTTGTAGGTGACCCGGCCGCGGGTGTAGTCGATGCCGGAGGTGAAGACGATCGGGTCCATCTGGTCGTCGGGCCCGTGGATGTTGTTCGCGTAGCGCGCGGTCCCGCCCTTCTTCGGCGTCATCGCGAGCGCGCTCGACGAGGCGAGGAGGCTGCCGGCGGCGGTGGCCGAGAGCCCGAGGGCGCTCATGGCCGCGAGGAATTCCCGGCGGTCGAGCTTCCCGTCCCGATACATTTGCTGGAATTTCTTGACGTCTTTCATTCGATGTTCCCCCATGAGGTCTTCGTGTTGAGCGCTGGCGGTCGAGCCCTGGCGCTGTACGGGCGCCGGCGTCGAGCGGACGCCATGGCTTCGAGGATCGCTCTGCCGGTTCCCGTCCTCCGGCGATCGCGCCGGATTCGTACACGCGGGACGGGGTTGCGAGGACGGCCGCCGAGCATCGGGCATCCCGTGATGCTCCCGCGCCCTGGCCTCCGATCCGGGACGCGCCTGCCGGACCGCAGGCGCATCGGCATCAGCGCCGGAGGACCGATGCAAACATATCCGGGGGATTCGGGTCAAATCACGGCGCCGTCCGGCGGCAATTCCCGCCAGGCGGAAACATGCTCCCGAATTCCCCTCGGCCCGGCGTCCCGAGGGTCGAGATCGCGCCGGAATCCCGCCACGTCACGGCCTCTCCGGGCGCTGGCGGGAACCGTCGGCCGTCCGGCGGCGCGAACGGCGTTGCCCCCGCCCGGGCGTCGCGCTCAGAGCAGGCCGCGGATGTCCTGCTGGCGGCGGGTGATGTACGCCTTCATGGCGATCTCCGCCTCGTCGGGGCTCCGCCGCCGGATGGCGTCGGCGACGCCGCGGGTCATCTCTTCGTGCGAGCGGGCGATGGCGTGCCAGCCGCCGACCTTCTTCGAGATGAAGAACCACAGGCGCAGGTGGAGGTTGAATATCCGGGGGATGACCTCGGCGAGATAGACGTTCTGCGCGGCGCGGGCGAGCACCTCGTGGAACAGGCGGTCCATCGTGACGTAGGTGTCGATGTCGTCGCGCTCCGTCGCCTCCACCAGCGCCTCGTGCAGGGCGGTCAGCTCGTCCATCTCGTCCGCGCTCGCGCGGGTCGCCGCGAGCCGCGCGGCATGGCCGTCGATGAGGGCGCGGAATTCGTAGATCTGCTGCACGCTCGCCGCGGTGATCTCGGAGACGAACATGCCGCGGTTGGGCAGGTGCACCACCAGCCCCTCCCGCGCGAGCCGCTGCAAGGCTTCCCGCATCGGGGTGCGGCCGATGTCGAACCGCTCGGTGAGGGCCTTGTCGGCGAGCACCTCGCCCGGGACGAGATCGAGCCGGGTGATCTCGCGCACGAGCCGCTCGTAGGCGCGTTCGGCGAGCGAACGGGGCGCGTCGCGGCGCGCCGTCATCAGCGCCGCGACGGTCATCCCGGCTCGCCGCTGCGCGTGCCCGGTGCTGGCCGGGACGGCCCGTCCTTGCGCGCCGCGCGCAACGCGGACTCCACGGCGGAACGGTCGGGATCGTTCCCGATCACCACCAGGTAGGGCCGCTCGCGCGGCGGCGCGCTGCCGATCTCGAGCTGCCCCATCGTGAACTGGAGGAGGCTCGGCTCGCCGTCGACGGTGAGAAACCCCTTCGATCGCCAGACGTTGCCGGGCATGGAGGCGAACCCGCCGACGAGACCCGCGCGCGAGAAGTCCCCCGAGGCATCCACGACGAACGACTCGGCGGGCGCGTGGGCGTGACGGTGGCCGGAGGTGTGGTCGTGGTCGTGGTCGTGGTCGCGATGACGATGGCCGTCCGTCCCGGCCTTCATCTGCGCGAGCAGCTCGCTCTCCGGGCCGTCGAGCAGCAGCGCGAGGTCGGTGTCGCCGTGCTCGGCGAACAGCAGCGTGGCGTCCGGATTGATCTCCCGCACCGCCGCATTCGCCTCCTCGAGCTCCTCCGGCGTCGCCAGGTCGATCTTGTTCAGCACCACGACGTCGGCGTTCTCGACCTGGTCCTCGTAGAACTCGCCGAGCATCTCCTGCAGGCGGGTGAACTTCGGGGCGTCGACCACGGTGACCAGCGGGCCGACGTCGATCTCGTGGGCGATCTTCGAGTCGTTCAGGTCCTCGAGCATGTCGCCGGGGGAGGCGACGCCGGTCGCCTCGACCACGATCTGCTCCACCGCGGCCTTCTCGCGCAGCTCCTCCACCGCGCTCATCAGCGACCCGCGCAGCGTGCAGCACAGGCATCCGGAAGTGAGCTCGACGAGGTTCACGTTGCCGCCCGCGATGATGTCGCCGTCGACGCCGACCTCGCCGAACTCGTTCACGATGACCGCCATCGGCCGCTCGCCGCCGCGCTCGTCGAGGACGCGCCGGACCAGGGTGGTCTTGCCCGAGCCGAGAAACCCGAAGAGGAGGTTGATGCGCAGATCGCTCATCCCGCCGCCCGCCTCGACGATGCGCCCCCGCCCGGCGCACCTCCCTGCGTCCCATCGCCCCCCGTCGCGTCCGGCGCGGCGAGCCCCGGACCGTCGCCGCGCGCGCCCCCGAACGCCATCCCGTCCGCCGCCCGCCTCGACGGTGCGCCCCCGCCCGGCGCACCTCCCTGCGTCCCGCCGCCCCCCATCGCGTCCGGCGCGGCGAGCCCCGGACCGCCGTTGCGCGCGCCGCCGAACGCCATCCCGTCCACGAAGATGTCCTGGAACTCCGGGCGGGTGGCGAGCGCCACGTGCTCGATGCGACGGGCGAGGGTCTCGGCGCGCTTGCGCTCGCGCTCGCTCAGCAGCGCCATCTGCGCCCCGAGGTGGGCCGCGTTGCCGGCATAGGTGATCCGCTCCGGGGGAAGGTTCGGCAGCAGCCGGATCGCGACCGCGCTCTCGATGCTGATGTAGTTCCCGAAGCCGCCGCAGAGCATGACTTCGGCCAGGTCCTCGTCGCCGATGCCCATCACCCGCTGCAGCATCACGATGCCGGAGAAGATCGCGCTCTTGGCGAGCTGGACCTGGCGCACATCGCCCTGGGTGAGGGCCACGTCTCCGCCCTTGCCCGCGTCGGCGTCCCACACCAGCACGAACTCGGCGCCGGTCGGGGTCTTGCGCAGCCTCGCTGCGACGCCGGCCGGGAGCCGGTCGCGCTCGCGCGGGCGCATCCGCCCGCTCGCATCCATCACCCCCGCCTCGACCATCTTCGCGCAGGCGTCGATGAGGCCGGAGCCGCAGATGCCGATCGCGGGCGCCGCGCCGATCACGCCGCAGTGCACGTCGTCGTCGATCCGCACCGTCTCGATGGCGCCCAGCGCGCCGCGCATGCCGTGGCGGACCTGCGCCCCCTCCAGGGCCGGTCCGGCCGGGGCGGAGCACGCCATGAGCCCGTCCTTCGAGCCCATCACGACCTCGCCGTTGGTGCCGATGTCGACGAGCGCGCGCAGCGCCTCGCTCTCGTCGATCCGGGTGGCGAGCACGCAGGCCATGGTGTCCGCGCCGACGAAGCCGGCCACGATGGGCAGCAGGCAGACCTGCGCGTTCGGCGCGGCCTTGAGCGGCAGCTCGCTCGCGGCGACCACGATGGCGTCGCTCACCGCGGGCGCGTACGGCGCGAGCCCGACGTAGGTCACGTCCACCCCGAGCAGGACGTGGTGCATGCAGGTGTTGCCGACCACCACCATCTTGTAGACGTGCCCGCAGTCGACCCCGGCGCTCTCGCACGCCTCCCGGACGAAGCCGTTGAGCGCGTTCAGCACCCTGGCGCGGAGCGCGGTGAGCTTCTTCTCGTCGAACTGCGCGTAGGCGATGCGCGACATGAGGTCGCCGCCGTAGACGGTCTGGGGATTGACCCCGCCGACCGCCGCCAGCTCCTCGCCGGTGTCCAGGTCGAGGAGCGTCCCCACGATGCTGGTGGTGCCGATGTCGAACGCCATCCCGCAGGCGGGCGCGGAGACCTCGCCGGCCTCGACGTCGATGATCCGGCGGTTGAAGGTGGTGACCGTGAGCGCGCCGCGCCGCTTGCGCAGCACCGCCGGGAGCTTGCGCAGCACCGCGAGCGGCACGTCCGGGTCGGCCGCGGCGCCCATCGCGGCCAGCAGCTCCCCGAGGTCCGAGGTCTGGTGGTGCTCGTCGCTGGGGATGCCGGCGACCACGGCATGCCGCTTCACGCCCGAGTCGAGCGCGAAGCCGGCGCCGTCCATGACGCTGCCGCCGGTCAGGATCTGGTGGCCCGCCTCGGACTTCGGGGGCATGGCCATGACCTCGCAGTCGGTCATGGGGCGGGCCTGGCAGCCGAGCCGGAACCGCTCCCGCACCTCGTCGTGCCCGAGCTGGAGGGTGTCCTGCATGGTGGCCGGGGAGACGTCGCCGGCGAGGATCTTGCAGCGGCAGCTCCGGCAGCGCCCGCGCGCCCCGCAGGTGGCCTCCATGCCGACGCCCGCCGTCCGGGCCGCGTCGAGCAGCGAGGCGCCGCGCTCGATCCGCGCCCGCCGCACCGGCCTCTCGCCGGCGGGGTCGGCGAAGCAGACCTCGATCCCGTTGCCTTCCGCCGCCGTCATCGCACTTCTTTCCTCGTGTCCCGGAGCCTCTCGAAGCGGAATGCCGGGTGACGCCTCCGGCCCACCGACCCGCAGACCCGGAGCCTCACCAAGCGTCGTGACCGCCCGGGGCGACTCCTCCGGGAGCGCGGGCATCCCGTCCGGGCCGGAGGCCCGCAACGGAAGACGATCCGCGACAGGTCCACCGTTATCGAAGCGGTCGGGACGGACGCACTCCCGGGGAGCCCTTTCCTGCGTTGGGGATGACCGACATCGCCGGCTCCGCCCTCACGCCCACGCCTCCTTCGGCTCCTCCACCAGCTTCAGCGCGAGCTTCACCGCCTGCACCGCGTCGCGGCCCCAGCCGTCGGCGCCGCACTCGTCGGCCCACTCCTGGGTGGTCGGCGCGCCGCCCACCAGGATCTTCACCTTGTCGCGGTGCCCGGCCTTCACGAACTCCTCGATCGTCACCTTCTGGTAGTACACGGTGGTGGAGAGCAGCGCCGAGAACCCCACCAGGTCCGCCCGCTCGGCCTCCGCGGTCTCGATGAAGCGGTCCGGGTGCACGTCGGTGCCGAGGTTGATGACGTTGAAGCCGGCGTTCTCCAGCATGATGGTCACGATGGACTGGCCGATGTCGTGCATGTCGCCGAGCACCGTGCCCATCACGAACGTGCCGACGGGCTTCTCGGCCTGGGCCGCGAGCAGGGGGCGGATGAGCGCGAGCCCCGTCTTCATCGCCCGTGCGGTGATGAGCATCTCGGGGATGAAGATGATCTGCTCGCTGAAGCGGTCGCCCTGGAGGTTGAACCCGGGGAACAGCCCGTCGTCGAGGATGATCCGCGGGTCGATGTCCGCCTCGATCGCCTGTTCGACCCGATCGTGCGTGTACCTGTGGTCCCCTTCCTCGACCGCCTCCCACAGCGTCCGCCACTCCCAGCCCGCGGGCGCGCGCCCTTCCCAGCCCTCGGGGATCTGCAGTACCGGCTCGGTCATGGGTCACCTTCCTTGTTCGGGATTGCCGGCGGCCGATCGCCGGCCCGTGATGCCGCCGCGCGCGGTCCGGGACACTTCGGCGTGCGGGGCGGGAACGTCATGGCCCGGTCCGGGCTCAGTTGAGCGGGTACTTCCCGTACACGCCGAAGTCCCGCTGCGCCTCCAGCATCGTGTAGATGTTCTGGACCGGGACGTCGGCGAGGATGTAGTGCGAGGGCGAGAAGATGTACCCGCCGCCCACCGCGAGGTTCTTCATCACGTCGCACACCCCCTGGCGGACCGCCTCGACCTGCCCGCGCGGCAGCAGGCGCTGCACGTCGAAGCCGCCGACCAGCGCGATGTCCGCGCCGTGCCTGCGCTTGATCCCGGCCTGGTCCTTCAGGCCCCCGGTGGGCTGCATCAGCCCCGAGAGGTTCACCCCGAGCTCCACCTCGTCGCCGAGGATCGGCGAGTAGTCCCCGCAGGAATGGAGCTTGATGAAGATCTCCGGGTTCTCCTTGCGGAACGCGTTGAACATGGACTCGAACCGCGGCCTGGCCATCTCGCGCCACTGCTTCGGCGAGACCATCATCGACTGCTGGGCGCCCACGTCGTCGCCCACCCGGATCATGTCCGCCCCCATCCGGATCGCGTTCAGGCCGAGCTCGGTGTAGTACTGGGTGAGCCCGTCGAGCACGCCCTCGATGAGCTCGGGCTGGTCGAACATGTACAGGAAGAAGTTCTGGGTGCCGACGATGTGGGCGTAGGCCGCCTCGATGAGGGTCGAGGACAGGTCGACGATGATGAAGTAGTCGTCCTGGTACCTGTCGCAGATGGTCCTGATGGGGTCGAGCAGCGCCGGGTCCGCGGGGTCGGGCCACTCGTAGCTCCTGAAGTCCTCGACCGACGTGATGGGGTGGTGCTTGGGGAAGTTCTCCGGCACCACCTTGGCCGGCCCCCAGAACTCCTGGGTCCTGGCGAACTCCTCCTGCTCCTCGGGGGTGCGCCCCTTGAGCCCGCTCTTTCCGTAGCCGACGCCGAAGTGGTTGAACCAGGTCTCGCCGATGGCGATGGGACGGTGCGAGAAGTCGGCGTTGATGCCGATCTGGTAGATGATGGCGTCGTTGCCGAGCCGGAGCTCGAGCTCGGGGTTGTGCTTGCGCCCGGTGGCGGCGTCGGTGACGCCGTAGATGCGCGCGAGCTTCTCCTTCGCCTCGTGCTTCATGCGGTAGAGCAGCGGCACCCGGTCGACGGGCTCGTGGCGAAGCGCGCGGATGAATCGTTCTCGGGGCAGCAGTTCCTTCATCGTCGGTTCTCCTTCATTTGCGTCGCGGCTTGCGTCCCGGCGCGGGCCGTCACCGCTTCTTCCCGCGCAGGCCGCGCTGGTACCTGAGGTACTTCACGGAATACTCGTCGACGCCGGTCAGGGCGTTGGCGGCGAAGTTGAAGCCGTCGAAGCCGGCGGGCGGGTTCATCAGGGGGTCGATCATCGCGGCGTCGCAGCCGGCCTGGATCGAGAGGGTGACGAACGTCTGGTTGAGCAGCCTGCGGTTCGGGAGCCCGAACGAGACGTTGCTGTGCCCGCCGAAGATGTGCACGTCCGGGTATCTCTCGCGCAACGCCCGCACCGCGTCGAGGTAGTGTCCGCCGAACTCGGGACCCGCGCCGACGGGGAACACGAGCGCGTCGAGGAAGCGATCCTCGGGCGCGATGCCGCCGTCATCCATCATGTCCATGCACTGGACGAGGTTCGCGACCCTCTCGCCGGCGTTCTGCGGCATGCCGGCGTTGCCGCTCGCGTTGGCGAACAGGATCGCGTCGCGCTCCTTCGCCATCCCGACGAGCTCCTGGCGGCCGTTCTCGAGGTTGAACGAGTTGATGGCGGGGCGGCTCTTCGAGCTGTCGTGGGCTTCGAGCCCGGCGTAGATGGTCTTCGAGTCCGAGGAGTCGATGGCGACGATGGAGCCGGTGATCGACTGCGCGGTCCGCACGAGGTACCTGATCCACTCGTAGCGCTCCTCCGGATACACCGACATCTCGTCCACGCAGAGATCGATGATGTGCGCGCCGGCCCGCTCCTGGGCCCTGATCGCGTAGGTGATGTACTCGAGGTCCCGGTTGCGCAGCGCCTGGGCGACGTGCGGGATCATGAAGCTGTGGCGCTCCGCCGGATCCTCGGGGATCACGCCGGTGCAGTCGAGGAGCTTCGGCGTGCCGTCGAGGTCGGTGTAGGCGATGCCCGTCCGGCCGTCGACCTCCCGCACGCGCGGGCTCGTGGCCTTGATCTTGCGCGTGGCGTTGAAGTTCTCGCCGATGATGATGATGCGGTCGTTCGGCAGCCCGCGGGTCTGGTTCGGCATGCGTGTCCCTTTGTTCCCAGGTAATCCGGTGATCCCCCGGCGCCGCGGCTTCGCTCGCGGGCCGCCCACGAGAATCCCTCGCCGGCTTTTCGTCCGGACCCGCTTCGGAGCCCGCTCGCGGCTTCACTCTCCCTTCACCGGCGGCCGGCGGGACGAGACGCGGGCGCCGCCGCCGTTCTTCCGCCCACGCTGTCCGGCCCGCCGCCACATCGGCCGGCCGCCTCACGTCCCTCGCCGCCGCGCCTCGCTCCATGTCCCCGCCCGCGCCGGAGCCGGCCGGCACCGGCCGGTGTCAGGGCGCCGGCGAGAATTGTCTTGCCGCGTATCGAGCGCGCCATCCTGCACGAGCAGGGCCCCTCCGGGTACAGTCAGAAACCTTGTTCCGGTCACTGTCCTTGCGCCGCGGTGCGAGCGACACCCGCGGCCCGCAACCCGTAGAGCCCCGAGCGCGACATCTTCGGCAGCATCGCGCCGCTCGGGAGCACCGCGACCGGGGAGGCGTCCGCGCCGAGCACCCTGAACAGTCCCTCCTGCTCCTCCAGGCCCCACGGCGCCGTCTCCCGCCCGATGCGGTACGTGTACCCCGGCCCCATCCGCCGGGTGAGGCGCAGCCCCGCCGGCTGGCAGTCCGCCCTGAGCCGGTCGGAGAACTGGCGCGTGATCGACTCGATGGCCAGCCAGCCGGCGGTATCGAGGAGCAGGGCCACGACCGGATCGTCGGCCGCCAGCAGCTCGTCGATCCGGTCGTCGAGGGCCGCCCCCGCGGTCATCGCGAACACCACCACCGACCCGCACTCCGGGAGAAATCGCTCGAACGCGCCGCACTCGAAGCGCTCGCCCCCCTCCAGCTCGAGGCTCGCCCCCGCGCAGGCCGCGACCCCGACCCGCCGAAAGCCGACTTCACCCTCGACGATCCCGCGCGCGATCTCCGCCGCCCGGTCCGCGGCGCGCCGGATGGGCCTGCGCACCCGCTCCATGTCCCGGTAGCCCTGGATGCGCAGGATGCGTTCGGTCCGCACGTCGACAGGCCCGGCCCGGAACCGTCCCGCCCCGGCCGGCGCCGGCAGGAGAGACTCGACGATCGCGCCCATGTGCGGAGATAGCACAAATCCGGTCCCGTGCCTCAGCTCAGCTCCCGCACTTCGCGAGCTCCTCCGCCCTGATGGTGTCGAAGCGCGCTTCGATGTCCTCGGCCACGGTCGTGGCCACGGCTTCGGGGGCGCCCTCGCGCTCCTCCGGCGCACCCTTGTTCCACTGGACCAGGTACTCGTCGGTGCCGGCCAGCTTCTTCTTCATGGCGACGAGGTCGATCAGCTCCTGGAACCGCTGGCTCAGCTCGATCTTGTGCCGGCCGCTCCGATCCCGGGCCTCGACCACGGACGGAATTTCCTGCCAGTAAAGAATGGTGACCTTCGCCATCGGGGGCTCCTGATGTCCTGTCCCTCGGGTTGCGGGGCCGCGTCACTCGTGTGCGGTGATCCGTATATTGTGAATATACTTCCCTTGGGCCAGTGAGTGAAGCCTGTCCTTCAGGCCGTCCCGGTCGCGAGGGGTCCGGTACGGCGACACCACCGTGGAGTGATGCGCCCCGGCCGGAATCCGCCCCTTCGGTCTCGAAGGTCCCGGATGTCTCGAAGGTCCCGGAGGTCCCGGAGGTCCCGGAGGTTGCGGCCCTCGGGGTCGTTGCTAATATTCCCCGGCGAAACCCGGGCGGCGTCGCGGGCTCGATATCGGAGCCCGCGCCCGGCGGACACCGCGTCCCGCCCGCTCCCACGCAGAGGACCGTCTGGATGGCCAAGCGATTCCCGATCCCCGAGTTCGACCACGACGCGCTGAAGAGCCTCGACTGGACCGCGCCCGACCCGCTCGATGCCGCGGCGGCGGCGCGGGTCGTCGCCGCGGCGGAGAGCGGCGACGCCTCCGCCTACGGCGCTTACGCGGTGGCCGCGAGCGACGCGTTCCTCGATTCCCTGTCGGTACGGGGGGAGCACCGTCACGCGGTCCTGTGCGTGATGCCGGCGGCCGGGGTCAGGATGCTGGGGCGCTCCTGCGCCTGGAAGATCCAGCGCGCGATGGCGGCGCCCGGCGTGGACGGACCGCCGGCGGCGCTCCTCGTGGACTGGAAGACGCCGCGCCCCATGAACACCCGGCTCGGCCCCGGCGACGGCATCGCCTCGCCCGCCGCCGCGATGTACCTCGTGCTCGCGCACCGGTACGCGGACTGGTGGGTGGCCAACCGGACCATCGCGGACAACGAGTGGCCGGGCTCGTCGGGCCACGGGTTCCGGGTGCTGTCGTGCGACAACGACGAGTTCGACGACTTCCACAGCGCCGTGGTCTCGTTCGAGTGGGGCGGCTCGTAGCCCGAGCGCCGGCCGCGGATCAACGCAGAGCGCATGGTGGCAACGCAGCCTGCCGGCCGCGTCGCGGGCGCCGGGGCGAAGCCGCCCCCACCAGTCTGCGCGGCCTCATCAACCCGGACCCGCCGGTCGGAGGCGTCGTGAGCGCCGGGACGAGGCCGCTCCCCCGGCAGGCGATCATCGACCTGCTGTCCGGCTTCACCACCGAGACGACCCCCGGCGCGGCGGCGAAGATCGCGGACTACCGCGCCCACCTGCGGCCCGGGGCCACCGTGTTCATCACCTTTCTCCCGGGGTCGAGCTTCGCCGACACCGTCGCGGTCGCGGTGCGGCTGCGGCGCGAGGGGTTCAACCCCGTCCCGCACTTCGCGGCGCGCAGCATCCCGAGCCGCGCGTTCCTCCACGAGAACCTCGCGCGCCTCACCGGCGAAGCCGGGGTCGACCAGACCCTGCTCATCGGCGGCGCGCTCGAACGGCCGCTCGGCCCGTTCTCCGACACCATGGAGCTCCTCGACACCGGACTGTTCGACCACTACGGAATCGGCCGCATCGGAATCGCCGGGCACCCCGAGGGCAGCCCGGACATTCCGGACGCGCAGGTCCGGGCGGCGCTCGCGTGGAAGAACGCCTTCGCGGAGCGCACCGGCGCTTCCCTGTACGTGGTCACCCAGTTCTGCTTCGAGGCCGCTCCGGTGATCGCCTGGGACCGGCGCATCCAGGCCGAGGGCAACCGGCTCCCCGTCCGCATCGGCATCCCCGGTCTGGCGTCGCTCAAGGCGCTCATCGGCCACGCGAAGGCCTGCGGCGTCGGCCCGTCGATGCGCTTCCTCACCCGCCAGGCCCGCAACGTCACGAAGCTGCTCACCGTCACCGCCCCCGACCGTCTGGTCGCCGGGCTCGCCGCGTACCGCGCCGCCGACCCCGGATGCGGCATCCACGGGGTCCACGTCTACCCGCTCGGCGGATTGAAGAAGTCGGCGCGGTGGGCGCGGGCGGTGGTCGACGGCCGCTTCGAGATGCGCGAGGACGGCCGGGGGTTCGAGGTGGAGGCGGATTCGGACTGAATTGTCCGGCACGACCCCGCAGCCGCTCGGTAGTGTCTCATCTTGACCTTCTTCCTCAGCGCGGCATCACTGCCCCGAAGTCAAGCTGAGGCACTCCCTCCGTACAGGCCGCGGCTCGCGCGGCCTCCAGGCGCCGCGTCAGGCGCCCGTGACTTCGTTCAGCCGGCCCGTCGCGCAGTCGTACACGAAGCCGCGCACGCTGTCCTTGACCGGAATGAAGGGGTTGGCCCTGACGCGGCGGATCGACTGGCGGACGTTCTCCTCCAGGTCGCCGAACGCCTCCAGCGCGAAGGACGGGCGCAGGCCGGTTTCCGCTTCTATCGCGTCCTTCACGTCGTCGTCGCGGAAGGTCAGCATCCCGCAGCCGGTGTGCTGGATGATGACGATCTCGCGCGTGCCCAGCAGACGCTGCGAAATCACCAGCGAGCGGATCGCGTCGTCGCTCACGACGCCGCCCGCATTCCGGATGACATGGGCGTCGCCCTCCTCGAGGCCGAGCAGCCTGTGGGTGTCGAGGCGGGCATCCATGCACGCGATCACGGCCAGGCCGCGCGCGGGCGGCGCGGGAAGGCCGCCCTTGTCGAAGCTCTCCGCGTAGCGGGCGTTGTTCAGCAGCAGCTCGTCCGTGGCGGACATGGGAAGCTCCTCGGGTGGCCAGGGGATGCCCCGCGGCGGAGCATCGTTCGATCGGGAGAGTGTTCGCCGGCCGGCCGAACCACCCTGACCGGCATTCGGGCGTACCGTGGCGGGATTGTGGCGCGATTTCGACCCCCGGGGCGTCCGATCGAGGGGATTTCAGGAGCATGTTCCCGCCTGGCGGGAATCGCCGACCGGGGAGACGGGACGACGCCGGGGCTCACCCCACGACGCGGAGCGCCCGGTCCACCGCGCACAGCCGCTCGCCGCCGCTCTCGGTGACGACGAACGACTCCGAGATCGCCGCGCCGAGCTCGTCGAGCCACATCCCCGACTGGAAGTGGAAGCACATGCCGGGCTCCAGCACGGTGGTATCGCCGGGACGCAGGCTCGCGGTCCGCTCGCCCCAGTCGGGCGGGAAGCCCAGCCCGATCGAGTAGCCGACGCGGCTCTCCTTCCGATAGCCGTGGCGGCTGAGGACCCCCTGCCACACCGCCTCCACTTCGGCGCAGGTCGCGCCCGGCCTCGCCGCTTCGAGCGCGAGGTCCCCGCCCTCCACGATGACCGCGGCGAGCTTCTCGACCGCGGGCGGCGGGGGGCCCAGATGGGCGGTGCGGGTCAGCGGCGCGTGGTAGTGGCGCCGCGCCGCGGCCAGCTCCATCACGACGAGTCCCCGCGCCGGCAGCGGGGCGTCGGTCCAGGTGAGGTGCGGGGTGCTGGTGGCTTCCCCCACCTGGATGAGCGGACAGATGCTCGTGTAGTCCCCGTACATGCCGTCCCGGCCGCTGACCTGGGCGTGGCAGACGTCGGCGATGACGTCCTTCTGGCGCCTTCCGGGCACCAGGCCGGCCAGCGCCTGCTCCATCACGCGGGTGGTGAGGGCGCCGGCTTCGCGCATGCAGGCGAGCTCGGCCGGCGACTTGACGAGACGGGCCCAGTTGACCAGCTCGCGGCTGTCCGAAACGGCGGCGTCCGGGAGTCCGGCGACGAGGTGCCGGTGCGCTCTGGCGGTGTAGTAGGGGGAATCGAAGTCGACGCCGATTCGCGCCCGCCCCCAGCCGCGCCGCCTGATCAGCTCGCACAGCTCGTCGAACGGATGGCTCGTGCGGTGGTGCACCAGCGACTCCGAGAACGCGACGATGCTGTCGGGGGGGAGGTGGGTGGTGATGGACGCCGAGCGGGCGTCCTGGGCGCGTCCGAACCAGAGTGGAAGCGGCTCGTCACGATGGACGAGAACCGCCTGCGGCATGTAGAACGACCAGCCGTCGAAGCCGGTCAGCCAGTTCATGTTCGCCGGGTCCTGGCAGACCAGCAGGTCGAGGCGCGCATCCTCCATGCGCCGCCCCACCTCCGACCGGCGTCGTTCGAACTCCGCGTCCTCGAAAGCCCTGGCCCAGGTCATGGTGTCGGCTCATCCCGTAGCCGGTGGGCGATCATCCTGCACCCCTCGCGGCGAAAGCAAGAGGTGACGTGGTCGTTCACCATCCCCACCGCCTGCATGAACGCGTAGCAGATGGTCGGGCCGACGAAGCGGAATCCGCGGCGCGCCGCCGTAAACACGCCGTCAGCAATTCCCGCCAGGCGGAAACATGCTCCCGGCTTCCCCCCGGCCCGGCGCCCCGAGGGCCGGAATCGCGCCGGAATCCCACCATGGCACGGCCTCTCCGGGCGTTGGCGGGAATCGCCGCCGGGCGGGCGGCCGGGCATTGCGAAACCGGCCGGGAGCGTGCAGTGTCCCGGGCGGTCATCAAGGGAGCCTCGGACCATGATCCCGAGCCAGCGCCACCTCTTCGACCTGCCCGACGACATCGCGTACCTCAACTGCGCGTACATGGCGCCCCTCATGCACTCGGTGGTCGAGGCGGGCTCAGGGGGAGTGCGGCGCAAGGCGCGCCCGTGGGAGATCGCCGCCCCCGACTTCTTCTCCGGTCCCGCCCGCGCGCGGGGCCTCTTCGCACGCATCGTCAACGCCCGCGCCGACGACATCGCCGTCATCCCCGCCGCGAGCTACGGCATGGCGATCGCGGCCCGGAACCTGCCGCTCGAGGCCGGGCGGACCATCGTGCTGCTCGCCGACCAGTTCCCGTCGAACCTCTATCCGTGGCGGGCGGCCGCGGCGCTCGCCGGCGCCGAGATCGTCACCGTCGATGCGCCGGACGGGGACCTGACCGGCGCGGTCCTCGCCGCGATCGACGAGCGCACCGCGGTCGCGGCGCTGCCGCACTGCCGCTGGACCGACGGAGCGCTGCTCGACCTGGAGTCGATCGGCGAGCGGGTGCGGGCGGCGGGCGGGGCGCTCGCGCTCGACCTCACGCAGTCCGCCGGCGCCCTCCCCATCGACGTGACGAAGGTGCGGCCCGCCTTCGCGGCGTCGGCGTGCTACAAGTGGCTGATGGGGCCGTACACGCTGGGATTCCTCTACGTCGACCCCGACTTCCAGGACGGCGAGCCGCTCGAGTACGGGTGGTCGCCGCGCGCGGGGTCGGAGGACTTCGCCCGCCTCGTCGACTACCGCGACGAGTACGCGCCGGGCGCGCGGCGCTACGACATGGGCGAGATGTCGAGCTTCCACCTGATGCCGATGGCGGTCGCGGCGCTGGAGCAGATCCTCTCCTGGGGCGTGGAGAACATCGCCGGGACGCTGAGCGCGCGGACCGCGGACGTGGCCGCGCGCGCGCGCGAATTCGGTCTCGATTCGCAGCCCGCGGAGCTGCGCGCAGGCCACTTCCTGGGGCTGCGCTTCGCCGGCGGGGTCCCGCCGGGGCTGCTCGACGCGCTCGCCCGCGAGAACGTCCACGTGAGCGTGCGCGGAAGCTCGATGCGGGTCACGCCCCATCTCTACAATACCGACGCGGACGTGGACCGGCTCTTCGCGGCGCTCGAACCGGTGCTCGCCGCCGCGGCCTGAGCCGCGGCGTCGCGCGCAGGCGGCGCCACCATGCGGCCGGCCACGGACGAGCCTTCGCGCTCCCGCGCCGCCGCGCACGGACGGCGCCGCCAGGGGCGCCGACGAGAATTCCCCCGCCGCGTGTCGAGCGTGCCATTGCGCGGGAACGGACCCTTCCGGGTGCGGTTGGCAACCGTGTTCCGATCACTGTCCCGACCGCCGGGGATACGGCCGTGACGCTCGACTCCCGGTCGGGGCTCGACCCGCGGTGCGTCGGGATCGCGAAGTCGGTGCGCGATGCCGGCGGCCGCGCGCTCGTCGTGGGCGGCTGGGTGCGCGACCATCTCCTCGGGCTGCGCTCGAAGGACGTCGACATCGAGGTGTTCGGCCTCGGTGCGCGGCGCCTCGAAGCGCTCCTCGCCGGCTTCGGCCCGGTGCATGCGGTCGGACGCGCGTTCGGCGTGTTCCGGGTCGGCGGCATCGACGTCGACTTCTCGCTGCCGCGGCGCGACAGCAAGCGCGGCCCGGGGCACCGCGGCTTCCAGGTGGCGCCGGACCCGTCGCTCGATTTCGCCGAGGCCGCGCGCCGCCGCGACCTCACCATCAACAGCATCGGCATCGATCCCCTCACCGGCGAGGTGCTGGACCCGCACGGCGGACGACGCGACGCGCAGCGCCGCGTGCTCCGCGCCACCGATCCCGAGCGCTTCCCCGAGGACCCGTTGCGCGGCCTGCGCGTGGCCCAGCTCGCGGCCCGGCTGGAGATGGCTCCGGACGAGGAGCTCGTCGCACTGTGCCGGACCCTCGACCTGGGCGAGCTGTCCGGAGAGCGGGTGTTCGACGAGCTCGCGAAGCTGCTGCTGCGGGCGGCGAAGCCCTCCATCGGCTTCCACGTTCTCGAAGACACCGGCCAGCTCCGGTTCTTCCCCGAGCTCGACGCCCTGCGCGGCGTGCCGCAGGACCCGGAGTGGCACCCGGAAGGCGACGTCTGGGTGCACACCCTCATGGTCCTCGACGTGGCGGCACGCCTGCGCGGCGGTGAAGGGAGCCGCGGCGAACGCGGCCCGGACCATGCGGCCCGGTCCCGGACGGCGCCGGCCGTCCCGCCCGACGCCGGCGAGCACGGTCCGCCCGGCGCAGCCCCGCCACCACCGGATGCACCGCGCCCGAGCGGCCGCGGTCACGAGGGTCTCGCGCTCATGCAACGCGGTCCGCCCGGCGCGGCCCCGCCGCCACCGGATGCGCCGCGCCCGAGCGGCCGTGGTCACGAGGACCTCGCGCTGATGCTCGGCGCGCTCTGCCACGACCTCGGCAAGCCGGCGACCACCGAACGGGTGGACGGCCGGGTCCGGTCGCATCGGCACGATGTCGAAGGGGTGGCGCCGACCCGCGCGCTGCTCGGGCGCATGCGGGCGCCGGGCGCGCTCGCCGACAGGGTCGCGGCGCTCGTCGAGCACCATCTGGCGCCGGCGCTGTTCATCAGGAACGGAGCCACCGCGAAGGGCTACCGTCGTCTCGCCCGCAAGCTCGAGCGCGCCGGCGTCAGCATCGAGCTGCTGGTGCGGGTCGCGCGCGCCGACCACCTCGGACGCACCACCGCCGACGCCGTCGCCGGCCGCTTCGAAGCCGGCGACGCGTTCCTCGCCGCCGCCCGCGCCTGCAGCGTCGAGCGCGCCGCGCCGCGCGACGCGGTCCTCGGCCGGCACCTCATCGGACGCGGCATGGCGCCCGGGCCGGCGTTCGCCCCGATCCTCGAACGGTGCCGCGAGATTCAGGACGAGACGGGCTGGACGGACCCGGAGCGGATCCTGGACACGGCGCTCGCCGGCGCCGGCGCGAATCGCCGGGGCTGAGCCCGCACGCCCTTCACGTCCGCCGGTCGCACGCGGGCAACGGCCCGGCGCCGACACCCGCCGCGCCCGACGCCTACGCGCGTCGGGCGAAAGCTCCCTCGTGGACGCACGAACGGGCCGGTAGTGTCCCGGTTCGACTCTCCCCGCCTGGCGTGACGGATGCCCGGCCCGAAGGACTCCCAGCCTGGGGCCGGGGCGCTTCGCACAAGGTCAAGCCGGGACACGACCGACGGGCCGGCATCAATGGCCTTCGGGATACGTCACCGATACACTCGAAGAGGCCGCAGCCATGACCCAACCCGTGATCGATACGCTGAAGCTGGCCGACAGCCTCAAGGAGTCCGGCTTCCCGAACCGGCAGGCGGAGGGGCTCGCCCGCGCGCTCGGCAACGCACTCACGGAGCATGTCGTCACCAAGGCCGACCTCGACGCCGCGATCCGGCTCGTGCGCAACGACATCGCAGCCCTCGACAATCGGGGCAATGCCCTCGAAGCCAGGGTCGATACCATCGACGCCAGGCTCAGTGCCCTCGAAGCCAGGGTCGATGCCATCGACGCCAAGCTCAGTGCCCTCGAAGCCAAGGTCGATGCCATCGACGAGAAGTTCGAGGCCAAGTTCAATTCGCTCGGCACCCAGATCAGGTTCATCTTCGCGATGCTGGCCATGTTGCTGGCCCTGGGCCTGATCGACACCGTCGTGCCCATGATCGCCTGAGCCCGCGGTCGTGCCGGTTGTCCGCCGGGCTCGGTCGCCGGTCCCGCCGACCGGCGCCCGGGTTCAGCCGCGGTCCCGCCGGGCGCCGCTCCGGCCCGCACGCCGCTCCCCCCGGCGCGCGGTGGCCACGATGGCGCGCTTGGAGCCGCGCCGGAATCCCATCGCGGCACGGCCTCTCCGGGCGCTGGCGGGGATCGCTGTCGAACCTCGGCCGGGTTGCTTCGCTCGGAGCCGCAACCTAGAGTGACCCGACCCGAGAGCTTCGACGAGGCGACTCCCATGCGCCTGTTCCGCAGGATGCCGGAAATGCCGAGCGCCGCCGAGACGCTGCCCGGACGGCCCGATCCGATCCCCACCCCGGACACGAGCCTCATCAACGGCCGCTCCATCAAGCCGCCGTTTCCGCCGGGCATGGAGCGGGCGCAGCTCGGTCTCGGTTGCTTCTGGGGCGGGGAGAAGGCGTTCTGGGACCTGCCGGGGGTGTACGTGACCGCGGTCGGCTACGCGGCGGGCGCCACCCCGAACCCGACCTACGAGGAGGTGTGCAGCGGCCGCACCGGCCACAACGAGGTGGTCCTCGTCGTCTTCGATCCGGACCGCATCGGGTACGACGCGATCCTCGGGACGTTCTGGGAGGCCCACGATCCGACCCAGGGCATGCGCCAGGGCAACGACGTCGGGACGCAGTACCGCTCGGGCATCTATCCCTGCTCCGAGTCCCAGGCCGAGCTGGCGCTCGCGTCGCGCGACGCCTACCAGGAAGCCCTCTCGGCCGCCGGTTACGGCCGCATCACCACCGAGGTCCTGGAAGCGGGCCCCTTCTACTACGCCGAGGACTACCACCAGCAGTACCTCGCCAGGGTCCCGTTCGGCTACTGCGGCCACGGCGGCACCGGCGTCGCCTGTCCGACCGGCGCCGCGGTGTGACGGAAGCGCGGGCCGGGACCCGCGGCCTCAGGCGAAGCGCAGCCCCATGCCGGCGGCGGCCAGGTACGCCTGCTCCTGCTCCAGATCGGCCCGGGTGAGCGGATGGCGGTCGAGCCAGCCGGGCGGGAACGCGACCGACAACGCCTCGTCCCGCGCCAGCGCCGCGACCCCCGGCAGGAAGTCGTCGGCGCGCGAGCGGTTCAGCACCACCGCGAGACGCAGCAGCACGCAGAGCCTGCGCGCGCGGCGCGCCTCCTCCGGGGCGAGCTGCTCGAATACCGGGGACGGGAGCTTCCGCCGGTGCCCTCGCACCAGCGAGGACAGCATCGACTGCGCCTGGCGCGAGAACCCGGACATGTCGCCGTTGGCGAGAAGATAGGCGCCGTGCTTGTGGTACTGGTTGTGGGAGACGAAGAGCCCCGCCTCGTGGAGCCGGGCCGCCCAGCCGAGTAGCTGCTCCGCGTCCTCGCCTTCGACTCCCCAGGCCACCGCCACCTGACGGTGCAGCGCGAGCGCGGTCGCCGCGACCCGCTCGCCCTGGGCGGCGTCGATGCGATACCGCTCGACGCGGCGCGCGACGGTGGCGTCGCGGACGTCCTCGTGGCGGATGCGGCCGATGAGGTCGAACAGCAGCCCTTCGCGCAGCGCCATCTCGGAGACGTGGAGATGCTCGATGCCGAGCGCATCGAGGGCGGCCGACAGCACCGCGACCCCGCCCGGGAGCACGGGACGCCGGTCGTCCCTGAGCTCCCCGAGCCGGACCGCATCGACGTGCCTCGCCCTGACCAGCGCTCGCCTGAGGCGGCGCAGCGCCCCCCGGTCGACGCCGTGCTCGCACCAGCCGGCCGCGCGGGCGATCGCCGCGATCGCCCTGATGGTGCCGGAAGAGCCGACCGCGGAGCTCCACCCCGCATCGCGGTACCGGCGCTCGATCGGCTCGAATTCGACCCGGGCCGCGAGCACCGCGCGCTTCATCGAATGCTTGTCGATCCGGCCCCGGGGGAAGAACCGCCGGCTGATGCCGACGCAGCCCACGTACAGGCTTTCCCGGTGCGACGGCGTGAAGCCGCTTCCGATGATGCACTCGGTGCTGCCGCCGCCGATGTCGATGACGAGACGCGGCTCGCCGTTGCCGGCGAGCGCGTGGGCCACGCCGAGGTAGATGAGCCGGGCCTCCTCGCGGCCCGCGATGACTTCGATCGGATGGCCGAGCACGCGCTGCGCCTCGCGCCGGAACGCTTCGCCGTTGCGGGCGCTGCGAAAGGTGTTGGTGCCGACCGCCCGCACCGCGGACCGCGGCATGCCGCGCAGCCTCTGCGCGAAGCGGCCGAGGCACGCGAGGGCCGGCTCGATCGCGGCGCGGCCGAGGCGCCTGCGGTCGTCGAGCCCCGCCGCGAGGCGCACCGGCTCGCGCAGCCGATCGACAATGTCCACGTGGCCGTCGACGACCCGGCCGATGACGAGATGAAAGCTGTTGGAGCCGAGGTCGATCGCGGCGAGGTGCGCGGAAACGGGCGGTGGGCCGCCCGCCGCCGCGGGCGCCGGCGTGCGCGGCGCGGCGCTCACCGCGCCACCCGGACGCTTCGCGCCCCGGCTCGACGGGAAATCCCGCAGCGCGCCCATCCCCGCGCGTGTCCCGGGCGGATCATCCGACCGCTCACCGCGCCACCCGGACGCTTCGCGCCCCGGCTCGACGGGAAATCCCGCAGCGCGCCCATCCCCGCGCGTGTCCCGGGCGGATCATCCGACCGCTCACCGCGCCACCCGGACGCTTCGCGCTCCGGCTCGACGGGCAGTCCCGCAGCGCGCCCATCCCCGCGCGTATCCCGGGCGGATCATCCGACCGCTTCCCGTCTCGGCTCGGCGGGGGTCTGCGCGTGCACGACGCGATGCGCCGGGAACCGGCACGAGAACCGGCTGCCCTCGCCGGGCCGGCTCTCGATCTCGAGCTCGGCGTCGTGCCGCACGAGGACGTGCTTCACGATGGCCAGCCCGAGCCCGGTGCCTCCCATCTCGTGCGAACGCGCCTTGTCCACGCGATAGAACCGCTCGGTGAGGCGCGGGATGTGATGGGCCTCGATGCCGTCCCCGGTATCGGTCACGTTCAGCCGCGCGCCCCCCGCCCCGTCCGTCGTCCATTGCAGCCGGACGATCCCTCCGGTGCGGGTGTGCCGCACCGCGTTGAACGCGATGTTGGAGAACGCGCTGTAGAGCTCGTTCCAGTCGCCGAGCAGGCACAGCCCGCAATCCGCATGGCGACGGATCCGGTGCGCCCCGTCGCTGAGGGTGCCGGTGTCCCCGGCGATCGAGTCGAGCATGTCCGGCACCGCGACGCGCTCGCGGCCCGCGGCGCCGGGCGTGGCCTCCAGCCGCGAAAGCTGCAGCAGATCCTCGACGATCCGGCTCATGCGCGACGCCTGCTGCGACATCTGCGCGACCGGCCGCCTGAGCCCGGCCGGAAGCTGCACGTCGTCCCGGAACGACTCCAGGTACCCGACGATGACGGTGAGCGGACTTCTCAGCTCGTGCGACACGTTGGCCACGAAGTCCTTCCTCGCCTGCTCCAGGCTGTAGATCCGGCTCACGTCGCGCACCAGCATCAGCCGCCGGCTTCCTCCGTAGGGAACGATCCGGATCAGGAGATGGAGCTCTTCACGCAGCGGGGAGGTGATGTGAAGCGGCTCGTCGAACGCCTCCGCACTCAGCGTGCCGGTGAAGTGCGGATGCCGAATGAAGCTGGACACCGGCAGTCCGACGTCGCGCGGGCGCTCCAGGCCGAGCAGCCGGCCCGACGCCTCGTTCATCCACAGGATGGTCCCGGCGGCATCGAGGACGATCGCGCCGTCCGGCGTCGCCTCCGCCGCCTGCTGGAACCGCATCACGACCTTGCGCAGACGCTTCTTGCGCTTGCGGTTCTGGCGGTGGATGCGGCTCAGGGACTCGAACACCCGGGCCCATATCCCGCGGGTCTCGGGCGCGGGCTCGCGTCCGCCGCTCGCGAGCCAGCGGACGAGGAGATGCACGTGGCGGACATGCCACGCGACGCATGCGCACGCACCGGCCAGCAGCAGCCACGGCGTGAGCCCGAGCAGCCAGTCCGCGACGACGAGCACCGCCGCCCCCGCCGCGAGCCGGCACCACTCCCGTGTACGGGCGCTCGATATCGTCATCGGTTCGACTCCCGGGCCGGGCGCGTCCCATTATGCCCGGCCGCGTCCGGGCGGCGACCGGAGGCTCGCCGACCGGCGCCGGTCGCCCGCGCCCGCCGCCGCCCGCGGCTCAGTCCGGGTGGCGGGAGAACCGGTAGCCCGTCCCGTGCACGGTCTGCACGAACCGGTCGAAGCCGTGGCCGGCGAGCGCCTTGCGCAGCCGCCGGATGTGGACGTCGACGGTGCGCTCCTCGATGTAGACGCCGTGCCCCCAGACCCGGTCGAGAAGCTGGCCGCGGGTGAAGACGCGCTCGGGGTGGCTCATGAAGAAGTGGAGCATGCGGAACTCCGTCGGACCGACCCGGATCGCCTCTCCCCGGCCGGAGACGCGGTGGCTCACCGGGTCGAGCCGCAGTCCGTCGGCCTCGATCGGATCGTCGCCGCCGGCGGGGGTGGTCCGCTTGAGCACCGCGCCGATCCGGGCCACCAGCTCCTTCACCGAGAACGGCTTGACCACGTAGTCGTCGGCGCCCGCGTCGAATCCGCTCAGCCTGTCGCCTTCCTCGCCCTTCGCGGTGAGCATGATGAGCGGGATGCTCCGGGTGGCGTCGCGGCGGCGCAGCCGGCGCGCGAACTCCAGGCCACTGATTCCCGGCAGCATCCAGTCGAGCAGGATGAGGTCCGGCGGGCGCCGCTCGATCTCGCGGTCCGCCTGCGCGGCGTCCGCCACCGCGCGGATCTCGAATCCGGCCCGGGAGAGCGCGTGCCGCACCATCTCCCGGATGGCGGCCTCGTCCTCCACCAGCAGTATGTTCCCGTCCATCTCCAGGCCACCCCGCCGAGCCCCGCGACCACGGACATTTCAGCTTCGGCCGATGACATTCATATGACATTTCGGACAGTGGCCGAAACAAGGTTGCCGACTGTACCCGGAGGGGCCCCGCTCCTGCCGGATGGCGCGATCGATACGTGGCAAAGTCATTCTCGCCGGCGCCCTTCGCGCGGCCGGCACATGCCGGCAATGCCGGATCCGGAGTCATGTAAGATCCCGCGCCGGCGCCCCCCACCCTTGCACGGAGCTCCCCGGGATGTCCGAGCCGCAGCGCGAACAGATCGAGCGGGCCATCGCCTCGTACCGCGACCCGTACGTGGAGACCGACCTCCGGAGCGCGAAGGCGATCAAGTCGCTCGACATCGAGGGCGGGCGCGTCCGGCTCGGGGTGACGCTCGGGTTCCCGGCGGCCGGGCACCGGTCCGCGCTCGCCGCCGCGCTGGACGAGAGGATCCGCGCCGTGGAGGGCGTCGAGAACGTGGAGGTGGACGTCGGCTGGAAGGTCGCCTCGCACACGGTGCAGCAGGGTCTCGAGGCGCTGAAGGACGTGCGCAACATCATCGCTGTCGCGTCGGGCAAGGGCGGGGTCGGCAAGTCCACCATCGCCGCCAACCTCGCCCTTGCGCTCTCGGCCGAAGGCGCGACGGTGGGGGTGCTCGACGCCGACATCTACGGGCCGAGCCAGCCGCGGATGCTGGGCGCGCAGGGGCAGCCGGACTCGCGCGACGGCAAGTCGCTCGAGCCCATGACCAGCTACCGCATCCAGTCGATGTCCATCGGCTACCTCATCGAGGAAGACACCCCGATGATCTGGCGCGGGCCGATGGTCACCCAGGCGCTGGAGCAGCTCCTGCGCGACACCAACTGGCGCGACCTCGACTACCTCGTGGTGGACCTGCCGCCCGGCACCGGCGACATCCAGCTCACCCTCGCCCAGCGCATCCCGGTGAGCGGCGCGGTCATCGTCACCACCCCGCAGGACATCGCGCTCCTCGACGCGCGCAAGGGGCTCGGGATGTTCGAGAAGGTCAAGGTGCCGGTGCTCGGGATCATCGAGAACATGAGCACCCACGTGTGCAGCCACTGCGGGCGCGAGGACCACATCTTCGGGGAGGGCGGCGGCCGGCGGATGGCCGAGGAGCACGGCGTGGCCCTGCTCGGCGACATCCCGCTCGCGCGCTCGATCCGCGAGGACGCCGACGGCGGGCAGCCGACCGTGGTCAGGGACCCGGACGGGCCGGTGGGCCGGCGCTACCGCGAGATCGCGCGGCGGGTGGCGGCGAAGCTGTCGCTCAAGGCGAAGGACTACAGCCAGGCCTTCCCGAAGATCGTCATCCAGTAGCCGATGCGGGCCGAGCGGCGGACGCCATCCGGGCCTCCCCGGCCGCGCACCGCTCCCGGACGGGCATGAGCATCAAGTCGGATCGCTGGATCCGGGAGATGGCGCGGTCGCACCGCCTGATCGAGCCGTTCGCGCCGGAGCAGGTCCGCGAGCGCGGCGGCGGGCGCGTCATCTCGTTCGGGACGTCGAGCTACGGCTACGACATCCGCTGCGCCGACGAGTTCAAGATCTTCACCAACATCAACTCCGCCGTCGTCGACCCGAAGAACTTCGACGACTCGAGCTTCGTGGACCACCGGGCCGACGTGTGCATCATCCCGCCGAACTCCTTCGCGCTGGCCCGCACCATCGAGTACTTCCGCATCCCGCGCAACATCCTCACCATCTGCCTCGGCAAGTCGACTTACGCCCGCTGCGGCATCATCGTCAACGTGACCCCGCTCGAGCCCGAGTGGGAAGGCCACGTCACCCTGGAGTTCTCCAACACCACGCCGCTGCCGGCGAAGATCTACGCCAACGAAGGCGTCGCCCAGGTGCTGTTCTTCGAGTCCGACGAGGTCTGCGAGACCTCCTACCGCGACCGCGCGGGGAAGTACATGGGACAGCGCGGCGTCACGCTGCCGAAGGCATGAGCGGAGGCGCCGCCCGCGGGGCGCGACGAATGCCCGCCTCGTGACTCCGCAACGGCAACGGCGCATGACCAGCACCGCGCCGGTCCCCCGCTCAGCGCACCCGGCGCAGGAGCCAGCCCCCCGCGGCGAGGAACAGCAGCGTCGGCGCGAAGGCGCTCGCCGCGGGGCTCAGGCCGTAGACGATGCCCATCTTGCCGGAGACCTCGTTCACGACGTGGAAGGTCACCGCGATCAGGCAGCCGGCGAGAATCCGCTGCCCGATCCCGGACTCGCCGAGGCGTCCCAGCACCAGCGGCACCGCCAGCACGATCATGACGCCGGTCGCGAGCGGATAGACGACCTTCATCCACAGCGCGAGCTCGTACGCCGCGGTCTCGAGCCGGTTGTCCCGCAGGTAGTCGATGTACCGCACCAGGGCGCGCGCGGAGAGGCTCTCCCGCCGGGCGGAGGCGAGCCTGACGAGGTCGGGGCTCAGCCGGGTCTCCCATGCCGCGCCCGGCGTGGACCGGGTCACGACCCCGTCGGGGGAGACCTCGCTCCAGCGCACGGACTCGAGCATCCACGCCCCGTCCCGGTACCGCGCCCGCGCGGCGTGCGTCACCGTGCGCAGGGCGCCGTCGGGACCGATGTCGTAGATGTACAGGTCCTCGACCGCGTCGTCGGGCCGCACCCGCGCCGCGTTGACGAAACGCCGCCCTTCGCGGACCCAGTACCCGGCTTCCCGGCTCCGCGGCTCGTCGAGCGCGGCGGCACGCCGGACCTGGGCGAGGCGTTCGCAGTACGGAGCGACCACCTCTCCGACCACGACCGCGATGACCATGAGCGCGAGCGCACCGCTCAGCACCGAGCCGACGGTGCGGGCCACCGACACGCCGGCGGCGCGGACCACGGTGAGCTCCCGCGACACGGCCAGGGTCCCGAGCCCGACGAGGGCGCCGATCACCGAGGCGAGCGGGAACAGGACGACGGCCTGCCTCGGCATGGTCAGGAGCACGTACTCGATGGCGCCGCCGACACCGTAGCGTCCCCTGCCGACCGCATCGAGCTCCTCCACGAACGCCGCCACCGCGCCGAGCGACAGGAGCACCGCCAGCGCCAGCAGCGCGCCGCCCACGACGTGCCGGGCAATCCAGCGGTCGAGGATCCTCACGGCGGCGCGCCGGCGCGGCGCCCGCGCCGGGTCGGGCGCGCCTTCGCACCGGGACGCCGGACGCCGGCCGTCTGCGCGAGGAGGAGGGCGACGGCCACGAGGGCCGTCACCGCGTGCACCGGCCACACCCCCACGATCTCCGGCACCACGCCGCGCTCCACCAGGTGTTCGAAGATGCTGACCGCGTTGCTGTAGACGAAGTAGACGACGACGGCCAGGAACAGCCTTCCGTATCGTCCCTCGCGGGGCGTGGTCCGCGCGAGCGGCACCGCCAGCATCCCGAGCACCACGATGGAGACCGCGGCCGAGACCCGCCGCTGGAGCTCCGCAAGGCGGCCGGGCCCCCCGGAAGCGATCAGCTCGGTGGTGGCGAGGACCCTGCTCCCGCCCACGAAGGCCTCCCCCGCCCGCGCCTCCACGCGGACCGCGTACCGCTCGAACCGGGTCACCGAGAACCGCGCATCGCCCGGCAGCCCGGCGTAGCGGTGTCCGTTCTCGAGCACCATGTACCGCGCTCCGCTCTCCGGGCGCACGTCCTGCCAGGCGGCGCCGGAGACCAGCACGTACTGGCGGTGGGGCTTGCGCACCCGCACGAACACGTCCGTCATCCGGCCGCTCCCGGGGTCCACCGCCTCGACGTAGATGACCTGGTCCCCGTCCCCGAACTCCTTGAACCTGCCCGGCACGAACATCCCGCTCTCGGCCTGGTGCTTCGCCTCTTCGAGCAGCGCCCAGCGCAGCGAGGCCGCGCCCGGGGAGACGAACAGCGACACCGCCGCCCCCACGAGCGAGAATCCCGCCACCACCCGGAAGATCCCCCGCGACAGGCGCCACAGCCCGATCCCCCCGGCCCCGAACGCGACCACCTCGCTGTCGCGGTAGAGGCGCCCGAGACCGATGAGCACCGCGAGGTAGAGCGCGAGGGGGAGGAACACCGGGAGCTTCTCGACGAGCTTCAGGGCGAGGATCCGGAGGATCAGGTCCGGCGACACGGCGCCGGCCGCCGCGTCCGAGAGGATGCGCGAGAACCGGTCCGCTCCGTAGACCAGCACCAGCACCGCGAGCACCACGGCGGAGACCCGCAGCACTTCGCGGCCGAGGTAGCGTTCGATGATCAAGGCGCTGTGGCCCGGGGCGGTCCGGAAGTCGTGACGGGCGGCTCGCCACCCGCCCGGTCGGGGCTCTGGAGGCCGAGAGGCCACCGGCCGCCGTGCGATCGCCCGGATGGACGGCCGGGGACCACGACCCCCTGGATGGCCCCGCGCGGCGGCCGGGAGTGTCTCAGTTTGCCTCCGGGACCGCTATGTCGCGTTGAGGAAGTGTCGCGCTGAGGAAGAAATTCAAACTGGGACACTGCCGGCGGCCGGCGCGGATGGACAGCTTCCCCGTGCGCTCACTACACTGCCGGCGGCGGGCTCCGGCACATCCGGCCACTCGCGAGGCGCCGGCCGGGACACGCCGCACGACAGGGCTCGCGAGAGCGGAGCATCGGCCGGCACGGGACGCGATGGTATCAGACCCCCCGCCCGGCCTTCACCAGCAGGGATCGCCGGACGCGCCGCCCCGGCGCGCCGCGAACGGACCGAGGACAGACCATGCAGTTCGCCACCACCACCACCGACGCGCCCCGCATCCGCACCGGCTGTCTCGTCGCCGGCGTGTTCGAAGGACGCGGCGCCACGCCCGCGTACCGCGCGCTCGACGAGGCGAGCGGGGGAAAGCTCGATGCGATCGCCCGCAAGGCGCGGTTTCGGGGCGCGGCCGGCAAGCACCTCCGGGTCCACGCGCTCGACGGCGTGGCCGCGGACAGCGTGCTCGTCGTCGGATGCGGCCCCGGGAACGAGCCGATGACCGCGGAGCGATACCTGAAGATCGCCGGCGGCGCGGCGCGCGCGGTGGCCGGCGCCGGCGCCCCGAGCGCAGCCTGGACCCTCGGCGAGCTGGAGGTCGAGGACCGCGACCTCCAGTGGAAGTCGCGGGTCGCGGTCGAGCGGCTGAGCGATGCGGCCTACCGGTTCGACGCGATGCGCGGCAAGCCCGACGAGAGCCGCACCCCGCCACCCGCGCGCATGTCGATCGCCGCCGCGCGCCGCGACCGCGCCGCCGCGGCGCATGGCGTCGAGACCGGGCGCGCCGTCGCCGCGGGCATCTCGCTCGCGCGCGACCTCGGGAACCTGCCCGGCAACGTCTGCACCCCGCGCTACCTCGCCGACCAGGCGCAGGCGCTCGCCGCGCGGCACGCGAAGGTCACCTTCAGGGCGCTCGACGAGGCCCGGATGAAGCGCCTGCGCATGGGCTCGCTGCTCTCGGTGGCGCGCGGCAGCCGCGAGCCGCCGCGGCTCATCGTCCTGGAGTACCGGGGCGCGGCCCGCGCGGCGGCCCCGATCGTGCTCGTGGGCAAGGGCGTCACGTTCGACTCCGGCGGAATCTCGATCAAGCCGTCGGCCGCCATGGACGAGATGAAGTTCGACATGTGCGGCGCGGCCAGCGTCATCGGCGCCATGGAGGCGTGCGCGACGCTCGGGCTCCCGCTCAACGTGGTGGCGCTGGCTCCCGCGACCGAGAACCTCCCCGACGGCAACGCGAGCAAGCCCGGCGACATCGTCACCACCATGGCCGGGACGACGGTCGAGATCCTCAACACCGACGCCGAGGGACGCCTGATCCTGTGCGATGCCCTCACCTACGCCGAGCGCTACAGGCCCGACGTGGTCATCGACGTCGCGACGCTGACCGGAGCGTGCGTCGTCGCCCTCGGCGCCCATGCGAGCGGGCTGTTCTCGAACCACCAGCCGCTCGCCGACGCGCTCCTCGCGGCCGGCGACCGGGCCGGCGACCGGGCGTGGCAGATGCCGCTGTGGGACGAGTACGCGAAGCAGCTCGAGAGCAACTTCGCCGACGTCGCGAACGTCGGCGGCCGCGACGCCGGCGCGGTGACCGCCGCGAGCTTCCTCTCCGGGTTCGCCGCGAAGCAGCGCTGGGCCCATCTCGACATCGCCGGCACCGCGTGGCGCAGCGGCAAGCAGAAGGGTGCGACCGGGCGTCCGGTGGGCCTGCTCTGCCAGTACCTGCTCGAGCGCGCCGCCGAGGCGCCCGCCTGACCCCGCGGCGCCCGTGCCCGGACAGGTCGACTTCTACGTGCGGCCGGAGGCGGGCCCGGATGCGCTCGAGACCTTCGCCTGCCGCCTCGTCGAGACCGTGTGGCGGCGCGGCCACCGGGTGCTCGTCCTCGCCGCCTCCGAAGCCGCGGCGCGGCGGCTCGACGACCTGCTCTGGACGTTCCGGGACGAGAGCTTCGTGCCCCATCGCAGGGTGGGCGCGGGCGATCCCGCCGCGGCGGAGCCGGCGGACGAGCCGGTCGTCGTGAGCACGCCGGGCGCGTGGCGGGGCGCGCTCGACGTGCTGGTGAACCTTGCCCCGTCGGTGCCCGCGGAGGCCGACCGCGCCGCGCGCATCGTGGAGATCGTCCCGGCCGGCGGCGGCGCGCGCGACGCCGGCCGGGCACGCTATCGCGACTACCGCGCCCGCGGATTCGAGCTGAGGACCCATCGCTGAAGAGCGACACGACCGTCATGGACAAGACCTACGACCCCCGCCGGGTGGAGAAGCGCTGGTACGAACGCTGGGAGCGGGAGGGATACTTCGTCCCCCGCGCCGGCGGCGAGCCGTACTGCATCGTGATCCCGCCGCCCAACGTGACCGGCACGCTGCACATGGGCCACGCGTTCCAGGACACGATCATGGACGCGCTGATCCGCTACCAGCGGATGAACGGGCGCGCGGCGCTGTGGCAGCCCGGCACCGACCACGCGGGCATCGCGACCCAGATGGTGGTCGAGCGCCGGATCAACGAGGAAGGCCTGACGCGCCAGGCGCTCGGGCGGAGCGCCTTCGTGGAACGCATCTGGCGCTGGAAGGAGCACTCGGGCAGCACCATCACCAGCCAGATGCGGAGGCTCGGCGCGTCCGTCGACTGGGCTCACGAGAGATTCACCATGGACCAGGGCCTCTCCGCGGCGGTGCGGGAGACCTTCGTCCGGCTCTACGAGGACGGGCTCATCTACCGCGGCAAGCGCCTCGTCAACTGGGACCCCGTCCTGCAGACCGCGGTATCGGACCTGGAGGTCGTTTCCGGGGAGGAGGAAGGGGCGCTGTGGCGCATCCGCTATCCGCTGATCGACGGCAGCGGTCACGTGGAGGTGGCGACCACGCGGCCGGAGACGATGCTCGGCGACACCGCGGTCGCGGTCCACCCCGACGACGACCGCTACCGCGGCCTCGTCGGCTCCATGGTCGAGCTTCCGCTCACCGAGCGGCGCATCCCCGTCATCGCCGACACGATGGTCGATCCGCAGTTCGGTACCGGATGCGTGAAGATCACCCCCGCCCACGACTTCAACGACTACCAGGTGGGCGAGCGTCACGCGCTGGAGCGCATCAATGTCCTCACGCGGGATGCGCGGATGAACGACAACGCGCCGGTGCGCTACCGGGGGCTGGACCGCTTCGAGGCGCGGGCGAAGATCGTCGAGGACCTGGACGCACGCGGGCTGCTCGCGCACACCGGGCCGCACAGGATGACGGTGCCGCGCGGCGACCGCTCCCATGCGGCCATCGAGCCCTACCTCACCGACCAGTGGTTCGTGAAGACGGCGCCGCTGGCGCAGGCCGCGATCCGCGCGGTGGAGAGCGGCGACATCCGCTTCGTCCCCGGGCACTGGGAGAAGACGTTCTTCGAATGGATGCGCAATATCGAGGACTGGTGCATCAGCCGGCAGATCTGGTGGGGGCACCGGATCCCCGCCTGGTACGACGGCGACGGGAATGTGTACGTGGGCCGCAGCGAGTCGGAGGTACGCGAGAAATTCGCGCTCCCGGACTCGCTTGCCCTGGAGCAGGACCCCGACGTGCTCGACACCTGGTACTCCTCGGCGCTGTGGCCCTTCTCCACCCTCGGCTGGCCGGAACGCACCGAGCGGCTGGAGACGTTCTACCCGACCACGGTGCTGGTCACGGGCTTCGACATCATCTTCTTCTGGGTGGCGCGGATGATCATGCTCGGGCTCCGGTTCATGGGCGACGTCCCGTTCCGCGAGGTGTACATCCACGGGCTGGTGCGCGACGGGGACGGAAACAAGATGTCGAAGTCGAAGGGCAACATTCTCGACCCCATCGACCTGATCGACGGGATCGGCCTCGACGAGCTCATCGTGAAGCGCACCACCGGCCTGATGCAGCCGCAGCTCGCACCGCGGATCGTCGCCGCGACCCGCAAGCAGTTCCCCGAGGGGATCCCCGCCTACGGCACCGACGCGCTGCGCTTCACGTTCTGCTCGCTCGCCACCCAGGGACGGGACATCCGCTTCGACCTCCGCCGCATCGAGGGCTACGGCAACTTCTGCAACAAGCTCTGGAACGCCGCCCGCTTCGTGCTGCTCAACACCGAGGGCGAGGACTGCGGACTCGGGGACGCCGAGACGGAGCTCGGACTGCCCGAACGGTGGATCGTGTCGCTGCTCCAGCGCACGGAGCGCGAGACCCGCGCCGCGATGGAGCAGTACCGGCTCGATCTGGCCGCCCAGGCCATCTACGACTTCTCCTGGAACGAGTACTGCGACTGGTACCTGGAGCTGTCGAAGACCGTCCTCACCGACCCGGAGGCGGACCCCGCGCGCCTGCGCGGCACCCGCCGCACCCTGGTGCGGGTGCTGGAGGCGGTGCTGCGGCTCATGCACCCCCTGACGCCGTTCGTCACCGAGGAGATCTGGCAGCGCGTGGCGCCGCTCGCGGGCCGGACCGGGCCATCGGTCATGCTGGAGCCCTACCCCGCTCCCCTCCCGGAGCTCGAGGACGCCGGGGCGGTGGAGCGCATGACCTGGCTGAAGGACCTGATCCTCGCGATCCGCAGCGTGCGCGGCGAGCTCGATCTGGCGCCGGGCCGGCGGATTCCGGTGGTGCTCGCCGGGGCCGGCGACACCGAGCGCGACCGGCTCGCGGACGGGGAGGCGTATGTGCGGGCTCTCGCGCGCGTTGCGGCCATCGACTTCCTCGAGCCCGGAAGCCCGGCCCCGAAAGCCGCCACCGCCCTCCTCGGCGACCTGGAGATCCTCGTACCCCTGGCAGGGCTCATCGACGGGGACGCGGAGGCCGACCGGCTGGAGCGCCGGCTCGACAAGCTCGGGAAGGACCTGGGCCGCTCGCGCGCCAGGCTCGAGAACCCGGCGTTCCGCGACCGGGCCCCGGCCGGGGTGGTGGAGAAGGAGCGCGGCCGGACCGTGGAGATCGAATCGTCCATCGCCAGGCTTCGGGCGCAACTGGAGACGCTTCGCTCGCTGTGAAGGGGGACGATGCGGGCGCCGCCCGCCTCCCGGCGCCAGCCATTCCCGCCAGATGGAGACATGCTCCCGAGCTCCCCCCGACCCGGCGCCCGAGGGTCGGAATCGCGCCGGAATCCCACCACGGTACGGCCTCTCCGGGCGCTGGCGGGAATCGCTGTCCCGGCGCCAGGACCATTCAGAAGTCGCGGTCATGGGCCGCCCGACCGGAAGATCGCACGGTGACGGGCGGTCTTCCGGCATCGAAAGCCCGGACCGGGGGCCTGATGAACCGTTCGTCACGACTTCCGGAGAGCCCTGGATCGGCCCCGAAAACGGCCCCGAAAACGGTTGCAAACCAGCGGGAAAAATGTTGATGTTTCCGTGGCGCCGGACGGGTGGAAGAAGAGCCCGGCGCACAGCGGCCGATCCGGCCCGCTGACGCACACCCCGTGCGGGAGCGGGCGGGCGGCGGCACCCAACCACCAGGCAGGGACGAGCGTTCCCCGACACCACTCCATTGAAGCGGCAGGTTCCTCCGGCGTGGAGGGGAAGAGGAGGCAGACATGAGCGCACGACAGGAATTCAAGGTCTCCGGCAAGGTCGTCGACCATTCGGGCGAGGGCGGAGACCGCAGCTACACGGTTGCGGACGATTACTCCGGACTGGCGAAAGTCATCGGCGGCACCGGCAACAACTGGTTCACCGGGGGCCACCGGCCCGACTGGTACCAGGGCGGCGCCAACCGCGACGGGTCCGACACGGCCAAGGGCGGCGCCGGCGACGACTTCCTCGCCGGCGGCAAGGGCGCGAACCTCCTCCGGGGCGAAGGGTGGGGCGACATCCTCGTCGGCAATCGCGACGATGCGTTCTTCGACCGGATGTACGGCGACAACGGCGACGACATTCTGGTCGCGGGCCGCGTGAAGGCGAAGAGCCGCACCGAAGAGGGGCCGAACGGCTCCGGCATGAGTGTCGGCCCGCAGCCCGACAACCCCGAGTGGTGGTCCCCGGCGCTGACGAAGGGCAACTTCATGCAGGGCGGCGACGGCTTCGACGAGTTCGTGCTGCACCGCGACAGCTACGTCCACATCACCGACTTCCTCCACGAGGAGGACCGCATCGTCATCTCCGAGCTGGGGGGCCACACCCTGCGGGAGTCCATCGAGGTGGTGCACCACCCCGACGGATACTACGGGGACGTCCACTTCCGGATCATTCTCGACGGCAACATCGTCCTCGCCGAGATCAACGGCTACCGCATCACGGACGGCCCCAACTTCGACCCCGAGGACCCGGCCAAGGTCGAGGCGGCGATCGGCAGGATCTGGAGCGCCCTCGAGGGCGTGCAGGGGACCTACTGGTTCGGAGGCGCGGGCAACGACGAGGCGAGAGGCACCAAGTTCGACGACCAGATGTGGGGCTGGAGCGGCGACGACTGGATCGACAGCGGGGCCGGCGACGACGAAGTCTGGGGCGGCGCCGGCAACGACACGATCCGCGGCGGCGACGGCCGGGACGAGATCTTCGGCGAGCACGGCAACGACACGCTCTGGGGCGGCAGCGACCGGGACGTGGTCGGTGGCGGGCAGGGCAACGACACGCTCTACGGCGGCGCCGGCAAAGACACCTTGTTGGGAGACGGCGGCAACGACCGGCTCGACGGCGGGGCCGGCGTCGACCGGCTGATCGGCGGAGCCGGGCGAGACATCTTCGTCATCGACCCGAGCGGCGACGAGCCCGATATCATCGAAGACTTCAACGTCGCCGAGGACTACGTGCGCCTCCCCCTCGGTATGGCCCAGGCCGACGTGCGGTTCGTCGAAGTGGAGTCGTTCACCCACCCCTATAGCGGAGGCACGGTGGCCGCGCAGAAGCTCGTCACCGGCAGCGGGGACAGCGAGAAGACGCTCGCCTTCTTCGTGAACAAGGACGGACAGGACTTCTCGAACGTGGAGTTCATCTGGGACTTCGACCCGAACAAGGAGTATCCACCGCCACCCAGTGGCGAGACCATCGACGGGACGGGAAAGAAGGACCTGCTGCTCGGCACCCGCGGTGACGACACCATCAACGGCAAGGGCGGCAAGGACGACCTCTACGGACGCGACGGCGCCGACACGCTCAACGGCGGCGAAGGCCATGACCGTCTCTACGGCGAGAACGGCGACGACGAGCTCAACGGCGGCGACGGCAACGACGTGCTCGATGGGGGGGGGGGGGTCGACTCCCTCTACGGTGGTAAAGGCGATGACGTTCTCAGGGGCGGTTCCGGCAACGACACTCTCGAAGGCAACGAGGGCGACGACCGCCTCTTCGGCGGGGCGGGCGACGACGCCATGGGCGGCGGCGAGGGCCATGACCGGCTCTATGGCGGCAGCGGCGCCGACACGCTTAACGGGGACGACGGCGCCGACCGGCTCGAGGGCGGCGAGGGCAACGACATCCTCGTCGGCGGCAAGCACGATGACCGGCTCATCGGCGACGGCGGCAACGACCGGCTGCAGGGCGGCAAGGACGCCGACTACCTCACCGGCGGCGAGGGCGCCGACGAGTTCCTGTTCAGGAAGGGCGACGGCGTCGACGTCATCACCGACTTCGAGGACGGGACCGACACCATCGTGTTCCTCGCCGAGAAGGAGAACAAGCTGGGGTCGAAGTTCATCGGGTTCGGCGACCTGGTCATCGAGGAGACCGACTACGGCGTTCGCATCACGTCGGAGAAGCTCAAGGACGGGCACGAGATCCTTCTGCAGGGCGTGACCGCCGACCAGATCGACACGGAGGACTTCAGCTTCGTCACCATTCAGGAGTACAACGACCTGCTCATCAACGCCTGAGCGCGACGCGAAGCGGCGGCAGGACGCAGGGGGCGGCCGGGCGACCGGCCGCCCCCTTTCGTTTTCCCGGCGTCCGGGGGCGCCGGCAGGGGAGATCGTCAAGATGCTCGGGAAGCCTGCGGGCCGCAAGGAAAGGAGCCCGGCGCGGTTGCACGAGCGGCTCGGCCGCATGGGGAGGAGCGGCGAGCGGGGCGACCCGCTGGTGTTCGTTGGCCGGACAAATGTCATCGAGGCAATTCTGGATGATGTGCGCGACCTTCCCCCGCAGGGGGGGAGGGGCAGGACATTCGTCATCGATGGCCCTCCGGGTGCGGGCAAGACCGCGCTGCTCCACGAAGTGGCTCGGCGTTTGCGACGCATCGGCCGCGCCGCCATCGTGCGCAACAGGGTTCCCGACATGGCGGGCGTGCGCACTGTCTACAAGGACATCCATGCCGCCCTGAGCGGCGGGTCGGCGGACGATGCGCGGACCACCAGGGAGCGCAAGCTCGCCATCGGCGGCGGTGTCGGCCCCGCGTCCGTCGAGCGAACCACGACAACAACCCTGGCGTCGCCCGAACAACTGGAGGTCGCGAATATCGTGCGCCTGCTCGGACGGCGCCCGTTTCCCGACGACGCGGGTGGCGTGGTGTTCGTGGACGAGGTGCAGAATGTGCGCCACGGCAGTCCGGCGGCGGGGATGCTGGAGGACCTGCACACGCAGAACAGCGTCCCCATCCTGCTGGTTTGCGCGGGCCTGTCGACGAGCGTGGAGCGGCTGGCCGAAGCCGGCATCTCGCGCCTGGACGAGGAGAGGATTGTCACGCTGGGGCGCCTGACGCCGGATGAGACGCTCGACGGCGCCCGCCGCGCGCTGGCGCTGTCAGGGGAGTGGGGCGTGGTCGCGCCGGATGCGGCGGTGATGCGCTGGGCGGAGGCCATCGCCGGCTCGTCCGACGACTGGCCGAGGCATCTTCAGTGCTATCTCAACGCCGTGTGGAAGACCGTGGCGAAGCAGGAAGCACCGAATCTCGACACCGCCGACCTCGACGAGGCGCTGGCCCGGGGGGACGAGCTGCGGCGAAGCTACTACAACAGTCGGCTGGATATCTCGAAGGTGCCCATCAATGTGGTCGGCGCCCTGCATGACCGGCTGGCCAGGGGGGATGTGCTCGAGAGCGGGGATGCCGTGGATATCCTGGGCGGGGCGATTGACGGAATCGGGTCCGCACGCCTGCGCGAGGACGCCCGCCAGCAATTTCCGAGAAACCGCGACTGTTTCAACGCGCTGCTCCGGGCAGGCCTGATCTCCTTCGACAGAAGCCGCAGACGCGTTGTGTCGCCCATTCCCTCGATGACCCGGCACATCCTCGACGCCTGTGGCGGTCATGTGATGAGAACATGACAAGGAGCCCGGCGGCGCCGACCCCGGCCATCGTCGGATGAGAGGCGCGCATCGCCGCCCGCCGCGCCGACACGAGCCCTGTCCCGGCGCGGGAATACTTGACTGAAATACTCAGTTATGTAGGCTTCGAAGCCGTCGAACGGGTCCGGGCGATCGAATGCGACTCACCTCCAGGGGACGCTACGCGGTGACGGCGATGCTCGACCTGGCCCTGCACCATGACGAAGGGCCGATCGCGCTCGCCGACATCGCGACACGCCAGGGAATCTCGCTCTCGTACCTGGAGCAGCTCTTCTCGCAGTTGCGCAAGCGCGGCCTGGTCGACAGCACGCGGGGCCCGGGAGGCGGCTACCGCCTGCTCATGGAGCCCGGCACGATCGTGGTCGCCGACGTCATCGGCGCGGTCGACGAGAGCATGGACAGCACCCGGTGCCACGGCAAGGAGAACTGCCAGGACGACGAGCGCTGCCTCACGCACGATCTGTGGACGGATCTCGGCCACCAGATCCATCGGTTTCTGAGCGGCATCGACTTGGCCCAGCTCATCGAGCGCCGGCGGGTGCGGGAGGTGGCGCAGCGCCAGCAGCAGGTGGCGATCCGGATCGAACGGGACGCATCGAGGGCCCGGAACGCGCAACGGCCGCACTGACCCCGGCGCGGCGAGCACGGAGAACGCAATGCCCATTACCCTGAGCGACACCGCGGCCGGGCGGGTCCGGCGGTTCCTCAACGCACGCGGCGGCGGGGCGGGGTTGCGGCTCGCGGTGAAGAAGACCGGGTGCTCGGGGTTCGCCTACGTGGTCGGCCTCGAAGACGTGATCGGCAAGGACGACCGCGTGTTCGAGTCGAACGGCATCCCGGTCATCGTCGACCCCGACACCCTTCCCATGGTCGACGGCACCCACATCGACTTCGAGCGCGACGGGCTGAGCGAGACGTTCACCTACGACAACCCCAACGTGAAGAACCTGTGCGGCTGCGGCGAGAGCTTCGGCGTGTGAAGGCGCGGGGCGTGTCCGCCGGCGGTGCGGCCGCGGCGGCACGGGACTCCGGAGGCGGTCGGCGAACGTGCCCGCCGGCCGGGGGCTTCAAACCGAAGGCCCGCATCCCGCCACCCGTTCGCGCCTCCCCCCTCCCCCCGACGGAGCGGGAACGCCGGCCGAGGGCGCCCTTCCCGCGGAACGGATCGCACATGTCCACCGCATCATGCGAATCCGCCGGACCGTCGCCGGCACGGACCCGGGGCCGCATCCGCGCGGCGCCCGCTTCCGCGCACTCGTCCGCCGCCCGGCCTGTCCCCTTCCGTTCACCGTGACCCCACCAGCCGAGGAGCAGCACCCATGACGATGGAACGCACCCTCTCGATCATCAAGCCCGATGCGGTCGCGAAGAACGCCATCGGGCGGATCTATGCGCGGTTCGAGGCCGCCAACCTCAGGATCGTGGCGGCGCGCATGGTGCACCTCTCCCGCGAAACGGCGGAGTCGTTCTATGCCGTGCACCGGGAGCGGCCGTTCTTCGCCGAGCTGATCGCCTTCATGACCTCCGGGCCGTGCATGGTCCAGGTGCTGGAAGGCGAGGATGCGATCGCGAAGAATCGCGAGGTGATGGGAGCGACCAACCCGGCCGAGGCGGCCCCCGGCACCATTCGCGCGGACTTCGCGGTCGAGGTCACCGAGAACGCGGTACACGGCTCCGACGGCCCGGACACCGCGAGGAACGAGATCGAGTTCTTCTTCGGCCCCGGCGACATCTGCCCCAGAACCCGCTGACGGACGGGCCAGGATCGGGGAAGGAAGCGCACGGAAATGTCGGGAACCACCAGTCTCCTGCCCACCAATCTGCTGGGGCTGCCGCGCGAGAGGATGCGGGAGTTCTTCGCGGCCCTTGGCGAGAAGCCGTTCCGTGCCGCCCAGGTGCTGAAGTGGATCCACCACCGGCAGGCGTCGAGCTTCGATGCGATGACCGATCTCGGCAAGGCGCTGCGGGCCCGGCTCGACACCATCGCGGAGGTCCGTCCGCCGCCGGTGGTCGCCGATCGGATCTCGGCCGACGGAACCCGCAAGTGGCTGTTCGGGATCGACGGCCGCAACTGCGTGGAGACCGTGTACATCCCGGACGGGCGCCGCGGCACTCTGTGCGTCTCCTCCCAGATCGGCTGTGCGCTGAACTGCGCCTTCTGCGCGACCGCCGTGCAGGGATTCAACCGCAATCTCGCCGCCGCGGAGATCGTGGGCCAGCTCTGGGCCGCGCGGCGCATTCTCGCCGAAGGCGATCACGACGGCCCGGACATCACCAACGTGGTCCTCATGGGCATGGGCGAGCCGCTGCTGAACCTCGACAACGTCGTCCCCGCGCTCGAGCTGATGCTCGACGACCTGGGGTTCGGGCTCGCGCGCAAGCGGGTGACGCTGAGCACCGCCGGGGTGGTTCCGGGCATTCGGGCGCTGGCCGGGCGCTGTCCCGTGAGCCTCGCGGTGTCGCTGCACGCGCCCGACGACGCGCTTCGCGACGTGCTGGTGCCCATCAACCGCACGTATCCCATCGACATGCTGCTCGCGGCCTGCCGGGAGTACGCCGACGCCCTGCCCCGTCAGAAGATCACGTTCGAGTACGTCATGCTCGACGCGGTCAACGACACGCCGGAGCACGCGCGCCGCCTCGTGCGCAGGCTGAACGGCGTGCCCGCGAAGGTCAACCTGATCCCCTTCAACCCGTTTCCCGGGACGCGGTACCGGCGCTCGCCCGAGGCCGCGATCGACCGCTTCCGCGACGTGCTCCTGGCCGCGGACGTGATGACCATCACCCGCAGGACCCGCGGCGGCGACATCGACGCCGCCTGCGGCCAGCTCGCGGGACGGGTGGCGCCGCGCAGCCGGCGGGTGGCGAGGCGGCGCGGGGTGCGGCCGGCGCCGGCGCCGCAGGAGGCGTGAGCCGATGGCGGTGAAGAAGGACCCGCGGATGTCCGAGCCCCTGGAGGAACAGGGCCCGGGCGCGTATCTGCGCGACGCCCGCGAGAAGGCGGGCATGACCGTCGACGCGGTGGCGGCCTCGCTCCTCCTTAAGTCGAAGACGCTCGATCTGCTCGAAGCCGACGACTACGCCTGCCTGCCCGCCCCCACTTTCGTGCGCGGATACCTGCGCGGCTATGCCCGGGTGCTGGGACTTCCCTCCGGGCCCATACTCGAGATGTACGACCGTCAGGGGTTCGAACCACCACCCCTGAACACCGACGCCACCGAGTCGGCGCAGGCGCATGCCCCGGACATTCCGGCACGGCTCGTCACATACGCCGTTGTGGCGGTGCTGGTGGTGCTCGTGGGGCTGTGGTGGCACAGCCAGGGGGACGGAGACAGCCAGGGGGACGGAGGATTCAGCATCGGCGACCTGTTCGACCCGTCGCGGGACGCCGGCCCCGGCGAGCCGGCCAGCGCGTCGACATCCACCGACGAAGAGCCCGGGAAGCCGCCGGAAGGGTCGGGCGCGGGCGCCGCGCCCGGGACCCTGTTCCCCGATCGAACGGACGACCCGCCGCGCGAATACCGGTCCGCCGGAGACCCGCATGTCGGGGAGACGGAGCCCGGCGGCCACGGTCCGGCCGGCGCCGCCGACCCCGTGCGGGCCGACACCGGGGCGGAACGCGCACCCGCCGCCGTGGCATCGGTCCGGCTGGGCGCGGCGTCCGGAGACCCGGAGTCCGCGAGCCCGCCGCCGGCGGAGGAAGCGGCCTCCGGCGGCACCGCCCCGGGCGAGCCGGCGCCGGGCGCCGATCCCGCATCCCCAGCGATGGACGGGGGATCCGCCGCCACGCGGGAGTCGCGGCCCGAATCCGTTGCCGCGGGCGAGCGCGGCGACGGCGCCATTCCCGGCGCCGGGGGCGATGACGCCCCGGCCGCGGAGAGGACCGGCGCCGCGGAGCCGCCGGGCGAGCCGGGAGGCGCGCCGCTCCCTGCCGCACCCGCGCCGGAGACGGAGGAAGCGGTCCCGGCCATCCCCGCCGGCTCGACCGCCGTCGCCGGCGGCGCGCCTTCCGGCCTGGTCCTCGAGTTCGTGCACGAATCGTGGGTCGAGGTCTACGACCGCGAGCGCGTCCGCCTGTTCTTCAACCTCGTTCAGCCCGGGAGGGTGCTCGAGCTCGATGGCCCGCAGCCGTTCGACGTCCTGCTCGGATACGGCAAGGACGTCCGGGTGACCATCGACGGCGAGGCGTTCGACATCAAGCCTTACCTCAACCACGGCGTCGCCCGCTTCAGCGTCAGCTCGGAGAGCGCGGGCGGCGCCGCGACCCCGTCGCAATCCGCCGCACAGCCGCGGGGTCCGGTACGCCGGCCGGCCCCGGACCCCGCCGACCCGGACCGATGAACACTATCCGGGGCATCCGGGGCATGAACGACATCCTGCCGGGCGCGGTCGGCGCCTGGCAGCACGTCGAGCGCCACGCCCGCACCCTGCTGGAGGCGTACGGATACGAGGAGATCCGGCCGCCCATGGTGGAACGCACCGATCTGTTCCGCCGCTCGATCGGGGAGGTGACGGACATCGTCGAGAAGGAGATGTACACCTTCGACGACCGCAACGGCGAGAGCCTGACGCTGCGCCCGGAGTGCACCGCGAGCGTCGTGCGCGCCGCCATCGAGCACGGCCTCCTGCGCACGCCGGGGCGCCGGGTGTGGACGATGGGACCGATGTTCCGGTACGAACGCCCCCAGAAGGGCCGGTACCGCCAGTTTCATCAGATCGACGTCGAGGTCTTCGGCGTGGCCGGGCCGAGCGCGGAGGCCGAGCTCATCCTGCTGACCCGGCGCCTGTGGAGGGCGCTGGGCGCCGGCGGACTCGCCCTGGAGCTGAACTCGCTCGGCAGCCGCGACATCCAGGCCCGCTACCGCGCCCGCCTCGTCGACTACTTCTCCGCGCACTCGTCCTCGCTCGACGCGGACAGCCGGCGCCGGCTCGGGACGAACCCGCTCAGGATCCTCGACTCGAAGAACCCCGCCATGGAGGGCCTGCTCGCCGACGCGCCGCGGATCGTGGACGAGCACGACGACGATGCGCGCGCACACCTCGAGGCGCTGCTCGCCATGCTCGACGAAGCGGGCGTCGAGTATCGGATGAACCCACGGCTGGTGCGCGGTCTCGACTACTACACCGGAACCGTGTTCGAATGGACGACGGGCGAGCTGGGCGCCCAGGGCGCGGTGTGCGGCGGCGGGCGCTACGACAACCTGGTCGCCGAGATCGGCGGGCCCGCCACCCCGGCGATCGGGTTCGCGATCGGGCTGGAGCGCCTCGTGGCGCTTCTGGAGGTCCAGGCGGCCGAAGTCCCGGCCGCCGGACCGCACGCCTACCTCGCGTCGGCCGGAACTCGCGCCTCGATACTCGCGCACGCAGTGGCCGAGCGCCTGCGCGACGCGGTGCCGGAGCTTCGCCTCATCGTCGACGCGGGGCCCGGAAGCTTCAGGGCGAAGCTCAGGCGGGCGGACCGCTGCGGTGCGCGCATCGCGCTGCTCCTCGGCGAGGAGGAGGCGCGCATCGGGCGGGTTGCGGTGAAGGACCTCCGGGCGCAGGCGCCGCAGTCGACGGTGGCGCTCGAAGAGCTCGCCGGTCACGTCGCACGGAACGTGCTCGCCGGGTAGCGGTGGGTCCCGAGAGGAGAATGCGGTGGCGGGCGAAGCGGAACAGCTCCAGGCGCTGAAGAAGTGGTGGTCGGAGAACGGCAAGGCCACGCTCGCGGGACTCGGGATCGGACTGGCGGCGGTCGTCGGGTGGCAGTCCTGGCAAGCTCGGGAACACACGCAGGCCGAGCTCGCGTCCGAGCGTTACGACCGGCTCGTCGATGATGCGGCGGCGGACCGGCACGAGGAGGCGCTGTCCGGGGCCGAAGCCCTGACCGGGGAGTTCCCGGACTCCGCCTATGCCTCGTTCGCGGCCCTGATCGCCGCCCGAGCGGCGGTGGAGACCGGCGACCCCGGCCGGGCGAAGCGGCATCTGCGGTGGGTCGTGGAGCACGCGGCGTTCCCGGAGCTCGTTCCCGTCGCCCGGCTGCGGCTCTCCCGCCTGATGCTCGCGGCCCGCGAGTACGACGGTGCGCTGGCCGAGCTCGGCAGGATCGAGTCCGCGCCGTTCCAGGACCGGGCGAGGGAGCTGCAGGGCGACATCCATCGCGCCCGCGGCGACAGCGACGCGGCCCGCGAGTCCTACCGGACGGTGCTCGCCGGGTCGGATCTCTCGCCTTCGAGCCGCGTTCGAGTCCGGATGAAGCTCGACGATCTCGGCGAATTCACATCCCCTCCATCCAGTTGACATGGACGGACCGACGATGCGCGACACGCACGACGTCCCGCCTGCGAGCCACCGCATGATGTTCGCGCGGGCCATCGCCCTCGCGGCGGCGCTCGCGCTCTCCGGCTGCAGCGCCCTCTCGGGGTTCCTGGGAGACGACGAGGACGAGCCGGCGCCGGCGAAGCTCGAATCGTTCGAGCCCGCGACCGGCATCAGGACGCTCTGGAGCCGCCGGGCCGCCTCCGGCGAAGGCGGCCAGCAGCTCGACCTTCGGGTGGCGCTGGCCGGCGGAAGGCTGTTCGCGGCCGGCCACGAGGGCGACGTCGCGGCATTCGATCCGTCCACCGGCGAGCGGCTCTGGGAGGCCCGGACCGGCATCTCCCTCTCCGGAGGCCCCGGCGCCGGAGGCGGGCTCGTCGTGGTGGGCGGCAGCGGGGGTGGCGTGGTTGCGCTCTCCAGCGCGGACGGAACCGTCGCGTGGCGCGCCCAGTTGACGAGCGAGGTGCTGTCGGCCCCCGCGGTCGGGGAGCGGATGGTGGCCGTGCGCACCGTCGACGGAAAGCTCCACGGGCTCGACGCCGCCAGCGGGGCGCGGACCTGGGTGTACGACCGCACGGTGCCGGCACTGTCGCTGCGCGGGACCAGCGCTCCCGTCATCGCCGGCGAGGCCGTGATCGCGGGATTCGACAGCGGCCATCTGACGGCGGTCTCGGTCGCCGACGGGCAGCGCCGGTGGGAGTTCCAGGTCGCCGCTCCGACCGGCCAGACCGAGCTGGAACGCCTCGCCGACATCGACGCCGACCCGGTGGTTTCGGACGGCGTGGTGTACGCGGTCGCGTACCAGGGGAACGTCGCCGCCTTCGAGCTGCGCACCGGCCAGCCACTGTGGCAGCGCGACCTTTCGTCCCATGCGGGCATTGGCGTCGGCCGGCGGCTGATCTACGTCACCGACGAGGAGAGCCGCGTCTGGGCGTTCGACCGTCGGACCGGAGCGTCGCTGTGGAGCCAGGACGGGCTTGCGCGGCGAGGGGTGACCCGGCCGGTGGAGTTCGGGGACTACGTCGTCGTCGCGGACTTCGACGGGTACATCCACTGGCTCGGCAGCGACGACGGCCGCTTCGCGGCCCGGACCCGCGCCGGTGGCGGCGCTGTGCTCGCTCCCCCGGTGGCCGGCGGGACCGCCGTGTACGTCCTCGACGGGAGCGGCACGCTCACCGCCCTCGCCCGTCCCTGATCCCGGGCGCTGCCCCCGTCCTCGCGCACCGGCGCCGGACAGACGCTCCGGACGCGAGCCATGCCGTCCACGATCGCTCTCGTCGGCCGCCCCAACGTCGGCAAGTCCACCCTGTTCAACGCGCTGACCCGCACGCGGGACGCCCTCGTCGCGGACCTGCCGGGACTGACCCGCGACCGGCGTTACGGCTACGCGCACATCGGGGGGCGCGACGTGGTGGTGGTGGACACCGGCGGCCTCGCCGGCGATGACGAGCCGATCTCCAGGCTGATCTCCGAGCAGGCCGAGGTCGCCATCGAAGAGTCCGGCGTTCTGGTGCTGGTGCTCGATGCGCGGGAAGGCCTGACGAGCGCGGACCAGCGGATCGCGGACCGGCTCAGGCGCCACGGCAAGCCGATCCTCCTTGCCGCCAACAAGATCGACGGGCTCGACGAGACCATCGCCCCGGCGGAGCTCCACGCTCTGGGGCTCGGCGAGCCGATCGCGATCGCGGCGCTGCACCGGCGCGGCATCGGCCGTATCGCCGCCGCGCTGGCCGGGATGCTCCCGCCGGCCGATGCCCCCCCCGACTCGCGCCGCGAGGACGGGATTCGCGTATGCGTCATCGGAAGGCCCAACACGGGCAAGTCCACCCTCGTCAACCGGCTGGCCGGCGACACCCGGGTGGTGGCGCACGATGCGCCGGGCACCACCCGCGACAGCGTCGAGGTCCCGTTCGAGCACGGCGGGCAACGCTACGTACTGGTCGACACCGCCGGGATCCGCCGCCGCTCCCGGGTGTCGGAGACGGTCGAGAAGTTCAGCGTCGTGAGGTCCCTCGAAGCGATCGCGCGCTCCGACGTGGCGATCGTCATGCTCGACGCGGACACCGGCCTGAGCGAGCAGGACGCCTCCGTGCTGGGGCTCGTCCTCGACGGCGGACGGGCCGCGGTCATCGCGATCAACAAGTGGGACCTGCCGGGCAGGGACGCCCGCGCCGCGCTGAGGGCGGATGCCCGGCGCCGGTTCGCGTTCGCGCCGTACTGCCCGGTGTGCCGCATCTCGGCCCTGCACGGCGCCGGACTCGCCGAGCTCATGCGCCGCGTCGATGCGTGCCATCGCTCGGCATACGCCAGGCTCACCGCGTCCCGGGTCACGCGAGAACTCGAGATCGCGGTCTCGCAGACGCCGCCGCCGCTCGCGCGGGGCCGGCGCATCAAGCTGCGCTACGCCCACCAGGGTGGTTCGAATCCGCCGGTCATCGTCGTGCACGGAAACCGGACCGACCTCGTCCCGGCCTCCTACCGCCGCTACCTCGCGGGGCGTTTCCGCGCCGCGTTCGCGCTGGTCGGGACGCCGCTGCGCGTCGAGTTCCGCACCGGAGAGAATCCGTTCAAGGGGAGGCGGAACCGGCTGACCCCGCGCCAGCGCCGGCGGCGGGAGCGCCTGCTGCGCCACGCCGCCGGGCGCCGCCGGTAGCGGCTCGCGGGGGCGGCTTCGGGCCGCGGTCCGAAGGGATGCGGCGGCTACCGGAGCTGCTCGTGGAGCACGGTGAGGATGCGGGACGCGGCCGGACCCGCGTCGGTCGCCCCGTCCTCGTCGAGAACCACGATCCGGGTGGTCTCCGCCGTATCTCCCACGACGCGGACGAGGGAGGCGCCGCTGTCCTCGTCGTCGTCGTCCCTCTTCCAGAACCTCAGCCGGGAGAGCCAGCCCCCGTCCTTCGCGTCGTCTTCCGGGCCGGCGGTGCGCAGGTAGAACAGCCCTCGGGAACGGTCGCGGTCCTCGACGGCGAATCCGGCGCGGTCGAGGGCGAGGCCGGCACGCCGCCACGCCGACGAGAAGCCCTCGTCGAGCACGAGCGCCGTCGCGCCGCCGTCCTCGCGCACCAGCCGCGCGCGCGGCGCGGGAGGAGCGTCCGAGGCGACGATCGATTCCGCGCGCTCCTCGTCGACCCCGAGGAACACCAGCAGCCGGGAGAGCATCAGCGCCTCGAGTCCGGGGTCGCTGGGGCGAGGCTGCCAGACCCATTCCAGGGGACCGTCCTGGCGTGCCTGCGGTCCGTCGTCTCCGAGCACCACGTGCTCGGCCCCCCGGTGCGAGATGTGGATGTCGGTGGTGCCGGATTCCGCTCCGCGCTCGATGCGCGTCCGGTACCGGTCCCGGAACGCTATCCCGTAGAACGCCTCGTAGACTCGCTGGAACAGCTTCTTCGCGGCGGTCCCGGGGAGGGGCGTGCGCCTCTCCGCCCACTCCGTCTCCATGAGCCCGATGTCGGGGTCCTCGGTTTCGAGAGCGAGCCCCTGGTCGGTCCAGAAATCGCGAAGCCTGGGCCAGACCTCCTCCGGCTTCATCGCGACCGCCAGCCAGCGCTGGCCGCCGCTGCGTTCGATCCTGGCGCCGGCGGCTTCCGGCAGCACCGCCCGCGCGGTCTCCGTCCCCGGTTGCGGCGCGCCGCTCGCATACTGCGAGTACGTCGCGCCCACTCCGGGAATCGGCAGCGAATCGCGCACCGTGGCGCTCGAAAGGTCGGGGGGAATCTCGAGCGGCGGCACGCTCCGGCTCGACTTGTACGCCGGCTGCCCGTCGGACCCGGCGCTCTCGCCGATCCCGGCACAGCCCCCGGTCAGCACGGCGCCGGCCACCACCAGACCGCCCGCCGCCGTCATGCAAGCCATTCGCCGTCGAACCATACGCATGAACGCCACCATTTCACCCTCGACCGGGAAGCTTCCGCGGGCCCTTCCGCCCGGATTCGATGCTACGTCGATACTCGTTCCCGGACAACGCCCGGCTCAACACGCCCGGCTCCACAGGACCATTCAAAAGTCGGTAGTGTCTCATTTTGACTTTCTTCCTCAGCGCGACATCACTGCCCCGAAGTCAAGCTGAGGCACTCCCTGGCTCGGTGTCGGAATGTTCATGGTCGGGCTCATGGCCGGGTTGCCCCTCGCGCCGCATGAAGTGGAGGCGGCGTGCGGCCCGAAGACCCCCGCATTCTCCTCTCATCCCGGGGGAGAGCTCGAACGGCTGTTGCCGGAGTCGACGGATTCAGGAGAAGACACCCGATCTTCTCGTGCAAGGCCGAAGACGGCGCCGCAAACCGAGAGGAGGAGTCGACGGATTCAGGAGAAGACACCCGATCTTCTCCCCTCTCCCCCCGGGAGAGGGGCCGGGGGTGAGGGTGCGGCGATGATTCGGTCCCCTCACCCCAACCCCTCTCCCGGGGGGAGAGGGGCTTCTTTCGGGACCAGGGGCATCCCGTCTTTGCGAACCGTGCGCGCGATGTCATCCTTCCATCCGGGTCGTTGCCCTGCGCGCCGGGCTCCGGCCCGGCGCGCAGGGGGTATACTGACGGCCGCCCCGGGACGCCCGGCGTCGAACCGGTGTCCCGCCACTCACAGGACCCCGCCCCCACAGGTCTTGCGCCATCCGGGATGCAGACGCACCTCCTACTCTCGGCTGTTGCCACCGGGGACCCGCAGGGACTGGACTCGCTGGTCCGCGCCATCCACGAATGCGGCTGCGGCATCGAGGAGGCCCGGCTCGTGCGCTTCGGCGACCACGTGGGCATCGTCGCGGGAGTGTCCGGCAACTGGAGCGCGGTCGCCAGGCTCGACGGCGCGCTCGCCCGCCTGCATGGCGCGCACGGGCTCCAGGTCGTGTCGTCGCGGTCGAGCCGCGACGCGGTGCGGACCGATACCATCCCCTGGCTTGCGGAGATCACCGGCGCCGACCGCCCCGGCGTCCTCGCGCGGATGGTGCAGTTCTTCGGCGAGCGCGAAATCCCGGTCGAGGACTTCCATGCGACGACCAGCCGCACCCCGTGCGGCGAGACCCGGGTCGGGTCGGTCCACTTCACCGTCGGCCTGCCCGCGTCGCTCTCGCTGGCCACGGTCCGGGGCGAGTTCATGGACCTCTGCGACGAGCTGAACGTGGACGGCGTGCTGGCGCCAATCAGGTAGGACGCCGGCGGCGTCCGGTCGCGGCATGCCCGGTCGGGAGAACGAACCCTCCGCATCCGCGCCTGCGCGGGTCGTGCGCCGGCCGGTTGATGATCCGGTCGGCGAGCCCTCCGCGCTCTACCCCGGCGTGTACCGGGTGCCCGACGGCTGCCGGGAGGCGCTGCCCGGCGCCGGCGGTGTCCGGCCGGGCGGCGCCGGCCGGGAGGGCGGACCGGCGTCGCTCGCGATCGACGAGGCCGAGGCCGCCGCATGGTTCCCGAACCAGTGCCTGTACCCCGGCGGACCGGCGGGTGCGGGCGTGGTGGTGCGCCGCGTCGAGGACGGGCGGGCGGTGCTGGAGCCCGTGCGCGACTACCGCGCCGGAGGCGACACCGTGTGGGGCGTGAACGCGCGCAACGTCGAGCAGAACTTCGCGCTGAACCTGCTCATGGACCCGGACATCGACTTCGTCACCCTGATCGGCACCGCGGGCACCGGAAAGACCCTCCTCGCGCTTGCCGCCGGACTCGCCCAGACCATGGACGACAAGCGCTACCGCGAGATCGTGATGACGCGCGTCACGGTGCCCGTCGCCGACGACATCGGATTCCTGCCCGGCACCGAGGAGGAGAAGATGACCCCGTGGATGGGGGCGCTGATGGACAACCTGGAGGTCCTCGCCGACCTGGAGACGGGCGGCGGCTGGGGGCGGGCGGCCACCGACGACCTGCTCCGCAGCCGCATCCGGGTCCGTTCGCTCAACTTCATGCGCGGGCGCACCTTTCTCGACCGGTACGTCATCCTCGACGAGGCGCAGAACCTCACGCGCCACCAGATGAAGACCCTCATCACGCGAGCCGGACCGGGGACCAAGATGGTGTGCCTCGGCAACGTGAGGCAGATCGACACCCCCTGGCTCTCCGAGACCACCTCGGGGCTGACCCACGTGGTCGACCGGTTCAAGCACTGGCGCCACGGCGGCCACGTGACGCTCGTGCGCGGCGAGCGGTCGCGGCTTGCGGACTTCGCGGCGGAGTCGCTCTGAGCCGGGAGCGGCCGGGGCCGGGGCCGGATGCGACCGCCGAGCCTCGGGGGCTCGCGAAGGTGCTGCGCGGTCCGCGGCGCGGCGCGGAGCCAGGACCGGATGCGCCCGCCGAGCTTCGGGGAGCTCGGCGCCGGGTCGGCCGCAACGCCGCATGAAATTCTGCTTCTGCATCGAGTGAAGGCGAAGTGACCGTCTTCCGCGTGAAGGCGGCCGGCGACCGCCTGCGCGGTGCCGCCGGGCGGCCATACCCGGACGAAAGCCTCGTGCGGCCGGGCGTCAGCCGTGCACGATCACGCCCCGGGCGTTCACCCCCTTCTCCAGGTCCTCGAACGCCTGCGGCGCCTCGTCGAGGGTGTAGGTGCGGGTGACCATCGCGTCGAGGTCGAGCCGGCCGCGGCGGTAGAGGTCGAGATAGAGGGGGAAGTCCACCTTGGTGTTGACGCTCCCGTACATGCACCCGATGACCGACTTGCCGGTCAGCGGCAGCACCAGCGAGCTCACCGAGAAGCGCTCCTTCGCGCCCCCGACCCCGACCAGCACCGCGGTCCCGCCGCGGCGCACCGCCTTGATGCACCGCTCGATGGTCCCGGGGCTGCCGATGACCTCGAACGCGTAGTCGACGCCGATCCCGCCGGTCATCTCGTGGACCTCGCGCAGCGCGTCCCCGCCCGGGGTCACGGTGTCGGTGGCCCCGAACCGCCTGGCCATCTCCATCTTCTCCGCGCCGAGATCGACCGCGATGATGCGCGAGGCGCCGGCGATGCGCGCGCCCTGGACCACCGAGAGCCCCACCCCGCCGCAGCCCCACACCGCCACCGTGGAGCCGGGGCGCACCGCCGCGGTCTTGACCGCGGCCCCGACCCCGGTGGTGACCCCGCAGCCGATGAGGGCGGCGGACCGGAACGGCACGTCCTTCGCCATCGGGACCACGCTGATCGCCGGCACCACCGCGTACTCCGCCATGTTGCCGAGGAAGGACATCACGAAGACGGGCTCGCCGTCGCGGCTCACGCGGGTGGTGCCGTCCAGCAGGTTGCCGTCCTGCTTCGCGACGCTGCACAGATAGGGCTCGTCGCGCACGCAGTGGAAGCACTCGCCGCAGTGCGGGATGAACGAGAGGATGACGTGGTCGCCGGGCGCGACGTTGGCGACCCCCTCGCCGGCCTCCTCCACCACACCGGCGCCTTCATGCCCGAGCACCGTCGGGAACGGAGTCGGAATGGTGCCGTTGATCATGGACAGATCGGAGTGGCACACGCCGGTCGCGGCCATCCGCACCAGCACCTCGCCCGCTTTCGGCGGGGCGAGGTCCACGTCCACGACCGCGTAGCTGTTCAGCGCATCGGCGACGACTGCCTTCATCGGGTGGAGGCTCCTCCGCGAGGACCGAGGCCGCGAACGATACCGCGCGGCCCCGGCGAGGGCGAGCGACGGCGGCGTCGGGTAGTGTCTCGGTTTGACTCCGGGGCCGTCGTGTCGCGTTGAGGAAGAAAGTCGAACCGGGGCGCCACCCGTCGTCGGGAAGGGTGTACGTCCGGTTTGCGAGGACCGCGCACTATGACTGCCGAACACGCAATCCTGGCCCGTCGTCGGGAAGGGTGTACGTCCGGCTTGCGAGAGCCCTGGTTTCCGGTTCCGGGCGACCTTGGGGAGGAGGGCATCGTGCGCACGTTCGTTCGCAAAGGCGGGATGCCCCTGGTCCCGAAAGAAGCCCCTCTCCCCCCGGGAGAGGGGTTTGCCGTGAAAATACTCTGGGATTCGGCGCAACGCAGCCTGTGCGCCGCCGGTCGGCGGCACCGGGCATTCACACCTTGCGGCGCTCCGGTTGCGGGCTGCGACCGGTAGGCGACCCCGATGTGGCCCGAAGTCCGCCCGCGCGACGAGCACCAATTTTCATTCTACGGGGTGGTCCAGCACGGCGTCGACCATGACCGTTTGGGGTGAGGGGGACCGAATCATCGCCGCACCCTCACCCCCGGCCCCTCTCCCGGCGGGAGAGGGGAGGATGCCGGTGTCTTCTCCTGAGCCCGGCGACTCCGTCAAACGCTCAAGCCATTCGAGCTCTCCCCACGGGATGAGGGGAGGCGGCGCAGGGCTCTTCAGAAGTCGTGACGAACGGTTCATCAGGCCTCGGTCCGGGCCTTCGATGCCGAAAGGCCGCCCGTCACCATGCGATCTTCCGGTTGTGCGGCCAATGACCGCGACTTTTGCCGTGAAAGTACCCTCGGGAAGGGTACCCGCACCTCCGAAGATCGCCGCGTTGCGGCCCGGCGCCCTTTCATGCGGCGGGGTGGCCAGCGCGGCCATGAACGTTTGAATGGTCCTGGGAGGCGGCGGCGTGCCGCCCGCTCCGTCCCGTCGGGTTGTCTATACTCCACCGCGCCGGGGCCGCCCACGCCCCCGGCCCGATCGGAGACCGCCATGTCCGTCGTGCCCGTCACCCGCGGCCATCACCACGTCGTCAGCGCCGGCCACGAGCTCGCGGCGCTCGCCGCGTTCGAGGCGCTCGACAACGGCGGCAACGCCATCGACGCGGGAGTCGCCGCCATCCTCACCCTGGGGGTCGTGTACAGCGACCAGGTGAGCGTCGCCGGGGTCGCTCCGATGATCATCCGTCTCGCCGGGACCGGCGAGGTGGTCACCATCGCCGGGGTCGGAGGCTGGCCGCGCGCGCTCGACCCGGATGCGTTCATCGAGCGCCACCAGGGCGTGATCCCGCTCGGGGTGCGCCGCACCGTCGTGCCGGCCGCGCCCGATGCGTGCCTCCAGGCGCTGGAGCGCTGGGGCACGATGACGTTCCGCGACGTGGCGGCGCGCGCGGTGCGCTGCGCGTCCGGAGGCTTCGCCCGCCATCCCGTCATGCTCGACTACGTGCGCCGGTACGCCGACGACATGCGGCACTGGCCGGACAACGTCGCCATCTGGATGCCCGGGGGCGAGGTCCCCGCCCCCGGCGACAGGCTCGTCCAGGCGGACCTCGGCCGCGTCCTGCAGTTCCTCTGCGACGAGGAGCGCGCGGCCGGCGGCGACCGCATGGCCGGACTCGCGGCGGTGCGCCGGGCGTTCTACCGCGGCGACATCGCGCGCGAGATCCTCGCGCACCAGCGCGAGCACGAGGGGCTGCTCGCGGCCGGGGACCTGGAGTCGTTCCGCTGCCAGGTGGTCCCCTCGGTCGCGCGCCGCTTCCGGTTCGGTGGCGAGGAGGTCGAGGTGCACACCTGCGGCGCGTGGTGCCAGGGCCCGTTCCTGCTGGAAGCGCTCTCCATCGCCGAAGCCGCCGGCATTGCGGCGCTCGGATACGGCACCGACGGCTACCTCCACGCGGTCGCGGAGACGCTGAAGCTCGCGTTCGCCGACCGCGAGGGCTACCTCGGCGATCCCGACTTCGTGGACGTCCCCGTGGACACGCTCATCGGCCGGTCCTACGCCTCCGAACGCTGCCGGGCGATCGACCCCTGGAACGCCTCGCCCGGAATGCCGCGCCCGGGAGCCATCCCCGGCCACACCCCATTCGTTCCCTCCGCCACCGGGAGCGGCGCGCCGGCCGGCCCACCGCCGGACACATCCATCGTCTGCGTCATCGACGCACAGGGGAACGGACTCTGCTCGACCCCGTCGGACACGAGCTGGGATACCCCCGTGGTGCCCGGCACCGGATTCACCGTGTCGTCCCGCGGGGCCCAGTCGTGGGCGGTGCGGGGGCATCCGTCGTGCGTCGCCCCCGGGAAGCGCCCCCGCCTCACCCCCAGCCCCTGCTTCGTCCAGTCTCCGGGGCGCTGGATCATGCCGTTCGGCACCCCCGGGGGAGACACCCAGATCCAGGCGAACCTGCAGACGCTCCTCAATCACTTGGCCTTCGGCATGGGGCTCCAGGACGCGGCCGAGGCGCCCCGTCTCGTCACCCACAGCCACCCCGACACCTTCGCGCCCCACGCCGCCCATCCCGGACTCCTCACCGTGGAAGGACGCATCGACGAATCCACGTGCGGCCGGCTCGCCGCGCGCGGCCACCGCGTCGAGCGCCTGGAGCACTGGACCCACTGGACGGGCGGGGTGTGCGCGGTGCGCAAGGACCTCGAGACGGGCGAGCTCGAAGCCGCCGCCGACCCGCGACGCTGGAGCCGCGCGATGGGGTGGTGACAGGTTGGGCCAGTCATGGACACACCGCTCCTGGGAGGAAACATGACCACCTCAGAACAACTTTCCGATCTGGACAACCGAATCGTCGGATTGATACGCGAATGCTGGGAAGAGCAACAGACGCCGCTTCTCCTGAGTCGGTTGGGAAAAAAAGACGACGGAGATATCATGAGGGAGACAAGACAAAAAACCGGTAGCTTGAAAACGTATCTGATCAAGCAACTCGCCGAGCATGTGCGAGTGATTCAACACAGCACCAGACCCTCCGTGGTCGGAGCCGTGCCGGCGGACGCAGAGGCAGGAGCGACAAACAGTGACGTTGACGAGTTGCTGGAGCGGACACAGGGCAATTTGGTGAAGACCACGTCTCGTTTCCATCCCGCCTTCTGGGCAGCCTTCCGAAAACCCCTTGACGTATCCAGGCAACGGTACATGAAAAACCACCCGCCCTTTCATTTTCAAGATCTGGCGACAGCGGAAGATCCACCAGACGGCTGCTTTGAAGTAGAACGGGAGTATGTAGTCGGTCCGGATGGTGAAGTGGCAGAGGTGCAGAAGAAGGCACAGGATTGGCTTGCCGCCAAAAATCTCCAACCGATGTTCTTCTTGAAAGGCAAAACCGGCGGGGCGCATCTGCCGTCCAATGATCTGCTTGGTCGATTGCTGCTCGCCCTTGAGCCTGACGAGCTCAGGCGAATGTCGATACCTCTGGATATCGTCAGCAAACTGAGGCAGCACTCGCTATGAAGCGAAGATTTTTGGCGATTGCAGCAGCGGGCATACCGCCTGAAATTGATAAGGAATTTTCCTCCAGATTCAAGAAGACATTACCGGACATATCGATCATGTCATGGTACTCTCTGGATAGATCGAAATGCTATACGTATTCATATTCGGAAACACTGTATGGACGGCTTGCTACCAACTTGAAAGAACACGAGAAGTCGAATCATCCAGGATTCCTGGGGCGCGCAAATCTTGTCTTGCTGTATCTGGACAAGGGTGATGGGAGCGAGTCGATACTTTTCGATAGGTTCGGTGCTGAAGCACTGATCGCTCCACTGAAGTATCCAGACATTGCAAGCATATCCCTGGGTTCAAGAAATCAGAAGGGGGAGGCCGTCAATAGCCTTGTCAAGGAAGGAAGGCGAGCGGTCGGACACGCGCGGGAGTTACTTTCCGTAATCGGAGAGGAAGTGACCAATCGGGACAACAAGACGTCCCTTTTGTTGCCGCGAAAGAACTTCGGCGAAGACATAGAAAAGATATTCGACTGTGTGCGGGACGCCTCTTTGGCCAGAGAAGGAAGAGACGAATTCAAGAAAAAATTAAGCCGTGTTTCCCGCTCTCTCCGTACCACGCGTGAGGGTAGCCGCGAGTATTTCGTGGGACGGCGCAAACTTGTATTCAAAAGTCCTGGCAAGGCCGGTGCACGACATGGGCTGGCGCCGGTATGGGAATCCCCGAAGCATGATCCATCTTGTGTGATTCGGGGGAGAATGCGGTTCGGTGCATCCTACGATCCACAATTTCACTACGACTGTGACATCCCCAGCAGTGGAAGTCGGAACTTCCCCAGTTGCCACGATACCAAGAGCGTGCCCAAAGATAGAAGTCACGTGAATATCGCGCCGAATGACAACATCAGATAAATAATGGGCCGCAGGCGAATGCCGCGGCCCATTATTCAGTTGTTGCTGCGGTTAGCGACGAGTGCATCTTTAACGTACAAGAACTTGTCTACTGAAGACCGCATCTCGTCTCCACGCCTTTAAGTCAAGATAGCTAACAAGGAGAGGACGGGCCCGTCCAGGTCCCCGCTCTGGCCTCTTGACCGCGTCCCTCGGGCGGCGCAACAAGACCCAGCACCGAGGGACTCCGCAGGGGAATCTCCGCTCCGAAGCTTCGATATCCGCGCGAAACCGACGCGAAGACTGCGGTGGCGGAGACAGAATGTCAAGTGAAATGGACTGAAGTCAGCGATTCCCGCCAGCGCCCGGAGAGGCCGTGCCGCGATGGGATTCCGGCACGATTCCGGCCACCAGGGCGTCCAATCGAGGGGATTTCGAGGGCCTGTTCCCGCCTGGCGGGAATGGCTGGACTGAAATGCAGGAAGAATTTCTTGTGCCGGCTCCCGGCGTCGTGATGAAAGGGCGCACGAGTTGAGGGGATCTGGACCATGCCCGAGTCTGGCTCGGCAGCGTCAAGGGGTTGCTCGAACCCGTCGAACCGCGCTTCCGGTCTCCGGGTACGGCTGGCCCTGTGCCGCCCGGCGGCACGTTCCGGCACGCCCGGTGATGCGACGGGCAACTGCAGGGGGCAGACGGTTGTGCGCTCATGAAGGTGGCGTGTCAGGAAGGTGACGCTGCTTCATGGACGGATTTCGCGTATGTTCAGTGTCGGAACCGCGCCGTAACGGCGCGCCGCCAAGGAGATGGAGCTTCCTCGGGTCGTGATCTCCAGACGCCGGCCCACACGGAACAGGGCCCTGCCGGAATCGAGAATGGACGAGTACTCCGGATCGGCGGTTCGACCCATGGCGGTCGTGACGACCCGTGCATCCACGTTCAGGGAGAGAGACATGGGAAAAGTGAAGAAGAACGGGACGACGAAGGGCAAGTCCGGGCGGAAGACGGCCGTGATGGCGAGTCGGGCGTCCTCGACCGCAAGGGCCGAGGCGACGAAGGGGAACGGCGGCGCCCGGCCGGCGCCGCGCCCGGAGAGGCGCCCGAAGAAGATCGAGAGCCGGCGCTACGAGAAGGAGCTGTTCAACCTCCAGCTCGAGCTGGTCAAGATGATCGAGTGGGTCAAGCACGAGGGGCTCAAGGTCGTGGTGCTGTTCGAAGGGCGCGACGCGGCCGGCAAGGGCGGCGTCATCAAGCGCATCACCCAGCACCTGAGTCCGCGCCTGTGCCGGGTCGTCGCCCTGCCCGCCCCGACCGAGCGCGAGAAGACGCAGTGGTACTTCCAGCGCTACGTCGCGCACCTGCCCGCCGCGGGCGAGATGGTCCTGTTCGATCGGAGCTGGTACAACCGCGCCGGCGTCGAGCGGGTGATGGGCTTCTGCACCGACGAGGAGCACCGCGAGTTCCTGCGCACCTGCCCGGAGTTCGAACGCATGCTCGTGCGCTCCGGCATCAACCTCGTCAAGTACTGGTTCTCCATCTCCGACGAGGAGCAGGAACGCCGGTTCCAGAGCCGGCTCAAGGAGGACCACAAGCGCTGGAAGCTGAGCCCGATGGACCTGGAGTCCCGGCGTCGCTGGGTCGACTACTCCAGGGCGAAGGACGAGATGTTCGCCCACACCGACATCAAGCAGGCGCCGTGGTACGTCGTGGACGCGGACGTGAAGAAGCATGCGCGGCTGAACTGCATCAGCCATCTGCTGAGCGTGATCCCCTACGAGGACCTGACTCCGGAGCCGATCGAGCTGCCGAAACGCGCGGAAGCCGGCGCGTACGTGCGCCCGCCGTACTCCGACCAGACGCTGGTGCCCGCGGTCTTTCCGGGAGCGTGAAGGGAGGCCCGCGGGCGGCGCGGCGCGGGCCTCACGCCGTCTCGTCGGCCTCCGCCTCGTCCGCCCTTGTCCTGTCCGCTTCCGCCTCGTCCGCCTCCAGCACCGGCGGGCGGCAGTCGAGATGGTCGATCCATGCGGCCAGGGTGAGCAGCGGAGCGCCCCCGGTGCGCATCGCGTGGCCCTGGCCGCTCGCGTGGAAGATCCACTCGCCGGGCTGGCGACGCCGCCACGGCTCGCCGTCCCGCTTCCACTCCGCCTCCCCCGAGATCACGTGGTAGACCTCCGGCGCCTTGTGACGGTGCAGCGGATAGAGGATGCGGGGGGCTTGCAGCGTGAACGTGACGAGGACGTTCGGGTTGGTGAAGGGCGCCTGGTAGCCGGCGCGCGGCGGCGGGCCCGGCATCGACAGCATGGTCGTCGCGTAGCCCGTCACCAGCTCGTCCGCCCCTTCGCCCCGCCCGTAGGGTGCGATCCATCGCAGGTGCGGCGACGCCGAAGCCAGCGCGCCGGCGAGCATCCGCTCGCGCGGAGTGGCCGCGCACCGCACCGCCGCATCGAAGAAGTCCGAGACCGCCGGTGGGCGTGCCGGCTCGACGTCATCGGCGCCGCGGGCGAACGGCGTATTCAGCAGCTCGTCCAGAACGGCCGTTTCCGGACATTCGGAAGCCGCGCTCCGCGCCGCGTAGCGCACCGCGGTGCGGGTCGCGGACAGCAGCAGGTCGATCGTGTTCTGCATGGGCGGGGTCCGCACTCGGAGGGATGCTCGGTATCTCCGGACCGGACGCAGGCCGGAGCGCGTGGGCGGCGTCCGTACGCGGGGATGCTCGCCGGGCTGGAATCATAGCCAAAATTCCGCGCCTCGCGTCCCCGGTCCTCCTCCGGTCCGCGAGGCTGCCGGCGCCGGACGGAGGTCACGGTCGAGGAGCCTCCCGGCCCAGCACCGTGATCGGCGCCAGGACGCTGCTCCGCGCCGTGATCCGCCCGATGATCGCGGCCGCCGGATAGCCGAGCGCGCGCAGCTCCTCGACGCACGCCTCGGCCTGGTCCCCGGCGACCGACGCGAGCAACCCGCCGGCGGTCTGCGGATCGAAGAGCAGCGGCCAGCGCGGGTCGCCCGCGGCCTCGCCGGGGTCGCGCACCGCGCGGCGCAGGCGCAGGTTCTGCGGCTGCAGCGAGCTGGTGATGCCGGCCGCGACGGTGTCGAGGGCGCCGGGGAGCACCGGGACCGCCGCGAGGTCGAGCTCCACGTCGACACCGGACGCGCGCGTCATCTCGGCCAGATGGCCGAGCAGCCCGAAGCCGGTGACGTCGGTGCAGGCGCTCGCGTCGCGGCGGCGCAGGCACTGCGCCCCGGCGAGGTTCGACTTCTGCATCGTCTCGAGCGCGGCCTCGATCCACGCGCCGCGCGCCCGGTGCCGCATGTGCGCGGCGAGGAGCGTGCCGGTCCCGAGCGGCTTGGTGACGACCAGCCGGTCGCCCGGGCGCATCCCGCCCTTGCGCAGGAGCCGGTCGCGGTCGACCAGCCCGCTCACCGCGAACCCGAGCGCGAGCTCCGCGCCCTCGCCGGTGTGCCCGCCCACCAGCGCGGCGCCGGCTTCGCGCAGCACTTCGGCGGCGCCGGTCATCATCTGCCGCAGGGTGTCCTCGACCTGCGACTCGAGGCCGTGGGGCAGGGTCGCGATGGCGAGCGCGGCCTGCGGCTCGCCGCCCATCGCGTAGATGTCGCCGAGGCAGTGGTTTGCGGCGATGCGGCCGAAGAGCCAAGGGTCGTCGATCATCGCGCGGAACGAGTCGACGGTGTGGACCGTCACCTTGCCGGGCGGCGTCTCCACCACCGCCGCGTCGTCGTGGTCCGCGAGCCCGACGAGGACGTCGCCGCGCGCCGCCGTGCGGATGTCGCCCGTCACCCGCGCGAGCACCGTCGCGCCGACCTTGGCCCCGCAGCCGCCGCATCGCATCGCGCCGGCCGAGAGCTCCCCGATCGCGTCGTCACCGGCGAGGCCGGGGGGCAGGTCGAGCTTCGCGTCGGGGGTCATGTCGGGGAGCTCGGCGAACCGGCGCATGAAACGCCGGTCGATCCGGTCCTTCCATCGCCACACCCAGGCCCCTTCGAGCACGATCGCGCCGCCCCGGGTGGCGACGGCGCGGCGGTCGCCGGTGCTGACGAGGCTCAGGAAGCGGCGCTGCGGCGTGAACGGCTTCGGCGCGAGGCCACGCAGCGCGCGGCGCAGGTTCGCCGCGAGAGGCGGGCCCTGCCGGACCGCGAACACCCCGGCCTTCTCGCGCGGATGCGCGAGTACCGCGGCGCAGTCTCCGGCCGCGAAGACGCCGGGGTGGGAGGTGGACTCGAGGGTCGGATGCACCGCGACGAAGCCGCTCTCGTCGGTGGCGAGCCCGGACGCCGCGAGCCACCCCTGCGCGCCGGCGGTGGTGACCCAGAGCACCTCGTCGAGCTCGTGCATGGCGCCGTCGGCGGTGTGGAGCAGGCAGGGATATCCAGTGCCGTATCCGGTACCGCTCCCGGTACCGTACCCTGCTTCGAGCCGGGCGCCGAGCCGGGCGCCGAGCCGGGCGCCGAGCCGGGTGCCGCCGGTGAGGCCGGCGGCGTGCAGCGCCCCCGGGGTGACGCGGGCGATCCGGGCCCCGAGGTGCACCCGCACGCCGCGCTCGGCCAGCACGCGGGCGAACGCGGCGCGGACCCGGGGGGGATGGCGGGGCAGCACCTCGCCCGCGTCGGTGAAGAGGTCGAAGCTCGGCCGGTCGGGGTTGCCGCCCGACTCGCCGAGCGCGGCGCGCAGCCCGTGCTGCATCGCGAGCACCATCTCGACCCCGCCGGCGCCCGCCCCCACCACCCCGATCCGCACCCGCGCCTCGGTGGCGAGCACCCGCTCGACGAGCGCGTTCCAGCGGGCGACGAAGCCGCCGATCGGCTTGACCGGCACCACCGAGCCCGCGGCTCCCGGCACGCCGCCGGTGCCCGGGGCCGAGCCGATGTCGATCGAGAGCACGTCGTACGGGACGGGAGGACGATCGCGGCAGAGCACCCGCTGCGCGACGGGGTCGAGCCCCACGGCCTCGTCGCGATAGAAGCGCGCGTTGGCGAACCGGGCCAGGGGACCGAGGTCGATGTGAAGCTCGTCGCGGGTGTAGTGTCCGGCGACGTGGCCCGGGAGCATTCCGGAGTACGGCGTCTCGACCTCCCGGCACACGACGGTGACCCGCACCCCGGGCATCGGCTTCATCCCGAAGCGCCGGAGCACGATGACGTGGCTGTGCCCGCCGCCGACGAGCACGAGGTCCTTCACGATCGGGGAGGTTGCGGAGCTCACGGCATCTTCCCTGATGCCACGGTGTGCGGCGAGGCCACTGGCGGCGCGTCCTTCCGATCAATGGTTCCGCACGTGCGGCATCTGCAGGAATATCGGCCGCGGGCAGCGATTCCCGCTAACGCCCCGAGAGGCCGCACCATGGTGGAATTCTGGTGTGATTTCGGCCCTCAGGGCGTCGAATCGAGGGGGTTTCAGGGGCCTGTTCCCGCCTGGCGGGAATTGCCGGACCGCAGGCCAGTGTCTTCCAAGCATACCGAAGATCACCGTATGGTGGCGGCTGCGGCTCATCGGACGCCCGCACCCGGCCTCCGGTGCCGAAAGACCACCGGCCGCCGTGCGATACTCCGGCTGGACGGCCCGTGACGCGGCTTTCGAAGGGCCCCGGGCGTCCGACCGGCCGGGTATGGAGGCCGCCAACCGGAAGAGGGCATCCATGAGCTGCCAGTTCATCGAGGTATCGACGTCGGACCACGTCACCACCGTGACGATCGACCGCCCGCAGGTGATGAACGCCCTGCATCCCCATGCGGTGAGGGAGATGGACGAAGCGTTCGACGCCTTCCAGGCCGACGACGATCAGTGGGTGGCGATCCTCACGGGCGCCGGCGACAGGGCGTTCTGCGCGGGCAACGATCTCAAGTTCCAGGCCGAGCACGGCCCGGACCGGGTGCGCGAGCTGCGCCGCGGGATCACCGGCGGCTTCGGCGGGCTGACCCGCCGCGCCGGATGCTACAAGCCGATCATCGCGGCGGTGAACGGGCTCGCGCTCGGCGGCGGGTTCGAGCTGGTGCTCGCCTGCGACATCGTCGTTGCGGCCGAGCATGCGTCGTTCGGGCTGCCCGAGCCGCGGGTGGGGCTGATGGCGGCGGCCGGCGGCGTCCACCGGCTGCCCCGCTACCTCCCGTGGCACACCGCGATGGCCGTCATCCTCGCCGGCAAGCGTCTCTCCGCCGCCGAGGCGCACGCGTGCGGGATCGCCTGCGAGGTCGTCTCCGGCGACGCGCTGATGGAGGCGGCGCGGCGGTGGGCCGGCGAGATCCTGAAGGGGGCGCCGCTCTCGGTGCGGGCGTCGAAGGAGGCCGCGCTCGTCGGCGCGGGCATGCCGCTGGAGCGCGCCCTCGACGCGGTGTTTCCGGTCGCGCGGGAGATGTACGATTCGGAGGACCTCGTCGAGGGCCCGGTCGCGTTCGCGGAGAAGCGCCCGCCGCGCTGGAAGGGGCGGTGACCGGCCACGGGAGGTGAGCCCATGTACGGAGGCGAGCTCATGCACGACGGTATGGTCTTCATCGGCGGCGGGTACATGCGCCCGGGCGGCGGGTACATGCGCCCGGAAGGGGCCGGGGTCCGGCGGCCGCGGTCCGCCCGCGCCGGCCGCATGCCCGGCGCCCCGACGCTCCGATGAGGGTGCGGAGGGAAGCCATGGCCGGACTGGCCGACTACCGGGTCCTGACGTTCGACTGCTACGGCACCCTGATCGACTGGGAAGGCGGGATCTGGGACGCGTTGCAGCCGCTCGTCATGCGGGGCGGCCGCTCGGACGTGAACCGCGCCGCCGCCCTCCTCGCCTTCGCGAAGTGCGAGCACCGGCACGAGCGCGAGAGCCCCGGGCTGCGCTACCCGGACCTGCTTGCCCGCGTGCACCGGAGCATCGCGGAGAGCCTGGGCATCGAGACGAGCGCCGCGCTCGACGAGGCGTTCGGCGCATCGGTGCCGCTGTGGCCCGCGTTCCCGGACACCGCGGACGCGCTGCGCGCCCTGAAGCGCCATTACCGGCTCGTGATCCTGTCCAACGTGCACCGCGACGGCTTCGCGGCCTCGAACCGCAAGCTCGGCGTGGAGTTCGACGCCATCTACACCGCCGAGGACATCGGCTCCTACAAGCCGGACGACAGGAACTTCGAGTACCTGCTCTCACACCTGAAATCGGATCTCGGCCTGGAGAAGGCCGACATCCTCCACACCGCCCAGAGCCTGCACCACGACCACACGCCGGCGCGGCGCTTCGGCCTCGCCAACGCCTGGATCGACCGGCAGCGGCTCTCGCAGGGCGGAAGCTGGGGGGCGACGGAGAAGGTGGAGTCGATGCCCGAGACCGACTTCGTGTTCTTCTCGATGGGCGAGATGGCCGAGGCGGTGCGGGCCGAGGCCGGGTGAAGGCGGGACACCGCCGCGTATCCTCCCGGCATGAAGGGCCGCAACACGTTCACTGCCGCGGAGGCAGAGGAAATCCGCGCGCGTCTGAAGGAGCTTCGCGCGGCGGACCGAGATACGCAGAAGCGAATTCGTCGAACGCTTCGGGACCGGTACCGGTTCTTCATCACGGATTTCCGGGTCCATGGAGCCGGGGGCCATCGAGAAGGATGCACCGTGGCCGACTTCGACCGCCTGGTCCGCGGCGCCGTGATCCGCGTCCAGGAGCAGAGTTCCGGCAATTCCCCGATAGAGCGAGGACCTGCGATTCCATGACCGACGTGCGGAAAGTGGTGCTCGCCTACTCCGGCGGGCTCGACACCTCGATCATCCTCAAGTGGCTGCAGGAGCGGTACGGGTGCGAGGTGGTCACGTTCACCGCCGACCTCGGCCAGGGCGAGGAGCTGGAGCCGGCGCGGCGCAAGGCCGAAGCGCTGGGCGCGACGGAGATATTCGTCGAGGACGTGCGCGAGGAGTTCGCCCGCGACTTCGTGTTCCCCATGTTCCGCGCCAACGCCGTCTACGAGGGCGAGTACCTGCTGGGCACGTCCATCGCCCGCCCCCTCATCTCCAGGCATCTGGTCGGCATCGCGGCGCGCACCGGCGCCGACGCCATCGCCCACGGCGCCACCGGCAAGGGCAACGACCAGGTGCGTTTCGAGCTCGGGGCCTACGCGCTCGACCCCGACATCCGGATCATCGCCCCGTGGCGCGAGTGGGACCTCCACTCCCGCGAGCAGCTTCTGACATACGCGGCCGAGCGCGGCATCCCCATCGAGCGCGGGAGCGGCAACGCCTCGCCCTACTCGATGGACGCCAACCTGCTGCACATCTCGTTCGAGGGCAACGAGCTGGAGGTGCCGGCGACCGAGCCGGACGAGGCGATGTGGCGCTGGACCCGCTCCCCGGAGGACGCGCCGGACAGCCCGCGCTACGTGGAGCTCGCCTACCGGCGCGGAGACGTGGTGGCGGTCGACGGCGAGGCGCTCACCCCGGCCGCCGTCATCGAGCGCCTGAACGCGATCGGCGGCGAGCACGGCGTCGGGCGCGTCGACATCGTCGAGAACCGCTACGTCGGCATGAAGTCCCGCGGCTGCTACGAGACCCCGGGCGGCACCATCATGCTGCGCGCCCACCGCGCCATCGAGTCCATCACCCTCGACCGGGAGGCCGCGCACCTCAAGGACGAGCTGATGCCCCGCTACGCCCACATCGTCTACAACGGCTACTGGTGGAGCCCGGAGCGGCGGATGCTCCAGGCGCTGGTCGACGAGTCCCAGCGCCACGTCAACGGCGCCGTCCGGCTCAAGCTCTACAAGGGCAGCGTGCTGGTGGTGGGACGCAGCTCCGGCACCGACGACCTGTTCGACCCGGCCATCGCGACCTTCGAGGACGACCGCGGCGCCTACGACCAGAAGGATGCCGAGGGCTTCATCCGGCTCAACGCGCTCAGGCTGCGCACCGCGGCGCGGCGCGGAAGGAGGTACGGGGGGGGCGGTGGGGGCTCCTGATCTCCGCTTCCCCGGCGGCGCGCAACGCCTGCCTGGTACGCTGACGAGAATTGCCTCTCCGCGTGTCGAGCGCACCATTCCGCAAGAACGGGGGTTCTTTCCGAATGCACTGGGCGGCCTTGTTCCGAGCACTGTCCCTTCCGCCTCCTCGAAATCACCGGCATCGCTCCGGACCGCACGCTCCGGACCGCACGCTCCGGCGCCGCACGGTTGACCGGAGCGGCATCCGGAACGGAGAGCAGCATTCCGGTAATCCGGCAATAATGTGTGTCCGAGTCCCCGCGCACCGGCGTGGCCGGACGATTCGAGGAGACGCCCGTGGATCTGGTCCTGCTGTGGTCGCAGCTCGCCGCGGCCGCGGCGATCATCCTGGTGGCGTCGACCCGGCTCGCGCGGTCCGCGGACGTCATCTCGGAGAAGACGGGTCTCGGGCGTTCGTTCGTCGGCGTCGTGCTGCTCGCGACCGCCACCTCGCTCCCGGAGCTCGGGACCGGCGTGGGCGCGATCGCGATCGTGGGGGCGCCGGACCTCGCCGCCGGCGACGCGTTCGGGAGCAATCTCGTCAATCTCCTGATCATCGCGCTGGCGGACATCTGCTGGAGGAGGGGACCCGTTCTCGCCGGATGCACGATGGTCGCGGCGCTGGCGGGCATGCTGGGGATGGCGGTGATCGCCATCACCGTGATCGCGCTGCTCGTCCACGCCTCGACGCAGTGGTTCTCCGGATGGCACGTCAGCCCGTTCACGATCGTGCTGGCGCTCACGTTCGTCGCGGCGATGTACCTGCTCTACCGGACCGACCGTTCCGGAAGCGGCCCGGACGGGAGCCCGGACCGGAGTCCGGACCAGTACGCCTCGACGAGCCTCGCCCGCGCCGGGGCCGTCTACGCGGTGTCCGCGTCCGTGGTCATCGCCGCCGCGGTGTGGCTCGCGCACACGGGGGAAGGCATCACTCATGCGATGGGCTGGGATGCGAGCTTCGTCGGCACCCAGTTCCTGGCCGTCGGCACCTCGCTGCCGGAGCTCGCCACCTCGTTCGCGGCGCTCCGAATCGGTGCGCCGGCGCTCGCGATCGGCAACCTGCTCGGGTCCAACCTGTTCAACATGGGCTTCGTGCTGACCGTCGACGACCTCGTCCTGGCCGGCGCGCCGCTGTGGTCCGCCATCGCACCGGTCCATGCGGTGACCGCCGTGTTCGCGATCCTGATGACCACGGTGGTGGTGGTTCCCCTGGCAGCCCGCCGGACCGAGTCTCGCGGGCAGCGCCTGACGCCGGAGGCCGGGGCGCTCCTGGTGCTGTACGCGGTGGCGAGCGTGATGGTGTTCGCGCTGGGGAGCCCCGCCGCCTGATCCCCGGGCAGGGCTGGCTTTCGCACGACCCCGCCGGGCTTTCGGCTTGCCGCAACCGATCCCGCAAGATATCGGAAGAGCATTCATGTTCACCCTGATCGGCCGCCTGTCGGCGTTGCTGAAACACGAAGCCGTCGGCGGCGTGCTGTTGATGCTGGCCGCCGCGACGGCGCTGGCGCTCGACAACTCGCCGCTCGCCCATCTCTACGACGCTCTGCTGACGGTCCCGGTGGTCGTGCAGGTCGGTGCGCTGGCGCTGGAAAAGCCGCTGCTGCTCTGGATCAACGACGGACTGATGGCCCTGTTCTTCCTGCTGGTCGGGCTGGAGATCAAGCGCGAGCTCCTGGAGGGCAACCTGTCCTCGTGGCACCAGGCCGTGCTGCCGGCGCTCGGTGCGCTCGGAGGCATGGCGGCGCCGGCGCTGACATACGTCGCGTTCAACGCGAACGATCCGGTGGCGCTGCGCGGCTGGGCGATCCCGGCCGCGACGGATATCGCCTTCGTCGTCGGCATACTGGCCCTGCTCGGCCGCCGGGTGCCGGCGGGTCTGAAGGTGTTCCTGCTGGCGCTGGCGGTGATCGACGACCTGGGCGCGATCCTCATCATCGCGGCCTTCTACACCGCCGACCTGTCGCTGGCATCGCTCGCCATCGCCGGCGTCGGCGCAGCCGTGCTGCTGGCGCTGAATCTGGCCGGAGTGACGCGCTTGCCGCCCTACATCCTGGTCGGCCTCGTGATGTGGGTGGCGGTGCTCGAATCGGGCGTTCATGCGACCCTTGCCGGCGTGGTCGTCGCACTGTTCATCCCGCTGCGCACGGGCGATGCCTCGACGCCGCCGCCCCTGGTGCGGGCGGAGCACGGCCTGCACGACTTCGTGACGCTGTTCGTCATGCCGGTATTCGCCTTCGCCAACGCCGGCGTGCATCTGGGCGGCCTCTCGTTCGGCGACTTCCTGTCGCCGGTCCCGCTGGGTATCGCCGCCGGGCTGCTGGTCGGCAAGCAAGTCGGCATTTTCGGCCTGATCTGGGCCGGCGTGCGGCTCGGGGTCTGCCGGCTGCCGGAGGGTGTGACCCTGCCGCATGTCTACGGCGCCGCGGCGCTGGCGGGCATCGGCTTCACCATGAGCCTCTTCATCGGCACGCTCGCCTTCGAGGATCCGGCGCACCAGGCAGCGGTGCGGCTCGGCGTGCTGTCGGGCTCCCTGCTGTCGGGTATCGTCGGCTATGCGGTCCTGCGCCGGCTCGTGGGCGCCGGACCCACCGTCCTCCGGCGGGAGCCGCGGCAATAGCGGCGCGCGCAGCTTCGCCCTCGACCGCGCGGGGCGCGGGGCGCGGATGACGCGCCTGCGCGCCATGGGGATATCTGCCCGTATCCCGCGTCATCCGGTATCACGCCCGACAAGGCCATCATCCGCTCCGGGAAAGTTGCCGAGCCGGCCTGTCCGCGAGGCAACGGCGCTTGCCCGCAGCCGTGCGAGGGGATAGCGTCGCCTGGAGTGCAGCGCGCAGGCGCCGGGATGCCGGAGCGGCGGCAGAAGAGAACCCCGCTCTCGCCTTCGGCGAGCGCCACCGCAGGCGGCATGGTCCGCGTCAGGCAGGGAGGAAGCGATGACCCGGCAGCGTCTTCCGATCGGGATCCAGGACTTCCGGACCATCCGGAGCGAGGGCTTCTACTATGTCGACAAGACCCCGCTCGTCCGGCGGCTGGTGGACGAGGGGCGCCACTACTTCCTGTCCCGCCCGCGCCGCTTCGGCAAGAGCCTGCTGCTCGACACGCTGCGGTCGCTGTTCGCCGGCCACGAGCCCCTGTTCCGGGGGCTGGACATCCACCCGCACTGGGACTGGTCCGCGCCGCACCCGGTGGTGCGACTGAGCTTCGGCGGGAAGTACAACGAGCCGGGGGATATCGAGCGCAACGTCCTCAACCAGTTGACGGTGATCGAACGCCATGCCGGTCTTCCACCCGCCTCCTGCACGACTGGACCCGAGCGCCTTTTCGATCTCCTCGACCGCCTGCATACCACCACCGGCCGGCGGGTGGTGGTGCTGGTGGACGAGTACGACAAGCCGATCCTCGACGTGCTCCACGACCCGGACCTCGCGATCGCCAACCGGGACTACCTGCGCGGCTTCTATGGCGTCGTCAAGGACAGCGCCGAGCATGTCCGCTTCGTCTTCGTCACCGGGGTCAGCATGTTCTCGAAGGTCAGCCTGTTCTCGGGGCTGAACAATCTCAAGGACATCAGCCTCGATCCGCGCTACGCCGCGGTCTGCGGCTACCGGGACGAGGACCTGGACCGGGTGTTCGGCCCCGAGCTCGACGGTCTGGACCGGGACAGGATCCGCACCTGGTACAACGGCTATCACTGGCTGGGCGGGGAGCGGGTCTACAACCCCTATGATGTGCTGCTGCTGCTGGACAGCCGCAGGTTCCGCCCGTACTGGTTCGAGACCGGGTCGCCGGAGTTCCTGTTCCGCATGCTGATGGAGAAGTCGGTGAGCCCGATGGAGCTGGAGGGCCGGCTGGCGGACATGGCGCTGGTGTCGAAGTTCGACGTGGGCGACATCGGCATCGAGGCGCTGCTCTTCCAGACCGGCTATCTCACCATCGCCGAGGAGCTTGCCATCGCGGAGGACGAGGAGGATGACTTCGACGCCCTCTATCGCCTCGACTATCCCAATCGTGAGGTTCGGGTCAGCCTGAACCGCGGCCTGCTGGCCTGGCTGGGCAAGAAGGGCGCCGATGCGCGGCAACAGGGTCGGGAGTTCTGCGCGCTGCTGGAGGCGCACGACTTCGCGGGCTTCGGCGCAAGGCTGCGGGCCTGGCTCTCGGGGATTCCCTACCAGTGGCATGCGACGGGCGACCTCGCGCGCTACGAGGCGTGGTATGCGAGCCTGCTCTACATGTGCCTGCGCGCGGTCGGCGCGGACCTGCGGGTGGAGGAGGCCTCCTCCCGCGGCCGGGCGGACATGGTGGTGCGTCTCGGGGGCCAGGTCTTCGTGATCGAGTTCAAGATGGCCGAGACCGATGACGGCGGCGAGGCCGCGCTCGATGCGGCGATGGCGCAGATGCGCGGGCGGGGCTACGCGGAGAAGTATCGCGGCCACGACGGGCCGGTCCACCTGGTCGGCGTGGCCTGTGGGCGCGAGGCGCGGAACCTTCTCGACATCCGTGCCGAACCCGCATGAGCGGAGTGCGCCTTCCCGGCCCGCGATGTGCCCCGCCGGCAACGACGGTGCCGGACCCGCATGAGCGGAGTGCGCGCCGTCCGCGCAGACCCCCGATACCTTGCCCTGCCCCCTGTCGCGAGGCCGCCGGGCGGTAGTCTCCGAGAATGTCGGCGGCGACGCGGTCAGCGGAACCGCGCACCGAGTCTCGCGCCAGATGCGCATACCGCGCGGTGGTCTCCACCTGGGTGTGGTCGAGCAGCCGGACGCGAGAACGAGGTCGAGGAAATCATGCGGTTCGTTTCGACCCTGGCGCCCGATTCCGCCGCCAGCCCGGCTGGCGTCGCCCGACTCGCCACCGCCGCAGTCCGATCCGAAACGGGGCTCGGAGCAGGCGCAAGGAGCAGGCCCGAGGGCCGGAGCGAAGGCGCAGCGAGCGCGATGCCGCTTCCCCTGTCCGCCTGTGCGCCGCTGGCGACTTCTTCTCTGCGGCGTTGAATTCCTACAGTATTCACGCTAGATTTCTGACAGATCGAGTTGGAGGGACAACCGTGCGCGGCCTTCCCCGTCGCATCATGGAGCATGCCGGGGCCCTGCCGGAGGCCACGCCGCTGTGTCCGGCCGCCCTGCTGCACCTCGGCAACCGGGCGGCGGTCGACCAAGCGCTGTCGCGGCTTGCGCGTTCGGGCCAATTGATGCGGATCTGCCAAGGCGTCTACATGCGTCCGATCGAGACCCGCTTCGGCCTTCGGGCGCCCCGGGTCGCCAAGGCGATCGCCGCGCTGTCCAGGACGTGGGGCGAAACGATCGTGCCATGCGGCGGCGCCGCGGCCAACTGCCTGGGCCTGACCACGCAGAATCCGGTCCGCATGGTCTACCTCACCTCCGGCCCCAACCGGCGGCTGCACTTCGGCTTGTGCGTGGTCGAACTGCGCCACGCTCCGCGCTGGCAGCTGGCGGCGCCGCACCGAAAGGCGGGAGAAGTCATTCGCGCCCTGGCATGGCTCGGTCCCGCGGAGGTCGAGGACGGCCTCGATGCAGTTCTGCCGACGCTCTCCGGGACGGACCGGGACGAGCTTGCGGCCGCGCGGGCCACCATGCCCATCTGGATGGCGGAACCGCTGAGCGCGCGCCTTGCGCATGGCTGAGACGCGGTTCCAGGACCTTTCGCCCGACGACAGGCGCGATGCCCTGGAGGTCGCGGAGCGATGCGCCGCGATCGAGGCGCATCTTCTTGAGAAGGACACGTGGGTCGTCGCGACCCTTGGCGTCCTGTTCGAGGCCCCGTTCGCCGAACACCTGATCTTCAAGGGCGGCACGTCGCTGTCTCTGCCCGAACTGGCGTTTCCCGAAGCGCGACCGACGGTCATGCTGGCGGAGCGGACGTTCTGGGAGAAGGCGACCGCGATGCACGTCTTCTGCCGCCGGGAACGCGGACGCGGCGAGCGTCTGGCGAGGCACTGGCACGATCTCGTGCGCCTCGACGAAGCCGGCATTGCGGCGAACGCTCTTGCCGACCGCGCACTCGCTCTGTCGGTCGCACGCCACAAGGCGATATTCTTCGTCGAAAATGACGCGCGGGGGGAACGGATCGACTATGAGGCGGCGGTTTCGGGGCACCTCCAGCTCGTTCCCTCCGGCACCGCATTAGCCGCCCTCTCTGACGATTACGCGCGAATGCTGGCTGACGGCATGCTGCTCGACGAGAACGAGCCGTTCGATGCGTTGATGGAGCGATGCGCCGCGATCGAGGCGTGCGCCAACGCCGCGAGGTCGAGGAGTCGCTGATGGAGAGGGCTGCCGGGAAGAGGGTGTTCAACAACATGTTCGGCCGAAACAGGAAGCAGAATCACTGTAAGCGACTCGTGAAGTACGTCGTTCCGTAAGGTCGTTGTCGGTGCCAGTTCTGCGTCGGGCGCCGCAACTGGCTGTTCTGCGATACCGTGGCCGGCGCCCATGCGAGCGCCCGGCTGTACTCGCTCATCGAGTGCGCCAAGGCCAACGGGCTCGAGCCCTGTGCCTACCTGCGTCACGTGTTCACCGAGCTGCCGAAGGCGAAGTCCCTCGGCGAGATTGAAGCCCTGCTGCCGACCCGACTCGCCCCCGCTGCCCTGCCCCGAGACTCACTCCGGGAGCCCTTCCCCTCCGCACGTCAATAACGCTCTTTGCGGGGCGCTTACGCCGCAATGTGGTCTGCGATCGCCCGCGTCGTGGTCTGATGCAATCTCGGGGTATATGCAAGATCGAAGGAGAGGAAGCTGAACTGAACCGTTGGGTAGTGGAAGCCGGATGGGCCTTCGCCAAGTCCCCCAAGTCCTCAGAGGCCCATGCTCGCAGTGAAGCCGCCGCCCGCGAGGCCCGGCGCGGAATCTGGTCCGGCCACGCGCCTGCGCCGCCTTGGGAATGGCGCGAAAGCCTGAAACACGCAGACGATACCCGCTAGCAGACCACGTCGTTCGCGAGACTTGTGTCTGCACCAAATTACTGACTGGCTCGAGGCAGAATGGCCTACCGGAGAGGTGCGCGCTCTTGTGGACTCTCTCCGCAAGCCCGGATTTCATCTACTGGAACGGCACTCGTGATCTCCCGTCGCATGCCCGCGGCGGCTGTCCAGGCAGAACGTCGTTTCCACGCAGCGCTTCGCCACGCTGCTCATCTCTTGTCCAGTGTCGCCGCACCGCGTCGACAGCGGACGCCTCACCCCTCCCGGCGCATGTGGGGAAAGAGCAGCACGTCGCGGATGGACGCCGAGTCGGTCAGCAACATCACGAGGCGGTCGATGCCGAGCCCCTGGCCGCCGGTGGGCGGGAGGCCGTACTCCAGGGCCCGGATGTAGTCGTCGTCGAACCACATCGCCTCGTCGTCGCCGGCGTCGCGGGTCGCGACCTGGCGGCGGAAGCGGGCCGCCTGGTCCTCGGGGTCGTTCAGCTCGGAGAAGCCGTTGGCGATCTCCCGCCCGGCGATGAAGAGCTCGAACCGGTCGGTGAGGAACGGGTCGGCGTCGTTCGCGCGCGAGAGCGGGGACACCTCCATCGGATGCGCGGTGATGAAGGTCGGCTGGCGAAGGCGGTCCTCGGCCGTCTTCTCGAAGATCTCCTGCCACAGCTTCCCGCGCCCGTGGTGCGGCTCGATGGCGATGCCGAGCGAGCGGGCGTGCTCGCGGACGCGGTCGTCGCGGTCGAGGTCGGCGGCGTCGAGGGCCGGATTGCACTCGAGGATCGCCTCCGCCATCGAGAGCCGCCGGAACGGCGCCCCGAGGTCGATGGCCTCGCCCTGGTACTCGATCGCCGCCGAGCCGCACACCGCCAGCGCCGCGCCGCGCACCAGCGCCTCGGTCAGGTCCATCATCTCCACGTAGTCCGCGTACGCCTGGTAGAACTCCAGCATCGTGAACTCGGGGTTGTGCTGGGTGGAGACGCCCTCGTTGCGGAAGTTGCGGTTGATCTCGAACACCCGTTCGAACCCGCCGACCACAAGCCGCTTGAGATACAGCTCCGGGGCGACGCGCAGGTAGAGATCGGCATCGAGCGCGTTGTGGTGGGTCACGAACGGCCGGGCCACCGCGCCGCCCGGGATCGGGTGCATCATCGGGGTCTCGACTTCCAGGAACCCGCGGTCGATGAAGAACCGGCGGATGTGGTCGACGGTGCGCGAGCGGGCGCGGAACACCTCGCGGCTGCGCTCGTTGACGATGAGGTCGACGTAGCGCCGCCGGTAGCGGGTCTCGACGTCGGAGAGCCCGTGGTACTTCTCGGGCAGCGGGAGCAGCGACTTCACCAGCAGCCGGACCGACCGCGCCTTCACCGACAGCTCGCCGGTCCGGGTCCGGAAGACCTCGCCCTCCACCGCCACGATGTCCCCGAGGTCGAAGCGCCTGAACTCCGCGTACCGGCCCTCCGGCAGGTCGTCGCGGCGCACGTGGATCTGGATGTCCCCGGAGCCGTCGCGCAGGTGCGCGAAGCTCGCCCTGCCCATGAGGCGGCGGGTCATCATCCGGCCGGCGACGGCGACCTCGACCGGCTCGCGCTCCAGCGCCTCGGCGTCGACGCCGGCGAACCGCTCGTGCAGGTCGGCGGCCCGCGCATCGGGCCGGAAGTCGTTCGGATACGCCTGGCCGCGTTCGCGCAGCGCCGCGAGCTTCGCGCGGCGCTGCGCCGACTGGCCGGTGGCGTCCTCGTTCATCGGCCGGCCCTCCCTGGCGCCGGCATCATGTCCGGGGCCGGCCGGTCGCCCCAGGACCATTCAGAAGTCGTGGCCACCGGCCGCCAGACCGGAATCTCGCACGGTGGCGGGCGGTCTTCCGGTATCGAAGACCCGATTCGAGCGTCCGATGAACCGCTCGTCACGACTTCCGGAGAGTCCTGCCGGTCGCCCCGGCTTCGGGCCGCGGCGGGGCCGTCCGGCAGTCGCGACGAACGGCTCGCGACCCCCTCGGCCGGGGCTTTCGATGCCGGGAGACCGCCGGTCGCCGTGCGGCCGGCCGAATGGACGGCCAGTGGCCGCGACTCCTGAATGGTCCGGCGCACGGCGGCGGCCGGATTGCGCCCCGCGCTGTCCCCGTCTCCGCTCACCGCACCCCCCTCACAGCCCCGCCTTGAGGCTCGCCTCGATGAAGCGGTCGATGTCCCCGTCGAGCACCGCGCCGGTGTTGCCGACCTCCACCCCGGTGCGCAGATCCTTGATGCGGGACTGGTCGAGCACGTAGGAGCGGATCTGGCTCCCCCATCCGATGTCCGCCTTGTCGTCCTCCACCGCCTGCTGCGTCTCGCGCCGCTTCTGCACCTCGTGCTCGTAGAGCCGCGCCTTGAGCTGCTTCATGGCGGTGGCCTTGTTCTTGTGCTGCGAGCGGTCGTTCTGGCACTGCACCACGATGCTGGTGGGAAGGTGGGTGATGCGCACCGCGGACTCGGTGCGGTTGACGTGCTGGCCGCCGGCGCCGCTCGCACGGTAGACGTCGATCCGGAGGTCCCCCGGATCGATCTCGATGGCGATGTCGTCGTCGACCTCCGGCGAGACGTAGACCGCCGCGAACGAGGTGTGGCGCCGGTGTCCGGCGTCGAACGGCGACTTCCGCACCAGCCGGTGCACGCCGGTCTCGGTGCGCAGCCATCCGTAGGCGTACTCCCCCTCGAACCGGATGGTGGCGCTCTTGATCCCCGCCACCTCCGCTTCCGACACCTCGATCAGCTCGGTCTCGAACCCGCGCCGCTCGCCCCAGCGCAGGTACATGCGGAACAGCATCTCGGCCCAGTCCTGGGCCTCGGTGCCGCCGGAGCCGGCCTGGATGTCGAGGAAGGCGCTGGAGGAGTCCATCTCGCCCGAGAACATCCGGCGGAACTCCAGGGCGCCGAGGCGCTCGTCGAGCGCCGCCACGTCGGTGTCGACCTCGGCCACGGTGGCGGCGTCGGACTCCTCCTCGGCCAGCGAGAGGAGGGTCTCCGCGTCCTCGAGGCCGGCGTCGAGCCGGTCGAAGCCCTCCACGACCTCGGCGAGCCGCGCCCGCTCGCGGCCGAGCGCCTGTGCCCGCTCGGGCTCGCTCCAGACATCGGGCAGCTCCAGCTCGCGATCGACCTCTTCCAGCTTCTCGCGGCGCGCGGCGATGTCAAAGATACCCCCTCAGGGCATCGAGACGCCCCCGCATGTCCTTGATGCGAGCATGGATTGCGTTGGCTTCTTCCATGGCGAGGCCCTTCGGGAGCGGCGATCGATACGGGCGGCGCGCCCGCACATCCGCGCGGCGGCGGATGGTACTACAGCGATTCCCGCTGGCGCGGGAACATGTCCTCGAAATCCCTTCGCCCGGGCGCTTTGGTGGTCGAAATCGCGCCGGAATCCCCCCGCGGCACGGCCTCTCCGGGCGTTGGCGGGAACTGCTGATGGTACTACAGCACCCGATTGGTGTCGGGGCGTACTCTTCGTGCGTGCTCTTCGTGCGGCGGCTCCGAAACAATCGTCACCATCGACGGTCCGGCCCGGCACCCGGAGAGACGGGCGCGAGCGGCGCATCCACCGCTGCGTCCGGGCGCGCCGTCCGCTCCAGCGCCTCCAGCCTCGCGCGCCGCTCGTCCGACGACAGCGCCGCGAGCGATTCGCCCGCGCGGTAGAACGCCTGGAGGTCACCGCCGGACCGGGCGAGCAGCGCTTCGAGCGCAGGCACCCACCGATCGTAGGTGGACACGAGCGCGATGGCCGCGTTGTTCACGCCGCGCTCGAACCAGAAGTCATACGTCGCGCCACTCGTCCAGGCCGCCCGGAGCGCCGCGTACTGCGCCCGCAGTCGCCCGATCCGCTCCGTCTTCGCGGCTCGTTTCTCCGCGTCGGAGCGCGGGGAGGCGTACACCGCTTCGAGGTCCTCGCGCGCATCGCGCACCAGGCCGATGAATGCGGCGCGGCGGGCGGCCGCGATGCCATGGAGCTCGCCCAGCTCGGCGCGTCCCGCCGACTCCAGCCATCGGCGCACGCCGGCGCGCTCGACCACGACCGCGAACGACTCGTTGAACTCGGTGTCGCCGGGCACGTAGAGCCGCTGGTGCGCAAGCTCGTGGAAGACGATTCCGGCGAGGAAGTACTCGGGCAGCTCGACCATGGAGCTCAGCAGAGGATCGTCGAACCAGCCCAGGGTCGAGTACGCGGGGACCCCCGCCACAGTCACGTCCCAGCCTTCGGATTCGAGCGCCTCGGCGTACTCCGTGGCGGCGGATTCGGAGAAGTAGCCGCGATAGCTCAGGCATCCCACCACGGGGAAGCACCAGCGCCGGGGCTCGAGCGAAAGCTCCGGCGCCGCCACCACGCTCCAGACCACGTAGCGCCGGCCGAGGTCGACGTAGCGGCGGTAGCTGGCATTCGCGGGCAGCCCCAGGGCGTCGGATGCGAAGTCCCGGATGTCGAGAGCGGTGCGGAGCCGCTCGGCAAGGCGGGGCTCGGTCTCGGGGGCCGCGATGACCGTCTCGACGGGACGCGCCCGGTACATCAGCCCCAGATGGCCGACCGCCGATTGCGCGTAGTACCCGACGCTCGCGCACCCGGTGAGCGCGAGGGCGGCAAGCATTACAAGCAACGGACCGGAGTGGTCCGGAGCTCGACCAGCGCGGCCCGGGCCACGCGCGCCCGGGAGCGAGGGCGGCCCGCCGCGGGCCACGGGGCTCATCAGCGGGCCACGGGGCTCATCAGCGGGCCACGGGGCTCACCAGCGGGCCGCGGGGCTCACCAGCGGGCCGCGGGGCTCACCAGCGGGCCGCGGGGCTCACCAGCGGGCCGCGGGGCTCACCAGCGCAGCTCGCCCCGCACCATCAGGCTCGCCTCGGCGGCGCGGGCCTCCTCCTCCCGACGCTCACCCTCCATCGACAGCCTCAGCGTCGGACCCACCGTGTAGCGCGCTCCCACCCGCAGGGTCCGTCCGCCCCCCTCCGTCAGGGCGAGCCCCCCATACGGACTCAGCACCGCCATCCTCCCCGGTCCCCTCACCCCGAACCCGTACCCGACCTCCGCCTCCACATGTCCCTCCGCCTCCAGACCGCTCCCCCACCCCGGCCCGGACCCCGCCCTGCGCTCGAACAGCCCCTCCAGGTCCGTCGCCGTGCGCCCCCACGAGGGCGCCACCGTCAGCCAAAGCCCGTGTCCGTCCACGCCCGGGGCCATCTGCACCCGAGCGCTCACGCCCCACTCCTCATGCCCGCTCTCCTCGTGCGCAACCACCGTCCGCGCCCGCACCTCCATCGTCACACCCGCCGCCGGGTCGCGCCACGTCAGGCTCGCGCCCGCCTCCACCCCCGCCCCGTCCAGCGCGTCCCCTCCGTCATGGCGCAGCCCCACCTCCAGCGCCGGCGTCAGCGTCGCCTCGCCCCCGAGCCCGCGCTCGTGCGACCCCTCCAGCCCCACACGCACCCGGCGCGTGTCCGACGACAGGGCGCTGAGGCCGTCCCCCCCTTCCGCCTTCACCCTCGACACCGCCCCCTCGCCCCGCACCGACACCCGCGTCACGCCCCCCGCTATCCACCGCGTATCCTCGCTCACCACCCCACGACCCCCCAGCGCCGCGCTCGCATACGTCATGTCCACCCCACGCGTCGGACCGCTCTCCTCCTCGACCCGTACCTCGCCCTTGCCGTAGCCTGCGCTCGCCCACACGTGCGCGCCCCCCGAGTACAGCCACGCCAGGTACGGATGCACCGCCATCAGCTCGGTCTCGTAGACGCTCTTCACCCGGTCACCGCCCGCATCGTCCGCCTCGGTGTCGAATGTCCCCTCCGACCACGACACCGCCGCTCCGGCCAGCAGCCCCGGGCGCACCCGCATGTCCGCCCCCACATGCGCCGACCACACCCCGCCGTCCCACGACACGTCGTCCTCCGACCCCGACAGCGACACCCGGCCACCCCGGCCCCACACCGCCGCCGACGCACCCCCGCCGCCAGTCTCCGACGCCCCGAGCGGCAGGGCGAACCGCGCACCGTCCAGCAGCTCGCGCAGGCGCGTGCCGGTCGGCTCCGCGTCTCGACGCTCGTCCCGCCAGCCCCCGGCGGACCCCGCACCGTCCCCCCACGCCTCGGCGCGGGCCGCCCCCGGCCAGGCCCCGAGCGCCAGCGACCGGCCCCCCTCACCCGAGGTCACCGCCTCGATGCGCCCCGCCACCGCATCCAGCGACTGCGACGCCATCGCCGCCGCCACCTGCGGCAGCACCGCCCGGTGCACCGCGTTGGCGTGCACGGCGCCCGTCGTGTCCTTCACCGTCACCGTCACCGTCTCGCCGCTCGTCACCGTCAGGACCGTATCGCCCATTCGGGCACTGTGGGTCACGGTCGCCGTGTCGTCGTCCGTGTCGTCGTCCGGCACACCCCTCACCGTCACGGTCTGGGTGGTGCTGTAGTTCTCGGGAGTGAAGGTCAGCGACTCCGACGAGACCGTCGCGACCGCCAGCGCGCTGCTCTGCGGCGTCACCGTCACCGTGGTTGCGCTCTCCGGCCATGCATCCAGCTTCACCGTGTAGGCGCCGGTGCCTCCCTCGGATACCGTCAGCGCGCTCGGCATCACCGTCAGGCCGACCGTCACATCGGTGGCGCCGGAGAAGCCGTGGTAGCCCGCGCCCGCAGGACCGTCCTTCACCTCGCCCCGGACCGTCACGTCCTCGCCGATGGCGTAGCCGGCCGCATCGTTCAGCGTGATGGTGTACTTCTCGGTCCCTTCCGACGCATCGGCGTCGACAAGGGTGTAGACCCCGATCACCCCGATTTTGCCCCCCGCGAAATTCGCGCGGTATGTCTGCGTCAGGCCACCGTGGATGTCCGCCGCCGAGAAGCCGCTCGAATCCCGATCGGACAGCGTCAGGCTCACCGGAAGCGTGCCCCTGACCGGCTTGTCCGAATGGACGAGCAAGCGGACCGGCGCCCCTTCGCTCACCGCGTCGGGAGCGGTCTCGAGCGTCAGGGTCGGCGTCATGTCGCGAACGACGATATCCTGTCTGTATGCCCCGTATTTCGGGGAGCAGGGGTTGCCGCCACCCTCCAACCGATAGGTAATGAATATATTGTGGTCCCGGGTGTCCTCATCCGCTTCCAGCTTCACATAGAAAATTCCGCGCTCCCTGCTCCAGCCCGAGGGAGTGAATACAAGAGGCCCCGACGTGCTCGAATAGATCGTCGCCTTGTCGGTAGGGGCCTTCGCGAAATCTCTTGTATTGCCGACATAGTCGAAAGCCCTTGCTTCGGGAATCACTCTCACCGGAGCCGACAGGTGCCTGCCTATCCTTTCCCTGAGGTTGACCACAAATCTCAGCAAATCTCCCTCTTGGGGGTTGTCACCACTCACAGCACTGTAGGTCACGCCTCCCAGCGTCCGATAGGAGCCGGACAAGAATATGACTCCCCGATCGAAGTGAGAGTTCATGTCGCGCGGACGATACGTGATGTAACGATCCAGCGGATAGGCGATCCATTCCCGCTCCACCCGTGACAGCTCGGCGCTCGCCACCGTCCCGGGGCCGGCGTCCGTCGTCGCGCGGAGCTCGAACTCCTGACCTTCGTGACACTGGTCCGACGACACGGTGTGGCTCGTGGCCGACGGGTCCGCGATGGCCACCCAGTCGCGCCAGGCCCCATACCCGCCCGTCAGACTGTTGAATGATCGGTACCGGAATTGCCAGCCGGTCCGCTCCGGGTCGGCCAGCGCGGTCCAGCTCAGGTGCAGCCGGTCGTCGCGCCGCTCCACCGTCAGGCCGAGCGGGACGCCCGGGTCGGCGGGCGCCGCCACGGTGACCGTCACCGTCTCGCTGTCGGTGTTGCCGTGGCCGTCGCTCGCCGTCACCGTCATCGTGTAGGCGCCGGCCCGGGTCGGCGTGAACGCGAGCCGCGCCGCGCCGAGGCCGGTCCCCTCCGGCAGCGCCGGCGTCTCGCCCGCCTTGCGGGTCCATGTGTAGCCGATGGGGTCGCCGTCGGCATCGGTCGCCGTCGCCGTGATGGCCACCGCCTCGCCGGCCTCCACCGACACGTCCCCGATGTCCGCCAGCACCGGCGCCGCGTCGTCGTCGGTGATGGCGCCGGTCACCCGCAGCTTCTCCCCGCCCCCGGCGAGCGCCACCCTGGCGTCGCCCGTCTCCAGGGTGTCCAGCCGCAGGACGAAGGTCTCGTCCCCCTCCGCCCGGTGGTCGCCCAGCACCTCCACCCGCACCGTCTTCATCAGCGCATCCTTGCGGGCGGAGGCGTCGAACACCAGCGTCTCGTCGAGCGCGACGAAGTCCTCGGCCTCCGTCGCCGTGCTCCCGGGGCCCGCGAGCGCCGCCACCCGCACCTTCACATCGTCGGTCGGCTCCCCGCTCAGCGTCACCACGAACTCGACCTGCCTGCGCCCATCGTCCCCCTCGACGACGGCCGCCTCCTCCACCGCCACCGTCAGCGTGCCCATCGGCGTCGCCCCGCGCCCCCTCGAGCGCGGCCCCGCCCCGCCCGCGTTGACCGCACGCACCCGGAAGATGTACTTCCGCCCATTGGTCAGGCCCCCCACCGTGTGAGTGGTCGTGTCCGCACCGGAGCCCGCAATCTCCGCCCACGCCCCCCACGCCTGGCCGGGGCCGGCGAGGCGGTGGATGACCTCGTACCTGACAATCGCCGCATCGCCCTTGGCCCACGAGAGCGTCACCTCGCCGTCGCCCGGCCGGGCGCGGAACGCCTTCGGAGCCCTGGGCGGACGGGTCTCGGCCTCCGTCACCGTCACCGCCACCGTCCCCGCCGGAGCCGGGGTGCGCACCGCCGCGCCGTCGAGCGTGACGGCGTGGGAGACCACCGCCTCGCCCACCGCGCGCCCCGTCACCGTCACCGTCTGCGGCGTGTCCGTGTCTCCGGAGGCAAAGCGCAGGGTGGACGGGCGCACCGTCGCCTTCGCCGGGTCGCTGCTCTCAAGGGTCACCGTCGCGCTGTAGGCCCCGTTCATCGCCACCGTCCAGGTCGCGGTGCCGCCTTCCTCCACCTCGACCGCGGTCTCGCTGAGGCGAAGCGCCGGCGTGTCCCGGTTGACCAGCGTCACCGACGCCGCCTCCGACCACGGGCTCGCCCCCGCGGCGTTGTACGACTGCACCTGGAACTCAAGCCCCGTCCCGTCGAGGTAGCCCGGAAAGGCCACCACCACCCCGCGGGTCGACGCATCGCCCCGCCACACCCCCGTCGCCGGCGTCCAGCCGGCGAACTGCCGCAGCCGGTACCGCCACCCCGTTATCGTCGGGTCCGTCTCAGCGCGCCACGCCAGCGTCACCCGGTCCTCCGTCGGCGTCGCGCTCAACCCCGTCGGCCTCGCCGGCACCGACAGCGCCGGCGGTATCACCCCGCGCGGCGCAAACACCGGGCCGCGCAGCCCGTACCGCGCCGCATCCGCCGCCGTCTCGCACACCACCGCCGGCCAGGGCCACTTGTCGGGCGCCCCGAACAGGTGCAGCCGGTCCAGCTCGAAGTCCTCCGCCTCCCGGTCCCCGTCCACCTTCGCCGTCACCGCCACCTCCGCCACCCCATTGCGGAACGCCACCCGCGACGGCAGCTCGAAGTCCGCCAGCGTCGCCGCACGAAGGTCCCCCCGCCCCCCGTCGCGCACCCGCCACCGCGTCGCAATGGTCCGCGTGAACGAGCGGTCCCGCCGGAACGTGCAGGCGTCCGCCTTCCCGCTCGCCACCCCCGCCTCCAGGCGCATCTTGAACCGGCGCCCCGAGAGCGTGCGCCCCAGCGTCCCGAGGTCCTCGTACCGCACCCGGATCCCCGCCCCCCGCTCGCCTATCCGTACGTCGCGGCGCCCCGTCCCCTTGACCTCGTACTCCCCAGGCTTCGGCTTGAGACGAATCGACAGTATCTCGTTCCCCTCCAGCTTCCCGTCCACCGCAATGTCCACATGGTGACAGCGCCGCGCCACGAACCGCACGTCCGGATTCAGCTCGCTCTGCGTCGAGGGAAAGCGCAGCGCCACGTTGCGCAGCGTCCTGCGCGTCGGCCCCAGGTCCGACGCATCCGCCGCCGACCCCGTCACTATCTCGAAGTCCACCGACAGCGTCATCTCCTCCACCCGCCGCTTCGAGCGCTCCACCCGCAGCGTCAGCACATCCCCTTCCATCACCTTGTCGTCAATCCGCTCCAGCACCTCGATGCCCGACGGACAGTCACCGTTGCTCGGCGCCTGGCCATGGCCGTACACGCTGAACGCCCCGGTCAGGCTCAGCTCCGGGAGCGGCTGCGCCTGCGCCTGCGCCGGCGCCTGCGCCGATGCCCCGCCGAGGGCGGCGCTCAGGGCCACGGCCCCGGCGAGCCGCACCGCACGGCGCCGCAGATGGGCCGGCGCGCGCTCGGGCGTGGGGCTCTGCGCGTGGGGGGAAGAGGACGGTGGGGGAGAGGACGGAGAGGAGAGTGGGGAGAGTGCCGGGTTGAACGCCATGTCGGGAGCCTCCATCGAAGTCCGTTTCGATTGCCGCCGCCCATACCGCCGGCGCGGCTGCGGTGCGAGAGTCTGAACGACAGATGTCACGAAAGAATCACGGGGCGCCGCGAGACCGGTCCGTGCCGTCCTCCGGCCATCGAGCCATCCGCACCATGTCCCCCGGCCGATGCCCCGCATCCGCAATCAGTCCACCCGCCGTCGAAGATACCCGCTCAGGGCATCGAGAGATACACCACGCCCGCATGGGCAGCCATTCCCGCCAGCGCCCGGAGAGGCCGTACCGTGGTGGGATGCCGACGCGGTCTCGACCCTCGGGGCACCGGGTCGAGAGGAATTCAGGAGCATGTTCCCGCCAGCGCCCGGAGAGGCTGTGCCGCGGTGGGATTCCGGCACGATTCCGACCACCGGGGCAAACCCCTCTCCCGGGGGGAGAGGGGCTTCTTTCCGGACCAATCGCCGGGCTCAGGAGAAGACACCCGCATTCTCCCCTCTCCCCCCGGGAGAGGGGCTTCCTTCGGGACCAGGGCATCCTGTCTTTGCGAACCGTGCGCGCGATGCCCTTGTCCCCAGGGTCTCCCGGAACCGGAAACGAGGGCTCTGGCAAACCGGACGTACACCCTTCCCGACGACGGGTGGCGTCTCGGTTCGACTTTCTTCCTCAACGCGACACAACGGTCCCGGAGTCAAACCGAGACATCACCCGAACCCGGCTTCGGGCCGGACATGCGCGTCAGCCGGGCGGGACGAGTCCGGCAAGGAACGCATCGATCGCGTCGAGCGTTTCGCCGGGACGTTCTCGATGGGGAGCATGCCCGCAGTCCGCGAGCCAGACCCGGGTGACCGGCCCGGGCACGCCGCGTTCGATCGCATCGAGCTGCGCCGGTGTTCCGTAGGCATCGTGGTCGCCCTGGATCAGCAGCACGGGCGCGGCGATCCCGGGCAGGAACGCCTCGATCGACCAGCGCCGGAACTCCGGCCGCAGCCAGGCGTCGTGCCAGCCGAAGAATGCCGCGTCCACCCCGTCGCCGTGGTGACGGGCGAGCCGCTCGCGCAGCCCGCCGCGACGGTAGGCGTCGCCGGCGGCGCGGATGCTCTCGACGCTCACGTCCTCGCAGAACACGTGCGGGGCGAGCAGCACCAGCGCCCGAACCCTCGGCGGCGCGTTCCGCTCTCCTCGAAGGCAAGGAGCCTGTCGCACCCGCGTGCGCGGCGGTGGGGCAGGCGGTCGCCATCTCCGCCGCGCGCCTCGCACCCGCGCGCGGGCGCGCGGCGGCGGGCCTCCCGCAGGCTGCCCGGCGTGCACGATCGCGATGGAGGCGCCGTCGCTGTGCCCGACGAGCACCGCGTCCCCGATGCCGGCGGCATCCAGGACCGCCCCCACCACCTCACGCCCTTCGATATGCATGTAGTCGATGCCCCGCGGGAGCTCGGCGGGGTCCGACCCACCGTACCCGGCGCGGGAGTACGCGAACACGGGGAGTCCCGTCCGCCGGTGGAGCAGGGCGGGAAAGTCGCGCCACGTCGCGACGCAGCCGAGCCCCTCGTGAAGGAGGACGAGGGTCGGGGCCGCGCGGTCGGGCTCGCCCCACCACCGGCACTCGAGCCGGGCTCCGCCAGCGATGATCGTCCGCATCGTCCCGCTCCCTGCCCGCCCCCGAGCACCGAACCCTGAACCCCGAGCCCCGAGCCCTGAACCCCGAGCCCCGAGCCCTGAACCCTGAACTCCGAACCCTGAACCCCCGAACCCTGAGCCCCGAACCCTGAGCCCCGAACCATTGTCGTCGGGCTCGAACCCGCGTGCACGGCCCGCGAATTCGTTGCTTGAATCGAACTCGCGCCATCCCCACCTGTCCAACTCATCGACAACGAATCCTGGACCGAGACCATGAACAAGATTCCATACCGAGAGGACGACCCCTGGCTTGCGCACGATCCACGCGTGTACCTGATGCACATGGCGCGCGCGCGGGAGCTTCAGTCCGAAGCGATCGGCCGCGCGTTCGGCGCGGCGGGACGCGCTGTCGCCCGGATCGCGTACCGCGCGTATCGGGGCATCGCGGACGCCGTTCGCAAGCGCCGGACGATCGCCGAGCTGTCGCGGCTCGACGACCACCTGCTCGACGACATCGGCATCGACCGCGAGCAGATCCCGACGATCGCGCAGGGGCTGATCGCTCCGAGCGGCGACGCGCCGCGGCGCTTCATCCCGGCCGCGCCGTACCCGCCGGAATTCCGCGGCGAGGCCGCGAACGACACGAAATCGCCGTCCGTCGCCGCCTGAGGCGACGCCGCGGCAATGGTTCGGCAAGGGCCGGAGGCTCTGCGGTCCCTCCTCCCTCCTCCGACCGGAATCCTCCGGCCCGATTGCCGATCATTCCCCGCCCCCCGACCCGTCGCGACCGGGCACGCCGGCGCGTCCTTCCTCGCCGTCGCCGGAGCCCGTTCCCACGAGCCCCCGGTGACCGGGCACACCCCCGTCGCGTCCGGCCCGCTCGCCACGCCGGCACCCTCGTCGTTGCGCCGGGGCAGACACCGGGCGCACGGGGCAACGGTGTCGACCGGCACCACCGGTTGACCCCCTCGCCGTTGCGCCGGGGCAGACACCGGGCGCACGGGCCCCGCACGATTGGGGAATGCCGCCCGGCGTGACGGTGGACGCAGACGCCGGCCGCATGAGCCCCGCACCGGGCGCACGGGCCCCGCACACCTGAATCGCCGCAGGTATCCGGCCCGCTTGCGGGCGCGTCGCCCGCAGGCCCGGCGTGCCCTGTCCTTGCAACGGAGGCGAGCTTCCGGGAGCGCGATCCCCCGCGGGCGATCCCCAGGACCATTCAGAAGTCGCGGCCACCAGCCGCCAGACCGGAAGCTCGCACGGTGGCTGGCGGTCTTCCGGCATCGAAGACCCGATTCGAGCGTCTGACGAACCGCTCGTCACGACTTCCGGAGAGCCCTGGGGCGATCCCCCGCGGACTTGCGGCGCCACCGCTCCCTCTCCACCATTGCGCCCTCCCCACGGAAGGGCCGCCACGATCACCGCACGACTGTCATTCGCGCTCCAGGCCAACGACCGGTTCTTCTACGGCTGGGTGATGCTCGGCGTCGCGGCGCTCGCGATGTTCGCGAGCGGTCCGGGACAGTCGCATACCTTCAGCGTGTTCCTGCTGCCGATCAGCGAGGACCTGGGCATCTCCCGGACCTCGGTGTCGGGCGCCTACGCATTCGCGACGCTCGTCGCCGCGCTCGGACTGCCCCGCGTCGGGCGGCTGGTCGACCGCCACGGCGTGCGGGCGGTGCTCACCGGGGTGGGGGCGGCGCTGGGCGCGGCGGCCGTCGCGTTCGGGGCGGTGAGCGGGTTCGTGCTGCTGACCCTGGGATTCGCCGCGCTGCGGTTCTTCGGGCAGGGCTCGCTGATGCTTTGCGCGGGCAACCTTGCCTCGCAGTGGTTCGACCGCAGGCGCGGCCTCGCGCTCAGCCTGACCATGCTCGGGTTCTCGGTGAGCGTCGCGGTGCACCCGCCGCTCGCGCAGGGGCTGATCGACGCGCTCGGCTGGCGGACGGCCTGGGTGGTGATGGGGGTGGCGACGTGGCTCCTGCTGCTGCCCCCGGTGCTGCTGCTCGTCTTCGACCGGCCGGAGGCGCTGGGGCTCCGTCCCGACGGCGCGGCCACGCAGGCCGCGACGGCGCACCCGCAGGCCCGGCCGGACGGCGCCGCGGTCGGCCTGACCCTTCCCGAGGCGAGACGCACCGGCGCGTTCTGGATCATCCTGGCGTCGAACTGCTCGTTCTCGGCGCTGGTGACCGCGATGTTCTTCCACCAGGTGTCGGTGTTCGGGGCGCAGGGACTCGATTCCGCCACCGCGGCCTCGATGTTCTCCATCTCCGCGGTGGTGATGGTGGTCACGACCCCGCTGGTCGGGATGCTGCTCGACCGGCTCCCCACGAAGCCCCTCTACGCCGGCGCCCTGATCTCGGTGAGCGTATCGCTGGTCGCCATGAGCATGGTGAGCGACCTCGCGAGCGCCGTCGGGTTCGGCGTCCTGTTCGGAATGGCCAACGCGGCGATGCATGCGCACTTCACCTTCGTGTGGCCCAGGTTCTTCGGCCGCCGCCATCTCGGCTCGATCCAGGGCGTCGCCCAGATGGCCGCGGTGATCGGCGCATCCGTCGGCCCGATTCCACTCGGGCTCGGATACGACTATCTTGGAAGCTACGGCGGCACGCTGGTCGCGCTCGCCGCGGTCCCGGTGGTGTGCGCGGTGGCGGTGGCGTTCATGCGCGCGCCGAGGCTGGAACCGACCGCGGCCTGATGCGCCGGCGGTCCGGATGACTTCCCGGGGGGAGCACCGATGCCTCGATCCGAAGCCCCCGCGACGGGACGCACTCCGCGGACTCCGCGGTTCTCCTTCGCGGTCGTCGCCGACACCCACGTCAACGAGACCGAGCACGCCTCGACCTCGCCGTTCGAGACCAACCACCTCGCCAACCCCCGGGCGCGCCACGTGTTCGCCGAGATCGCGGCGATGCGCCCGCCCCCGCGCTTCGTCGTGCACCTCGGCGACATCGTGCATCCGGTGCCGTCGCTGCCGACGTTTCACGACGCGGTGGCGCGCTTCAAGGCGATCGCGGCCCGGCTCCCCGTACCCCTGCACGTCATTCCCGGTAACCACGACGTCGGCGACAAGACCATCGACTGGATGCCGGCCGAGCAGGTCTGCGACGACTACCTCGCGACCTACCGGGAGGCGTTCGGGGCGGACTGGTACGCATTCGACGAGAGCGGCGTGCGCTTCGTCATGCTGAACTCCCTCCTGCTGAACTCCGGGCTCGCCGACGAGGCGCGCCAGCGCGCCTGGCTGGAGGAGCGCATCGACACCGCCGACGGTCTGCGCGTGTTCCTGTTCATGCACTATCCGCCCTACATCTACCGCCGCGACGAGGCCGGCAACTACGACAACGTCGACGAGCCGGCCCGCACGTGGCTGCTCGAGCAGATCGGGAGGCCGCCGGTCGAGGCGGTGTTCGCGGGCCACGTGCACAACTTCTGGTACGACCGCCCCGGCGCGGCGGAGATGTACCTGCTGCCGTCCACCGCGTTCCTGCGCCACGACTTCTCCGAGTTCTGCTCGGTGGCGCCCGCGGCGGACTCCGAGTTCGGACGGGACGACGCCGCGAAGTTCGGCTGGTTCAGGGTCGACGTCCTCGACGAAGGACACGTCGCGTACGCGGTACGAAGCCACGGCCGGCGGTGCGCCCTGAACGAAGTCCCGGAGGTGCGCCCGCGCCTCCACCTCGCCCATCCGAAGACGTCGGGATTCGACCGCGCCGGGGTCGAGCTGCGGCACCCCTGGGCCGAGTCGAGGCAGATTGCCGCGACCGGCGGCGTGCAGGAGTTCGGCCGCAAGTGGGCGCGCAACGACTACCCCCTGCTCGCGCTGTGGGAGATGGGGGTGCGGCTCGGCAAGGTGCCCGACGTGGACGTGCTGGAGCCCGAGTCGCGCGAGCGCATGCGGCTGATGGCGCGGATCGGGCACCGCTACGTGGTGACCGTCATCGGCGCGCCGCGCGAGGCGGTGGTCGAGGCGGCGGGCGGCGGCACGGGAGTCTTCGCCTTCGAGGCGAACCTGACCCTGGAGCGGTTCGAACGCCACCGCGACACGCTGCGCGCGGTGCGCGAGGCGAGCGGCGCGGAGGTCTACCTTGCGAAGATTCTCACCGACCGGGAGACGCGCGTCAGCGGCCGGACGTTCAGCCACTTCGTGAAGTCGGGCTTCACGGTGGAGGAGCTCGCCCGCCACCGGGACCTGGTGGCCGGCGCCGTCGGGCGCGGCGAGATCGACGGCGTCACCGTGCGCATCGAATTCGGCGAGCCGCTGCCGGCGGCGGCGCGCCGCCTGCGCGAGCTCGGCGCCGAGACCGGCGCCCGCGTCCTCGCGTCGCTCAAGCTCTCCGGTCCCGGCGTCGCCACCGCCCGCACCGGCGACCGCGAGACCGCGGCGCGGGCCGCGCAGGCGATGGTGCTCTCCCGCTGCGGTGCGGACATCCTGTACGTCTTCGACACCTTCATGGACGTGGACCGGGGGTACTGCCCGCGCAGCGCCTTCATCGACCGCCGCTTCAACCCCCGGCCGGCGGCGGGGGTGTTCACCGCGCTGGCGTCGCTGTTTCCGGGCCGGGCGCCCTTCGGCCTGATGGGCGGCGGAGACGACGAGGCCATCGACTTCGAGCACGAAGGGGGGCGGTACCGGCTCGTGTGCGCCGGGCGGGATTCGGCCATCGCCGCGCTCGGGTCGCCCGACATGAGCGATGACGTGCACGATCTCTTCAGGGGCCGCGAAGCGACGGCTTCGGAGCTTCGGGCGGAGACGGGCCGCGACCCGGCGGCCGGCGGCGACGGGCCGCTCGTCCTGCTGGCGCGCCACCGTCGATAGCGGGCGCCTCGACCGCCACCGCTTCCCGACCCGGGCCGACCCGGGCCGAGGTCCGCAGGGCCCTCTCCGGGCATCGCCACCCCGCGGGTCAGGGCCGCTCAGCCCCCCTTCAGGTTCGGCATGAAGTGGACCTCGTCCCCGTCGGAGACGGTCCGCACGGCGTGCTGGCCGCGGGGCACGACGGTGCCGTTGAGGGAGATGAGCGGCTTCGCGCTCTCGGGAATGCCGGCGGCCCGCATCACTGCGGCGAGCGTCCCCTCGTCCGGCGCTTCGACCGTCATCGCGCCGTCCGAGCCCGCCGGCAGGTAGTCCTCCAGGATCCCCGCCGCGGTGACCCGCACCCTCACCGCACGCTCCCCTGGGTGCATTCCAGGTACGCGTTCATCACCAGGGCCGGATCGTCGCGCAGCTTCGGCAGCCAGGAGCCGAGGCGCACCCGGGTCTGGATCAGGCCGCGCAGCACGCCGACGTGCTGCGTGAGCCCGAGCGCCAGCGCGCCGACGATGCGGTCCTCCTCGAACTCCAGCCTCAGGTAGCGCGAGCGCGCCTCGTCGGCGGCGGCGGCGCGCTCGCCGCCCTCGGCGCCCATCCACAGGCCGAACGAGCTGGAGACGAGGCCCAGCGTGTTCAGCACGTTCATCGACAGGCTGCCGCGGAACGGCGTGTCGACCCCGGCCATGTTGAGGGCGGCGATGCGGCCGTGCTCGACCGCGGTGGGCTGGATGGCGTGCACCTCCCGTGCGCCGGTCGAGAAGTCCGGGCCCTGCGCCACGTCGCCCGCCGCGTAGACATCCGCGGCGCTGGTGCGCAGCCGATGGTCGACGAGGATGCCGGCGTCGCAGTCGATGCCGGCGCCTTCGAGGAAGCCGACGTTCGGGGCCACCCCGGTGGCGCACACCACGAGGTCGGCCTCTATCGGATCGCCTGCGCCGGTCGCCAGCGTGAGGCTGCCGTTGCCGCGGGCGATCCCGGTCACCCGCGTCCCGGTGCGCACCGCGACCCCCTTCGACTCGCACCAGCGCGCGATCATCGCCCCGCCGGTCTCGTCCATCATGCGCGACAGCATCCGGTCCGCCATCTCGACCACCACCAGGTCGACCCCGCGCGCGGCCAGCGCTTCGAGCACGATGCAGCCGATGAAGCCCGCGCCCATCAGCGCCACCCGGTCGCCCGGCTTCGCGCCGGCGAGGATCCGGCGCGCGTCGGCGAGCGTCCAGCAGCTCTCGACCCCTTCCGAATCCATCCCCTCGATCGGCGGCTTGATCGGGTGGGCGCCGGTCGCGATCAGCAGCCGGTCCCAGGCGATCCCGGCACCGTCGGCCGTGGTCAGCGTCCGGTTCGCGGGATCGACGCTGCGCACCCGGCCCTGCCGCACGTCGATGCCCAGCTTCTCGAAGTGGGCGCCGCCGTGGCGCAGGTACGTGCCGGATTCGCCGACGTTCCCGGCGAGGAGGTAGGGGAGGGCCATGCGGGAGTAGGGGGGCTCCGGCTCGTCGCCCAGGATGACGATCTCGCTCGACCGGTCGTGGCGGCGCAGCGTCTCCGCCGCCACCACGCCGGCCGGTCCGGCACCGATAATCACGTGTCTCATGGTCTCGTCCGGTTTCCGCTCCAGCCCCGGGCGGCGGGGTCCGGGGTGACCGGAGGCCCGCTCCCCCGCTACCCGTTCCGGGCCCGCGACGGCACGAGCCGCTCCGCTCACACCCGCAGCCGGCTCAGGGTCTCGTTGGTGGGCACCCCGTCGTCGGTCCAGCCGCGTTCCCGGTAGTAGGCGGGAAGCATCCGGTCCAGCTCGTTGACCTTGCCCTCGGCGGTGCCGCTCGGCGCCGGGGTCCGGAGAAAGCGCTGCGGCAGGGTGTCGTCCGCCCGGGTGAGCCCGGCCGCGAGATTGAACCGGCGCTCCAGGTTGAAGGTGCGCTCGCCGACCTCGGTCAGCCGTTCGGCGGTCCACTCGCCTTCGCAGGCCGCGTCGACCTGCGCCGCGAACTCCTCGAGCCCCCACGCCGCGGTGGTGAACCAGCACAGGCCCGTGGAATCCACCGCCGCGATCCGGTCCTGGCTGTCCTTGCACGGCTTCGCCTTGCCGTTGCCGCTCACGTCGTCCATGTCCTGCTCGAAGACATCGTGCTTCATGTGGCACGCGCCGCGCGGCGAGGTGGCGTAGCCGAGCCCCATCCCCTGCAGGGCGCGGGCATCGTATCCGGGGATCTCCTGCCCCTTGATGGTGATCGAGACCTCGGGGCGGCCGTACTTCTCGGCGAGGCGCCGCGAGCCCATGCCGAGCACCCGGCCGAAGCCTTCGTAGCGGCCGGTCTTCTCCGCCATGATGGTGAGCGCCTCCGCGTTTCCGAAGTTGAGCGGCACGCCGTCGGTGTCGGCGTCGGTGATGACCCCGTTCTCGTAGAGCTCCATCGCCGCGGAGAGGGTGCCGCCGAACGAGATGGGGTCCATGCCCTGCTCGTTCATGATGAAGTTGGCGAAGGTCAGGGCGTCGATGTCGTCGATGCCGCACTCGGCGCCGAACGCGAACGCGGTCTCGTACTCGAGCCCGCCCGAGGCGTGCCGGTACTCCTTGCGGTGGACGACGGTGAAGTGGGTCGGGTTGATCTTCGCGATGCGCCCGCACGCGATGGTGCAGCCGAAGCACGCCTTGTTGGCGACGAGGTTGCGGTGGCCGTCCTCGCCGGTCGCGCGCATGGCCCTCGCGTTGATCTTCGCGGTGCCCTCGAACTGCACCTGCTGGGAGTTGCGGGTGGGCAGCCCCCCGAAGCCGTGCATGTTGTCGATCATCGCGTTGGTGCCGTACTTCGTGAGGCCGCGCCGGTCCGGGCTGTCCCAGAGCCTGGCCTTGGTCTCGGCGACCACGGACATGAAGCGCTTCGGATCGTCGACGGTGACGCCCCTGGTGCCGCGCGCCGCCACCGCCTTGAGCTGCTTCGAGCCCATCACCGCGCCGACCCCGGAGCGGCCCGCGGCGCGATGGAGATCGTTGATGACGCAGGCGTAGCGCACCAGGTTCTCGCCCGCGACGCCGATCGACGCGACCTTGAGCAGCGGGTCCTGGTGGTGGGCCTTCAGCCACTCCTCGGTGTTCCAGCAGCTCGTGCCCCAGACGGGTGCGGCGTCCACGATCTCGACCTCGTCGTCGACGATGTGCAGGTAGACGGGCTTCTCGGAGCGGCCGTGCACGATGAGCAGGTCGTAGCCCGCGAACTTGAGCTCCGCCCCGAACTTGCCGCCCGAGTTCGAGCAGGCGATGGCGCCGGTGAGCGGCCCCTTGGTGACCACCGCGTAGCGCCCGCTCGTGGAGGCCATGGTGCCGGTGAGCGGGCCGGTGGCGAAGATGAGGACGTTCTCGGGCGAGAGCGCGTCCACGGCGGGGTCCATGGACTCCATGAGGTACTTCGTCGCGAGCCCCCGCTCGCCGAGGTAGGCGCTCGCCCACTCCATGTTCAGCGGCTCGACGGCGCTCGTGCCCGCGGCGAGATCCACCCGCAGTACCCTTCGTTGCCATCCCATTGCGGTCTCTCCTGTCGGTGTGGCGTCGGTGTCGCGGGCGGGTCAGGCGCCCGGTGCGTGGGCGGCGACGGCGCTCGCCCTCATGCGATCGAGCCCGGTCCAGCTCGCATCGACGCAGGTGATCGCGCCGGTGGGGCACGCCTCGGCGCACTGCGGGCTCCCGCCGCACAGATCGCACTTCACCACCTTGCCGGTGTCGGCGCTGTAGTTGATGGTGCCGAAGGGGCACGCGATGGTGCAGACCTTGCAACCGACGCAGACGCTCGGGTCGACCTCCTTCGCCCCGGTGCCGGCGTTCACGGTGATCGCCTCGACGGGGCACGCGTGCAGGCACCACGCCTCCTCGCACTGGGTGCAGGTGTAGGGGATGGAGCGCGCGCCGTGCTCGAACTCGAAGATCTTGATCCGGGAGCGGGCGGGGTTGAACGCGCCGGTGTGCTCGAACGAGCAGGCGAGTTCGCACTGCATGCAGCTCGTGCACTTCTGGGGGTCGATCAGCAGGGCCTTGTGCATGGTCGGTCGTTCCGAGGTTCGTCCCGAGCGGCGCAATCTACTGGATGCGGGGCGGGGTGGGTAGCCCGTGGCGTGAGGCCCACGGAGCCGAAGGCCGGGCGTCGCCATGGGAAGGGCGAGGGGACGATGCAGGGCGCCCGGGGGTGTGCACGGGCGGGTGAGCGGCCGCCGTTTTCGGAAATACATGCAGTCCGTCAGGCCCTCTGAGCGCGAATCCACCATGTCGTCAACCAGCAACACCGGGCCGAGGGGCAACGGCTCCACGGAAACCACGAGCGAGCCGTCCACGTTGCGCGCCTGTTGCGCGCTGTTCGTCATCTCTTTCTGCTCGGCGCGGTCCTCGTCCTTCCCGAGCACTCGATGAAACGGCGAGAACAGGAGCGCAGGCCCCGCCCCGGCCTCGCGCAGAAGCCTGGTCGCGATGAAGTAGACGAAGCTCTTGCCCCACCCGGTCTTCCGCACCACCAGGAGCCGGCCGCGGCCCTCCACGATACGGCGGATGGCGTGCTCCTGCCCTTCGCGGCCCTTCGCGGCCCTTCGCGGAAGTTGGCATCGAGCCGCCCGGTGCCTATCCTCAGCAGATCGAGAGCACGGCGGCCGTCGTACCTCATGGAGCGGTCCCTCCCTCGGGAGCGATTCCTCCGCCGTGCGTTCAGGCCGCATCGGGGGCAGGCATGTTCGCATGGTCGATCATCGAACGACCAATCCCGCTGAAGGTCGTTGCGAGCGGCCAGGGGCGGACCGGTACGAAGACTGGCGGGAGCGTGGAACGACGGACCGGAGCCGGTGACTGCGGTCATTTGCCCGGCAGGGTCCGGGCCCCGATCGACACTCGCGGCTGCCGGAAGCTGCTTTACCGGAGGTTGCTGCCCGGGCACCCTCCTCCCCCACCACCCCGACGACGAACCGGTGGACCGTGAGCGCACCCCCGCGACGTACCGAAAGGCAGACCGCGCTCGGCGCGATGGTCGAGGAGCTGCACATCGGGCGGGTCCGGCGCCACATCCTGCTGTGCAGCGACCAGACCAAGCCCAAGTGCTGCCCGAAGGCGCTCGGCCTCAAGTCCTGGGACTTCCTCAAGGCGCGGCTCGCCGAGCTCGGGCTCGCGGATGCCGGCGGGGTCTACCGCACCAAGGCGAACTGCCTGCGGGTGTGCGTGCACGGCCCGATCGCGGTCGTCTATCCCGACGGGACCTGGTACCACTCGTGCACGCCGGAGGTGCTGGAACGCATCATCCAGGAGCACCTGATCGATGGCCGGCCGGTAGAGGAGTACGCCTTCTTCGAGCATTCGCTGCCCGCCCCGGAGCCCGCCCCGGAACGCACGGCGGCCGGGCGGTGACGGCACGGCCCGCCGTCCACCCCGCAACCACCTCCCCCCGGACCGGGACCTTCGGGGCAGGGCACGAGACATCGGGAGAGCAGCCATGACCGAGCTGTCGACGCAGGCCGAAGAGGCGGGAAGGATCATCCACGGATGCTGGATGGCCGGCGAAGTCATCGACGCGCTGCCGGACCGGTGCCGGCCGCGCACCCTGGCCGAAGGCTACGCCGCGCAGCGCGCCCTCGCCGCCGCGAGCGGCGAGCGGGTCCTCGGCTGGAAGATCGCGGCCACCAGCACCGGCGGACAGCGCCACATCAACGTCGACGGCCCCATCGCGGGACGGCTGCTCGCGAGCCGCGTGCACGCGAGCCCGGCCGGGGTGGCGTTCGGGGCGAACCGGATGGCGGTGGCGGAGGCGGAGTTCGCGTTCGTGATGGGCGCCGATCTTCCGGCCCGGGAGGTTGCGTACACGGTCGAGGAAGTGCTCGTCGCGGCCGCCACCCTGCATCCGGCCATCGAGGTCCCGGACTCCCGGTTCGCCGACTTCACCCGCGCCGGCCGCGCCCAGCTCGCGGCGGACAACGCCTGCGCCCACGAGTTCGTCCTCGGTCCCGCCACCACGGCGGACTGGCGCGCGATCGACCTCGCCGCCCTGCGCGTCACCCTGACCATCGACGGCCAGGTGGCGACGACCGGCACCGGCGCCGATGCCCTCGGCGACCCCCGCGCCGCGCTGGCATGGATCGCGAACAACCATGCGGTCCACGGCGCCGCGCTGCGGGCCGGCGACATCGTGACCACCGGAGTCTGCGGCAAACCCGGCGCGGTCGCCGCCGGGAGCCGCGTGGTCGCGGACCTCGGACCTGTCGGCACCGCCGAGGCGACGCTGGCGTAGTCCCGACTCGCCGCCGAATCAGGCAGCGATTCCCGCCAGACGGGAACAGACACCTGAAATCCCCTCGACTCGACGCCCTGAAGGTCGAGATCGCACCACAATTCCACCACGGTACGGCCTCTCGGTAGTGTCTCAGTTTGAATTTCTTCCTCAACGCGACATAACGGTCCCGGAGGCAAACTGAGACACTACCGGCCTCTCCGGGCGCTGGCGGGAATCGCTGCGAATCAGTCAGAATCACGCGGTTGCCGGCCCATGTGGGGATATAATCCTCCGGCTCGGCATCCATTCGATTGCCGCATCGCCAAGATCCCGGAATTCGATGAACGACCGCGTCCTCCAGCCGGCCACGAAACCGATCGAAGAGCTCGACTCGGTGGTCGTGCGCTTCGCCGGCGATTCCGGCGACGGCATGCAGCTCGCCGGCAGCCAGCTCACCAGCACCTCCGCGCTCGCCGGCAACGACGTCGCGACGTTTCCGGACTTCCCGGCCGAGATCCGCGCGCCGAAGGGAACGCTCGCGGGCGTATCCGGCTTCCAGGTCCACTTCGCCTCGCGCGACATCTACACCCCGGGCGACATGGTCGATGTCCTCGTCGCCATGAACCCCGCCGCGCTCGGGGAGAACCTCCGCTTCCTCCAGCCCCAGGGCACCCTGATCGTCGACGAGGACGCGTTCGACGCGAAGGGGCTGAAGCTCGCCCGCGCGGGGTCGAACCCGCTCGACGACGGCAGCCTCGACGGGTTCAACGTCATTCGGGTTCCGCTGACGAAGCTCACCCGCGAGGCGGTCGAGGGCCCCGGCGTCGGGCGCAAGCTCGCCACGCGCTGCCGGAACTTCTTCGCGATGGGGCTCGTCTACTGGCTCTACGGACGCGACCCGGAGCCGACGCTCCGGTGGCTGCGCCGGCGCTTCCGCAACGAGTCCGAGGTGCTGGACGCCAACGTGAAGGCGCTGCGCACCGGCTGGAGCTTCGGCGAGACCACCGAGGCGCTGGCCCGCAGCTACCACGTCCCGCCCGCTGCCCTGGAGCCGGGGGAGTACCGCAACATCACCGGCAACCAGGCCCTCGCCTGCGGCCTGATCGCCGCCTCCGAGCTGTCGGGCAAGCCGCTGTTCTACGGCTCCTACCCCATCACCCCGGCGAGCGACATCCTCCACGAGCTCGCCCGCCACAAGCGCTTCGGCGTTCGCACCTTCCAGGCCGAGGACGAGATCGCCGCGGTGACCTCCGCCATCGGCGCCGCCTACGGGGGCGCGATGGGGGTGACCGCGTCGAGCGGGCCCGGCATCGCGCTCAAGACCGAGGCGATGGGGCTCGCGGTGATGCTGGAGCTGCCGCTGCTGGTGCTGAGCATCCAGCGCGGGGGCCCGAGCACCGGACTGCCGACCAAGCCCGAGCAGTCGGACCTGCTCCAGGTGATGTTCGGGCGAAGCGGCGAAGCCCCCCTTCCGGTGCTCGCCGCAAGCGGCCCGACCGACTGCTTCGGCATCGTGATCGAGGCGTGGCGGATCGCGACCCGCCTGATGACGCCGGTGGTGGTGCTCTCCGACGCGTTCGTCGCGAACGGCGCGGAGCCCTGGCGGATTCCCGATGTCGCCGGCCTGAAGCCCATCGAGGTGCGCCATCCGGACGGAAACGGTGACGCCGCCGCGCCCTTCCGGCCGTATGCGCGCGACGAATGGCTCGCCCGCCCGTGGGCGCTGCCCGGCACCCCCGGCCTCATGCACCGGGTGGGCAGCCTGGAGAAGCAGGACCTCACCGGCAACGTGAGCTACGACCCCGACAATCACGAGCACATGGTGCGGCTGCGGGCCCGGAAGGTCGCCAACGCGGTCAACCTGATCCCGGACCTGGAGGTCACCGGCCCCGAACGCGGGAAGCTGCTCGTGCTCTCCTGGGGCGGGACCCTCGGCGTGTGCCGGCAGGCGGTGGAGCGGGTCCGCGCAGGCGGCGGCGCGGTCGCGCACGCGCATCTGCGCCATCTCAACCCGCTGCCCGCGAACACCGGCGAGGTGCTCGCGCGCTACGAGCGCGTGCTGGCGCCGGAGCTCAACCTCGGCCAGCTCGCGATGCTGCTCCGCGCCCGCTACCTGGTGGATGTGGTGTCGCTCGGCAAGGTGCGCGGACGTCCGTTCTGGGTGAAGGACGTCACCGGCGTCATCGAGGAGATGCTGGCATGAGCGGCCGCCCTCCCCCGCGGTCGCGCTCCGCGCGCGGCGCGCTGCCCCCGGCGCCTCCCTCGGCGCGTTGCCCCCGCAGGTGGGCGCGGCCGAAGCGACGGCGCATGGACGGACGGCGCACGGACGATCGAGCGGCCCCGGAATCCATCCCGCTCCCGACCGGGGAGCACTCCTGACCGGAGGACGTGGTGCAACCGCCGACACGAAAGCTCACCGCCGACGACTTCGCGTCCAGCCAGGAGATCCGCTGGTGCCCGGGCTGCGGAGACTTCTCCATCCTCGCGCAGATGAAGAAGGTGCTGCCCGAGATCGGGGTCGCGCCCGAGAACCTGGTGTTCGTCTCCGGCATCGGCTGCTCCAGCCGGTTCCCGTACTACCTGAACACCTACGGCGTGCACGGCATCCACGGCCGCGCGCCCGCGGTCGCGACCGGCCTGAAGACGATGCGCCCGGACCTTCAGGTCTGGGTGATCACCGGCGACGGCGACGCGCTCAGCATGGGCGGCAACCACCTGATGCACGCGATGCGACGCAACGTCGACATCAGGATCCTGCTGTTCAACAACCGCATCTACGGGCTGACCAAGGGCCAGTACTCGCCGACCTCGCTCCCCGGGCACGTGACCCGCAGCACTCCCTACGGCTCGGTGGACGCCCCGCTCCACCCCCTGTCGATCGCGCTCGGCAGCGAGGCGACGTTCGTGGCGCGCACGGTGGACACGCATACGAAGCACCTCGGCGCGGTGCTGCGCCGGGCGGCCGCGCACCGCGGCACCGCCTTCGTCGAGATCTACCAGAACTGCAACGTCTACAACGACGGGGCGTTCGAGTACGCCAAGGACGTGAAGCTGCGCTCCGACACCCTGGTGGAGGTCGAGCACGGGCAGCCGCTCGTATTCGGCAGGAACCGCGACAAGGGCATCCGGCTGGACGGCTTCGCCCCCGAGGTGGTGTCGCTCGGGAACGGGACGGGCGCATCGGATCTGCTGGTGCACGACGAGACCGCGGCCGAGCCCACCCTGGCCACCCTGCTGGGGCGGATGCGCCATCCGGCCCTGCCCGAGGCGATCGGCGTGCTCCGCGCGGTCGAGCGCCCGACCTTCGACACCCTCGTCAACGAGCAGGTCGAGGCGGCCGAGGCCCGGGAGGGCAGGGGCGACCTCGCCGACCTGCTCCGGGCCGGGGAGACCTGGACCGTCGGCTGAGCGGAATGGCGACCGGACGAACCGGCGGACGGACGGACCGGCGACCGGACGGACCGGCGACCGGACGGACCGGCGACCGGATGGACCGGCGGCACCGCTTGGGCCTGGTGCGGAACGTGGCGGCGATGAATCGCACCGGTGAAGGCGATGGGCTCAGGGCTCTCCGGAAGTCGTGACGAGCGGTTCATCAGACGCTCGAATCGGGTCTTCGATGCCGGAAGACCGCCCGCCACCGTGCGAGATTCCGGTCTGGCGGCCGGTGGCCGCGACTTCTGAATGGTCCTGGCGATGCGCTGGAAACCGTTGACTTTCGGCGGTCGATAGCAAAGATTTGCCGATGGAGGCTCGGCCTCGTATGGCATTCGCATCACGGTGCGCTCTGACGCCAAGCGGGGCGTTGCCTCCTCTCTCAGGTTCCCGGCCGCGGATCATGGGGATCGGGGACGCAGACGATCCCGCAGGTGTCGAATACCTGACCTGCCTGGCCGCCGCGGGCGCCCCGGCCTCGAACCCTGCTCATGGACGGCGCTCCTGGGGCCCTGCCGCATTCGGCGCGGAAGCGGCTCTCTTTCGCGATGGCTGCAAGTTTCGCGTGTAGTCGCAATCCGGGAAGTTCGAGCAGCCGAGGAAGCGGCCGTACCTCCCCATTCGGATGTCGAGCCAGCCCTCGCATTCTGGACACGCCTCGATTTCACCGCCGCAGTCCCGGCAGCGGTGGCCGTCTCCGGACCTGACCGGCAGTCCGTTCCTGCATTTCGGACAGGCGCGCACCGTGTGCTCGCACAGCGGAAAGTTCGAACAGCCGTAGAAGACGCTTCCGTTGCGGGCGTTTTCGCGGCGCTCCATCCGCCCGCCGGTGCACCGAGGACAGGATACGTCCTGTTCCGGCGGCCGTCCGAACACGGCGACGTCGTATCCGCCCCCGATCAACTCCGTAACGAACTCCGACGGCGGCCCGCCATCGGCAAGCAGAAAGACCTGCCGTCTCGCCCGCGTGATGGCGACATAGAGCAGGCGGCGCTCCTCGGCGTTCGGATGGGCTTCGGGCGCCGCCAGCACCAGATCGAGCAGCGGGTCGTCGGCGACCTCCACGGGAAACCCGTATCTGCCCGAACACAGTCCGAGAATCACGGCATAGTCGGCCTCCAGGCCCTTGGAGCGGTGCACGGTCATCCAGGAGAAGCGAAGGCCGGGATACTGCCTTTCCAATGCCTGCATGTTGCTGGGCCGCAGATGCCGGTAGCGGCCGAGCAGCAGCACCTCCGACGTTCCGTCGTGCCGGCGGGCGTCCTCGGAGATCCGGTCCAGCGCTTCCTTCAGCAGCGAGAGGCCCTGCTCACCAGGCAGGCCGACATGGACCGCCGGCCGGGCCGCCTCGCGCGTTGCGCGAACCGCCTTGCGGATCTGTGCGGGGTTCCGCAATACGAAATCGGTAGCGACCGCGGCGATGCGGTCCGCGCACCGGAACGTGGTCGCGAGATCGATGCGCTCGAACGCGCCGAAATGGTCTCCGAACTCCCGCATGACCGCGATGTCCGAGCCGCCGAACCGGTAGATCGCCTGCCAGTCGTCGCCGACCGCGAAAAGCCGGGCGCCCGGAGAGCTGTCGAGCAATGCCTTCAGAAGCCTGGCCCGCGCCGGCGAGATGTCCTGGAACTCGTCGACCAGGATGTATCCGAAGGCGCTGCGGTAACGGCCCGCCTCCACCAGCTCCGTTGCCCGGTGGATCATGTCGTTGAAGTCGATCTCTCCCGACCGGGCGAGCGTTTCCTGATAGCGCTCGAATATGGGCCGGAACACCGCAAGGAATATCCGCGCCCGCGCCCGGTCCCGCAGCCTGCCGGCGCGTTCCGCGATCTCGGCGAAAGACAGCCCGCTGCCCTTGAAGTGCTGCAGGAAGGTCGCCACCAGCCGCGTGAACGGATCGATCCGGCCCTGCTCTTCAAGCACGGCGAACGCCTTCTTTGGCGGAATCGGCGACAGCGTCACGCCATGGGAGGCAAGTTTCTCCGTGAGGTTGCGGAGCAACCTGCCGTCGGCCTGTTCGTGGCTGAAGGTCTCGATCAGAACGGTGCCGTGCTCGGCATGGATGCCGCGCTTCCAGTCCATCTCCCGCAGATACTGCTCCCGGTTTACGAACGGTGCCGTGTTGCCCCTGGCGTCGATCCCGAAATGCTCGATGTAGATACCGTGATCCGGGAGATGGAAGTCGGGTCTGTACTGGCGCTTTTGCGAGGTCGCCAGGTCGTGCTCGTAGGGAGCCTCGTACTCGTAGGCCACGCCGTTCAGGTAAAGGAAATTCGCGATCTCGCATTCCTCGAAGCTGCGGACGGCCTCGCCCTTGAGCGAGCGGATGTCGAACTTGCGGATATGGTCGTAATACTCGCTCCAGCTCCGACATTCGTGCTCGCTTCTGTAGGGCGCGAACCGATCCCGGAACCACTCGAGCAACGCGGTCGAGAGCTCGGAGTTGGCGAGCAGATCGGCGATGATGTCCTTCAGCAGATCGAACGGGTGTAGATCTAGAACTGACACGAGCTAATACTCCTAAATGATCGAATTCTAAAGATTTGTGGAAAACGCCAGACGAAGAAGAACCCGTCTCCGGTGACACTTTGTCACCGCAGGCAAGCTCAGAGGGGAAGACGGGGCAGTGATCCTCTGCAACAATGCTGTGCGCGAAATCCCAACACTGTGGAGGGCTGCCCCAATGGAAGTATCCCATACGCCGACCGACAAACCCACTCCCCAAGATGTCTGGAGCGTGCTCGAAGCACTCCCCCGGCGCGTGAGTGCGCTGCTGAAGAAGTACGAATCGTCCGACACGCATTCGTTCGAGAACTTCGAGCGCGAGCTCCACGCCCTGTTCGCCCGCACCGAGTGCGCGGTCACCGAACAGGCGCTCGCCCGACACGACGTGGACCTGCCGTTCGTGCTCATCGACGGCGAGGTCCATCGCCGGGCGTGTCGCAGTGCCCAGACCTACCTCACCACCGCCGGCCCGGTGTCGGTGACCCGCACGCTGTACCGGGCGCGGCGCGGGGCGCGGGCAGTGGCGGCGCTGGAGCGCCGGGTGGGCATCGTCGAGGGGTACTGGACGCCGCTCGCGGCGCGCCACGGTGCGCTGCTGGTCTCGCATCTGACCCCGCGAGACGCCGAGCAGGTGCTGGCCACCCTCGGGCCGATGCAGCCGTCGAAGAGCAGCCTCGACCGGCTGCCCAAGGCGCTGTCGGCGCGCTGGGAGGCGCAGCGCGAGACGTTCGAGACCACGGTGCGCGAGGCCAGCGTCGCGGTGCCGGAGGCGGCCCGTGCGGTGGTGGTCTCGCTCGACGGGGTGATGGCGCCGATGCGCGGCGGATACCGCGAGGCGGGCTGTGCCACGGTCTCGCTGGTCGATGCCCAGGGCGAGCGGCTGTACAGCGTGCGCATGGGCCGGATGCCGCAGCCGCGCAAGGCGAGCCTCAAGGCGATGGTTGCCGCCGAGGTCGCGGCGGTGCGCGCCCCGCGCCCGGACCTCACCGTGGTCAAGCTCGCCGACGGGGCGAAGGACAACTGGACGTTCCTCTCCGGTGCGCTGCCCGAGGGCGTCGAACTCATCGACTTCTACCACGCCGTCGAGCAGCTCAGCGACGCCTTCGACGCCGCCTACGGCACCGCCTCGCCCAAGGCGGCGACGCAGCTCAACACCTATCGCCACCGGCTGCGTCATGAGCCCGCCGGGGTCGAGCGGGTGTAAGCGCCCCGCAAAGGGCGTTATTGACGTGCGGAGGGGAAGGGCTTCTGGAGTGAGTCTCGGGCCAGGGCAGCGGGGGCGAGTCGGGTCGGCAGCAGGGCTTCAATCTCGCCGAGGGACTTCGCCTACGGCAGCTCGGTGAACACGTGGCGCAGGTAGGCGTAGGGCTCGAGACCGTTGGCCTTGGCGCACTCGATGAGCGAGTACAGCCGGGCGCTCGCATGGGCGCCGGCCACGGTATCGCAGAACAGCCAGTTGCGGCGCCCGACGCAGAACGGACGAATGGCATTCTCGACGGGGTTGGTATCGATGCCGTAGCGCCCGTCGTCGCAGTAGCGCACCAGCGCCTCCCACTGGTGGTCGAGATACGCCATCGCCTTGCCGAGCACGCTCGAGGGCGGGAGGGTGCCGAGGGTGTCGTCGAGCCAGGCCCGCAGCGCATCGAGCACCGGCACGCTCTCGCTGCGGCGCACGTGCGCACGGTCCTCTGGCGGCTGGTGGCGGATGCGGCGCTCGATGGCGTAGAGCGTTCGGATCCTCTCCAGCGCGTAGAGGGCGCGCCGCGCCTTCGCAGGCGGACTCGCCGGGAGCTTCTTCGGATTCAGCCCGAGGCTCTTCAGCGCATCGACCAGTGCGCGCCGGGCGTGCGCCCAGCACGCCAGATGCACCAGGCGCTGCTCGCGCACCACCGGCGCGTAGCCGCTGTAGCCGTCGGTGTGCAGCGTCCCGGTGAACCCTTCGAGCAGCCGCTTGGGGACCGCCCCCGAACGGGTCGGGTCGTAGTCGAACAGCACGATGGGCGGCTCGGGACCCGCGCTCATCTGCGCCCAGAGCTGAGACTTCGACTCCGGCGCCTTCCCAGGCTCCTTGAGCACCTGCACCGGGGTCTCGTCCATCAGCAGGCAGGGCCGGTCGAGCAGCTCGTCGCGCAGCACGTGGATGAGCGGCGCCACGAGCTCGCCCGCCCCCACCATCCACCGCGCCAGCGTCGTGCGCGACAGCTCCACCCCGATGCGCCGAAGCTGCTGGCACTGACGATACAGCGCCAGCGCGTCGGCGTACTTCGCCGTGGCGATGAATGCGAGCAGCCCCGCGCTGGCCATGCTCTTCGCCAGCGGCTGCGCCGGCAGCGCCGCGGTGCGAAGATGCCCCTCGCAGCGCGGGCAGCGGTACTTGCCGCGCACATGACGCAGCACCCGCACCTGGGCGGGAATGATGTCGAGCTGCTCGCTCACCACCTCGCCGAAGCGCTCAAGCTCCACCCCATGCTGCGCACAGGTGCGCTGCGATGCCTCCAGCCGATGCTCGATGACGACGCGCGGCAGACCCTGCGGCAACGGCGCGCGCCTCGGCCTCGCGCGCCGGTGGGCCGCGACCTCGGAGCCGGGCTCGCCCTCGCAGGGCTCGGGTGCGCCAGCGCTCGCCTCGGCCTCGTTGAACAGCCCCAGTTGACCGTCGGGCATCTTCTCCGACGAGGGGGCAAAGCGCCGGGCGAGGAGCAGCCGCACCTGCTCCTGCAAGTGCTCAATCAGCGCGTCGCGCTCGGCGAGAGCGCACTGGTAGTGATGCACCTGCGCGTGCAGCGAGGCGAGAGTCTCGTTCGCACATTGCGGGGCGGGCGGGCTCATGGCCCGTAGGGTAAACCGCTTCGACCGGGCAGGGGGATCAAACTTTCTGATGCACCGATCAAATTTACTTTTCCCCTTCAGTACATCGATGCGTAGTGCAGCGACGCATGGGGGCGGGTGCGCCACAGGTCATAGCCATCGAGCAGAAAGTTGAGCTGCGCCCCGCTCAGGCTCACCACCCGGGTGGCGTGGCGCGGCCATGCGAAGCGTGCACGCTCCAGGCGCTTTTGCCACAGCACGAACCCGCACCGCTCCCAGTACAGGACCCGGCACTGGGTGCGCCGACGGTTGGTGAACACAAAGAGCTGCGCCGAGAACGGGTCCATCGCCAGGGTGTCCTGCACCAGCGTGGCAAGCCCCGTAATCTGCTTTCTGAAGTCCACCGGCTCGACGCACAGCCACACCTCGATGCCCTCGTGCGGCGGACGGATCATGACAGCCGGCTCGCGCATTCGAGCACCGCGCCCACGCGTGCGTCCTCGGCCTGTGCGCAGACCTCGACGACGACGCCGTTGGGCAGGTGCACGCGAAACGCCGCGCCCGCCGGTGGGCAGAGGCGCACCGGCACGAACGTCGGTGGCGCCGGCTCGCTGAGAACGCCGCGGCGCTTGAGTGTCGAGCGCGCCGTGTACAGTGCGCTGACCGACAGCCCGTGGGCCTGGGCATACGCCTTCAACGTCAGCCCTTGCTGGCGGGCCGTGCGCAGATGGTCGAGCCAGAACCGCTCGCGCGGGCGCACACTGCGGGACCGCGAGCTCGTTTGTGCCATCCCCTCACCCTCCACACAACGATGGAGCGTGCACTGTGGCACCGACAACGACCTTACGGAACGACGTACTTCACGAGTCGCTTACGAGCGGGTCATCCGCGCGCTGGTGCATCTGCGCACGAGATATCCCGACGAGGAGCGCATCGCACAGGTGCTCGGCTACTTCCGCGGCAATCGCCACCGCATGGGCTACGCCGAGGCCAAGGCGCGGGGCCTGCCCATCGGCTCCGGGGTCGTCGAGGCGGCCTGCAAGACCTTGGTCACCGAACGGCTCAAGCGCTCCGGGATGCGCTGGGGCCTGCCCGGCGGGCAAGCCATTCTCACCCTGCGCTCGCTCGTGCAGAGCCAACGATTCGACCATGCATGGCCTGTGCTCGCGGAAACGTATCGAGCCGACGTGGCTTGTCCTGACAATGTCGTACCCCTTCGACGGACATACCTTCATTGATACTGATCAGTTCCGGGGGCACACCCGGGACACGCGCTTCAATGAGGCCGCGGCATAGAGCCGCGGAAAACGAGGAGATCCGCCGCGTCACTGGCGGACAGATCTGTCGCTTCAATGAGGCCGCGGCATAGAGCCGCGGAAAACCAACCCCGGCGACGGGGCGGGGGCGAGGAGCGTGATGCTTCAATGAGGCCGCGGCATAGAGCCGCGGAAAACCCACAGGCAATCCCGCCTGGCCGATGCAACAGGAGAAGCTTCAATGAGGCCGCGGCATAGAGCCGCGGAAAACAGTGCAACGACGACGTGTACGACCGGTGAAGATTCACAGCTTCAATGAGGCCGCGGCATAGAGCCGCGGAAAACGTCGAACTGTACCGGGGGGACAACCGGGAAGTGGCCGCTTCAATGAGGCCGCGGCATAGAGCCGCGGAAAACGCGATAGCCGACGGTCGTCTGCGGCTCGACTGGGCGCTTCAATGAGGCCGCGGCATAGAGCCGCGGAAAACCCCGCCGCTGGTGCGCCAGTGGATCGGAATCTCCTACGCTTCAATGAGGCCGCGGCATAGAGCCGCGGAAAACGGAGAAGGGCCGCCACATCGCCGAGCGCGAGCTGGCTTCAATGAGGCCGCGGCATAGAGCCGCGGAAAACGGCTGGAAGCGCTGGTGGAGACGGCTCGGGCATGGGGGGCTTCAATGAGGCCGCGGCATAGAGCCGCGGAAGTAACTACTCACCCGATCTTAGGAGGTGTCCGAAGGATTCGTAGAGCGCGAAGCGGCCGCTTCGCCCAAGGGACGCCAAGCGGCTTCGTAGGTCGGTCGTTGACAGCATAGGAACGCGGCACTATGGTACGGCTCCCATACAGGGGGATGGGAGCACGACGCGGGTGGGCTACTTCGGCTCGAAGGCGACCTCTGGGCTGTGTCAGCCGCTGATTGCGATGATGCCGCCGCACCACACCTACATCGAGACCCATCTCGGTGGGGGTGCCATCATGCGGCGCAAGCCCGCGGCGCTGCGCAACATCGGCATCGATCTGGATGCGCGCGCGCTCGATGCGTTCGAGTGCGAGTACCGCGTCGAGCTCGTGCACGGCTGTGCCCACCGCTATCTGGCCGAGTTCGCGTTCGAGGGCTCGGAACTCGTCTACTGCGACCCGCCGTATCTGAAGCGCACCCGCAGCTCCAAGCGCCGCTACCGGTTCGACTACGATGAGACGGACCATGTGGAGTTGCTCGGGCTGCTCGCGGCGCTCCCCTGTCAGGTGATGGTCTCGGGCTATCCCTCGACGCTTTATGACGAGCGGCTGGAAGGGTGGCGCAGCGTCGAGTGGCAGGTGATGAACCAGGGCGGGGTGCGCACCGAGAAGCTGTGGTTCAACTTCGCGCCTGAGCGGCTGCACTGGGCACGCTACGCGGGGCGCAACTTCACCGACCGCCAGCGCATCAAGCGCAAGGCCGAGAGCTGGGCCCGGCGCTACGCGGCGCTGCCTCATCCCGAGCGCCTCGCGGTGCTCGGCGCGATGATGGCGGTCGAGGCCGAGCGGTAGGGGTCACCGATGGCCACGGTCAACAAGGCGTCGCTGCGCGCGGAGTTCGATGCGCTCAAGGGGCAGTTCGAGTCGCTGTGTGCCGCGGGCAAGATGCACGAGGACAGCCGCGCCCTGTTCAAGGCTCTGCTGATGCTGTTCGAGCTGCTGATGGCGGTGTTCATGGAAAAGCACACGCCGAAGAGCAGCGCCAACTCAAGTCTCCCCGCCTCCCAGAGCCCCGATGACGCCACCACCCGCACCCGCCCCGGCGCCAAGGGCAAAGGACCCGCATCGAACGAGGCGCGCGCTGCAAACACTCGCACCCGGACCTACGTCACCGAGCTGCGCGTCGATGCGTGCGCGCGCTGCGGCGAAGACCTCACCGACACCGCCTGCACAGGCCACGAGCGCCGCTCCCTCGCCGACATCGTGTTCGAGAAGGTCGTGCGTCACGCCGACGCCGAAATCAAGCACTGCGCGCGCTGCCACACCGAGACCCGGGCGCGCTTCCCCCGCGAACTCCCCGGCCCGCTGCAGTACGGCCCCGGCGTCAAGGCCTACGTCGTGCACCTGCTCGTCGCCCAGATGCTCTCGCTCAAGCGCGTCGCCCAATCGATGCACGCCCTCATCGGCCAGCTCCTGTCCGAGGCGACGCTGCTCGGCTACGTTGCCCAGCTCCATCAGGCGCTCGCCGAGTGGGAGAATCAAGCCCTCGAGCGCCTCCTCCTCGCACCGGCGATGCACGTCGACGAGACCTCGTTGCGTGTGGACCGAAAGAATCACTGGATTCACGTCTACTCCGCCGGGACGCTCACCGTGAAACGCCTCCATCCCAAGCGCGGATGCGAGGCCATCGAGGCCATCGGCATCATCCCGCGCTACGGGGGCGTGGCGGTCCACGACTGCTGGGCCTCGTACTTGAGCTACGCGCACTGCGACCACGCACTATGCGGGGCACACCTCCTGCGCGAGCTCACCTTCATCGTCGATGCTCACGACTACGCTTGGGCCAAGCGCATGAAGCGCCTGCTCCTCGACGCCTGCCACCACGTCGCCAAACGCGACGAGAAAACGCTTACCGAAAGCGAGTACAAGGCCGTACAGAAACGCTACCGCACCATCCTCACCCAGGGGGAACGCGAGCTTCCACCGATTCCCCCTCGACAAAAGGGGCAGCGTGGCAAAGTGGCCAAGTCCGATGCACACAATCTGTGGGACCGATTGAAAAAGCACGAGAGCGCCGTGCTACGCTTCGCCAAGCACCCCGCCGTCGCGTTCACCAACAATCGCGCGGAACGTGACCTGCGGATGAGCAAGGTCAAGCAGAAGGTCTCCGGATGCTTCCGCACCCGAAAGTACGCCGAAGCGTACTGCCGAATCTCAAGCTATCTCCAGTCCATGGCGAACCAAGGATACAATCCCCTGGTCGCCATTCAGATCGCTCTCGCCGGGCGCGCTGTCGATAACTTGCCCGAGTAGTTACCCGCGGAAAACGGATTCGGAAGGTATCAAGGGGATCGGAGTTTGCTCGCTTCAATGAGGCCGCGGCATAGAGCCGCGGAAAACGCCGGGGCCAAGCGCGTCATCAACGCCGAGCTGACCGCGCTTCAATGAGGCCGCGGCATAGAGCCGCGGAAAACGCCGATCTCAACGTGCGGGTGATCTACGGACGCGCGCGCTTCAATGAGGCCGCGGCATAGAGCCGCGGAAAACGGCGAGGACAGTGGGGATGTCATTGATGCGATCGTCGCTTCAATGAGGCCGCGGCATAGAGCCGCGGAAAACGAGAATGCAGCAGTTTGAGCACCGCCCGTTCCTCCCGCTTCAATGAGGCCGCGGCATAGAGCCGCGGAAAACCTTCACGCCCGTCTCGACACCGCCAGAGACTCCGTTGGCTTCAATGAGGCCGCGGCATAGAGCCGCGGAAAACGGCGGCGCGGCATGCGCTGGAGTCGGCCGCCGACTCTGCTTCAATGAGGCCGCGGCATAGAGCCGCGGAAAACGGACCGGCCCAAACTCAGGAGAACGTCATGATAGTAGAGCTTCAATGAGGCCGCGGCATAGAGCCGCGGAAAACGGCGTCCGGGACGCAATCGAGCAGGAGAAAGCCGGCCTGCTTCAATGAGGCCGCGGCATAGAGCCGCGGAAAACCACTGGAGCGCGTGTACTCGCACCGCGGCATGGTCTGCTTCAATGAGGCCGCGGCATAGAGCCGCGGAAAACCGCCGCGCATCTGGCGACGGTCGTGCAGGCGCAGGTGCTTCAATGAGGCCGCGGCATAGAGCCGCGGAAAACGCGCACCGCAATCACGCGCCCGCCGACTGCCGCGCCGAGCTTCAATGAGGCCGCGGCATAGAGCCGCGGAAAACCCCGCGACTCGTTCCCGTTGATGCGTGACCTCGTTGGGCTTCAATGAGGCCGCGGCATAGAGCCGCGGAAAACGTTGCTGTCTCCGAGACTCGATCCGCCCCAACGGTAGCTTCAATGAGGCCGCGGCATAGAGCCGCGGAAAACGCATCATCCGTACCGACGATGTCATGCCCGGACATCCAGCTTCAATGAGGCCGCGGCATAGAGCCGCGGAAAACTCGCGTGAGGAGTGGAAGGGGTACACCCCGCAGAGCGCTTCAATGAGGCCGCGGCATAGAGCCGCGGAAAACCATCGACGACCCGGCGGATCGTGACGCGTTCGACGCGCTTCAATGAGGCCGCGGCATAGAGCCGCGGAAAACCGTCCTCCCTGGGCGACTACATGACCCGCGTTCATTTGCTTCAATGAGGCCGCGGCATAGAGCCGCGGAAAACCATCGACGACCCGGCGGATCGTGACGCGTTCGACGCGCTTCAATGAGGCCGCGGCATAGAGCCGCGGAAAACCGTCCTCCCTGGGCGACTACATGACCCGCGTTCATTTGCTTCAATGAGGCCGCGGCATAGAGCCGCGGAAAACAGCCTCGCCAAGCTCTCGTTGAGCGTGTCGGTCATGCTTCAATGAGGCCGCGGCATAGAGCCGCGGAAAACTCACGACCGTGGAGACCACCGCGACGGCCGTGATTCGCTTCAATGAGGCCGCGGCATAGAGCCGCGGAAAACGGCGTCGCTAGCGTTATGCCCAAGAATCATCCGATGCTTCAATGAGGCCGCGGCATAGAGCCGCGGAAAACCGGGTAGCTCCCGCGGGAAGACAACTGGGTATCCACCGCTTCAATGAGGCCGCGGCATAGAGCCGCGGAAAACGACCGGCGTCGCTGAAACTCGCGCCAATACGGACCTCGCTTCAATGAGGCCGCGGCATAGAGCCGCGGAAAACACAGGCCATCCACATACGGGATATCGTCCCGTGACTCTGCTTCAATGAGGCCGCGGCATAGAGCCGCGGAAAACGGCTATACCGCTGCTGCAGCGCCATCTTGCCGAAATGCTTCAATGAGGCCGCGGCATAGAGCCGCGGAAAACGCGGTTTCAGTCTTGGCGCCCTCAAAATCGGGCGGTGGCTTCAATGAGGCCGCGGCATAGAGCCGCGGAAAACGCTGCTGACCATACGCAGCGCGGCGAATGTCGTAGCCGCTTCAATGAGGCCGCGGCATAGAGCCGCGGAAAACCGGCCAATGGCGCGCAAAAGAGTCGAGATTGACATCCTGCTTCAATGAGGCCGCGGCATAGAGCCGCGGAAAACATTTCCCCGCGTGGAGCAAGTGCACCACTGGCTTCCTGCTTCAATGAGGCCGCGGCATAGAGCCGCGGAAAACACTCCATCGAGGCCGCCGCTCGCGCCGTCGGCGGCTATGCTTCAATGAGGCCGCGGCATAGAGCCGCGGAAAACAGGATACTCGCATCTCCCGGATATCACGGGAGTTTCGTGCCGATGTGCGAGCGCTGTGTCGGAACGCGCGTCGGACTTCCCGATCATGACGTCACCAGTGTCTCCATTTTGTTAAAGAGCGCAGGTAAAACAAGGTGTTAGCGGAGTTCGAGCGCTGCCTCGGTGTCCGGCGTCAGCGGAGCGCTCGCACCAGCACGGCGAGGAGCTCCCGTGTCCATATACCTCCTTCTTTCCGGTTCGTCAAACAATAACCGGTTCGCGCGCGATGGCGTCGAACCTCTTGCCGAGACTTTCGATCCTCGGCGAGACCTTGTCCGCAGGGCCGAGGTCGACGATCAGGACATGATCATCGCCATGATGGATGAGAGTGTCCAGCGCCGACACCATCTCCACGCGCCGTCTGGCCGTAAGACGACATTGGAACACCGAGAGTTGCAGCCATTCGCCGTAGCCTTCCATCGTCCGAAACACCTTGCGCCAACGGCGACGACTCGAGATGTCGTAGGTGACGATGTACATCCGTTCGTCCATACCCGTGCCCACCCCCGCCGATGCTCACCCTCAACGCGGCAGATAGTGAGGGTAGTCCTTGATCTCGCCCATCAGGAACCGGGCGAACAGTCGTCCCTGGACCTCGATCAGACGTCGCATGGACAAGCGGTAGCCAAAGACCGGATGCGTCGTCTCCTGCGCAAGCCGCCGCTCGAACGCTGCGATGAAACGCTTTCGGCCGCCCGGTTTCAGCGCGGTGCCGGCGCCTCCGTGCAGGAAATCGTCCGGCTTCACTTCGCCGTTGTTGATCGCCTGCAACACCGTCGAATCCGCCACAATCGGTCGAAACGGCTCCATCAGATCGAGTGCGAGCGCCGGCCGGCCGTAGCGGGGCTGGTGGTAGAAGCCCCGGTAGACGTCGAACCCGATGGCGCTGAGCGCCACCGTGAACGTCCGGGTCAGCATGGAGTACGCGAACGACAGGAGCGCGTTGACCGGATCGGTCGGAGGCCGCCGGTTGCGCCGGTCGAAACGGAACGCTGGCAACGCCTTCGCCATGCTGTCGGGATGCTCGGGGTGTTCAGGATGGCCGGGATGGTCGGGATTCTCGGCGTGCTTGCGGCTCTCGTCCGCTCTCGACCCCAGCAGAGCGGCGAACGCACGGAAGTAGACGGCGGCCGCTTCACCTTCAAGACCGAGCAGGGTGGGAATGTCGTCCGCGTGGCGGGTCCGGTCGGCAAGACGGCGAAGCGTGATCAGCACCCGCTCCCGCGCCTGCTCCTCCCCGCGCCAATTGCGTCGCATCATCGTGCGGGAGTTTCGGATCTTCGCGGCGACGAGTGAGCGCGACACACCCATCGACGTCGCCGCGGTGAAGCTTGCCCGGTACTGCGCCTCGCGCAGCTCGACGTTCTTGTGGCCGAGTCCGACGGTGTGCCCGAGAAACCAGCCGCCATAGCTGTGCCAGGTCACCGGGACCTCCCGGCGCATCAGTTCGTGCAGGCACGGTGTCGTCATCCTGACATTGCCCATCAGCACCACCTGCGAGACGTCGATGAGACGCACCGTGGTGGTCGGGCCGTCTTCCTCGACGATGGTGATGGTCTCGCCCTTCTTGGCGAGGCGGGCATTGTTGGCCTGGACGTAGAGGGGGAGCATCCCGTCGTGGCGCACCGCGATCGGTCGGGGCGTCCCGCCCGTGCGATGGAAGTGATTGACCTCGTCGGGGAGGCAGATGCCGACGAGCGAGCAGCGCGGACACTTGGGGCTGTCGCGCAGCGGCGGTGGGATACGCCCACCGGCCGCGACCAGCCGCAGCCCGCCAATTGCGCTGCGTGTGGCCGCCTGCAACTCATCGTCGAAGACGACGCGCACCCGCTCGCGACTCTCGGCGAAGTAGAGCACGCCCTCGGTACAGCGATAGCCGTTCTCCGCCAGCAGCAATCCCTGAACGCAGAGCTGCACGCGCTCCGGCTCGTAGGCACCGGCCGCGACGTGAGGACGCTTGCCGCGCTTGTAGTCGACGGGCACGACGGTCTCGCCGTCGCTCTCCACCATGTCGATCTTCGCGACCAAGCCGAGGCGGCGCGACGAGAGGGTCACGGAGCGGGTGCGCGGTCGCTCCTGCACGGCCAGATCGTCGGCCGACGGCAGCGGCCGGTCCTCGCGATCGACCCGGCGGTGCGCATGTCTCCCCGCAACCGTATCGGCGCTCTCCGCCCACTCCCCCTGCACCCATTCGAGATAGGCGAGGCGCGGGCAGTAGACGTACTCGTTCACCATGCGCGCGGGCAGGAACGGCGCGTCTTCGGGGAGGGGCGGCGCTTCGAGCGGGAGCTCGCCTTGCTGGGGGGTATCGGGCATCGGCTCGTGTCACATGCACCTGTCTCAAAAATCGAATCTCGGGGCATTCTCTCTCTGCAAAGAGGAAAAAAGATACAAGCTGTCAATCGATAGCGTGATTTTTCGATCGACTGAAAACACCGGCCGGCGATAAGTGCGCGCAACGTCGAAACGTCGTTCCCGGGCGGTACATGACGGTGCGCGACCTCTTCCTCGGCGGCGGGACGGTGCAGGGCGAGGACAAGGGCGGTGGTCGAAACAAGGGTGCCAGCCGCATGCGGCAACGCACGAAGCTGCCGCCGATGCCATCGAACGACGCCAGCCGTTCACCGACCAACGTTCACCGTGCCCGCTGCCACGTGATCGACGGCGGCCCGAAGGTTCCGTAGCCACCCTGATCGGATCGGCGGATCGATGATCGGAGGATGATGGATACGCCCCACGCACCGTACCAGCGGTGCCGGTTCGAAGCTGCCGGATGGTCGCAGGCATGGGCCAGGAGCGACTTGACGGCGCGCGGAGAGGCCGGTTTCCACCATAGCGGCCAGGAGTAGAAGCCGTCCTTCCATTTTCCCGAGCATTCCTGGGTGTCCGTACGCCCCCGGCCTGCGAAGACCGGGTACAGGCTCAGCCCCAACAGGGCCAACGCTTCCGGCCCGGGATTGGTCGACTTCTGCTCACTACTTGGCTTGTCGGCCCTGAGTGCATACACGCGGTCGTCAGTGACATCCCATCCGAGGGAAGGGGCGTTGCTTTTGTAGCGCCATGGACCTTCGAGGCCCATCTTGATTTCATCGCCATCGGCGGCATTCAGGACTTTGCGGGCCGTGTCCAGGAACCTCTGTTGCCCCGCCGTGAAGTAGAAGTCGGAGGGCTTCGCGACACCCTGGTTGTCCAGGCTGCCCTGCGCCAGAAGAGCAGTGGCCAGGCCGCCGCTCCGGGCGCACCGTGCCGCCTGACCGAGATATGCCTCGATGTCTTCCGGCATCAGCTTGAGCTCGTCACCCTTGGGCATCGTCGAGCCGTCCGGTCTTCGTGGATTGGTGGCCGGGCCGTCCTTCCAGTATGCGAACGCATCCAGCGCCCGGTCCACGATCAGGTCGACGGTAAGCTCCTCGTCCACGATGGCGTGGGGCGCGATGTCGTCGCTCCACCAAAGCTTCGGCTGCTCCTTCCCGGTTGCGAGCACCACCTGCACGCCAAGGGCCGCCAAAAAGCCCAGCGGATTCGTACCTTCGAGCCCGGGGAGATGCGTGCCATTCATGTGCGCGCCTTTCATGGCTGTCCGCTCTCCTCGGCACTCTGCCGGTGGTCGGCCAGTCGCAGGACGGCTTCAAGCCAGGCCAGCCCGTGGTATCCGTAACGTTCCACCAGACGCCAGAAGCGGTCGGCCATGTCGAGGGCCAGGGAACCCGCCGCCAGATCGGAGCTCGCGGTCAGCCGGTGCCCGTTCCATTCATACGCGAGCGCCTGCGGGTCCGGGTCTTCGATGATCGGCGGCAGCGGACGCCCCCAGCCATGGTGCGTCCCAACCAGATGGAGCACCAGGTCCTGGTCGTGAGCGAGGCCGAGAACATCGGCGTTCGACTCGATCATCGCGACGCTCGCGATCTCGTGCCGCATTCCCGCCGGATATCCCGGAACCCTGCGAGCGCCCGGCAGTGACTTGGCCAGCGGCTCTCCACGCCGCATGGCCAGCTCGACCGGGTCGCCGCCCGCCAACAAGGACTGGAACCGGCTGTCCACCTTTCCGAGATCGTGGAGCCGGCCGGCCAACCGGAGGTCCCGCACGATCTCGCGCGGCAGTCCCAGCCTCCCGGCGACATGTCCGGCACGCTCGCCGACGCCATCCAGGTGCCGACTCAAGCTCACGCCCGTCGCCGTGAAGGAGCCCGCCTCGTCCGAACCGTCCAGCGTCCCCGCATCCACCACCGGCTTCTTCGTCTTCGGGTCCTGCGCGGTCAGAACGTAGTAGCTCCTGCCGGGGCCGCCGTCGCCGATCCCCACCGCGTGCACATCGAAGCCGTTTTCCAGCTTCCCGATGGCCTTGCGCATCCAGTGCGGCAGCTCATCCGGGCCGGAAACCCGAGATTCGAGCCACGCGGCGACTCGGCTGACCGGCGGTTCGTCCGCTTCGGCCTCGCCCGCCGGGGTTGGCGGGGAGTCCACATGAGCAAGATTCGGGTCGAGGCGCAGCGTAGCCCTCCGTCCGGACTCGACCTGTGCCGCGTCGCCGAGGTCCGCCACCGGCTCCTCCGAGGAAGGATCCCATGTTCCCGCAGTCAGACCGCCGCGCACAGGGTCGACGACGAGCACGTCCCCGGGGCGGATGTCCCCGACCCGGACGCCATCCTGCGCACCATCGGCGAATCCGGCCCAGCGTACCCAGTCCCCGGTGTGCGGCTTGTCCGGGGTGCGGGAATCCTCCGGCTCGGACGCCTGGCCGGCATCGGCGATGCCCGCTTCCGGGTCGCCCGCCGTGCATCGCCGGCGATGCGGGGGTGGGGGTTGCGGCCCGACATCGGCGACGTCGGCCACTTCCGGGCCACCTGCCAGCCATGGCCTGACCGCCCCGATGGGTACCTGGATGCATTCCGCTTGCCGGGGAGGAACCAGACGCAGCGCTTCCGACGATCGGTCCGAACGCCACAGGACCGAGACGTCCGCCGGGCGGTTCCGATCGATGCCGTGAAGAAACCAGTCGACGGAAGGCTGTACCAGGGGCTCGGGTCGGGTCTGGACCCAGGCATCCAGATGCGTTCCCAGGAGGAGCGGCGCATCGGTTCTCGGCGCCGTTGCGTTGTCCGGGAAGTCCCGCAGCGCCATCGGGCCGATATCCAGCCGCCCATCATCCTCGCGACGACGTTCAAGCGCCTCCCATGCCGCTCTGACCGAATCACCATAAATCGGGTCGGGCTTCCTGGAGCCAACGACCGACCTGGGACCGATGATCCAGGCCCGGGCCGGGCGTCCGGTACGCTCCGAACGGGTTCCGCGGCGATCAAGGCGTCCGAATCGTTGCCGGAGGCTGTCGACCGGGGCGCACTCGGTGATGAGTGCGTCGAAGCTGAAGTCCGCCCCGACCTCGATGGCCTGGATTGCAACCACGACGGTGAGCCGATCCTCGCGCCGGTCGCCATCGGGGTCGACGGCCGGGGCGATCCGGTCCAGAGCATCGGCCCGGTCCAGCGGCCGCATGCGTCCGGTCATCAGGTGCGTCGGCCAGCCGGCGCTCGCGAGCGCGCGGTACGTATCGCGAGCCGTGCGCACCCGATTCACGACGACACCGACGCTGCGAGCCCGGGATTCGTTCCCGCGGATGGGCTTGTCGATCGACTCGACGATCTTCCGCACGGCGGCCGGCACCGTCTCCCGATTCCGCACCGGCACGAGCTCCGCCCGCTTGTCGGCCTCCACACGGCGCCGCAACTCCGCGCATCCGTCCAGGTCCGTCTCGGGGTCCAGGGCGAAAGGCGCCGATCTCCGATCGTTGGGCGTGGCCGACATTTCGACCGTGACGAACCTCCGGGGCAGTGGTCCCGAGCGCTGTGCGGATATCCGGGCGAGGGTCTGCGCAAACGGCACGCTCAGATGGACTTCGTCCAGGATCACGAGGCAGTCGTTGCCGGCAAGGCCGGCATGAATCGGCCTCATGCCCGGGCCGACACCGTAGCCACGGAACAGGAGACGGGAGCCGAACTGATCCACCGTGGAGACCACGACCCACGGCTGGTCCGGGCGGTGCGTCCAGTCGCCGTCAATGGGGATCCCCCCACGCAGCGCGGCGACGCCCAGGGGTTCGCCGTCGCTCAGCACTTGCAGTCGATCCCGAACGCGCTCCAGTACCGGGGTGTCGGCCGCCTCGATGCGTTCTCGAATTCGCCGCGCCCGTTCGTAAACCTGATCGACGACGATCCGCCGATCGATGACGAACACGACCCGCCGGGGAGTGGTCTCCGGCTGTACGGCCATGGCGAATACCGCCGTGTCGAGCACCGCGGTCTTGCCGGTACCGGTCGGGAGATCGATGACCTTCGGCCATGCCCGCCGACCGAGCACCTGCGCCGTCAATCGCCGCTGCCACGGAAACGGCTCGCAGCCATGGACATCCCTGAAGAATGGAGTGAACTCCGCGGCGTTCAAGACATCACCAAAATCGCGCGTGGTTTTTACTATGGATATCCCTGAAGGATATCCCTGAAGAATGGGGTGAACTCCGCGGCGAGCGGCTCGATATCTTCGTGCAGGCTGGAGCCGGAGCTGCTCATCCGGGCTCTATCCGCCGGCTTTCGCGCATGCCGGAGACATCGCCCGGCGCCGTATTCTCGCGGAGCTGCTCATCCGGGCCGTATCCGCCGGCTTTCGCGGGTTCGTGCATGGGCGCCGGCCGCATCAGGCCCAGACCCAGGAATCGTCCCGCGCCGAGCATCAACGGACCCGTTACGGGATGCTCGAAGGTCACCGAGGCGTGAATCAACTGGCGGCGCACGGGCCGGCCATCCCGGCCATTCCGACTGAACGCCGGAAAGCGATTCGCCGGGCGGGCGCCTTTGATGAAGGAGCTGTGGGAAACCTCCACGGCCACCGGTTCGGGCAGCCCGACGTGGCCACATGCCAGCGTCACGGCCGACTCGGCTGAAGCCCACGCCCTGGCCCGCGCCGCCGCAGTGCCTCCGCCGAGCCGGCCAGGGTGTCTCGGCAGCGCGATGGGGGTGGCGGAAACCCATCGGCGGGAAGCTCGACTCCAGGCGCCCGGACGAAGGGATATCAGTGTGGCAGGTCCACGCTGCCGGCAAAGGTGGACCACCCCTCGTGCGCCCAGGGCGAGCTTCAGGGCATCGTGTCCGGCCGCCCTCTCCCAGTTGCCGATTGCCCGATAAACCGCTTGCCGCGCGCCGGCACCGACGGCATCCGGCACTGACACCGCCAGTCCCGGCAGCCGTCCATCGGCATGCTCGAACCCCACGTATGGAAGGGGGAGAAAGGCCACATGCGGCACGGCGGTCGGTCTGCCGTCCGGCAAATGGCCGCTGATCTCTTCAGGGATCGGATCTTCGACGTAATGGAACAAGGCCCCGCGCATCGCCGTCGCCAGCTCCACCGCCCTCGTGGCAGGGATGAATCGGTAGCCGGGCATGAGCTCGAACACGATCCATTGACCGGCGGTATTCGGCCTGAGCGTTCCTTCCGGTTGCTGCGCCGGCCCCGGGACGGCTCGGTACCGAGCGTTCACATGGGGCAATGAACGGGGTTCGAGTCCTTCGTGGCGCGAAAACCGCCGCTCCAGCTCGGCGAGCTGGCCGCGCCGAACGGCCCGCATGTCGTGACCGCCCTCGCCACTGCCGTCCGCGCTGAGCAGCCGCAACCGGTGCCGAACGGCCCGCACGTCGTGACCGCCCTCGCCGGTCTCGAACGCGGCGTGGGAAGCGTTCTCGACCAGCCGGCACGAGACCAGCGAGGAGGAATGCCCCAGACGGGCCACCCGCCGGAGCAGACGATCGAGAGCTTCGGCGACTTCATCGGGCGCCGGCGCGTCCCACAGAAAGCTCACCCGAGGCTCGTCGGGGGTGATGGAAGGAAAGAACCTTCCCTGCTTCCCGCGTTGCTCCGGCAGCATCGCCACCGCGGATGACGGGGGCGTTTTGCCGGCGCGTCCGACCTGATCCTCGACATCCCGCTCCTTGCGCAGCTTGCGTTCGACCTGCGCCGCCTTCTTCGTCAGCTCTCCCCCGGAAGCTGCGAGCTCGGCATGAAGTCGGGCGGTCAAATCGGAGACGCCCTCGGCTCTCCGTTCGTACCAGCTCCTGGGAACAACGGAAATGTCGTTGACCGGTACGAAGTGCGTAACGATCTTGCGCGGCACGGCCTCGGACGCTGCGATTTCCGGCGGCGCCTGCGATTCGATCCATTCCAGAGCGGCGCGCTCTGCCACATCCGGTTCGTCCGCGTCCGCCCATGTGGCGACGAGCGCCGAGAACAGGCGTGCCGGGTGCGGTGGCCACTCGGGCTGCCGGCGGTCGTTGTGGCACGTCGCGACGAACCGGCCGGTCAGGAAGTTCACCTCGATTCCGACACGCTTGCCGGAAGACATCGGTCACTCCGCCGCGGGCTCGGTGGCGGATACCTTGCGGCTGCGTCGAATCAGCTCCAGCAGCTTGGGTGCGGGCACGAGCCGGATCTCATTGGCCTCCCAGCCGATCCCGGCCGCTCTCGCCTGCGCGGCCGCACCCTCGAGAATTCGCGCGGAAGTGGCTCGATCCACTTCCACCACCTCTCCGGGGGAGCCATCGCGGCGCAGCAGCTCGAGCCTGGGAGGATGCGCCGGAAGCAGCAGGCAGCGCGACCGAAGGTCGTAGTCCATTGCATACTGGTAGGCGATGGCCGCGACCCCAAGCGCCGCGACCGCCACGTGCATCGCGGTCTCCGCCTCTCGGGGATGGCCCTTGCACCGCAGCCGGCGAAGGGCGGCAAAGGAGATCACCGTAGTCTGCAAGGCGCTCGAAATGGTGACACCGCCGGCCTGAGCGTCGATCGAAGGAACGATGTTGCCGTGGTTGATCTTCGAGGGCTGTCCGGCCTCGCCGCTCGCGCTGCCACGCGAGGCATGGACGGGCTTCCCCTTGTCCCTCTCCGACCGCTCCGGATCATCGGTCCACACCTCGCTCCGGTCCGCGCTGTTGTAGACGCGATCTTCGGGGGCGACTCTCTCTATCTGCAATGGGTCGATTCGGCTGCCGACCTTCTTGCCCACCCTGGCGTCAAAGCCCACGATCTCCGACACGTAGGCGCGCTGGAACTTCGACCCCAGTCCACCTTTCGGGCCGGTCGAGTCCCACATGCCGAACAGCAGGGAAGTCGGGGCGTAGCGAAACAGGTCCGTAGCGTCGCGCGGCGTGGCGTCGGTAATCGCCCGGCCGATGTCGGACAGGCGAAACAGCGTGCCGTCGAGCAGGCTGTCGCGGAAGATCGCATCCGCCAGCCGATGGGGCGCTTCCAGCACCGTCAGCTTCTCGTAGTCCGTCGCGCCCCCGTCGTCGGAGAAGTCGACCCAGGGCACGGGAAAGACCAGCTCGCCTCGCTCCCATCCGTCGAGCAGTGCGAGCTCCGCGCGGTTTGCCTGCGACGCGACCGAATCGAGCAGCACCGTGGTGGACACTTTGTCGCCGTCCCCGACCTGCCGCTCCTCGACGGCGTACTTGTGATCGGCGCGGCCATCAACGGCGTAGGACGGCGGGAAGACCTTGTCCCCCTCGCCACCCGCGGGCTGCAAGGCCATGCGGGAGCGCAACGCAACCGCTTCACCGGCAACGGCATCGCGGAGCCGTTCGAACGCAAGCCGAGCCATCTTCTCTTCCTGTCGGGAAATTTGCGGAATGATATCTTCATTTCGAGATCGGCCGAGCGATATCCCAGCCATTCCCGCCAAGCCCGGAGAGGCCGTGCCGCAAGGGGATTCCGGCGCGATTTCGACCGCCAGAGAGCCCGGGCGAAGGGATTTCGAGGACATGTTCCCGCGCCAGCGGGAATCGCTGGCGATATCCAGGGCTATTTCACGCTAGCAGTAGCTGATTGACTGGGCAGTTGGTGTGCCAGGGTCTGGCTTTTCGTGTCGGCTTGGTGCATGCTGGCGGGATGCGAGATGGGTTTGACCCGGCCGAGGTAGTCGTTGGCGAAGTCGAGGTGCGTGCGGTGCGCGGCGACGAGCGTCGGCGCTGGGACGCGCTGATGGCGGCGCACCACTACCTTGGGTTCCGGCAGTTTGCGGGCCGGGGGTTGCGCCACGTCGCGACGTGGCGCGGTCACTGGCTGGCGCTGGTGGGCTGGCAGTCGGGGGCGTTCAAGTGTGGTCCGCGCGACCGCTGGCTGGGCTGGCACCGTTCGGTGCAGTTCCGGCGGCTGCACCTGATCGCGAACAACACGCGGTTCCTGGTGCTGCCGGAGGGGTCGGGGGTCGCGCACTTGGCGTCGCGGGTGCTGGGCCGGAGCCTGCGCCGGCTGAGCGCGGACTGGGCGGCGCGGTATGGCCATCCGCTGGAGCTGGCGGAGACGTTCGTCGACCCGGCGCGGTTCCGGGGCACATGCTACGCGGCGTCGAACTGGGTGCGGGTGGGGCGTACGAAGGGCTTCGCGCGCCACAACGGGGCGTACACCGACCCGCACGAGCAGCCGAAGGAGATGTATGTGCGGGCGCTGCGGCGCGACGCGCGCCGCAGGCTGGTGGCCCCCTTGGACCGTGCCGAGTGGCAGTGCCGGGCGACCCCGGTGCGCTACACGCGCGCCGAGCTGCGGTCGCTGCGCGACCTGTTCGCGCAGGTGCCGGATGCACGGCGCGGACAGGGCCGCAAGCACTCGCTGCCGACCGTGCTGTCGGTCTGCGCGTTGGCACGGCTCGCCGGCCAGCACGGGCCGGCGGCGACGGAGCGATTCGCACGCCACCTCAGCGAGGCGGAGCTGCGGGCGCTCGGCGCGTGGACCGACCCGGCGACCGGGCGCCGGGTCGCACCGTCGGACTCGACCCTGTGCCGGGTGCTGATGGACACTGACCCGGACGACCTGCAGGCGGTGCTGGTGCAGTGGGCCGCGCCGCGCCTCGCCGAGGGCGGCGCGACGCCGGCGCTGGCCGCCGACGGCAAGCGCATCCGGGGCGCCAACCGGCACGCGGGCCCCGACGCCCACTTCGAGATCGTGACGCTGGTCACCCACGCCGGACGGCCGCTCGCGAGCCGCTGCTGCCGCGACGAGGGCGGCGAGACCGCCGCGCTGCGGGCCCTGCTCGAAGACGTCGACCTCACCGGCTGCGTGCTCACCCTGGACGCGCTGCACGCGACCCGCGACACCGCGCGCGCGATCGTCGAGGCGCACGGCGCCGACTACGTGTTGGCAATCAAGGCGAACTGCCCCGACAGCTTCGCGCAGCTCGCCGCGATCGACTGGGACACCGCCGCCGTGCGCCGCCACGCCGATGACCCGGTGAAGGCGCACGGACGCATCGAGACGCGCCGCATCGCCGCGTGTGAGCTGCTCGCCGGCACCCTCGCGCCCTTCCCCGGCGCCCGCCAAGCGTTCCGCGTCGTGCGCACACGCACCAACGCGAAGACCGGCACCACCTCGACCGAGACCGCCTACGGCATCACCTCGGCCCCCGCCCGGCGCGCCGGACCGGCCCAACTGCTCGCCTGGAACCGCGGCCACTGGCAGGTCGAGAACGCCAACCACTACCGCCGCGACGCCACCATGGGCGAAGACGCGAGCCGCGTGCGTGCGCGCCACGCGCCCGCCAACCATGCCACCCTCAACAACATCGCGCTCGCCGTCGTGTTCCATCGCGGCTTCCGCTACCTGCCCGACGCCCATCTCCACTTCATGATGCACCGCGACGACGCGCTCGACGCCGTCCTGTCCTCCGACTGAGCCGGCTTCCGGCCACCCCCTCTCGCAGCAAGCCTCCGCGTCCGAGGGCCGGCCGACCGACCCCGACCGCTGCGAAACCGCGCCCGGAGGACCCCGCCGCACCCTGCCGCGCAGGTCACCCCTTTCGTGTCATCGCGAGGATCGGTAGCGTGAAATGACCCTGGGCGATATCCCGCGAGACTGTACGGGACACTTCGGCGGGCGGTACACTCATCTTCGAGGGTACCGGCGGACCAGCAGCACGGGCGGACTGCGTGCATTGCAGTGAAGTCGAAGAGCCGGGCAGGTGCCGTTGAAGTCCGCCGTTTCCCGCACCCGGGGCCGGTCACTGCAGAAGGTCGCGTCATGTCGCCGGACACCGTCGCCATCACGGTACCCGCCATCGGGCCGGGGGCCGCTGTCGCCGCACTCATCCGTGCCGGCGTGCCGGCCTGACCGAGGTCCACCGCGACGTGGCCGACCTTCGCGAACGGATGGTGCGGCTGGAGGGGTTGTTCGAGGGATCTGCCCGCCGCGAACCCGCCGCGCCGGGAACGGGTACGACATGAACACCAGTACCTTCGACACCCTGAGTGCGGCCGACAGGCTGCGCGAGGCCGGCATCGGCGACTTGCAGGCGCGAGCCATCGTGGACTCGATCCGCGATGCCCAGGCCACCGGAATCGAGCATCTCGCCACGAAGGCCGACATCTCCAGGCTGGAAGGCCGCATCGACGGGCTGGAAAGCCGGCTCAATGTCCTGCAATGGGTTGTCGGGATTCAGTCCGCGGTGCTCCTTGCCATCGCCCTTCGCGTGTTCGGACTGATGTGATCGCGGCCGCCGCACCACCATCGGCACCGCGCACATTCAGGCTCGACGATGTTCGGAAAATCCGGGCCGGCGGAGCTTGCGCTGTCCCGGCGCCGTGGGAAGGAGGCGGTGTTTCCGATCAGGATCCATGCACGGCCCGCCCCTGCGCGATGTGAAGCCTCGGGCAGGCGGCGTTTCCGATCACGATCCACCGTCGGTCATCCGCCCGCACGTCCTGCGGGCGAGCGCCCTCGACACTTCGTCGAGCACCGCGTCGAGTCTGGTACCGAGGTCCTCGGCCAGGAATCGCAGCACGAGATAGCCGTGTTCCTGCAGCAGGGCATCCTTTCGTCGGTCTCGCCGATACGCTTCACGGTCCGCCAGGTGTTGCGAGCCGTCCAGCTCCAGTACCAGCTTCGATTCCGGGTCGAGAAAGCCGACCTCCATCCGGCCATCCTCCGAGAACGGGATCGGCAACCGTTCGTTGACACGGAATCGATCGCGCGTCCCGGGCAGGCTCTGGAGGCGTCGAAACAGGAATGCCCCGCTCGCACTGCGCGCCCGCTCCGCACCCTGCGCGCCGGGCGGAATCTCGCGTGCGGTCTGCGTGAACAGATCGGCGGACGGCTCGTCCACCCCATCACGCAGCAGGCGTCGCAGGCTTGCTCCGTACCGGTGCTTCCAGCTCCCGTCGGCGGGCGGCACGATGCCCGCCGGCCAGCCGGGGGCGGCGCCGGCGGGGACCGAGATCGAATAGCCGGCCGCTTCGTAGCCGCGGCAGCGCCTGTCGAACATGCGCGCCAGCATCGGGACATCGAGATCGGCGTAGTCGTGGACGCGGACATCGCGCTTGCGCTCGTGAAGTCGATGCAGGCGCCCGACGTACTGGGCGATGGTGCCGCGCCACGAAACGGGCATGGTCAGGAACAGGGTGTCGAGGCGGGCATTGTCGAACCCCTCCCCGATGAACCGACCCGTTGCCAGCAATACCTGGCCGGGGACATGCTCGGCGGCCCGCGCCAGAGCGGCCCTGAGCGGCTTCGCGCCCATGCCGCCTCGGAGCACGACCACTCTCGAACCGGCGGCGCACAGCCCGCCGGCAAGGGCCTCCAGGTGATCGACCCGTTCAGTCAGAACGAGGGGCGCGCGGCCCGCTCGAACGCTCCGGCCCACATCGGAGCAGATCGCCGCATTGCGAGCGTCGTCTCTCGTCAGATGCTCGCAGATGCGCTGATACTCGATGCGGGGGTCGCGGTCGGGCTCGCCAGGCATGCGAAAGCCGGTCGGACGAACCAGCACCTGGTGTGAGAACGGCCGGCGGGCCGCCTGCCGCCTGGCATCCACGCGATGCCTGATGGGGCCGCACTGCATGAACAGGGCCGGGTGCTGGCCATCCTTGCGCGTCACGGTGGCCGACAGCCCGGTGACGTACCGCGCCCTGGCCCGGTCGGCCACCTGCGCGAAACCGGGCGCCGGGACATGGTGGCATTCGTCAATCACCACGTGGCCGTAGTCCGCGATGCGATCGTCCACCTCCCCTTTCCTGATCAGGCTCTGGATCGTGGCGATGTCGAGCCTGCCCCCGAGCTTCCTGCGGCCGCCGCCCAGACGACCGATCTCGCGTTCCGTGATATCGAGAAGCTCGCACAGTCGTTCGGCCCACTGCTCCATGAGCTGCTTGCGGTGGACGAGGATCAGGGCGTTGACGCCGCGCCGGGCGATCAGCCAGGCCGCGACGACCGTCTTTCCGAATGCGGTCGCGGCGGCCAGGATGCCGGTGTCGTGCGCCAGCATGGCGGATGCCGCCATCTGCTGCTCGGGGCGAAGGCCGCCTTGAAAGGACACCGAAACGGGCGTTCCGGGGCAACGCTGATCATCGACCGACAGCCTGATGCCGAAACCCCGCAACAGGTGTCCGGCATCGTCCAGACACCCCCGCGGAAGCCTGATGAACTCCGCGCCATCCTCCACGCAGTCGATGATTCGCGGTATGCCCCGGGTGGGGAGGCGCATGGCCTGCGCGCGATGGAACTCGGGATTCTGGAACGCCGCCAGGCGCATCAGCCGGGCGATGATGCCGGGAGGGACCGCCTGCTTCGCGATGTAGATGCCGTCGCCGAGCACGACCTCGACCGCCTCGGGAAGGAGGCCGGTGACCGGCGGGTCGCGGGGGCGGCGCGAGGGCAGCGCCTTCCACGGCGCGGAGGCAAGCCGTTCGTCGCTCTCGGCGGCCTTCACGCCCAGCACCCGGCCCTCCTGCTCCGCCTCGCGGACGAGCGATTCCGCCCTGCCTGCCGGCACGCGCCCGAGCTGCGACAGGTACGCCCACTGGTCGGCAAACGGATTCAGGCCGGTATCGACGAACAGGGTGTTGCCGGACTTGCGTGGCCTGCCCTGCAGCGGCAGGGCGATCAGGTTCCCGAACCCGCCGCGCGGCAACGTGTCCTGACTGGGAAAGAAGCGGTCGTAGGAACGGAACCCGAGGTCGGGCCGGTCGTCCATCGTCTCGGTGAGAAGCAGCGCGCCCAGCCGGCGCGCGAGACCGGCCGCCACGGCGGTGTCGAAGAACAGCCAGACGTGACCGCCGTTCCCCGACCTCGAACGTTCGAGCGCCGCCGGCACCCCCCACCTGGCGCAGGTCGCCAGATAGGCGGATGCGTCGTCTCCCCAGGTCCTGCCGTCGAAGTCCACGGCCAGGAAATGGCAGGTCTCGTCAAGCCGCATCGCGTAGACGCCCATCGTGAAGGGCGCGCCCGCATCGTCCGCACCGGTCAGGTGCCAGCGGATTGCGTCGTCGGTGACCGGCAGGAACTGCCGGCTGGGACAGACGGCACACCTGATTCTCGGCTTCTCGCACACCCCCGGCCGCCACTCGTTGGCGCACGCCGGGGCATAGCCGGACTTGCCGGTGCGCAGGCTCTCGAAACGGCGCGGATAGACGTCATCGCGTCCCCGAAAGAGGGAGCGGAACAGGGCAATCTTGACCTGCGCGGGGGAGCCTCTGTGCACACCCGCGGCTTCGTTCATGGTCATTGCAAGCGTCCAGCCGGGGCCGGAGCGCCCCCCGGCAGGAATTGCACACCCGCAGCTTCGTTCACGGACATCGCATGTGGACCGGCAGCCAGCCTGAACGATTGAACCATGCGACGGGTCGATGCCGCCTGCATCGTCGCGGTTGTCCCCGGCCACGAACCCGAGCCCCGCACACCCCGTATGCCGGGACTGGCGCAAGCGAGACCGGCCAGACATCCACCTTCGCGTGTATCGTACGATCGCGGTACCAGAGCGCGGTTCCGCCGAGCTTCGCAGTCACAGTCAGGATAGTCACAGTCAGGCGCGGAGCACGGCCGACAACGGCGCCGAACCGGTCGCGCCATCCGAAGCCATGATGACCAGACGCAGACTCCCCATCGGCATTCAGACGTTCCGCGAGGTTCGCGAGCGAGACTGTTACTACGTCGACAAGACCGCCTACGTCCAACGCCTCCTCGACGAAGGCAAGCACTACTTCCTGTCGCGCCCGCGGCGTTTCGGCAAGAGCCTGTTCCTCGACACGTGCAAGGAGCTGTTCGAGGGCAGCGAGGCGCTGTTCGAGGGACTGGCGATCCACGACCGATGGGACTGGTCCGTGCGCCATCCCGTGATGCGCCTGAGCTTCGGCAAGGGGCACTTCTAAGGAGCCCGGGTACCTGCACACGAACCTGATGGCCCAGCTCGACGGCGTCGAACGCGAGACCGGCGCAACATCGACGTACGCGACGGCACCGGAACGGCTCGGACACCTCGTGGAGTCGATGCATCGCAGTTCCGGCCAGCGCGTGGTGGTACTGGTCGACGAATACGACAAGCCCATTCTCGATGCGCTGGACACGCCGGAGGTGGCCCGCGCGAACCGCGACTTCCTGCGTGGGCTCTACGCGGTCATCAAGGACTGCGACGCCCACATCCGCTTCAGCTTCCTCACCGGGGTCAGCAAGTTCTCCAGGGTGAGCCTGTTCTCCGGACTGAACAACCTCACCGACATCACGCTCGACCCCCGCTACTCGGCCATCTGCGGCTACACCGACGCGGACCTCGACACGGTGTTCGCACCCGAGCTTCCGGGCCTCGACCGGGAGGCGATCCGCGAGTGGTACAACGGCTACGGCTGGCGAGGCGAGGAGCGGGTCTACAACCCCTTCGACATCCTGCTCCTGTTCCGTAATCGCGAGTTCGACGCGTGGTGGTTCGAGACCGGCACCCCGACGTTTCTGGTCGAGACGCTGTTCAGGCGGCGGGTAAGCGCGCTCTCGCTCGATGGGATGCTCGGCAGCGCGGAGCTGCTTTCGACCTTCGACGTCGACGTCGTGCCCACCGAGGCGCTGCTGTTCCAGACCGGATACCTCACCATCGTGCGCGCCGAGCCAAGGGGCGGCGAGATGTTCTACCGCCTCGGCTATCCGAATCTGGAAGTGCGGCAGAGCCTCAACCGCAGCCTGCTCAACCACATGACCGGCGATCCGTCGAGACGCTCGTCCCATAGTGCGCGTCTCCACGATCTGCTGCTCGCCAACGACTTCGACGGATTGAAGGCGCTGTTCCAGTCGTTCTATGCGAGCATCCCCCACCCGTGGTACACCAGCAACGACATCGCGCGCTACGAGGGCTTCTACGCGAGCGTGTTCTACTCGTACTTCGCAGGCCTCGGGCTCGACATCACGGTCGAGGACAGCACCAGTCACGGGCGGCTCGACATGGCGGTGCGCTTCAACGCCAACGTGTACCTCTTCGAGCTCAAGGTGGTGGAAATGGCGGGCGAGGGGGCGGCGATGGCGCAGTTGAAGGCGAGGGGTTACGCGGACAAGTACCGCGGGGCGGGGGAGCCGGTCCACCTGGTGGCGGTGGAGTTCAGCCGGGATGCGCGCAACGTGGTCGCGTTCGAGGTCGAACCGGGCTGAACGTGGCGACGGACGAGGCCGCGCTCAAGGCCGGACGCGAGGCCAAGGGCAAGATGCGCACCGGGTGGCGGTGGCCGGTGTGTGGCGATGCCGAGGAGGTGTTCCACTATGCGCCGTGCGCGCGCACCGTCACGTGCAGGCCTTTCTCTGGGGAGCCGTTCCCCCGCATCGAGCCCCAGCTTCGACGCCAGCCCGCCGGGCAGGTTCGAGCGCAGACGTTCCGCGAACCTCGTCGCCTGGTCCACGACCGCCCGCCGGTCCACCACGCAGACGAGCCGGCGCGGAAGTCGGGCGCCCTCGGCGAGGGCGATCAGCCACAGCGCCATCACCGACGTCTTCCCCAGACCGGTCGGGATGTCGACGACCCGGGGCGGGTCGGCCTCGAGCAGGCGGCGCAGCAGCCGCATCTGCCAGCGAAACGGCGGGCGCCGCTCGCGGTCTTCCGAAGTCAGCTCCTGGAACAGCGCGGAGAGCCTGGATTCATCGCAGGAACATTTGCTCGGGCGGGAAGTAGCCGCCGAAGTGTCCGAGGAATAGCGCGGAGAACCTGGATTCACCGCAGGAACAGCCGGTACGCCGGATTCTCCGTCTCCTCCCGGTACTCGTACCCCACCTCGTCGAGGAACGCCTGGAAGCCGCCGCGCTCGCCCTCCGGCACCTGCAGACCCATCAGCACCCGGCCGTAGGCCGAGCCGTGGTTGCGGTAGTGGAACATGCTGATGTTCCAGGGCCTGCTTCCCATCCGGGTGAGGAAGTGCATCAGCGCGCCCGGGCGTTCCGGGAAGTCGAAGCGGTAGAGGACTTCTTCCAGCGCCCGGGGGGCGTGGCCCCCCACCATGTAGCGCACGTGGAGCTTGGCCATCTCGTTGTCGGTCAGGTCGAGCACGGGGTAGCCGTCGCGCTCCAGCGCGTCGATGAGCCCCTGCTTGCCGGCGCCGGGGTCGCGGATCTCGACGCCGACGAAAATGTGCGCGGCCGCCTCGTCGGAGTAGCGGTAGTTGAACTCGGTGATCGAGCGGTTGCCGACGAGCTCGCAGAACCGGCGCAGGCTCCCGGGGCGCTCGGGGATGGTCACCGCCAGCAGGCTCTCGCGGTGCTCGCCGAGCTCGGCCCGCTCGGCGATGTGGCGCAGCCGGTCGAAGTTCACGTTGGCGCCGCTCACGATGGCCGCGAACCGCCGTCCGGCGACGGCCTCGCGCTCGACGTAGCGCTTCAGGCCCGCCACCGCGAGCGCGCCCGCCGGCTCCGCGATGGAGCGGGTGTCCTCGAAGATGTCCTTGATCGCGGCGCAGATCTCGTCGGTGGAGACGAGCACCACCTCGTCGACGCACTCGCGCGCGATGCGGAACGGCTCGGCCCCGATCTGCTTCACGGCCACGCCGTCGGCGAAGATCCCGACGTGCTCCAGCACCACCCGCTCTCCCGCCGCCAGCGCCGCGTGCAGCGTCGGGGTGTCTTCGGGCTCGACCCCGACGATGCGGGTCTGCGGCCACAGCGTCTTGACGTAGGCCGCGATGCCGGCGATGAGGCCGCCGCCGCCGACCTCGACGAACACCGCGTCGAAGGGCTCGCCCTGCTGGCGCACGATCTCCATCCCCACCGTGCCCTGCCCGGCGATGACGTGCGCGTCGTCGAACGGCGGCACGAACACCATGCCCCGTTCGGCCGCGAGCGCCTCCGCCCGCTCCCTCGCCCCGTCGTACGACTCGCCCGCGAGCACCACCTCCGCCCCGAGCCGCTCGACCGCCTCCACCTTGATGCGCGGCGCCGTCTCCGGCATCACGATGAGGGCGCGCACCCCGAGCCGGTCCGCGGCGAGCGCGACGCCCTGCGCATGGTTGCCGGCCGAGGACGCGATCACGCCTCGCGCGCGCTCCTCGGGGGAGAGCGATGCGAGCTTGTTGTAGGCGCCTCGCACCTTGAACGAGAATATCGGCTGAAGGTCCTCGCGCTTGAGCCAGACCTCGCTGCCGAGCCTCGCGGAGAGCTTCGGGGCGAGCTCCAGCGGCGTCTCCCGCGCCACGTCGTAGACGCGCGCCTTGAGGATCCTGGTCACGTAGTCTCGGGGCATGGCGCGAGGGGGCGGGCGGAGCTCGCTTCGGCGGGTGCCCCGTGATCATAGCGGCTGAGCCACCGGCGGGCATCCGCGGGCGCACACCCTCGGGGCGGCACGCACCGGAGAACGCCGGCGGACCGAAGCTCCGAAAGGAATCACCGCGAGCGGCGCCACGAGACGCACCCCGGGAGCGCGGGCGGCCCGCCCGCCGACCCGCCGCCGGCCTTCCGCCCACCGCGGGTGATTGACGGTGCAACCGTCCGCCGGAGGCGGACGGACCCGCGTTGCCGGAGAGCTTCATGGCAGGCCCGGGTCCGGCTTCGGCCATCGCGGGCTTCGACCATCGCGACGGATCGAGGAGTCCGGATGAACCAGGACGAGAAGAAGCGCGCCGCCGCCGAGGCCGCGCTGGAGTTCGTGGTCCCCGGCGAGCTGGTGGGGGTGGGCACCGGCTCGACCGCGGATGCGTTCACCGACTTGCTCGCGGCCATCAGGGGCCGCATCGACGGCGCGGTCGCGAGCTCCGGGGCGACCGCCGCGCGGCTCGCCGCGCACGGCATCCGCGTCGTCGACCTCAACGCCGCCGGCGAGCTCCCGGTCTACGTGGACGGCGCCGACGAGGCCACCCGGCACCGCCACCTCGTGAAGGGCGGCGGCGGCGCGCTCACCCGCGAGAAGATCGTGGCCGCGGCGGCGCGCACCTTCGTCTGCATCGTCGACGACTCGAAGATCGTGGACCGCCTCGGGCGGCTTCCCCTCCCCGTCGAGGTCATCCCGATGGCGCGCAGCCTCGTCGCCCGCGCCCTCGTCCGGCTCGGCGGCCGCCCCGAGCGGCGCGCGGGCTTCGTCACCGACAACGGCAACGAGATCCTGGACGTGCACGGCCTCGACATCCTCGACCCGCCGGCCCTCGAGTCCGAGCTGAACCACATCGCCGGCACGGTCGCCAACGGGCTGTTCGCCCGGCGCGGGGCCGACGTGGTGCTGGTCGGCACCGGCGCGGGGGTCGAGAGGATCTGAAGGGGCCGGTCCCCGGATCGATTCCCGGGAACACCGCCTCCCGACCCCGAGACCGGTCCGGGCGGCTCAGACGGCCGCGCCGATGCGTCGGCACCGGTGCGGGGTCGAGAGGATCTGAAGGGGGCCCCGGATCGATTCCCGGGAACACCGTCTCCCGACCCGAGACCGGTCCGGGCGGCTCAGACGGCCGCGCCGATGCGAAGGTCGGGCTCGACCGATGCGCCGACCACCGCACGGGCGTTGAGGAGGTCGTTCACCTCGGTCTTCTCCTTCGCCTCGGCGGCGCCGTACCCATGGCCGAACCAGCGCTCCATCAGCCGCCGCCGGAGCTCCTCCTCGGGCACGTCGATGAACACCGAGAAGTCGAGCCGGCCCCGCACCGGGCGCCAGCGCTCGTCGTCGAGCAGCAGGTAGTTCCCCTCCGTGATCACGATGCGGTGGTGCGGCTCGACGATCTCCGCCGCCGCCCGGGCAATTTCGAGACCACGGTCGAAGACCGGAACCGCGACCGCGTCCGGGATCGGACCCGGGGCGCGCAGCCGGTCGAGCGTGGCCACGTACCCCTCGACATCGAAGGTGAACGGTGCGCCCTTGCGGGGCCGATGTCCCCGCGCATGCAGTACCCGATCGTCGTAGTGGAAGCCGTCGAGGGCGGCGATGGCCGCGACCTCGCCCGCCGGGCCCGGGATCACCCCTCGGGCTCGGCGACTCCGCGGCTCGACGCAGCGCCTGCCGCCGTTCAACGCGTCGCGAAGCGCCGCGGCGAGGGTCGACTTGCCGGCCGCGGGCGGTCCCGCGATGCCGAGGACGAACCGCCGCTCACGCCGCGCGGCATCGCGCGGGAGCGCGCCGAGCACCCGCTCGACCGCCGCCGCGACGCCGGGGGGTACGCCGCTCGACATCGGTCCCGGAAGGGCTCGCCGGCCGCCGGCCGCGACATGCGCCGTGGACAGTGAAGGAAGCAAGGCTGCCAACCGCACCCGGAAGGACCCCGTTCTTGCGCAATGGCGCGCTCGATACGCGGCAGGCAATTCTCGCCGGCGTCCTATGCGCCCCGCAGCGCGAGGCCCGCCGCCGACGCGTGCTCGCGCAGGAACGGCAGCCCCACGTCGATGACTTCCTCGGGGTGCTCGGCCACCGGCCGCCAGACCGCGAGACCGGCCGCGATGTCGGGGTCGAGGTGCACGAAGCTCTCCAGCACCACCGGCCCCTCGAACTCCGCCTGCGCGAGTCCGCGGCACAGTCCCGCCCAGTCGAGCGTGCCGCGTCCGGGCACGCCGCGGTTGCTCTCCGAGGCGTGGACGTAGCCGAGGTGCCGGCCCGCGTCGGCGATCCCGCGCGCCATGCCCGCCTCCTCGATGTTCATGTGGTAGCTGTCGGGATGCACGAAGACGTTGTCCGCCCCCACGCGCTCGATGACCTCCACCGCATCGGCCACCGTGTTGACGAGGTGGGTCTCGTAGCGGTTGCAGGGCTCGACGCCGAGCCGCAGGCCGCGTTCGCGGGCCGCACGCGCGCCGCCCTCGACGACGCGGGCCACCGCGTCGCGCTCGCGGGCCGTCGGGGGCGCGCCCGAGGTCCGGCCGATCGTTCCGTAGGTCACGCCCGACAGCGCGATGGCCTCGATGCGCGCGGTGACCTCGAGCGCCCGCGCGAGGAACGCGATGGCGGCGTCGGGGTCCCGCGTCGAGTCGATGGCGCCGGGCAGTCCGAGCGAGCAGGCGAGCCGGATGTCGAACTCCCGCGCCACCGCCCGGGTGCCCGGCGCATCGATCTCGTCCGGCCGCAGGAGCGGGACCTCCATGAGCTCCACACCGTGCTCCTTCAGCCACGGCAGGAATCCGCGGGCCGCGGCCGGAGTCCAGGCCGGCGCGACGGCCAGGGTATGCACGCCCAGAATCGCCATCGAATCGATCTCCCGTGAGAGGCGGTCTCGCACGCCGACGCGCCGGCTGCGACGCGGAAGCCGGAACGCGCGGCGCGGGAATGGTCGCTCAGTTCAGGGCGCGTTGCACGCGACTCCCGCCCGGGCGCGGGGCGCCCGGAAGTCGTGACGAGCGGCTCATCAGGACGCTCGAACCGGGCCTTCGATGCCGAAAGAACGCCGGGTCGCCGTGCGATATTCCGGTTTGACGGCCAGTAACCGCGACTTTCGAAGAGCCCCGCGCCCGGGCGCGGGGCGCCCGAGTCTGGATGGCGGTTGCGCGGTTTCGTACACTCACCGCGTCCATTCGGACATCCAGACGCTTTCATGAGGACAGAATCGTGACTCGAATCGCTTCATTCGCGCGGCGGACGGCCCTCGCCGCGGCCGCCTTCGCGGCGGCCCTCGTCTCCGCCGTCGCGCTCGCCGACACGCCCCGCATGGGGGTGGTGGTCAAGATCGGCGGCATCCCCTGGTTCAACGCCATGGAGGTCGGCATCGGGGCCCGGGCCGAGGAGCTCGGCTGGGACGCCTGGATGGTCGGCCCGACGAGCGCCGACCCGGCGTTGCAGGTGCGCGCGGTGGAAGATCTCATCGCCCAGGGCGTCGACGCCATCGGCGTGGTCCCGAACGACGCCGAGGTGCTGGAGCCGGTGCTCGCCAAGGCCCGCGAGCAGGGCATCCTCGTCATCACCCACGAGTCTCCCGACCAGCAGAACGTGGACTGGAACTTCGAGCTCGCGTCGTCGACCGGCTTCGGCGAGGCCCACGCGAAGCTGCTCGCCGAGAAGATGGGCGGCGAGGGCGAGTACGCGGTCTACGTCGGATCCCTGACCGTGCCGCTCCACAACGCGTGGGCGGACGCCGCGATCGCCTGGCTCGCCGAGAACCATCCCGGCATGGTCAAGGTGGCCGACCGCTTCGGCGTCGCGGAGAGCGTGGACGACTCGCGCTCCACCGCCCTCGACCTGATGCGCGCCCATCCCGACCTCGGCGGCTTCCTCGCGTTCGGAAGCCAGGGGCCGATCGGCGCCGGGCGGGCGGTGCAGGAGCGGCGCAAGACCGGCGAGGTGCACGTGCTCGGACCGTTCTCGCCCGGACAGGGGCGCCGCCTCGTGCACGACGGCGTGCTCACCGGCGGCTTCATGTGGAACCCCATGGAGGCGGGGCGCGTCTTCGTCACCATGGCCGACCACCTGAAGAAGGGCATGGCCGTCGAGAAGGGGACCATGATCGAGGGGCTCGGCGAGGTGGACCCGGACTTCGAGACGCGGAACATCATCGTCGACCAGCTCGTCGCCCTGAACCGGGACACAGTCGACGGACTGGCGGAGATGGGCCTGTAGGCCCGGAAGCCCGGACCGAACGCCGGTCCGGCCGAGGAAGGACGCCGGGGGCCGCTCGCGACGGGCGCCCCCCCGGCGCGCCCCCGGCCTGACGAAGTGACAGCGCCGCCCGTTCTCCGCCTCACCGGCATCTCCAGGAGCTTCGGCGGGGTCGACGCCCTCGTCGACGTCGACTTCGAGGTCGCGCCCGGCGAGATCCACTGCCTCGCGGGGGAGAACGGGTCCGGGAAGAGCACCCTCATCAAGATCGTGAGCGGCGTCTACCAGCCGAACCCGGGCGGGGTCATCGAGTTCGCGGGCCGGCGCCACGAGGGACTCACCCCCGGCATCGCCCGCCGGCTCGGAGTGCAGGTCATCTGGCAGGACCTCGCCCTCTTTCCCCACCTGAGCGTCGCCGAGAACATCGCCTTCGAGCGCAACCTCGGCCTGCGGCTGCGGCTCGCGCGCCAGCGCGCCATGCGCCGGGTCGCGCGCGAGATGCTCGGGCGCCTCGGCTTCGACCTCGACCTCGATCGGCCGGTGCGCACCCTCTCCATCGCCAGCCGCCAGGTCGTCGCCATCTGCCGCGCCCTCGTCGCGGAGGCGTCGATCGTGTTCATGGACGAGCCGACCGCATCGCTCACGCAGTCCGAGACGCGGGCGCTCCTCGCGGTGGTGCGCCGGCTCTCCGCGGCCGGGATCGCGGTGGTCTTCGTCAGCCACCGCCTCGTCGAGCTCATCGAGATCGCCGAGCGCATCACCGTGCTGCGCGACAGCCGGCGGGTGGGCGTCTACGACGCCGGCCGCATCACCCACCACCGCCTCGCCGAGCTCATGACCGGCCAGGCGGTCGACGCCACGGTGCACGCCCGGGACCTCGGCCGGGAGCCCGCGGTGCTGGAGGTGCGCGGCCTCGGCCGGCGCGGGGAGTACGAGGACGTCTCGTGCACGATCCACCGGGGCGAGATCCTCGGCATGGTCGGGCTGCTCGGGGCCGGCCGCACCGAGCTCGCGCTCACCCTCTTCGGCATGACCCGCCCGGATGCCGGGGAGATCCGCCTCGACGGGGGGCCGCTCGTCCTGCGCTCCAACCGGGACGCGATCGCGGCCGGGATCGCCTACGTCCCGGAGGATCGGCTGACCCTCGGCCTCGTGCAGGCGCAGTCGATCGCGGACAACGTGGTGGTGTCCGTGATCGAGCGCCTGCGCCGCCTGCGCTGGCTCATCGACCTCGAGCGCAAGGCCGGCGCGGTCCGGGAGTGGGTACGCGACCTGTCCATCCGGATCGGAGTCCCCGAGGACCCGGTGACGACGCTGTCGGGCGGCAACCAGCAGCGGGTGGTGCTCGCGAAGTGGCTCGCCACGACGCCGCGGGTGCTGATCCTCGACTCGCCGACGGTGGGGGTCGACATCGGCGCCCGGGCCGCGATCTTCGAGATCGTGCGCCGGCTCGCCGGGCAGGGGATGGCCATCCTCCTCATCTCCGACGAGGTGCCGGAGGTCTACCACAACGCCGACCGCATCCTGCACCTGCGGGGCGGAAGGATCGCCGGCGAGTACCGCCCCGGCGTGACCGGCCTCGAAGCGCTCGAGGAGGTGGTGTATGGCTGAACGGGCGCCGGTCGCGGGCTCCGACGGCGTGACCGGCGCGGACTCGGGCGCCCGCGGCGCAGGCTCCGGCGGCATGGCCGGCGCGGATTCGAGCTCCGGCGGCGCAGGCTCCGGCGGCGTGACCGGCGCGGACTCGAACTCCGGCGGCGCAGGCTCCGGCGGCGCGACCGGCGCGGACTCGAGCTCCGGCGGCGCAGGTTCCGGCGGCGTGACCGGCGCGGGCTCGGGCGGCGTGACCGGCGCGGGACCCGGTCCCGATCGGGAACGTCCCCGCGGCCCTCGCGGGGTCCCGCTGCCGGCCTCGACCGAGGGCTGGCTCGTCGTCGTCATCGTGGTGATCGCCGCGGCCCTCGGCCTCGCGACCGACACCTTCCTGACCCTCGTCAACCTGTTCGATCTCCTCAACATCAGCGCGATCAACCTCATCTTCGCGGCCGGGCTGCTGGTCGTGCTGGTCGCGGGCGGGATCGACATCTCGTTCGCGGTGGGCGCATCGGTGGTGCAGTACCTCACCGCGCTCGCGGTCATGTCGCTCGGCGGGGGGAGCTGGCTGTCGGGCATCGTGCTGGCGATGGCCTTCGGGTTCGCGCTCGGAGCGTGCAACGCCGCGCTCATCCACTACTTCCGGATCATCTCGATCGTGGTGACCATCGCCACCTTCAACGTGTTCTTCGGCTTCCTCATGTTCTTCACGCGGGGGGTGTCGATCTACGACCTGCCGGACTGGTGGCTCGACCGGGTGATCCTCTTCGAGTACGAGACCGCGAGCGGGGACTTCGCCGAGATCACCCTTCCCGTGGTCGCCACCGCGATCACCGTGCTCGCGACATGGGTGCTGCTGCGCCGCCTCAACGTCGGGAGGCAGCTCTTCGCGCTCGGCGACAACCCCGAAGGCGCGCGCCGCATCGGGGTCAACATCGCCGCGATGCACTTCCTCGCCTACGGGTGGCTCGGGGTCTGCGCCGGGGTGGCGGGGCTGATGCAGGCGCACTACGTGCAGGAGGTGGTCCCGAACGCGCTCTACGGGCGCGAGCTCGACGTGCTCGCCGCCGTGGTCCTCGGCGGGGCGCGTCTCGGCGGCGGGCGCGGCACCATCCTCGGGGTCATCCTCGGCGTGCTGCTCATCGCGATCACCCGGAACGGGCTCAACCTCCTCGGGATATCCCCCTACGCGTTCCAGATGCTGATCGGGGTCGTGCTCCTCGCCGCGATCACGACCACGAACGTCTCGTGGGAAGGGCTCCTGGGCCGGGCCCGGCGGAGCGGGGCATGAACGAGCGGGGGCCGGGCGGGGCGAGCCCGGACCCGCGGCACGCCGCGTCGCGCGGTCCGGGCCATCCCGAACCTCTCGCTTCGCGTCCCCGGCGCCGAGCGGGACCGCACCGCGCCGCGCCGCGTGGTCCGGGCCTGGCGGCGCTGCTGCGCACCGGCCGCGGCGAGTACGTCGGACTCGGGATCCTGCTCGTGGCGGTGCTGGTCCTGTTCGGCTCGACGACCCCCCGGTTCCTCACCCCCGCCACCTTCCAGTCGATGGCGTTCCAGATGCCGGAGCTCGGGATCCTCACCCTCGCGATGCTGATCCCGATCCTGTCCGGGGGGCTCAACCTCGCGGTGACGTTCTCGGCCAACATCTGCGGCCTGACCGCGGCGTGGATCCTGCAGGCGCTCGGCGGCCCGGAGGCCGGGATGGCGGCCTTCGCCCTGGCGGTCGCGGGCGCGCTGGCGGTCGGCGCCTTCATCGGCTGGACGATGGGGATCATCGTCGCCTGCGTCGGCGCCCATCCCATCCTGGTCTCGCTGAGCTTCATGATCTTCCTGCGCGGGGTGGGCGAGTTCCTGACCCGCGGCGGCGACATCTCCGGATTCCCCGCCTTCGTCGGCGACATCGGCCACGGCACCGTCGCCGGCGTCCCCATCCCCTTCCTCCTCTTCGCCGGCTGCGCGGTGTGGTGGCACGTGCTCCTCGGCCGCGCGCCGCTCGGCTTCTCCATCCACCTGGTCGGATCGAACATCGAGGCGACCCGCTACTCCGGGGTCGACACGCGGCGGGTGCTCACCCTCATCTACACTCTGTCGGGGCTCATGTGCGCGATCGCGGGGCTGGTGATGCTCACGAGGTTCAACTCGGTGCGGGTGGGGCACGGCGAGGCCTACCTGCTCATCACGGTGCTCGCGTGCTTCCTCGGAGGCGTGGACCCCTTCGGCGGATTCGGCCGCACCGCGTCGGTGGTCCTGGCGCTGTTCATCCTGCAGGCCATCTCCTCGGGCCTGAACCTGCTGGGCGCGAACCAGCACCTCGCGACCGCGCTCTGGGGCAGCTTCCTGGTGGTGGTGATGGTCGCGCGCTTCGCGGTGCTGCGCATTCGGGCCGGGCCGGGCCGCGACGAGTGACGGCACGCCGCGGAACGTCCGTCCACAAGGGGCGCGGCGCGCTCAGCAACGCCAGCGGCCGGTTCGAGCAGGTCACGCGGGAGCGCTTCGACGACGGCTGGAACGACGGCCGCGACGAACGCCGCGCGCGTGGGCGGGAAGGAATCGGCCGCGGGCGGGATGCCGAAGATCGGGATTGGGACGGAGACTGGGACGGGTACGACCTGCCGCCGCCGAAGCTCCGCACCACCCTCACGCCGGACGCGACCCGTACCATCATCGCCCGGAACGACTCGCCCGACCTTCCCTTCGACCGCTCCATCAACCCGTACCGGGGCTGCGAGCACGGGTGCATCTACTGCTACGCGCGCCCGAGCCACGCGTACCTCGGGCTCTCCCCCGGGCTCGACTTCGAGACCCGGCTCGTGTTCAAGCCGGAGGCGGCGGCGCTGCTGCGCGCGGAGCTCGGCAGGCCGGGCTACGCCTGCGCTCCCATCGCGCTCGGGACCAACACCGATCCCTACCAGCCGGTGGAGCGCGATCTCGGGATCACCCGCGCCGTCCTCGAGGTGCTGGCCGAGTGCGGGCACCCGGTCACGATCGTCACCAAGTCCGCGCGGGTGGAGCGCGACATCGACATCCTCGGCGCCATGGCGAAGGCCAACCGCTGCAGCGTCGCGGTGAGCGTGACCACCCTGGACCGTGCGCTCGCGCGCCGCATGGAGCCGCGCGCGTCCGCGCCCCACCGCCGCCTGGAGACGGTGCGCCGGCTCTCCAGGGCGGGGATCCCGACCGGAGTGATGGCGGCGCCGATGATCCCGTTCCTCAACGACGCCGAGCTCGAGGCCATCCTGGAGCAGGCGCGCGAGGCCGGCGCCCTCGGCGCGAGCTACACGATGCTCCGCCTGCCGCTGGAGATCGCGGACCTGTTTCGCGAATGGCTCGCCGAGCACTGTCCCGACCGCGCCGGGCGGGTGATGGAGCGGGTCCGCGACACCCGCGGCGGCAAGGACTACGACTCGACGTTCGGCCAGCGCATGCGCGGCACCGGACCGGTGGCGGAGCTGCTCGCGAAGCGGTTCCGGCTGGCGGTCAAGCGCCTGGGGTTTCCCGGCTTCCCGGTGCTCGACTGCTCGGGATTCGTGCCGCCCGCTCCCGAGCGCGGTCAACTGTCGTTGTTCTGAACCGGCGGTTCAGACCCGGCACCGGGCTCAGTACGATGAACGATGACGCCTCCGGCGCCGCGGCGCATCCCCCGGACAGGGTCCGGAACGGTTCGGCCATCACGTGGCAAGGCGATGGCGCGTTCGCGAACCCCGCTCACGCGGGCTCGGCCCGGAGGTCGAGGAGGTTCCGCGCCTCGCGACCGCAGGCCACCCCGATCAGGTGGACCGGCGTCCCCTCCGCACGGTACTTCTCCGCGTAGCCCCGCTCGCGCATCTGCGCCAGCGCCGCATCCAGCGCGGCCGCGCCGCCCTCCTCGCCCTCGGCCATCTTGAACTCCACCACGAAGACCTGACCCCCGAGACGCACCACCATGTCCGCACGCCCGCGGGAGGAGGCCTCCTCCACCCGCAGGTCCGCGCCGACCGCGCGCAGGCACATGTAGAGCAGGCTCGCATACCACGCCTCGTAGCGCGCCAAGTCCCCCTTCGCATGCCACTGGTACGGGACCCCCGACAGCCACGCGCGCAGCGTCTCGCGGAAGCCCGCGAAGTCGTGCGCCTCCAGCAGCGCACACAGCTCCCGCCCCCGCTCCAGCGGCTCCACCCCCTTCTTCCCCAGCCACCCGAGCAGCCCCCGGTTCAGGCTGACCCGGACCTCGAGGTTGGGATAGTCCAGTCGGTACACCGCGTCGAAGGCCTCCCTCATCTCCTCCGAGATGGTCAGGTAGCCGGTCTGGAACAGCAGCGCCTCGATGTCGATGTCCCCCACGTCGAACTTCGACACCAGCGACATCCCCGCCAGCCGGCCCTCCAGCTCCATCGGACTCACCGACCTCTCCATCAGCATCCGGAACAGGAACTCCGGCGACCCGGTCTCGAACCAGTGGGGACGAAACTCCCGGCTCCGCAGCAGCAGCAGCACGTCGTAAGGGTTGTAGACCCGCTCCCCGCCCCGCCAGTGATAGCCGTTGTACCAGGTCCGGACCTCGGCGCGGTCCAGCCCGGCCAGCTCCGGCCCGAACACCCGGTCCAGGTCCGCCTCCCGGTAGCCGCACACCGTGGCGTAGCGCGGGTCGAGGCTGATGTCCTCGAGATTGTTCAGCCCCGAGAACAGGCTGACCTTCGAGAACATGCTGACCCCGGTGACGAAGACGAAGCGGACATGCTCGGCGCTGTCCTTGACGACGCCGTAGAAGCCGCGCAGGTAGTCCCGGTTGGCCCTCGCAAGGTCCGGGTCGTGGAGCACGTCGAGGATCGGCTTGTCGTACTCGTCCACCAGCACCACCACCCGCCGGCCGGTGGTGGTATGCAGGCGGTCGAGGAGATCGAAAAGGCGCTCGGGTCCAGTCGTGCAGGAGGCGGGTGGAAGACCGGCATGGCGTTCGATCACCGCCAACTGGTTGAGGACGTTGCGCTCGATGTCCCCGGGCTCGTTGTACTTCCCGCCGAAGCTCAGCCGCACCACCGGATGCGGCGCGGACCAGTCCCAGTGCGGATGGATGTCCAGCCCCCGGAACAAGGGCTCGTGGCAGGCGAACAGCGATCGCAACGTGTCGAGCAGCAGGCTCTTGCCGAACCGGCGCGGCCGGGACAGGAAGTAGTAGTCGCCCTGCTCGACCAGCGCCCGGACGAGCGGGGTCTTGTCGACATAGTAGCTGCCGGTCTCCCGCAGGCGACGGAAGCTCTGGATCCCGATCGGGAGACGGCGTCGGGTCATCGGTCCCTCCCTTCGCGCCGCCGGACCATGACGCCCGCGATCGCATCGGTCGATGGGTCCACGGGATTCCCTCCTGTCGCTGTCCCGACGGCCCGGCGCCGGCGCGCCGAGCCCGCGGCACGCTGTCCGCCCGCATGTCCATGGGCGAGGGACGAGTATATGACGGCGGAGCGGCGCCCGCGGATGCCGGCGGCGCATGAGGCGGACCGCGACGGATGGGGCGTGAACACCTGGTGCGCCTCGACCCCGGCGCCGACGGGCGGGGGACGTTCCTGACCGCCGGCTCCTCTCGCGGCCAGACGGCGAGCGGGCTCGGGCAACTGTTCGACTACGGCCCGGCCGCGGACGGCGCGGCGGGTACTGTGTCCGCATCAAGTTTGGCGGGCGCTACGCTGCACGGCCCGCGCGCGCGACCGGTACCCCGGCATGCGCCAGGGCGTCTCCCACGACGTGGCGCGGCCCGCGCGCGCGACCGGTTGGCGACGAGCCGCGGCTATCGCGCCGGATACCCATGGCGCGGCCCACGATCGCGGCCGGTACGGCGGCCATCGCAAGCCCGCCGAGCCCGACCGTGCGCTCGCGGCCGGTACAAGCGCGGCGACCGGTTCAGTACGATCGCCCTTCCCGCGCGGCAACGCGCCCCTCGGCCCTCGCACCTTGGCACACCTCGCTTCCCTGTCCGAGCTTCCCTCCGTGGACCGGCTGCTCGCGGCGCCCGGGACCGCCTCGCTCGTCCATCGCCACGGGCGGCCGCTCGTGCTGGAAGCGGTGCGCGAGGCGCTCGACCAGGCCCGTGCCGCCGTCGCCGCCGGCGGCGCCGTCGACCGGGCGGAGCTCGACGCGGCCGTCGCGGCCCGCGTCCGCCGCATCGCCGCGCCCTCGCTGATCCCCGTGTTCAACCTCACCGGGACGGTGCTGCACACCAACCTCGGACGGGCGCCGCTGCCCGAGGCCGCCATCGCGTCGATGGCCGCGGTGGCCCGCGGCGCGAGCAATCTCGAGCTCGACCTCGCGACGGGGCGGCGAGGGGACCGGCACCGGCACGTCGAGCCGCGGCTGCACCGGCTCACCGGGGCCGAGGGCGCGATCGTCGTCAACAACAACGCGGCCGCGGTGCTGCTGGTCCTCGACACCCTGGCGAAGCGCCGGGAGGTCCCGGTGTCGCGCGGCGAGCTGATCGAGATCGGCGGCGCGTTCAGGATGCCGGACATCATGAAGCGGGCCGGCGCGAAGCTCGTGGAGGTGGGGACCACGAACCGCACCCACCTGCGCGACTACGAGGCCGCCATCGGCCCGCGCACCGCACTGCTGATGAAGGTCCACACCAGCAACTACGCGGTGGAGGGCTTCACCGCCGCGGTCAGCGAGCGCGAGCTCGCCGGCCTCGCGCGCGACCGCGGCCTGCCGCTCGCGTCGGATCTCGGCAGCGGCTCGCTCATCGACATGGCCGCGCACGGACTCCCGGCCGAGCCGACGGTACGCGCCATGATCGCGCACGGGGCCGATCTCGTGACCTTCAGCGGCGACAAGCTGCTCGGCGGGCCCCAGGCGGGCATCGTCGCCGGCAGGGCGGACCTCGTCGCGCGGCTCAAGCGCAACCCCCTGATGCGCGCGCTGCGCCCCGACAAGGTCACCCTCGCCGCCCTGGAGTCGGTGCTCGCGCTGTACGAGGACCCCGACCGGCTCGCCGGGACGGTTCCGTCCCTGCGCCTGCTCGGCCGGCCGCGCGAAGAGATCGAGGCGCAGGCCCGGCGGGTCCGGCCGGCGCTGGCGGCGCGGCTCGGCGACGGCTGGACGGTGGACGTCGTGCCGTGCCGCAGCCAGGTCGGAAGCGGCGCGCTGCCGGTCGACCGGTTGCCGAGCGCGGGGCTGCGATGCACGCCGGGCGAGGGTGCGAAACAGGGTGCGAAACGGGACGCGAAACGGGGTGCGAAACGGGGTGCGAAACGGGGCCGTGCGTCGAAGCTCGAGGCGCTGGCGGCGATGCTGCGCGCGCTGCCGGCCCCGGTGATCGGGCGCGTGCACGGCGGCGCGCTCACTCTCGACCTGCGCTGCCTCGACGACGAGGCGGGCTTCGTCGCGCAGCTCGACCATCTGGCCGCGCCGTGATCGCCGTCATCACGGCCCGGGCCGGCGACCACCGGAAGACCGCGCCGGCGCACTCGCTCATCGGCGGCGGCCGCTCGGCGCTCTTGCCCATGCCGCCGTCCCCCACCCTCCCCTTCAACGGGTGCCGCTCCCACGACCACACGGGCGTACCCGCGCGGCCCGGCCGCCGGACCACGCCGTGATCGTCGCCACCGCCGGCCACGTCGACCACGGCAAGACCGCGCTGGTGCGGGCGCTCACCGGGGTCGACACCGACCGCCTCCCGGAGGAGAAGGAGCGCGGGCTCACCATCGACCTCGGGTTCGCATACCATCCGCTCGATGCGGACCACGTGCTCGGCTTCGTCGACGTCCCCGGACACGAACGGTTCGTGCGCAACATGCTGGCCGGGGTGGGGGCCATCGATCTGGCGCTGGTGGTGGTCGCCGCGGACGACGGCGTGATGCCCCAGACCCGCGAGCACACCGCGATCCTCGACCTGCTGGGGGTGAGCGAGTGCATCGCGGTGGTCAGCAAGGTCGACAGGGTCGACGCGGCCCGGGCCGGCGAGGTGAGCGGGGAGATCGACGCCCTCCTCGCCGCCACCGGCCTGCGGGGGGCCGAGGTCCACCGGGTCTCGGCCCTGTCCGGCGCCGGGGTGGACGCCCTCGCCGGGGCGTTGCGCGAGCGCGCTCTCGGTCTCGCGGCGCGGGCCGCCAGCGGCCGGTTCCGCCTCTGCGTGGACCGCGCGTTCATGCTCAGGGGCTCGGGGCTCGTGGTCACCGGGACCGTGCACGCGGGGGTCGCGGCCACCGGCGAGCGTCTGGTCGTGACCCCCGGCGGATTCGAGGCCCGCATCCGCGGCATCCATGCCCAGGACCGCCCGGCCGGGCACGCGCGCGCCGGCCAGCGTTGCGCGCTCAACCTCGCGGGCCGCGACATCGCGGCCGGGGCGGTCGCGCGCGGGGACTGGATCGTCGACCGCGCCCTGCACGCGCCGACCGACCGCATCGACGTGCGCCTGCACGTACTCCCGGGCGAGCCGCGGGCGCTGCGGCACTGGACGCCGGTGCACGCGCACCTCGCGGCATCGCACTCGACGGCGCGGGTCGCGGTGCTCGGGGCCGGCAGCATCGCGCCCGGAGAGAGCGGGCGGGTCCAGATCGTGCTCGACCGGCCGATGCACGCGCTCGCGGGCGACCGGCTGGTCATCCGCGACCAGTCCGCGACCCGCACCATGGGCGGCGGCGCCGTCATCGACCCGTTCTCGCCGAAGCGCGGGCGCGCCCGCCCGGCTCGCCTCGCCTGGCTCGACGCGATCGAGACGGGCGGCCCGGCGCAGGCGACGGCACCACACCCGATCGAGACGGGTAGTCCGGCGCAGGCGACGGCGCACGCCATCGAGACAGGTAGTCCGGCGCAGGCGACGGCGCGCCCGATCGAGACGGGTAGTCCGGCGCAGGCGGCGGCACACCCGATCGAGACAAGTGGACTGGAGCAGGCGAGGACGCGCCCGATCGAGACGAATAGCCCGGCGCAGGCGACGGCGCACGCCATCGAGGCCATCGAGACCGGGGTGGACACCGGCTGGGTGCGGCGCGCGTTCGGCGTCACCGACCCCGAGATGGAGCGTATCCTCGACGCCGCCGGTACGGTCCGGGTCCCCGACGCCAACGGCGACCGGTGCTTCTCGACCGCCCACTGGGCGGGTCTCCAGGCCGAAATCCTCGCGTTCCTCGAGACCTTCCACCGTGAGCGCCCGCGGCTGCACGGTGCGAACGCGCACGACATCCGCCTCGGCATCGCGCGCCGCGTGAGCCGGAGCGTCGTCGAGCACGCCCTCGCCGCGCTGCTGCAACGCGGCGCCGTCGCCCGGCGCGGGGTGACCGTCCGGCTCCCGGAGCACCGGGTCATCCTCGCCACGAACGACGAGCGGGTCTGGCCGCGGGTCGCGCGCGCGCTCGACCCCTCCAGGGGCAGTCCGCCGAGCTTGCGCCAGGCCGCCGAGCAACTGAAGATCGACGAGGCGGCGCTCGGCGCACTGCTCAGGCGCGCGACCAACGCGGGGCTGGCGGTGCCGGTCACCCGTACCCGGTTCGTGCCGCTCACCGCCGTGAGCGCGCTGGCGGCGCACGCGGAGTCCCTTGCGGACGGGCTGCCGGAAGGACGCTTCACCGCCGCCGAGTACAAGAACCACGCGGGCATCGGACGCAACTTCGCCATCGAGCTGCTGGAGTACTTCGACCGCAGCGGCTTCACCGAACGCCTCGGCGACCGCCGCCGCGTGCGCCGGCCCGCCGCCGAAGTCTTCGGTCCGGAAGACGGCGCGGACGGCTGAGGGAGGACGGTACGGTCGGTGGCAGCCGTTGCGGGCGCGAGCGCTTCGGTCCGGAGGACGGCGCGGACGGCAGACGACCGAGGAAGAGGATCGCACCCCGGTGGGGCGCCCGGACTTCAAATCCGGTGAGACGCGTACCACGTGTCTGGTGGGTTCGACTCCCACCCTCTTCCGCCAACCACATGGTTGGTGATGCGTCCATACGGCCAGGGAGAACGTGATGCTGCACAGGCTGTATGTCGACAACTACAAGTGCCTGGTCAACTTCGATCTGCCGCTTCGAGAGCTGTCCCTGCTGCTCGGGCCGAACGGCGCCGGGAAGACTTCGGTGCTCGATATCGTGTTCGCGTTGCGCCGGCTTCTTGGCGAAGGAGCGCGGATCACCGACACCGATGTGTTCCCGACCCGCACGCTGACCCGCTGGCAGCACCGCAACCTCCAGGTCTTCGAGATTCGGGTCGTCCTGGACGACGGCCAGTTTGTCTACAGGCTTGAAGTGGAGCACGAACGATCGACCCGGCGCGCCCGAATCCATCTCGAGAGATTGACCGGAAACGGGGGGTTGCTGTTCGAATTCAGCCAGGGCGAAGTACGGCTCTTTCGAGACAATCACTCCGAGGGCCCCAGATACGGCTCGGACTGGTCGGAGTCCGCGCTTGCCCGCGTCGCACCCCGGCCGGACAACACGCGCCTCACCCGCTTCATGGACTTCATGAGAAGCGTGATGGTTTGCGGCCTCCACCCGGCGGGCTTTCGCACCGAATCGACGACCGAGGGACCGCTGCTACATCGGGACGGTCACAATTTCGCCGACTGGTATCGGCACATGCTCCAGGAGCGTCCGGATCTGGTCCCGGGGTTCACGAACAAGCTGCGGGAGGTTCTCGGCGACCTGAACGCGATCCGACTCGAGAAGGTTGGGCAGGACACACGCGCGCTCATGGTCGTGTTCGACGAGGACAGTAAACGGTACGAGCTGCGCTTCGATGAAATTTCCGACGGCCAACGAGCGATCATCGTGCTGTACGGCCTGATTCATCTGGCAGAGGGCCAGGGCTACACGCTGTTCCTCGACGAGCCCGACAACTACGTGGCGCTTCCCGAAATCCAGCCCTGGCTCCTGGAGCTCGCGGACGCATGCGGTGAGAAGGTGCCCCAGGCCGTGATCTGCTCTCACCACCCGGAGCTGATCGACTACTTGGGCGGCGACAACGGTCTTCTGCTCCAGAGAGAGAGATCCGGTGTCGTCACCACTCACAGTCTGGAGAACAGAGAGATTGAAGGTGGCCTGAAGCTCTCCGAGCTGATTGCCAGAGGATGGAACGGGTGAGCAGGAATGTGCGAGTCGTTCTATTGTGCGAGGACTCGCAGCACGAGACTTTCGGGAGGCGTTTCCTCAAGAAGATGGGATAGACGCCAATTTCGATCTTGGGAACGCGGGCATTACGGGATTTCGCGAAGTCCGGGGTGATTCGACGTTCCCGTTCCAGAAATTTCAGGATGCCATGGCCAGGCAGGGCGACTGGCCAGGAAAGAGGCGGGAGCAGGCATCAGGCATTCATGCCTGCCCCGTGTCCAGCCAGCCCTTGACGAGCAACGTCCGCTGATGACGCTTGTCCCTGGAGGGATTCTTCGCGAGGCTCTCCTCCTTCCACTCCTTCGCAGCCTTCATCCGGCGTTCAAGCCATCTCGCGACCCCGGTTCGCTCCGGGCCGCTCCATCGCTCGCCTTGCTGGACGATTCGGATGATGGTGACGAAATCCGGCTCGTTCCGGTTCGGACGCTCTTCGAGAATCTCCTCGATCTCGCGCTCGATCGGGTCCATCGCCGCCCGCCTCGCCTCGCGTTCCGCCGCCTCCCGTTCCGCCCGAATGCGTGCCTCACGCTTGTGTTCCCGCTCTCGCAGCCCCCGCGCCAGGTCGTCCGTCCCGGTGTCGTCCCTTCGAAAGCGTCCATACCCGACCGCGGTCTTCGCGCCGCTTCCGGACCAGGCAAGGGCCGAGCACAGCCAGGACATCACGGTTTCCAGGTCGTCGTCGGTGACGTCGCCGCACGGAACGATGCCGAAGAGAAGCGAAGCTCCGGAGGCGGTGACCAGGAACGGTACAGGCACGGGAGAGCGCCAGTCGCCGGGAGGGTCCTTCTCGGTCCAGCCGGCATGGTGGGGCGTCAGCACGTCCGATTCGAGCTGTACCGGTGCAATCGGGACGGCATCCAGGAAGCAGATGCGGCCCGCGAGCCCGGCATCCCCGAGCAGTCGCCTGACCGTCTCGCAAGGGACCGGCGGGTCGGCGTCCCGCTTCGCCCAGGCTCGCACGGTCCCCTTGACCGAGCTGCCGGGCAGGTAGGGCGTCCCCAGGGTTGGATGCCACGCAAAGCCGTTCTCGACGGGATGGCTGCGGCCGAGCCCGGTCACGAAGCGGGACTCGGAGGTGAACACGGAGAACCGGCCCCCGCGCCGGTCGACCAGCCTCGCGACCCGCGACGCAAATTCACCGGTCCGGTCCTTCGCGCCAACCTTGCATCCGGTGACGGTACGGATCCACTCGAGCTTCGGACTCCTCTTGCGGTCGTCCTCCCCGCGCTTCGAGCGGCCTTCGTCGTGGGCCTTCCCGCTCTCCATGGTCCATGAGGAGCCCCGGTCGTTCCACTGGACGTTCCACGTGTTGCAGAACTTGTCGAACCACAGGCCGGCATGTCCGTCGCGCGGTCGTTCTTCAGGGTCGCGCGCAGCGTCTTTATGAAGCGGCCGGGTCACCCGTCCTCTCCCTCGCCCTCGGGGAAGGAAGCCCGGCAGCACTTCTTGTGCCACTCGATCCAGGCCAGAGCCTCGACCCGGGCGCGAAGATAGTGCGCCTCGTCATTCTTCGTAATGGCCCGCAGGAGGTCTCCGCCCGACGGGTACACGCCTCCCTCGTCGCGACAGAGCCACCGTTGCAGGCTCAGGTAGAGCTCGTGGTGCGCCGCCTTCTCATCGTCCTTCCCCGGCTTCTCGCCGGCGGCGGCCAGCTCGGTCGCCAGCGCCTGTCCGAGGCCGTTCATGACGATGGCCGGTCCCAGGCGGTCCACGTAGGCGCGGTACCGTGTCCTGAAGCCGTCAGGCCGGCTGCTCAGCTCGTTGACACGATCCAGCGCGTTCGCGGCTCGCTCCTGCTCGATCGTCCTCACTGCACCGCCTCCGGTCCGGGTCGGCGGACGGTCACGGCGAACCAGCCCTGCCCCACCGTCTCGTTGCCGCCTGCCTGCAGGTATCGATCTTCTTCGGGAAAGAGCGTATCGAACGAGTCGAGCGATCGGTCGCCGCGGCCCGCCACCAGGGCGTACATGACCGTGTCCGGCGGCAGTGTCTCTTCGTACCACAGGTTCCTGCTCTTCTTCGTCTCGGCCTCCAGGACGTTGCGCGCCTGGATGGCGAGCCCATACCGGGCGAACCAGGCGAAATCGTCGTCGTGGAGGACGGCGAGCTGGCGGGGTAGACGGTCACGTGTCTCTTCGTGGAGAAGGAGAGGCTGCACGGCTTTCACCAGGTCCTCCGGCGGTCCGCCGCTGATGGTGAACCGACGCTCTTCCAGAAACAGGTCGTCGCCGTCGGTGGCGTCGGCGGTCAGCACCGAGCCGGATTTCACGTCCGGGACTTGCGGGAGAGGCTGCAGGCCGGCCCTTGCAAGGTCTCGACGATAGCGCTCGACAAGGTGCGGGCAGGTTGCCCAACGGTACGAACCGGTGAGGCTGCGCACGGGAAGCAGAAGCAACCGGGCATCGGCCACCAGCAGGTCGCCGGCCTTGTCCCGCACTCCGAACAGGGCGTCTCTCTCTTCCTTCCCTTCCTCCGTCGCGGGCGCCATCCTGTCCTTGAGCGCACCCTTCAGGCTCGATCCGACGAGCACGGGGTAATCCGTTGCCGCCTCGCGCGCCACCGGCAGGTCCACGACCCCCATGCCGCGCCCGGTCCCGGGGTGGATCGGGGTCTCGGCCAGCAGGCCGAGCATGGCTGTGTTCATCGACCGTCCTCCTTTGCCGCGGGCCGGACTCCGCGCTTTCGACTGCGACTTCGTGCTCGACCCCGTTCGTTCATCGACCGTCCTCCGTTGAGCATCCGAGCGCGAGTTGAACGGCCTGTCCTTTGCCCTCGACCCCGCGTGCTCATCGACCGTCCTCCGCCGAAGCGGGCCAGACCCCGGGCGCGACGAGGCCGAAGCCCCACTCCCGACGCAGCCCGACGCGGGCCAGTCCGCCCCCCGCCGACACGACCTCGCGGAAGCGTTCCGGCTCGCCGAGCTCGCAGAAAAGCGTGCTCCCGGGCGGCAGTACCGGGCGAAGCGGCAACGGGCGCCGCTCCAGCGAGCTCCAGCCGCCGACCGGTTGCGAGCGGTCGAGACAGGCGGAGACGACGCGGGCGCTTCCACGGATTTCCAGCGGCTGGTTGCCAACGCAGATGTCCCGCGCCTTTCCCGCCAGCACCGCCGACGGCGCCACCGCGATGTCCAGCGGCTGGTTGCCGACCCAGGTGTCCCGGGGGAGATCCAGGGGCGTCAGCGCGACGAGCGCCACCCGCCCGGTGGTCGCGACCTCGTCCAAGGACTCCTCGGGCGCCAGCTCGGCCTCCCATTCCCGACAGGCTTCCCACTCCCGGCACTCGGCAAGCCGGCCTTCTCCGCCCAGCGTCAGCAGCTTGCCCTTGCCGAATGGTCCGGAAGGTTGCGTCCATCCGGCTGGCAATCCGGCAATCCTGACCCCGAGCGAGACGCCGCGGGCCGGGCGGACATGCCGGGTGCTGTAGAGCATTCCTTCCCTGGCGGTACGGGTCCCGCCGTCGCGTTCCAGCCCGATGCGCGACTCGACCGACCAGAGGCACTTGTCCGGCACCAGCTCCTGCCGACCCGGAAGCCGGCCGGCGAGGGCCGCGCCAAGCCCTTTCGCCGTCAGCCGGAAGCCGTCGCCGGGCTTCAAGTCCGCATCGGACAGCTTCAAGCCGGCAGCGGGCGGAGTACCGACCACCTCCGGAAGCCGGACCGCATCGCCGAGGTCGCAGGCCACCGGAGCTCCGGGGCGAAGGAAAGCGCCCGGCTTCCAGTGCCCCCCGTCGGAGAAACCGAGGAGATGTCGGGGCACGCGGAACAGCGGACGGCTGTCTCGAAGCGAACCGTCTCCTCGGTCTCGAAGTCTCGAAGGGTCTCGAAGCGGGCCGTCTCGAAGCAGAAACGGGCCGTCCAGGGACAGGTCGCCGAGGTCATCGGGACCATCGCCGAGCACCTCGCAGATATCGTCCGGCCACCTCCCGCGGCCGTTCCAGCCCTTGCCCGAGGCCAGTGCCGCCCGAAGCGCTCCGGCCACCGTGGGCGGATGGGGAGGAAACAGGCTCTCGACATTCTCCTGCGGCGTGCCGTCCATGGTGAACGGGGTTCCGCCGCGGAAGAACCATGTGTCCACCGGTTGCAGTCGAACGCCGATCACCGTTCGGACTCCCTCTCCTCGGGGTCGGCCAGAAACCGGGCGAGCAGCAACCCATCGACGCCGGCCTGCGGGACGAGGGCGCTTGCGCCGCCGACCGCCGCGGCGGAGGCGCCTCCGTCGCGGCGGGGACCGTCGGCTCGCGAGGCCAGCGATGGGCTGCCGTCGCCGGCCGCCGCAACGGAGGCGCCTCCGTCGAGCCGGGGGGCTTCGGCTCGCGGGGACGGCGATGGGCTACCGCCGCCGGCTTCCGAGGCGCCGGACCGCCGCCTTGCGGGTTGCGGGCGGGCGCGAGGAGATTCCAGACGCCGGTCGTCAGAGATTCGGCGCTCACCGCCGCGCCGTCATCCATGCGGGTTTCCAGGCTGTGGGCAATCTCCGCGCGCAGGAACGCGCGAAGGTCGAGGTCTCCCGGAACATCGCCCCAGCTCCCGGGCCGCCACCGCTCCCAGCCGCAGAGCCGGGCAAGCAGGTCCCGTATCCGGTAGATCAGCGCCGACGACAGTCCCGGCGTGACCGAATCCCGGCCGGCTTCGAGCTGCCCTGCCAGGCTTTTGACAAGGCCGACGGCGCCGGCCTCGCCATCCGGGCCGCGACGATGCCAGGTGGTCGCCCACTCGCAGTACAGGCCGCCGGGCTTCAGCACGGCCGCCGCCAGCGAATCCCGGCCGTTGCCGTCCTTGGCAACGTCGTCGAGGAGGCGATGTGCCTCGTCGAGCGCTTGGCTGAGCGGCAATCGAACGTGGGCGAAGACCACCGCCGCGGACAGGGTCGCGGCTGCGTCGGCGTCGGCGCCATCAGTACCCGCAAAGGCGTCATCAAAGGCGCCCCGGCAGGCGTCCGACAGAGCCTCGGCGCGATTCAGCCCGACATCCTCCGGGCCGGCATCCGCAAAGGCGTCCCGGTAGGCGCCCGACAGAGCCTCGGCACAGGCCAGCGCCTTCCGGACCGGAAGCATGGCGAGCACATCGTCACCGCCGGCGTAGACCGTCACCCCATCGTGCGTGCGGACGATCCCGGGGGCGCTCCTTGTAAACGCCGTCAACGCCTTGCTGACGGACTTGCCTCCGAGACGGCTTGCCAGCGCTCCCAGCCGGTCTCCGTCGGCGAGGAGCAGCGCATGGAACGCCGGCGGCGGGCCCAGGCGGCGACCCCGCTCGTCCCTGGCCTCGCAAAGGCGCCGGAGCCGCTCCACCAGATCCTTGCGCAGCCCCTTGTGCAGATCCTTGGACAGCTCCTTGCGCACACCGGGAGACGCCTCGGACGTTTCGCTGACGAGAGGACACCGCCGCTGGTCCATCACGAATTCGCGATGCAGAAAATTCGCGTCGAGCTTCGGAAAGTCGCCGGCGGCCGATACGTCGGAGCCGAAAGGTGGCCGCCGCATCGGGAAGGCTTCCTTGCCCGCACCTTGCATGACGGCATCGGCGTACTTCGCCGCCCGCTGCGGCACGGCGGACATGACGCGGCGCATCCACGGCCTTGCACCGATGTACACCGTCGATGGCCAGTGCGAGGCATCCACCTCCCAATCGAGGGCCTCGCGGGCGACCCTGGGAAACATCCGCTTCACGAACGCGACCGCGCAGAGGCGTTCGTTGTCGCGCAGGTCCAGCGGGCCGAGGCCGCCCCCGTCCCGAACCCCGAACCCCCGAACCTGATCCCAGAACGCATCCTGGCGGCCCCTGTCCCGCGCCCGCACGAACCCCGAGAGCTCCTGCAGGGTGTGCATCACCGTGCACTTGTCGCCGGGCTCTTCGGGCGGGTGGTGGCTGCGCCAGCGCTTGCGGCGCGCGAGCAGCCCGCCGGCGGCATCGGCACCGGCATCGCCCGCGGTCCACACGACTTCCCAGAACGACTCGACCCGCCGGCTCCAGATCTCCCTGGTGCCGTTGCCTGCGGGACATGCGGGCTCGACGAACCTGCTCCATACGGCGCCGCACACCCGCTCCCACGCGGCCCGTAGCGAGCGGATTCCGGCCCGGGCGACCCCGGACCCGTTCTCCCCCTCCACTTCGACGGCGAAGTGGTTCGGAAGCGAACCGATCCGGGGCGGCTCGTCCTCGTGGTGGCCGCAGACCCACCGGTAGAGCGGGTCCTGTTCCATCGCCGCTTCACCCGGTACAACCGGCCGTCCGCCCGCTTCGACGGCGCCGCGCATGGCATGCGCGGCCAGGAACGCCAGGAGGTAGGAGCTGCCCCAGAGATCGCGCGTGCGGCGCGACTGGGAGACGAAGCCCTGGACCGGGCCGATGGAAATGTCGAGGCGAGTGGTCACTGCGCGACCTCCACGACCTCGCCGAACGGCTCCCTGCGTCCGCTCGCATCGAGGAGCCGGTCCAGAAAATCGTGGATCGGTTGATAGAGTTTCGGCTCCGGTGTCTGAGGGACCTTGCGCCCACCGACCGAGATATCCGACCGGTCCTTCGGCAGAAAGCGGGCGGGCAGAAACGACAGCACCGCGACCGGGGTGTCGCCGCATTCGTGGATGTGGATGAACAGCGGGCTCGCGCGCCGGTCGAGCGCCCGATCGTGCGGACCGACCTGCGCATCCGGCGGTTTCCCATAGTTGTGGGGAAGCCCGAACGCGATGCGCCGAGGGTGTCGTTCTCGTTCGTCACGCTTCATCTTCATCAGGTCGTGGTCGGCCCGGAAGTTCCTCTCCGAGTCGTATTTGTGGAGGACCTTTCCCCAGCGCCCCCAGCTCCGATACCGCACGAGCTCGCGCCCGACGAGATCCAGCAGCTCCATCGGGTCCTTCTTGTCGCTCGGGACCAGAACATGCCGCGCCTGCCCGGATAGCGCCGTGTACTCCGGCAGACTCGGACCGGCCGCACCGTGACTGCGCCGGAGGCCGGCGAGGGAATCGCGCAGCTCCGATGGAGTCTGCGGAGGATTCCATCGCAGCGCCCCGTCCACGCGCAGCGTTCGGATGACGATCGAGCCGTACCCTTTTCGGCTCCTGGCGCCCATGCCCCCGTGGGTTCCAAGACACACGAGGGCATCTTCCAGGAACGCCAATTGATGACGGTAATCCGTCTCGTTCCAGTCGCCCCTTCGAACTCGCATCCGGACGGTGAACTCGAACGGCGCACGAAGGCAGGCGCGGGTGAGCTCGCCGGCCCTGGTACCCTTTTTCCTGCTTGGGAACGCTTCCATCACTCCATAGCCGAGATAACGCGCACCCTCTCCTGCCAGCGTCCTGTCTTTCCGACTTACGGTGAGTTTCTCGCCCCTCGTCACATTCCGAAGCTCGGATTCCAGCACCAGACGCATGGACACTCGGGACTGCCCGCCCCCCGCGCTCCCGAACAGCCTGTCCTCCTGCTCCCGGATGCTCCGAAGGTCTCCGCCGCACCTCGACCATGCCAGCGCCCGCCACCAGAAGCGCAGCACACCCCTGAAGCTCGCGAGGCGGAGCTCGGCGCGTCCCTCGGGGTCGGCGCCACCGCAGAACATCGGAGTGACGGCGCGGTAGGTGGCCTCAATCTCGGTCGCCATCGTGGTCCTCGAGAGGGTCGAGCCAGAACGGCTCACCTGTCCGGTATGGGTCGGTGTCCTGCTGATGCGTCGACCGACGGTCGATCAGGCCGAAGCGGCGAACCGGGCACGCAAGGGAACGAGCCTCGGCGGCCAGCTTTTCGGCGCCGAGCCCCATGAGCGTCGTCCCGCCCGTGACGTTCACGAACACCTCGGCGGCGCCGACGAGGTGCGCGCGCGCCATCTTCGCAATCCGCTCGATCTCGGCGGCTCCGCCGGCGAATGCGTCTTCCAGGACCAACGGCTCGTACTTGCCCGAGAACCCGGCGTATCCGAGCGCCTCCGCGATCATCCCTTCGGTTTCGTGCGAGGCGATGACGAGGCACAGCGCCGGATCTCCATGCGGCGCGCGCACCGCGTGCGCACTGGATCACCCAGATCGATTCGGGCTGGCGCGGGCTCTCCATGCGGCACGCGCACCGCCTGCACCGCGCTGAACAGCACGCCGGGGCGCCGGCCGATGGGACTGACCAGCACGCGACGACCGGACGACTCGCCGATTGACAGGGAGATGGCCGGAGCCGAGCGAAAGGTGCATTTCCACCGTTTCTCCACACGGTCGCGGGACGTTGCGGCACCCGAGCTCCCGACAAGATCGGTACCGCGCATGCCGTGATGCGCGTATGCATTGCGGACCTCGGTCAGGTCCGCCCAGAACGACCCCAGCTTGCGTTGCCCTTCGTTCAGAACGCCGCACAGGTCCCGGTCATCACCTATCGCCCTGATCGCATGAAGGGTGCTTTCCGCCCGCTGCCGCACCTTGCGGTCCAGCCACTGGTCAGCGGGAGCTTGTTGGCGGAGGACGGCCCACGAGACGAGCCACTCGCGCATCAGGCGAAAGGCGGTTGCGTAGTCCTTGCGTTCAAGCAGATCGTCGACGATTTTGGCTTGGCGACCCAGCTCTTTCGGGTCCAGCCGAACTCGTCGTTTCCATCCATCGCCGCGTACCGGCTCGTCGATGGCATACGATTCCAGGATGCCCGCGAGTCGCTCGACCAGCGTTCCCGCGAGCGGCAGACGATGTCCCTTGCCAAGAACCTTGCGTAACGGTCCGCGCGACCGATCGGGGACGTTTCGGGTCTGACGTCCGGACTCGGCTCCCGCCGGTGGATGCCGTTGCGGAAGCCACCGATCGAGGACGTTTCGGGCCTGCCATCCCAGCTCCAGGGGCAAGCCGGAGAGATACGACTCGGACAGGCGCTCCAGATCGCGGGCGATATTCCCGGCCGTTTGATCATCCCGCCCATGCCGGAGATTCCTCGCCATCGGCAAGGTGCTTCCCGTATCCCGCAGGACCTCCAGCGCGTACACCCAGCGCGGCAGGTCCAGGAGCGGCCGCAGGTCGAGGAAGGGGCTCGGGCCGTTCGGGTCCGGATTCAGCATTCCGTAATACGCGCCGCGGACCGTAACTTCGCGAAGAGCCATCAGATAGAGAACGGCGACATACGTGAGGAATGAAAAATGCCGAAACCCGTGCGTCACGTCGACGGTGAGCTCGACGCCCTGCTCGATCTCCCCGACCACTTTCCCCAGAAACTCGTCGATGTCCTGTTGCGCATCGCCTCCCGGCATGCGAACCGGACAGACCGGGTACCGGGCGCCCAGGGCCTTCTCGAGCAACGGCAGGCTGCCCTGCTCCGCTTCGGGGGTGCAGAGCGCCAGAACCCTCTCGGGGCGGGCTGCCTCCGGTAGCAGCTCCATCAAGGCGATCGGTGAAAGTGAAGCTTCGGTCTCTCGGTTCTCGAGCTTGTAGCGGGTACATCTGGAATTTTTCCCGAGCACGGTGAGCAGAAGATGCGCCCGTGCGGGTCCTCTCGCATCTCCGGAATTCACGGCGTCCTCACATCTCCAGTTTCAATGAAGCACTGTCGAAGTCCGGGTCGATCGCGTCCAGGACCAGAGCATGAGAGCACGGCGTACCCGTCAGTTGCAAATACAGCAACCGGCAGGCAGCAATTCCCGCCAGGCGGGAACATGTCCTCGAAATCCCCTCGATTGGGCGCCCTGGTGGTCGAAATCGCGGCGGAATCCCCCCGCGGTACGGTCTCTTCGGGCGTTGGCGGGAATTGCTGACCGGCAGGTAGTGGGTCAGTTTGACTCCAGGACCGCCATGTCGGTCGAGGAAGAAGTTCAAACTGACCCACTACCAACCGGCATCGCTCCTCAGTCTTTACTGAGCCGGGGAGCGCTGAAAGTCGTCAATACCGGCCACGAGCCCGGCCGGAAGAAGGAGGAAGCCCCTCTCCCGCCGGGAGAGGGGTTTGGGGTGAGGGAGGCTTGGGATTGGGGGACTGAATCACCCCGAATCGCCGTGCACTTCGTCCCACGATGGGCCCAGTACGGCATCCGTTTATCGCCGGATCGGCTGTGATCACGGTGACTGAAGCGGAATGTCGGTCCGTCGTCCGCGGCGAGAGCCGGCACGGAGCCCAATGTCATCCCCGCCCCGCCTGCTCTTGCGCAGCGCCGGCGCAACGGCCGCCGAAGACCGCATCCACTATCCACTGCGTCGAGCCGGCCCCGAAGGATGCGAATGACCGCGATGGGCGCGCCGGTCGCGGAACGCGATGACGGCTTCGAGCGCACGCCGCCCGAGCATTCCGGCGACAATCGCCAGCCCGGGGCCGGCGGTGGGAACCAGCACCCCGCGGGGCACCATCATGGTCGAGACCGCGAGCAGCGCGACCAACGCGGCCAGGGACGACGCGATCGCCCAGCCGAGCAAGCGGGACTCGCACCACACCAGCGCACCGACCACCACCAGACTCATCGCCACGATCGGCGAGAGCGGGCGAAGCTCCGGGCCTTCCGGCGCGGTCCCGGCGCCCCGGACCCGAGATGCCGCCCCGGACCCCGTCGACGGACGAAGCTCCGAGCGCTCCGGCGCGGCACCGGCACCCATCGTTACAGCACCCATCGCGGCGGCACCTGTCGCACCGGCACCCGTCGCGGCAGCACCCGTCGCAGCAGCACCCATCGCGGCGGCATCCGTCGCATCGGCATCCGTCGCATCGGCACCCGCCGCGGCAGCACCCATCGCGGCAACATCCGTCGCACCGGCACCCGTCATGATCGCACCCGCCGCGGCGGCATCGCCGGGCACGGGCGCACGCCAGTGCCCGAGGACGAGGAGCTGAACCTCCAGCACCGCGGCCGCCGTCCGCGCCCCCCAGGGCGAAGTCTCGAACCAGACTCCGGCGAGCACGACGAGGACGAAGCCGATCCGCCTCGCATGTGCACGGTTGAGCGCCACTCGAAATCCCTCCGCATCCATCGGCCGGTCATTCAGGCACGGGACGCGGCCCACGCCGCACTCCAGCCTCGGCGCCGCCGCCCGAAACAGGCCGAGTGTACGGATGGCGCGAGAGGACGTGATTCACGCGGTACCCCGGCATCGAAGACGAAGCCGGAACCTCGACTCCCGCGACACGGCATCGGCAGCCGGACAACGAGCCCCGGATCTCGCGACTGGGCTGCGTGGACGGTGGTGAAGGCGGTGGTCATCAGATACGCCCGGACGACGCTTCCCGGATCTCACCCGCCCCCCGCCGGCCCCTTCCCGCCCTCCTCGAGCTTCGGCAGCGCGCGGCACTCGTTGAAGATTCGCGCATCGCAGCGCAGGCAGATGCCGCGGTCGAGGCGTTCGAACACCGCCCCTATCGCCTCCGCCTTGGAGAGGAAGAGGTTCTCCTCGCCGATCTCGTCGAGGTAGCCGCCGCGGCGGAGGATCTCCATCGGACCTTCCTTGACCTGATGGAAGTAGACCCGCCCGCCCGCCGTGCGGCGCATGCGCGCCTCGCGCGCGAGCATCTCGGCCCCGGCCACGTCGAGGTAGCTCACGCTGCGCACGAGCAGCAGCAGGTGCTTCTGCAGCGGGCTGTGCCTGGCGACGAGCCGCAGGCGCTCCGCGACGTAGCTCACCGCGCCGAAGAACAGCGCGCCGTCGATGCGCACGATCGCGAGCTGCGGGCACTGCGGAAGGGTCCCCGCGGTGCTGAAGCGCCTCCGGGGCTCGCGCGGGTCGGGGACCCGCACCGCCACCGACGGCCGCGACGCCTGGCGGAGGTAGATGATCAGCGACAGGAACACGCCGAGGACGATCGCGAAGTCGAGGGTAAACAGCAGCGTGGACACGAGCGTGGTCCAGAGCACCCCCGCGTCGGGGGCGCTCGCCCTCACGATGGTCCGGATGTGGCGCACGTCCACGATGCCCCACGCGACGAGGAACAGGATCGCGGCCATCGCCGGCATCGGCAGGAACGCCAGCAGGGGCGCGACCGCGAGCACGAGCCCGACGAGGAGCACGCCGGCCAGAATCGCGGCGACCGGGGTGCGGGCGCCGGCCTCGGCGTTCACGGCGCTGCGATTGAACGACCCGGTCGCGACGTAGGCCGAGAAGAAGCTCCCGACGATGTTCGACAGCCCCTGCCCCACGAACTCCTGGTTGCCGTCCACCAGCTCGCCGGTGCGCGCCGCGAGGGAGTGCGAGATGGACACCGCCTCGGTCAGGGCGAACAGGGTCACCGCGAGCGCCGCGGGGCCGAGCTGCGTGAACGCGTGGAGGCTGAAGTCCGGGGCCGAGAGCGGAGGGAGCGTCGCCGGGACCGCACCGACGAGCCGCAGCCCGGACTCGCCCGAGACGGGGTGCAGGAACCCCGCGTAGGTGAAGAACTCGATGAGCGCGCCGAGCAGGCTCCCGGCCAGCAGGGCCGCGATCATGTACGGGAACCGCGGCCAGTACCGCCGGAACCCGATCCCCACCGCGAGGGTGGCGAGCCCCACCACGACCGAATCGGGATCGATGTCCCCGAGGCGCTGCCAGAGGTGGGTCAGTATCTCGTAGAAGCGCAGCCCCCCCGGCATCTCGAGGCCGAGGAAGTTCTTGATCTGGCTTGCCGCGATCAGCACCGCGGCCCCGGAGGTGAACCCGACGATGACCGAGTGCGAGACGAAGTTGACGAGGGTGCCGAGCCGCGCGAGCCCCATCGCGAGCTGAATGACGCCCACCATGAAGGTGAGGGTGAGCGCGTACTGCACGTAGGCCGCGCTGCCCGGCGCCGCGAGCGCGCTCAGGCTCGAGAACAGCACGATGGACGCGGCGGTGGTGGGGCCGGAGACGAGCTGCCGCGAGGAGCCGAACAGCGCCGCCACGATCGCCGGGACCATCGCCGCGTACAGCCCGTACTCCGGCGGCATCCCCGCGATGGTGGCGAAGGCCACCCCCTGGGGCAGCACCACCACCGCGCCGGTGAGCGCGGCGAGCGCATCGGCCTTCAGAGTGCCGCGATCGACGTCGGGCCACCACAGCAGAAACGGAAGGAAGCTCCGCCACAACCCGCGCATCATCCGTGCGACCCTCCATGCCTGAACCGCGATTCAGCCCGCGCTTCCCGCCCTCGTACCCAGCGTGACAGCGAATTCATCGGGCGGGCGTTCCTCGCCCGAATGGATGGAAGAAGGCCGATGAAGAAGCCCCTCTCCCACCGGGAGAGGGGTCCGGGGTGAGGGGACCAATACCCCGAGCTTCCGTGCACTTCGTCCCACAATGATTCCAGCACGGCCTCCGGGTGCCCGCACCTCCAGAAACCGCTGCGCTGCGGCCCGGCGCCGTTTCATGCGGCGGGGTGGTCAATCCCGCCATGATCGTCCTGCGCGCAGACAGACTCGCAGCACAGATGGCCCCTGCTACGATTCACCGCGCATATCATGCGCCTGCGCATTCAGCCGGGTATCGTCGGCGCAGCGCGGAGGACCCCTGCTACGAGCCGCCGCGCAGCCCCCTTTTCGATTCATCGACCGAGCATCGGCTGACCGAGCCCGGATTGCGTCGCGTTGCCCCCTGCTACGATTCGTCACCCGACCCCCCTTCGATTCCGGCCCGCCACGGGTCCAGCCCGCCACGGGACCCGCCGGCCCGCGGGACCCGCCAGCCGCGGAGAACGCCATGATCCGTACATTCCGGCGACTGTTCGAGTCCACCGTCGCCACCGCGACGCGCGCCGCGGAGGCCGAGGTGCGCGAGCACGGCTACCACGTCGCGACGGCGGCGTTGCTGGTGGAGGTGATGCGGGCCGACTACGACGTCCGGTCCGAGGAGCGCGCCGCGGTGCTGCGCGCCCTGGAAGCGGCGTTCGACGACCTCTCGCCCGACGAGACCCGCGACCTGCTCGCGCGAGCCGAGGAGCGGGCCGACGACGCGACCTCCCTCTACGAGTTCACGCAGCACGTCAACCGGCAGCTCGACCACGACCAGAAGGCGCACGTAGTGGAGCTGCTGTGGCGGGTCGCGTACGCGGACGGAAGTCTCGACAAGTACGAGGAGCACCTGGTGCGCCGGATCGCGGACCTCATCCACGTGCCCCACTCGGTATTCATCCGGATGAAGCACAGGGCCCGGGGCGCCGGTCTCGCGTGACGCCGCCCGACGGACGCAAGCGCGAGTGCGAGCGAGACGACCTCAATCGCTCGCGAAAGCGAGCCGGCCTCATCCGCTCGCGAAAGCGAGCCGGCCTCATCCGCTCGTGAAAGCGAACCGGCCTCAATCGCTCGCGAAAGCGAACCGGCCTCAATCGCTCGTGAAGACGATATCTCCGTAGTACGCCACCGCGGCGCCGCCGGTGTTGTCGGTGTCGGTCATGATCGCGACCGCATCGACATGTCGGACGGACTCCCCGAACAGCGTCCGGAAGTCCGCGCGCACGTCCCTGCGCTCCTCGACCCACCGGCCCGCGTCCGCGTCGCCGGAGCGGACCGCGACGTGGCGCGCGGCGTCGGTGTACGCGTTCGGCCACGTCTCCCCCGGAGACCGCGTGCTCGCCCACACGTAGTTCACGGCCCGGGTCCGCCACAGGAACACCGGATGCGACCGAATCACGTAGACCCGTGCACTGTAGTCGTCGCCCGCGCGGGTGCGCTCGTCGATGTCTCCCAGGGCGCCGTCGACGCGCCACGTCCAGCGCAGGATCGGGGTCTTCTCCAGATCGATCCGGCGCCGCAGGTACAGGCCCGAGGCGGCGCCGCGGCTCGTCGCCCGGACCACCGTCCGGCCGTCGCGCCGCACCGTCTCGTACCGCGTCTTCCCCGCGAAGACCTTCTCTTCCCAAGCGGAGACGTCGCCGTCGCGCAGTACCTCGACGGTCTCCGCCCGCATGGCCCCCGCACCCGCGGTGATGCACAGGCACACAACGAGTCGCAGTACTCCCGAACCCATGTCCACCTCAATCCGCCTCGCAGGCCCGAACTGCCCACCGCCCGGGGCGGCTACGTGAGGTCGTGCTACCCATGTCCACTCAATCCCCCTCGCCGGGCCGCCCACCGCCCAGGTCAACTACGTTGGGGTCGTGCTACCCATTTCCACCTCAATCCGCCTCGCAGGCCCGAACTGCCCACCGCCCGGGGCAACTACGTGAGGTCGTGCTACCCATGTCCACTCAATCCGCCTCGCCGGGCCGGACCGCCGGCGATGTCCGCCGCGCCCGAACCAGACCGGCGGCGAGCCACACCGCGGCGGCGAGAAGGACCGGCGCATCTCCGAACCGCACGCAGGGCGTCTCGCCGTGCATCGGGACGACCTCGAACGTGTCCGCCGCGACCTCGAACTGGGGAAGCCGGCCGCGCACCTCCCCGCGCGGCGAGACGACGGCGCTCAGCCCGGTGTTCGTCGCGCGCACCAGCCACCGGCCGGTCTCGGCGGCGCGCACCCGGGCGATCTCCAGATGCTGGTGCGGCCCGATGGAATCGCCGAACCACGCGTCGTTGCTCACCGTCACCAGCAGCGCGGCCTCCGGCAGGTCCAGGCGCACCGCGCTCCCGAACGCGATCTCGTAGCAGATCGACACCCCGATCGCGTGGGAGCCGAGCCGCATCGGCTCCTGCTCGCGGGGTCCGGGGCTGAAGTCCACCATCCTGACCCCCAGCGCCGCCGCCACCGGCCGGAGCACGAACGCGAACGGCATGTATTCTCCGAACGGTACGAGACGCCGCTTGAAGTAGAGCCCGGGCTCCGGACCGAACATCGCCACCGCGTTCAGGTAGGGACCTCCAGGCCCTTCGCGCACCAGTATCCCGGCGGCGACCGCGCTGCCGTTCAGCACCGCTTCGGCCAGGAGACCGCGCGTGAACTCGGCCTGGGTGTCGTGGAACGCGGGTATCGCCGACTCCGGCCAGACCACGAGATCGGCGTCGAAGTGCTCCCGCGTCAGCCGCGTGTACCGATCCAGGGTCGGGCCCCGCATCTCCGGACGCCACTTCCGATCCTGGCCGACGTTGCCCTGGACGATCGCGACCTTCACCGGCGGCCCCGCCGGCCGCACCCATTCGATGCCCGCGAGCCCGGCGCCCGCGCCCCACAGGGCCGCCGCGGCGGCCAGCGGCACGACCGCGCGTCCTTCGCGGCGAGCCAGCACGAACGCGAGCCCGCCGGCCACGCACGCGGTCAGGGCGCCGGCGCCATGCACTCCCAGCACCGGCAGCCATCCCGAAGCGGGGCCGTCGACCTGCGCGTACCCGACCTGGAGCCACGGGAACCCGGTGAACGCCCATCCCCGCAGCCACTCCCACAGCGTCCATGCCGCCGGATACACCGCGAGCAGCCGGGGGGCGTCGCCGGCCGGCGCGACTCGCACCATGATCCAGCCCAGAACGGCGGGCGTATCGGTGGCCGGACGGACAGCTACCTTCGGGGGCGCGACGCGCACCACGATCCAGCCCAGAACGGCGGGATAGAGCGCAAGGCACGCGACGAGCCCCGTGGTCAGCACGAACGCCAGCCCTCCCTCCACTCTGGCGAAGGCGAAGCTCTTGTATATCCAGGAGACGCCGACGCCGAAGGCTCCGACCCCGAACAGCCAGCCGCGGAGAAAGGCGCGCCGCGGCGTCCCGCATCCGTGCCAGGCGAGGAACAGCACGGCAAGGGACACGAACGCGACGGGAAACAGCCCGAACGGGGCAAACGAGAGCGGCAGAGCGGCGCCGGCCGCGAGGCATGCGACCCCGGCGAGGACGTCACGCGACGGGATGCCCCGCCGGGACGGCGCCGATCCCGGAGGATCCGATTGCCTGCCTCGTCGATTCATCGGTGTGGCAACGGCCGGCCCGTTCGAGGCCAGAATCTCCTCGCCGTCCTGGCCGTCCTGGCCGTCCTTCGCCGTCCCTGCCGTCCTTGTGCGCATCGAGCCGCGATTCATCGGTGTGGCAACGGCCGGCCCGTTCGAGGCCAGCATCTCCTCGCCGTCCTTCGCCGTCCTTCGCCGTCCCTGCCGTCCTTGCACGCATCGAGCCACGATTCACCGGTGTGGCAACGGCGGCTCGTTCGAGGGCCGGCGCTCACGTCCATGGACTCCGGCTTTCCGGTGACCGGCATCCTGTCGGCACGGACCGCCCGTTCCGGCGTCCCGACGGATGCGTCCTTCAGCGACAACCGTCAGGGAGATGATGTCTCGTTGGCGGCGCGGCCTCCCGGGGATGGTGTCCGATGGACGGCGGCCGGACGGCCGGTCCCGCTCAGCCCGCCCCGCCCTCGCCTGCGGGCGCCCGTACCCGAAGCAGGTGGACGCGGCGCTTGTCGGCGCGGACCACGGTGAAGCGGAATCCGCCGAGGGTGATCTGCTCGGGGCGCGAGGGAAGGCGGGCGAAAGCGCGTACCACGACGCCCCCGATGGTGTCCGAATCCTCGTCGTCGAACGCGCTGCCGAAGTACTCGTTGAAGTCCTCGACCGGGGTGCGCGCCTTCACCGTGAACTCGCCGTTGCGGTGCGCGTGGATGAGACGCTCGTCGCCGGTGTCGTGCTCGTCGTCGATCTCTCCCACGATCTGCTCCAGCACGTCCTCGATGGTGACGAGACCGGACACCCCGCCGTACTCGTCGACGACGATGGCCATGTGGTTCCGGTTCTCCCTGAACTCCCGGAGCAGGACGTCCAGCCGCTTGCTCTCCGGGATGAAGACCGCGGGGCGCATCGCGTCCGCGAGGGCGAAGCGGGCGTTTCCGTTGTGCGCGAAGTGGCTGAGCAGGTCCTTGGCGAACAGGATCCCCGCCACCTCGTCGCGGTTGTCGCCGATCACCGGGAACCGCGAGTGTCCCGAATCGACGACCTCGCCGACGAACTCCTCCGGGGCCTTGCCGTCCTCGATCACCACCATCTGCGCGCGCGGCACCATGATGTCGCGCACCTGCATGTCGCCGACCGAGAGGGCGCCCTCGATCATCGCCAGCGCATCGGGGCCGAGCACGTTGCGACGCTCGGCGTCGCGCAGCGTGCGCACGAGCGCGGCTCGGTCCCGGGGCTCGTCCCGCTCGCGCGACAGTGCCCGGGCGATGCGTCCGAGCCACGATCCGGCGCCCGATCCACCACCGGGAGATTCGCTCACGGCACGTCCCGACGATCCGGCCGCAGAGCGGCCCTGGTGCCCGGTCTGCCGCCGGGAGGTTCGTTCACGGCCCGTCTCCGGCCGCGTATGGATCGGGGTAGCCGAAACCGGCGAGGATCTCGCGCTCCAGCGCCTCCATCTCCTCGGCCGCCCCGGGCGCGTCGTGGTCGTAGCCGAGCAGGTGCAGGGTGCCGTGGACCACGAGATGCGCCCAGTGCGCATCGAGCCGCTTCGCGTGCTCGCGCGCCTCGCGGGCCGCCACCGGCGCGCACACCACGACGTCGCCGAGGATGCGCACGGAGGGCGTCTCCGGCGCATCGAACCCGAAGGCGAGGACGTTGGTGGCGCCCTCCCTGCCGCGGTAGCGCTCGTTCAGCCGGGCTCCCTCGGCCTCGCCCACCACCCGCACCGTCATCAGCACGCCGTCGGAGCGGCTGTCGAGGGCGGCTTCGGCCCACTCCGCGAGCTTCGCCCGGGGCGGAACCCCGGGCGCCGCGCACGCCCGCTGCACGTCGACCCCGAAGCTCATCTCCCCGGCTCCTCGCCGGCGGCGTCGTAGGCGTCGAGGATCCGCGACACCATCGGGTGGCGCACGACATCCCTGGAATCGAACCACGTCCAGGTGATCCCCTTCACCGATCGCAGCACGTCGACGGCATGACGGAGCCCCGAGCGCTGGCCGCCGGACAGGTCGATCTGGGTGACGTCGCCGGTCACCACCGCGGTGGAGCCGAAGCCGATGCGGGTGAGGAACATCTTCATCTGCGCGACCGAGGTGTTCTGCGCCTCGTCGAGGATGATGAAGGATTCGTTCAGGGTGCGGCCGCGCATGTACGCGAGCGGCGCCACCTCGATCACGTTGCGGTCCATGAGCTTCGCGGTGCGCTCGTAGCCGAGCATCTCGTGGAGCGCATCGAACAGGGGACGGAGGTAGGGGTCGACCTTCTGCTGGAGGTCGCCGGGAAGGAACCCGAGCCGCTCGCCCGCCTCCACCGCGGGGCGCACCAGCACCATCCGCGTGACCCGGTCGGTCTCCAGCGCCTCCACCGCGCACGCCACCGCGAGGTACGTCTTGCCGGTGCCGGCGGGGCCGATGCCGAAGTTCACGTCGTGCGTGCGCACCGCCCGCAGGTACCGGGTCTGGTTGCGCCCGCGGCCGCGCACCACGCCGCGCCGCACCTTCACCGACTCGCCGCCGGCGGGGTCCCCGTCGAGGCAGCCCTCGATCTCCGACGCCTGCAGGAAGAGGTGGACCCGCTCGGCGGTAAGCGATTCCTCGCCGGTCGAGGCGTAGAGCTTGCGGATGATCTCGCTGGCCGCCTCGACGGGGGCGGGCTCCCCGAGCACCTGGAACACGTTGCCCCGGGTGGTGATCTCGACCCCGAGCCGGTGCTCGAGCTGCCGCAGGTGCCGGTCGAGCGGACCGCACAGGCTCGCGAGCCGCTCGTTGTCCGCCGGCTCGAGAAGGATGTCCGTTTCGGTGCGTGCTGATGGAACGTTCAGTGGGTGGCCTCGGCTCGAAGTCGGGGGTTCGGGTTCGGTTACAGGTTCGATTACACGTTCGGTTGCAGGTTCGGATACGGGTTCGGTTACAGGTTCGGTTACAGGTTCGGAGTACGGGTACGGACGCGGAGCTCGCATGCGGGTCGCGGCGCGCGCGGTCAGGACGCCGCGGACGGCGGCGCGCCCGGCCGTGGCGCGCCCGTCAGCGTGCCCCGCAGCGAGTTCGGGAGCGCCTGCACGATCGCCACGTCGGCGAACGTGCCGGCGAGGCCGCGCGGGCCGGGGAAGTTCACGACGCGGTTGTTCCCGGTGCGGCCGCGGAGCTCGCCCGGGTCCTTCTTCGACGGCCCCTCCACGAGCACCGGGAACCGGCGCCCGACCATGGCCTCGGACACGTCGCGCGCGAGCTCCGAGATCCGGGCCTGGAGCCGGGCGAGCCGCCGGCGCTTCACGTCGAGGGGCACGGGGTCGGGAAGCCCGGCGGCCGGGGTGCCGGGGCGGGCGCTGTAGATGAACGAGAACGAAGCGTCGAAGCCGACCTCGTCGATGAGGTCCATGGTCGCTTCGAAGTCGGCGTCGGTCTCGCCGGGAAAGCCCACGATGAAGTCCGACGACAGGCTCAGGTCCGGACGCACGGCGCGAAGCCTCCGAACCTTCTCGACGTAGTCCCGGACGGTGTAGCTGCGCTTCATCAGTGCGAGGATCCGATCGCTGCCGCTCTGCACCGGAAGGTGGAGGTGGCTCACCAGCTCCGGCACCTCCGCGTACGCGTCGACGAGGCTGCCGGTGAGCTCGGCCGGATGCGAGGTCGTGTATCGAATCCTGTCGACCCCCTCTATAGCAGCGGCGTAGGCGATGAGCAAGGCGAGATCGCACTCGCGGCCGTCGTGCATGGCCCCGCGGTAGGCGTTCACGTTCTGGCCGAGGAAGGTGATCTCGCGCACCCCCTGCTCCGCCAGCGCCGCGACCTCGGCGATCACGTCGTCGAACGGACGGCTGAACTCCTCGCCCCGGGTGTAGGGCACGACGCAGAACGAGCAGTACTTGCCGCACCCCTCCATCACCGACACGAACGCGGTGGGGCCTTCGGCCCTCGGCGCGGGGAGCCGGTCGAACTTCTCGATCTCGGGGAACGAGACGTCCACCGCCGGGGCGCGGGGACGGCGCGGGTCGATCATCTCCGGCAGGCGGTGCAGGGCCTGGGGTCCGTACACCACGTCGACGTGCGGGGCGCGCTCCCGGATGGCGGCGCCCTCCTGGCTCGCCACGCAGCCGCCGACCCCGATCACGAGGTCGGGCCGCGCCTCCTTCCAGGCCCGCCAGCGGCCGATCTCGGAGAAGAGCTTCTCCGCCGCCTTCTCGCGCACCGAGCAGGTGTTGACGAGCAGGACGTCCGCATCCTCGGCGCGGGCGGTGCGCTCCAGGCCATGCGACGCCGCGAGCAGATCCGCGGTGCGCGCGGAGTCGTACTCGTTCATCTGGCAGCCGAAGGTCCGGATGTAGAGCTTGCGGGTCATGCCTCAACGTACCGCAGTCGCGGCGGGCGAGTCGATGCCGCGCGCCGGACCGCGAGCCCGCGAAGCAGGCGGCGAGCGACGCGGCGCGGGCAGGCGCGAGCCCGTGGAGCAGGCGACCAGCGCCACGGCGCCTGCAGGACGCGAGCCCGCGAAGCAGGCGGCGAGCGACGCGGCGCGTGCAGGACGCGAGCCCGTGGAGCAGGCGGCCAACGGCACGGTGCGGGCAGGAACGCGAGCCCGCCCGCGGTCCGGGATGGATGCATGCGGCCGGACGCTCCGGGACCGGACGCATGCCGTACCGCAGACGGCCGGGGGCGGTTGCACGGGACTCATGCCGGCGGGTCGAGCGCGAGCCCCTCGATCACGGTGACGTCCGGAATCCGCTCGAACAGCGCCGGCGCCACCCTGATCTTGTGCGACCGGTCTCCACCGCCGAGGATGATCCACTCGCACGCCATCACGCGGGCGTCGACCCAGACCTCGAGCGCTTCGGGCAGCGCCAGGGGGGTCACCCCTCCGATCTCCATGCCCGTGGCCGCGCGGGTCTCGTCCGCCGACGCGAACGACACCCGGCGCGCGCCGATGCGCTTGCGCACGGTGCGGTTCACGTCGAGGCGGGTGTGGGCCAGGACCACGCACACGACGTATCGCTCGCCGCCGGTCTTCGCCTTGACGAGGATGGTGTTCGCGGAGGCGTCGAGGGGGTAGCCGTAGCGTTCGCAGAACACCGCGGTGTCGGCGAGCTCCGGATCGCAGGGGAAGATCTCGTACTCGACCCCGGACGCTGCGAGCGCCGCCTCGATCCGCTCGACGAGAGCGTTGTCGGCCATGCGCCCGCCCCGCTCAGCCGTACACCGGCGTCCGCCACTCCGCATGGTCGGAGAGCGCGCCGGTGGCGATTCCGAAGAACACCTCCTGGAGCCGGCGCACCACGGGCCCGACCCGTCCGTCGCCGACGGCGAGGCGGTCGACGCCGACGAGCGGCGTCACCTCCCACGCGGTGCCGCAGAAGAACGCCTCTTCCGCCGCCGCGAACTCGCTGCGGTCGATGTCGCGCTCGACCACCTCCATGCCCAGGTACTCGTCGCAGAGCGTCATCACCGTGCGCCGGGTGATGCTCTCCAGGATGTCGCTGGTCACCGTCGGGGTCACCGCCTTGCCGTCCCGGATCATGAACACGCACATCCCCGGACCTTCGGCGACCTTGCCGCGGCTGTTGAGCAGGATGGCGGTGTCGTATCCGTCGGCCCGGGCCTGCAGGGTGGCGAGCCGTCCGTTCTGGTAGTTCGCGTTGCACTTCACCCGCATCGGCATCGCGGTGTCGGGGACGCGCTGCCAGGCGCTGATCTGAGCCGTGCAGCCGGCCTCGGTCCGGGGGATGTCGTGCCGCGGGCCGGAGAGGATCGAGAGTCCGATCGGCCCCGTCGTGTGGGGAGGGCCGAGCCCCTCGACGTATACCGTGGACATGATGTGGACGTTCTCCCTGAACGCGTTGGCGCGCAGCAGCTCCAGGATCTTCTCCCCGACTTCGGAGCCGGGAAGGACCCCGTCGAACCGCATGAACCGCTGCGAGTACTCCAGGCGCCGCATGTGCTCGTCGAGCTGCAGCACGAACATCTGCTCCCGCTCGGCGTTCCAGTAGCCGCGCAGCCCCTCGAAGACCCCGGTGCCGAACTTGAACCCGACCGAGGCCACGTGGACCCTGCCTTCGTCCCACGGGACCACGCGGTCGTTCAGGTAGACGAACTTCGGGTGCGCCATGATGCGGGCTCCTTGCATCGGTGTTCGGGAAGTCCTGCGCGGTATGACGACGGGGCGCGCGGCGGCGTCGGGCTCACGCCGGCGCGGAGCCGGCGGGGACCGGCGGCCTGCCGGCCGTCATTCCGGCCGCGGCCGCGTATGAACGCAGTGTCATGCCAGCAATTCCCGCCAGGCGGAGACATGCTTCCGAATTCCCCTCGACCCGGCGCCCCGAGGGTCGGAATCGCGCCGGAATCCCACCACGGTACGGCCTCTCCGGGCGCTGGCGGGAATGACTGGTGTCATGCGCAGGGCCATGCGCAGGCGGTCCCGGTCAGTGGATCATCTCGTCGAGCATCGCGTACTGCCCGGCCTGCAGCTCGCCGAAGAGATCGGAGACCTGCGGGTGCTGCACCGGCTCGCCGGATTCGTCGACGAGGAGGTTCTGCTCCGAGACGTAGGCGATGTAGGTCGTCGATTCGTTCTCCGCCAGCAGGTGGTAGAAGGGCTGATCCTTGCGGGGACGCATCTCCTCCGGGATCGACTCCCACCACTCCTCGGTGCTGCTGAAGACCGGGTCGACATCGAAGATGACGCCCCGGAACGGATGGATGCGGTGGCGTACGACCTGGCCGATTCGAAACTTCGCGATTTTGTCGTCCATCGTCGGCGGACCGGGCGTTCCGGAACGGCAGGTGCACACGCCCCCCCGGACCGGGGACCGCAACGCAACCGGCGCAATTTCCCTCGGGTCGAGTTCGGGCGCAAGAATAGCGCAATCGGAACCGTGATACCCATCGCCGAGGCGTGCTCGAGCGGCCCATTTGTGGACGCGATTCGTTGTCCGTGTGCCGGGGTGAGCCTCCCGGAGCTCCCGGCGTCCCCGCCGCCGGCGACCTCGCACCGGTTGCCGACACTCGAATACGACAAAACGGTCATGGTCGAGTTGACCACCCCGCGCGCATGAAAAGACACCGGGCCGCAACGCGGCGATTGCTGGAGGCGCGAGCACCCTTCCCGCGTGTACTTTCACGGCAAAAATGGTCTTGACACGGCGCCTCGCCCGATTGCGTGCGCCGCGCCGACGCCCCATGATGCGGGCCGCGAGCCGAGCCGGGAGGCTGGGGACATGACTCCGGACGATCTGGTCGTCGCCACCGAGGCCCACGACTACCCGCTCACCCTGGGCCACCTCCTGCACACCGCGCCGACCTGCGCGCCGACGCGCGAAATCGTCCACGGAGCCCGCGGCCGGTACGACTACCGCGAGCTGCGGCGCCGCATCGGACGCCTCGCGGCGGGGCTCGCCGGCCTCGGGGTGGGGCCGGGCGCGACGGTGGCGGTGATGGACTGGGATTCCCCCCGCTACCTCGAGTGCTTCTTCGTGGTCCCGATGATGGGCGCGGTGCTGCACACCATCAACGTGCGGCTCTCCCCCGAGCAGGTCCTCTACACCATCAACCACGCGGAGGACGACGTCATCCTCGTGCACGAGGACTTCATTCCGCTCGTCGCGCAGATTCGCGACCGGTTCGAACGCGCGCCGGCGCTGGTCCTGGTGCGCGACGACGACTCCCCGGCGCCGGGCCACCCACTCGACTTCGCGGCCGACTACGGGTCGCTGCTCGAAGGCGGCGCGGACGGCTACGACTTCCCGGTCCTCGACGAGCGCACCCGCGCGACCACCTTCTACACCACGGGCACCACCGGCGACCCGAAGGGGGTGTGGTACACCCACCGCCAGCTCGTGCTGCACACCCTCGGCGCGCTGGGAGCGATCGCGAGCGGCGGCGGCCACGCGCGCCTGCACCGCGACGACGTCTACATGCCGCTCACCCCGATGTTCCACGTCCACGGCTGGGGCATGCCCTACGTCGCCACCCTGCTCGGGATCAAGCAGGTCTATCCCGGGCGCTACGAGCCGGAGGCGCTGCTGCGGCTCATCGAGCGCGAGGGGGTGACGTTCTCGCACTGCGTGCCGACCATCATGCACATGCTGCTCGGCCACCCGGCCGCGCGCGAGACCGACCTGAGCGGCTGGAAGGTGGTGGTCGGCGGCTCGGCGATGCCGGCGGGGCTCGCGCGCGCGGCGATGGACCGCGGCATCGACGTCTTCGGCGGCTACGGGATGTCGGAGACCGGGCCGGTGCTCACCCTCGCGCAGCTCGAACGCCCCGCCCTGGCGCTGCCCGACGAGGCGCAGATCGATCTGCGCTGCAAGGCCGGGCGGCCCATCCCGCTCGTCGACATCCGTGTCGTCGACGAGTCGATGCGCCCGCTCCCGGCGGACGGAGCGAGCGCCGGCGAGGTCGTGGCGCGCGCCCCGTGGACGACGAACGGGTACCTGAAGGACCGTGAGGGGTCGGAGGCGCTGTGGCGGGGCGGATACCTGCACACCGGCGACATCGGCTTCCTTGACGGCGACGGCTACCTGCGGGTGACGGACCGGCTGAAGGACGTGATCAAGTCGGGCGGGGAGTGGATCTCCTCGATCGAGATCGAGGACATCGTCTCGCGGTGCGAGGGCGTGGCCGAGGCCGCCGCCATCGGCGTTCCCGATGCGCGCTGGGGCGAGCGCCCCCTGGTGCTGGTGGTGCCGGCCGACCCGGAGCGGCCGCCCGAGGAAGCCGCGGTCCGAGCCGCCATTCGGGAGGCGGCGGACGGCGGCCGCATCAACCGCTGGGCGGTGCCGGACCGCATCGTGCTGGTCGGCGCACTCGACAGGACCAGCGTGGGGAAGATCGACAAGAAGCGGCTGCGGTCCCGTTACGCGAGCGCGGTGCGGTCCGGCGTGCTCGCGCCGCCGGCGCTGTCCGGCTCGAAGCCGCCGCCGAAGCCGCCGCCGACGCTGTCCGGCTCGGAGCCACCGCCGAAGCCGCCACCGGCGCTGTCCGGCTCGGAGCCACCGCCGAAGCCGCCACCGGCGCTGTCCGGCTCGGGGCCGCCACCGAAGCCGCCACCGGCCGCCCGGCCGGACGAGGTTCTGGCGGAGCTGGACGAGAGCCGGCGCGGCCGGTGATCTGTCTCGACTTCGACGTCCGCGGACCGCACCGGGTCCATCGCGCGATCCGGAGTGGTCCGCGCATGGGCAGGCCCGGTCACGCACACGGCAATCGTCACGAGGGCGGCAGCCAGCAGACGGGGCGCGTATATCTCAGCAATTCCCGCCAGGCGGAGACATGCTCCCGGATTCCCCTCGACCCGGCGCCCCGAGGGCTGGAATCCCACCACGGTACGGCCTCTCCGGGCGCTGGCGGGAATTGCTGCGTATATCTTCGACGAATGAATCTGCACGCTGCGATATGCGATGATGCGACCGTCGTGCCGAATCCCCGAGAATTTTCACGGCAAGCCCGAAACTGGCGAGACCATCCCGGCCTGAACAGCCCGGATGGAGCCATGAGGCAGTGACCCGATACGCGGGAACCGTCATGCACTGTCTGACCGACTTCAAGAACTTCACCCGCGCAGAGCTCGATCTGTTCAAGCCGCTGACCGTTCTGCTCGGCAGGAACGGATCGGGCAAGACCAATCTGATCGAGGGGGTCGAGCTTCTCGCTACCCTGGCCCGCGGTGTACCGTTCAACGAGATCACCGATATCGATCGCGGCGGAACTTTCGAGGTACGGGGCGGCCTGCGCTCATGCATTCGATTCGGCGGTAAAAGGCTCGGACTGCGCTTCAATCGGGCCGCCCTTACTTTCGATGGGAAAAAACAATCCGTCGACTACTCCATCGAAATCGCCCCGCGCGGGAGAAATGACGTTCAGTTGTCCAGGGAGCAATTGCAGATCGGAGATCGGATCTTCTTCGATGCGACGAGCTCCGGCGGGGAGCTGATGGAAGTCAGGTACGACAACTTCTCGCGCGGGAGAAACCCGACTTGTTCCGTACCGGCGTCCCGCTCTGTTCTTTCACGATACGAGGAAATCATCAGGGACAGTCAGGCGATCAACCCCAGACGGCGAGAGGCGGCCAGAACGGTTCAGTTCTTGAGGCGCTATCTGAGAAGCTCCCATATCTTCGACCCGCATCCGAAGGCGATGCGCGAGTATGCGCGAGTCGAGTCCAACCCCCGGCTCCTGCGCGGCGGAGCCAACCTTTCGGCGGTCCTGTTCGCGCTGAGTGAAGGGCTGAACGAGGGAGACGATGAAGAACGACAGGCGGCGTTGCAGCGCATCACGGAGGTCGTCCGACAGATTCCGGAGGAGCCGTTCACCAGGATCGGGTTCGCCGAGACCTCCCTTGGCGACGTGATGGCCGGGTTCGTCCCCGACGAAAGGAAGGGGACGAGCGGCGGCGGGAAGCTGATCGACGCGCGGCTCCTGTCCGACGGCACCTTGCGGATGCTCGCCATCGTCACTGCACTGGAGACGGTTCCCGAATCCTCGCGCATCGTCATCGAGGAGTTCGACAACGGCCTCCATCCGAGCCGCGCCAGGCTGCTGGTGCGGACACTGTACGAAACCGCAAGCCGCCGCAGGCTGAACGTGCTCGTGACGACCCACAATCCGGCGTTCATGGATGCGCTGGAAGAAGCGCAAATGGACAGCGTCCTCATCTGTCACGGCGACGAGTCCGGCGCGGGATCGCGGGTCACCGGACTTGGCGACATGGACATCGCCGGCACGATCAGGTTGCGCGGTGGTCTGGGCGACTTCGTGACCCGCGGCGCGCTCGATGAACACCTCGCACCGGACTTCGTGGAAAATCGCTCCAGGGAAACGCGGGAATGGCTCGCGTCGCTGTTTTGAGTGGCGCCGCGATTCTCGACACTTCGTGGCTGCTCGAGCTCTATCAAGTCCCGGGCTACTTCGATAAATCGCGAACCGATCCTGTCCGGACTGAAACCGACGAACTCCTCAAGGCCAAGCACGAGCTGTTCGTAACCGTACCGGTGTTGCGGGAAGCGCAAGCGCCTGTTCGTGCGGCCCGAAGGTCACGGCACGGCGCAGGCAAGCCTCCGTTTTCATGGATGCGTCTCGGAGGATGCGGAAGAGAACCCGGCGGCGGTGGCGAGCCGGCCACCGGCCCGGGGTGTGCCGGGACTGCACGATCGCGTGTACACTTGGCCGGCACCCTTCGGCAACGCACACCGCAACGCTGGTCACGCGCCCGTAGCTCAGTTGGACAGAGTACCAGGCTTCGAACCTGGGTGTCGGGGGTTCGAGTCCCTCCGGGCGCGCCAATCACACCGGGAATCGTGGTGCCGGAGCATTTCACCTTCCGCAAGAACGGGCGCCCGTCCGGGTGAAGCCGGATCACACCGGGAATCGTGGTGCCAGCAGGAGCATTTCACCCCCTCCCCCCTGATTCTCGATCAACGCTCTCGATCAACGCTGAGAGAAACAACCGATCGACCCCATCCTCGCTGCGGAGCATCTGCTGCGTGCGCCACGGGAGTTCCGGGCTCGCAAACGGGAGCCGCACTCCCTCCAGCTCGTGGAAGGACGAACCGAGACACTGCCCGTCTATCGGTAGTGTCTCGGTTCGGCTTTCTTCCTCGACGCGACATGACGGGCCCCAAGGTCAAACTGAGGCACTGCCCGGCTATCAGGGCTCGTTTTTTGTCGGCCCGGAGGGTGTCTAGGCGTGCTCAAGCGGACCATTTGTGGACGAGATTCGTTGTCCGTGTGCCAAAACGTTCATGGCCGGGTTGACCACCCCGCACGCATGAAAGGGCCCCGGGCCGCAACGCGGCGGTTGCCGGAGGCGCGGACACTCTCCCCGAGCGTACTTTCACGGCAAAAATGGTCCTGGCCCGGCTATCCGGCCAAGTGACCGTGCCGTCGGCAAGCATGTATCCTGCCCGATGCCGCGCTCCCGGCCTCTCGACGATCCTCGGCGATGGAAAAACACTTCACGCTCAAGGACTTCTTCCTGTTCGCGGCGATCGGGGCGGTGTTCGTAGCGCTGCTCGTCGCGATGTACATGATCGATCGGCAGTGGAACATGATGGCCCGGATGCGCGCGACGATGCAGGAGCAGGCGGAGGACCTGCGCGCGCTGCGCGCCGACCTGAAGTCGCTCGATCGACGGGTGGAGAGCGGGGCCCTCGCCGCCACGCGCGCGGCGGCTCCGCGGACGACTCCGCAGGCGGCTCCGCAGACGGCCTCGCAGGCGGCTCCAGAAAGCGGTACGCAGACTGCTCCCGCCGTGGCTGCGACCGACGATCCCGCGACCGCGCCGGTCCTCGATCGTACCGCCACCGGCGCTGCGCTCCCCGGTCGCACCGCCACCGGCGCTGCGCGGGACGATCCCGCCGGCGCTCCGGTCTTCCAGCGGGCGCTCGCCGCGACCCGGCTCGCCGACTACGCGGCCGGGGACTGGCTGGTGCGGGCCTTCGGGGTGGGGCTCTCCACCATCACCCCGCTCGTCTCCCAGGACGTCTACGCCTCGAACGTGCAGAGCTACGTGCAGGAGAGCCTGCTCTCGCGCAATCCCGACACGCTGGAGTGGGAGGGGCTCGTCGCGCGCTCGTGGGAGGTCGGCGAGGACGGGCTCACCATCGCCTTCCGGCTGCGCGACGGGGTGGCGTTCTCCGACGGCCGGCCGCTCACCGCCGACGACGTCGCGTTCACCTTCGACTTCATCATGAACGAGGCCATCGCGGCGCCGCGCGACCGCGCCTACCTGGAGAAGATCGAGTCGGTCGAAGCGGCCTCCCCGCTCGACGTGGTCTTCCGGTTCCGGGAGCCCTACTTCAACGCGCTGGCGCTGGCCGGCGGCATGGAGGTGATGCCGCGGCACTTCTACGAGCCCTACCTCGAGGAGCCCGCCACCTTCAACGAGTCTAAGGGCCTGCTGCTCGGGTCCGGACCCTACCGCCTCGCCGACCCGAAGACCTGGACCCCCGATCTCGGCATCGTGGAGCTGGAGCGCAACCCCCGCTACTGGGGGCCGGTGACGCCGAGCTTCGACCGCCTCCTGTGGAAGGTCATCGAGAACGACAGCGCGCGGCTCACCACCTTCCGCAACCGCGACATCGGCGCCTACACCGCGCGGCCGAGGGAGTACCAGGGACTGCGCGACGACACGGCGTTCATGGAGCAGGTCCGCAATTTCGAGTTCATGAACGCGGTGGCGGGATACAGCTACATCGGCTGGAACCAGCGCCGCGGCGGCGAGCCCACACGCTTTGCCGACCGCCGGGTGCGGGTGGCGATGACGTATCTCACCGACCGCGCCCGCATCATCGACGAGATCATGCTCGGCCACGCGGAGCCCGCGGTCAGCCCCTTCAGCCCGCGCAGCCGCCAGCACGACCCCGCCATCGAGCCGCGCCCCTTCGACCCGGACCGGGCGGCGTCGCTGCTCGCCGAGGCCGGCTACGAGGACCGCGACGGTGACGGGGTGCTGGAGGACGAGGCGGGCGCACCGTTCGAGTTCGAGCTCGTCTACTACCAGGAGAACGAGGACACCGAGCGCATGGTCCTTTTCCTCAAGGACCTGTACGCGCGCGCCGGCGTGCACCTCAAGCCGCTTCCCGCGGAGTGGCCGGTGATGCTCGATCTGCTCGACAGGCGCGATTTCGACGCGATCACCCTCGGCTGGACGAGCGGGGTGGAGACCGACGTCTACCAGATGTTCCACGGCTCCCGGACCGAGGACGGCGGGGACAACTTCGTGCACTTCAGACACGCGGAGTTCGATCGGCTCGTCGACGAGGCCCGCGCCACCGTGCGCGATGAGGCGCGCATGCCGCTGTGGCGGGCGGTCGAGCGCATCCTCCACGAGGAGCAGCCCTACACCTTCCTGATGCGCCGCAGGACCCTCGCGTTCACGGACCGGCGCCTCCACAACCTGGAGGTCACGAAGCTGGGGCTCAACCTCGGCTTCGTCCCGGTGGAGATCTTCACCCCGGGCGCGCAGCAGCGCCATGCCGACTGAAGGGCGACGGGCGGCAGGTCGCTCGCGGCGCCGGCGCGGCGGGGCTTGAGCGTGATGGACCTGCTGCTCCCGGCGGCGGTCGGCAAGTCGCTCGCGGCGCCGGCGAGCGTCTCGCCGGCAACGAGGCCGGGTGCGAGTCCCGGCCCGCGCCCGCTCCGACCGCCGGGCGCGGGTCACGGTCCGCTTCCGCTCCGACCGCCGGGCGCGGGTCACGGTCTCCGGTCCCATCGGTGAACGCGGGGTCCCGGCTTCCGAGATGACCACCTACCTCGTGCGGCGGACCCTGCTGATGTTCCCGACGCTGATCGGGATCACCCTGGTGGTGTTCTTGGTGATGGCGTCGTCGCCCGGCGGCATCAGCGCCCAGGCCCTGATCGAGGGCCAGAACCTCGAGCCGCAGGCCAAGAAGGCGCTCGAGGACTACTACAACCGACTGTATGGCCTCGATCAGCCCGCGCCGCTCCAGTACCTGCGCTGGCTGAACAACATCTCGCCGGCCGGGTTCACCTTCGACGAGGACCACCGCCTCTCGGGCTTCTCGCTCTTCAAGGGCTCGGACCTCGGCACGAGCTTCCGCTTCGGGCGTCCGGTGCGGGACCTCATCGTCGAGCGGGTCCCGATCACGCTGCTCCTCAACCTGCTTTCGCTCCCCCTCATCTATGCGGCGGCGATAGCGATCGGAGTGCGGGCGGCGCGCGAGCGGGGCGGCGCCTTCGACGTCGCCTCCGGGGGGATCATGCTGGCGCTGTGGTCGGTGCCGACGATGCTCGCCGGGATTCTGCTCATCGGCTTCTTCGCCTCGGACCAGTACTGGCACTGGTTCCCCACCGCGGGGCTGAACCGGCGCGAGGCGCTCGACATGCCGTTCCTGCCCCACTGGCGCCACCCGGGCGCCGGGCTCGCGCTGCTCGGCGGCATGGCGGGCGGCGCCGTGGTCCTCGGGGCGGCGGGCCGCTGGCTGCCCCGGCGCGCCGGCGCGGCGGTGATGGGAGCGCTCGGGGCCGGCCTCGGCTTCGCGATGGCGAGCGCACTTGCGGGCGGCGGCGGGGCGCTCGTCGCCGCGGGGCTGATGCTGGTGCTCGGGGCGGCGCTCGGCGCCTTCGCCGGACTCGCCGGAAGGGGAGTCCGCACCTGGGGGTTTGCGCTGCTCGGAATCCTCCTCGGCGCCTGGCTCGGCCGCCGCTGGGGCGGGGACGAATGGACGAGCGGCTTCCTCGCCGACCGGCTCTGGCATCTCGTGCTGCCGGTGATCTGCCTCTCCTACGGCGGCTTCGCCTTCCTGTCGAAGCTGGTGCGCACCTCGATGCTGGAGAACCTGCTCTCGGACTTCGCGCGCACCGCCCGCGCGAAAGGGGTGCGGGAGCACGACGTGCTGTGGCGCCACGTGTTCCGCAACGGCCTGCTGCCCCTCATCACCGTCTCGGCCGGCATCCTGCCGGCGCTGCTCGGCGGCTCGGTGATCGTGGAGACGATCTTCAGCATCGACGGCATGGGCAAGCTCGCGGTGGAGGCGGTGAAGGGACGCGACCGCGAGCTGGTCCTGTCGCTCACGCTGATCAGCGGCTTCCTCACCCTCATCGGCTACCTCGTCGCCGACCTGTGCTACGCGGTGGCCGACCCGCGGGTGAGCTACGAGTGAGCCGCGGGCGAGCGACAGCTACGAGTGAGCGGCGATGACCGGAGATAGCCGACGATGACCGGGGCGGCGACAACGGCAACGGACCGGGCGGCCCCGCGAAAGCGCGCGCACGGCGGACCCACCGCCGCGCCGCGAGCGGATGGCCGATGACCGGCATGGCCACGGCGACGACGGCGGACCGCACGAGCCGGCGCGGCTACGCGGCGCGGGTGCTGAGGTCCACCTTCGTGCGTCTCGGGGCGCGCGTGGGCGCGCTCTGGATCGGCGTGCTGATGGTGGCCGCCGCGCTCGCCCCGCTCATCGCCAACACCCATCCGCTGCTGATGCGCGCGGGCGGGCGGCTCCGGAGCCCCGCCCTCGCCCACCTCACCACCGCCGACGTGGTCCTGATGTGCATGTTCGTCGCGGGCGCGGCGCTGCTCGTCGCCCGGTGCGCACCGCGCACCTGGGTCGCCGCGCTGGCGGCGACGCTGGCCGGCTCCGCGCTGCTCGGCGCCGCGCTCACCGACCCGCCCGTCCTCACCGTACACGAGCAGTACCGAGAGGCAGCGCGCGCCGGAGCGATCGAGTGGGCGATCCACGCGCCGGTGCCCTGGTCGCCGAAGGACTACCAGCGCGACGCGGGCGACACCAGCCTGGAGGCTCCGCTGTCGGCGCCCGACGGCCGCACGCACTGGTTCGGCACCGACGAGAACGGCGCGGACGTGCTCTCGCGCATGGTCCACGCCTCGCGCATCGCGCTCGGAATCGGTCTCGTCGCCACCGGAGTCGCGATGCTCATCGGCATCGTGGTGGGCGGGCTCATGGGCTGGTTCTCCGGGGTGGTGGACCTGGCGGGAATGCGGCTGGTCGAGATCTTCGAGGCGGTGCCGACCCTGTTCCTGCTTCTCACCTTCGTCGCCTTCTTCGGGCGCAGCCTCTATCTCATGATGGTGATCATCGGCCTCACCGGCTGGACCGGCTACGCGCGCTTCGTGCGGGCGGAGTTCCTGCGGCTTCGGGAACAGGACTACGTGCAGGCGGCGGTCGCCTGCGGGCTTCCGCTGCACTCGATCCTGTTCCGCCACATGCTGCCGAACGGCATGGCGCCGGTGCTGGTCGCCGCGAGCTTCGGGATCGCCTCCGCCATCCTCGCCGAGGCGATGCTGAGCTTCCTGGGCCTCGGCCTCGTCGACGACCCGTCGTGGGGGCAGATGCTCAACCAGGCGGTGCGCTCCTCGACGTTCAACTGGTGGATGGCGGTCTTCCCGGGCGGGGCGATCTTCCTCACCGTGTTCGCCTACAACCTGATCGGCGAGGCGCTGCGCGACGCCATCGACCCCTACCTCTCGCAGGAGAAGCCGCGCAAGTGAGTGACGCGCAAGTGAAGGGGCCGCCGATGGCGGCCAGGGCCGGGACACTTGTCAGGGCGCCCGCAGGAGAAGCTGTGCAAGTGAGTGAAGGGACCGCCTCCGACCGGCGCTCCGGGACACTGCTCCAGGTGAGGAACCTGCACACCTGGTTCCGGGCCGGCGGCGAGACGGTGCGGGCGGTGGACGGCGCGAGCTTCCATATCGAAGCGGGGGAGACCTTCTGCCTCGTCGGCGAGTCGGGCAGCGGCAAGTCCGTCTCCGCGCTGTCGGTGATCGGACTGCTGCCGGCGGACCTGACCGAACGCTGCGACGGGGAGATCCGGTTCCGGCTCGACCCCCGGGCCGGCGCCGCGCCGCTCGATCTCCTGCAACTCCCGGAGGAGGAGCGGATGCGGGTGCGCGGCAGGCACATCGCCATGATCTTCCAGGAGCCGATGACGTCGCTGAACCCGGTGTTCACCGTCGGAGGCCAGATCGTGGAGGCCGTCCGGCTCGCCCGGCCCGGCGTCGGCTACGACGAGGCGCGGCGCCGGGCGATCGAGGCGCTGGCGGAGGTGCGGATCGAGCACCCGGAGCGGCGAGCGGACGAGTACCCCCACCGTCTCTCGGGCGGCCAGCGGCAGCGGGTGATGATCGCGATGGCGATCGCGTGCCGGCCCGAGCTGCTGATCGCCGACGAGCCGACCACCGCCCTCGACGTGACGGTGCAGGCCGAGGTCCTGCGCCTGATGCGGGAGCTCAAGCGCCGGCGCGGGATGAGCCTCTTCTTCATCACCCACGACTTCGGCGTGGTCGCGCAGATCGCCGACCGCGTGGCGGTCATGCGCGAAGGACGGATCGTGGAGACCGGCACCCTGGAAGACCTGCTCCGGCGCCCCGCGCACGAGTACACGCGCCAGCTTCTCGCCGCGGTGCCGGAAAACCTCGCCAGGGCGGCGTCCCGGCGCCGGCCCGGCGGGAGCGCGGGACCTCCGGCGGCCACCGCGGCCACCGAGCTCCCGCAGGCGTCGGCGTCTCCCGCGGCCACCGAGCTCCCGGGGACGACGACAGGCGCTTCGGAGCTTGTCCGGCTCGAGGGACTTGAGGTCCACTTTCCCATCCGCCAGGGCGTGCTCAAGCGCACGGTGGGCCACGTGCGGGCAGTGGACGGGGTGGATCTGCGGATCCGGCGGGGGCAGATCCTCGCGCTGGTGGGCGAGTCGGGCTGCGGCAAGACCACGCTGGGCCGCGCGGTGCTGCGCCTGGTGGAGCCTACCGCCGGCCAGGTGCACTTCGACGGACGGGAGCTCACGGGTCTCGGCCGCCGCGACATGCGCCCGATGCGTCGCCGGCTCCAGCTCGTGTTCCAGGACCCGGCCTCGTCGCTCAACCCGCGCCTCACGGTGGCGACCGCCCTGACCGAGCCGATGGCGGCGCACGGCATCGGCGAGAGCCAGGAGGACCGGCTGGAGACGGCGGCGCGGACGCTGGTCGAGGTGCAGCTCGCCCGCGAGTACCTCTGGCGGTATCCCCACGAGCTCTCCGGGGGGCAGCGCCAGCGCATCGGCATCGCCCGCGCACTCTGCCTGCGCCCCGACTTCGTGGTGTGCGACGAGGTGACCAGCGCGCTCGACGTCTCGGTGCAGGCCGAGGTGTTGCGGTTGCTGCTCGACCTGCGCCGGGACCGCGCGCTCACGCTGCTGTTCATCACCCACGACATCGGGGTGGTCGAATACATCAGCGACACCACCGCGGTGATGCACGAGGGAAGGATCGTCGAGCTGGGTCCGACCGCGCGCGTATGCACCGCGCCGGAGCACCCGTACACCCGCCGGCTCATCAAGGCCGTGCCGCGCCTGCCGCCGGGGACGAGTGCGGGGGGCTGAGTGGGGGGCTGAGCTGCGGGCGTCATCGTCGCATGGCACTGGCCCGCCCGTCTCTCCGGAAGTGACACGCTACAGGCCCGGTGCTGACCGATCCTGACCGATGCCGGGGCTACCGGATTGCAGTAGTATCCGGGTTCGACTGCAAAAGTCCGAGGAGACAGATCCATGCTGCTGATTCAAGGCGAACTGCTGCGAAGATTTACCGAATTGCTGGATGTCTCGACGCATGTGGATATCGCCGTTGCCTGGGCCAGGTCGGGGTCCGCAATCGATCTGCTTCTGAAAAGGGCCAAGGATCTGAAGATACGCCTTGTTGTCGGCCTGTCCGGGAACGCCACGGATCCGGAAACGCTCCACCGCCTGATGGAACGAGATGTCGAGTTGCGGGTGAAGACCGAGTCGAAGAATGGGATCTTTCACCCCAAATTCTATCGATTTCGTGGAGATACCGGCGCGGTCTGCTGGATCGGGAGTGCCAATCTCACCAGAGGAGGATTCGAAAATAACGATGAGCTCGTGCATGAGTTCGATGACGCGGGAAACGAGGGTGGCGACTGGTTCGAGACGGGTGTAGATCTAGAACTGACACGAGCTAATACTCCTAAATGATCGAATTCTAAAGATTTGTGGAAAACGCCAGACGAAGAAGAACCCGTCTCCGGTGACACTTTGTCACCGCAGGCAAGCTCAGAGGGGAAGACGGGGCAGTGATCCTCTGCAACAATGCTGTGCGCGAAATCCCAACACTGTGGAGGGCTGCCCCAATGGAAGTATCCCATACGCCGACCGACAAACCCACTCCCCAAGATGTCTGGAGCGTGCTCGAAGCACTCCCCCGGCGCGTGAGTGCGCTGCTGAAGAAGTACGAATCGTCCGACACGCATTCGTTCGAGAACTTCGAGCGCGAGCTCCACGCCCTGTTCGCCCGCACCGAGTGCGCGGTCACCGAACAGGCGCTCGCCCGACACGACGTGGACCTGCCGTTCGTGCTCATCGACGGCGAGGTCCATCGCCGGGCGTGTCGCAGTGCCCAGACCTACCTCACCACCGCCGGCCCGGTGTCGGTGACCCGCACGCTGTACCGGGCGCGGCGCGGGGCGCGGGCAGTGGCGGCGCTGGAGCGCCGGGTGGGCATCGTCGAGGGGTACTGGACGCCGCTCGCGGCGCGCCACGGTGCGCTGCTGGTCTCGCATCTGACCCCGCGAGACGCCGAGCAGGTGCTGGCCACCCTCGGGCCGATGCAGCCGTCGAAGAGCAGCCTCGACCGGCTGCCCAAGGCGCTGTCGGCGCGCTGGGAGGCGCAGCGCGAGACGTTCGAGACCACGGTGCGCGAGGCCAGCGTCGCGGTGCCGGAGGCGGCCCGTGCGGTGGTGGTCTCGCTGGGTGTGCCCCCGGAACTGATCAGTATCAATGAAGGTATGTCCGTCGAAGGGGTACGACATTGTCAGGACAAGCCACGTCGGCTCGATACGTTTCCGCGAGCACAGGCCATGCATGGTCGAATCGTTGGCTCTGCACGAGCGAGCGCAGGGTGAGAATGGCTTGCCCGCCGGGCAGGCCCCAGCGCATCCCGGAGCGCTTGAGCCGTTCGGTGACCAAGGTCTTGCAGGCCGCCTCGACGACCCCGGAGCCGATGGGCAGGCCCCGCGCCTTGGCCTCGGCGTAGCCCATGCGGTGGCGATTGCCGCGGAAGTAGCCGAGCACCTGTGCGATGCGCTCCTCGTCGGGATATCTCGTGCGCAGATGCACCAGCGCGCGGATGACCCGCTCGACCCCGGCGGGCTCATGACGCAGCCGGTGGCGATAGGTGTTGAGCTGCGTCGCCGCCTTGGGCGAGGCGGTGCCGTAGGCGGCGTCGAAGGCGTCGCTGAGCTGCTCGACGGCGTGGTAGAAGTCGATGAGTTCGACGCCCTCGGGCAGCGCACCGGAGAGGAACGTCCAGTTGTCCTTCGCCCCGTCGGCGAGCTTGACCACGGTGAGGTCCGGGCGCGGGGCGCGCACCGCCGCGACCTCGGCGGCAACCATCGCCTTGAGGCTCGCCTTGCGCGGCTGCGGCATCCGGCCCATGCGCACGCTGTACAGCCGCTCGCCCTGGGCATCGACCAGCGAGACCGTGGCACAGCCCGCCTCGCGGTATCCGCCGCGCATCGGCGCCATCACCCCGTCGAGCGAGACCACCACCGCACGGGCCGCCTCCGGCACCGCGACGCTGGCCTCGCGCACCGTGGTCTCGAACGTCTCGCGCTGCGCCTCCCAGCGCGCCGACAGCGCCTTGGGCAGCCGGTCGAGGCTGCTCTTCGACGGCTGCATCGGCCCGAGGGTGGCCAGCACCTGCTCGGCGTCTCGCGGGGTCAGATGCGAGACCAGCAGCGCACCGTGGCGCGCCGCGAGCGGCGTCCAGTACCCCTCGACGATGCCCACCCGGCGCTCCAGCGCCGCCACTGCCCGCGCCCCGCGCCGCGCCCGGTACAGCGTGCGGGTCACCGACACCGGGCCGGCGGTGGTGAGGTAGGTCTGGGCACTGCGACACGCCCGGCGATGGACCTCGCCGTCGATGAGCACGAACGGCAGGTCCACGTCGTGTCGGGCGAGCGCCTGTTCGGTGACCGCGCACTCGGTGCGGGCGAACAGGGCGTGGAGCTCGCGCTCGAAGTTCTCGAACGAATGCGTGTCGGACGATTCGTACTTCTTCAGCAGCGCACTCACGCGCCGGGGGAGTGCTTCGAGCACGCTCCAGACATCTTGGGGAGTGGGTTTGTCGGTCGGCGTATGGGATACTTCCATTGGGGCAGCCCTCCACAGTGTTGGGATTTCGCGCACAGCATTGTTGCAGAGGATCACTGCCCCGTCTTCCCCTCTGAGCTTGCCTGCGGTGACAAAGTGTCACCGGAGACGGGTTCTTCTTCGTCTGGCGTTTTCCACAAATCTTTAGAATTCGATCATTTAGGAGTATTAGCTCGTGTCAGTTCTAGATCTACACCCTCCAAGTGAGTTCTAGTTTTTTCTTTCTCATGGTGTCGTTCTCATAGTTGCGGCGCGCGGCTCGACAGGTAATCGAGCCGGCGCTTGCGCGGATACGCGTCCGCTGCATTCTGAATATTGCGTATGGACTCTATGGCCGGATCGCCGGCCAGCACGAAGTGCGTTTCCATCAGATCGGCCAGGAAGGCCCGACGTTGCCCTGGTTGCGGAAGTAGACCAGCGGCTCCTCAAGAATAAGTCGTTGTTGGCCGAGATCAAAAGCTTTCTGCCGGATCTGATCGAGCGACTGGCTGAGCAACGCCGAAATCGCCGCCGGATCGATGACAGCCGTAGCGCCGATTTTGTTGCGGAGGCGCTTCATCATCACCTCCGTGATGGCGTGAATGCCGTGGCGATAAATCAGGCGTTCCTGGCTGCGCGCCGGGGCTTTCTGTTTATAGTCCAGCACGAGGGTGCGGATAGCGCGGTGGCACAGGACGGCGTTGGCCAACAACGCCCCCGGCAGGGTAGCGGTGAACAGCACCTGGTGCTCAGCGGAGTCGGGGTCGGCGAGCCGCGCGGGTTCGCTCTTGAGCCAAACGGCGTAGCGCGGGTCGTTCTTTTGCTCCACAAGTCGCTCGGCGAATGCCGCGCCTTCCTGCAACTGCTCCAGTGCATCCGACACATCGACGCTGCCGCTCTTGAGTTCGACCGGAGCCGCGACGAGCTTCCGGCCGTACTCGAGAACGAAGAGAATGAAGTCGCATCGCTTGCCGCTGTACCCTTGCGCCTCGAAGGCCTTGTCCGCATCGACGACGACCCGCTCGCGGGGGACGTCTTCGAGGAACACCCGGCATCGATCCCGCGAGCAGGAGTCACAACAATTCTCCGCGCCAATCTTCGCGCGGATAGCGTCAAGGACTTCCTTCACTCGGGGATGCCGCCGACCGAGGCTTCCGCAAGCCGATTCTGCAATTCAGCCGAACGGTTGTAGAGTTCTTCGGCGACATCCTCGTAATCCGAGGGTTCTATTCCCTCGATGCGGTTGAACGCAATTTCGCCCACCGTCGATCCGCCGCCGGCCTCGCCCTTTCGAAACAGCCATACTCCGACATCTTCGGGCCGCAACCGCCCTCCAGCCGAAGATTCGTCCACGAAGCGGCCGGTCTTCTCATTGAACTCGCCCTCCCGAATCAGGTTCCCGAACGCCTTGAGCAACCAGTCGCTGTGCGTGGTGGCCACCACTCGCACGCCGGCATTGACCAACCGGGCCAGCGTGTACGCCATCTCGGTCTGAGCGGCCGGATGGAGGTGCGCTTCCGGCTCCTCGATAATCAGCGTGTCGCCCGCGCCCATGCCGTCACGCAAGAACAGAACCATCGGCGCCAACTCGGTAACCATGGACGAGACCTGGCCAAGACCGATGCCCTGTGTCGCGTTCCGTGGCCGATAGAGGAACTCGGGATAACCCCCCGGCAACTGCCGCTGCACAAGTATCTCCCCTCCCAGCGTGCCGTCTTCCAGCTCGCCCGCGATCGTCTGGACAACTTCCGTACACCTCAACGCCCGGCGAAATCCATCCTCGCGGCCCCTATGGCCAATAAGCTGCTGCATGAAGTCGGCCAACGGTCCGGGGAAGGTGGGCAGCTCCGAAACGCGCTCCAGACCTGTACGAGTGGCGCGCGCCATGACGGAGCTCGCGATCACGCGATGGCTCTGCATGATGCCGCTTCTCGCGGCAGGCAGGTAGTACGCCCGTCTGACGTCAAGTCCGATTACATAGGGAAGCTCAGCGATCGCTTTTGGGTATTGGCCGGCTTCCAGATGGGCTGAAATCCGTCCCAGGCGAACACCCAGCTCCGAATTCGGCTCCCGCGCGGGCACAAGGACCATGTCTTCGATCTCTCCTGCAACCGCACAGCCAGAGTCCGAGACCGTAGCGTCGAACCCCCATATATCCCGCATTCCCTCCCGCACGCCCAAGGAGACTTTCGCCCGGTCGATACCCTCCCGTGCCCGAATCAACCCCGACGCGGATGGAAGATCGAAGCAGCGTCGGAGCTCATCGACAAGGCCTTCCACCGCTCCATCGGACCCAAGAAGCGTCTTCTTCGCTTCGTCCCGGACCCGTTCAGGCAGATCGGAGAACCTGAACGGCCGGTTCTCCAGACTCAGCTTGTCGCCAAGCTCTTCCGCTTCTCTGGAGATTGCCGCCCGTTCTTCGTCCGAAGAGACGAAATTGCCCACAAGTCCATCCAACAGGCGACTTGCCTGGCGAACGACAACGGGAATGCGCGAGAATCCTTCCAGCGTGTTGTGCAGCGAATAGATCAGCACCGAGAAGCAGGTCTTGCCGGTATTGCTCGCGCCGACGAATATCGTCAACGGACGAAGCTCGACCTCGCCCTTCTCGATGGGGCCGAAATTCTCCACCGCGATGCGGACACCCGCTCGGGAAGAAGCCTCGGGATTCCCCGCTTTGCTCTCTGCGATCACGGCCATCTCGCGCGAGTCATCCCGCTCGGCTCAACCCGTTCGATGGTCGCAAGCGGCCCGCCCACGGTCAAGATGACTTCCCGTCGATGACTTCCCGTCGTCCAGCGTGCGCTGTCGGGTCCGGCACTGGTATACGCGGTTGCCGAATCCCCGGTCCGCCACGGCCGTGACCTTCACCGCCTCCGGCTCACCCGCCGGTGAGGCCGGCGGCGATCGACCGCCCTTCCTCGCCCCACGTTCGCACCCGGGCCTGAAGGTCGGGGTCGAGCCGGTCGAAGCCTCTCATCCCTTCGACGAGCCCCGCCGTATCGGCAATCTCCGTTCCCGCGGCGACCGCGGCTTCCCGCATTGCGGGGTGGTGGGTCGCGTACCACCGCAGCCACCCGGTCTGGAGCCGCAGGGTGCGCGAGATTCGCTCGGCCGTGCGCGCGGGCGGCTCGACCGGCCCCTTGTGATAGCGGGCCTTGTGGGCGGCTTCGGTGTTGCCGTCCAGCGCACGGATGGCGGCGGCGAAGCGCCGTCGCGCCCCGGCGCCGCGGGTGCGTCCGCGATAGGCGTTCTCGAGCTGTGTCGCCAGCGCATTCAGGTCGTGCACCGCCGTCGGCGAGAGCCCGAATCCGGCGATGATCGTCTTTGCCAGCGTCTCCGCCGCCTGCTGGGAATACTCGACGATTCTGGGCTCATGGGTACTGCCCCTGAACACCGCGTTGCACAGGGCGAGGAACGCGCTGCTCAGGTCGCCGGTTGCGATGTCGAGGTTCCACTCGATGTCTTCGGCGGCCACGTCCAGGTCCTCGGCTCGGCATCGCGGCGGGGTCCAGTCCCCCGCGAGCAGTCGGCCCTGGCGCGCGATCGCGCTCTCGATGCGGGTCCCCTGGTTGCAGTGGGCTTCGATCGTCTCGGGGTTCATCACGATCGGGTGGACCCGCTCCAGCCCGCCGAACAGCCTTCTCGCGGCCTGCTCGTCGTCGGGAGACGCATGCGAGAGAATGGCGATGTCCCAGTCGCTCGTCGCCCGCGCGGTCCCGCGCGCCCTCGACCCGTACAGCACCACGGCCTCGATGCCGGGGATAGAGCCCACGGCCGCGACCGCTGTACGCCTGAGGCGCTCGTGCGTGGCGACTTTCATCGATGTGTGCCGGAAAGAGGGGTGCGCGGGATCGTAACGCGCGTCCGAATCGGATGCCCCGCTTCTCGAATGCGCCCGCAGCCTCGACATGGTCCGGGCCGTGGAAGCCGCCCCGGATGAGGTTTCCCGAGGCTCCGGACTCGAACTTGCCGGACGCGTCGACCGGGACGTCGTCGAAGCGAATGGAGCCGACGGGCCAGGGAACACCGTTCGCATTGTCCCGGATGTTGCGGATCACCAGGTCGACCGCGTCGGGTTCCGCCGCGCTCCAGGCGAGAGCCGCGTCTCCGATCAGGCGGGTTCCGGCCGCGGCGCCCTCCACCGCCGTCCCGACCATGCGCCCGGTCCATTGCGCGCTGGCCGACGGCCGCGACCCCGTCAGGTCTCCACCCGCAAACCCGAAGCGCGCCGCCGGTGCGTCTTGCAGCCACCCGGGCTCTTCGGCAATGCCGAACACGCTGTGCGTCATCCAGTAACCGTAGGTTCTCCGACCGCCGGACCCGATCCTGTACTCGAAACCGGTCGCGCCGTTGCGGGTGGCGCCCTTGGCGACGCCCGAGATATCCGGCGGGAACAGGTCGGAGATCGTCCGGGCGGGGAGCGCGCCTCCGTCGTCGCCGGTCCACACACAGCGGGCCTGCGTGCACGCGGCCGTCGCGACAGGGCGGGTTCCGGCCCAGGCGCCGGTCGCGACGAGAGTATCCGCGCGCCAGGCGAAGTCTCGGGCGCGCGCCTCCTGCTCGCCCGGCTCCTCCAGATCGGACGGATCGGTGCCGAACACATCCCTGGCGACATGATCGCCGAAGTCCGAGCCCAGTTGCGCGAAATCCGAGCCCGTGCAACCCCCGAGGGTCAGGAGGAGGGCTGCCGCAAGGGCTCCGAGAGGACCGGATATCCGCCATGAGGCGCGGGCGCCGAAACTGTGGGAGTATCAGGGTGGCCGACCCGGCAATCGCAGGAGACGATCCGTGATCGATTTCAGCGTAAGCGCCCCGCAAAGGGCGTTATTGACGTGCGGAGGGGAAGGGCTCCTGGAGTGAGTCTCGGGCCAGGGCAGCGGGGGCGAGTCGGGTCGGCAGCAGGGCTTCAATCTCGCCGAGGGACTTCGCCTTCGGCAGCTCGGTGAACACGTGGCGCAGGTAGGCGTAGGGCTCGAGACCGTTGGCCTTGGCGCACTCGATGAGCGAGTACAGCCGGGCGCTCGCATGGGCGCCGGCCACGGTATCGCAGAACAGCCAGTTGCGGCGCCCGACGCAGAACGGACGAATGGCATTCTCGACGGGGTTGGTATCGATGCCGTAGCGCCCGTCGTCGCAGTAGCGCACCAGCGCCTCCCACTGGTGGTCGAGATACGCCATCGCCTTGCCGAGCACGCTCGAGGGCGGGAGGGTGCCGAGGGTGTCGTCGAGCCAGGCCCGCAGCGCATCGAGCACCGGCACGCTCTCGCTGCGGCGCACGTGCGCACGGTCCTCTGGCGGCTGGTGGCGGATGCGGCGCTCGATGGCGTAGAGCGTTCGGATCCTCTCCAGCGCGTAGAGGGCGCGCCGCGCCTTCGCAGGCGGACTCGCCGGGAGCTTCTTCGGATTCAGCCCGAGGCTCTTCAGCGCATCGACCAGTGCGCGCCGGGCGTGCGCCCAGCACGCCAGATGCACCAGGCGCTGCTCGCGCACCACCGGCGCGTAGCCGCTGTAGCCGTCGGTGTGCAGCGTCCCGGTGAACCCTTCGAGCAGCCGCTTGGGGACCGCCCCCGAACGGGTCGGGTCGTAGTCGAACAGCACGATGGGCGGCTCGGGACCCGCGCTCATCTGCGCCCAGAGCTGAGACTTCGACTCCGGCGCCTTCCCAGGCTCCTTGAGCACCTGCACCGGGGTCTCGTCCATCAGCAGGCAGGGCCGGTCGAGCAGCTCGTCGCGCAGCACGTGGATGAGCGGCGCCACGAGCTCGCCCGCCCCCACCATCCACCGCGCCAGCGTCGTGCGCGACAGCTCCACCCCGATGCGCCGAAGCTGCTGGCACTGACGATACAGCGGCAGCGCGTCGGCGTACTTCGCCGTGGCGATGAATGCGAGCAGCCCCGCGCTGGCCATGCTCTTCGCCAGCGGCTGCGCCGGCAGCGCCGCGGTGCGAAGATGCCCCTCGCAGCGCGGGCAGCGGTACTTGCCGCGCACATGACGCAGCACCCGCACCTGGGCGGGAATGATGTCGAGCTGCTCGCTCACCACCTCGCCGAAGCGCTCAAGCTCCACCCCATGCTGCGCACAGGTGCGCTGCGATGCCTCCAGCCGATGCTCGATGACGACGCGCGGCAGACCCTGCGGCAACGGCGCGCGCCTCGGCCTCGCGCGCCGGTGGGCCGCGACCTCGGAGCCGGGCTCGCCCTCGCAGGGCTCGGGTGCGCCAGCGCTCGCCTCGGCCTCGTTGAACAGCCCCAGTTGACCGTCGGGCATCTTCTCCGACGAGGGGGCAAAGCGCCGGGCGAGGAGCAGCCGCACCTGCTCCTGCAAGTGCTCAATCAGCGCGTCGCGCTCGGCGAGAGCGCACTGGTAGTGATGCACCTGCGCGTGCAGCGAGGCGAGAGTCTCGTTCGCACATTGCGGGGCGGGCGGGCTCATGGCCCGTAGGGTAAACCGCTTCGACCGGGCAGGGGGATCAAACTTTCTGATGCACCGATCAAATTTACTTTTCCCCTTCAGTACATCGATGCGTAGTGCAGCGACGCATGGGGGCGGGTGCGCCACAGGTCATAGCCATCGAGCAGAAAGTTGAGCTGTGCCCCGCTCAGGCTCACCACCCGGGTGGCGTGGCGCGGCCATGCGAAGCGTGCACGCTCCAGGCGCTTTTGCCACAGCACGAACCCGCACCGCTCCCAGTACAGGACCCGGCACTGGGTGCGCCGACGGTTGGTGAACACAAAGAGCTGCGCCGAGAACGGGTCCATCGCCAGGGTGTCCTGCACCAGCGTGGCAAGCCCCGTAATCTGCTTTCTGAAGTCCACCGGCTCGACGCACAGCCACACCTCGATGCCCTCGTGCGGCGGACGGATCATGACAGCCGGCTCGCGCATTCGAGCACCGCGCCCACGCGTGCGTCCTCGGCCTGTGCGCAGACCTCGACGACGACGCCGTTGGGCAGGTGCACGCGAAACGCCGCGCCCGCCGGCGGGCAGAGGCGCACCGGCACGAACGTCGGTGGCGCCGGCTCGCTGAGAACGCCGCGGCGCTTGAGTGTCGAGCGCGCCGTGTACAGTGCGCTGACCGACAGCCCGTGGGCCTGGGCATACGCCTTCAACGTCAGCCCTTGCTGGCGGGCCGTGCGCAGATGGTCGAGCCAGAACCGCTCGCGCGGGCGCACACTGCGGGACCGCGAGCTCGTTTGTGCCATCCCCTCACCCTCCACACAACGATGGAGCGTGCACTGTGGCACCGACAACGACCTTACGGAACGACGTACTTCACGAGTCGCTTACGATGTATTCGTTAAACAATTTCCGATGCGGGACGACAGATTTAAAACCTTGATTTGTGGCTGATGGCTTGGAGTTTATAGCGACGTAGCCAATGGGTGCGCGCGATGAATACATCACGCTACCGGCGGGAACAAGTTTGGCGGATGACTTGGCGAGACCCTTCTCTGTAAGGGTCTTGGCACCTCGCGCGATGAATTTCTGCTTGTATCCGGTCAAATCTGAGGGCGCGAACCAGATGACGTCGCCTCCCCAATACTCGGGAATTTTTGTCGAAGGTGTCCCTCCCGACACGACATTGCCCAATGCACCGACAATAGACCACTCCCACGTTGGAGGGACTTCCCAAAGACGTTCCATTACGCCGCGAGTGCCTCGTTCACTTCGGCCATGACGGCGTCCATCCTGTCGCCGAAGAGGGCGTACATCCTCCCGAGACCGCCGTGCGTGTCGAAGGGAGTCAGCTCCAGGTCGTCACACTCGATGGTGACCGAAGTGGCAAGGTGGTCCCGGATCATGCGCAGCCAGTCCATCTGTTCCTCGGAGAATTTCTCGCCTGCCCCGGCGTGGCGCTTCAGGATCCAGTCCCGGAAATTCCGCCGTACCCGGTCGGAGTGGCGGATCAGGGTTGCGTCGAGACCACAGACGCGCCGTATCAGGGCGACCAGCGCGGTGAGCTCCCTCGTCGGATTGGCGCCTTTGTAGTCGTCGAGATGCGCGTAGGCGCGCCAGACGGTCAGGGGAGCGAGGCGCGGACGGTCTCTGATGAGCCTTGCCAGCACGTCCTTGATCATGACATGGGTCACCTCGGACCGGCGCGCGGGCTGACTGAAGAAGATGGCCAGCGCCTCGATCTCGTCACGGTTCTGCTCGAGGTACTCCTCGAACTCCCGTGCGATCTTGCGCGCATTCTCGGCCACGTCGCCGGCCCACTCGGTGCGCAGGATCGTGTCGAGATTGTCGTGGTCGATGGTCTGCTCGTCGTCGCGACGGATCGTGTCCATGAGATTGATGAGCGGACCCGTGAAGACGTTGGCGGCGCGCCTGATGCGCTCCTCGCGCGCGGCCTGCATCGCGGAGTCGTCGGGTCTGGGGTGGCCCGCGGCCCTGGCGTCGGCCTCGACCTTGTCCGGGTCGATGGCGTCGATCAAGTCCCGGACGATGACGGTGAGAGTCTTGCCGGCGGCTTGCTCGATCTTCGCCTGACCCTCGGCCTCGAGCCTGTTGTCGAGGCGCGAGAGGCGCCCGGCCAGCGAGCTCACCGTCTCCTCGGACCGGTCGCCCATCATCAGGTCCATGGCGAGATCCTTGAACGGGACCGACGGCCTGGTGTCGAGCGGCTGGCTGGCGGACTTGAGCGACCGGGTGACGCCGATGGCATCGACGATGACGTAGTGGGTCTTGGCGCGGGCGGACGGCGTGACCTTGCGCAGATCGTCCGGCGCGAGGATCCGGGTGCCGCGGCCCTTCATCTGCTCGAAGTAGCTCCGCGACTTCACATCGCGCATGAACAGCAGGCATTCCAGCGGCTTCACATCGGTGCCCGTGGCGATCATGTCCACGGTGACGGCGATGCGCGGATGGTAATCGTTGCGAAACGCCGCGAGGGAAGACTTCGGGTTCCTGGCGCCGTTGGTGATCTTGCGGCAGAAATCGTTGCCCTCGCCGAACTCCCGCCGGACGGTCCGGATGATGTCGTCGGCGTGGCTGTCGGTCTTGGCGAAAATCAGGGTCTTGGGCAGTTCCCGGCGCCCGGGAAAGATCTCCGGCCACTTGTCGCGGAAGGCGCGGATGACGGTTCGGATCTGGTCGGGGTTCACCACCGAGCGGTCGAGTTGGGAAGCCCCGTACTCCTCCCGTTCTTCCTTCACTTCCCAGCGGCGGGCGCGCGTTTGCCGTTCGCGCTTCTCGAAGAGCTGCCCGGCCTCCAGCGTGTCTCCGCTCCCGGTGATCCGGGTGTCGATGAGGTAGACCTCGTTGCCGACGTTGACCTTGTCGGCCACCGCCCGCTCGTGGCTGTACTCGCTGACCACGTTCTTCTGAAAGAATCCGTAGGTGCGGTTGTCCGGCGTGGCGGTCAGCCCGATCAGGCAGGCGTCGAAATACTCGATGACCTGGCGCCACAGGTTGTAGATCGAGCGGTGGCACTCGTCGATCACGACCACATCGAAGCTTTCCGGCGGCAGGCTGGGGTTGTAAACGACCGGAAGCGGTTCCGGACGGCGCCATGTCCGTTCGGCCGGGTTCTCGTCTTCCGCGCCTTCGACCAGCTTCTCGCCCTTCAGGGTCATGTACATGCGCTGGATCGTGGAGATGACGACCTGGCTGTCGCTGGCGATGGAGGGCGAGGTCAGGCGCTGGACGTTGTAGAGCTCGGTGAACTTGCGGTTGTCGTCGTTGGGGATGAAGGCCATGAACTCCTGCTCGGCCTGCTCGCCCAGGTTCCGGGTGTCGACGAGGAACAGGATGCGGCGGGCGTCCGCGTGCTTCAGCAGACGGTAGACCTGCGTGATCGCGGTGAAGGTCTTGCCGGAGCCGGTCGCCATCTGGACGAGTGCGCGCGGCCGGTCGGCCTTCAGCGAGGCTTCGAGCCTGGCGATCGCACTGCTCTGGCATTCGCGCAGACCGTCGGGGTTCAGCGGCGGGAGCCCGGCGATGCCCGACCGAAACGACCGTGGGGCGAGCACCCAGGTGTTCAGGGTCTCCGGACGGTGGAAGGTGAAAATCTCCCGGGAGCGTGGCCTTGGGTCGCGCCCGTTCGTGAACCGCGTGATCCGCCCGGTGCTCTCATAGAGAAAGGGCAGAGGCTCGGCGTTCGAGATCCACTTGAGCCTTGCGTTGGCGTAGCCTTCCGACTGCACTTCAACCGTGGTGAGCCTGACTCCCCAACTGTCCGGCTTGGCCTCGACGACGCCGACGGCCCGCCGGTCGGTGAAGAGAACGTAGTCGGCGGGTCCGATGTCGGTCTGGTACTCGCGCACCGCGATGCCAGGGCCCGCGTTGAAGTCGATCGCATCCTTGTCCTGCACTTGCCAACCCGACGCCCGGAGGTGACTGTCGATCCGGTCGCGGGCGACTTGCTCCGGCGTCTGGTTGGCATCATGCGGCATGTGATGACTCACGCCCTTGCGCTACCACGGCGAGACTGCCCGGCGTGCGGCCATGAATTCCGAGCCGACGGACGATGACTCGCGCCCTTGCGCCATACCACGGCGAGACAGGTCCCGAACGAGCGCAGCGCCAGCGGCGGACCCTCCCCCCTGCGCGGGCGCGTACGCGCTATGCCCTTGCCCTCGACCCGGCAAGAGCGGGGCCCTCCCCTGTGCGGGCGCGTATCGCGCCGGTCGCCGCCGAGCTCCTCGCCGATGGGAGGCCCCTCCCCCGCGCGGCGCACAGGCCATTGCCTGTCGCCTCGGGTCCCCCAGGCCCTTCAGGCCCCCAGGCCCCCAGGCCGATCAACCTCTTTACCCTCGGGCTCCGAGACCCTCGCTCACTCGCTCAGCCACTCGCCTTCAGCCCAGGGTGGTCTCGAACAGTTCGCTCAGCCCAGGGCGGTCCCGAACAGCGCCAGCAACCGGCTCCAGGCCCGCTCCGCCTGCGCTTCGTGGTACACGGCGGAATCCGGCGGGCACCAGCCGTGCAGGGTCCCCGCGTAGACCTCGATCTCCGCCGGCAGCCCGGCGGCGGCGAAGGCGTCGCGCAGCACCGTCTTTGCCTTCGGGTCCTTCCGGTCGTCGTTCTCCGCGATCGCGAACAGATAGTGCGCGCGCATCTTCCCGGCGAGCAGGTGAGGGCTGTCGGGCGCGTCGGTCACGAGCCGGCCGCCATGGAACGATGCGCCGGCACCGATGCGCTCGGGGAACGCCGCCGCGGTGCGCATGGTCATGGCGCCGCCCATGCAGTACCCCATCGTCCCCATCGCGCGGGCGCCGTCCACCGCGTCCTGCGCGTCGAGGAAACCGACGAAGGCCCTTGCGTCCGTCACGTTGGTCTCGGGGGTCAGCGAGCGCATCAGGGGAAAGACCTTCTTGCGCGTCGCCTCGTCCCGGAACGAGGCGCCCTCCGGCAGGACCGGCGCCCGCTCGGTCCGGTAGTAGGGATTGACGACCAGCACCGCAAAGCCCGATTCGGCGAGCCGCCGGCCCATCTGCTCGAAGGCGGGCCGCAGGCCGAGCGCATCGGGCCAGATCAGCACCCCCGGATGGGCGCCGCTCGCGGGGTGCACGAAGTGGCAGTCCGCGGAGCCGTCGGGTGTGGGCACCTCGACGTTCGCGGCCGTCACCGGCAGGGCGGCCGCGGCCCGCGGCAGGAGCATGGCCAGCCCCGTCCCCAGCGAGAGCGTCCCGAACTCGCGCCGGGTCAGGCCGGCCGAACGACGCAGGTGGTCCTCCTCGTCACGCAGTGTTTCTTCGTCGCACATGGGGGTCTCCAGTCTGTCGGGGAGTCTCGGGTCTGTCGGGGAGTCTCCAGTCTGTCGGGGGGAGCTCCGGTCCCGCCGACGTTCGCGGCTCAGCGTACCACCGTTGCGGGCGCCGCCGGATCACCTGACCAGCCTCCGCAGGACCATTCAAGAGTCGCGGTCATTGGCCGCCCGACCGGAAGATCGCACGGTGACGGGCGGTCTTTCGGCACCGAAGGCCCGGACGAGGGCCTGATGAACCGTTCGTCACGACTTCTGGAGAGCCCTGCCAGCCCCCGCTCTGGCCCGCTCGGGCTCCTCGCTCATCGGGAGGCTCCCGCCGCTTCCCGGCCGGGTCACTTCGCCGGCCCTGCCCTGGTCCGGTTGGCAACGGACGCGGCGTCGCGCAGCTCGTGTTCGAGGCGGGCGCCCTCGGCCGCGCGCGGCCTGGCGAAGCGGGCCAGGGCGAGGTAGACGACCGGGGTGAGATAGAGGGTGAACAGCGCCGCGAGGCCGAGGCCGCCGAACACCACCCAGCCGATGGCCGCGCGGGCCTCGCCCCCGGGGCCGCCGCTCAGGATCAGCGGCAGGCCGCCCAGCACCGTCGAGATCATGGTCATGACGATGGGGCGCAGCCGCACCCTGGCGGCGGTCTCGATGGCTTCGCGCACGGCGAGGCCGCGGTCGCGAAGCTGCTCGGCGAACTCGACCACCAGGATGCCGTTCTTCGCCATGATGCCGATCAGCATGACGAGGCCGATCTGGGAGTAGATGTTGATCGAGGTGCCGGTGAGGAACATCGCCAGCACCGCGGCGGCGAGGCCGAAGGGCACCGTCGCCATGATGACCGCGGCGGACATGAAGCTCTCGAACTGGGCGGTCAGCACGAGGAAGACCACGACGAGGGCGACGGCGAAGGTCAGCGCCACCTCGCGCGAGGTCTCCTCCAGCGCCTCGGCCTCGCCCAGCAGGATCATCTCGATGTCCTCCGGCAGGAGGCGCTCGGCGAGCCCCTTCAGATCCTCGACGGCGTCGCGCAGCGGGTAGCCGGGGGCGGTGTCGGCGTCGATCTCGATGGCGCGGCGCTGGCGGTGGCGGTCGAGCTCCGCGGCCACGCCCTCCTCGCCGAGGGTGGCGACGCTCGACAGCGGCACCAGCGCCCCCGACCGGCTCCGGACGTGGAGGTTCACCAGATCGGTCGGGTCGCCGATGGCGCCGCCCTCGGCCTCCAGCAGGATGGGGATGGTCTGGTCGTCGACGTCGAGGTCGGCGACCTCGGCGCCGTCGACCATGACGCGGAGCGTCGCGGCGATGTCGTCGAGCGCCAGGCCGAGGTCGGCGGCGCGGCGCCGGTCGATGTGCACGGAGAGCTGCGGCTGGGTCGGCCGGTAGGAGATGTCCGGATCGCCGAGGTTCGGGAGCTCTTCCTCGATGGCCCGGGCGAACGCCCGGGCGGACTCGAAGATGCGCTCGTAGTCCGTGCCGAGCAGGGCCGCCTCGACCCCGGAGGCGCTGCTCGCGCGAAGCCCCAGCGAGTTCGGGCTGGACACCCGGACCCGGACGCCCGGGACCCGCGCCATCGAGCGGCGCAGCTCCCGCATGATCTCCTGCTGGCTGCGCGCGCGCCGGTCCCACGGCGCCAGCGGCGCGATCACGTGGACGCGGTTGAGGTCCCACCGCCCGACGGTGGTGAGCACGCGTTCGATCTCGCCGCTCGCGACGTAGGGCGCGAGGATCTCCTCGATGCGGTCCGCCTGCCGGTCCGAGTAGCCGAGGCTGACGCCATCGGGCCCGGTGGCGAAGATGCGGATCACGCCGCGGTCCTCGGCCGGGATCAGCTCCTCGTCGAGGACCCCGGACAGCCCCCAGGCGAAGGCGCCGAACGCGAGCGCGACGGCGCCCGCGACCAACGGCGCGTCGAGAGCCGGACGCAGCGTGCGCGCGTAGAGCCCGGCCAGCCACCGGCCGAATGCGGTGAGCCCGCGCCGGCGGGCCGGCGGCCCCTCCGGCAGCCGGGCCGCGAGCGCCGGCACCAGCGACAGGGCGACGAAGGAGGAGATGGTGACCGCGATCGCCAGGACGAAGCCGAATTCCCGGAACAGCCGCCCGGCCGTGCTCGGCAGGAACGAGATCGGGACGAAGACCGAGACGAGGGTGGCGGTGGTGGCGACGACGGCGAAGAAGACCTGCCGCGTGCCGAGCACCGCGGCGGCGCGGCTCCCCAGCGCCGGGCCGCGACGGCGCTGGATGTTCTCCAGCACCACGATGGAATCGTCGACGATCATGCCGGTGGCGAGCACGAGCGCGAGCAGGGTCAGCAGGTTGATGGAGAACCCGACGAGCCAGATCGCCGCCACCGTGCCGGACAGCGCCAGGGGGATCGCCACGGCCGGGATCAGGGTGGCGCGCAGCGAGCCGATGAAGAGCCGGATCGTGGCCACCACGATCGCCACCGCGATGGACAGGGTGACGACCACCTCGCGCACCGAGCCGCGGATGAAGGTCGCGTCGTCGGCGATGGTCGTCAGCTCCACCTCGTCGAAGCGTTCGTTGAGGCGCTCCACCGCGCGGGTCACGCCGGCGGAGATGTCGAGCGTGTTCGACCGGGCCTGCCGGACGATACCGAGGCCGAGGACGCGCCGCCCGCCCTCGCGGACGTAGGACTGCGCGTCCTCGGCCCCGAAGAAGACCTCGGCGACGTCGCCGATCGCCACCGGGTCGCGGATGGTCAGGCGGCGCACCTGCCCGGCGGTGGCCACGGTGGCGTCGGCGCGCACGATGAGCTCCTGGTCCTCGGAGCGGAAGCTGCCGGCGGGCAGGTCGAACGGCGCGTTGCGGAGCACCGCGGCGACGTCGCCGACGGACAGGCCGAAGGAGGCGAGGCGCAGGGGATCGACCACCACCCGGAGCATGCGCTCGCGGTCGCCGAACACGTTGACGGTGGCGACGCCGTCGATGGAGACCAGGGCGGGGATGACGTCTCTCTCGACGATCCGGGTGAGCGCCTCCTCGCTCAGGGTCTCGCTCGACGCGGCGAGGCGCATGACGGGGGTGGCATCGGCGTCGGCCTTGATGACGGTGAGCTGCTCCACCGCCTCCGGGAGCTGGCGCTCGATCCGGCTGACCGCCTCGCGCACGTCGCTCGCGGCGGCGTCGAGGTCGACGTCGGGCGCGAAGACCACGCGCATGCGGAAGTTGTTCTCCTCGCTCGACGAGCGCACCTCCCTCACCCCCGCGACGCGCGCCACCGCGCCTTCGACGAGCGCGGTCACCTCGACGTCGACGGTTTCCGGCGACGCGCCGGGGAGGTCGCCGCGCACGGTGACGACGGGGCGGTCGATGTCGGGCAGCTCGCGCACCTCCACCCCGCCGATGGCGGCGAGCCCGGCGAGCGCGACCAGCAGGTTGAGGACCAGGACGAGCAGCGGCCGGCGGATCGCGAGGGCGGGCAGGTCGCGGCCGATCATGAGGAGAAGCCCGGCGCCGTCACGCCGTCTGCCGGGGGGCGGCGGCGTCGGCGCCCGTGAACGAGCGCGGCGGCGAGCCCGGCGAGCGCGACCAGCAGGTTGAGGACCAGGACGAGCAGCGGCCGGCGGATCGCGAGGGCGGGCAGGTCGCGGCCGATCATGAGGAGAAGCCCGGCACCGTCACGACGTCTGCCGGGAGCGGCGGCGTCGGCGCCCGCGAACGAGCGCGGGGCTTCGGAACGCGGCGCCCGTCACGAGGCCCGCCCGGGAGTGGCCACATCGACGCCCGGGCACGAACGTGGGGCTCCGGGACAGTGCCTGTCATGAAGTCCGCCCGGGAGCGGCCACGTGGACGGCCAGGCCCGGCCGCAGGCGCTGAATGCCCTCGACGACGACCGGCTCGCCCTCCGCCAGCGCGGCGTCGACCAGCACCGTCGCCTCCTGCCGCTCGACGATGCGCACGGGAACCCGCGCCGCGGCGCCCTCGCGCACGACCCACACGTAGGCCCCGTCCGTGCCGTAGCGCACGGAGATCTCCGGCACCAGGGGATGGCGCGCGCCGTGCACGTCGAGGGTGACGGCGAAGCTCATGCCGGGGCGGAACGCATCGTCCGGGTTCGCCACCCGCGCGCGGGCGGTGAAGCTCCGGGTCACCGGGTCGATGCGGCTGCCGAGATGGACGATCTCGCCGGGGATGGCCCGATCGCGGGCGGCCCAGGTGGCGGCCTCGACGGGATGGCCCTTGCCGATGCGTCCCAGGAAGAGCTCGGGGATGGAGAAGCCGACGAGCAGGTCGGCACGGTCGTCGAGGGTGGTGATGGCGTCGCCGGGGCCGATGCGGTCGCCGACGTCGACCTCGGTCAGACCGGTGAATCCGTCGAACGGTGCGACGACCCGCCGGTCGCTCAGCGCCACCTCGGCCTGGCGCAACGCGATCTCGGCCTCCTCCAGGGCGCTGCGGGCGCCGGTGACGGTCGACTCCGGGTAGGCGCCGCTCCCGGCCGATCGTTCGTAGCGCGAAAGCGTCTGGCGGGCATCGCCGGCGCGCACCCGGGCGAGGTCGACCGCCAGCGTCTCGCGGCGGCTGTCGAGCTCCAGCAGCACGCTGCCCTTGCGGACTCTCTGATCGGGCGCGAAGCGCACCGCCGTGACCTCGCCGGCGGCCGCGGGGTGGAGTGTGGCCGACCGGTACGCCCGCGCCGTGCCGACGGCCTCGATGCGCGTGCGCCGGGCGCGGAGCGCCACCGCCTCGACGAGGACGGTGGCGGCACGGTCTCGACCGACGCGGCGCTCGGCGGCCTGTCCACCGGCGGGACCCCGCGCGGCCGGCGGCCCGTCCCCGGGGGCCAGCAGCGGCCAGCCGTACCGGTAGGCGGCGACGCCCAGGCCGCACAGGGCCGCGACGAGCGCAAGCTGCCGGACGAGGGAGTGTCTCATTTTGACTTTCTTCCTCCGCGCGACATCACTGTCCCGAAGACTGAGGCACTCCCTGGCTCGGTGTCGGAATGCTCATGGCCGGGCTCATGGCCGGGCTCACGGCCGGGCTCAGGCCCGGGCTCACGGCCGGGCTCAGGAGAAGACACCCGCATTCTCCCCTCTCCCCCCGGGAGAGGGGCCGGGGGTGAGGGTGCGGCAATGATTCGATCCCCTCACCCCAAACCCCTCTCCCGGGGGGAGAGGGGCTTCTTGCGGGACCACCGACGGGGCGTGGGCAATGTCGTCACCGTTTCTCCCCTCGGACCGGAGCACGAGGTCTCCGAGCCGGTGGGCAATGTCGTCACCGCGTCGCTCCGGCTCCGGCACCCGCTCCGTCCGCCGACGCGGGGTCGAGGTACCCGTCCAGCCATCAGTGCGGGTCCGGTTCGAGCGGCGACCGCCCGGCCGTCGCCACGTGGCTGAACCGGGCCAGCATCCGGTAGGTGAGCCCCCAGATGACGCCGTCCTCGAGCTCGATCGCGGGCCGGGGGTGCGGCGGACCGGAGTGCGACCAGTGCACCACGGTACGGTTGCCGGGGTCGTGCAGGTGGGCGAACGGGACCCAGAACGCGCGGGCGATCTCCCGGCCGTCCGGTGCGAGCGAAGGGCAGGGCGCCCCGACGTAGAATACGCTCGCGCCGAGGATCCCGAAGGCGGAGTCGAAGCGCGAGATCGACATCGGCGCCACGTCGCCCACGTGGTGCGCATGGCCCAGGGCGAGCCCGACCTCCTCGTTCGTCTCGCGCATCGCGGCGGTGCGCAGGCTCTCGCGCTCGTGCTTCGCCCAGCCGCCGGGGAAGGCGATGTCGCCGGACCAGGGGTCCCCGGCCCGACGGGTGCGCTGGACGAAGCACACGCTCGGGGCGTCGGAGTCCCCGGCAAGGACGATCGCGACCGAGGCCCGGCGCGCGGACGGGGCGTCCGGGGCCGGCCCGCTCCCGGCAAACCTGTTGCGGATTCGCTCGACGCACGACATCACGAAGCGAAGATACCGCACCGACGAGACCGCCGCCCGTGCTCTACCTGACGATGTTCGCATCGGCATTCCTCGCCGCGACGGTCGTGCCGTTCGCGTCCGAGATCACGCTGGCCGCCGCGCTCGCGGCCGGCGGGGCCGTCCCCTGGCTGGTGGTCGTGGCGACCGTGGGCAACACCCTCGGCGCGACCGTCAACTGGGCCCTCGGGCGGTGCATCGAGCGCTTCCGCGACCGCCCGTGGTTCCCCGCCGACGCCCGCCGGCTCGAGCGCGCGCAGGCGTGGTTCCGGCGCTACGGGGTGTGGACGCTGCTGCTCGCGTGGGTGCCCGTGGTCGGCGAGCCGGTGACCGTGGTCGCCGGCGCGATGCGGGTGCGGATCGTGCCGTTCGTGATCCTGGTGGCGGCCGGGAAGGGGCTGCGCTACGTCGTGATCGCCCTCGCCGCGGCGCCCTGAGCAGCGCCGGTCAGTCCGGCAGTCCCTCGGTCGGTCAGCCCGGCAGTCCCTCACTCAGCCCGTCAGAGCAGCAGCCTCTCGGCTCGTCAGTTCAGCAGCCCCGTCGAGCGCATCGCGTCCCTGACCTTCTCCTTCGTCGCCTGCGTGGGCTCGACGAGCGGCAGGCGCACCTCGGGCGAGCACTTGCCGAGCACGCTCGCGGCGTACTTCACAGGGGCCGGGCTCGTCTCGGCGAACAGCGACTCGTGGAGCGGCATCAGGCGCTGCTGGGCGGCGAGCGTCGCCTTCGGGTCGCCGTTCATCCAGCTCGCGTGCATCTCGGAGCAGAGGCGGGGCGCGACGTTCGCGGTCACCGAGATGCAGCCGTGGCCGCCCTCGACGAGCAGCGCGAGCACCGCCGCGTCCTCGCCGGAGAGCTGCGCGAAGTCCTCGCCGCAGGCGATGCGGGTCTCCAGCGGGCGGGTCGAGCTGTTCGATGCGTCCTTCACCCCGACCACGTTCGCAAGCCGCGCGCACCGCGCCATGGTCTCCACCGTCATGTCGACGACCGATCGCCCCGGGATGTTGTAGATGAGGATGGGGAGGTCGACCGCGTCGCTGATCGCCTTGTAGTGCTGGTAGAGCCCTTCCTGGGTCGGCTTGTTGTAGTAGGGGGTGACGACCAGTGCGGCGTCGGCGCCGCACGCCTTCGCGTGGCGCGCGAGGCTGATCGCCTCCTCGGTGGAGTTCGATCCGGCGCCGGCCACCACCGGCACCCGTCCGTTGGTGACCTCGACGCACATCTCGGTCACCCGGCGGTGCTCGGGATGGCTGAGCGTCGGCGACTCGCCGGTGGTGCCGCAGGGCACCAGCCCGTGCGTGCCCTCCGAAATCTGCCATTCGACGAAGTCGCCGAACGCGCGGTCGTCGAACTCGCCGCCGTCGAACGGCGTGATCAGCGCAACGTAGGAACCCTGGAACATGGCCTCCTCCTCCGCAGCCGTGACGGACAGGGGATCTTAGCGCGGATCGGTACGGCTCGATGATGGCCGCCGGCAGGGTGCCGGCAGGGCCGTCGGCAGGGTGTACCCGGCGTCTCCGGCCTCGTTCAGGCACTGGGCGGGCGGCATTCACGCCGGCGAGCGCCGCTTCGCCCTTGCTCTCACGGCGCCGGGGATTCTCGTGCTGCTGGTCACGACGACGTTCCCGCTGGCGTACCTGGTCTGGAGCTCGTTCCAGACCATCAATCTGGCGATGCCGTTCCTCGACGGCTTCGCCGGCGTGGACAACTACGTCCGGATGTGGGACGACGCGCGCTTCTGGCATGCGGTCACGCTGACGGCCGTCTATACCACCAGCAGCGTCACGCTCCAGGTGCTCATCGGTCTCGGCCTCGCGCTGCTGGTCATGCAGATCCCCGCGGGCCAGTGGATCTTCCGGATCGTTGCGATCCTGCCCATCGTGCTCGCGCCGGTGGTGGTCGGGTTGTTCTGGCGCACGCTGATGCTGTCGCCGAACTTCGGCCTCGTCGACTACCTGATCCGGATGCTCGGCTTCGAGCAGGTGAACTGGCTGGGCGCCCCCGCCCCCGCGCTCATCTCGGTCATCGTCATCCACACCTGGCAGTGGACGCCGTTCGCCTTCCTCGTCCTGCTCGCAAGCCTCGCCTCCCTGCCCCTCGACGTGTACGAGGCGGCCCGCATCGACCGCGCCAGCGCCTTCCAGCGGTTCTGGCACATCACGCTTCCCCTGCTGCGTCCGGCGATCGTCATCGTGGTGATCATCCGGGCGATGATCTCGCTCTCCGCCTTCGCCGCCATCTTCGCCGCCACCGGCGGCGGGCCGGGCACCGCGAGCGAGATACTGAACCTCTATGCGTTCAAGACCTCCTTCGTCGAGCTCGACTTCGGCTACGGGTCGGCGCTCGCCGTCTCCCTGCTGGTGATCACGATGGCGGTCTCGGGAGTGCTGTTCCACCTGCGTACCGCGCGGCGCCGGGCGGCCTCGGCGTGAACGTCCACCGCCGCGCACGGCTTGCCCGCACCGTGGCCCTGATGGTCGTGGCGAGCGCCCTTCTGGCGGTCTGGGTGCTGCCGCTGATCTGGGCGTTCGTGGTATCGCTCAAGTCCGAGCGCGAGGTGCTTGCCTACCCGCCGAGCATCGCGTTCGACGCCACCTGGTCGAACTACGTGGATTCCCTGTTCGGTGATTTCTCGATCATCGACGGCCTGCTCACGAGCGCCGTCGTGTCCACCGCCACGACCGTGCTGACCGTGGTGCTGGCGGTGCCCGCCGCGTACGCCTTCGCAAGGCTGAGGCTGCCGGCGAAACGGCCGCTCGGGTTCTACACGCTCGCCACGCAGATGGTGCCGCCGGTGGGGCTGGTCATTCCGTACTTCCTGATCCTCAACCGTTTCGGCTGGCTCGACACGTACCACGGCATGGTCGTCGTCTACCTCACGTTCTCGCTGCCGTTCGCGATATGGCTGATGGTCTCGTACATGGAGGACATACCGGGGGAGATGGAGGAAGCGGCCTTTCTGGACCGGGCGAGCCGCCTGCAGACGCTGTGGCACGTCATCATCCCGCAGGTGCGCGGAGGCATCGCGGTCACCGTGATCTTCGTGTTCCTCAACGCCTGGAACGAGTTCCTGTTCGCGGTCCAGCTCGGCGGAAACACGGTGCGCCCGGTGACCGTCGCGATGTACAACTTCGTATCGGTGGAGCAGACCCTGTGGGCGAGGCTGTCCGCCGCCGCTCTGGTGGCCATGCTGCCGGTCGTGGTCATCGGCATCGCGGCGCAGAAGCAGATCGTCAAGGGGCTGACCGTGGGGGCGGTCAAGGGAGGCGCACGCCAGTGAGTGCCCAGGCGAGGGCCCGGGGACGCGTGTCGCTGCGCGGCATCCGCAAGGTCTACGGCAGGTTCACCGCGCTGGACGGGATCGACCTGGACATCGAGCCGGTCGAGTTCTTCGCGCTTCTCGGCCCGTCGGGCTCCGGCAAGACGACCACCCTGCGGATGATCGCCGGCCTCGACACGCCGGACGAGGGAACGTTGACCGCCGACGGCGTCGACATCACCTTCGCCCCGCCGGGAGAGCGCGACGTGGCGATGGTGTTCCAGAACTACGCCCTCTACCCGCACATGACGGTGCGCGACAACATCGCGTTTCCGCTGAGAATGGCAAGGGTCCCCGCGGCGTCGGTCGACGGCCTGGTGCGCGAAGCCGCCGCGAAGGTACGCATCGACCACCTGCTCCACCGCCGGCCGGGACAACTGAGCGGCGGGCAGCAGCAGCGATGCGCGCTCGCGCGGGCCATCGTGCGCAAGCCGAAGCTGTTCCTGCTCGACGAGCCGCTCTCGAACCTGGACGCGCAGCTTCGGGTGGAGACCCGGGTCGAGCTGAAGAGGCTCCAGCGCAGTCTCGACGTGACCACCATCTACGTCACCCACGACCAGGAAGAGGCGATGACGCTGGCGGACCGGATGGCGGTCTTTCTCGAAGGCGGCATCCGGCAGGTGGGGACGCCGACCGAGATCTTCGGCCGCCCGAACTGCGTGGAGGTGGCGGCGTTCATCGGGAACCCCCCCATGAACCTGATCCCCGCGCGCCTGGACGGCGACACCCTCGCCATCGGAGGCCACACCGTGCGGCTGGCCGGAAGCATCGACCACCCGCCGGGGCCGGTGACCGCCGGCATCCGCCCCGGCCACCTGCGCATCGACCCGGCCGGGATTCCGACCCGGCTCTACCTCCTCGAGAACCTCGGCGAGACGAAGCTGCTGAACCTCAGGCTCGGGGATGTGCTGGTGAGGATGCGCCTCGCCGAGACCGAGCCGGTTCCGGAGACGGAGACGATCCCGGTCGCCTTCGAGCCGGGTTCCATCCACCTGTTCGACACCGGCACCGGACGCCGCGTGGAAACGGGCTGAACCATGGCGGCGCCCATCCGGACCGCACGGGGTCCGCGCCGCCGGAGACAGGGAAGGCGCCAATGCAAGAACGACCGAACATCCTGCTCATCCTCAACGACGACATGGGGTTCTCCGACATCGGCTGCTACGGCGGCGAGATCGAGACTCCGAACCTGGACCGCCTCGCGCTCGACGGGCTGCGCTTCTCGCAGTTCTACAACTCTCCGCGGTGCAGCCCCTCGCGCGCATCCCTGCTGACGGGACTGCATCCGCACCAGACCGGGATCGGGATCCTCACCTATCCGACCGGGCCGGAGGGCTACGCGGGCAATCTGAACCGGCGCTGCGTCACCATCGCGGAGGTGCTCGGGCCGGGCGGGTACCGCTGCTACATGAGCGGAAAGTGGCACGTTGCGAGCAGCCTCGAAGAGCCGTCGGACGCGTGGCCGATGCAGCGCGGCTTCGACGAGTTCTACGGAACGATCATCGGCGCGGGCAGCTTCTACCATCCGAACACCCTGACCCGCGGCAACGAGAACATCGACCACGAGGCGGAGCACGACGGGGGGTTCTTCTATACCGACGCCATCAGCGACGAAGCCGCGCGCCAGATCCGCTCGCACCACGCCCGCCACCCCGATGCGCCGTTCTTCCAGTACGTGGCCTACACCGCGCCGCACTGGCCGCTGCACGCGCACGAGGAGGACATCGCCAGGTACCGGGGCCGGTTCGATGCGGGATGGGACGCGCTGCGCGAGGCGCGGCTGTCGCGCCTCGTCGACATGGGAATCATCGATCCCGCCTGGAAGCTCACCGGCCGCGACCCTTCCCAGCCGTCGTGGGAGGCCGCGCGGCACAAGGCATGGCTGCTGCGCTGCATGGAGGTGTACGCGGCGCAGGTGGACCGCATGGACCAGGGGATCGGCCGCATCCTCCGGGCTCTCGAGGAGACCGGACGATACGACGACACGCTGATCATCTTCCTCTCCGACAACGGCGCCTGTGCCGAGGACATCCCGGAAGACGTCACGGTGGAGCAGATGGTCAACGAGCTGATGCTCGCCCGTTCCCACACCCGCGACGGCGAAGAGGTCGTCTTCGGGAACATCCCGGAGCTGATGCCCGGGGCGGAGAACACCTATCAGAGCTACGGGGTCGCATGGGCCAACATGTCCAACACTCCGTTCCGGCTCTACAAGCACTGGACCCACGAAGGTGGCATCTCGACGCCGGTGGTCCTTCACTGGCCGAACGGGATTGGAGAGCGGGGCGGACTGCGCCACACGCCCTGCCAGCTTGTCGACGTCATGGCGACGGTGGTGGAGCTTGCGGGGGTGGAGTACCCGGACCGGCGGGGCGGCCACGATATCCCGCCGCTCGAAGGCAGGAGCCTCGTGCCGGTCATCGAGCGGGACGAGCTGCCGGAACGCCCGCTGTTCTGGGAGCATGAAGGCAACGCCGCGATGCGTCTCGGACGGTGGAAGCTGGTCAGGGAATACCCGGGAGACTGGGAGCTCTACGACATGGTGGAGGACCGCACGGAGACCGACGACATCGCGGCGGAGCACCCGGCTCTGGTCGATGAGCTCGCGCGGCGGTACGACGTGTGGGCCGAGCGATGCGGCGTGATCCCGCGGGACCGGATCCTCGAAACCATGCGCAGCCGGTCCGGCAGGGCCTTCTGGGAAGAGGACTGAGGTCATGCCACAACAAGGTTGCCGGCTGTACCCGGAGGGGCCCCGCTCCTGCCGGATGGCACGCTCGATACGCGGCAAGGTAATTCTCGTCGGCGCCCCTGGCAGGGCTCTCCGGAAGTCGTGACGAACGGTTCATCAGGCCCTCGGCCCGGGCCTTCGATGCCGAAAGACTGCCCGTCACCGTGCGATCTTCCGGTCGGTCGGCCAATGGCCGCGACTTTTGAATGGTCCCGGCGCCCCTGGTGAGTGACGAGACACCAGGCCGGCCGGTGCGGTCTCGACCGATGGAGCGGGAACGCGCGTGCTGCGCCCCGAGCGCGGCTTCGTCCGGCGAGACGCGATCGGAGAGGCGCCTCCCCCGGGAGTCCGCCGAGCCGCTCCGTTCGGAGCGTGCCCGCCCGGCGCCGCGTCTCCGCGTCCGCTGTCCGGGAGCCGGTGGCCGGGCGGGGCTGATCGCCATCGATGCGTCCGAGTTCCTGATGGGCGCCGATGGCGGCGATGGCTACCGCGCCGACGGCGAAGGACCCGCGCGCCGCGTGAAGCTCGCCGGGTTCTCCATCGCGGCGTGCGCCGTCACCAACGCGGAGTTCGAGGCGTTCGTCCGCGAGACCGGCCACGTGACCGAGGCCGAGCGGTGCGGCTGGTCGTTCGTTTTCCGGAGCTTCGTCCGCGACGATCCGAGGCCGCGCTGCCGAGGCGTCTCGTCGGAGGCGCCCTGGTGGGTCGCGGTCGAAGGCGCCTGCTGGCGCAGCCCCGAGGGGCCGGGCGCCGGGGTGGATGAGCGCCCGGACCACCCGGTGACCCACGTGTCCTGGCACGATGCCCGGACGTACTGCCGCTGGTCCGGAACACGGCTCCCGACCGAGGCGGAGTGGGAGCTCGCCGCGCGCGGCGGACTCGAGGGCTGCGCCTATCCGTGGGGCGACGAGCTTCTGCCCGGCGGCCGCCACCGCTGCAACATCTGGCAAGGCGAGTTTCCGGTCCTCGATTCGGGCTGCGACGGCCATGTCGGCACGGCGCCCGTCGACGCGTTCGACCCCAACGGATACGGGCTGCGCAACGCGGTCGGAAACGTCTGGGAGTGGTGCGAGGACTGGTTCTCGCCCAACTACCACCGCGTCACCCGCGCCGTGGACCCGCGGTACGTCGTCCCCACCGGGCGGCGGGCGATGCGTGGCGGCTCGTTCCTCTGCCACCACTCCTACTGCAACCGCTACCGCGTCGCCGCCCGCGGCTCGAACACCCCCGGGAGCACCACGAACCACTGCGGGTTCCGCGTCGCGGTCTGAGCCACGCGCAGCCGCCGCTCGGGGCGGCGTCCGGCGCGGACGCGGTTGGCGAGAGCCCCCGGTGCGGGTCAGTACGGCTCGATGATGGTCGCCTGCAGGGTGTACCCGGCGTCTCCGACCTCGTTCAGGTGCGCCTCGGTGCGGATCTCGCCGGTCACCCACACGGGGTCGAACAGCTCCTGCAGCGGATAGCCCGCAACCGTCTTCACGTAGACGATCTGGTTCGAGGGCGGCGGGGGCACGTGGATGCACGCGCCGAAGTAGGGGACGAGCAGGAACTCCGAGGTCTCGGTGCCCTCGAAGTCGAGCGGCACCACGAATCCGGGCAGCCGGACCTTCTGGCCGTCGAGCTCGCCTACGACCGGCGCCGAGCGAGCCGCGTCCTGGTAGGCGTTGAACAGCTCGACGGCTCGCAAGCTGTCGTCGGAGAGGCTCTGCAGATCGTCGCCCATCAGCGCGTCGAGCTCGGCCAGAGGGTCCCAGCCCTCGGGCATCAGATCCTCCCACTCGATCTCCCGTACCTCGTCCTGGGCCGCCATCGCCGGGCCCGCCGCCACCAGCGCGATGCCGAGCGCGAGGGACCGTGCGACCGCGGCCACCACCCCGCCCGGGGCGCCGTACTCCCGCCCTCGTGGTCCGTGCATCGTCATATCCTCATCGAGAGGCCGTCGGCGAGCGACAGCCGGTAGGCGCGCAACGCCGGGATGCCGCCGGCCGCGAAGCCCGCCCCGACCACGGCCCCGATGATCCACCAGTCCGCGGCCGCGGGCATCGCGACCGGCACGTGCAGGCCGAACTCGCGCGCGACGACCGGCTGCCCGACGAGCAGCGCCGCGTAGAGCAGGGCCACCCCGGCCGCCGCGCCGAGCAGGGCGAGCACTCCCGCCTCGCTCATGAACAGCGCGAAGACGTGCAGGGGCCGGGCGCCGACGGACCGGAGCACCGCCATCTCCCGCCGCCTCGCCTCCAGGCTCGAGAGGATGACGGTCAGCATCCCGAGCAGCCCGGTCGCCACGACCATGGAGGAGACCACGCGCAGCACGTTCTCCGCAACGCTCATGAGGTCCCACAGCTCCTGCAGCGCGACACCGGGGATGATCGCGAGCAGCGGCTCCTCGCGGTACTCGTTGATCCGCCGCTGCACGCCGAAGATGGCGATCTTCGAGTCGAGGCCCACCAGGAACGCGGTGATGGTCTTCGGGGTGAGATCCATCGCGCGCGCCTCCTCGGCGGAGACTCGCGCTCCCGGAATCGGCGCGCCGGCCTTCCAGTCGACGTGCATCGCGGTATAGCCCGCGAGGCTGACGTGCACGGTGCGATCGACCGGGGTGCCGGTCGGCGCGAGGATCCCGGCCACCCGGAACGGCTTGTCGTCGTGCTTCACGAAGCTCACCTCGCCGGCGCCGTGGGCGACGACGAGCATGTCTCCCGGCGCGTATCCGAGCCGCTCGGCGACCTCCGCCCCGAGCACCGCGTCGAAGACGTCGTCGAACACGCCGCCGGAGACGAACGCGAGGGAGTGGGTGCGGGCGTACCGGTAGTGCTCGAAGTACCCCTTCGTCGTGCCCATTACCCGGAAGCCGCGGTGCGAGTCTCCCAGCGCCACCGGCACCGTCCAGCGCACCCGCGGAAGGTCCGCGATCTCCCGGTAGCTCTCCCAGGAGATGTTGCTGGTCGCATTGCCGATGCGGAACACGGAGTAGAGCAGGAGCTGGATGGCCCCGCTCCGCGCCCCGACGATGAGATCGGTGCCGGAGAGCGTGTTCGCGAACGCGCCGCGCGCGTCGCGCCGCACCTTCTCCACCCCGAGCAGCATCGCGATGCTCAGCGCGATCGCGAGCAGGGTGAGGCCCGCCGTGACGCGGCGGTTGAGCACGCTCAGGAACGCCAGCCGGACAATCGCCATCGGTCGTTCACCCGGGCGGCAAGCACTGTCTCACGGACATGCACGCACCTTCGCGGCATCAACTGGCTGGCGGGAATCGCTGCCAGGCCGACCGGCCGCTTGACTGCCGGGCCGCCAGGCCGCCTCCAGCGTCCACGCCGCCGCCACCCGCCGCGCCGCTTCAGGCGCCACGGCCAGTCGGACCGGATGCGGCCCGGTTGAGGTCCGGGAGCGACACCCTGCGGTCGAAGGCGCCGCCGAGCCGGGTGTCGTGGCTCGCGAAGAGCAGCGACGCGCCCGCCTCGTCGCACTGCGCGGACAGGAGCTCGAGGAAACGCTCGCGCGTGCCCTCGTCGAGCGCGGAGGTCGGCTCGTCGGCGACGATCAGCTCCGGCGCTCCGATGAGCGCCCGCGCCGCGGCGACGCGCTGCTGCTGGCCGATGCTGAGGTCGGTGACCGCCCGCGCGAGCAGATCGTCGCGGTCGAGCCCGAGCCGGGCGAGCAGCCGGCGCGCCTCGGCCTCGGGCGTCCCCGTCCGCGCCGCGGCCCGTTCCCGGCGCCGGCGCGAGAAGCGGCACGGCAGGGTGACGTTGTCGACCATCGAGAGATAGGGCACCAGGTTGAACATCTGGAACACGAAGCCGACGTGGTCGGCGCGGAAGCGGTCGCGATGACGCGACGGCATCCGCGAGACGTCGGCGCCGAAGATCCGCACCGTCCCTTCGCGCGGGCTCGTCACCCCGCCGATCAGGCTGAGCAGGGTGCTCTTGCCGCTGCCGCTCGGCCCTTCGATGAACACCCGCTCCCCCGCCGCGACGGCAAGGCGCGTGATGTCGAGGATGTCGCGCTGCCCGCGCTTCCAGGCGAAGCGGACGCGGTCGATCTCGACCGTCGCCGCCGGCTCGGCGCTCACGCTCCGCGCACCGATGGTGTCCTTCCCACCAGCGCCCGCCAGTGCCTGAGCCGGCTCCGCAACCTGATTCGATCGATTCGCAGCATGCCCAGGCACGTGCATGACCGCTTCCGGGTCGCGGTCGATCACCGTCAGCAGAACGCGCACCGCGCGATCCAGAGCCCGGCGGCCCTGTTCTCAGTATGGAGGTGCATCGTCAATCATCATGCGGCATTGCTGCATAACGCGCAATCCGTCTTCTGCAACATCCGTCTTCTGCACCCGTCTTCTGCGGTTGGCGGATGTCGTGCGTGTTCCATATCGCGTCGAATGGCGTCCTGCACCGCCCGTTGGGGCGTTGAAGCCGGCGACGTTCGGGGTGATGATATCGCGGTGAGTTTATTCCGTTGGGTGGACCCGGAACCGGACGATGATGAACCCCGCCAGCGGGGGAGCGATCGGTGAGAATCGAACAGATCGAAATCAGGAACTACCGGGTATTCCGCAGCATGAAGCTGGCCAGGCTGTCGCCCATGACGGTCGTCATCGGCGCCAACGGCTCCGGCAAGTCCACACTGTTCGATGTGTTCTCGTTCTTGAAAGACGCGCTCAGTGGAAATGCCGCGATGGCCGTGACACGGCGCGGTGGGTTCAGGGAGCTGGCAAGTCGAGGGGCAGAGGGTCCGGTCTCGATTTCCGTGAAATTCCGTGAAAGCGGCGGGCGGCTGGCGTCCTATATATTGGAGATCTCGTCCGAAGAAGGGATCGTCTTCGTGAGCCGCGAGATACTCCGGTATCGTCGCGGGAGCGGCTCCGGTCGTCCATGGCACTTTGTCGACTTCTCCAACGGCGTTGGAACGGCGATTACGAACGAGTCGGTCTACGGCGAAGAAGGAGTGAGGGAGGAACGCGAAGAATTCAGGTTGGACGATCCGAGCGTTCTTGCCATCAAGGGGCTTGGGCAGTTTCGAGAATTCCGCGTCGTCTCCGAATTTCGCAGTCTCATCGAGAACTGGCACATCTCGAATTTCCACATTGCCGACGCTCGGCCAAGCGTGGACGAAGGCTACGCCGAACACCTGTCCACTCGGGGGGACAACGTCGCGCAGGTTGCGCAATATCTCTACCAGCACCACCGGGAGCAGTTCGATCGCGTGCTGGAAGCGATGAGCTCGCGGGTTCCCGGTGTGACCAACGTAGAAGCCAGATCGACCGAGGACGGCCGCCTCGTGCTTCGCTTTCAGGACGGGAGCTTCGAGGATCCGTTCATCGCGCGTCATGTCTCCGACGGTACCATCAAGATGTTCGCGTACATGGTGTTGCTTCACGATCCGAAGCCGCATCCGCTACTGGCCGTGGAGGAGCCGGAGAATCAGTTGTATCCGTCTCTGCTTGGCGACCTGATCGAGGAGTTCAGGGACTACGGACGCAGGGGTGGTCAGGTGTTCGTGTCGACCCACTCGCCCGACTTCCTCAGTGGCGCGAACCTCCGCGAGATCTACTGGCTGGTGAAGGTGGACGGGTTCTCCACCGCACAGTGCGCGAACGACAGCGAGCTGTTGCGTCGCCTGGTTGCGGAAGGAGATCTTCCGAGCGAGTTGTGGAGGCAGAAGCTGTTCGACGGTGCCAATCCGTAATGGCGAAGCTCGTGTTTCTGGTGGAAGAACCGTCGATGGCGGATTTGCTCGATCGGCTGCTGCCTCGCTTGTTTCCGGAACTTCAGTTTCAATGTCTCCCGCACGAGGGGAAGCGGGACCTGGCGAGGAGCATCCCGAGAAAGCTCCGCGCCTGGCACGAGCCGGGAGTACGTTTCGTCGTCATGCAGGATCAGGACCACACCGATTGCCACGATATCAAGACCCGGCTCGTCGAGCTCTGCCAGCGAGGCGGTCGGAGTGACGTGCTTGTTCGAGTGGTATGCCGGGAGCTGGAAGCGTGGTACATCGGTGAGCCCGCAGCGCTCGCCCTTGCTTTCCCAAGTGCGGGCGCACGCATTCAGCGTGAATTGCGCAAGCGGAGATTCAGAAATCCGGACGAAGTCGTCGGCCCCGCCGCAGCCATCGCCCGGCTGATTCCCGAGTTCCGGAAGCGACGGGGCGCGAGAAGCCTGGGCGATGTTCTGTCACGAGATAATCGATCGCCCAGCTTTCAGGTCTTCCTCGATGGGATCGAAAGGTTACGTGGCGCGATGCAGCCCCGGACCAGTGAAGCGGCCTCGGAAAATCGGACAGGTCGTCAGGCTCGGAGATCCCCTCATGATTATTCCTGATTGCACTCGATCCCAAGGTTGTAGAAGCTCTGCGCCTCACCCTTCTCGCAGGCCGCGTCCTTCCGTTCCTCGGCAAAGGCAGCGTCGCGGGCGCGAGCCTCGTTCCACGACAGACGCGCGGCTTGCGGCAACACTGGCGACGACAGCGGTGATGTCATTCCCGCCGCAAGGCGTACCCGGACGAGAACGGGCTACGGGTGCCCGTGGACCTCCGTCGAATGCGGACGGCCTCCGGTGAATACGGCCACCCGCGACGGAGCCCGCGGTTCCGGCTCAGGGCGACTCTCAGGGCGGCACTCAGGGCGACAGCTCGACGACGGCTTCGCCCGGATGCAGCTCCATGGCCGTCTGCGCGGTCGCGGTGACCACCCGCACGTCGATCTCCTCGGCGTCGCGCAGGTGCTCGAACACGCGCACCTCGATGCGAACGAGCCGTTCCGGCGCATGGCAGTGGAGATGGTACGTCGCACGCAGCTCCGAATGGGCCTCGGCGCCGGAGTCGGCCGAGTGATCGTCGTGCCCCTCCTTCGCATGATCGTGGTCGTGATCCCCGGCCTCCTCGTCGTGCCCGTCATGCTCGTCGTGCCCGTCATGCTCGTCGTGCCCGTCATGCTCGTCATGCCCGTCGTGCTCGTCATGCTCGTCGTGCTCGTCCCCCTCGTGTCCGTGGTCTTCGGCGTGTTCCGGGCCGCTCATGCCCACGATGGCGGCCTCGGCCTTCTCCACCTCGCACTCCGCCTCCGCCGGCAGCACGAGGACCGACGCCGGGCTCCGGAACACCTCGGCCGCCCTGCGCACCGCCTCGCGCTCGGCATCGTCGCGCGGGGCGTGCTCGAAGCCGACCACGTTCGCCGCGGGGATGCGGAACTCGACCACGAGCTCTTCGCCTTCGGCGACGATGTCGAGCGTGCCGCGTCCGTGCTCGTGTGCCTCATGCTCGCGGTGCTCGTCCTCCGACGACGCGAACGCAACGCCCGTCAGGAGCGCGGAAGCGAGGACGAACGCGGACCGCATCGGCATCACGAAATCCGGCCTCGAAACGGCCTTCACCCGACGGCCTCCATTCCGCTCATCCCTCGCCACGGCCTTCATCCGGCGTCCTCCATTCCGCTCGTCCCTCGAAACGGCCTTCATCCGGCGTCCTCCATTCCGCTCGCCCCTCGAAACAGCTTGCATCCGACGGCCTCCATTCCGCTCGTCCCTCGAAACGGCCTGCATCCGACGGCCTTCATTCTGTCCGCCCTTCGTCGCCCGGATGCCGATCGTGATGCGGAACGTTACGTGATTGCACCCATCGGGATATCCTCGACGACCCGTTTCCCGGGGTGTACGTCCGACTTGGGGGTGTACGTCCGGCTTGCGGCGCCTCCGTGATCCAAGGGTATCCCGCCCTCGCGAACGAGGGCAAACTGCCCGCCCGCCACCCTCGATCCCAGGGTCTCCCGGGACCGGAAACGAGGGTTCCCGCAGATCGGACGCATGCTCCTCCTCGCCGCAGGATCCGGCCCCTCCCGCGCACCGATGACCACCACCACCCGCGAAAGCCTCGCCGACGCCGAGCTGTCGGGCGTCCAGAAGGCGCTGATCCTGGTCACGGTGTCGACCTGCACGATGCTGTACGCGCTCACCGCGACGGTCATCAACGTCGCCCTCCCGCAGCTTCAGGGGGCGCTCTCGGCCACCCCGGACCAGATTGCGTGGGTGGTCACCCTGAACGTCGTGGCCACCGCGGTGGTCACGCCGATGACGGGCTGGCTGGTGGCGGCGGTCGGGCAACGGTGGCTGATGCTCGGCTCGGTCGTGGGGTTCGCGGTCACCTCGATGTTCTGCGCCACCGCCCTCACGCTGGAATCGCTGCTCGTGTGGCGGGTGGGCCAGGGGATCTTCGGCGCCCCCATCGTGCCGCTCTCGCAGGCGATCCTGCTCGCGGCCTACCCGGGCAGGGACCGCGCGATGGCGCAGGGCATGTTCGGGATGGCGGTGGTCATCGGACCCGCCGTCGCCCCCGCCCTCGGCGGCTACCTCGCCGAGGCGTACGACTGGCGGTGGATCTTCTATCTCATCGTCCCGTTCTGCATCGCCGCGTTCTTCCTCTCGCTGGCCTTCGTGCGCGAGGGGGGGCGGGACCCGGGGGTACGGCTCGACTGGACCGGATTCCTCACCCTGTCGATCACGATCGTCTGCCTCCAGCTCATGGTCGATCGCGGCGAGCGGCTCGGCTGGCTCGACTCGGGGGAATTCGTGGTCTACGCGTGCGTCGCGGCGCTCGCGTTCTACGTGTTCCTCGCCCACACCGCGACCGCGCGCGCGCCGTTCCTCGACCCGACCCTGTTCACCGATCGCAACTACTCCGTCGGGCTCGTGCTGGTGTTCATCTACGGCATGCTGAACTTCACCCCGATCACCCTCCTGCCGCCGCTGCTCCAGGCCCTCAAGGGATATCCGGATTCGCTGATCGGGCTGCTGCTCGGCATGCGGGGGATCGGGATGGTGATCGGCTTCTTCCTCGCGAGCCGCATGGGCGGCATCGACCCCCGGCTGAGCTTCGCCCTGGGGATGGTGCTGACCGGCGTGAGCGGCGTCATGCTGGCGACGTTCGAATTCAACGTGCCGCCGTCGCGGATCACCGTCGCCTGCGTCATCCAGGGCATCGGGAGCGGCGTGATGTGGGTGCCGCTCACCGTCATCACGTTCGCGACGCTGCCGCCGCGGTGGCTCCCGGAGGGCGCGTCGATCTTCCATCTCCTTCGGAACTTCGGATCGAGCCTCTTCATCTCGGTAAGCTTCATGGTGGTGGTGCGGAGCGCGAAGATCAGCTACGCGGGGCTGGTCGAGCAGCTCACGCCGCTGAACGAGACGCTGCGGCTCGCGTTCGTCACCGGCGCCTGGACGCTCGACCACACCCCCGGCCTCGCCCATCTGAGCTCCGAGGCCCACCGCCAGGGGATGATGGTCGGATACGCGAACGCCTTCGTGCTGTACGCGGGGGTATGCTTCGCGACGCTGCCGCTGCTGCTGCTGGTGCGAGGCAGGCGCCAGTGAGGAGTCACGACATGCACATGCCGGACGACGACCCGCGCTTCGGCGCCCCCCTGTTCAGGGACATCGGCACCTTCATGGGCGTGCCCGCATCGCGCGACCTCGCGAACGCGAAGGCGGCGATCGTCGGCATCCCGTTCGACTGCGGGCTGCATCCGGTGCGCCTCGGCGCCCGCCTCGGTCCGGCCGAAATCCGGCGCCAGTCCTCCCTGGTGCGGCGCTATCAGCCGCCGCTGTGGCAGAAGGACCTCCTCGCGGAGCTCGGGGTGGTCGACTGCGGCGACGTGAACGTGGCGCTCGGCGACATCGTCGAGAGCTACCGGCGCATCGAGGCGGCGCTCGACGTCCTCTTCGACGCCGGCGTCGTCCCGGTCACCTTCGGCGGCGACGGCGCGGTCACCCTGCCCCAGCTTCGCGCCGCGCACCGCCGGCACCCGGAGCTCGTGGTGCTGCACTTCGACGCGCACACCGACACCTATGCCGACAGCTCCGCCGGCGCCTCCGCGGGCTCGAACTACCGGGACTACAACCCCTCCACGACCTTCACCCGCGCCGTCGAGGAAGGGATCGTCGATGCCGCCGGCTCGCTGCACGTCGGCCCGCGGGGCACCGTGGCCGACGGCACCGTGCTCGAGCACACCCGCGGGAAGGGCTTCGGGCTGATCACCGGCGCCGAGCTCGGCCGCATGGGCGCCGACGCCCTGACCGCGCACGTGCGCGAGCGCCTCGCCGGGCGCCCGGTGTATCTGTGCTGGGACATGGACTTCTTCGATCCCTCGTGTGCGCCGGGGGTCTTCACGCCCACGTGGGGCGGAGTGCCGGCGCGCGAGGGGCTCGCGCTGCTGCAGGGCCTCGCCGGCCTCGACATCGTGGCCACGGACGTGAACACCCTGAGCCCGCTGCATGACGCGAGCGGCATGAGCGGGTTCCTCGCCGCCACGTGCGTGATGGAGTGCATCCACCTGGTGTACCGCGCGATCGAGGCGCGCCCGCGAAGCTGACATGGGCGCCGCCGCGCCCCCGTGCGGTGCGCGCGGCGACGTCCCGACGGAGCGGATGCGGCGAACGGGGGACTGCGGAGATCGGACGCACGCCCCCTCCGGACCGAGCCACAGGAGCGAGACCGAGATGAGCAACGACGACCGCCCGGGAGATTTCTCCGAGCCGATGATGTGCCCCCGCTACACGGGGATCCCGACCTTCATGCGCACGCCGTTCGCGGAGGCGCTCGACGACGTGGACATCGGCCTCGTCGGCGTCCCGTTCGACGGCGGGGTGACCAACCGCTCCGGCGCCCGGCACGGGCCGCGCGAGATCCGCAACCAGTCGTCGCTGATGCGCCGCGTGAACCAGGCGACGAAGGTCGCGCCGTTCGATCTGTGCCGGGTCTGCGACGTGGGCGACGCGATGATCCGGAGCCCGTTCCACCTGGAGTCGAGCCTCGACGAGATCGAGCAGGCGTTCGCCCGGCTGCACGCCGCGGGGGTCGCGCCCATCGCCGCCGGCGGCGACCATTCGATCACCCTGCCCGTGTTCCGGGCCATCGCGAGGCGCCGCCCGCTCGGCATGGTGCACTTCGACGCCCACTGCGACACCCACGACGACTACCTCGGCTCGAAGTTCCACCACGGCGCGCCGTTCCGCCGCGCGGTGGAGGAGGGCCTGCTCGATCCGCACCGCACCGTCCAGATCGGGATCCGCGGCGGCGTGAGCGACCTCGACGTATGGAAGTTCAGCCACGACAGCGGGATGCGCGTGGTCTACATGGAGGAGCTGTTCGAGCGGGGATGGCGTTCGGTCATCGAGGAGGCGCGCGCGATCGTCGGCGACGGCCCGACCTACGTGAGCTTCGACGTCGACGGCCTGGACCCCGTGTACGCCCCCGGCACCGGGACGCCGGAGGTCGGCGGCTTCTCCACCATCGAGGCCCAGCTCATGATCCGGGCCCTGTCCGGCCTCGACCTCGTCGGCGGCGACGTCGTCGAAGTGGCGCCTCCGTTCGACCCGAGCGGCAACACCGCGCTGGTGGGCGCGACCATGATGTTCGAGATCCTGTGCGTGGTGGCCGAGGCCCGCGCCGGGTGATCGAGACTGCTTCAGGGGTCCGGCCGGCCGCCGACGAACTCGCCTCTGGCCATGGAGCCGGATTCGAGGGTCTTGCGGAAGTCGCGGCGGATTGAGCCCAGGTGGCCTGAGACAGCCGACCTGCACCGGCCGATGTCACCTCTTGCAACGGCTTCCACGATTCGTGCGTGTTCGTTGCCGGTCTTGTCGCCGCGCGGCCCGATGTTCCAGCTCGCGTAGCGAATTTCAGAAGCATGTTCCCGCCTGGCGGGAATTGCTGGCGCACATGTCTCCCCCTTTCCGGTGGGATCGAAAGACAGGTTATTGATTTCACGAAATTTTGCGCGAACATATGTACGACGCCGGGATGGTCCCGTACAATCCCGCGCCGTCCCGATCGTCGCGCGCGCGGGGCGGGGCGGCACACCCCGACCGGAACGCCGCCCGCGCGGCTGCGGCATGCGGCGGTTCCGGAGCGGAAGCCCGGCCCCGGGCCCGGTTCCTCGCCCCCGACCCACCCCATCGACGGCAGTCCGGAGCGGACATCCACCGGTGAACGATCGCAGCTACAGCGACGTGCTCGAGAGAGTCGACCGATTCGCCGGCGACGCGTCGCACGCGCGGCAGGCGTCGATGATCGTGTTCGCGGGATCCGCCAACCCCGCCCTGTCGACGGAGATCGCGGGCCATCTCCACATGCCGCTCGGCAAGGCGATCGTGGATCGCTTCAGCGACGGCGAGGTGATGGTCGAGCTGATCGATTCGGTGCGCGGCAAGGACGCGTTCGTGGTCCAGCCGACGTGCGCGTCCTTCGACGGCGGCCAGCGCCGGTCGGTCGACGAGAACCTGCTGGAGCTGCTCATCCTCACCGATGCGATCAAGCGGGCGTCGGCGAACCGGGTCACCGCCGTCATGCCGTACTTCGGATACGCCCGCCAGGACCGGCGGCCCCGCTCCGCGCGCGTATCGATTTCGGCCAAGGTCGTCGCCGACATGATCACGACCGCCGGCGCCGACCGGGTGCTGACGATGGACCTGCACGCGGACCAGATCCAGGGCTTCTTCAGCGTCGTGGTGGACAACATCTACGCCTCGCCGGTGCTCCTCGGGGACATCTGGAAGCACAAGTATCCGGACCTGGTGGTGGTCTCGCCCGACGTGGGCGGCGTGGTGCGCGCCCGGGCGCTGGCCAGGCGTCTCGACGACGCCGACCTCGCGATCATCGACAAGCGGCGCCCGCAGGCGAACCAGGCGGAGGTGATGAACATCATCGGCGACGTCCGCGACCGCCCCTGCGTCCTCGTCGACGACATGGCCGATACCGCCGGCACTCTGTGCAGCGCCGCCGACGCCCTCAAGGACCAGGGCGCCTCGAAGGTGGTCGCCTACTGCACGCACGCGGTGCTGTCGGGCGCCGCGGTCGACAACATCGAGAATTCGGTGCTCGACGAGCTGGTGGTGACGAACACCATCCCGCTCCACCACAGGGCCGCCGCGAGCGGCCGGATCCGGCAGTTGAGCGTGGCGGAGCTGCTCGCCGAGAGCATGCGGCGGATCAACGAGGAGGAGTCGATCGGCTCGCTGTTCATGGACTGACGGTGCGCAAACGCCGCACCGGCAAGGCAACAGGCAGTTGAACCCGGAGCAAGGAACGATGAACGAGTTCGAAGTCGTCGCTCGGCCGCGCGCTGCGCTGGGCACGAGTGCAAGCCGCAGGCTGCGCCGTTCGGGGCAGATCCCCGCCAATCTCTACGGCGGCGGCAAGGACCCGACTCCCCTCGCGCTGGAGGAGAACCGGATCCGGAAGCAGATCGAGAACGAGGCGTTCGCGGCCCACATCCTCACCGTCAGGGTCGAGGGCGAGGAGAGCCAGGCGGTACTGAAGTCCGTACACCGGGACCCCGTCACCAACCGGGTCATCCACATGGACTTCCAGCGGATCAGCGCGAGCAGCGAGATCCACATGCACGTGCCGCTGCACTTCGTCAACGAGGAGGACTGCCCCGGCAAGCGGGCCGGCGGCATCGTCACCCACCTGCTGGTCGAGGTGGAGGTGGGCTGCCTGCCGAAGGACCTGCCCGAGTACATCGAGGTCGACATGGCCTCGCTCGACGTGGGCGACTCGGTGCACCTGTCGGAGATCGTCCTTCCCGAGGGCGTGCACATCATGACCCTCGCCCACAACCCGGACAACGACCAGCCGGTGGTGAGCGTGCAGCATCCGCAGAAGCTCGAGGCCGAGCTGTCCGCCGAGGAGGGCGAGCTGGAGGCGGTGGAGACGCCCGCGCCGCCGGAGTCCGGGGCCGAGGAAGACTGATCCGGGCGAGCCGGCCCGAGTGATCCGGCCCGGGCGATCCGGGCCGGGCGTCCCGAGCCGATCCCGCGCGCCGAACTTGAGCGCCTCCTATCAGCTCCTGATCGGGCTCGGCAACCCGGGCGCCCGCTACGAAGCGACCCGGCACAATGCGGGCGGGTGGCTGCTGGACCGGGTCGCGCAGCGCCACGCGACCGGCTTCAGGTCGCTGCCCCGGTGCTTCGGGTCCATCGCGGACGCCGACATCGAGGGAACCCGGCTCCGGCTGTTCCGGCCGCACACGTTCATGAACCACAGCGGCCGGGCGGTGGCGGCGGTCGCGGGGTTCTACAGGGTCCCGATCGAGCGGATCCTGATCGCGCACGACGAGATCGATCTTCCGCCCGGCACGGTGCGCCTGAAGCGCGGCGGCGGCCACGGCGGGCACAACGGGCTGCGGGACGTGGTGCCGCAGCTCGGCGGCGCCGGGTTCTCCCGCATCCGCATCGGAGTGGGCCATCCGGGACACCGGGACCGCGTCGTCGGCCATGTCCTCGACCGCCCGTCGGCGGCGGAGCGCGGCGAGATCGATGACGCGATCGACCGGGTCGTCGGCGACATCGCCCGCATCGCCGGGGGCGACCTGGAGGGCGCGATGAACGCGCTCCACCGGCGCGCCCGGGCCACGGACGAAGACCGCCGGCCGCCGCGGGACCGATGATGAACATCCGGTGCGGGATCGTCGGATTGCCGAACGTCGGCAAGTCCACCCTGTACAACGCGCTGACCAGCGCGGCGGCGGCGGCGGAGAACTACCCCTTCTGCACCATCGAGCCCAATGTCGGGGTCGTCCCGGTGCCCGACCCGCGCCTCGACCGGATCGCGGCGATCGTCCGCCCCGAAGCCACGGTGCCGGCGGCGATGGAGTTCGTCGACATCGCCGGGCTCGTGGCCGGCGCATCGAAGGGCGAGGGGCTGGGCAACCGGTTCCTCGCCAGCATCCGCGAGACCCGGGCCATCGCGCACGTGGTGCGCTGCTTCGAGTCCGGCGACGTCGTCCATGTCTCCGGCCGCGTCTCGCCGCTCGACGACATCGAGACCATCGAGACCGAGCTGCTGCTCGCGGACCTGGAGCAGGCGGAGAGGGCCAGGGACCGGGCCGCGAAGGCGGCCCGGGCAGGGGGAAGGGAAGCACGCGCGCGCGAGGCTCTGATGGCCCGCGCACACGCGCATCTCGCCGGGGGCAAACCGCTGAGAAGTCTGGACACGGACCCCGAAGAGGCCGCCGGGCTCGCCACCCTGTTCCCGCTCACCGCCAAGCCGGTGCTCTACGTCGCCAACGTCGCGGAGGACGGGTTCGGGCCGAACCCGCTGGCGGAGGCGGTGGAGGCGAAGGCGCGGTCCGAGGGCGCGGCCGCGGTCCGGGTCTCGGCCGCGGTGGAGGCGGAGCTCGGCGGCCTCGACGAGACCGAGCGCGCGGAGTACCTCGCGGCCATCGGTGTCGCCGAGCCGGGCCTCGCCCGGTTCGTCCATGCCGCCTGCGCGCTCCTCGGCCTTCAGACCTTCTTCACCGCCGGACCGAAGGAGGCGCGGGCCTGGACCCTGCGCCGCGGCTCCACCGCGGTGCGGGCGGCGGGCGTCATCCACAGCGACTTCGAGCGGGGGTTCATCCGGGCCGAGGTCGTCGGCTACGACGACTTCGTCGAGTTCGGCGGCGAGCAGGGCGCGAAGGCGGCCGGGCGCTGGCGCCTCGAAGGCCGCGACTACGTCGTCGCCGAAGGCGACGTCGTGCGCTTCCGCTTCGCGGTGTGAGGCTTTTCGCTACTCATGTCCGTTTCATGAACGTGGCCGAGTGTCAGATGCGCCGGAGCGTGAGGCTTCCGTGACTCGCGATGATTCGGATGTCCACAGGCGTTTCCTGTTCGCAGAATACGATGAGGTTGCTGGAAGATGTCTCGCGGGCGCTCGGGACCAGCAGACCGTCGGCTCCCAGGAAAGCACACGCCTCGGCGATCTCCTGTGAGCGCGGATACTCCCGTTCTCGCTCGAGGTAGCTCAACTGGCCAAACGAACCGACATCGAACCCGATGGACGCGAGCGAGTCGAGGTCGGGAAGTCGCACGACCGCCCTGAGGGAAACGCGCAGCTCGAAGAGCTCGTAGCGCACTCTGGACGGCGGCAGGGGTTGACCTTGATGGAGGTGGAACCGCCTCTCGGCAAGGGCCGCGGCCCTGGTTTCCGAGGTGTAGAGGACATCGAGCGTCCCGTCGTCCCAACGCCCACCGGCCCGCCAGCAGGTGAGAGGGTCGCGTCCTGCGCGGACCGAACGCCATACCCTGCCCGCGTAGGGCGTCCGTTCGCTCTGTTCCAGAGCGTCGAGCAATCGCTGATCGCGGATGTGGCGCAAACTCCGACCGGTGGCGATCGAGGCGATGCTCAGAGGTATGCGTCGGCATCGAGGCGATCGAGAATCGCGATCACGTCTTCGGTGCGCTCATCGTGGATGAGATCGATGGCTCTCCGGCCTTCCAGTTGCGGGTGGCGCGCATAGAGCCAGGCGCGGACTTCCTCATGGCTGTAGTACTCGCTCAATCGCATCACCACGTAGGACAGGTCGGACATGATCAATTGAGTCTTTGGATGCGGCGACTTCCGGCCGCTGCTCCAACGCGAAACGGTGGCCTTGGAAACGCCGGTGAAGTTCGCGATGTCGGTTCCCTTCAGACCTCCATCCACCTGGAGCCGTGCAATGAACCGCACGACCGGCTTTGCGGCCGCTTCAGTCATGCCGAGCTCCGATGGATCGATACTCCAGGCCCCTGCCGCCGCTTGAGCGGCGGCGGAGAAGGGAGAGTCCGTTCCGAGGGCGTTTCGTAATCGATCGGTGTGTGTAGCGCGCCGACCGGCGGGCGCTGGAGTACCTTCACCATCCGTGATGTCCTCTGCCTTTCCGTTTCAGATAATATGTTTGGAGAAACCGAAATATCAATCACCTTCGGAATGCAACCAGCAATTCCCGCCAGCGCCCGGAGAGGCCGTGCCGCGGGGGGATTCCGGCGCGATCTCGACTACCAGGGCGTTCGATCGAGGGGGTTTCGAAGGCATGCTCCCGCTTGGCGGGAATTGCTGGAATGCAACCGGACCCGCTCCGTCACATCGGCGATCGACGTCACGGCACATCGGACCTGACATGACCGGCACGAGCCCCCTTCCCGCGCCCTCCCCGCCGCCCGCCATGCTCTCGGTGGAGGAGGCGCGCGCGTACCTCCTCGATCGGGCGCGCCGCATCGAGGAGAACGAGCGGGTCGCGGTCGAGGACGCGCTCGGGCGGATCGTCGCCGCGGACCTGACGGCGCCCATCGACGTGCCCGGTCACGCGAACAGCGCGATGGACGGCTACGCGGTGCGGGCCGCGGACATTCCGGGCGAAGGCGAGGCGACGCTCCGCGTCACCCAGCGGATCGCGGCCGGGGAGGTCGGCGCGGCGGTCGCGGCCGGGGAGGCGGCGCGGATCTTCACCGGCGCGCCGGTCCCGGACGGTGCGGACGCCATCGCCATCCAGGAGGACTGTCGCCGCGACGGCGCATTCGTGGTGGTGCCCGGTCCGCTCGCGGCCGGGACCTTCGTGCGCCCGCGGGGGAACGACATCCGGGCCGGGGCGGTGGTGCTCGCGGCCGGGACCCGGGTACGGCCGCAGGAGATGGGAGTCGCCGCGTCGGTGGGGATCGACCGGATCGAGGTGCGCCGCCGTCCGCGGGTGGCCATCGTCTCCAGCGGCGACGAGCTGCGCCGGCCCGGCGAGCCGCTCGGCCCCGGACAGATCTACAACTCCAACCGGCTCACGCTGCTGGGCCTGCTCCGGCGGCTCGGCTGTGAAGTCGTGGACCTCGGCCTCGTGGCCGACACCTTCGAGGCCACGCGCGACGCGCTGCTCGACGGCGCGGCCCGCGCCGATGTCCTGATCACCACCGGCGGCGTCTCGGTCGGCGAGGAGGACCACGTCCGGCGGGCGCTGGAGGCCGTCGGCGAGCTCGAGATGTGGAAGGTCCGGGTCAAGCCGGGGAAGCCCATCGTCTACGGCCGCATCGGAGCCTGCGACCTGCTCGGCCTGCCGGGCAACCCGGTCTCCGCCCTGGTGACGTTCTGCTTGTTCGTGCGGCCGTTCGTCCTGCGCCGGCTGGGAGCGGCCCGCGTGTTCCCGCCGCCGGTGCGGGTCGGCGCCGGTTTCGAATGGCCGAGGCCGGGCGGGCGGCGCGAGTACGCGCGCGCGCGCCTGGTGGAGGCCGAGCGCGGCGAGACCGTCGCCGGGATCCACGCACGGCAGGGCTCGGACGTCCTCTCCGCCACCTCCTGGGCAACCGGGCTCGTCGAGATCGCGGAAGGAACGACCGTCGTCCCCGGCGACCGGGTCCGCTACTGGTCGTTCGGGGATCTGATCGACTGATGGCGACCGTCCGGATCCAGGAGGAGCCGTTCGACGCGGGGGCGCTCATCGCGCAGACGCATCGCGCGAACCCGAAGGTGGGCGCGGTCGCGGCGTTCATCGGGCTGGTGCGCGACGTCAACGAGGGCAGCGACGTCGCCGGGATGACGCTGGAGCACTATCCCGGGATGACCGAGCGCGCCATCGAGCGGATCTGCCGCGACGCGGCCGAGCGCTGGGAGGTGCTCGACGCGCGAGTGGTCCACCGGGTGGGGACGCTGCGGCCGACCGATCCCATCGTCGCGGTGGTGGTGGCGAGCGGGCACCGCAGGGACGCGTTCGAGGCGTGCGAGTTCATCATGGACTTCCTCAAGACCCGCGCGCCGTTCTGGAAGAAGGAGCGCACCGGGGACGGCGAACGCTGGGTGGAAGCCCGCGCGAGCGACGACGAGGCGGCGGCGCGGTGGAAGTGACCGGGCCCACCGCGCCGCGCCCTCAGTACATGTGCTGCCCGCCGTTGATCGAGAGCGTCGAGCCGGTCATGAAGCCCATGTCGTCGTCGACGAGGAACAGCACGCCCCTGGCGATCTCGCTCGCGTGCCCGAGCCGTCCGACCGGGATGGTGGCGATGATCTTCTCCAGCACCTTCTCCGGGACCGCCCGCACCATGTCGGTATCGATGTAGCCCGGCGCGATCGCGTTCACGGTGATCCCCCTGCTCGCGCCTTCCTGGGCAAGCGCCTTGGTGAAGCCGTGGATGCCGGACTTCGCCGCCGCGTAGTTGACCTGGCCGTACTGGCCGGCCTGGCCGTTGACCGAGCCGATGTTCACGATGCGTCCGAAGCCGCGCTCGCGCATCCCGTCGATCACGCAGCGCGACATGTTGAAGCACGAGGAGAGGTTGGTCTGGAGCACCGCGTTCCAGCGGTCGAACGACATGCGGTGCATGGTGCCGTCGCGGGTGACCCCGGCGTTGTTGACCAGGATCTCCACCGGACCGAGATCCTGCGTGATCCGGTCCACCGCACTCCGGCAGGCATCGAAGTCCGAGACATCGAACTTGCAGGTACGGATGCCGTTGCGCTCCTCGAACCGCTTCGCCGCCTCGGTGTTGCCGGCATACGTCGCGGCGACGGTGTGTCCCGCATCGCGCAGCGCGATCGAGATCGCCTCGCCAATGCCGCGGGTACCGCCGGTGACTATCGCTACATGTCCCATGGTGGTCGTCTCCCTGGGTGGTCGTCTCTCTGGATGCATCGCGCCCCGGCGGGCGGCCCCGGCTCGGGCGCCCCGCGGCCTGCTCGGCCACGGCCCGTTCCGGGTGGATGCATCGCGCCCCGGCGGGCGGCCCCGGCTCGGGCGCCCCGCGGCCTGCTCGGCCACGGCCCGTTCCGGGTGGATGCATCGCGCCCCGGTGGTCGGCCCCGGCTCGGGCGCCTCCCCTTCAGTCGCGCTCCACGCACATCGCGATCCCCATGCCGCCGCCGATGCACAGCGTCGCGAGGCCCTTCTTCGCATCGCGGCGCCGCATCTCGTGGAGCAGGGTGGTCAGTACCCGCGCGCCGGAGGCGCCCACGGGATGCCCCAGCGCGATGGCGCCGCCGTTCACGTTGACCTTCCCGGTGTCCCATCCGAGGTCCCGGTTCACCGCGCAGGCCTGCGCCGCGAACGCCTCGTTCGCCTCCACGAGGTCGAGATCTTCGGGGCTCCACCCGGCCTTCTCCAGCGCGCGGCGGCTGGCCGGAATCGGACCGGTCCCCATGATCGAAGGGTCCACGCCCGCGGTCGCCCAGGACACGATGCGGGCCAGGGGCTCGACCCCGCGCTTTTCGGCGTTCTCCCGCGTCATGAGCACCACCGCGGCGGCGCCGTCGTTGATCCCGGAGGCATTGCCCGCCGTCACCGTTCCGTCCTTCGCGAACGCGGGGCGGAGCTTCGCCAGCGTCTCGACGGTGGTGCCGTGCTTCGGATGCTCGTCGGTGTCGACGACGGTCTCGCCCTTCCGGGTCCTGATGGTGACCGGGACGATCTCCTCGGCGAACGTGCCCTCCTTCTGTGCGCGCTCGGCCTTGGCCTGCGAGGCGGCGGCAAAGGCGTCCTGCTGATCGCGCGTAATCTGCCACCGCTCGGCGACGTTCTCCGCCGTGCTCCCCATGTGGTAGCCGTTGAAGGCGTCGAAGAGCCCATCGCGCAGCATGGTGTCGACGAACTCGGTGGAGCCCATCCTGGTCCCGTTGCGCAGGTGCGCGCAGTGCGGGGCCTGGCTCATGCTCTCGTGGCCGCCGGCGACCACCACGTCGCTGTCGCCGACCCGGATCGCCTGGTAGCCGAGCGCCACGGTGCGCAGCCCGGACCCGCAGAGCTGGTTGACGCCGTAGGCGGTCCGCTCGACCGGGATCCCGGCGTTCACCGCGGCCTGCCGGGCCGGGTTCTGTCCCGCGCCCGCGGCCAGGATCTGGCCCATGACGACCTCGTCCACCTCGCCGGGCTCGACGGCGGCGCGGCGCATCGCCTCCTCGATGGCGATCTGGCCGAGGTAGTGTGCGGGCGCCGGCGAGAGACCTCCGTTGAACGCTCCGACGGGGGTGCGGGCGGCGGCGGCGATGACGACGTCGTTCATTTCAATGCCTCCTGCGGAGAGCTCTTTCCGCGCTGGTGGAGAGGACGGTGCGTTCCAGGTACATTGGTGCAGCGCACCAAACCGAATATCCGTGCGTCATCGGTTCAGGTCAAGTCGCGGCGGGTCGGGGCCAGGGCCTTCCGGAAGTCGTGGCGAACGGTTCATCAGACGCTCGAACCGGGTCTTCGATGCCGGAAGACCGCCGGTCACCGTGCGATCTTCCGGTCGGGCGGCCAATGACCGCGACCTTTGAATGGTCCTGGGGTCGGGGCCAGGGCCCTTCCGGAAGTCGTGGCGAACGGTTCATCAGACGCTCGAACCGGGCCTTCGATACCGGAAGACCGCCGGTCACCGCGCAGGATTCCGCTCTGGCGGCCGGTGACCGCGACCTTTGAATGGTCCTGGGCCGGGGCGGTCCCGACGGCGGGCCACGACCCGGCACTCGTTCGCTCGAGGATGAGCTCCGTGCACGCACAGGGCTACACGCTGCGCGAGATCGACGAACGCTTCGGTCGCCGCAAGGGCAGCGCGTTCCGGGCATTCAAGCGGCGGCGGCACTCGCTCGGGGAGGGTGTCGACTTCACGGTGCTGCCGGCACGCACCGCGAGGGCCGAGATCGAACGCCTCCGGGCGCAGGGCCGGATCTACCGGTCCAGCATCAACGTGGTCATCCTCACCGGATCGGGGCTCGAGCGGATCAGGGCCGACCTCGAACGGGACTGACAGGCACAGCCCGGCGCCTCCGCCCTCCCTCTGCTTCCAGGGTTGTCCGGAAGGGTTCATCAGACGCTCGAAACGGGCCTGCAATGCCGAAAGGCCGCCGATCATCGTGCGATGGTCCGGCCTGGCGGCCGGCGGCCACGACTTTCGAAAGGTCCTCCCTCTGCCTCCGCGGGAGCTGAGGGCACGGCCTGGGCGGCACGGTGGTCAGACCCGCGGTCCGCCGAATCCGATCCGGCCGATGCCGGGGAGCTTGATCGCCGGTCCCAGCGGGTCGACGCCGAAGACCAGGCCGAGCACATTGAGCTCGATACCCTCCTCCACCCCGACGATCACGCCGGCGAGCCCGAACAGGGAGAGCTGGAATCCGCGCCCGCCCGGTGCGGCGGCGGCGATCCGGCCGCCCTCCAGATAGTCCTTGCCGATGGCGATGGCGGGAAGGTCGACGCGGAGCTCCGGCACCTGACGCACGACGTAGGCCGTGAACGTGTTGCTGTTCGGGCCCGGCCACAGGCGATACTCGTGGGCATGGGGGTAGCTGTCGACCGCTGCGAGGATCTTCGGAATCGCGGCGGCGGCGGCCGGGCCTCGAAGCTCCTTCAGGAGGTGCGGCGGCTGACCGTACCAGTACCGGTCCGGCAGGTCGGTCGAGGAGACGACCACGCTGCCGCCCCACCGGCCACGCCACCCGATCACCTGGTGGACCCGGTAGCCGGAGGCGTTCTCCGGCTTGGTCGCAATCCAGGTATGCGCCGCGACCAGGCCCCGCCAGTTGAAGGCGCGCGCCGCCCATACCGAGACGATCGCTTCCGGAGCTTCGCCCGGCGCAGGTGCGATGGCGGCACTGGATCGATCCGCCGTCCGCCAGTCCTGCCCCAGCCGCGCCGTGTTCCCGGCCAGCGCCAGCACCGGGCCGATCAGCACAAGCACGAGAAGGAGAGCAAGCTTGCCGAATCCGCTCATGACCCTGGTTCGGACCGTTCGTCCGTTCTCCGGTTCGACCGTGATCTTTCCGGCTTGCGGCCCTGGTGCGGGGTCCCTCGAGCTCCGGACATCCGCGTTGCGCTCCGGATGAACCGGTCCCGACGATCGGACTCCAGCCATTGTATCCACTGGTGATGACGGTGGTAATATCCCGCGTGCCTGAAGCCGATGGCGACAGCGTGACAATCCGGGCGAACTGCGTCTCCAACACCACACATTACGGACCAGAGAGGTTATCTCCATGAACAACAGAACTGTCGGGTGGGCCACCACCGCCGGCGCCGCCGCCATGCTGCTGCTCGGTTCCGGGTGCGCCAGCATTCAGGATATGGATGCCCTCAAGGCCCAGGTCGATGCTCTGCAGGGTGAGCTTGCCGCCGCTCAGGGTGAAGCCGCGAACGCCAGGGCGGAAGCGGAGGCAGCCCGCGCGGCCGCCGGTGACGCCGCCAGTGCCGCGGACAGCGCGATGAACGCGGCGAGCGACGCGCAGGCCAGCGGCGCCGCCAACGCCGAGAAGATCGACCGCATGTTCGAAAAGGTGATGATGAAGTAGCTTTCCGCGACCGCGGACGGTCAGTCGGCGAGCTCCTCGCCCTGGCCGGCGGCCAGCACCGCCGATCGGCTTGCCACCGCGACGGGAATTCCGTTCGCGGTGGCAAGCGCCCTCTCCACCCGATTCCAGTCCAGGTTCGTCGGCAGCTCCGATTCGGCGGTCGCCGCCACGAGCGACGACACCACCTCGGTCATGCTCGGGCGCGACTCTTCGTCCGGTACCCCTGCGACCGGATGCACCTCGAGATACAGCTCGTCCCCCGACCATCCCGCCTTGACCCCCTGGTGCACCAGGTTGACGGGCGTTCCCGGCTCCACCAGCTCGTACAGCTCCACGATGTGTTCGGGATACATGCGGACACATCCGTGGCTCACGCGCATGCCGATGCTGAACGGCTTGTTGGTCCCATGGATCAGGTATTCCGGAAACCCGAGATACAGCGCATGGGACCCGAGCGGATTGTCGGGTCCGGGACCGACGGCCCGGGGCAGCGGGTTGCCTTCCAGGGCGGCCTCTTCACGGATCGACTCGGGCGGGTACCAGGTGGGGTACGCCTTCTTCCTGACGATTCTGGTCTCCCCGAGCGGGGTCTCCCACCCCACTCGCCCGATGCTGATGGGCCAGGTCCGCACCACCGCGCTGTCCCGGGGGTAGAAGTAGACCCGCATCTCGGCCACGTTGACCACCAGGCCGGAACGGGAAGACGCGGGGAGCACGAATCTCGACGGCAGCCGGATCACGGTGCCCTCGCCCGGTAGCCAGGTGTCCACCCCCGGATTGGCGAGCCGGAGCTCCGCGAGTCCCATCGAGAAACGCCGCGCGATGTCCAGCAGCGTGTCCTCGTGCCGGGCGACATAGATCTGGCTGCGCCCCACCACCGAGTCGTTCGAGTCCGTCGACCACACGCCGGCATGAGCCGTGGCCGCGGGTCCCGGTACCGAGACGGCGGCGGCGAGAATCCAGGGCGCGGCCAGCCGCGCCGCGGTTCGCCGGGAACGGTGGGTCCCCGGACGTGTGACGGACATCCGGATCATGCGGGAAGGATAGCGACTGGCGGCCGGTGCCGTCCATGATTCGACGCCGGCTCCCGGGACCGGTCTGCTCCCGATGCGGGACTCGATGAATCCGGGCACGGGCGGTTGCATCGATCGGGACCCTCCTGACCCGCCGCGCCGCCCGAGCGCCGGACCGGGTCGCCGTCAGTCCGACGGAAGCAGCCAGAGCGCGAGCAGCGCCGCCGGGCCCGCGCGCATCGCATGCACCGCGTCGGGCGGGTTGTAGACGACACCACCGGCGCCCGGGGCATGCCAGCCGCGGTCCTCGCGGTACCACTCGCCCTCGCTCAGCACGATGTAGACCTCCTCGGGCGGGTGCCGGTGATCGATGTAGCGTACGCCGGGCGCGACCAGGGTCGCGCCGAACCACACGTCGCGGCGCCGCTCCAGCCCCGCGGGCCCGATGATGTCCGCGTTGGCGTGGCCGTCGTGAAACTCCGCCCCGTGGGCTTCGGAGCCGGCGCGACGGCGCCACCGCAGCTCGGGCTCCAGCGCTTCGAACGCCTCCGCGAGCCGGGAGAGCCCCGGCGCCGCTCGCGCGCGTTCGAGCGCGGAAGGCAGATGGCGGTACGCGGGGGGCGGGGCGAGCGGGCCCGGGACGATGGCGCCGACCGAAGCCGCGAGGGCCTCGAAGACGCGCGACGCGGCGGCGGCGGGCGCGGTGCGGTCCGGCACGCGTGCCGCCACGGCATCGCGGGCGGCGTCGACAAGCCGGGCGAGCGATTCGGGGCGTTGCATCGCGCATGTCCTCCGCGCCTTCTCGTCGATCGCTCCGGGGGCTCAGGACAGGTCGATGGCGTGGCGCTTGAGATCCTCCAGCGAGACGGTCCGGAGCGTCGCGGCATGCGTCGCCCGCAGCACGACCCGCGGGGCGGCGCCGGCGTCGAGGGCCTCCTGCCAGCGCGCCGCGCACAGGCACCACCGGTCTCCCGGCCGCAGGCCGGGAAAGCCGAGCTCCAGGTGCGGTGTCGACAGGTCGTTGCCGCGCGAGCGGGAGAACTCGAGGAACTCCCGCGTCACGCGGGCACAGACGGTGTGGCGGCCGATATCCTCGTCCGAGGTATTGCAGCAGCCATCGCGAAAGAATCCGGTCAGCGGGTCGTCCGAGCACGACTCGAGCGGGTCGCCGAACACGTTCTTCGCCGGGTCCATTGCGGTTTCCTGTCCCTGTCGCCCCCTTGCGGCCCGGAGCGTACCAGACCATACCCTTGCGGCGGCGGACACGTGCGCGCGCCCGCGTCCGTGGTCACGACCCGGGGGCGGACGCGAGCGCCTCGCGGACGAGAGAGGCTGACGAGCGCGCCGGTCCGGGCGGCGGCGGACACGTGCGCGCGCTCGTGTCCGTGGTCACGACCCGGAGGCGGACGCGAGCGCCTCGCGGACGAGAGAGGCGACGAGCGCGCCGGTCCGGGCATTGGCCTCCTCGGTCAGCCCGGCCACGTGCGGCGTCAGGTAGAGGTTCGGAATCCCCGCGAGCCGGGAGTCCGCCGGCAGCGGCTCGTCCTCGAAGACGTCGAGCGCCGCCGCCCCGAGCCGGCCCGAAACGAGCGCCTCCGCCATCGCCGCCTCGTCGAGCACCCCTCCGCGTGCGGTGTTGACGAGGCAGGCGCCGGGCCTCATCGCCGCGATCTCGGCCGCCCCGACGAGGCGCCGGGTCGCGCCGGTGAGCGGGACGTGCAGGGTCACCACGTCGCACTCGGCGAGCATTGCGGCGAGCTCGCCGAATCGGCACACGCCCGGCGCGCTCCATGCGGGATCTTCCGGCGCCAGCATCGGGTCGAACGCGGCGACGTGGACCCCGAGCGCAACGGCACGATGCGCGACGGCGCGCCCGATCGCACCGAATCCGACGATTCCGAGCGTCCTGCCGCTCGCCTCGCGCCCGACGAGCTCGGTCCTGGGCCACTCGCCCGCGAGCACCCGGTCGGTGGCGCGGTACGCCCCGCGCAGCATCATCAGCATGAGCGCGATCACGTACTCCGCCACCGCGACCACGTTCGCGCCGGTCGCCGGGTGCACCGACACGCCGCGTTCGGCGCACGCATCGAGATCGATGTTGTCGAGCCCGACCCCGAGCCGGCCGACCGCGGCCAGCCGGGGTCCCGACGCGAGCAGACCGCGCCCGACGCGGGTGCGATTGCGAACGATCAGCGCGCGGGCGGAGCCGAGACGGCTCGCGATGCCCGCCGCATCCCGGTGCAGGTCGGGGTCGTAGTGGACGTCGAACTCGGCGCGCAGGGAGTCGACCGCGCGCGCGTCCATGAACTCGGTGACGAGGATGTCGGTCATCGGCCGGCCACGCGTGACGCCTCACGCCGGGTTGCGGTCCATCGCTCGCGGCCGCCGGATTCCGGCGACGCGGAGCCGCGCGCCATTTTCCCGAATGCGCCGGCCGATGTACATTCGCCGGCCTGTTCCGGCGGGACACGTCTTTGTCCGGCGAGGGGCGGTGCAGGCAGGTCCGGCGGTCCATTCGGGAGAGGATTTCGTTGTCGATGCACCGGTCTCGGCCTCGAGGAGGCGCCACCCAGCGCAAGGACGGCAACTTCACAGCGGTCACCAGCCGCCGACCGCGACAAAAAAATCGTCCTGCCTGTTCCGGCAGGACACGCGGACGGACCGAGTGAATTCCTCTCCGACGCTCGAAGTACGAATCTGGCGCGGCGGCGACGCCGGCTCGTTCACCGCCTACGAGGTGCCGACGGCGGAGAATCGGACCGTACTCGATGTGGTGACCTGGATTCAGCGCCATCTCGAGCCCGCGCTGGCGTACCGTTTCGCGTGCCGGGTGGGGGTGTGCGGATCGTGCGCGATGACCGTGAACGGCCGGGCGCGGTGGACGTGCCGCAGCCATGTGAAGGACGTCGTCGGCGACGGCCGGCTCGTCATCGAGCCGCTGCGCCACCTGCCCCGCATCAAGGATCTGGTGTGCGACCTGGCGCCGTTCTTCGACAGGTGGCGGGGCGCGGGCGGGCACTTCGAAGGGACGCTGACCCGACTCGATCCGATGCCCGCGATCGACCCCGCGGCCGACGAGCGGCGCTCGGTGGACGCGGGCATCGAGTGCATCAACTGCGCGGTCTGCTACAGCGCCTGCGACGTGGTGGGGTGGCGCCCCGGCTATCTCGGCCCGGCCGCCCTCAACCGCGCCTGGACGCTGGTCAACGACGAACGGCACGCCGGGACCGGCGCAGTCCTCGACAGGGTGGCGGCCGGCGACGGCTGCACCGTCTGCCACACCCATGGAAGCTGCACCGAGCACTGCCCGGTGGGGATCAGCCCCACCGCGGCCATCGCCGGTCTGAAGCGCCGGACGCTGCGCCGGTGGCTGCGGGGAGGACGTGCGTGATGCCGCCCGCCCCGCGCTCCCGGGGCCGCAGCCGGCGAGCGTCGAGGGGATGCGCATGAGCGAAGCCACCCTCTTCGCATTGCAGCGCCTGAGCGCGAAGGTGCTCGCACCCCTCGTCATCGTGCATCTCGCGCTGATCCTCCACGCGGTGCGCGGGGGCCTGACCGCGGACGAGATCCTCGGCCGGACGCAGGGCAGCGTGGCCTGGGGGGCCTTCTACGCGCTGTTCGTGGTCGCGGCCGCGGTCCACGCCCCCATCGGGGTGCGCAACATCGTGCGCGAGTGGACGCGGTGGCGCGGCCGGAGCCTCGACGCCGCGGCCGCGGCTTTCGCGTTCGTCCTGCTCGCGCTCGGCCTGCGCGCGGTGGCGGCGGTGGTCGGATGAGACCCGCCCCCGAATCGAGGCGCGGCATCGGGTTCCGGGCCTTCCTTGCGCACCGGATCTCGGGGCTGGCGCTCGCGGTGTTCCTGCCCCTGCATTTCCTCGCCCTGGGGCTGGCGCTCGAAGGGGCGCGGGGGCTCGACCGCTTCCTCGCGTTCGCCGAGCTCCCGTTCGTCCAGGCGGCGGAGTGGGGGCTGGTGGTGCTTCTCGCGATCCACCTGGCCCTGGGAGCGAGGCTCCTGGTGCTGGAGCTCGGTCCGTGGCGCGGCATGCGCACCGCATGGATCGGGTGGGCGGCCGGGATTGCGGCGGCGGTCGGCTTCGCGCTGCTTGCGGTCACGTGACGTGCACGTCGAGCGCCACCGCACCGACATCCTGATCCTCGGCTCCGGCGGGGCCGGACTGCTGGCGGCGCTGCACGCGAAGCAGACCAGTCCGGACGCCGACGTCACGGTCGCGGTCAAGGGCCTGCTCGGCAAGTCCGGCTGCACGCGCATGGTGCAGGGGGGCTACAACGTGGCGCTCGCCCCCGGGGACTCCGTCGAGCGCCACTTCATGGACACCATCGTCGGCGGCAAGTGGCTGCCGCGGCAGGACCTGGCGTGGCGGCTGGTCGAGGGCGCGGTCGAGCGCATCCGCGAGCTTGAGAACGAGGTCGGCTGCTTCTTCGACCGCAACCCGGACGGGACCATCCACCACAAGGCGTTCGCCGGGCAGAGCTTCGACCGCACCGTGCACAAGGGCGACCTCACCGGCATCGAGATCGTCAACCGGGTGATGGAGCAGGTGCTGGCGCGCGACGTGCGCCGGCTCGAGGAGCACCGCGCCATCGAGCTCGTTCCCGCCCGGGACGGCTCGGGCATCGCGGGCGTGCTGCTGATCGACGTGCGCACCGGCGCGTACCGCTACGTCGCCGCGAAGGCGGTGCTGCTCGCCACCGGCGCCGGCCCCACCATGTACCTCTACCACACCCCGTCCGGAGACAAGTCGTGCGACGGCCTGGCGATGGCGCTGCGCGCGGGCCTGACCCTGCGCGACATGGAGATGGTGCAGTTCCACCCCACCGGCCTGCTCGCGGGACCCGACACCCGCATGACCGGCACGGTACTGGAAGAGGGGCTCCGCGGAGCCGGCGGCCACCTGCTCAACGGGGACGGCGAACGCTTCATGGAGCGCTTCGATCCGGCGGCGGAGCGCGCGACCCGGGATCTGGTGAGCCGGGCCATCTGCGTGGAGATGCGCAGCGGGCGGACCACCCCGATGGGCGGGGTGTACATCGAGATGGCCCACCTGGGGCCGGAGAACGTCGCGAAGCGCTTCCCCGGCATGGTCAGGCGCTGCGCGGACTGCGGCTTCGACCTGGCGGGCGGGCGGGTGGAGGTGGTCCCCACCGCGCACTACATGATGGGCGGCGTCGAGTTCGAGGCCGACGGCACCACCGCCGTGCCGGGCCTCTACGCGGCGGGCGAGGACTGCGGCGGCGTGCACGGCGCGAACCGGCTGGGCGGCAACGGGGTCGCGAACTCCACCGTGTACGGGGGCGTCGCCGGCGAAGCGATGGCGCGGGCGGTGGGCTCGCGGACGTCATGGGCGGACCCGGACGAGGCGGCCCTGGATGCCGGCCTGGCCCGGGCCGAGCGCCCGTTCACCCTGCGTCCGGGGGACCTCGGGGGACTGCGCGAGCGGCTCTGGCGCACGATGTGGGACGACGTCGGCGTGCTTCGCACCCGCGAGGGGATCGAGCGCGGCCTCGCGCGCATCGATTCGTGCGCGGCGGAGCTGCGGGCGGCGGGGCTTGCGGACGGCGACCGGGCGTTCAACCTGACATGGCACGACTGGCTGAACCTGGAGAGCCTGATCGACGTGAGCCGGGTGATCGCCCGGGCGGCTCTCGCCCGCGAGGACTCGCGCGGCGCGCACTACCGCGAAGACTTCCCCGAGACCGGCGGTCTCGACCAGACCCGCTACGTGCGGATCACGCGCGGCAAGGACGGCTTGCGGCTGGACACCGCCCCGGTCGAGTTCTCCATCGTGCGGCCCGGCGAGTCGCTCATCGACGGCGAGGCGGGCGCGCCCCCTGTCGCGGGATGACGGCGGCTCGCCGCATCCGCGCCGGATCGAGGCCGATCGATTCCGGCTCCACGCACCGTGCCGGACCGCCACCGACGGCAGGAGGACAGACCGCATGATCCCGCACGAATCCATCGAGCGGGCCGCCTACGACGTGATGTGCAAGGCGGCCATCGACATCCCCGAGGACTACCTCGGCGGCATCAAGGGCATGGTGCGGCGCGAGGAAGGGACGCTCTCGTGCTTCGTGCTGCGGTCGATGGTGGAGAACTGGGAGGCGGCGAGCGCCGACCGGCGCCCGATGTGCGCCGACACCGGCCTGCCGCGCTACTACGTCAAGGTGGGCAACGAGGCGCGCGTCGCGGGCGGGTTCGTGGCCGTGGAGCGGGCGCTCCGCTCGGCCACCGCACGAGCCACCCGCGACGTCCCGCTGCGCCCCAATCGCGTGCATCCCCTGTGGCGCACCGACCACGGCAACAACGTCGGCATCAACGCCCCGGAGATCGAGTGGAGCTTCGAGCCGGACGCGGACTGGGTCGAGATCACCACCGTCCACAAGGGCGGCCTGTTCGGCACCGACTACCGGATGCTCTTCCCGGGCGACGGCATCGACGGCGTCAAGCGGTTCTACCTCGATACCCTGGTGGCCTTCGGCAAGCGCGGGCTGGCGTGCCAGCCGGCCATCGTCGGGGTCGGGCTCGGCGGGTCGAAGGACATCTCGATGGTGCTCGGCAAGCAGGCCGCGTGCCTGCGCACCGTCGGCGACCGGCATCCGGACCCGCGGGTCGCGGCGCTGGAGCTGGAGCTCAAGGACCTCGGCAACGACATCGGGATGGGGGCGATGGGCTTCGTCGGCTCCTCCATGGTCGTCGACTGCCACATCGAGGCCGGCTACACCCACACCGGGGGGATGCCGATGAGCGTGCACACGTTCTGCCTGTCCTCGCGCCGCGCCACGGCGCGGGTGGGGACGGACGGCGCCATCGAGCTGCGCACCGACCCGCGGTGGTTCACCCCCTACATGCGGCGGGAGACGGTGGAATGGGCGGCCGCGGCGCTGCCATGCGGTTGACGCGCACCAGGTGGCCGGGGAGGATTTGCCGGAGCCGGACCTGGTGACGGCGGTGATCCGGCTGGAGCGGATTGACTCGCCCGCGGACCTGGTGTGGGTGGTGGAGGAGCGGGCGTTTCTCGCCCGCGCGGAATCGGTGCGGGGCGCCGGGGAGGGATGTCGGAGCCGACGCGCAGGGGCGCGCCGGCGGAGGCGTTGCGTGATCCGGACATGCTCCGGTTCACGTCGAGGGGGCCGGTTCCGGCCCGGGACGATGGGCGCCACGCGCGAGCCAGGCGTGGGCGGTGCGCACGATGGTGTCGATGCCGGAATGTGGCGCGGTGAATCCGAGCAGCCGCCGCGCGCGCGTCCCGTCGGCGACCAGCACCGCGGGGTCGCCCTGGCGCCGCGCGGCGATGCGGCGCGGCACGTGGAGGCCCGTCACCCGTTCCACCGCGTCCACGACCTCCCGCACCGAGAATCCGCGCCCGGTCCCGAGGTTGACCGCGACGCCGGCGCCGCCGCCGAGCAGGTGCCGCACGGCGGCCACGTGCGCTTGCGCGAGATCGGTGACGTGGACGTAGTCGCGTATGGCGGTTCCGTCCGGGGTGGGGTAGTCGTCGCCGAAGAGGGCGAGCTCGTCGAGGCGGCCCATCGCGGCGAGGATGGCTCGCGGGATGAGGTGAGTCGGGCGGCCGCGCGCATCGCCGACCACGCCGTCGGGGTCGGCGCCGCTGGCGTTGAAGTACCGCAGCCGTACCGACCGCAGGCCGTAGGCCGATTCGTAGTCGGCGAGCGCGTGCTCGATGGCGAGCTTCGTTCGCCCGTAGGGATTGACGGGTGCGAGGCTGGTGTCTTCGGTGATCGGGATCGTGCCGGGCTCGCCGTAGACCGCGCAGGTGGAGGAGAACACGACCGGCACGCTGCCCGCCGAGCGTGCGGCATCGAGCAGGTGCAGCGCGCCGATGACGTTGTTGGCGTAGTACCTGGCCGGGTCCGTGCACGACTCGTCCACGTCCGTGCACGCGGCGAAATGCAGCGCGACCGCGGGGCGATGGTCGGCGAACGCCCCGGCAAGCGCATCCGCATCGAGCAGGTCGGCGTCGACGAGCGGCCCCCAGCGAACGAGGCCGCGGTGTCCGGAGGAGAGATTGTCGTACACCACCGGCAGGAGCCCGCCGGCGGCCAGCGCCTTGCAGGCGTGGCTGCCGATGTATCCGGCGCCGCCGGCGACGAGGGCGGTCGGGAGAGAGTTCGAATGAGTCATCGCAGGCGGATGTACATGGTGTTTCCGTGATCGTAATCGAAGGGTCCACCGAACTTCACGCCCGGCGGCGAGCCCGCCGCCGAGCGGATCATCGCTCGAACGCATCGTCAACGTGGTCCACCGAACTTCAGCAATTCCAGCCAGCGCCCGGAGAGGCCGTACCATGGTGGAATTCTGGTGTGATTTCGACCCTCGGGGCGCCGAGTCGAGGGGAATTCAGGAGCACGTTTCCGCCTGGCGGGAATTGCTGACCGAACTTCACGCCCGGTCCCGAGCCCGCCCGCGCCGCAGGAGCCCGTGACGATGGATGCACGACGAAGCACGCTCGCCGAGACCGGTCTGAAGCTCCCGGCCGCGCCGGAGGGGCTCGCGAAGCTCGAGCCCGGCAACGTCGTCTACCTCGAAGGTGTCGTGTACACCGCCCGCGAAGGGGTGTACCGCAAGGTGCTGGAGGAGGGCGCTCCGCTTCCCGAGGGCCTGGCCGGGGTGAGCAACGCCAACTTCCACTGCTCGCCGGCCGCCGCGCGCGAGCCGGACGGGACGTTCAACGTGGGCGGAGTGACCGCGACCGCGAGCTTCCGGTTCTCGAAGTGGATGCCGCGCTGGTTCGAGGTGTCCGGGGCGAGGGTGGTCATCGGCAAGGGCGGGATGAGCGGCGCGGACTATCGCGAGCACTTCGTCCCCGCCGGCGCGGTGTACCTCACCACCGTCGGCTACGGCACCGGGGCGCTGCTCGGGCGCGGGATCAGGCGGGTGCGCGACGTGCACTGGCTCGACGAGCTCGGCATCGCGCAGGCGATGTGGGTGTTCGAGGTGGAGCGCTTCGGCCCGTTCCTGGTGGACAGCGACCTGAAGGGAAACAGCCTCTTCGAGGAGCAGGGCCGCCTCGTCAACGAGAACCTGGAACGCGTCTATGCGGGCCTCCGGCCCCCGGCGCTGCGGCGCTACGGTGAGACCGACGATCGGGAGGAGGAGCTGATCTGATCGCGCAGGCGGGTCTCCATACACCGCGCGATACACCGCGCGGCAACGGCGCTTGCCCGCCGCGGTGCGAAGGGATAGCGTGGCCGGGAATGCAGCGCGCTGGCGCCGGAGCGGCGGCAGGGCAGACTCCCGCGCCCCTTGCAGCCCGGCGCCGCGCAGGGAGAGACCGATGACCCGGCAGCGTCTTCCGATCGGGATCCAGGACTTCCCGACGATCCGGAGCGAGGGCTTCTACTATGTCGACAAGACCCCGTTCGTCCGGCGGCTGGTGGACGAGGGGCGCCACTACTTCCTGTCGCGTCCGCGCCGGTTCGGCAAGAGCCTGCTGCTCGACACGCTGGGGTCGCTGTTCGCCTGCCACGAGCCCCTGTTCCGGGGGCTGGACATCCACCCCCACTGGGACTGGTCCTCGCCGCATCCGGTGGTGCGGCTGAGCTTCGGCGGGAAGTACAACGAGCCCGGGGACATCGAGCGCAACGTCCTGACCCAGCTCGCGCTGATCGAGCGCGATGCCGGTCTTCCGCCAGCTTCCTGCACGACCGGACCCGAACGCCTTCTCGACCTTCTCCATCGACTGCACAGGACGACCGGCCGTCCGGCCGCGGTGCTGGTGGACGAGTACGACAAGCCGATCCTCGACGTGCTCCACGACCCGGACCTCGCGAGGGCCAACCGGGACTGGCTGCGCGGCTTCTACGGCATCGTCAAGGACAGCGCCGGACATGTCCGCTTCGTCTTCGTCACCGGGGTGAGCATGTTCTCGAAGGTCAGCCTGTTCTCGGGGCTGAACAATCTCGAGGACATCAGCCTCGACCCGCGCTACGCCACGGTGTGCGGCTACCGGGAGGCGGACCTGGACCGGGTGTTCGGGCCGGAGCTGGCCGGGCTGGACCGCGCCGAGGTCCGGACCTGGTACAACGGCTATCACTGGCGGGGCGGGGAGCGGGTCTACAACCCTTACGACGTGCTGCTGCTGCTGCGGAGCCGGGAGTTTCGTCCCCACTGGTTCGAGACCGGCTCGCCGGAGTTCCTGTTCCGGATGCTGATGGAGCAGTCGGTGAGCCCGATGGAGCTGGAGGGCCGGCTGGCCGGGATGGATCTGGTTTCGAAGTTCGACGTGGGCGACATCGGCATCGAGGCGCTGCTCTTCCAGACCGGCTACCTGACCATCACGGGCGAGGAGCGGGACGATTTCGACACCCTCTACCGCCTGGACTATCCCAATCGTGAGGTTCGGATCAGCCTGAACCGCGGCCTGCTGGCCTGGCTGGGCAAGAAGGGAACCGAGCCGCGGGAGCGGGGCCGGGAGTTCTGCGCCCTGCTCAAGGCGCACGACTTCGCGGGCTTCGGCGAGACGCTGCGTGCGTGGCTCTCGGGCATCCCCTACCAGTGGCATGCAACGGGGGATCTCGCGCGCTACGAGGCCTGGTATGCGAGCCTGCTCTACATGTGCCTGCGCTCCATCGGCGCGGACCTGCGGGTTGAGGAGTCCTCCTCCCGCGGCCGGGCGGACATGGTGCTGCGGCTCGGCGGGCAGATCTTCGTGATCGAGTTCAAGATGGCCGAGACCGAGGAGGGCAGCGAGGCCGCGCTGGATGCGGCGCTGACGCAGATGCGCGGGCGGGGCTATGCCGACAAGTACCGCGCGGACGGCAAGGCGGTCCACCTGATCGGCGTTGCCTGCGGGCGCGAGGCGCGCAACCTCCTCGACATCCGTGCCGAACCCGCATGAGCGGCATCCCTGGCGGCGCATCCGGGCCCGGGCCGGACTCGACGACGTGCGCATTCACGACCTGCGCCACAGCTTCGCCAGTGGCGGATTGCTCGTCGGCGAAGGCCTGCCGACGATCGGCAAGCTCCTCGGCCATACCCAGGTCCAGACCACCGCCCGCTACGCCCATCTGGCCAACGACCCGGTCAAGTCCGCCGCCAACCGTATCGCCGGAATCGCGAACTGACGGACGCGGAGCGTCCGGCAGACAGGGATGCAGAGTTCTTCTTTTTCCGAGGCTTTTGCTAGGGCCTGTTAACGCAATTTCTGATAGACTCTGGACCTACGGTCGATGAAGAGGATTCCAGAGCTATGGAGCTCACGCAAGCGCACTACGAGCGCATCGCGCATGTGTTTCCGCGCCAACGGGGCAATGTCTCGCTCACTCATCTGGCGGTGCTCAACGCCATCCTGTATGTGGCCGAGCAAGGCTGCAAGTGGCGCGGGCTGCCGGCCCATTTCGGCAACTGGCACACCATCTACACGCGGATGAACCGCTGGGCGAAGAGCGGGGTGCTGGACCGGGTGTTTGGGGAGCTGCAGCGCCAGGGCATCATTCGGGTGAAGGTGGAGGTGCTGTCGCTCGACAGCACGGCGGTCAAGGTGCATCCGGACGGGACGGGGGCGGAGAAAAAAACGGTCCCCAGGCCATCGGGAAGTCGCGCGGGGGCTGGACCACCAAGCTTCATCTGGTTGCCGCGGATGACCGAAGCGCAGTAGGGTTTTCGCTGTCCGGGGGCGAGGCGGGGGATGCGCCGCAAGGACGGGAGCTGCTGGCCCGCACGGCGCTGCCGGAATCGGCGCGCTCTCTGGTGATGGACAAGGCCTACGAGGGCGACGAGACCCGCGCGCTGGTCGCGGAGTTGGGGCTTGAGCCGGTGGTGCCGCCGAAGGCGAATCGGGTTTCGCCATGGGAGTATGACCGGGAGCTGTACAAGAGGCGCAACGAGGTCGAGCGTTTGTTCCGGCGGCTGAAGCGATTCAGGCGGGTGTTCACCCGCTTCGACAAGCTCGATGTGGTCTTCAGCTTCTTCATCTCCTTTGCGCTCATCGTCGATGCGCTCAAATCCATATAGTGTTAACAGGCCCTAACTCCCGTCGCCCGCCTCAGCGGGCTTTCGCTACGATTGGACGTTTGCGCAGCGCGTCGAGCCATCGCTTGCCTCTGGCCGCATCTGAAGACGCTGCTTTCCGAGGTCGACATCGACTTGAGGGGGACCGAGAAGCCCGTTCATCCTCGCCTCCCCCGCCGTGGCCCGGCTTCCGCCAAATGCTCAAGCCGCGCGCTGATTTCTATTGGGGGCAGGAACACCACACTAGCAATGGTGGAGGCAAGCCGATGGCAGCAATCCATGTGCGGCAACTCGACGACGAGGTGGTGGACCGCCTCAAGCGGCGCGCCTCGTCGAACAACCGTTCCTTCGAGGGCGAGGTGCGCCACATCCTGGAATGCGCCGCCGCCGACGACATGGCGGCGAAGCGCGCCCGGTTCCTGGAGGTTTCGCGCCGGCTGCGGGAGAAGACCAGGGACCGCAAGCACACGCCGGCGGAGGTGCTCATCCGCGAGGACCGCGACCACGGCCATCGCGACGACTTCTGATGCGCTTCGTCGTTGATGTTCAGCGTTGTTCTCATGACGGAGCGCGGACCCGCCGCGCTCCGGTGGAGAGGGGTGCCTCAGGCGCCGGGGTCCTCGCCGAGGTCGAGGATCTGGAAGTCTTCGGCGTCGAGCGGCCCGCCCGCCGTGACGGTCAGGGTGTTCCCCTCGCTGAAGATGATCCTGTACTTGCCCTCTCCCACCGTCGTGACGGTGATGTCGCTGAACTGATCGACACCGTCGATTCCCCGCAGGCGGATCGTGTCCCCGTCGGCGAAGTCCGTGATGGTGTCGATTCCGCCGTGGTAGACGAAGATGTCGTCTCCCGCGCCGCCGGTGAGCGTGTCATTGCCCGCCCCGCCGCTCAGCTTGTCATCGCCCTTGCCGCCCTTCAGCGTGTCGTTGCCCTTGCCGCCCTTCAGCTTGTCGTTTCCGGCACCGGCAATGAGCGTGTCGTTGCCCATGCCGCCGCGCAGGTGGTCGTCGCCGTCGCCGCCCGTGAGCCTGTCGTCGCCGCCGTCGCCGCGCAGCTTGTCCTTGCCCGCCCCGCCGTCGACGGTGTCGTTGCCGTCGCCGCCGTTGAACTTGTCGTTTCCGGCGATGCCGCTCGGCGTGTCAGGGCCGGATGTGGCCTCCAGCATGTTGAAGCCGGTCTTCGGCTGCTGCGCGCCCTGAGCGCCACCGACCCCGTTGCCGGCGGGCGCGTTCTTGAAGACGAAGTTGCTCTCGCTGAAGGTGGAGGGCGCATTTCTCTCCGTCACGATATAGTCGCCCCCTTTGCCGTAAAAGATTTTGCTGCCGCGGAAATACTCCAAAATTATCAGGTCGGAGAACGAACCGGCGAAATCGAATTCAATGGTGTCCTTGGCAGGATCGAAGTCGTTGATCGTGTCACCCTCTAACGAGTCCCCGAGCGAGAACTTGAAGGTGTCGCTGCCACGTCCGCCCCACAGCACGTCGTTGTCCTTGCCGCCGTCCAGAATGTCGTCGCCGTCTTCGCCCCACAGCGTGTCGATGCCATCGCCGCCGTCGAGAGTGTCGTTGCCGGCGCCGCCGAAGAGCGTGTCGAGGCCGGCGCCGCCTTCGAGCGTGTCGTCGCCTTCGTTGCCGTAGAGGAAGTCGATGCCTTTGCCGCCCTTCAGCGTATCGTCGCCCTTGCGGCCGGTCAGCCTGTCGCTGCCGTCGGTGCCGGTCTTCTCGTCATCGCCGTTGGTGCCTCTCCACGTTATTCCGCTCATGATCGGTTTCCTTGTCAGATAAAATTGCCGTCGTCTGCGCCCGAGGCTTCAGGCTCCGGCGCAGGCGGCTTCCGTTTCGAGCGGCGCAGCCTAGCGCGGGGGGGGGGGGGGGTCAAGCAAGGTCCCTTGTGCCCCAGGACCATTTTTTTGTCGTATTCGAGTGTCGGCAACCGGTGCGAAGTCGCCTGCGGCGGGGACGCCGGGAGCTTCAGGAGGCTCAACTTGGCACACGGACAACGAATCGCGCCCACAAATGGGCCGCTTGAGCACGCCTCGACACCCTCCGGGCCGACAAAAAACGAGCCCTGCCTTGTGCCCAATGGGAAGCGCGCGCCTGCCGCAACGCCGCCGGGAGGCGGTCGGGGCGAAGCGTCCGGGCCGGCGGGAGCCGGTCCCCGCTTCCGTCCTTTCCACACACCGCCCGAGGAGTGACCATCCCCCATGCACCCGGCCGACCAGGTCACCGCCTTCGCCGAACTGGCCGCCAGCCGGTCGTTCGCCGCCATCGCCGCGCGCTTCGGCGCAGCGGAACGCATCGTCGAGCAGCGCCTGCGCCTCGGCAACGCCGCGCCGGAACTGCTCGACGCCTACCGGGCGGACGAGATCGACCTGGAGGCGCTCAAGGTCTTCGCGGTCACCGCCGACCGGACGCGCCAGTTGGCGGTCTGGGAACAGGTTTCGGCCCGGGGCTACCGGCCCTCGGCCTGGCAGGTGAAGCGGCTGCTGACCGAAGAGCGGGCGCCGGGGGCGTCGGCCATCGCCCGCTTCGTCGGGGCGGAGGCCTACGGGGCCGCCGGCGGCACGGTCATGCGCGACCTGTTCGCCGAGGACTCCGAGGACGGGGTCTGGTTCGAGGACCCGGCGCTGCTGAAGACCCTCGCCATGGCGAAGCTCGGGGCGGCCGCCGACGAGCTGGCGACCCGCTGGAAGTGGGCCGTGCCCATGGTCGAGGTCGACTGGGGCGCGACCGCCCGCCACGGCCGCATCGAGCCGCGGCCCGGCCAGCCCACCAAGTCGCAGACCGTCCGACAACCGCAAGTCCGAAGCCCGCCAGCAGCCGCGCGGGGATCGACGGCGCCCGCCGATACCCCGGCGAACGACAGCCTTTGCACTGGATCGCTTCCCGGCGACCAGCAGCGGCCCAACAATGCGAAGCAACGGCGCCGGCCTCGTGCGCTCGAACGCTCAACACGGGCCGGCCCCGAGTCTGCGCCCGCGCATCAGTGTTGACCATGTGTTGATCGCGCGAAACCGCACTGAATCCAGAATCGAAAAATCCCCAGAAAAATTCATTTTTTCATGGGCTTGAGATGGTTGCGGCGGTCACGCCGACCGACGCGCGCATCCGGGCGGCGGAGATCATGTCCGATGCCCGCGCGGGCGAGGACCCGGCGGCGCGCGGCGGGGCCGACGCGCCGACCGTGCGCGAACTGGGCGGGCGGTTCCTGGAGGACTACGTGCCGTCGCACTCCGGCCGTCGCCGTGCTGCGCGGCATCCGCCGGCAGGACGGCAATCCGTGGGCGATCGCCGGACGCAAGCCGGGCAGCCATCTGACCGACCTGCAGCATCCCTGGCGGCGCATTCCGGCCCGGGCTGGACTCGACGATGTGCGGCTTCACGACCTGCGCCACAGCTTCGCCAGCGGCGGACTGCTGGTCGGCGAAGGCCTGCCGATGATCGGCAAGCTCCTCGGCCATACCCAGGTCCAGACCACCGCCCGCTACGCCCATCTGGTCAACGATCCGGTCAAGTCCGCCGCCAACCGTATCGCCGGAATCGCGAACTGACGGACGCGGAGCGTCCGGCAGACAGGGATGCGGGATTCTCTCTTTCGGTTCGATGGAAGTCTGCCCGACCCGCCCCTACAATGACGGGGCAGACGGACAGGAGAGTACGATGCTGAACTTCAGGGACGTCAAGCCGTCCTCGGACGAGAAGGCGACCGACCATATTGAAATGCGGGTTCGGCCCAGCGACAAGGAGCGCATGTCCCGGGCCGCCGAATTGTCCGGCGTCAGGCTCGCGACGTTCGTCCGGGCATCGGCCGCCCGGGAAGCCGAGCGCGTCCTGAGCGCGTATCGGACCACGGTGCTTTCGGAGCACGACTGTCAAGCGCTGCTGAAGGCGCTCGACGATCCGCCGGCGCCGACGCCGGCGGCTCGGGACGCGGTTCGCGCCTACCGCTCCCGGATCGCCAATGCAGGGTGACCGCGACCGCGCTCCTGACCCCGGCATCGTCATCGAGCCGTTCGACCCCGGCCGGCATGACCGGTCCCGCTTCGATTGCGGAACGGACCGTCTCGACAATTTTCTTCGGTTCAGCGCCAGAAAGCGACAGAGGGACGACTTTACGCGGGTCTTCGTTGCGGTCGCCGAAGGCTCGCCGCGGATCCTGGGCTACTACGCGCTGAATGCGCACGCGGTCGCGACCGGCGACCTCGGGCCGGACCGTCCCCGGCGTGCGCCCGGCGCCGGCAGCATTCCGGCACTGTATCTTTCCATGATTGCCGTGGACCGAATCTGGCAGGGCAAGGGCCTGGGATCGGACCTTGCGGTCGATGCGCTGGGTCGCGCACGGAATGTCGCCGACGACGTCGGCCTCAAGCTGGTGGTGCTGGATGTCATCGACGACGGCGGCGAGGACGCGTTCGGGCGGCGGATGGCGTTTTATCGCCGTCTCGGGTTCCGGAGTTTCCGGGACCGTCCGGAACGGATGTTCATCGCCATGGACACCATCCGGGCCATGTTCAGCGAATGACAGGCGGGATCGATGAGCAGTTGAGAGCTGCACACCGACGGCTACAGCGGCTACGCGCCGGTGGTGCGCGAGCAGCGCCTGGTGCATCTGGCGTGCTGGGCGCACGCCCGGCGCGCACTGGTCGATGCGCTGAAGAGCCTCGGGCTGAATCCGAAGAAGCTCCCGGCGAGTCCGCCTGCGAAGGCGCGGCGCGCCCTCTACGCGCTGGAGAGAATCCGAACGCTCTACGCCATCGAGCGCCGCATCCGCAGCCAGCCGCCCGAGGCCCGTGCGCACGTGCGCCGCAGCGAGAGCGTGCCGGTGCTCGATGCGCTGCGGGCCTGGCTCGACGACACCCTCGCTACCCTGTCAGCGGGTAGTGGCACATCACGACGCGCCCGTCTCCGAGGCTCGTCTCTTCCGGCGGCTCGGCCCTGCACCGCTCCGTCGCGTACTTGCAGCGGGGATGGAACTCGCAGCCCTGCGGCCGGTTCGTCACGCTCGGCACCTCGCCCGCGATGGAGAGCAGCGTGCGACGCTTGTCCGGGTCGGGCTGCGGCACGCCACGCACCAGCGCCTCGGTGTAGGGATGGGCGGGCCGCTCGAAGATGGCCTCGCACTCTCCGCGCTCCACCAGGCGGCCGAGGTACATGATGGCCAGCCGGTCGCAGATGTGACGGACCACCGGCAGGTTGTGGCTGATGATCAGGTAGCCGACTCCGTGCGCGGCCTGCAGCTCGCTCATCAGGTTCAGGATCTCGCCCTGCACGGAGACGTCCAGCCCCGCGGTCGGCTCGTCGGCGACGATCAGCTTCGGGTTCAGCGCCAGCGCCCGGGCGACGCCCACCCGGCGCGCCTGTCCGCCCGAGAGCTCGTGCGGATAGCGCGTGAGGAAGCTCCGCGGCAGGCGCACCATGTCGCAGAGCCGGTCGGCCTCGGCATCGATATCGCACCCCTCGGAACGATGGATCTCGAACGGCTCGGTGATCAGCGACTTCAGGGTCTGGCGCGGACTGAGCGAGCCCACCGGGTCCTGGAACATCATCGCCATGTCGCGCCGCAGCGGCTTGAGCTCCGCCGGCGAGAGGCCCAGCATGTCCCTCCCCTCGAACCGTGCGTGGCCGGACCGGGCCCCGACGAGACCCATGACGGCGCGGCCGAGCGTGGTCTTGCCGGAACCGCTCTCGCCGACGAGGCCGACGGTCTCGCCGTGCATCAACGTGAGGGAGGCATCCAGGACCGCGTCGACGAAGGGATTCCGCACCGCTGCGAGCCGGGCCCGGAGGGCGCCCATGACCCGGAACCGGACGCAGAGGCCGGAGACCTCCAGCAGGGGAGACGCCTCGCACCGGCGGAAACGCGGCTCGGACGCGGCGTCGCCGACTCCCGCCTCCGTGGCGCGGCCTGCGGATTCCTGCCGGCCCGGGAACGACGTCTCGGGGGCTCCCGCCTCCGTGGCGCGGCCTGCGGATTCCTGCCGGCCCGGGAACGACGTCTCGGGGGCTCCCGCCTCCGTGGCGCGGCCTGTGGATCCCCGTTTCCGCGGGAGTGACGCTTCATCGGCTCCCGTCTCCGGGAGGCGCCCGGGAACGCCGTCGGGCCAGGCCGACGCCGGGCGGGCGGGAGGCGCCGGCGACGGCCCGCCGGACCGAGCCTCGGCCGGGTAGGGGGAAGGCGCATGCAATGACGCATCCAGCCGGTGGCAGCGCGCGGCGTGGCCGTCGCTCGCGACCGCGAAGCTCCCCGGCTGACGCTCGTGGCAGACATCCGTCGCCAGGGCGCAACGCGCGGCGAACACGCAGCCTGCGGGCCGATGGTGCAGGTCGGGGATATCGCCCGGGATCACCGGCAGATGGCGCGACCGGGTGCGCTCCCGCGCCGGGTCGCATTCGAGCAGGGCACGGGTGTAGGGATGCGCGGCCCGATGGAAGATGTCGCGCACGCCCCCGGTCTCGACCACCTCGCCCGCGTACATCACCACCACTTCGTCGCACAGCTCGGCGATCAGGCCCAGGTTGTGCGAGACCACGACGATCGTCGCCTCCAGCTCGCGCCGGAGCTCGCGGATCAGGTGGATGATCTGCGCCTCCATGGTGACGTCGAGCGCCGTGGTGGGCTCGTCGGCGACGAGGAGCACCGGGTCCATCAGCAGCGCCATGGCGATGCCCGCGCGCTGGCGCATTCCGCCGCTGAACTGGTGTGGATACTGCGCGATCCGGCTCTCGGGATCGGGGATGCCGACGCGGCGCATCATCTCGATCGCCCGGGCGCGCTTCTCCGCCATGGTCATGCCGCGCCGCCGGTAGAGGATGTCGGTCATCTGCCGGCGGTAGGACAGCACCGGCGACTGCGAGGTCATCGGGTCCTGGAAGACGATCGAGATCTTCTCGCCCCGCACGTCCATCATCGCAGGCTCGCTCAGCCCGAGCACGTCCCGGCCGTCGAACACCGCGGTGCCGCCCTCGATGACCGCGTTGCCGGCGAGCAGCCGGGTGAGGGTCCAGATCACGGTGCTCTTGCCCGAGCCGCTCTCGCCCACGATGCCGACCATCCTGCCCCTGGGCACGGAGAAGGACACGTCGCGCAGCGCGTGCACCCGCCCCCGCGGGGTGCGGAAGTCCACGCTCAGGTGGCGGATGTCGAGCAGCGGGGTCACGGCTCACCTCTCGCCCGCGATGCCGGCGACCTTGCCCCTGGGCACGGAGAAGGACACGTCGCGCAGCGCGTGCACGCGGCCTCGCGGAGCGCGGAAGTCCACGCTCGGGTGGCGGATGTCGAGCAGCGGGGCCGCCACTCACCCGCCCTTGCGCAGCCGGGGGTCGAACACGTCGCGCAGCGCCTCGCCGAGGAAGGTGAAGCCGAGCGTCGTCAGCACCAGCGGGATGCCGCCCGCCACGACCATCCACGGGGTGTCGCGGATGATGAGATAGCCCTCGTTCAGGATCGTGCCCCAGCTCGCCGTCGGCGGCTGCACGCCGAGGCCCAGGAAGCTCAGGCCCGCCTCGATGGTGACCACCACCGGTACGTCCATGGCGGCCAGGATGAGCAGCGGGCCGATCACGTTCGGCAGGATGTGCCGGATCAGGATGCGCCAGGTGCCGGCGCCGAGCGAGCGTTCGGCCAGGATGAACTCGGTGTTCTTCAGCGCGAGCGTGCTGGTGCGGGTCAGCCGCGCGTAGCCCGGGATCGACGTGACGATCACGATGGTGAGCACCAGCTCGAGCGAGGGGCCGAGCAGGGCCACCGCGGCCAGCGCCAGCACCACGGTGGGGAAGGACCGGATCGAGTCGAAGAGCAGGAGCAGCAGGTTGTCCAGCCACCGCGGCCCGAACCCCGCCAGCATCCCGAGCAGCAGCCCGGCCGCGAGCGACACCGAGACCCCGACCGCCGCCACCATCAGCGCGACCCGTCCGCCGTGGAGCACGCGCGACCAGGTGTCGCGTCCGAGCTGGTCCGTGCCCGCCCAGTGCTCGGCGGTGGGGGCCGACAGCCGGTTGGGGATGTCCATCGCGAGCGGGGAGTGGGTCTCGAAGACATGCGCGAAGATGGCGCTGGCGAAGAACAGGATCACGAGCACCAAGCCGAGCATCCCCGTCGGGTTGCGCAGGAAGAGGACGAGCTTCTCGCGCGACGGGCTGCGGGCCGGCTCCGTCGCGGACCGGGAGGCGGCGCCGGGAACGCGCGGTTCAGAGCGAGTCGCGGACACGGGGGTCCAGCCAGGACACGGCCAGGTCGGCGATCAGGGTGACCAGGACGTACAGCGCGATGGTCACCAGCACCGCGCCCTGCACCACGGGGAAGTTCCGCGCCAGCACCATGTCGTAGATGATCCGGCCGACGCCGGGGCGCGAGAAGATGATCTCCGCGAACACGGTGCCCGACAGCAGCCCGCCGAAGCCGATGCCGACCAGGGTGATGGTCGGGAGGATCGCGACGCGCAGGGCGTACCGGAAGACGATGGTCCGGGGCGCGAGGCCGAAGGCCCGGGCCGAGCGGATGAAGTTCTCGCCCATCACCTCCAGCATCGAGGCGCGCACCATGCGCGCGAGATAGCCGACCCAGCCGAGGCCCACCGCGAGGGCCGGCAGGACGAGGTGGACGATCTGGTCCGGGAGGTCGCCTTCGTCGCCGGCGCCGATCACCGGCAGCCAGCGCAGCGTGAGCGCGAACAGCAGGATGGCCCAGATCGACACCAGGAAGGACGGCACCGCGATGGTGCCGATGGAGACGATCCCGGTGAGCCAGTCGAGCCAGGAGTTGGGCCGGATCGCGGAGAGGCACCCGAGCGGGATGCCGACGAGGGCCGCCCACCCGAGCGCCGCCACCGCGAGGGCGATCGTGTACGGCAACTGCTCGGACAACGTCTGCGCGACGCTGCGGTTGGAGAACACGTCGGCGCCGAGGTCGCCCCGCAGCACGTTCCCCATGAAGATCAGGAACTGGTAGGCGAGCGGCTTGTCGAGGTGCATCCTGGCCGCGTAGGCCGCCTGGATCTCGGGGGTCGCCCGCGGGCCGAGCGCGATGCTGACCGGATCCCCCGGGATGGAGTGCAGCATCGCGAACAGCGCCGACACCGCCAGCAGGATGATGGCGGCCGAGAGGCCGAGACGCTTCAGCAGGTACCACCACATTCCGGTCGGCAGCTCCCGGGCGCGCCGGTCGGGACCGGCATGGACTCGCGCGGGCCGGGGGCCGGCGGCCAGGGCTTGCTCGCGGCGTCGGCGCTGGCCGACGCCCGGCGCGCCGCTCGGCAGCCCTGGGCGCGCCGGTCGGGGCCGGCATGGACTCGCGCCGGCCGGGGCTCGCTCGCGACGTCGGCGCCGGCCGACGCCCGGCGCGCCGCTCGGCAGCTCCCGGGTGCACCGGTCGGGGCCGGCATGGGCTCGCGCGGGACGCGGACCGCCGGGGCGCTCAGGCTCCGGCGGTCCGGTCCGGATCGATCAGCCGGGTGCGACGCCGGGCCGGCCGCGGGCGCAACCCGGCGCTCAACCCCTGGGCGCGAAGTAGTTGAGCTGCATCTCCCCCGACGGCGCGAACTGCGCCGCGATGTCCGCCCGGTGGATGAAGACCTCGGGCTCGTGGGTCAGCCAGACGTAGCCGCCGGTCGCCTCCATGATCTCCTGCATCCGGATGTAGATCCCGTGGCGCTCGGCCGGGTCGGTCTCCGCCACCCCCCTGGCGAACAGCTCCTCGAACTCGTCCGACGACCAGCGCTCCCAGTTCCAGACGCCGACCTGGTCGCGCACGAACCACTGGAACGGCTCGTAGGGGTCGGGACCCGACCCGAAGCGCATGATCCACAGCTCCAGCTCCTTCCAGGTGTCGCCCTTGCTCTCCTGCCCCATCTCCCAGAACGGGCCGGAGTCGAGCGGAACGATCTCGACCGTGACGCCGATCTGCGCGAGGTTCGCCTGGATGATCTGCGCGGCCAGCACCCGCTCCTGGTTGTTGAGCGTCCTCAGCGTGAGGCTCAGCCCCGAGACCCCCGCCTCTTCGAGCATCGCCTTCGCCTTCGCGGGGTCGTGGGAGTAGCCGGTCTCGAGCCGTCGTCCGACCAGGCCCGGGGAGACGATGCCGTAGGAAGGCTCCGCCGTGCCCGCGTAGGCGCCCTGGATCACCGCGTCCCGGTCGACCGCGTGCTGGATGGCCTGGCGCACCCGGAGGTCCTGGAGCTTGGGGTGCTCGGTGTTGATCCCGAGCCACATGTACTGCAGCGCCCCCGCCACGGTGAGCTTCGAGTCGGGCGGGGTCTCCTTCTGGTAGCGCGCGTAGGCGTTGGAGGTGATCTTGGTGCAGTCGAGCTCGCCGGCCTCGAACGCCAGCGCGCCCGCCTCGGCCTCGGTCACGAACAGGCAGTCGATGTTCTCGTAGGCGGGCTTCGGCCCGGTCCACTCCGGGTTCGGCCGCAGCTTCACGTACTGGGCCTGCTTGTGCTCCATCACGTAGGGGCCGCAGGTGGCGGGCGGGTCGAGCGTGTACTTCCCGCCGGCCGCCTCCATCGCCTTCCTGCACACGATGATCCCGGTGCCGGAGGCGAGCGTCGTGGTCATGAACGGCGAGAACGGCTGGTTCAGGACGATGGTGCCGCTGTACCGGTCCCTGACGTCGACCCGATCGTAGGCGACGTAGTCGCCCTTCCATTCGCTCTCGGCCATGCGGTCGAAGGAGTAGGCGACGTCCTCGGTGGTCACCTCGCCGTTGCCGCCGGACCACATCAGGCCCTGCTTCAGCGTGAAGTCGATATGGGTGGCGTCGGTGACCGCCACGCTCTCGACGTAGGGCGAGGGCACCCAGACGGCCTGGCCGTCCCTGTACCCGTAGTGCACGAGCGCCGGCATGATGCACCAGTTCACGTCGTTCGGCGGGTGGCCGCCGACGTAGTAGCCGGGGTCGAGGCTCTCCATCTCTCGGTCGAAGCGCACCGTCAGGGTCTTGTGGCCGGCGGAGTACGATACCCCGGGCAGGGCCCAGGTCATGCCCGCGGCGCCGGCGAAGGCCGCGGTCTGCAGGAAGTGACGGCGTGACAGCTCGAGCTTGTTCATTGGACTCCTCCCGTCTGGTTTCCGTCGGACCGATGCCGAGGGCGGACGCGGGGCCGCGCCGGCCCGGTCCGCCGGGGGTCTCGATCGGACCCGAACCATAGCACCACGCCGGTCGGTGGAACCATCAGACCAGGTCGCGGGGGATGTCCCGGCGCCACTCCTGCGTGTGGACCACCTCGTCGCCGTGGCGGGCCTCGAGCGATGCCTCGACGTGGAAGTGGGTCCGGCTGCACGTCATCTTCGTGCGCGTCCTGGACGAGACCTCCCACGCGCCCCGGCTGAAGCGCTCCGTCCAGGTGATGTCGAGGGCGGCGCTCAGCGGGTCGTCGGGGTGCACCGAGATGCGCTCGTCGTGGGTGGAGGCGACGGTCCATCCGTCGTGCTCGTCGTAGGTGGTGCGCCCCTCGTCGAAACGCTGGCGCTGGGTCACCCTCCCCGACACCATGTCGTGCTCGAAGGTCCACTCGTATGCGGGCGGCGCGTGGACGGTCGCATCAAGCGGCGCCGCGCCCTCCGGCTCCTCGAACGGCCGCAGCGCCGCGTCGCCGGCGCGCTCCGGGCGCACCGGCAGGGTCAGGGTGCTCACGCCCGCGGTGATGGTCAGCGCGGCCTTCTCCGGCATGGGCCAGGCGATCGGCCAGTAGGCGGTGGAGAGCGCGATGCGGATGCGGTGGCCGGCGGCGAACCGGTGGCCGGCGTCGTTGAGCCGGAGCGCCACCCGGTACCGGCGGCCCGGCTCCAGCGGCCGGGGATGCTCGTGGCTGTCGCGATGCGTCAGGTTCAGGAGTCCGTAGCTGATCCGCGTGGCCGCGCCGTCGGGCAGCACCTCGGACAGGCAGGCCGCCACCATCGCCACCGGCTTGTCGCCGGCAAGCTCCAGCGACAGCGCCGGGGCCCCCAGAATGTCGAACGCCTCGTCCAGGGGGCCGGTGTCGAAGACCAGCGATCCGCCCGCCTCGAACCGCTGGTCTCCCGGAAGGTCGGGGTCGAGGCCGTGCGGACACCACTGTCCGGCCATCATGCCCACCGTCGCGGGGGAATCGATGGTCAGCGGCTCCGGCGCCGCCGGCGCGGCGCCGAGCCCGTCCCGGTTCAGGTACAGCACCCGGGGCGCGATCCGCGGCGACGGCCACGACGCCTCCGCCACCCAGCGGCCCGGACGCTCCCGGTAGTGGGTGCGCGGCGGCGCCGGGTCCTCGATCCAGCAGCGCAGCTTCGGCTCGTCCATGATCCCGGTCTCCCGGCCCTTCAGCCAGTGGTCCCACCAGCGCAGGCACTCCTGGAGGAACCCGATGGCGGGACCGGGCTCGGCGAAGTGCGGGTACTTGTGGGCCCAGGGACCGACGAGCCCCTTGCAGGGGGACCGGAGCCCGGCCAGCAGCCGGAAGACCGCGTTCGAGTACCCGTCGGCCCAGCCCCCGACCGCATACACGGGCGCCTCGATGTCCGCGAAGCGCTCGCACACCGAGCCGTGCCGGTAGAAGTCGTCGCGCCGCTGGTGCGTGAGCCAGTCCTCGAGCCACAGCCCGCTGCCGCGCAGCCTCTCCACCCACAGCGCCTTCCAGCGGTTGTCGCCGACCACCGCCGGGTCGGGCGGGGTGGTGTTGATGGAGAACATGTACCCGTTCCATGCCGGGTTGTCGTGGAGCAGGCACCCGCCCATGTAGTGGATGTCGTCGGCGTAGCGGTCGTCGGTCGAGCAGATCGACACCACCGCCCCGAGCGCGGGCGGGCGCCGCGCCGCGACCTGCAGCCCGTTGAACCCGCCCCAGGAGATGCCGATCATGCCGACGGCGCCGGCGCACCAGGGCTGGGCGGCGATCCAGTCGATGACCTCCAGCGCGTCGTCCTGCTCCTGCTTCAGGTACTCGCCGAGCAGCACCCCTTCGGAGTCTCCCGCTCCGCGCATGTCCACGCGCACCGAGGCGTAGCCGTGCCCCGCGAAGTACGGGTGGGTCAGCGCATCGCGCTCCGCGGTGCCGTCGCGGCGCCGGTAGGGCAGGTACTCCAGGATCGCGGGCACCGGCCGCTCGCGGGCATCCTCCGGCAGCCAGACGCGGGCCGCGAGCCGGACGCCGTCCGACAGCTCGATGAACACCGGGTCCAGCACCTCGATCCCGCACGGAAACTCTTCGACGATCTTCATGTTTCTCTCCCTGTCTGTTCTCCCCGCGCAAGCTCCGCCGCGCTCACGCCAGGCGCATCGCGGTCCTCGCGCAGGGGTTCGCCCGGACGGATGGGGCCGCGCATGACTTGCCTCCTCAATCAATGGTAGTTCACGATAACCTGCCGTTCGACAGGCAGGATCGCACAGGCAGGATCGCACCTCGCGATCGGCGGCGGGGTGCCGCGGGCATCCCCCGGCGCGACCGACACCGGCATTCACCAGCCATCCACACCTGGAGCTCCACGATGTCCAATCCACTCACCGTCCCGCCGCGCACCCCGAACGCGACCTTTCTGAACTTCCCGCTCCACACCGACCTCGACACGTTCGACGCGCACGTCGCGATCCTCGGCCTGCCCTACGGCGACCCCTATACCATCGACGAGGTGACGAACGATCAGACCAACGCGCCGACCGCGGTGCGGGTCGCGTCGGCGCGGATCACCCAGCACCTCAACCGCTACGACTTCGACATCGGCGGGCCGCTGCTCGACGGACGCGACGTCCGGGTGGTCGACTGCGGCGACGTGCCGGGCGACGCCCGCGATCTCGGCGCCCACTACCGCAAGGCCGAGGCGGCCGCGCGGAAGATCCTCGATGCCGGCGCCATGCTCGTCAGCATCGGGGGCGACCACGGGGTGCCGATCCCGGTGTTTCGCGCGTGCGAGCATCACGGACCGGTCACCCTGGTGCACGTGGATGCGCATCTCGACTGGCGCGACGAGGTGCGCGGGGTCCGCGAGGGGTACTCCAATCCCATCCGGCGCGCGTCGGAGATGCCGTGGTTCGATCGGATCGTCCAGATCGGCATTCGCGGGCAGGGCAGCGCACGGCAGCAGGAACACGACGACGCCGTCGCCCACGGGGCGGAGATCATCACCTCCTACGAGGTGCTGGAGCACGGAATGCGGCCGGTCCTCGACCGCATTCCGGACGGCGGCGCCTATTACCTGAGCATCGACGCCGACGGCGTCGACCCGACGGTGATGCCGGCGGTGACCGCTCCCGCCCCGGGCGGCCTGCTCTACCATCACGTGCGGGAGCTGATCCACGGGGTGGTGAGGAAGGGGCGCGTCCTGGGCATGGACATCGTCGAGATCACCCCGGCGCGCGACCTGAACGAGATCACCTCGATCGTCGCCGGCCGCTTCATCCTGAACCTGATCGGGACCGCGGTGCGGGCGGGGTACTTCGACCGATGAGCCGGACGCGGCGGCGCACCCGGTCATGGCGCTCTACGCGGGCCTGATCTCCGGCACCAGCATGGACGGCGTGGACGCCGCGCTGGTCGCGTTCGGCGGCGGCGCGGGCGGTGTCACCACGGTCGCGACGCACTCGGCGGCGATGCCGGACGATCTGAGGCGCGAGCTCCATGCGCTGGCGCAGGACCCGTCGATCGCGGCGCTCCGCTTCTGGAACGCGGACGCGCGGCTCGGCTCGGTCTTCGCGGATGCGGCGCTCGGGCTGCTCGAAGCCGCCGGGGTCGATGCCCGCGAGGTCACCGCGATCGGCAGCCACGGCCAGACGGTGTACCACGCGCCGCGGGCGGCGCCGCCGCTCACCGTGCAGCTCGGCGACCCGAGCGTCATCGCCGAGCGCACCGGCATCACCACGGTGGCGGACTTCCGGCGCCGCGACGTCGCCGCCGGCGGCGAGGGGGCGCCGCTCGCCCCGGCGTTTCACCGGGCCGTGTTCTCCGCCCCCGGGGTCGAGCGCGGCATCCTCAACCTCGGGGGCATCGCGAACCTGTCGGTGCTGCCCGCGGACCCCGGCCGGCCGGCCCTCGGGTTCGACACCGGCCCCGCCAACACCCTCCTCGATGCCTGCGTGCGCGACCGGTTCGGCGCCGACATGGACCGCGATGGCGCCCTGGCGCGCGAGGGCGCGGTGATCCCGCCCCTCCTCGCCGCGCTGCTGGCCGAGCCCTACTTCGACCGGGCGCCGCCGAAGAGCACCGGAAGGGAGCTGTTCAGTCCGGCGTGGCTCGACGCCCGGCTCGCCGCGCACCCGGAAGCCGGTCCGCGCGACGTGCTCCGCACGCTGTACGAGCTGACGGTGGAGACGGCGGTGGCCGCGGTGGAGCGGTTCGCGCCGCACACGCGGGAGCTCTGGCTGTGCGGCGGCGGCGCCCGCAACCCGCTCCTCGCGGCGCGGCTCGCGGAGCGGGCCGCGCCGGTCCGCGTCGATACCACGGAGCGGCTCGGGGTCCATCCGGACTGGGTGGAAGCGGCCGCGTTCGCGTGGCTCGCGATGCGCACGCTCGCCGGCGAGGCCGGCAACGCGCCCTCGGTGACCGGCGCGGAGCGGGAGGTGGCGCTCGGAGGGATCTGGCCCGCCTGAGGGGAGCGCCCCGGTGGGCCCGATGCCGAATCGGACCGGCGGCGGCGCGGGGCACGGCCCCGCGGCCCCGGATGGAGGCGGCGCCCGGAGGACTCCGTCCCGCCGGTGCGGAGCGCGCGTGAACGGAACCTGCGTCAGATCGAGAACGACATCCCGCAGCCGCAGGTGGTGGCGGCGTTCGGGTTGCTGATCACGAACCGCGACCCTTGCAGGTCCTCCTTGTAGTCGATCTCCGAGCCCATCAGGTACTGGAAGCTCATCGGGTCGACGAGCAGCTTCGCGCCCTCGCGCTCGATGACGAAGTCATCCGCGCCCGGCGCGTCCTCGAAGTTGAACCCGTACTGGAATCCCGAGCAGCCGCCCCCTTCGATGTAGACGCGAAGGAGAGGGTTCGTGCGGCCCTGGCGCAGCATGAGCTCGCCGACCTTGCGCGCCGCCTTCTCCGAGAAGGCGACCGCGGAGGTGAAGTCGGGATTCGACATGTGTCCTGCCTCGCCGGTCGTGTCCGCCGAAGCATGGGGGTTGCGGCGGCCATGATCAACCGCGGGCGTGGGCGGCGTGGCGGGCATGGGCTCGGACATCCTGGCTGCGGCGGCCATGATCAGCCGCGGGTCCGCCGCCGGTGCGGTATCCTCGCCGGACCGGGTAGCGGATCAGCGTTTGGCGTCGAACATGAACCTCCCCGCGAACCCCCCGCCGGGGCGCAGCGGACGGCTGCGGTGGGCGGCGCTGGCGCTCGCGGCCGGCTGCCTGCTGGTGGCGCTCGCGCTGCGCGACGACGGCGCCCCCGCGGCATTCCCGCCCGTCTCCATCTCCACCATCGACGGCCGCAGCTTCGACGCCGCCACGCTCGCGGGCCGTCCGCTGCTCGTCACCTTCTGGTCCACGACGTGCGTGGTCTGCCTGCGGGAGATGCCGGACCTGGAGGCGCTCTACCACCGGCTCTCCCCGCGCGGGCTCGAGATCATCGCGGTTTCGATGCCCTGGGACCCGCCCGACGAGGTGGTGCGGCTCGCCCGCGCGCGCGCGCTCCCCTATCCGGTCGCGCTCGACGTGACCGGCGCCATCGCGAGGGCGTTCGGCGACGTGTCGGCGACCCCGACCCATGTCCTCATCGGCCCCGGCGGCGAGGTCGCGATGCGCCGCGCCGGCGCGCTCGACTTCGCCGCCCTCGACGACCGGCTGCGGTCGATGCTTTGATGCGGGAGGGCGGCGCGCGTGCTCTGGGTCAAGGCGTTTCACGTCATCTTCGTGGTGGCCTGGTACGCGGGGCTGCTGTACCTGCCGCGGCTGTTCGTCTACCACGCGCAGACCGGCGATGCGATCGGCGACGAACGCTTCAGGGTGATGGAGCGCAGGCTCTTCATGATCATGACGGTGGGCGGGGTCGGGGCGCTCGTCTTCGGCCTGTGGCTCGTGGCCGGCTACGCCTGGGCCGCCTACGCGGCGAGCGGCTGGTTCCGGCTGAAGCTCGTTCTCGTCGTCGCGCTCGTCCTGTACCACGTGTGGTGCGGTAGACTCGTCGCCGACTTCGCCGCGGGGCGCAACCGGCACGGGCACCGCTTCTACCGCCTGTTCAACGAGGCGCCGGCGCTCGTCCTGATCGCGGTGGTCGTCCTCGTGGTGGTCAAGCCGTCCATGGGGGGGCTCGATGGCTAGAAACGTGCAGTGCGTGGTGCTGAAGCGCGAGGCGGAGGGTCTCGACGAGCCGCCGCACCCGGGCGAGCTGGGGCGGCGGATCTACGAAAGCGTCTCGAAGGAGGGCTGGACCGAGTGGCTCCAGCGCCTGCAGATGATCATCAACGAGAACCAGCTCAGCACCGCCGATCCGGGGAGCATCGACCTCATCGAGCAGCACATGCGCGGCTTCCTGTTCGGAGAGGGGAACCTCGGAGGGCTCCCGGCCGGATTCCGCACCGGCCGGGCCAAGAAGTAGCCGGGTCCCCGAAGTAGCCGGGTCCCCGTATCCCGCCCCGGCGACCGGCCGGGAGGCGGGCGATGGTCAGCCGCCCACCTCGACGGCCAGGGACGGGGCGACGACGACGCGAATGGTCTCCCGCGCCCGGCGAAGGGACGCCTCGACCCCGGCCGGGTCGGGGCCGAGCGCGAAGACGAACCCGAGGTACGCGCCGCCCTCGGGAAGAGGGGTCAGCTCGTAGCCCTCCCGCACCGTGACCGACACCTCGCGCACTCCCGGGATCCGGCTCGCCGCCATCACGCCCTCGACCCGGCGCAGCGTCCCGGCGTCCGGCGTCGGGATCATCAGCACCCCCGCGGCCCGGCCGGCGGCGCGAAACGGGACCTCGGGCGAGCGGCCGAGCGCCCGCTGCAGCACCAGGCGCTCCAGGCTCGTCCCCGACCCGAAGGTGAACAGCCGCGCGCAGTCGCCGCCGATGGTGCGGGCCGCGATCTCGATGATCCACGCATCGCCGTCGTGGAGCCGCAGCTCGGCGTGCACCGGCCCTTCGGTCAGCCCGTAGGCGGCGCATCCCTCGCGCACCCGCCGCGCCGCGAGCGCCTGGACCGGCGGCGGGAGCCGCGACGGGGTCACGTAGATCGACTCTTCGAAGAACGGACCGTCGAGCGGGTCCGGCTTGTCGAAGATGGCGAGCACGGAGAGCGCGCCGCCCGCAAGCATGCCTTCGAGCGCGATCTCCGGCCCCGGCACGAACGACTCGACGAGCAGCGTGTCGCGCGCCTCCGCGCCGGCGGACGCAACGGCCGCGGCGCGGGCGATCGCGCCGGCGCGCCGGCACGCGGCCTCGAGGTCCGGGAGGCTGTCCGCGCGGATCACGCCGCGGCTCGCCGACAGCGCGAGCGGCTTCACCACGCAGGGGAGCTCGACCCCCGCGAGCTGGGAGCCGAGGGGGCGGCGGAGATCCACCCGCCGGGCCGCCGGAACCGGGAGCCCGGCCGCGGCGAGGGCGGCGCGGGCGAGGTCCTTGCGGCCGGCGGTCCTCGCGGCGGAAGGCGCGTTGTGCGCGAGCCCCAGGGCGGCGGCGGCCCGGTCCGCGATCTCGGCGGTGCCGTCGTCGGTGGCGACGACTCCGGCCACGGGCCGGTCCCGATGCGCGGAGAGGACCCGCTCGATGACGTCGTCGGGGTCCGCGAAATCGACCCGGAGCCCGTCCCGGATGCCGGGAACCAGCGAGTGCTCCCCCTCGCTCGCGACCGGCATCTCGATGCCGAGGCCGCGCGCCGCTTCCAGGTAGGCGTGGATCCGGTAGCTGCCGGGCGGGGCGATCAGCAGGACCCGGGCCGGAGGGCTCCGGGTCCGGTCGGGGATCCGGTCGGGGGTCCGATTGGAGGCCGGCGGGCTAGCCGCCACCCGCCATGCCGCATGCGCCGCAGGTGCCGGCGCCGCCCGTCGCCTGGAACACGTTGTTGAACACGAAGGTCGAGCCGGTCTCCCGGGTCACGAAGTCGATCTCGACTCCCCGGAGGTAGTTGATCGCCACCGCGTCGACATAGACGCGGTACCCCTCGCCTTCGTAGACGCGGTCGTAGCCGGTGCGTCGATCGGTGAACGTCATCCCGTAGGTCATCCCCGAGCAGCCGCCGCCGGCCACGTAGATGCGGATGGCCTCGATGTCGTCGTCCTCCACGCCGGAGACGAGGCGCCGGAGCTGCTCGCCCGCGTCCGCGCTGACCCTGATGTCGCTCTCGGACAGAGTGCCTTGATATTCCATCCCGTTCCTCCCGCTGCCCGGCGCACGCCGCGCCGGCCGGCCGTATACGCCGGATCAGATCTCGACCATCTCGAAGTCTTCCTTGCGCGCTCCGCAATCGGGACAGACCCAGTTCGGGGAGACGTCCTCCCATGCGGTTCCGGGGGCGATCCCCTCCTCGGGCAGGCCATCCGCTTCGTTGTAGACGAATCCGCAGATGACGCACATGTAGGACTTCATCGGTGCTTCTCCTCCCTGGAACGCGCGTGTCGATGAGGACGGAAATTCTCGCATGTTCGCCAGGGCAGGGGTACCGGCGGGCCGGCGGCCCCCTGCCGTGGGCGCGCGCTACAATCCGCGGCGCGGCTGGGGCCGGCCGGACCCGCTGCTCCCGCACACAGGAAGACCGACATGACGAGCTCATCGCGAGAATTCGAACGCGCACGGAAGCGCATCCCCGGCGGAGTCAACTCGCCCGTGCGCGCATTCCGCGCGGTCGGCGGCGCTCCCGTCTTCTTCGAGCGCGCCGAAGGAGCGCTGCTGTTCGACATCGACTCGCGGCGCTACGTGGACTACGTCGGCACCTGGGGCCCGGCGGTCGTCGGTCATGCCCACCCCCGGGTGGTCGAAGCGGTGCGCGAGGCGGCCGGGCGCGGCCTGAGCTTCGGCGCCCCCACCGTGCTGGAGACGGAGATGGCCGAGCGCGTGTGCGCCCTCGTCCCCTCGATGGACAAGGTGCGCATGGTGAGCTCCGGCACCGAGGCCGGCCTGAGCGCCATCCGGCTCGCCCGCGGGTTCACGGGCCGGGACGCGATCGTGAAGTTCGAGGGGTGCTACCACGGGCACGCGGACTCGCTGCTCGTGAAGGCGGGCTCGGGCGCTCTCACGTTCGGGGTGCCGACCTCGCCCGGCGTCCCCGCCGCGCTCGCCGGGCACACCCTGACCCTCGCCTTCAACGACGCCGGCGGCGTGCGCGAGGCGTTCGCGCGGGTCGGCGACCGGATCGCGGGGGTGATCGTGGAGCCCGTCGCCGGGAACATGAACTGCGTACCGCCGATGCCGGGCTTCCTGGAGGCGCTCCGCGAGTGCTGCGACGCGCACGGCGCGGTGCTCATCTTCGACGAGGTGATGACGGGGTTCCGGGTCGCGCCCGGAGGCGCCCAGGCGCTGTACGGGGTGCGTCCGGACCTGACGACGCTGGGCAAGGTGATCGGCGGCGGCATGCCGGTGGGCGCGTTCGGCGGGCGGGGCGACATCATGGACCGCATCGCCCCGGACGGCCCCGTGTACCAGGCCGGCACGCTCTCGGGGAACCCCATCGCGATGACCGCCGGCCTGACGACGCTGGAGCTCGTCGGCGAGCCCGGGTTCCACGACCGCCTGGCGGCGACCACGGCACGCCTGGTCGAGGGCCTGCGCGAGCGCGCGGCGGCGGCCGGCGTCGGGCTGGCGGCCAACCATGTCTGCGGCATGTTCGGACTGTTCTTCACCGACGCCGATGCGGTGACCGGATTCGCCGACGTCATGGCGTGCGACACCGAACGGTTCGCGCGGTTCTTCCACGCGATGCTCGCGGAAGGGGTGTACCTGGCGCCGTCCGCGTTCGAGGCCGGCTTCGTGTCGAGCGCGCACGGCGACGAGCATCTGGAGACCACGTTCCGCGCCGCGGAGCGGGCCTTCGAAGCCGTGGCGGCACGGCCCCGGGCGCAGCCTCGCCGTCCTTTCCGATAAAGTAGCGCCCCCGCTCCGGGCCGTTGCGGCCCACCGCATGACGGACAATCCATGCGCTACGACACGGACGACCTTCGCATCACGTCGATCGACGACGTGGTGACGCCGGCGAGCCTCCTGGAGGAGCTTCCGCTCTCCGACGAGACCTCCGGCCACATCTTCGCCACCCGCCAGGCGATCCACCGGATTCTGGCCGGCGAGGACGACCGCCTGCTGGTCATCGTCGGCCCGTGCTCGATCCACGATCCGGCCGCGGCACTCGAGTACGGATCGCGCCTGCTGGAGCCCCGTCGCTCCCTCTCCGACCGGCTCTTGGTGGTCATGCGGGTCTACTTCGAGAAGCCGCGCACCACGGTCGGTTGGAAAGGGCTGATCAACGACCCCGACCTCGACGGCAGCTTCAGCATCAGCCGGGGATTGCGTATCGCGCGCCGCCTGCTCCTCGACCTCAACGACACCGGCGTGCCCGCCGGGGTCGAGTTCCTCGACCTCATCACCCCGCAGTACGTCGCCGACCTCATCAGTTGGGGGGCGATCGGCGCACGCACCACCGAGAGCCAGGTGCACCGGGAGATGGCTTCGGGGCTGTCGTGTCCGGTGGGGTTCAAGAACGGCACGGGCGGGAGCATCAAGCTCGCCGTCGATGCGGTCGGCGCCGCGAAGCATCCGCATGCCTTCCTGACGCTGACGAAGGACGCGCACTCCGCGATTTTCAAGACCGCGGGCAACGAGGACGCGCACATCATCCTGCGCGGCGGCAGGTCGCCGAACTACGAGTCCGAGCACGTCCGCGCGGCGGCCGGAATGCTGGAGGCGGCCGGTCACGCGCCCCGGGTGATGGTGGACTTCAGCCACGCGAACAGCGCCAAGCGGTACGAGCGCCAGCGCGTCGTCTGCCGCGACATCGCCGCGCAGATCGCGGCCGGCGAGGACGCGCTGATGGGCGTGATGATCGAGAGCCACCTGGTGGCGGGACGCCAGGACGTGGTCGAGGGACAGCCGCTCGTCTACGGTCAGAGCATCACCGACGCCTGCATCGGCTGGGACGACACGGTGGAGATGCTGGAGGAGCTCGCAGGCGCAGTCGCGGCACGCCGCACGCACCGAAGGTAGGCCGGGCGTCTTCCCGGCCGGGCGCGGCGCATCAGCCGAACGCAGGCCGGAGCCCCCGGCCGGGTGCGGCGCATCAGCCGAACGCAGGCCGGAGCCCCCGGCCGGGTGCGGCGCATCAGCCGAACGCAGGCCGGAGCCCCCGGCCGGGTGCGGCGCATGAACCGAACGCAGGCTGGGCGCCCCCGGCCGGGTGCGGCGCATGAACCGAACGCAGGCCGGGCGCCCTCCCGGTCGGGTGCGTCGCATCAGCCGAACGCAGGCCGGGTGTCCCCGGCTGGGTGCGTCGCATCAGCCGAACGCAGGCCGGATGCCCCCGGCTGGGTGCGTCGCATCAGCCGAACGCAGGCCGGATGCCCCCGGCTGGGCACGGCGCGGGGCCGGTCGGGCCGAGCCGTTGCGGCTACCAGTCGGCGAGCTGCTCGGTGGGGATGGCGAGGTCCTCGAGCATGATCGGGATGCCGTCGTCGACGCGGTACACGGTGCGGCCGTCACTGGTGACCAGCGCCTCGTCGAGCGGGGAATCCACCACCGCCCCATCCATGTGCCTGACCCCGCCCTCGGCGATGGCCCGGTTGAGCACGGCGAGCTTCTGCTTCCCGAGCATCCGCACCGACACCCTGGTGATCGGACAGACCAGGATCTCCAGAAGCTTCGGGTCGACGCCCATCGCTCGCTCCCGACCGCCCCGTCACCCGACGGCGCGGGCCGCTGTCTCCGGGAGGGCTTCGCCCACAGGCGCCGCTGTCTCCGGGAGGGGCTCGCCCACAGGCGCCGACCTGTTCCCGAACCCGGAGCTGCGCACCGTCGAACCTTCCAGGCCCCAGGTCCGGATGTCCGGCGAGAGGGACGGATGATTCGGAATCGGCGGCCGAGCCGGTCGAGCCGGCCCAATACCGCTCATACCGGTTGCCGGACCGCTTCGAAGCATCGGGCAGGGAAACAGGTGGGCGCTCATGGGGCCTCGCTCTCCGGCACCGCGCCGGCCGGCGGCGGATTGCCGGCGGCGCTCACTGCTCCGGCCGGCGGCGGATTGCCGGCGGCGCTCACTGCTCCGGCCGGCGGCGGATTGCCGGCGGCGCTCACTGCTCCGGCCGGCGGCGGATTGCCGACGCCGCTCACTGCTCCGACCGACGCCGCGGATTGCCGACGCCGCTCACTGCTCCGACCGACGCCGCGTGTCGCACCGCGCCGGAACGGGATCGTATCCGCTGGTGCCGAACGGGTGGCAGCGCGCGATTCGCCGCACGGCAAGCCACCCGCCCCGCAGCAGGCCGTGCTCGCGGAACGCCTCGATCGCGTAGCTCGAGCATGTCGGCAGGTGCCGGCAGCGGGGCGTGATGAGCGGCGACAGCAGGAGCTGATAGAGCCGCACCGCACCCGCCGCCATGTGCGCGGGGCGGATCATCCGGGGCTGCCTTCGGGCCGGTCGCGCCGGCCGGTCGCGCCGGCTCCCCAGCGGCTCGCTTCGAAGGCGTGGTTCGCGGCGCCTTCGGGCCGGTCGTGCCGGCCGGTCGCGCCGGCTGGCGGGTTCGACTGGACTGGCATCCGCAACACGCCCTCCATGACCGGCGCCGATCGGTCGGCTCGCGTCATACCGTACACGAAAGCGGGTCCCGGCATGCTTCCACTTCCGCGGCAGGGCTCTCCGGAAGAGGCCGAAACCGGTACATCGACAACGAAATCATCTCCCGAATGGACCGCCGAACCTGCCTGTACCGTCCCTCGCCGGAAGTCGTGACGAGCGGTTCATCAGACACTCGAAACCGGCCTTCAATGCCGAAGGACCGCCGGCCACGGTGCGATATCCCGGTTGGGCGGCCAGGGGCCGCGACTTTCGAATGGTCCCGCCCGGTGCCCCGGCAATTCCCGCCAGGCGGGAACAGGCCCCTGACATCCCCTCGACTCGACGCCCTGAAGGTCGAAATCACACCGGAATTCCGCCATGGCGCGGCCTCTCCGGGCATTGGCGGGAATCGCTGCCGGTGCCCCAGCAATTCCCGCCAGGCGGGAACATGCTCCTGAAATCCCCTCGATTGGACGCCCTGGTGGTCGGAATCGTGCCGGAATCCCATCGCGGCACGGCCTCTCCGGGCGTTTGCCGGGAATCGCTGCCGGTGCCCCGGTCCCCATGCGGCGGCGGCCGCAAAGCCCTATCCTTCACGCCCGCCCCGGTCGGACCCGACCGCGGCTCGACCGGACCATGCCACGGAGCGCCTGTCATGCTGAAGATCCTCGGACGCCGTACCTCGGGCAACGTGATGAAGCCGCTGTGGGCGGCCGACGAGCTCGGTCTCGACTACGAGCAGGTGGACATCGGCGGAAAGTTCGGCGGGAACCGGGAGCCCGAGTACCTCGCGATGAACCCGACCGGGCTGGTGCCCACGCTGGTCGAGGACGACTTCGTCCTCTGGGAGTCGAATGCGATCACCCGGTACCTGTGCGCGAAGTACGGGCACGGCTCGCTCTGTCCAGCCGACCCCGGAGATCGGGCCGTCGCCGACAACTGGATGGACTGGCAGCAGACGGTCTGCGCGCCCATGATGCGTCCGGTGTTCTGGGGCCTCGTGCGCACCCCCGAGGCGGAACGTGACCCCGACGAGATCGGCGCCGGCATCGAGCACGGCTACGAGGTATGGGACATGCTCGACCGCCACCTCGCGAATCGCCCCTTCGTGGCCGGGGACGCGCTCACCATGGGCGACATTCCCATCGGCCCGCAGGCCCATCGCTGGTTCAACCTGGTCGAGAAGCGCCCGCCGATGCCGAACCTGGAGGCGTGGTACGGACGCCTCGCGGAGCGTCCCGCATTCCGCAGGAACGTGATGATCCCGATCGAGTAGGCGAGGCGCGCGGCTCCTCGCTCGCGTCGCCGCCGTGCGAGCGCATCCGTGGCGGAGCGCAGTTCGGCACACCGCTGCAAGCCGACTGTCGACTTCGACGTCGCGCCGGCGGCAGCGATTCCCGCCAGGCGGAGACATGCTCCCGAATTCCCCTCGACCCGGCGCCCCGAGGGTCGAGATCGCGCCGGAATCCCGCCACGGTACGGCCTCTCCGGCGCTGGCGGGAATCGCTGCCCTGGCAGGGGCGCCTTTCCTGTGGGCTCGGGAATCCGGTAGTGTCCGATCCATCCGGCCGGGGGCGGCCTGGACACCGAGGTCCGCTCCGACGGGCTGGCGTGGTCGGACCCATTCGGCCGGGGGCGGCTCGGGAGGATGTGGTTGCGGATGCCGCAAACGCCGGTCGGACCCCCCCGGTCGGGGGCGGCTTCCTCGGGGAGGGACCCATGAGTCTGCTCATCACCAACGCCACCGTGCTCACCGTCGACGCCGGGAACCGCGTCATCAGTGGCGGCGCGGTGCTCGTCGAGAACGGCCGCATCGCCGCGGTGGGACCGAGCGCCGAGGTCGAGTCGACGCACCCGGGCGCGGCGCGCGTCATCGACGGCACCGGGAAGGTGGTGCTGCCCGGCTTCGTCAGCACCCACAACCACGTCGGCTACACCTTCTTCCGCGGGCGGGCCGAGGACATGGGGCTCGGCTGCGTGACCGGCCAGTACTTCCCGATGGCGACCGTCGCGAGCCGCGAGGAGCGTCTCGCGGTGGGCTCGCTCACCTACGCGGAGCTCCTCGGGAGCGGGGTCACCACGACGCTCGAGATGGAGGAGGAAGCCGACGTCTTCGCCCCCTTCGTCGAATCGCTCGGGGTGCGCAGCTTCATGGGCATCATGACCCACGATGTCGACGTCGATGCGATGGCGAAGGACCGGTACCGCTACGACGCGAAGCTGCGCGAGGCACAGCTTCGCCAGGCCGTGGACTTCGCGGATTCCTGGCACGGACGGGCCGAGGGGCGCATCCGGGTGATGATGACCCCGAACATGACCATCTCCTCGTCGCCCGAGCTGCTGCGCTCGAGCCGCGAAGCCGCTGACCGGCTGGGCCTGCGCACCAGCATCCACCTCGGGTGGGGCGAGTACGAGTTCGAGGTCATGCGGCGCCTGCACGGCCGGACCCCCTTCGAATACGCGCGCGACACGGGGATGCTCGCCGCCGACACGGTGTGCGCCCACTGCTACGTGGTGGGCGAATCCGACACCGGCGTGCTCGCGGCGACGCGGGCCACCGTCGCGCACTGCCCGCTGATGAACGCGGTACGCGGCCACATCGCGCCGGTGGTGGAGTACCGCTCCCGCGGCATTCCCGTCACCCTCGGCATCGACAACATGTTCGCGGACCACTTCGAGGTGCTGCGGGCGTGCGTGAACATGGCGCGCATCAGGACCGGGGACGCAACCGCGATGCAGTGCCCGGAGGTCCTGCGGCTCGCGACCATCGCCGGGGCGGAGGCGCTCGGGATGGGCGGCGAGATCGGCTCCATCGAGCCCGGCAAGCGCGCCGACCTCCAGATGCTCGACTACCGCCGCTTCGGCCTGACGCCGACCCTGGACCCCGTGCAGAACCTCGTCTATCACGCCCATTCGAAGGATGTGGAGCTCGTGATGGTGGACGGCAACATCCTGGTCGAGGACTTCGCGCTGACGACGGCGGACGCGGACGCGCTGATCGACGACGCGGGCGCGGCGGCGGAAGCGGCCTGGGGGCGGTTCGTCGCGAAGTACGGCGACATCATCGCGCGGTGACGACACAGCCATTCCCGCCAGGCGGAAACATGCTCCCGAATTCCCCTCGACCCGGCGCTCCGAGGGTCGAAATCGCGCCGGAATCCCACCCCGGTACGGCTTCTCCGGGCGCTGGCGGGAATCGCTGGTGACGAAGGAACGGACGCGACCCGTGACGGACGCTCCTCGCCGAGTGGCGGTGCCTTGCGCGATCGAGCCACCCGCGGGGCACCCACCAAGCCGGTCCGCCGGGAAACGCGGGATGGTCGAGCGCAGCCGTGCGGGCCTCCGTCCCGCGGGACACCCACCAGCAGGTCCGCCGGTGAAACGCGGCATGGTCTCGAGCGCAGCCGTGCGGGTCTCCGTCCCGCGGGGCACGCACCGGCCGGTCCGCCGGTGAAGCCGGCAACCGGCCCCGCAACCAGCCCTGCCAGCGGCGCGAGCGGCGTCGCGCACGTCCCGCTCCGGCCGCCTTCGAAGGTGATGCGTCTCGCGCGGATGGGGGCGTTCCACCCCACCCGGCTGAGCTTCGTGCGCACCCTCGTTCGCCGCATGGCGCGCGAGCGATGGCGCATCGAGCGCGAGCGTTTCGATCTCGACGCAGACGGCTACGGCGATGTCGTGTACCGCATCGTCACGCCGGCGGGGACGCTGCGGTTCGTCGCCTTCTCGAGCTGGCTCGATCCGTCGGAGCGTACCGATCGGGTGATCGCCACGCAGTGGGATTCCACCTTCGTGCTCACCGCGGCGGAGCCCGACGACGCACTGCTCTCGGACTACCGGGAGAACGTCCCGCGGCAGGAGACCGGCCGGTGCCATCCGTTCGATCTGGTGCTCTCGCGCGCGAACAGGAGCGTGCGGCTGTTCGAGCACGTGGTGGACTGCCTCGCCGCCGGGCGCCAGCCGGCGTTCGGCAGGCTCGCCGAGGTCGGCTACCTGATGCGCACCACCGCGGTCTACGGCAACGGCAAGTTCGGCATCGGCGACTTCGAGGCGGTGCGGGCCGGCGGCGTATTCTCCCTGCCCTTCCAGGCCGAGATGCTGACCGTCTACCTCGCGCGCCTGCTGAGCTTCGATCTCGTCGAGCACATCGCGCGGGCGCGGGCGCCGGACCGCGCGGTCCCGCTGGAGCCGGCGGCGGCGCGCTGCCTCGGCGTCGGGAATGCGACGGGGCTCGGGATGGCGCCGTTCCTCGTCACCCACCCGAGGCTCCTCGACCGGTGGGTCCGCGGGCGGGAGCTCGGGCTCGCGCGGGTGCGGGCGGTGGAGCGCGCCGAGCCCGAGCGCGTGGCGCGGTTCGCCGATCTCCTGGCGCGGGCGCGGCGGCATGTCGCCCAGTGGCGCACCGCCGATGCGCGTCAGTCGGCGCGCATCGGCGAGCTGGCGGCGGAGCTCGCGTGGCTGTCCGGCTGGAGCGGGCGGTCCGGGCTCGCGGGCCTGCGCAGGCCGTGGGACGCGACGATGCGCGCGGCCGAGTCCCGTGGATGCGCAGAGCTCGAAGAGATGACGCTGAGCCTCCTGCTGGAGCTCCATCCGGAGCTCGTCGACGCGCTGGAGGAAGAGACCGGCGCCGATGAGCGGCTCACCACCCGTCCCGCGATGCGCGTGCACGAGCTGGCCGCGATCGTCGAACGGGACTACGGCTGGGCGCTCGGCTTCGACTTCGACGACCCGAGGGAGCAGCACCGGTTCTGGTACTACTCCGAGGAGAAGGAGGAGCCGCGGCTCGGAGAGCGGTTCAGCGAGCCGGGGGCGGAGCGCGAGTATCCGCTGCACGTGGCGCGGGACGTGGGCGCGCTCCATCGGGCGCTCGGCGCCCTCGGCCCGGGGTGGCGCGACCGCAGCGTGGCCGAGCTGCTGCTGGATCGTCCCGGCTTCCGGCGAACGGTGCGGCGGGTGCAGTCGCTCGCCGGCAGCGACTACGCGGAAATCCGCGACAACGTCATCGGCGAGAACTGCCTGCCCATCGACATGCTGCGGTGCAAGCTCGCGGTCTTCGGTGCGGGCAGGTTCGACCCGAAGTCCGACCGCTGGACCCGGATCACGCTCTTCCAGGGCGCGCCGCTGCCCGGCGAGCTGCGCCGCGAGGATGTGGACGACTGGGCGTTCCCCGTGATTCCGGTCGAGGTGGAGGCCGCCCCGGACGACGCCGCGTGATCGTCCGACGACCGTCTCCGGCTCCTCGCGCCACCACGGCCACCCCGGACGATGCCGCGTGATCGTTTCCTGGAACGAGCTGCGGCGCACCTGCCAGAAGGCGTTCCGCGGGCTGGGGGTCCCGGCCGGCGCCGACGACGACGCTTCGTTCGCGGTGCTGTGGCTCCAGGCCCGGGGGCTCGACGCGCTGACGCCGCTGGAGGCGGCGCTCGACGCGCTGGAGCGCGCGCCGCCCCGCCCGCTCGGGGTCGCGGGCGGCACGGATGGTGTCGACGTGCTCGACGCCGGAGGCCAGCCCGCGGTGTCGGTCGCGAGCGATGCGCTGGATTTCGCCATTGCGCGTGCGGTCGAGCGCGGGGACCGGGCCGAAGTCCTGCTCACCGGGGTCGAAGGCGCGATCTTCGTCGCCGGTGCGCTGGCGCAGCGCACGGCGGACGGACGCCGCGCCCGGGTGGAGTGGCGGCGCCGTGGTGGGGCGCCGCGCCGGCTCGACGTCTCCGCGGATGACGGATGCCGTGTCTGCGCGGCTCCCGCGGAGAGCGAGGACCGCAGCCACCGGCGCCCGCGCGACGCGGTCCGAATCGTCATCGACCCGGCAGCCGGAGGTCGATGGATGGAGCTTCGGGCGCCGTGGCGCATCGATGTCTGCAACGCGGAGCTCGAACGCCGGGCCGCGCGCTCCGCAACCCTCGGCATCGGGGTGTCCGAAGGACTGTGGTCGACTTTGCTCGCGTTCGCCGGGCGGACGCTGGTGCCGTCGACCCACGCGTCCCGCGAGTCCGGTGCGGGTGGGGGGGAGTACAACGACTGAGACGCCGGCGGCTTCGGACACGGCGACCCCGGACACGGCGACCCCGGCAATTCCCGCCGGCGGGAACATCCCCTCGAAATCCCCTCGGTGGGCCGCCCCGGTGGTCGGAACCGTGCCGCGACCCCGCCGCGGGACGGCCTCTCCGGGCGTCTGGCGGGAATTGCCGGGGCCGCCCCGGACCTCTGGACCTCTTGTGATCCCTGTTGTTCAGGGCCTTCCGGAAGTCGTGGCGAACGGTTCATCAGGCCCTCGACCCGGGCCTTCGATGCCGAAAGACCACCCGTCACCATGCGATCTTCCGGTTGTACGGCCCATGACCGCGACTTTGCCGTGAAAGTGCACTCGGGAAGGGCCCCGCGCCTCCAGTCATCGCCGCGTTGCGATCCGGTGTCCTTTCATGCGGCGGGGTGGCCAGCGCGGCCATGAACGTTTTGAATGATCCTGACCCGAAAACAAAATGGTCCTGCTCTGCTGACACCACTCTGCTGATACCAGTTAAGTGTTTTCCAATCCTGAAATGAGCCTGAACGAGGAGCGAGAGTGAGCGGTTGGGGGAGCGAAGTCGGGTTGTGGGTGGGAGGAGGCATGATGGGTGGGGGGATCGCGGGAGTTAACCAGAGTCCTGATGGTGTGAGGTGTGGTTTTCTCGATGAGTGGTAATGAGCCCTGTGGAGCTTGTGGACGAGAGGCGCGAGAGTGTGGGCAGGCGGTGGGCAACGCGTCAGCGTTGTCCACGGGCTGTCCACACGGCCCGAAGGGCTCGCGCCGGTCCGCAGGACTCGTCCACAAATCCACAGGGCGCGGGGTGGGGTGCGATGCCCTGTGCCTGGCGGTGAGCGCCTCGGCTACGCGGCGCATCCCCATGCGCGCCCGAGGGCACGGAACAGCGCGTTGCGCGCGGCGTTGACGGCGAGGGCGGCCTCGAAGTCGCTGTGGGCATGGGCCACGGCGTCGAGGGCTGCGAAGGTCACCTCGGGCTTGAGCCAGCGCGCGGCATCGGGCAGCGACTTGAGCTTCTCGTAGGGGGTGGCGAGGTCCTGGTCGCGGTAGCGCTTGCGGACCCGGCCCTGGGCGTCGCGCTGCTCGGTGGCGAACAGGCAGGGGCGATGGTGGTTCAGATAGGGCGAGAGGACGCCCTGGGTGAAGGCGTTGACCTCGGGGGCGAAGCGCTGGGGGATGTGGTCGTAGCCGAGGTAGGAGCGAATCACTGCGCCGTTCTTGCTCTCGACCAGGGCGTTGTCGTTGCACTGGCGCGGGCGCGACTTGGTGAACTGGCCGATGTGGAGCTTGTTCAGCAACGCGGCGACGCGGGGGTTGATGTACTCCGAGCCGTTGTCGGCATGAAAGCCCCGAATCTCGAACGGATAGGCGCGGATGAGGGCTTCGAGCACCGGGACGAGGAAGCGCTCGGAGATGGCTGGCACGCAGCCGATGTGCTCGTACTGGGTGACCTCGTCGACGGTGTTGACGTAGTACACCCCCTTGGTCCCGTCGCGGTCTCCCTGGTGGACGGTGTCCACCCGCAGCCATCCGGGCTGTCCGTCGGGGCGGGGCTTGCGTCGCTCGCCGATGGCCACGACCCGGGCGCGGGTCCGGGTGAACACGCTGCGCCGGGTGCGGTAGGTGCGCGAGGCGCGCAAGTTGTACAGATGCCCGTTCGACAGCCCCGCCAGACGCACGAAGCGCGCATCGCCGAAGAGCTCGTACTGGCGGCGCAGCACCGCCCGGGTGGCCGGCCCGCAGCGCTGGCCGAGGGCGGCGTCGACCTCGGCGAGCAGGCGGATATCGGCCGCGGTGTAGCGCCTCGTGAAGGGACGCGACGGCCCGGCGCCGCGCCGGTCGCGGATGCGTCCGGTCGAGCGGTGCTGGGCAATCAGCCGGGTGAGCTGGGCCCGTGACAGCCCTGTCATCTTCCCGAGATACGCCTTCACCGCGCCCTTGTCGGCCTTGCCCAGCGCCGCGTAGTCGAACTGCGTCAGGGTGCGCCGGATGAACTCGTAGGCCGAGGCCCGCTCGGCGAGGGTGAAGTCGACCGGCTCGTTGCCTTCGGCGACGCGCCGCACCTGCTCCAGGGTCTGCACCCGTTGGGTCTGTAGGGTCACGATCATTCTCCGATGATCTCCGAATCGCTCCCGCTACAGGCTCATGTGTCACTGGATATCGACCCTCCCTTCAGGCTCATTTCTCATTGGACAAGACTCATCCGCGAACCGGCGAAGGATTCGCGCTAACATCGCGTCCGCGCCCCGGGCGCCGCGGACGGTTGGCCGCCGCGCCCGGCGCATCGCGGATTCGTCGTCGCGGCTTGCTCGTCCGGTGCCCGGCGCCGCTGGCAATCGGCCGCCGCGGCTTGCTCGTCCAATGCCCGGCGCCGCCGGCGATCGGCCGCCGCGCCCGGCGCATCCGCATCGAGCCGGGGCCGGCCGAGCCGGCGCCACGCCGCCTCGGGGCGCCCGGCCCGCGCCCCGACCCCGAACGGAGCCCGCCATGCTGCGCAGCATGACCGCATTCGCCCGCATCGAGTCGCAGCACGAGCAGGGCGGAATCCAGTGGGAGATCCGCTCCGTCAACCACCGCTATCTCGACGTGAACCTGCGCCTGCCCGAGGACCTCCGCCGGCTCGATCCGAAAGTCCGCGAGAGGATCGGCGCCCGTCTCGGGCGCGGCAAGGTCGACGGCACGCTGCGGGTGCTCCCCAACCCCGCCGCCACCGGCGGCCTCGCCGTGGACGGCGACCTCGCGGCGCGGGTCGCGCAGGCGGCGCGCACCGTGGCCGAGCTCCTGCCGGACGCCGCGCCGGTCAGCCCCGTGGACATCCTGCGCTGGCCGGGCGTGGTGCAGGCGCCGGCGCCGGACCCGGAGCGGATCGAGCGCCTCGTGCTCGGCGAGCTCGATCGCGCGCTCGCCGACCTCGCCGCGATGCGGGCGCGGGAGGGCGCCCGCATCGAGGCCCTCATCCGGGACCGCCTCGACGACCTGGAAGGGGAGGTGGCCCGGGTGCGCGAGGCGCTCCCCGCCATCGTGCGGGGGTTCGGGGAGCGCATGCGCGCGCGGCTCGCCGAGGCCGGCGCCGCCCTCGATGAGGGACGCGTGGAGCAGGAGCTCGCCCTCGTCGCCCAGCGCATGGACGTGGCCGAAGAGCTCGACCGGCTCGAGGCGCACGTCCAGGAAATCCGCGCCGCGCTCGAACGATCCGAACCCGCCGGCCGGCGCCTCGACTTCCTCATGCAGGAGCTGAACCGGGAGGCGAACACGCTCGGCTCCAAGTCCGCCGCCGTCACCACCTCGCGCGCGTCGGTCGACCTCAAGGTCCTGATCGAGCAGATGCGCGAGCAGATCCAGAACGTCGAGTGACGGGGAGCCAGCGATTCCCGCCAATGCCCGGAGAGGCCGTACCGTGGTGGAATCCCGGTGCGATTTCGACCTTCGGGGCGTCGAGCCGAAGGGATTTCAGGGGCCGGTTCCCGCCTGGCGGGAATTGCTGCCGGGGAGTGACTCGGCTCGGCTTCGGGGCCGTCATGCCGCGTCGAGGAAGAAGGTCGGAATGAGGCGCCACCGAGCGGCGCGGGACACGGCTCCGGGCCATGCGGGCGGCGGGCGCCCGCCGGTGGTGCTCGTCCTGAGCGCGCCGTCGGGGACCGGCAAATCGAGCCTCGCCCGCGCCCTCGCCGAGGCCGATCCGTCGGTCGGGCTCAGCGTGTCCCACACCACGCGCGCGGCGCGGCCGGGCGAGGTCGACGGGGTCGACTACCACTTCGTCGGCGAACGCGAGTTCGAGACGATGGTCGAGGCCGGGGCGTTCCTCGAACATGCCCGCGTCTTCGACCGGCGCTACGGGACCTCGCGGGACGCGGTGCGCACGGTGCTGTCCGCGGGCCGCCACGTCGTCCTCGACATCGACTGGCAGGGCGCGCGCCAGGTGCGCGAGGCGTTCGCGAGCACGGTGTCCGTCTTCCTGCTGCCGCCGTCGATGGACGCGCTGCGCTCCCGCCTCGTCGGCCGGGGCCAGGACTCGGCCGGGGTCGTGGAACGCCGGATGCGCGCGGCGCGGTCGGAGCTCGCGCACTACGACGAGTTCGACCATGTCGTGGTCAACGACGACTTCGAGCGCGCGCTCGCCACCCTGCGCGCGATCCTGCGCGGCGAGCGCGCCACGGCGCCCGCCGACGCCGCACCACTCGTCGCCGCGCTTCTGGCTCCCCCGCGGTCGAATTGAGTAGACTACGCGGGCTCGCGCAACCGTGCGCCACGCGGTGCGGCCTCGTTCCCTCGCCTCTCGCCTCCCCCGCCGGGAAGCGGCAGCGGGATTCCCGGCGAGCCCGGGTCCCGGATGCTGATGCGGCGAGGCCCGGCGCCGCCGCGAGGTTCGTCGACTCTCAAGGTATTCCGGAGCAAGAGATGGCCAGGATTACGGTCGAAGACTGTATCGAGAAGATTCCCAACCGGTTCGAGCTGGTGCTCGTCGCCACCCGGCGCGCGCGCCAGATCGCCCACGGCTCGCCGCTGCTCATCCACCACGAGAGGGACAAGCCCACGGTGATCGCGTTGCGCGAGATCGCCGACGGCAAGGTGGACAAGACCATTCTGGACGAGACGCCGAAGGCCGTTCTGGCCGAGGAAGAGGCGCAGGAGGTCTTTCCCCTCGGCGGGATCTGACGATGCGGCCGGCGTCCCGGCGCATCGCCGGCTCCCCCCCCGCGCGGCGCGCGAGGCGGGTGGTCGCGGCGGCGAGGCGGGAGCGGGACGCCGACTCCCCGCCCGCGCGGCGCGCGAATTCCCGAAACCGCGGCGCCGGGCGCGTCGGCGCCCGCCACGGCGGGCGTCCGGCGATGCCGGCGGCCGGGACCCGGCCCGGCTGAAGGGGCGCAGGTGTCCCGCATCGGCGACCTGCGCCGCCTCGCCGGCGCCTACCTCGGCCCGCCGGAGGTCGACGCGATCCAGCGCGCGTTCGTGTTCGGCGCCAACGCCCACGGCGGGCAGCGCCGCGCATCGGGCGAGCCCTACATCCACCACCCCATCGAGGTCGCCTGGATCCTCGCCGAGATGCGTCTCGATCACGAGACGATCGTGGCCGCGCTCCTCCACGATGTCCTCGAGGACACGCCGACCGCCAAGCCCCAAATCGCGACGAGCTTCGGCGACACGGTCGCGGACCTCGTCGACGGCGTCAGCAAGCTGACCCACCTCTCGTTCGAGAGCCGCGCGGAGGCGCAGGCCGAGAACTTCCGCAAGATGCTGATGGCGATGGCGCGCGATCTGCGGGTCATTCTCATCAAGCTCGCGGACCGGCTGCACAACATGCGCACCCTCAAGCCGCTGCCGCCCGAGAAGCAGCGGCGCATCTCCCGCGAGACGCTCGAGATCCACGCCCCCATCGCCAACCGCCTCGGGCTTCGCAGCATGCTGGTCGAGCTGGAAGATCTCGGATTCCGGGCGCTCTACCCGCAGCGCCACCGCGTGCTGGAGGCTCGGGCGAAAAAGGCGCGCGGACACCGCAAGCAGGTGGTGCGCAAGATCGAGACCGCGACGAAGCGGCGGCTCCGCCAGGAAGGGGTCAGGGCACGCGTCGAAGGGCGCAGGAAGCACCTCTACAGCCTGTATCGAAAGATGCGCACCCAGCGCCTCTCGTTCAGCGAAGTGTTCGACATGTACGGGTTCCGGATCATCGTCGAGCGGCCCGACGACTGCTACCGGGTGCTCGGGATCGTGCACAGCCTCTACAAGCCGGTGGCGGAGCGGTTCAAGGACTACATCGCGATCCCGAAGACGAACGGCTACCAGTCGCTGCACACCACCCTGATGGGGCCGTTCGGGTCGCCCATCGAGGTCCAGGTCCGCACCGAGGAGATGGACCAGGTCGCGGAGTCGGGGGTGGCGGCGCACTGGATGTACAAGATCGGGCAGCCCGGGACGAACACCGCCCAGCTCCGGGTCCGGGAATGGGTACGCGATCTGCTGGAGATGCAGACGCAGGCCGGCGACTCCGTCGAGTTTCTGGAGAGCGTCAAGGTGGACCTCTTCCCGAAGGAGACCTACGTGTTCACCCCGGCCGGGGAGATCAGTACCCTGCCCCGGGGCGCGACCCCGATCGACTTCGCCTACGCGGTGCACACCGACATCGGCAACCAGTGCGTGGCGGCCAAGGTGGACGGCCGCTACGCGCCGCTGCGCGCGCCGCTCGCGAGCGGCCAGACGGTCGAGATCGTCACCATGCCCTGGGGCCGGCCGAACGCGGCGTGGCTCGACTTCGTCGTCTCCGGCAAGGCGCGTTCCGCGATCCGGAACCACCTGAAGCAGTTGCGCACCGAGGAGGCGGTGGAGCTGGGGGAGACGCTGCTGGAGCAGGCTCTCGCGGTCGAGTCCATCGGGCTCGACGACGTGCCGGCCGGGGTGCTGGACGCGTTGCTGGAGGATCTGAAGCTCGAGTCGATCGGGGCGCTGCACGAGGAGATCGGATTCGGCCGGCGGCTCGCGGCGCTGATCGCGAAACGTCTCGCCCGGGGCGGCGAGGAGCCTGCGACCGACGACGAGCCAGCGCCGGGCGCCGGCCCGCCGCTCTACATCCGGGGCTCGGAGGGGATGGTCGTCGACTTCGGCAAGTGCTGCCATCCCATTCCCGGGGATTCCGTGATGGGCTTTGTCAGCACCGGCCGCGGGATCGTCATCCACACCACCGACTGCAGGAACCTCACCGAGTTCTCGGACCGGCCCGAGCGCTGGATCGACGTCGCCTGGGAGCCCGACTTGAGCGGTGAGTTCCCGGCCGGGATCCGCGTCGACATGGCCAACCGCAAGGGCGTGCTCGCGACGGTGGCGGCGGCCATCGCGGAGATGGGCGCCAACATCGAGAACGTGGACATCGAGAGCCGCGACGGCCTGGACGCCACGATGAACTTCGTGATCGGCGTGCGCGACCGCACGCACCTCGCCCGCATCATGCGGCGGATCCGGGGGATCAACGAGGTGTCGCGCATCGCGCGCACCGGGCACTGAGCGCGATGATGTTCGTCCCGCTGGATCACCGGAGCCCTCCTCTCACGGCAATTCCAGGCAAGCGCGCCCGCCGGACGACCCATGCCCGCGGAAGAACCGGCCCGTGACCAGGACGTCGACCGCCGCCCCGTCCGCCCCGAGCGTGCCCGGCGCCTGCCCGCCGGCGACTCGCGCCAGCGATGCCGTCTACCCGTGCGGCCGGATCTCCCTCGATCCATCAGATGAAACGGCACCGTGTACCTCGCTGTAGGTTCGGGTGGTCCGACGGGAGAACAGAGGCAGCTCTGCGACAGGACCGACGGTCGGCGCCCGCCGCGTGAGCCGATCAGGGTCTCCGCAGGCGGTCATCCGCTCACGAACGTTCGCCAGCTTCTCCGCCGCCGGTCGCGAGCGGTCCCATGCATCGCGGAGCTCCCAGACCGCCATTCGCGTCAGATGACCGAGGACGATGCATCGCGTGTCGCCATGGGTCGGCATTCTGCCGGTGCTCGCCAGATGCGCCAGATCCTCGCCAACGATCTCCATGAGCCCCTCGGGGGTGTCGAACAGCCAGCTCTCCGGTATGGCGCCGGAGCTCCGGCACACGAAGACGGTGTCGATGATGGACGAGCTCGTACCGTGGATGTGGATCGATCCCCCCATCTCCGCCGGACAGGGCAACGACGCCGAGCACACCAGGCCGGCGTCCAGAATTGCGACGCCCACCGCGCAGTAGGCGTCGAGCTTGTTGTGATGGTAGGTGAACGCCAGTGGCGCGCCCGGCTTCAGGGCCCGGGCCATGCGCGTCCAGACGGTGGCGAGCCCCTCCGTGAAGTGCTCGAGACCGCGTTCCTGGGTGACGTTGCCGGTCAGTTCCCGCGGTGAACGCGTGGACGGCCGGTCGAACCCCTCCGCGTCGCTGCCCGCGAGTCGCCGCAGCCACACGTAGCAGAAGTCCATCAGCTCGCCGTACTGCACGTTGCCGAAGTACGGCGGGTCCGTGAACACGGCATCGAGGCTGTGTGGCGCCAGCTCGCTCTCGGTCGCGCTCCGGCAACGGATGGCGATACGGCGCCGCCGGCCCTCGTGCATCTCCCCGATCCGTTCGCCTGCGACCGGTACCCGGACGTTGCGCGAGCCGCTGCGCCGGACCTCGAACGGCGACTCGCAGTAGCGCTTCGCCTTCACGTACTTGTCCACGATGTTCGTCCATCCGCCCGAGCCCACATTCGTTCCGGAGCCGTTGACGATGCCCGTGAAATTCGACTCGCACTGCACCAGTCCCACCGGAAATCCATGCACGGAGAAGATGTCGAGCGCCTTCAGCGCCATCGTGTCGTACCGGCACAGCATGTTCTGGTAGCGCAGCAGGTCGGAAAGATTGGTGGCGAGCGCGTGACGGATGCGCGGGTCCTCGACCTCGGCGATCAGCCGGCAGCTCAGCTCCAGACCCAGGAGCTGGCGCGGACTGAACAGATCGCGGTAGTGGGTGTAGCCCCATCGGTGCAGCCGGTCGGTCTCGTCGCCCGGCGGGATGGCCTCGTCGGGCACGAAACGCGGCGCGAGCCGCTCCCATCGCCGGGCCGCGGCGGCGGCGCGGGCCAGGTCCCCGGCATCGGGCTTCTTGAAGAAGCGGCCCTTGTGCCCGGCCTTTCGAAGGGGGATTATATCCCAAAGTCACAAAAAAGAGTGACACAATCGCCTGAATCGGTTATCCTACAGTCACAAATCGGGAGGATCGGCGATGGCTCAGAAGGCACCGGGGAAGGCACACCGCAAGGGGCTGACGCTGCTTCAGGTCGCCGACATGTTCGGTGACGAGACGGCGGCAACGCAATGGGTCGCCGAGCGCCGCTGGCCGAATGGCCCGCACTGCCCCAAGTGCGGCTCGTTCAACGTCCAGTCGGGCATCAAGCACCGCTCCATGACGCACCGCTGCCGGGACTGCTCGACGGGCAAGAGCCGAACGATGTTCACCCTGCGCGTGGGCACGGTCATGGAGGGGTCGAAGCTCCCCTATCGGGTGTGGGCCATTGCGATCTACCTGTTCACCACGAACCTCAAGGGGGTGTCGAGCATGAAGCTGCACCGCGAGCTCGGCATCACGCAGAAATCCGCCTGGCACTTGGCGCACCGACTCCGCAAGACGGTCGAGACGGGACAGGGGTTCTTCTCCGGCCCGGTCGAGGTCGATGAGACCTTCATCGGGGGCAAGCGGAAGAACATGAGCAACGCCAAGCGCAAGGCACTCGCCGAATCCGGCGCAGGGCGCGGCTCCGTCGGCAAGACGGCGGTCGTCGGCGCGAAGGACCGGACGACGAAGCAGGTGCGCGCCCAGGTCGTCGAGTACACCGACAAGCCGACCCTCCAGGGGTTCGTCGGCGAGCACGCCGCCCCCGAAGCCACCGTGTACACAGACGAGTCGGCCTCCTATGAGGGGTTGGCGCATCACGATTCGGTCAAGCACAGCGTCTCCGAGTACGTCCGCGGGCAGGTGCACACCAACGGCATGGAGTCGTTCTGGAGCATGCTGAAGCGGGGCTACATCGGCACCTACCACAAGATGAGTCCGAAGCATCTGGACCGCTACGTGACGGAGTTCCAGGGACGCCACAACGTCCGCGAGCGGGACACCATCGACCAAATGGGGGACGTGGTGGAGGGCATGGCCGGCAAGCGGCTGACCTACCGCGACCTCACCAAGCCCAACGGGCTGTCCAGCGGAGCACGCGGATCATGAGCGCGACCGCCGGCGAAGCCATATCCGTTGACCGGTCCAGGAAGCGAGTCGTCCAGAACGGAATGCCAACCAATGACTTGGTGTTCAGCGCCCATGTCGCGGGAAACGATATGGTTTTCCCGGAAGTTCTCTCGCTGTATGTCGCGCCGGAGTCTGTCGTAGCGGATGTTACCTACGGCGAAGGCGTGTTCTGGCGCAATGTGCCGACCGATCGATACACGGTGCTCGACACCGACATAAAGACCGGAACCGATTGTCGCGAACTGCCTTATGGCGATGGCGAAATTGACTGTGTGGTACTGGACCCTCCTTACATGCACACACCGGGGGGAAGCGCTCACACGGTTCACACTGCGTTTGAGCGGCATTACCGGAACAACGGCACCGGGAACAAGACGACGAAGAAGTACCACGAAGCGGTGCTCGCGCTGTACGAAGATGCCGGGAAAGAGGCATGGAGAGTATTACGTGACCGCGGCGTGCTGATCGTGAAGTGTCAGGACGAAGTGTGTTCGAACCGCCAGCGATTTACCCATGTCGAAATCATGCAGGCGTATGAAAAATTTGGGTTTATTGCTGAAGATCTGTTCGTCGTCATCCGCCAGAACCGGCCTGGAGTGAGCCGGACAGTCCGGCAAGTTCACGCGCGGAAGAACCATTCGTACTTCATCGTCTTCTGGAAGCGGATAGCGGGACGCCGGCTGTGGGAAGGGCCGGAGTGAACGCCGTCGATCTTCTTGTCGCGATTATCCGCGAGCATGCACCGGAGGATATCTGGCGGGATTCTCCGCTCATTGGTTATCGGATGCTCGGGAACACGAACCGAGGTGAGATCGGAGAGGAGTTCGTCCGGCGTTACTTGGCGGCACATGGCATTGACGTGGGAAATGGTGGTCGGACGTCAAGGACAGACATCCGAATCGACAATCTGCGATTCGAAGTGAAAACCGCGTCGCTCGGTGCCGGCGGAACATTCCAGTTCAATCATGTCCGGCTGGATCGACAGTACGACTACCTTCTCTGTCTCGGGATCTGTCCTGATCGCGTGGCCTTCAACATGTGGCGGAAGGGCGCGGTTGCGGAGAACCGCGCCGGGACATTGGTTCGCATGGCAGAAGGTCAAGCGGTTACGTACAAGCTCACGAAGAGATTGGCCGAAATGGACGAGATAGAGAGATTACCTGGCAGGATTGTTGTCGCTCTTGCCAGCCAAGAGGAGTAAGCCGATGAAGCGCCCGAATCGTCCGCCTGCCTACGTCCCGGAGCCGCGCACGGTGGTGCTCCCGCCGAAGGACTACCAGCCGAGCAAGGCGGAGCTGGAGGAGGAGTTCGACATGCCGGGCATGTCGGATGAGGAGCTGCGCCGGACGTTCTTCCGGCCCGTCAAATTCGTCCGGGATGCCAAGTAGTTACGAGCTTGACCGGGCGATTTTGTGACTTTGGGATATAATCCCCTTTCGAAGTGGGTTGTGGTACTCGATGGCGAACAGCCGGTGCGCGAGCGGGCGACCGGCGGTTCCGGGATAGACGTTGCCGTGTCCGCAGCTCGCGCACTCGCACCGCCCGCGGCCGGCTGGTCCGGCCCGATCGAGCGCGCTTCCACAGGAGGCACAGCTCCCGGGCCGATTCCGATCCTCGGCCTCGTTGAGGTCGCCGCACGCCGGACACACCAGGACGTTCTTCGGATGGCGCCGGTTCTCCGCGAGCAGGTAGCCCGGAAACAGATCGACGGGCGCCCCGCAAGCCTCGCAGTCGAGCACCTTGACCCACAGAAACGACTTCACCGGCACGTCCGGGTCCCCGTAGTGCGGACAGGAGGTCCGGTAGTAGCGACCGATCCCGGTGCGGAGTGCGTCGATGAGCGCGCCGGCGGCCTGCCCGTAGGCCGCGAGGTCGATTGGCTCGATCTCCTCGCGGACGATCCACGCCGACATCGGATTGACGTCGAAGCCCTCCACGTCGCACCCGACGCGGTTCGCCTCGATGAGCGGCGTCCCCCCTCCCATGAACGGGTCGGCGATCCGCAGCCCGGGAAAGTCGTTGGCTCGAAAGAAGATGTCCTCCAGGCGACCCTGGCCGAACTCGGCGAGCACGAGGCCGCGGAACAGTGTGCCCGGGCGGCGTGCGAACCACTTGTGAACGCCGATGAAGGGACGGTAGCTCTGCTGGATCTGCTTCTCTCGCAACGCCATCCCGGCGATCAGCGAGAGGTCGAAGCGCCGCTCGATGCTCACCGCTCCCCCCACTCCCGTCGGACGCCAGTGCGACTGCACATGAATTCTCTCATGCCCGGGCCGAACAACGACCGATGTCGACCGACGTCGCATCTAACGCACACGGACATCCGGTGCGGGTGAAGCTCACCGTGGTCAAGGGCTTACTTCTCACCGAAATCGCCGCCTGGGCGCAGCAGCATCTGCGTCCGGGCGCCGAGGTCCTCTCCGACGGGCTGGCGTGCTTTCATGGGGTGGCGGCAGCGGGCTGCGCGCACGAGCCCATCGTGGTCGGCCGGGGACGGGCTGCGGTCGAGCGTCCCGGGTTTCGATGGGTCAACACGATTCTCGGCAACATCAAGAACGCATTGTGTGGGACCTATGCGTCGATGATCGGCATGGAGCCCTGAGTTCGTGCTTCGTGGGGTGTGCCCCCGGAACTGATCAGTATCAATGAAGGTATGTCCGTCGAAGGGGTACGACATTGTCAGGACAAGCCACGTCGGCTCGATACGTTTCCGCGAGCACAGGCCATGCATGGTCGAATCGTTGGCTCTGCACGAGCGAGCGCAGGGTGAGAATGGCTTGCCCGCCGGGCAGGCCCCAGCGCATCCCGGAGCGCTTGAGCCGTTCGGTGACCAAGGTCTTGCAGGCCGCCTCGACGACCCCGGAGCCGATGGGCAGGCCCCGCGCCTTGGCCTCGGCGTAGCCCATGCGGTGGCGATTGCCGCGGAAGTAGCCGAGCACCTGTGCGATGCGCTCCTCGTCGGGATATCTCGTGCGCAGATGCACCAGCGCGCGGATGACCCGCTCGACCCCGGCGGGCTCATGACGCAGCCGGTGGCGATAGGTGTTGAGCTGCGTCGCCGCCTTGGGCGAGGCGGTGCCGTAGGCGGCGTCGAAGGCGTCGCTGAGCTGCTCGACGGCGTGGTAGAAGTCGATGAGTTCGACGCCCTCGGGCAGCGCACCGGAGAGGAACGTCCAGTTGTCCTTCGCCCCGTCGGCGAGCTTGACCACGGTGAGGTCCGGGCGCGGGGCGCGCACCGCCGCGACCTCGGCGGCAACCATCGCCTTGAGGCTCGCCTTGCGCGGCTGCGGCATCCGGCCCATGCGCACGCTGTACAGCCGCTCGCCCTGGGCATCGACCAGCGAGACCGTGGCACAGCCCGCCTCGCGGTATCCGCCGCGCATCGGCGCCATCACCCCGTCGAGCGAGACCACCACCGCACGGGCCGCCTCCGGCACCGCGACGCTGGCCTCGCGCACCGTGGTCTCGAACGTCTCGCGCTGCGCCTCCCAGCGCGCCGACAGCGCCTTGGGCAGCCGGTCGAGGCTGCTCTTCGACGGCTGCATCGGCCCGAGGGTGGCCAGCACCTGCTCGGCGTCTCGCGGGGTCAGATGCGAGACCAGCAGCGCACCGTGGCGCGCCGCGAGCGGCGTCCAGTACCCCTCGACGATGCCCACCCGGCGCTCCAGCGCCGCCACTGCCCGCGCCCCGCGCCGCGCCCGGTACAGCGTGCGGGTCACCGACACCGGGCCGGCGGTGGTGAGGTAGGTCTGGGCACTGCGACACGCCCGGCGATGGACCTCGCCGTCGATGAGCACGAACGGCAGGTCCACGTCGTGTCGGGCGAGCGCCTGTTCGGTGACCGCGCACTCGGTGCGGGCGAACAGGGCGTGGAGCTCGCGCTCGAAGTTCTCGAACGAATGCGTGTCGGACGATTCGTACTTCTTCAGCAGCGCACTCACGCGCCGGGGGAGTGCTTCGAGCACGCTCCAGACATCTTGGGGAGTGGGTTTGTCGGTCGGCGTATGGGATACTTCCATTGGGGCAGCCCTCCACAGTGTTGGGATTTCGCGCACAGCATTGTTGCAGAGGATCACTGCCCCGTCTTCCCCTCTGAGCTTGCCTGCGGTGACAAAGTGTCACCGGAGACGGGTTCTTCTTCGTCTGGCGTTTTCCACAAATCTTTAGAATTCGATCATTTAGGAGTATTAGCTCGTGTCAGTTCTAGATCTACACCCGCTTCGTGGTTCGTGCGTGATCTCACGCGGCTCGTTCCGGTCGGCTGACGTCGAGCACGAACACGTCGATCTGCGAACGCCGCGCCTCCGGGAGACGGTCGGTCAACATCTTCCGAAGCGACAGAGGGGTTGCCGGTCCATCCAGCCCCTGCGGGTGTGCGGGCAATTTCTTTCCGGGGACATTCCCGAACCATAGAACGACGTACACACCTCGACCTTCGGCATGCCACTCCCGGGCATAGTAGGCGTCGAGCTGTTCGGATGCGGCGTTCCACACCTCTCGGTGCCACTGGCCCTTGATTTCGACCGGCAACCTGATGCCATTTCGGAGTGCGACGAAATCGGCCCGCCTCTGTTCGGGCATCCGCATCTCGGGCACGAGCTGGATCGCATCGGACATCACTCCCGAGAGGTGCTCGACCAGACGGTTTCGGCAGTATTCTTCCCCTTGCGGGCCGTTCTTCGTCCAATACGTCTCCCACATGTCGGTGTCGCTCGCGTGCATCCGCTCCTGGAGTACGTCGAGGTGGTCAACCAAGTATGCGCGCATGTCGTCGATGGTCTCCGGGACGCCGTTCGTGACTACGGCCCGAAGGTCGGAGAGGCTGGGAGCGGTGTACTCGAAATCGCGCCGGAGCCTGCGTTGCAGCGCGAGCGCATGCCTCGCCGTCGCTCTGTAGGTCTCGGCGGGTCCGTCGACCAGGCGCTGCAACGCCTCCGTTGCCTCCGGGGTGGGGCGGCTCGCGAGCGCCTGGATGGTCCGTTCGATGAATTCCGTCGCATGCCACGGGTGGCGGTCTCCCCACACACCGCCCACTGGAGGGCCGACACTTTGCCAGTGCGGTCCGAAGGCTTCCACGATGAACACGAGCTGAGAGACTGCAAGATGCGACATCACCCATTGGCGCACCTCCCCGAGCTGGTCTCGGATTCGCCAGATCAGATCGTGATGGGCGGCTGCCGTCTCTTCAAGATCGCTGCGGCGGCGCTCGAACTCGACGACGAAAGCGGCCGACAGCCACAGCAGCATCGTGTCCCGGTCGGGCGCGTCCTCCATCGTCCAGCCGGAGAGCAGCTCATCGACCATGTCTCGCGGGGCGCGGCGGTCGAGCGCACACGTGAAGAGCTCCGTTGACGATTGTGCTGTCGATGCTGACCGGGCACGGTCGGGCGACCCCGCTGATGTGGCGCACGGTGCAGGCGTCGACGCTGAAAGGCCATCAGAGGGGGCATGAGGATGCGCTGCTGCGTGCGCTGCGCGGTGCGATGCCCGAGGCGGTGAAGGTCACGGTGGTGGCGGACCGGGGATTCGGCAACGCGCCGATGATGCAGTGCCTGAGCCAGGAGCTCGGCTTCGAGTACGTGCTTCGCATCCGGGGCAACCTCTGGGTGACGAGCGCGAAGGGCGAGCGGCGCCGGGCGTCGCAGTGGGTGGGCGTGCAGGGGCGCTCGTGCACGCTGCGCGGTGCGACGGTGACCGATGCCCATGCCCTGACGGTGGGCAAGGCGGTGTGCGTGCACGCGCCGGCGATGGCCGAGCCGTGGTGCGTGGTGGCGAGCGAGGAGAAGGTGGCCACCCGCACGCTGATTCGCTATTACGCCAAGCGCTGGGGTATCGAGACGAGCTTTCGCGACCTCAAGGACTGGCGTTTCGGGATGGGGATGGGGGCGATGCGGGTGCGTCACACGGCGCGGCGCGACCGCCTGTTGCTGCTCAGCGCGTTGTCGATGGCGTTGTTGACGTTGCTCGGTGCGGCGGGGGAGCGGTTGGGCTACGACCGGTGGTTGAAGGCGAACACGGTCAAGACCCGCACGCACTCGCTGTTTCGCCAGGGGCTGATGCTCTATCACCATCTGCCCAACTGGCCTGCGCATCGGCTGCGTCCACTGGTCGAGGAGTTTGCCCACATGCTTGTGGAGCAGCGTGTGTATCGGGAACTCTTCGGGGTCATCTGACGGCAAAATAATGAGGGGATGTCTGAGGCCAGAACCTCGACTCCGGACAGAGGTGTTCCTTCGCAGTGCACCGTGACCGTCGCATCGGCGGGAGCGAGCTCAAGCCTGGCGGCGGGGATGCTCAGCACGATGTTGGAACCGTCAACGACCCTGTATTCCGGCAGGATACCGGCGGTTTCCAGGGTCTCGGCGCGGATGATCGAGACGCCGTCTCCCCGACGTTCCATCAGGTACCCACGATGGTTCGAGCCGGGGACCTCGCCGACGGGAATTCTCCCGAACACGGAAGCGATCACTTCGTTGCGGGTGGCCTGGCTTGCCTCCATGCCTTCCAGCGTCATGCCATTGGGAAGCTGACCGGGCGAGTCGATCTCGAGGCGGTCCCTGAACATCGAGAGCCTGATCCGCCGTGAAGACATGGAGTAGTCGCGATGTGCGACTGCGTTCACCACAGCCTCGAACACCGCTGTCGCACCGTACTGTGGCATGTCCTCGCGTTGCGGCGTCTTGCGCGCCGCAACGCGCATGTTTCGCACGACGAACTTCACCGCATCGGCGATCTGGACGGGAAGTGGCCCGACGATCTCCTGCGTGTCCAACTGGCCGGAGGCCCGATCTGATCCACGATAGTGTGTCGCCACAATGGTGGCTTGCGGCAGCCATTCCCGGGGCGACCGGGTGCAAATGAGTACGCCGGCGACCGTGGCCCGGACCACACTGGCTTCGTCCTGCGCCAGCAGGCGAAGATTCAGCAATCCCCGGCGAGGGTCGGTCGCCCCGGACACGCTGAGGAGCGGCTCCCACAGACGCTCGCTGAGCGTCTCGAAGCCCGTCTGCGGCACGACCTGCCTGTCGAACCACAGGAAGCGGCTCTGGGCGCGGTTCTGTGCCAGCCTCAGAAGTTCGCTGCCTTCCAGGCGGCGTCTGGTCGAGCCGACCCGAATGAACGCGCGCCCGTCCCGCTCGTGAACGGCGTTGCCCCGCGGTACTTCCACGAGCACGAAGGCTCTTTCATCGAGCTCCCGATGATGCACCCGGATGCGCAGAGCGGGCTCGATGGAGTCGGTGCCGATCTCCACCAGCAGGCGGTCGAGCGCTTCCATCTGTGCCCGGGACATTCCCGGGACTCGTCCATCGTCGGACACTCCGCACAGGAGCACGCCACCATCCGCGTTGGCGAAGGCGCCCAGCTCGTCGGCAAGATCGTCCCTGCGAGGACTGATGGGAGAATCGCCGTTGAATTCGATCCGCTTGAATTCCCAGCGGCTGTCTTCACCCAGCCGCAGTTGCCGGCGAATGTCTTCGTTACTGATCGTCATGGGGTACTCTCTCGTCCACGCGCGCTCGGGAGAGCAGCATTACACGCCGCTCGCCGCGACGGTGACGGTAGATGCCTCGGCCGTGACGCTGTTCACGAAGCCAAGCGATTCGACAGCGCGTACGTAGCGACACGCAGGATGGTGTCGATCTCCCGGCGATTCGAAAGACACGGATGCTCGAACCGCCATCGCGTTCTCGCTCCAGCCGAGGCCCACGACGTATCGGAAGAGCGCAAGTTACCCGATCCAGCCGCCTTGACCGGTAGCACGGGAGGTCCCCGCAGGGCTGATTCGTTCTCTCGATCATCTCCAATTGATTCAAGGGGTTACTTCCGTCGGGATTCCCTTCGTCCGGAATTCCCGCGAGCCGAAAAAGAGCCGCTTCATCAAGAGGTTACGCTTTCCGAGGCGTTCATGGGCGCACGAGAACGAATTTGCCTTGGAGGTCCCCGTGGATTCCGAAACGCCGGGGCCGGACCGCATCAAGTCGCCTCCGAGTCCTGTCCGTCATCGCGCAAGACGCTCTCCAGTTGAGGATTCAGCAGCCTCCATCGCTGGCCTGTACACTCCAGATCGCCCTTCAGCACAACCGGCGCCCGGTCCTTGTGGGCCTGAACCGCCCGTTCATAATCCGCCTGCTCCAGAACCGCCACCACCGACTGCCGTTGCCTGTCGATCTCGGCACGGAGCCTGATCGTCCCGTCGATATCGCCCTCTGCGTGTTCCAGAATGCGAACGAAGCCATGGAGAAACACGTCGGGCTTCGGCGCCAGGGCTAATTCGTTCTATGAGCATTTGCGTTCTGTGACAGTGGGTTGACGGTGATACTGGACTTCCCCGCCACGATTCGATATACATGCCGCGAGGCATCCGTGGGGACGGGGAAGCGGTGGCGGCTCTCTCGGAGGTGGCGGTCGACATCGTGGCGGCGGCGCACGAGGCCCGCTTCCGCGACCTGATGCAGGCGCACCACTATCTCGGTGCGGTGCCGGGGATGGGCGAGACGGTGCGCTATGTCGCGCACCATCACGGTCGATGGCTGGCGCTTGTGGTGTTCTCGGCGCCGGCACTGAAGTGCGGCGCGCGCGACCGCTGGATTGGCTGGGACTGTGGCGTCCAGTTCAGCCGCCTGCCTCTGGTGACCAACAACGCGCGCTTCCTGCTTCTGCCCGGCGGCCCGCCCAACCTCGGCTCGCGGGTGCTGTCGCTGTGCACGCGCCGTCTGGTGCGCGACTGGCCGGCCCGGTTTGGCCACGAGGTGCTGCTCGCGGAGACGTTCGTCGACCCCGAGCTGTTCCGGGGCACGGTCTACCGCGCGGCCAACTGGGTCGAGGTCGGGCGCACTCGCGGCTTCGCCCGCAGCGGGGCCGGCTACCGCGCGCACGCCCGCCCCAAGCTCGTGTTCCTTCACCCCCTGCGTCGGGACGCGCGAGCCCGGCTGCGCGCCGCCGACCTCGACCCCCGCCTGCGACATGGAGTGGCGAAGATGACGCTCACCGCCGAACAGATGCGCGCCCTGCCCGAGTGCTTCCAGAACATCCACGACCCCCGCCGCCGCCAGGGCCGGCGCCATGCCCTGCCCACGGTGCTGGCGCTCGCCGCCGCCGCGACGCTGTGCGGGATGCGCGGCTACAAGGCGATTGACGAATGGGTCCATGACCTCAGCCCCAAGGTGCTGGAGCGCTTCCGCGTGCGCCGCCGCGATGGCCGATACCGCCCGCCCAGCCTGTCGGCGATGCGCAGCCTCCTGGTGCGCATCGACCCGGCCCAGCTCGACGCCGCGCTGAGAGCTTGGCAACAGACCCACGGCTCGGGCGACAGCGCACTGGCCATCGACGGCAAGACCCTGCGCGGCGCCATCGATGACAAGGGCAAACAGACGCATGTGCTCGGCATCATCGGCCACGACACCCAGGCGCCCTGGGGGCAAAAAAAGTCGGCATGAGGCCCGACGCCGACGAAGGAGAGAAACGCACCAACGAGGTCGGCACCGTCCTGCCCCTGCTCGAGACCCTGCCCGACATCGCCGGGCGCACCGTCACCGCCGATGCCCTGCTCACCCAGCGCACGCTGGCCTCCTACCTGCTCGGTCGCGGCGCGCACTACCTGTTCGCCGTAAAGGGCAACCACAAGACCCTGCTCAGCGATATCCGCCTCACTCTCGACCCGGACATCGCCCGACGCGCGCCGGACTTCGAGGACCACACCCCCAAGCCCGAGCACGGGCGCCGCGAGCGCCGCTCCCTCTGGGTCTGCGACACACTCAACGACTCTCTCGACTTCCCCGGCGTCGCACAGGTCTTCGCCGTGCGCCGCGAATCCGTCGCGGTCAAGTCCGGCAAACACCGTTGCGACACCGCCTACGGCATCACCAGCCTGACCTCCGGGGCCGCACCGCCGCACCGCCTGCTCGCCCTCCAGCGCGGACACTGGACCATCGAGGCGACCCACCACATCCTCGACTGGAGCTTCGACGAGGACCGCAGCCGTATCCGCTCGGGCCACGGACCAGAGAACATGACCCGGCTGCGACGCTTCGCCATCGGCCTCATCAAGGCGCGCGGGCTCGCCGTCGCCGAGACCATGCGCACTCTCGCCAGGAACCCGAGGCGGCTGCTCGACTGGCTCAAGATGACCGACAACGCCGCCCCCGCACCGGCTCCCGGCTGACCGCGCCTGCCCCGCTCCCATCCATCCTCTGCCCGCCCACCCTCGGCACGCGCCGGGTACGGGCGCTCATGCCCGCATGACCCCGACTCCGGCTCCCGTGCTCCGGCAGGACCCCTGTAGGGCGGCACGATGCCAGCCCCATCCAGCGTCCACCCCCCGCCCTGGTCGCCAACACAAAGCGCACGGACCTTCATCGAACGCTCCGAAACGGCGGCAAACATCAGAACAAATTCGCCGTGCCTCTCCCCCCGGGAGAGGGGCCGGGGGTGAGGGTGCGGCGATGATTCGGTCCCCTCACCCCAACCCCTCTCCCGGGGGAGAGGGGCTTCTTTCCGGACCAGGGGCGTCCCGTCTTTGCGAACCGTGCGCGCGATGCCCTTGTCCCCAGGGTCTCCCGGAACCGGAAACGAGGGCTCTGGCAAACCGGACGTACACCCTTCTCGACGACGGGCGCCGCCTCGGTTCGACTGTCTTCCTCAACTCGACAGAACGGTCCCGGAGTCAGATTGAGACACTACCGAGCCGTCAGCAATTCCCGCCAGGCGGGAACAGACCCCTGAAGTCCCCTCGATTCGACGCCCCGAAGGTCGAAATCGCCCCACAATCCCACCACGGTACGGCCTCTCCGGCCGCTGGCGGGAATTGCTGCCGAGCTGTTCTACCTGTTGACGCAGCGCACAAATCGCCGATACACTCCGCCTCGACATCACTACGATGTCTCTCCTCCTCAATCCTCCTTTGGTGATTCAAGCCGGGGTTCACACCCCGGCTTTTTTTTCGCGTCCCCGAACCGGCCCCCGGCCGGCTACGTCCTCGAAGCCTCGAAGATGCTGGCGATGGACGAGTCGAGCATCGCGTCGAACTCCTCGTCGGACTGCTGCGCGGTCAGGCCCTCGGTCAGTGCGCGTGAGAAGCTGGCGATGACGCCGGGGTTGCGCCTCATCCGCGCGTTGGCTTCCTCGCGGGTGTAGCCGCCCGACAGGGCGGCGACCCGGAGCACGCCGGGGTGGCCGACGCACTCCGCGTAGAAGTTCTCCCGCTCCGGCAGCGTCAGCTTGAGCATCACCCGCTGGTCGGAGCCCAGCGCGTCGAGGTGCGCCAGCAGCGCGTCCTTCAGCAGCACCTCCGTCTGCGCCTTCTCCGGGCTGTGGATGTCGACCTCCGGCTCGATGATCGGCACCAGGCCCGCCTCGAGGATGCGCCGGCCAGTCTCGAACTGCTGGTCGACCACCGCCTGCACGCCGGCCGGGTCCGCGAGCTTGACGACCGAGCGCATCTTCGTCCCGAAGATCCCGTTGTCCTTCGCCCGTTCCAGCAGCGGGCCGAGCTCCGGCATGGGCTTCATCACCTGGGCCCCGCGCTCTTCCGCCGCGAGCCCCCTGTCGACCTTCAGGAACGGCACGACGTTCTTCTCTTCCCACAGGTAGCGCGCGGAGGGCTTGCCCCCGATCTCGCGGTCCATGGTGTTCTCGAACAGGATCGCGCCGAGAATGCGGCCGCCGTCGAAGCTCGGGCTGGTGATGATCCGGGTCCGCATCCCGTGGACGATGGAGAACATCTCGTCGTCGCCGGACCAGGCGTCCTCTTCGATGCCGTAGAGGCGAAGCGCCTTCGGGGTGCTCCCTCCGCTCTGGTCGAGCGCCGCGATGAAGCCGTCCCGATCCCGCACCTTCTCGAGTTGCTGGTGGTTCATGGTCGCATTCCCGCCTTTCCCTTCCGGGTTGTCCGAGTCCGGACGGCCAGTATCGCATCGTCACCCGGATCGTGCAGCCGCGAGCCGGGCCGCGCCAGCACGCCCCGGCTGAACACCGGAACGACCGCACGGCCATGGATACCGGGCAGGACTTGCTGGATCCAGGTCGATGACGACGGCGGGGCCCGGCTTCGCAGGCGCGGTCGAGGCCGGGTAGTCAACGGCGGCCACGTGCGCGCCGCCGCTGCTCCGGCCGGGAAAGGACCTCTCGCGTGCGCGAAGTGGCCCTCGTGGACCATCGCGATCCGGAGCAAGCGGATTTCGTGCTGTGCACCGCGGTGCTCCCCCAGGTCCAGGGCAACCATCGGACTGTGGTTTCGCTCGATCGTTGCTCATCGTGCTCTCTCCCCTCTCGTTGCCTCTCGGCATCGACGTCGGTGCTCGGACTGCCGCGATGCGTCGCCACGCCTGCGTTGTGTCACATCCCGGTCACCTTCAGCACCGCGATCTTGCGCTGCGGGCATCATGTTTCCCGCGGAGAACATGATTCGTCCGGTTAATCCCGCGCGCGGGGGAGCGACTGCTCGACCGTGCGCTTCGGCATGTCCACCACGGGTCCATCCCCGCGCGCGTGGCGCGGGGTCGTTCTCGCAGTCCATCGTCGGGCCTCCCTGGGGTCCATCCCCGTGCGCGGCCCGCACCCCGGGTCATCCATCGTCGCGCCCGCGCCCGGGCTTACGTTGGTTGTGCCCACTCTCCAGTTCTGCTTCCCGCCGCGCGCGTTCGCCTGGCAAGGGCACTTTCGCGGCCGCGGCTTGTGCTGCGCGCTCCGACGGCGCGAGTACTCGCGCGGCACTCCCTTTTCTCGCGCGTTGCGCCTGCTCCTCGGTAAATCCGCGCTCTCGTTTGCGCGCGTACTGGAGCAGTGCCTCCGCCCGCCGGTCGACTGCCCCCTGGTACCGGTTCTCGTCGCGCTCCCGCACCGTTGCCCGTGCCGTCGTGATTGCGTCTGGCGTGCGCTGGGCCGTGTCCCGCACGATTGCGAGCGTCCGATCGGGGTCGAGCCCGCACTCGCGCGCGTGCGTGAGCCACTGCCTGATTCCGATCTCCGACAGTCGTCGCTGGCGGGCGATCCCGATCGCCAACGTCTGGTCGAGTCGGGTTCCGACCCCGCTTGATACGTCGTACATCGGTGCGAGCCGTATGTGCCGTGCGCCGGCGCTGTACCAGTGCCTGAAGCCGAGGTTCCTGCGGTGCAGATCGGTGTGTCCGAGCATCCAGGCGGCGGCGAGCATGCGTGTGAGCCTGTCGGACTCCCCTTCCCACTCTCCCGGTGCGGCGTGTGCCCGCAGCAGCCCATACGCTGTGGGCCAGCGTGGCTCCTGCTTCGTTCCGCCCTCGTACTTCTGTCCTCCCGGCCATGCGGTTGCCTGGGCGAAGTCCTCCTGGTGGATTGCCTTCACTTGGCCGCTCTTCGGGTCCACGCATCGATCGGCGCGCTCGCTCATGACGCATTGCTGGTCGCCGAACACGCGTGAGCGGGTGGCTGCGCTCGGCACGCCGAGCAGGCGCATCGCCTCCTGGCTCAGGCTCTCGATGCCGGCCTCTCCGCGCAGTCCCGCGTCGTCTTCACGCTTCGCGATCCACGTTGACAGAGCGCTACCGCGGGCCGCATGCCATTGACCGTCTCTCAAGGCCAGTCCGATCTTGCCTCTCATCCCGGAAAGCGACGTTCGTCGTTCCGGGTAGTCGGCGGGGCGGCCTTTGTGGGCTCTGTTGGCGATGCGCCACGCCTCGTAGAGGCGGTCTCCGATTTCGGCGTCGGTCAACCGCGTATAGCTCGGGGCGTCGGATTCGGAGCACACGCTTTCGAAGGTGACGGCACCCGGGTACTCCGCACCGGGGTTCCCCCATGCGAGCAGGGGTGCGGCGCCGGCGGTCCCTCGAACGCCGTGCTCGATCATCGCGGCCCCGGCTCGGGCGCCGTAGGGGTCGCGGTTGCCGTTTTCCGGCAGGCAATCGTCGATCCACAACGCCGCTTCGAATATGTCCGGTTTGCTCCCCCACGCGACGCTGAGCAACGACCAGGCGGGGCCATAATCGACGTCGCTTGTCCTTGCCGCATCGACACTCAGCGTGAGTGCGTCTTCTTCGTGGACCCGGACTCGGAGCTCGTCGGGCTGCACGATGGTTTCTCCTTGTCCGCTTCAGGTACCTGCAACCAGCTCACGCTGCTGCGCGCCGATCACGGTCGTGCAGATCGCGGTCGTCGCGATGTCGGCGCGCCCAAGCGCGGCCGTGCCGATCGGCAGCGGCACGCCGACGGTGACCGCGGCGCAAGTGTCTTCGTCCTCGGCTGGTGCATCCGTGGATCGTGCGGGTCATCGGGCCGCCGATGGCTCTCGACCTTTCTGTCGGCCCACTGGATATCCCGCACCTTGATCCCGAGCAGCTCGCCTCGACGCAGTCCGAGGGATGCGAGCAGATGGATTGCGAGCGCGTTGCGCTCGGCGGTTCGCTCGTCCCTGAAAGGATTATCTGGGGTATTTCAGAACGGAATGTCGTCGTCGAAATCGTCCGAAGGTCCGCTGCGGGGCGGAGTGGACGGCGCGCCGCCCGAGCCTCCGGCCGGCCAGGCGGAGCCCGGGTCCTCGTCGCGGTCCCTGGCCGGAGCGCCGCCCCCGCCCGCACCCCCGCCGCGGCCGCCGAGCAACTGCATCTCGTTCGCGACGATCTCCGTGGTGTAACGGTCCTGGCCGTCCTGCCCCTGCCACTTGCGGGTCTGGATCCGCCCCTCGACGTAGCACTGTGAGCCCTTGCGCAGGTACTCGCCGGCGACCTCGGCGAGACGGCCGAAGAACACCACGCGGTGCCACTCCGTGCGCTCCTGCTGCTCCCCGCTCTGCTTGTCCCGCCACGAGTCGGTGGTCGCGAGCTGGATGTTGGTCACCGCGCTGCCGCCCGCCGTGTAGCGTGTTTCCGGGTCCGCGCCGAGGTTGCCGAGCAGGATGACCTTGTTGACGCCTCTCGCCATGGTGAAGACCTCCCTTGCCTTGATGTCCCGTTGAGTGCAGTCCGGCTCCCCCGGCCGGGAACACGGCTCCGGTGGAGTCGGTCTCACCGCCCCGCCCGGGCAGGCCCCTCGCGCACCACCACGCCGGGCGGCTCCGGGCAGTCTCGCCGCGCCGCCCCGGGTGGGCGCGCAAGCTCCGCCGACTTCCGGCCGCGCACGCTGCGCCTTCGGCTCCGCCTGGGCGCTCGAAAGCTCCTGCCGGGTACTGTACGAGCCGGCCGGGGAGATTGTATCGGCGAACGCCCCGTCCAGCGTCGGAGATCGGCCCGCGAAGCGTAGGCCCGCGGCCCGGGGCGGCCGCGCCGGAGCGCGCCGCCGTCGAGGTCCCCTGGCACTGGCCCGCGCCCCGGGCGCCGTGCCGGCGTCCCTGGCGCGCCGGAAGCCGGGGGCGGGACGGCTCAGGACGTGGTCGAGGAAAGCGCGTGCAGCGCGCTTCGATCCAGAAGCCGCCGGTCGACCCGCAGCCAGGCGATCCGCTCTTCGACCACGACGACCGCCTCGATCACCCCGGGCACCGCGAGGAGCCGCGCCGTCAGCGCGTCCACCGAATCACGCTCGACGGCGCCGATGGACAGTTGCTCGACGCTGAGCCGCCGGGGCTCGCGCAGCCCGAGCGCGATCAGCACCCACCCGGCGCACAGCCCCGCGCCGGCCGCGAGCGCCGCGCGCTCGCCGCCGGCGCCGAGGAGCCAGCCGCCGAGGACCCCTCCCGCGAACGCTCCCAGGTACTGCAACGTCGAGTACACGCCGAGCGCCGCGCCCCGCGCGCGCATCGGAGCGACCCTCGACACCATCGCCGGCAGGCTCGCCTCCAGGGTATTGAACCCGGTGAAGTAGACGATCAGGAATGCCATGAGCACGACACCGCCGGCCGATGCCCCCGCGAGCCCCGCGAGCGCCAGGCCGAGCAGCACGATGCCGAGCAGCATGACGACCCGGGAGCGGTTGGCGCGGTCGGCGACGACGATGAGGGGCACGGTGAAGACGACCGAGGCGAGGAGCACGCCGACGTAGACCTTCCAGTGATCGGCGACGTCGATCCCGGCGCGGTCGCGCAGCGCGATCGGCAGCGCGACGAACGTGGCCACCATGACCGCGTGCAGGATGAAGATCCCGGCGTGAAGCCGCAGCATCTGCCCGTCCCGCAGCGCGGCGCCCAGCCCGGCGAGAGCGGGCCCGCCGCGGGCCGTCATGCGCGGAGGCGCCGGGACCCCGAGGTAGAGCAGGGCGATGGCCAGGGCGGCCAGGGCCGCGGTCGCCCAGAACAGGCCGGAGACGCCCGCGATCTCCACGATCACGGGACCGAGGACCAGCGCGAGCGCGAACGCGGCGCCGATGCTCGCGCCGATGACCGCCATCACCCGGGTCCGGTGCGTCTCGCCGGTGAGATCGCTCGCCAGCGCCATCACCGCCGCCGCCACCGCGCCCATGCCCTGCAGCGCGCGCCCGGCGACGATTCCCCAGATGTCGTCCGCGAGCGCCGCCACCACGCTGCCGAGCGCGAAGACGAGGAGCCCGGCCGCGATGACCGGCCGGCGCCCCAGACGATCGGAGAGGACTCCGAACGGCACCTGGAACATCCCCTGGGTGAGCCCGTAGACGCCGATGGCGACGCCGACGAGCAGCGGCGTGTGCCCCGCGTACTCGTGGGCGTGGACGCTGAACACCGGCAGGAACATGAACAGCCCGAGCATGCGCAGCGAGAAGATGCCCGAGAGCGCGGCGACGGCGCGCCGCTCGAGCTGCGGCAACGGGGCGGGTGATGCGTCGGCCGGCGACGGTCCGGAACGGTGCACTGGCGAGGCTGCTCCTCAGACCGGCATGGCCTGCTCGAAGTCACCCCGCTTCCGCCGCAGCAATTCCCGCCAGGCGGGAACATGCCCTCGAAATCCCCCCGGCGGGCCGCCCTGGTGGCCGGAATCGTGCCGGAATCCCATCGCGGCACGGCCTCTCCGGGCGCTGGCGGGAATCGCCGCTTCCGCCAGGCTCCCGCCGCGGCGTACCGCCGGCAGACGCGTACTCCCCGCACCCCTCGTCCACGAGTCCGCGATGAGGGTCGGCTCGGCCGCGCACGCCCGAGGCGTTCAGGGAGCCCGGGAGCCCAGGAGCATTCGAAAGCCGCAGCCCCCGGCCGCCCGACCGGGATATCGCACGGTGGCCGGCGGTCTTTCGGCATCGAAGGCCCGTTTCGAGCGTCTGACGAGCCGCTCGCCACGACTTCCGGAGCGCCCCGCCCGGGAGCCCGGGTGACTTTGCTTCGCGGGCGGGGCGGAACGTAACATAGCCGATTGGCTCTCCCTCCGTCCAAGCGCGCGCCGCCCGAGGCCGCCCGACACTTCATGGACTTCATCCGCATCCGTGGGGCCCGGACGCACAACCTGAAGGGCGTCGACGTCGACATCCCCCGCGACCGGCTGGTGGTCGTCACGGGGCTTTCGGGCTCGGGCAAGTCATCGCTCGCGTTCGACACCGTCTACGCCGAGGGGCAGCGGCGCTACGTCGAGTCGCTCTCCGCCTACGCGCGCCAGTTCCTCTCGGTGATGGAGAAGCCCGACGTCGAGCACATCGAGGGGCTGTCGCCCGCCATCTCCATCGAGCAGAAGTCGACCTCGCACAACCCGCGCTCGACGGTCGGCACCATCACCGAGATCCACGACTACCTGCGGCTGCTCTTCGCCCGCGTCGGCGAGCCGCGCTGCCCGGACCACGGGACGGTCCTCGAAGCGCAGACGGTCAGCCAGATGGTGGACGCGGTCATGGCCCGCCCGCCCGGAGAGCGCCTCATGCTGCTCGCCCCGGTGGTCGACGACCGCAAGGGCGAGCACGCCCGGGTCGCCGAGGGCCTGCGGTCCCAGGGCTTCATCCGGGCCCGCATCGACGGCCGGCTGCACGAGCTCGACGAGCCGGTCGCGCTCGACGCGAAACGCAGGCACTCGATCGAAGCGGTGGTCGATCGCTTCCGGGTCCGGGACGACCTTGCGCTGCGCCTCGCCGAGTCGTTCGAGACCGCGCTCGCGCTCTCCGACGGGCGCGCCGTCGTCGCGCCCATGGACGGCGGCGGCGAGGACACCGTGTTCTCGGCCCGCTTCGCCTGCCACGTGTGCGGCTACGCGATCCCGGAGCTGGAGCCCCGCATCTTCTCCTTCAACAACCCCGCCGGCGCGTGCCGGCGCTGCGACGGCCTCGGCGTGCAGACGTTCTTCGACCCGGCCCGGGTCGTCGCCCACCCCGAGCTGAGTCTCCCCGGCGGCGCGGTCCGGGGCTGGGACCGCCGCAACTTCTACTACTTCCAGATGGTCCAGTCGCTCGCCGCGCACTACGGCTTCGACATCGACACCCCTTTCCGCGACCTGCCGCCGGCGGTGCGCGGCGTGGTCCTGAACGGGAGCGGCGCCGAGGCCATCCGGTTCACGTTCCGCACCGAGCGGCGCGGGGAGTACACGCGCCGGCAGCCCTTCGAGGGCGTGATCCCCAACATGGAGCGCCGGTACCGGGAGACGGAGTCGAGCGTGGTCCGCGACGAGCTCGCGAAGTACCTCGGCACCCGCGCGTGCGAGTCGTGCGGGGGCGCCCGGCTCGACCGGGCCGCGCGCAACGTGTTCATCGGAGACGAGTCGCTGCCCGCCCTCGCCGCGCTGCCGATTCGCGCCGCGCATGGCTTCTTCGCCCGGATCGAGCTCGGCGGCGCCAGGGCCGAGATCGCGAAGCGCATCCTCAGGGAGATCACCCAGCGCCTGCGGTTCCTGGTCGACGTGGGGCTCGACTACCTCTCGCTCGACCGCGCCGCGGAGACGCTCTCGGGCGGGGAGGCGCAGCGCATCCGGCTCGCGAGCCAGATCGGCGCGGGGCTGGTCGGGGTGACCTACATCCTCGACGAGCCCTCGATCGGCCTGCACCAGCGCGACAACCGCCGCCTCCTCGACACCCTGGAGCGCCTGCGCGACCTCGGCAACACCGTCATCGTCGTCGAGCACGACGAGGAGGCGATCAACAGCGCCGATCACGTCATCGACATGGGGCCGGGGGCGGGCGTGCACGGCGGCGCGATCGTCGCCGAGGGCCCCCCGGCCGCGGTCGCGGCGAATCCCGCGTCCCTGACCGGGCAGTACCTCTCGCGCCGGCGCGTCATCGAGGTTCCGCGCGAACGCACCCGGCCCGATCCGCTGCGGCTGATCCGCGTGGTCGGCGCGCGCGGCAACAACCTCGCCGGCGACGACGTGGAGTTTCCGGTGGGCCTGATGACCTGCGTCACCGGGGTGTCGGGGTCGGGGAAGTCGACGCTGGTCAACGACACTCTGTACCGCGCCGCGGCGCGCGCGCTCAACCACGCCGCCGCCGATACCGCGCCGTTCGAGCGGATCGAGGGCCTGGAGGCGATCGACCGCGTCGTCGACATCGACCAGAGCCCCATCGGGCGCACGCCCCGTTCCAACCCCGCCACCTACACCGGACTGTTCACTCCCATCCGCGATCTCTTCGCCGCGACGCCGGAGGCCCGTTCGCGCGGCTACGGCCCCGGGCGGTTCAGCTTCAACGTGCGCGGCGGGCGGTGCGAGGCGTGCAGCGGCGACGGGGTCATCAAGGTGGAGATGCACTTCCTCCCCGACGTCTACGTGTCGTGCGACGTCTGCGCCGGCAAGCGGTTCAACCGCGAGACCCTCGACATCCGGTACGGGGGCCGCACGATCCACGAGGTGCTGGAGATGACGGTGGAGGAGGCGCGGGCGGCGTTCGACGCGGTCCCCATGGTCGCGCGCAAGCTCCAGACCCTGGTGGACGTCGGGCTGTCCTACATCCGGCTCGGCCAGCGCGCCACCACGCTCTCGGGCGGGGAGGCGCAGCGGGTGAAGCTCTCGCGCGAGCTGTCCAAGCGCGACACCGGCCGCACCCTCTACATCCTCGACGAGCCGACGACGGGGCTCCACTTCCACGACACCGAGCAGTTGCTGCACGTGCTGCACCGGCTGCGCGACCACGGCAACACCGTCGTGGTCATCGAGCACAACCTCGAGGTGGTGAAGACCGCCGACTGGATCGTGGACCTCGGGCCGGAAGGTGGCGACCGGGGCGGCCGGGTCGTGGCGGCGGGCACTCCGGAGACGGTGGCCGCGTGCGGACACTCCCATACCGGGTACCATCTGTCGGCGATGCTGCGCGCCCCGGAGCCCGCCGGGGACCGGCAGGCGGCACGTTCGCACGGTTGAGGCGGCCCGCCGGCCGGTCATGCCGCGCGGGGCCTCGACGCAGGCGGCCCGTTCGCGCGGGTGAAGCGGCCCGATGGCCGGTCATGCCGCGCGGGCCTCGACGCAGGCGGCGCGTTCGCGCGGTTGAGGCCCGCTGCGCGCGGCCGGAACCAGCACGGGAGACAGCGAGATGTCGGCACTCATCTGCGGCTCGGTCGCCTACGACACCATCATGGTGTTCCACGACCGGTTCCGGAACCACATCCTGCCGGATCGGATCCACGTGCTGAGCGTCTCGTTCCAGGTGCCCCAGCTCCGGCGCGAGTTCGGCGGCTGCGCGGGCAACATCGCCTACAACCTGAAGCTCCTCGGCGCCGACCCCCTGCCCATGGCGACGGTCGGAAAGGACTTCGACCCGTACTCGCAGTGGATGGACGAGTGCGGGATCGACCACCGGCACGTGACCCGCATCGACACCGAGTACACCGCCCAGGCGTTCATCACCACCGATCTGGACGACAACCAGATCACCGCGTTCCACCCGGGCGCGATGAACAGCTCCCATCTCAACGACGTGCGCGACGCGCCGGGCGTGACGATCGGCATCGTCGCTCCGGACGGGCGGGAGGGGATGGTCGAGCACGCCGCCCGGCTCGCCGAGTGCGGCATTCCCTTCATCTTCGACCCGGGGCAGGGACTGCCGCTGTTCGACGGCGACGACCTGCGCCGCTTCATCGGCCTCGCGACCTGGCTGACCGTCAACGACTACGAGTGGGAGGTGCTCCGCGAACGCACGGGGCTCGACGCGGCGGCGGTGGCCTCGAACGTCGAAGCCCTGATCGTGACCCGCGGCGCCCGGGGGTCCGTCGTGCACACCCGCGACCGCACCATCGAGGTCCCGCCCGCCCGCGCCGCCGATACCGTGGACCCGACGGGCTGCGGCGACGCGTACCGGGCCGGGCTCCTCCACGGGCTCTCCAGCGACATGGACTGGGAGACCACCGGGCGTCTCGCCTCGCTGATGGGCGCGCTCAAGATCGAGCAGCCCGGCACCCAGAACCACCGCTGCTCCCGCGCCGACATCGAGCACCGCTTCCGCGAGTCGTTCGGGCGGAGCCTGTGACACGCGGGCCATGCCGAGCCGTGGCGCCGGGCACGGTCGTCAGCGGGACCGGGCGGGACGCAACGGGCGCCCCGGGCCGGGTCGGATCGGGATCGGACGTCGTGGACGCGCGCGGCCGGGTCGCGATGAGCCCGGCGGGCCGGCGCCGCTCCTTCGCGCACCTCGGCCGCGCGCGTCAGGGACTCGCGCGCGCCTCCTTCGCGATGCGCTTCGCGATCGCCCAGCGGTGCACCTCGCTGGGACCGTCGTAGATCCGGAACGGACGGACCTCGCGCCAGAGCCGCTCGACCAGGGTGTCGGTGGTGATCCCCATTCCTCCGAGGGTCTGCATGCACCGGTCGATGACCCGGAACACCGCCTCCGAGCAGAACACCTTGGCCATCGACGACTCCTGGCGCGCCTGCCCGCCCCGGTCGAGCACCCACGCCGCCTGCCAGATGACGAGCCGCGCGAGGTGCATGTCGAGCGCGTTGTCGGCGAGCATGAACCCGACCCCTTCGTGCTCGGCGAGCGGCTTGCCGAACGCCTCGCGCCGCACCGCGTACCCGCAGGCGATGTCGTGCGCCCGCTTCGCCGCCCCGAGCCACCGCATGCAGTGGGTGAGCCGCGCCGGCGCGAGCCGCACCTGGGCGTAGCGGTAGCCCTCGCCGATCTCGCCGAGCACCTGGTCCGAGGTCACTCTGAGGTCGTTGAGCCGCAGCTCGTAGTGCCCCCCGGCGAAGCTCGACTCCAGGGTCTCCTGCCGGCGCACCGCCTCGATGGCGGGGTCGTCGTTGTCGACGAGGAACATCGTCGCGCCGAGTCCGCGCTCGATGCGCTCGGAGGTGCGGGCCATGACGATGTTGAGCTTCGCCCCGTCGTAGCCGGTGATGAACCACTTGCGGCCGCTGATGACCCAGTGGTTGCCGTCGGGGCGGGCGGTGGTGGCGAGCATGCCGGGGTCCGACCCCGCGCCGCCCGGCTCGGTCATGGAGAAGCAGGAGCGGATTTCGCCGGCGGCGAGCGGGCGCAGCCACTGCTCCTTCTGGGCGTCGCTCGCGACGACTTCCAGCAGGTGCATGTTGCCCTCGTCGGGCGCGGCGCAGTTCAGCGCCTGGGGTCCCAGCAGCGAGTACCCCGCGGCCTCGAACACCACCGCCATCGAGCGCATGTCGAGCCCGAGGCCGCCCCAGCCCTCGCCGACCTGCGGAGCGAGCAGCCCCGCCTCCTTCGCCTTCGCCATCAGCTCGCGCCTGAGCGAGTCGGCGAGGCCGTGCGCGCCCTCGCGCGGGTCTCCCTCGTACGGAATGACCACGTCGCGGACGAAGGATTCGACGCGCGCCCTGAGCGCTTCGAGCTCGGGGGCGAGGCTGAAATCGATCACGGATCGTCTCCTGGATTGCCGGGGCGGCCGCCCCGATACTCCCCTGGGACGCTGACGAGAGCTCCCTTGCCACGGGTCGAGCGTACCATTCCGCAACAGAAGCCCCCCGCATTCTCCCCTCTCCCCCCGGAAGAGGGGCCGGGGGTGAGGGTGCGGCGATGATTCGGTCCCCTCACCCCAAACCCCTCTCCCGGGGGGAGAGGGGCTTCTTTCGGACCAGGGGCATCCCGCCTTTGCGAACCGAGCGCACGATGCCCTCCTCCCCAGGGTCTCCCGGAACCGGAAACCAGGGCTCTGGCCAACCGGACGTACACCCTTCCCGACGACGGGAGGCGCCTCGGTTCGACTTTATTCCTCAACACGACACAACGGTCCCGGAGTCAAACTGAGACACTACCCACCCGTAGCGCCATTTCGGGCGACAGCGAGGCGTTCGTATAATTGGCGCGCTCCCCGATGGCGAGTGGAACGGACGATCATGGCGCACGTGTACGGCAGCAAGGTACGGCGCGCGATCCGCCGATTCCCGGAAGATGTCGGCATCGCCATGGAAAGATGCGCCGCAATCGAGGCGCGGGCGAACGGACCGGCTGCATGATGGCGTTGTCGCCCGAGCCCGGCCGCATCGCTCTCGTCCGGCAACGCCGGTATCTCGTGGAGAATGTGACCGCATCCCCTTCGCCCGGCGAAGCAACGCTGGTCGATCTGTCCTGCCTTGATGACGACGCCCAGGGCGAGCCGCTTTCCGTGCTGTGGGAGCACGAGCTCGACGCGCGCGTACTCGAAGACGACGGCTGGTCCGCGGTCGCCGAGAAGGGCTTCGACGAGCCGGCGCTGTTCGCCGCCTGGCTCCGCACGCTGTCGTGGAGCTGCGTGACCGCGACCGACCCGAACCTCTTCCAGGCGCCGTTCCGAGCCGGTGTCCGCATCGACGCATACCAGCTCGACCCGCTGCGCAAGGCGCTCAGGCTGCCGCGCGTCAACCTGTTCATCGCCGACGACGTCGGGCTCGGCAAGACCATCGAAGCCGGACTCATTGCCCGCGAGCTCCTCCTGCGGCGGCGGATCGACCGGATCGTCGTGGCCTGCCCGCCCGCGATGCTCGATCAGTGGCAGGACGAGATGGAGGCCCGTTTCGGTCTCGCGTTCGTCATCCTGGACCGCGGGTACGTGACCCGGATGCGCCGCGAGCGGGGCTTCTCGGTCAACCCGTGGAACACGCACTCGCGCTTCCTGATCTCGCACCGCCTGCTCGTCGACGAAGCCTGGGCCGCGGGTCTGCGCGACTGGCTCGGCGAGTTCGCGCCACAGACGCTGCTGATCTTCGACGAGGCGCACCACGCCGCGCCCGCGAGCGGTGCGCGTTACGCGATCGATTCGCAGATCACGCGCGCAATGCGCGAGCTCGCACCGCGTTTCGAGCATCGCCTGTTCCTCTCGGCGACCCCGCACAACGGTCATTCGAACAGCTTCTCCGCGCTGCTCGAAATTCTCGACCCGCAGCGCTTCTGCCGCGGGGTCCGCGTGCTCAAGGGACAGCTCGACGAAGTACTGGTCCGGCGGCTCAAGTCCGACATCCGGGCGCTCGAAGGCGGGTTTCCGAAGCGGACCGTGGTCCCCGTCGAAATAGACGGGCTGCCGCCGGATGCCCCCGAGCTGGTGCTGCCGCGGATGCTCGATACCTATCGACTCGAGCGGGAGAAGAGGCTCGGCAAGGAACCGAAGTCGCAGCAGGCGGCCGGCGCGCTGGTGATCGGCGGGCTGCAGAAGCGGCTGCTGTCGTCCGTCGACGCCTTTGCCCGGACGCTCTCGGTGCATCGCAAGAGTGTGGAGCGCATGCTGGAGAAGGCTTCGGCGGCCGCGTCCATGCCGGAAGCGCTGCGCGCCGATCTCGAACGATTGACCGTCGGCGTCGACTCCGGCGCGGAGGGTGCGTTCGACGCCCCCGAGCCGGAGACCGACGCCGAGAGCGAAGCCGGGCCGCCCGAAGATGCGGAATCCTCCGACCCGTCCGAGCTCGAGCTGGCGGATCTGATGACGACGGCGACGGCGGCATCGACCGACGGCCGCCGGGTGGAGAAGCGCGAGGCGCTGCGGCGTGAGCTCGCGCTGGTCGATGCGATGCGCGAGGTGGCCGAGGCGCACCGCTACGGCGCCGACCCGCGCGTGCGCAGGATCGTCGCCTGGATCGACGCCAGCATGTGCCCGGTGTGCTCGGCGTCGGGCGGTGCGCCCCCGCGATGGAACGACCGCCGCCTGCTCATCTTCACCGAGTACGAGGACACGCGCCGCTGGCTCCAGCGTTGCCTGGAGGAGGCGATTGCGCATTCCGACCGGGGGCCGGAGCGGATCGGGGTGTTTTCCGGCATGACGTCGCGCGAGCGGCGCGAGGACATCAAGCACGCGTTCAACACCGAGCCCGGCGATCATCCGCTGCGCATTCTCATTGCGACCGACGCCGCGCGGGAGGGCCTCAATCTCCAGCGCCACTGTCATGACCTGTTTCATTTCGACCTGCCCTGGAACCCGAGCCGCCTCGACCAGCGCAACGGCCGGATCGACCGCAAGCTCCAGCCCGCCGACGAGGTGTCCTGCCGGTACTTCGTGTTCGTGCAGCGGCCCGAGGACCGCGTGCTGCGCGTGCTGGTCGACAAGGTCGAACGCATACGGGAGGAGCTCGGCAGCGTCGCGAAGGTCCTCGAAGGGCGCATCGCCCACGCCATCGGCGCGCAGGGCCTGCGCCGCGACGGGCTCGACGAGCTCGCGTCACGGGTCCGGGACATGTCGGCGGGGGAGCGACGGCAAGCCGTCGAGGAAGAGCTGGAAGACGCACGGCGTCGCCAGGACCGGCTGCGCGACGATGTCGATGGCCTGCGCAGCCGGCTGGAACGCTCGCGCATCCGGATCGGCCTGTCCGCCCCGCGGCTCCGCCAGACCCTGTCGATGAGCCTCGGGCTCGCCGGCGCCCCCGGCATTGCCGCGCTGGACCCCGATGACCGGCGGGAGGCCGACACCCCGCGCCGGTTCGCCTTCCCCGCCGGACACGATGCCCTCGCGCGCGACCCGGGCTGGGTCGCCGCCCTCGATACCTTGCGCGCACGCCGGCGGCGGGGCGAGCGCCCCGCCGAATGGCGCCGCCGGGCGCCCGTCCGGCCGGTGGCTTTCGAGGACCCGGGCCGGCTCGGCGAGAACGCCGTGCAGCTTCATCTCGAGCACCGGGTGGTCCGGCGCCTGCTGGGCCGGTTCACCGCACAGGGACTGATCCACCACGATCTGTCCAAGGCGTGCCTGACGGCAGCGTCCGAGACGGTCCCGCGCGTCGTGCTGCTCGGCCGGCTTGCCGTGTACGGCCCGGGCGCCGCGCGCCTGCACGAGGAGATCGTGCCGGTGACCGCACGCTGGAGCGACCCCGATCGCAGGCGCAACGCGCTCGCGCCCTACGGCCGGGCGGGCGAGCGGACGGCGCTGGCCTCGCTGCAGGATGCACTCGACGAGGCGGGGCGAAACAGCGTTCCGGAGCGGGTGCGGACACGTCTCGCGGGCTCGGCGTCCGCCGACATCGCGGATCTCCTGCCCCACCTGGAGCGCCGCGCATCCGAACATGCCGAGCAGGCGAAGAGGCTGCTCGCCGAACGGGCGGAGGCCGAACAGCGCAGCATGATCGAGCTGCTCGAGCGCCAGCGAAAACGGATCGCCGAAGCGGCCGGCAGGGACGACCGGCAACTGACGATCGACTTCGACGATGCGGAGAGGCGGCAACGCGAAGCCGACCGCCGCGCCTGGAGCCGGCGCCTCGAAGCCATCGGGAAGGAGCTCGAAACCGAGCCGCGCCGGATCGCGGACACCTACGGCGTGCGCGCGGTCCGCATCGATCCCCTCGGCCTCGTCTATCTCTGGCCGAGAACGTGACAGGCCGTGGCCGACCGCGAACGCCGCCATCTGCTGCTCGCCCATCAGGAGTGGCTGGGGTTCGTCCAGCCCGTGGGCCTGGTGGTCTCTCCGCCGGTCATGGTCGACGCCCAGGTCGTGCCGGACCGCAACGCCGCCGGACGCCAGCGCGAGCTTCGGGCGCTGCTCGACGAGGACGGACACGGCATCGCGGCCCGCCCGCGGGCCCCCGGCCCGCGCAGCATCTTCATCGACTTTCTGGGTTGGGAGGAAGGCGATCTTCTCGATGCGGCCGGCCACCGGGATGCCCTCGAGATCGCACTGCCCGAACTGCAGGTCGTGCTCTCGCCCACCTGGGCCGTGCCGGCCGAACAGGACACGGACGCCGCCTCCACCACCGCCTGGACGATGCTCGTGCGTGTCGAGGACGATGGGGCCGACCTCGACCGCCCGCCCGAAGGCACTGGGTGGAATGCCACCCGTCATGCCCGGTTCGAGCGGCTGCTGCGCGAGACCGGCGTCTCCACCGGCCTGCTCTGCACCGACGAGCGCATTCGCCTGGTGTACGCACCGAAGGGGGAGTCGTCGGGGCACATCACCTTCGATCTCTCGCAGATGGCGCTGCCGGCGGGCCGTCCCATCCTGGCCGCGTTCGACATGCTGCTGTCGGCCGCGGCGCTGTTCGGCTCCGCCCCCGAGGCCCGCCTGCCGGCCCTCCTGGCCCGGAGCCGCGACGCGCAGGCCGAGGTCTCCACCCGGCTCTCCCGTCAGGTGCTTGCGGCCCTGCACGAGCTGCTGCGGGGCTTCGTCACGGCCGGCGCGCGCGACGGCGGAAAGACGGCCGCGCTGGCGCGCAGCGATCCGGAGCATCTGTACGGCGGACTGATCACGACGCTGATGCGGCTCGTCTTCGTGCTCTACGCCGAAGACCGGGGTCTCATGCCCGATCATCCGGTGTACCAGCAGCACTATTCGCTGGGCGGACTGTTCGCCCGCCTGCGCGCCGATGCCGCGGCCTGGCCGGACACCATGGACCAGCGCTTCGGCGCCTGGGCGCGGTTGCTCTCGTTGTTCCGGCTGATCTACGGCGGAGGCCGGCACGCCGGACTTTCGTTCGTCGCGCGCAAGGGCACGCTGTTCGACCCGGACCGGTTTCCCTTCCTGGAAGGACGCCCGTGGCGCGAGAGGCAAGCGCAGGAGCGCATTACCGGCGTCCCACGCGACAAGAGGACACCCGCGACACGAGAGGCAAGCGTCTCCGGGAGCGTCTCCGGCACCCCTGATCTCGGGTCGGTGATCTACGACATCCCCGAGGCGTCGGGGCCCCCGGGCGTGAGGGATGCCGGGGCGTCATACGCCTTCGATGCCGGGGTGACCGGCTTCACCCCCCCCCCCCCCCCCCCCCCGCACCCGGTGTCGGGACGCGCGGCCCCTCCGTGGTCCCGTTTCCCGAACCCGTTGCTCCGTTTTCCGAAAGGCCGGCGTCCGGCGGAGCCCCGGCGCTTCCGATGGTCCCGGACGCGACCGTCTGGAAGGTACTGCGGTCGCTGATGGTGCTGGACGGCGAGCGGCTGTCGTACCGCACCCTCGATGTCGAGCAGATCGGCTCGGTCTACGAGGCCGTCATGGGATTCCGCGTCGAGATGGCCACCGGCCGCTCGATCGCGGTGGCGTCGCCGAAACGCACGGGCGCGGCGGTCATCGCCGATCTCGACGGCCTGCTCGACATGGAAGGCGGCAGGCGCGCCAGAGCGCTTCAGGATCGGACGGAACGCAAGCTGACCGCTGCCTCTGCTGCCGCGCTCCGCGGCGCAACCAGCGTCGAAGACATCGTCGCCGCTCTCGACCGAGCCGTCGACCGCGATGCGACGCCGGACATCGTACCGGGCGGAACGCCGGTTCTTCAGCCGACGGACGAACGCCGACGGTCCGGCAGCCACTACACGCCGCGCTCCCTGACCGAGCCGATCGTCTCCGAGGCCCTGCGGCCGGTCTTCGAACGCCTGGGGCCGGATGCCCGGCCCGAGGACATCCTCGATCTCAAGGTGCTCGACCCGGCGACGGGATCGGGCGCCTTTCTGGTCGAAGCGTGCCGGCAACTCTCGGCGCGGCTGGTGGAAGCCTGGAGCAGGCACGGCGGCCCGCCCGAGCTGCCGCCGGACGAGGACGAGCTGCTTCACGCCCGGCGCCTCGTCGCCCGGCGGTGCCTCTACGGGGTCGACCGGAACCCGATGGCCATCGATCTCGCGCGGCTCTCGCTCTGGCTGGCGACGCTGGCGACGCTGGCGCGGGACCACGAGTTCACCTTCATCGACCATGCGTTGCGGCACGGCGATTCTCTGGTCGGCCTGAGCCGCCGACAGATCGAGGGCTTTCACTGGGATGCCGAGGCGCCGAGCTTCCAGCTCGGGACGGAGACTGCGGAGGTCCGGCGGTCTGTGGCGAAGGTATCGGAGCTGCGCGAACTGATCCGCGAACTCGGAGACGACGCTCCTGAACACGAACTGCGCGAGCTGCTGGACGAGGCCGACCGCGAGCTCCGCAACGTTCGCCGCATCGGCGACCTGGTGCTGGCGGCGTTCTTCGCGGGCGCGAAGCCGAAGGAACGCGAGAGCAGGCGGCTCAGCCATGCGGCCCTGCTGCTCGAAAAGCAGCAATTCCCGCCGGGCGGGAACATGCTCCTGAAATCCCCCCGATCGGACGCCCTGGGGGACGAAATCGCGCCAGAATCCCACCACGGTACGCCCTCTTTCGGGCGCTGGCGGGAATCGCTGCTCGAAAAGCGACGTCGCGGCGTGACGAGCGATGTGGAGACCGGGACGGGGCTCAGCCATGCGGCCCCGCTGCTCGGCAAGGGGCGGGGTGAAAGCGGTGAGAGCGCCGGCGGCGACCCACCCGCGCCGCCGGTGACGGCGTTCCATTGGGAGCTCGAATTTCCCGAGGTGTTCGAGCGCGAGAGCCCGGGGTTCGATGCGGTGGTGGGCAACCCGCCGTTCGCGGGCAAGAACACGGTCGCCGCCGCCAACCCCGCGAGCTATCCCGACTGGCTCAGGCAGGTGCACGCGGAGAGCCACGGCAACGCCGACCTGGTGGCGCATTTCTTCCGCAAGGCGTTCGATCTCCTCCGGGAAGGCGGCACGCTCGGTCTCATTGCCACCAACACCATCGGGCAGGGCGACACGCGTTCGACGGGGTTGCGCTGGATCTGCCGCCACGGCGGCGCGATCTACCGCGCCCGGCGCCGCCTCAAATGGCCCGGCGCGGCCGCGGTGGTGGTCAGCGTGATCCACATTTTCAAGGGGGAAAACGCAGGTCCAAGGCGCCTCGACGACAAGGGTGTCGAGACGATCACCGCGTTCCTGTTCCACGACGGCGGGCACGACGATCCCGAACGGCTGGAGGCCAATGCCGGCAAGAGCTTCCAGGGCAGCATCGTGCTCGGCATGGGCTTCACCTTCGACGACACGGACAGGAAAGGCGTCGCCACGCCGCTGGCCGAGATGCACCGCCTGATCGGGGAGAGTCCGCGCAACCGCGATGTCATCTTCCCCTACATCGGTGGCGAGGAGGTCAACACCAGCCCGGTCCATGCCCACCATCGGTATGTCATCAACTTTCGCGACTGGCCGCTGCGGCGTGCGGAGCTGGGCGCGACGTGGCGGGGCGCCAGCGAGAAAAAACGGCGGGACTGGCGGCGCGCAGGGGTCGTGCCGCTGGACTATCCGGAGCCGGTGGCGGCGGACTGGCCGGAGTTGCTGACTATGGTTCAGGAGAAGGCCAAGCCCGAACGCGATGTCCAGAACCGGAAGGCCCTGCGCGAACGGTGGTGGCACTATGCCGAGAAGCGACCCGGCCTTTACTCGGCTATCGAGGGGCTTGATCGGGTGCTGGTAATACCACAGACATCAAACGTACAAGCGCTGGCCTTTGCGCCTACAGATATGGTTTACGGGCATACGCTCATCATCTTTCCGATCACGAACTGGTCCGGATTCGCAGTCCTCCAATCGCGATTTCACCAAGTCTGGTCGGCGTTCCTGGGACCGACCATGAAAGATGATCTCCGCTACACCCCCTCCGACTGCTTCGAGACCTTCCCCTTTCCGGAGCACTGGGAAACGCATCCCGCGCTCGAAGACGCGGGCAGGACCTATTACGATTTCCGTGCGGTGCTGATGGCGGACAACGACGAAGGCATGACCAGGACGTACAACCGGTTCCACGACCCGGACGAGCGCGATCCCCAGATCGCAAGGCTCCGCGCGCTGCACGCCGCGATGGACCGTGTCGTTCTCGACGCCTACGACTGGACCGACATCCCGACCGACTGCGAGTTCCTGCTGGACTACGAGATCGACGAAGAGACCCGGGGCTCCCGGGGCCGGAAGAAGCCCTGGCGCTACCGCTGGCCGGATGCCGTCCGCGACGAGGTGCTCGCGCGCCTTCTGGCCCTGAACGCAGAGCGTGCAGAGAAGGAACGCGAACGCAGTGCCTGACCCATCCACTCACTCGCGAGCCCCTCCGATGGAAAGCAAGCTCAAGCACCTTGAATTCATCCAGGGCGTCATCAACCGCCTCGCTTCCGATTCCTTCCGCATGAAGGGCTGGACCGTGATCCTGGTCGCCGCCCTGTTCGTCCTCCTCGCCCGCCAGGACGCCCTGAACGCCGGCTACATCGCCCTTCTCCCCATCACCGCCTTCTGGGGCCTCGACGGCTACTTCCTCTGGCAGGAGCGCCTGTTCCGGGCCCACTACGACAACGTTCGCACCTTGTCCGCCGAGACCATCGACTTCTCCATGGATGTCCGCACGTACCGGGGCTCATGGCGCCATAGCTGGCTCGGCGCAACGTTCTCCCGCACCCTGGTGTTCTTCTACGGCGCCTTGCTCGCATTCGCCCTGGTCGCCGTGGTCGCCCTTGGCGGCCAACCGGACCCCGCGGCCGCGCTCCAGGCGCCGCATGCGCCGATTTCCGGAAACGGGTAGGGCATACCCATGACCAGAATCGTGTTCTTCAGCTTCGACTACGACGATGTATGGCGCGTCAACCAGGTCCGCAACTCGGGCGCGTTCACCGGCGAGAAACGTTCGGGCTTCCGGGACAAGGCGGAGTACGAGCAAGTCAGGCGAACCGGCGACGCCGCCATCAGGAACTGGATCCGAAGGCAGATGCACGACTGCTCGGTCACGTGCGTTCTGATCGGTGCCGCCACCTATCGGAGCAGATGGGTCAACTTCGAGATCGCAGAGTCCATCAGAAACAGCATGGGCCTTCTCGGCGTGTACATCCACAGGCTGCGCGTGTCGAAGAACGATCGAGGCGCGGTTCTCAGCCCAGTTGTCGGCGCGGTTCTCCGGCCACCCAATCCGCTGGACAAGCACACGATGCCGCCCAAGGGCGAGTCGGGGTTTCTATTCCCGGTCAAGGCCAGCGACCGCTTCGAGACCCACACCTGGGAACCGGCCGACTCCTGGCCAAGCCAAGTGAACAATCTCGGCGCCTGGGTCGAGGAGGCCGCCCGGCGGGCGGGCCGCTGAACTCTGGCGGCGGCAGATGACGGACATTCCCCCGTTCGGTAAGCGACTCGTGAAGTACGTCGTTCCGTAAGGTCGTTGTCGGTGCCACAGTGCACGCTCCATCGTTGTGTGGAGGGTGAGGGGATGGCACAAACGAGCTCGCGGTCCCGCAGTGTGCGCCCGCGCGAGCGGTTCTGGCTCGACCATCTGCGCACGGCCCGCCAGCAAGGGCTGACGTTGAAGGCGTATGCCCAGGCCCACGGGCTGTCGGTCAGCGCACTGTACACGGCGCGCTCGACACTCAAGCGCCGCGGCGTTCTCAGCGAGCCGGCGCCACCGACGTTCGTGCCGGTGCGCCTCTGCCCGCCGGCGGGCGCGGCGTTTCGCGTGCACCTGCCCAACGGCGTCGTCGTCGAGGTCTGCGCACAGGCCGAGGACGCACGCGTGGGCGCGGTGCTCGAATGCGCGAGCCGGCTGTCATGATCCGTCCGCCGCACGAGGGCATCGAGGTGTGGCTGTGCGTCGAGCCGGTGGACTTCAGAAAGCAGATTACGGGGCTTGCCACGCTGGTGCAGGACACCCTGGCGATGGACCCGTTCTCGGCGCAGCTCTTTGTGTTCACCAACCGTCGGCGCACCCAGTGCCGGGTCCTGTACTGGGAGCGGTGCGGGTTCGTGCTGTGGCAAAAGCGCCTGGAGCGTGCACGCTTCGCATGGCCGCGCCACGCCACCCGGGTGGTGAGCCTGAGCGGGGCACAGCTCAACTTTCTGCTCGATGGCTATGACCTGTGGCGCACCCGCCCCCATGCGTCGCTGCACTACGCATCGATGTACTGAAGGGGAAAAGTAAATTTGATCGGTGCATCAGAAAGTTTGATCCCCCTGCCCGGTCGAAGCGGTTTACCCTACGGGCCATGAGCCCGCCCGCCCCGCAATGTGCGAACGAGACTCTCGCCTCGCTGCACGCGCAGGTGCATCACTACCAGTGCGCTCTCGCCGAGCGCGACGCGCTGATTGAGCACTTGCAGGAGCAGGTGCGGCTGCTCCTCGCCCGGCGCTTTGCCCCCTCGTCGGAGAAGATGCCCGACGGTCAACTGGGGCTGTTCAACGAGGCCGAGGCGAGCGCTGGCGCACCCGAGCCCTGCGAGGGCGAGCCCGGCTCCGAGGTCGCGGCCCACCGGCGCGCGAGGCCGAGGCGCGCGCCGTTGCCGCAGGGTCTGCCGCGCGTCGTCATCGAGCATCGGCTGGAGGCATCGCAGCGCACCTGTGCGCAGCATGGGGTGGAGCTTGAGCGCTTCGGCGAGGTGGTGAGCGAGCAGCTCGACATCATTCCCGCCCAGGTGCGGGTGCTGCGTCATGTGCGCGGCAAGTACCGCTGCCCGCGCTGCGAGGGGCATCTTCGCACCGCGGCGCTGCCGGCGCAGCCGCTGGCGAAGAGCATGGCCAGCGCGGGGCTGCTCGCATTCATCGCCACGGCGAAGTACGCCGACGCGCTGCCGCTGTATCGTCAGTGCCAGCAGCTTCGGCGCATCGGGGTGGAGCTGTCGCGCACGACGCTGGCGCGGTGGATGGTGGGGGCGGGCGAGCTCGTGGCGCCGCTCATCCACGTGCTGCGCGACGAGCTGCTCGACCGGCCCTGCCTGCTGATGGACGAGACCCCGGTGCAGGTGCTCAAGGAGCCTGGGAAGGCGCCGGAGTCGAAGTCTCAGCTCTGGGCGCAGATGAGCGCGGGTCCCGAGCCGCCCATCGTGCTGTTCGACTACGACCCGACCCGTTCGGGGGCGGTCCCCAAGCGGCTGCTCGAAGGGTTCACCGGGACGCTGCACACCGACGGCTACAGCGGCTACGCGCCGGTGGTGCGCGAGCAGCGCCTGGTGCATCTGGCGTGCTGGGCGCACGCCCGGCGCGCACTGGTCGATGCGCTGAAGAGCCTCGGGCTGAATCCGAAGAAGCTCCCGGCGAGTCCGCCTGCGAAGGCGCGGCGCGCCCTCTACGCGCTGGAGAGGATCCGAACGCTCTACGCCATCGAGCGCCGCATCCGCCACCAGCCGCCAGAGGACCGTGCGCACGTGCGCCGCAGCGAGAGCGTGCCGGTGCTCGATGCGCTGCGGGCCTGGCTCGACGACACCCTCGGCACCCTCCCGCCCTCGAGCGTGCTCGGCAAGGCGATGGCGTATCTCGACCACCAGTGGGAGGCGCTGGTGCGCTACTGCGACGACGGGCGCTACGGCATCGATACCAACCCCGTCGAGAATGCCATTCGTCCGTTCTGCGTCGGGCGCCGCAACTGGCTGTTCTGCGATACCGTGGCCGGCGCCCATGCGAGCGCCCGGCTGTACTCGCTCATCGAGTGCGCCAAGGCCAACGGTCTCGAGCCCTACGCCTACCTGCGCCACGTGTTCACCGAGCTGCCGAAGGCGAAGTCCCTCGGCGAGATTGAAGCCCTGCTGCCGACCCGACTCGCCCCCGCTGCCCTGGCCCGAGACTCACTCCAGGAGCCCTTCCCCTCCGCACGTCAATAACGCCCTTTGCGGGGCGCTTACGGCGCGGCTACAAGCGCGCCATCGTGGCCACCGCCCACAAGCTGCTGCGGGTGCTCTACGTCGTGCTGCGCGATGCCCGGCCCTACCACGACCCCGAGGCCGACTACGAACAGCTCATGGTCCGGCGCAACGCTCCGCGCTGGCTGCGCATGCTCCATCGCTATGGTCTGATCGAGCACGCGCCCGCCTGCCCCCCCCGCCGGCTCGCAACGCCGTCGCCACCGGGCCTGATCCGGGGCCGCCCGAAGCACGATTGCGCCGCGAGCACGCGAGGTCTCCGAGGCGACTTCCCGTCGCTGAGGGTACGCTCGTCTCAATCCCCAGACACTTTCACGGCAGACACCCATATTCTCCCCTCTCCCCCCGGGAGAGGGGCTTCTTTCTGGACCAGGCGCATCCCGCCTTTGCGAACCGTGTGCGCGATGCCCTTGTCCCCAGGGTCTCCCGGGACCGGAAACCAGGGCTCTGGCAAACCGGACGTACACCCTTCCCGACGACGGGTGGCGTGTCGGTCCGACTTTCTTCCTCAACACGACACAACGGTCCCGGAGTCAAACTGAGACACTACCGCACAGCCAGCGATTCCCGCTAACGCCCTGAGAGGCCGCACCATGGTGGAATTCTGGTGTGATTTCGGCCCTCAGGGCGTCGAATCGAGGGGATTTCAGGGGCCTGTTCCCGCCTGGCGGGAATTGCTGCCGCACAGCCGCAATGCTTGTACGCCGCCATCAGTTCGGGTGTACTCGGCTTCGAACCGGACCTTGCGACGACCATGACGAAGGACTCGATTCCCGACTCGGTGACGGGCGGACCCCGTCTCGACGAGGCACAGGCGCTCGCGCTCGCCGGGTGCGATGACACGAACGCGCTGATGGAGGCCGCGCGCGCCGTGCGGGACCGCCGCTCGGGCGATGTCGTGACGTACTCGCCCAAGGTCTTCATCCCCCTCACCGAGCTCTGCCGCGACGTATGCCGCTACTGCACCTTCGCGAAGACCCCGGGCAACGTCCGCGCGCCGTACCTCCCGGTGGACGAAGCGGTCCGCATCGCGCGCCGCGGCGCCGAGGCCGGGTGCACGGAGGCCCTGTTCACGCTCGGCGACCAGCCCGAGCGCCGGTACCGGGCGGCGCGCGAGGCGCTCGCCCGCATGGGCTTCGCCTCGACCATCGACTACCTGGCGCACGCCGCGCGCCGCGTGCACGAGGAGACCGGGCTGCTGCCGCACGTCAACCCCGGGGTGATGACGCGCGAGGAGCTGGCGCGCCTTCGCGAAGTCTCGGTGTCGGCGGGCATCATGCTCGAGTCGACGTCCCGCCGGCTGTGCGAGAAGGGGGGGCCGCACCACGGCTCACCGGACAAGGACCCCGAGGTGCGGCTCGCGACGCTCGCGCGGGCCGGCGAGCTGGTGGTGCCGTTCACCACCGGAGTCCTCATCGGGATCGGCGAGACCCGGCGCGAGCGGGTCGAGTCCCTGCTCGCCATCCGCGGGCTGGACGACCGGCACGGGCACATCCAGGAAGTGATCGTCCAGAACTTCCGGGCCAAGCCCGGAACGCCGATGGCGCAGGCGCCGGAGCCTTCGCTTGAGGACCACCTGTGGACCATCGCGGTGGCGCGGCTCGTCCTGGGGCCGGGAACGAGCGTCCAGGCGCCGCCGAACCTGCGTCCCGGGGCGCTTGGCCGCCTCGTCGACGCGGGGCTCGACGACTGGGGCGGGGTGTCCCCGGTGACCCCCGACCACGTGAATCCGGAGGCGCCGTGGCCGCATCTGATCGAGCTGGAGCGCGCCACGGAATCGGCCGGCAAGTCGCTCGTGCCGCGCCTTCCCCTCCATCCGCGGTTCGTGGCCGACCTGGAGCGCTGGGTCGATCCGGGACTCCGAAGCGCGGTGCTCGCCGCGAGCGACGGCCAGGGACTGGGACGCGAGACGAGGTGGCACGCGGGCGATGCGGGCCGGGGGCCGGAGTCCGGGACGAGGAGGCACGCGGGCGATGCGGGTCAGGGGCCGGAGTCCGAGACGAGATGGCGGGCGGGCGATGCGGACCGGGGACCGGAGCGCACCTTGCCGCAGCACACCGGAGTGGCGCCTGCTCACGGGCCGGGATCGGATGCGGGCGTTGCGGACGGTGTGCCGGCCCGCGGTCCGGCCGAGGAGGGAGGCCTCCGGCCGAAGCCCGAATCCGGGCGGGAGGCGGGACCCGGGACGCCGCAACGGTCAGGCGTCGGGGCAAGCGCCGCCGCCCCCCGCGTCTCCCCTTCCCTCGAGCGCGTGCTCCATCGGGTGCGCGAGGGAGCGCCGCTCGACGAGCCGCAGGTCGTGCGGCTGTTCGAGGCGCGGGGAGGAGAGGCGCGCGCGGTGTGCGAGGCGGCCGACCGGCTCCGCCGCGCGCGCAACGGCGACGTGGTGAGCTACGTCGTCAACCGCAACATCAACTACACCAACGTCTGCTACTTCAAGTGCCGGTTCTGCGCGTTTTCCAAGGGACGCCTGAGCGCGAACCTGCGCGGCCGGCCCTACGACCTGGACCTCGCCGAGATCGCGCGCCGTACCCGCGAGGCATGGGATCGGGGCGCGACCGAAGTCTGCCTCCAGGGCGGCATCCATCCCGACTACACGGGCGAGACCTACCTTTCGATCTGCCGCGCGGTGAAGGAGGCGGCGCCTGGGGTCCACGTGCACGCCTTCTCGCCGCTCGAGGTCTGGCAGGGGGCGCGGACGCTGGACGCCGATCTCCCGCGGTACCTGGAGCGGCTCCGCGAAGCGGGGCTCGGGTCGCTGCCCGGCACCGCGGCCGAGATCCTCGACGACGAGGTGCGCCGCGTGCTGTGCCCGGACAAGATCACCACCGGCGAATGGCTCGAAGTGATGGAATCGGCCCACCGCGCCGGACTCGGCTCCACCGCCACCATCATGTTCGGCCACGTCGACGGCTACCGGCACTGGGCGCGGCACCTGCTGCGGGTGCGCGGCCTCGCCGAGCGCACCGGCGGGTTCACCGAGTTCGTGCCGCTCCCCTTCGTGCACATGGAATCGCCCATGTACCTGCGCGGCCGCGCCCGGCGCGGACCGACGCTGCGCGAGGCGGTCCTGATGCACGCGGTGGCCCGGCTCGCCCTCGACCCGTGGATCGCGAACATCCAGACCTCGTGGGTGAAGATGGGTCCCGACGGGATGCGCCTTGCGCTCGCGGCCGGCGCCAACGACGTCGGCGGGACGCTCATGAACGAGTCGATCACCCGCGCGGCCGGGGCCGGCTTCGGGCAGGAGATGCCGCCGGAGCGCTTGGAGTCCGTCATCCGCGAGGCCGGCCGCGAGCCGCGACAGCGCACCACGCGCTACGGGGACGCGCCGTCACGCCGCCGCCGTGCTTCATTCGGCGCACCCGCGCTGTCGGAACCCGTGTATCCCCGCGCAAGGCGGTTCGAACGGAATGCGTCGATTCCGCTGGTGAGATTCGGGACCGGCTGAACCGTGCCGTCCGGCGGCCGCATTTCACTGTTCCGATCACTGTCCCTGGCGAAGACGACGGCAGCGGCGTCCCCCCCTGCACCGTGCGGACCGATACTCCCGCGATGGCGGAGGCTCGCCCGTCGAGGCTCGCGTCCATGACGCGGGCCGGCTCCGTCACGCTGACGCCCCTCTCCGACATTCCCGTCGTGGGGAAAGGGGACGACGTCGCGTGTCTCGTCGGCGATGCCATCGACGGCGCCGGCATCGCCCCCGCCGATTTCGACGTGATCGTCGTGACCCAGAAGATCCTCTCCAAGGCGGAAGGACGCCGCGTGCGGCTCGCCGACGTGGAGCCGTCGCCCCGCGCACGGGAGCTCGCGGCGGCGCTCGACAAGGACGCGCGCATGATCGAGGTCGTGCTCGGGGAGTCCAGCGAGGTCGTCGCCCACGGCCACGGGGTGCTGATCGCCGAGCACCGCAGCGGCCACGTGATGGCGAACGCCGGCGTGGACCGCTCGAACGTCGGTCCTTCGGTCGACGACGAAGCGGTGCTCCCGCTGCCGCTCGACCCGGATGCGAGCGCGGCGGCGCTCCATCGCGCCCTGGAGGCACGGTTCGGCTGCCGGCTCGCGGTCGTCGTCAGCGACAGCGTGGGCCGTGCGTGGCGGAACGGCGTAGCGGGCATCGCGATCGGCGCGGCGGGCCTGCCCTCGCTCACCGATCTGCGCGGCGCCCCGGATATCTTCGGCGTGCCCCTCAAGGTCACGTTGACCGGCTTCGCGGACCAGATTGCTTCGGCCGCCAACCTCGTCGCCGGAGAAGCCGCGGAGGGCGTGCCGGCGGTGCACGTGCGCGGACTCGCCTGGGACGCCGCCCCGGCGCCGGCGCGGGCGCTGGTGCGGGAGCGCGAGAGCGATCTGTTCCGATGAGCGCCGGCGCCGTGGTCGCGCTGTCCGGGGGCATCGGCGGCGCAAAGCTCGCGCTGGGGCTGTATCGCGTCCTTCCACTCGGGACCCTCACCGTGGTCTGCAATCCGGGCGACGACTTCGACCACCTGGGACTGCGCATCTGTCCGGACGCCGACACCGTCCTCTACACGCTCGCCGGAATCGCCAACCCCGAGACCGGCTGGGGACGCATCGGCGAGACCTGGACCTTCATGGCGACGCTGGCGGATCTCGGCGGCGAGACCTGGTTCCGGCTCGGCGACGGCGATCTGGCCCTGCACGTCGAGCGCACCCGCCGGCTCGGGGGCGGCGAGCCGTTGTCGCACGTTGCCGAGGACTTCGCCCGCCGCCTCGGTGTGGGCGCGCGGGTGGTGCCCGCGTGCGACGAGCCGGTGCGCACCGTGGTGATGACGCCGGGCGGCCGGCTTGCGTTACAGCACTACTTCGTGCGCGACCGGTGCGAGCCGGTGGTGGCCGGCTTCGAGTTCGAGGGCGCGGAGGACGCGCGTCCGTGCGGCGCGGTGCTCGACGCGCTCGCGGACGAATCGCTCCGTTGCGTGGTGGTGTGCCCGTCCAACCCCTTCATCAGCATCGACCCGATCCTGGCGGTGCCGGGGATGAAGGCCGCAATCCGGGCCGCCGGGGCGCCGGTCGTCGGCGTCTCACCCATCGTCGGAGGCGGCGCCGTGAAGGGGCCCACCGCGAAGATGATGCGCGAGCTCGGCCTCGACGTCTCGAACCGCAGCATCGAACGTCACTACGGAGACGTCGTGGACGCCTGGATCATCGACTCCGCGGACTCGATGGATGCGGCCGGATTCACTCGCCCGGCGCGCGCCGCCCCGACGCTGATGCGGACCGGTGCGGACAAGGATGCCCTTGCGCGCGTGGTGCTGGAGCTCGCGGAAGAATTGCGGACGGGAGCCGGGCCGGCGTCCCGCGGCGCGGCGTGACGAGCTGCACGCAGGTGGGTGCGGAGCCGGCGCCGGCGGAATGCTCGGCCATGCGGGTCGCTTCGCTGCACGCAGGCGGGCGTGGGGCCGGCGCCGGCGGAATGCTTGGCCATGCGGGTCGCTTCGCTGTGCGCAGACGGGCGCGGAGCCGGCGCCGGCGGAATGCTCGGTCATGCGGGTGGCTTCGCTGCGTGCAGGCGGGCGCGCCGCCGGCCCGGGCCGCTGCTCCGCCCGCTACCGGGGCACGAAGCCGAGCCGCTTGTCGACGACGTTCGCGAGCGGCTCTCCGGCGCGGAAGCGCCGGAAGTTCGCGATGAACACGTCCGCCATCGCCGTCTTGTGGCCCCGGTAGTCGCCGGACATGTGCGGCGAGACGAGCACGTTCTCCATCCCCCACAGCGGACTGTCGGCCGGCAGCGGCTCTTCGGTGAAGACATCGAGGCCCGCGCCGGCGATCGCTCCGTTCTCGAGGGCCTCGATCATGGCCGGCTCGTCGACCAGCGCGCCGCGCCCCAGGTTGAAGAAGCGCGCGGTGGGCTTCATCGCCGCGAACCGCGAAGCGTCGAACATGCCGCGGGTCTGTCCGGTGAGCGGCGCGATCAGGACCACCCAGTCCGCGGACCCGAGGGCGCGGTCCAGGTCCTCGTTGCCGTGCACCCGGCCGAAGTCGGGGTCGCCGTCGCGCGCGGTGCGCCCGACCCCCTCGACCTCGATGCCGGCGGCGCGCAGGGTGCGGGCGATCGCCCGTCCGATGCTGCCGGCGCCCACCACCAGCGCCTTCGTGCCCGCGATGCGCTCGTTCAGGCGGTACGACCACTTCCGCTCGCGCTGGCGGTCGCAGCTCCCGCGGAAATCCTTGGCGAAGGCGAGGATCATGCCCAGCGCGTACTCCGCCATCGGCTGATCGAACACGCCGCGAACGTTGGTGAGGGTGACGCCGCTCTCGACCAGGGCGGGGAACAGGGTGGCGTCCACCCCGGCGCCCGCCCACTGGATCCACCGCAGCCGGTCGGCCCGGTCGAAGGCGTGCGCGATGTCGCCGGCCCGGAAGTTCCATCCCAGCACGACTTCGGCGCCGGGCAGCGCTTCGCGCAGCGCATCGGAGTCGCTCGCGCATCGAAGCTCCGCATCGGGCTCGATCGCCCGGATTCCGGGCACCTCGCCGGCGGAGGCGACTCCCTGAATGACCACCGTGGTTCTCTCGTTCATTCGCCTCTCCGGGCATCGGCGGGAATCGCCGGCTCCCCTTCAGCACCGGAAGCCGGAAGCGCCGGACTCCCGGCTCGCGGTCCTCGCGTTCCAGGCGATCGTGTGCGAGGGAGCCTCGATGCGGAAGGGGCACGGCGCGGTGAGCCCGATCTCGCCGTGCGCCCGCACCAGCGAGGTGAGGGATTCCTCGAACGACCCCAGGTTGGGCATCGCGTAGGCGGTGAGGTCGGCGCGAATCTCGAGATCGGGCGCCGCCGCTTCGACCCTCTGGATGACCTTGATCTCGATGGTCGTGTCGTTCGCGATGCCGCCGTCGGCCGGCTGCTCGAACCGGCCCCCGGTGCGTCCCTCGATCACCACCGCGCCGCCGAGCCCCGTGTAGTGCATCCACATCGCGGCCTGATGCATGGCCCGGAGCTCCCTGGGGATGGAGCTTCGGAGCAGCACGCCGAGGCGCGATTCCCCGTCGCCGTCGAACCGGTAGCGGAGCTTCATGGTGATCTCGACGGGCATCGCCCCGGTCCACGACCCGTCCAGCCGGAACCGCTCGATGATGACGGACGTCGCTTCGCGCCCGCCGTAGCCGACGCCGCGGATCGCGCCGCCGCCCGCGGTGGCGGCGAGGACGCCGCGTCCGAGGTCCGCAACCGCCTCCGAGATGCTCGGCAGGAACCGCCCCCGCGCGTCGTCCAGCATGCCGCTCTCGACGCAGGAGTCGCCGCTCGCATCCGAGGACAGCTTGTGGATGCCCTTGCAGGTGACGCGGTACAGGCCCGCTTCCGCCGTGGTCGCGGCGAGCATTGCCGCCAGCAGGAGGGCGGCCGGCGCCGCGAACGCACGGAGTGGACGGCGTCCGGGGCTCGATGCGGCGGGGGCTGCCCTTCGATGGGCGGCGTGCGGCGTGCTCCGGCATCCGGTGCCGGCGGCGCCTTGCGGATGGCGCGTGACGCCCGGTGTCGGATGCGTCTGGTTCGTGCCGCCCATCCGCCGACCTCTCTCGCGCCGGCGGGAATCGCTGCCCGGCAGCATCACCCGTCGTCCGCGAGTCCGGATACCGATATGCTCAGTCTGCTCGCACGCTGCCGACGGATCAATGCCTGATGCCCGACTCCCATCCCTGGTTTCGAGCCCAGCCGGGCGCCGCCGAGATCGGCCGCAGGCTCGACCAGCATGCGTCCTGGATCGAGCTCGACCTCGACCACCTGAGCTTCAACCTTGCCCGCATCCGGGAGCGGGTCGGAGCGGAGGTGGAGGTGATGCCGGTGGTGAAGAACGACGCCTACGGTCACGGACTCGTGCCCGTCACCGCGCATCTGGCCGGCGAAGGCGTGCGCTGGGTGATGGTCGCGAAGCTCCTGGAGGCCGAACGGCTGCGCGCCGCCGGGATCGAGTGCGAAGTGCTGGTGATGGACGTGCTGTTCACCGACGCGCAGTGCGACCGCGCCGTCGAGCGGGGGCTGACGATGGCGGTGTTCACCGAGGAGGCGGCGCTCCGGCTCGATGCGGCGGGACGCCGCCGGGGGCGTATCGCGCAGGTGTTCGTGAAGGTCGACACGGGGCTGCGCCGGGTCGGCGTGCGCCACGACCTCGCGCCGGACCTCATCGAGCGGATCGCGCGGATGCCGAACGTCCGGATCGCCGGCGTGTTCTCCAGCTTCATGCAGCACCCGGACCGCGACCGCGAGATGCTGGAACGCTTCGAGGCGGTGTGCGGGGAGGTCGAGCGGCGCGGGGTCGAGATCCCGTTCCGCAGCATCGCCAGCACCAACGCCATCTTCCACGACCCCGACGCCTGGCTCGACATGGTGCGCCCGGCGATGTGCCTCTATGGAGTCCATCCGTTCGACGGAGACCTGGAGTCCGGGCTGGAGCTCCGCCAGGTGCTCTCCATGAAGGCGCGCATCGAGTACGTCAAGGAGGTGGCCAGGGGAGATTCCGTCACCTACTTCGGCACCTTCACCGCGCCCGCCCCGATGCGGGTCGGCACCCTGCACATCGGGTTCCGCGACGCGCTCCCCCGCGAGCTCGCGAACCGGGCCCGCTACCGGGTCGGAGGCCGCATCATGCCGGGGGTCGGCACCATCGCCCTCAACCACGCCCTGTTCGACCTCACCGGCACCGACGCCGTGGCCGGCGACGTGGTCGAGGTGTTCGCGCGCGAGGGCGAGAACTCCCTGCGGGCGATGGCCCGTGCGGCGGGCTGGATGGTGTACAGCCTGATGAACCACCTGAGTCCCGACATTCCGCGGGTGTGCTGCCGGGACGGGGTGCCGGTGGCGTTGCGCGAGCCGGGGACGGGCGACTCGTAGGGGGCGCCTCCGGCGCCGGTGCTCATCCGGGCCCCGCGCGCTCGCGCGCTCTCTCTCTGGCTTCCTCCGCGATTCGCAGGAACTCGCGGATCACGGCGAGGGTGCGGCGCCGCCGGAGGCTGACCACGCGTTCGGTGTAGCGCAGGTCGGTGCCGGTGAAGCGCACCGGCCACAGGCGCGGGTCGGGCCGCAGCTCCGCCTCGGAGATGAGACCGATGCCGAGCCCCGCCGCCACCGCCTCCTTGACCGTCTCGCGGCTGGTGGTCTCGATGAAGTACTCGGGCTCGATGCCCGCCTCGGCGCAGGCGGCGTCGAAGCGCAGGCGCATCGTCGATCCCGTCTCGCGGGCGATGACCGGATGCCGGTCGACCTCCGCGAACGGCACCGTCGGGCGGCGGTCTCGCGCCCACGGATGGTCGCGGTTCACGAAGGCGATGATCTCGAAGTCGGTCAGCTCGACGACGTGCAGCGCATCGCCCTCGACGAGGCTCCCCTGGATCGAGACGTCGCATCGCTCGGCCTCGAGGCTCGCCTGCACCCGCACGGTGCTCGCGATCTCCACCGATACCCGCACCCCCGGAAACCGGCGCCGGAACTCCGCGACCAGCGGCACCGCGACGTAGGGCCCGTCGGCGGCGATGCGCAGCGTGCCGCGGGTGAGGCGCTCATGGGCCCGGAGCAGCTCCACCGCGCGGTCCTCGAGCGCGAACAGCTCCCGGGAGACGGCGGCGAGCGAGTGCCCGAGCTCGGTGGGCTCGACCCCTCGACCCCGCCGGCGCAGGAGGGCGACGTCGTAGGTGTGCTCGAGGGTCTTGACGTGACTCGTCACCGCCGGCTGGGTGACGTGGAGGCGGCGCGCCGCCTCGGTGATGCTGCCGGTGCGGGCGACGGCGTCGAAGGCGCGAAGCTGTGCGAGGTTCATGACGGTACGGAGCGAAGCAAGGACAACAATCAATCGAAACTAATATGTTTCATAGAAAACTGTCAATTGATTTATGTTTCAGGCGCCCTGATCATTGCACTCCATGAAGGCCCCGGATGTTCCGGCGGCCTTGGAACAGGAGCCTGGAGCCATGTTCGCCGAAGCAGCCACCCGAGTCGGATTCGCCTACGCCGCGTCGCTCGCCATCTTCACCGTGCTGATGCACGTCGTGGCCTGACGCTTGCCATTCGCGACGGCCGCGGACAACCCGAGTCCGCGGCCCCGAGAAAGCAGCGGCCCCGAGACAGCGGCCCTGAAACAGGAGCCTGGAGCCATGTTCGCCGAAGCAGCCACCCGAGTCGGATTCGCCTGTGCCGCGTCGCTCGCCATCTTCACCGTGCTGATGCACGTCGTGGCCTGACGCTTGCCATTCGCGACGGCCGCGGGCAGCCATCCCCGCGGTCCGTCGAGGGGGCGCCGGCTCAGGTCCGAAGACGCTCCGCCACCGCCCGGATGTGGTCCGGGCCGAGTCCGCAGCACCCGCCCACCACCTTCACGCCGTCCTCCACCCATCGCGCCGCGACGTCCGCGAACGCCTCCGGAGCCGCCACATTCTCGAACCGCCAGTTCGGCGGCTCGATGCTCCCGCAGTTGGGCCACGCGCCGAGCGGCGCCTCGCACACCCGGCGGGCGCACTCGATCCCGGGCCCGGTGTGGCCGATCTCGGAGTGCATGATGGCGACGAGCGACTCGCCCCGGCCGGTGACCGCGCCGAGGACGTCCCCGAGCGGCATCGGCTCGCCGACCGTGCCCTGCGTCGTCAGCGCGCCGCCCTCGTCCACCACGCAACTGAAGCCGGACCAGACCGGCAGTCCGACCGACAGCGCGGCGTCCACCGCCGCGGTGCTCCACTCGATGTCGCGCAGCATCTCCAGCACCAGGAGGTCGACGCCGGCCTCGGCGAGCCACTCCGCCTGCCTGCGAAGTCCGTCGGCGTGCTCCCGCGGAGCCTGCCGGTCCGCCGCGCGGAATCCCGGCGCCATGAGCGAGAGCGAGCCCGCGACCCATGCCGGTCCGTCCGCCGCCGCCTCGCGCGCTTCGAGCGCAAGCTCCGCCGAGCGCAGGTTGATCTCGCGGGCCCGGCCGCCGTATCCCGCCGCTGCGACGTGCTGGGGGGCGGTGGCGTAGGTGTTGGCGATGATGACCTCGGCTCCGGCCCGCAGGTACTCCGCGTGCAGGTCGCGAAGGATGTCCGGATGGGTGATGGCGGCGAGGCCGCTCCAGGTGTCGGCGCTCATGGGGACGCCGAGGCGCTGGAGCTCGGTGCTGACCGCTCCGTCGAGGATGATCGGGCGGGCGTCGGAGAATCGTTCGGCGAGGTCCTGCACGGGGGCGCTCTCCCTGCGAAGGCGTGGCTGGCGGCCGGGGCCCTGCCGCACCCGGGACGGCCGGGCGCTCTTCCCGCCGGGCGCTCTCCCTGCGAATGCGGAGCCGGTCGGGCCTGGGGGAAGTCTAACCCGCCGTGCGCGCTCGGCGTCCAGGCGCCGCGCCCATCGATTCTGACCGCCGTACCGGAACGAGTCCGTCGTCCCTGCGTCCCGGCGCGGTGATGTGTGCCGAAGCCGTTGCCGAAACTGTTGCCGAAACTTGTGCCGGCATCCGTACTGTACCTACGATATGTTCCTGCAAACTGACCCTGCAAAACGATCATGGTCGGGTTGACCACCCCGCCGCATGAAAGGGCGGGTCGCAACGCCGCGATTGCTGGAGCGCGGGCACCCTTTCCGAGCGTACTTTCACGGCAAATGGCGGAACAGCTCGTCGCCGCGGACGCGGGCCCGCTGATCGGACTCGCATCCGCCGGAGCGTCCGGTCTGCTTCGGGAGCTGTTCCTCAAGGTCACCGTGACGGCGGCGGTTCGCGATGAAGTGCTTGCCGGCGGCGCTCTGCCGGGTGCGCGGGAGCTTGAAGCCGCAATGCGTGATGGATGGATTGTCGTGACCCCCAATCCCGACGACCCGGAGTACGTGGATCTCGGCGCCGGCGAATCCGGCACGCTTGCTCTCGCACGGAGCCACCCGGGGGCGTGTCTCGTGCTGATGGACGATCCGCTCGGCAGGTCTCATGCCCGAGTGCATGATCTCGCCGTGACCGGCTTGGCCGGTGTACTGCTCGCGGCCAGGCATGCAGGGCTTGCCGGCAGCATCCGGCCGTTCTTCGAGCGGCTGGAGCGAAGCGACTTCAGGCTGTCCGGAGAGACCGTCCGCACCGTGCTCGACCAGGCCGGAGAAGCCTGAAGGGCTGGATTCGCGCACGAACGGCCCGGGACCCCCGGCGCCGCCTCGTGGCGGGAGCCGCAACCACGGAGGAAACGCGATGAACGAGTTCAGCAACCCCAGGCAGGTCCATCCGCCGCTCGGCGCCTACTCGCATACGGTGAAGGTGCCGCCGAACGCCACCTGGCTCGTCCTGTCCGGCCAGGTGGGGATCGATGCGAAGGGCAAGCTCCGGACCGGCCTGCGCCGGCAGGCCGAGCAGGTGTTCCGCAACATCCTCGCGTGCCTGCGCGCGCACCGGATGCAGAAGGAGGACCTGGTGAAGCTCGTGGTCTACCTCACCGACTCGCGGTTCGTCGAGGAGTACCGCGCGGCGCGCGCCGAGGTGCTCGGCGGCGACGTGCTCCCGGCCTCGACGCTGCTCGTGATCGACGGCCTCGCGCACCCGGACATGCTGATCGAGGTGGAGGCCTGGGCGGCGAAGGAGTGACGCCGGCCGCCGGTGGCCGGGCCGCCGGTGACGACACGCCGGAACCGCGAGAGCCCGGCACCGCGGCAGCCGTCCGAACCGTGTCATGAGTACCGCGCCCCGGCCGGGACGGAGCTTTCAATCGAGCCTGCGAGGCAGGCAGGGCTCTCCAGAAGTCGTGACGAACGGTTCATCGGTCCCTCGGTCCGGGCCTTCGATGCCGGAAGACCGCCCGTCACCGTGCGATCTTCCGGTCGGGCGGCCAATGACCGCGACTTTTGAATGGTCCTGGCGAGGCAGGCGGAGCCTTCCGGCTCTGCTCCTGGCGTGCCTCGCGCTGGCGCCGCTGCCGGTTCCGACGCAAGTGTCGGCTCACCCCGGCGGACTGGCGGCGGACGGCTGCCACCGCCATCGGGCGAGCGGCGCCTGTCACTGCCATCGGACCGGAGCGAGCCGACCCGGCTGCGGGGTCGAGGCCGACGGGGGTGGAGCCGGAGCGGAGGACGGGGGTGGAGCCGGAGCGAGGGACGGAGGTGGAGCCGGAGCGGGGGACGGGGGTGGAGCCGAGGCGAGGGACGGGGAGGGAGCCGGAGCGGAGGACGGGGAAGGAGCCGGGGCGAGGGACGGGGGTGGAGCCGGAGCGAGGGATGGGGAGGGAGCCGGAGCGGGGGACGGGGAAGGAGCCGGAGCGGGGGACGAAGGTGGAGCCCGCATCGAGGCCGAATCCGGCGCCGTGCCGGTCGACGCCGGCGGGGAAGGCGAGCCGGCGGGGCGCCGGCCGGCGTCCATCGACCCGCCTGCGCCCGGGGAGCGGGTCCGGATCGCGACCTGGAACCTCAACCGGCTGCACTGGCGCACCGGCGGGGCGCTGTGGCGCGGTGCGCCCGCCCGCGGCGACGAGGACTACCGGACCCTGGCCCGATACGTCCGCATTCTCGATGCGGACGTCATCGCCTTCCAGGAGGTGAACGGCCCGCGCGCCGCGGCCCGCGTGTTCCCCCCTCGCGACTACGACCTCCATTTCTCGGGGCGCCACGACCCGCGCTACGACGACATCTACAACGGGTTCGCGGTGCGCAGGGGAAGATTCGATCGCGTGGTGAAGCGCGACTACGAGGCGCTCGGTCTCGGCTCCGGCTCCCGCTACCAGTTGCGTTGGGGTGTCGACCTCATGGTCGCGCGCGAAGGACGGACGCTTCGCCTGCTCAACGTGCACCTCAAGTCGAAGTGCTTCGGCAGGAGTCTCGAAAATCCCCGCAGCCGAGCGTGTCGGACGCTCGCCCGGCAGGTCGGGCCGCTGGAGGCGTGGATCGACGACCGCTGGCGCGAAGGCGCGCCGTTCGCGGTGCTGGGAGACTTCAACCGCGAAATGGACCGGCACGGGGAGCACGACCACCTGTGGGCGGCCATCGACGATGGCGATCCTCCGGGACTCGCGCTCCACCGGCTGTCGGCCGGCCGTGGCCCGGCGTGCTGGAGAGGCACCTCACGTCATTTTCGCTACCCGATCGACTTCTTCGTGTTCGGCGCGCGCGCTTGGACCCGGGTGGACGCAGGGTCGTTCCGACAAGTCGTCTGGACCGATGCCGACGCGGACCCGCGCCGCGGCCTGCCCTCCGACCACTGTCCGATCGCGGTCGACCTCTTCTGACCCGCTCGCCCGCGGCCATCGGCGCCGGCAGCTCGCCGCTCCGCTCCGCAGGACGAAGTGCCTGTGCGCAGACGCGAGGCTTGCCTGCCTGCGCGGGGGCGAGAGCGGCGGCCGGCCCGCCACGGGCCGAGGCCGTCTCCGGTCAGGCCGTCCCAGGTCAGGCCGCCAGGACTCCGGTGTGCTCGCGGATATGCGCCATCACCGCCGGCAGGTCGTTCGGCAGGGTCGCGCAGCGCTCCTTGCGCCGATGGAGGCCGGCGAGACGGTCGGGCAGGGGGGGGCGAATGCCGGTGGCGCGCTCGACCGCCTCGGGGAACTTGGCGGGGTGGGCCGTCGCGAGCGTGATCATCGGGGTTCCGCGTGCGCCGCGCAGTCGCTGCGCCACCGCCACCCCGACCGCGGTGTGCGGGTCGATGACCATCCCGGTGTCGCGGTGCACCGCGGCGATGGTCTCCAGCGTTTCCGATTCCGTGCAGCGCCCCGCGTGGAACAGCGCCTGGACCGTTGCGGCGGCGTCTTCTCCGATCCGGAACGCGCGATGCTCGGCGAGCTGGCGCATCAGTCCGGCGGTGTATCCGGCGTCGCGGTCGTGCATCTCGAACAGCAGCCGCTCGAAGTTGCTGGAGACCTGGATGTCCATCGACGGCGACAAGGTCGGAGTGACCTCGGTGAGGCGGTGGTCGCCGGTGGTGAGCGCGCGGGTGAGGATGTCGTTCTCGTTGCTTGCGACCACCAGCCGGTCCACCGGGAGGCCCATCCGCTGCGCGACGAACCCCGCGAACACGTCGCCGAAGTTCCCCGAGGGCACCGAGAACGACACCGGGACGTCGGGGCCGCCCAGGGCCAGCGCGGAGGTGACGTAGTACACGACCTGCGGAACGATGCGCGCCCAGTTGATCGAGTTCACCCCCGACAGCCGGAGCTCGCTGCGAAAGGCGGTGTCGTTGAACATCGACTTGAGCATCGCCTGGCAGTCGTCGAACGTGCCTTCGATCGCGATGTTGTGGACGTTGGCGGCGTCGACCGTGGTCATCTGCCGGCGCTGGACCTCGGAGACGCGCCCGGCCGGATGAAGGATGAAGATGGTGGCCCGCTCGCGGCCCCTGATCGCCTCGATGGCGGCCGAGCCGGTGTCCCCGGAGGTGGCGCCGACGATCGTGGTGCGGGCGGAGTGGCGTTCGAGGAAGTGGTCGTAGAGCCGCCCGAGCACCTGGAGCGCGATGTCCTTGAACGCGAGCGTCGGACCGTGGAACAGCTCCAGCAGCCAGTGGTTCGGGCCGAGCTGCGCGAGCGGCGCCACCGCGGCGTGCCCGAATCCCGCATACGCGGCCTCGACGATCGAGCGGAGCGCCGGCGGGTCGATGCTGTCGCCGGTGAAGCGGGAGATGATCGTGTGGGCCGCGCCGGCGTAGTCGCGGCCGCGAAGCTCGGCGAGCTCGTCGCGGGTGAGGGTCGGCCACCGCTCCGGGACGTAGAGCCCCCCGTCCGAGGCGAGCCCCGCGAGGAGCACGCCCTCGAAGTCGAGGATCGGCGCGCGGCCGCGGGTGCTGACGTATCGCATCGGGAATCCGGTTCGGGCGGCGGAGCGGCGCATCCTATCAGCGCCGAACACCCTTGCGCGGTCCGTGGGTGCGGGGAGCGTGGGACCGCCTTCGGCTTCGCGGGCCGGGCGAGCCGGTGCGCTCCGTGCGTGCGGAGAGCGTGGGACCGGAACGGAGTCTGGCGCGAGAACAGCGCCGCGCGGTCCGTGGGTGCGGGGAGCGTGGCTCCAGCCGGCCATCATGCGCAAGCGGCAGGACGCGCGGTCCGTGGGTGCGGAGAGCGTGGTCCTTCCCCCGAGCCCGGGCCGGTTCCCCGCTCAGTCCCGGATGTGCGCGAGCGGCAGCGCCGTCTTGTAGCGCACCTGCTTGAGCGCGAAGCTCGACTTGATGCTCGCGATGCCCTCGATGCGGGTGAGGTGGTCCATCAGGAAGCGCTCGTAGGCGCCGAGGCTCGGCACCACGACCCGGAGCAGGTAGTCGAACTCACCGGTCATCAGGTAGCACTCCATCACCTCGGGCCGCTCGGCGACCGCGCTCTCGAACCGCTCCAGCGCGCGTTCGACCTGCCTCTCCAGGGTGACCGTCGCGAAGACGTTGATCGGCAGCCCGATGGCCTCGGCATCGACCAGGGTGACGTAACGGCGGATGACCTCGGCGTCCTCCAGCGCGCGCACCCGGCGCCAGCACGGCGACGGCGAGAGACCCACCCGGCCGGCGAGCTCCGCGTTCGAGATGCGGGCCTCCTCCTGGATGACCTCGAGGATCCGTCGGTCGATCGCATCCCAGGATACTCTGGACATGTTCTGCCTCTCCAGTGCCAGTTGACGAAATCATGTTGCGTACTTTCCGCTCATGGGAGCTGAATTGAAAGCACATTTCGCCGGCTCCGGAATAGACTGACTCGCAGGAAGAAGCTGGAGCGCACGCCGATGAGCCACCCGCCGATCCATGCGCCGGCCCATGCGTCGGACGATGCGCCGGTCCATGCGTTGGTCGATGCGTCGGGCCATTCGCCGGTCCATTCGCCGGGCGATGCGCCGGTCCATTCGCCGGTCCATGCGCCGGTCCATTCGCCGGGCGATGCGCCGGTCCATGCGCCGGTCGATCCCGACATGCCGTTGCGCATCGCGGGCCCCGACCGCCTGACGATGCTGCGGGCGCTGGAGCGTCGCATCCTCTGGCTCTCGACCTGGATGATTCACCACGCCAACCACCTCCGGGCGAACGTCGACGGCCTGAAGGTCGGAGGCCACCAGGCGAGCTCGGCGTCGGTGGCGACCCTGATGACCGCGCTCTACATGGACGTGCTCCGTCCGTCGGACCGGGTTGCGGTCAAGCCGCACGCGAGCCCGGTGTTCCACGCCATCCAGTACCTGCTCGGCCGGCAGACGCGGGAGAAGATCGAGCGCTTCCGGGCGTTCGGCGGGGCGCAGTCCTATCCCTCGCGCACCAGGGACACCGACGACGTGGACATCTCCACCGGGTCGGTCGGGCTCGGGGTCGCGATGACCACGTTCGCGGCGCTGGTCCGGGACTACCTCGATGCGCACGAGTGGCTCCGGCCGGAAGGGCGGCGCGGGCGGATGGTGGCGGTGGTCGGGGATGCGGAGCTCGACGAGGGCAACGTCTACGAGGCGCTCCTCGAAGGCTGGAAGCACGACGTGCGCGATCTGTGGTGGGTGGTCGACTACAACCGCCAGAGCCTCGATGCGGTGATCAGCGACCGGCTCTTCGGCCGGTTCAACCGCCTGTTCGCGAGCATGGGGTGGGACGTGGTCACCATCAAGTACGGGAGGAAGCTGCACGAAGCGTTCGCGCGGCCGGGCGGCGAGGCGCTCCGCCAGTGGATCGACGCCTGCCCGAACTCGCTCTACTCGGCGCTGGTGGTCAAGGGCGGGGCGGCGTGGCGCGAGCGCCTGCTCGACGACATCGGCGCGCGCCGGGGGGTGCGGGCGCTGGTCTCGGAGTACGACGACGGCGAGCTCGGCGCGCTGATGACCAATCTCGGCGGACACGACATGGAGAGCGTGCTGGAGGCGTTCGAGGGCGCCGCCGGCGACCGTCCGACCTGCTTCCTCGCCTACACCATCAAGGGCTACGGGCTGCCCTTCGCCGGCCACAAGGACAACCACTCGGGGCTGATGAGCCCGAACGAGATGGAGGCGATGCGCGCCTCGCACGGGGTGGCGCCGGGAGAGGAGTGGGAGCCGTTCGCGGGGCTGGACGTCCCGGAGCCGGACATCCGCCGGTTCCTCGCGGGCGTTCCGTTCAACCAGTGGGTGTCGCGCCGCCCGCGGGCGGCGGCGATTCCGGTGCCGGATGCGGAGACGATCGCTCCGCGGCGCGTCCCGTCCACCTCGACCCAGGAGACGTTCGGCCGCGCGCTCGATGCCATCGCCCGTGCCGGCGGGCCGCTCGCGGACCGCATCGTCACCACCTCGCCGGACGTGACCGTGTCCACCAGCCTCGGCGGCTGGGTGAACCGGCGCCGCCTCTTCCACCGCAAGGCGCGGGAGGACATGTTCTCGAAGGAGCAGGTCGGCTCGTTCCAGCGCTGGGTGGTCTCGCCCAGGGGCCAGCACGTCGAGCTCGGGATCGCGGAGCACAACCTGTTCCTGACGCTCGCCGCCGCCGGCCTGTCCCACTCGCTGTTCGGCGAGCGCCTCATCCCCATCGGGACCGTCTACGACCCGTTCATCGAGCGCGGGCTCGACGCGTTCAGCTACGCGCTCTACCAGGACGCCCGCTTCATCCTCGCCGCGACCCCGTCCGGCATCACCCTGGCGCCGGAGGGCGGCGCGCACCAGTCGACCACCACGCCCCTGATCGGGGTGGGCAAGGACCACCTGTCATCGCTCGAGCCGGCCTTCGCGGACGAGCTGCTGGTCATCCTCCGGTGGGCGTTCCGGTACGTGCAGTCTCATGGCCAGCGCGGTGAGCGAGGCGGAGGCGACGGGAGCGGCCGGAGCGCAAATGGCGGGAGTGGGGGTGACGGGAGGGACGGGAACGCAAGGGGCGAGAGTGGGGGTGACGGGAGGGATGGGAGCGCAAGTGGCGGGAGTGCGCCTTCCGCGGGCGGCCTGCTGTCCGACGGCGCTGGCGGATCGGTGTACCTCCGGCTCAGTACCCGGAAGGTCGATCAGCCGGAGCGGGAGATCGATTCCGCCCTGGAGCGCGACATCCTCGCCGGCGGCTACTGGATGCGGCCGCCGGCGGAGGGAGCGTCGCTCGCCATCGTCTGCACCGGTGCGGTCGCGCCGGAGGCGATGGAGGCGCACGCCGCGGCGGTCGAGTCGAACCCCGGCGCTGGCCTGCTCGCCGTGACCTCCGCGGACCGGCTCTGGCGCGGCTGGAGCGCAGCCCGGAGGGCGCAGCGGGTGCAGCGGGTGGGGAGGGAGGAACGGGCGCAGCAGGTGCGGCGGGCGGGAAGAGAGGAATGGGCGCAGCAGGTGCAGCGGACGGGGAGGAAGGAACGGGCGCGGCGGGTGCAGCGGACGGGCGGGGAGGAATGGGCGCGGCGGGTGCAGCGGACGGGCGGGGAGGAATGGGCGCAGCGGGTGCGGCGGACGGGAAGAGAGGAACGGGTGCGGCGGGCGGGGAGCGCAGGGGGTGCCGGAGGGGCTGGGGGGGTCGGGGACGCTGGCGTCGTCAGCGTCGAGTCCCATGTCGAAGCGCTGCTTGCGCCGCTCGCGCGCGATGCCCGCATCGTGACCGTCATCGACGGGCATCCCGCCACGCTCGGCTGGCTCGGCTCGGTACGGGGACACCGGGTCGCGCCCCTCGGCGTCGACCGGTTCGGCCAGTCGGGGTCGCTGCCGGACCTCTACCGCGAGCACGGCATCGGGGTGGAGGCGATCCTCGAGGCGTGCGCTTCCTGACGCCCCGGTTGCCGAGCGCGGCCGGCCGGGCCGTCAAACAGCTTCGCGAGCTTCCGCCACACGCCACCGGCCGGGCTGACGAATCGACGCATTCATCCGTCCGGCTCGACGACTGCGATGAAAACATCGGTCTCGGCGGATGGCTCGATCTGTCCGAAAATCACGTTTGCATCGGCGACGAGGAAGGGGTCCGGTTCCAGGCGACGCTGTTCGGCAGCCGGGCGGTCGCCGGCGCTCTGGACCCGGCGATGCTCGATGCCGTCGACGAGGACGGGGTGCATCTGCGCGAGGCGATGCGGGCGTTCGGCCTCGACCCGGATGCGGTGGACGATGCGCGCTACCGCCGGGACGAGGCCGCCGCCTACGTCGAGGTGCACATCCCCGGTCATCATCGTCCCTTCTTGGGCCGGACACGCGGTCCGATGGGCTTTGCAGGCTTCGGGGCCGCGGCCGGCGCCAATGTATCGTCACCTTCAGCTACCCCGTCGGTCAACTGACCGGCAAAATCTTTCAGAAACTCTTGTTGAGAAGGGGTGGGCTCGGGTGCTTCTCCCTTCGCTGCCTTCACCAGTTTGTTGAACTGCGGCGCCCGGTCCAGAAGGTCCTGCGTCTGCGTGTCCGACGACCACTCGCTGCCGCTGCCACGATACGCTGTATCCGAGCCTCGGGACAGCCTTCTCCTTTCACTCGCCATTCTGCGCCTCCTCCTTCTCATCGTCGACGGCGTCATCCGCCGCTGGTGCGTCGTCGCAGTATCTGCGAAAAAAGTGCTCGTTGAGATCCCGGCGGAAATAGTGCTTGCGATCGATCCAGATAAACCCGTCGCCTTTCGAGATCACGGCGACATCCACCGGCCCGCCGACTGTCTGCCGCTCCAGCGACATCTGCTGTTCGAAGGAACTCAGACCCACCAGCGTGGATGCCACCTGGGCCAGCTCCCCGATCGTCAACGTTCCGACAGCGCGTACGATCTTGTTATACCGATCATTCGCTCCCTGCACTACCTTTTCCGAAAATTCCGCTGCCTTTTCCCGGCTCGCTTCACGAATCGTATCGGCCGCCGTCACCTTTTCCGCTCGCGAGAGGTCGGCTACGGCGTCCAGGGCCAACGGGGGCATCTCCCTGATGAATGTCGCTGCATCCTCGACGTGAGAGAGCACCTTCGGCGAAATACCATCGAGAAAGGCGTTCACCATGTCCGTGTAAGCGAAGGCCATGACATCGGATGGTCTTTCGTCCGTCACCGGAACCAACGAAGGAGGGCGGACCTTCAGTCGACCGCCATAGACGCCACCGATTTCGACCTTCATGACTACCGGGAAGTGCTCCGCCTCCCCGAACCCCGCAATGACAAGGCCGGACAATACGTCCGGCGGGAAGTGGTCTTTGCCAATCAGGTGCCTTGCGATTTGGTACAGGTTGACGACGACGTCGCTACTTCCCGGGGGCCAATTCGCGGCTGCTTGGCCGACGACCTTGCTGACCTCTCCCGAGAGCCGCCCAACGGCATCTTCGGCGCTCACATCGAGATACTTCGCGTCCTTCTGCTGCTGCCAGAAATCCAACCGCTCCGTAATCACTTTCTCGACCGCGTTGGTTGCATCTTCTCCGTACAACCCCTCTGCGACAATTTCCTCTCTCACCTGCTCGCCTATCCGCCGAAACTCTGCCTCCAGCGCATTCAGGAAATATCTGGTCTGCACAGCATCGGGAAACAGCGTGTTGTTGCCGTCGAGGAAGCTGATCAACTCGTCGCCGTATTCGCGAAGCGTGTCGGATCCCCGCCTCCCCAGATGACGCCGGAAAAGCTTGATGATTGTCTCCAGCGGAACACCCAGAAGCTGGGCGTTGTTGTAGACCATGACCCCGACCGGATGGTATTTCGAGAGCATGAACAGCTTCAGGGCCGAGTCGCGGACCTTGCTGCTGTCGCCCATATCGAGGGTGACGGCACTGTCGGCTGCGAGTGCCACCCCCATGCGGTTCATCACCACCACTTCCGATGTCATTGAATATCCCTTACCCCGGTCGTCGCAATCCAGGGAGATGGTCCAGTACGAGCTTCACTCCGCCTCCTGACCATTCTTGTGCTTGCCACCGTCCGATCCGTCCCGCTCGCGCTGCGGCGCCTTGCGCGCGGCCTTCCCAGGCCCTTCCGATGGTTCTCCCGAGAACGCCATTCTGACCTCGGATACCGCACCGCCCGTGCCTTCGCCCTGCATCGCCCCGGCCCAACGGCCTGGCCACTGCATCGCCCCGGCCCAACGGCCTGGCCACCGCATCGCCCGCGCCGCCTTGGCCCTCGCTCCCGGGGCGCCATCGCCGGCACCGCGCACCGGCAACGGTCGCCTCCCAAGGTCACCCGTTCGCGCATGGATCATCGACTCCATGCGGGCTCGCATCGCTCCGATGTCTTCGGTGCCAACGCTTTCATCCGCCAGTTGCCGTTCGCTCTGGTCCAGACGAAGGACCTCATCTTCGAGCGCCGTAAGCAGCGCGTCGAGTCGCTCCCTCGGGGTCCTGCCGTCGTTCATGTCAACGCTTCCTGTCTGGAAACTCTCGGGCCAGGCGACGCCGAATCCGCCGCTGCGTGCTCGCATACCGCTTTTCGTTCATACCGACCTCCTCCCGGATTTCCCGTGGCGTCTTTCCGGCGGCCATACCGGTCATCACCTTCAGTGCGTCCTCGTCGCCCTTGAACGCCTCTTCGATACGGATCAGCGTCTCGGCCGCCGAGGTCCGACGCTCCGGCGAGGCCACCGGGTCCGTGGCGTTGTCCAACGCCCCTTCGCCCGTCTCCTCATGCACGCCGAGCTCCGCCTCGGCCATGACCACCGATTCCTCCAGTCGACGCCAGTGGTCGCTCGCGATGCTCCGCATCGTCTCGCGTAGAAACACGACCAGGGACACATCCAGCGGCCACCGCCGGGAACCGTCGAGCAGTCTGGCGATCGCTTCGTGCAGCAGATCGCGCCAATCCACCGCGTGCAGTCCGATGGCGCGGAGCCGCGCCAGTTGCTCCAGCCGCCGCAGCTCTCCATCGGAGAGTCGCCGCAAAGCCGCCGCGCTCTCCTCCAGGGTTGCCACGTCTCGAAGCGCCAGGGTCATTTCACCCCCTTGCCAGTTGTCATCACCGATACATGCTCACGACTACCCGGTCTTCGGACATCACCCAGGAAATATTCTCGTGCAGCTCCCCGCGTGTCCGAGAAACCCATATTCGCCAGCATAAGGGGGCACGATTCAATATTGCCAACTGAAGGGAGGAGCCATCCGAGATGACCCACGCCAGCCAAGAGTACAAGGTCCGGATCGACAAGGACGTCTTCGATTCGCCCGTATCCCGGATGACGGGTCGCGAGCTCCTCGATCTCGCCGGCAAGAAGCCGGTCGAGGGCTATGCCATCTACCTCAAGGTGAAGGGCGGGCAGCCCCGGCGTATCGAGCTGGACCAGAAGATCGAACTGGGGAAACCCGAGGTCGGCGTCCGGAGATTCGTCACCCTCCCCCTCGACCAGACAGAGGGTTTCGACGAGCGCCGCGATTTCGCTCTCCCGCAAGAAGATCTGGAGTGGCTCGACAACACCCGAGGCAGGTTCGAGCTGGTCTCCGAAGGCGGAGTCCTGCGCGTGGTTCTGTACGATTTCCGAATACCGGCCGGCTACCGCCAGTGTCAGGTTGACGTCAACGTCCGCATCGAACCCGGCTACCCGGACACGCAGATCGACATGGTCTACGTCCACCCGGCGCTTGAGCGTGCCGACGGGCGACCGATTCCGGCCACATGCACGGAGGCGTTCGACGGCAAGGAGTGGCAGCGCTGGAGCCGGCACCGCACGCCCGCGAACCCCTGGCGTCCCGGCGTCGACAACCTCGCCACCCATTTCGGCCTGGTCGAGCACTGGTTCCTGCGCGAGCTGAAACACGGGTGAGATCGTGCGAACCGCTACGCTCTCGCTGACCCGGCGCCAGCACGCCGAATTGGCGGCGCATCTCTTTCCCGCCGACGGCTGCGAGGCCGTCGCCATCGCCCTGTGCGGCCATCGTCGCGGGACTGGTCTGCACCGCCTGCTCGTCCACCGTGTGGCTCCGGTTCCGTACGGTGTCTGCTCGGAGAGAAAGCCCGACCGCGTCACCTGGCGAACCGACATGCTCCCGCCGCTCCTGGAGGAAGCACGTCGGCGCGGGCTGGCGGTCCTGAAAATCCACGGTCACGGATATCCGTCTCCCTTCTCCGCCACCGACGACCGCGCCGACCGCGCACTCTTCCCGTCCGTTCACGCCTGGACGGAGGATGGCCCGCACGCCAGTGCCGTCATGTTCCGCGACGGGCGCATGATCGGCAGGCTGGTCGACGAGAGCGGCCGGTTCCACCCACTGGCGTCGGTCAATGTCGTCGGCGACGATCTCGCGTTCTGGCCGGCCGCGCCCGCCGCCTCGACTGTTCCCGAATTCGGACGCCGTGTGGCGCAGACCTTCGGCTCCAGAACCTTCGACCGTCTCCGCGGGCTGCGCGTCGGCGTCGTCGGCTGTTCGGGTACCGGCAGCCCCCTCATCGAACAGCTCGCCCGGAACTGCGTCGGCACGCTGGTTCTGGTGGACCCGGACCGCGTCGAGGACAAGAACCTCAACCGGATCCTGAACGCCACGATGGATGACGCTCGAAGAAATCGCCTCAAAGTCGACGTGGCGGCCCGCGCCATCGCCGCAATGGGTCTCGGGACGGTCGTGGAAGCCCACCCGCGAAGCCTGTTCGATCCGGACACCGTCAGGGCGGTCGCCGCCTGCGATGTGGTGTTCGGCTGCATGGACTCGATCGACGGCCGGCATCTTCTCAACAAGCTGGCCACCTTTTACCTCATTCCCTATTTCGACCTCGGCGTGAAGCTCGAGGCTGACGGAAAGGGGGGTGTCGACCAGGTCTGCGGTACCGTTCACTACCTGCAGCCAGGCGGTTCAAGCCTTCTCAGCCGGCATGTCTACACGATGGAGCAGGTGCGCGCGGCCGGGCTCCTGCGCACCGACCCGCCGGCCTACCGCACACAGCTCGAAGACGGCTACATCCGCGGTGTGCAGGAAGACCGGCCCGCAGTGGTTCAGTTGAATTCCCTCGTGGCGAGCCTCGCAGTCAACGAATTCCTCGCGCGGCTGCATCCCTACCGCCTCGACTCCAACGCGGACTATGCCGTTCATCGCCTGAGCGTGAGCCACGGGATCTACGAGCACGAGCGGGACGGCGAACCTTGTCCCATGCTCGCCCGACACGTCGGCCGGGGAGACGTCGAACCATTGCTTGACTGGCCCGAGCTCAGCCTCCGGCGGGACGCGGCATGAGGTGGATCGTCCGTCTCTGGTGGAGCCTGGTCGAACGGTCGGGCCTGCGTCCCGGTTACGCCACCGAAGCCGTTGATGAAGTGCCCGACGCGCTGGAACCCCGCCGTGTCTATCTGGTGGGGGATCAGGCGATCCCATGGTCAGCGGCATTGCGCTGTCCCTGTGGCTGCGGCAGGAGCATACGACTGAGCCTGATGGCGGGTGACACTCCGAGCTGGAAGATCCGCCGTCACTTCAGCGGGTCGGTCACCTTGCACCCATCCATCTGGGGCAAAACCGGCTGTCGAAGCCACTTCTTTCTCCGCCACGGCCGCATAGTCTGGGCTACCAGCCCGCAAATCTCGCCAAGGCGGTAGAACATCGCCTGATCCATTCACTCTTTGCAGGGTGGTCCATCGGCGGTCATGTTCCTCTCATTGGCCTGTGCAGAATTAGATCAAAAAATTAGTTGATTTCAGAGAAATTTTAGTGATCTTGCCCTGGTGGAGGATCCTCCCATCTCCTCCGAACGATCGGTGGCAGGCGGCGGGGTGCGCGAAAGCGCCGAGATCTCCGCCCTCAGCTCCGGGGTCATGTCGATCGACATCGAGTCGAGGGAGGCGCGGAGCTGCTCGACGCTGCGCCCCCCGATGATCGGCGCGGTGACCGCCGGGTGCGTGCCGACCCAGGCGACGGCGGCGCTGACCGGGTGCATGCCGCGGCTCCTGCAGAACGCCGCGAACCTCGCTGCGACGTCGTGCATCCACTCGTCCCCGTAACGGGCCGTGTACATCCTGTTGGTGTGCAGCCGGCCCCGGTTCTCGCCTCCGCCGGCGTACTTGCCGGAAAGGTCGGTCGCAGCGCAGCCCGCATTGAACCGTGCGGGCGCCGTGGCGAACAATAGACCACGCGACCTTTGCGGACAGCGGAACGACGCCATGCAGAACGCCACCCGATTCCTGCTCGACGACTCCCAGGCCGGGGTCGGCCGGGACGACGCTCCCGCCGTCTTCAGGCTCCGCCAGTATTTCCCCCGTCCGGCCGAGCCGGACGTTGCGGCCGCGGTGCGCCGCGAGATGGCGCCCATTCTCGCCGGCGTCGAGGCCGGCCAGCGCATCGCGGTGACCGGCTCGAGCCGCGGCATCGCCAATCTCGCGCTCGTGGTGCGCACTTGCGTGAGTGCGCTCCGCGAGGCCGGAGCGGACCCCTTCGTCGCGCCGGCCATGGGCAGCCACGGCGGCGCGACCCCCGAGGGACAGGTCCGCGTCCTCGACGACACCAACGGCATCACCGAGGCGAGCGTCGGGTGCCGCATCGAGTCGAGCATGGAGGTGGTGCGGATCGGGACCACGGGGAGCGGCTTCCCGGTGTACCAGGACCGGTGCTGCCACGAGGCGGACGGCGTGCTCGTGGTCAACCGGGTCAAGCCGCACACCGGCTTTACCGAGCGGGTGGAGAGCGGCATCTGCAAGATGCTCGTCATCGGAATGGGCAAGCAGGCCGGCGCCTCGAAGATCCACCACCAGGCGCTGCGTCTCGGCATGGGGCGGCTGGTGCTGGAGGCGACCCGCATCATCGTCGAGTCCGCCCGCCCGCGGCTCGTCGGCGCCATCGCGCTGGTGGAGAACGCGTTCAAGGAGACGGCGGTCGTCCGGGGGCTGCCGGTCGCGAGCTGCGACGCGCTCATCGAGGCGGAGGGCGCACTGCTCCAGCATGCCTATGCCCTGCTCCCGCGCCTGCCCTTCGACGAGCTCGACGGGCTCGTCGTCGACGAGATCGGCAAGAACGTGAGCGGCTCCGGCATGGACACCAACGTCATCGGGAAGAAGGCGGGGATGACCCGCCCGCGGATCGGGGCCATCTACGTGCGGGGGCTGACCGAAGGGACCCACGGCAACGCGGTCGGGCTCGGCAACGCCGACCTCATGCCGCGCGCGCTGCTCCCGCACGTCGACCTCAACGCCACCTACATGAATGCGTTCACCGCCAAGCGCCTGTCCATCTGCAAGGTCCCGATGCTGGTGGAGAACGAGCTGCAGGCGTTGCAGGTGCTGCTCAACTTCCGCGCCGGGGCGGACCCGGCGTCGCTGCGGCTCGCGTGGATCCGCAACACGTCCGTGCTCGACGAGATGTGGGCGTCGGAGGCGCTGCTCGACGAGGCCCGCGCCCATCCGGACGTCGAGGTGCTCTCCGAGCCCGCGCCGATCGGCTTCGACGACGCGCTGGCCCTCGTCGCGCCCTGATGGGCGTCCTTGCCAGTGTCCGGCCGTCGCACCCGCAGATGGTGTTTCAGGCCGTTGGCGAGAATGGCTGCCCGCCCGTGACCGGACCTTGACTTTGCTGCGGGCGGCTTCCTAGATTGCGCCCTTCGCCGCACCGGCTGCGGCCGGCGGCCGATCGCGGCGCACTGTCGAGGCGGGGGCTTCGAGACACGATGGATTTCCGGATTGAAACGGTATCGCCGGAGCAACGGCGACCGAAGCCGGCGGACGAGAGCTCGCTCGGCTTCGGGAAGATCTACAGCGACCACATGTTCACCATGCGCTGGACTTCCGACGGCGGCTGGGGCGAGCCGACGGTCAGGCCGTTCGCCAACCTGGACCTGTCGCCGGCCTCCCTGGTGCTGCACTACGGGCAGACGATCTTCGAAGGGCTGAAGGCGTACCGGAACCGGAAGGGCACGGTGAACCTGTTCCGGGCGGCGGACAACGCGGCGCGCTTCAACCGCTCCGCCGTCCGGCTCGATCTGCCGGAGGTCGACCCCGCCATCTTCATCGCGGCGATCGAGGCGCTGATCGAGCTCGACCACGAGTGGATCCCCCGCTCCCACGGGACCTCCCTGTACATCCGGCCCACCATGGTGGCGACCGAGCCCTACATCGGGCTCAAGTCCACCCACGAGGCCCTCTTCTTCATCATCACCGGACCGGTCGGCGCCTATTACCCCGAGGGTTTCAACCCGGTGAGGATCACGGTGACCGACCGGTACTCGCGGGCCGGGCCGGGAGGGCTCGGGTCGGCCAAGACCGCGGCGAACTACGCCTCGAGCCTCAAGGCGGAGAAGGAGGCCCTCGCCCGCGGCTTCACGCAGGTCCTGTGGCTCGACGCGGCCGAGCGCCGGTACGTCGAGGAAGTCGGCTCGATGAACATCCTGTTCAGGATCGGCGGCACCGTGGTCACCCCGCCGGTGGGCGAGACCATCCTCGCCGGCATCACCAAGGATTCGGTGCTCAGCCTGCTCGGGCAGTGGGGCGTGCCGGTGGAGGAGCGGCCCATCACCATCGAGGAGGTGCTGGACGCGCACGCGGACGGGCGCCTGGAGGAGGTGTTCGGAGCGGGCACCGCGGCGGTCATCTCCCCGGTGGGCTCGCTCGATTACAAGGGCCGGACGCTCCACGTCGCGAACGGCGGCACCGGGCCGTTCGCGGAGCGGCTCTTCGACGAGCTGATGGGCATCCAGTACGGAACCCGGCCCGACCCCTTCGGCTGGGTCCACGAGGTGGCGCCGGCCGGCATGGGAGGCGCGGCCGCCGCGCGCGGGTGAGCGGCTGCCGGGCCGGGCAGAAGGTTGCAGGCGAGAAGCCGAGCGGTGGTGCTGCCGGCAAAGACCGCCCGGGAGCAAGGCCGAAGGGCGCGGGAGGGCAGGCTCTCCGTCACTCCACCCCCGAGGGCGCCCCTGTCGCCGGACCATGACTGAGCCGGCATAGGGGCGATGTCGTGGAGAACACATAGATGATCCGGTTGCCGATCCTGACCGAGCTGAGAGTCAGCGACTACGGCCTCTTCCCAGGAGATCCCCGTGGGACCGGGATCACTTGGTCGTTCCAAAGGGGGCTGAGCCTGATCGCGGGCATCAACGGGCTCGGCAAGACGACCCTGCTCACGATGATCCTGCGATCACTCACAGGGCCCTACGACCTTACTGGCGAAGGGGTATCGCAATCGTTGGAAGTTGTCCTTCGGAAAGATCCGGTGCGCCTGAACCCCCAACACATCAGGTTCTTTCAACAGCGAGTCGCTGACGGTGCGCAACACGCGAAGGTGGCTCTTTCAACCGACATCGGGGACACGTCTCTCACCATTTCACGACGACTGAACGACCTGTTTCTGGAAGGACTGACAATCAACGGGGAGCCGGTCGAACTGGCGTCGACGGCAGAACATCGGGAGGTCGAATTTCGAGCCAGGCTGACCGGACTGATCGGACTCGGCAGCTTCGTTGATGTGCTGCTCGTCCTGCACCACGTCATCCTCTTTCACGAAAACCGACCAGGTGCGCTGTGGGATCCGAACGCACAGCGCCAACTCCTTCGGGCTCTGTGTCTTGAGAAAGGGGACGCCTCACGCGTAGCCGCTCTGGAGCGGGATCTGCAAAGCGCGGACAGCCAAGCTCGCAACATCCATGCCCGCATGACCGCAATCGAGAAACAACGGAACAAAACCTTGCAGCGTGAAGCGGGGGCACAGGGCGTTCTCGCGCAGCTCGAAGCGGAGCAGAAGCTACTGGACGCAGAGCTTGAGGAACAGAGACGCCTTCAGGAGCGCCTCGGAGAGCTCGATGAGAGCCGCAGGGACGCGAGGCTGGCCCACGAGCGCGCCAAGATTGAGCGTGAGGAAGCCGCCGGTGCGATCGAGCGCCTGAAGTACTCCGCTCTCCTCCGACGTTTTCCGAACATGGAAGACACGACACGCCTTGTGATTTCACGAATCATGTCGGATGGGCGTTGCTTGGTATGCAACGCGTCCGCGACCGACAAACGGGCGGAGCTCGAAGATCAGATCAAGCGAGGCTGCTGTCCGGTCTGCGGGGCCGAACCCGAAGTACAGGACAACGTCGTCGGACCGCACGAGTTCGATCACGCCAAGCGCCAACGGGAACAGGAACGAGCGGAACGAGCAAAGCAAGAAGAAGAAAAGACATTCCAGCAACTGCGTGATTCGATGACTGCATACAACAAGACGATTCGGCAGTTGGAGGAGACCCGCGCGTCGATCCAGGAACGTACGACACGGGGGAGGCGGCTGCGGACCCAACTGCCTGACACGACAACCAGCCGAGAATACGAGAGGGTACTCGACACGCTGCGAAACGAGTTCCGAGAGCAGGAGGAGCTGCGAGCCACCCACCTGCGGGATCTCCGCTCTCTGTTGACCGACAGAAGGGAGGCCATGACCCAACAGTCGAGTGCACTGACCGAGACCTTCGCCCGACTGATCGAACAGCTCCTGGTGGAGAATGTACGGCTCGTGCAAGCCAGCGCCAATCCCCGGTATATGCAGGCACCGGGACAGGTTGACGATCAAATCCAAGTCCCGGTGTATGTGGCGGAGATGACGGCGGCGGACCGCCCCGGCTTCCTTCGGCGAAACAATCCGAACGATGTCTCGGAATCGCAGCGAGAGCTCATCGACCTGGCGTTTCGTCTGGCCCTTGTCGAGGTGTTCTCGGGCTCATGTACGTTCGTAATGGAGACTCCAGAAGCAAGCCTCGACGGCGTGGCGATGGAACGGGTCGGCCAGGCACTCGCCGCATTCGCCGAAAAGGGCTACAACCGTCTCGTCGTGACAAGCAATCTGACCAATGCCGGGATCATCAAGGCCCTGTTCGACGACTCGGTACCCGGACAACGAGCGGAATCGCGCATGGATCGCGTGTTGAACCTCTTGCAGGTCGCCGCGCCGAATCGTGCCCTGGTCGAAGATCGAGCACGCTACGACGCGTTGCTCCATGAGGCCGTATCCGGAGCGAGTCCATGAGTGTGCCGGTCGAAGCAACGGTGCTGAGCGACCGACATCTGACCAGGCTCAAGCAGCGATGTCGCGTGCTGTTGCTGCTCGACGCTGCCGAACGGGTCGACATCGCACCTCTGGCATCGGCACAGCTCCATGCATTCGCATACTTGGCCGACGTGCTCAGTCCCGTGTGGGATCTCACCCCGTTCGATGGCAAGGTCTACAAGTCCGAGGGCGGACCGCACTACCCTGACCTGCAGTCAGAGCTCGACAGCCTCGTGGTTCTGGGCCTGGTCCAGGTGAGCAACCTCCAATATGGCTCCACCGCCGATGGGGGCGCGCGCATCACCGGCTCCTACGGGTTGAACTTCAGTTCGGCACACCTGGAGGGAATCCTGAGTGCGCTCGGCGCTCGTGCACGGAGAGACTGCATCGACCCCGAGGATCGCAAGCTCCACGGGTTCCTCGTGGAACTCGCAGGCGCCCTTGCAACCTTGCCCGACGACGAAATCGAGTCGGCCGCCGGGGTCGACGTGACGTACCGGATGGCGGCGGGGTTCCACAACGTCGTGGACTTTGCCGAGTGGGCAGAGGATCGAAGAGCGGCGAATCCGAGCTGGGTGGCGGCCGATCGATTTCACTCGTTCCTGCCGGAACATTCTCGCATGATGCCGGGAGAGAAGTTGTACCTGTACGCGGCCTACCTTGGACGGGCAATGCATGCCGGCTGAAGGGTCTGACAGCGCTTCCGGGGTCGACGAGCAGCAGCTCGCTGCGGCTGCCGGTCTCTTCACGGAGCTGCCGAACATTCGCGCCGAGGCGGCTGACCGCTTCTCACAGGCGGTTCGCACCATTGTGGAGAAACGTGCCTGGAACGCATGGCCCAATGAAGACGATGCGGATGTCGCCGTATTCGTCATGGTCCCGCACCCACGGCAGGTCGGAGAAAGGCACCAGACACATCCGTTTGTCGATCTTCTGGCGAAAGACGACCCTATGCTCGGACGCCTGTACTTCGCCAATGGCGATGCCTCGCGCGGTCGGTCCATGCCGATGCCGACCGATCCAGCCGCGATACTGGAATGGCTTGACGACCAGGATCTGGGCGGATATCCCATCGTGATGGTATATCGAAAGTCAAAGCTGATGGTCACACGCCGATCTGGCATCAAAGATCGCGCGATGACGGACCCGATTCGCGACCAGAAGCCATCCGCGACGTTGCCCGAATTGAATGAAGCCCTCAAGTACTTCCATCGGAGGGGACTGATCACACCGGAGTGTTGCCCGAAGGGAGTCTGGGAGCCGGAGCGTGCGCAGCAGTACATCCCCGGGCCGCACCCGGAACGCAGCATCCACTACCCTCTGAAGATAGCTCTCGGTTCATGGTTTCACGGCATTGTGATGATAGACAGCGAGGCGAAGACCACTGTCGGGCGCATCGATTTGCGACTGTTGAAGAAGGCTCCGAATGGACAATTCGCAATCTGGATCGTGATGGAGCTGAAGGTCATCAAGTCATTCAGGAACGCGGCGGTAGATTCCGATCCGTCACCGGTCAAGGACGCGGACAACGTCAATGCCATCGTCGAGGGAGTGAAACAGGTCGCGGCGTACCGAGAGGACTGTTCCGCCAAGGAAGCGTTGCTTGAGATATACGATCTTCGCAAGGACAAGACCGAGGATCTGACGAAACGGGAGAAGGTCGAGGCTGTGAGGAACCAATGTACGCCACACCCGGGAATTCACGTGTGGCCGATCTTCGGTACCGCCAAAGACGCCCAGAACGCCGTCTACACAGGCGGCTGATGCTTCTCCAGCACGACGAGCGCTTCGCCCAGTTCATGCTGCCCTCCCTGCTGGGGCGAGGAGCGCATGGAACGGCACGGATCGAGGGCGCGAACATCGTAGCCCAGGGGCTGCGCAGTCTCTGCGAGAATCTTCGCGACAGGAACGTCAATCCCCGCGTAACGGCTGTCGCCAACGACCATGTACACGCGGCCTCGAAGCCGTAGTCCGTTCGAAAGTCGGCCCAGAACGATCGCCAAGTCTCCCACATAGCCAGCAATCATCTCGGGGATGTGGGGATTCCACAATTGATTCCGGACTTTCCGCAGGGCGTCGATCGTGGCGGTCAGCGTGGCGCTGCGCACACTACCACCACCGAAGTTTCGCAAAAGCTGCACGTGGCTGCGCAGCGTCGCATGACGCAGCCGCGTGTTCTCCTTGCGGCTACGCAAATAGCCCATCGCCCAAAGCTCGACGTTGTAGACGTCGGTGTAATCGGACGAGTTCGGGTAGGGCGGAGAGAACACGGCAAGATCGTGCGGACCAATTGCATCAGCCAGCGCGCGCGCGTCACCACGCAGGACGCGATAGTCGAGGCAGCGTCGCGCGGCAAACCGGCGCAGGTCGTGAAGCGCGCGAAGAACGCCGTCGCGAAACAACTCGTCGATGGTCTCCGGTATCCGCTCCCGTTCGCGCCAGCGTTGCCGATATCGTCGCCCCTTGCCGCTGACGACAACGTTGCTCGCGGGAATGGCGGTTGACGCCAGAACCACGCGAAACAGGCGTCGGCATGCATCGTCTCCCACAAGATCGATCGCGGAGCGGTACGCAAGGAGACGGCGCGCGACCGCTCTCGAGAAGATGTATCGTCCGTTTCGCCCAGGCTCGATGAACGTAGCGGATGCACCAGGGAAGACGGGCCGTTTGGGCTCGCGCCCACGGGCTACGCACTCCACGACTCGCCTGAAGGCTTCCACCGCGAGATCGAAATCGATCGGGGCAATCTTGGCCTCGATGAGATCCGCCAGGAATGGATTGACCTCGATGGTCGTGGGCTTGACCCCGAAGAACTGCGCAGCGAGCGCAGTAGTCCCCGAGCCCCCGAAGGGGTCGGCAATATGGCGGACCGCCCCTGTGGATTCGCTGAGCGCCCGCTCCACAAGCTCGGGGGCAAATGCCTCCTTGAATCGTCGCCAGCTCTGAAACGGCAAGGTCCGGGCGCCGGCGTTCGTACCCATCGTGGAAATCGATCGGTCGCCAGTCCAGTCGGTGAACTGAACACACGCTCTCTCCGCAACCGCCGACGCTGCCGCTTCAGAGTGCACGGCCAAATCGCATGATTCGCTATCCTGGTGTGGCTCGATCGTCGACCAGAGCGAGCACTGCGAGAAATCGGTCCCCGTCGATGTCGAGCCGAGTGAAGACCGGTCCAGGCGAGAGCGCGGTGTCGGCCGGGCCTCTATCGCATCCGGCCCCATCGGAGCCGGCACGTTCACGAGCCCGCCAGGTGCGGCCTGTCGGTCATGGAGTTCTGGCCGCGCTCGCGGTTCGGCTCCACGCTCAGGCCCAGGTATTCGCCGAGCTGGTCGGCGCCGCCCATGTACTTTCCGTCGATCCAGATCTGGGGAACGGTGATCGGAGTCTTGGGCCCGACGATGGGCTTGACCCGGCCGATCATCTCGTAGAGCGCGCGCGGGTCCCTGACCACGTCGTGATACGCGTAGTCGATGCCGGCTTCGGCGAAGTACCCCTTCGCCCGCGCGCAGTGCGGGCAGGTCACCTTTCCGTAGAGGTGGTTGCCGGACACGCCGGCGCGGCTCACGTGCGCGGCGATGATCGCCTCGGTGAGGACGCCGCGGTTCAGCGCGTGGCCCTGGCTCACGACCTTGCCTTCGACCATCACGATCGGTGCGTGCCATCCGCCCTTCGGGAGCGGCTTCCACCACTCCGTCAGCCATTCCCGGATGTCGACCTCGACCGGAATGCCGTCGAGCTCGTTGGCGAGGGTATCGTTGATGACATCCGCCGTGAGTGAGCACTCACCGCAGGGAATGCTGACCTTGAACGGCCCCCACCGGCCCGCCCAGCGAAACAGGGTCAACCGCACGGCTTGCGTCGTCATCGCACCTCTCCCGCAGCAGTTCCCGCCAGGCGGAAACATGCGCCTGAAATCCCCTCGACCCGGCGCCTCGAGGGTCGGGACCGCGCCGGCATCCCACCACGGCACGGCCTCTCCGGACGTTGGCGGGAACAGGCCCCTGACATCCCCTCGACCCGGCGTCCCGAGGGTCGAAATCGCGCCGGCATCCCCCACGGTACGACCTCTCCGGACGTTGGCGGGAATCGCTGCCGCTCCCGTGGTGGTCTTCGCTGCCGCAAAGGTATGCTCGCGCATCAAAATGCGTCAATCAGTTTCGAGTGCCGGCAGCCATTCCCGCCCGGCGGGAACAGGCCCCTGAACTCCCCTCGGCCCAGCGTCCCGAGGGTCGAAATTGCGTCAGAATCCCCCCACGGTACGGCACTCTCCGGGCGTTGGCGGGAATCGCTGGAGTGCCGGTGTCTCCGGACCACGCACGGGCCTCGAGGGCGCACCGCGGGTTGAGCCCGCGTATCCGGCCGGCGCGTGAGCCGGCGCGTACGGTCGAGGGAGGATCGCTGTGGCATTGACACATCTGGAGGTCGTGCGGCGGGAGCCGTTCGAGGAGGGCAGGGCGTTCGGAGAGACCGGGCCGTACGAGCGGGTCGACGCCGTCGCGCACTACGCCGTGGACCCGGCGCATCCGGCCAACGCGGGCATCGTCGACCTCGACCGCGCGGAGCGCGCCCCGGACGGGAAGGTGCGCTTCAGCGGCGATGCCACCTTTCTCGTCCCGGTCGACCCCGCTCGCGCCAACCGGGCGCTGCTCCTCGATGTGCCGAACCGCGGCAACCGGATCGCGATGCGCTCGTTCAACATGGCGCCGTTCGACCTCATGCCCACCGACGAGATCACCCCCGGGGACGGCTTCCTGCTCGAACGCGGCTGGTGCATCGCGTGGTGCGGATGGCAGTGGGACGTCCCGCACCCGTCGGTGCGCCTGGGACTTCGCGCTCCCGCGGTGCCCCGCGCGAATCGCGCTCCCGCGGGCCGGATGCAGCTCCGCATCCAGCCCGACCGGGCCGCCGACGCCTTTGCGCTGACCGATCAGCACGTCGGCCCGGTCGGCAACCACGCACCGATCCCGACGCACGACCCCGACGACCCCGACGCGGTGCTGTGGGTGCGCGAGCACCTGTTCGATGCCCCGGTGCGCATACCGCGCGACCGGTGGGCATTCGCCCGCCGCGGCGGCGAGGACGGAGGTTCGACGATTCCGGACGCCGGCAGCGTCTGGCTCGCCGGCGGCTTCGAGCCCGGCCGCATCTACGACCTCGTCCACACTCCGGCCGAATGCCCGGTGGTCGGGGCCGGACTGCTGGCGGTGCGCGACTTCGCGGCCTGGGCGCGCGGCGGCGGGGACGCGCCGACCGGAGGCCGCGTCGACCACGTGATCGCGCAGGGCGTTTCCCAGTGCGGGCGCTTCCTGCGGACCTTCCTTCACGCCGGACTCAACCGCGACGAGGACGGCCGTCGAGTGTTCGACGCAGTGCACGTCCACGTCGCGGGCGGACGGCGGGGCGAGTTCAACCACCGCTACGGCCAGCCCTCGGTGCAGCCGACACCGAGCCTCGGACACCGCTTCCCGTTCGCCGACGAGCCGCAGACCGATCCCCGCTCCGGGCGCCGGGCGGGGCTGCTCGACCGCCAGCGCGCGGCCGGCTGCGTTCCGAAGATCTTCTACACCGACACCTCGTCGGAGTACTGGCGCGGCGACGCCGGGCTCACGCACCGCGACCTCGAGTCCGGCGCCGATGTCGAGCCCCCCGCCGAGGTCCGGCGCTACCTCTTCGCGAGCACGCAGCACGGCCCCGGCGTCCTGCCGCTCACCGGGCGCAGCATGTTCGGGAGCCACGGCGGAAACCGCCTGAACGTCGTCGACTACCGCCCACTGTTCCGCGCCGCGCTCGAGAACCTGCGGGCCTGGGTGGCGGACGGCATCGAGCCTCCCGCGAGCGTGTTCCCGCGCGCGAGGGATGCCACCGCGGCATCACGCGACGAGGTGCTGAGCGCACTCGCCCGGATTCCGGGCCTCGCGCCGCCGCGAGCCGACCGGCTCCCGTCGCTCGCGCCGATGGCTCTCGGCGAGCACGCCGAGGACGGAGTCCCCGACCTTCCCGCCAGGTTCACCGGCGCGCCATACCCGGCGTGCGTCTCGGCCGTGGATGCGTTCGGCAACGAAGTGGGCGGGCTCCGAATGCCGGACGTGGCGGTCCCGGTCGCCACCCACACCGGCTTCAATCCGCGCCATGCCGATACCGGCGGGGACGGCCAGATCCTCGAATACCTCGGCTCGACGGTCCCGCTCGCCCGCACCGCCGCCGCCCGCGAAGCCGCATCCGATCCCCGCCCCTCCATCGCCGAGCGATACGCGAGCCGCGATGCCTGTCTCGCCGAGGTGCGGGCCGCGGCGCAACGGCTCGTCGAGGCGCGGTACCTGCTGGCCGACGACATCGACCTCTGCGTCTCCCTCGCGGGCGAGCGCTACGATGCCGTCGTCAATCCGGGCGCCTGATGCCGCAGGACCCTTCAAAAGACGCGGTCATTGGCCGCCCGACCGGAAGATCGCACGGTGACGGGCGGTCTTCGGGCATCGAAGGCCCGGACCGAGGGCCTGATGAACCGTTCGTCACGACTTCCGGAGAGCCGCCCGATTGGCGCGGCGCCATCCGACAGCACGCCAGCGCCTGATGAACCGTTCGACCCGACTTCCGGAGAGCCCTGCCCGATGCCGCCCGATCCGGCGAGGCGGCCTGGGCACGGACCGGCGACACAGGTGACCCCATCCAGCGACACGCGCGCTTCGACGGCGCGCAGCGGGCATCGGCGCCATGCGATTGGCGTGGCCCTGGTGCTCGCCGCCGGGGGATTGCTCAGCCTCGCGGGCATCACCCTGCACCACATCGAGTCCGCGAGCGGCTGGCAGATCCTGTTCTACCGCTCGCTGACGTTCTTCGTGGTAGTGACCCTGTATCTCGCGGTCCGCTACCGCGCTCGCGTCGTCCGCGCGTTCGCCGCGACCGGACGGCCCGGCCTCGTCGTGGCCCTGAGTCTCGGTCTCGGGTCCGCGTGCTACGTGTTCTCGCTGCTGCTGACCACGGTCGCGAATGCGCTCTTCATCATCAGCTCCGCTCCGTTCCTCGCCGCGGTCCTCGGCTGGATCGTGCTGCGCGAGCGGGTGCGGGCGCTCACCTGGGTAATGATGACGATCGCGCTCGCCGGCATTTCGCTCATGATCGTCAACGGGATTCAGAGCGGGCGGCTGCTCGGCAACATCGTCGCGCTGGGCACCCCCGTCAGCTTCGCGATCATGCTGGTGACGCTGCGCCACGCCGGCAACCGCGACATGATCCCGGCCATCTGCCTCGGCGGTCTCGTCGGGGCGGCGCTCGGCTTCGTGATGTCGGACACCCTCGTCCTCTCTCGCCACGATCTGGCGCTCTGCCTGTTTCTCGGGGCCGTCCAGTACACGGGCGGGTTCGTGCTCATCACCCTGGGGACGCGTTACCTTCCGGCCGCGGAAGTCGCGCTGCTCTCGCTGGCGGAGACCGTGCTGGCGCCCATCTGGGTATGGCTCGGCGTGGGCGAGGTTCCGGCCCTGCTCACCCTGGCGGGAGGCGCCATCGTGCTCTCGGCGGTGGTCACGCAGGCGGTGATGGGGATGCGAGCGCAGAGGGGAGAGTGATCTGCCGGCGACGGAGCAACTTTGACTGCGTATGCGGACAATGCAAGGCAGCATCCCAGAGGGGGGGTGATCCGCCGGCGACGGTTGCAACGGGGCACCGGGAATGGCTGACCAGCAGCGCAATCGTCACTTCAGACCCCCGCATTTCTCCCCTCTCCCCCCGGGAGAGGGGCCGGGGGTGAGGGCGGGAACCCTCCGAGTCCCCCAGACATCCTCAAGAACTCAAGCACACATCCAGACTGCGCCACAGACAGACGCTGCTGGCACGAACCTCCTCTCGGGGGGCTCGCACACCGGGCGATGGAGACTGTCGAGCGCCCCAGGCGGGGCGAGGCGCCGGCGCCGTGCGCATTGGACGACGACCGCTGTGCCGGTGCGTCCGGCGCAAGCACGCGCGGCGCTACAGCAGCTTGACCAGGGCGACGACCAGCCCGCCCTGGGCGATCAGCGCCCCGAACAGCCACTTCAGCAGGTCGGCCTTCACCGTCTCGATGCCGGCCCTGGTCTCCTGGCGCAGGGCCTCGATACCGGCCTCGATGCTGGCCTCGACCCGCGCGATATCGGCCTCGATTCGTGCGATATCGGTCTTGGTCGCCAGATTGGCGTTGAGCAGCGCCACATGCTCCTCGGCCAGAGTCTCGGCCTGCTGCTCGGTGAACCCGCTCTCGGTCAGACGCTTGACGAAGCGGTGGGTGTCGAAAGCGATGGCCTCGGACATGGCTCCATCGTAAGCGCCCCGCAAAGGGCGTTATTGACGTGCGGAGGGGAAGGGCTTCTGGAGTGAGTCTCGGGCCAGGGCAGCGGGGGCGAGTCGGGTCGGCAGCAGGGCTTCAATCTCGCCGAGGGACTTCGCCTTCGGCAGCTCGGTGAACACGTGGCGCAGGTAGGCGTAGGGCTCGAGACCGTTGGCCTTGGCGCACTCGATGAGCGAGTACAGCCGGGCGCTCGCATGGGCGCCGGCCACGGTATCGCAGAACAGCCAGTTGCGGCGCCCGACGCAGAACGGACGAATGGCATTCTCGACGGGGTTGGTATCGATGCCGTAGCGCCCGTCGTCGCAGTAGCGCACCAGCGCCTCCCACTGGTGGTCGAGATACGCCATCGCCTTGCCGAGCACGCTCGAGGGCGGGAGGGTGCCGAGGGTGTCGTCGAGCCAGGCCCGCAGCGCATCGAGCACCGGCACGCTCTCGCTGCGGCGCACGTGCGCACGGTCCTCGGGCGGCTGGCTGCGGATGCGGCGCTCGATGGCGTAGAGCGTTCGGATCCTCTCCAGCGCGTAGAGGGCGCGCCGCGCCTTCGCAGGCGGACTCGCCGGGAGCTTCTTCGGATTCAGCCCGAGGCTCTTCAGCGCATCGACCAGTGCGCGCCGGGCGTGCGCCCAGCACGCCAGATGCACCAGGCGCTGCTCGCGCACCACCGGCGCGTAGCCGCTGTAGCCGTCGGTGTGCAGCGTCCCGGTGAACCCTTCGAGCAGCCGCTTGGGGACCGCCCCCGAACGGGTCGGGTCGTAGTCGAACAGCACGATGGGCGGCTCGGGACCCGCGCTCATCTGCGCCCAGAGCTGAGACTTCGACTCCGGCGCCTTCCCAGGCTCCTTGAGCACCTGCACCGGGGTCTCGTCCATCAGCAGGCAGGGCCGGTCGAGCAGCTCGTCGCGCAGCACGTGGATGAGCGGCGCCACGAGCTCGCCCGCCCCCACCATCCACCGCGCCAGCGTCGTGCGCGACAGCTCCACCCCGATGCGCCGAAGCTGCTGGCACTGACGATACAGCGCCAGCGCGTCGGCGTACTTCGCCGTGGCGATGAATGCGAGCAGCCCCGCGCTGGCCATGCTCTTCGCCAGCGGCTGGGCCGGCAGCGCCGCGGTGCGAAGATGCCCCTCGCAGCGCGGGCAGCGGTACTTGCCGCGCACATGACGCAGCACCCGCACCTGGGCGGGAATGATGTCGAGCTGCTCGCTCACCACCTCGCCGAAGCGCTCAAGCTCCACCCCATGCTGCGCACAGGTGCGCTGCGATGCCTCCAGCCGATGCTCGATGACGACGCGCGGCAGACCCTGCGGCAACGGCGCGCGCCTCGGCCTCGCGCGCCGGTGGGCCGCGACCTCGGAGCCGGGCTCGCCCTCGCAGGGCTCGGGTGCGCCAGCGCTCGCCTCGGCCTCGTTGAACAGCCCCAGCTGCCCGTCGGGCATCTTCTCCGACGAGGGGGCAAAGCGCCGGGCGAGGAGCAGCCGCACCTGCTCCTGCAAGTGCTCAATCAGCGCGTCGCGCTCGGCGAGAGCGCACTGGTAGTGATGCACCTGCGCGTGCAGCGAGGCGAGAGTCTCGTTCGCACATTGCGGGGCGGGCGTGCTCATGGCCCGTAGGGTAAACCGCTTCGACCGGGCAGGGGGATCAAACTTTCTGATGCACCGATCAAATTTACTTTTCCCCTTCAGTACATCGATGCGTAGTGCAGCGACGCATGGGGGCGGGTGCGCCACAGGTCATAGCCATCGAGCAGAAAGTTGAGCTGCGCCCCGCTCAGGCTCACCACCCGGGTGGCGTGGCGCGGCCATGCGAAGCGCGCACGCTCCAGGCGCTTTTGCCACAGCACGAACCCGCACCGCTCCCAGTACAGGACCCGGCACTGGGTGCGCCGACGGTTGGTGAACACAAAGAGCTGCGCCGAGAACGGGTCCATCGCCAGGGTGTCCTGCACCAGCGTGGCAAGCCCCGTAATCTGCTTTCTGAAGTCCACCGGCTCGACGCACAGCCACACCTCGATGCCCTCGTGCGGCGGACGGATCATGACAGCCGGCTCGCGCATTCGAGCACCGCGCCCACGCGTGCGTCCTCGGCCTGTGCGCAGACCTCGACGACCACGCCGTTGGGCAGGTGCACGCGAAACGCCGCGCCCGCCGGCGGGCAGAGGCGCACCGGCACGAACGTCGGGGGCGCCGGCGCCGGCTCGCTGAGAACGCCGCGGCGCTTGAGTGTCGAGCGCGCCGTGTACAGTGCGCTGACCGACAGCCCGTGGGCCTGGGCATACGCCTTCAACGTCAGCCCTTGCTGGCGGGCCGTGCGCAGATGGTCGAGCCAGAACCGCTCGCGCGGGCGCACACTGCGGGACCGCGAGCTCGTTTGTGCCATCCCCTCACCCTCCACACAACGATGGAGCGTGCACTGTGGCACCGACAACGACCTTACGGAACGACGTACTTCACGAGTCGCTTACGTCTAAAGCCTCTGCCGGTCGGTCGTTGAGATCGAAAGCAGGCGCGCCATCGGCATCGGGACGATCATCCGCCCCGCCCCTGGCTACGAGGGGATCGCTCTCCGTTAGTGCGGCCGCGATCCCTTGCACATCCAGCTTGCCAGTCACGACATCGGCGATGAGGCGGATGCGGTACTCGCCGGAGCAGATCGATCTCGCTTTGCGCTTGAGCGATGCCTTTGCGCACCTTCTCGATCTTCTGGTCGAAGAATCGAGCGATGGCGGCTTGTTCGGGGAGAGGTGGCGTCGGTAACCACACAGATCTAATCGCGATCTGGGACAAACCGAATCTTGTAACTCCGTTCGCCCTGACGAAAAATTGACTGGCAACGGATCGACACGATAGAGTGCGGCATAGAAATTTCCCTCCAGTTCGCCCGAACGATGGACGGAGTAGCGCCAGATGATAGCCGCAAACAATATCGTGATCCGTGCTTTCTACAAACGCTGGGATCCCTATGTCGTCCCATGATTCGGAGTCTTTTGTTATAAGTACATCCCCATCGTGAAGCCGAAATTTCTCGATCTCCTCCGCAGTCGCAGTAGCTCTCATGAAGTTCATGTCGGCATGGATGCAGTCATTGTAATAGACATCCGAATAGTTGCAAAGTCGGATGGGGTGTTCTCCATTCCTTGAATGTTTGTCGACATTGCTGAAGCAAGTTCTGACAACGTTGTGAAGTCGTCGTACTTCCCAATGCGCCGGCACCTCCCCCAGCCACTCCACGCCTCGGTTGCGGCTTGTAGAAATACCGGTTGAAGCTGACCTCGTAGCCGATCTTCACGCTGTCGGGCCGGTACCAGGCGTCCGGTGCGAAGGGCAGCGCCTCGCGGCGCAGGAAGGCTTCGATGCCACCCTCCTCCTGCAACGGGACCTGCTCGGTGTCGCGCAGGTCGGGGTCCGGCTCGTACTCCACCACGGCGGACCGGCGGTCCACGGTCGCCGCGAACCGGCCGCGCAGCGGGTCGGCCTTGCAGACAGCGCAGGTCTCGGCGTTGATCTCCTGGCCGTAGAGGTATGTCGAGACCTGCTTGCCGTCTTCGAGCACCGTGTCCAGCCGGCGCAGCACGGTCATCGGCAGGATCACGTCGCGGTACTTGCCGCGCACGTAGACATCGCGCAGCACGTCATCCGCGATACCCCAGATGTAGTTCGCGATCCAGCTCAGGTCGCCGTTGCTCACCGTGTCTTCACTTGTTCCAGACTGTCGAAGATGGGTTCAAGCGGTGAATGCGAAATCATGCTCCATGAGCTGCGATGCCTTCGCACCTCGAAATGCGTTCGCCTGTGTATTGCCGATTCTTGAGCTGATACCGGTATCGACAAGCCGCACGCGTCGACTCAAGCCTGTCTCCAGCGACCGCATGAGCCCTTCTCGCAACTCGGCCTTGTTCAGGCGACGCCCGCCGATTCGCACGACCAGCCGTGCCTGTTTCGCCAGCAACGGAGCGAGCCCTCTCCAGGATGCCTGCAGGAACTCCCAGTACATTTCCTTGCTGTAGTGCCGATCGTCGGCACGGCCGTACGCGGTCATGGGCCTGCAGCCCAGGAACCACAGACGCAGCCACTGGTCCTCGCGATAGTTCGTTGTATCGAGGTAGGGCGGGGAAGTGATGACGTCAGTCACGCGACCCTCCAGTCCCGGAAATACGCCGGCGAGCCGTCGCGCATCCGACTCGACCACGCTGCCCGTTCGTTTCGGAGGACGCGATCGGAACCGATACTCGATCATCCGTTCGAGAATCTCGAACACATTGCGCTGCGGTGGTACGTACCCGTTCCTTCGCCACCATCGCACCGAATAGTCCGGCTTCGTGCTGATGGTGCGCGGCATGCGGTTGCTGAAGCAGTTCGGCGACCGGTGAGACTCGCCATGCAGCGCACCCAGGCACAGCGCGGCGATGAACCGGTCATCCCTGCGGCGCCGCCAGTCGAGCCCTACCCTCAAATGGAGGACCTGCGACAGTGTGTCCCGGTGAAAGCAGAGCTTGAAGAAGTCCGCATGAGCGCCACTCCACTCGCGATCTTCAGTGACGCGGAATCCATCGCGCAGCTCTGCCAGCCGCGCTTCGGCCTCGGACTGCCCGGGTGGGTCGCATTTCGCACCGGAGATACAGACCGCCACCGGGTTCAAATCACTGCCGGCCGCGGCCCGTTCCTGGAGGAGCGCCTGGAAAACCGCCGTCCCGCGTCCGCAGAACGGATCGAACACAACGCCCTGGTGCGGACTCGCCGCGAGATGCTTCTCGACGAAGGTCTCCGGAAACATGGCGAAGTACGGACAGATCGAATGGAAGCGATGTCTCATGCCGCCACCTTCGCTCGACCCCGATAGTCCGCGACCCACTGCGCGGCCTCCGCCAGCCGATCGTACCCCTCGACCGTCTCGCCTGCCTCCACGAGCTGTGCCGCCTCTGCGACCCTCCGGGGCACACGCAGGCGGTGCAGTACATTTCCCATCACGCGGACATCGTCGACGAACTGCTCGTCGGCAGTCGCGAACGGCACGATCATGTACACGAGGAACTCGGTAGCCGGCTGCGTCGCGAACCACCGGCTCCTGAATGCAGCAAGATGGCCCTTCAGCGATTTCCCGCGAGCATTGGCCCCGGTAGCGACCTGCGCCGCGGCGAGCGGGAATCCCGGCAACCGGTCCGGCTGAAGGCGAGCTGCGAAGACGTCGACCTGATCGTCCCTGGGTTGCCCCGGCGCTCCCCGCTGTCGGGCCACAAGTCCATCGCCCAGCATCCGCCATATCTGCGTCAGCTTGTCGAGGAACCCCGTTCCGTCCCGCCGGGGAAATCCGAACGACCATGCACTGCCGTGAAGCTCGGAAGCCAGGGCGGCGGTCGCGAAATACTGGAAAAACTCTCTGAGCCGTGGAACTTCGTGCTTGTGGGGATGCAGATCGGAATCAGCGAGGACCGGCGACACTGCCCTGAGATTCGACAGCACGAGGCTCAGAATGTATGCCGCATGGCCAAAGGAATCATGAGCGAGATCGCACGTCAGGATTTCGCCTCGTGCATCGAGGTCGAACGGATATGCAGTTGGGCCCAACGTCCCGGAACGATCCTCGATGCGGTTGACAGTGCCCGAAACGAGAACCTCGTCGCCACTTTTCATCTCCTCGTCCAGGCAGGCATGGTCATCCGCGGCGCCGATCCCGGCCTGATTGACCAAATCCGATGCAAGCGCCGTGGAATCGTCGGCAAAGAATGCGGTGAGCTCCAGGTAATCGGCTGCCCGATCGAAGTCAATCGAAGGGCCCGTGACCTCATCGAGGGGAAAGCACAAGGAAGCCGTCATGGTGTATCGCCCGCGTCATGTCGTTTCTTGAGCATGCGCGCGTGAACGATTTCCGCCGTTTCCTTGACGTCCCCCGCGATGTCGAGCAATGACTGATCGCGACCGTCATACGCTCTGAGCGAACCGACTACGTTCCGGAGGTTGTCCCGTGCCCGTATGAGAGACGCCGTGAACTGCCTGTCCACAGGCTCGGTACTGCCGTGGGCCGCGTCGAGATCGTGTGTTGTCTCGAGTATATGACGCGCCTCCGCGTGTGCGAGTACTTCGCCGAGACGCTTGATGTCCGGGTTCTGAGACTGGACGACCGGCCGCATACCGTCCTTCTTCGATCCATAGATCCAGACCAGCACCTTCCCAAGCTCCGGCAGCTTTTCATGGGGAACCTGGTCCGGCTCGGGGTCGTGACGCGCCCACGCAGCACCGAGACCAAGGTATTCCATGTACTGGGAACGCGACAGCGCCGTATAGAGATGGGAGAAATTCAGCTTCCTGGTATGGCGATCCTCGATATCGAACAAGCCTTCCTCCCGGGCCTGTTCCAATACGTAGATTGCGGAAACCATTCGCTTGATGGTGTCGTGCTTGTCACCGATGGCTTTGGCGATAGCCGCCAGATCAATACCCTCGGCACGCCCCGACCTGTACCAGTCCGCCGCAAATCGTGCCTTCGCATACGCGTCCCACCTTGCCGGACCGTTGATGTGCTTGAAGCCGATGAACGACCGTGCACGCTTGCGATCGGCGACGGGATACACCGACACCTCGTCGAGGGTGGTCCGGAGTGAGTCGGCGACAGGCGGAACCGGAATGCGAAGGCCCTCCGAGGCCGAAATCCTTTGGACCAGATCCGGCTCTCGTAACAGGCGCAGTGCGGCAAGCCGCCGATTTCCTTCCAGGACCTTCAGGGCGTCGTTCTCCGAGCCGGGATCGATCATTACAACCAAAGGCTCGATGTCCATGTAGCCGTTGGCGGTGATCGACTGGAGCAGCTCGTCGAGCTCAGCGGCTCGATAGAGCCGGGCGATGATCGCCTCATCGGACGCTTCTCCACCTCCACCAATCAGCCTTGGATTCAGCGGATCGAGACGGAGCCGTTCGACCGGAACCCTCGTAGTCGTTTCAAGTTCCATCGGAGTCGCTCCCGTGTCGGTCACCCGTCATACCCGGAACACATTCATCACCTCGTCGCCGAGGTGATCGATGACCTTGGGCGCAGCACCCGTCGAACGCCTCCGCGAGCCGACGAATGCCGGCCCGCTATTGCACCGGACGGGTATGCCGAAAAGTACTCGCGGAACGCTCGACGAGCGCCGACCCGGTGCGCGGTGCGCAGCGCCTGCCCGATGTCGCGCGACCACACGAGCGCATCGTCGGAGAGACCCTCGCCGATGGCCTCGGCCATCAAGGCGGCGCCAGCCCCAGGTTCACGGTCACGCTCTTCTTCTGCGTGAAGCTGTCGAGCATGCCCTCCAGGGAGAACTCGCGCCCCATCCCGCTCTGCTTCACCCCCCCGTAGGACTGGCCGAGCACCTGTCCCGCACCCTGGTTGACCTGCACCCAGCCCGCCTCGACCCGGTGCGCGGTGCGCAGCGCCTGCCCGATGTCGCGCGACCACACGAACGCCGCGAGCCCGTAGTGGCTGTCGTTCGCCATGCGGACCGCGTCGTCGATGTCCTCCCAGCGGATGGCCACGAGTACCGGGCCGAAGATCTCCTCGCGGGCGAGACGCCAGTCGTTGGAGGCATCGCAGAAGATGGTCGGCCGGGTGAAGAACCCTTCGCTCAGCGGACCGGACTCGGGCGGGCGTCCGCCCGTCACGAGGCGTGCGTCGGAGCGCCCGAGCCCCTCCTCGATGTAGCCGCACACCTTCGTGAACTGCTTCTCGTTGATGATCGCGCCCATGTCGGTGGACTCGTCCAGCGGGTCGCCGAGCCTCAGCTTCGAGGTGTGCTCGACGAGCTTCTCCAGAAACTCGTCGAAGATGCTCGCGTGCAGGAACAGGCGCGAGCCGGCGGTGCACGACTGGCTCTGGCGGGTGAAGCGCATGGCGTTGACGATGCCCTCGACCGCCCAGTCCTCGTTCGCATCGGGGAACACGATCGAAGGGCTCTTCCCGCCGAGCTCCAGCGACACCGGCACGATGCGTTGCGACGCCTGCTCCATGATGCGCCTCCCGACCTCGGTCGAGCCGGTGAAGGAAAGCTTGCGCACCCCGGGGTGGGCGCCGAGCGCGCCGCCGCAGTCCTCGCCGTAGCCCGTCAGGACGTTGAGCACCGAGGGCGGCAGGTGTTCCTGGCAGATGCCGGCAAGCATCAGCACCCCGAGCGGCGCGTCCTCCGCCGCCTTGAGCACCAGCGTGTTCCCGGCGCACAGCGCCGGCGCGATCTTCAGCGCCGCCAGCAGCACCGGCGCGTTCCACGGAATGATGGCGCCCACCACCCCGATGGGCTCGCGGCGCGAGTAGCTCAGCAGGTGCTCGCCGAGCGGCAGGGTCTCGCCCTTGAGCTCGCCCGCAAGCCCGCCGAAGTAGCGGAAGATGTCCGCCGTCAGCCCCGCTTCGCCGCGCGCCTGGGTGCGCAGCGCATTGCCGGTCTCGGTGGCGATGGTACGCGCCAGCTCCTCGGTCTTCGCCTCGACGGCGTCGGCGACCCGCAGCAGCATCCGGCCGCGGTCGCGCGGCGGCACGTCGCGCCAGCCCGGGAACGCTTCAGCCGCGGCCTTCACCGCCCGATCGACGTCCTCGGGGCCGGCGCGCGGCACGTGGGCGAAGATGCCCCGGTTCGCGGGGTTCTGCACGGGGATGGTCTCGCCGGAAGCGCTGTCGACGCGCTCGCCGCCGAGCAGCATCCGGTGCGCGTCGGGAACGAAGGATTCCTGCATGGTCGCGTTGTCCTGGTGTGGAGATGCGGGAAGCGTGCATCGCCGGGGGCGAGCGATCAACCGGTCACAAGGCGGGATGCCCTTGGTCCGGAAAAGAAGCCCCTCTCCCGAGGGGAGAGGGGAGAATGCGGGTGTCTTCTCCTGAACCCGGCGACTCCGGCAACAGCCGTTCAAGCTCTCCCCCCGGGATGAGAGGAGAACGCCGGTGTCTTCGGGCCGCACATCGCCTCCACTTCATGCGGCGCGAGGGTCAACCCGGCCATGAGCGTTTCGATACCGAACCAGGGAGTGCCCTCCGGCAGGGCACCGGCGGTTTCCAGGGTCTCTGCCGGCCATGAGCCCGGCCATGAACATTCCGACACCGAGCCAGGCAGTGCCTCAGCTTGACCGTCAAACGTCAGACCATGAGGTGTTGTTCTTCGATCCTTTCGACCAGTTGATGCGTCAGCAACTGCTTTGTTCTGCCATGCAGTACCACCGGGAGATGGATGCCGATGCAGTCTCGTTGCTGCATGTGTAAGCGCCCCGCAAAGGGCGTTATTGACGTGCGGAGGGGAAGGGCTTCTGGAGTGAGTCTCGGGCCAGGGCAGCGGGGGCGAGTCGGGTCGGCAGCAGGGCTTCAATCTCGCCGAGGGACTTCGCCTTCGGCAGCTCGGTGAACACGTGGCGCAGGTAGGCGTAGGGCTCGAGACCGTTGGCCTTGGCGCACTCGATGAGCGAGTACAGCCGGGCGCTCGCATGGGCGCCGGCCACGGTATCGCAGAACAGCCAGTTGCGGCGCCCGACGCAGAACGGACGAATGGCATTCTCGACGGGGTTGGTATCGATGCCGTAGCGCCCGTCGTCGCAGTAGCGCACCAGCGCCTCCCACTGGTGGTCGAGATACGCCATCGCCTTGCCGAGCACGCTCGAGGGCGGGAGGGTGCCGAGGGTGTCGTCGAGCCAGGCCCGCAGCGCATCGAGCACCGGCACGCTCTCGCTGCGGCGCACGTGCGCACGGTCCTCGGGCGGCTGGCTGCGGATGCGGCGCTCGATGGCGTAGAGCGTTCGGATCCTCTCCAGCGCGTAGAGGGCGCGCCGCGCCTTCGCAGGCGGACTCGCCGGGAGCTTCTTCGGATTCAGCCCGAGGCTCTTCAGCGCATCGACCAGTGCGCGCCGGGCGTGCGCCCAGCACGCCAGATGCACCAGGCGCTGCTCGCGCACCACCGGCGCGTAGCCGCTGTAGCCGTCGGTGTGCAGCGTCCCGGTGAACCCTTCGAGCAGCCGCTTGGGGACCGCCCCCGAACGGGTCGGGTCGTAGTCGAACAGCACGATGGGCGGCTCGGGACCCGCGCTCATCTGCGCCCAGAGCTGAGACTTCGACTCCGGCGCCTTCCCAGGCTCCTTGAGCACCTGCACCGGGGTCTCGTCCATCAGCAGGCAGGGCCGGTCGAGCAGCTCGTCGCGCAGCACGTGGATGAGCGGCGCCACGAGCTCGCCCGCCCCCACCATCCACCGCGCCAGCGTCGTGCGCGACAGCTCCACCCCGATGCGCCGAAGCTGCTGGCACTGACGATACAGCGCCAGCGCGTCGGCGTACTTCGCCGTGGCGATGAATGCGAGCAGCCCCGCGCTGGCCATGCTCTTCGCCAGCGGCTGCGCCGGCAGCGCCGCGGTGCGAAGATGCCCCTCGCAGCGCGGGCAGCGGTACTTGCCGCGCACATGACGCAGCACCCGCACCTGGGCGGGAATGATGTCGAGCTGCTCGCTCACCACCTCGCCGAAGCGCTCAAGCTCCACCCCATGCTGCGCACAGGTGCGCTGCGATGCCTCCAGCCGATGCTCGATGACGACGCGCGGCAGACCCTGCGGCAACGGTGCGCGCCTCGGCCTCGCGCGCCGGGGGGCCGCGACCTCGGAGCCGGGCTCGCCCTCGCAGGGCTCGGGTCTCGGGTGCGCCAGCGCTCGCCTCGGCCTCGTTGAACAGTCCCAGTTGACCGTCGGGCATCTTCTCCGACGAGGGGGCAAAGCGCCGGGCGAGGAGCAGCCGCACCTGCTCCTGCAAGTGCTCAATCAGCGCGTCGCGCTCGGCGAGAGCGCACTGGTAGTGATGCACCTGCGCGTGCAGCGAGGCGAGAGTCTCGTTCGCACATTGCGGGGCGGGCGGGCTCATGGCCCGTAGGGTAAACCGCTTCGACCGGGCAGGGGGATCAAACTTTCTGATGCACCGATCAAATTTACTTTTCCCCTTCAGTACATCGATGCGTAGTGCAGCGACGCATGGGGGCGGGTGCGCCACAGGTCATAGCCATCGAGCAGAAAGTTGAGCTGCGCCCCGCTCAGGCTCACCACCCGGGTGGCGTGGCGCGGCCATGCGAAGCGTGCACGCTCCAGGCGCTTTTGCCACAGCACGAACCCGCACCGCTCCCAGTACAGGACCCGGCACTGGGTGCGCCGACGGTTGGTGAACACAAAGAGCTGCGCCGAGAACGGGTCCATCGCCAGGGTGTCCTGCACCAGCGTGGCAAGCCCCGTAATCTGCTTTCTGAAGTCCACCGGCTCGACGCACAGCCACACCTCGATGCCCTCGTGCGGCGGACGGATCATGACAGCCGGCTCGCGCATTCGAGCACTGCGCCCACGCGTGCGTCCTCGGCGTGTGCGCAGACCTCGACGACCACGCCGTTGGGCAGGTGCACGCGAAACGCCGCGCCCGCCGGCGGGCAGAGACGCACCGGCACGAACGTCGGGGGCGCCGGCGCCGGCTCGCCGAGAACGCCGCGGCGCTTGAGTGTCGAGCGCGCCGTGTACAGTGCGCTGACCGACAGCCCGTGGGCCTGGGCATACGCCTTCAACGTCAGCCCTTGCTGGCGGGCCGTGCGCAGAGGGTCGAGCCAGAACCGCTCGCGCGGGCGCACACTGCGGGACCGCGAGCTCGTTTGTGCCATCCCCTCACCCTCCACACAACGATGGAGCGCGCACTGTGGCACCGACAACGACCTTACGGAACGACGTACTTTACGAGTCGCTTACCTGCATGTGGCACCGGAGGCGAACCGCGAGCTAATGCAACGCATTACGTCGCCCGGATTGCGCGGGATGGGATCCGGCCTTCATGAGGTGTGGGGAAACTGGTGAAGCCCGAGCATTTCAAGGGTGTCTGCGTGGAAGATGTCCTTCCCTTGGTATGTCGATGCGGTCCAGACCGGGAGTGGGCCGTCTGGATGACTCGCAGATTTGGGGGAATGCACTGAGCTCCACTCCGGACAAGCGTCGCCTGCCGGTCCGGCATCCGGTATCGCCGCGACTCAGACGATTTCCTCCGTCGTCAGATCGAACACCGTATCGATCATCCAGCGCCTGAAGCCGTCGTTGTCCGAGAACTGTTTGTAGAGCTGGCTGTCGTCCTTGATGATCGAGGTCATCACGCGCCGCAGCGCCTTGTCGTGCTCGATGCGGGTGTTCTCCGTATCCGAGTTCCGCCGGGCGTTCCGGAACGCGGTATCCGCCGCCACGCACGCGGGTATCGTCTCGGTGACGAGCTGCGCGACGCGATCCGCGTCCTCCCACTGGATATCGCCGAAGAGGTCGTTGAACCTCCGGACGATGTTCGAGAGCCGGTCCAGCTCGGGGTCGGGCCGCTGGCCACCCGCACTGGTCGGCACGGGATCGACCTCGGCATCCTCGTCGGGCAGCACGATCTTCTGCATCGCCTGCCTCTCGACCCGGTAGCTCTCCATGTCGATGGCGTCCAGAATGCCCTGTGAGAGATCATCCTCGCGCGGGGACGGCAGCCTGGGGATCAGGAAGTTGAGGAAGATCGACCGCGCTTCCCAGGCGGCGTTGGTATAGGGCAGGACGCTCGAAAGGAACCCGTGGGTTCTGACGAATCGCCTGGCCTTGCCCTTGAAATCGACCTGCCCGTCTTCGTCCAGCTCGCGCAGATAGACCGCAACGCAGTCGTCGAGAATCGGATCGAGCCGGTCGCGTCCGGCCCCGTCGAGGTAGCACCGCGCGAAGTCTTCGACCTGGCCGGGTGCATAGACCTGCGCGCCGTCCAGGTCCGCCTGCAGATCATGCAGCTTGTCGGGGTCGGTCTCGTCGGAGAGGATCGTCGTGCGATAGAAGTCCGCGAATGCGTCGCGGATGGTCCCGGCGTCGTTCAGGAAATCCAGCACGAAGATGTCGTGCTTCTTCGGATGCGCGCGGTTGAGGCGCGAGAGCGTCTGCACCGCCTGGATGCCGGACAGCGTCTTGTCCACATACATCGTGTGCAGCAGCGGCTCGTCGTAGCCGGTCTGGAACTTGTCGGCGCAGACGAGGAACCGATAGGGGTCCTCCTGAATTTTCTCGGTGATCCGCTGGGCCGGGAAGTCGTTCAGTGACGCTTCGCCGACTACTTTGCCGCCGAATTCATGCTCGCCCGAGAAGGCCACGATGGCCCGGTACGGGCTCTTGCGTTCCTGCAGGTAGCTGCCGATGGCGTGGTAATACTGGATCGCGCGCTCGACCCCGTTGGTGACCACCATCGCCCGCGCCTCGCCGCCGACCTTGCGCTGCGCCAGAACGCGGTCGTGGAAGTGGTCCACCATGATTTCGGCTTTCAGGCGAATGGCGTGATCGTGACCCTCGACGAAGCGGCGCAGCTTCTTCTGCGCCTTCTTCGTATCGAACTCCGGGTCGTCCTCGATGGTCCTGGCGAGCCTGTAGTAGCTCCGAACCGGTGTGTAGTGCGCCAGCACGTCCAGGATGAAGCCTTCCTGGATCGCCTGCTTCATCGTGTAGCTGTGGAAGGCCCGGTGCCTGACCGCGCCATCCGGCTGAGGATCGGGCGCGCCGAATATCTCGAGCGTCCTGTTCTTGGGCGTGGCGGTAAAGGCAAAGTAGCTGGCGTTGGGCAGCAGCCTGCGCGACTCCATCAGCCGGTTGATCCGGTCTTCGAACGTCTCGTCCTCACCCTCCGCGCCGGCTTCGGACAGCGCCTGCGTCATCGCCGCGCTGGTGCGCCCGCCCTGGCTGGAATGGGCCTCGTCGATGATGATGGCGAAGCGCCGGCCGCGCTGCTCCCCGCCGATCTCGTCGAGGATGAACGGGAACTTCTGCACCGTCGAGATGATGATCTTCTTGCCGGACTCGATGAAGCGGCGCAGGTCGCCCGAATCGGCGGCATGGCCAACGGTGGCCCCGACCTGGGCGTACTGTCGGATGGTGTCATTGATCTGCCGGTCGAGGATGCGACGGTCGGTGATCACGATGATGGTATCGAAGACGGGGGCTCCGTCGCTGGAGAGGCCGATCAACTGATGCGTCAGCCACGCAATGGAGTTGCTCTTGCCGCTGCCGGCCGAATGCTGGATCAGGTAGCGCCGGCCCGCCCCGTTCTCGGCCACATCCTCCAGCAATCGACGGACGACATCGAGCTGATGGTAGCGAGGCCAGATCTGCCTGCGGGACTTCCGACCCGTTCTCTCGTTCCTGAGCTCCACGACCCGGGCGTAATTCTCGAGGATGTCGGTCAGATTCTCGCGGGTCAGCACTTCGCGCCACAGGTAATCGGTCCTGATGCCGTGGGGGTTGGGCGGATTCCCGGCGCCGTCGTTCCAGCCCCGGTTGAACGGCAGGAACCACGAGGACTTGCCCTTCAGCTCGGTACAGAAGCGCACCTCGGACTCGTCCACCGCGAAGTGAGCGGCGCAGCGCCCGAGCTCGAACAGCGTCTCGCGCGGGTTGCGGTCCCTCCTGTACTGCTCGACCGCGTCCTCCACGGTCTGCCTGGTGAGGTTGTTCTTCAGCTCGAAGGTGAGGACCGGGAGGCCGTTGATGAAAAGCACGATGTCCAGCGCCCGCTGCCTCTCGTCGCGGCTGTAGCGAAGCTGGCGGGTGACGGTGAAGCGGTTCTGCGCGAAGCGTTCCTTCGCCTGCCGGTTGCCGGGCGACGGTGCGCCGCAGAACAGCGTGAGGTCGAGGGCGCTGTGCCGGACGCCGTTGCGCAGCACATCGACCGTGCCCCGCTTCGCGATCTCGCCCTGCAACCGCGCGAGGAACCTGCGCCGGGTCGGGCCGTCCTGGCCCAGCGCCAGGGCGTCGGCGGCTTTCGGCTGGGTCACGCGCAGGAAGGCCGAGAGCTGGGCCAGATCGACGCAGTACTCGCGGTCGTAGTCGTGGTAGCTGCCGCAGCTCCAGCCGACGCCGCCGTAGCCGGTCGCCGGCTCGCGCACCTCGTCCGCTCCGGGCGGAGCGCAGGCATCCCCGGCCAGCGCCGTGCAGATCAGGCTTTCGAGACCTCGTTCGCTGGTATCGGTGGTCACGTCACTCGGTCCGAGCCGGCGCCTCGACGACCCTGCCGGGCCGCAGTGGCGCGGGTGTTCCCTGATCGAACAGCAGCTTCAATCCGCGTTCGCTGGCGTCCGTGGTCACGATTTGGCGTCTCGTTCCCAGATCGGAACTTCCCGCACCTGTCCTGGCCGCACCTCGTCAATCGCTGCCCGGATCTCTTCGATCCGATGCTGCACCCGAGGCCATGCCGTGGCCATCAATACGACAATCGCTATTCTTCTGCCAGCCAGATTCTGCTGGTACCGCATACTCTGGTCCGTGGTAACAATGACCCGATACCCTTCCTCTTCGGCTCTCCGAATCAATTCTCCGTTCTCCAGCAACTCCCATCCTGTCTCCGCAGACCGATCCACGGAGTGCTCCGGCAGATGCTTTCGGAGGGCTGCCGGGGTCCCGTGGTCAAACAGGATTTTCATGCTTTCACGGCCATCTTGAGGGACTCGGTTTCGTGCTTGAGCACAGCGGTCACCTGCCACGGCTGGACTTCGGGGTACCACTCCAGGAACTCCTTCACGGTGGCCCCGCTCTCGAGGTTCTCGAAGAGCGCGTAAACCGGCACCCGGGTTCCGGTGAAGGCCCAGGCTCCGCTGATCTTGCGGGGATTGCGTTCCACTGCGGGACACTTTGCCCAGTTTGTCATCTCTGTTACCTCCTCTCGGTTTGCGGCGCCGTCTTCGGCCTTGCACAGGACAGCGCCGCGCGTTCCCGGATCCTCCGGCCGGGGCCAGCTTGCGGGCCTATGCCGCCTGACCCGCGAAATCGGATGCGGATGCGTCATCGGCGCCCGCCGAGTCGCTTGTCCCATCGCCACTGATCGGGGGATCGGCTTCCGGCAATGTGCTGGCAGCCTCACGCACGTCCAGCTTACCGGTTACGACATCGGCGATAAGGCGGATGCGGTACTCGCGGAGCAGATCGATCTCGCTTTGCGCTTGAGCGATGCCTTTGCGTATCTTCTCGATCTTACGGTCGAGGAATCGGGCGATGGCGGCTTGTTCGGGGAGAGGCGGCAGTGCCAGATTCAAGTGCTTGATCTGACTCGTATATATGTGGACTACGGTAAAGCCGCGACCCATGGTCGCCTTGTGGGCCGCCGCGGGACGGCAATCGGCTGCGTATCCCAGGTATCGCGCCTCCATCGCCCGGCGCGGTCGAAACAGGATGACATCCCCGCCGCAGCAAGCATCGGAGGAAATCAGGTTGACGGCCGACTTGCCGATTTCTTCAATTGTCTCGCCGGAAGCGGCGAAAAGGAGATCGCCGAACTTGATGGGTGTGTAGCTTGCGGCACGTTCCGGAGGGACGAAGGACCGGCTCCTTTCGATGAAATACCGGTGGGTCGTGTACAGATCGCCATACCTGATGCATGAAACTCCCGAGCTGGATTCATCTTCCTTGCTGCCACCGCGGCCCTTGGAAAACGCTCCAATCTGGCCCAGCCGCCGCACCTCCCAATGCACCGGCACGTCCCCCAGCCACTCGACACCGGAGGGTTCGTATGCGGGGTAGGGTTTGCCAGTGCGCACATCGAACCGACCCATCACAGCGTCGCTGACGAGGACCTGCCTGTACTCCTCCAGTAGCGAGATCAGCTTCTTCTTGGCTCCGATGTAGCGGGTAATACGGCGGTCCATGTAGTCGAGGAATCGGGCGATGGCAGTTTGTTCGGAGAGGGGTGGCAGCGCCAGACTCAAATTCTTGAGCTGACTCGTATAGATGTGAATCACAGTAAAACCACGACCCATCGTCGCCTTGTGGGCTGCCGCGGGTCGACAATCGGCCGCGTATCCCAAGTATCGCGCATCCATCGCTCGGCGCACTCGAAACAGAATGACATCCCCGCCGCAGCAGGCATCGGAGGGAATCAGATTGACAGCCGACCTGCCGATTTCTTCCATCGTCTCTCCGGAAGCGGCAAAAAGAAGATCACCGAACTTGATGGGGGTGTAGTTTGCGGCGTGTTCCGGGGGGACGAAGGATCGACTCCTTTCGATAAAATATCGATATGTAGTGTACAAATCTCCATATCGGATGCAAGGAACTCCCGATTGAGACTCATCCTCCTTGTTGCCGCCTCTGCCCTTGGAGAACGCTCCGATCTGGCCCAGCCGCCGCACCTCCCAATGCGCCGGCACCTCCCCCAGCCACTCCACGCCGGAGGGCTTGTAGGCCGGGTACGGCTTGCTGGTGCGTACATCGAACCGATCCGCCACGGCGGCGCTTTCACGGATCGAGTTCACGGAGGAGCTCCTCGACGGTCATGTGGTGGTGCCGGGCAATGCTCTTGGGAATGCTCGACAGCGTCCTGGCCCCGATCGGAGTGTATAGCGGAATCACCTCATGATGCTCTCCGTTGACCTGGATCGTGACCCGCACATGAAAGCCTCGCTGTCTCACGGCGCCGTACCCCAGGCGTCGAAGCGCCGCTTGCAGATGCGTCCCGCTCACATTGCGGGGCAGCCTCATGCCGCGAGAACCTCATCGCGCACGAAGTGAAAACGGATGAGCTTCGGGCTCGACATCGTGTCGTCGAAGCAGCAATCCACAGCCTCCTTGACGTTGTGCGAATCTCGTCGGCAGAATCGCCCTGGGTATGGATGCCGTATCCGAGGGCGCTGGCCGAATAACCGCCGTCCACTTCGTCTTCGGTCACTTCAAAGATGATTTCGGTCATGGCGTTGTCTCTTCCATATTGCCGGTGCCAATAATCTCTGCCAGAAGTCCCGTCGTCTCCTTCTTCAGGGCCAGGATGTCGGCGCGAACTTCGGCCAGCCGCCGTAGATGCCGTATCCGAGCGTCCTGGCGTCGTACCCGCTCTCGACCGCTTCCGTGACCTCGAAGATGATCTCCGCTGACCGCATCCACGACCCCGCCGAAGGATTTTCATTCATTGCTCGCTCCGTCCGCACTCGCACTTGTCTTCATGCTGCCAAGATCGGCCCAGCACTCGGCATAATCGGATTCAGCGTTCAGTATGGCCGTCATGCGGCTCACCCGGTGGGGAACCACTCCCGAAGTGTACTGCGCAGCCTTCGGAATGACCGGTCCTTGCAGCGTTGCAGCGACACCTGTTCGGCGATCTGCCGGTACAGCGACGCGCTGCGAGCGACCCTCGCAACGCGCAACGCCTCACGGAATGCCTTCGCGGGACGCAAGGGTTTCGATGCGTTCGCCTGCATCCAGCCTTTGTCGATCAGCCAGTCGCGAAGCGACGGCGTCCTCCCCGACCAGCCGGTCACGCGGTCGACATGGGGAGAGTTTGACCAGACCCATGCCTCGAGCTCGGGGTCCAGAACAATGGCGCGGGCTCGCTCACCCCAGGCGGAGAGGGCCAGGCGTCGGTCGATCTCATTCTGGAGCTCCTCCGCGGGCGTGGCCTCGCACCCGCTGCCTTCGTGGTCGAAGAGCAGCAGGCCGTGGTCGTACTGTGCGGCAAAGCGGGACAGGAACTGTACGCCCTCCGGCCGCGCGCACGCCGGATCGTGCAGCGGGTGGACGTAGATGTCGTGCGCAATGGGCCGGGTACCCATTGCCTGCGGTCTCGACAACAGTCCCTTCAGTGCGTGCTGCATGTCCTTGTCGGCGACCAGCACGACCAGGTCCCTTGCGGTCACCCCGACACTCCCGTCACCCCAACACTCCGGATGCCAGCAGCGTGCCGAGATCCGCGTCCTCCTGCCACGCTCGAAGTCGGGGATGCTCGGAGCCGAGGACGATATCGGTCGCGCCATCGTCGTCCTTTGCGAAGCAGAGCACGTCGTCCCCGCTTGCGGCGTTCAACACGACCGGCGAATGGGTCGCCAGCAGTACCTGGGCCGTGTACATGGAGCGGAGCGAGTCGTAGAGGGTCGCCACGGCGCCGGGGTGAATCCCGTTCTCCGGCTCCTCGATCAGGTAGAGCCCGCGCAGGTCGGAGAGATACGCGGGCAGCGTGAGCGCCGTCAGGCGAAGGGTGCCGTCCGAGACGAGCCACGACGGAACGATCAGGCCCCCCGCATACTCGTAGATCATGTAGCAGTGCCGGTCCTCCGGACGTTCGATGGTCCTGATGTCCGTCAGGTCGGGAAGCGCCGTCCGCAGGTGCCTGATCCACGCCGCATGGCGTTCCGGGTCCCGATCACGGAGACGGGCCACAACCCAGGAGAGATTGGACCCGTCCGGCAGGAACCCGGCCACGCGCGTCGGCGGACTCGGGTGGCGGATCGCGCGGCTGTTGAGCGTGAACCGCTGGACGCCCGAGCCGAGATATTCGCGAAACCAGGTCGCGATGGGAAAGGAAGCCTCGTCTGCCGGGAGGTTGCCCAACGCCGACCTTTTTGGCCCAAGCCTGAACGATGGCGCCCAGCTCCGGTTCGACGGCTTCGTCTCGCTGTAGAAGTTGTCGTTCCCTCCCTGAACCTTGTTGACCAGCACCTTGCAGTCCGACCGTCTGATGTTCGCCTGAAGCGACGCTGGCGGTGCGGGAGCCTGGGGAAAAAGGTCGCGTTGCTCCTGGGCGAGCACACCGGCCTTCTTCAATACCAGCGTCTCGGCCTTGAACTCGAACTGGCGGTCCGTGTCGTCGAAGCCGACCGCCACCTGATACCGGACCGTGCCCAGCTCCGGCTTCATCGACAGCTTGCGGAGGCCGTCCGGCACCTCGGCCTCGACGGCCAGCTCCAGCACGGTCCCGCAGCCACCGAACAACAGGTCGCGCGGGTCTGGAGCGCGGTCGGCCAGTGTGTCGTCCAGGCCGCTCGATACGATGTCGCCGAGGAAGCCGATGGCGTCCAGAAAGGTCGTCTTGCCCGATGCGTTCGGGCCGACCAGGACGTGAAACGGCTTCAGAGTCCGCGCCACGTACCGCAGGCAGCGGTAGTTCAACGCTTCGACCGACGTGATCACCGCCGTCCCCCATCGGACGGCCCCGCGCTCAGCACTTCATGCAGCAGCCCTTCGGTCTCCCTCTCCAGGGCCAGGATGTCCGCTCGAATCTCGTCCAGCCGCCGCATCGGTTGCGGCTTGTAGAAATACCGGTTGAAGCTGATCTCGTAGCCGATCTTCACGCTGTCGGGCCGGTACCAGGCGTCTGGTGCGAAGGGCAGCACCTCGCGGCGCAGGAAGGCTTCGATGCCACCCTCCTCCTGCAACGGGACCTGCTCGGTGTCGCGCAGGTCGGGGTCCGGCTCGTACTCCACCACGGCGGACCGGCGGTCCACGGTCGCCGCGAACCGGCCGCGCAGCGGGTCGGCCTCCGTGCCCCGCTTGTGGACCTTCCGGATGATTGCCGGCGCGTCTTCGCTCCGCTGGCCGCTCTCCTTCAGCGCCTTGATCTCGGCCGCCCTGTAGATGCGGTCGGGGTCGGCGCCCTCGATGCGCAGGGGCCGCTCGACCGTCACCTTCCAGTAGCCGAGCGCGGCGTTGTCGAAAATTCTGCTCTGTCCGCTCTCCTCGAAGGCGAGGAACGTATCGCAGATGCGGGCGATATCTTCCTCGCCGAGCTCGCAGGTCTTCTTGCCGAGGTTCTTGCGCAGCGGCCGGTACCAGCCGGTCGCATCGATCAACTGCACCTTGCCGCGCCGGTGCACCGGCTTGCGGTTGGTCAGCACCCAGACATGGGTGGCGATGCCGGTGTTGTAGAACAGGTTGAGCGGCAGGGCGACGATCGCTTCCAGCCAGTCGTTCTCGATGATCCAGCGGCGGATGTTGCTCTCGCCCTGGCCGGCGTCGCCGGTGAACAGCGAGCTGCCGTTGTGCACCTCGGCGATGCGGCTGCCGAGCCGGGCATGGCGCTTCATCTTGGAGAGCTTGTTGGCGAGGAACAGCATCTGGCCGTCGCTGGAGCGTGTCACCAGGGAGTACTCGGGGTCGCCGCCGTGCTCGATCACGAAGCGCGGGTCGCGCATCCCCTGCTTGCCGCCCATGCGCTCCAGGTCCGTCTTCCAGCTCTTGCCGTAGGGCGGATTGGACAGCATGAAGTCGAACTCGCGGGACGGGAAGGCATCGTTGGCAAGGGTGGAATGCTCCGGGCCGCCGACGATGTTGTCAGCGGCCTCTCCCTCGCCCTTGAGCAGCAGGTCGGCCTTGCAGATGGCGCAGGTCTCGGCGTTGATCTCCTGGCCGTAGAGGTGTGTCGAGACCTGCTTGCCGCGCTCGGCCGCAAGCGCCCGCAGGGTCTCCTCGGCGACGGTCAGCATGCCGCCGGTGCCGCAGGCGCCGTCGTAGAGCAGATACGTCCCGGACTCGATCTCGTCGGCGACCGGCAGGAACACGAGCCTCGCCATCAGGCGCACGGCGTCTCTCGGGGTCCAGTGCTCGCCCGCCTCCTCGTTGTTCTCCTCGTTGAACCGGCGCACCAGCTCCTCGAAAATCGTGCCCATGCCGTGGTTGTCGAGACCGGGATGGCGGACGGTGCCGTCGATATCGGTCACCGGAACGGGGCTCAGGTTGACTTCGGCCGAGGTCAGCCGCTCGATCAACGCCCCGAGGGCATCGGCGCGGGCGAGGCGCGGGATCTGGTTGCGGAACTCGAAGCTGTCGAGGATGTCCTGCACGTTCGGCGAGAACCCGTCGAGCCAGACCTCGAAGTCGGCCCGGAGCCGTTGCGGACTGGACCGGGCGCGCAGGTCGCGCAGGGTGAACGGCGAGGTATTGTAGAAAGCTTGGCCCGCCGCCTGACGCAGGGCGACATCCTGTTCGATCACACCCACCGCATCGAGCGATGCCTTCATGTCGAGAACGGCCTGCTTGCCGTCTTCGAGCACCGTGTCCAGCCGGCGCAGCACGGTCATCGGCAGGATCACGTCGCGGTACTTGCCGCGCACGTAGACATCGCGCAGCACGTCATCCGCGATACCCCAGATGTAGTTCGCGATCCAGCTCAGGTCGCCGTTGCTCACCGTGTCTTCAGCCTCCGGTCCGGCCCATCCTCATCTCTGCCGTTCAAGGATAGTCCTGTTTGCCGGATTCGGAAGCACGCCTTGACGATCGGCAGAATGTATAGTAAATACGACACATGACGCACTTCGGTCCCACCATCCGCGCAATCCGCGAGCGGCTGCGCGAAGACGACCGGCGTTATTCGGTACGCCAGGTCGCCGGGCGCGTCGGCATCGAGCCGGCGTACCTGAGCAAGATCGAGCGCGGCGAGGTGGCGCCGCCCTCGGAGGCGACCACGGTCAGGCTCGCGAAGGAGCTCGGCGAGGACCCCGACGTCATGCTGGCGCTCGCGGGCAAGGTGTCCGCCGACCTGCAGGCCATCATCCGCAAACGGCCACGCCTGTTCGCGGACCTGATCCGTCAGTTGAAGGAGGCGCCCGACGAGGCGGTGCTGCGGGTGGTGCGCGAAGTGCGCGACGGCAACTGGTAGGGAGGAAACGTCGATGATCGTGCTTGAAGACAACCATCTGGTATTCCGTTTTCCGGAGGTGCATGCGGCGGCGCGCTGCAGCATCGAATTCCAGCGCACCCTGCGCATCCCGGACGATGGCCGCGACTATCCGCTGCCGCCGGGCCTGGGTTCGTTTCCGCTGCGGCATCTGGACGATTACGCCGTGCGCCTGCCGGAATCGTGGCGGGGTCGGGGCGGCGTGATCGCGCCGATGCACCAGGCCGAGGCGCTGTGGATCAACTTCCGCTCGGGCTATCCCTTCGCCGTGAAGGTGGCGACCGGGAAGATCTGCGCGGTCACCGGCGATTCCTGGGTCGATCGGCTGAACCGGGACCCGCAGGACTACGCCGTGCTGCCCGAGCAGCCTTGGCTCGACGGCTATTGCGTCGAGGAAGGGGTCATTCGCCAGTTTGTCGCCATGCCGCTCGGCGAGGGCTACACGGTCGAAGAGCAACTGACCGGCGCCGCGGTCCACGGCGGGATTCAGTTGGTGGCCTACCCCATGAAGGCCGAGCGCTACGACAAGCTGCATTCAGAGTCGATGGGAGTACTACGCGAAGACGTCGTGTACTACGCCGCACGCGCCTCGGTGGCCGACATGGGTCTTGCGCCCGGTGGCCGGATGAAGCAGGAGATCTACGACGACCCCTACGGCCTCGACGCCTGGGATCAGCGGCACGGCAGCCGCTGCTTCGTCTCGCTGCTCAACTCCGTCCAGTGGATGGCGGTGACCGGAGAGCGGCCGCCGACCGAGCCGCCGACGGCACAGAGCTACGCCGCGCGCGGCCTGCCCTGGTTCGACTACTACGGCGGGGATGCGCGCGCCGTGGCCGGCAGCGACAAGCTGCGGGGGCTCACGAGCGTCGTCCGGCAGGCGGAGGCAAAGGGGCAAGGGCCGTTGCCGGACAACGAGACGATTGCGGCCCCGCCTGTGATTGCGCTCGGGAAGCCGCGCCGTGTGCGGGAAAACACCGTCGCTTGAGCGCCGGAACCCCGTGCCCGGTTCGGCGCCGGTCAGGGAGCCCGTGCACCCGCGTCTCGACCTCGGGTATCGGCTGCTTGCGACCACTGCCGAGAGCCGGTGGCATGTCCGAGATCGTCGATTATCTCGCCATGCGGGCCTCATTGAAGGGACACTGGGACACCGGACGCCGCTTCTCGAACAGCACCACGCTCTCTCTCGACGCCACTCTCCCGTACCTGCCCATCTGCTGCGCACTGTTGCCGCGCCACCGGACAACCCGGATTTCCCGGCAGACCAGGCCGGCGCGCTCGCCGAGCTCCGCCGTGAACTCATCGACGAGAAGGGGCGTGCCGCCGTAACGAGCGTTTCCGACCACGAGCGCGATTCTTCCGCCCTCGCGGGTCACTCTGCCAATTTCGCGCAGGCACAGATACATGTCGAGAAAGTACCCTTGCAGCATCCGCTTGATTCGCGGCTCGTCGATATGCTCGATGCTTCCTTCCAGCCGTCCGGGCGGCGCATAGTCCGGGACCGGCGGGCGTCGGGGTCTCGCCTCGGGGTGCGAGTGAAAGCTCTGGTATCGGAGCTCGCGATTCCTCTCCCAGTCGAGAAACTCGAACATCAGCTCCACGCCGAATACCCGGGTGTAGTCATGCCGGTTGGGGTATGGCGGCGACGTGATCACCGCCGAATAGGTCGCGTCGCGATCCGGCAGGGTGCGGGCGTCCGCGACATCGGCCCTCCAGCAACCGGCACTGCTGTCAGTACCGCTGGATGCTTCATCGCGCACATCGAGCAACATCGACTCCACCCGTTCCCGAAACGACTTCACGACGAAGGCGGCGTCGGTTCCCTCGCTGGACCATCTCAGCCAGCCGCCGTTGGCGACCGCCTTGCTGAATCTAGGAAGGGTCGAGAGCAGCGCCAGCCTGAAGAATCCCCGCTCCGCCGATGTGCAATCGAGCTCGTCGATCTCCCCCGCCACCGCATCCAGCGCTTCAAGCCGGCCATGCGGAAGCGCGCTGCGCACCAGCTCCGGGTAGCTCCTTCTTCTGGAAGTCCGATCCTTTCCATCCAGCCGTGCGTCGAGCGAGCGCCACGCGCGTTCCAGCGCGCTTCGAGAAAACGTGGCGACCTTCGTCGTGCACGCGAGTACCGCGAGCGGCGACAGATCGTAGCCCGCAGCCGGAACATCCATCTCCTTCGCCGCCAGCAGCGTCGTGCCCGAACCCGCGAACGGGTCCAGTATCCGGTCGTGGGTTCCCAGCGCCCACTCCCGGACCAGCGCATGAACGAGCTGTCCGGTGAAGCTGTGCGGAAACAGATACCACCGGTGAATCCCGTCCTCCCTCGCCAACCTCGGCGTGACCCAGCGTCTCCACGCGGGAGCCTCCGTCACCTGGAATCGGGTGGTCACGGCCGGCTGGATCTCGAGGCTCCAGGGAGCGGAAACGCAATGCTCACCGTCGGCGGTACGACAGTCGGTGCGTTGCCTTCGACAGAGGTACGTCCTCAGCATCAAGAAGCAAGGTTCCGTCCCATCTTGGCTCGCAGTCGGCTCCTGATTTCGTCATGGGGTGATGATTCCATCTCGATACGATTGACGGTCTTCTCCAGTTGTTGCCTTGCTTCGGGCAGGGTTACGTGCCTGGCATCAAGAAGAAGAATCCGTCCTGCCGCGGATCGCAGCCGGTTTCTGATTTCGTCGTAGGGTGATGATCCCGTCCTGATGCAATTGACGGTCTTCTCCAGATAGTTGTCGAAAGTAATCAGGTAGTCCGCTTCGGCGACAAGCGCACTCGCGTAGATCACGCTGTCCGCGAATCCGAGGTAGATCAGTTGTCCTATTTCTCTCGCCAAATCGAACGCTTCGCCAGCTCGATCCCGACTGCTTACGATTACCTGGATCCCTGCCGCCTCGAGCGAAGTTCTCAGAGCTCCAATCCCGGTCCCGATGTCGGCCAGATCCTTCATGCTCAATCGAGAATCGATTTCCTCATCGTGGAAACGTGTCCACATGCGATCGGGAATCCCCTCTTTTGCCGCCTTCTCGATGGCGCGGCCCCTGGTACGTCCTGCAATCAGCTCAAGCTCGGATACAGGTGAATATTCGACCTGGAAGTCCCTTGTGGAGAGAGCGGCAACGGCGTTCAGTCCTTTACGTAGAGAATTTCTGAGGCTTTTTGATGTCTGGTTGCGCAGATGTCCTCTCGCGTCGGCGGCAGAACCACCATCCGGGCAGAAAGGATAGAGACGCTTTTCCTTTGCAAGTGTCAGATACAAATTAATATAATGCAATACATTCGTGTCCAGAAACACTACCTGTCGAAGCTCTCTCTCATTCATGACCGCTCTCACTTCCCATCATTGTCAAATGGATAGAGTCCGGACTCTACTTCATCAAGATAGCCTCTGGTAAAAGGAAGCATGGTCTGGTCATTCGCTCTGGAGATCGAGAAAGAGCAGGCCTTGATCAGCCGTCGGGGGTTGTTGAACGTGGTCGGTTTGAACCGAAGATCGTCCGGGAACGGGAACAGGCTTCCGGCATGATCGGAGCCTTTCGGTCGGGCATATTTCAGGCGGGATTGCACCAGATGCAGAGCGGCATCGGGAGTCAGTGGCTGAGTACGGATCTCATGGTCTTGTCCGAACAGGCGTTCGGCCAGTGCGGGCTCCAGCTCTCGAGTTGTCCTGTATGCATCGGGTGTAAGGGACAGGACAATCCAGAGCTCGCTCTCGCTGTTCCGTGAAAGATTGATCAATCGCTTGAGGGTGGCCAGGTAGTCATGAGCCGCGCGCTTCGTCAGCCTTTTCTGTAGACCAATTTCCTCGAATTCATCCAGCAGGAACGCAACACCCCTTGCACCGGAGCCTCGAATGATGGTGTTCACGATCGCGCCGAAGTAGGGTGCCTCTTCACCCTCCGCGACCAGTGTGCCGGAGTGTCTGGGGATGAAGTCCCGGTACTCGAAATACGGCTTCCTTGCCGCATCGGTCACGATGCGGGCGAGACGGTGTGCGATCTCTTCGTCGTTGGTTACGTCTACCTTCATGATTGCTTCCTGCAAAGGAACGACAACATCCTGTTGGTGTCTCGCAAGTCTCGGTGACGAGAGGTATTCCTCGAATCCTTGTTGAAAGAGGTTTCTTTGATACTGGTTCGGTATGTGAGGGCCGGCAAGCTCCCAGATGAACTTGGCGAAATCCTTGCGGCCAATGGTTCGAAGCAGGGTGTTCGCGAGATCGTAGAACTGGACTCCGGGGTTGTCGAAGTAAAACGATCGGATCTGCCGTTCGGGAAACTGCTCGCGATGCAGCCACTGCAGGAGACACGTCTTTCCGGTTCCATACTTTCCGACGACCACGATGGCCCTGACCCCGTCTCCGGTCTGGCGCCGGTCAAGGATCCCGCACACCCGCGTTGCAATCTCTTCCTCGAAGACGAGGTTGCCCCTGATCGGCGCACCCGATGCGGAAGGCTCGAACGGATTGAATTCAAGCCCGAGCTTCTGAAGCATGCTGGACATGGCGACGTGTTGTCTCCGTGGTATCGCAGGTGACGTCTTCGTGCACATGTATATGGGAAACATACGGCCCCTGCGGACTCTTGTAGTACCGCCTCAATGCGAGGTCTTCACGTTGCGGCGAGGTTGCGGTGAAGGTCGCCATCGCCCGGGAGGTCGGAATCAGATCCGTATGGAAAGGCCATTTCCGATGCAGCCAGTCGATGGCGTCGAAGAGGGACGAGCGCGGCTGGCGGAGTGTCTGACAGTAGTCGATGATGAGATCGGAAATGGAGTACAGGGTCCATTCTTCGCCCGTGCGGTGGTCGAGGAGGAACCGCACCGCCCGCATGGCGGAAGAGCTACGCCCCTCCGATGCGGTACTTTCGTGGCGAAGCACGGGAAACATGATCGTGGCGTCGTCGGCGGGTCGCGAGTATTCGTCGATGAGCCCGAGCTCGTCGCGCGCCCAGTAACGCACTCCATACAGGATCGACGACACGCCCGCGGAGGACGCGAGTCGAGCCGAGCGTCCGCTTTCCGTGTTCTCGAACACGACCTCCGCACCGAGCGGGCCGCGTCTGCGAGCCCAGATCACCGGAGCTCCGGTTTCCCGGAAATCGGCTGCGGAGGAGCAGTTTCCGCCCGATGGCATGAAGAGATCGAAGAAGAGCGTCCGGCAGTCCGCGGTGTCCAGAACCAGCGCGGCGAAATGTTCTCTCGCGGCATCGGTCAGGGCCCGTTCACCGTCGGGCGGGGCCGGTTCGCGGAGCAATGCCGCGACGTCGGGGTGGGCGGTGTTCGCGATCAGCTTCCGGCCCTTGCGCATGAGGGCCTTCAGGCGAAGCAGCGTAGTACGGTAGTGGTAGAGTGTCGTGGGCTTGGGATGCGGATTCGAGGATGTGAGTACGACCCTCTGCCCGAGAACGAGATCGTTGATTTCGCCGGCCCTCAATCCATCCGGAGCCTCCCCGACCGCCTTCAGGAGGCGGTGCAGGCCGGCAAACGAGACGGCGCGCATCCAGAGCCGGAGAGGCGGACTGGCGGCGATGTCCGGTGCGGGTTCCATGCTCGTTCGAAGCGGGTCCATCTGTCCTGTCGTGGGGTTCCGGCGCGTGGATATGTGGATATACGGCTCCCGTGCTCCGGCCGTGACCGTCGTCACCGACTGTCACCGGCGGCCGGCCATCCGCCGCATCGCCGATGGGGCCTCCGCCAGCCGGCACGGCGAGCGGTGACTCGCCACCAATCCGAATCCCGGGGCCATCACCCCTGCGATGCGGGCAACTCTCGGCGACTCCGACAGGTCCGGTCTCCCGCGAGTCTATCGCGAACGGCCGCAGCTCGCCCTGGAGGAGCACGCCGAAGCAGCAATTCCCGCCGGGAGGGAACATGTCCTCAAAATCCCCTCACCCGAGCGCTCCGGTGGTCGAAATCGCGCCGGAATCCCCCCACGGCACGGCCTCTCCGGGCGTCGGCGGGAATTGCTGCACGCCGAAGCTGCATGAACCGCCGGTGCAATCGGTCGATTCGGCGATGAGCGGCGTCGTCGCGGCCGGCCATGCGCTGACCGTGGGGACCGCGGAGGACGTGCTCCGCGCGGGCGGCAACGCGTACGACGCGGTCATCGCCGCGCTCGCGACCAGCTTCGTGGCCGAGCCGGTGCTCTCCTCGCCCGGCGGAGGCGGCTTCCTGCTTGCGGCGCCGGCGGGCGGGCGGCCCCGGATCTACGACTTCTTCGTGCAGACCCCGCGTCGCCGCCGCCCCCGCGGCGACATCGAGTTCCATCCGGTGATGGCGGACTTCGGAGCCGCACGCCAGGAGTTCCACATCGGCCGGGGCACGGCGGCGACGCCGGGGATCATGCGGGGGATCGCGGAGATTCACACGGACCTCGCGACGGTGCCGCTGCGCGAGCTCGTCGCGCCCGCGTGCCGGCACGCGACCGAAGGGGTCGCGTTGAGCGGGATGCAGGCAGGCCTGCTGGGCGTGGTGGAGGCGATCATCGGCGCGAGCGAGGCGTCCCGCGCGCTCTTTTCGAGCGTCGAAGCGCCGGAGCGGCTGGCGCGGGCCGGCGAACGCGTGGCGAACCCGAGGCTCGCCGACGCCCTGGAGGCGATCGCCATCGAGGGCGCGGACCTGTTCTACCGGGGCGAGATCGCCGCGTCGCTGGTGTCCGACATGGCGTCCGGCGGCCATCTCGAAGCGGAGGACCTCGCCGGCTACCGGGTCGAGAAGCGCGAGCCGCTGTCGCTGGAGTACCGCGGGGTGCGCGTCCTCACCAATCCGCCGCCGTCGTCCGGAGGGACCCTCGTCGGGTTCGGCCTCGACCTGCTGCGCGCTCACGACCCCGGCGCCGGGGCCTTCGGCTCGGCCGCGCACCTCGGGCTCCTCGCGGCGGTGATGCGGGCGACGTCGGCCGCGCGCATCGAGCATTCCATCGCGTCGCTGGCGGCTCTGGACGACGCCTCCGCCGCCCGCTGGCGGGAGCAGGTCGCGTGGCGCTCGCGCGCGTTCCGGGGCACCACCCACGTGAGCGTCATCGACGGGACGGGAAGCATCGCGAGCGCGACCGTCTCCAACGGCGCCGGGTCGAGCTGCGTGATCCCCGGAACCGGCATCGTGATGAACAACATGCTGGGCGAGGACGATCTCAACCCGGACGGGCTCCATCGGTGGACGCCCGACGAGCGCATGACGTCGATGATGGCCCCCACCGCGCTCGCCTGGCGCGACGGGCGCCGGGTGGCAACCGGATCGGGCGGCTCGAGCCGCATCCGCACCGCGCTGCTTCAGGTGCTGGTCGCCCTGGTGGACTTCGCGATGGAGGTGGAGGAGGCGGTCGCCGCCCCGCGGATTCACGTGGAGGACTCGTTCCTCAGCGTCGAGGGAGGGTTCGACCCCGAACGCATCGCCCGCGTGCTGGAGGCGTGGCCGGAGCATCAGGTGTGGGAGACCGCGAGCATGTTCTTCGGAGGCGCGCACACCGTCGCATCCGGTCCGCGGGGCGTGGAGGGAGCCGGCGATCCGAGACGCGACGGGGCGTGCGCGATCGTCGCATGAGCCGGCGAGACGGGCGCCGCACCGCAGCAATTCCCGCCAGGCGGGAACATGCTCCTGGAATCCCCTCGACTGGACGCCCTGGGGGTCGAGGCCGCGCCGGAATACCGCCACGGTCCGGCCTCTTCCGGGCGCTGGCGGGAGTCGCTGCTCGCACCGCATGAGCTCCTCGGGCGGCCAGGGATCCCCACGCCCGCGGGCGAAACCGGCTCCGGCGGCATGCGCCGCCGCGCCATGCGTCGCAGCTCGCCTACATGAGAGTCAACGGCCAGAACCGTAGCGGGTGTACGTCCGATTTGTGGCGTCCCGTCCTTGCGAACGAGAGCAGGATGCCCTCGATTCCAGGGTCTCCCGGGACCGGAAACGAGGGGTCTTACAAATCGGACGTACACCCGGCGGCGTGCGCCGTCGCGCCATGCGTCACAGCGTGGGCGGCATCTCCGCCGGAAGGTCGCCGTTGCGGAAGGTGAGGTCGCGCTGGGCGCGCATGGCCTGCTTCATGCTCTCGATGAACATGCCGGACGGCTCGAGCCGCGTCCAGTCCGTCTCCGCGGCGGCGTAGCTTCCGTCGGCGTTGCGGTTCACCGTCCACACGTCCACGCCGATCCCCACCCCCGTCGACTGGTACTCGATGTTCATCTGCACGGTCCAGTACGCGGCGAAGATCGCCTCGCGCAGCGGCGGGAGGTGGCCCGGCTCGGGCCAGAACACGTCCCAGATGAACCGGATGAAGGGGTCGGCGTTGATCTTGCCCGAGCCCGCGGTGACGTAGGGGAGGTTTTCGTTCAGGCAGTAGATGGAGCCGTCGTAGTCCACGTGGCACAGCCGGAGGCCGTCCGAGAACGGGATGCACGCCAGCGAGCAGGCCAGCGCGTTGTTCTCGGCGCCGGGGATGACGTACCGCGTCTTCTCCGCCATCTGGAGCGTCGGGGTGACGACGACGCGGATCGCCTGCTCGATCGCGGGCAGGTGCTCGGTGTAGGGACGGGTCCTGAGATCGGCGTGGTGGGTCTCGAACACCATGCGAATCTTCTGCCCGAGCGCGAGCGAGCCGCTGGATGCGACCAGGCTGTCGCCGCCGATCGGGGCGATCTTCAGCATCGGGAGCCCCACGTGGCCGACCGTGACCTGCCGGTCCGCGGCGATCGCCGCACCGTCGCTCGCCAGGATGCCGACGAGGACGGTCACGGACTGCGGAACACGCTGTTCACCGCGAACTCCGGATATGCGGCGTACACGCTGCGGAGCAGATCGGAGAACGACCGCCCCCCGACCCACGTCACGATGCGGCCGAGGTATTCGGTGAGCCGTGCGTCCGCGTCGTCCGCGAGGACGAGCGCGACCTTCCGGCCGGATTCGGTGGCGGTGTAGGTCTTCCAGCTTCGGTCCGGGTTCCACTCTCCCCGGACGTGACCGAGGCCCGTCATACGGCGCAGGTCGGCGTAGATCGCCGCGTCGAACGGCCCGTAGTCGTAGGGCTGGAACGAGTAGAAGTCCGTGCCGATCGAGTCGCCGGCCCCCTGCCCGAACAGGAACATCGCCTTCTGGATCTGGACGGGGCTCATGGCGCCGCCGGCGGACTTCGCCAGCGCGAGCAGCAGCCAGTCTTGACGTGTGAGCATCGTGCGGTACCCCCTTCACGGATGCCTCTCGGAACGGAGGGGCGGCTACCATGACACTCGCGGCAGCCGCCGGTAAATCAGCCGGGAGCGCATGGCTTGTAGGCCTCCGGCGCGACGGGCCGTCGCCGCGGGGGCCGCGGCCGCAAGGGCGGTGCGGAGGGGAAGGCGCCGGCGCCGGGCGCCGCGCCCGCGTCTCCTCCCGCCTGCGGGGGGTCGGGGGGGGGGGAATCGGTGACGAATCGAGGCGGATGGTTCCCGTCGCGCGGCTCAACGCTGCGCCGCCGGCACCCACGCGGTGGTGCGCCCGCCGATCGTCACGTGCTCGATCGGCTGTCCGCGCGCCGTCTTCGCGTCCCCGCGCCGGCCCCAGCGCCGGTGGAACAGCCATGATCGCGGATAGAGCGAATCGTCGGCGTTCGCGCCGGCCGCGCGCTTCACGATGGCGGCGAGCCTGGCCCGTACGCGCCTCGCTTCCGCATCGGTCAGCGAGGATGCCCGGCGCCGGGGGTCGATGCCGGCCTGGTAGAGCACTTCGTCCGCGATCCAGTTGCCCACGCCGGCCGCGAACGACTGGTCCAGCAGGAGTGACTTCACGTTGGCCGGCCGCGCCCGCAGCATGTCGGAGAACCGCTTCGGCGGCGGCATCGCCAGCAGGGGGTCGAAGCCGAGCCGTGCGACCGGCGGCTCGCGCTCGGGGTCGTCGCGCAGGAGGATGCGGCCGAGCCGGCGCCCGTCGACCATCGCGAGCTCGCCGCCGTCGTCGAAGCGCATCCGGATCTTCACGAACCGGGGCGGCCACGTCGCCGGGTCCTCCCGCGGCCCCGACTTGAGCTGCAGCGGCGTTGTCTCCGGGGTCCTGAACGCGCCGGTCATCCCGAAGTGGAAGAGCGGATGCGGCGGCGCGTCCAGATCGAGCCAGAGCTGCTTGCCCCAGCGCCGTGCCGCATCGACCCGCTTGCCCTCCAGTGCCCGGCGCCACGCGCTCGGCGCCACCGAATCGAACACGATCCCGTCGTCCGCGCACCACACGTGCGTGATGCGTCGCCCGGCCGCCACGGATTCCGCCAGCCTGCGTCCACGTTCGACCTCCGGAAGCTCCGGCATGTCCGCTCCTCCCGCCGCCGCCACCGCCTTGCCGTGGCCATGGTAGCGCGGCCGGTGCGGACATCGGCGCCGCGCCGCGCCGCCTTGTCGGCGGTGTCAATCACTGGCACGGCCTTCTCGATTTATCTGACACTGGCGCTCTCTGGGCCGCCGCCACGGTCGCAGGCTGGGGCTGCGGGGAATCCGACGCTTCGAATCGGGGGGTATGCGTCCGGAGCTCAGGCGACCTTCGCGTCCCGCACCGGGGGAAGCCCCAGGATCCCGCGCGCCTCCTCCACGGTCGCGACCCGGCCGCCGAGCTCCCGGATGATGCGCACGCCCTTCTCCACGAGCTCCCGGTTGCCCTTGCACTTCACGCCGCGGTCGAGATGGACGGCGTCCTCCATCCCGATCCGGCAGTGTCCGCCGAGCAGGAACGCCTGCGCGAGCATCGGAAACGCCCACCGGCTGGCGCCGAACGCGGCCCACTCGCAGTTCGGGGGCAGCAGGGACTTCGCGTAGAGCATCGTCTCGCTGCCCGGCGAGAAGCCGTACTTCACCCCGGTGACGATCTGGAAGAGCGTCGGCTCGCGCAGGGTCCCGTCCCCGACGAGCTCGTGCGCGAGCTGGATGTCGCCGCTGTCGAACACCTCCAGCTCCGGCTTCACCCCCGCCGCGCAGATGCGCTCCGCCATGATGCGGATGTTGCGGGGGCTGTTGATCACCGCCCCGCCGCCGAACCACATCGTGTTCAGGTCGAGGCTGCATATCTCGGGCCTGAGCTCCACGACGTGCTCGGTGCGGACCTCCGGCGTGGTCAGCATCGTGGCCGGGGCCGCCACCTTCGGGTCGTCGTCGCTCGGCACGAACCGCCCGCCGGGGCCGGTGGTGAGGTTGATGATGAGGTCGGTGTCGCTCGCGCGGATGCGCCCGACCACCTCGCGGTAGTACTCGAGCTCCATGCTCGGCCGGCCGGATGCGGGGTCGCGCACGTGGATGTGGCAGATGGCGGCGCCCGCCCGCGCCGCGGCGATGCAGTCGCCGGCGATCTCCGCCGGGGTGACCGGCAGCGTCTCGTTGTGCCGGCGCGTGGTGTGGCTGCCGGTCACGGCGCAGGAGAGGATGGTGGGCTTCATGGTCGGTCCCCGGAAGGGTCGGGCGATGCGGCGCATGTAGTCCCGCATCGAGTGGATGGCAATGGTCTCGATACTACACAAGCACATCGCGGCCGGGCGCGCCTGCCCGGAGGGATGGCAGGGCCATTCAGAAGTCGCGGCCACCGGCCGCCAGACCGGAATCTCGCACGGTGGCTGGCGGTCTTCCGGCATCGAAGACCCGATTCGAGCGTCTGATGAACCGCTCGCCACAGACTTCCGGAGAGATCTGGCCGGCCCCGCGCATCGTGTCCCGCGCATCGTTGGACAAGGCCGGGGATTCGACGCTAGCATCCCGGCTCGGTGGGGTGCTCGACCGGAGCTCGGACCCGAGAGTGCCGTCGGGCAGTCCCCGGAAGGTGGATGGAACCCGATTTCGAAAGGCATGGACCTCGATCTCGAAAAGCTTACAGGCTCAGAGGAGAAGGAAAATGAGGAACGAAGTGACTGTACGGGCGGGCGCCCTTGCGCTCGCGCTCGGCGTCGCCGGCAGCGCGCAGGCCGGCACCCTTGAGGATGTCCAGGCCCGCGGCGTGCTGAACTGCGTCGTCAGCACCGGCGTCGCCGGATTCGCCTACACGGACGAAGCCGGCGAATGGAAGGGCTTCGACGTCGACTTCTGCCGTGCGACCGCGGCCGCCGTGCTCGGCGACCCGGACGCGATCAAGGCCGTCACCTCCACCGGCAAGACGCGCTTCACGCTGCTGAACGCGGGCGAAGGCGACGTGCTGTGGCGCAACACCACCATCACCTTCTCGCGCGACGTCGGCGTGAAGCTGCGGTTCCACGGCGTCAACTACTACGATGGCCAGGGCTTCATGGTGCGCAAGGACCTCGGAGTCTCCAGCGCCACGGAGCTTGACGGCGCCTCCGTCTGCATCCAGACCGGCACCACCACCGAGCTCAACCTCGCCGACTACTTCCATTCCACCGGCATGAAGTACGAGGCGGTGCCCATCGAGACCAACGACGAGGCGCGCCAGAACTACCTCGCCGGACGGTGCGACGTGTACACGACGGATGCATCCGGCCTCGCGGCCACCCGCTCCACCTTCGGGGACGATGCGCCGAACCACGTCATCCTTCCCGAGATCATCTCCAAGGAGCCGCTCGGCCCCGCCACCCGCCACGGAGACGACCAGTGGTCGGACATCGTGACCTGGGTGCTGAACGCGACCGTCACGGCCGAGGAGAAGGGGGTGACCATGGGGAACGTCGACGACATGAAGGCGAACTCCAAGGACCCCGAGGTGCTGCGCCTGCTGGGTGTGGAAGGCAACCAGGGTGCGGAGCTCGGCCTGGGCGCCGACTGGGCCTACAACATCATCAAGTCGGTCGGCAACTATGGCGAGATCTTCGAGCGCAACATCGGCGTGAACACGCCCATCGGCCTGGAGCGCGGGGTCAACGCGCTGTGGACCGACGGAGGCCTGCAGTACTCGCCGCCGTTCCGTTGAGCGAGGGCCTGCCGAGACCGGCCTGAGCCGAGTCCGAGACCGGCGCCGGCGTGCGCGCGCACGCCGGCGCCGCACTTCACCGGGGAGCTGTCGATGGCAGCAGCCGCTCCCATCGAACCGGGTGGCTCGATCGTCCGCCTCTGGCGGAACAAGGAGGCGCGATCGGTCATCGTGCAGATCGTCACCGTGGCGGTGGTGTGCGCCCTGGTGGCGGTCGGGCTGCACAACGTGTCGGTCAACCTCGAAGCGATCGGAAAGGAGTTCAGCTTCGACTTCCTGACCGCCCCCGCCGCCTACGACATCACCTTCTCACCCTTCATCGACTACACCTCCCGCGACACGCACGTCGTCGCGGCGGCGGTCGGAATCCTGAATACCCTGCTGGTGGCGGTCTGCGGCATCGTTGCCGCCACCCTGCTCGGCTTCACCATGGGCGTCATGCGGCTGTCCGGCAACTGGCTGATCAGCCGGATGGTCTACGTCTTCATCGAGTTCACCCGCAACGTCCCGGTGCTGCTGCACATCCTGCTCGTCCACGGAATCGTGGTGACCACGCTGCCCGCGGCCCGCAACGCGATCAGCTTCGGGGACACGATGTTCCTCTCCAACCGCGGCTTCTACGTGCCGGCGCCGGTGCCGGGGGACGGTGCCGGCATCGTCGGCGCGGTGCTCGTGGTCGCGATCATCGCCGCGATCGTGTTTCGCCGGTGGGCGAAGCGGGTGCAGGACGAGACGGGGACGATCTACCCGGTCTTCTGGATCTGCGCCGGGATCATCGTCGGCGCGACCGGGCTGGCGTTCCTCGCGACGGGCCTGCCCCTGTCCTGGGAGGTGCCGGAGCTCAAGGGGTTCAACTTCCGGGGGGGGATGGCGCTGAAGCCCGAGTTCCTGGCCCTGTGGCTCGCGCTCACCTACTACACCTCGTGCTTCATCGCCGAGATCGTGCGGGCCGGGATCCTCGCGGTCAGCCACGGCCAGACCGAGGCGTCGCACGCGCTGGGGCTGCGGCCGAACCGTACCCTTCAGCTCGTGATCATCCCGCAGGCGCTTCGCATCATCGTGCCGCCGCTCGTCAGCCAGTACCTGAACCTCACCAAGAACTCCTCGCTGGCCATCGCCATCGGCTACATGGACGTGGTCGCCACCATCGGCGGCATCTCCCTGATGCAGACCGGCAAGGAAGTGGAGACGATGATCATCGTGCTCGGGGCCTACCTCGTCATCTCGCTGATCATCTCGGCGTTCATGAACTGGTTCAACCGCAGCATCCGGTTCAAGGAGCGATAGCGTGGCCGGACGACCGCATCCGGAGGGACCGCGCCTCCCCCGCACGCCGATGGGACGGCCCGGAAAGCCGGAAGAGGCGCCGGCCGGACGACCGCATCCGGATGCGCCGCGCCGTGGCCGCCCGTCATGACCGATTCGACGACGCCCCCGCACCACGCCCCCGGGACCCACCCGGACCTGCCGCCGCCCCGGCGCACCACCGGCGTCGTCGGCTGGATGTACGGCAACCTGTTCTCGACGCCCCTGAACATCGCGCTGACCCTGGCCGGGGTCTACGTCCTCTACCTCATCGTCCCCCCGCTCGTGGAATGGGCGTTCCTGAAGTCGATCTGGGTGGCCGGGTCCCGCGACGAGTGCTGGGACAAGATGGAGGTCCAGGAGGAAGCGGCCTGCTGGGCCTTCATCAAGAGCAGGCTGTCCCTCTTCGTCTACGGGTTCTACCCCGAGGCGGAGCGGTGGAGGGTCAACCTGTCGTTCGTGCTGCTGATCTTCGCGATCCTGCCGGTGCTCTACGACCGGCTGCCGGGACGCCGCCACTGGATGTGGTACGTGGCCGCGTTCCCGTTCCTGGTCGGCTGGCTCCTGGTCGGCGGACTCGGCCTCGTGCCGGTGGAGACCAGCCAGTTCGGCGGCTTCATGCTGACCCTGGTCATCGGGGTCACGGGGATCTCGTTCTCGCTGCCGATCGGCATCGCCCTCGCGCTGGGACGCACGTCCAACCTGCCGGCGGTGCGCATCCTGTGCGTGCTGTTCATCGAGTTCATCCGCGGCGTGCCGCTGATCGCGCTGCTGTTCGTGGCGTCGACGATGCTCAACTACTTCCTGCCGCCGGGCACCACTTTCGACCTGCTCATGCGGGTGCTGATCATGGTGACGCTCTTCTCCGCCGCCTACATCGCGGAGGTCGTGCGCGGCGGTCTGCAGGGCATCCCGAAGGGCCAGTTCGAGGCCGCGGACTCGCTGGGTCTCTCGTACTGGAAGGCGCAGCGGCTGATCATCCTGCCCCAGGCGCTGAAGATCTCCATCCCCGGCATCGTCAACACCTTCATCGGGCTGTACAAAGACACCACCCTGGTGCTCATCATCGGCATGCTGGACCCGCTCGGCATCGGCCGGTCGTCGCTCGCGGACGCGCAGTGGGCGGGGCTCGCCCGCGAGGTGTACCTCTTCATCGCGGTGTTCTTCTTCCTGTGCTGCTTCGGGATGTCGCGCTACTCGCTGTACCTGGAGCGCAAGCTGCACACCGGCCACGAGCGCGGCTGATGCTCGCGCGCCGCTCTCCGGAGCCCCTAGGGCGCGGCCCCCGCAAGACCGCTCTTCGCGCCGGGGCGGACACGCGCGACCCGGCCCGCCATGCCGGCCTCGGGAGCGACCCCCGCAAGGCTCCTCTTCACGCCGGACCGGCCCGGATCGCCGAGTCGGCGGCTGAACGTTCCCGTCCGGGCGGGATGCGCCCGCGGGGCCCGGCCGGATACGAACCATCGACACGATGCCGGCTGCGCGGTGACGCAGCTCCGACCATGCGGGACCCGGCCGGACACGGATCATCGACACGGGAGCCTTGAACCATGGCGAACGCAGAGCAGGCGGCCGGCGGAGCCGGCGGACAGCGGCTCGATTCGAAGGCGGATGCCTCCGAGACCACCATCTCGATCCGCGGCATGCACAAGTGGTTCGGCGAGTTCCACGTGCTCAAGGACATCAACCTGGAGGTCAGCCGCGGCGAGCGCATCGTGATCTGCGGGCCGTCGGGCTCCGGCAAGTCGACCCTGATCCGGTGCATCAACCGGCTGGAGGAGCACCAGCAGGGCGCCATCGTGGTCGACGGCACCGAGCTCACCAGCGATCTGAAGAACATCGAGATCATCCGCTCGGAAGTCGGCATGGTGTTCCAGCACTTCAACCTGTTCCCCCACCTCACCGCGCTGGAGAACTGCACGCTGGCGCCGATCTGGGTGCGCAAGATGCCGAAGGCGGAGGCGGAGGAGGTCGCGATGCGCTATCTCGAACGGGTGCGCATCCCCGAGCAGGCGCTCAAGTATCCGGGCCAGCTCTCGGGCGGCCAGCAGCAGCGGGTCGCGATCGCGCGGTCGCTGTGCATGAGCCCGCGCATCATGCTCTTCGACGAGCCGACTTCGGCGCTCGACCCCGAGATGATCAAGGAGGTGCTGGAGGTCATGGTGGAGCTCGCCGAGAGCGGCATGACGATGCTGGTGGTCACCCACGAGATGGGGTTCGCCACCGCGGTCGCGAACCGCGTCATCTTCATGGACGGCGGCGAGATCATCGAGCAGAACGAGCCGAACGAGTTCTTCACCAACCCGCGGCACGACCGCACGAAGCTGTTCCTGAGCCAGATCCTGTCGCACTGAGGCGAGGCCGCCGCAAGTCGGACCGGACCGTGGCGGCGGCGGTCATGGCGCGTGGCCGGAGCCGGCCGTTCCCACCGCTGCCGGCAGGACGGCTCTCGTGTGGCCGCTATCGACTCGCGGCGGCGCTCTCCCTCCGCTCCACGGCCCGGATCGCGGCCGTCACCCCGAGCCCGGCGATACCGAGCGCCGCCATCAGCATCCAGCCCTGCTCCCAGCCGCCGAACGCCGCGACGAACATGGCGAACACCGGCGGTCCGACGACGACCCCGACGTGGGAGCCCTGCACCACGAAGCCGTTGACGGTGGCGACGTGGTCGCGGCTCGGCGCATGCACCGCGGTCCCGGCCAGGATGGCGGCGGGCAGCAGCCCGCCGACCGCGCTCGCGACCGCGGCGAGCGCCACGATCGGCACCGGCGGGAGGGCGGCGGAGAACGCTCCCGCGGCGCATGGGGCCATCACCAGGTAGGCGGCCGCGAGCAGCTTCCAGCGGGCGACCTCGCGGTGGAGCAGCCAGGCGCCGGCGAGGCAGCCGACGATATTGGCGCCGACCACGAACGCGCCGGCGAGCGCCGCGGCCGCGCGCGACGCGCCGTACGACTCGACCAGGAACGTCGGCATCCAGGTCGCCACCGCGAAGAACTGGATCGTGTAGCAGCCGAACGCGGCCGCGAGCAGCCAGGGGCCGGGGAGGCGCAACGCCTCGGCGCCGACCCGCCGGGGGGCGCCCCGTGGCCCCGAGACCCCGCGCGTGACCACCAGCACGACGGCGAGCACGACGGCGGTCAGGCCGGCATGGAGCAGCCACAGGGCGCGCCAGCCGAGCCCGGGCAGCACCAGCGGGGCGCTCAGCATCGCGATCACCATCCCGGCCGGCATGTAGATGCTCCATGCCCCGAGCGCGAGCCCGTGGTCGCGCGGGGGCGCCACGGCGACGATGATGCCGGGGGCCGCGACCGCGACCGTGACCAGACCGAGCCCGGAGAGCACGCGAGTCGCAAGCAGGGCCGCGCCCGAATCCACGACCGCCCCCGCGGTCGAGCCCGCGACGAGAAAACCGAGCCCGGCCGCGAGGACGCGGCGGGCCCCGAGCCGGTCCGCGGCGAGTCCGCTCGCGATGCCCAGCGTCGCGCCGATGAGGCTGAAGATCGACGCAACCCAGCCGGCCGCCACGAGGCCGAGGCCGAGCTCGTCGCGCAGCTCGGGAATCGCGGGCGGGACCTTGCCGACGTGGAGCGCGGCCGCGACGCCGCTCGCGATCATCACGCTCACGACGAGCCACCGGGTGGCCGCCACGCGCGGCGCCGGGCGTGGCGGTGAGCGCGCCACGGGCGCCGCTCAGCCGAGCCGGTCAAGCGCCGGATGCCGCCGGTGCCAGTCGGTCGAGCGCTGGTACGCGTGACCGGCGCGCAGCACCGCGGCTTCATCGAACGGCTTGCCGTAGATCATGAGCCCGACCGGGAGCCCGTTCGCGGTGAAGCCGCAGGGCACGCTCAGCCCGCACAGCGCCAGGATGTTGCCGATCGAGGTGTTGCGCAGCGCCTGGAGGTTGCGTTCGGCGTAGGTGCCGGTGCTCGCCAGGGTGTCGGCGACGGGAGCCGGCGGGATCATCACCGTCGGGCAGAGCAGGCCGTCGATGCCGTCGAGCGCCGCCACCGTCTCCGCGCGCAGCGCTTCCCACGCCCGCACCGTCGCCAGATACTCGTGCGCGGGGATGTCGCGGCCCTTCACGATACGGAACGCGACGATGGGGTCGAGCTCGTCGAAGCTTGAATCGACGAGGCGGCGGTTGACGTCGTAGGCCTCGGCCGCGATCACGAGCCCCCGGGGGTTGAGCCGCCGCGCCGCTTCGGCCTGCTCGAACTTGAGGTCCACCACCTTCGCGCCGAGGGACTCGACGTGAGCGATCGCATCGCGCACCAGGCGCTCGACCTCCGCGTCGCAGTCCTCCCAGAACACCGCGCGCGGCACCCCCAGGGTGAGGCCGGCCACGCCGCGCCCGAGTCCGCTCGTCACGTCGTGCGGCGTCTGGCCGGTGGTGGTGGGGTCGGCCGGATCGTGGCCCTGCATCGCCTCGTAGACGATGGCGGCGTCGGCCGCGTCGCGGGTGAGCGGACCCACGCTGTCGAGACTGCGGCTCAGCGGGTAGATGCCGGCCCGGCTGATTCTCCCCACCGTGGTCTTCAGGCCGGTGACCCCGCACATGCTCGCGGGGATCCGGACCGACCCGCCGGTGTCGGACCCGAGCCCCATCGGCGCCATGCCCGCCGCCACCGCGACACCGGTGCCCGAGCTCGACCCTCCCGGGAGGTGGGGCTCGGAATGCCAGGGGTTGTGCGGGGTCCCGTGGTCGGTGTTGATGCCGGCGCCGCCGTAGGCGAACTGCACCGTGACCGTCTTGCCGAGCAGCACCATCCCGGCCCTGGTGAGGCGATCGACGACGGTGCAGTCGGAGTCCCGCACGTTGCCGGCGAGCAGGCGGGTGCCCGCGGTCGTCGGCAGGCCCGCCACGTCGTACAGGTCCTTGGCCACGTAGGGGATGCCGTGCAGCGGCCCGAGGTCGATGCCGGCCCCGAGCTGCGCGTCCGCGGCCCGCGCCCGTGCGAGCGCCCGGTCGCGGCAGACCACCGTGAACGCCCGGAGGCGAGGCTCCAGCGCGTCGATACGATCGAGGAAGTGCTCCGCGACCGTCGTCGCCGACAGCTCGCCGGTCCGGATCGCATGGCCCAGCTCGACGATGGACCGATAGTGGATGGGGGGCTGCATCTCGCGTCCTCCGGGGGTGGCGGGGGTGCGGCGCATTGTACGTGCAGGGCCGGACGGCTCGGGCATCGAGCTCCAATGGCCCAGGGGACGGCCCGGAGGAGATTCGTCTCATGACCGATCCGCTCGAACGGGCCGCCCGCCTTTCGTGCTGGAAGGGCGACGTCGCGCCGGAGCCGCTCGGCGGCGGGATCACCAACGTCAACTTCACCGTCGAGGACGCCGGCGAGCGCTACGTCGTGCGCATCGGCGAGGACATTCCGGTGCACGGGGTGTATCGCGTGAACGAGCTGGCCTCGGCGCGGGCGGCCCACGCGGCCGGGATCGCCCCGGAGATCGTGCATGCGGAGCCGGGCGCGCTGGTGATGCGGTGGGTGGACGGGCGCACGCTGGAGCCTGCGGACGTGCGCGAGCCGGCCATCCTCGACCGCGTTGTCGACACCGTGCGGCGATGTCACCGCGCAGTCCCCCCGCACCTTCGCGGACCGGCTCCCGTCTTCCGGGTCTTCCAGGTGGTGCGCGGCTATGCGCGCGTCCTGCGCGCGGGCGGGAGCCGGATGGCGGGCCGGCTCGACGAGCTCCTCGGGCGCGCCGCGCGCCTCGAATCGGTGGCGGGCCCGGGCGGGACCGTCTTCGGCCACAACGATCTCCATCCCGCGAACCTCATCGACGACGGCGATCGGATCTGGCTGGTCGACTGGGAGTACGCGGGCTTCACCAGCCCGCTCTACGACCTCGGCGGCCTCGCCGCGAACAACGAGCTGGACATCGCCCGGGAGCGCCGGATGATGGTGCGCTACTTCGGGGCCGGGCCCGGAGAGCCGCTGCTCGCGAGCTACGCCGCGATGAAGTGCGCCTCGGTGCTGCGCGACGCGATGTGGGGCATGGTCTCGGAGCTGCACTCCGATCTCGACTACGACTACGTCGCCTTCACCGAAGTGAACCTCGGTCGGTTCGAGCGGGCCTGGGCCGCTCTGGCGCGATGACCGCGGCCCGGACGCCCCATCGGTGAACGCCCGACGGCAGCCCCCCCGCGTTGGTGCCGGGCTCGGGCACGACCCGGAACGTCGACGGCGCGCCGCGGGCCGGGCTGACGGGCCGGGCTTGCCCTCGAGCCGAATTGCACTACACTGGCTCCCGCTACTCGACGGGGTGCCGGTGCGCCGGCTGAGAGGGGCTGCGAAGTCCCAACCCGCTGAACCTGATCCGGGTCATGCCGGCGGAGGGATGTGAGTGCGCTCCCGCGTTTCCTCCCCTCGGCAGTGCCCACGGCCAAGAGGAGGAGACTCATGGGCATTTCCAGCAGGGCACTCGCGCTCGGCGCGGTCTCGGCGTTCGCGATCGAGGCGTCCGCGCTCACCGTCCATACCTACAGCTCGTTCACCGCCGACTGGGGGCCGGGCCCCGGCATCGAGAGGTCGTTCGAGGCCGAGTGCGGCTGCGACATGGAGTTCGTCGCCCTCGACGACGGCGTCTCGCTGCTCACCCGGCTGCGCCTGGAGGGCGAGCGTTCCAGGGCCGATATCGTGCTCGGCCTCGACACCAACCTGACCGCGGAGGCGCAGGCGACCGGCCTGCTCGCACCGCACGGGGTGGACCTGTCCCATCTCCGGCTGCCGGTGGCGTGGGACGACCCGACCTTCGTCCCCTTCGACTACGGCTGGTTCGCCTTCGTGTACGACCGGGAGCGCCTCGCGAACCCGCCGACGAGCCTGGACGGGCTGGTGAACGCGCCGGAGGCCATGAAGATCATCGTGCAGGACCCGCGCACCAGCACCCCGGGACTCGGCCTGCTGCTGTGGATGCGCAAGGTGTACGGCGTCGGCGCCGCGGGCGCCTGGCAGGCGCTCGAGCCCAGGATCCTCACCGTCACCAGGGGATGGAGCGAGGCCTATGGACTCTTCCTCGAAGGCGAGGCGCCGCTGGTGCTGAGCTACACGACCTCGCCCGCCTACCACCGCATCGCCGAGAGCGACTCCCGCTACGAAGCGGCCGTCTTCGACGAAGGCCACTACCTGCAGGTAGAGGTGGCGGCGAAGCTCCGCAGCGCCCCGAACCCCGAGCTCGCCGACCGCTTCCTCGCCTTCGTGGTGAGCGAGGGCTTTCAGCGGCACATCCCCACCGGCAACTGGATGTTCCCGGTGATCGAGCTGGACGGTGGGCTGCCCGAAGGGTTCTCGCAGCCGCTCGGGCCGGAGCAGACCCTGTCGTTCGGGTCCGGGGAGGTGTTCGAGCACCGCAGGCAGTGGATCGACGACTGGCTGCAGGCGATGAGCCGTTGACGGCATTCCGGGATGCGCGGGACGGGCCGTCGTTCCCGCTCCCGCTTTCGCGGGAACGACGGTGATGGCACGGCTCTGGCCGGGGGTGCTCGCGCTGGCGCTGCTCGCGAGCGTCGTTGCCGGCACATTCGGCGCGTTGCTCGCGGCCGCGCCGGACATCGACCTCGGCGCCCTCGCCGGGGACCGCTACCTGCGCCGGGTGGTGGCGTTCACGTTCTGGCAGGCGCTGCTCTCCGCCGCGCTCGCCACCGGCCTCGCGGTCCCGGTGGCGCGGGCGCTGGCGCGGCGCGCGGGGTTGCCGGGGCGGGTGTGGCTGCTGAAGCTCGTCGGCCTGCCGCTGGTGGTGCCCGGCATCGTCGCGGTGTTCGGGATCGTGGCGGTCTACGGGCGCTCGGGGTGGATCAACGATGTCGCGAGCCTCCTCGGGGCGCCGCGCCGGGAGAGCCTCTACGGGCTCTCCGGCATCCTGCTCGCGCACGTGTTCTTCAACCTGCCGCTCGCGGTGCGCCTCCTGCTCCCGCTGTGGTCGGCGGTGCCGGGGGAGACCTGGCGCCTCGCCGCGCAGCTCGGGATGCGCTCGGGCGCGATCTGGCGCCTCATCGAATGGCCGCTGCTGCGCCAGGCCCTGCCGGGGGTGGCGGGACTCGTCTTCATGCTCTGCTTCACGAGCTTCGCGGTGGTGCTCACCCTGGGCGGCGGCCCGGCCGCGAGCACCGTGGAGGTCGCGATCTACCAGGCGCTGCGCTTCGAGTTCGACCCCGCCCGCGCGGTGTTCCTCGCCCTGCTCGAGCTCGGGTGCTGTGCGCTGCTCGTGGGGGCGGGGCAGCGCTTCGTGATGGCGATGCCGAGCGAGATCACGCCCGGGCGCCGGCATGTACGCCCGGACACCGGAGGGCGGGCGGGGCGCGTCGCGGACGCGCTGCTCATCGCCGCGTGCGCGCTGTTCGTGGCCCTCCCGCTGGCCGCGGTGGTCGTCTCCGGTCTCGCCGGCCCCGTCGGCAAGGTCCTGAGCGACGGCCTGTTCCGGGCCTGTGCGGTGCGCAGTCTGGTGATCGCGCTGTGTGCGGCGCCGCTCGCGCTCGTCCTGGCGTGGAGCCTGCTCGCGATGTGCCGGCGCCTGCGGCTGCGCCACGCAAGGCCGGGGTGGGCGGACGGGGTGGAGCTTTCGGGGTCGCTCGTCATCGTGGTGCCGCCGATCGTGCTCGGCACCGGATTCTTCGTCCTGCTGTCGCCGCACCTGGACGTCCACGTCGCGGGCCCGCCGCTGGTGGTGCTGGTCAACGCCCTGATGGGCGTGCCCTACGTCCTGCGGGTGCTCGGCCCCCTGTACCGGCAGATGTCGGCCCGCTACGAGCACCTGTGCGAGAACCTGGGACTCGGCGGCCTGACCCGCCTGCGGCTGGTGGAGGCGCCGCTGCTGCGCCGCCCGCTCGGCCTCGCGCTCGGGCTGTGCGCGGCGCTCTCGGTCGGAGACCTCGGCGTCATCGCCCTGTTCGGCACTCACGACAACGCCACCCTGCCCCTTCACCTGTACCAGAAGATGGCGAGCTACCGGATGGACGAGGCCGCGGTCATCGCGCTGTTCCTGATTCTGATGTGCCTCGGGCTGTTCGCCACGCTTGAACGCGCGGTCGGGGGGCGGGCCCGATGCTGAGCGTCGATGCCCTGTCGGTGCGGCTCGGGGACATGGACTTTCGCTTCACGCTCGAGGTCGCGGCCGGAGAGTGTGTGGCGGTGATCGGCCCGAGCGGCGCGGGCAAGAGCACTCTCCTCGCCCTGATCGCCGGGTTCGAGACCCCCGTATCCGGCCGCGTCGCGATCGAGGGCCGGGACGTCACGGCGCTGGAGCCGGCGCTGCGTCCGGTGAGCATCGTGTTCCAGGAGCACAACCTCTTCCCGCATCTCGACGTCGCCGCCAACGTGGGGCTGGGACTGCACCCGGCGCTCCGGCTGAGTCGCGAGGACCACGCCGAGATCGACCGCGCCCTCGAACGGGTCGGGCTCGGCGGCCTGCACCGCAGGCGCCCCGGCCAGCTCTCCGGCGGCCAGCGACAGCGCGTCGCGCTGGCCCGCGCCCTGGTGCGCCGGCGCCCGGTGCTCCTCCTCGACGAGCCCTTCGCCGCGCTCGGGCCGGCGCTGCGCCACGAGATGCTGGAGCTGCTCGGCCGGCTGCGGAAGGACCGCGGTCTCGCGGTATTGATGGTGAGCCACCACCCCGACGACGCCCGCCACATCGCCGAGCGCACCGCCTTCGTTCAGGGGGGCCGCATCCTGGAAATCGGCGAGACGGACCGCGTCCTCGGCGCCTCCCGCTCGCCGGCGCTTCGCGCCTACCTCGGCGCGTGCTCGGCGGCTCGGCCCCACGCCGCATCGTCGGCATCGAGGTCCGGAACGCTCAGTCGGGGACCGGCCGGCCGAGGCGATACACCCGCGCCGCGGTGTCGTGGAAGAGCAGGGCGCGTTCGTCGGCCGAACAGCCCGCGGTGAGCCGCTTGAACGAGTTCCACAGCACGTTGTAGCCGCAGCTCGCCTTCTCGACCGGGAAGTTCGATTCGAACATGCAGCGCTCGACGCCGAAGACCTCGATGGTGTGCTCGTAGTAACGGCGGGTCGCCTCCATCAGCGCCTCGCTCGCCGGCGGCGCCTCGCGCTCGTGCCATCCGAATCCGTTGACCTCCATCGCGATGCCGCCGAGCTTCGCGCAGACGTTCGGGCACTCGGCCAGCGGCGCGATCGAGCGGCGCCACTCGGCGAACACCTCGTCCGCCCGGCCCCTGTACGGACCGATGCCGAGCGGACCGCCGAAGTGGTCGAGGACGATGGTGGTGTCGGGGAAGGCGCGGGCGAGATCGGTCAGGGCCGGGATCTGGGGGTGGTAGCACCAGCCCTCGAACGAGAGGCCGCGCGGCGCAAGATGCCGGAACCCGTCGCGGAACCTGGCATCGAGGTACATGTCCGGCGCGGGGTGGGTGCGATGGTCGGGCACCTCCGGGCTCTCGTGCCATGCCGCGCCCTCCCGGATGCCGCGAAAGCGCCCGCCGGCCGCCGCGGTCTGCCGGTCCAGCACATCCGCCACCCTGTCCCCGAGCGAGGAGAGGTACGCGGTGCCGACGATGCCCGCGGCGACCCGGGTCGGGCCGTACTGCCCCGACTCGCTCATCGCCGCGATACCGGCGGCGAACTCCGTCTCGCCGACCGGGCGAAGCGCCTCGGGGCCGCCGGCCCTGAACATCGTCCCGCACTCGACGAACACCGTCGACACGATGTTGTGCCCGCTCGCGAGATCTTCGAGAAAGTCGTGGAGGAGATAGCGGGGTGCGACTCCGCCCCGGCGGAAGTCCCACAGATGGTGATGGGGGTCGCAGATCGGGAGATCCGGCTCCAGGGTCGGCTCCGGGGTGCGGGCCAGCCAGTCGTCGTTGGTTGCCATGGGGGTCGGGATCTGCAATCTCTCTCTGCGCAACAACTTGTGCCGCCGCGTCGCTGGTTGCCATGGGGGTCGGGATCCCCCGTGCGTTCCGGGGCTCCCGGGGACGCCACAAGCCGGACATGCACCCGGCACCGAAGAGCGGAATCCGGGGAGTGGGTCGGTTTGAGCTTCTTCCTCGACCGACATGGCGGTCCTGGAGTCAAACTGACCCGCTACCGGAATCCGGCCCACTGGAATCCGGCCCGCCTGGAATCCGGCCCGCTACTGGAATCCGGCCCGCCTTGACGGCCGCGCGCGCGCCGCGATCAATGACAGATCCAGAGCCCCCGGTTCGGCACCACGAGGCGGGCGAAGTCGGCGGACTTCAGCGCCGCCACCGCGTCGCGGTCGCCGTCCTCCACCGAGACCACGATCCAGCCCGGAATCGCCGACTCGCGCTCGTACCGCATGGCGGTCACCGGCTCCAGCTCCGCCCTCAGCGCGGCAATGCTGGTCGAGTCGTCGACGAGCACCGCGAACTCGGCGCGTCCGTCGGCCACGTTGCCGGCGGCCCTGAGCATCGTGAGCTGCGACTGGGCGTAGAGCTCGAAGAACCGCACCCCGAGCGCCGCGGCCTTGTCGAGGACGCCCGCCGACCACGCGAAGGCGACGACGAACAGCGCTCCCGCGAGCCAGAGCGTCCGTCGCGCAGACCTCGGCCTCTCCGCGCCGTCCGGGCTTTCGCGCGGCGGCACGGTGGAAGGGTCCGGCTCCGGCTTCGACTGGAAGGACGCCGCCATGCGCGGAAGTGTACGCCGATCGCTGCGCAATCCCGCACTCCCGGCCCCGGCAGCAGTGATTCCCGCCAACGCCCGGAGAGGCCGTACCGTGGTGGGATTCTGGCGCAATTTCGACCCTCGGGGCGCCGAGTCGAGGGAATTTCAGGGGCCTGTTCCCGCCTGGCGGGAATGGCTGCCCCGGCAGCAGCTCTCATCATGCTCCCCTGCGGTCCTTCGGCAGGGCGGGCCCGTCTGCGCTGTGCGGTCCAGCCGCGGGAAATGACGGCTTCCCGACGCGCTCGACCGGAGCGCGGGGAGGGCCGTCATGCCTGCCGTCGCACCGAATGCGTCGTTCAGACCGGCATCCGCTGCCGGTACGTCTGGGCGTACTCCCGGGTGTCGGCGTAGTGGGGCGGCAGCGGCCGGCCGTTGGGGATCGTGAGCCAGAGCCGCAGCATCAGGCGGCGATGCTCCGGGCTCGGCGCGTCCTCGAACCCGGTGCGCCCGTGCATGACGGTGTGGTTGCTCGCGAGCAGCACGTCGCCCGGCCGCATGTCGAATTCCAGCGCGATGCCCGGCTCCCGGGTGATCTCGTGAAACAGCTCCAGGGCCTCGCGCTGCGCGCCGGTGAGGCGCGGCACGCCGTCGAACCGCTGCGCGGAGTAGATGTACTCGGTCTTGAGCAGGATGCTCAGGTAGCCGTCGTGGTGGGTATAGATCGGGAGCACCTGGCAGCGGGCGCCGTCGGGGCGCTGGCCCCGAGCGTCCATCCAGAAATCCTCCTGGAGCACGACGGCGAGGTCGGGACGGCGGCGGACGACCTCGTTGAAGACCTCCGCCGCGCTCACCACGAGGCTCCGGCCGCCGCTCGCGCCCTGGCGCACGCATCCGAGCGCGAAGATGTCGCCCCCGTCGGTATGCAGGCGGATCGCGTGGCTCGTCTGGTAGTACCGGATCGAGTCGTCGGCGCCGAAGCTCCGGCCGGTATCGCGCACGTCGTGCAGCAGGTTGCCGGCCAGATCCTGACCGACGGGCAGTCCGAGGTGGGTGCCGAGCCCCCAGAGCGCGATGCGGTTCCCGGCGTCGCTCCAGCGCGCCACGGGAAGGCCGCGCAGAAGGGCGAAGCCCCGGCCGCCTTCCAGGGCATCGAGCAACGCCCGGAAGTGCCCGTTCATGCTCGGGAGCGGGAAATCGTCCCGGGTGATGGCGAAGAGCCCGGTTCCGCGCGCGGCGACCGCGGCGACGGCGGATTCGAGCTCCGATACCATCCGCTCGTCGAGCGTGACGATCCAGTCGGACCGCTCGGCCAGCCGGTCACCGCGCCATGCGGCGGGGTCGTCGATGGCCGTCGTCAGCAGCTCGCGCATGGGCCTGCCTCTGTACGTCGTGGCGTGATGATGCACCCTCGGGACGTTCCCGGCCTACCGGGCTGCCGGCCGTACCTTCAAAGGCAGAAGCACGGGCTCCATGTCCGGCTACGCATCTCCGGGGCTCAGGAGCATTTCGACAAGGTCCGCTCGGCGGAAGGTCGCCGACAGCCGTTGCAGCGTCGGCTCCCTGCCACCGAAGAGTGTCTTGAGCGTCTCCTCGATCGTTTCCTGGGCACGAGCAAAGTAGCTGCCCGACTCCTGCTCGACGAGCTCCCGCGCGGGGCGGAAGTTGCGATGGTCGAGCTCCCTGAGCTCGATGCCCATCTCCGTCAGGAGATAGCGGCCCATCAGCATGGCGATGAAGCGGGACCCGTAGGCCAGGAAATCGGGAGTATCTTGCCCGGGTCTCTTGCGGCGGTTCTCTGCATACCGGAGCAAGAAGGCGGCGATGATCGCCTGGGCACCGTTCAGATCTTCCGTGAAGATCGTATGGTACAGGGCACCAAAATGTTCCCGCCTCCTGAACCTCGCCTGATGCGGCCGGCAACGCCAGATCGCCAGGACGGCTTCGGCGATCACGGCGCTTGTAAATTCATGCGGCGCTACCGACTGGTCTTCGCGCTTGGCCCGGTGCACGTACCCCAGCCCGTGAATCGATGTGTTCAGGGCCTTCTGGCGCGGCTCGTTGGCTTTCAGATCCCTGAGATCGACCGGGTTCTGGCTGTTCGTGGCGAATGTAATCGCGTCGATGAGCTCGTTGTCGTTCTGCTCGATCTCGTAGATGCGGACAAGCACCTCCGCATCCTGAATGTCCGGACCGATTTCCCTGGCTATCCGTTGTGCGGTCCGAGCGGTCTGTCCGCCGTTGACAACCTGCAGGTCGTTCACCTGCACGCGCCAGCTTCCCTTCTGTAGTGCGTTGTACCGGAACTGCGAACAGGTCATCGTGATTCCGTTGTTGTAGAAGTAGAAATTCGGACGCTGATCCGGCTCGCGCAGAGTGGCCGCGACGGCTTCGTTCACGCGGTTGCCGACCAGCCCCAGATAGCGACGGATGTTCCTTTCGAACAACTGATTGTCGTGCTCGTCAGTCAGGCGAGCGAGCTCGGCGACAGATATGCGCCCTACCAGTACCCGCCGAAAGTCGAAGGGCTCGACCGTTGCGTGCCCGGTCAACTGCAGCTCGGCGCTGATCGGCTTCCGCGCCTGCAGCAGGGCGAGGAGATCATCGGGTCCGACGTAACGCCATTCGACCTGCTCTCCGAAGTCATCCCTGGCATTGTCGATCCGCTGCTGCGCATTCGCCGTCCACCGGATTCCGTTGTTTGCAGCGACGGCGGTCACTCGTGGAATCGCACCATCCCTGACAAAGGACCGGATGTCTTCGATCCGCTGGTTCAGACGTCTGTTCAGATTGACCGGTTTCTGCGGGTCGAAGAGTGCTCCGACGGTATCGATCATCCTGGCGACCGCGTTCTCGGGGAATGCCGAGCCGCCGTGAAGGTCACTCCTGTACTTTCCCTGTATCAGGGTAATGGGGAGCTCACCATCTTCAGGCGAATCAAAGTAGAGCGCATCGATCCCGAAATCCTGGCCGCCATCGACAATTCCTTCGATCGTCTCATCGTCGGCGAGGTCGAACGCCGTCTTCGCGACGAGAAACAGGAATCCTGTCGACCGTCTTCTCTGCGGATCGGCGCCCGGCCGGAGCTCGTTTTCGAAGGCATCCGCGTACTTCTCGATGATGCCGGACACTTGTTGATCGATGATTTGCGCGGCAAGGGTCATTGTCCTGCTGCTTCTGCAACCATCGTGGTCGTCAGGAGGGACATGGGACGATACCCCGCCGCCGGCTTCCTCGTCCCGGCGCTCCGGAGCGGACCGCGCGTCCTGCCCCGCCGGAGGCCGGTACGTTCGGCTATTCGTTCTTCCGGTCCGTCTCGCCGGAGTCGACGCCGACCTGCCCTTCGAGGTTCTGCGGCGCGAAGATGTTGGTGTAGCCCTCGGTGCCCTTCGCGGGCGCGTCGGCATCCTGCGCCGGCGTGCCGTCGTCGCCGACGCCGGCCTGCCCTTCGAGGTTCTGCGGTGCGAAGATGTTGGTGTAGCCCTCGGTTCCTCTCGCCGGGGCGCCGGCATCCTGCGCCGGGGCTCCGGTCCCCGTCCCGGTCTGCCCTTCGAGGTTCTGCGGCGCGAAGATGTTGGTGTAGCCCTCGGTGCCCTTCGCCTTGACGGCGGGCTGGTCCGGCGCCGCCGGCGCCGTGCCCTGGCCGGTCTGCTCGCCCGGCGCGGCGCCCCTGAACATCTGGATGGTCCGCCGCTCCTTGACGCGCTGCTCCGTGACCCGCTTCTTCTCGGCCTTCACCTCGGCCTTGCACTCCTCGACTCCCATCGTGCCCGAGAAGTAGACCGTGCCAAGCCCCGCGATACAGATCAGTACGAAGATGATGAGCGCCGGGTCGGCGATCAGGGCGGCTCGTTTGGCGCGCGAATCGATCTCGCCGCGGGCGACGCGGGCCGACTCGCGTTCCGCCGCCGCCTCGCGGCGCTTCATGATCTCGTAGATCACCGCGCCGAACAGGGTGAGCGCCACGATGATCACCGCCAGCGCGCTGATCGAAGGGTTGATGCCGTAGCGCACCTTGCTCGCGAGCACCGTGATCAGGGTCTCGCTGGTGAGGGCGGTGAATACCGTGGTGTTGTAGTTCTCGAACGAGGCGAGGAACGCGAGCACCGCGGCCGAGCCGATGGCGGGCTTGAGGAAGGGCAGCAGCACCTTGCGGAAGGTCTGCACGTGGGTCGCGCCGAGGTCCAGCGCCGCCTCCTCCTGGGCGGGGTCGAAGCGCTGGAGGCGGGAGATGAAGATCAGCATGGCGTAGGCGGAGACGAACGTCGCCTGGCCGATGACGGTGAGGAAGATCCCGTCGTAGAAGATGCTCTCCTCGCCCGCGCCGAACATCCTTCCGAGCCGGTCCCAGAACACCAGGGTGGAGATCCCGAGCACCACGCCGGGGATGAGGATCGGCGCGATCACGATGGTGTAGTACCAGGGCCGGATCCGGTTGGGGACCTGGGTCAGCATCAGTGCTCCGGCCAGGCCGAGCGGCACCGCCAGGAGGACCACGCCGAGGCCGATGATCAGGCTGTTGCGCAGCCCGCGCATCAGCTTCTCGTCGTTGACCAGCACCTCGAACCACTCCACCGAGAAGCACTCGAAGGGCGTGACCCGCGGGAACTGCGAGCTGTTGAAGGCGGTGACGCCCATGATGATGAGCGGCCCGAACAGGTACACGAAGAACAGGCAGACGAAGCCCAGCACGAAGACTCGGGCGAGGGTGTCGGACCTCACTTGCCGATGTCTCCGAGACGGACCTTGAAGATGCGCATCGCCAGCAGCACCAGCAGGATCGTCGACACCAGCAGGATGATCGCGTAGGCCGACCCCCGCGGCCAGTTGTTCCCGGTGTTGAACCACTGGTAGATGATCTGGGTGAACCAGAGGCTGCTCGGGCCGCCGAGGATCTGGGGCGCGGCGAGCGCGCCGGCGGTGAGCATGAAGACCATCGTGCAGCCGGAGCTGATCCCCGGCTTCGCGAACGGGATGACCACCCGCCAGTGAATCCGCAGCCACGAGGCGCCCATGTCGCGGGCGGCCTCGATCTGGTTGCGGTCGAGGCTCTCGATGGCGTTGTAGAGCGGGAAGATCATCAGCAGGATGAAGGCGTAGGTCAGCCCGGTGTAGAGCGCGACGTTCTCCCGGATGAAGTCCACCGGCTGATCGATTACCCCGAGCCAGAGCAGCGTCCCGTTGATGACCCCGGCCGAGCCGAAGATGATGCGGAAGGCGAACGCGCGCAGGATCTCGTTGACCCAGAACGGCACGATGAGCGACAGCACCATGAGCCGGGCCCAGCCGCCGCGCGCGGACTGCGCGAGGAAGTACGCGATCGGGTAGCAGATGAGCAGGTCCGCGAGGGTGACGAAGGCCGCGGTGATCAGGGTGCGCGCGAATACCGTCAGGTCGAGGGTGTTGAAGGCGCCGGACGCCTCGGCGCTGCCGTAGACCATGAACTCGTAGTGCTCGAGGGTGTAGACGTCCTTCGGGCCGCCCTGGTCGGCCGGCGGGAGGTTGTGCCGGAACGAGAAGTCGACCATGGCGAGCTGCGGGGCCAGGATCATGACGAAGATCCAGAAGCCCACCGCGACGAGCAGGAAGGTCCCGAGCGCCGCACCGTTGCGGAGCATGAAGTTGCCGAACCACCGCATCGGGTTCATGGCGCGCGCTCCGTCACTCGGCCGCCAGCGGGCCTTCCGGGAGGGCGACGGCGAGGTCGGCGGGGAAGCCGAGACTGACCGCCGAGCCCGGCTGGTGGCCGAGCGAGGTCCCGTCGTTCACCAGCGACATCTTGATCCGCCGGTCGCCGCCCGCCACTTCGAGGAACACCTGCCAGAAATGGCCCTCGAACTCCTCCGTGTGCACCGTCGCGTCGATGATGTTGTCGAAGCTCGCCCCGTTGGCGAACTTGAGCGACTCGGGGCGCACGAACACGAACGCCGAGTCGCCCGCGTCAAGCCGGTCGCCGCGGCTTGCGGCAATCCGCGCCCGCATCGGGCCGACGTTGGTGTCCACCGTCGCGTAGGCGGGGCCGGCCTCCGTCACCTTGCCCCGGAACAGGTTGTTCTCGCCGACGAAGGAGGCGACGAAGGCGGACTCCGGATGGTCGTAGATGGTGTTGCCGTCCCCGACCTGGTCGATCACCCCTTCGCGCATCACCGCGACGTTGTCGGACATCGTCAGGGCCTCGCCCTGGTCGTGGGTGATGTAGATGAACGTGATCCCGACCCGCTGCTGGATGGATCGAAGCTCGGTGCGCATGTGCTGGCGGAGCTTCAGGTCGAGCGCCGAGAGCGGCTCGTCGAGCAGCAGCACGTCCGGCTCCGCCGCGAGCGCCCGGGCGATGGCCACCCGCTGGCGCTGCCCGCCGGACAGCTCGTGGCACATCTTGTCGCCCTGGCCGGGAAGCGCGATCAGATCGAGCAGCTCGTCGGCCCGCCTGCGCCGCTCGGCCCGCCCGATGCCGCGCACCTCGAGGGAGAAGGCGATGTTCTCCCACACCGTCATGAGCGGGAAGAGCGCGAGGTTCTGGAAGATGAGGGCGGTGGGCCGCCTGTTCGGGCCGATCCCCGCCATGTCCCGGCCGCCGATCCGCACCACGCCTTCCGAAGGCTCCAGGAAGCCGGATACGGCGCGCAGCAGCGTGGTCTTGCCGCAGCCCGACGGTCCGAGGAAGCTGAAGAATCCGCCCTCGGGGATGTCGATGTTCACGTCGCGGGCGGCGATGAAGTCGCCGAACCTGATCCACACGCCGTCGAGCTCGACCCCGGCGCTCATCGCATGCTCTCCGCCATGGCTGTCCCCCTTGCGGCATCCGCGGCGCCGGGGCATGCGGGCAGGCTCGTCCGGGCATGCAGCCGGCGCCGCGCCGCGGGTCGGAGCGCTGCTCCCCGCCAGCGGGAGCATGGCTCCTTCGGTCGTTCGCCCGGACCCGGGCCCGTCCCGGCCCGGGTCCGGACACTACCGTCGCGGCCGGTCAGGCGTTGACGAACTTGTTGCGGTACTCGGTGCGCACGTCCGCGTACCACTGCGGCTCCTTCGGCCAGGGCCAGAGGTTCGCGAGCGAGTTGCCCGGGTACACCGACGCGAAGACCTCGGCGTACTGGGCGCTGGCGAACTTGTCCGCGCCGAGCACGGCCGAATTATAGCCATGACCGCCCCACGCGGTGCCTTCCGTGCCGCCGTCGATGGACTTGCCGGCCGGCTCCGCCTCGAAGCAGTAGTCGATGAACGCGTAGACCGCCTCGAGATCCTCGGCCGCGGCGGAGAGCGACATGCCGTCCACCCAGGCGAGCGAGCCTTCGACCGGCGCGCGGTACTGCACCGCCTCGCCGTCGTTCATGAGGGTGATGGGAGGACCGTCCCAGGTCTGCCCGACCACCACGCCCTCGTTCAGCAGACCGTTCTTCTGGGTGTCCGCATCGTTCCAGAAGAGCTTGAGCTGCGCCTTGTTCCCGATGCAGAAGTCGGTGACCTTCTCCCAGGTCGCGCGCATCGTCTTCTCGTCGTTGTAGGCGCGCTTCATGGCCCCCGGCTCCAGCTCGCCGGTCGTCTCCAGGTACAGGCCGGCGCCGAGCATGCCGGAGTGCGGGCGCATCATCGTCTTGCCCTTGACGTCCTCCTGCCAGACGTCGCCGTAGCTCGGCACCTCGCCCGCGCGCGGCGGCGCCCACAGGTCGGTGCGCCAGGCGACGCCCTCGGTGCCCCAGATGTGAGGCAGCCAGTGCGAGCCCTTCCCCTTGAAGTTCCACTCGGCGTCGCCGACCTGGAGCATGGCCGGGTTCACGTTGCCGAGGTTCCCGATGCGGCCGTAGTCGAACGCCTGGAGCAGTTCGAGGTCCACCCACTGCGGCGAGCGCATGTTGGTGGGGCTGCAGAGGTCGACACCGCGGCCCCTGGTGGCCTTCATCTTGGTGATGATCTCCTCGTTCGAGCCGATGCCGGTGTAGTTCACCTTGATGCCGGTCTTCTCCTCGAACGACTTCAGAAAGCCGGGCGGCAGGTAGTCCGACCACATGAGGACGTTGACCTGTCCCGCCGCCGCAAGCACCTTCGAGCTGACGACCCACGGACCGACCGCGGCGGCGCCCACCGCAGCCATTCCCTTCAATGCCGAGCGGCGCGTCACCGCCGTCGCCGGCTTCCTGGTTTCTCTGGTCATGACATTCTCCGTTCAGGGCCCAATGGCCATTGTCGAATCGTCGGCGCCCGGGCGTGGCTCGTGCGCCCCCTGGAGCCTCCATCCTTGCCTCGCCGCCGGTCGCGGCGGGAATCGTACCGTCTCCTTCGGAAGTGGCCGATCCCGCGTCCGTCGACGGACGCGGGATCGCACGGATACTAACACCATGTCAAGGGCCGGGAATCTCGAAATCTCGGCAGACCGGCGACTCCCGCCAACGCCCGGAGAGTCCGTACCGCAGCGCGGATTCCGGCGCGATTTCGACCACCAGGGCGTCCGGTCGAGGGGATTTCGAGGGCCTGTTCCCGCCTGGCGGGAATGGCTGTCGACAGACCGGGAGCCGGATCGACAGTCCGCGACGGACGGGCTGGACACGGGGAGATCACGGGGGAGAGCCCGATGATCCCGCGATTCAGCGCACCGCCTTTCGTCGCCGTGCCGCGAGCTGCTCCCAGTCGGCGTCGAACAGCTCGGCGAGCTGCTCCATGACCGCGCCCCCGAGCTGCTCCGCGTCCACCAGGGTGACCGCGCGCTGGTAGTACCGGGTCACGTCGTGGCCGATGCCGATCGCGAGCAGCTCCACCGGACTCGCGTGCTCGATGTACTCGATGACCTGGCGCAGGTGCCGCTCCAGGTAGTTGCTCGGGTTGACCGACAGCGTCGAGTCGTCGACCGGCGCGCCGTCGCTGATCACCATCAGGATCCGGCGATGCTCGGGGCGGCCGAGGAGCCGCTGATGCGCCCACAGCAGCGATTCGCCGTCGATGTTCTCCTTCAGCAGCCCCTCGCGCAGCATGATGCCGAGGCTGCGACGCGCGCGCCGCCAGGGCTGGTCCGCGGACTTGTAGATGATGTGGCGCAGATCGTTCAGCCGGCCGGCGTTCGGCCGCTTGCCGTCCGAGAGCCACCGCTCGCGGGACTGGCCGCCCTTCCAGGCGCGGGTGGTGAAGCCGAGGATCTCGACCTTCACCCCGCAGCGCTCCAGAGTGCGGGCGAGGATGTCGGCGCTCATCGCCGCCACCACGATGGGGCGCCCGCGCATGGAGCCCGAGTTGTCGATGAGCAGGCTGACCACGGTGTCGCGGAAGCCCGTCTCCTTCTCCATCTTGTACGAGAGCGCGTGGGTGGGGTTCGCGACCACCCGCGCGAGGCGGCCGGTGTCGAGGTAGCCTTCCTCGAGGTCGAACTCCCAGGAGCGGACCTGCTGCGCCAGCAGCCGGCGCTGGAGCCGGTTGGCGAGCTTGCCGATGACGCTCTGCAGGTGCGAGAGCTGCTGGTCGAGGTGGGCGCGCAGCCGGGCGAGCTCGTCCGGCTCGCAGAGCGCGGCCGCCTCGATGACCTCGTCGAAGTCGGTGCAGTAGGCGTGGTAGAGCTCGCGGTCGGGGATGTTGTGGCCGGGCCGGGGACGCCAGACCGCATCACCGGGGGTCTCGGAGTCGTCCTCGCCGAACTCGAGGCTGCCGGGGTCGAGGCTCTCCATGTCGCCGGCGTCGGACTCGTCCTCGCCGGCACCGTCGCGCATCTCGGCCCCCTCCATGCTCTCGGAGAGCGACGCGTCGGCGTCGCCGGCCTCGCCTTCGTTCAGGGCGCTCTCGTCGCCCTCGCTCTCGGCGTCGTCATCGTCGGACTCGTCGTGCTGCGGGTCGGCCTGCTCGTCGGAGAACCCGAGGGAGCGCAGGAGCTCGCGCAGCGCCTGTGCGTAGGCCTGCTGGTCGTGCATGCAGCGCGTGAGATCGGCGAGATCGGCGCCCACCATGCGCTTGAGCTTCGGGCGCCAGTGCTCGAGCGCCTTCACCGCCGAGGGAGGGGGGAGCTGGCCGAGCATGGCCTCGCGCGCCAGCAGCCCGAGCATCTCGGGCAGCGGCGCCTGGTCGGTGTCCGCAAGACCGTCGAGGTTCAGCGCCGCGACCCGCGCCTCGAGCGCGGCGTCGAGGTTGATCGAGACCCCGGCCATCGCCCGCGCTCCGAGCGCCTCGCACCGCGTCTGCTCCAGGGCGTCGAACACCTGCCGGGCCCGAGCGCTGCGCGGCGTCTGCCGGGCGTGGAACGCCGCGTCGTGGTGGCGCAGCTTCAGCGCCGCCGAATCGGCCTGACCGCGAGCCCGCACCACCTGCTGGTACGGCAGGGAAGGGTCCGGGCGCTCGATCCGCACCGTGTTCCCGGTCGCGCCCGGATTCTCGGTCACGAGCTCGACGTCGAGCTCCCCGGTGCGGCCGATGGCCCGGGCCGCCGCCCCGGTCGCCCTGCGGAGCTCGGCGAGGGCCTCGCTGGTCCGGCTCGCCGCCTGCTTCAGCAAGGTCGCCATCGTCTACGCCGCGGGGGTCGGGTACGACGTCTTCCCGCGCATTCAGGTCAGGGTCACGCTGACGCCGGTCTCCGGCAGCTCGGTGCCGAAGCAGCGCTGGTAGTACTCGGCGACGATCGAGCGCTCGATCTCGTCGCACTTGTTGAGGAACGTGAGCCGGAACGCGAACCCGAGATCGCCGAAGATCCTCGCGTTCTGGGCCCAGGTGATCACCGTGCGCGGGCTCATCACCGTCGACACGTCGCCGGCGATGAAGCCGGATCGGGTGAGGTCGGCGAGCGTCACCATCGCGGCGACGGTCCGGCGCCCCTCCTCGTCGTCGTACTCCGGGGCCTTCGCGAGCACGATCCCGCACTCCGCCTCGTGGCTCAGGTAGTTCAGGGTCGCGACGAGGCTCCACCGGTCCATCTGGCCCTGGTTGATCTGCTGGGTGCCGTGGTAGAGCCCGGTGGTGTCCCCGAGGCCGACGGTGTTCGATGTCGCGAAGAGGCGAAAGCCCGGGTGCGGATGCAGGACCCGCGACTGGTCGAGGAGCGTGAGGCGGCTCTCCGCCTCCAGCACCCGCTGGATGACGAACATCACGTCGGGTCGGCCGGCGTCGTACTCGTCGAACACCAGCGCGCACGCGTGCTGGTACGCCCACGGCAGGATCCCCTCGCGGAACTCCGTGATCTGCTGCCCGTCGCGCAGCACGATGGCGTCCTTGCCGACCAGGTCGATGCGGCTGATGTGGCTGTCGAGGTTGATGCGGATGCACGGCCAGTTGAGCCGGGCCGCGACCTGCTCGATGTGCGTCGACTTCCCGGTGCCGTGGTAGCCCTGGATCAGCACCCGCCGGTTGTGGGCGAAGCCGGCGAGGATCGCCAGCGTGGTGTTCCGGTCGAAGCGGTAGGCGTCGTCGACGGCCGGCACGTGCTCGGTGCGTTCGCTGAACCCCGGCACGTCGAGGTCGGTATCGAACCCGAAGGTCTGGCGCACCGAGATCCGGATGTCCGGCTCGTGCTGGGGCGTGGGCAGGGGCTGGGAGGGCATCGTCTGGGCCATGATCGGGCTCGCTCGTTCGGTTGGATGAAGACGCCGCCGGGATGGCCGGGGATCCATCGCCGGGGATCCGGAGAAGTCGGGCCCGGGACGGGCGCGACATGTCGATGTGATCGCGCCGTCACCGACCCTCCCGCGTCCGTCCGACCTCGCGGCGCGCGGAACGCGGGCGGCCACGGAATCTACACGATCCGATTCCCGAGCCGCAACTTGGAGGCCCGCACTTGCAGGACCATTCAAAAGTCGGGGTCGCCGACCGCCAGGCCGGGCTATCGCACGGCGGTCGGTGGTCTTTCAGCATCGAAGACCCCGTTCGAACGTGTGATGAACCGCTCGTCACGACTTCCGGAGAGCCCTGCCCGCACCTGGAAGGCCGCACTGCAGCAATTCCCGCCAATGCCCGGAGAGGCCGCGCCATGGTGGAATTCTGGTGTGATTTCGACCTTCAGGGCGTCGAATCGAGGGGATTTCATTTGTCGGTCCGGCGGGCTGCCCCTCGGTCCGCCTCTCGGCTCCGTACCGACGACCGGTGTCGTGTATCGTTCCGGTGAAGGTTTGCGGGGCAGTCCGGCCTGTCGCGCCGCGAGCCGAGGCCTGTCGCGCCATGCGAGCCGGCCCCGTCCGAACTTTCGGGGCCGTGCGGCGCGGGCCGCTCGTTCACTGCGAGGTCCGCCTCCACGCGACGATGAACGGATCGGCAACCCTGATGGATGCTCCGTCCCGGACGCCGCCGGCGCGACCCGCCGCGGTGGGGATCTGGCTGGTTGCGTGTGCGGCGCTCGTCTACGCGATGGTCGTGCTGGGCGGGGTGACGCGGCTCACGGGGTCGGGGCTCTCCATGGTCCGTTGGCACCCGGTGTCGGGCGTCCTGCCGCCGCTCGGCGCGGAGGCGTGGCAGCGCGAGTTCGAGGCGTACCGGGCGTCGCCCGAGTACCGGCTCGTCAACCGCGGGATGTCGCTGGCCGAGTTCAAGCGCATCTTCCGGATGGAGTACGCGCACCGCATGCTGGGGCGCGGCGTCGGCATCGCGTTCCTGGTGCCGTTCCTGGTCTTTCTGGCGATGCGCGCGATACCGCGGGGGATGGCTCCGCGGCTCGCCGGCGTGTTCGTGCTGGGCGGCGTCCAGGGCGTGCTCGGCTGGTACATGGTCAGGAGCGGGCTCGTCGACGAGCCCCGGGTGAGCCAGTACCGCCTCGCGGCCCATCTCTCCCTCGCGGTGGTGATCTACGTCTGTCTCCTCGCGCTTGCGTTGCGCGTGCTCGGCTCGCGGGGCGCGGAGCGCGCGATTGCGCACCGCCGCGGCCCGGTGGAGCGGCTGGCCCTCGCGGCGGTGGTGTCGGTGTTCGCCACCATCGTCATGGGCGCGTTCGTCGCCGGGCTGAAGGCCGGCTATCTCTATCCGACGTTTCCGAAGATGGGCGGGCACTGGGTGCCGCCCGGAATGTTCGAGGCGTCTCCATGGTGGAGCAACTTCTTCGAGAACCCGGTGACCGCCCAGTTCTCCCACCGGGTGCTGGCGTTCGCAAGCTGCGTCGCCGTCGTGGCGGTCTGGCTCGCGAGCCTCGGGGCCGGCGTGTCGCGCAGGGTCCGACTCTGGGCCCACGCGAGCCTCGCCGCCGTTGCCGTGCAGGTCGGGCTCGGCGTCGCCACCCTGCTGCTCCACGTCCCGGTTCCGCTGGCCGCGGGCCACCAGGCCGGAGCGATTGCGCTGCTGACCTGCCTGGTGGGGTTGTATCTCGGCAGTCGGACCCCGAGACTTGCTCCCGCGCCGTCCACCGGGCGCGCACAGGACGATGCTCGAAGCAAGGTCGCCAACCGCACCCGGAAGGGAGCCCGTCCTTGCGGAATGGCGCTCGACGGGAATGGTGCGCTCGACATGCGGCAAGGTCATTCTCGTCAGCATCCATAGCCGCACGCCTGGCCATTGGGGGGCCTGCCGCCGATGAAGCGCCGCGAGCTGCTCATCCTCCGCCACGCCAAGTCCGCGTGGGATGCCGATGCGCCCTCCGACTTCGACCGGCCGCTGGCGATGCGCGGGCTCAGGGCGACGAAGCGCATGGGCCGCTACATCGCGGAGACGGGGCTGGTGCCCGACGCGATCGTCAGCTCCACCGCGACGCGCGCCGTCCAGACCGTGCTCGGGGCGGCGCAGGCCGGCGGCTTCACGCTCCGCCCGGTGCGTTTCGAAGGCGCGATCTACGAAGCGAGCCTCCCGGCCCTGCTCGACGTGCTGGGCGACTGCGACCCGGAAGCGCATCGCACGATGATCGTCGGACACAACCCGGGCCTCGAGTACCTGCTCGATTACCTCGCGGGCGGCGTTCCGGTCCCCGGGGACGGAAAGCTGATGCCCACCGCCGCGCTCGCGCGGCTCGACCTTCCCGCCGACTGGCGCGGGATCGAGCGTGGCCGGGGCAGGCTCCTCGGGCTCACCCGGGTGCGCGACCTCGACGACTGAGCGCGGCCCGGGAGGGATGGGGGTTCACATCGCGCCCGCTGCCCCGGGCCCGAGCAGGCGGTCCAGGGCCAGCCGGGAGTCGGGGGTGACGGGCGCGATGCCGCCGGCGGCGACCTCCTCGACGGTGTGGAACGCCACGCTCTCCACCTCCTCCGGCTGGAGGATGAAAGGCCCCTCGTGCACGCAGGTGAACACGCGCCCGAAGCAGCGGTTGCGCTCGTCCTCGTAGTAGAAGTCGAGCTTCGGCTCCAGGACCGTGCCGCGGATGCCGAGCTCCTCCTCCGCTTCGCGCTCGGCGCATTCCTCGTACGACTCGCCGGCCGCGACCACCCCGCCGGCCGCGAGGTCGTAGTGGCTCGGGTAGAGGTCCTTGATCGCGGTGCGGCGCTGCACGAGCACCCTTCCCGCACGGTCGAAGACGAAGATGAAGGTCGCGCGGTGGGGCAGGTTCCCGCTGCGCACGCGGTGCCGCGGCAGCTCGGCGACGGGCCGGTTCTCGCCGTCGACCACGGTGACGATCTCTTGACTGGCCAGTGCGGGCATCGCAATGTCGCTCCCGCCCGACGACGCGGGAGTCCGGTACCCCGAAGGGTACTCTGTTCCGGCGCCATCGGGCCGGAGAAAATCCAGCCATTGTCGTTCCCGATGGCGGTGCAGTGCGGGGAGGACGAGACGGTCTGCTTCTCGTGGGTCGTCTGGCCGTCGAAGGCGGTCCGGGACGAGGCGATGCCGAAGATCATGGAGGCCGCCCGCCACCTGTTCGAGACCATGCCGTTCGACGGCAAGCGCATGATCCACGACGGATTCGAGATGATCGTGGACGCTTGAGCCGGCGTGCTCCGGCCCGGCGGCGCGGCCGTACCCGGACCCCCGGACCACCCCTTCCGGACAGCCACGCACGGCCGTCCGCGGCCGCCGGAGCCGGTGCGCGGACGGCTCGGGCGGCCCCGGCCATGCCCGCCTGCCGTCTCGCCGGCACCCCGGACCCGAAAACAAAATGGTCCTGGCTGACAACCTGGTAGTGGGTCAGTTTGAACTTCTTCCTCGACCGACATGGCGATCCTGGAGTCAAACTGACCCACTACCGACAACCTCGCAGTGTTGACAGTCCGCGTCCCGCGGGCGGATACTCCGCCGCCCTGATTCAGGCGGGCGGCCAGCCGGCGGTTCCGATGTCTTCCCACGCGCATGTCCTCTGTTGCTGCATCTGTATGCGGGAGTCCCGGAGGGGGCTTTCTGCAAGGGAGGACCGTGCGCTGACACCCGCCTGATCCAGCCGTCACCCGACACCAGAAAGCCGCCATCCGGGACTCCGGGTGGCGGCTTTCTTCGTTTCGGGACCGGGAAGACACGACCATGTACCAGTACGACACCTTCGACCGCCAGCTCGTTCGGGAACGGGTGGCCGACTTTCGCGAGCAGACCGCGCGCTACCTCGCCGGAGAGCTCGGCGAAGAAGAGTTCAAGCCCCTGCGGCTCATGAACGGGCTCTACATCCAGCGGTTCGCGCCGATGCTCAGGGTGGCGATCCCCTACGGCATCCTGTCCTCGGCGCAGCTCCGGATGCTCGCCTCGATCGCCACGCGCTACGACCGCGGCTACGGGCACTTCACCACCCGCCAGAACATCCAGTTCAACTGGCCGGCCCTGGAGCGGGTGCCGGACATCCTCGCCGACCTCGCATCGGTGGACATGCACGCCATCCAGACCAGCGGCAACTGCATCCGCAACATCACCTGCGACCACCTGGCCGGGGTCTCCGCCGACGAGATCGCCGACCCCCGCCCCTACTGCGAGCTGCTGCGCCAGTGGTCGACCCTGCACCCGGAGTTCGCCTACCTGCCGCGCAAGTTCAAGATCGCGGTGACCGGGGCGCTGCGCGACCGCGCGGTCACCGAGGCGCACGACATCGGCCTCAGGCTCGTGCGGAACGAGGCCGGGCAGCTCGGCTTCGAGGTGCTCGCCGGCGGCGGGATGGGGCGGACCCCGGTGATCGGCAAGGTGCTGCGCGCGTTCCTTCCCGACCGGGACCTGCTGTCGTACCTCCAGGCGATCCTGCGCGTCTACAACCTGGAGGGACGCCGCGACAACAAGTACAAGGCGCGCATCAAGATCCTGGTCAACGCGCTCGGCATCGAGGAGTTCCGCCGGCGCGTGGAGGCCGAGTGGCGGGTGACCCGGGAGCACGTCGCGCCCCTCGACCCCGGCGAGATCGACGCGCTGCGTTCGCACTTCAGGCCCCCGCTCTACCGGCCGCTCGTCGATGTCGGGGGATTCGAGGCGAGCAGGGCGGCGCATCCCGCCTTCGCCAGATGGGTGCGCTTCAATACCGTCGCCCACCGCCGGTCCGGCTACCGGGCGGTGTACGTCTCCCTCAAGGCCCCCGACGTCGCGCCGGGCGACATGACCGCCGGGCAGATGCGGGAGCTCGCCGGTCTGGCGGACCGCTACAGCTTCGGCCTGATACGGACCACCCACGACCAGAACCTGCTGCTCGCCGACGTCGCGCTCGACGACCTGCACGCGCTGTGGGAGCGGCTTGACCGCCTCGGCCTGGCGACGCCCAACATCGGCACCCTGACCAACATGATCTGCTGCCCCGGCCTGGATTTCTGCGGCCTCGCCAACGCCGAGTCCATCTCCGTCGCCGCGCAGATCAACGCACTGTTCGACGACATGGACTACCTGCACGACCTCGGCGACGTGCGCATCAAGATCTCCGGGTGCATGAACGCCTGCGGCCACCACCACGTGGGGCACATCGGCATCCTCGGCGTCGACAAGAAGGGAGAGGAGTGGTACCAGATCACCATCGGCGGCTCGGCCGAGGAGCGCACGCGAATCGGCCGGCGGCTCGGCCCCGCGGTGCCCAAGGCCGACGTCGCGCGGACCGTCGCCGGGATCCTCGACGTCTTCGTGGCGCGGCGCGGCCCGGACGAAGCCTTCCCCGACACGGTGGAGCGGGTCGGCGTCACACCCTTCCGGGACCGGGTCTACGGCGGAGAGCGGCCATGACCAGGCTCGTGGTCGACGGAGCCGAGCGCGCCGACCCCTGGGAGCACCTGGCCGCCGGCGACGCTCCGGGAGGCCGGGACTTCACGGTGGGCGCCGCGCGCTGGCTGGAGGAGCGCCGGGAGATCGTCGCTCACGTCGAGCGCACCGGTCGGCGGGTGGGCGTCCGTCTTGCGATCGAGAGCGACCCCGCGAGCCTGGCGGACGACATCGGGCGCTTCGCCCTGATCGTCATCGAGGTCCCGAGCTCGGCCGACGGCCGCTTCTTCAGCATCGCGGCCCGGGTCCGCGAGCACCTGGGCTATCGGGGCGAGCTGCGGGTCACCGGGGAGGTGGCCCCCGATCAGCTCGCGTTCATGCGTCGCTGCGGAATCAACGCCTTCGAGCTCGGGGGCGACGTCGATGCCGAGCACTTCATTCGCCGGTACGAGCGCTTCTATCAGTCGAGCGGCGCCATGACCACCGGCGACGACCTGATCCGGGTGGCCCGCCGACGGGCCGGGCGCTCATGATCGTCGCCGGTCCTGTGCGCCGCCGAACGCGTGGATCGCCACCCGCCCGGTCCGGCCGCGGACTCCGACCTCGCCCATGGGCTCCAGATCGAATCCGTCCACCCGTTCCGCGGTCGCCCCGGAGACCAGGATGCGGGTTCCGAGCTCCTTGTTGAGCGCTTCGAGCCGGGCCGCCAGATTGACCGCGTCTCCGTGCACGGTGTAGCTCAGGCGGCCTTTCGCGCCCACCGCGCCCGCGACGAGCCGTCCGGTATCGATCCCGATGCGGTTGCCGATCCGCTGACCCGCGAACACGCGGCGCCGCGCCGCATCCTGCATCTCGACTGCCGCCCGCAGCGCGTTGGCGGCATGGTCCGGGTCCGGCACCGGCACGTTGAACGTGGCGAGGATCGCATCGCCCTGGAACTGGGTGACGACCCCGCGGTGGCGTTCCAGGATCCCGACCATCACCTCGAAGTAGTCGTTGAGGAGCTCGACGATGCCGTCGGGACCGAGGTCCTCGGTCAGCGCGGTGAAGCCTTCGAGGTCGCAGAAGAGGACCGTCGCCTCGGACCGCCGGGGCGAGAGCTCGCCCCCTTCGGTGAGCAGCGTCCTCGCCACGTCCGTGGGGACGAATCTCCCGAGGGTCTCCCGGACCAGCTCGCTCTCCTTCAGTCCCGCCACCATCCGGTTGAACGAACGGTTCGCATCGTCGAGCTCGGCCACGCGGCTGGGCGGCAGGGGCGGAGCCCCGTCGAACCCGCGGGTCTCGATGGAGCGCGCCGCCGCCGCGAGCGCGCGGATCGGCCGGCTCGCACGGGCGCCCAGCCATGCCGCGAGCGCGACGGAGAGGACGAGCACGGCGAATCCCGCGAGCACCGCGGCGATCACGCGCTCGAGCTCGTCGCCTTCGCTCGTCCCGGTGTTCGCGAACGAGCCGCTCAGCGCCGCCCGCACAATGCCGGCGAGCCACTCTCCGACGTCGCTCGTCCCGGTATTCACGTAGGCCCCGATCGTCCACGGCTCCGGACCGTAGCGGTCGATGTCGCGGTACAGGAACACGTAGTAGTCGTCGCCCACCGTGACGCCGGACGAGCTGGCCCCGGCCATGCCGCCGAGCAGGTACAGGTCCCGATGGTCGGGCGTCCGGATGCGTTCGAGCACGGGGTCTCCGAGCGCCTCCACCGTGACGAGGGGCTGATCCCGCTCCGTGACCGACGGCGTCCAGGAGATGAGCAGGGGATGGGCCAGGACATGGTCGCGGCCATGGAGGATGAAGGGGATGACCCCGGTCTCGGCGCCGACCGATGCGATGTACCGTGACAGATCGGAGATGGTCACGGCCTGCGAGAACAGGCCCGCGAACCGCCCGTCGACCCGTATCGGCGTGTCCAGGAGCAGGATCGTGGTGCCGAGGGTGGCGGTCCAGACCGGCGCCTGCCACCGCGAGCCGGTCCGGGACGCTCCGGCCGCGAGCCACGCCATGATGCCCGGACGGCCCGACCAGTCCTCCACCAGCGGCTGAACCGAGGATGCCTTCCATCCGCGGCTCAGCCCGTCGGGGGCCGTGATGGCGATCCCTTCGATCTGCGGCAACGCACCCAGCGCACCGTGCATGAACTGGTTCAGCGCCCGCGGGTCGTCGAGCTTCACGTAGCCGCGCTCGATCTGCTCCACCGCCCACCGCGCCTGCCGCGCCACCGGTTGAAGCTGCGAGACGATCCTCCGCTCGAGGTCGTCCACGAGCGCTTCGGAGCGCTGCGTCATGAGCCGGCGGGTGTTCTCCGTGGCGCTCGACAGTCCGAGGTACAGCGACACGCCCACCGCGAGCGCGACCAGCGCGCCGAGGCCGACCACCGCGATGGCGGTGATCGGGAGCCGGAGCCGGGCTGGCCGCTCCGTCACCGGTGGCCCGCCTGCTCCGACCGGCCGCGGGCGGCGCACGGCGGGAGCGGAGGCTCGGGGCGAAGTCGCTTCATGCCGGATTACACCGCGCCGGTCCGACCTGCGGACCGCCATTCCCGCCGGGCGGAAGCATGCACCCGATCTCCCCTCGACCGGGCGTCCGAGGGTCGAAGCCGCGCCGGCATCCCGCCACGGTGCGGCCTTCCGGGCGCTGGCGGTAGCTCGACATCATCTCCGGCCAGCCGCGCCTCATGGTGCGGCCCCTCCGGGCGCTGGCGGGGATCGCTGTGCTTCGGCCACTGTCCTTGGCTGCGGAGCCGCGGACCTGCGAAAGTCCGCCATTCCCCCGCGCGGACCGGGTTCAGAGCAGCCTGGCGTCGAACGGATACGTCATCAGCGGCAACGCCCCGTCGCGGGTGAGCAGCACCTGATCCTCGAGCTTCACGCCGTATGGCGCGCCCTCCCTGCCGGCGTAGCATTCGAGGCACCACACCATGTTCTCCTGAAGCTCCCGCTCCGGCAGCGCCCTGGTGTTCACTCCGTCGTCGTAGAGATAGGGGATGCCCGGCCCCTCGTCCTCGAGCCCCGCCTGGTGCGCCATGCCGCCGTAGCGAAGGTTGCGGTACGCGGGGGGAAGCTTCGGCGCGGCGTGCGCGAACTCCTCGAAGGTCATGCCCACCTTCATCAGCTCGCGCATGCCGTGCACGCAGTCGTAGGCGATGCGGTACGCCTCCTTCTGGCCTTCCGTCGCCCGGTCGCCGCACAGGAAGGTGCGCGAGAAGTCGATGACGTAGCCTTCGAAGCCGTTCGCGTCGGTGTCGATCCCGACCAGATCGCCCGGCTGCACGAGCTTGTCGTGCGCCTCCGACATCCAGGGATTGGTATTGGCGCCGGTCGCGATCAGGCGGGTGAACATGAACTCGCCGTGATGGCGAAAGAGCGACTCGTTCAGCACCGCCATCAGCTCGTGCTCGCGGATGCCGGGACGGATGGCGGCTTCGAAGTCGGCCATCATCGCGTCGCCGATGGTGCCGTTGACGAGCATCAGCTTCACTTCCTGCGGCGTCTTCACCTCGCGCGCGTCGACGGTGGCGGGCGTCGGGTCGGTGACCGCGACGCCGAGGTCGGCGAGCGCGCGGAACCCGTTGCCGTCGAGCTTGTCCACCGCCAGCGGCTCGCCGCCGCAGCCGAGCTCGCGCATCACGTCCCTGACCTCTTCCGCCCACCTGCGCGCGAGGCCGTACCCCTGGTGCCCCATGAACTGGTAGCCGCGATGGGGCCGGACGTCCTTCACGTGCTTCTCGGCGACGTGCATCGAGACCGGGTACTCGAAGAGGACCGGGTCGCCCTCGGCCGCGACGATGCAGCAGCGCGCGAACGTCGTGGCCGTCCACACCCCCATCACGTCGACCCCGGTCGCGTAGCGGATGTTGGCGGGGTTGTAGAACAGCGCGACGGGGATGTCGCGCCTGCGCATCATCGCCTGCAGCCGTTCGAGCCGCTCGCGGCGCAGCGCCGCGAAGTCGATCTCGGCCATGGTGGGCACCCGCATCGTCTGCACGTGGGGCTCGGGGGGACGGTGCCGGTTGGGGTCGCCGACGGTCATCGGTGCGCTCTCCTGCGGACGGTTCGCCGCGGGTCGATGGAGGCGGTGAATCTTCCTCGAACGCGAGGCGCGGCGGAAGCCTCGATGGCGGCGGCGATCAACTGCTCCTGGTAGGACACCCCGCGTTCGCGCAGCTCCGGGTTCGGCCGGTCGTAGATCCGCTTGCAGATGGTCAGCTCCTTCAGCAGTCGAGCCAGGAAGCCGCAGACGAAGCCGAGCAGCGGATTGTCCGAGAACCCGGCCAGCGTCTCGTGGAACTCCAGCTCGGCGCCGCGCTGCTCGCGTTCCTCCTCGATGGTGGCCGGCGGCGCCGTGTAGCTGCTCATGCGGGCCCGCAGCTCCTCCACCTGCGCCGCGGTGATCCGGGGCGCCAGCTCGGCGACGAGCTGCGGCTCGAGCGAGATCCTGAGCTCGTAGATGTCGGCAATCGAAACGTCCTTGAACAACAGGTAGTTGGCGAGAAGGGCGCTCGCGTGGTCCTTGCGCACCTCGGTGATGAAGGCGCCGCCGCCGGGACCGGTTCGGGTCCGGATCAGGCCCTGGGTCTCCAGGACCCTGAGCGCCTCGCGCACCGTTCCCTTGCTCACCCCCAGGTCCGCGATCAGTTGAGGCTCCTGGGGCAGCCGATCGCCGGGAGAGAGGCCGTGCTCGATGATCCAGTCCTTGATGATGCCGGCGATGGCCAGGGACCGGCCGCGGCCGGGACCGAGCGTCCGCGTCCGCGGCCGGTCAATCGAGCGGATGATGACAGGCGACTTCATGGTTCGACGGCAGCAGCGTGACAGGAGGCGGCACGGCGCGGCAATCGTCCCCGGCGCGCGGGCACCGGGCCGCGAACGCGCAGCCGGGCGGCGGGCGCAGGGGATCGGGCAGCTCCGCCACGGCCGACTCGGCCCGCGGCCGCGGACGCCGGATCGCGGGGGTGCTCCACTCCAGCAGCTTCGTATAGGGGTGGCGGGGCGCGCCGAAGACCTCCTCCGCCGGCCCCATCTCCACGATACGCCCGAAGTAGAGCACCGCGATCCGGTCGCTGACCGCCTCGATCACCGCGAGGTCGTGGCTGATGAACAGGTAGGTCAGGTCGTAGGCGCGGCGCAGCTCCGCGAGCAGGTTCAGGACCTGCGCCTGCACGGACACGTCGAGCGCGGAGACCGGTTCGTCGAGGACCAGGATGCGCGGCGCGGCCGCGACCGCCCGCGCGATCCCGATCCGCTGCGCCTGGCCGCCGGAGCACTCGTGCGGATAGCGGTCGAGAAGCTCCGCGCGCAGGTGCACCGCGTCGAGCAGCTCGGCGATGCGGGCCTTCCGCCCGGACGCGTCCATCCCGAGCAGGTGGACGAGCGGCGCTTCGAGGATCTGCCGGATCGTCTTCCTCGGATTGAGCGACGAGTTCGGGTCCTGGAAGACGTACTGGATCAGTCGTCCGAACGCCGCGGGGCGGCCGGTGCGGTCCGAAAGGTCGCGGCCTTCGATCTCGATGGTGCCGGTGGTGGGCGGCAGCAGGCCGACCAGCATTCGCGCCAGCGTGGACTTGCCGCAGCCGGACTCCCCGACGATGCCGAGCGTCTCGCCCCGCGCGACCGAGAACGTCGCGCACCGGACCGCGGACACGGCGGGCCTGCGCCGGCCGAGCAGGGTCCGCCCTCCGCCGAAGGTCCTGCCGAGACCGCGCACGACGAGGGCGGCGGTCACGCTTCGGCGCCTTCGGGGAACAGGCATCGGACCGCGTGGGCGCCGTCCTGCCGCAGCGCGATCTCGCCCCGCCGGCAGGCGGCCTGCGTCCGGTCGCACCGCGGCGCGAAGGCGCAGCCGGGCGGCAGGGCATCGAGCGGCGGCGGCAGGCCCGGAATGGCGTCGAGCGTGCGCCGGCCGCCGCCGGGCTCCGGCACGCAGGCGATGAGGCGGCGCGTGTAGGGATGGCGCGGGCGGGCGAGCACCCGCGCGGTGGTCCCGGTCTCGACGATCCGGCCCGCGTACATCACCGCGACCCGGTCGCAGAGCCGGGCCACCACGCCGAAGTCGTGGGTGATGAACACGAGCGCGAGGCCGCGCTCGCGACGCAGCTCGTCGAGGAGCGCCAGCACCTGCGCCTGCACCGTGACGTCGAGCGCGGTGGTCGGCTCGTCGGCGATGACCAGGTCGGGATCGTTCACCAGCGCCAGCGCGATGCCGACGCGCTGGCGCATGCCGCCGGACAGCTCGTGCGGCCAGGCCCGGGCGCACGCCGCCGCGTTCGGGATGCGCACCTTCCGGAGCATCGATACCGCGTGGTCCCAGGCTTCGCGCCTTCGCACCGGGCGGTGCACGCGCATCGCCTCCACCATCTGGTCGCCGATGGTGCAGAGCGGATGGAGGGTGGCCAGCGGGTCCTGGAAGATGCAGGCGGCCCGATTCCCGCGTACCCGGCGAAGCTGCTCGCCGGTCATGGACAGCGTGTCCCGGCCGTCCAGGCGGACCGCCCCCGCGGTGATGACGCCGGGGGGAGAGGCCACGAGCCCGAGCAGCGACAGCGCCGTCACCGACTTGCCCGAGCCGGACTCGCCGATGATCCCGAGACACTCGCCCCGCGCCACCGTGAAGCCGACCCCGCCGACCGCCCGGTAGACGCGCGGACCGACCTGGAACTCGGTGTGGAGGCCATCGACTTCGAGGAGCGCCCCGGACCGCGCCCCGGACGACCTCGCCTCGGGGACCTCCGTCCGTTCGACCCGGGTCGCGGCGGCGGGTCGCGAGAGCGCGCCCGAGCGCAGGCGAGGGTCGAGCGCGTCGCGTACCCCGTCGCCGAGCAGGTTCACGCTCATCACGATGACGAAGATCATGACCCCCGGCACCACCGAGGCGTGCGGCGCGCTGATGAGCAGCTTGCGGCCTTCGCCGAGCATGGAGCCGAGGTCCGCCTGCGGCGGCTGCGACCCCAGGCCGAGGAAGGAGAGGCCGGCCGTCTCGAGGATCATCCAGCCGACGGTGGTGGACATTGCGATGACGATGACGGGCATGACGTTCGGCAGGATCTCGGACCCGATGATGCGCAGGCGGCTCATGCCGGTCAGCCGGGCCGCGTCGACGAACTCGCGGTGGGCGATCGCCACCGTCGCGCCCCGGATGTTGCGGGCGAAGAAGGGGATGTTGACGGCGGCGACGGCATACAGGGCGTTGAGCAGTCCCGGCCCGAGCACCGCGACGATGGCCAGCGCGAGCAGGATGTAGGGAAACGCCATCAGCATGTCGATCCCGCGCATCAGGAGCTGATCGGCCCGCCCGCCGAGAAAGCCGGCGGCGATCCCGATCGCGGAGCCGGCGACCGCGGCGAGCAGCGCGGCGGCGACCCCCACCGCCAGGCTCAGCCGCGTCCCCCAGACCAGGCGCGAGAGGAGGTCGCGGCCGAGGTGGTCGGTGCCGAGGATGGCGCCGTCGGAGAGCGGCAGCTTCAGCCGGTCGGCGGGACTCGTCAGGTCCGGGTGGGCGAGGGGCAGGGCCGGTGCGAGGAGGGCGAGGACGAGGACGGCGAGCAGCACCGCGCCGCCGAAGGCGGCAAGGCGGTTGCGCAGGATCAGCCGCAGGGTGGCGACGGGCGCGTCCTCAGGTCTGGATGCGCGGGTCGAGCCAGCACTGGGCCAGATCCACGACGAGGTTGAAGAGCACGTAGCAGGCCGACACCAGCACCACGCCGCCCTGCACCAGGAGGATGTCGCGGGTCGAGATCGCCTGGACCAGCATCCTTCCGACGCCCGGCCACTGGAAGACGGTCTCGATGTAGACCGCGCCGCCGAGCACGAGCCCGGCCTGTACCCCGATCACCGGCACCACCGATACCAGCGCGGCCTTGAAGGCGTGGACGTAGAGCACGCGCCGCTCCGAGACGCCCTTTGCGCGCGCGGTGCGGATGAAGTCCTGGCGCAGCACCTCCAGCATGGCGCTCCGGGTCAGCCTGGCGATGACCCCGGCGGCGACCACCGAGAGGGTGAGCGCCGGCAGGATCAGGTGGCGCAGGAGGTCCGGCAGGTCGCCGCCCCCGTAGATGGCGTACATGCCGCTCGCCGGCAGCCACCGCAGATCCACCGCGAAGAGCAGGATCAGCAGCAGGCCGAGCCAGAAGGACGGGACGGAGATGCCGACGAGGACCGTGAAGGTGAGGATCCGGTCCGTCCAGCCGTACTGCCGGGCCGCCGTCCGGATGCCGACCAGCAGCCCCCAGACCGTGCACAGGACGAGCGCCGCCCCCGCGAGGATCAGGGTCGCGGAGAAGCGCTCCCGCACTTCGTCGAGGACCGGCCGGTTGAGGCTGTAGGACCGGCCGAAGTCCCCCCGCAGGAGGTTCTCCAGCCAGATGAGGTACTGCTGCACGAGCGGCTTGTCGAGACCGAGGTCGCGGTTGAGCCTGGCCACGTTCTCCGGCGTCGCGTACGACCCCAGGATGGCGGTGGCCGGATCGCCCGGAATCAGCGCCATGATGGCGAAGACGATGACGGTGAGGCCGAGCAGCACGGGGACGACGGCCAGGACCCGCTTCAGGACGTAGGCGTGCATCGGGAGCGCTCGGTCCGCGGGGCGGATTGCCGGGGCGGGCCGTTCGGGCCCGCCCCGGCGGGACGCGAGCTTGTCGCGAAAGGCGTCAGCCCTTCGAGACGCCCTTCAGGAGGAGGAAGAAGGAGGGCTGGAGCTTGAAGCCGGAGACCGCATCGGACGTCGCCGCGTTCTGCTTCCAGTTGGCGATGAACGCCCAGGGCGCGTCGTCGTGGACGATCTCCTGCATCTCCTTGTACAGCCGTGCGCGCTCGGCCTGGTCGGTGGAGCTTCGGGCGGCTTCGAGCAGCTCGTCCACCTTCGGGTTCGAGTAGTAGCCGGAGTTGAAGCCGCCCTTGTCCGGCCATGCCCCGGTGCGGAGCGCGAGGAACGGCAGGGTGTCGGGATCGTTGGTCATCCACGCCATCTCCGCCATGTCCGCCTTGCCTTCGAGGCCGGGGTTCACCTTGCCGAGGAAGGTGTTCCACTCGTAGGTCTCGATCGTCACGTCGAGCCCCACCCTGGCCAGGTCCGCCTGGATCGCCGCGCCCATGGCCACCGGGTCGAGCATCCCCGACCCGCCCTCGGTGACGTAGAAGGTCAGGGACGCGCCGGCATGGCCGGATTCCTCGAGCAGCATCTTCGCCTTCGCGGGGTCGTGCGGGTAGGGCTGGAGCGCGTCGTTGTAGGCCCAGGCGAACGCCGGCGGCGTGGGCCCCGCGGCGACCTGCGCGGTCCCCTGCAGCACGTTCTCCACCAGCGCCTTCTTGTCGATCGCGTAGTTGACCGCCTGGCGCGCCCGCCTGTCGGCGAAGGGCCCTTCCCGGGCGTTGAGGATCAGGAACCAGACGTGCGGGCCGGCCTGCTCGTGGAGCATGAAGCCGTTGCCGTCGAAGGTGGAGACCGAGTCGGGCGGGATCTCCACCATGACGTCGATGCCGCCCGAGAGCATCTCCGCCACCCGCGTGTTGGCGTCCGTGATCGGACGGAAGACCACCGCCTCGAGAGACGGCGCGCCCTCCCAGTAGTCCGCGTTGCGGGTGACGACGACCCTGGCGTTCGCCTCCCACTCGGCGAACGCGAACGGACCGGTGCCGGAGGGATGCCGGCCGAAGTCGGCGCCGTGCTTCTTCACCGCGTCCGGCGAGACGATCAGTCCGGTCGGGTAGGCGAGGTTGGAGAGGAACGGCGCGTAGGGCTCGTCGAGCGTGAACCTGACCGTGTCCTCGTCGACCGCCTCGGTGTCCCTGACGGCGGAGAAGAAGAACGAGAGCGGGAAGGGGCCCGTGTCGTGATGGGGGTGGCTCTCGTCGAGCATCCGGTCGAAGTTGAACTCGACCGCGTGCGCGTTGAACGGCGTCCCGTCGTGGAAGGTCACGCCGCTCCTGAGCTCGAAGGTGTACTCGGTGCCGTCGTCGCTGATGGACCAGCTCGTCGCCAGCGCCGGCTCGACCTCCAGGGTCCCGTCGCGGTAGCGGACGAGGCCGTCGTAGAGGTTCATGAGGATGCGGAAGTCGTTGACCGCGGTGACCGCGTGCGGATCGAGCGACTTCGGCTCGGCGATCTGCCCGACCACCAGCACCCCGGGCGGTGCCTGCGCGATGGCGGCCGGGGCGGCGAGTACGGTGGCCACGAGGCCGAGGCCGAAGACCCGTCTGAACAAGTCGTGCATGGTTGCCTCCTGGTCGGGCATGAAGCTCGGCAATGCCCCCGAAACGCCTTCCATGCCCTGTCTGAAGTTTGCCGTGAAAATACTCTGGGATTCGGCGCAACGCATCCTGTGCGCCGCCGGTCGGCGGCACCGGGCATTCACACCTTGCGGCGCTCCGGTTGCGGGCTGCGACCGGTAGGCGACCCCGATGTGGCCCGAAGTCCGCCCGCGCGACGAGCACCAATTTTCATTCTACGGGGTGGTCCAGCACGGCGTCGACCATGACCGTTTGGGAACCGGAAGCCCGGACCCGCAGTCCTCCGAGCGTTCGGACGGGGTACGCCTTCACGCCGCCCGCCTCGGCCGGCCTGCCGGCGCGTCCCCGCGCGGCTCGGGGGAGTGTATTCCGGGCTCCGCCTGCGTCCGTGACGGCTCATCCCGACAAGTGCGCCGGGCACGTCCTCGATGCTGTCGGACGGACGGATATTTATCATGATATATTACGTTCCGCACTGTCCACCCTGCAGCCAGTGGATCGGACAGCTCCCGACGCTCGACGATCCCTACCGGTACTGAGGGCGGGCGCCACGGACCGGAGGTGTCCCCCGCCGGCAGGCGGCGCACGGACTCTCGCGTGCGTGAGGCGGCGCCGTGCCGCCCTGCCGTTCGGGAGGCTCCTGTCCGAAGCGCTTCGGGAGGCTCCTATCCGAAGCGCCGGCGCAGCGCCGGCATCACCTTCTCGGCGTAGAGGTCGATGAACCGCCGCTGGCTGGTCCCGGGAGCGTGGAACACGAGGTGCCGGAAGCCGAGCTCGACGTAGGGCGCGATGCGCTCGACGTGCTCGTCCGCGTCGGTCGACACGATCCAGCGGCTCGCCGCCCGCTCCGCGGAAAGCGCGTCGGCAAGCCGCTCCATCTCGGCCGGGTCCTCGACTCCCATCTTCTCCTCCGGGGAGAGCGCGAGCGCGGCCCAGTGGCGGGTGTCCTCCATCGCCCGGCGCCGGTCGGTGTCGAACGAGACCTTCATCTCGATCATGAGCTCGACGCTCCCCTGCGCGCGAACGGCCTTCGACATGCCCTCCCGGACCGCCGGCAGCAGCGTCTCGGAGTAGAGCTCGGGCTTCTTTCCGCTGGTGCAGATGAAGCCGTCCGCGACGCGTCCGGCGAGCCTGGACGCGACGGCTCCGGAAGCGGCGACGTAGAGCGGAACGGGGCGGTCGGGGCGGTCGTAGATCGTCGCGTTCTCGGTGCGGTAGTACTCGCCCCCGTACGTCACCCGCTCCTCGGTCCACAGCCTGCGCATCAGCTCGATGGACTCCTTCAGCCGGCGGAACCGCTCGCGGAACGCCGGCCACTCGCAGCCGATGGACGGCACCTCGTTCAGCGACTCGCCGGTGCCGACCCCGAGCATCACCCGGCCCGGATACAGCGCGCCGAGCGTGCCCATCGCCTGCGCGACGATGGAGGGGTGGTAGCGGAAGGTCGGGGTGACGACGCTGGTGCCGATCATCGCCTTCGAGGTGCGCTCGCCGAGCGCCCCGAGCCAGGCGAAGGAGTAGGGAGCGTGGCCGCCGGTGTGCCGCCACGGCTGGAAGTGGTCGCTCACCATGATGGAGTCGAACCCCGCCTTCTCGGCGTGCACGGAGAATTCGAGGAGGTCGCGGGGTCCGAACTGCTCCGCGGAGGCCTTGTACCCGAGCTTCAGCATCGTGTGGCTCCCTGGCTGGTGATCGGCGTGGCGACCGGCCGGGCCGCGGGGCGGCCGGCCATTCGGGGCCGGCGTCCGTTCATGCGCCGGACCGGTTCGCGGCGGGGGCCGGGGGCTCGCCGTCCCGCCGGCGAAGACCTCCGTGCGGAGGGCCTGACGCGTCCGCTCCCGAAGACCGGGGGCTCGCCGCCTCGTCGGCGAAGACCACCGAGCGCCCGCGTGCCACGCGGCCGGCGGGGACCGTCTCGTCGCCTGCCCGCAGCCGGGCGAGCATCCGCGCCTTCGCGGCGCCGGTGACCACCCACATGCGCTCCGCGGCCCGATCGATTGCGGGACGGGTCAGGGTCATCCGCAGCCTGCCCCGGTAGGGCCCGGCCGTCGCGACGTCCCGGTCGGTGAGATCGAGCACCGGATCTCCGGGCACCAGCGAGGCGGTGTGGCCGTCCTCGCCGAGCCCGAGATGCACCAGATCGAGACGGCCCTCGCGGGTGTGGCGGGCGATTGTCCGCGCGTACGCGCCGCAGGCCCGGCCCGGGTCCTGGTCCGTCACCGGCATGAGGTGCAGGTTCACGCCCGGCAGTCCGGACGCTCCCAGGATTGCGGCCAGCTTCGTGGCGTTGCGGTCCGCGTCCCCGTCCGCCGCCACGCGCTCGTCGACCTGGAACACGTGGACGCCGCCCCACGGGAGATCCAGCTCGACCAGGCGTTCGAGCATCTTCCACGGCGTGCGCCCGCCGCTCAGCGCGACGCAGAAACGGCCCTGCCCGGACACCGCGGCACGTGCCCGCGCGGCGATGTGGGCCGCCGCCGCGAAGGCCACGTCGGCGTCGGTGCGGCCGGTGTTGATTTCCAGCATCAGGGGATGTCGGCACTCGTCCGGGAGGGAACGGGAGGGGACGGATCATAACCGCCCGCGGCCCCCGCGTTCGGGGTCCGGCACAGCCGGTAGTGTCTCATTTTGACTTTCTTCCCCCGCGCGACATCACTGTCCCGAAGTCAAGCTGAGGCACTCCCTGGTAGTGGGTCAGTTTGACTCCAGGATCGCCATGTCGGTCGAGGAAGAAGTTCAAACTGACCCACTACCCACTCCCTGGCTCCGTGTCGGAATATTCATGGCCCGGCTCATGGCCGGGTTGCCCCTCGCGCTGCATGAAGTGGAGGCGGCGTGCGGCCCGAAGACCCCCGCATTCTCCCCTCGGACCGGAGCACGAGGTCTCCATGCCGCTCGCCCGTCGCCGGGCTCAGGAGAAGACACCCATATTCTCCCCTCTCCCCCCGGGAGAGGGGCCGGGGGTGAGGGTGCGGCGATGATTCGGTCCCCCTCACCCCAAACGGTCATGGTCCGCTCGCTGTCAGCCACCCCGGAGCATGAAAGTGGAGGGGTCGGCTGACGCTGAAGCGGCCGGGTCTGCGTGACGCTGCCACGGCGGTAGAGTACAGGCGGCGGAGGCGGCACAGTGGCCGTGGTTCTAATGGTGAGCGTCGCTTCCCGTTACCCAAACTGGCTCCGGCCGGTCGGCTCCGAGCCCCGGATTGTTCCCGGCCCCCGTGCCGTGGACGCGCGGCAAATCGCACCACATCCGTCACGGGTGTGAGTCCAGTCCGACCGGCCACGCCCGCCTCCGCCTTCCCCCCACAACGGTGAGAGGCAAGCCCATGATGACCGATACCCTGCACGTCGTCCACGCGCGCGCCGCGGGCCTCGACGTGCACAAGATGCAGGTCACCGTCTCGGTGCGCCTGTGTACGCCCGGCGCCGGCGAGCCGCAGGTCGAGACGCGCACCTTCGAGGCGCTCGCAAGCGGCCTGGACGCGATGGTGGCGTGGCTGCTCGAACGTCGGGTCGGCGCCGCGGTGATGGAGGGCACTGGCGTGTACTGGCTGGCGCCCTTCGAGGCACTGGAGAAGGCCGGGGTCTCCCCCATGCTGGTCAACGCCCGTCAGGTCAAGCAGCTCAAGGGCCGCAAGACCGATGTCGCCGACAGCGTATGGCTTGCGCGGGTGTGCCAGTTCGGCTTGGCCACGCCGAGTCACGTCCCGCCCAGGGCATTCCGTGAGCTGCGTGCACTGACCCGCTACCGACGCACGCTGGTCGCTCAGCGCTCCCGAGTGCGCAACCGCGTACAGAAGGTGCTCGACCGCAGCGGCGTGCGCGTCGGCGGCGTCCTGAGCGATGTGTTCGGCAGGAACGGGCGGCGCATTCTCGACGGGCTGGCTCGGGGACTGGGCCACGAGGCCATCCTCGTCTCGCTCAGCCATCACGTCGCACACAAGCTCGCACGCCTCGGCGACGCGCTGCGCCTGGAGCTGAGCGGGGTCGAGCGCCTCCTCCTGTGCGACCTGCTGCGCGAGTACGACGCCTTGCTCGGACGCATCCAGGGACTCGACCGCGACATCGACTCGCGCCTTGAGCCGTGGAGCGAGCGCATCGCGCTGCTCCAGACCATCCCCGGAATCGACCGCCCCTCGGCCAGCGCCCTGCTCGCCGAGATTGGACCCGACCTCGGCGTGTTCGGCTGCGCCGAGCGCCTCGCCGCATGGGCCGGGGTGTGTCCGGGCAATGACCGCAGTGCCGGCAAGCGCCGCTCAGGCCGTGCCCGGATGGGCAACAAGGTGCTGCGCGCGGTGCTCGTCGAATGTGCGCACGGCGCGGCACGTACCCATGGGTGCCAGTTCCGGGGCTATCACAAGGCGCTGATGGTGCGGCGCGGCGTAAGCGACTCGTGAAGTACGTCGTTCCGTAAGGTCGTTGTCGGTGCCACAGTGCACGCTCCATCGTTGTGTGGAGGGTGAGGGGATGGCACAAACGAGCTCGCGGTCCCGCAGTGTGCGCCCGCGCGAGCGGTTCTGGCTCGACCATCTGCGCACGGCCCGCCAGCAAGGGCTGACGTTGAAGGCGTATGCCCAGGCCCACGGGCTGTCGGTCAGCGCACTGTACACGGCGCGCTCGACACTCAAGCGCCGCGGCGTTCTCAGCGAGCCGGCGCCACCGACGTTCGTGCCGGTGCGCCTCTGCCCACCGGCGGGCGCGGCGTTTCGCGTGCACCTGCCCAACGGCGTCGTCGTCGAGGTCTGCGCACAGGCCGAGGACGCACGCGTGGGCGCGGTGCTCGAATGCGCGAGCCGGCTGTCATGATCCGTCCGCCGCACGAGGGCATCGAGGTGTGGCTGTGCGTCGAGCCGGTGGACTTCAGAAAGCAGATTACGGGGCTTGCCACGCTGGTGCAGGACACCCTGGCGATGGACCCGTTCTCGGCGCAGCTCTTTGTGTTCACCAACCGTCGGCGCACCCAGTGCCGGGTCCTGTACTGGGAGCGGTGCGGGTTCGTGCTGTGGCAAAAGCGCCTGGAGCGTGCACGCTTCGCATGGCCGCGCCACGCCACCCGGGTGGTGAGCCTGAGCGGGGCGCAGCTCAACTTTCTGCTCGATGGCTATGACCTGTGGCGCACCCGCCCCCATGCGTCGCTGCACTACGCATCGATGTACTGAAGGGGAAAAGTAAATTTGATCGGTGCATCAGAAAGTTTGATCCCCCTGCCCGGTCGAAGCGGTTTACCCTACGGGCCATGAGCCCGCCCGCCCCGCAATGTGCGAACGAGACTCTCGCCTCGCTGCACGCGCAGGTGCATCACTACCAGTGCGCTCTCGCCGAGCGCGACGCGCTGATTGAGCACTTGCAGGAGCAGGTGCGGCTGCTCCTCGCCCGGCGCTTTGCCCCCTCGTCGGAGAAGATGCCCGACGGGCAGCTGGGACTGTTCAACGAGGCCGAGGCGAGCGCTGGCGCACCCGAGCCCTGCGAGGGCGAGCCCGGCTCCGAGGTCGCGGCCCACCGGCGCGCGAGGCCGAGGCGCGCGCCGTTGCCGCAGGGTCTGCCGCGCGTCGTCATCGAGCATCGGCTGGAGGCATCGCAGCGCACCTGTGCGCAGCATGGGGTGGAGCTTGAGCGCTTCGGCGAGGTGGTGAGCGAGCAGCTCGACATCATTCCCGCCCAGGTGCGGGTGCTGCGTCATGTGCGCGGCAAGTACCGCTGCCCGCGCTGCGAGGGGCATCTTCGCACCGCGGCGCTGCCGGCGCAGCCGCTGGCGAAGAGCATGGCCAGCGCGGGGCTGCTCGCATTCATCGCCACGGCGAAGTACGCCGACGCGCTGGCGCTGTATCGTCAGTGCCAGCAGCTTCGGCGCATCGGGGTGGAGCTGTCGCGCACGACGCTGGCGCGGTGGATGGTGGGGGCGGGCGAGCTCGTGGCGCCGCTCATCCACGTGCTGCGCGACGAGCTGCTCGACCGGCCCTGCCTGCTGATGGACGAGACCCCGGTGCAGGTGCTCAAGGAGCCTGGGAAGGCGCCGGAGTCGAAGTCTCAGCTCTGGGCGCAGATGAGCGCGGGTCCCGAGCCGCCCATCGTGCTGTTCGACTACGACCCGACCCGTTCGGGGGCGGTCCCCAAGCGGCTGCTCGAAGGGTTCACCGGGACGCTGCACACCGACGGCTACAGCGGCTACGCGCCGGTGGTGCGCGAGCAGCGCCTGGTGCATCTGGCGTGCTGGGCGCACGCCCGGCGCGCACTGGTCGATGCGCTGAAGAGCCTCGGGCTGAATCCGAAGAAGCTCCCGGCGAGTCCGCCTGCGAAGGCGCGGCGCGCCCTCTACGCGCTGGAGAGGATCCGAACGCTCTACGCCATCGAGCGCCGCATCCGCCACCAGCCGCCAGAGGACCGTGCGCACGTGCGCCGCAGCGAGAGCGTGCCGGTGCTCGATGCGCTGCGGGCCTGGCTCGACGACACCCTCGGCACCCTCCCGCCCTCGAGCGTGCTCGGCAAGGCGATGGCGTATCTCGACCACCAGTGGGAGGCGCTGGTGCGCTACTGCGACGACGGGCGCTACGGCATCGATACCAACCCCGTCGAGAATGCCATTCGTCCGTTCTGCGTCGGGCGCCGCAACTGGCTGTTCTGCGATACCGTGGCCGGCGCCCATGCGAGCGCCCGGCTGTACTCGCTCATCGAGTGCGCCAAGGCCAACGGTCTCGAGCCCTACGCCTACCTGCGCCACGTGTTCACCGAGCTGCCGAAGGCGAAGTCCCTCGGCGAGATTGAAGCCCTGCTGCCGACCCGACTCGCCCCCGCTGCCCTGGCCCGAGACTCACTCCAGAAGCCCTTCCCCTCCGCACGTCAATAACGCCCTTTGCGGGGCGCTTACAATACATCTACCACTACCTAAAATCTGCAAAGCATATTGCTGAAGAACGTGCGACTGGAACCACCTTCAAAGAACTTTCTGGTTCTGCCTTTAGCGCACTGCCAATACCTATCGCTCCACTCAACGAACAACGCCGCATCGTGGAGAAGATCGAAGCGATGTTCGCCGAGATCGACGAGGGAGTCGAGAGCCTTATGTCTGCGAAAAAGACGATCGGCCTCTATCGCCAATCGCTTCTCAAGTCCGCCTTCGAAGGCCGTCTCACCGCAGAATGGCGCACGCGGAACGCCGACAAGCTGGAAAGCCCGGACGCCCTCCTTGCCCGCATACGTGAGGAACGCGAAACGCGATACAAGGGTGCTCTCGGCGAGTGGGAGCAGGCCGTTGCCGAATGGAGGAAGGATGGCGCGAAGGGCAGGAGACCAGTGAAGCCGAAGCGGCCACGTGCTATTTCCGACAAACCAATCGACACTGGCATCATAGGATGGACGAGCGTCCCGCTTGGCTTGGTCATTGTCGATCCAATCTATGGCACTTCAAAGAAGTGCGGTTATGGCGCAGGCGCGACAGGCGTACTCAGGATCCCGAATATCGGATCAGGATTCATCGATACGACTGATCTGAAATCGACCGACTTCGATGAAATTGAGTTGACAAAGTTCTCTCTGGAAGAGGGAGATGTCCTCACTGTCAGGTCAAATGGAAGCTTGTCTATCGTTGGGAAGCCGGCGATCGTTGGACAGCAGCACACGAACCTCCTGTTCGCCGGTTATCTTATTCGCCTCCGGCCGATTTCTCAAGCACTTGTTCCCAAGTATCTGATTTATTTGATGATGGAATCGAATGTTCGCACACAAATTGAAGCTAAAGCCAAATCGACCAGCGGAGTCAACAACATCAGCGCCAAAGAGCTGCAAGAACTCACTACACCCATTTGCTCCCCCGCTGAACAGGCCGAGATCGTCCGGATTCTCGACACCCGCCTTGAGGCCACCGAGACGCTGGATAGCGAAATCGACGCTAACCTCTCGCGCGCCGACGTACTCCGCCAGTCCGTCCTGAAGCAGGCATTCGCCGGCAAACTCGTCTCCCAGGATCCGGACGACGAACCCGCCGCTGCCCTGCTGGCGCGAATCCGGGCCGAACGAACCAAGATGCCTCCAAGGAGGCGAAAGAAGCGGGTAGCCGTGGAAACATGAGAAACTTTCAAAGAGACGGATCGATCAGCAACTCCCATGTCGGCCGGGCGTTCGAAGAGCGGTGCCGGAAGGTTCTCGCCGAACACGGTCTTCGGCTGGAGTCCGGTCACAAGATCCCATGCGGCTTGGACAAGGTACGAAAAGACCATGCTTTCGATCTGGGCTCCGATGACCCCAAGGTGATCGTGGAATGCAAGTCCCACACCTGGACAGGAACTGGTAACGTACCGAGTGCCAAGATGAAGGACTGGGCCGAGGCCATGTTCTACTTCCACATGGCGCCGCCAGACTACAGGAAGATCTTCTTCGTCGAGCGAAGCGTGTGCCCCAGCCGGAGCGAAAGCCTGTTGAGCTACTTCCTGCGAACGCAGCCCCACATGATCCCGCCGGATGTCGAGTTCTGGGAATTGAACGGCGACGGACTGGTCGTCCACGAGGCCCGAACATGAACACCGCCCCGATCGTCTCGAAGGTCTGGAGCTTCTGCACCACGCTGCGCGACGACGGCGTCGGGTACGGCGACTACCTTGAGCAGCTCACATACCTGATCTTCCTCAAGATGGCGGACGAATACGCCAAGCCACCCTACAACCGAGACGTCGGCATTCCCGAGGGCTACGACTGGAGGAGCCTCGCCACCCGCCGCGGCGCGGAGCTCGAAGCGCATTACATCGCACTTCTGCGCAAGCTCGGCGAGCGGAAAGGAATGCTGGGCCAGATCTTCACCAAGGCCCAGAACAAGATCACCGACCCGGCCAAGCTGTTCCGCCTGATCGACATGGTGGACGGCACCGATTGGGTGGTGCTCGGGGCGGACGTGAAGGGCGACATCTACGAGGGGTTGCTAGAGCGGAACGCCGAGGACACGAAATCCGGCGCCGGCCAGTACTTTACGCCCCGTGCCCTGATCCGCGCGATGGTCGCCTGTATGCGTCCGGAGCCGGGCAGGACCATCGCCGACCCAGCCTGCGGAACCGGCGGGTTCTTCCTTGCCGCCCATGACTTCCTGACCGACCCGCGGAATTGGGCACTCGACAGGGACCAGAAGGGATTCCTGAAACACGCGACGTTCCATGGTAACGAGATCGTCGCGGGCACGCGCCGACTCTGCCTGATGAACATGTTGCTGCACGGGATCGGAGAGATGACCGGCGAGACGCCGGTCTCGCCCGCCGACGCGCTGATCTCGCCACCCCCGGAGACATACGACTACGTCCTGGCCAATCCGCCCTTCGGCAAGAAGAGCTCGATGAGCTTCACCAACGCCGACGGCGAGCAGGAGACCGATGATCTGACCTATAACCGGCAGGACTTCTGGGCGACGACATCGAACAAGCAGCTCAACTTCGTCCAGCATATCCGGACCATGCTGAAGACGACCGGCCGCGCGGCCGTCGTCGTGCCTGACAACGTGCTGTTCGAGGGCGGGGCCGGCGAGACGATCCGGCGGAAGCTGCTTCACACCACCGACCTGCACACGATCCTGCGGCTGCCAACGGGCATCTTCTACGTAAGCGCCCCGCAAAGGGCGTTATTGACGTGCGGAGGGGAAGGGCTCCTGGAGTGAGTCTCGGGCCAGGGCAGCGGGGGCGAGTCGGGTCGGCAGCAGGGCTTCAATCTCGCCGAGGGACTTCGCCTTCGGCAGCTCGGTGAACACGTGGCGCAGGTAGGCGTAGGGCTCGAGACCGTTGGCCTTGGCGCACTCGATGAGCGAGTACAGCCGGGCGCTCGCATGGGCGCCGGCCACGGTATCGCAGAACAGCCAGTTGCGGCGCCCGACGCAGAACGGACGAATGGCATTCTCGACGGGGTTGGTATCGATGCCGTAGCGCCCGTCGTCGCAGTAGCGCACCAGCGCCTCCCACTGGTGGTCGAGATACGCCATCGCCTTGCCGAGCACGCTCGAGGGCGGGAGGGTGCCGAGGGTGTCGTCGAGCCAGGCCCGCAGCGCATCGAGCACCGGCACGCTCTCGCTGCGGCGCACGTGCGCACGGTCCTCTGGCGGCTGGTGGCGGATGCGGCGCTCGATGGCGTAGAGCGTTCGGATCCTCTCCAGCGCGTAGAGGGCGCGCCGCGCCTTCGCAGGCGGACTCGCCGGGAGCTTCTTCGGATTCAGCCCGAGGCTCTTCAGCGCATCGACCAGTGCGCGCCGGGCGTGCGCCCAGCACGCCAGATGCACCAGGCGCTGCTCGCGCACCACCGGCGCGTAGCCGCTGTAGCCGTCGGTGTGCAGCGTCCCGGTGAACCCTTCGAGCAGCCGCTTGGGGACCGCCCCCGAACGGGTCGGGTCGTAGTCGAACAGCACGATGGGCGGCTCGGGACCCGCGCTCATCTGCGCCCAGAGCTGAGACTTCGACTCCGGCGCCTTCCCAGGCTCCTTGAGCACCTGCACCGGGGTCTCGTCCATCAGCAGGCAGGGCCGGTCGAGCAGCTCGTCGCGCAGCACGTGGATGAGCGGCGCCACGAGCTCGCCCGCCCCCACCATCCACCGCGCCAGCGTCGTGCGCGACAGCTCCACCCCGATGCGCCGAAGCTGCTGGCACTGACGATACAGCGCCAGCGCGTCGGCGTACTTCGCCGTGGCGATGAATGCGAGCAGCCCCGCGCTGGCCATGCTCTTCGCCAGCGGCTGCGCCGGCAGCGCCGCGGTGCGAAGATGCCCCTCGCAGCGCGGGCAGCGGTACTTGCCGCGCACATGACGCAGCACCCGCACCTGGGCGGGAATGATGTCGAGCTGCTCGCTCACCACCTCGCCGAAGCGCTCAAGCTCCACCCCATGCTGCGCACAGGTGCGCTGCGATGCCTCCAGCCGATGCTCGATGACGACGCGCGGCAGACCCTGCGGCAACGGCGCGCGCCTCGGCCTCGCGCGCCGGTGGGCCGCGACCTCGGAGCCGGGCTCGCCCTCGCAGGGCTCGGGTGCGCCAGCGCTCGCCTCGGCCTCGTTGAACAGCCCCAGTTGACCGTCGGGCATCTTCTCCGACGAGGGGGCAAAGCGCCGGGCGAGGAGCAGCCGCACCTGCTCCTGCAAGTGCTCAATCAGCGCGTCGCGCTCGGCGAGAGCGCACTGGTAGTGATGCACCTGCGCGTGCAGCGAGGCGAGAGTCTCGTTCGCACATTGCGGGGCGGGCGGGCTCATGGCCCGTAGGGTAAACCGCTTCGACCGGGCAGGGGGATCAAACTTTCTGATGCACCGATCAAATTTACTTTTCCCCTTCAGTACATCGATGCGTAGTGCAGCGACGCATGGGGGCGGGTGCGCCACAGGTCATAGCCATCGAGCAGAAAGTTGAGCTGTGCCCCGCTCAGGCTCACCACCCGGGTGGCGTGGCGCGGCCATGCGAAGCGTGCACGCTCCAGGCGCTTTTGCCACAGCACGAACCCGCACCGCTCCCAGTACAGGACCCGGCACTGGGTGCGCCGACGGTTGGTGAACACAAAGAGCTGCGCCGAGAACGGGTCCATCGCCAGGGTGTCCTGCACCAGCGTGGCAAGCCCCGTAATCTGCTTTCTGAAGTCCACCGGCTCGACGCACAGCCACACCTCGATGCCCTCGTGCGGCGGACGGATCATGACAGCCGGCTCGCGCATTCGAGCACCGCGCCCACGCGTGCGTCCTCGGCCTGTGCGCAGACCTCGACGACGACGCCGTTGGGCAGGTGCACGCGAAACGCCGCGCCCGCCGGTGGGCAGAGGCGCACCGGCACGAACGTCGGTGGCGCCGGCTCGCTGAGAACGCCGCGGCGCTTGAGTGTCGAGCGCGCCGTGTACAGTGCGCTGACCGACAGCCCGTGGGCCTGGGCATACGCCTTCAACGTCAGCCCTTGCTGGCGGGCCGTGCGCAGATGGTCGAGCCAGAACCGCTCGCGCGGGCGCACACTGCGGGACCGCGAGCTCGTTTGTGCCATCCCCTCACCCTCCACACAACGATGGAGCGTGCACTGTGGCACCGACAACGGCCTTACGGAACGACGTACTTCACGAGTCGCTTACTCTTCTACGCCCAGGGCGTCAAGGCCAACGTCATCTTCTTCGACAACCGCCCGGCGAGCCCCGATCCGCAGACCTCGAAGGTCTGGTACTACGACTACCGCACCAACGTGCATCACACGCTGAAGCAGAAGCCGCTGACCCATGCCCATCTTGAGGACTTCGTTGCCTGCTACGGTCCGGAGAACCGCCACCTCCGGAAGGAAGCCTGGAGCGAGGAGTCCCCGGACGGCCGATGGCGCGCCTATCCGCGCGAAGAGCTTCTTGTGCGCGACAAGGCGAGCCTCGACGTATTCTGGATCAAGGACGCTTCCATGCCCGATCTGGACAACCTGCCGGAGCCGGAGGTGCTCGCGGCCGAGATCATCGAGCATCTTCGCTCGGCGTTGAGCAGTTTCGAAGCGGTGAACGAAAGTTAGCCGTGGATACCGAACCCCTTAGGGAGGAAAAATCCTCGTCCTGCCCCGCACAGCTCTCACTCCTCAGTGCGCACTCTCATTCGGAGAACTACGCCAATTTCATTGGGGCCAGAGGTCTTTCAGTAGCCCGCTACATCATACCAATCCATCACCAATCGGCACTACGATCGGAAATATCAGGTGCATCGTCCAGGCCGAGGTGGCCATGGTTCACCAGTTGCGTCCGAATCGTCATCGGTGAGACGTTGAAGTGCGCGGCAACGTCATTCTGTTTCTCTTCGGAGTAGTCGCCTGCCAGCATGTCGGCCACCGAAGCGAACGGGCTCAGAAATTCCGCAGCGAACGCGCGGTCATCGAGTCTGACCAGGATGCCCTCGACAAATCCGTCGATAGCCTCTTCGAGCTCCACCGCCGGAACCATCTCGCTCTTTGCACTGCCGAGGTATTGGAACAGGACCCCGTCCCTTCGTCGCGACGGTTCGGAGGAAAGGAAAGAATTCATCCCATCCGACCGAATCGTGATATTGGGCCACGCATAGCCTTCGCCGACGGTCGTCAGACGGTGGGCGAAGGCCCAGTGGCGCCTGCTGTACTCATCGGAGGAATGTCCGATCTCCCACCGAAGCCGCCACCAGTTCCATATCAACCACTCAGCCAGAGAGTAGCCGGCTACATGGGGGCCGTGGCGAAGAGTGCGGCTGTCCATGTCTTCACCGGCGGTCAGCAGCCGATCATTCGCCGTCACCGAGAACAGGCCAAACGTCGCTTGCTCTTCCGGCGTGCCGGAAGCGAGACTCCCGTGGAGAGAGAGAAATCGTCAACATTGAGGATTCCTTGCCCGCCATTCCTTGATGACCAGTTGCCGCATGGCGTCATCGTCGTCGCCCAATTCGTAACCGTGGTAGTTCCGATTGCTCGTCCGGATCGAAGCGGTCGAGGAACCGGAGCAGGACGCGGGCGGCGGTGTCCGCGTCCGCCGCGGTCATCGATTCGGCGGGGTGGTGGCTGATCCCCTCCTTGCAGCGCACGAAGAGCATCCCGACCTCGGTGAGACCGGCCATCGCCATCGCGTCGTGACCGGCACCGCTCGGTAGCCTCCGCACCTCGAACCCCTCCGCCTCGACCGCCTCGCCGAGCCGGCGCACAAGCCGGGGACTGCACTCTCGGGCGCCGCTCTCGTGGGTCGGCGCGCAGTCGAAGTGCACCCCGCGCCGGCTCGCGATCTCCTCGAACGCCTCGTCGACCCGGTCCAGGGCGGCCCGGCGGCGTGCGTCGGTCTCCCCCCGAACGTCGATCGTGAACTCGACGACCCCGGGGATGACGTTGACCGCCCCCGACACGGTCCTGAGCATGCCGACGGTGCCGACGGCGCCCGGGGTCTCGAGACAGGCCCGCTCGACCGCGACCACCGCCTCGGAGGCGGCTGCGAGCGCGTCGCGGCGGAGATTCATGGGGACGGTCCCCGCGTGGCCCGCCCGCCCCATCACCTCCACCCGCATCCGAACCGCGCCGGCGATGGAGGTCACCACCCCGACCGGCAGGTCTTCGGCCTCCAGAACCGGCCCCTGCTCGATGTGTACCTCGACGTAGGCGGCGACCTCGTCCCGGCGGTAGCGCGCATCGTCCACCGCATCCGGGTCGAGGCCGAACGCCCGCATCGCCTCGCGCAGATGCACCCCGTCCTCGTCGACGGCATCGAGCATCGCCGGGGCCAGAGCGCCGGCGACCGCCCGGCTGCCGAACAGCGTCGCCTGGAACCGGACCCCTTCCTCGTCGCCGAACGCGATCACGTCGACCGGACCGTCGAGCCGCCGGCCCTGCTCGTGGAGCGCACGCAGGCAGGCGATGGGCAGCATCACCCCGAGCGCGCCGTCGTACCTGCCGGCGTTTCTCACCGTGTCCTGGTGCGAGCCGAGGATGAGCCGGCGCGCGCCGGGCCGGCGTCCGGGAAAGGTGCCGACCACATTGCCGACGGCATCGAGGCGTGTGCTCATGCCCGCCTCGCGCATCCGGCGCATGATGAGCTCCGCCGCCCGGGCGTGCTCCGGGGTGAGGTATCGGCGCGTGAGCCCGGCGGGGTCCTCGCTGCACTCCGCCAGCTCGTCGAGCCACTCCATGATTACAGGTCCGAGGTCCATGGGTTCAGCCGCCGTCCGACAGGGGTCAGCCTCAGGGGTCAGTCTTAGAGGTCAGCCTCAGGGGTCAGCCTCAAGGGTCAGCCTCAGGGGTCCAGCCTCGATCTGCGGCGGACAGGTCATTGTCTCACCGCATGGTCTCGCTGGATGCACCGATTGGAAACCCGGATCGCCCGCACCCGGATCGACCGCGCGGCCCGCCGGCCGGGAGACCGGGCGCGCCGCTGGAACATGGCGGGCGCACACGCAGGTGCGGCGATGGCCGAGCCCGTGCTGCGTCCACCCCCGGATGCGCCGCTGGAGCATGGCGGAGCTACAGCCAGCTCTCCTCCATCGGATACGTGGAGAGCTGCTCGAACCCGTCCGCGGTGATCAGCACCTGCTCTTCGAGCTTGACCGCCTCGCGGCCTCCGGCGGGGGCGGCGAGCGCCTCCACGCACATCACCATGCCTTCCCTGAAGACTCCGTCGTAGCCGACCGCCTCCCAGTCCTGCGGGTAGCGGATGGCGGGATACTCGTCGCAGAGCCCCACGCCGTGCATCGCGACGCCGTAGCGCCGGTCCACGAACTCCTCTCCCAGCGGACGCAGCCGCTCGGTGAGCTCCCGGAACGACAATCCCGGCTTCAGCAGCGCCTTGTTGTGCTGGATGTGGGCGTAGGCGTCGGCGTAGATGCGCCGCTGCTCGTCGTTCGGCTTCGCGTCGCAGACCCACGAGCGCGAGATGTCGCAGCAGTAGCCGTAGGGACCGACGAGATCGGTGTCGAAGCTCACCATGTCGCCGCGCTCGATGACCCGCATCGAGCACTCCCGGAACCACGGGTTGGTGCGCGGCCCCGAGGCGAGCAGCCGGGTCTCGATCCACTCGCCGCCCCCGGCGATGTTGCCGTGGTGCAGCTCGGCCCAGAGCGCGTTCTCGGTGATGCCGGGCCGCATCGCGCCCCGCATCCGCCCGATCGCCCGCTCGCACACCGCGATGGCGTGGCGCATGAGCGCGACCTCGCCCGCGGACTTGATCTCGCGCGCGTTCTCCATGACCTCGAACCCGTCGAAGATCTCGTAGCCGAGACGCTGCATCTCGATGACGCCCTGCGGCGCGATGCGGTCGATGGCGATGCGCCGGTTCCCGCCGTTGTGCTCGCGGATGAGCGAGTCCATGGCCGCCGCCCACTCCCGGACCTTCTCCGCCCGCCGGGACCCGGCCCCGAAGTACAGGAAGGCGACGGCGGGGCGGATCTCGTCGATGGTGGGGAGGCCCGCGCCGAGCAGGTCCTTGCCGCCGTATTCGAAGAGCACCACCGGACCCTCGGCCGGCACGTAGACGTAGCGGACCTCGTTGTGGACGCACCAGACCTGCATGTTGGTCGAGTCGACCGCGTAGCGCGTGTTGAGCGTGTCGTAGAGGATGATGCCGGCGAGGTCGCGCTCGACGAGGGCCTGGCGTATCCGCCCGAGCCGGTAGCGGCGCACCTCGTCGAGGTCGCAGGGCGGGGAGGTGTGGTCCATCGCCCCGTGCTGGCGTGCGGCGGCCTGTACCTTGCCGCTGGAGATGCGGTTCATGGGTCGACCTCGAAGGTGATCGGGGAGATGCTCCGGTGTCGTGGCGCCGGCCTCCGCACGGAGCGCTCCGGGGACCGCGACGCCGGCTTCCACACCGCCTCCACCGGGAGAAATCGGGGGCTGCGACGATAGCACGGGCCGCCGCGACCACACGGTCCGAATCGGTGGCGGTGCTTGCTCCGGAGGCGAAGTTCCCGATGCGGTTCGCGCCCTTGCTCCGAGCCGAATTCGAGCTGACCGGAGCCTGAAGAGACATGACGCCCATGTGCACGGGCGGTGCCGTCGTGCAGCTCAGCCTGCGGGCGCCGATGCGCACGGCGAGCCCCGGGGCGATGGCCGGCGATGAGGGCTCCGGGGCGCGGCCGGCGGGTCGACGGCGAGTCGTCCCGGGAAGGGCGGCACGGAAAGGGCGGCAATTCCCGCCAGGCGGGAACATGCGCCTGAAATCCCCTCGATTGGACGCCCTGGTGGTCGGAACCGTGCCGGAATCCGATCGTGCCACGGCCTCTCCGGGCGTTGGCGGGAATTGCTGCGGGAAGGGCGGCACGGTTGACGTTCGGTCGCGGCTGACACAGGCTTGCAGTCGATTCGGAGACCGGCGCGTGAGTACGGACATCTCAACCCCGGAGCCCGACCCGGCGGAAACGGAAAGGCGGGCCGCACGGCGAATCGCCGAGGTGTTCGGGTCGCGGCGGTGAAGATCCTCGCCGTCGGTGACATGCACCTCGGGCGCACGCCATCGCGGCTGTCCCGGGAGTTGCGCGCGGGGGAGCTCGGTCCTGTCGCGGCCTGGCGCCGGACCGTGGATCTCGCGCTCGAGCGCGGTGTGAAGGCGGTGCTGCTTGCCGGTGACGTCGTCGACCGGGACGACGACTTCTTCGAGGCATACCGGGCACTGGAGGGTGGCGCGAGACGGCTTGCGGACGCGGGCGTCGCCGTCGTCGGCGTCGCGGGAAACCACGACGTCAAGGTGCTGCCGCGACTGGCCCGCCACATCCCTCACTTCCGCCTTCTGGGGGAAGGCGGGAGATGGGAATCCTGCCGAATCGACGGAGGGGATGGTGAGGCGCTGACGCTATGGGGCTGGTCATTCCCGCGTGCCAAGGTGTTGGACAGTCCCCTGGCGGACGCGTCGTTCGACGCGGCTCCCGGTGTCAACCTGGGCCTCCTGCACTGCGACCGGGACGCCGGTCCGGATTCGCCGTACGCACCCGTCGCCCGGCAGGAGCTGGAGCAGGCCGGCCTCGACGGCTGGCTGCTCGGCCATATCCACAAGCCGGATGCGCTGACCGCCCCATCCCCGAACGGATACCTGGGCAGCCTGTGCGGCCTGGACCGTAGCGAATCCGGCCCGCGCGGCCCCTGGCAAGTCACCGTCGCCGGCGGTCGGATCGCCGACGTCGAACATCTGCCCATCGCCCCCCTGCGCTGGGAGTCGCTCGAGGTCGATCTCGAAGGGATCGGTGAATCCTTCCAGGCCAGGGAGCGGTTGCTGGCGGCGGTCATGGGACTGGACGAGCGGATGGCCTCGCTTCGCTCTGCGCCGAACGCCGTGGGGCTGTCGGTTGTCCTGACCGGACGCACGAATCTCGGGAACGCCGCTCTCGACCAGCTTTCCCCGGAGGATCGGAGCGAGACCTGCACGGGGAAGGCAGGAACACGATACTTCATCGAGAGCGTCCATCCGGACACTCGGCCCGAGATCGATCTGGAGGAGCTGGCGAGGCGCCGGGATCCGGTGGGTCTGCTGGCTGCGCGCCTGCTCTGGCTCGACCGCCCCGAAGGGGATCCCGGGCGCGACCGCCTGATCGACAAGGCCCGGCAGGCACTGCGCGACGAATACGCGAAGCCCGTCTGGCGTCATGTGACGGCGGGCGGCGACACTCCGGAGCCGATCACGTGGCTGCGCCGGGCGGGATATCGCGCTCTGGACCTCCTCCTCGGCCAGATCCCCGACCACCGGGACGCCGGCTGATGTACCTCCGCAGGCTTTCGATCCGTGCCCTGCCCGGCATCGATCCCGGGTTCACGTTCGAGCCCCCGGATGCGGGCATCAATCTCGTCGTCGGCCCGAACGCCATCGGCAAGAGCAGCCTGGCCCGTGCCCTCGGATACCTTCTGGCAAGCCACGCCTCCGACCCACCGGCCTTGTCCCTGGAAGCGGAGCTCGAGAGCGGCGACACCCGCTGGCAGGTCAGTCGCGACGGCAATCGGATCCTCTGGCGCCGGAACGGCGAGGCCGCATCGCGCCCGGTGCTTCCCGGGGCCGATCGGATCGGGCTGTTTCGCCTGTCGGTGGAGCACCTGCTCGACGATAACGACGCGAACGACAGGGAGCTGGCCGGGCGTCTGTGGCGCGAGCTGCGCGGCAACTTCGACCTGAACCAGCCCAGGATCGAGATCACCCCCAGGTTCGCCCGGCACGAGGCGCGCCGGCTGGCCAGCGCCGGCATCGAGCGTCGGCGCGTCGAGGGCGACTATGTGGATCTGCAGCGATGCGAAGCCGAGCTGCCCGATCTCGAACGGCGGATCGAGGAGGCGGTGGCGGCCGGAGCCCGATGCGAACACCTGGAACGGGCGCTCGAGCTCGCCGGCGCCATCGACGCCCGGAAGGCGCGGGAGGCAGCACTCCAGGGCTTTCCGGCGGACATGGACTGCCTGCGAGGCGACGAGATCGAGCGGCTCGACGAGATGGAGCGCAAGGCACGGGCCCTGCATGAAGATCTGTACAGTCGGCGGCGTGACCGGGAAGCGGCGGAGGCCGATCTCGATCGCACCGGGCTCGCGCGATCGTCGCCCGAGCCGGAGGAAATTCACGCTGCCGAGGAACGGCTGCGGCGGCTCGGCGAGCAATCCGTCGAGCGCAGCACCGCCCACGCCGCCTGGATCGAGGCCGGCGCCGAGCTACGCGATACGACAGCGCAATTCAACGATGCCGGCGACCCGCCCCGGCTCGATGCCCGCGCCTGCCGGAACGCCGAAGCGATCGCGATACCGTTAATCGACGCACAGGCGCGCCGCCGCGAGCTGAAGGAGCGGCTCGGTCTCACTGGAGAGGCGCCGGAACCGGCGGAGATCGAACGCCATCGCAACGGCGTCGAGGCGTTGCGCGCCTGGCTGGCCGGGAACGCTGCCGGTCCGGGCCGTGCGCGGGCATCGGGCGCCTCGGCGCGGATCTTCTACTGGTTGTCCCTGGCTTTCGCTGCGTCCGCCGTCGTTGCCGCCGGCGTCGAGGGAGCGCTGGTCACTTTGGCTGGCGTCCTTGCGTCCCTGATCGCTTTCAGCCTCGGACTGTTCCTGCAACGTGCACGCCGGCCCGCCAACCCGCCACCGACCGCGGAGGCAAGACGCCGCTTCGATGAATCGGGTCTTTCGCCGCCGCCGCAATGGGACGAGCACGCCGTGCGCCGTCACCTGAGAGAGGTGATAGAGAGCCGGCTGAACGAGCTGATACTGCAACAGACGAGGGCGGCGGGCTCGGAACGAACCGCGCTCCGGATTCGGGAAGCCGACGGGGAGATCGAGGCGCTGGAGGCGCGACGGGCCGCGCTCGCCGCCGAGATCGGCTTCGACCCCCGGCTGCCGGTGGCGGAGTTCCAGCGCTTCATCCACCTTTGCTCCGAATGGGACAGGGCCCGAGCCTCGTACGCCCGGCACGGCGCCCGCCTGGAGCGTCTCGACCGGGAGATGGCTGAAACCGCGCGCCTCGTCGGGGATTTTCTCGGCCGCTGGCGGGCGGTGGTCACGCCGGCGCCCGATGATTCCTCGGCCACCCCCGACCTGATCTCCCTGCGCAGTGCGTTCGACATTCTGAAACGGCGGATGGGTACGGCGGAAGAGACAGGTCACCGAATCCGGGCTTGTGCGAACGATATCCGGTCACTCGAGCAGCGAATGGCGGAGATCGGCACGGCAGAGCAGGCCCTGTTCACCCAGGCCGGAGTCGAATCGCGCGATCGAGCGGCGCTCGCCAACCGAATCGGGCGGCTGGCGCAATGGAGAGAGGCGAGAGACGCGCTGCAGGCGGCCGGCGCCAGGGAGAATCTGGTTCGCGACCAGCTTGCGGAGCAACCCGCGCTCGTCGCGCTCGCCGAAAGCGGCGAACGCGCACGAATGCGGGCGGAGGTCGCGGCCTCGCGGCGCGAGGCCGATGAGCACACTCTCCTGATTCGGGAACGAACTCGGATCGAGACCCGGCTGAACGACGCGGGCAGGGACCGCAAGCTGGAGCAGGCCGCCGCCGAGGAAGGCCGGGCGAGGCAGGATCTGGAGGACAAGTGCAACGAAGCCTTGCTCGCGGCGGCTACGCGCACGTTGCTCGACGATGTGGAGCAGGCGTTCGAGACGGAGCACGAGCCTGTCGTCCTGCGCCGGGCGCGGAAGCTGTTCGAGGAAGTGACCGCGCGAGCCTTCGACCTGCGGCTTCGTGGCGACGGAACCTTCATCGCCCACGATGTCCGGCTGGATGCGCCGAGAGCGCTCTCGGAGCTTTCGTCAGGCACCCGGATGCAGTTGCTGCTCGCCCTTCGCATGGCCTGGATCGAGGCCCTTGAACAGGGCGGTGAAACGTTGCCGCTGTTTCTCGACGAGGCACTGACCACCAGCGACGAAACGCGCTTTGCCGTGGTGGCGCAAAGCCTGGAACGGCTCGCTGGCCGCCAGATCTTCTATCTTTCCGCCCGTCGGCACGAGCCTGCGCTGTGGCGGCAGACCACCGGAGCCGGACCGGCGGTGATCGATCTGGCGGCGGTGCGCTTTCCCTCGCACGAGCTCCCGCGGGAGGTCCATACCGTCGAGACGCCGCCCTCCCTTCCCGCCCCGAACGGCCGGAGCGCCGAGGAATACGCCAGCCTCCTGGGCGTGCCACCCCGCCCCGATCCGCACCGGCCGGAGGGAGGCATCCACCTGTTCCACCTGCTACGCGACGACCTGCCGCTTCTTCACACCCTGATGGACACCTGGCGCATCGACAGTCTCGGTCAACTCGAAAGCCTGCTCGCGAGCGACGCCGCGCAGACCGCTCTCCCCGCCGAGGATCTGCGTCGCCGGCTCGGGCGCCGGTGCCAGGCCGTTCGAACGTGGACCGAGCTGTGGCGCCAGGGCCGAGGCCGGCCCGTCGACCGGGGGGTGCTGGAGCAGTGCTCCGCGGTATCGGCCACGTTCATCGATCGGGTCGCGGATCTCGCCGGGCGCGTACAAGGCGACGGCGAATCGCTGGTTCAGGCGCTGCGCGTCGGCGAGATCGAGCGTTTTCGGCGCAGCAGGATCGACGAGCTTGAGCAGTGGCTGGCCGTCGAGGGCTTCACCGACGATCAGGAGCGGCTGAGCGACGAGGACCGCCGCCGTCTGACGTTACAGCGGTTGGCGCCGGGGTCGGCGACCGAAGCCTCCGACGTCAATCTGATGGTGAGCTGGCTGGAGGCGAAATCTCCACTCGGGCAAGGCGGGCAAGGCGGAGACAGGGAGCTCGAACAACGGAGAAGCGTTACGCATGGCCGGAAGGCCACTGGAGCTGGCCCATCGGCGTGACCCACAGGCACGGGGTCCGCTGCGGGGAGATGGTGTGGGTCGGCGGCCAAGTGGACCTCACCCCGGACGGGAAGGCCGGCGCGCGCGCGCCGCCGCCGCTCCTTGTCCGCAAGGAACGCGCGCACCCGGTCGAGGTCGACTCCGAAGTCTTCATCCATGGCGGGCCACTATAGTCGGTTGCCGGCGGCCGCGCCTTCGCGAACGACGGAATTCCGCTGCTTCAGTGTCGAGACGATCGGCGAAAGCGGAACCCTGGTGCCGGCCAGGGTGTTCTGGTGAGCACCGGAGGTCACTGGTGGACCGACAGCGACAATCCGAGCTGCGAGCCGCGTCGGTCGGCGGCGGCGACGAGAGCGTCGGCGGAGTGGCATGATGGGCGGGCACGGGCGGTGGCGTCTCCGCCAAGTACGGCATCGACCCGGCCTGAAACCACCAGATGTCGCAGCGGGCGCCATGGCGCTCTGCCGCTCCGAACGCACCGGTTCACGTGGCAGCTCATCGTAACCCCTTGATGTAGATAGCGTTCACGTCCAGAAATCCGTCTCCAGCCATCAATGAGGCCGGGGAGTGAGGACAGACCGCACCGACACGCAGACCCCTGCATCGTGTGGTCACGGAAATGCGGCAGAGTGCGCTCCGCCCGAGACGACTTGAACGATTTTCCGCGACGACATGCCCCACAAGTTTGGAAAACATGGTAGATGTACATAATCCCCCGCAGCCAGTGCAGGGATACGGCCGCAGCCGGGAACACGAGTGAGTCGTGATATCGGAGCGAATGCCATGGGAGGAGGCGCCATGTCTGTCGTGATGACCGCTGCTCACCCCGAGGATGTGAATGCGGGCGCGTCGACGGTCGCGGAAACCACCCGGGAATTTGTCGCCCGCTGCCAGGCTGCGACCAATGTCTTTCTGCTGTGCTTCATTCTCTGGCGTGGGAACCGCAGAATTCGCGGGAAGCTGGAGAAGCTGCGCAAGCTCGTTTCAAGTCTGACCATCGAGGACGAAGACGAGCGTACGAAGCTTCGTGAGCCCGCCCGCCGGCTTGGAAAGTGTGTCGACGAGCTGGACGTCGTGCACGGGAAGTGGGTGGGCGAGATTGTGCCTCGGATCCCGAGCTGCATTCCGTTGAGGGGTTGGTTCGGGCCAGGAGTCGCACGCCAACTGGAAGAGCTCGCGTGCATGACCGAGGATATTGCAGAGACGCTGGCGCTTGCCGCGAGCGGTGACTTTGCGCAGTTGGTCAGGCAGGAGCTTGACGCGTCGGACATCGGAACGGCCCAGGGCCACGAGACCGCTTGGGTAACCGGTCTCGTATGGCTGCGCGCAAAATCGAAGTGTCGAACAGCTTCGCGCGCAACCGCAAGAAACTCTCCAGAAAATACCCCGAGCTGAACGACGAAGTCGGGGTCGTGCTGGAGCGGGTCGCCAATTCGGGGCCTGCGGCGACGGCCGACAAGATCCCCGGTCTGGATGGCCACCCCGTATTCAAGGAACGTTTGCGGCTTCGCAACCAGGGACGGCGCGGCGCCGCCCGAATCATCTACTTCTGCGATAGCCGTAGAGTGTGTGCGTTGTTCCTGTTCGTGAAGGCGGATCGGGAGGATGTGCCCGCGAAGGAGATACGGGATGCCCTGAAAGCGGCCGACCTTCTCGGACCTGACGAATCACCGCTCCGCGGAGGGGCGCGCCACGGGAGAAGTGACGGCTGCCCGCCGCCGGAAGGGTCGTTCCGAATCCGCCATCCCGCATCCACGCGATCCGGAGATGGCCCCGCTCACTCCGTCCCCGCATGCGCCCCGATGCGTTTCGCCACGAACCAGTACGTCCGCCTCGCGGTCCACGCGGCGAAGACCGCCGCCGCGAAGCCGATCATGCCGATGAACAGCGGACCGCCGTCGGTACGGAACGAGATGGGGACGATGCGGTCGCGGAACGCCTCGTAGCGCGACCACGACTGGTGGCGGTCGAGGTCGTTGACCTCGACGATCTGGCGCTCGCCATGGTCCTCGACCACCCGGAAGGACCGCCGCCCGGAGAGCACCGCGTCGCCGCCTCCCTCGGTCTCGGGCAGGAGAAACGTCCGGGCCGCGCCGTCGGCCGCCGCCTCCGGCAGCGCCTCCCATCGCAGGAAGCGGTAGCCGGCCCCGCCCGGCTCGTGGACGACGACCACGAACTCCGCCGGCGGCTCCGCGCCATCGAGCCGGCCGCTGCCGAGCAGGAGCGGGGAGCCGGCCTGCCACGCCCAGATGGCGCCGGCCGCGACCACCATGAAGGTGCACCCGGCCATGAACAGCGCGAACAGCGGCTTGATGCGGGTCACGTTCGTCTCGGTCCGCCTTGCGCGCGCGCAGGCGCCCCGGACGCCGTGGTCCTCCGCACAGACGCAGACCGGACCGGCCTGCGGGCGCGCAGGTGGCCCGGACGCAGCTCGCCGCCGTCCACGACGACCTTCTTCTTCGTCGTGCTCTCCAGGCGCTGCGCCGCCGCCTCGGGTCCCAGATGCTCGACGAGGCGCGGATAGCTGCCGCCGGTCAGGGCCGCGAGCTCGTCCTCGACGGCTTCCGCATACCAGGCGTTGCGGTCGCGCCACTCGACGTCGGTGAACCCGCACGTCCCGACCAGCGCGGCCGAAGCCTCGATGCTCTCCAGCCGCAGCGTGAGGCCGACCACGTCGAGCCACTGGCGCATCGCCGGCGTCGGCTCGAGCCCGTTGCCGAACCAGTCGCTCACCGCCATCCATCCTCCCGGAGCCAGCACCCGGTGGATGTCCTCGTACAGGGCGCGCTTGTCCGGGATGTGGATCATGGAATCCTTGCTGAACACCACGTCGAACGCCCCGTCCTCGAACGGGAACGGGCCGGGCGAGACCATCCGGACCGACACGCGGTCGGCGAGCCCAGCCGCCTCCACCCGGGCCGCGGCCCGGGCCACGAGCGGCGCCTCGACGTCGATGCCGGTGACGTGGGCGGCCCCGAAGCGCTCGACGAGCAGGACGTCGACCGCGCCGAGGCCGCAGCCGACATCCAGGACCCGCGCGCCCTCGATCGGCGTGCCGTCGACGATGCGGGCGACCTCCTCCTCGCCGCCCGGGGAGAGGAACCCCTCGCCCCACATCCATTCGAGCCCGGCGACGAAGGTCTCGCCGTACTCGTCGTGGTGATCGCGCGCGCTCATGCGGCCTCCCCTCGGGTCAGGGCATCAGGTGCCGGTTCACCACGACATCGGGGTCGAGACGCCCGTCGAAGCAGTCGAGCACGTTGCGCACCGAGTACTCCGCCATCCGCATCGACGACTCGATGGTCACCCCGGCGCAGTGCGGGCTCACGATGAGGTTGTCGAAGCCGAGGAGCGGGTGGTCGGTACGCGGAGGGGTCGGCTCGGACGCGAACACGTCGAGGCCGGCGCCGCCAATCCGGTGCGCCTGAAGGGCGGCGAGGAGCGCATCCTCGGCCACCACCCCGCCGCGCGCGGTGTTGACCACCAACGCGGTCGGCTTCATCAGCGCAAGCTCCCTCTCGCCGATGATCCCCCGGGTCTCCTCGTTGAGCGGCGTGTGCACGGTCACCGCGTCCATCTCCGGCAGCGCCGCGTGCAGGTCGCCGACCACGGCGCAGCCCGCCGCCTCCATCACGGACCGCTCGACGTAGGGGTCGCACGCATGGACGTTCATGCCGAACCCGGCCGCCCGCGGCGCCACCCGGCTCCCGGTGCGGCCGAAGCCGATGATGAGCAGGTTCCGGCCGGCGAGGTCGAGCGGCTTCATCGAGACCCGGGCCGCCTCGAACCGGCCGGCGCGGACCGCGGCGTCGTTCTCGCGGGCGTTCTTCGCGAGCGCGAGCAGCAGGAACATCGCGTGCTCGGCGACGGAGACCGAGTTGGCGAGCGGCGTGATGGTCACCGGAACCGAACGCTCCGCCGCGGCGGCGATGTCCACCGCGTCGTAGCCGACGCCGTGGCGCGAGATGATCGCGAGCCGCGGACCCGCGTCGATCACCGAGCGGTCGATCACCGCGGTACGCACCACGATCGCGTCCGCATCGACGATGCGGCGCCGGATCTCGTCCGGGTCGCGGCCTTCGTAGACGTCGATGTCGACATCGTCGCGGGCCGCCGCCAGCGCGTGACCGCGTTCGTGGACCCGCTGGATGAACAGGACCCTCTTCGTCGCGGCCATTCAGGGAGTCTCCGGCGAGTCGCCCGGCGCCCGTCCCGGGGCGGCGGCGTGAACACCGCATCGGCCCGTCGCCGACGCGGAACCGCGTCCGCGGACCCGCTGGATGAACAGGACCCTCTTCGTCGCGGGGGCCATTCAGTGGATCTCCGCCGAGTCCGCCATCGCGCGCTTCAGGGTGTCGATGCCGAATCCGTCGGAGCGTGCGGCGGCGAGGATGACCGCCTCCCGGCGCGTCAGCAGATCGACGGCCGCCGGAAGCTCCGCGACCGCCTCGCGCGGGACGACCACCGCGCCGTGACGGTCCGCGTGCACGAGGTCGCCGTCGCCGACCGTCATGCCGGCCACGTTCACCTGCCCGCCGAAGTCCACGATGTGGCCGTGGGCGTGGCTCGGGCCGACCTTGCCCGCGAGAAGCTGGAAGCCGGGTGCGCAGTCGCCGAGGTCGCGCATGGAGCCGTTGGTCACGCAGCCGAGCGCGCCGAGACCCTTGTGCACGGCGGTGTTGACCTCGCCCCAGAACGCGCCGAACCCCGGGCTGGGGTCGAGGTCCTGGATCACCACGACGGTCGGCCCCGGCGGCGCCGCCACGTACTCGTAGTACGCGGCGCGCTTCGCCCTGACCGCGCCGGGCGGCAGCGGCGACGGCTCGACGGACCGGAACGTCGCGGTCCGGGCGTAGCCGACGACCGGCCTCAGGCCGGGGTCGAGGCAGTGCAGATGCTCCACGGTGAAGCCGGTGGCCCGCCGGTGCGGCGCCACCACCTCGAGCGCGTTGCAGATCGTCGGCGTGTCCCATGCGCGCAGCGCGTCCAGCGCCGCGGGGTCGATTGCGGTCATCGTCGTCCTCTCGAATCGGGCAGCGGGCAATCCGGCTGCGTTTCTACGCGCAATGGCGGACCGGCTCAACCACGCTGCCGGCATCCCAGCGATTCCCGCCAACGCCCTGAGAGGCCGCACCGCGGTGGGATTCCGGCACGATCCCGGCCCTCGGGGCGCCGGGCCGAGGGGAGCTCGGGAGCATGATTCCGCCTGGCGGGAATCGCTGCCGGCATCCTGTTGCCGGCATCCGCGTCCCGGACGCACGTCCGATGGGCGAGATCTCTCGTCTCCGCGGTCCCGGGAGATCCCGGAAGCGGGGTCGGTGGCGGCCGCCGGTCAGCGGGCCTGCGCGCGGAAGCTCCCGATCGCCCGGCTCGCCACCGAGGCCATGACCAGCGCGCCGCCGATCAGGGTCGCGACGCTCGGCCGTTCGTCGATGACGAGCCACACCCACATCGGGGCCAGGATGAACTCGATGAGGACGAGCAGCATGAGCTCCGCCCCGGGGACGTGGCGCGAACTCCAGGCGAAGACCGCGTGCACGGTCCCGGAGAGCAGCGCGCCCCACAGGAACAGCAGCGCGATGTCGTGCCGGGAGATCGAGAGCGCCCAGCCGCTCATGAACGCGGCGAAGGTCCCTCCGAGCACGGTGCCGAGGATGGCGACCGGCAGCATGTTCACGCCGCGCCCCTTGCGCAGGATCACCACGAACGTCCCGAAGCTGAACGCGGCCATCACCGCGAGCGCGTTGCCGAGCAGGGTCCCCGCACCCAGCCCGTCCCACAGCATCACGCCCATTCCGACCAGCGCCACGCCCATCGCGATCCACAGGCCGCGCCCGACCCTCTCTCCCAGCACCATCCACCCGAGCAATGCGGTGAAGAAGGGCGCCGCGCTCAGCAGGAACATGGTGTTCGCCACCGTGGTGAAGGTCAGGGACAGGATGAAGCAGGTGTTGACCAGGGCGATGGCCACGCTTCCGAGCAACGCCCACGGCCGCAGCTCCCGAATTGCCGCGCGCACGCGCCCGCGGCTCTGGACGGTGAAGACGACGCACAGCGCGACCGCGAGAAAGCAGGACCGATAGAAGATGATCTGCCAGCCGCCGGCCGAGTCCATGGACCGCACGATCAGCCCGCTCCCGGAATTGGCGACCGAGCTGGCGATCACCAGGAGCAGGGCCAGCCGGTAGTGGTCGGTCGGCATCGTCCGAAGGTACGCGGCCGGGCCGGTGGTCAGGACGGCCCGATCGTCCACCGGCGCCCGTGCCAGCGGCACTCGGCGGGGGTGGCGGGCGCACCGGACGCGAAGGACTGGAAGCGCTGCCGGGCGTGCCCGCGGAGGAACGCGGGCCTTCTCTTCGACGGCACCGTCTCCATGGCCGGCCACCTCGACGAACGCCACATGACGCCATATGACCCTACATGTGGTCACCGGCTTCGGTGAACGACTCGTGCATGGTGACGAGATCGGACAGATCGTCGACCGGCGACTCGACGCCGATCCCGGGGACGTCGACCATGTGGAGGCTCCCTTCGAAGATCCCGGTCGCGGGGTCGATGACGCGGGTGCGGAGCGGGTTCGGATTCGCGTCCACCTCCAGCAGGCCGTCCCCGCCCACCGCCGCGAGCACGTGCGCGGAGTGCATCAGCCCCACTCCCCCCGACAGCCAGTGCGGGCAGTAGGTGCGGCCGTGCCCGAGCGCACTGCGCGCGATGGCGAGGCATCCGTCCACGCCTCCCCACTTCCCGATGTCCGGCTGCACGAACTCCAGGTACGGGAACGCGGCCCGGAACGCGTCCATGTCGCGCAGGTTCTCGCCACCCGCGAGCGGGATCATGGTCGAGCCGCGGAGCACCCCCCAGTCGCCCGGCGCCGCCTCCGCGAGCATCGGCTCCTCCCACCAGTCGACCTCCATCTCCTCCAGCATCGGGACTTGGGCGATGGCCTCGCCGAGGGACCAGCGCTGGTTGGCGTCGACGAACAGCCGCTCGTCCTCCTTCAGCATGAGCCGCAGGCCGTGGAGGTTGCGGCGGTCCACCTCGTCGCCGAACCCGATCTTGACCTTGAACGCCCGATGTCCGGCCTCCCGCGCCCGCACCGTCATCTCCACGGAGTCGGTGGGGTTGAGCCCGCTCGCGTAGACGGGGACCGTCTCGGCCGCGTTCTCGTTCAGCGCGCGGCGAAGCGGCAGCCCCCTGCGCCGCGCCGTGAGGTCCCACAGCGCCTGGTTGACCGCCGCGAGGATGGAGGCGATCGGACCCGGCTCCGCGGACTGGACCGCGAGCACGCGCAGCCGGTCCGCGAGCCGGATGCAGAACGCGCCGGGGGTCTCGACCTTCGCCCCCAGCAGGGGCTCCGGCAGCACCCGGCAGGCGAGGGCCGCGCGGTACGCGCAGGTGATGCTCGGGAAGTTGCCCCACAGCTCGCCCCAGCCGGCATGGCCGTCGGTGTCCCCGATGCGCAGGAGGGCCGAGACCCGGGCCGGCATCGAGCCGAACGAGGTCGTCACCGGGGTGTCGATCTCCGCCTCCAGCGCGTACACGTCGAGGCGGGCGATCGTGAAGGCGTCGCTCATGGAACGGTCCTCCCGCGTAGAATACCGCCCATTCCGGTTCCGGGAAGCCCGGCGTCTCCCACCGCGGCCCGGATCTCTTCGAAACGATCATGGCCGGGGCGACCACCCCGCACGCATGAAAGGACACCGAGTGGCCCGGACCTTCCATGGCGAACGAGAGACCCCTCCGGGGAAGGGGCGTCATGTCCACAGCAACGGGCGGTTCTTCGAATGTCGTCATCGGCAGGCCGGCGCCGGCGGGCGGCTCACCCCACGTCGTCATCATCGGAGCCGGGGTGATCGGCGCCTGCACCGCGGCGTACCTCCAGCGGCAGGGCGCGCGGATCACGCTGATCGACCGGCAGACGCCGGGGGATGACGGCGCGGCGTCGTTCGGCAACGCCGGCTCGCTCTCGCCTTCATCCGTGGTCCCGACCCCGGCGCCGGGGATGCTGCCGAAGGTCCCGGGCTGGCTGCTGAAGGAGGATGGCCCGCTCACCATCCGCTGGTCGTATCTGCCGAAGCTGCTGCCATGGCTCATCGGATTCATCCGGGCCGGCGGCGATGCCGCGCATCAGCGCCGCGCCGCCGCCGCCCTTGCCGCGCTGCACGCCTCCACGCTCGAATTCCACGCCTCGCTCGCCGCCGACGCCAGCGTGCCGGAACTGGTCGCGCCGGTCGAGTACCTGCACGTCTACGGCTCCGAAGAGAGCTACGCGGGCGCCGAGCGCGACTGGACCATGCGCCGCGAGCACGGCGCGGACTTCGAGGTGCTCGGCCGCGGCGAGCTGCACGAGGCGGAGCCCGACCTGGCGCCGCACTACCTCAAGGGGGTGCGCATCAAGGGACAGGGCCGCACCCTGAATCCGGGCCGGCTCGTTCGAGCGTACGTCGACCGGGTCGTCGCGAACGGCGGAGAGCTTCTGCGGGCCGAGGTCACCGACATCGAGACAGGCGGGAACCGGGTGCGCGCGGTCCGCACCGGCGACGGGACCATCGAAGGCGATGCGTTCGTGCTCTCGGCCGGAGCGTTCTCGCGCCGGCTCACCGACCGGCTCGGCCTCGGCCTGCCGCTCGACACCGAGCGCGGCTACCACGTCACCTGCCCGGACCCCGGCGTCACCGTCTCGCATACGGTGATGGAGGCGGACAGCAAGTTCGTCGCGAACCCGATGGCGATGGGGGTGCGGTTCGCGGGCATGGTGGAGATGGCGGGCGTGGACGCCCCGGCGAACCCGCGCCGCGCCGAGGTCATCAAGCGGCTCGCCAGGCGCATGTACCCGAGGCTCTGGCTCGACGGCGCGACCCAGTGGATGGGACGGCGCCCGAGCATGCCGGACGGGCTCCCGGTCATCGGCCCCTCGCCGCGCCACGAGAACCTGTGGCTCGCGTTCGGGCACGGCCACACCGGCATGGTCGCCGGGCCGATGACCGGCCGGATCGTCGCCGGCATGATCACCGGCCCGATGCCGAACATCGACGTGACGCCGTTCCGCGCGGACCGGTTCTGAACACGGGCGGCCGGACGGGCGCCTCGTTCCCGGAGTGTGTCCCGACCCGAATGGCTCTTCGCGCGGAGGCTCACGAAAGCAACGAAATCGAGCGAACACGGTTGCGGGCCTGACTCGACGAACCAGTCCAGGACATCCGCTTCCTCGCGGCCTACGCCTGATGTACCCTGCGTCCATTCCCTCGCGCGGGCGTTTTCGGCCATCCTTGGCGGCACCACTCGGAACCCTGCGCGGAATCGTGCGCGTGTGTTCCGGCATCATCCAACCCGTGCGGAGGATCGCGATGGCTCGCCTCTCGCGAAAGCAGGCCGGCGCCTACTACACACCGGAACGGGTCGTCTCCAGCCTTGTTCGGTGGGCCGTTCGCGACAGGAGCGACCGGCTGCTCGATCCGTCCTGCGGCGACGGCCGCTTCATCGCCTCCCATCGGAACAGCGTCGGTGTCGAGCAGGACACCGAAGCCGCAGCCGTGGCGAAGGAGCGTGCTCCCGGTGGAATGGTCCACGAAGCGGAGTTCTTTGCGTGGGCTGCACACACCCACGAGAGATTCGAATGCGCAGCAGGCAACCCGCCGTTCATTCGCTATCAGACATTCAAGGGCGAGGTGCGGAGGCGCGCGCTCGAGCTGTGCGCCAGCCGCGGCGCGAAGTTCTCCGGGCTCACCGCATCATGGGCGCCATTTCTCGTGGCGACGGCGAGTCTGCTGAAGCCGGGTGGACGCATGGCGTTTGTGGTGCCGGCGTCCATTGGCCACGCACCCCATGCCACGCCATTGCTCGACTACCTCGTCGAACACTTCGACGACGTTCGGATTACCGCCATCCGCTCCAAGCTGTTTCCGGATCTCTCGGAAGACTGCTGGCTGCTCCATGCGGACGGCTTCGGAGGGAGTACGACGAAGCTATGCTTCTCCGTGCTCGACTACTTCAAGTCTCCCGCGGCGCCTTGCGAGACCATGTCGGTCCCGGTCACCGAGTGGCGCGAGTCGTGGAGCCGCCGTCTTCGCCCGTATTTCCTGCCCGCGAATGTCCGCGATGCCTATCGCGCCGCCGCCTCGGACGCCGACTCACTGCGTTTCGGCGACATCGCTTCCATCGGAATCGGATATGTCAGTGGCGCCAACGACTTCTTCCACCTCCGGCCTTCGGATGCCGAGGCGTGGAGCATCCCGGATCGCCTTCTCCATCCGACCGTGCGAAACAGCCGGGTACTGCCGCCCGGAGACTTGACTGCTCAGACCGTCGACGGATGGCGGCGTTGCGATGAGCCCATGATGCTCCTTCGAATTCCGAAGGGCGTCGAATTGCCGAGCAGTGTTTCGCGATACCTGGACACCGACAGGGGCAGACAGGTGCGTGGCGGATACAAGTGCCGCATGCGCACTCCGTGGTACTCGGTTCCCGACGTGCAGGTACCCGATTTCTTTCTGGCCTACATGTCCGGGCGCACGCCGAGCCTGGTTCGGAACTCGGCGGCGGCGACCTGCACGAACGCCGTGCACAGCGTTCGCGTTCGCAACCGGAAGGCCGTGCGCCGGATCATCGAAAACTGGGACACGCCGTTCGTCCGGTTGAGCTGCGAGCTTGAAGGGCATCCGCTCGGCGGCGGCATGCTGAAGCTTGAACCGCGCGAAGCCACGAAGGTCGTGTTTCCGGCACCGGCCATGGCATCGGAGCTGTCCACGGCGGAAACGAAGGAAGCCGTCTCGACGATGCGCAAGTGGAGACACTATGCCGCCCAGTAGCGACCAGCGAACGGCAGCGGGTCCGCGCGTATGCCAGTGGGTCAATCAAGCTGACGCCCTCGAGCACTTCGTCCTGTACGACGGACCCACGCAAAGCCAGCAGCACATCAAGCCCCTCCATTGGTACGTCGCTTGCCGTCTCGTTCTGGAAGGCGGATTTCACCCGGATGAGATCAAGCCCCGGCCGCCGTTCACCGTGACCAGACGGCGCGATCAGTACCTCCTCCACTTCGACCCGGGCGCTGCGACCGGAGGCGAAGCGACGGTTCTCGGCGGACTGAAGACGAAGAACGTTGATGTCGTGATCAGCAAGGATGGACTCGGACCCATCCTCGCCGTCTCCTGCAAGGGGATGACGGGCGCTTTCCGGAATCTCACCAATCGCATGGAAGAAACGATTGGGGAATGCACGAACCTGCACATCACCTACCCGGCCCTCGTGTTCGGATATCTGTTCGTCATCCGTGCCAACGAAGCGCCCGATGCGGAGGCGTCGGCGAATCCGTCTCCAGAGGGTGTAGATCTAGAACTGACACGAGCTAATACTCCTAAATGATCGAATTCTAAAGATTTGTGGAAAACGCCAGACGAAGAAGAACCCGTCTCCGGTGACACTTTGTCACCGCAGGCAAGCTCAGAGGGGAAGACGGGGCAGTGATCCTCTGCAACAATGCTGTGCGCGAAATCCCAACACTGTGGAGGGCTGCCCCAATGGAAGTATCCCATACGCCGACCGACAAACCCACTCCCCAAGATGTCTGGAGCGTGCTCGAAGCACTCCCCCGGCGCGTGAGTGCGCTGCTGAAGAAGTACGAATCGTCCGACACGCATTCGTTCGAGAACTTCGAGCGCGAGCTCCACGCCCTGTTCGCCCGCACCGAGTGCGCGGTCACCGAACAGGCGCTCGCCCGACACGACGTGGACCTGCCGTTCGTGCTCATCGACGGCGAGGTCCATCGCCGGGCGTGTCGCAGTGCCCAGACCTACCTCACCACCGCCGGCCCGGTGTCGGTGACCCGCACGCTGTACCGGGCGCGGCGCGGGGCGCGGGCAGTGGCGGCGCTGGAGCGCCGGGTGGGCATCGTCGAGGGGTACTGGACGCCGCTCGCGGCGCGCCACGGTGCGCTGCTGGTCTCGCATCTGACCCCGCGAGACGCCGAGCAGGTGCTGGCCACCCTCGGGCCGATGCAGCCGTCGAAGAGCAGCCTCGACCGGCTGCCCAAGGCGCTGTCGGCGCGCTGGGAGGCGCAGCGCGAGACGTTCGAGACCACGGTGCGCGAGGCCAGCGTCGCGGTGCCGGAGGCGGCCCGTGCGGTGGTGGTCTCGCTCGACGGGGTGATGGCGCCGATGCGCGGCGGATACCGCGAGGCGGGCTGTGCCACGGTCTCGCTGGTCGATGCCCAGGGCGAGCGGCTGTACAGCGTGCGCATGGGCCGGATGCCGCAGCCGCGCAAGGCGAGCCTCAAGGCGATGGTTGCCGCCGAGGTCGCGGCGGTGCGCGCCCCGCGCCCGGACCTCACCGTGGTCAAGCTCGCCGACGGGGCGAAGGACAACTGGACGTTCCTCTCCGGTGCGCTGCCCGAGGGCGTCGAACTCATCGACTTCTACCACGCCGTCGAGCAGCTCAGCGACGCCTTCGACGCCGCCTACGGCACCGCCTCGCCCAAGGCGGCGACGCAGCTCAACACCTATCGCCACCGGCTGCGTCATGAGCCCGCCGGGGTCGAGCGGGTCATCCGCGCGCTGGTGCATCTGCGCACGAGATATCCCGACGAGGAGCGCATCGCACAGGTGCTCGGCTACTTCCGCGGCAATCGCCACCGCATGGGCTACGCCGAGGCCAAGGCGCGGGGCCTGCCCATCGGCTCCGGGGTCGTCGAGGCGGCCTGCAAGACCTTGGTCACCGAACGGCTCAAGCGCTCCGGGATGCGCTGGGGCCTGCCCGGCGGGCAAGCCATTCTCACCCTGCGCTCGCTCGTGCAGAGCCAACGATTCGACCATGCATGGCCTGTGCTCGCGGAAACGTATCGAGCCGACGTGGCTTGTCCTGACAATGTCGTACCCCTTCGACGGACATACCTTCATTGATACTGATCAGTTCCGGGGGCACACCCTCTCCAGACCAGCGTCCGGTGCGGCCAGTCGCCGCCAACGATATTGCGATTACGGAATCCCGCAAGCCCGTGGAGTCGATTGTCCGATTCCACTCGGCACTCGGCGCACTCACCGGACGCAACGGCATCCGAGAGGAGGCGAGTCGATACGAGGCCATTGCTCTCGCGCTGATCGACACCCGCGACGGCGCTGTCGGACATCCACTGCCGGAATTCCCTCCACTGGACAGCCCGCTACATCTCGGACACTTCTTCGAGACCCTCAATCGACGCTACGACGAGCGCTACGTCTACAGTGCGCCGGACCTCGAGTCGAAGACGCGACGGCTGCAATGGTCTCCCGACTCCCCGGCTCTGGAAGCCGGCGTGAGCAAGGCTCTCGAATATCAGGTCAGGATCACCGGTGGCTGAGGGCGGTGATCGAAGCAAGGCTGCCGCCAACCGCACCCGGAGCGGCCGGACCGGGCCCTCCTTCCCTCAGGCCTCCCAGAGCATCCTGACCGGCATTGCGAACAGCCCGGGAGCCGTTTGCTGAATGCGCTCGCCATCGTGAAGGACGATGCCGCAGGCGAACCGGTCACCCACGGTCTCCTTCAGGCGTCGCAGTCCGTTGAAGTCCCGGGGACGCGCCGTCGCCGCCGCCTTGACTTCGATCCCCACAACCGCGCCCGGGGAACGCTCCAGGACCAGATCGATCTCGACGCCGTCCTTGTCGCGATAGTGGCTGACGGTCGTCGTTTCGTCCGAGAGGGCGATGGCCTTGGCGATCTCCCCGTGCACGAAGCTCTCCAGAAGCGGCCCCAGCTTCCGGCGGTCCCGCGCGATATCCGCGGCGTCCGTCCGCAGCAGCGCCGCGAGCAGGCCGGAATCCAGAAATTGCAGCTTCGGCGTCCTGACAAGCCGCTTCAGCCGGTTGCTGTGCCAGGCGCGGACGCGCCGGACCAGGAACATGTGCTCCAGCAGGACCAGCCAGCGGTCCACGGTCTTGCCGTCCACGCCGAGGCGCGCGCCAAGGCCGGACATGTTGAGCAACTGGCCTGCCGATACGGCCGCGTGGTCGATCAGGTGGACCATCTCGTCGCGCTTTCCGACCGGAGAGATATCGGGGACATCGCGTTCGGCCAGCGCCCGCGCGTAGGCGCGCAGCCAGGAACGGCGCCGGGCCGGGACGGGCCGGGAGAGCGCCGCCGGATAGCCGCCGGAAACGACCCGGTCGATCAGAGCGGGCGTCGGCCCCGTCTCCTCGATGGCCGGAAAGTCGCCGGCAAAGGCCCGGTCGAGGAATCGCGGCGGGGTGACGCCGGCAACCTCGGCTTGGGAGAACGGAAGAAGCTCGACGGTCTCGACGCGCCCGGCCAGCGAATCCGGAGAAACCGCGTCCTTGAACAGGTTGACCGAGCCCGTGATCAGGTACCGCCCGGGACCAGGACGCTCGTCGACGTCATTCTTGAGCGCCAGGATCAGGTTCGGCGCGCGCTGGATCTCGTCGATCGCCGCACCTGACAGGCCCTGGACGAAGCCCGCCGGGTCGTCCCGGGCGAACCGCCTGAACTGGTCGTCGTCCAGCGAGACGAACGCGCGGCCGTCGTCATCGGCGATGCGGCGCACCAGCGTCGTCTTGCCCGACTGGCGCGGTCCCACGACGGCGACGATCCGGGTGTCGGTGAGCGCGAGACGGACGGGCGCCTCGGCGTGCCGCGTCAAAAAGGTTTCGTCAGGGGTCGTCCGGCTTGACACAATGCTTCGTCCAATTCGGAATCATTGTCCGTCTGATTCGGAATCACCTATCGTCCAATTCGGAATCGTTGCCCGTCTGATTCGGAATCATTGTCCGTCCAATCCGGAATCTCTGTCCGTCTGATCCGGAATATATCACCGCTCCCTCCGGAGATCGCACTCGAATCTCCGCGCCTGCGCGGCATTGCGCGCCGGGTCCGGGGGACGGGGTCTTCTCCGCCGGGCAGCAATTCCCGCCGGCCCCCGGAGAGGCCGCACCATGGTGGAATTCCGGTGCGATTTCGACCCTCGGGGCGCCGGGTCGAGGGGGAGCTCGGGAGCATGTCTCCGCCTGGCGGGAATGGCTGTCCGCCGGGCGACTCGATGGCCGACAGGCCGGTATCCCGTCAGACTCGAAGGGCGGTGGAAGCGGACGGCTACAGGCGGCCCCATGCCCGGACCGGGGTCGTGGGTCGTGGAGGCGGAACAAGCGAATTTGCCGGCCGTGAACGTTCGAACGTGCCGGCGGCGCTCGTCCGGAGCATCAATGCCCCAAGCTCACCCCCCGGCACGTTTCGGCCGCACTGGCAGGCTCGACCGATCGGCCGGTTCGGAGCCGGCGCGTCAATATCCGACATCAGACGAACTTGCCTGGCCTGGCAGGCTCGACCGATCGGCCGGCCCCGAGCCGGCGCGTCGACATCCGACATCAGACGAATTTGCCTGGCCTGGCAGGCTCGACCCATCGGCCGGCCCGGAGCCGGCGCCTTCCAGCCCCGCCAGCTCGCCCACGGTGACCGGCTTCACCGGAGGCCGGATACGGTAGTGCCCCACTGCACCGACGCCGGCGTGCCGGCGCCCGGCGAAGATCTCGCTCACCACCGTCGCGCACATCCGGCCCTGGCACGGTCCCATGCCGCAGCGGGTGAACGCCTTGGCCTGGTTGGGACCCGGACACCCGTCGGCAATCACGCGCTCGATCTCCGCGACCGTCACCTCCTCGCAGCGGCACACCGTCACCGCCGGGTCGGACGGGCGCCGTACCGCCCGTCCGGGCTCGAACGTCAGGTCCAGGAACTCCCGGAAGCGCCGGTGCCGCGCAAGCGACGCCCGATGCGGCTTCGCGAGGATGTCCCGGTCGTGCTCGCGGATCCTCCCGAGGCGATACGCCGCCTCCAGCGCCGCGATGCGTCCCGACTCCATCGCGGCCTCCGCGCCGAGGATGCACGCGCCGTCCCCGGCGGCCAGCACGCCGGGCTCGCTCGTCCCGCCCCATTCGTCCGTGGCGGGACGGAAGGCGTGCTGACGGGCGTCCCACACGTGGTCGAGACGCGCCGCGAGGGTGAGGTGCGCGTTCGGAACGACGCCTTCGTGCAGGAGCGCGAGCGAGGCCCGCATCGACCGCTCCCGGTCACGGTGCCGGAACCGTACCGACTCGACCCGGTCCCGACCCCCGATCGCGAGGTCTCGGGCCGGCATGACCTCCACACCCCGAGCAGCGAGCGCGCGACGCCACCCGATGCCCTCGAGAAGCGCTCCCGGCATCGCAAGCGCTTCCGGCAGGGTGCCGGCCGCGCGTCCCATCCAGCCGGCCGGCATGGTGAGCAGCACCGCGCGCACCGGTGCACCGGCGCGCACGAGCTGACACGCGACGAGGTAGACGAGAGGGCCCGACCCCGCGACGACCACGGGGACATCGGGAACGAGCCCCGCGCCCTTGAGCAGTGCCTGCGCGCCGCCCGCGCCCATCACCCCGGGCAGGGTGGCCCCCGGCACCGGCACCGCGCGTTCCTGCGCGCCGGTCGCGACGATGACGCAATGTGCGTACACGATCCCGGCGATGCCGTCACGCAGGACCCCGAGCTCCAGCGGCGCCTTCGCGTCCTCGCGGCGCGCGACCGTGCTCACCTCCCACACCGAGGCACACGGCGAGTACTCGGCGCCGCACTCGCGGAACGTGCGGACGAGGGCGGCGCCGGCCAGATAGCCTGCGCCGAGCACGCGCGCGGTGTCCGGCCGTCCGGCGGCGACGGCCTCGATGTTCCGGTAGATCTGCCCGCCGGGCGCCGCCTGCTCGTCGAGCACCAGCACGTCGGTACCGTGCTCGCACGCAGTGATCGCGGCGGACATGCCGGCCGGCCCCGCGCCGATGATCGCCAGTCCGACGACGTCCCTCACCGCTCCACGCCCCGCGCCCCGCGCTGGCGCCGTACCCGCATGCCTGCCCGCGCCTCGACCATGCAGGCCTGGCGGTTCGGCTCGCCGTCGATCTCCACCAGACACTCATGGCAGTTGCCGATGAGGCACCACGGACCGCGCGGGGCGCCGGAGACGGGGGTCGTGCGGAACACGAGGACGCCGTTGGCGAGCAGCGCCGCCGCCACGGAATCCCCGTCGCATGCCTCGAAGGCCGCTCCCTCGAAGTCGAATGCGAACGTGCCGGCGGTCGTGCCGGCGGGATCAGGCAGCCTGCGGAACATCGAACCGGTCCGTCGCGAAGCAGGACATCTCCTCGGGAATCGCGCCCTCGATCACCCAGCGGCTCGCTTCGAAGGCGTGGTTCGCGGCCAGCGTGACGCCGCTGTGGCAGGTGAAGACGAAGGCGCCGGGGTGCGTCTCCGACTGGTCGTAGATCAGAAGCCCGTCCGGCGTCATCACCCGGAGCGCGCCCCAGGTACGCACCACGCGGAGCCCGGCGAGGCACGGGAAGGTGCGCACCGCGCGGTGCGCGATGTCGCGGCTCGTGCGGGCGAGCACCGCGGTGTCGAACCCGCGGTCCTCCTGCGACGCGCCGAGCAGCAGCGAGCCCTCGTCGGTCTGGCGCACCCCCAGCGTCGGGTGGCCGAGCCACGGCGCGGTGCGCTCGGTGACGACGATCTGCCCGTGCTCGGGACGCACCGGCACGTCGAGCCCGACCATCGCGCCGAGCGCCTTCGAGCCGTGGCCGGCCGCGATGACCACCTTGCCGCCGGTGATCGTGCCCCGCGCCGTGCGCACGTCGAACCCCCCGCCGTCGAGGGGACGGAGGTCCTCGACGCGCGCACCCGCGAGGCAGTCCGCGCCGAGGACCGAGAGCGACGCGTGCAGGCCGCGCATGAGCTTCAACGGGTTCGCGTGGCCGTCGTACGGGCTGTACGCGCCGCCGGCGACCTCCGGCCCGCACGCCGGCAGCAGCTCCCGTACCCGTGCGGCATCCAGCATCTCGTACTCGTAGCCGGCGTTGCCGACCGACCCCTTCAGGCCCGCGAGCATCGAATCCAGCTCGGAGAGCTCCTCCTCGGACAGCGCCGCGATCACCCCGCCCGGGCGCTCGTAGCAAGGGGCGAGCCCGCAGTGCGCGGCCAGCGCCTCGCAGAGGTCGAACCATCGCTCGGACGAGGCGCGCGACCACAGGGCGTACTCCGGCCGCCCGACGCCCTTGCCCTGCACCCACACGAGACCGAAGTTGCCGCGGCTCGCCCGGTACGTCGCGTCCTCCTCGTCGAGTACCGCCACCCGCCGCCCGGTCCGCGCGAGTCCGTACGCAATCGCGCCGCCGACCAGGCCGGCGCCGATGACCACCACGTCGTAGCCGTCACCATGCACGGACACGCTCCGGGAGGCGGAAGCCGCTCCGCGAGGATACTCCGACCGCGCCGCGGGGGGATTCCGGCGCGATGTCGACCACCGGAGCGTCCGGGCGAGGGGATTTCGAGGACATGTGCCCGCCCGGCGGGTATCGCCGGCGTTCTGTCGCGTTCTCGACTCGGCCCGGAGGGAAGGCGATGATACGCATCCGACCGGCCGCGCCGGTGCGGACCCGACCGCGCCGCCAGGACTCTCTGGAATTCGTGACGAGCGGTTCATCAGACGCTCGAATCGGGTCTTCGATGCCGGAAGACCGCCAGCCACCGGGCGAGATTCCGGTCTGGCGACCGGTGGCTACGACTTCTGAATGGTCCTGCCCGCGCCGCGCGCTCGGGACCGACGACCGAAGCTGGACGACCGAAGCTGGAGGTACGCACGAAATGGACGCCACGAAGCAGGCGCTGCTCGACCGCATCGAGGCCGATCGCGACATGCTGATCGACTTCTTCTCGAAGTTCGTGCGGGCGAAGAGCCCGAACCCGCCCGGCGACACGCGCGAGGCGGTCGCGCACATCACCGCCTTCCTCGACGCCCGCGCGCTCCCCTACCGCATCATCGACCCCCATCCCGAGTTCCCGAACGTGGTCGGCACCTTCGAGTGCGCGAATCCGGGGCGCCATCTCGTGCTCAACGGGCACATCGACGTCTTCCCCGCCGGCGATCACGAGACGTGGTCGCACGGTGGCCCCTGGAGCGGCGCGCTCGCCGGCGGCAAGGTGTGGGGACGCGGCGCCGCCGACATGAAGTGCGGGACCAGCGCGTCCATCTTCACGTTCATGTACCTGCACGGGCTGCGCGACCGGCTCAACGGCCGGCTCACCCTCACCGCGGTCTCCGACGAGGAGACGTTCGGGCCGTGGGGGGCGCGCTACCTCATCGAGCACCACCCCGAGGTGCACGGCGACTGCTGCCTGAACGGCGAGCCGAGCAGCCCGTACAGCATCCGCTTCGGCGAGAAGGGCCCGCTGTGGGTCGAGTTCAAGGTGAAGACGCAGGGTGCGCACGGCGCCTACACCCACGCGACGGAGAGCGCGAGCAAGATCGGCGCCCGGCTCGTCGCGGACCTGGAACGCGTCGCGGAGATGGACACGCCGGCCCCCGGCAACGTGGGCCCGCTGCTCGAGCGCACGGCCGGAACCACGGACCGGGCGCTCGGCGCCGGCGCGTCGGAGATCGTGCAGAAGGTGACCGTCAACATCGGCGTGGTGCGGGCGGGGCTCAAGGTGAACATGGTCCCGAGCGAGTGCGTGATCGAGGCCGACTTCCGGCTGCCCATCGGCGTCGACAAGGGGCAGGTGCTGGCCGAGGTCGACCGCATCGTCGCCGGCTATCCGCAGGTGAGCTACTCCGTCATGAATCACGCCCCGCCCGCGTGGTGCGACCCCGAGCACGAGATGGTCGGCATCATCCAGGCGAACGTGAAGGCGCTGCGGGGCTTCGAGCCGCAGCCGACGGCGAGCCTGGGCGGCACCGATGCGCGGCTGTGGCGCTACATCGATGTCCCCGCCTACGTCTACGGCCCGTTCCCGGCCGGCATGGGCAGCGGCGACGAGCACGTGCCGGTGGAAGATTTCCTGCACGTGGTGAAGACGCACGTGCTCTCCGCCCATGACTACCTGTCGGGGTGACCGGCACGGATGACGGGGTCGACCGGGCTGTCTTCGATGGAGCGCCGTTCGCATGGCGTCCGTCGGAGTGACCGGCACGGATGACCGCGCGCGCGAGGCGTCTTCGGCGCTTGAGAAGAAATCGCTCGGCTCCGAGCGCGGATGACCGCGCGCGAGGCGTCTTCCGCGGTGCGGCGCGACGGCGAGGCGGCGGTGCCTCGGATGACCGCGCGCGCGAGGCGTCTTCGGCGCCCCTGCGGATGCACCCGGCTTCGGTGTCATCGATGGCGCATCTCGTCCGGGGGCGCCCTCGTGAGCAGCCCATGGACTGGTGTCGAGAGAGGCACCAGCCGGCCATCAGCCGGCGATTTCCGTGAAATCCGTGCGTCCCGGACCCGTTTGAACCCATAATCGGGGCGTTGGTGCCCGACCATCGACCTCGACCGTTCCGCGGATGCCGTGCCGGGGCCGAGCGTTCCTTCGGGGCCAACCGAGCCCCAACCATCGAGACACGGGAGATACAGATGAAGATGAAGATGAACAAGAAGCCAATCGAACTGCAGCGCATGCTCCGGGACGGGAACCTCACGAGGCGTGAGTTCCTCGGGTACACGACCGCGATGGGACTTTCAGCGGCGGCGGCCGGCACCCTGTGGTCCGAACGCGCCCTGGCGAACGAGCCGAAGCGCGGCGGCCACCTGCGCTGCGGCCTCAACGACGCGAACACCATCGATTCGCTGGATTCCACCCAGTACAACGCGACGACGATGATCGTCATCAGCCGGTCCATCCGCGACAGCATCGTCGATGTGGGCATCGACGGGCTGGCGACCCCGAACCTCGCGGAGAGCTGGGAGGCCAGTCCCGACGCGAAGGTCTGGCGGTTCAAGCTCCGCAAGGGCGTCGAGTTCTCGAACGGGAAGACCCTGACGACCGAGGATGTCGTCAATTCCATCAACGTGCATCGCGGCGAGGACACCAAGTCCGCGGCCAAGGGTGTGTTCGCCGGGATCAGCGACGTCCGGGTCGACGGCGACGACACCGTCGTGGTGGAGGTGACGGACGCCAACGCCGACCTGCCCTTCCTCTTCACCGACTACCACTTCAGCGTCGTGCCGACGGTGGACGGCAAGGCCGACCTGCACTCCCGGCACGGGACCGGATGCTACTTCCTGCGCGAATTCGACCCGGGGGTGCGCACGACCCTGGAACGCAACCCCAACTCCTGGCAGGCGGGCGAGGCGGGCTTCGTCGACTCGGTCGAGATTCTCGCGATCCTCGACGACACGTCGCGGGTGAATGCGCTGGTGAGCGGCTCCGTCGACGTCATCAACCGTCCCGACCTGAAGACCATCGCGCGGCTGAAGCGCGTCCCCGGCGTGCAGATCGTCGACGTGCCGAGCAACCTCGCGTTCACGCACCCGATGCGCACGAACATACCGCCGTTCGACAACAACGACTTCCGGCTCGCGCTCAAGTACTCGACCCCGCGCCAGGAGTTCGTCGACAAGATCCTCTTCGGCTACGGCATCGTCGGCAACGACCAGCCCCTCGGCCCGCAGTTCCCGAGCTACGACCCGGACCTCAAGGTTGCCTACGACCTCGACAAGGCGAAGCACCACCTCGGGAAGTCGGGGCTGGAGGGCATGAAGTTCGACATGAGCACCTCCGATACCGCGTATGGCGGGGCGGTGCTCGCGGCACAGCTCTTCGCCGAGCACTGGCAGAAGATCGGCCTTGCGCCGAACATCGTGCGCGAGCCGAAGGACGGGTACTGGAGCGAGGTCTGGAACAAGAAGCCGTTCTGCAGTTGCTACTGGGGTCCCCGCCCGGTGGAGGACCTGATCCTGTCCATCGCGTACCTGTCCGATTCCCCGTGGAACGACACCCTGATCAACATCCCGCGCGTGGACGAGCTGGTGATCAAGGCCCGCGGCGAGCTGGACCAGGAGAAGCGCGCCGGGATGTACCGGGAGGTGCAGCATCTCATCAGCGCCGAGGGCGGGACGATCATCCCCGCGTTCGGCAGCGACGTCGCGGCGGCCAGCGCCAGGGTCGGGCGCCCCTCGGAGAGGCATCGCCATCGAACGACGGCGCCTCCGCCGCGCCGCCGCGCCGGAGGCGGCGGTGCGGGACACGCGCTCAGTCCCGCCGGCCCTCGACGATGTCGGCGGCGAAGTCGAGCAACCCTTCGGCCACATCGCCGAAGCCCGCGGACTCGGGACTCGCGCGCGCTCCGCGCCGGTGCAGGTTGACGAGCTGGCGGAACACGATCGCGAGCCGGAACACCGACAGCGCGCGATAGAAGCGGAAGTCTCCGATGTCGAGGCCCGAGCGGCGGGCATAGGCGTCCAGGACCCCGGCGCGGCTCGGAAAGCCCGGCGCCGCGCTCGGCATCTGACGAAGCCGGTGCATGACGGGGTGATCGTCGGGCTCGGTCCAGTAGCTCAGCAGGATGGCGAGATCGTAGAGCGGGCACCCTCGCGTGCACATGTCCCAGTCGACCACCGCGACCGGGGTGAAGCGGCCGGGGTCGAGAAGCACGTTGTCGAGCTTGAAGTCGTTGTGCACGAGCGACACCGCGCGTTCGGGCTCGATGTGGTCCTCGATCCACTCGACGACCCGCCGGACCCGCCGCCCCGGCCGCCCGTCGCAGGCGAGGTGCGCACGCTTCGACCAGCCGGCGACCTGACGCGCGAGAAACCCCTGCGGGCGGCCGAGGGTATCGAGGTCGACGGCGGCGGGGTCGACGCGATGCAGGCTGGCGAGCACGTCCACGAGGTCCGCCGCGATGCGCGCGGCCCGGTCGGGCCGACCGGCGAGCGCGGGCGGCAGCTCCGCTCCGACGGCGATACCGGGGCGATACTCCATGAGGAAGAAGGGTGCGCCGAGGACCGCAGGGTCCTCGCACAGGTGGAATGCGCGCGGCGCGAGGGGGAACCCGCGCCAGAGCCGCAAGAGCACCCGGTGCTCGCGGACCATGTCGTGCGCGCCGGGCGGCAGGGGCCCGGGCGGCGGGCGGCGCAGCACGCATGGCTTCCCGTCCACTTCCAGGAGGTAGTTGAAGTTGGCGAAGCCGGACGCGAACTGGCGCGGAAGCGTATCCGGGGCGAGCCGGTGGCCGTGGGCTTCGAGATGGCCGGCCAGGCGCGGCCAGTCCTGGGCGATGGGGTCGGTGCGGAAGGTCATGTCGGTCGCGGATCGATGAAGCCGCCCGGAGCGCGCGACGGCCTCGGGCGGGTCGTCCGCCTCATGCGCCGCGCGGTGCGCTCCTCGAAGGGAATTCTCGTCAGCGTCCCAGGGTGGACAGCTCGGTCTGCCACGGGCTCCGGGATCATCGCCGCGCGGTGCGCTCTTCGAACGTCGGGGTGCGGTCCCGGCCACCCGGGCTTCGGGACGCCACCCCGCGCCGGCGAATCCCGGCGCCCGGGTCGAACGCGGTGCCGTCCGGGAGGCCGCGGCTCAGGCTCGCTGGCCCCGGAAAACCCGCTCGCCCTGCTCGTCGATGATCTTGCGGGCCTTGCTGACGGACAGGGTGATCGCAGCCTCGCGGGATGTCGACGTGTCGGCGCGGATGAAGTGGACCTCCTTCGTCTCCGCATCGACGACCTTGCGGATGCGCCCTTCGGTCGACCAGCCCCCGCTCGCCTTGCGCGGCGTCGCGACGATGGTGAAGCCCGCATGCTCCACCGGCTCCGCGCCCTCGGGCTCGCGGCCGCCTCCACCGCCACCGAGCACGTTCTTCAGAAATCCGAGCATCGCTCCGTTCCCCGGTTCGAAGACGCCGCCATTGTCGTCGAAGGGAGCGCTCGGGCGCGAGCGCCGGATTCGGCGCCCGGGTGTGCGTCCGGACACCGTATCATCCCGAAGCATCCCGACCATCCATTCGATCCGGAGACGCAATGAACGCGGTCACCGCGCACGAGCTCAGGGAGAGGATCCTCGGCGACGACGAGCTCGCGCTGCTCGACGCTCGCGAGGCCGGCGCGTTCCACGACTCGCACATCTTCTACGCGAGCTGCTGCGCGCTGTCCCGGCTCGAACGTCTCGCGCCGAGGCTCGTCCCGCGCCGCGCCGCGCCCGTCGTCGTGTGCGACGCCGGAGCCGGCGAGGCCGAACGGGCGGTGGCCCGGCTCGAACACTTCGGCTACTCCGACGTCTCGGTGCTCGAAGGCGGCATCGGCGCCTGGGCGGCGGCCGGCTTCACCCTGGTCAGCGGCGTCAACGTCCCGAGCAAGGCGTTCGGGGAGGTGGTCGAGCACGAGCTCGGCACGCCCTCGATCTCGGCCGAGGCACTGCACGCGAAGCTTGCGGCCGGCGGCGACATCGTCATCCTCGACAGCCGGCCGACCCCCGAGTTCACCAGCTTCAGCATCCCCGGCGGAGTGTGCTGCCCCGGCGCCGAGCTCGCGTACCGCGTGCACGACGCGGCGCCGTCGCCGGACACCACCATCGTCGTGAGCTGCGCGGGCAGGACCCGGAGCATCATCGGCGCGCAGTCGATCATCAACGCCGGAGTGCCCAACCGGGTGTTCAGCCTGCGAAACGGCACCATGGCGTGGCATCTCGCGGGCCTCGAGCTCGCCAGGGGAGCGACCGGGCACGCCGCAAGGCCGTCCGCGGCGGGCCTCGAGAAGGCGCGGGCCGCGGCGGCGCGGGTCGCGGAACGCTTCGATGTGCGCACGATCGACCGCGCCACCCTCGACCGCTGGCGCACGGAAGCCGGCGAGCGATCGCTCTTCGTGTTCGACGTCCGCACCCGCGAGGAGTACGAGACCGGCCATCTCCCGGACGCGCGATGGATCGCGGGCGGCCAGCTCGTGCAGACGACCGACGAGCAGGTCGGAACGCTTCGCTCGCGCATCGTCCTCGTCGATGACGACGGCGTGCGCGCGACGATGACCGCCTCCTGGCTCGTGCAGATGGGGTGGCGCGATGCGGTGGTGCTGGACGGGGGCATCGAAGGTCACGCGCTGGAGACGGGGATGCCCGCCCCGCCGGTGCTCGGCCTGGAAGAAGCCCGTGTCGAGAGCATCGCCCCCGAAGCGCTCGCGGCGGCGCTCGACCGCGGCGAGGCGGGGGTCGTGGACGTGTCGACGAGCCGCGGCTATCGCGCCGGACACCTTCCCGGCGCGCACCACGCGGTGCGGGCGCGCCTCGCCCGCAACCTCGCGGACTGGCCTCGCGACCGCCTCCTGGTGGTCACCGCCGACGACGGGGCGCTGGCCCGTCTCGCCGCCGCGGACCTGGCCGACGAGATCGAGGCGCCGGTGAGGCGCCTGGAAGGCGGCAACGGCGGATGGACCGCCGCGGGCTATCCGCTGACCGCGGCCGACCCGGCGTTCCTCGACGCACCGGACGATGTCCGCGTGCGCGTCAACGAAGACGAGGGCGGCATGGAGAAGGCGATGAACGACTACCTGACCTGGGAAATCGGGCTCGTCGAGGACGTCGCCCGCGACGGCACCGCGGCGTGGCTGCGCACGGCGCGCAACGGCGGCGCGCGGCAAGGACGCTGACGAGAATTGCCCCGCCACGTGCCGAGCACGCCATTCCGCAACAACGGGACCCCTTCCGGGTGCGGTCGGCAACCCCGCTTCGATCACCGTCCCGAGCCGCCGGTCCGGCTCCGGACGTCCGGTCCGCGACGCCGGCTCAGGTCTCGGTGCTGCGAAGGAAATCGAATGTCGCGCCTTCACGGATGCCGGACGGCCACCGCGAGGTCACCGTCTTCATGCGGGTGAAGAACCTCACCCCCTCCGGCCCGTGCATGTGGTGGTCCCCGAACAGCGAACGCTTCCAGCCGCCGAAGCTGTGGTACGCCGTCGGTACCGGGATCGGCACGTTGACCCCGACCATCCCGATCCGCACCCGGTGGGTGAAGTCGCGCGCGGCGTCCCCGTCGCGCGTGAAGATCGCGGCGCCGTTGCCCAGCTCGTGCTCGTTGACCAGCTCGACCGCCTCCTCGTAGTCCTTGGCCCGCACCACGCTCAGCACCGGCCCGAAGATCTCCTCCTTGTAGATCCGCATGTCGGGCTTCACGTGGTCGAAGATGCAGCCCCCGATGAAGAAGCCCTCCTCGTGGCCCTCCACGGTGGTGCCGCGGCCGTCCACGACGAGCGTTGCGCCTTCCTCCACCCCGGTGTCGACGTAGCCCCTGACCTTGTCGCGGTGCTCGCGGGTCACCAGCGGACCCATCTCGACGCCCTCGGCGTCGTATGCGCCGATCCTCAACGACTCGACCCTCGGCTTCAGCCGCTCGATCAGGTCGTCGGCCGTCTCGTCGCCGACGGTGACCGCGACCGAGACCGCCATGCAGCGCTCGCCGGCCGAGCCGTAGGCCGACCCCACCAGGGCGTCGGTCACCTGGTCCATGTCGGCGTCGGGCATGACCACCAGGTGGTTCTTCGCGCCCCCGAGCGCCTGCACCCGCTTGCCGGAGGCGGTCGCGGTGCGGTGCACGTACTCCGCGATCGGGGTCGAGCCGACGAAGCTCACCGCGGCGACGTCGTCGTGGGTGAGCAGCGCATCGACCGCCTCCCTGTCACCGTTGACCACGTTCAGCACGCCCGGCGGCACGCCGGCCTCGACCGCGAGCTCGGCGAGCCGCAGCCCGCAGGACGGGTCCTTCTCCGACGGCTTCAGCACGAAGGTGTTGCCGCAGGCGAGCGCGATCGGATACATCCACATCGGGACCATGGCCGGGAAGTTGAACGGGGTGATCCCCACGCATACGCCGAGCGGCTGGCGGATGTTGAAGCTGTCCACGCGGCCCGCGACGTTCTCGTTGAACTCGCCCTTCAGGAGCTGGGGGATCCCGCACGCGAACTCGACGATCTCGATGCCCCGGGTGACCGAGCCGCGGGCGTCTTCAAGGGTCTTGCCGTGCTCGGACGAGCACAGGGCGGCAAGCTCGTCGCGATGGGCCTCGACCAGGTCACGGTAGCGGAACAGGATGCGCGCGCGCTGCGAGGGCGGGGTCGCGGCCCAGCCGGGGAAGGCGGCCTTCGCTGCCTGCACCGCCTTGTCGGCCTCGCCGGCGGTGGCGAACGGCACCCGCGCCTGGACCCGTCCGGCCGCGGGGTTGTAGATGTCCCCGAAACGGTTGCTCTCTCCGGCGACGCGCTCGCCGTTGATGAAGTGCCGAAGGATGGTAACGTTGGTGTCGACGGTGGCCATGGCGGTCTCCGGAAGCGCTGCTGTTCGATTCGGAATGCGGGAAATGTCCGGGCCGGCGAGGATACCATCGCGCAGCCGGCCGGACACTGCGAGGGAGGTTCGATGCAGGGTCATTTCACGCTACCGATCCTCGCGATGACACGAAAGGGGTGACCTGCGCGGCAGGGTGCGGCGGGGTCCTCCGGGCGCGGTTTCGCAGCGGTCGGGGTCGGTCGGCCGGCCCTCGGACGCGGAGGCTTGCTGCGAGAGGGGGTGGCCGGAAGCCGGCTCAGTCGGAGGACAGGACGGCGTCGAGCGCGTCGTCGCGGTGCATCATGAAGTGGAGATGGGCGTCGGGCAGGTAGCGGAAGCCGCGATGGAACACGACGGCGAGCGCGATGTTGTTGAGGGTGGCATGGTTGGCGGGCGCGTGGCGCGCACGCACGCGGCTCGCGTCTTCGCCCATGGTGGCGTCGCGGCGGTAGTGGTTGGCGTTCTCGACCTGCCAGTGGCCGCGGTTCCAGGCGAGCAGTTGGGCCGGTCCGGCGCGCCGGGCGGGGGCCGAGGTGATGCCGTAGGCGGTCTCGGTCGAGGTGGTGCCGGTCTTCGCGTTGGTGCGTGTGCGCACGACGCGGAACGCTTGGCGGGCGCCGGGGAAGGGCGCGAGGGTGCCGGCGAGCAGCTCACACGCGGCGATGCGGCGCGTCTCGATGCGTCCGTGCGCCTTCACCGGGTCATCGGCGTGGCGGCGCACGGCGGCGGTGTCCCAGTCGATCGCGGCGAGCTGCGCGAAGCTGTCGGGGCAGTTCGCCTTGATTGCCAACACGTAGTCGGCGCCGTGCGCCTCGACGATCGCGCGCGCGGTGTCGCGGGTCGCGTGCAGCGCGTCCAGGGTGAGCACGCAGCCGGTGAGGTCGACGTCTTCGAGCAGGGCCCGCAGCGCGGCGGTCTCGCCGCCCTCGTCGCGGCAGCAGCGGCTCGCGAGCGGCCGTCCGGCGTGGGTGACCAGCGTCACGATCTCGAAGTGGGCGTCGGGGCCCGCGTGCCGGTTGGCGCCCCGGATGCGCTTGCCGTCGGCGGCCAGCGCCGGCGTCGCGCCGCCCTCGGCGAGGCGCGGCGCGGCCCACTGCACCAGCACCGCCTGCAGGTCGTCCGGGTCAGTGTCCATCAGCACCCGGCACAGGGTCGAGTCCGACGGTGCGACCCGGCGCCCGGTCGCCGGGTCGGTCCACGCGCCGAGCGCCCGCAGCTCCGCCTCGCTGAGGTGGCGTGCGAATCGCTCCGTCGCCGCCGGCCCGTGCTGGCCGGCGAGCCGTGCCAACGCGCAGACCGACAGCACGGTCGGCAGCGAGTGCTTGCGGCCCTGTCCGCGCCGTGCATCCGGCACCTGCGCGAACAGGTCGCGCAGCGACCGCAGCTCGGCGCGCGTGTAGCGCACCGGGGTCGCCCGGCACTGCCACTCGGCACGGTCCAAGGGGGCCACCAGCCTGCGGCGCGCGTCGCGCCGCAGCGCCCGCACATACATCTCCTTCGGCTGCTCGTGCGGGTCGGTGTACGCCCCGTTGTGGCGCGCGAAGCCCTTCGTACGCCCCACCCGCACCCAGTTCGACGCCGCGTAGCATGTGCCCCGGAACCGCGCCGGGTCGACGAACGTCTCCGCCAGCTCCAGCGGATGGCCATACCGCGCCGCCCAGTCCGCGCTCAGCCGGCGCAGGCTCCGGCCCAGCACCCGCGACGCCAAGTGCGCGACCCCCGACCCCTCCGGCAGCACCAGGAACCGCGTGTTGTTCGCGATCAGGTGCAGCCGCCGGAACTGCACCGAACGGTGCCAGCCCAGCCAGCGGTCGCGCGGACCACACTTGAACGCCCCCGACTGCCAGCCCACCAGCGCCAGCCAGTGACCGCGCCACGTCGCGACGTGGCGCAACCCCCGGCCCGCAAACTGCCGGAACCCAAGGTAGTGGTGCGCCGCCATCAGCGCGTCCCAGCGCCGACGCTCGTCGCCGCGCACCGCACGCACCTCGACTTCGCCAACGACTACCTCGGCCGGGTCAAACCCATCTCGCATCCCGCCAGCATGCACCAAGCCGACACGAAAAGCCAGACCCTGGCACACCAACTGCCCAGTCAATCAGCTACTGCTAGCGTGAAATAGCCCTGGGTTCGATGTCCACCATCTTCTCGAGGATCATCGCAGGCGAGCTGCCCGCCGACATCGTCTACCGGGACGATCGGGTCACCGCATTCCGGGACATCCATCCGGCGGCGCCGACGCACATCCTCATCGTCCCGAACCGGGAGATCCCGACCGTGAACGATCTCGCCGACGAGGACGGGGCGCTCGCGGGCCACATGCTGCTCGTGGCCCGCGACCTCGCGAAGAGCGAGGGCATTGCCGAGAGCGGCTACCGGCTCATCATCAACTGCAACCGCGACGGCAACCAGGAGGTGTTCCACCTCCACCTGCACCTCCTCGGAGGGCGGCCGCTCGGCGGGATGGTGAAGCGCACCTAGCCAGGCGGCCCCGACCGCCCACCGCGGCGCTCTCCTCCGGGCCAGGTCCGGGGTGCGCGCCGGTGACTCCTTCCCGGCGACCCGCACCTCGCCCGACCCGTAGCCGGATGCTCCGGCGCCGCGAAGGGAGAGACCGATGACCCGATATCGTCTTCCGCTCGGGATCCAGTACTTCCGGACGGTCCGGAGCGAGCGCTTCCACACCTTCCCGGCCTCCGGGCCGAGCCCGCACGAGCGGGGGTCGCGAACGCGCCATCCCCGCGGACCGCCGCCCCTTTCGTGACGGCGCAGGACAGCATCACGGACCCGCGGAGCCGGATCATGAAGACCTCGCAAGAGGGCTTTCAGCGGTGCCGCAACGCGCAGGCCGCACTGGCCGTCAGGCGGCCGCGGGGCCGGCCGGCGGTCCAGCAATTCCCGCCAGGCGGGAACAGACCCCTGAAATTCCCTCGATTCGACGCCCTGAAGGTCGAAATCACACCGGAATCCCGCCCCGGCACGGCCTCTCCGGGCGTGAGCGGGAATTGCTGCCGGCGGTCCGAGGACGGCCTCGTGCGACCGGGCCCGACGGGACGCTGATGGAACATCGGATGCTCGGGATCGCCTGCGTCGTCGCGGCGGTCGCCCTCTTCGTCCTGCAGGACGCGCTCATCAAATGGCTCAGCGGGGACTACCCCCTGCACGAGATCGTGCTCGTGCGCGCGGCCAGCGCGGTCTGCGTCACCCTCGTCGCGATGCGCATCGAAGGCGGCATCCATCTGCTGCGCACCCGCCGCCTCGGCCTTCACCTGGCGCGGGCCGGACTGCTGGTCGTCGCGAACTCCGCCTTCTTCCTCGCCCTGGCGGCGATGACGATCGCGGAGGCGACCTCGCTCTTCTTCGTCGCGCCGCTGGTGATCACGACGCTCTCCGCCCTCATGCTGCACGAGGCGGTCGGACCGCGCCGGTGGGCCGCGGTCTGCATCGGGCTCGCGGGCGTGGCGGTGATGCTGCGTCCCGGCGAGGGTACGCTGGAGCTCGTCGCCCTGCTTCCGCTCGTCGCCGCGGCGGCGTACGCGCTCATGCAGATCGCCACCCGCCGTCTCGGCACCACCGAACGGGCGTCCACCATCGCGTTCTACGCGCAGACGGGCTTCATCGTGGTCAGCGTCGTCGTGGGGCTCACGGCCGGACACGGGCGCTTCGCACCGGCGGACGACCCGAGCCTCGCCTTCCTGCTGCGCGCCTGGACGGTCCCGTCGGCCCCGGACGCCGCGCTGTTTCTCGGCATCGGCGTGATCAACGGGGTCGGCGGCTACCTGATGTCGCAGGCGTACCGCATCGCGAGGCCGTCGGTGCTGGCTCCCTTCGAGTACGTGGCGCTGCCGATGGCGGTGGCGTGGGGCGTGGTGTTCTTCGGCGACTGGCCGGACCTGACCACCTGCGCCGGGATGGCGCTGATCTGCGGCAGCGGCCTCTACGTGCTGCACCGCGAGACGGCGGCCGCTCGAAGGCGCCGCAAGGCGGCCCGGGCGGCGGGCTGACCCCGCCGGGCCGGGCGGCGCGGTCCGCCGTCTACGACACGAGCGCCGCAACCTCCTCCGCGAGCGCCAGCGACGCGGTGAGGCCGGGGGACTCGATGCCGAAGAGGTTCACCAGGCCGTCGACGCCGTGGGTCTCCGGGCCCTGGATGACGAAGTCGGGGGCGGTCTCGCCGGGTCCGTGGATCTTCGGGCGGATGCCGGTGTAGTCGGGAAGGAGCGCGCCGTCGGGCAGGGCCGGATAGTAGCGCCGGATCGACGCGTAGAAGCTCTCGATGCGGGTTGCGTCCACGTCGTAGTCGAGGGTGTCGACCCAGTGCAGGTCGGGGCCGAAGCGGCAGCGGTTGCCGAGGTCGATCCCGACGTGCACCCCGAGCCATGCGTCCGACGGCATCGGGTAGACGAGGTGCGAGAAGGGCGAGCGTCCGGTCAGGCAGAAGTAGTTCCCCTTGGCGTAGCGCAGGGCCGGGACGTGCGCGGGGTCGAGCCCCTCGATGCTCAGCGCGACGTCCTGGGCGCCGAGCGCCGCCGCATTGACGACGACTTCGCCCACCAGGCTCGTCGGCTCGGCGCCGCCGGTGTCGAGCCGGACCCCGTCGTCGCGCACCGCGCCGCCGGCGCACGGGCTCCCGAGCGCCACCACCGCTCCGTTCGCCTCGGCGTCGCCTTCGAGCGCCAGCATGTAGTCGTGGACGTCGATGATGCCGGTCGACGGAGAGAGGAATGCGCCGGCACACTCGACCTCCGGCTCCAGCTCCCGCACCTGCGCCGGATCGAGCCGCACGAGGTCCTGGACCCCGTTGCGCCATGCGCGCTCCATGAGGGCGTCCAGCGCCTCGATCTGGCCGTCCCCGGTGGCCACCACCAGCTTTCCGGGGCGCGCGTGAGCGACCCCGTGGCTCGCGCAGAACGCGTACAGCGCATGCCTGCCGGCCACGCAGGCGCGGGCCTTCAGGCTGCCGCCGGGGTAGTACAGGCCGGCGTGGATGACGCCGGAGTTGCGCGAGCTGACCTCCGAGCCGATGACCTCGTGGCGTTCGAGGACGATCACCTCGCGGCCGCGCAGCGCCAGCGCCCGCGCCACCGCCAGCCCGACGACCCCGGCGCCAATCACGATGCATTCGACGCGGTCCATCGCGGCTCACCCTCCGGCCGGTCTCCGGTGCGTGCGCGTGCCGGCTCGTCCGGGCCGCTCCCGACGAGGGCCCGGGCTAGATCCGCCCGCAGTCGACGGCCAGCGTCTGCCCGCTGATGGCGGGGTGCACGGCGAGGAAGAGCATCGCGTCCGCGATGTCTTCAGGCGTCACGATCCGCTTGATCATCGTACCGTCGATGTGCTGCCGCTTGCGCTCCTCCGGCCACGGCCGCGTCCACGGCGTGTCGACGAGCCCCGGCGCGACCGCGTTGACCCGCACCTCCGGTCCGAGCGCGATGCCGAGGTTGCGGGTGAGGCTGATCAGTCCCGCCTTGCTCGCCCCGTAGGCGATGCTGGAGCCGCGGGTGCCGAGCCCGGCGATGGACGCGGTGTTCACGATGGACCCCCGGGTCTTCGCGAGATGGGGCGCCGCCGCGCGCGCGCACCGGAACGGACCCACGAGGTTGGTGGACAGGATGATGTCCCAGAACGCCTCGGTCATCGCGTCGAGGTCCTCGAACGGGACCGGGTCCACGGTGTTCGAGGTGCCGGCGTTGTTGACGAGGATGTCGAGCCGGCCGAGGTCCGCCACTGCCCGCTCGACCATGCGCTCCGCGACGCCGGGCTTCGAGACGTCGCCGGGCGCCGCGATGACGTCCAGACCCGTCCCGCGCAGCCGCTCGACTTGCTCCGGCCCCCGGGCGTCGTCGGGAAGATGGTTGAGCGCCACCTTCGCCCCGCACCCGCCGAACCGCTCCACCGCCGCCAGCCCGATGCCCGACGACGCGCCCGTGACCAGCACCGCGCCGCCCTTCAGGTTCGTCGTGATCATCGCCTCTCCTCGCGCCGCCGCATGGACCCGGGCCGCCGGAGCGTTTCGGCGTCCGCGGGGGGCCCGCCGCCCCGCCGGCCGGAGCGGGCGCCTCAATAGCACATTCCGGAGTGCGGGTTGAACCTCGTCCCCCGCGAAACGGCAATTCCCGCCTGGCGGGAATGGCTGCCCGCCGAACAGGACCATTCAGAGGTCGCGATCACTGGCCGCGCATCCGGAACATCGCACGGTGGCCGGCAGCCTTTCGGCATCGAAGTCCTGATCGAGCGTCCGGGGAACCGCTCGTCGCGACTTCCGGACGGCCCGGAGTCGAACCTCGCCCGACCGCGAAGCCGGTCCCGGCAAGGTAGCATTGCGCATCGCCGCGGGGGGCGGTGGCCGTCACCGGAGCGCGCGGACATGCGTTGCGAGATCGTCGCGGTGGGGACCGAGCTGCTGCTCGGGCAGATCGTCGACACCAACTCGTCGTGGATGGGGGAGCGGCTCGCGCTCGCCGGCATCGACTCGCACTTCCAGGTGAAGGTCGGGGACAACCGGCGGCGGATCGTCGACACCGTCCGGCACGCGCTCTCGCGCAGCGACGCGGTCATCCTGTGCGGCGGGCTGGGACCGACGCAGGACGACATCACCCGCGAGGCGATCGCCGAGGTGATGGGGGTGGCCCTGGTGCGCGACCACGCGACGGGAGAGAGGATCCGGCGGGGCTTCGAGGCCCGCGGGCGCCGGTTCACCGAGAACAACCTCCGCCAGGCGGACCGGCCGGCCGGCGCGTCGTTCATCCCCCAGATGCCGGGCACCGCCCCGGGGCTCGTCTGCCCGGTCGGGGAGCGGGTGATCTACGCGGTGCCGGGCGTGCCGTTCGAGATGCGCGAGATGATGGAGGGGACGATCCTCCCCGACCTCCGGCGGCGGGCCGGGGTGAGCGCGGTGATCCGGAGCCGGGTGCTCAAGAGCTGGGGCGAGAGCGAGTCGCGGCTCGCGGAGCTGCTGGCGGAGCGGATCGAGGCGCTCGACCGCACCGGCAACCCGACCATCGCGTTCCAGGCGAGCGGCATCGAGGGCCTGAAGATCCGCATCACCGCCAAGGCCGGGGACGAGGCCGCGGCCGCGTCGCTCATCGCCGGCGAGGAGGCGAAGGTGCGCGCCATCGTCGGCGACGCCATCTTCGGGAGCGACGAGGAGACCATGGAGTCGTCGGTCCTCGACCTGCTGCGCGGACGCGGGCTCTCGCTCGCGGCGGCCGAGTCCGTCACCGGGGGCCTGGTGGGAGCGAGGCTCACCGCGGTGCCCGGCGCGAGCGACGTCTTCCGCGGCGCGGTGGTGTCGTACGCGAGCGAGGTGAAGTTCGACGTCCTCGGCGTGCCGGCGGGTCCGGTGGTCTCGATCGACGCCGCGAAGGCGATGGCGCGCGGGGTGCGGGAACGGCTCGGTGCGGAGGTCGGAATCTCCACCACCGGCGTCGCCGGGCCGGCGGAGCAGGAGGGGCATCCGCCCGGCACCGTGTTCCTCGGCCTCGCGCACGGCGACCACGCCGAGGCGTTGCGGGTGCGCCTGCCCGGGGACCGCCGCCGGGTACGCGAGTATGCCGTGATCAGCGTGCTCAACCTGCTCCGGCTCCGGGTCTCGGGGTCTTCGAGGAGTCCAGACCTGCGGTAGGCGCGGTCAGACGGTCCCGCGGCCGGTGATCGCCTCGCGCAGGCCCTCCAGCAGCCCTTCGAGCTTCGCCATGCGCTCGCGCAGCCCGCCGATCTCGGCCTGCATCCGATCCATCCCCGCGTGCAGGCCGTTCATCTTCTCGTTCATCTCTGCGCGGAACTCGTCGCGAAATGCCTTCATCTCCGCGCGGAGATGCCGGTGGGAGGTCGCGATCGCGATCAGGACCACGATACCGGTGCCGATTACGGTCCATGCCTCAGGCGTCATCACCATGGTCATCCCGTCGGTAGTGTCTCAGTTTGACTCCGGGGCCGTCGTGTCGTGTTGAGGAAGAAAGTCGGACCGAGGCGCCACCCGTCGTCGGGAAGGATATACGTCCGGTTGGCGAGAGCCCTGGTTTCCGGTCCCGGGAGACCCTGGGGAGGAGGGCATCGTGCGCACGGCTCGCAAAGACGGGATGCCCCTGGTCCCGAAAGAAGCCCCTCTCCCCCCGGGAGAGGGGTTTGGGGTGAGGGGGACCGAGCCATCGCCGCGCCCTCACCCCCGGCCCTCTCCCGGGGGGAGAGGGGAGAATGCGGGGGTCTTCTCCTGAACCGGCGACTCCGGCAACAGCCGTTCGAGCTCTCCCCCGGGATGAGAGGAGAATGCGGGGGTCTTCGGGCCGCCCGCCGCCTCCACTTCATGCGGCGCGAGGGTCAACCCGGCCATGAGACCGGCCATGAACATTCCGACACCTCGCCAGGGAGTCAGGGCTCTCCAGAAGTCGTGACGAACGGCTCATCAGGCCCTCGATCCGGGCCTTCGATGCCGAAAGACTGCCCGTCACCGTGCGATCTTCCGGTTGGGCGGCCAATGACCGCGACTTTTGAATGGTCCTAGCCAGGGAGTGCCTCAGCTTGACTTCGGGGCAGTGATGTCGCGCGGAGGAAGAAAGTCAAAATGAGACACTACCATCCCGTCCACGAGGTCCGCTCGATTCGACTGGGGTTTATACTTCCGTCATGCATCAGACCCGCCGGATTCGGGCCTCTTTCCGCTCCGCGCAATCCCGGTTTGCGGAGCGGCGGAAGGCTCTGCGGCTCGCGGCCATGCTGCCGTGGGCGCTGCTCGTCGCGGGCTGCGGGCAGAAGGGTCCGCTCTACCATCCGCCGGACCCGGACGAAGAGGGCGAAGACGAGGACGAGGAGACGAGCGCGGCGCCCTCCGCTCCGCGCCCGCGCCTCGGCTGATCCCGGCCCGCGCACCTCCCCTCTCCGGCTCACCCGATGGACCTCACCGGCACCGGCCCGCGAACGTGCGGCGGCGGGTCCACCGTCGAAGGCGTCGCGCTCGAACGGATCGCCGCCGATGTCGGCACCCCCTGCTTCGTCTACTCCCGGGCCGCCATCGAACGGGCCTGGCGCGAATACGACCGGGCGTTCGCCGGCGTCCCGCACCAGGTCTGCTACGCGGTCAAGGCGAACTCGAACCTCGCGGTCCTCGACGTGCTCGGCCGGCTCGGTGCGGGCTTCGACATCGTCTCGGGCGGCGAGCTGGAACGCGTGCTGGCCGCGCGGGTGCCGGCGTCCCGCGCCGTCTTCTCCGGCGTCGGCAAGAGCGACGCCGAGATGGCGGCGGCGCTCGCGGCCGGGGTCGGATGCTTCAACGTCGAGTCCGCGCCGGAGCTCGATCGGCTCGCGTCGCTCGCCGGCGCGGCGCGGATGCGGGCGCCGGTGTCGCTGCGCGTCAACCCCGACATCGACGCCCGGACCCATCCGTACATCACCACCGGGCTCCACGAGAACAAGTTCGGCGTGCCCGTGGACGAGGCGCGCCGGCTCTATGCCCGCGCCGCCGCGCATCCGTCGCTGGAGGTGCGCGGCATCGACTGCCACATCGGCTCGCAGCTCGCGAGCCTCGAGCCGTTCCTCGATGCGCTCGACCGGCTGCTCGCGCTCGCCGACTCGCTGGCCCGCGACGGCATCCGCCTCGCGCACCTCAACCTCGGCGGCGGCCTCGGCATCCGCTATCGCGACGAATCGCCGCCGGCGCCGGCGGCGCTCGCCGGCGCCGTCGTCGAGCGGCTCGCGGGCCGGGAGACCGTGCTGCTGCTGGAGCCGGGGCGTTCCATCGTGGGCAACGCGGGCGTGCTGCTCACCCGGGTCGAGTACCTCAAGCGCAACGGGGCGAAGCGGTTCGCGGTGGTCGACGCCGCGATGAACGATCTGATCCGCCCCGCGCTCTACGACGCATGGCACGACATCGTGCCGGTGGAGCCGCGCGAGGGCGTGCCGGAGCCGTACGAGATCGTCGGGCCGGTGTGCGAGTCCGGAGACTTCCTCGGCCGCGGGCGGCCGCTCGTGCTGGAGCCCGGCGACCTGCTCGCGGTGCGCTCGGCCGGCGCCTACGCGTTCGCGATGAGCTCGAACTACAACACGCGCCCCCGCGCCGCGGAGGTCATGGTCGACGCGGAGCGCTACCAGGTGGTACGCGAGCGCGAGCGGGTGCGCGACCTCTTCGCCGGCGAGTCGCTGCTGCCGCCCGAATCAGCGTTTTGAAGCCCGCGACCCCAGGTCATAAAATCCGGGCATGGACAAGCCACGCAATGCCCCGAGCGCGGTCGCGCTCATCTCCGGCGGGCTCGACTCGATGCTGGCGGCGCGGGTCGTGCTGGAGCAGGGGGTGCGGGTCGAGGGGCTCAACTTCTTCACCGGCTTCTGCGTCGAGGGCCACACCCACGCCATCCGCAGGCAGGACCGGGCGAGACCGAAGCGCAACAACGCGCTGTGGGTGGCGGAGCAGCTCGGCATCAAGCTGCACTTCGTCGACGTGGTGGAGGACTACAAGCCCATCGTGCTGAACCCGAAGCACGGCTACGGCGCGAACCTCAACCCCTGCCTCGACTGCAAGAGCTTCATGGTCGGACGCGCCGACGCGTGGCGGCGTGAGCGCGGCTTCGACTTCATCGTCACCGGGGAGGTGGTCGGGCAGCGGCCGAAGTCGCAGCGCCGCGACACCATGCCGGTGGTGGCGCGGGAATCGGGGGCCGGGGACAGGCTCCTCAGGCCGCTGTGCGCGAAACGGCTCGAGCCCACCCTGCCCGAACGCGAGGGCTGGGTCGACCGGGAGCGCCTGCACGACTTCCACGGCCGCTCCCGCAAGCCCCAGATGGCGCTCGCCGCGCGGTTCGGGTTCACCGACTACGCCCAGCCGGCCGGCGGCTGCTGCTTCCTCACCAACCCGCAGTACGCATCCAAGCTCTCGGATCTCTGGGGCAGCCGGGGCCGGCGCGACTACGACCTCGACGACATCATGCTGCTCAAGGTCGGCCGCCACCTCCGGCCGCGGCCGCACTTCAAGGTCATCGTCGGACGCGAGGAAGGCGAGAACCGCTACCTCGGCGGCTACCGGAAGCGGTTCACGCACCTGCGCACGGTGAGCCACCAGGGGCCGCTCACCCTGGTCGACGGAGACCGCGACGACGAGGACCGGCTCCTCGCCGCCCGCATGACCGCCCGCTTCAGCCAGGGGCGCGACGCCGAGCGCGTCGAGGTCGAGATCGTCGAGCCCGGCGGCGAGCCCCGGATCGTCGAGGTCGCGCCCCTGCACGCGGACGAGATTCCGGCCGCCTGGTACGTCTGAGCCCCGGCGCGAAAGATGACGCGACGACACGCTCTCGACGCGCGCAACCTCCTCTGCCCCATGCCCGTGATCCGCGTGCAGGACGCGATGGAGTCCCTGGCTCCGGGCGACGAGCTGGAGGTGCGGTGCACCGACCCGGGCGCGATGAGCGACGTGCCCGCGTGGTGCCGCGTGCACGGTCACGAGGTGCTGGAGGTCGTCGAGGACCCCGGCGCCGACGAGGTCCGGATCACCATTCGGGCCGGAGCGGGCGACGACGATGGCCGAGACGATGGCCGAGCCGGCTGAATCCGGAGGCGCCGGCGCCGGAACGCGAAGCGTCCGCCGGCATGGTGGTCGGGACAGTGGCCCGGCCGGCTGAGTCCGGAGGCACCGGGCGGGCGCTCATCGCGCAGATGCGCGACGCGGCGCCCGAACGCTACGCCATCATCCGCCGCGTCACCCTGGTCGGCGCCGGTGTCGACCTGGCGCTGGCGATCGGGAAGATCGGCGGCGGGCTCGCCGCGCACTCGCAGTCCCTGGTCGCCGACGGCGTGCATTCGCTCTCCGACCTCGTCACCGACGTGCTGGTGCTGGTCGCGGCGAAGCTCGCGCGCGCCAAGCCGGACGCCGAGCACCCCTACGGCCACGAGCGCATCGAGACCGCGGCCACCGTGGCGCTCGGCGTGGTGCTGGTCGCCATCGGCGCCGGGATCGCGTTCGACGCCTTCCGGAGGCTGTTCCACCCCGAGGCGCTTCCGGTTCCGGCGTGGTGGGCGATGGCCGTCGCGGCGGTCTCGGTCGGGTGCAAGGAGGGCGTCTACCACTACACCGTGCGCGCCGCGAAGCGCTCTCGCTCGAAGCTCCTCGAAGCGAACGCGTGGCACGCGCGCAGCGACGCCGCGTCGTCGATCGTCGTCATCGTCGGCGTCGGCGGCACCCTGCTCGGGCTCGGCTACCTCGACGCGATCGCCGCGGTGATCGTGGCCTGGATGATCGGCGCGATGGGCTACCGCCTCGCCCGGCAGAGCGTGGAGGAGCTCATCGACACCGGGCTCGACCCCGAGCAGGTCGAGTCGATCCGCGCGGCGCTGATGGAGGTCGGCGGGGTGCGCGACCTGCACATGCTGCGCACCCGCCAGATGGGGCCGAAGTCGCTCGTCGACGTGCACATCCTGCTCGACGACCCGAAGCTCAGCGTGTCCGAGGGGCACCAGATCAGCGAGACCGCCCGCGCGGAGCTCATCCGCCGGTTCCGCGACATCGAGGACGTGACTGTCCACATCGATCCGGAGGACGACGAGGAGGTCGCCCGGGGGCGCCACCTGGGGCTGCGCGGCGAGGTGGAGGCCAGGCTGCGGGCGGCCTGGGCCGACGTCCCGGAGGCCGGGTCGATCCGCCGCATCACGCTGCACTACCTCGACGGCCGCATCCAGGTCGAGGTCGAGCTCCCCCTGGAGCTCGCCCTCGGCCCGGGCTCGCCGGAACCGCTCCGGCAGCGCTTCGAGGCGGCGGCGGAGAAGGACCCCGATGTCAGCGGGGTGCGGGTCCTGTTCGGGTGACGCGCCGGGTGTTGCGCCTCCGTCCCGTGGACGGGTCCCGTTGCGCGTCCGGGACGCGGGTCCTGTCCGGGTGACGCGCCGGGTGTTGCACCAGGCTGAACCATTCATCCGCGACGATGCACCGTTCCGGTCGCGGAAAGGCGAGAGACGCGGGCCGAATGTCTGGCACACTATCTGCTGACGGACACCTGTTCGCGCCGTTCGCCGCAGCGGACCCCCAGACCTCACCGACCACAGGAGAATCCCGGAAATGTCCGCCGAAGACGTAATGAAAACGCTTGCCGAGAAAGAGGTGAAGTTCGTCGACCTGCGCTTCACCGACACCCGGGGAAAGGAGCAGCACGTCAGCGTCCCCGCGATGATCGTGGACGAGGAGCTCTTCGAGGACGGCAAGATGTTCGACGGCTCGTCCATCGCCGGCTGGAAGGGCATCCAGGAATCGGACATGGTGCTCATGCCCGACCCCGGCTCCGCGGTGCTCGACCCCTTCACCGACGAGACGACCCTGAACCTGCGCTGCGACGTGCTCGATCCGCTGACGATGACCGGCTACGAGCGGTGCTCGCGCTCGCTCGCCCGGCGCGCCATCGCCCACATGCAGTCGACCGGCATCGCCGACGACGTGCTGTTCGGTCCCGAGCCGGAGTTCTTCGTCTTCGACTCCGTGACCTGGACCGACGACATGTCCGGCTCCTCCTACCGCATCCGCTCCGAGGAGGCCGACTGGAGCAAGGGCCTGGAGCTCGAAGACGGCAACATGGGCCATCGCCCCGGCGTCAAGGGCGGCTACTTCCCGGTGCCCCCCGTCGACTCGCTCTCCGATCTGCGCGCCGCGATGTGCCTCGCGATGGAGGAGATGGGCCTCACCGTCGAGGTCCACCACCACGAGGTCGCCACCGCCGGGCAGTGCGAGATCGGGGTCCGCTTCGCGAGCCTCATCCGCAAGGCCGACGAGATCCAGATCCTGAAGTACTGCGTGCACAACGTGGCCCATGCCTACGGCAAGACCGCGACGTTCATGCCGAAGCCCCTGGTCGGCGACAACGGCAGCGGCATGCACTGCCACCAGTCGCTGGCCAGGGAAGGCAAGAACCTGTTCGGCGGGAACAAGTACGCGGGGCTCTCGCAGGAGGCGCTCTGGTACATCGGCGGCATCTTCAGGCACGCCCGCGCCCTCAACGCCTTCACCAACGCCGGCACCAACAGCTACAAGCGCCTGGTGAAGGGGTTCGAGGCGCCGACCCTGCTCGCCTACTCGGGGCGCAACCGCTCCGCCTCGGTGCGGATCCCGCACTCGGGCTCGGCGGGCCGCCGCATCGAGGTGCGGTTCCCGGACTCGAGCGGGAACCCGTACCTGATGTTCTCGGCGATGCTGCTGGCCGGTCTCGACGGCATCCAGAACCGCATCGACCCGGGCGAGCCGATGGACAAGGACCTCTACGACCTGCCGCCCGAGGAGGAGGCCAACATCAGGACCGTGTGCAACACCCTGGAGCAGGCCCTGGAGGCGCTCGACGGGGACCGGGACTTCCTCAAGGCGGGCGGGGTGCTCAGCGACGACTTCATCGACGCCTACATCGCGCTCAAGGAAGAGGAGTCGACCCGCTTCCTGATGACCACCCACCCGATCGAGTTCGACATGTACTACAGCCTTTGACGGCTCCGGTCGCCGCAGCCGCGGAAGAGACGCGGCACCGGCCGGCAGCGCCCCGTTGCCGGCCGGTGCCGAGCCCGGCGGTTGCTCACCCGGATCGCCCATGCCCGGCGCCTGGTGCGGCGGCTCGGACACGAGATCAAGAACCCGCTCGGCGGGCTGAGAGGGGCGGCGCAGCTCCTTCAGGGCGAGCTGCCGGATGCAGCGCTGCGCCAGTACACGAAGGTCATCATCCGCGAGGCCGATCGCCTCACAAGGAGCTGGTCGCGCGGGCGCTGCATCGCCACAGCCCGCGGGCGGCCGGGGCGTTCATCGCGATCAATACCGCCGCGATCCCGGGCGAGCTGCTGGAATCGGAGCTGTTCGGCCACGAACGCGGCGCCTTCACCGGCGCGCAGTCCCGGCGTCTCGGCCGCTTCGAGCAGGCCGACGGCGGCACCCTGTTCCTCGACGAGATCGGGGACATGCCGGCCGACCTCCAGACCCGCCTGCTCCGGGTGCTGGCCGACGGAGAGTTCTATCGCGTCGGCGGCCACATGCCGGGCCGGGTCGACGTGCGGATCATCGCCGCCACGCACCAGGACCTCGAAGCGCGGGTGCGGGCCGGCACGTTCCGGGAGGACCTCTTCCACCGCCTCAACGTCATCCGGGTCCACTCCCCCGCGCTGCGCGAGCGCCGCGAGGACATCCCCGTCCTGCTCGCGCACTTCCTGGAGCGGGCCGCGGTCGAGATCGGGGTCGGGCCCAAGACGCTGAAGCCCGACGTGGTGCGTTACCTGGAAGGGCTGGACTGGCCCGGAAACGTCCGCCAGCTCGAGAACACCTGCCGCTGGCTCACCGTGATGGCGTCCGGAAACGAGGTCCACCCGGAGGATCTGCCGCCGGAGCTGCGCGGTGCCGGCGGCGAGGCCGGCGACGGCGACGACTGGGAGGCGCCGCTGCGCCGCTGGGCGGAGCGCCGGCTCGGGCTCGGCGACGGCGCCCTAATCAGGACCATCCGGAAGTCGTGACGAGCGGCTCATCAGACCCTCGAAAGATCCTCGAACCGGGCCTTCGGCGCCGAAAAGCCACCAATCACCGTGCGATGTTCCGGTTGGGCGACCGGTGACCACGACTCTTGAATGGTCCTGGCCGGTCATCGAGTGATCTTCCGGTTGGGCAGCCAGTGACCACGACTTTGCCGTGAGAGTACACGCGGGAAGGGTGTCTGCGCATCCAGGCATCGCCGCGTTGCGACCCACGGCCGTTTCATGCGGCAGGATGGCCATTCCGGCCTCGACGCCCCCCGCTCAGTCGGCTCCGGCGGGGACGGGGACCGGCCGGCGCCTTCCGGGCAGCAGGGCGCCCGCGGTCGCGGCGACGACGGCGGCGGTGCCGAGCCAGACGTACAGCAGGTCGAAGCCGCCGCGGGAGTCGAAGACCCGGCCGGCGAGGATGACGGTCAGGCCGGCCACGCCGAGCGCCAGGACGAACTTCGCTCCGTAGGCGAGCGAACGCCAGCGCGTGGGCGTGTACTGCGCCACCAGCATGTTCTCCGCCGCGGTGAAGGAGAGGTTGAAGCTCAGTACCAGCAGGGTCGTGACCAGCAGCGAGGCGCCGGTCATCGACACGATCACGAACAGCAGCGGCGCCTGGAGCATCCAGAAGACGACGTAGATGCCGCGGGCCGAGAACCGGTCGGCGAGCCATCCGCCGAGGATCCCGGCGGCCGACGCGGCTCCGGAGACGATCCCCACGAGCAGCCCGATCTGCGTGTAGCTGGTGTCCGGGCCGTCACCGAGCCCCATCTCGAACATCTTGGGCATGGTGTTGGTGAGGCCCGCGTACACGAACCCCGAGCAGGCCATGGTGACGGTGAGGATGACGAACACGCGCAGGGCGTCGCCCGGCTCCCGCGCCGGCGGCGGCACCCGGTCGGTCCTCGCGTCCGCGACCCGGCCGCGCCGCCAGGCGACGAGCAGCGCGAGCCCCGCCAGCACCGCGACCACTCCCGGAACCACGAAGGCGGTCCGCCACGAGAAGTGGTCGATCATCACCCCGACGAAGACCGGAGCCACCGAGTTGCCGGCATTGCCGAAGACGCCGTTGATGCCGAGGCTCATGCCCTGCTTGCGGGCCGAGGCGACGATCCAGGCGATCCCGACCGGGTGGTAGATGGCGGCGAAGAGGCCGATCAGGGTCAGCCCCCAGAAGATCGTCGCGGGTCCGGTCGCGAGCCCGGTGACGATGGCCCCGGCCCCGATCCCGAGGAAGAAGATCACCATCATGCCCACCTGGCTCCAGCGGTCGCCGAGCCAGCCGGCGGGCAGGGCCGCCACCCCGTAGAGCACGAGCCCGAGGCTGGAGAGGCTCAGCAGCTCGCCGTAGGGGAGGTCGAAGACCTGCGGCAGATGCAGGACGGCGGTCGCGTAGAGCACGGTGAACATGTGCGTGCAGGCGTGCCCGAAGTTCGAGAACGCGATCGCGGTGCGGTCCCGGGCTCGCCGATGCGGGGAGGCGGGGGTCATCGCGGCGGCCGCGCGGAGACCGCCGGGGGGCGCGTACCCCCTCCCGCCGCCGTCCGGCCCGTGCGGCGGCCGCTCTCCCGTTCGCGAAAGCCGGTGACGCGGGTCCCGGAAGTGGGGCGCCCGGCGATCTCGGCGAGCGCCTTCAGGAGGAGCGAGCGCGCGACGCGCATCCGGTAGGCGGCGCTCGCGCGGTGGTCGTCGATGGGGGAGAAGTCCTCGGCCAGAGCGTCCGCCGCGGCGGGCCAGGAGGCCGGATCGCGCAGGCGGAGCCCGGCCACCGCGCGCTCGGTGGCCGAGGCGCGCTTCGGGGTGGCGGCCATGCCGCCGCAGGCGATGCGCGCGCCGGCCACGCGGCCCCGGCGGACGCGGAGCCGGAACGCGCCGAGCAGCGCCGAGATGTCCTGGTCGAAGCGCTTCGAGATCTTGTAGCAGCGCAAGTGCTCGCCGGGGCCGAGCCGCGGCACCGTGATGCGGGTGAGGACCTCGCCGGGGGCGCGGTCCTGGCGGCCGTAGTCGAGGAAGAAGTCCTCGAGCGCCAGTGTCCGGCGCGCGCCGCCGCGGCGCAGCTCGATGGTCGCCCCGAGCGCGATCAGCACCGGCGGCGAGTCCCCGATCGGCGAGCCGTTGGCGATGTTCCCGCCGACGGTGCCGGTGGCGCGCACCTGCTTCGAGCCGAGGCGGCGCAGCATCTCGCCCACGTCCGGATCGATCGCGCCGAGCGCGGCTTCGGCCTCGGCGTAGGTGGCGGCGGCGCCGATCTCGACCCGGTCTTCCGTCTCCCGCACCTCGTGGAGCGAGGCGACCCGTCCGGTGTGCACGATGCGCGGCAGCTCGCGGAGCTCCTTGGTGACCCACAGGCCCACGTCGGTCGCGCCGCCGACGATGGTGGCGTCGGGATGGCGCGCGCAGAGGGCGGCGAGCGCGTCCTCGGTGGCCGGCGCGGCGAAGAAGGTCGCGTCGCTGCCGGCGAACAGGTCGGCGTCGCCGGAGAGCCCGGCCAGCAGGGCGGCGGTCTCGCCGGCACGCCTCGCGAAGGCGTCCCCGGCCTCGCCGGCGCAGCTTGCGAGCGCGGCGTCCGCGATCGGGCGGTAGCCGGTGCAGCGGCACAGGTTGCCGGCAAGCCAGTCGTTCACGAGCGCCCGGTCCACGCACCTCCCCGCGTGATAGAGGGTGAAGAGGCTCATCACGAACCCGGGGGTGCAGAAGCCGCACTGCGACGCGTGCAGGTCGACCATGGCGCGCTGCACGGGATGCAGCGCGCCGTTCGAGGACGCCAGATCCTCCACGGTGACGATCTCGGCCCCGTCGGCCATCCCCAGAAGCAGGATGCAGCTATTGACCGGCTGGTAGGTCACGCCGCCGTCGCCGTCGGGGCGTCCGACCGCGACGGTGCAGGCCCCGCAGTCGCCCTCCGCGCAGCCTTCCCTGGTGCCGCACGCGCGCTCGCGGATGCGGAGGTGGTCGAGCAGGGTCTCGGCCGGGGCGAAGCCGCGCCGTTCGACCACCCGGCCGCGGCGGACGAAGCGCACGGCGTTCCGCGCCACGGCTCAGCTTCCCCGGTAGGTCGAGTACCCGTAGGCGGAGAGCAGCAACGGGACGTGGTAGTGCCGGTCCGGGTCGGCGATGCCGAAACGGATGGGAATCTCGTCGAGGAAGAGCGGGTCCGCGGCGACGCCGTGGCGGGCGCGGAGGTATGCGCCGGCGCGAAAGCGCAGCTCGTAGCGTCCGGCGACGAGCGCGTCGCCTTCGAGGAGCGGCGCGTCCACCCGCCCGTCGGCGTTGGTGGTCGCCGTCCCGAGCCGGCGCGCGTACTCGCCGGCCGTCCAGAGCTCGATGTCGAGCCCCGCCGCCGGCGCGCCCGCCATCGTGTCCAGGACATGGGTGGTCAGTCGGCCCATCTCCGCCGGCTCCCGTCTCCGGTCCGCGCCGCTTTCCGCGCTCCGAGGACCGTATCCGGACGATTATTCCAGCCGGTCGCGGGAGATACAAAGCGGGGGGGTGTCAGGACTCTCCAGAAGTCGTGACGAACGGTTCATCAGGTCCTCGTTCCGGGCCTTCGATGCCGGAAGACCGCCCGCCACAGTGCGAGATTCCGGTCTGGCGACCGGTGGCCGCGACTTCTGAATGGTCCTGGACCCGGCGCCCCGAGGGTCGAAATCGCGCTGGAATCCCACCACGGTACGGCCTCTCCGGGCGCTGGCGGGAATTGCCGAGGATTTCCGGACCTCGTTCCGGTCCGATCGTCTGGGCCACGGCTCCGCCTGCCGCCTGGAATCGCCACCCGGAACCGCCGCCCGGAATCGCCACCCGGAATCGCCGCCCGGAATCGCCGCCCGGAACCGAATGGCGGCGCCGCGGGAGAGATCGAATCAGGTGTCGCGCACCCGGCGAAGCGCGTCGAGGGCGGGACCTTCGATGCGAAACGCCTGCCCGAACCCCTTGACGAAGACTCCCCGGCGGGGCGTGAGGGCGAACATCCGGAAGTCCGCGAGCGGACGAATGAGGCCGATCACCTCCCCGAACTTGCGCTCGAAGGCGTCCATGGTCTCGCGCCAGCGTTCGCTGCCGCGCTCCACCTGCTCGGCGCCGCACTCGAATACCAGACGGCGGCGGGTGAAGAGCTGGGGGGACGCGGACTCGTCCTCGACGATGAGGACGCTCGCGCGGGCGTTGGCGACGAGGTGGCCGGTATGCCGGGAGAGGTCGCTCACGCAGATGTGGAACGCGTTGTCGCCGGTGCGCACGAAGGGCGCATAGCTGGCCTCCGGCTCGCCGGAGGCGGAGGCGGTCGCCATCTGGAGGGTCCTGAAGCCGCCGAGGAGCGCCGCCGCCTCCTCGGCCGTCTCGCCGCTCAGCTCCCTGAACCGTTCGGTCACCGCTCGCTCCCTCCCGCGCCCCACGCGCGCTGGTCGCTCGCCGCCGAGGGGGAGGACCCCATCGAGGACGCGTTCGTCGAGAGCGTGAGGCTCCCGGGACGGGATCATGCCTGCGATCGGTCCGGATTTTCAGCCGCCGGACACTCATGGCCTCGACGGCGCCGAGCCGCCCCGTGGCATGACACGGGGGGTCGTTGGCGCCGTCCCGCCCGCCTCGCGTCCGCCCGCCTCGCGTCCGATTGGATTCATCGGGCTCCGCATCGAGGACGAGCGGGCCCCGGCCCATCGACCGGCGGAGCCGGCCGATGCCCCGCGTCATCCGCGCATGGCCTTGCGTGCGGCTCGGGCGCGTTTCGGGAGATGCACCGCCAGGCACTCCGGGACGGGGATGATCGAACGTCCGGCGAGGTCCATGATGACGCTCGTGCACTGTCCGTCGATGGCGGTGCGCCCGTCGGGCTTGATGACGGCGTGCTCCAGGGTGAAGCTCCGGGTCCCCATCGAGACCGGGCGGGTCGTGACCTTGAGCCGCTCGCCGGCGAAGCACTCCACGCGGTAGCTGTGGTCGATGTTGACGACGACGGAGCCGAGCGAGTGCCCGCTCCCGGCGTCGAAGAGACCGCACGCCCGGTACCACTGCGACCTCGCGCGCTCCAGGTAGCGCACCGCCTCGACGTGGTTGAGGTGCCCGAGCTCGTCGCAGTGGGCCTCCGTGACGGTGATCATGATTGTGCCTGCCATGGTGCGAAGCTCCCCCCCGATTGCGGTGTCCTGCGGGCGTCAGGCCGGCGGCTGCCTCATCGCCGCCCGACTCACTGCCGCCCACACGGGTCAAGGTCCCGAGTGCGTGTTGCGGTGTCCCGCGGCGCGCGTCAGGCCGGCGGCGGTTCCTCGCCGGCGAGCCAGGACGCGACCTTCGGCGGCGTCATCGGCAGCGCCACGTCGTCGATGCCGAGCGCGTCGGCCACCGCGTTCGCGAGGCACACCGGGGTGCTCATGGCATTGCCTTCGCCGACCCCCTTCGCCCCGAGCGGGGTGAACGGCGAGGGGGTCTCCATGTGGAGGATGGTCGGATCGGGCACCTCGCACGCGGTGGGGACAAGATAGTCGGCGAACGTGCCGGAGAGGAAGCTCCCGTCGTCCGCGTAGGCGAGCTCCTCGTGGAGCGCCGCGCCGACGCCGTGCGCGAACCCGCCCCGGATCTGGCCGTCGACAAGCGCGGGGTGCAGCCGCCTCCCGGCGTCGTGCATGGTGACGTACTCGTCGACCCGCACCCGGCCGGTGTCGTCGACCTCCACCGCGCACATGTCGAAGATGAAGCCGTAGGCGCCGGAGCTGTTCACCCGGTCCCCGGCGTCCGGGGGCTCGAGCCCGGGCATCGACCAGAAGATCGTCTCGCGCAGGCCCGGCTCGACATGCTCGGGGAGCGAGCCCGGCGACCAGTGGGCGATGCCGGCGGCGCGCCGCAGCGGGACCGCGCTCCCGGGGTCGTCGGACGCGAAGATGCGGCCGCCGGCGAATTCGAGCGCCTCGGGCGGGACGTCGAGGTGGGCGCCCGCGATGCGGGCGAGACGGTCGCGGAGCTTCACCGCCGCGAGGTGGGCGGCGCCCGCGACCGCGCCGGAGAAGCGGCTGGAGTAGTTCCCGGCCGCGATGGACCAGGGGTCCTTCCCGGTGTCGAGCTCCATGTTCACGGTGACGTCGCCGGGCCCGACCCCCAGCACGTCGGCGACGACCCGGGCGAGCACGGTGCGGTGGCCCTGGCCCTGCGGGACGGAGTCGGCCCGCACGGTGACCGAGCCGATGGGGTCGATGGCGACGGTGGCGCAGGCGGCGGCGCCGTCCTTCGGTCCGGCCCGCTCCCGCTCCTCCGGGGTGAGCGCGGTGGTGATGTAGCCCATGTTGGAGATGCTCGGCTCGACCACCGCCGCGAACCCGAGCCCGAAGCGGCGCCCCCCGGCGCGCGCGGCGGCGCGGCGGGCGCGGAGCCGGGCGAGGCGGCCGTCGCCGGTGGCGATGTCGAGGGCGGCGGCGTAGTCGCCGGAGTCGAGGAGCGAGCCGGACGCGGCGCGGTACGGGAACGCCTCCTTCGGGACGAGGTTCCGGCGGATGACGTCGAGCGGGTCGAGTCCGAGGGTCGTCGCGATGCGGTGCATGAGGCGCTCGAGGGCGAAGTACGCCTGCGGGCCGCCGAAGCCGCGATTCAGTCCGGTCGGTGTCTTGCTGGTGAGGACGACGCGGTTGCGGATTGCGAGATTGGGGATGCGGTACGGGCCGGTCATGTGGCCGTGGGTTCGATAGAGCGAGGCGGGCTCGGGAGCGCGCAGGTACGCGCCGCAGTCGTCGAGCTGGTCCCAGCGCAGGGCGGTGACGGTGCCGTCACCGGCTACGGCGGCTTCGAGGGTGGTGACCCGGTTCGTGGCCGAGGTCGCGGCCACGAGGTGCTCGATCCGGTCCTCCACCCACTTGACCGGGCGCCCCGCCTTCCGCGAGGCGAGGCACATCGCGACGATGCAGGGGAAGATGGCCTGCTTGACGCCGAAGCTGCCGCCGGAGTCCCGCGGGCTGCGCAGGCGAAGGCGCGCGCCGGGGACGCCCAGGGCGCGGGCCATCACCGGGTGGAGGGAGTACGGGCCCTGGAAGTTGGAGAGGACGTCGTAGCCTTCCTCCCCGAGATACTCGGCGACGACGACGAAGCCCTCGATGGGGGTGCACGCGTTGCGGGGATAGCGGACGGAGATTCCGATGCGGTGGCCGGCGTCGGCGAAGGCGGTGTCGGGGTCGCCGTAGCGGAAGCGGCGGTCGCTTGCGACGTTCGCGCCGGCCTCGGGGTGGAGCAGGGGAGCGCCGGGGGCGGCGGCCGCGACCGGGTCCATGACGGGGTCGAGCTCGCGGTACTCGACCTCGATTCGCTCGAGCGCGTCCTCGGCCGCGTAGCGGTCGCGCGCCACCACCACCGCGACCGGCTCGCCGACGTATCGCACGCGATCGGTCGCGAGCGCATGGTGCCGGATGGGCTGCTTCACGCCGGCGATGAACGGCCTCGACCACGCGGCGACGTCCTCGCCGGTCAGAACCGCGACGACTTCCGGCTTCGAGAACGCCCCCGCCGTATCGATGCCGACGATGTCCGCGTGCGCATGGGGAGATCGCAGCACCGCCGCGTGGGCGGCGCCCGGGGCATCCCCCAGGTCGTCGGCGAAGCGCCCGCGCCCGGCGAGCAGGGCTCCATCCTCGACGCGTCGCGCCGTCCGTCCGGCGACACCGGGCGGGCGATTCGAGGAGCTCGACGCAGGAGACACGGGATCGGCGGACACGAGATTGGCGGACACGAGATCGACGTCGGGTTTCAGGAGTGTTTCAGGAGAGTGTCGCACAGAGCGACCCCGAAGCCCGGTCCGGGAGCGCTTGACCTCCCGCCGGCCCCTCGTCGAGACTCCGGCACCGCGCCGGGGGTTGCATCCTCGATCCGCCGCGCATCCACCAGACCAGGAGCAGCCCCTTGCCCCACCGTATCTCCCGGCGGATCACCTCCGCCATCGCAGCCCTCGCCCTGGGAAGCATCTCCGCCACCTCGTCCTGCGCCCAGGCGGAAGAATCCGCTCCCCCGCGGGTGACCTTCGAGACCAGCCACGGCTCGTTCGTCCTGGAACTCGACCGGAGCGCCGCCCCCGAAACGGTCGAGAACTTCCTCGCTTACGTCCGTGACGGGTTCTACGAAGGCACCATCTTCCACCGGGTGATCGCCGGCTTCATGATCCAGGGCGGAGGGTTCACTCCCGAGCTCAGGCAGTTGCAGACCCGCGCGCCCATCCGCAACGAAGCGGACCGGGGCGGCAGGAACGACCGCGGGACGATCGCCATGGCCCGCACCTCCGACCCGCACTCCGCCACCGCCCAGTTCTTCATCAACCTCGTCGACAACGACTTCCTGAACCACCGCGACCAGACCACCCAGGGCTGGGGCTATACGGCCTTCGGGCGTGTCGTCGAGGGCATGGACACGGTCGACCGCATCGCCGCCGCGCAGACCGGCTCCCGCGGAATGTTCCGGGACGTGCCCCAGGACACGGTGCTCATCCGGAAGGCCCGAACCCATTAGGACAGTGACCGAAACAGGGTTGCCGACCGTACCCGGAGGGCCCCGCTCCTGCGGGATGGCGCGCTCGATACGCGGCAAAGTCATTCTCGTCGGCGCCCCTGGGACAGTGACCGAAACAGGGTTGCCGACTGTACCCGGAGGGCCCTGCTCCTGCCGGATGGCGCGCTCGATACGCGGCAAGGTCGTTCTCGCCGGCGCCCCTGGAGCCGCCGGGGACGACGCCGGCCGCGCGCCAGCCCGACCTCCATGAGCCACCGGAGCCCCGACTACGCAGACCGCATCGCGGCCGCCCGCTCCACCGAGGAACGCACCGACCTCGCCGCGCGCTGGGTCCTCGCCGAGTTCGACGCCTACTACGTCGAGTCGCGCAACATCCCCAACCTCGCCAAGGCCGCGTTCGAGCGGCGCGACCCGGCCGCGTCGCTGGACCTCAGCCTGCGGCGCCTCTCGGTGTACAGCGTCAGCGTCCACACGCTCGCCCCGCGCCTGCGCGAAGCGTTGCCGTCGGCGGCCGAGGACGAGTCCTTCTGGGAACGGATCGAGGCCCGGTACCTCACTCTGATCGAAGGACGCTACGAATCCGACCTCGCCTTCGCCTACATCCGCTCCGCGCGGCGCATGATGCACGAAGGGAGGTGGAAGCCGGTGGAGTACGCGTTCCTGCACCATCGCGAGCCGGCGAGCGAGCGCTCCGCCGCGGTGCGGATCGACTTTCCGGTCGCCCCCGGCGGAGACCTCGCCGCGCTCGTCGACCGCATCCTCGACGTCCCGGGATTCGAGCGTCCCTGGCGGGACCGGGCCGGCGACGTGCGGCGGGTCGCGGAGCGGCTCCGGTCCCTCTTCGACGACGGCGGGCGCCGGCCCGCCAGGGAGCGGCCCCGGCCCCTCTCCGGTGACGGCGGGCGCCGGCCCGTCGAGATCCAGATGACCGACGCCGGTTTCTTCCGCAACCGCGGCGCCTACATCGTCGGCCGGATCGTCTTCGACGATGCGAGCGCGACGCCGCTCATCCTCGCGCTGCTCAACCACGAGGCGGGCATCTACGTGCAGGCGGTGCTCGCCGGCGAGGCGGACGCGCACAACCTCTTCAGCTCGACGCTTGCCAACTTCCACGTCACCAGCAGCCACTACCACGAGCTCGCCGCCTTCCTGCACTCCGTCATGCCGACCCGGCGGCTCGGGCTGCACTACTCGACCATCGGGTTCAACCACGTCGGCAAGGTCGCGGTGATGACCGAGCTGCGCGAGGAGCTGGCGGAGCACCGCGAAGTGTTCACCACCGCGGTCGGGTTCCGCGGCTCGGTCGCCATCGGGTTCGCGGCGCCGTCGTCGGACTACAACCTGAAGGTGATCCGCGACGTCCCCACCGGGCAGTACAAGTGGGGCGAGTTCCCCGGCATCCGGGCGGTGCTCGACAAGTACCGGCGGGTGCACGAGATCGACCGCACCGGCTCCATGCTCGACAACATCATCTACTACAACCTGGAGCTCGACCCCGCGTGGTTCGAGCCGGAGCTCCTCGCCGAGCTGCTCCGGGACGCGGCCGAGAGCGTCTCGCTGCGCGACGACGCGGTCATCCTGAAGCACCTCATCGTCCAGCGCCGGGTGCGGCCGCTGCCGGTGTTCCTCCACGACGCCGGTCCGGAGGAGGCGCGCGAGGCCATCGTCAACCTGGGGCACTGCATCAAGAACAACGCCGCCGCCAACGTCTTCAACAAGGACCTCGACGCGCGCAACTACGGAGTGAGCCGCTTCCACAAGGTCTTCCTGTTCGACTACGACGCGCTGGAGCCGCTCACCCGGGTGAAGGTCCGCTCGAACGCGGACCGGTTCGACGGCGAGGACGACGTCCCCGACTGGTTCTACGAGGACGGCGTCATCTTCCTGCCCGAGGAGATCGAGTCCGGGTTCCGCATCCGCGACCGGGGACTGCGGCGGCTGTTCCGCGACGTGCACGGCGACCTGCTGACCGCCGCCTACTGGGAAGGCATGCAGGGCGATCTGGAACGGGGCCGGGTGCCGAGCATCCGGCTCTACCCCGAGGAGCGAAAGCTCGACCATCCCGGCTGGCCGAGCGCACCGGCGGGGGAGTGAGGGGGGCGGGGGAACGGATGACCCGGCGGGAGCGCACGCCAGCGGCCTGCAGCGAGTCGGCAGGGGAGCGAGCCGCGTACTACCGGATCTCGCGGGCCGACGACGCCGGGGGCCGGGGCCGAGGCTCGGCCCGTGAACGCGCGCGAGGGGTCTCGGCAAGCGGGCCGACGAGACGCGGCGCGCGGTCTGGCCCGTGAACGCGCGAGAGGGGTGGCTTGGCGGCACGCCGGCAACCTTGCCGCCGTCCGGGCTCGCGGCCGTGGTGGATATGATCCAGACCATCACACCGTGCTCCGAACGCGCACGTCCATGAACCATCCGCCCGACACCGCACACATCCCGCGACCCAGGCTGCCGCTCGCCCGCTACCGGGTGCGCTTTCGCGAGAGCGTTCCGGAAGGCGGCGCCCCGCTTCTGTCCGTCTGGCCCTGCTGTGGCTCGGTCAATGGACGCACTCGGGGAAAGGGTTGCTCTATGGGATCGGACGGTACGTACTGGAGCCGTTCGACGGAGATGGCGCGGTCTCCCTGCCGAACCGAGAGCCCTGGCCGGCACTGGCTGCGCTTCGAGTTCGGGCGTAGGGATACGGCGATTCCATGAAGTCACCGGAAGACCACCCTCGACGAATCCTGCTCGCCGTCACCGGGCTCTCTCCGCAGATCGTGACGGAGACCGTCTACTCGCTCGCAGTCGCAGCAGCGCCGCCGCGTCGGCGGTTCGTCCCGACCGAGATCCGGCTTGTCACCACCAGGGAAGGGGCCGAGCGCGCGAAGCTCTCACTTCTGCACCCGGAGAGCGGCTGGTTCCACCGGCTGCGCGCCGACTACGCACTTCCGCCCATCGCGTTCGAGTCGGAGCACATCCACGTGCTGGAGGATGCCGGCGGGCGCCCGCTCTGCGACATTCGAACTCCCGAAGACAACACCCGCGCCGCCGACACCATCACCGAGGTGGTCCGCGAGCTGACCCGGGACGGCGAGAGTGCGCTGCACGTCTCCATCGCCGGCGGCCGCAAGACCATGGGGTTCTACCTCGGCTATGCGATGTCTCTGTACGGCCGCCCCCAGGACCGACTCTCGCACGTGCTGGTGAGCGCGCCCTACGAATCCCACCCGCAGTTCTTCTATCCGACCACCACGAGTCAGGTGATCTACACCCCGCCCCCGCACAACCGCCCCTACGACACCCGCGAGGCCACGGTGACTCTGGCGGAGATCCCCTTCGTGCGACTGCGCGAGGGACTGAACCCCAGCCTCATGGAAGGCACGGCGAGCTTCTCGGCCGCAGTTGCGGAGGCGCAGCGGGCTCTCCCGGCACTACGGCTCGCACTCGACCCGGACAATTGCATGGTGAGCGCCGGGGCCGAGTCGTTTTCGATGAGACCCGCATACTTCGCGTTCTACTGGATGCTGGCGGAGCGGGCGCGACGGGGACAGCCCGGTGTGCATTGGAGCGAGGCCGGCATCGAGCAGGAGCTTCTCGGCTATTACGGTCGCGTGGTGAACCCGGCGTCGGGAGACTACGAGCGGGCGGAGCGAGCGTATACCCGCGGGTTCGCTGCGGAGAACTTCAATCCGGTCAAGGCACACGTCAAGGGCGCACTGGAACGGCGCCTGGGCCGCTTTCGGGCGGCACCGTATCTCGTCAAGGCGCTGGAGCCCGTTCCGGGCACACGGTATCGTCGCTTCGGTCTGGACCTGCCGCCGGAGGTGATCCGGATTGCGGGCGGCAAGGTTGCCGACCCGGAAGATGCGGCCGGGAATCGGGACGATGATTCCGAGGAACAGGCGTGATGCGGCGGATGCAATGATGCGGTGGACGCAAATGAAGTACGAGGTCCGGTTCCTGACACCGGCCTTCCTCGGCAACGCCGAGCAGAGCGGCCAATGGCGCACACCGCCGTTCAAGGCGTTGCTGCGGCAGTGGTGGAGGGTCGTGTGGGCGACGCGCCACGGATTCCCGGCAGACATCGAGGCGATGCGACGTGACGAGGGCCGACTGTTCGGCAACGCGTGGCTCGACGGCGACTTCCGCAAGAGCGCCGTGCGGCTTCGGCTCGACAAGTGGGCGGAGGGTTTGGAGACGCAGGATCGGTGGGGCCGGCAGGAGGCCGATAGAGCATCGAAAGTGCATCACCCGGAGGTTCATCAACCCGTCGGACCATTGTTGTACATGGGCTATGGACCTCTTCATGACAAGAAAGCCCCCAGACAAGGCGGGCAAGGCCACGAGTACCCGACGGTCTTGAAGAGCAAGGCCGCCATTCAGGCAGGCGAGTCCGCAACCCTGTCGCTCGCGGCGCCCTCGTCGGCCATCGATGGCCTCGAGGCAGCGTTGGCGTTGATGAACGCCTACGGGACGCTCGGTGGCCGCAGCCGTAACGGGTGGGGCTCACTGGCCATCGAGCCGCTCGAAGGTGTGCCGTCACCGCAGCCCGACCGTCTCATCTCCGGGCAGGGAGACCGGGATGAAGCCTGTGGTCAGCGTGTCGTCCGCCCATTCCGACCATGGCGCGACGCACTGGAGCTCGACTGGCCGCACGTGATAGGCGCGGACGAAATCGGATCTCTGGTCTGGCGCACCGCGCAATCCTACGACGACTGGAAAGCACTGATGCGCGACCTCGCGGTTCTGAAGATCGGGCTCCGCACGATGTTCGTCTTCCCGAAGCCTCCCCACCAACGCCCACTCGATCGGCACTGGCTGTCATACCCGGTGACAAGGCATGAAGTCCGGCAATGGAGCAAAAAACTGCGTCTCCCCAACAGCCTCCGGTTCAAGGTGCGCCCGGACAGGGCCGATCCATCGCGCCTGCGCGGCATCATTTTCCATGTCCCGTGTCTGCCGCCAGGCGATTTCAAACCCGATGCACAACAGATCCAGAAGGTTTGGGAGACGACCCATCGACTCCTCGACGAACTCACGTCCGCATCGAGCGGGCGGCGCTACCAAATGATTCGGGACAACACGCGAAGAGGAGAGCTGAAGCAAAGCCTGGACACCCTCGTTCTTGAGCGGATTCCGGAGTAACCGATGGCCGACGACACGTTCTGGCAGACCAAGCTCCACGCCCGACTGCACGATCCGGCGGAGAAGGCGCTGGTGCTGCTGCGCGACCCGGCGGGACACGAGGGCGGCACATCGCGGGCGCTGCATCGGCTGCTTGGCCTCGAGGCCGTTCCGGAATCCGGTTCTCTGGCGCCGGACAGCCGGGACATGCTCGGCTCTGCCGTGTCCGGGGACGGCGTGCCGGTCGACATGTACCGGACGGTCCGGCGGGCGGACTGGTGGGCATCCGCCGCCGACCGCCCGCAGTGGCCGATGGAGGAGGTCGCGACGAGTAGCGGCGGAAGCAGAAAGGTCGCCGACTGGGCTCAGGTGCGCTGGACCCGGCAACCGACGCTGATTCACCCCCTGACCGGTCACGCCCTCGATCTGAAATCCCTCTCGGACACCGACTTCCACGACATAAAGGAACGCAGTCGCGAACACTTCGAACGTCTCATCGTCAGGGGCCGAGACGGCGTGGAAGTCGATTGGCGGCGGACTCTGCTCACGTACTGGCGTTTCGGCCCCGAGCTTCGCGAAGACGAGGACAACGGCACGCTCGGCGAGCTATAGCCGCTGCTGCCGGCCGACACCCGGGTTCCGGACCATTCCATCTGGGATCATCTGGATCTGGTATCCGCCTTCTCCGGCGCCTTCGCCCGCGACCCGGACGGAGATGCCGCCCTGCTCGCGCTCTCCATCGGCCCGGTCCAGAGCTTCATCGCCGCGGCACGCACTACCTCCGACCTGTGGGCCGGCTCGCACCTGCTGGCGCAGTTGTCATGGGAAGCGATGAAGGTGGTATGCGAGCGCCTTGGCCCCGACGCCGTTCTGTTCCCCCGTCTGCGCGGGATCCCGCAAGTGGATGTGTGGATGCGCGATGAATGCGGGCTGCCGGAGGATCGGTTCAACGATTGCGAGTGGACGCAGCGTGCCACCGACGACAATCCCCTCTTTTCGGCCGCGCTGCCGAACCGGTTCGTCGCCGTCGTCCCCGCAAGCGGTGCCCGCAAGATTGCCGGTGAGGTCGAGGCACGGATACGTTCCTGGCTGCAGTCGCTCGGCGCCGAGGTCGTGGACCGACTTCTCGAGGCGGCCGGCAGTCGGAACGAGACCGATCCCCGCGACGATTTGGTGCACGCCTACAGGCAGATGCGTGATCAGCTCGAAGGCTTTCCCGAGGTGCATTGGGCGGCCGTACCGTTCTCGCTGATCCAGCCGCGCAACCGTAGCCGGCAGACGGACCTCGACACCTCGGCGCTCCGCTGTGCAATGGCGCCGTTCTTCGGCGCAACGCCCGGTGCGCCTTGCGGCTTCCTCAATTCGTCGGCGTGGAGAGTTCTGCAGAAGGAGTGCCGCTGGGACGACCGCACGACATTCTTCGCCCCGAATCCGGGCGTCCTGTACCCGGCAGTCTACGACCTCGCCGAACGGGTGCTGGCCGCAGCCAAGGCGGTGCGTCCGTTTCGGCAGACCGAGCAGCACGGCTGGCGTTGCTCGCTGACCGGTGAAACGGAGTGGCTCACGACCGATCCCCGCCAGCTCGAACACCGCCAGCGCGCGGATACACTGTGGACGAAGGTTGCGGCAGAGAATCCGGCCTGGGCCAGGAAGGGCGAACACTTGGGTGCGCTCCCGGCGATCAAACGGCTCTGGCCCACCCTGTTCGCGGAGAAAGTGGCGAAGGCAGCGCGCCCAGAGCAAGACAGGGCGGACCGCTTCGTCGTCTCGACCCATACGATGGCGATGGCCGGGAATCTGCAACGGCTCCACAAAGCCCTCCAGTCCCAGCCGAATAAGCGCGGCTCTCTGGAAACAATCGTCGAGCGCGATCGTGCACCGGCACTACCCCGCTCCCTGGTGCACCTGCAACGCTCCCTCGCCGCGCGCGTCCCCGCCGCCCTGGGCCGGCTCCGAGACTCCGACGACAGCGAGAAGGACCTGCAACGACTGGAACAGATCATCAAGGATCTGCTCGGACACAAACCGGAAGCCTACTATGCCCTGGTGCTGCTCGACGGCGACAATATGGGCCGCATCCTGTCCGGCGACGAGCACTTCGCCATCTCCTATCGGGACAGCTTCCATCCCGCAGTGCAAATCGGCTTCGATGAACATGCGAGGAACAACCTGCAGATTGGGGAGTACGGCGACCGGAAGCGGGCGATGTCTCCCAACCGGCATCTCGCCATTTCGGCCGCACTCAACGACTTCGCCCTGCGGGTGGTACCGGAAATCGTCGAAGTCGAGCACCGTGGCCGCGTGATCTACGCGGGCGGCGACGACGTGATGGCGATGTTGCCGGTAGCCGATCTCCTCTCTGTCATGCGTCGTCTGCGCCATGCATACAGCGGCACCGCTCTGGAGGGCCAGCAGACGACTTGGCGAGACGCGCGTCAGGGGAGAAAGCTCGTATGCAAGGACGGCTTCGCGTACCTGCCGGGCCGCGCGTACAGGCCGGGACGGCTGATGCGCCTGATGGGCGGCGCCACCGCCAGTTGCGGCGCCGTGATCGTCCACTACCAGACACCGCTTGTCGCCGCCATGCGTGAGCTTCGCGCCGCGGAGCAGTGCGCGAAGAACGAAGGTGACCGGAACGCCTTCAGCCTCACCGTGCTCAAGCGCTCCGGTGGGGCGCTCGAGCTGACCGCCAAATGGGACGATGCAATCGAGCTTCTGGAGAACCTTTGCAAGTTTCTCGCCGAGCCCGATGTGTCACGGCGTGCGGTGCATCACAGCCTCGTTTGGCTCCGGGACCTTCCCCGGGATGCCGAAACCGAAATGACGGGTACCCTGCTCGGTCATCAGTTCGCCCGGCAGACGGCGAACAACGAGATCCTGAGTCGCCACGATGTGCCGGGACTGGCGCGCCGCCTTGCGGAACTCGCGGCCACCTGCAAACAACCCGGACAGTGGCTCGAGACATTTCTGAGCACCGCCGATTTCCTCGCTCGCGAAGTGCGGCGTCCCATTGCGAATGCGCCGGCCGACCGCGCCACCGATGACATGGTGCCGTGATGAGCGCCCGGCACCACTTCATCGAACCGCTGGACGTTCTCTTCCTGCGCGGCAACAAGCTGTTCGGCGATCCCGGCAGCTTCGGCGAGAGTCTGATGCCGCCGTGGCCATCGGTGGCGGCAGGCGCCCTTCGTTCCGCGCTCCTCGTACACAAGGGCGTCGACCTCGCCCGCTACGAGGCGGGTGAAGTCGACGATCCGGATCTCGGCACACCCGCCCGGCCGGGCGCCTTCACACTGACCGCGTTTCACTTGGCCAGGCGGGGTCGGGATGCCGAAGACGACAGTCGCATCGAGCCATTGTTCCAGCCGCCTGCCGATCTCGGCATCCGCAAACGGGACGACGGCGAGCTCGAAGTCGGTGCGTTACGCCCTCGCCGACACGATGCCGCCATCCTTTGCTCGCGCGCGACGGCGTCCCTCGCGGTACTGGCCGAGCAGGCGCGCGGGAAGCCGACGAGCGGGCTGTGGCTGACCGCAGCGGGATGGAGGCAGTATCTCGACGGTGGCGAAGTCGGTTCGCGCACATGTCTCGTGCCGAGCGCCTCCCTCTGGAGTATGGAAACCCGGGTCGGAGTGGGCCTCGATCCCGCGCGGCGGCGTTCGGGGGACGGTCAGATCTTCAGCATGCAGGCGGTGACGCTGCGGAAGATCGAGCATGGCGAGGTCGATGCGAAACGCTTCGATGTCGGCTTTCTCGCCGAGACCGTCGGCGCGCGACTTCCCGAGTCCCTGGTGTTGCGCTTCGGCGGCGATGGCCGTGCGGCGGTTGCGACGCAAGTCGAGGCGGCTCTGCCGGAGGCTCGCTATGACAGCCTTGCATCTGCAGGGCGCTGTCGGATGATCCTGACCACGCCGGGCCTGTTCAGGAGCGGATGGAAGCCGACCGGCGTCACCGGCGAAGGAACGGACTTGCGCTTCGACCTGCACGGCGTGCGTGCGCGCCTCGTCTGCGCCGCGGTGCCGCGGGCCGAAGTCGTCTCGGGCTTCGACCTCGCGAAACGGCGTCCGAAGCCTGCCCAGCGCGTTGCGCCGACCGGCAGCGTGTACTGCTGGAAGACATCGAGGCCACCCCGACTGCGCTTCGCAACCTTGCCACACGCGGCCTGTGGTCCGATTCCGCGGAGAATGCCACCAGACGCGCCGAAGGGTTCAATCGCATCGCCCTCGGCGCTTGGCCGTCATAGGAAGCCACCATGTTCGAGAAACAGGCAGTCGTATTTCTCTACGCGGTCAGCCCGGTCCACATGGGCGCGGGATCCGCCACCGGGATCATCGACAACCCGATCCAGCGCGAGCGCCACACAGGCCACCCGTGCTTCGCCGGCTCCGGCATCAAGGGGGCGGTGCGGCATGGCTTCGAGGCTCTGGGCGGTGACCCCGCCATCGTCGACCGCATCTTTGGCCCGGCATCGCAGAGCGGCGACCTGCACGCCGGCGCCGTGAGCTTTGGCGACGGGCAGTTGGTGGTGTTCCCGGTACGCTGCCTGAAGAATGGCTACGTGTACGCCACATGCCCGCAGGCGCTGGCCCGGGCGAAACGGCTGCTGCGCCAGGCCGGCGCCGGAGCGGAGTGGGAGATTCCCACCGACGTCCCTGAAGGACGCTGCGCCGTGCACAATCCCGACCTGTTGTCGAAGGAGAAGCTGCATCTGGAGGCGTTCGAGTACGAGGCTGGCGTGCAGGCTGCGAGACTGGCGGCGCTGGCCGGGGATCTGGCCGAACGGGCGATCCCCGACACCGACGGCTACGGCTTCTTCCGCGAAAAGCTCTCCAGGGATCTGGTCGTCCTCTCCGATACCGACTTCGCCTACTTCGCCGAGCACGCGACCGTCGTCGAGCCCCATGTCCGTATCAACGACAAGACGGGAACGGCCGACGACCGCGGCCTGTTCTACACGGAAAACCTGCCTCCGGAGTCGCTGATGATCGCGCCGCTGCTCGTAAGCCGGACCCGGACAGGGAGACAGGACGGCTGTGAGATGAAGGCCGAAGGAGTCCTGCAGGAGATCAGGAATGTCATCGACGGCAGGATGCTCCAGATCGGCGGCGACGCCACGACCGGGCGCGGTCTGGTCATTGCGCGCATACAAGGGTGACAGCGATGGCGAACGAGACGCTGGAACAGAAACGCGCCCGGGATGCCTGGGAGCGATGCGCAAGCTACAGGAAAGAACACGTGAACCTCGCCAAGGCCCTGCCCGCACTCGTCATGAACAGCGGCCTCATGCAGGTAATGGCGTTCCTGCAGGAGAAAGGCGACCAACACGACAAGGTGGGCGCCGATCTCAGGGAATGGCTCGCCGGACGCTTCGCCTTCGTCGAACCAGACTTCAACGCATTCATGGACGGGCTGCTGAGAGCGGAGCCGCACGAGTATCAGGCCATCACGACCGAGGCGTTCGCGTGGCTCAAGTGGCTACGGCAGATGGCTGCGGCCCGTCAGAAGGGTGGGTGACATGCCGGTCGCAGCCATTCCCCGGTATCTCGGAGCCGACTTTGGAAGCGCCTCGGCAGCGCTCCGTTTCGGAATGTATCTGAAGCTGTGGGGAGTCGATTCCCGGACAGGGAGGCCCCTGTGGAAAACTCACGACGTGAATTATCGCCAAGCAGGCAGGGAGCGAAAAGAACGGCGGTTCGAGGACGAGAACAAGTCCCCGGCATTGAAGTCGGCGGCGGAGCTCAACGAATCCGACAGGCAAGCGATGGCCGCGCTCTCAAGGCGGCAGCAGGCAGTCTTCCAGACGGTGGCAGGGGACGCAGGACTGGAGCTGATCGCAAGGTCCGTCGCCCCGTTCACGACCGGACTCGGCAACGAACACCCTCTCGAGAACGGCTTCTCGTTCCTGAACCCGTACGGTCTCCCCTATCTGCCCGGCAGCGGGGTCAAGGGCGTTGTGCGCCGGGCGGCGGAAGAGCTGACGCATCGCGACTTCTTCGAGAACGACAGCGGCTGGACGCTGCCGGCGATCTGGCACCTGTTCGGATTCGAACGGTGGACGGAGCCGAGCGATAAGAACGACCAGACTGAATGGAAGGAATGGGTGGATGGATTCGCCGTGGGTCCGGAAGAGGTCCGAGCGTATCTGGATGCGGTACTCGACGACGCATCCACATCCGGCAAGAAGCTCAGAAAGAGCATTCTGGATGCGCCAGATCCCTGGCGCGCACTGCTGTGCGAACGGCAACTGCACGTGCGCGGCGCCCTGGAGTTCTGGGATGTCGTCCCGCAGGTCGACCGAAAGAAAGCTCTCGGCATCGAGATCATGACGCCGCATCACTCGCACTACTACCAGGCACGAGGGCATGTCGGCAGCAAGTCGCCGCACGACTCCGGCCAGCCGAACCCCATCAGCTTCCTGACCGTGCCGCCCGATGCCGGCTTCACCTTCCGCGTCCGATGCGATCGTGGACGTCTCCGGTATGCTCCGGAGCTGGCAACCGGCGACCACTGGAAAGCACTTCTGCGAGCGGCATTCGATCACGCGTTCGAGTGGCTCGGCTTCGGCGCGAAGACGGCGGTTGGCTATGGCGCCATGAGACGCGACCGCCAAGCCGAAGATCAGGCAGCCCGGAAGCGCGACGAAGCGGAGCGAACCGCTCGGGAGACCAGGGAACGCGAGAAACGGCTGGCTGCGCTGAGCCCGGTCGAGCGGACGATCGAGGAAATCCTCGATAGCCGTAGGGACAAGAGTGCGCCGGAAATCAGCGCGATCCTGAAGGAAGTCGAAAACGGTCGGTGGGACGGCGCCGAAAAGGTCGAGGCGGCGCGCTGGCTCAAGAGCAGGATGCAGGAAGCCGGACGATGGAAAGAGTGCAGCAAGAAGAAGAACCCGGACAAGGACAAGAATCATCAAGCCACTCTTCGCGTCATGAGCTGGCTGGAGTCGTGAGGCAAATTGGTCCCGATGCCGTTTGGAGAGTGATCGAAAAGATCATCTCGAAAGGGACTTGCCCGAATCGACGGCTGCGATCGAGCGTATGGCCCGCGATTCATCAACGGGGGATTCGTAATGGACGCAAACCGATCCGTTCTCCTGTGCACGGTCGGCGGCTCTCATCGGCCGATCCTCAGGGCGATCAAGTCGACCTCACCGGAATACATCTGCTTTTTCTGTACGGATCGAGACCCCGAGACCAACAGACCCGGCTCCATCAATCAGGTGACCGGCAAGGGCAAGATCATCAAGGCATGCGCCGACGACGAGAAGCCGACGCTACCCAACATCCCCACCCAGGCAGGACTCGACAACAACAGCTTCGCAGTGCGCACAGTTCCAGCCGACGATCTGGACGGGGCTTACGCCGTCATGCGCGTCGCCACCACGGAGTTGGCCGCGCAGTTCCCCGGCGCGCGATTCATCTCCGACTACACGGGCGGCACCAAGACGATGACGGCGGCCCTGGTCTGCGCGGCACTGGAGCGAGACGATGTCGAGCTCCAACTCGTTGCGGGCGCGCGCGCCAATCTCGTTCAGGTACAGGACGGCACCGAGCAGGCGATGGCGGCAAGCGTGGCGCACCTGCGCCTGGACCGCGCGATGGCGCCCTACCTCGCTGCGTGGCGTCGATTCGCCTACCACGAAGCCGCGGAAGGATTGGACGGCATCAAAATCGCCGCGAACTCCCCCGATCGGAAACGGCTTGGACTTGCGCGGACACTCAGTCGTGCACTGGCTCACTGGGACGACTTCAATCACGCTGGCGCGCTCAAGCTGATCGAGCCGTACGATCGCCGCATTGCTCCCTGCTATCCGTCGATGCTGCCGGCGCTTCGCTTGCTTACAGCATGCGAAGACAACCCACGACGCGAACCCGCCCGCCTGTTCGATCTCTGGCGGAATGCCGAGCGCCGGGCAGCACAAGGCCGCTTCGATGACGCGGTTGCGAGGTGGTACCGCCTGATCGAATGGACCGCGCAGTGGCAGCTTCGAGCCGGACTCGGCGAAAACACAGCAGACTTCCCCCGGAAGTTGCTGCCGCCCGACGCGGACGCATCGGCCTCGACCGATGACGACAAGACCAAGATCGGATTGCGGCAGTCGTGGCAAGTGATCGAGCGCCGCCTTTCGGGTGCCGCGCAAGCATTCGCGCGTGCGCACAACCCCGCGCTGCGCGATCTGCTTGATGTGCGCAACCGTTCGATCCTCGCGCATGGATTCCGACCGGTCAGCGCCGAAGATTGGAGGCGGGTGCATGCATTTACCGCGGATCGCTTCCTACCCGTTCTGCGTGACTTGGCATGCGACGTCGGCCTGAAACACGAAACGTGTCAGCTTCCGACCGATCCACCGGGGTGGGTCCGGACCGCGGTCGAAGGTCACGGTTCGTCGTGATTCGTGCACCTTCACCTCTACCGAAGGTAGTCCATGGCGTATTCGTCGGGTGAACCGGCAACCTTGCCGGCCCCGATCAATACACAAGGCCGTGCAACCATGTACGTACTCGGGCCCCAAGGCCAAGTCCCATGACCAGGCGCGCTCTCTACATCGCCGCTTACGACGTCTCGGAGTCCTCTCGGCCCCGAAGGTCCGCCAAGTAATCAGGCGCTTCGCCACCGGGGGACAGAGATCCGTCTTCGAAATGTTTTCTCACACCTTCAGAGCGTGAGGAGTTGCTGGCCGACGCGCACACGATCCTCGACGAGGACGAGGACCGGCTGGCGCTGCTTCGGAAGGTCACGGACGCTCCCGGCTCGCGGGCGCCGGCCGGCAGCTTCATCGGGATGGAACACCGGCCGGCGTCTTCAATCCGATACCATCCGAGCTCGTCCTTCGGTGCGGACGCTGCCTGCGAACCTCGTTCATCGCTCCCGGGAGACTCCTCGATGACCTATGTAATCAAAGACATGCCGAGCCAGGTCCCTGCCCGCATGGTGGCGAAGTACGCGACCGTGGAGACCGCGACGGTCGGACATCGACGCCACATGGGCTTCATGGACGCGGAGATTCAGTGCGTTCTTCCCGCCCGCCGCGTCGCGGGGACGGCGGTCACGCTGGCGATTCCCGGGCAGGACTCGACCCTGCTGCACCACATCGTCGCCCTGCTGCGCCCGGGCGACTTCCTCTGCATCGACCGGCTGGGCGACCGCAGGCACGCGTGCCTCGGCGGCGGTGTCGCCGCGGCACTCAGGGCGGCCGGCTGCGCGGGCGTGGCCATCGACGGGCCGTGCACCGATCTGCCCGAGATCGAGCAGTACGATCTCCCGGTGTGGTGCCGCGGCGTGTCGCCCATCACCACCCGGCTCCACGACGTCGGAGGCAGCTTCAACGTGCCGATCGCGTGTGGCGGCGCGGTGGTGCATCCCGGCGACGTGGTCATCGCGGATGTCTCGGGGGTGCTGGTGATGCCGCCGGACGAAGCGGAGGCGGACGCCGAATGGGCGTTGTCGAAGCAGGCGGCGGAGCCGGCGAGCCACAAGGCGCTGCTTGCCGGCGAGAAGCTCGGCGAGCGCAGCGGCGCGTCCGCGCTGGTGCGTGCGAAGACGGGGCGCTGAGCCGCGGGACCGGCGGCGGTCACTCCGGGCCGGCGGCGGTCACTCCGGACCGGCGGCGGTCACTCCGGGCCGGCGGCGGTCACTCCGGGCCGGCGGCGGTCACTCCGGGCCGGCGGCGGTCACTCCGGGCCGGCGGCGGTCACTCCGGGCCGGCGGCGGTCACTCCGGGCCGAGCACGAGGTCCGGCAGCCAGAGGGTGAGCGACGGCATGTAGGTGATCATCACCAGCACCACCAGCAGGGGGATCAGGAACGGCAGAACGGCGACCGCCACGCGTTCGAAGGGCACCTTGCCGACCTCCACCATGATGTAGAGACCGATCCCCATCGGCGGCGTCGCGATGCCGATGAGCAGCGCAAGCTGCAGGACGATCCCGAAATGCACCCGGTCGATCCCGAAGCTGTCGGTGATGGGCAGCAGCATCGGGACCAGCATCAGCTTGGCCGGCACGCCCTCCACCACACAGCCGACGAGCAGCACGAACACCAGCATGACGCCGAGGAAGATCGCCCGGGACTCGGTGAGGGTGAAGATCGCGTCGCCGAGCCTCGCCGGTACCTGCTCGATGGCGAGCAGCCAGCCCATCGCGATGGAGAAGCCGATGATGATCATGATCACCGAGGTCATCAGCATCGTGTCGGTCAACGCCTGCCAGAAGCGTCCGGGGGTGAGGGTCCGGTAGAACGCTCCGAGCACGATGCAGTACATGCAGGCCAGCACCCCGGCCTCGGTGGCGGTGACGACCCCCCCGAGAATCGAGCCGAGGATGATGCCCGGCGCCACCAGCGCCAGGACTCCGTCGACGCCCCGGCGCAGGGTCTCCCGGAGCGCGACGCGGGGCTGGGTCGGAAAGTCATGGACGACCACCAGGACCCGGTTGAAGATCATCAGCGACAGCCCGACGATCAGCCCCGGGACGAGACCGGCCAGGAACATCCGCTCCACCGACTGCTGGGCGAGGAACGCATAGATGACGAGCCCGATCGAGGGCGGGATGATCGGTCCGACGACCGCGGAGCACACGGTCAGCGCCGCCGCGAAGTCCGGCGAGTAGCCCCGGTCGCGCATCGCCTTGATCTCGATGGCGCCGAGCCCCGCGCAGTCCGCCACCGCGGCCCCGGACACGCCGGCGAAGATCATCGAGGACAGCACGTTCACCTGGGCGAGGCCGGCCTTGAAGTGCCCGACCAGCGCGTTGGCGAAGTTGAAGATGCGATCCGTCATGCCGACCGCGTTCATCAGGTTGCCGGCCATGATGAAGAACGGCACCGCGGCGAGGGACGGCTTGTTCACGCCCTCGAGGATCTGCTGGGGAACGATGTAGAGCGCGTCCGAAAACTCGCTCGTGGCGAACGCGAGCAGCACCGCCGCGCCGATGGCCATGGAGACGGGGACGCGCAGCAGGATGAGGCCGATGAAGCCTGCGAACAGAACCAGCGCCATCAGGAGTCGGGGTCGTGCCGGTGCGAGGGCCGTGGCGCCGCGGTGCCGGCCCACGCCCTGGCGAGGTCCACGGTGCCGTTCATGAAGATGAGGGCACAGGAGACCGCCAGCGGGATGGACAGGGTATAGCGTTCCATCTCACCCCAGGGCGTGACGACGCCGTCGATGACTCCGACCTGGCTCTCGAAGATGGTGGGCATCTGCCACAGCATCGCGCCCGTCACCAGCAGGATGACCGCGTCGACGAACCATCGGGAGACCTCGGTCGCGCGCCTGCCCATGCGCATCACCACGAAGTCCACCGCGATGTCCTTGCCCTGGCGGTAGACCACGAAGAAGCCGATGAACGACATCCAGACGAAGAGCTGCATCGTCCACGGCCAGATCCAGTAGTAGGAGACGTCGAATGGCCGCAGCACGATGGTCGTCGCGGTGCCGGCCAGCATCAGCACGAGGCAGACGTTGGCCGCCACCAGGAACCAGCGGGAGAGCCGGTCCAGCGCGCCATCGATCACCTCGATGACGCGCCGGCCCGCCCCCGCGCGAACGGGCGACAAGAAGACGCTCCGCTACGGGCCGCGGGTCGCCTCGACCGCCTCCAGGAAGCCTTCGGGAAGCTCCCCGGCCGCCTGCTTCTCCCGGTAGTACTCGCTCATCACCCGCACGAAGGGCGCGCGGTCCACGTCGGCGAACGTGACGCCCTTCTCCGTCATCCTCGCGATCGAGGCATCCGCGGACGCGCCCATCACCTCGTGGCTGTAGGCGCCGGCGTCGGCGTAGGCCCGGTTCATCGCCTCCTTCAGCGCGTCGGGCAGCTTGTCGTAGGCGGCCTGGTTCACCATGAAGCCGATCGACTGGTAGTACTCGTCGTGACGGATCACGTGCGGCGCGACCTCGTAGAACCGCATGTCCTCGACCAGTGCGATCGGGCTGTTCACCGCCTGGACGATGCCCTTGTCGATCGCCTGGTAGACGTCCGTCCACGCCAGGGTCTTGACGTCCGCGCCGATGGTCGTCCACGTCTCGATCGCGGTCTGGTTCGGGTGCATGCGCAGCTTCAGCCCCTTCACGTCGTCGAAGCTCCGGACGTCGCGCGCCGCGACCATTACCCGATAGGGACCGCGCAGGATCGCCGTCGGATCGCCGAGCTGGATGACGCCGGCCTCCTCCGCGGCCTTCTCGAACCAGCCCCTGACCATGCCGGTGTTCATGAACCGCACCCAGTGCTCCCGGTCGTCGAAGAGGAACGCGGCGCTCATCCAGGTGATGTCCTTCATCCACTTCTTCATGTACGTGGAGCCCTCGGCATAGACGTGCACCGTGCCGAGCCTGAGCTGCTCCATGACCGCATTGGTCTTGCCGAGCTGTTCGTTGGGATACATCTTCAGCTTCATCTCGCCGCCGGAGTACTCGTCGACGAGATCCGCGAAGCGCTGAAACACCTTCCCCTCGGAGCTGTCGGGCGGCATCTTGTGAGCCATGCGCCATTCCACGACGGCCCACGCCGATGACGCGGCGAACACGTACGACAGAAGCAGGGCGGCCAGCCATGTGATCGGGAATTTCATCTGCGTTGTCTCCTGGGAATGCACTGAGGAATGCACTGAAAGGGGCTCGGGACGCCACGAGCGGTCCCGTGACGTGCGGTCGCGGCGCTTGGTGTGACGGTGGCCAGCGCCATCCTGTACGTGGCCGGGCAGGGATGCAAGCGGCGCGGTCGGACGCATATCCGATACGGAAGAGCGGATGGATGCGCCCCGGGACGATTCAGTATCCCAGGGTGTTCCGGTGCGCCCAGTTCGGGTCCTCCGCGCTCAGGTCCCCGATCGGGGCGGCGAACGCGTCGGCCACGATGTCGGGGACGTTGCCGCCCGTCAGGGCGTGCAGGAATGCTTCGAGATCGCGCTTCTCCCGCCCGGTCAGGCCGAGCGGGCGGATCAGCGGCGACAGCAGCTCGTTGGGCACGCCGCCGCGATCGTAGAAGTCGATGACCTCGCGCAGGGTGTCGAGCCGGCCGTCGTGCATGTAGGGAGCGGTCAGCGCGATGTTGCGGAGCGTCTGGGTGCGGAACTTCCAGCGGTCGGCGGGGCTTTCGGTCACCCGGTACAGCCCGAGGTCGTTGGGGAGCCTCTGCTGCGTCACCGCATCGATGGCGGCCCGGGGAACCTCGGTGAACACCCCGGGGGCGAGCTGGACCCGGGTGGTCTCCGGCCCCTTCCCGCTCGCGGAAGCCGCGTAGCCGAGCCCCGTGTTGTGGAACTCGTGGTCGACGAACAGCGCATGGTCCGCCTCCACCCGGTGGCAGACGATGCACCGCGCCTTCCCGGAGAAGAGCGCGAACCCCCGCTTCACCGGAGCGCCGACGGCGTCCGGCCGGCCGCCGAAGTACCACCGGTCGAAGGGCGAATCGGCGGCCAGCAGCGTGCGCTGGTAGCTCGCCAGCGCCTGGCCGATGGTCAGGATGTCCGGCCCGCGGCCGCCGAACGCCTCCTCGAACCTTCCGTCGTAATCGCGCATGCGCCGGACCTTGCGGATCACGTAGCCGATGGAGGGCGCCGCCATTTCGTTGTGGGCGGTCATCGGCTGCCAGACCTGGTTCTCCAGGCTCAGCTCCCGTCCGTCCAGGAACAGGTGCTTCTGGTAGGCGACGTTGTAGAGGGTGGGGGAGTTGCGCAGCACCGATCGCCCCTCGACGCCCACCGGGGTGCGCAGCTCGTTGTTGGTGAACCCCTGCTCCGGGACGTGGCAGGCGGCGCAGGAGAGGGTGTCGTTGATCGACAGGCGCCGGTCGAAGAAGAGCTTCCGTCCCAGCTCGATCTTCGCCCGGGTCAGGGGATTGCCGGCCGGCGCCGGCACCGGCGGCAGGCCGAGCGGCGGGTCCTCGGCGAGCCGGAGGAGGTCCATCTTCACCCCGCGCCGCTCCAGCAGGCTGCGCGAGCGGGTGCGGTAGTCGGCGCTCTCGTAGCCTTCCCTGACATCGCCGGGTCCGCGGCTCTGGCGCTCGTCGAACGCCCGCCCCGATTCCAGTACCCCGCTGGTTTGCGCGGATGCCTGAACGATGGCCAGTGCGGCGAACAGCGTGGCGATCAGCGCGCCCCGGGCGAGGACGTGGAGGCCAGCCGGCCCTGCGCGCGCCATCGGGTGGCTCGACCGGAACGAGGCCGGGACCGGACGCGTGCCGCGCCGGCCGCGTCGAGCTCCGCCTGCGCGCCGCATCGGGGACCTCAACCGGAAAGAGACTCCAGCAGCAGAGTCTCCAGGTCGTTCATCAGGATGTCGGGGTGGAGGAAGCCGGTGCTGTAGACGTTGCGCACCCGCCGCTCGCGATCGATCAGGAAGACGCGCAGCAGGTGGGCGAAATCGCCGGTGTACTCGCCGTTGTGGTCGTACTCGCGCAGCGTGTGCTGGCCGTAGCCGTCGAGGATGGGTTGCAGCTCGGCCCGGCCGCGGGTGGTCAGGAACCTCCACTCGACCCTGCCGTCGTCCTCCCGCGGTCCGTAGGCCCGCATGGCCTCGGGGGTGTCGTTGTCCGGGTCGAACGACATGGAGATGAGACGGGCGGCGCCGGCGAGGTCCGGGCGCTCCCCGAGCCGGGACCGCACCAGGTGGAACACGGCCCTGGCCAGCGGACAGCCGTTGACGTCATCGCACCGCGTATAGACGAAGCTCAGCAGCACGAACCGGTCGCCCATCAGGTCGAACAGGCTCGCGGGGGTCGCGTCCTCGAGCAGCACCCGGCCGTCGGCCGCGGGCATGATCGGCGGCAGCCGGTAGGTACCGGGCGCCGGCGCCTCGTAGCTCAGGATCCCCCAGCCGGGGGCGAGGATCTCGGGCTGCGGCTCGTGGGCCGCCGCGGCCTGGCTCACCGCGGTCGCCGCGAGCAGCGCGAATGCGCGGAATGTCCCGATCGGATGCATCGTCCGCATCACCCCGGGTCCGAATTGCCCGCGAGCCGTCCGGGCGCCCCGGGACACCGCCATTCGTTCATGCAGCCCCGCAGCCTATTGAACCACCGCGGCCGCGGCCAGCTTCGTCTCGCCGGAAGGCGGGCTCCTGCCGTACAGCGCGTATGCGCCGAACCGCATCTGGTGCGAGCGTCCCAGGCCCTCCTCGTAGAAGTCGACGGTCCACTGGTGCGTGAGCTCCTTGCCGTCCCAGTGGTAGAGCTTCACGTACTGCTCGTCCGCGTCCCCGGTCTTGTCCCAGTTGCCGAGGAGCGAGCTGGAGAAGTAGACCCGCTTCCCGTCCCAGCTCTGGGAGACCATGTTGATCTGGCTGCCGATCTGCGCCTCGTAGACCTGCTTCGGCGCGTGCGGGTCCGAGATGTCGAAGTAGCGGGCCTTGCCTTCCATGAAGGTGTCGACCCACAGCCCCTTGTCGTCGGCGGTGATGGAGATGTCCACCGGCAGCGGGATCGTGGAGGGGTCGCCGATGTCGGCGACCGCCTTGGCCTGCCACTCGCCCGCGTCGTCCTCGTGGATCAGCCAGATCTTCGAGGTCAGCGCGGTGCTGGTGAAGCAGTAGCGGTGGTCCGGGTCCCAGGCGCAGCGGATCTCCAGCGGCACCCCCGGCACGTCCAGCACCTTGAGCGGCTTGCGGGCGTGCATGTCCCACACCACCATGGTGTGGCCGAAGCGCTTCATCGCCGCCTCGTCCTTCAGCATCGCGCCGAAGTCCATCATGTAGTTCGACCACCCCGTGAACGAGGAGGTCAGCATGATGTTGAGGTCCGCCTTCACCCGCACGTCGTAGCCGTACCCGTCCGCGAGCTTGCCGGACTTGACCGCTCCCATCAGGTCGGAGTCGGTCGGGATCCAGTGGGTCGCGATGTAGTCGCCGGCGTTGTTGTACTCGGCCATGCCGGTGCGCCCGCCGTGATCGACGTTGTTGGAGAGCGCCGTGATCATCATGCGTCCGGGCAGGGCGTAGAACGTATGCGGGCCGACCAGTCCGCCGGTCTGCTCCACGAAGTCGGTGATGACCTTGTGCAGCACGGGCTTGCGCGGGTCGGTGTGGATGTCGAACACGAAGATCCTGCTGGTGTCGAGACCACCCGCCCACAGGTACTTGCGGTCGTCGCTCAGTCCGGAGTGGTGCGCTTCGTTGCGCCCCCCCACGGACAACGAGTTGACCACCTGGCCATAGGTGTCGGAAGCGGGATTGGTGTCGATGGTGACCAGCTTGTCCTGCTCGTCCCCCACCCCCTCGACCCCCAGGGTCCAGACGTAGACGTAGTCCTCCTGGCCCTGGATCTTGGCGATGTAGGGCGACATGCAGGTCTCGTCGGCCTGCGCGGGCAGGCAGAGCAGCAGTGGCATGGCCATCGCCAGGTACTTGAACAACACGCTTACCTTCATCGGTCTGTCTCCTTCGGTTGACGATCGAGCCCCGTGAACGGAACCGCCGGCCGATCGGCCGTGGCTCCGGCGTGCATGGTCCCTACCATATCCCCGAAGGCGTGCCGAAGAAAGGCCGGGGGCGGTCGGCGGCGGCCGGACAGCCATTCCCGCCAAGCGGGAACAGGCCCTGCAATCCCCCCCGACCCGACGCCCTGAAGGTCGAAACCGCACCACGATTCCGCCACGGTACGGCCTCTCCGGGCGCTGGCGGGAATCGCCGGCGGCCGGAGCTTGCCCTGGACCGAGGATGGACGCCTCCCGGAACGGTGTGCGATCGTTCGATGCGGCAGGACCGAGAGCCGGCGGCCACGACCCGCACCCATCCATTCACTCGTTGGCGACCCTCCGATGAACCTCGCCGCCTTCATGCGCCACGCGGCCATCGCCGAGCCCGACCGGGAGGCGGTCGGCGTCGGCAGCACGTGCTGGGCGACCTACGGCCGGCTCGGGGCGCGCACGGCGGCGATCGCGTCGGCGCTCCGGGCTCGCGGCTGCGCGCCGGGGGACCGCGTCGGGATCGCGATGACGAACTGCCCGCAGTTCTTCGAGACGCTGTTCGGCGCATGGCACGCGGGGCTGGTGGCGGTCCCGATCAACGCGAAGCTTCACCGCGACGAGCTCGCCTGGATCCTCGACCATTCCGGGGCCAGGGCCTGCTTCGTCACCCCGGATCTGGCGGAGGGCGCCGCGGGACTCGCGGACGAGATCGACACCCTCGATGCCGTCGTCGGCGTGGACGATCCCGACTACGAGGCGATGGCGACCGGGCCGGGCATGGACATGGCGGCCGCCGCACCGGCCGACCCCGCATGGCTGTTCTACACGAGCGGCACCACCGGCCGCCCGAAGGGGGCGATCCTCACCCACCGCGTGCTCATGGCCATGACCATGGCCTACTTCGCCGACATCGATCACGTCGAGCCCGGAGACACCTTCGTCCAGGCCGCGCCGGTGTCGCACGGCTCGGGACTGTTCTCGCTCTCGCATGTCGCCAGGGCGGGGGTCAACGTCATTCCGGAGAGCGGACGCTTCGAGCCCGACGAGATCTTCTCGATCGTGAACGCGCGCAGGGGCGTGAGCTTCTTCGCCGCGCCGACCATGCTGACCCGCCTGATGAACGCCCCCGGCGCCGGCGACATGAACCTCGCCCACCTGAAGACCATCACCTGCGGCGGCGGCCCGATGTACGTGGCGGATCTCCGGCGGGCACTGGCAATGTGGGGGCCGCGGCTCTACCAGCTCTTCGCGCAGGGCGAGGCGCCGATGACGGTCACCGGGCTCTCCCGGAGACATCACGCGATGGTCGATCACCCGCGCTACGACGACTGGCTGGCATCGGTCGGCTTTCCGCGCACCGGGGTCGAGGTGCGGGTGGTGGACCGGAATGACGCCGACCTTCCGCCCGGCGAGCCGGGCGAGATCCTGGCCCGGGGCGACGTCGTCATGGCCGGGTACTGGCGCGACCCGCAAGCGACGGCCGAGACGCTGCGCGGCGGCTGGCTCCACATGGGTGACGCCGGAACGCTCGACGCGACCGGCTTCATCACCCTCAGGGACCGCATCAGGGACATGATCGTCAGCGGCGGCAGCAACATCTATCCGCGCGAGATCGAGGAGGTGCTGCTCCGCCACGAGGCGGTGCTGGAGGCGTCGGTGGTCGGGCGCCCCCACCCCGAGTGGGGCGAGGAGGTCGTGGCGTTCGTCGTCGAGCGCGAGGGACGGCGCGTCGAGGACGCCGCGCTCGACCGGCTCTGCCTCGACCACATCGCCCGCTTCAAGCGCCCGAGGCGCTACGTGCGCATCGACTCCCTGCCGAAGAACCACTACGGCAAGGTGCTCAAAACGGCGCTGCGCGAGCGGCTTGCCGTGGAAGGAGAATCCCCATGAGAGAAGTATCGATTGCCGGTGTCGGCTCGACCCCCTTCGGCCGTCACGACGGCGAGGCGATCGACGATCTGGCCGCGGGCGCCGCGCGCGCCGCGCTCGCCGACGCCGGCATCGAGCCCGGGCGCGTCGGCGCGCTCTATCTCGGCAACTTCGTCGCCGGGATGCTCACCGGCCAGGAGGTGCTGGCGGGGCTCGTGGGCGAAGCCGTCGGTCTCGGCGCCGTCCCCTGCACCAGGGTGGAGGGCGCCTGCGCTTCCGGCGGCATCGCCTTTCGCCACGCGTGCCTCGCGGTGGGGGCGGGACTGGCCGACGCCGCGCTCGCGGTCGGGGTGGAGAAGATGACCCACGCCTCGACCCCGCGCATTACCGAATCGCTGAACAGCGCGATGGACAACCGCGCCGACGCGCCGAGCGGCCTGACCTTTCCGGGTCTGTTCGGCATGGCGTACCGCATGCACGCGCAACGCTACGGCACCACCCGCGACCAGGTGTCGTCGGTGGTCGTCAAGAACAAGGCGAACGGGCTCTCCAACCCGCTCGCGCAGATGGGCGCGCGCCTGACCGTGGACGACGTGCGCGAGTCGAAGCCCATCGCGGACCCGCTGCGGCTCCACGACTGCTGTCCGGCCAGCGACGGGGCGGCCGCGGTGGTGGTGGTCGCGCGCGGCCTCGCCCGCGGCAACGACGATGCGGTCGACGTGCGCGCCTCGGTCCAGACCAGCGGCTCCGCCCGCATCGCCGGGCACCCCGACCTGTGCTCGTTCGACGCCACGGTCAGCGCGGCCGCGCGCGCATTCGAGGAAGCGGGCCTGACCGCCGCCGACCTCGACTTCGTCGAGCTCCACGACTGCTTCTCGATCGCCGAGATCATCGACTCCGAGGACCTCGGCGTCGTCCCGCGCGGCCAGGGTGGAGGATGGGCGGGCGAGGGCCGCACCGCGCTCGGCGGCGACATGCCGATCAACCCGAGCGGCGGCTTGCTCGCGAAGGGTCATCCGGTCGGGGCGACGGGTCTGAGCCAGCTCTACGAGGCCGTGCGCCAGCTCCGTGGCGATCACCCCAACCAGGTGCGGGGCGCTCGTTTCGGACTGACCCACAACCTCGGCGGCACCGGCGTCGCGTGCACGGTCGGCATCCTGGGCCGGCCCGATGCGTGAGCGACGCACCGTGGCCGGAATGCGCGCCGGATTCGTTGCGTCGCCGCGGCAGCCCCGGCTCCGACGATGGCTGCGCCGGTGACCGAGGCCCGGCACGTCACCGTCAGCCGCTGCCCGCGGTGCGGCGCGGAGGACGGGAGCGCGCCCGCGCGCTGCCGGCGGTGTGGCCACGGCGAGCTCGAACGGGTCGACATCCCCGGCCGCGGCCGGCTCGTCTCGTGGACGGTGGTCCGCCGCCCGTCCGGACCGTTCGCCCACCGCGACGCGTTCGCGGTCGCGCTGGTGGACCTCGATGCCGGACCTCGCGTGACCGGCAACCTGGCGGGCTGGGAGCGCGACCCGCCGCTCGGCGCCGCCGTCGGCGTCGTCGGCGACGTCGACGGGGTCCCCCTCTTCGCCGGGTGTACGTCCGACCCGTGAGATCCCTCGTCCCGGTCCCGGGATGTCCTCGGTCCCGGGGACGCCACACACCGGACGTACACCCGCATTCCGGTACACGCCTCTTCGCCCCGGAGTCCCCATGAGCGACGACATCCTCTACGAAGCGCACGGCCACGTGCGTCTCGTCACCCTGAACCGGCCCGCGAAGATGAACTCGCTCGACTTCGAGGCGAACGACGCGCTGGTCGAGCGCTGGAAGGAGTTCGACGCCGACCCCGAGGCGCGGGTGGCGGTGGTTACCGGGGCGGGCGACCGGGCGTTCTGCGCCGGGGCGGACCTCGAGACCTACTCGATGCAGTTCGCCCGGACCCCGGCGCCGGAGTTCCGCCGCAGGTACACCGACGGCCCCGGCTTCGGCGGCATCACGCGCAACCTCGACGTCTTCAAGCCCGTCGTGGCCGCGGTGAACGGCTACGCCGTCTCCGGCGGGCTCGAGCTCGCGCTGGCGTGCGACATCCGCTTCTGCTCCCCGAACGCCGAGTTCGGCTTGCAGGAGGCGCGGTGGGGATTCCACGCCTGCGACGGCGGCCTCGTCCGGCTCAAGGAGATCGTGGGTCTCGGCAACGCGATGGAGATGGTGCTCTCCGGCGACCTGTTCGATGCCGGGCACGCGTACCGGATCGGGCTCGTCAACCGCATCGTGGAGCAGGAGCGGCTGCTCGAGGAAGCCCTTGCCTGCGCCGGAAAGCTCGCGTCGCGCGCTCCGCTCGCGCAGCGGTTCGCCAAGGAGGTGGTGCACCGCGTCCACGGGATGCCCATGGACGCGGCGCTCAGGCTCGAGTCGATGTCGTTCCGCAGCCTCGCGCATACCGAGGACATGGCGGAGGGGAACGCCGCGTTCCGGGAACGCAGGCCGGCGCGGTTCAAGGCGCGCTGAGGCGCCACAGGAGGATCACAGGGGGGGCGCCGCCCCCCCTGTGCGATGCGCTTCCTCCGGTCTACAGGGCAGGCAGCGGCGGCAGCTTCTGGCCGAGCCACTTCCTCGACATGGCGTCGAGGTCGCCCCCGAGGGTCTTGTGCAGGATGAACACGTTGACCCACTGCAACATGTCGAGCTCGCCCTTGCGCACCCCGATGAATGCGGGAGACTCCTTGATGATGAACTTGGTTTCCATGCCAAGGCCCGGATGGTCGGCGGAGACCTTCGCGGCGACCGTGTTGCCCGTGACGAGCACGTCCACCTGCTTCGATACGTAGGCGGCGATGGTCGCGGCGTTGTCGCCGAAACGGATGATCTCGGTGCCTTCCGGCGCGGAATCGGTGATTTCCAGGTCCTCGAGGGTGCCTCCGGTCAGCCCGACCTTCCTGCCGGCGAGGTCGTCGACGCTGTCGACCGCCATCTCCTTCGACGCGAATGCGCCGGAGAAGAACGGCGCATAGGCGTTCGAGAACCAGATCGACTTCGCCCGTCCCGGATTCGCGCCCATCGACGAGATCACGAGGTCGACCTTCTTCGTCTCCAGGAACGGGATGCGCTGCTTCGAGGTGACGGGCACCAGCTCGAGCTCCACGCCGAGGTCCTTCGCGATCAGCTCGGCGACATCCACGTCGTAGCCTTCATACTCTCCGCTTGCCCCGAGGGAGCCGAAGGGCGGGAAATTCTCGGGGATCGCGATCCTGATCGAACCGCTGGACAGAACGTCCGACAGATCGGCCCTTGCCGCCGCGCCGGCGAGCAGCAGCGCAGCCGCCATCGACACTGCCAGGAGTCTATGCCGCTTGAACATTGACCTTGCTCCTTCGTCGTCGGGAAGGTGCTCGATGACCTCTCGCCGACCGGCCTTCCCACCAGGTCGACCAGAGGGACAGCGGGTAACAGAGACAGAAGTAGATGAACGCCATCAGCGGGAACACGATGAACGGCTCGGTCCCTTCGACGGGTGCGTTGGCCCACCGCTTGCCCATGCTCATGACATCCTGGAAGCCGATGATGTAGGCGAGCGACGTGCCCTTGACGATCTGCACGAGGAATCCGATCGTGGGCCCGACCGCGATGCGTATCGCCTGGGGCAGGATGACCCGGGACAGGTTCCCGGCGAAGGACAAGCCGATCGCATATCCCCCTTCCCACTGGCCCGTCGGCACCGCCTGGATCGCGCCGCGCCAGACATCGGCGAGGTACGCGCTGGTGAACAGGGTCAGGGCGATGGCCGCGGCCGTCCACGGGTCCACGTTCACTCCGAGCAGTCGCGGCACGCCCAGGCCGAGCAGGAACAGTAGCATGAGCAGCGGCACGGACTGGAACAGCCAGATGTAGCCGCTGGCGGCGGCGACCAGGGACTTGCGGGGTGCGATCCTGAGAAATGCGATCACGGCCGCGACGAGTCCGCCGCCGATGAACGCGATCATCGTCAGGTAGATCGTGAACTGCGTGGCATCGAGCAACTGGAAGAGCACGATGCCCATCGGCTTTCCGAAGATGTCGACGAACACCTCCTTCACGATGTGGTCCACCACGGAAACAGCCGGACCTGCAGTCTCTGCAGGATGAGCTTGAAGAACAGGGACATCAGCATGTAGAGGACGGTCAGGGTGATGAACACCTCGAAGGAACGAAAGGTCCGGCTGTCGATGAAGACGCCGGCGTAGGTCAGGTCGGTCGCGCCGATCTCCGATATGACGCCCGTCGTGAGAAAGAGAAAGATGAACTGGCTGTTGAGAGACGGGTACATCCCCGCGACGGCCTGGGGAAAGGTGACCAGAAAGAACCCCCTGACCGGCGGCAGGCCCAGCGACTTGATGGCCTCGCGCTGTCCCGTCGAGACGTTTTCGTATCCGGTTCTGAGGATTTCGGCGAAGTACGCGGAGAAGTTCAGCAGCAACGCCAGCAGGGCATGCGCCCAGAACGGCCAGTGGTAGTCGAGGAGCAGCGGCAGCCCGAAGGCGACGAAGAACATCTGGACGATCAGGGGCGTGTTTCGAATGAATTCGGTGTACGCGGCCGAGACCCGGCCCAGAACGGGCACCCGGGCATAGCGCAGGGTCGAGAGCCCGATGGCGAGGATGAATCCCGCCACGGCGCCGCAGACGGTCAGAATGAAGCTGACCCAGACGCCTTGCCCGAGCAGCAGCAGGTATTCGCTGTTGCGGTAGATCTCGAAGAAGCGAAGCTCGACCATGACAGGTCCGTCTCCCGGAGCCGGGGAGGCTGGCGCCATCCTACCAAGGGGAATCAGGCCTTGGGGATTGCGGCCGCGATCAGCGGCGCTTTCCCCTCGAGTCCAGTCCGGGAAAGCTCCCCGCGCTGATACATGCGGTACCACTCCCTGCGTTGACGCATGATCCGCTCGTCGTTCCGCAGATGCAGCCTCTCCAGTACATACTCGGCGCGGCCCCGAAGCTCGTCGGGAATCGTGTCCGAAACCCTCAGTTGCAAGGAAGGCAGATGGAGTTCGAACCAGCCATTCTGGATCTCGAACGGATCGAGCAGGCGGCCTGCCGGCACGTTGCCCTTGCTCGAATTGATCCATGCCGCACAATACCGGTAGTTCTCCCACTCATAAGCCTTCGACCGATCCTCATGGCAGCTTACGAAGTGATCTACCGTACCGACGGGTTCGTACATCGCCGAGTAGGCGCAAAGGTTGCGGAAGCCGCGGGCGATCGCTCCCTTGAAGGGCGTCCAGAAATCCCTTGGCCGGTCGGCATCGGGATGGGCGGCGAGCCATGCATTGCCCGGCGCCTTGCACCTCTTGGCGAAATTCGCCGGCTCGGGGACGCGCTCGAAACGGATCATTGCCCGCTGTCCTGACGCTCTGTCCAGACGATCCACCGCGGCCAGAACGGATCGTGCCCGGCCAGCACACGCTGAAGCTCCAGGTCTATCTGCTCGGGCTCTCTGAGGTTCTCCGGACATTGGAGCGTATCGCCGCGCATGTATGCCTGGGCTGCTTCGATGGCTCGCTCGGCCTCGACCGACCGCGCCTGTCGAAGTCCGAAGACGTCCGAGACCAGCCAGTTGAGCGCATCTCCCTGTGCCGCCCAGGGCACGATGTCGAGTTGCACCCGGCCGTCGCGGAAATCGAGGCGAAACAGCCGGTCGCGATCTTCGTCGAAATGCGGCTCCACCGAGGCGAGCACGAGCGGCGAGTGGGTGGCGGCGATGAGCTGCACGCTTGAGTCGCGGCCGGTCAGGCGGTCCATCACGCCGAGAATTGCAGGCACGATGGTTCGCTGCCACCGGGGATGGAGATGCGCGTCGATTTCGTCGAACAGCAGTATGATCTGCCCGGTGATCCTCCCGCCGAGTTGTTCCGCGGCGCGTACATGCTCGCTCCAGGACCATACGAGCATGTAAGCCAATCCCGCGATCCGGCGAACTGCGGATGACGCATGCACGATGGGCACCGCATCGGAGTAGTCGGTCCTGATCGAGGGAATGTCCTGTGCGTCGTCGACGGACAAGCGCAGGATCGGGCCGACCTCCCAGGGACCGCCCCGAACCGCCAGCGCGCCGACGACTTCCGCCATCCTGCGTGCGTTCTCCCCCTTCTCCCGTATCCAGCTCGACCAGTCGTCGAGGAGTCCCTTGCAGATTTTCTTCGATCGGCCCTCGGTCGGTACGATCAGGCCGGACCAGACCTCCTGGGACGAGAAAACGTACCCCGGGAGTCGATCCTGAATGTCGATGTTTCCCCGTTTCCTCCAGTAGTTTCGCGCGGGGTCCCAGACCGAGAAGCCGCCGTCGGCGTGTGCGTGGATGACCAGCCCGGGGCTCCACGGCCTTCCAGATTGTCCGGTCCAGCTCTGGTTCCGGACGGAATATGTGCTCTCGTAACTCTTTCTGTTTCCGGCGTCCGTCGTCAGCGCGAAACGCAGCCTCGCCGGTTTCGCGATATCCGTCGGGCGCGCCGGATAGCCGGAGGTCAAGCGCGGATTCAGGTCGCGGGGCCATTTCCGCGTCAACGCCCACCACGCGACGTCCAGCAGGAAGCTCTTGCCGAGCCCGTTATCGCCGGCGATCAGGTTCAACCGGTGTTGCAGGTCCAGCGCCATCTCCGGCGCGGGACCGACATTCTCCAATTCAAGGCGTTCGAGCATGCGGTTCCCTGGCTGTTCTGCGTATGGCAAGTCCGTCTCCCGGGGCCGGGGAGGCTGACGCCATCCTGGAGTCCGTCAACACTATATCGATAAGGATTTGAGTGCATCGACGATGAGCGCGAAGTATCAAGGGGCGGTGGCGTTGTGCGCGGGCGCGCACGCCGTTGTGGTTGTGGCGCCTGCGCGCCCTGTTCGGGGAGGCTGAGACGGAGCGCCCGATGGGTGCTCCGCCCCGGGGCAAGCGGATCATCGCGGGGGCGCGGTCTCGGCTTCAGTCCTTCTGCGTCTGCCACGAACTGTCCCGAACATGCGCTCTCTGCGCTGCTTCGACGTCATACGAGCCTCCCCGCGCAAGCCCCAAAGGCGCAGGTCAGCGTCCACCGCACCGAGCGCAGCGCGCAGCTCTGCCTCGGCTCGCCTCATATCTCGCCGCACCTGTTCTTTACCAATTCCCGCTAGGGTGGCGATCTCCTTCACTTGGATTGGCTTGCAATCGTACACTCTCTTCGCAAGGGCGGGCTGCCGCTGGAGCCGGGTCCAGATGCCTTTGAGACGCCTAGCGTCGGATCCCGTCGCTTGGGCGACCATGGCCTTGATATTCTCGCCCAGTCCTAGCCGAAGCGACAGAAGTGCTCGATCCTTCAATTTGAGGCTGGTACGAAAACACCGAGAAACCTGCTGTTCGGCGTATCTTTCGGCATTGGTGCGCCCGGTCGTGCACTCCGAGGCCGCGACGAGCGCGTGTGCCAGCTCCTGCTGGGCCAGGTCATCGAACGCACGGAATCGCTCCCGCGTCTTCTGAGCACGTTTGCATTGGGCCGTCAAGATGCCACAATAATGCTTTTTCGAGGATTGCTCTGTGGGGTAGGAATGCCACGCAGGTTGGCCAGCCAGCTTAAGCAGTGAGGCTTCGACACCGAAGCGTCGCGCCAGTACGAGGCTCGATCCGTGATTCTCGCGCGGAATGATCTCCGGATGGGCGTCGAGCTGGGCGAGCAGACGCTCGAACAGCTTCGCCACGCAATCGCCGAACACGTCTTCAGCGAGCGCGTGGTGCGAGCCCGCACGTTGGCGGAGTGTCGCCTCCACCCGGAGCCGCAGACCATCCACGATCGCGCCGAACAGATCGCTGACTACCCTGACATCCCGCTGTGCCGGCGCCGACAGCAACAGCTCGAAAATGTCTGGTTTCAAAGATTTTCTCAATGTGCGTCGCAGCTCCTCCTCAAGCGCGTCGTCGACAGCCCGTGCGGCTGCCGCGTCGTCCCCGCTCTGCGTGAGTGCCTCCCAGCACGCGATGGCCGCCGCCTTTTGGAGTGCGGGTACAGGCTTGGAGAGCTCAGCACAAATTCTGCGGCTCTGCTCGTGCCCCATCGCTTCGAGCCCCGCCTGCATGTCCGCCACGGCGGCGTCGAGCCCGGGATCCGGCGCGTCGGTGCCGGATAGGTCCGGGGTTCGGCCCAGAGCCGTGATCCGCCGGCGTGCGGCCTCGACAATCCCGTTCCGCACGGTTTCGTTCGCCGCGTTCGGGCCGAGAGCGGCGACCAGCCGGAGTGCCGCTTCGCGTGTTCGCTTCCCGTCGGCCGCAGCGCCGATGTCCAGTGCATGCGCGAGCTCCGAGTAGACCAGCGCTTTCATCTCCCCGAGTGCAGCACTCCACGGCTTGCCTTCGACGAGGCTCCAAAAGGAGTGCTCTAGCTGCGACCGACGAATTTCGTTCAAATCGTTCATAGTAGGATCTCCGAGGGGAGCATTCAAAGCAGGTGCGTCGGGCCGCACTGCGCCGCGCTTCTGCATCCCTGCGCGGTGGCCTGCTGCTCGAGTCCTGTGATCGTCGACGCGGCAATTGCAATCACCAGGATCGCCAAGATAATTTTGAGTACCTTCATGGTCTTCCTCCCTGTGTCCTGTGTCTACTTCGTGGATGTGGACTCCGCCTCGCGGCGGAGCTCCGCCCGCAGCGCCTCGACGCTCACCCCGAGCGTCCGCTCGAAGAACGCGCCATCCTCGCGTGCCCGCAGCGCGGCATAGTCTCCATCGAGGGCCAGATAGCGCGCAATGGGGGTGGTGCGCCAATCTCGCCACCGTTGGGGAATGTCTACAAGCAGGTGCTCGACGCGCGTCTCGTCGCCCGGGCCCTGCCGGCGCTCACGCACGACGATTTCGGCGAGCGGCACCGACCAAAGGTGCGGGACTACCGCGCGAGCAGCGTCGCACGCCGCGAGTGCCTCCTCGTGACGCGCGAGCAGGCTCAGCGCCAGTGCCCTGTTGACCCCGACTTTCGCCAGATCCTCGGCTAATACTCGCCAAGCTTCATCGAGCGCGCCGACGGCCGCGGAATACTCGTCGAGGGCGAGGTGTGCGAGTCCCAGCAGGACGAGCGCCTTCGGGTCTCGTGACGCGTGCTCCGCGCGCTCCATGCGCTCGACCACTTCCGCGTATGCCCCCGACTCGAACCGGGCGCTCGCTTCGGCCAGCGTGGCGTCGTCGACCCGTGCGCCGCGCCCCGGCTGGGTGTGTGCGCTCGCCTCCCATTTCATCTTCGCGATGCGCTGCTCGAAAGAGACGTTGATCACTCCCGTCCTCCTCGTGTGGCTGCCTCTGTTCCTATTTTTAGAGCTCCGCGCCGGATCCCACCCATCGTGACATAACATTCTGTTCTGTAAAGGAAATCCGATCTCCGGCTCCGGGTCGACCGAATCCGTGCGTCGTGTACGCATGCCCTCCCCCGCGCGTTTCCGCCCCGGCAGCGCGACCGGTGCGGCACGGGGCGCGGGAGGTGGGATCCGGCCGGGTCCGGCAAATGAACGCATACCTGCCCCGGCACGCTACGGGCAGCTCTTCACACTCTCAAGGAGGCACACCCTCATGCGAAGAAGCAGTAGAAAGGGTTCGGTGGCCGCGGCGTTCGTCGCCGCCCTCGTGCTCGCCACCGGTTCGGGTCAGGCAGCGGCCGGCCCGGCGCTCTGCGTCGGTACCGCCTCCGTGGCGGCGGCAGGTTGGCTGGCGTACGGTCTATTCAAGCTGTTCACGGCACCTGTCACCGTTTGGACTACCCCAGCGGAGATAGCTCCACTCGTTGCCGCTGGCGGCGCGACGGTCGAAGCGGTAACCGCCGCGTGTGCGGCACCGACGCCGTGAAGTTCAATGTCTGTGCCCGCCCCGACGACCACGTCGGGGCGGTGCGATCTCACTCTCCCAAGGAGAAATGTCTCATGTCGTTCGTGAAGATCCCAGGTGCTTGTGCTCGCTCTCTCTTCCTCGCTGCTCTTGTGGTTGCGGCGCTCATGCCCTTCGCTGCGCATGCCCGACAGGTCCCCGAGCGTGCGGTCGAGCCGCTGCTGGCTCCCTACGTCGCGACGGAGCGATCCTGCCTGTCTGGGCTCGTCAAGGTCTCTACGGTGTGGGACGTGTTCGAGCGCGCTGTCTTCCCCTTGAGGCTTCCCGCTTTGGGACGCTTCTTCGTTCGGTGCGTGCCTCGAATTCTCCCCCCCTCACCCTTCGATCTGAGACTGCTGCCGGCGCCAACGCCATAGGGCGTTGGCGCCATGGACCTGCCGGGCCGACGTGGCAGGCGCGTGCGAGTGTCTGCCGGCGGGGAGTGCCGCGAGTGCGCCGCTCGCAGGTCATTCCGGCGCCGCCCCGCCATCGACCTGGCCGGGCCCGCCGGCCGGCCGGGCCGATCGTCCGGGGCAATCGCCCGGATGGCCGGCGTCCGGGGACTCCGGCACCGGACCGGTCTTCGGTCGGCGTGCCGACCGGCCCGGATCAGGCCGCCTCGTCGAGGCGGGAGTCCAGCACCCGCACCTGCTGCGGCGCGTCGATGGTGCGCACGATGTCGAGCCCGTTGTACGACTGCACGTCGAAGAACTGCAGGACGTAGTCGACCGCCTTCTCGGGGTCGAAGTCCTTGCACGAGTAGGCGTCGAAGGAGAAGAAGTTCTCCTCGGTCCACGTGTGGATGGCGGCGTGCGACTCCAGCCACACCGTCACCCCGGAGATGCCCGCTTCCTCGTTCTGCCGCTTGGCCAGAAGCTGCTCCATCGCGCCGACGGCGTTCGCCTGTATGCCTTCGGCCTTGAGCGATTCCACGAAGCGGCTCAGCTCGTTGCCCGCGAACGGAAAGCGGGCCACCAGCGGCGGGTAGACCAAGGTCATGTCGATCGCCATCGAGAGACCCTCGAGCATGTGGTAGATGACGGTGGTCTCGCTGATGCCGCGCGGGGTGGAGGTCTGGACGTCGAGCAGGATGTGCCGCCCGACGAAACCCTCGGCGCCCGTGAGGTCCTGAACCGTGTCGACAACTTCGATGCTCATGTCCGCCTCCGCGCCGATGCGCGCCCGGATGCCTGCCGGAAAAAGGGCGCAAGGGTACCTGACCGCCGCGTCGCGCGGGTAAAGACACCCTTGGGCTTCCAGCGATTCCCGCCAATGCCCGGAGAGGCCGCCGGCCCCCTTTCAGCCTCGAATGGGCAAGGAGCCGCAGTCAGCCCCGCCCGACGACCTCCCGCAGGGCCCGGGCCGCTTCCTCGACCCCGGCGGCGTCGACGTCGAGGTGGGTGACGGCGCGCATCCGGTGCCCGGACATCGGGCCGATGCGCACGCCGTGCGCAAGCAGCCGGTCCGAGACCTGGCCTGCGGTGAGTCCGGTGCCGGCCACGTCGAACCAGACCATGTTCGTCTCGACGGCATCGGGGTCGACCCCGATGCCGTCGACCCGGGCGATGAGCCGCGCGAAGCGCTTCGCGTTGTCGTGGTCCTCGGCGAGCCGCTCGACGTTGTGCTTCAGCGCGTACACCCCGGCCGCGGCGATGATGCCCGCCTGGCGCATCGCGCCGCCGAACTGGTGCTTGTGCCGCAACGCCTGCGCGATGAATTCGCGGGAGCCCGCGAGCACCCCGCCGACCGGCGCCCCGAGCCCCTTGCTCATGTCGATCCACACCGAGTCGTAGCCGCGCGCGACCCTCGCCGCCGGCACCCCGGAAGCCACCACCGCGTTCATCAGCCGCGCGCCGTCCATGTGGGTGGAGAGCCCGTGCCCGTGGGCGACGCGGGCAATCTCGTCCAGGTCATCGACGCTCCACACCGCGCCGCCGCCGAGGTTGGTGGTGTTCTCGACCGAGACCAGGCGCGAGCGCTGGAAGTGCGGGCCGTCGTCGCGGATCGCGGACCGCACCTGGCCGGCGGTGAACATCCCCCGATCGCCGGGCAGCAAGCGCAGCATCACCCCCGAGAGCGCGGCCGGGGCGCCGCCCTCGAAGTGCAGGGCATGGCTGGTCTCGTGCAGGATGATCTCGTCGCCGGGCTGCGTGTGGGTGCGGTACGCGATCTCGTTGCACATCGTCCCCGAGGGCAGGAACAGCGCCGCTTCCTTGCCGAGCAGGTCCGCGACCATGGAGCAGAGCTCGCGCACCGTCGGGTCCTCGTCGCGCTGCTCGTCGCCCACCTCGGCGTTCGCCATGGCTTCGCGCATCGCCCGCGAGGGGCGGGTCTGGGTGTCGCTGTAGAGGTCGATCCCCGGCCGCTCGTTCATCTCCTCATCACTCCCTCGTGCTCCACCGATCCTGGAAGACGCCGCGTTCGCTACGACACGGCAATTCCCGCTGGGAATGGCGAGTCCGTATTCCATCGGGGTGCTCCGAAGAGAATCTCGTAGCTTGATCGAGGCTTCCGGCGTTGAGTCGGGAAGCTCCGAGTCAGAACCATCCGCGCTCGAGGACTCTCCGATCATCTTCGTTGTCTCCCAGCAACCGTTCCACGTGAGACAGAAAGCGCCGGAATGCGTTCGGGGCGAATGGATGTTCGGTCAGGTGCCGTACGAATGCAGCTCGGTTTTCAGCTCGCCCGGCCAGTGTGGCGAACTGTCCACGCACATCCGTCCGCAGGCGCCGTGCCTTTCTCAGCACGATGACCTCCTCAATCGCAGTGGCGGCACTGCTGATCGGGACCATGTCCAACCACTCGCACAGCAGGAAATACCGTGATCCCGGCAGTGCAATCTTCAGGTCGTGGGCAGTCGCGTTCGCCTCCTGGAACATCGTCTTGTCGAGGTTTGTCTTGATCTCTGCGGCGACGTATGCGAGATGGGTGCTCGCTTCTCGATATTCTCTGAAGTCCCGGCGGTGCGATGTCTTGAGATACAACGGACGAGCCAGCACGAAATCATGATCCTTCGACCTCACGGCCATGCCCCCGCCGCGCGTCATGCTCCGCAAGTCCGAATCGAAGCGAAGTTGCGCAAATGCGTTTGCCGGTCCGACAATCAACTGGCGCTCCGCAAGGCAATCGGATAATACGCGCCTGACCAGCCACGGCATGAATTCTTCGAGGATCGTGTTGTCGAGCTTGAGCTGTCCCTTCTGGCGATACAGGAAATCGTCCTTGCTGTCGAAAACCAGATCCAGATCAACCGACCGCTTGTAGTGGTTGAGCGCCTTGACCATGGGTTCGACGAGATTCTCTCCTGCGCCCCCGGTTCCGCCGAGTTCCTCGATCCACGCCTCGTATCTCTCGATCGCGGCAAGGACTTCGGGTCGATCAACTGCGGGCAGCTTTCTGTTTCCGAGGAGTGCCCGGAGCTTGTCCCCATGGGGAGCCGGAAAGTTCATTGTCAGACAGGCAGGTTCGAATACGCGACGCGGGCTATCGGTGACGGCACAACCGTGTCGAGGCGTGCCACCGCATCGTCAAGCCCCGAGCGTTCTCCCGGAGGCGCGGATGGACGAGTTGCGGAGAGCGTCCGCCCCGCAATGCGGCGCGCTGCCGTCATCGACGTTTCCTCGTCGGGAACTTCGCCCGTGGCCCGAAAGTGCAGGATGTCCTCGCAGATGTCCGTACCATACCGATTGCGGAACACGCGCTCCTGACGACGCTCGATCTCGAGACCGACGCATTGCACCGCAAGCTCCGCCACCAGTGCGCCGTTGAAGAACCGGGTACCGCGCACTGACGATTCGCGCCCGAGCACCAGGATCAGGCGGGCGCCGGCTCTCGTGGCCCGTACCATCTCCCGCAACGCCAGCGTCATGTCGAGAGCATACTGGATCACCGTGAGGAAACGGTTCCCTCGATTCTGACGGTTCGACCCGACCTCCGAGCGAGCAACGGTCAGCACGTCCCACCCCATTGCTTCGACCGAGCGACGGAACTTCTGGTGATAGTTGTGAACGTTGATATACGGGGGTGAGGTGAGCACCAGATCCACCGATCCGGATTCGACCGGCAGTGCTCGCGCGTCTGCATGATGGACAGAGACCCGCGAGGCCGACTCGGGCAGGGTGCGCACGGTGCGCTCGATTCGCAGCCACGCCTTGTGGGCCGTATCCGGACCCAGATGTGTGCGATGGAAGTCGCACAGCACGACGAGTGCCGCCGCGAGGGCCTGCGCCGGGCCGGGGGCGGCTTCGCGCCAGACCTGGACGAGCGCGGCTTCGAGCGCGGCGCGGTCCGGCATCGAGCCGGTCCCATCGGAAAAGAGAGGCCCGTGAGGCGGGCCGATCGCATCGAAGAGCCGGTCGCGCAGCCCGTCGAGCACGGTCGCACGCGTGATCGAGTCCAGATTGACCATCCGGTAGACCCGAGCCATCAGCACCGCTGCGGGATTGAGCTCGACTCCGCAGGCCCCGAGCCCTTGTCGCGCCGCCTCGACCAGCGAGGTACCGCTTCCAGCAAAGGGATCGAGAATGACGCCAGTTCGCGGGGCAAAGGCGACCAGCAAGGCTTCGGCGAGCTGCGGCGAGAACTGTCCGGTCCATGGAAAGGGGCTGGTTCGTACTCGTTCGGCGATGTCGAGGTTGCCCTGGGGGAGCGACACCCTGTCGAGGGGGGTGGTGGCGAAGGCTTCGTTCAGGAACATGCGAGGAGGCGGATGCCGGGTGGTGGAGTCGGGAGGCCGTACACTCTGGCACTACGCGCGGAACGCGGCTCGATGCCCGGAGGACCGCCGCGCCCGGCCGGATTCGGAGATTCGATTGCGGAGCTCCGCCGGGAGCCAGTCGAGGCAGTATGCCCGAGCGACCGGGCCGGTCAATCTCTTCCCTCGGCCGCCGTCCTGCGGAGGAGAAAGCGCGTCATGGCGCCGATCTCGGACGGCGTCAGCGGGTTGGCCAGCCCGATGTCCGGCGTGCCCCGGACCCCCAGCAGCATCCGGGCGAGGAACTCGTCCCGAGGCAGGGTCCGGGCCATGTCGTCGAGAGGCTCGGCGGGGTTCTCGGCGTCCGGCATCGGCGCCGTGTGGCACCCGTGGCAGAGCTGCCGGTAGACGGTCCCGGCCTCGCGCTCGTCCTCGTCCCCGTCCCGGTCGCGCCGGAAGCTCGTGGTCACGAACGGCGCCTCGGCGACGAGCGTGTCCAGCGCCTCGGCGAATCGGGTCCCCTCGCCGGCATCGAACAGCTCCCGAAGCCGTCGGATGCGGGCGATGAAGCCCCGTTCGTCGTCGAAGGGCATCGAGACGGCGGCCGCGTAGCGGCGGCACGTGATGGGCAGGGTGGCCAGGGTGGACGCGGTCCGCCTCCGCAGTCCGCGGGCCGGAGGCGCGCCGGGATCGAGCTCCTCGTGCCGGCGGGCGTCGGCGCGCACCACCAGCAGCTCCGCGGGGCAGAGCAGCCGCGCCCGGAGCTCGGCCGAAGCGGCCGCGGCGGCCGGTGCCGCCGCCGCGGCCAGGATGCAGAGGAGCCCGCCTGCGACGGCGGCGCTGCCGGAGCGGAGCCGTCGCCCGGAGTGCTGGAGCGGGCACGCGGAGGGCACAAGGCTACAGGGCACAGGGCCCGCCGCCTGCGACGGCGCTGCCGGAGCGGGACCGTCGCCCGGAGTGCCGGGGAGGGCACAAGGCACAGGGCCCGCCTGCGGCGGCGCTACTGGAGCGTGATCGTCTGCGCCATCGGCAGGCTCTCATCCGCGGTCCACTCCACCATGGAGCCGTCGTAGAGCGTCGTGTCGGGGTTGCCCAGCAGCTCGCTGCCGACGAACCAGCCGAGCGAGGCCCAGTGGCCGGTGTTGCAGAACGCGATCTGCTTCGACTCCGGGTCCACCTCGGCGAGGGCGTAGAGCTGGCGGAGCTCCGCGACGGGCCGGAACATGCCGCCGCCGTTGACGGTGAGCCAGCTCTCGGGGAGGCTCCGGGCGGTCGGGATGGTGCCGTTGCGCTTCGACCTCGGATGCCGGTTGATGCCGACGAACTGGTGGTTGGGGCGCATGTCGACGAGCGTGGTCCCCTCGTCGTCGATGGCCATCTCCACGTCCGCCCTGGTGGCGCGCAGCTCGGTGCGCAGGTTCGGCGTGAAGGTGCGGGGCTCGGGCTTGTTGCTCCCCTTCTCGATCCGGTTGGCCGCGTCCGCGGCGTAGGCAAGGTACCCGCCGTTCAGGATCGACACGTCGTCGTGGCCGAGGACCTTGAACGTCCAGTACATGCGGGTCGCGCTGCCCATGTCCGCCGCGCTCTTGCCGTGGTGGTAGATCACGACATGGGTGTCGTTGCCGATGCCGAGGTCGCCGATCATCCCCGCGAGGTCCTCCGGCTTCGACAACTGGCCCGGCACGCCCTCGACCTCGCTTCTCCAGCCGCCCGTCAGGTAGTCGGTGTACACCGCGCACGGGATGTGCCCCTGCAGGTACGCCGTCCTGGAGCCGCCGTCGATGGGGTTGCGGATATCCAGCACCCGGACGCCTTCGTCGCACGAATGCTCCTTGATCCAGCCGGCGTCGACGAGCGGCCCGGCGGCCATGGCGAACGAGCCGAGGCTCATTGCGGCGGCGGCGACGGCGGGCTTCAGCGCCTGGTTCATGACGGCACGCTTCAGTGCCTGGCTCACGACGGCACGCTTCAGTGCCTGGCTCACGACGGCGGGCTTCAGTGCTTGGCTCACGACGGCGGGCTTCAGTACGTGGTTCATGATCGTGTTCTCCCGGTTCGTTTGGACTCGACGTTCACACCGTGATGCACCGATCGCTGTCGAGCACCGCTTGCAGCACCCGATCCCAATCGGCTTCCGACATCGCCTCGACGTCTCCGTCGATGGCAATTTCGTTGATTCGAAACCGTTCCGGCAGCTTGCGCAGGGCCGCGGGCGGCTCGCCACCGCCGGCGAACAGCCGCGTGCGGAGCACCGCGACGCTCGTTCCAGCCGCATCAGACATTGATCACGAAGTCCGCCGACTCGAGGAGCGCATGGAAGTCGTCGTCGGAGATGCCCGGCACCTCGTCGTCGTCGTGCAGCGACCGGGGCGATATCCCGGCAAGGTCCAGCAGCTCCGCGAGCTCCTCCACCCCCGGGACCACCTCGAGCGGCCCGTGCGCGAAGACGAGCTCCGCCCGGTGTCCGAACACCGTGATCCCCGCCGCGACGCGCATCGCTTCCAGCGGGTCGCGTCGCGCAACCACGAGCACGGACCGGAGGGCGTCGGCGCTCACAGCGACACCACCCGGTGGGCGCATCCGATCATGCGGCTGTGATCGGTCTGGCTGCCGAGCGCGAGAGGGCAGTTCCGGCCCTTCATCATCCGGCTCCAGGAGTGCTCGCAGACCACCGCTTCGGATGCGTGCCGCGCGCGCTCGACGGTGTCCGGGGAGGACAGGGTGCGCACGCCGTCCCCGGTGAAGAACACCGAGAACGCCACCCCGTTGCGCCGGCAGGCGCCGGACAGGCCGCGCAGACAGGGGCCGGACTCCCCGTGGGCCACGACGAAGAGCAGGTTCATCGGGGGTCCGCCATCGCGCGCCGGCGGCCCGCTTCCGGCCAACCCGGCCCGCGGGGCTGCCGTGGCCGGATTCATCGGAGTCTGGTCATCGCGCGCCGGCGGCCCGCCAGCGCGGCCCGGAGCAGGAGAGCGATCCCGAGCGAAGCCGCGACGGCGACGACAACGGCGACAACGGCACTGTTCCGCGCACTGCCTCCGCGCGGGGCGCCGAGGCTCTCCACCGTGCGCTCGCGCAGTCCGTCGATGTGGACCAGCGCGGGCGCCGGCGGATGCGCGAGCAGCACGCGAGCGAACCCGGCGACCGCTTCGCGCGTCCCACGGGCGAGCACGAGCAGCGCCCCGTCATCGTCACGCCGATAGACCGACGCGTCCGCGCCCGCACCGCGCTCCGGCAAGGGGGCCTCGGACACCGCCCCGGCGCCGAAGAACCGCCTCACGTCGTCGTCCAGAGCGATGTACCCGTCCCGCACCGGGCGGGCGTAGTACAGGCTTCTCAGGATGCCCCGGCGCCTTCCGGCGCCGGGCTCCATCGAGTCGGGCATCGCACCCGGGCCACCTCGCCAGATCACGACCCGGGACTGGCCCAGAAGGAACAGCATGCCGGCGACGAATTCGTTGTCGGTGCGGTCGTCGCCGAACACGACGGCGGTGGCGGCGGGATCGAGGCCGAACGTGCCCGCCAGCCAGTTGATGCCGCGAAAGCTTGCGGGTGATCCGTCCGGATGGAGGAGCTCCCGCGGCGCCACGCACAGCGCGCCGTCGACGCTCGCGCTCGCGCAGGTCGCGGCATCGCGGGTGTCGACGAAAGCCGTGCGGTCGAGGTCGAGGGCCGCAATCGTGGCCGGATCGGCGGTGGCGGTCAGCGCGGCGCCGGCATCGTGCGGGGGCGTCCGTGCCGCTATTGCGGCGTCGGCATCGTGCGGAGGCGCCAGCGCCGCCAGTGCGGCGCCGGCATCGTGGGGGGGCGCGAGCGCCGCCAGCGCGGCGCCGGCATCGTGCGGGAGCGCGAGCGCCGCCAGCGCCAGCGCCGTCATCGGCATCCCGGGCCGGAGGCCGGACCCGCCGCAGCGGCATGGCACAGGCGGGTCGACTCGCGAACGCGACGTCATGCGGTCCCGCGTCAACAGCCGCCGAAGTGCTTCTTGCGGGACACCGTGGCCACGGCCTCCGGCTGCGGCGGATTGTCCAGGTAGTATCCGACCAGCTCGAACACCGTGAGCTGGCCGTAGTCGCTCCCCAGGTCGATCAGGTCGAACTCCTCCATCGGCGCGGGCTCGCGGGCGGCGTCGACCGCGGCCGGCGACAGGGACGCATGGGGAAAGAGCGCGGCATAGACCCCGAGGGTGCCGGCCAGCACGAGAAGGCAGAAGCCCACCATCCACAGGCGCGTCATCCCGAATCGTCCCTGTCGTCCCTGGTGAAGCTGATGTACATGGCGTACATCGCCACAAGGAACGCGACGAGCGCCGCGATCGTTTCGAAATCCATCTCAGCCCCCGGACTTGTAGTGCTCGACCAGCGTGTCCAGCTCGATCGCCTCGCCGGTGTCGGGGTTGAGCACCGGCGGCGTGAAGAACGGCGTGCCCTGCCGGGTCCGCGCCCGCTCGTCGAGCGGCTGGGTCGCGATGTGGACGATGGACGCGACCGACACGATCGCGATCGCCGCGGCGAACACGGTGAGCTGCAACTGTTTCCGGACGCGCATGGCGGCGGCTGCCGGGACCCGGCCGGCCCGGGCTCAGCGCTTCCTCGCCAGCACCCGCCAGTGGCGCGCCTGGCGGAAGGTGCCGAGATGGGCGCCGCCGTTCTCCTCGATGATGGGAGGAAGCGCTTCCATTGATGTCGGGTTGTCGACCTGCACCTCGATGATCTCGCCGGCGGCCGCGCCGGCGAGGGCGTTGCGGGTGAGGATCTGGGGCCGGGGGCAGTTGTCTCCGATGCAGTCCACGACCGACGCCGCGACGACCACCTCCCCGGTGTCGAGGGCGACCTCCTCCCCCGGCGAGCGGCGTTCCTCCCTTGGCTTCCTCTTTCCGAACAGTCCCATGGATGCGTCTCCCGGCCGGCGGCAATGGCCGGCGTTGCCGGTGTAGAGGGTGACCGGCCTCCCCCCGGCGAGCGGTGTTCCTCCCGTGGCTTCGTCTCTCCGAACCGCTCCCGTGGATGCGTCTCCCGGCCGGCGGCGATGGCCGGTGTTCAGTCGGCCCTCGGGGCCCCGGTGATCCCGGCGACCCCGGTGATCCCGGTGGTCCCGGCGACCCTGGTGGCCCCGGTGGTCGAAGTGGCCCTGTCGGCCCTGTCGGCCCCGGAGCGCTCCCTGCGCAGGATGGAGCGGTAGATCGCGAGCAGCACCGCGAACTGGACCAGCCCGAACAGGATCGCCGGAATGCCGGTCTTCTCCTGCAGGGTGGCGGCGTTGGAGAACCCGAGCTGGAGTGAATGCAGCGCCGGGTCGCCGGTCATCGCGGACGGCGCCGGTGGCCAGTAGAGGAACGACCACAGCAGGGAGAAGAGGAACATGCCGGCGAACGTGTAGACGAGCGCCCACACCGCGCCGATGTTGCCCTCGCCCGCCTTGACCCAGGTCGATACCGTGCAGGCGCCCGCCAGCACCATCCCGATCCCGAACAGGAACAGCCCGATGATCTGGTTGAGGCCCACGTCGAACCGCATGGGATTGCCTTCGCCGATGGTGATGAACCCGGTGAACCCCAGGGTGAGGATCATCATCGCGACCAGCAGGGCCTTGGTGTTGCGATAGGTCCTGAACAACATCGCGTCGCGCAGCGCCGCGGTGTTGCAGAACCGCGAGCGCTGCACGAGGAGCCCGACGACGGTGCCGAACACGAAGGCCAGGATGCACTCGCCGGCGATGCTCACGTCACATCCCCCCGGAACTCGCTCGTCCCCGAATCCACGGGGATGATCCTGCGCGGTTGCGGACGATGCTCACGTCACACCCCCCGGAACTCGCTCGTCCCCGATTCCATGGGGATGATCCTGCGCGGTTGCGGGCGATGCTCACGTCACACCCCTCCGGAGCTCGCTCGTCCCCGAATCCACGGGGATGATCCTGCGCGGTTGCGGGCGATGCTCACGTCACACCCCCCGGAACTCGCTCGTGGACCGGGGAGGCGTGTGCGTGCCCGGATGCGCGGCGGGAAGGGCCATATGCCCCGCCCGGAATCCGCCTGCGGATCGGGGAGGCGTGTGCGCTGTCGGGGATCCCCTGGCGAGCAGGCACGTCATACCCCCAGGATCCGCCTGTAGATGAGGGAGCCGACCCAGGCGCCGGCGATGATGCCGCTGATCGCGAGGTAGCCGCCCATGTTGAGCTCCGGCGTCAGCCCGAAGAACGTGCTCACGTTGCACACGAAGGCGAGGCGGATGCCGATGCCCATCAGCAGCCCGCCGATGGTGATCATGATCCACTCCGACAGCCGCCGCGGGTAGCGGATGAAGAACTCGCCGCTCATCACCGCACCGACGACCGCGCCGAACAGCATCCCGAGGCTGATGTAGATCTTCCAGTAGCCGGCGTCCGGCTCGAACACGAGCTGCCAGAAGGGGATCCGGCGGATCTCGTCGCCCATGAAGAGCTCGGCGATGAGGCCCGTCATCATCGTCTCGCCGCCACCGACCGTCCACGCGCCGAGCTGCACGAACAGGAAGATGTCGAGGAGGGCGATGGCGGCGAGCGCGATCACCGGGTCGAGCGTCCGGCGGAAGAATTCCACGGTCCGGGCCTCCTGAACGCGCCGCCCGCGGCCCTCGGGACGCTGACGGGAATGACTGGGCCGCCTGGTGGTCGAAATCGCGCCGGAATCCCGCCACGGTACGGACTCTCCGGGCGTTGGCGGGAATCGCTGTGCGCATACGGTAGTGGGTCAGTTTGACCTTCTTCCTCTGCGCGGCATGACGGTCCCGGAATCAAACTGAGCCACTACCGCGCATACCCACAGCGGTTCGGGAGCGATGAACCTGTATTAGGGCCTGTTAACGCAATTTCTGATAGACTCTGGACCTACGGTCGATGAAGAGGATTCCAGAGCTATGGAGCTCACGCAAGCGCACTACGAGCGCATCGCGCATGTGTTTCCGCGCCAACGGGGCAATGTCTCGCTCACTCATCTGGCGGTGCTCAACGCCATCCTGTATGTGGCCGAGCAAGGCTGCAAGTGGCGCGGGCTGCCGGCCCATTTCGGCAACTGGCACACCATCTACACGCGGATGAACCGCTGGGCGAAGAGCGGGGTGCTGGACCGGGTGTTTGGGGAGCTGCAGCGCCAGGGCATCATTCGGGTGAAGGTGGAGGTGCTGTCGCTCGACAGCACGGCGGTCAAGGTGCATCCGGACGGGACGGGGGCGGAGAAAAAAACGGTCCCCAGGCCATCGGGAAGTCGCGCGGGGGCTGGACCACCAAGCTTCATCTGGTTGCCGCGGATGACCGAAGCGCAGTAGGGTTTTCGCTGTCCGGGGGCGAGGCGGGGGATGCGCCGCAAGGACGGGAGCTGCTGGCCCGCACGGCGCTGCCGGAATCGGCGCGCTCTCTGGTGATGGACAAGGCCTACGAGGGCGACGAGACCCGCGCGCTGGTCGCGGAGTTGGGGCTTGAGCCGGTGGTGCCGCCGAAGGCGAATCGGGTTTCGCCATGGGAGTATGACCGGGAGCTGTACAAGAGGCGCAACGAGGTCGAGCGTTTGTTCCGGCGGCTGAAGCGATTCAGGCGGGTGTTCACCCGCTTCGACAAGCTCGATGTGGTCTTCAGCTTCTTCATCTCCTTTGCGCTCATCGTCGATGCGCTCAAATCCATATAGTGTTAACAGGCCCTAGTATGCCCGCCGGGCGGGTGCGTGGTGGTATTTATTGCAAACGATTGCAAACGCAACCGCCGGGCGGCGCCGGAACGCGGCGGGAGGGTTCATGTCGATCTACGTCGAGCCTCCAAGCGTGCTCGGACACATGTTCCATGCCTGCACGACGGAGCAGATCAGCGAGTTCGCTCCCCAGAAGCGCGGCTTCCGAATCCACGGCCACAGCACCACCATCCGGCTCGAGGCGGCCTTCTGGCACGTGCTCGACGACATGGGCCGGGAGCTCGGCATGGACATGCCGGTGCTGATCGAGACCATCCACGACCAGTGCCTCGTCGCCAACGACAAGAACCTCGCCTCGTGTCTCCGCGTCATCTGCCTGAAGTACACCGAAACCGTGCCGCAACGTGATGCGTGAGCGCCTGCCGGCTGCGAGAGGCGCGCGCGGCGGCGTTCGGCCGCGGCCCGAGCGGCGCATCGACGCGGTGCTGTTCGACTGCGACGGCGTGCTCGTGGACAGCGAGCGGGTGGCGGCCGAGTGCATCGTCGAGCTCGCGGCCCGGCATGGCGCCCGGTTCGAGCTCGAGGAGGCGGTGGAGCGGTTCACCGGAGCGCGGATGGCCGACAACCTGCGCGACATCGAGGCGCGGGGGAGGTGCAGGCTGCCCGACGGCTTCGAAGCCGAGCTTCGCTCCCACATGGCGGCGCAGTTCGAGACCCGGCTCGAGCCGATGGACGGCGCGGCGGCGCTGGTGGAGTCCCTCGACCTGCCGTACTGCGTCGCCTCGAACGGCCCGCGCTCGAAGATGGAGGTGACGCTCCGCGTCGCCGGCCTGCTGGAGCACTTCGCCGGGCGCATCGTCAGCGCCTACGAAGTCGGCGTATGGAAGCCGGACCCCGGGCTCTTCCTGCACGCGGCGCGCCTGCTCGGCGTCCCGCCCGAGCGGTGCGCGGTGGTCGAGGACAGCGACTACGGCATCGCCGCCGGGGTGGCGGCCGGCATGCAGGTGTTCGCGCTGGTCCCGGAGGAACGGGCGGACTCGATGCCCGATGGGGTGACGGCGGTGGCGTCGCTCGCGGAGCTGCGGGAGCCGTTCCGGCGCAGGCGGGTCCCCCGCCGAGTGCGGCAGCCCGGCATGGCGCCCGGTGCGGACTGGTGACGGTCAAGGACACCCGGAAGGCCCACCCCACGCCGGGCACGGCGGCCCGGCATGGCGCCAGCGATTCCCGCCAGCGCCCGGAAGAGGCCGTACCGGGGTGGGATTCCGGCGCGATTTCGCCCCTCGGGGCGTCCGATCGAGGGGATTTCAGGAGCATGTGCCCGACTGGCGCGCTCGCGCCCTGCGTCTCCTCTGCCGTGCTGGAGGGATTTCAGGAGCATGTCCCCGCCAGGCGGGAATGGCTGGCGTGTGGTGCTCGCTTCCGACACGGGCGTGGAGCCGGCCCGCGACCCGCGTCTCCGACGGCATCGCCGCCGATATTCTCGGGGATGTCGGAAAAGCTTCCAGGCGAGGGCGCCAAGGATTCTGTTGTCGCGATCGGATACCCCGCTAGAATGGCCTCGCACAACCGAGGATTGGGCTTTCGCCAATGCAGAGCTACACCGCCGTTGTCGAACGCTGCCCGGACACGGGGCTCTATGTCGGCTACGTTCCGGGCTTTCCCGGCGCGCACAGTCAGGGCGAGACGCTCGAGGAGCTCAATGACAATCTCAAGGAAGTCATCGCCATGATCCTCGACGACGGGGCACCCGCGATGGCGGGCGAGTTCGTCGGCACGCAGGTCGTCGTGGTGGCCTGAAGCCGGGTGCCTTCCGTTCCGGTCCTCAAGCCCCGAGAGGTCGTGGCCGTGCTCGAGGCGCTCGGACTCGAGGAGGTTCGTCAGCGCGGTTCGCACAAGCGCTTTCGCCATCCGGACGGCCGGGCGACGACGGTGCCGGTGCATGGCGGGCGCGACGTGTCTCCGATTCTGTTGCGCCGTATCGCGCGCGATGTCGGACTGACGGTGCAGGAGTTTGTGGCGCACCGCAGACAGGCGGCGTGTCGATTCGCGGCGAGGCCTCGCCGGTGACTCCATGTTGAGCGGCGCGGCGCGGCGGTTCGTCGAGTCGATGCCCGTCGCCCGGCTCGCGACCGCGGACGCGGAAGGCGCCCCCCACGTGGTGCCGGTGTGCCATGCGCTGCTCGACGACACCCTCTACGTGACCATCGACGAGAAGCCCAAGCGCGCGGGCGCTCGCGCGATGAAGCGGCTGCGCAACATCGAGGAGAACCCGAACGTGGCGGTCGTCGTGGACCGCTACGATGACGACTGGTCCCGGCTCGCGTGGGTGATGCTGCGCGGCCGGGCCGAGATCCTGGACGCCGGCGGCGAGCATGACCGCGCGCAGGCCGCGTTGCGGGAGCGGTATCCGCAGTACCGCGCGATGCGGCTCGAGCCGCTGCCGGTCATCGCGCTGCGGATCGGGCGGGTGAATGCGTGGGGTGCCCTCGCCGCCCCGTCGTGAACCGCACCGCCACCGGCCCGCTGCGTATCCGGCCGTGACCGCGAGCCGCCGCCGGGCCGTGCGGGGCGGAGTCGCGCGTCCGGCTGACCCGAGCCGCGGGACCGAGGGGAGAGACGAGGGGAGAGACGACGATGCCGGTCGCGGATGTCCATGCCGTCGTTCCCGTGAAGAACCTGCGCGGGGCGAAGCAGCGTCTGGCCGGTGTCCTCGACCAGCCGGCGCGCACCGCGCTGTTCCGGGCCATGCTCGAAGACGTGCTCGAGGCGCTCGCGGGCGCGGCCTCGCTCGCCGGCATCGTGCTGGTCACCCGCGACGCGGAAGCGATCGCGATCGCCGGGCGCTACGGCGCCGAGTGCCTGGTCGAGCCGGAGAACCGCGGCCACACCGCGGCGGTCGAGCTCGCGGCGGCGGCGATCGCGGCGCGGGGCGCGGGGACGCTGCTGCAGGTTCCCGGAGACATCCCCCGGGTGACCTCGGAGGAGATCGAGGCCGTCATCGCGGCCCATGCCCATGCCGCCGCCCCGGCCGTCACCATCGCTCCGTCGCGCGACCACCGCGGCTCGAACGCGGTGCTGTGCTCGCCGCCGGACGTGTTCCCGTTCCGGTTCGGCGACGACAGCTTCCATCCGCACCTTGCCGCCGCGCGGGCCATCGGGGTCGAGCCGACCGTGGTCGAACGTACCGGCATCGGACTCGACATCGACACCCCGGCCGACCTCGACGCGTTCCTCGCGTCGCCGTCGGACACGCGGGCGTACCGGCTGCTGGCCGGCGGCTCCGGATGCCCGCGAAGGCGGGAATCCGTCGACTTTGCGGCGCATCGTGCCGAGTGAGCGCGCCAGCCGGTCACGGATGCGGGGAAGGACCGGCTCCGGGCGCGAGGCGGGGCGAGATGAGGACGACCTGGCCGGCCGCCTGCTGAACCACCGGCTCCGGGCGCGAGACGGGGCGAGGTCAGGACGCCGCCGGGCGCTGTTGCGCGCCGCGGTCGACGTAGGCGTACACCGCCTCTCCACTGGCGATGAGGGCGCCAGTGTCGTCGTGCACGCGGGCCGAGGCGAAGTAGAAGCGCCGGCCGGCACGGAGCACCTCCGCGGCGCAGCTCAGCCTCGTGCCCTTCGGCCGGCCGGTGTAGCTCACGTTCAGCGACACCGTGACGTTGCCGCGGCGTTTCTCCGGGTCGGGGTCGTAGATGCCGCAGAAGCCGGTCGCGGCGTCGATCAGGGCGGCGGTGACCCCGCCGTGAATGCCGCCCTGGCGGTTCTCGTGGCGCTCGTCGAGGTCCACCGTGACGCGGGCAAAGCCCTCGCGCCATTCGACGAGCTCGAACCCGAGCTTTCCGTTCAGGCCCCGGGTGAATTCCTGTGCAGCAGTGTCGGCCACGATGGGTATCCGAAAAGTTGTCCGCTGGTGAGTCCGGTCGCGTCGATGCCGGGCATGAGGGCTTGATCGAAGAGTCGTCCGCCGGTGAGTCCGTTCACATCGAAACCGATCATCAAGGTTTCCGAAGAATCGTCCGCAACCTTCGATATGCCCGAACCAGGCGCGAAAGGCAATCGCCGAATGCGCGCGACGGGTGTGCGGAAGCTGCCGGATCACGTCCGGCCGGAACGTGTGGATCGAGAAATCTTCGGAGTCATTCGACGGCCGGAACGGGGGAGATCTTCGAGGGGCGGCGCACGTCCGTGCGAGCCGCCCCCGGGACCGCGCTCCCGAGCGGCCAAGCCCCATCTGTCCGACCGAGCTCACTGCTTCCTGGCGCCGAACGCGCCGACAATCCCGGATTTCTCGAATATGCCAGCCGTCTCCGCATGGCCAGGGCCGTAGAGCCCGCCCGAGATCAGGTTTCCGGTGCTGCCTGTGGTGAACGTGCCCCCGCCGGCGACGGGCACGTCGTCGAACCGAACGCTGGTGGTGGAATGCGCCGCCTTCCGGTCGAGGTCCCGGATGCCGGTAAACTTCGCGTCGAGCGAGTTGTCGGCGATGTCGAAGGTCAACGTCGCGTCACCCTGCAGGATGTTGCCCCCGGCAGGGCCGGCTTGCGGAGAGCCGACCATGAGTCCCCGCCAGGTCGCCGTGGCATTGGGCCTGGAACCGGTCGGGAGCCCCCAGGCGTTGCCGTACCAGCCGTCGCAAGCGCTACAGTCAACGGTAGCTTCGTATAAGCGCATGGGATTATCAAAAGATAAGTTGGAGGTGCCCGTGATAAAGAAGGCGCTATGTTCCATGAAGGCACCATACTCTCTGTCCACTTCCCTATCACCGATGATTTTGAATTCTTCGAGAGCCATCACAACGTTTTCACCGCTGCGGATGCCATAGTCACGATCACTCTCACTATCCAGGCTGATCTTGAGTCCTTGCGTCGTGATGCCGTGCTTGGTGAGCACTGAGGAACCGTCCGCTGCCAGACTGTTGCTGAAATCATCCAACTCGGACGAATCGACTGGCCACCACTCGAAGCCGTAGCCAAGCCTGCGATTCGGAGAAATCGAGACTTCCCACTCGCCCTCTCCATATTCGTTACGCCACAGGGGAGCCACAAATGGAATATTACCATCATATTTTCCATACATGGCCGAGGCGAACAAGTTACCGCTCCTACCAATGTCGTCATCCAAGAATCGCGACAAAAGACTCTTTATCCTCGTTGCCCTAACAGTAACCGTTTCCCGAGCCGCCTGCGCGCTTGTCAGCGCGATCGCCGAAGCCTTGTCCAGGGTCGTATTCAGGACCGGATTATTCTTGATCCCCCCCGCCCCCCCGCCGCCGCAGGCGGCGAGCAACACCAAACTGGCCGCAACGGGCAACCGCAACGTACTTCCGATCTTCATGGATCTCTCCTCATGCTCTGGTGACTTGTCCGTGATCGGGATGACATCGGGCCTTCGAAAGTACATATCACGGGAAATCCCCGTCCACTATGCAGTCTTGTCCTAGGGCCTGTTAACGCAATTTCTGATAGACTCTGGACCTACGGTCGATGAAGAGGATTCCAGAGCTATGGAGCTCACGCAAGCGCACTACGAGCGCATCGCGCATGTGTTTCCGCGCCAACGGGGCAATGTCTCGCTCACTCATCTGGCGGTGCTCAACGCCATCCTGTATGTGGCCGAGCAAGGCTGCAAGTGGCGCGGGCTGCCGGCCCATTTCGGCAACTGGCACACCATCTACACGCGGATGAACCGCTGGGCGAAGAGCGGGGTGCTGGACCGGGTGTTTGGGGAGCTGCAGCGCCAGGGCATCATTCGGGTGAAGGTGGAGGTGCTGTCGCTCGACAGCACGGCGGTCAAGGTGCATCCGGACGGGACGGGGGCGGAGAAAAAAACGGTCCCCAGGCCATCGGGAAGTCGCGCGGGGGCTGGACCACCAAGCTTCATCTGGTTGCCGCGGATGACCGAAGCGCAGTAGGGTTTTCGCTGTCCGGGGGCGAGGCGGGGGATGCGCCGCAAGGACGGGAGCTGCTGGCCCGCACGGCGCTGCCGGAATCGGCGCGCTCTCTGGTGATGGACAAGGCCTACGAGGGCGACGAGACCCGCGCGCTGGTCGCGGAGTTGGGGCTTGAGCCGGTGGTGCCGCCGAAGGCGAATCGGGTTTCGCCATGGGAGTATGACCGGGAGCTGTACAAGAGGCGCAACGAGGTCGAGCGTTTGTTCCGGCGGCTGAAGCGATTCAGGCGGGTGTTCACCCGCTTCGACAAGCTCGATGTGGTCTTCAGCTTCTTCATCTCCTTTGCGCTCATCGTCGATGCGCTCAAATCCATATAGTGTTAACAGGCCCTAGGCTTTATCGGTGCGTCGGGTGTGACGCACAAACCGCCGCAGGGCGTAAAAGCCCGATTGCCCACAATCCTACGGTCCCAAGCCAGATAGCCGTTCCATTCCAAAGGCTTAGCTCAAGCGGCACCTGAACGACGCTGCTCGCCGCGCTTGTGATGGAACGGTTCAGGACCCGTTGCGCGGCTTCCGTTGGTCATTATAGGAAGCGCCTCCGGCATTACAAATCGTTCTTTGCCGGGGTTGGGTGAAGCCGTCGGGAAGCGGCTTGCCGCAGCGACAGCCGCGAGTCAGGCAAGGCGAGCCGCTTCCCGACGGCGCGATCATGGAGAGTTCGTCGCTCGGCTCTTACAGCCTCGGGGAGTTCCATGCACTTCGTACCCTCGGCGTCACTGCACGGCCGATAAGATTGACGTTCGCACGCTCGCTCTTAAGAACTGCATCATCGCTGACTGCCGAAGCCCTCGAATGCAGGGTCGAGCCTGCACTGAAGAAACGCTTCGAGGAGGGTAAGAAGACGGATCGGTCGGTCGCTGTCGAGAAGGAAATTGTGCCGGTCAGTATTGGCTCTGATCCAGTCTCCGACATTCGCTTGGGTGAGTCCTCTAACGCCGATCTCGTCTCCTCGACAAAGCAATGACGCGGCGAGGGTGCTCTGGGCGGCATGGGGACTGTAGTGCTGGCTGGTATAGCGTGCGTTGCTATTTGGACCGGCCTTTCCCACCTTCAATGTGCGCCCTTGATGGCAGAAGACATACACAGCCATTCTTCCCGCAGGCAATTGGGTGGGCGAACGGTGCGGGGCGGGAAGAGATTCGGCGGTAACGTCGTCGGAGGACACGCATATCCCGGAGAGTTCGACCACTTTTCTGAAGTTCTCTACGAGCGCCGCAGTCTCCATGGTCATGAGCTTCTCCCTCGACGGATTCCGGTATCAGGGTGACCATTAGCATAAGCGACTTGACGCTGAAATTCTAGGGAAGGCAGAGGCGACATGTCCGGCCATAGCCTCGGCGATGAGGGCGCCGACGCGCTCGGCGGCCTCGACGAGGTGGCCGTCGGCCAGATGGGCGTAGCCCGCCGTCGTGCGGTGGCGCCGATGGCCGAGCAGCTTGCCGACCTGGGGCAGGTTCTCGCCGGACATGACGGCGTGGCTCGCTACGGTGTGGCGCAGGTCGTGCAGGCGCAACCTGCCGAGCTTCGCCCGCTCCCGCGCCGCGCGCCAGCACTCGGCGAGGCTGTGGACGCTCCCGCCTTCGGCCAGGCGCTCGAACAGGAACGTGTCCGGGTCGCGCGCGCCGGGCAGCGTGTCGATGTGCGCCCGCGCGGCCTTGCCGAGCGGCACGGTGCGCGGCCCCACCTTGGAGTCTTCGAGCTTCAGCGCATCGCCGGCGACGTTCCGCCAGCGCAGATCGAGCACCTCGCCGCGGCGGCATCCGGTGAGCGCCAGCAGCCGGATAGCAGCAACCGCCTCGGGCCAGCGGTTCGAGCAGGCGTCGAGCGCACGGCCGAGCCGTTCGAGCTCGTCGGCATCAAGGAAGCGGGCGACGTTGTTGCGCGGGTTCTTGCAGATGCCGAGGCAGGGTTTGGTGCCGCGCTCGCGCCAGCCCCATTCCTCGGCGCGGAACATCATCGAGCGCAGGATCTCGAAGGCGCGGTTGGCCGTGCCGGGCTTGTCCCGGCTGGTCGCGTCGAACCACGCGGCCACGTCCTCGGGGCCGACGCGCTCCACGGGCATCGCGGCGAAGGCGGGCAGGATGCGCGCCCTGAGATAGGTACGCACCGTCTCGCGGCCCGAGGGCTTCCAGGAGCGGTCGCACTGGCGCAGGTACTCCGCGGCCAAGTCCTTTACCGTGGGCGCGGTCCTGACCCGCTGCGTGTCGTCGGCGGGGTTCCCGTCGACGCGGATGCGCTCCAGCATCCCGCGGGCGCGGCGCCTCGGCCAAGTCCATCTCTCCGTGGCGGGCGAGCGCCATGCGCCGGGTCCGGCCCTCGATACGGGCCTGGAGGATCCAGACCTTGCGGCCCGACGGGTGAAAGCGCAGCCCGAAGCCCGGAAACGCCCTGTCGAACAGAATCGTGTCCCTGGTTCCGGCCTTGCTGTCGCGGGCCAGGCGCGCGATGAGGTCAACCGTGGGCATGGCCGGCCCCTCCCTCCCGCTCCCTCCCGCTCCCGGCCAGCGCCGCCTGGATGCGCCCCGATACCCGGTCGGCGACATCGGCGACCGACTGCTCGGACAGGTGGGTGTAGCGCTCCGTGGTCTCGACCAGAGCATGGCCGAGCAGCTTCGCGACGGTCACCATGTCCACGCCGTTCATCGCCGCGACCGAGTAGGCCCAAGTGTGCCGGCAGTCATGCAGGCGCACGTCGAACAGCCCGGCCTCGCGGCGGATACGGTCCCAGTAGAAGGTGACGTTGTCGATGGGCCGCGTCGGCGGGCGGGCCGGGAACAGATACAGACAATCGTCGCTGTAGCGCGGGCGACGCTCGACAGCCAGACCGTGCGCGGCCCCGACTTCGAATCGGGAAGCAGGATGCGCTGTCCCTTGATCCAGCCCCATTCGAGCGAGGCGGTCTCGCCGAAGCGGCAGCCGGTCAGCAGCAGCAGGCGGACGATGGCAACGATGTGGGAACAGTAGAACTCGTCGCGGGCGAGCACCGCGTTGAGCCGGGCAAGCTCCTCGGGCGTGAGGTAGCGCTCCTTGGGTGGCGTCTTGTAGCGCCGGGTCTTCCTGCAGGGGTTGGTGTTGTGGACCCGGTAGCCCCACAACTCGGCCATGCGCATCATCACCGAGAGCACCGGCATGGAGCGATTGGCCACGCCGGGGCGAACCGCCATGGAGGCGGACCAGTCGCAGACATGATCGACGGCGATGACGTCCACCGTCATGTGCCCGAAGGCGGGTAGGACTTGCTCGCGCACGATACGCCGGTTGGTCTCCAGCGTCGCCGGCTTCCAGTAGCGGGCATGGCGCTCGAAGAACTCCTCGGCAAAGAGGTCCATCGGGCGGTCGGGATATCTCGGACCGCTCGCCTTCTCCGGCGTGTCGTACAGGGTAACGAGCGTGCGCCGCGCCTCCAGGCGCGCCTCGGGCAGGCTCATCCGGTCGGCCTTGCCGAGCGTGACCGAGCGCACCCGGCCGTTGGGGAGCTGGCGGCGCAGGAAGAACGACCAGGCGCCGGTCGGGTAGATGCACACGCCCAGCCCGGAGATCTGGTTGTCCCAGATCGAGTACTTCTCCTTGCGGGGCCGTGCCGCCGCGATGCGGCGGGCGAAGGATGGATGGGACCGGGTCCTGGCCATGTGGCGGCTCCTTGTCGGGGCCGCGCGGCCGGGGGTCGAAATAGGAAGCGGCCGCGGCGGCGATTGCACAAGGAAGCCTCGCCGCCGGGACCGCTCGGAAAGATCCATAAAACACTGATTTTATGAATTTTTCCATCATTCCATCAAACAGTGAAGAGCGACACCGCCAAGCACTAAAAGTGCGTCGGGTGCACGCCGGACGTGGCGTGGCTGGTACGCTCGGGGTCCGGCCGAGCTGCGGAGGGACGGATGACCGATATCGAACGCTGGCAGGGAGACGCCAGGGGGCGAAGTCGCGCGACGGCCTGGCGCGACCTCGTGTTCACGGTAGCTACGGCGCCCGGGGCCTCGGTGGCCGAGCAGACCCGCGCAAGCCTCGCGCAGATTTCGGCGAACCTCGCCGGGGCCGGCGCCGACCGCACCCGACTCCTCTCCGCGACGGTCTACCTTACCGACATCGCGAACAAGGCGGAGATGGACGCCGTGTGGTGCGAGTGGATCGGCGAGGCCGCGAACTGGCCCCAGCGCGCCTGCGTGCAGGCTGACCTTGCTCCCGGCACCCTCGTCGAGATCACCGTCGTCGCGGCCCGTTCCTGACGGCGCGCCCCGCAGCGCGGGCCGACGCCTCGCCATCGCGCGGCGCGGCTCAGCCGGAGAGCGACGCGCAGGCGCGCTGGATGCGCACGCAGGCTTCCTCCAGCCGGTCCGTCGCGAGCGCGTAGGAGAGGCGGAAGTAGGGCGAGAGGCCGAACGCCTCGCCGTGCACCACCGCGACCTCCTCGGTCTCGAGGAGGTACTTCGCGAAGTCGCCGTCGTTCTCGATGACGGCGCCGTCCGGGGTCCGCTTTCCGAGGGTCTCCCGGCAGTCCACGTAGAGGTAGAACGCGCCGTTCGGCGAGCTGCAGGAGAGCCCCTTCGCCTGGTTGAGGATCGAGACCCCCAGGTCGCGGCGCTCCTCGAAGACCGCGACGTTGGCCCGGATGAACGTCTGATCGCCGTCGAGAGCCTCGACCCCCGCCCACTGGCCGATGCTGGACGCCCCGCTCGTGGTCTGCGACTGGAGCTTCGACATCGCCGCGATGAGCGCCTTCGGCCCCGCGCCGTAGCCGATGCGCCAGCCGGTCATGCAGTACGCCTTCGAGAGCCCGTTCATGGTCAGCGTGCGTCCGTGCAGGTCCGGCGCCACCTGCGCCATCGTCGCGAACGGCTCTTCGCCGTAGGTGATGTGCTCGTAGATGTCGTCGGTGAGCACCCACACGTGCGGGTGCCGGCGCAGCACCTCGGCGAGTCCCTTCAGGTCCTTCCCCGAGTAGACCGCACCGGACGGGTTGCCCGGGCTGTTGAGGATCAGCCACTTCGTCTTCCCGGTGATCGCGCCTTCGAGCTGTTCGGGCGTGAGCCGGAACTCGTTCGCGCCCGTGGTCGCGACCACCACCGGCGTTCCGCCCGCGAGCAGCACCATGTCCGGATAGCTCACCCAGAACGGGGCGGGGATGACGACCTCGTCGTCCGGGTCCAGCGTCGCGGAGAACGCGTTGCAGATGACCTGCTTGCCCCCGTTGCACACCAGCACCTCGTCGGGGGCGTAGCGCAGTCCGTTCTCGCGCTCGAGCTTGCGGCAGATCGCCTCGCGGAGCTCGGGGACGCCGGTGATCGGCGGGTACTTCGTCTTCCCCTCGATGATGGCGCGCATCGCCGCGATCTTGATGTGGTCCGGGGTGTCGAAGTCCGGTTCGCCCGCGGACAGGGCGATGACGTCGCGGCCGGCTCGGGCCATCTCCATCGCCTTCGTGGAGATGACGATGGAAGGGGACGCCTTGATGCGGCTCATGCGTTGGGCGGCGATGGACATCACGAGCTCCTGGCGATGTTTCGGGGGACGAGGGACCGCGACCGACAGCGCGGAAAATAGCACGGCGGCGCGCTGGCCTTCGAGCGCGATCGATGATTACGGCGCATCGGGCCGGGGCGACCCGGCCGGGAGCCCTCGGGCGTCAGCCCCGGCGCACGTGGCCGGGGCTCGGGAGCATCCCGCCCTCATTCGCGTGAGCGGCGTCAGCCCCGGTGCGCGTAGTCGGGGCTCGGGAGCATCCCGCCCTCATTCGCGTGGGCGGCGTCGGCCCCGGTGCGCGTAGCCGGGCCCCGGGGCGGCGCGCCGGGCAGCTCCTCGAACTGCGTCAGCCTCGTTGCGCGTAGCCGGGGCTCGAGCCTCCGGATTCCGAGTCCCTGATTCCCGCGTCAGCCCCGGCGCACGTAGTCGGGCCGGCGCTTCTCCCTGAACGCGGCGACGCCTTCCGCGTGCTCCCGCGTGGCGGCGCGTTCGATCTGGGTCTCGGCCTCCCGGGCGAGCGCCGCCCGCAGCGCCTCGCGGTCCTCGGTGAGCGCCTTGATCGCGGCGTAGCCGCCGAGCGCCGATGCCGCGAGCCGGCGCGCCTGCTCCAGCGCCACCTCCATCACGCCGCGCTCGCCCGCGAGCACATCGACGAGGCCGAGCCGATGCGCCTCCACCGCATCCACCCGCTCCCTGGTGAGCGCGAGCCGGCGGGCGGCGGCCCATCCGATGCGCCGCGGGAGCGTGTAGGTCAGGCCCCAGTCCGGCACGAGCCCGACGTTCAGGAACGACACCGTGAATTTCGCGGTGTCGTCGGCGACCACGAGGTCGGCGAGGCAGGCGATGCTCGCGCCCGCCCCCGCCGCGTGCCCCCGTACCGCCGTGACCAGGGGCTTCGGGAAGGTGATGACGATCTCGGCGACGCGGGCCATCTGCGCGAGGCGTTCCCGCACCGCGGCCGCATCGTGGGCCCCCATCGTCTTCACGTCGCCGCCGGCGCAGAAGTGGTCGCCGGCGCCGGTGACCACCACCGCGCGGACCGTGTCGTCCTCCGCCATCGAGGTGCAGTGCTCGGCGAACAGGCCGCGTGCCTCCGGCGAGAGCGCGTTGCGCGCCTCCGGCCGGTCGATGGTGAGGACGGTGATGCCGTCGTCGAGGTCTTCGCGCCGCAGGGTCATGGTGGATGCCGTCCCGCAAGGTTGAGGGTGCGTTGAAGATTGAAGGTTGAAGGTTGAGCGCCAGGGGCACTGACGAGAATTGTCTTGCCGCATGTCGAGCGCACCATCCCGCAAGGACGGAGCCCTTTCCGGGCGCGGTTCGCAACCCTGTGTCGCTCACCGTCCTAAATCGTGCAGCGGGCGTGGCGCTCGATGTGGTAGTCCTCCCGCGACCACTCCACCCCGTAGCGGCCGACGGCGGCTTCGAGCCGTTCCATCATCGCCCTGGTGCCGGCGTTGACCGCGGCGAGCCGCTCCGCCGCCGCTTGCGCATCCCGGGCGAGCTTCGCCTCGTCCACCGTCGTCATGCGCCGGCCTTCGAGCACCATCCGGCCGCCGATCATGACCGACTCGACCCCGGTGCCGTCCTCGCCATGCACGATCTGGTTGACGGGGTCGTTGAGCGGGACGTAGTGCACGTGGCCGAGGTCGAGGAACACGATGTCGGCCTTGCGTCCGGGCTCGACCGCGCCGATGTCGCCGTCGAACCCGAGCACCCCGGCGCTCCCCCGGGTGGCCATGTCGAGGATCTCGCCGGTCGCGAGCCAGCGTTCGTAGTCGAGCTCCTGGACCCGGGAGACCATGGACGCGACCCGCATCGCCTCGAACATGTTGAGGTTGTCGGAGCAGGTGCAGGCGTCGGTGCCGATCCCGACCCGCACGCCCGCGTCGAGCAGGGCGCGGGCGGCGGCGAGGCCGTTCCCCAGCCGCGCGTTGGAGCCCGGGTTGTGGGCGACCGCCGCGCCCGCGTCGGCGAGACGGCGCATGTCGTCGCGGTCGAGCCAGACCGCGTGCGCGGCGGTGAAGCGCGGGCCGAGCATGCCGATCGAGTCGAGCCACGCGGTCTGGGTCATGCCATGGAGCCGGATGCCCGCGAGGGCCTGGACCTTGGACTCCGCAAGGTGGGTGTGCAGGCCCGTGCCGTGCTCGCGGGCCGTCCGGCTCGCGGCGCGAAGGAACGCCTCGCTGCAGTGGTGGGGGATGGTCGGCGCGAGCGCCAGCCGCACCCGGTCGCCGGAGAAGGACCAGGCCGACCGCGCGCGCTCCCAGGCCGCCATGCCGGTCTCGAACGGCGCGAGCGCCACCGCTTCCGCCTCGCGCCGCGCGGCCGGCGGCAGCGCGTCCAGAAGCCCGGGGACCGCCCGGTGGAAGGTGCGGTCGGCCATCATCGGGGCCACCACCGCGCGCATTCCGGCATCGGCGTAGGCCCGGCCGACGGCCTCCAGCCCTTCCGCGGTCGGGGCGGGGAACTCGAAGCTCAGGTCGTAGGCCGCGGTGCATCCCTTGCGCACCATCTCCACCGCGCCGATGAGGGTGGAGAGGTACTTGTCCTCGAGCGTGCGGCCGCCGGTGATCCAGGGCGCGGCGTTGAGCAGCAGCTCCAGGGTCCAGCGGTCGCCGACGCTCCTGGCGAGGTTGTTGTGGCCGTGGGTGTGGGCGTTGACGAGCCCCGGCATGAGCAGCCGGCCCGGGACGTCGAGCGTGGTGGTCCCGGGGGGCGCGGCCATTCCGGGCGGCCCGATCTCTCGCACGGTGTCGCCTTCGACGAGGATGTCGGCGGGCTCCGCCGCGTGCCGGGCGATGTCGAGCAGGCGTCCGCCCCGGATGATCCTGTGCATGGGTGTACCTCGGCTTCGACCTTCAGGGCTTCGAGTCGAGGGGATTTCAGGGGCCTGTTCCCGCCGGGCGGGAATGGCTGGCCGGCTTCCCGCAGTCGGCTTCCCCCCTGGCTGCGGTTCCCCTTCCCGCCGGGTATGATCCTCCGGTTCGCACGGACGCCCTTCCCCCGGGCCGTTAGCTCAGTCGGTAGAGCATCTGACTTTTAATCAGGTGGTCGTTGGTTCGATTCCAACACGGCCCACTCAATACCCCGGCGGCGGCGCGAACCGGTAGTACCCCTCTTCGATCAGTTCCGCCATGTGCAGGCAGGTCAGGTCGTCGTACCGGCGTCCGATGATCTGGATGCCGACCGGCAGGCCGTCCACGAGCCCGATCGGCGCCACGGTCGAGGGCAGGTAGTACCCGCAGGGATAGCCGGCCCAGAAGAGCTGGTCGACGACCGGCTGGTCCCTGCCGTTGACGGTGATCGTCCGGTCATGGCGTTCACCCGCCTGGTCGTGCGGGAAGGCGGGCGACGCCGCGGCGGGGCAGAGCAGCAGATCGTGGGTTTCGAACCACGCTTCCCAGTCGGCCATCAGCGCGTGACGGCGGTCGTTCCACCGGAGCCAGTCCCGGTGCGGCATGGTCTGGGCCTCCAGCATCCGGCGGCGGTAGGCGATCGCGTCCGCCGGGAGGCGGCTCAGGTCCTCGCGTGACTGCGCCATCGTCTCGTCGCTCAGCCGCTTGGACGTCGCGGCGCGCAGCAGCATCGTGTAGACCTCCATCGCCTCGCCGGTGGAGAAGCCGGGCTTCGCGCCCATCTCGACGCTCGCGCCTTCCCGCTCCAGCCAGCGTGCGAGCGCGGAGATGGCGTCCTGGTACGACTGCTCCACCTCCGCCTGGCGGTCGCTCGACAGGACGCCGACGCGGTAGTCCCGCAGGCTCCGCTTGCGCGGCTCCGGCAGCGCCAGCCGCCACCCCCGCGCATCGGGGCCGTCGGCGCCGGCCAGGAGGCCGAGGGCCAGCTTCAGGTCCGGCGCCGACCGGGCCAGGGGGCCGACGACGGCGATGTCGGTGGGCGCGTGGTCGCCGGGCAACGCCTGGCCGCGGCCCGAGACGACCTCCCACGTCGGCTTGTGGCCGAAGACCCCGCAGTAGTGCGCCGGGTTGCGGATGGAGGCGCCGATATCGGAGCCGGCGTCCAGCCCCGTCAGCCCCGCGGCGAGCGCCGCCGCCGACCCGCCGGAGGAGCCGCCGGGCGTGCGGGCCAGGTCCCACGGATTGCTGCAGGTACCGTAGATCGAGTTGAAGCTCTGCCAGTCCGACAGCATGAACGGGACGTTCGTCTTGCCGAAGACCACGGCGCCGGCGGCGCGGTACTTCTCGACCACCGCCGAGTCCGTGTCCGCGATGTTGTCGCGGTGCTCCGGAACGCCCCAGGTGGTGGGCGACCCCGCGAGGTCGAAGCTCTCCTTCACGGTCACCGGCAGCCCGTCGAGCGGACCGGTCGCTTCGCCCGCCGCGCGGCGCCGGTCCGAAGCGTCGGCCTCCGCCCGCGCGCGGTCGACGTCCTGCCAGATGATCGCGTTGATCGCCTGGTTGTGCCGCTCGACACGGTCGAGAAAGTGCTCGAGCAGCTCCCGCGCGCCGACCTCGCGCGCATCGAGCCGCGACATCAGCTCCGTGGCCGACTGGTAGTGGATCCCGGTCATCCTGCGCTCCCTGTTCTCGGACGGCTACCGCAGCTCCCCCGTGTTGTCCCTGCCCGGCCGGGCTCGACCGAGGCGTTCGTCGTGCCGAAGCCGTGCTCGCGCAGGTCCGACTGGAGACGGTCCATGCTCCGGGTGAGTCGTGGCCGGCTGCGCATCGGGCGTCTACCGTCTCGCGCCGTCGCGCGATACGCGCCGGTCCCGCCCTGGCGCGACCGATGCGCGCGTACTCACCACCGCTCCCAGCGCACGACATCGTCCAGGGGCCTTCTGCCCCCCGTCCGGCCCGGCCGCGGCCGGGCGTCTTCGGGCAGGGGATGACCGAACGCCACGACCAGGTCCACCTGACGGTCTTCGGGAAGCCCGAGCAGAGCGCCGGCCTTCCCGGGCTCCCACACCGTGCCGAGGCAGGAGACCACGCCGAGCTCCCACGCGGCGAGCTGCATGCAGGCGGCGGCCTGCCCCGTGTCGAAGAGGATCGTCTTCCTCCGCGACGGGGGCGGGGTGACGAGCGCCACGCAGAGCGCCGCGCCGGCGATGTAGGCAAGGTTCGAGCTGGTGCCGGCAAGCGCCCCGAGGGTGGCGCGATCGCGGATGGCGAGGAAGTGCCAGGGCTGGTCGTTCTTTGCGGACTGGGCGCGCCGGCCCGCGTGCAGGATGGCGCGCACGACATCGTCGGGCAGCGGGTCGCCGCGGTACCTCCGTACCGCGCGCTTGGTCCGGATGGCTTCGGTGACGTCCATCGCCGGAATCTCCTTCGGTCGCCGGTATCGACCTGGCGTGAAGTGTCGGTACCGGGCTCCGCGTGAAGTGTCGGTGCATCGCCGGGCACTGCGAAAGATACCCCAGGACGTCAATCACCGACACGCCACCTGCCGGCCCGCGCAGGACCATTCAAAAGTCGCGGTCATTGGCCGCCCAACCGGAAGATCGCACGGTGCCCGGCGGTCTTGCGGCGCCGGATCGCGGCGCGGCGCCTCGGATCACCCGGCCGGGCTCTCATGAATATCGTGAACATCGCGTGATAGCCGCGTGATACTTGCTTCTCTACAATGGCTCCCGGCCGGACCGCACACCGCGATACGGCTCCAACGCAATCCAGTCGGCTCGTTTCAACCCGTTTCAAGGAGAGTTCCATGGACGTCAAGACCACCTCCAGCCTGACGCTTGCCGCGGCCGCGGCGGCGATGTTCGCTCTCGCGCCGGTTTCGGCCAGCGCGGGTGACGCGGAAGTGAAGTGCGTGGGCGGCAACACCTGCAAGGGCCACAGCGCCTGCAAGACGGCAACCAGCGAATGCAAGGGCCTCAACGCCTGCAAGGGACAGGGGTTCGTCATGGTCACCGAGGCCGCGTGCAAGGAGCTCGGCGGCATGGTCGAGGAAGAAGGCTGAGGCGCAGTCCGCAGTCCCTGCGCACGGAGCGGACCGGATATGCCACATCCGATCCGCTCCGTGCCCGTCCGGAACACCCGTGGGCCTGCGCTCCTCCACCTCCCGCGGAGGAGGCCGGCGTCCTTCCCCCTCCTCGGGCGTTCCCGCTCCAGCAAACCTGCCCGCGACGCCATGGCCCCGTGGAGGAGGCCGGCATCCTTCCCCTTCGGGCGTTCCCGCTCCAGCAAACCTGCCCGCGATGTCATGGCCCCGTGGAGGAGGCCGGCATCCTTCCCCTTCGGGCGGCTCGTTCCCGGGCCGCGGGCGCTCTCCGGGTCCGCTCCGTGCCGTGGTTCGGCGGGCGCATGTTCGGGGCCGGTCCGCGCCGCACGGCCGGAGCCCGCGTCCACCTTCCCCTGGAGGCTCGCACTCGGGCATGAGCACCGCGATCCGGCCGGGTGAGGCCGCGAGGCTCGACATGCCCGCCCAACGGCCCTTCCTCGGCTTCGGGCTGGGGCTCAGGCCCGAGCATTACGCGGCGGTGCTCGAGAGCCGGCCGGCCGTCGACTGGTTCGAGATCGTCAGCGAGAACTACCTGGTCGACGGCGGCAAGCCGCTGCACTACCTCGACCGCATCCGCGAGCACTACCCGATGGTCATGCACGGGGTCTCGCTGTCCATCGGGAGCACCGACCCGCTCGACCTCGAGTACCTCGCGGGACTGAGGCGCCTCGCCGCCCGCGTCGAGCCGGCCTGGGTCTCCGATCACCTGTGCTGGACCGGCGTCGGCGGCCGCAACCTGCACGACCTGCTGCCGCTGCCGTATACCGAGGAGGCGGTGGCGCACGTGGCCGAGCGGGTCGGCCGGGTGCAGGACTTCCTCGGCCGCCGGATCCTGCTCGAGAACGTGTCGAGCTACGTGACCTACACGGACTCCCTCGTACCGGAGTGGGAGTTCCTGTCGGCGGTCGCGGAACGCGCCGACTGCTCGATCCTGCTCGACGTCAACAACGTGTATGTGAGTGCTCACAATCACGAGTTCGACCCGCTCGCATACCTCGACGGGGTCCCGGGCGAACGGGTTCGGCAGATCCACCTCGCCGGCCACAGCCACAACGGGCCGCTCATCATCGACACCCACGACCATCCGGTGCCGGACCCGGTGTGGGAGCTGTACGTGGAGGCCGTTGCGCGCCTCGGGCCGGTCTCCACCATGATCGAGCGCGACGACGGCATTCCGCCCCTCGACGTGCTGCTCGAGGAGCTTGCGCGGGCGCGGGCGCTGGCGGAGTCGGCGCTCGGAGCGCCGTGCCCGCGAGCGGCCGGGACATGACCTCGCTCCGGGAGCTGCAGCGGAGCTTTCAGGCCTGGGTGGTGGGCGGTGCGGGCGCGCTCCCGGCCGCCGTGGCCGACGCCGGCGCGGCTTCGGCCGAGGATCGCCTCAACGTCTACGCGCAGGCGATCCGGCTGCGGTTTCTGGAAGCGCTCGGCCAGGACTACCCGGGGCTGCACGCCCTGGCGGGGGACGACGGGTTCCGGCGCCTGGGGCTCGCATACATCGAGGCGCATCCTTCGCATCATCCATCGATCCGGTGGTTCGGCTGCCATCTGCCCGCGTTCCTTCGCGCGACCGCACCGTGGCGGGAGCAACCGGTGCTTGCCGAGATGGCCGGGTTCGAGTGGGCCAGGGGCGAGCTGCTCGACGCCGCCGACAGCCCGGTGGTGGGCGTGGAGGACGTCGCCGCCATCCCCGCCGAGCGGTGGGCCGGGCTCCGGCCGCGCCTGAAGCCCGCGGTGCGGCGGCTCGCGCTCGAATGGAACGTGCCCGTCCTGTGGAAGGCCGTCCACGGCGGCGACCCGCTCCCCGCGCCGGAGCGCGTCGACCCCGCGATGGAGTGGCTGCTGTGGCGTCAGGACATACTCGTGCGCTGGCGATCGATCGGGCCCGACGAGGCGTGGGCGCTCCGGCGCTGCGAGGCCGGCGGCGACTTCGGCTCGGTCTGCGCGGGGCTGTGCGAGCGGGTCGGAGAGGACGTGGCGGCGCTCCGTGCCGCCACCTGCCTCAAGCAGTGGGCGGCCGACGGCGTGCTGGAGGCGGTATGAGCCGGCGGCCGGCCGATGGGCTTCCACCGCCGCCGGGCTGCCACGAAACATTCGCCGAGGATCGGTGTCCGATTTTCCGGTAGTGTCAGGTCACGCATGACATGCCGCTACCGGCGGTCCACCACCGGCGATGCCCGCGTGGAGCTGAAACGGCTCCATCCGACACTTGTCGAGTGACCCGACCGTAGTATCTCCATCTCCAACCCGAAGAAAGGAGGAATGTGCCATGACGACGAAATCGACACTCTCCAGGGCCAGCATCGCCCAGGCATTGATGACCGGCGCCGCGATCGCGGCGATGAGCGCCGGAGCGGCGGCGAAGCCCAACGCACAGTTGACGATCTCGGACGACGCCCCGGAGGCGGTGAAGACCGCGGTCGCGCAGTGGATGCAGGGCGAGTCGCCGAGCGGGCGCAAGGACAAGTGCTACGGCATCGCGCTCGCGGGCGAGAACGACTGCGCGGCCGGGGCGGGCACGAGCTGCGAGGGCACCTCCACCGTGGATTTCCAGGGCAATGCGTGGACCTACTCTCCGAAGGGGAGCTGCGAGTTCATCGTCACCCCTGAAGGGCCGGGCTCCCTGAAGGCCCTCGACCGCAACAACCCCTGAGCGCGGCACCGCCGGCGCCGGGCCGGCCGCGACCCGTGGCCCGGCCGGCCCGGCGTCGGCGCCTTGCCGGCAGAGCGCAATGAGCCCACGTAGCGGGAGCGCCGCGGGTGGCGGCACCCGCCCGCCCCGCGTCGAGAGCGTGTCCGTTCGTTGCGGACCCACCGCGCGACCGGTGCCGGGTCGGCCGGTTCCGGACCAACCGGCACCAGGCCGACCGGCTCCGGGTCGGTCGGCTCCGGGTCGGCAGGCTCCGGGTCGGCAGGCTCCGACCGGCGGCGCCGGGGACCTCGCTGCCGGGGTCGGCCTCAAGCAGCCTCACGTCGAAGCCGCGCTCGCCTGCTCGGAGCCCTCCCTGTGGTTCGAGGTCCACACCGAGAACTACATGGTGGCGGGCGGGCCGCGCCTCGCGCAGTTGCGACGGGTCCGGGAAGCGTTCCCGGTGAGCCTGCACGGCGTCGGCGCTTCGCTGGGAGGACCGGCTCCGCCCGACCCGCGGCACCTGGCCGCGGTCGGACGCCTGGTGGAGGCATTCGAGCCGGCGCTGGTCTCGGAGCACGCGGTGTGGTCGGGCGCGAACGGGGTCTGGTTCGCGGATCTCCTGCCGCTGCCCCGCACCGGCGAAGCTCTGAGGCGGCTGGTCGAGGGCGTGGACCGGTACCAGGAGGCGATCGGGCGCTCCATCCTCGTCGAGAACCCGACCAGCTACCTGCAATTCACGAGCGAGATGGACGAGCCCGACTTCCTGAACGAGGTCGCCGCCCGTACCGGGTGCGGCCTCCTGCTCGACGTGAACAACGTCTACCTGAGCGCCCGCAACTGCGGCATCGACGCCGCGCGGTACATCGAGTCGCTCTCCGCCGACCGGATCGGAGAGATCCACATCGCCGGGCACGAAGCCGACGGCAACCTCGGCGAGTCGCTGCTGATCGACACCCACGCCGCACCGGTGAGCGAAGCGGTATGGGATCTCCTGGACGCGGCCCTCGCCCGCCTCGGCCGGAGGCCGGTGCTGCTGGAGCGCGACGGCAAGCTGCCGCCGTTCGAGACGCTGATGGAGGAGCGGCGGCGGGCGCAGACCGCGCTTTCGCGGCGGCGGGCGGGCCCGGAGCGGGCCGTTGCTTGACGCCTACGCCAGCGCGTTCGCGAGCTACCTGCGCACCGGTACGGTGGGCGCGCTCCGCGACTTCTGCGATACCGGAGCCGACCTCGCCCGGCTCCGGGTCTATCGCAACGGCTTCATCAAGACCTGCGTCGACGCGTTGCGGGCGAACTATCCCTCGGTGGAGCGGACCGTGGGCGAGGAGCGATTTCCGGCGCTGGCACGTCCCTGGGTCGAGACGCACCCTCCGGGCACTGCGAGCCTCGTGGAGTACGGGGAAGGCTTTCCGCAACATCTCCGGGACACGCGCGACATGCACGGTCTCGACTGGCTCGCATCGTTCGCGACGCTCGATCGTGCCTGGACGGCGGTCTACTTCGCCCAGGATGATGGCGCCGAGGCCGGCGGTGCCGAGGATGGTGGCGCCCGGGATGGCGGTGTCCCCTTCGACGCCGGGGCGCTCATGAGCCTCAGCGGCCGGCTCGCGCCTCGGGTGCGCCTGGTATCGCTCGAATTCCGCGTGCTCGACGCGTGGAGCCGGCTCCGCCGGGGGGAGCCGGTGCAGCGCGCCGAGGTGCGGCGGGCGCCGCAGCGGGTGCTGGTCTGGCGCAGCGGCGAGAAGATGCGCTACCGCGATCTCGGGCCGCCCGAGCATGTGTTCATCGCCGGCGTCGCGGCGGGACGGCCGTGCGGAGAGGCGGCCGGCGCCGCGCTCGAGCTCGACGCGGAGTTCGATCTGGTGGCGACGTTCGCGTCGCTGTTGCACCATCGCATACTGCTCTTCAAGCACTGAAGGCCAGCGGGAGCAGGTGGTTCGGCGCGCCGCCGATGCGCTGCGCCGAGTCGGCCCACACCGGCGTTCGGGCGCCGAATGCCGGGGGAGGTATCACAACCATGAAATCCGCATACCACGCTCTGGTCGTTGGCGTCGGCGGATGGCTGGAGCCGCTGGCCCTTCTGGCCCTCAGGCTCGCCGGCGCCAGGGTGTTCTGGGAGTCCGGCCTGACGAAGTGGAACGGATTCCTCGCGTTCAACAAGGACAAGTACGACCTGTTCCTCTACGAGTTCTTCTGTCCCGACCCGCCGCGGCCGGGCGCGTTGCAGCTCTGTGAACCCGCGACGCTGGACTACACCGAGGGCTCCGCGATCGTCTCGATGATCAAGGCGCTCGCGGTCACGGCCGGCGTCGTGGAGATCGTGCTGCCGGTGCTGCTGGTGGTCGGACTGCTGAGCCGGCTCGCCGCACTCGGGCTGTTCGGCATGACGCTGTTCATCCAGCTCGCGGTATTCCCGACCTGGAGCCACTGGTGGAATCCCGCCATGTGGTGGGCGGTGGTGCTGCTTGCCCTGGTGGCCTGCGGTCCCGGCGCCTGGTCGCTCGACCGCCTGCTGGGACTGGAAGGCCGGCGCGGCGCGTAGGCGGCGCGAGCGCGGAGTCGGCCGGACGGGCGGACCGGATCACCGGGTGCTCGGCCCCGAGTCCGACACCCGCGGCCCGAACGAGCTCCCGCCCATACCGGCCGGGACGCGGCTCGCCGGCCGCGTCGCGGAGGTGCGGGGGGTGCGGGGGGTGCGGGGGTCGGGGGTCGGGGATGCGGGAAAGTGTTCCCGGCGCGCGGTGCCGTGGAGGGGCGCCAGCGATTCCCGCCAGCGCCCGGAAGAGGCCGTACCGTGGTGGAATCGTGGTGCGGCTTCGACCTTCAGGGCGTCGAGCCGAGGGGATTTCAGGGGCATGTTCCCGCTTGGCGGGAATTGCTGGAGGGGCACCGGTGGAGAGTTGCGCCGGTGGAGAGAGTTGCGGGAGGCCGATCGGATGATAGACTGGACCGACTCGATCTCCACCCGCCTGTTCCCGAACGATCATTTTCCCATCCCTCGTCAGACCCCATTTTCTTTCACCGGATTCGTTCATGTCGGGCACATACGCCGTTTTCATCGACGCAAGCTACCTGCGGTCCGAAGGCGCCAAGGCGATCAGGCAGTCGCCGAAGGGGGTTCGCCCCGATGGGCAGGCCGTGGTGAGCTGGTGCCGTTTCCTCGCGCGCCAGGAGTCCCTGCATCAGACGTTTCTCCGGGCGTACTGGTACGACGGCGCCTTCGACCCCCTGCATTCCAGCTACGGCGGACAGCGCGCCTTTCTGGACGGGCTCGCTTCCATTCCCGGCCTGCAGCTCCGCCTGGGGCACATCGCGGAGAGGCCGTCTCCGCTGGAGCAGCCGATCCGGCGCGCCCTGGAGTCGACGGCGGTCGGTCTCGGGCTCGAGACCGAGAAGCTGCTGACCGAGTTCGACCAGCACTGGACCTTCCGGCCCAGTCGCCACCAGAAGGGCGTGGACACCCTGATCGCGCTCGACATGGTGCGTCTCGCCGCCCGTTCGGTATGCGCGACCATGGTGCTCGTGGCCGGGGACCGGGACCTCGCGGAGGTCGTGCGCGCATCGCAGGACTTCGGCACCCGGGTGCTGGTCGCCGCGCCGCCGCGCGCCGGCGTCTCGCGCGAGGTCGCGCAGCTCGCCGATGACATCATCGACATCCCCGAGGACGAGGTCCGCCGGATGCTGATCCCCCGGCCGGTGCATTCCGGACCCGGCTCCGGTTAGGACGGTGAACGAAGCAAGGCTGCCAAGAGCGCCCGGAAAGGGCCTCGTTCCCGCGCAATGGTGCGCTCGACACCCGGCAAGGTAGCTCTCGTCAGCGTCCCTGGCCCGGCGGAACCATCGAGACCGCGGAAGGGCCGGCGGTATACCGGCCGGTGGGCCGGTGGGCCGGTGGGCCGGTGGCCGCTGGGCCGCTGGATGGGTCCGCGGTTCGGCGGCGCGCGCAGCGACGGTCCGGCGCTCGCGGGCCGTCGGCGGGTGGACCGTGGATGGTGGACCGCTGGATGGACTCGCGGGCTCGCGCAGCCCGCCGGACCGGACAACACCGTTCATTTCCGGCGTTCATTTCCGGCGTTCGTTTCCGGCGCTCGTTTCCGGCGATAGAATCGACGCCGGCATCCCGGGGGAACGGCGTTGAGCACAACGGGTATCGTCGCGCTGGTGGTGCTGGCGGTGGTCGCCGCGGTGCTGGTCCTCGTTGCGGCGGTGCGCCTGGGGCGTGCCCGGCGGTCTTCGCCGGGAGAAGCGGCGGCCCGCAAGAGCCCGAGCTGGTACGAGATCCTGCTTGCGATGGTGCTCGTGCTGGGGCTCGTGATCCTCGCGATCACCTCCGCGGTCGAGATCGCCACGGGGGACGCGGCGAGCGAGGGATGGCGGGCGGAGACGCGCTCGGACCTGTTCCTGGGCGTGATGCTCGCGGTCGCCGCCCTGGCGCTGCTGTTTCTCGTCGCGTTCCTGCTCGCCCGCCTGCCGGCGTCCGGTGCGGCGGTCCGGGACGGCGAGCGCGCGGCCGTCCAGGCCGGGACGGTGCGGGACCCGGCGGGTTCGCGGCTCGCCGGCCTGCTGCTGTTCGTGGCCGGCATCCTGTTGCTCGGCTGGCTCCACCTCTCTCCCGCGGCCCGTGCCGACCTGATGGCGCAGGTGCTGTATCCGGCCGCGATCGCGGTGGCGATCGTGCTGCTGTTCGACAAGGCCACGCGAAGCTGGACACCGAAGACCCGGGTCGAAGGGTTCCGCGAGTGGCTTCTGTGCGATGTCATCCTGATGACCCTCGTCCTGGGATTCCTCAACCTGAAGCAGATCGAGGCCCGCGACGCCTACGGCGGGTTCTTCTGGGACATGGCGCACATCGCCGCTTTCTTCCTCGTCTTCTGGTGCCTCGACCGGACCTCGATGCGAGGCCGGTTCCTGGTGGGCTTCGGGTACCTCGCCCTGTTGCCGTTGCTGCTGGCGCTGTGGCGGTGGGTCCAGGAGATCGAGGCGCCGGCCGATCCGGGGTGGTGGAGCACCATCTGGCCGGTGTTCTTCCTTGCGCTCGTGTTCTTCGTCCTGGAGATCATCTCCCTGCTCGTGCCGAGGGACCCGCGCGGGCATGTGGTCCCGGCCGTCAAGGACGCGGTGTTCGTGGTCCTCTACGCAAGCTTCCTGATCGCCGCGGCCGAATGAGGGGCGGTGCCTCATTTCGGGATGGCCGGCTCGATTGATGGAACGAATTCGATCGGGTACAAGGGGGCGGTGAGTGCGCGGCTGCCCGGGGTATCCGCTCCGCCTCGCGTCGAAGCGACGGGGCGGACCCGGAGCGCCGGATTCGGAGCACGCCTGGCGGCGGTACGGGGAGCTCGGAGACCGACATGACCGGATGGCAGTGGTTCTGGACCCTGGCCGGATTCATCCTGTACGTCATCGTGCTGATTTTCCTGTACTACTACGCGCCGTTCGAGCAGCTCTTCGTGCTCGTTCTCAACGGCATCAGTTTCGGCAACGTCATCTTCTGGGTCGCGCTGATCGTCGGCATCGTGGGGTTCTGCGTGTTTCACTGGCACGCGTATCGGCTGCACGTCGCCCGCCAGCACAGCGTCGACGTGATGGTGCTGAGCTCGCTGCGCGGCTCCACCTTCATCGCCATCCTACTGAGCGGCGGCGCCACCCTGCAGGCGCTGCAGATCCTCTGCGTGTACCTTCTGGGTGAAGGCCACCTCGTGGATGGCGAGCTCGGGAAGCGGCTCGGCGCGGTGGTGGCGCTCGTGGTGCTGACCGCACTCTTCTGCGTGATCTTCTGGCTGTTGAAGATCATCCGTCCGGAGCCCCGGACGGCTTGAACCATTGATGTTCGGCTGGCGGTTTGACCGCTGACATCATGCTCCGGCGCCACGAATGGAGAGACCGCTGACCCGACGTCGTCTTCCGATCGGGATCCAGGACTTCCGGACCATCCGGAGCGAGGGCTTCTACTATGTCGACAAGACCCCGCTCGTCCGGCGGCTGGTGGACGAGGGGCGCCACTACTTCCTGTCACGTCCGCGCCGGTTCGGCAAGAGCCTGCTGCTCGACACGCTGCGGTCGCTGTTCGCCGGCCACGAGCCCCTGTTCCGGGGGCTGGACATCCACCCGCACTGGGACTGGTCCTCGCCGCATCCGGTGGTGCGACTGAGCTTCGGCGGGAAGTACAACGAGCCGGGCGAGATCGAGGGGGACATCATCGAGCAACTGGAGAGCGTGGAGCGCGAGCACGGTCTCGCGCCGGCCCGGACCTCCGATACCGGACCGAGACGTCTCCGCAACCTTCTCGACCGCCTGCACGACACCACCGGGCAGCGGGTGGTGGTGCTGGTGGACGAGTACGACAAGCCGATCCTCGACGTGCTCCACGACCCGGACCTCGCGAGGGCCAACCGGGACTACCTGCGCGGCTTCTACGGCGTCGTCAAGGACAGCGCCGAGCATGTCCGCTTCGTCTTCGTCACCGGGGTGAGCATGTTCTCGAAGGTCAGCCTGTTCTCGGGGCTGAACAATCTGAAGGACATCAGCCTCGACCCGCGCTACGCCACGGTGTGCGGCTACCGGGAGGCGGACCTGGACCGGGTGTTCGGGCCGGAGCTGGCCGGGCTGGACCGCGCCGAGGTCCGGACCTGGTACAACGGCTATCACTGGCGGGGCGGGGAGCGGGTCTACAACCCCTGGGACGTGCTGCTGCTGCTGCGGAGCCGGGAGTTCCGTCCCCACTGGTTCGAGACCGGGTCGCCGGAGTTCCTGTTCCGGATGCTGATGGAGAAGTCGGTGAGTCCGATGGAGCTGGAGGGCCGGCTGGCGGGGATGTCGCTGGTGTCGAAGTTCGACGTGGGGGACATCGACATCGAGGCGCTGCTGTTCCAGACCGGCTACCTGACCATCTCGGAGGAGGTGAGGGAGGGTCACCGGACCCTGTACCGACTGGACTATCCCAACCTCGAGGTCCGGCTCAGCCTGAACGACGGGCTGCTGGCGTGGCTGGGGAAGAAGGGGGTGGAGCCGCTGGAGCGGGGGCGGGAGCTGTGCGCGCTGCTGGAGGCGCACGACTTCGCGGGCTTCGGGGAGAGGCTGCGGGCGTGGCTCGCGGGGATTCCCTATCAGTGGCATGCGAAGGGCGACCTCGCACGCTACGAGGCGTGGTATGCGAGCCTGCTGTACATGTGCCTGTGCTCGGTGGGTGTGGAGCTGCGGGTGGAGGAGGCGTCGCATCGCGGGCGTGCGGACATGGTGGTGCGTCTCGGGGGTCAGGTCTTCGTGGTGGAGTTCAAGATGGCCGAGGGCGAGGAGGGCGGCGAGGCCGCGCTGGATGCGGCGCTGGCGCAGATGCGCGAGCGGGGCTACGCGGAGAAGTATCGTGCGGACGGGACGCCGGTCCATCTGATCGGGGTGGCCTGCGGCCGCGAGGCGCGGAACCTTCTCGACCTCCGGGCCGAGCCCGCGTGAGCGGGAGCCCGCGAACCCGCCATCCCCGCAGACCGCCGATCCTTTCGTGACCGGGCTCTTCGACAGATTATCAATGGATTACGTGATTTTTCGATCGCCTGAAAACGCCGACCGGCGATTTTGAGACGGGTTCAGAGTCATTCTCGTCACTCTCCCTGCGTTCGGACCAGGTGGTTCCGGGCTGCTCTCGCGAATGCCGCATCCGGGATGCGGGGATGGTTCATCGCCGGGGTGCGGACTCCGACGGCCGCCCGTTCTGCGGCACGGACAGGAACTCGTCGAGAACGTCGCGAAGCTGGCGGGCGGTGGCGCCGGACAGCAGGATCGAGTCGGTGATCTCGCGCACGTAGGTCACGGCACGAGGAGGGCCGGCGCGCGACCCGTCCTCCATGCACTCGATCCGGGGCTCGAGCTCGCGCACCTCGTTGTAGAAGTGCAGCGCCAACTGGCCGCGGACGTTGCTCTCGACCAGCACCCCGGAGACGCTCTTCGTCGCGTGGGCGGCGGCCCTGGGCCACTTGACGGTATAGAGCGGGGTCTCGCCGGTCCCACCGCCGCCGCGGCCGTTTCCGCTCATGCGTGCGCCCCTCCGTAGGGACCCCTTCGCACGAACGCGCCGTCTCCCGCACGGCCCACGTACTCCCCGCGGTCGACGACCACCTTGCCCCGGGACAGGACCGTCTCGGTGAGCCCCTTGACCCTGAAGCCCTCGTAGGCGGAGTAGTCGACGTTCATGTGATGGGTCCTCGGGTTGTGGACGCTGATGGTCTCCTCGCGTTCCGGGTCGAAAATGACGATGTCGGCGTCGCTCCCCACCGCGATGGTGCCCTTCTTCGGGAACAGGCCGAAGATCTTCGCGGCCGCGGTCGAAGTCAGCTCCACGAACCGGTTCAGGTTGATGTGGCCCTCGCCCACGCCGTGGTGGTAGATGAGGCTCATGCGGTTCTCGATGCCCGGCCCCCCGTTCGGGATCCTGCTGAAGTCGTCCCGGCCGAGCTCCTTCTGCTCCTTCATGCAGAACGGGCAGTGGTCGGTGGAGATGACGTCGAGCGCGCCGTAGCGGAGACCGCGCCACAGCTCTTTCTGGTTCCATGCCTCGCGCAGGGGTGGAGTAAGCACATACTTCGCGCCGTCGAAGCCCGGTGAATCATAGAGGTCCACGTCGAGCAGCAGGTACTGGGGGCAGGTCTCGGCATGGGCCATGACGCCGCGCGCCTGGGCCAGGCGCAGCTCGTGCAGCGCGTCGTGGCAGCTCAGATGGACGATGTGGATGGGCGCCCGGGCCACCTCCGCGATCGCCAGCGCCCGGTGCACCCCCTCCGCCTCGAGCCGGGTGGGGCGGGTCAGGGCGTGGTGCCTGGGGCTGATCTCCCCCCGCTCCAGGGCGATGCGCACCAGCTCGTCGATGACGACGCCGTTCTCCGCGTGCATGCAGACCAGGGTGCCGTCCTCTCCGGCCTTGCGCAGCGCCCGGAAGATGGTCGCGTCGTCGACCAGCATCACCCCCGGATAGGCCATGAACATCTTGTAGCTCGTCACGCCCTCGTCGGCGAGCCGGCGCATCTCCCCGATCCGGGAGGCGGGGAGGTCGGTGATGACCATGTGGAAGGCGTAGTCGATGGCGGTCCGGCCGGCCGCCTTGGCGTGCCAGGTGTCGAGGGCGTCGAGGGTGGACGTGCCCTTCGGCTGGATCGCGAAGTCCACGACGCATGTCGTCCCGCCGAAGGCGGCGGCGCGGGTGCCGGTCTCGAAGTTGTCCGAGGTCGTGGTGCCGCCGAACGGCATCTCGATATGGGTGTGGGGGTCGATCCCGCCCGGGATGACGAGCCGTCCCGATGCGTCGATGAACGTATCGGCGTCGATGGCCAGATCCCGGCCGATCAGGGTGACGGTCTCGTCGCCGATGAAGACATCGGCATGGTAGTCGTCGACCGCGGTGACGATTCTTCCGTTCTTGATCAGTACGCTCATTGTCTGGTTTCAGCCTCGAATCGGCGGCCGGATTGCCGGCGTTTCCGGGATTCGGACCGCAATTCCATATCCCGGGACGTTGCGCTAAGGTTCCCGCACCGTCCGGCCGAGACGGTCGGCGCAACGTCGGCGGCGCGGGCACTTCATCCAGCCGGGCACAGCCGCCTGCCGGCGGTTCCAAAGTGAGAGGAGCGACACGATGAAAACCAAGCATGAGGATAAATCCGGCGTAACGCAATCGAAGCGCATCGACCGGCGGGAGTTTCTGGGAACCTCCGCCAGGGTCGCGGCGGCGGGCGCGGCGGTCACCGCGTTTCCGGCGATCGTGCGCGCGGACGACCCCATCCGGTCCATCGGTCTGGGGGTGAGCATCATCAACGAGATCCAGGGCCAGGCGTCGGAGGATCTCGGGTTCGGGGTCAAGGGCCAGGCCCTCGGGTACGGCGCGATGTTCGGCAAGATGCTGAACCAGAACGATCAGTACGAGGTCGCGGAGGGCTACTACAACGACATGGACGTGATGTGGCCGGCCGGGGTATGGCAGCCCATCGACACCCGGCGCATCCGCGACTGGGACAAGGTGACCAACCTGTCCAAGACCGGGCGGCTCACCCCGGAGTCCAGCCCCGGACAGGGCGACGCGCCGTTCCGCCATCTGTGGGTCGACGAGAACGGCAAGTACGTCGAGGGGCCGTCGCGCTACATCACCATGGTGCCGGGCTGGCACAACGCCGACTCCCTCGGATACAACCCCGACGACACCGGCCGGCCCATCGAGAGCTGGGCGGAGCTGTTCAGCGAGGACTTCAGGGGCGCGGTCGCACTGCTCAACGTCCCCCAGATCGGGGTCATGGACGCGGCCCTCGGCGTCGAGGGCCTCGGGATCTACACCTTCAAGGACAAGGGCAACATGACCCGCGAGGAGATCGACTTCCTCATCGAGTTCCTCATCGCCAGGAAGGAGGAAGGCCACTTCCGGGCGTTCTGGGAGACCTTCGGACAGTCGGTGAACCTGATGGTGAGCGGCGAGGTGGTGCTGGAGAGCATGTGGTCGCCCGCGGTCACCGCGATCAAGGCCGAAGGCGTCCCGTGCGTGTACGCGTTCCCGAAGGAGGGGATGCGGGGCTGGCACGGCGGCTGCGCGATCTCGTCGAAGTTGACCGGCCGGGCGCTCGATCAGGCCTACGAGTACATCAACTGGTGGCTCGACGGCTGGGCGGGCGCGTTCGTGGCCCGGCAGGGCTACTACATGTCGGTGCCCGAGAACGTGAAGAAGCATCTGGAGCCCGAGGAGTGGGACTTCTGGTACGAAGGCAAGCCCGCGGCGAAGGAGCTGCCCGATCCGTTCGGGACCATCATCGTCGAGAAGGGCGAGGTCCGCGACGGCGGCTCGTACTGGAACCGTTTCGGCAACATCGCGGTGTGGAACTCGCTGATGGACGAGAACGACTACCTCGTCAAACGCTGGACGGAGTTCCTGAGCGCCTGACGGACCGCCGGTCAGGTCCGGTCGGGGGTGTACGTCCGATTTGCGATATCCCTCGATTCCAGTGCCGGGATACCCCGGGATCGAGGGGGGGGATCCTGCCCTCGTTCGCGAGGGCGGGAGGCCCTCGACCCCGGGGACGCCACAAATCGGCGTACACCCTCGGTCAGGTCTGGGCGGATTCGAGCTGAAGCAAGCGGACACAGCGTATCCGCGATCCGGTTCATGGGCTGATTGTGTTCGGCGGCGGTACCAGCGCTCACCGGAACGAAACGGATCTGATCGCGTGGAGGCTGCTGAACGCACCCGAGTTTCAGCGGCTGCGCCGCATCCGCCAGTTGGGTTTCTCCGATCTCGTCTTCCCCGGTGCGACCCACAGCCGGTTCGCCCACAGTGTCGGCGTGTATCACACGGCGCGCCGGCTGGCGGATGTCATCGCGCGGCGGTTGGGCGAGGAGCACGATCGGGGTCGCGACCCGGACCGCGAACGTGTCGCGCTTCTGGCCGCCCTGCTGCACGATATCGGGCATGGGCCGTTCAGCCATGCGTTCGAGTCCGCCGCCGTCGCGGTCGGGCTTCGCCGACGGCACGAGGAATGGAGCGCCGAGATCGTGCGGGGCGATACGCGCGTCAACGGTGTGCTTCGGGAAGCGGACGAAACCTTGCCGGACCGGATCGGCGCGCTTCTGACCGAAGAAGACCGGAAGGACATCTACAGCGCCATCGTATCGAGCCAGTTTGACGCCGACCGGCTCGACTACATCCAGCGGGATCGACTGATGGCCGGGGTGCAGTTCGGGAATATCGACCTCGACTGGCTGCTCGATTGCCTCGAAGTTGGGACAGTCACCATCGGCAACGACGATCCGCTCGAGGCCCCGTGCCTCTATCTCGGTCCAAAGGGTGTTCAGGTAGCCGAGGAGTATCTGGAGGCCCGTTCGCGTCTCTACCGCATGGTTTACATGCACAAGACCACAAGGGCCGCCGAAAAGATGCTGAGAGCCCTCCTGAGCACTGTCGCATCCAGTATGAGAAGCGAAGATGCGCCGCACCGCGAGCCGGTTCTGCGTTATCTCACGTCCGAAGCGCCGACGCTCGGCTCCTATCTTGCCCTCGATGATTCGTCGATCTGGGCTGCCCTGTCGATCTATTCGGAGCTTGTGGATCGGCGGATCTCGGAGCTGGCACAGCGGCTGCGGGACCGCGTGCTCTACAAATGCGTCGATATCGGAGTCCGTGACAAGTCAGACGGCAACCTGTTCGGTCGGTTCCGAGGGAGGCTACAGCAGGCGCCTGAAGACTGGAGCGAAGTTCTTTTCGACGACGCGACGGTCGAGCCATACAAATGGTACAGCTTCGACGACGCATCGGCTCTGAACAAGGTGTTGGTAAAGACGCGGGACGACATGAGCGAGCCGATCGATATCGTCGGCGGGTTGACCGAGGCGCGGGCGGAAGGACGAATAGCTATCGAGGAGAAGCCGGGCCGCCATGGCGTACCCTATGCGATCTTCAAATCGAAGGTCGATCCGCCGCGACATCTTGGCGATCTTTCGGACTGCAAGGTCCGGGATCTCCTGAACAAGACGAATGGATCGTCGGATATCGTTCTGGAGCTTGCTGCAACCATGACTTTCCTGCACGACGAGTGGGATTACTACGGCAAGGGAGAGACCGACGAGGTCGAAGAAACAAGGGCGCGCAAGCCGCTCAAGGCAACGGACGAACGCATCGACAAGGCGATCGCCCTGTTGTGCGATCTCGGCCTTCGGGAGCGTGCGTCGCCGATCACTCCGTGAGCCGTTTGTCATCCGCAACCGGGAAGTGAAGGCCGGTCTGCGCCAGACTCTCCCGCCTCGCACACACACATGCGCGCACGGGGGCCGAAGGCATGGGCCGCCCGCGCCGAGGCCAGCTCGTTCCACATACATGCGCGCGCGGGGACCGAAGGCCGTGCACCACCACCAGTTTCACGCCCACCAGCACACACATGCGCGCGGGGGACCGAAGGATGACCGGGGTGGCGCTCCTCGAAGGCTACGGACACACATGCGCGCGCGGGGACCGAGGCGTCGAGCGACGAGAGGGTCGGTTTCACCGCTACCGGCGCATCGGTCGAAGCGTAAGCGCCCCGCAAAGGGCGTTATTGACGTGCCGTGGGGAAGGGCTCCTGGAGTGAGTCTCGGGCCAGGGCAGCGGGGCTGAGTCGGGTCGGCAGCAAGGCTTCAATCTCACCTTGTACCAGGCCCGGCCGAAGACCCCCGCATTTCTCCCCTCTCCCCCCGGGAGAGGGGTCGGGGGTGAGGGCGGGAAATCTCCGATTTCCTTCGATACATGGGACCAGAAGCCGACGGCACGCGCCTGACGGTGATGTAGATGGCGCGGCGCTGGAGGGTACCGGATGCTACGTGCGGCGCGACCGCCGGATACGTCCCCTTCCGTACCGGCTACGGTACGATTGCACGGTGCCCGCGCTCCGGACCGCGCCAGTCCGGCCCGGCGCCCGGCGTCGAGGCCAGTATGGCGCCCGGCGCCGGGACCGGCATGGCGCCGCCGGTCGCGGGTGAACATGCGGGAGGCCGCGGATTTCGAGACCCGGCCCTTCTTCGTCGAGCGTCGCGCGCCGATCGCGCCGGACCGGAGCAGCCCGAGTGGAGAGAACCGTCGAACCCGGTCATCGGGGGCTGATCGGCGCCCAGCCGTCTCCGTCGCCGGAGGCCGTCGAGACGCGGGGCGGCGGGGCGCGCCGTGAAGGCGGATTTCCGGTCGGGTGGCTCATCGCGCCCGGCGTGGCGTGGCTCTTCCTGTTCCTGGTGGTGCCGCTCGCGAGCATCATCGTGTTCAGCTTCTGGACTTCCACCGGCCACGGAATGACGCCGGATCTCACCCCCCGGTACTACCACGAATACTTCTACTCCGAGGGAATCTTCGACCCCGAGTCGAGGAGGTTCCTCAAGCCCGGCATCTTCATCCAGACCCTGTGGTCGACGTTCCGGTTCACCCTCACGGTGATGTTCTTCTGCCTGCTGCTGGGGTACCCGATCGCCTACTTCCTCGCCATGCACATCCACTCCTTCAAGTGGCAGATGGCGCTCTTCCTGCTGTGCATGGTGCCGTTCTGGACCAGCTACCTCATCCGCGCCGTCGCGTGGCTGCCGATGCTCGGGCGCCGCGGCCTGCTGAACAACTTCCTCCAGTCCATCGGGGTCATCGAAAAGCCGTCGACGGTGCTGCTGTACTCGGAGTTCAGCTACACCATGGCCCTCGTGCAGCTCTACGTGGTGCTGTGCGTCGGGCCGATCTTCTTCTCGCTCGCCAAGATCGACAAGGACATCCTGGAGGCGGCGCGGGACATGGGGGCGACCTCGTTCCAGATCTTCCGCGAGATCGTGGCGCCGCTGTCCCTGCCGGGGGTGGCCATCGGCATGATCTTCATCTTCGTGATGATCATGGGCGAGTTCGCGACCGCGGTGGTGGTGTACGGCGGCAAGACCACCACGGTGGGGACGGTCATCCTCAACTACTACGCAGTGGCGAACTATCCGTTCGCCGCGGTCAATGCGCTGATGCTGATGATCGCGATGATGATCGGCGTGATCATCATCCTGCGCATCGTGGACATCCGGAGCCAGCTCTGACATGGCCCGCCGGTGGACGGCCGAGAGGAAGAAGCGGGCGGCGGTCAGGACGCTGTTCGGCAGCTACTACGTCGTGTTCCTGCTGTTCATCTACGGGCCGATGTTCGCGATGTTCATCCTGTCGTTCCAGGGGCGCCGGGGCGGGACGAGCTTTCCGATGCGGGGGTTCAGCCTGTACTGGTGGAACAAGCTGCTGGAGCCGTCGAGCGTCGGGGACCTCCAGGGGGCGATGCTGCGCTCGATCGTCCTCGCCCTCGTCGTGATGGTGATCACCGCCCTCTTCTCCACCATGTTCGCGATGGCGTTCCGCAAGCGGTTCTTCGGCTCCGGGCTGCTGTTCTACACCATCATGACCGGCATCATGGTGCCGGGGATCCTGCTGAGTCTGGGGCTCGCCACCCTGCTGAAGCAGATCGGCATCCCGCCCGCGTGGTGGTCGACCGCGCTCGGGGTCCACGTGGTGTGGACGCTGCCGTTCGGCTTCCTGGTGATGATGGCGGTGTTCAACCGCTTCGACGGCCGTCTCGAGGAGGCCGCCCGCGACATGGGCGCGAGCGAATGGACGGTGTTCAGGGAGGTCACCCTGCCCCTCATCACCCCGGGGATCGTCGCGGCGGGGCTGTTCGGGTTCACCCTGTCCTACGACGAGTTCGCCCGCACCACCCTGCTCGCGGGCGAGTACAACACCCTGCCGCTCGACATCAACGCGTCGATGACGCAGCGGATCCGGCCGACCCTGTTCGCGCTGGGCACCGCCTCGACGCTGTTCTCGCTGCTGATGATCGGGCTGTTCCTGGTGGTCTACACGGCGCTGGCGCGGCGCACGCGCTGAGGAGTTCCTCCCGTGGCCTGGCCGGAATCGCGGGCCTGTCCCGTCCCGCGGGAGCGGCATTCCGCACTCGTGACGACGGGCAAACGCTGAAGGGCGCCGTGGACCCGGAACCATTCAGAAGTCGCGGTCACCGGCCGCCCCGGACCGGAATATCGCACGGTGATCGGGCATCGAAGGACCGCCTCGTTCGAACGTCTGATGAACCGCTCGTCACGGCTCCCGGATAGCCCTGCCGCGGGCCCCACGCGGCTTGCGTCGAGGCCGGTGGCCGCGCATCGGTTTTTTCCGCAAGAAAATGGAGATAATCCATTTTTTTATTGATTTTAGTGGGGTGAGTGACTTTTTTTATCACCTGAAAAGTGGAAAAAGTGCCCGCGTGGGATATCCCACGTTCGGACGGGAGCAGGCCCAGGCGGAGGTGGAGTTTCTGCATCGATGCCGCGACGGAGAGATCGTCCCCGTGGAGGTGAAGAGCGGCGCCCGTACCCGTGCCCGCAGCTTGCGCTCCTACGTGGAGCGCTACGAGCCGCGACGCGCAATCAAGCTCATCGGCGGCCCCGGTGGCGAGAGGGTGGGGCGCGTCGAGACGTGGCCGTTGTATTACGTTCAGTATCTGCGTGATCTGTAGCGCCGGGACGGTTCGAAAGTCGCGGTCATCGACCGCCCGACAGCAATTCCCGCCAGGCGGGAACAAACCCCCGAAATCCCCTCGACTCGACGCCCCGAAGGTCGAAGCCGCACCACAATTCCACCACGGTACGGCTTCTTCCGGGCGCTGGCGGGAATTGCTGACCGCCCGACATCCGGATTGCGGCTGCGGGACATGCCGCACCGGTGACCGTCGGTCCCTGCTCCAGCCCGAGGCGCCACCCGAGGCACCACCCGATTGTCATCGGTACGGGGACGGTCCGGCATGACGCCGACTTCAGCGCTTCGGCCTCGCGCCTCCCCGCCACGCGTCAGGCGCGCAGCTCGTGCCGCAAGCTGGTGCCGTCCGGCGCCCTGGTGTCGCCCGATGGAGCCACCGCGCCCGAATCCTCGTTGAGGGACTTCACGATCCCGTAGGTCATCAGGAGCATGACGACGCTCACCGGCAGCGCGGCGGCGATGGAGGCGGTCTGCAGCGCCTTCAGGCCGCCGGCCATCAGCAGCACCGCGGCCACGAAGCCCTCGCCGAGCCCCCACACGATGCGGAACTGCTTCGGCGGATTGTCGTCGCCCATGCTGAGCATGGTGGTGATGACGAGCGTCCCGGAGTCCGACGAGGTGATGAACCAGGTGGCGAGCAGGAACGTCGCCAGCGCCGCCATCATCCAGTTCAGCCAGCTCACGTCGGTCATCCGCTCGATGGTGCCGTAGAGCGCCGCCGGCAGGTTCCAGTCCCGAACGAGCTGGGCGATGCCGGCGGTTCCCGCTCCGCCCTCGGCGGTCAGCTCCAGGTACATGGCGTTGCCGCCGAAGACGCAGAGCCAGAAGAAGGCGAGGGTGGTCGGCACGAACATCACCCCCAGCATGAACTCCCGGATGGTGCGCCCGCGGCTGATGCGGGCGATGAACATCCCGACGAAGGGCGCCCAGGAGATCCACCATCCCCAGTAGAAGATGGTCCATCCACCCTGCCAGTCGGACTCGCCCGGTGCGTTGAAGGTCTGGAAGCCCATGGGGATGGCGTTCCAGAGGTAGTCGCCGATGGTGGTGACGAAGAATCCCATCAGCCACTGGAACGGCCCCCCGAACAGGAAGTAGGCGATCAGGACCCCGCTCAGCCAGATGTTCCACTCCGAGATGATGCGGATGCCGTTGCCCACCCCGGAGACGGCGGAGAGCGTCGCCACGATGGAGATGACCACGATCAGGATGATCTGGGTGGTGATCCCGGGGTCGACGCCGAACAGGTGGTTGAGGCCGGTCGCCATCTGGCTGACCCCGAGCCCGAGGGAGGTGGCGACGCCGAATACCGTGCCGAACACCGCCAGCAGGTCGACGGCGTGACCGATCGGGCCGTAGATCCTGTCGCCGATCACCGGGTAGAGCGCCGAGCGCAGCGTCAGCGGCAGCTTCTTCCGGAACCCGAAGTAGGCGAGGCACAGCCCGATCATCACGTAGACCGCCCAGGCGTGGAATCCCCAGTGGAAGTAGGTGACGCGCATGGCGTGCACCGCCCGCTCCTCGTTCATCTCGGTGACGAGGGCGCGGTCCGCGAACGGGTTGTTGGGATAGCCCCAGGGCTGGGTGTTGTCGAAGTAGAACATCGGCTCGGCGATGCCGAAGAAGAGCAGCCCGATGCCGACGCCGGCCGAGAACAGCATGGCGAACCAGGAGAAGTTGCTGAACTCGGGCTTGCTGTCGTCGTCGCCGAGCTTGATCGCGCCGTGGCGGCTGGTCATCAGGTACAGGCAGACGAAGAACATGATGACCAGCGCGCTGACGTAGTACCAGTTCAGCGCCGTTTCGATCCAGCCGCGCACCGCCGAGTAGATGGAGTTGGCGAACTCGACGTTGAGCGCGGTGAAGATCACGAACACGACGACCATGGCCTTGGAGGCGATCCCCATGCCGGGATGAAGCCCCTTCCAGATGCCGGCCGTCGCAGTCAGTCCCGATAGCTTTTCCCGCATGGTCTGCGTCCTCTGTCTTTGCGTGGCTCGGCTCAAGTGTAACACCCGCCATTTCCCGGACAATCCGGCATTCCGGCATTCCGGTCGGGTACGGGAGAGGCCGTACCGTGGCGGGATTCCGGCGCGATCTCGACCCTCGGGGCGCCGGGTCCAGGGGAATTCGGGAGCATGTCTCCGCCTGGCGGGGATGGCTGCGGGGATGGCTGCGGGAATGGCTGCGGGAATGGCTGCGGGAATGGCTGCGGGGATGCCGCCGGCGAGTGCGGCGTGGCGCCGCGCCCGCTATGCTGGCGCGGGAGCGGGCGTCCGGAGGGGCCAGCGCGCCGCGCGCTTCGGATGGAAGCTCGTCTCGACCCACGCCGACACGAGGTCACGAACGCCATGCCCGACACCCCGCCATCGGATTCCGGAATCGTTTTCGCCCCGGCCCGCGACCTGGTGCGCTGGCTCGTCGCGCGCGAGCTGAGCGCCGAGGAGCTCATGACCCGGTTCCTCGACCGCATCGAGGCGGTGAACCCCACCGTCAACGCGATCGTCACCCTGGCGCCCGAGGCCGCTCTCGAAGGCGCGCGGGCGGCGGACGCGGCCCTTGCCCGAGGCGAGCCGCCGGGGCCGCTCCACGGCCTGCCCATCGCGTGCAAGGACCTCACCCTGACCCGCGGCATCCGCACCACGTTCGGGTCGCCCATCTACCGCGACTTCGTGCCCGGGGAGGACGAGCTCTACGTCGAACGGCTGAAGGCGGCCGGCGCGATCGTCATCGGCAAGACCAACACCCCCGAGTTCGGAGCCGGCTCCCAGACGTTCAACGCCGTGTTCGGAGCCACCCGGAACCCCTACGCGACGGGACGCACCTGCGGGGGAAGCAGCGGCGGCGCCGCGGTCGCCGTCGCGTGCGGGATGCTGCCGCTCGCGGACGGCACGGACCTGGGCGGGTCGCTGCGCAACCCCGCGTCGTGGTCGAACGTGGTGGGCTTTCGCACCTCGCCGGGCCGGGTCCCGGTGTGGCCGCGCGCCATGCTCTACGACCCGATGAGCGTGGCCGGCCCCATCGGCCGGCGGGTGGCGGACGCCGCCCTGCTCCTCTCCGCGATGGCCGGGCCCGACCGGCGGGTGCCGCTCTCCCTCGAGACGCCGGGGAGCCGGTTCCGGGAGCCGCTGGACCGCGACTTCGAGGGGACGCGCATCGCGTGGAGCCCGACGCTCGGCGGCTATCCCGTGGACCCGGCCGTCCTGGACGTCTGCGCGAAGGCGGCCGGGCGCTTCGGCGAGCTCGGGTGCGCGGTGGAAGAGGCGGACCCCGACCTCACCGGCGTGGACGAGATCTTCCGGACCCTGCGGGCGTTCTCCTTCGCCATGTCCCACGAGGCGCACATCCGGGACCACCGCGAGCTCCTGAAGGACACCGTCGTCTGGAACACCGAGCAGGGCCTCGCCCTCGGCGGGATGGACGTGGTGCACGCCGAGGTGAGGCGGGCCGCGCTGTTCGACCGGATGGTCGAGCTCTTCGACCGCTACGACTACCTCGTCTGTCCCACCACCCAGGTGCCGCCGTTCTCCGTCGACACCGACTGGGTGCGGGAGATCAACGGGGTCGAGATGGAGACGTACGTCGACTGGATGGCCGCGTGCTACGCCATCACCGTCACCGGCTGCCCCTCGATCTCGGTGCCGGCGGGCTTCACCCCCGACGGGCTGCCGATCGGGGTCCAGATCGTCGCGCCGCCGAGGTGCGACTTCGAGGCGCTCCAGCTCGCGCACGCCTACGAGGGCATCGCCAGGTTCGCGGACCGCCGCCCGCCGCTCTGATCCCGCGGCCCGGACGCCGGCGGCCGCCGCGGAGGCGGTCGACCCGCACGTCAGTCCAGCAGCAGCACCGCCGCCTCCGCCGGCCAGCAGATGGTCTCGCGCTCGCCCATCCCGTAGGCGCGGTCCGAGGCGCTGCGGTGCTGCTCGACGTGGACGAGGAGGCCCTTGCCGACCTCGAACACGTCGGTCTCGAGCGAGCCCAGGAACTCGGTGGCGACGTAGCGCCCCTCGACCCGGTTGGCCATGCCGTCGTGGACCCCGGTGTGCACGAGGTCCGCGCGCACCGAGAAGTGGGCGCGCCGTCCGGTCTCGATGGCCCGGTCGTCGTCGCGGGGGGCGCGCACGTAGAACAGGTGTCCGTCGTCGGATTCGACGAAGACGACGGAGCCGCTGCGCGACCGGATGGTGCCTTCGAAGACGTTGTTGTTGCCGATGAAGCCGGCGACGAAACGGGTGCGCGGCGCTTCGTAGATCTCGCGCGAGGTGCCGGTCTGCTGGATGATCGCGTCGCTCATCACGATCACCTTGTCGGCCATCGACATCGCCTCCTGCTGGGAGTGGGTGACCATGATGAAGGTGATGCCGAGATCGCGCTGGATCTTCTTCAGCTCCACCATCATCTGCTGGCGCAGGCTGTAGTCGAGGGCGCCGAGCGGCTCGTCGAGGAGCAGCACCGTGGGCTTGCTGATCAGGGCGCGGGCGAGCGCGACGCGCTGCTGCTGGCCGCCGCTCAGGTCCCGCGGATAGCGGTCCGCGAGCTCGCCGAGGCTGACCATCTCCAGCATCTCGCGCACCTGCCGGTCGCGCTCGCCGCGCTCGATGCCCTTGACCTTGAGGCTGAACTCGACGTTCTGATGGACGTTGCGGTGGGGGAAGAGCGCGAAGCTCTGGAACATCATGGAGGTGTCGCGCTGCGACGGAGGAAGGTCGGTGACGTCCTCGCCGGCGATGTAGATCTTCCCCTCGGTGACCTCCTCCAGGCCGCCGATCATCCGCAGGGTGGTGGTCTTGCCGCAGCCGCTCGGGCCGAGCATGGCGACGAACTCGCCGTGCTCGATCTCGGCGTTGAAGTCGATGACCGCGCGCACGTCGCCGTCGAAGGTCTTGTCGACGCTGGTCAGGACGACATCGGGATCGGCCATGAGCGGTTTTCCTCCGTGTCCGGCACGCCACGAGCGGAACGCGCTCGCATGGATCTCGCATGGATGACGGGCTGCGAGCCGCCGGCGGGCCCCGGACGCGCAGAGCGATGCCCCGAGAGGCGGGCGGCCGGAACCGTCATCCACGCAGCAATTCCCGCCAGGCGGGAACACATGCTCCTGAAATCCCCTCGATCGGACGCCCTGGGGGGCGAAATCGCGCCAGAATCCCGCCACGGTACGCCTCTTTCGGGCGCTGGCGGGAATCGCTGTCATCCACGGGGCTTCCCGGGTCCGCCAGGCGAAGCCTCTCCTCTCTTCCCGCCGAGGCGCGCGGTCCTCGCGCTGCTCGCCGCGGGACGCTCGCAGGTCAGTCGCCGGGGCGGATCATGCGGGCGGGCACCACCACCGCGTCGAACTGCTCGCCGCTCATCCATCCCTTCCCGACCACCACCTCGCGCAGCGTCCTGCCCTCCGCATACGCGGTCTTCGCGACCTCGGCCGCCCGGTCGTAGCCGATGTGCGGGTTGAGCGCGGTCACCAGCATCAGGGACCGGCGCAGGTTCTCCTCGATCCGCTCCCGGTTCGCCTCGATGCCCGACGCGCAGTGGTCGTTGAACGAATCGGTGGCGCCCGCGAGCAGGTCGACCGACTGCAGCACCGCGTACCCGATGACCGGCAGGTAGACGTTGAGCTCGAAGCTGCCCGAGCCGCCGGCCATCGTCACCGTCACGTCGTTGCCGACGACCCGGGTCGCCACCATGGTCAGCGCCTCCGACTGGGTGGGGTTGACCTTGCCGGGCATGATGGACGATCCCGGCTCGTTGGCGGGGATGAGGATCTCGCCGATGCCGCAGCGCGGGCCGCTCGCGAGCCAGCGCACGTCGTTGGCGATCTTGTTGAGCGCGCCGGCCGCGGTCTTGAGCGCGCCCGATACCGCCACCAGCCCTTCCTTGCCGGCCATCGAGGCGAAGCGGTTGGGCGCCTCGGTGAAGGCGAGGCCGGTGCGCTCGGCGATGGCCGCGACCATCTTCGCCGCGTACCCGGCCCGGGTGTTCAGCCCGGTGCCGACCGCGGTCCCGCCGATCGGCAGCTCCAGGACAAGCGGCAGGACGGCGCGGACCGCGTCCTCGCTGATGCGGACCTGGTCCGCGTACCCGGAGAACTCCTGGCCGAGGGTGAGGGGCGTGGCGTCCTGGAGGTGGGTGCGCCCGATCTTGACGATGTCGTCGAACGCCCGCGCCTTCGCCTCCAGGGTGGCGCGCAGCCGCGCCAGGGCGGGCAGGAGCCGCTCGCCGATCTCGGTCGCGACCGCCACGTGGATCGCGGTCGGGAAGACGTCGTTGGTCGACTGCGAACGGTTGACGTGGTCGTTCGGGTGCACGCTCCGGTTCGCGCCGAGCGCATCGCCCATCCGCTCCGCCGCCCGGTTGGCGATCACCTCGTTGGCGTTCATGTTGCTCTGGGTGCCGCTGCCGGTCTGCCAGACCACGAGCGGGAAGTGGTCGTCCAGGCGCCCGTCGATGACGTCCTGGGCCGCGCACCCGATCGCCTCCGAGAGGTCGGCGGAGAGATCTCCAAGCTCGTGATTCACCGTGGCGGCGCACTGCTTGACGAGGCCCAGGGCCCGGATGAGGGGCCGCGGCAGGCGCTCGGTGCCGATCCTGAAGTTCCGCAGCGAACGCTGCGTCTGCGCTCCCCAGTACCGGTCCGCCGGCACCTCGATCCCGCCCATGCTGTCCCGCTCGATGCGTGTGCTCATCGGTCTTCCGTCCCCACCTGCGTCAGTGACGCCCGCATTCCCGAACCCGTCGTCCACCACCACGCCTGCGCCTCCGCCAGCGACGATTGCGCTGCCGGTCAGCCATCCCCGCCGGGCGGGGACATCCCCTCGAACCCCCCCGGCGGGCCGTCCTGGTGTTCGGAATCGCGCCGGAATCCCACCGCGGCACGCCCTCTCCGGGCGCTGGCGGGAATCGCCGGCTGCTGGTGATTGCGCTGGTGATGATAGTGAGTGACGAAATATAGTACAGGGCCGTCTCGAAGCGGCGGACCGGACACCGCACGACACCGGACCCGTCGAGCGCCCCGGAATCTTCACGGCCCGCGCCTCGCTTCCCGCGGTCCCGTCACTCACCGACCCATGCCCTCTCCACCCCGCATCGTCTCCATCGCGAGGACCCTTGCCCGCAGGACGGACGCACTCGCATTCGCGCCTCCGGTCACCCACGTCTACAACCCGCTCCGGTACGCCTGGGCGCCGCACCGCGCCTATCTCGAGCGCTACGGAACGGGATCGCCCCCGATGCTGATGCTGGGGATGAACCCCGGCCCGTTCGGAATGGCGCAGACCGGGGTGCCGTTCGGCGACGTCGAAGCTGCGCGCGACTGGCTCGGCATCCGGGGGAAGGTCGCGCGGCCGCGGGCCGAGCATCCGAGACGTCCGATCGCCGGCTTCGACTGCCCGCGCGGAGAGGTGAGCGGACGCCGGCTCTGGGGGTGGGCCCGGAGCCGGTTCGGCGACCCCGAGCGCTTCTTCGAGCGCTTCTTCGTCTGGAACTACTGCCCGCTCTGCTTCATGGAGGATTCGGGGAGGAACCGTACCCCCGACAAGCTGCCGGCGGCCGAGCGGACGCCCCTCTACGAGGCGTGCGACGTGGCGCTCGCGGAGGTCGTCCGGGTGCTCGGAACGCGGCGCCTGGTGGGGGTCGGGCGGTTCGCCGCCGCCCGCGCCCGCGCCGCGCTCGGCGAGACGGACGTGACCGTCAGCGTCGCCCCGCATCCAAGCCCCGCAAGCCCGCTCGCGAACCGGGGATGGAGCGAGGCGTTCGAGCACGCTCTCGAGGATGCCGGCATCGCGGTCCGGACCCCGCCGGACATCGCGAGCGGCCGCCGCCGAAGCCGGCACGGCCCGCGATGATCGACTCCGCCTCCCCGCCCCACGACACCGTGCACGCCGCCTCACTCGCCCGCTCGCCACGCCTCCCGCGATGACCGGCCCCGCCTCCCCGCTCCACGACACCGTGCGCGCCGCCTCCCTCGCCCGCTCGCCGCGCCTCCCGCGATGACCGGCCCCGCTTTCCCGCTCCACGACCGCATCCACTATCCCGGCGGCGCCTGGGAGCACTCGCACCCGGACCGCATCGCGGCCAACGCACGGATGTACGGCCTGCGTCCCGCGCCGGTCGAGGGCTGCCGGGTGCTGGAGCTCGGATGCGGCACGGGGGGAAACCTCGTGCCCATGGCCCGCGGACTGCCCGGCGCGCGGTTCGTCGGTCTCGACGTCGCGGCCCGGCCGATCGGGATCGGAAGGGAGCTCGCCGCCGCGCTCGGGCTTGCCAACATCGAGCTGCGGCGATGCGACATCGTCGACATCCCCGCCGATCTCGGGGAATTCGACTACATCATTGCGCACGGTGTGTACTCGTGGGTCTCCGCACCGGTGCGCGATGCGCTGATGTCGGCCTTCGCGCGCCATCTCGCGCCCGGCGGAGTCGCCTACCTGAACTTCAACGCCCTTCCCGGCGGCCATCTGCGGAGCCTCGCCGGCGACCTGATGCGGTTCCGGCTCGCGGTGTTCGACGACCCCGAGGCGCATGGCGAGGACGCGGTGCGGTTCGTGCGGCAGGTCGCCGGCGCGCAGCCCGAGGGGTCGCCCTACCGGCGGATACTGGAGGGCGAGCTGGACCGCATCGAGCGCAATCCGCCCGGCGTGCTCTTCCATGACGAGCTCGCGCCGGCGCACCGGGCTTTCCGCTTCCAGACGGTCGTCGGACATGCGGCGCGACACGGGCTGCGGTACCTGTGCGAGGCGCGGCCCGCCGATGTCCACCCGGGGCGCTACCCGGAACCGGTCCGGGCCGCGCTGCGCCGGTTCGGGGGCGGCCGCATCGCGCGCGAGCAGTGCCTCGACTTCCTCGTCTGCCAGATGTACCGCTGCTCGCTGTTCTGCCGCACCGGGGAGCCGCCCGCGCCGGCCCGGGACCTCGACGCGATGGCAGGGCTTCGCGCCGCGTCGCGGGTCCGTCCCGCCGCGGCGGCCGCGGACCTCACCGACGGCATCGCGGCGACCTTCCGCGCCCCGGACGGCGCCGACCTCCGCCTCGACGACTCGGCGGCGAAGACGGCGCTCGTGCTCCTGGCGGAGCGGTGGCCCGCGAGCGTCGGGGTCGAGCCGCTGCTGCGGGACGCGCGCCGCCATGCCGGCCGCGGCGGCCGCCCCACGCCGCTCGAGCGCCGCGAGTTCGCGGAATTCCTGGCCACGAGCCACGCCATGGGCTTCGTCGACCTGCACACCTGGGAGCCGCCGATGGCGACGTCGCCCGGCGTTCGGCCGGTCGCGAGCGCGCTCGCGCGCATCGAGATCGAGCGCGGGACCCGGGTCACCAGCCTGCGCCACCGGCAGGTGGAGATCGACGACTCCGTGGCCGCCGCGGTGCTGGCGCGGCTCGATGGAACCCGCGACGTCGCGTCACTTCGCGAGGACCCGAGCCTCGCCTCGCCCGCCGGACCCGTCGAGGCGCGCCGCATCGAGGCGGTGCTTGCGGGGCTGGCGCACCACTGCCTGCTGGAGGGGTGAGAGCCGTTCTTCCGTCTCCGTCGACCTCTCTTTCCCGGCCATTCCCGTCAGGCGGGAGCAGGTCCCCGAAATCCCCTCGACTCGACGCCCCGAAGGTCGAGATCGCACCACATTCCACCACGGTACGGCCTCTTCCGGGCGCTGGCGGGAATCGCTGTCTCTTTCTCCGGGAGCTCAGCCGTCAGCCGGGATCGCGGGTATCATGAGCCTGGTCCGAGGGTGGAATGCCCTCGGTCCCGGCGCACCGAAGCGGTTGGAGTGAACGAGCGATCATGGTCGGCCGCTGCCGGGCCGGGCCACTCCGAAGCATGAAAGCTGCTTCACGGCAGATCGTTCTCGCCGCCTGCCGCGACAACTGGGAAGTCTGCTCCATCGGGGGCCCACGCACTGGCCGGGTACGCCGGCGTCGGGCCCGCGCAGCGGATACGGGGCCGGAGGGCCCGGGATCGGACCATGCGAGTCTATCTGGGGCTGGGCTCGAACCTCGGGGACCGGCGCGAACATCTGTCTCGGGCCATCGATGCGCTCGAGACGCACGGAACGACCGTCACGCGGGTGTCGCCGGTGGTGGAATCACCCGCGCTGCTCCCCGACTCCGCGCCCTCGGACTGGAACCTGCCCTACCTCAACCTGGTGCTCGAGTGCACCGTCCGATGCGCCCCCGAGCAGCTCCGGGTCCGGATCGACGAGATCCAGCGGGCCTTCGGACGGCACGGGGCATCGCGCTGGTCGCCCCGGCCCATCGACATCGACATCCTGCTGTGGGGCCGGGAGCGCATCGAGACGGAGCGGCTGACCATCCCCCACCGCGACCTGATGTGCCGCAGCTTCGTACTGGCGCCGCTGGTGGCGATCGAGCCCCGGCTCACGATTCCGGGCGAGGGCGAGCGCACGGTGCTCGACCTGTCGATGGCGCTCGATGAGCACATCCCGCTGTGGATGGGCATCGTCAACGTCACCCCGGACTCGTTCTCCGACGGTGGCCGGTTCGTCGACTGGACCCGGATCGAGCCTCGTGTCGCGGCCATGGTCGACGCCGGTGTCCACATCATCGACGTCGGGGGCGAATCGACGCGCCCCGGCGCCACTCCGGTGGACCCCGCCACCGAATGGTCCCGGGTGGGGCCGGTGCTGGAGCGGCTCATCGAGCGATCGGCCGGGCGCCGGCTGCGTCCCCTGCTGAGCCTCGACACCCGCCATCCCGAGGTGGCGGAGAAGGGCCTGTCCCTGGGAGTGGACATCATCAACGACGTCGGCGGACTGACCTCCCCCGCCATGGTCGCGCTGGCGAGAGACAGCGGCAGGGACTGGGTGGCGATGCACCACCTCACCGTGCCGGCCGACCCGGAGGCGACGCTGCCCGCCCACCGCGACCCGCATGACGCCGTCGAGCAGTGGCTGCGGCGGCGGATGGAGGCGTGGGACGCGCAGGGAGTCGATCTCGGCCGGATCATCTTCGACCCCGGGATCGGCTTCGGCAAGACCCGACTGCAGTCGCTGCGGCTGCTGCGGCGCGCGGGGGAGCTTCGTCGCCACGGGCTGCGCGTGCTGGTGGGCCATTCGCGCAAGTCCTTCATGAGGAGCTTCGCGGACAAGGACGAGGCCGGCGCCGACCTGACGACCCTCGGCGCCTCGCTCCATCTGTGCGCCCAGGGAGTGGACGTCCTCAGGGTTCACGACGTGCCGCTGCACGCCACCGCCTGGCGAGGGTGGTCGCACCTGGCCGGCTGAATCCGGCTCCGCGCACCCGGCCCCCGCCGCCCACCGGTTCGCGGCATCGCAGTCCATGCGTTCTTCGCGCCAGGGATGGTCCCGGAAGCGTCCGGACGGCGCCGGTACGCCGGTCCGCGCGTGCTACGATGCGGGCCGATCCTGAAGGTGCCGCGGTCGAGATGAACAGCGCAGCGCGACGTCGCCAACCCGCAGCGTTCAGATTCGGCGGGCTGGGGATGTGGCTCGTGTCGGGCGCTCTGCTCGCCGCATTCGCGAGCTACGTGGCGCTTCCCGTCGGCCTCGCATGGTACCTGCCGCAGCTCGCCGCCCGACACGGGCTGCAGCTCCATGTCGAGCGCGCGCGCGTCGATCCGTTCACCTCCACGGTGGGGCTCTACGGGGTCGTGATCGCGACCTCCGGCCCCTCGTCGATCGGGTGGTCGAGCGTCGCGGCGCGGGTCGATCCCGCCGCGCTCCTGTCCGGCCGCCTCGTGCTCGACGAGTTCCGCCTGAGCGAGGCGAAGCTGGATGCCGGCGGACCGATGACGGGCGTGCACGGCGCGCTGTCGGGGGTCTCCGCCGCCCTGCCCGGCGACGCGAGCATCGGCGAGCTCGTCATCGACGGCGTCGAGCTCGCGGCGATCTCCGAAGCCACCGGACACGCGGTCGCCATCGACTGGCTGCGGGTCGCGTCTCTGGACGAGGCTCTGCGGCCCGAGGGTGCGGAGGTCGAGGCGCACCTGTCGGTCGGGGACGGGCGCGCCAGGCTCCACGGCCGGCTCAACCTCGGAGCATCGGGCGCGATCCTCAGCGGCGAGGCCAGTGCGAACGGAGTCCCGCTCGACGGGCTCCCGCCTCCGCAGGGCGCCGGCGGGTCGTGGCGCGGGCGGCTCGGCGGAGCGGGACCGGTGCGGATCGTCTACTCTCGGGACAGTGGCATGTTCAGCGCCACCACCCGCGGCCGGTGGGCGGTGGACGGGCTCGGGCTGGGGCTCGGGCCGGAGCCCGCGCAGGTCAGCTTCTCCGGAGCGCGCGCGGACTGGAGCGGGACCGCGTTCCTCACGTTCTCCGGGGATGCCGTGGAGGGGCTCAGCGTCGACGGGGAGGTCGGGCTGCGCGAGCCTCGCCTCGAGATCGCCGGCGCGCTCGACCTGGAAGCGACGGAGCTGACGCTGCGAGTCGATGCGTCGCGCGCCCCCGAGACCCGGGTGACGGTGGACGGCCGCATCCCCGCGCTGCGCCTCGACGGCAAGGGAGGCGCATTCGAGGCGGTCGGCGTGGAGGCCGCCAACCTCGTCTCGCGGACCGTGCTGAGGTTCGCCGATGCGGTCGAGGCCGACATCGAGACGCTGACGGCCGACACGCTCGACGTGCGGCTGCCCGACGGCCGCCTGATCGACATGGAGCAGGTCGCGGTCGAACGGGGGAGCTTCGCTTCGGACACGGACGTCGTGTCCGCGGCGGCAGGGACGGCGGAGCGCGTCGACTGGCGCGGGCCCGCGGGCCCGGTGAGCACCGGGACGGCCGGCCGTCCCGAGGTGGAACGAGCCGGCCGCCAGGGGATCGGCGGGCTTCGGGCCGCTCTTGCCGCGGTGGTGGGAGCGGTGGGGGACGGGAATGGCGGCTCCGACGTGCGGCTGCACGATGTCGTGCTCGAATCGGTGGTGGTTTCGCCGACCGGCGCGGTCTCCGCCGGCGGCGCCCGTATCTCGGATGCGCGGCTCGCCGGCGCCACGAGCACGCTGGTCCTGGAGGGACTCGACCTGGACGGAGTGGAACGGGACGGCTCGGGCGCGACGAAGGTCGCGTCGGGACGAGCTGGCGCCGTCGACCACATCCGCACCGGAATGTGGGCGGCGACCGGAACGGGGCTGGAGTTCGCCGGCGGCGCCGTGTCCGAGGCCGCCTGGACGGCGCGGTCGGTTCGGCTCGAAGCCATGGACGTCGGAACGGCCGACGCGAGCTGGACGCTGCGCGGGCTCGCGCTGGACGATGCCGGCGGCGCGGACGACCACGCGGGCGCTCGCTTCGCCGGGTCCGAGGCGCTCGAGCTCGGCGTCGGCGGCCACCGCGTACTCGTGGAGAGCCTGTCCGTGGATGCGCCGTCGTGGCGCGAAGGGACGGTGGACGCACGGGCGGTCGGCGCCGCCGCCACGACGGTCGACACCGTGCGGCGGCATCGCTGGCACTCCGGCGGATGGCGCCTGGCCAACGTCGAGAGGACCGCCTCCGGACGCGCCAGCGCGGACAGGGCATCGCTGGAGACGCTCGTTCTGACCGTACCCGGCGGCTCGACGACCGGAGCCCAGGGCATCGAGCTCGACGAGCTGTCCTTCGACGGTGAATCCGCGGTGCGCGCGGCCGGCGCGGTGGCGGAGCGGACGTATCATCGCGCGGGCGGCGGCGCCGGCATCGATGTCGCCGGCCTCGACGCCCATGGTGTCGAATGGAACGGCGAGACCCTGGCCGCGGCGCGGGGCGCGGCGCCGCTGCTGAGCGTGGCGGCGACGCCGCTCCGGGCATCGTTCGACGGGGTCGCATTCGCCTCGGCTCGGGTGGGCGCCGGCGGCGCGCACGAGTTCTCGACCCTGAGATCCGAAGCCGTGCGAGGCAGGGTGGAGCAGGCGCTCGAATGGTCGGCGGGGGCGGTGACGCTGGACGGCTACCGCGCGTCGGCCTCCGGCGGGGCGACGGTCGAGTCCGTCGAGGCGCGGCGCTTCGACCTGACGGGCAAGGCGGGCGATGCGCGCGTGCGGGCCGATCGCGCCGCCGCCCGGGGAGCGCGTATCGAGCCGTCGGGCGACACGACGTTCGCGGATGCCGTGGTGGAGGACGTCACCGTCCATGACGCGGGCGCCGGCGGCCGCGCTTCGGCCCGCGCGATACGGGCGCGTCCGCTGACGGTCCGCGGCTCCGGGCTGGAGGTGGGGACCCTGAGCCTCTCCGGGATCGAGAGCGCCATCGTGGTGAGCGAGGCCGGCGACTGGCGGCTCCCGGCGCTGCCGGTCGGCGCCGGCGGCGACCCGTCGTCCTTCTCGGTACGAGTGCTCGAAGCGGGCACCACGGACCCGGGCTCCGTCGTCCGCCTCACCGACCGCACGACCACGCCGGCCTTCACCGAGAGTTTCGTCATCGACCGCGCTGTGCTGCGCGGGTTCGACTCCGCGGCGCACGGGGTGCCCGCCCGCTTTTCCGTCGAGGCGACCGCCGGCATCTTCAGCGCCCTGCACGCCGACGGGGCGCTGGCGCCGGCATTGACGGGCATCGACCTCGATCTCGCGGCAACGGTCCGCGGACTGTCCCTGCGGGCGCTCTCCCCGTATGCGCGGCTGCACCTCGGCCGAGCCGTCGAACGCGGGCGCGCGGACGTGACGGTCGACGCCACCCTGCGGACGTCCGACCTGGCGGGCGTCGCGACCATCTCGCTCGGCGACGTCGTGCTCGGGGCGGCCGGGCTGCCAGTGGAACCCCCGGAGTCCCAGGAGCCTCCTCAGGAACCCCAGGAGTCCCAGGAGTCCCAGGAGTCCCAGGAACCCCAGGAGTCCCAGGAGTCCCAGGAACCCCAGGAGCCCCCGGAGTCCCAGGAGCCCCAGGAGCCCCAGGAGCCCCAGGAGCCCCCGGAATCCCCGGAGTCCCCGGAGTCCCCGGAGCCCCCGGAGCCCCCGGAGCCCCCGGAGCCCCCGGAATCGGTTCGGGAGGGTCCGGCAGCGCTCGGGGCGGCCCTGGAAAGGCTCACCGGCGAGCAGGGCGCGGTCGAGCTGAGGGTTCCATTTCAGGGCCGGCTCGATGCGCCCGGCTTCGACCTCGACGGTCTCGTGGCCACGGCGCTGGCACGGGCCGCCCTGGCCGCGGTGGAGGCGCCGCCCCAGGGCGAGTGATGGACGTCACCGACATCCTCGATCCCCTGAACGACGCCCAGCGCGAGGCGGTCACCGCCCCCGCCGGACACCTGCTGGTGCTCGCCGGCGCCGGCAGCGGGAAGACCCGGGTGCTCGTGCACCGCATCGCGTGGCTGCTCGCCACCCGCGAGGCGACGCCGTTCGGGATCCTCGCGGTGACGTTCACCAACAAGGCCGCGTCGGAGATGCGGAGCCGGATCGAATCGATGCTCGGGCGGCCGGTGGGCGGGATGTGGGTGGGCACCTTCCATGGGCTCGCACACCGGCTGCTGCGCGCCCACTGGCGCGACGCGGGCTTGCGCGAGGACTTCCAGATCCTCGACAGCGAGGATCAGCTCCGCTGCGTCCGCCGCGTCGTGCGCGACCTCGACCTCGACGAGCAGCGCTGGCCGCCGAAGCAGGCGCAGTGGTTCATCAATGCGCGCAAGGACGAGGGGCTGCGCGCCGAGCATCTCGAAGGACGCGACGACCCGTGGACGGAGCGCATGCTGCGCATCTACGCCGCGTACCAGGAGGCGTGCGAGCGCACCGGGGTCGTCGATTTCGCCGAGCTGCTGCTCCGGTGCCACGAGCTGCTGCGCGATCGGGACGACGTGCTCGCCCACTACCGGACGCGCTTCCGCCACGTCCTCGTCGACGAGTTCCAGGACACCAACACCATCCAGTACGCGTGGCTGAGGCTGCTCGCCGGAAGCGAAGGCCGCCTGTGCTGCGTCGGCGACGACGACCAGTCGGTGTACGGCTGGCGGGGCGCGCGCATCGAGAACATCCAGCAGTTCCCCAAGGACTTCGCGGACGTGGCGACGGTGCGTCTCGAACGGAACTACCGGTCGAGCGGCAATATCCTCGCCGCCGCGAACGCGCTCATCGCCAACAATCAGGGCCGGATGGGCAAGAGCCTCTGGACCGAGGACGGCGACGGAGAGCCCATCGACGTCTACGCGGGATTCAACGACATCGACGAGGCCCGGTTCATCGTGGCGCGCATCCGCCAGTGGGTCGAAGTCGGCGGCCGCCGCGACGACATCGCCATCCTGTACCGGACCGGCGCCCAGTCGCGGGTGCTGGAGGAGGCCCTCCTCGCACAGGGGGTCGCCTACCGCGTCTACGGCGGCCTCCGCTTCTACGAGCGCGCCGAGATCAGGAACGCCCTCGCCTACTGCCGCCTCGTCGCCAATCGGGACGACGACGCCGCGTTCGAGCGGGTCGTCAACATGCCTCCGCGCGGGATTGGCGCACGTACCGTGGACCTCCTGCGCACCGAGGCGAAGGAACGGGGCGAGTCGCTGTGGGCGGCGGCGCGCAGGGTGATCGCCGGCGGCACGGCAAGCCCCCGGGCGGCGGGTGCGCTGAGAGGCTTCCTCGATCTGATCGACGACATCGCGGGCGGCTTCGGGGTGGGCGTCGGGGGTGTACGTCCGATGTGCGGCGCCCCCGGGGCCGGGGACGTTCCCGGGGACGGGGGCGCCCCCGGGGTCGGGGACATCCCCAAGGACGGGGGCGTCCCCGGGGGTCCCGGGCTTGGTGTCCGTCCCGCTCGCCGTCTCGTCGAGGGCGCCCCCGGGGTCGGGGACGTCCCGCCCTCGACCCCGGAGCCTCCCAGGGCCGGAAACGAGAGCCCTCGCGAATCGGACCCGCGCTCCTTCGAGGGCATCCTGCTGCATGAGCAGATCGAGTCGGTCATCAGGGGCAGCGGGCTGCTGGACTACTACCGGCAGGAGAAGGTCGATCGCGCCCGGACGCGGATCGAGAACCTCGACGAGCTCGTGGTCGCGGCCGGGCAGTTCGATTTCGGCGGCGAGGACCGGGCGCCGCAAGGCCCCGATGAGGACGGCGAAGAATCCGGCGGGAAGGGCGGACGACGGCTCGACGGCGAGGACCGGAGTCGGCTGGAGCCCCTGACCGCATTCCTCTCCCATGCCGCCCTGGAGTCGGGTGAAGAGCAGGCCGCGGAAGGCGAGGACCTGGTCAGCCTGATGACCCTGCACTCCGCGAAGGGGCTGGAGTTCCCCGTCGTCTTCATCTGCGGCATGGAGGAGGGGCTCTTCCCGCACAGCCGCAGCAGCGAGGACCCCGCAAAGCTCGAGGAGGAGCGCCGGCTGTGCTACGTGGGAATGACCCGCGCGAAGCGCAAGCTCTGCCTGTCCTGGGCGGAGTCGCGGCGGCTGTACGGGGGCTCCGACCGGTATTCGGCCCCGTCGCGCTTCCTGCGGGAGCTGCCGCTCGATCGGGTCGAGGAAGTGCGGCTGCGGGGAAAGGTGTCACGCCCCGGACCGCGGGTTCCGCCCCGACCGCCCCGGCGCTTCGCGGGCTCGGAGCCCGCCGGGGACGAGGCGGACGGACTGCGTCTCGGGCAACGCGTCCAGCACCCGAAGTTCGGCGAGGGCGTGGTGCTGACGTACGAGGGGCAGGGCGCCCACGCCCGCGTGCAGGTCAACTTCGAGGACGGCGGCAGCAAGTGGCTCGTCGTCGCCTACGCAAACCTCGTACCGGTCTGATACGCAAGCCCGGTACCGGTCCAAGCAGGGATCCGGGCGGGACTGTCCGAAGGTCGTGGCGGGTGTCCGGGAGTCGTGACGAGCGGCTCGCCACCCGCGCGGTCCAGGCTCTCGATGCCGAACGACCGCCGGCCCCCGTGCGATCGGGCCGGAGGGAGGGCCGGCGACCGCGGCTTTCGAATGGTTCTGCCGGTTGAGGCGACTGGGCGATCGGGCCGGAACCGCGTGCGGTCTCGCGCGCTCCCGTCCGGGGCTGCGTGGACGGACGGCTATCCGCCGGCCGACACCCCCGCCTTGTCGAGCATGAATCCGATGGCGTTGCGCAGGTCGTCCTCCGTCAGGTGCGCGAAGCCGCCTTTCGGGGGCATCGCCCCTTTTCCGTTGATGGAGGACTGCAGGAGTCCCGCCATGCCCTGCGCGAGCCGCGGCTCCCATGCGGCCGGGTCGTCGAGCTTCGGTGCGTCGGCAACGCCGCTCATGTGGCACGCGAAGCAGGCGCTCTGGTAGATCTGCTCACCCGCGGCGAGATCGACATCGCCGCCGGCGGCCGCGACCATCTGCCCCGCGGAGCCCGCCGCGGCGGCGTCCGAGGCTGCCGCCGTCCCGCTCTCCCCGGCCTGCACGGCGGTCGCGGCGGGGGTGGTCGCGGCTGCGGTCGTGGCGGGGGTCGCGGCGGCGGCCGCCGTCTCCGCCGGCGCCTGGGTCTGCCCGGCCGGATCGCCGACCCGCGACTGTCCCACAGGGGCAATGCGTGCGAGCAGGGCGGCCGGGTCGTCGTTCATCCTCGCGTACGCTTGTCCGGCGATCGAGTTCGCGACGAAGTACATGGCGAACCCGAACCCGGTCAGGAGAATCAGCACCATGCCGAACTGGCGCCAGAACACGTCGTCAGCCTTGCTCACTTGAACCTCCGGATAGATGCACGACAAGCCCGGATATGGTTGCAGAAGGCCGCGGTCCGGGACAAGTGCGGATTGTGCATCGCGGGATTGTGTCGGGAGCGGATTGCGAAACCACGTCGCACGACGAGATTGCACGGATTGCGCATCCTCTGAAGCCGTCCGGAGTGTCGGCGACGGACCGCGTCGGGTGGAAGCGGCGCATGTCCGGCTTGTGGCGGCGAGCCCTCCGTCACCGTACCCGGCCCCGAACAGGTGGAAACGGCGCATGTCCGGTTCGTGGGGCCCTCGCTCAAGTCCCGGAGCGCCACAAGCCGGACGCACACCCGGGCGGAACAGCGATTCCCGCCAGTGCCCGGAAGAGGCCGTACCGGGGTGGGATCGTGGTGCGATTTCGACTTTCAGGGCGTCGGGTCGAGGGGATTTCAGGGGTCTGTTCCCGCTTGGCGAGAATTGCTGCGGGCGGAAATACGCGCTTGCCCGCCGGCGGCTCGATCGGCTAGGGTTCCGTCGCGGGGACGGACGCATTTGCCGGCCCGAGCCCGGAGCCCCGGACGAGCCGCCGACGGATTCCGGCCGGCGATCCGTGGCGATCCGTGGCGATCCGTCCCGACGACGAAGTACGACCGTATCCTCCAGCTCGTTTCGCTGCGAACGGCGGCGCGGTTCGGGCCGGAGCGAACCTTCCCGGCGCCCGTAGCTCAGTTGGATAGAGTGTTGGCCTCCGAAGCCAAAGGTCACAGGTTCGAATCCTGTCGGGCGCGCCATCTTCCGCATACGCACGGTTGTTCGGGTCGGCAGTCCCGGGGTCGGGGTAGCCGAAGACGTATCCCGACATCACAGTGGAGTCAGTCTTGAATGGTCCTGACGGACCGGTACACTGACTGGATGTGGCGGCACCGACGGTGCGGAGATTCGAGCCGGACCGCGGTCGCGTCCACCGTTCGAGGAGCATGACCATGCGCTACCCAATCGCGTTCGTGATCGCGCTCTGCACCGCGCTTGCCTTTACGCCGGTCCGCGTCAACGCAGAGGATGCGAACCTCTCCAGCCTCCGCAAAGCCGCCATGCAAGGCGACCTCGAAGCGCAAATCCGTCTTGGGGACATGTACAGAAAAGGCAATTTTCTCCGCGAAGATTCACCCCAAGACGACGCGCAAGCCGTGTACTGGTACCGAAAGGCCGCCGAGCAAGGCCACCCCGGAATGCAGCTATATCTCTCGAACATATACAGAGGCGGCATCCTTGGTGTCACCAAGGACGACGCGCGATCCATGCACTGGCTCCGCAAGGCCGCTGAGCAAGGCTACCCTCTCGCGCAGCTCACACTCGGCTTCAGGTATGCACGCGGTAATGGTGTCCCCAAAGACGATGTGCAAGCCGTGCACTGGTACCGCAAGGCCGCTGAGCAAGGCTACCCTCTCGCGCAGACCCAACTCGGCTTCAGTTACGAATACGGCGCAGGTGTCCCCGAAGACGAAGCGCAAGCCGTGCACTGGTACCGCAAGGCCGCTGAGCAAGGTCACTCCAACGCGCAGTTCCGCCTTGGGCATATGTATTTGCTCGGCCGAGGTGTCCCCGAAAACTTCGCGCAAGCCTTTTACTGGTACCGCAAGGCCGCCGAGAGAGGCGACCGTGAAGCGCAGATGTTCCTCGGGAGGGCGTACAACCAAGGCGAAGATCTCCCCGAAAACGACGTACAGGCCGTGCACTGGTACCGCAAGGTTGCCGAGCAAGGTCTCTCCTTCGCACAGTACCAGCTCGGATGGAGATACGGCCGCGGGAAAGGTGTCCCCAAAGACGAAGCGCAAGCCGTGCACTGGTACCGCAAGGCCGCCGAGCAAGGCCACCCCAGGGCCCAGGACATGCTCGGGAGAATGTATTCCCTTGGCGAAGGTGTCCCCCAGGACGACGTGCTCGCGTACATGTGGCTCAACCTCGCCGCCGCCGCGCCCGAAGACCGCCGCCCCGCATTGGCCAAGTTCTCGAGAGACCACATCGCCTCGCTTCTCACTCCCGCCGAACGCGCCGAAGCGCAGCGCCTCACCCGCGAATGGACACCCACCACCCCGTAGATTGCGCGCGTAAGCGAGCATTCTGGGCCGTGGTTGCGGGAGACCTCTGCTCAGTGTGTGGTGGCGGAATCGTGATGGTGCGGGCTTGAGGTCCGCATACCCCTGCGTCGCTTCACTCCGACAGATGATCGGCTTGAATCGGAATCAGTGGTCGGCTCTACCGGAGTCCGCATCAACCGCCGATGGAATCCCGCTCAACGTGCACAATCGTTTAATCAGATCACTTCGCCAGGGCCCATCTTCACGGAAATCCATGGACTCGGAGTCGACCTCGACAACCGGTACGTGGTCGGCAACCGTGGCGACGCGTCGTTTCACTTCCCGTTGAAGGTCGGCCAGAAACTCCAGCGTAATGTTGTTCTCGAACGACCTGCCCCGGCTCCGAATCCGCCCGAGCGCCTGGTCGGCGCTGCAGGAAATAAGCACCAGCGCACGGGGAGGTCCGATCTCGGCCATTATCTCTCGATAGATAGACGCAAAGATCTCTTTCCTTGGATTCTCCAGTCCGATTTCCGCATACGCCATGTCGAGCTCGAACGAATGATCCAGCAATATCACACGCCTGGATTTCGCCGCAGCCAGTTTTGCGAAATGATAGTGCTGGAGGAGGAAGGTAATCTCGGTCTCGAACGCGCAGGCCGATGGATCCGTGTAGAACGCCCGCCAGAAGGGATTGATTGTATGATTTTCCTGGACTCCTACGATGGAACCGCCGGACAGCACTTTCCCCAAGGTTGTTTTTCCGGAGGCTATGCAGCCTGCTATTTCAATTCTTTTCATTGATCGAGAATTTATATAGAATTATTTTTTATGCTTCGATGTTACCAGTCGATCGGATCGATTAATTCAGAAAAACGCAAAGAAGATAACATGATCATAAAATCTTTAATTTTGGCATCGAATTTATCTTGGAATCATCATGATTTTTCACTTTGATTAATGAGATCCTGAATCTTTTTTTCTAGTTCTTTTATTTTATCTTTTATATCTTGTATCTCTCTGTTTTGTTCATTTATATGTAAAGTGTATTTGTTATCGTGAGAATCTTGCGCTATAGTCGTTACATGAGCTATCATATCGTATCCGGAATATATAAGTGCTCCTATCGAAATTAAAACAGTCAAGACGCCAAAAGTAACGCCAATAACACCAATGTTTCGCATTATATTTCGAATTGATTCCGCGTTTTTACTAGCTTCGGCAGCACTTTGCTCAGCATGATCAAGTGCCCCCTTGAATGCGCTCTGAACCCCGTTTGGTACGTCAGACTTCCGGAAATACTTATCAGGACTATCCAGATTTTTTTTCCTTAGGAAATGGCTCGAGATAGCAAGGTCTTCTCAAATTCTTTTTTTCCGAATTCTTCATCGACCAAAAATAATTTATGCTCAACTTTGTAAATTCAACCCAGATAACACCCTCTCCACCTTTTAGTTTATGATCCTTGTCGGTTAAATTATGCAATGGAATCAAAAGATTCCCACCAAATCCAGGATCAACCAATGGACCGGTTCCAAGCAATATTCCCTTATGAACGTGACGAATATGCAGATTGAATCTTGCTGCAATATATTCGGGAAGAAGGAGTTTTTCCTCCATCCATAAATATGTTATGGAATTCCGGTATAAAATCACATCTTCACATTCGCGCACTTCCCTGCAACGCCGCCGCAATATTCCTTCTTCCATCGTCCAATCATACAGTCTTCCAAGGAGCCTCATTTCATATGAGGCTGTCTTGAGGCGTTTTGATTGAAAATATTTTTCTTCTATAAGACATCCCTTGTCGATATATCTCTTGATGTCGTGGGAATTGAGCAATGCCGGCTGAATTTCGGGAAGAGGATCGTACTGATAGTACTCACGATCACGCCATTTATTTTTATTTTTTGTTGTCGACATCTTGCAATCCTTGTACCGCCGGCTAGGCGGCAGCCATAGTTGGTTTTCCCGGGATTCTTTCGACCTGCCATCCATACCCTGGGCGGTCGATGATTCGGCTCGGACCTGAGCCGACATGATCGATGTTCAGTCCCAGCAGAGATTCCAATTCCGACACCCTGCGCGCCGCCTGATGGGTTATGTTGTGTGCCTCATGGAGCGTGTAGTCGAAATAGTCAACGTGGTTGAGGAACACCAGATCCGGTCGATTGACCCGGATTGCCCGCAAAACGACATCGGCATGGAACCCGGCGACGCGGCGCGGGCGCCCGGTGACCGTAGTCGATTCGGTCAGATCGATGCCGGCGGAACAGCTTCGGGCGATCGTTTCCCAGGTGGTTTCCAGAGGCAGAGGACCGGAGTTGCCGGCGACGCGGATGGGAAACGTGCGGAGGGTCAGAGCGACACAATCGACCTCTCGCGGGCTGAGGCCGGCCTCGGACAGAGCGCCCGCCGCCGTTGTGTCGCGGCTCGTCGCATAGGGGTAGTGACCTCCGTGCAGGATGGAAAGACCGAAACCCTGGGTGCCTTCGACAATGACACGTCGGTCCCGGTTGAGCGCGTCTGCGAGGACGCGGTCGAGGTCGGGGCGGACGAATACACGGAGTGGTTTCGTATCGCCGGCAAACGTGACCGACGGTCGCCGCATCGCGCGTTGAGCCACGGCGCCGCCCACCCCCTGTCCGGTCGATGCGATTCCCTCCACAAGACCGGCGTCGCGTTCATCGGCTCTCATCGAATCGTCGATCACTACGGCAGACGGGTGGATCAACAGACGGTCCTTCGTCAACCGTGTTTCTTCCACCTCGCGCAAAAGAACATCCACGTCGAGGTATGCGCCGGCCGGTACGACGCCGACCACGTCGTCGACCAGGACTGGGGTGGGCAGATGCCGAAGAACGACGCGACGGCCGTTATCGACTACGGTGTGGCCGGAGTTCGGCCCACCGACACGGATGGCGTACCGTGCCCGCTGCTCCCGAGCCAGCCAGTGCGCCACCTTGCCCTTGCCTTCGGAGCCGTACTGGCCTCCGACCACGACGCTTACTGGCATGATTGCCGCTCGTTGATGATCTTCTGCAAGTTGGCCTCCAGCTCGTGGGTGGTTCCGTCGTTGGTGATCGTCGTATCGGCCAGATATTCCATCGCTTGTACGTTCTGCTCGACCGCGTGCGCTGAAGCGCGACGGAAGGCATCTTCAGGCTCCCCTGTGACGACCATGTATCGGCGGGCACGACGGTCGGAGCACGCGTCGACGTGAACGTGCAGGGCCGCGGTCCCCCATCGTTCGCGGAGAAACGCCCGGTCCTCCGGGTGCCTCAGCCCGTCAACCACGATCCTCGGGGCCTGTTCGACGTACACGGCCAGCTTGTTCTGCAATTTCCGCTGGCCGAAACGGCTGTCGTGCGCTTCCTCGCCAAAAGCCTGTAGCGCCTCCCTGGTGACCGGGGTGCCGCGTGTCTGGATCTCCTGCGCGATGATCTGGCTGAACCGGCAGTAGCGAAACCCCATGCGCTCCAGAATTGTCGCTGCGGTTGTCTTGCCCGCTGCGATCGGTCCGCTCAGGCCGACCGCGATGGTGGGCCGGAGGTCGGGAGGCCGACGGTCCACCGTCGGCACGATCAGGTAGTCCTCCTCCGCGCTCCCCAACGCTTCCCAGTAGCCGGCGAGCATGAACTGGCCGACCAGAGCGGAAGTCGCCGCGTCCAGCTTGTCATGAGAAACGCTGGCCTCGTTGCTCAAACCGATGTATCCGAATCGGCGCAGACCTTCGACCAGGTGTTTCAGGCTTGTCTTCTTCCTGGGGATCCCAAGTATGTCCTGAGCGGCGCCCGGGTAGCTCTCGATGACGGGAACCCCGCATTTTCTCAGGCGGGTCGCCAATGCGACGCCTCGCTGGGTCAGGCGCTGCATACTCGGCAGCAGTGCGGGGTACACATGGATCCCGCGTCTGCGAAGCTGGCGTTCCGCTTCCCGGACGATCCCGAACTCGCTTCTTCCCGGGTCATCGTCGAACTCGGAGACTCGCCCGGCGGGAAGCGACAAGGGAGAGTCAATCGACACGAGGAATGGCTCCGCGGCCAAGGTTCTCTCCACCAGGTCGTCGTCCGACGTGACGAGATCCATCGTCAGGTCTCGGCCGGTCACTGCCGCCCACCCCGATCTGCGTCGTTCGCTGCCGGTCAGATCGATGCCGACGACGGTGACGTCGTCCAAATGCACGGTTTCGTGGCGGAGGTCCGAATAGGTGAGTCTCGGTCCAACGGTACCGCGGTAGGGACCGATCGGTATGGCATTCGCGCCGTCGATGCCGTGGGTGTCCGAGAAACGGATGCTCGACCGCGGGAAGAGACCGCCGTTCGCAGCACGCGCACCCGCTGGCGAAGCAACCCGGCGGATCGCTTCCTCGAACAGGAATTTCATGCCTTCGATGTCGGCGTGGTTGTAACGCACCAGTTCGCGCAAGGCATTCAGGTCGCCTTCCTTGTAGTCGAACCACAGGGCCACGGCTTCGGCGCCGGTGATTCCCGCGAGGGACCCTTCCCGAGCGAGACCGATCTCCACCTCGATCTTCTTCTGTCCCCCCGTCAAGCCGACCCGCTTCGCCAGGTAGCGCAGATCGACATGAAACAGATCGGACCAGTCCGTCCTGAAACGCCTGGACAGGAATGGAAGGTCGAACAGCGAACCGTTGAACGTCACGACGATGGGATGTTCGTGCAGGTCGGATTCGAGCTGCTCGATCCGGTCCGGATCGACGAGCGCCGTGTACCTGCTACCCACGGACCAGCCCACCAGGGTGATCCGATCGTAGTATGTGCTCAGCCCGGTGCTCTCGATGTCGAGAAACGTGCAACATTCCGGGAAGCTGGCGGCGATGCGGTAGAGTTCGCGCTTCGGCAGCCTGCGCGCGAAGAATGCGACGTCACGATTGGCGAGAGCCTCCTCCGATTGCTCCACGGCCGACTGCAACGCGCTGCGGCGCTTGTGATACAGCTCAAGCTGGACGGGGGTGTGGCGAACGAGATCCATCCAATCCGAAATGCCTTCGTCCCACCGCCTGGCCTCCTCCGACGCATTGATTCCTGGAAGATGCAGGAATGAGCGACGAAGCAACGGTGCATCGGGCATGGGCAGGGTCCCACCGGGCGGACTTCGCCGCCGTGACCGTGCGGCACAGTGGCCACTGAAGCACGAAAAGACTGCGGCTTCTCCCGCTTCATGCATCCTGAGTGTCCGCGACACGAGATCGGCGCCGATCTCGTGGATGGCGTGAACGACATCATTCAGTGCCGCTTACCCAATCCTAATCACAACTACCGCGCACCGTCCACCGGGCGACGTCCGGTATCCTGCTGCGCGTACAAGGCGCCATGACGCGCCAGCGAGCACCCCGGCGGATGATTTTCGGACAGCGCCCGAGGGTTGGTCGCAGTCGCCGGTGGCGCCAAACGGTGGGGATGCGGGCCCGCGGAGACAGGAAGCGGAGTCCGGAAGGTCAGGATCGGGCAGGCCGGTCCGGAAAGCTCTTCGACGCAGGCGGCCCGGGCGGGACGCCCGGGACCGCCGGTGGGGTGGTTCCGTGCGTGGAACCGGAGAGCCGATGCGGTCAGGCGGCCTTCGGCAACGACTCGTTGACGACCTTGAAGCCGTCGACGACGAGATCCTTGAGCTCGGCGCCGGCCTCGCGCTGAATCTCCGCGAACCTGCCGGTGGCCGCGACGAGCTTCTCGCTGAACGCCTTCCACGCATCCATCTGCACCGCCAGGAGCTCTTCCGGCTGCTTCACGGCGGCGAGGGGCCGGGTGGAGTCGATGGCCGACTCGAACAGCCCGAGCTGCTCCTCGAGGGTACGCTCGATGCCCTTCGCGACGATCCGGTTGGCGCGGATCGTCTGGTCCAGCATCGCGGTGTAGAGCTCGACCGGCTGCTTGAGCGGTTGCGCTGTCTTCCTGGTGCTCATGGTTTCCATCTCCTGTGGCTGTGGTCCCAGTCTCTTGCTGCGCTGCAACAATGACGCAGTGCAACATAAGAACGGCTGGCGGGAATGTCAAGGGCCCGGCGCTGGCGGGAATCGCTGGTGGAATTGTGGCGCGGTCTCGACCTTCAGGGTGTCGAATCGAGGGGATTGCAGGGGCCCGTTCCCGCCGGGCGGGAATGGCTGCGCCGACAGGGTCCAGCGCCGGCATTGCACGACACCGCGCGGGGCTGGCACTCTTTCCGCAGCCTTGATGACGGCGCGTTTCCCGCCGAGCGGCCGCCTGTCGGTCCGTACCATCGAATCGATCCGCCGGAATGACCGTCCACTCACACCCGGTCGAGCTTCATGCGCTCGACATCTCGCCGCATCGCCGGGGAAACACCGGCATCGACTACGTGACGACGCTCGACAGCGGCGCGTCCGGACCGCACGTGATGCTGAGCGCACTGGTGCACGGCAACGAGCTGTGCGGGGCGCACGCGCTCGACTTCCTGCTGCGCGAGGGCGTCCGGCCGCGGCGAGGCAGGCTCACCCTCGCCTTCATGAACGTAGCGGCATACGCCCGGTTCGATCCCGGCAACCCGTTCGCCTCTCGCTACGTGGACGAGGACTTCAATCGGGTCTGGTCCGCCGCGGTCCTCGACGGACCCCGCGACAGCGTCGAGCTGCGCCGGGCGCGAGAGGTCCGAGCCCTGGTGGACACCGTCGACCTGCTCCTCGACATCCACTCCATGCAGAATGCGACGCCGCCGCTCATGCTGGCGGGCTCCCTGGCGAAGGGGAGACAGCTCGCCCTCGAGGTCGGCGTACCGGTCCACATCGTGTGCGATGCGGGCCACGCCGCCGGCACCCGGCTGCGCGACTACGCGCGGTTCGGCGATCCCGGAAGCACCCGCAATGCCCTGCTCGTCGAGTGCGGCCAGCACTGGGCGCACGATGCCGCCCGGGTCGCCATCGAGGTCGCGCTGCGGTTCCTGGCGGGCACGGGTGCGGTCAGGCGGGAGTGGGCCGAGGCACGACTCCCGGCGACCGCGCCGGCCCGTCAGCGCCTCGTCGAGGTGAGCGGACCCGTGACCATCGAGAGCGGCCACTTCCGGTTCGTGGAGGACTACAGGGGCATGGAGGTCATCCCCGAAGAGGGCACCGTCATCGGCTGGGACGGAGCGCACGCGGTCCGCACCCCGTACCCGGAGTGCGTCCTCATCATGCCGTCACGCCGCCTTCGCCCCGGAGAGTCGGCGGTACGCTTCGGCCGCTACGTCGACTGAACCCGGACAGCAATTCCCGCCAGGCGGGAACATCCCCTCGAAATTCCCTCGGTGAGCCATCCTGGTGGTCGGAGTCGTGCCCGAATCCCATCGCGGCACGGTGTCTCCGGGCGTTTGGCGGGAATTGCTGGAACCCGAATGCCGCGCAGTGCCGCGGTCGCGCCGCCGCGCGAAGATCGCGCGGTGGCCTGCCCGGAATCCGGATCCGATTCGGGCCAACCGCCGCGCCCGGCCGGTTCGGGCGTGGTCGCGAGGGCAATCCTCCCCACAATCAGGTACTCCCGACGCAAGAGGACGAACGAAGATGACAATCAAGGGATACGTTCGTGATGGACGCGTGGGGCATGGCGCAGCAGAATGACCGCAATGGTGCGCGCCTTCGCCCGCCTGCGGGTCTCCGCCGGGGAGCAGACCGTCGGCAAGCAGATGGAAGAGAGCCGGCGGCAGGTTCCGGCTTCGCCTCGGAGCCTTGTCACGCACACCGTCTCCGGCGGTACGCAAGCGGTCGCCGCCTGAATCTTTCCGGAGATCCCATGCCCCTGCCCCAGACCCGGCACGACGCCCTGTTCCGCCTGCTCGTCTCCGACCCCGCACGCGCCGCGGCCCTGCTCGGCGACTATCTGCCCCCCGAGGCCGCCGAACGGCTCGACCCCGACCATGCGCCCGAGCACATCGAGGGCACCGCCATCGACGGCGAGGGCCGGGCCACCCAGGCCGACGCCATCTTCCGGGTACGGATGAAGGACGGCGCCCCGGCCCGGATCTACATCCTCCTCGAGCACAAGGCCCAGGCGGATGCCCGCACACCGCTTCAGTTGATGCGCTACATCCTGCGGCTGTGGATGGCCGACATCGAGAGCGGGGACCTGCCCGCCGGGCGGCTGCCGCTGGTCATCCCCATGGTCTTCTTCAACGGCCGCGAGCCCTGGACCGTGCCGCGCTCGATAGCGGACATGATTGCTGCCCCCGAGGGGCTCGGCCATCTTGCCCGCGCCTTCGGCACCTACGCGCTGCACGACCTCTCCCGCATCGCCCCGGAAGAGCTCTCGCACGATGCGGCCGTGCGCAGCGCCTTGCTCGCGCTGGCTCGGGCCTTTGCCGACGACATCACCGATGCGGAGGCCGACGCGCTGGTGGTGGCGATTGCCGACACCGAGTTCGGGCGCTACATTCTGATGTACATCGCAGAGCAGGTCAGCCTGCCGCCCGAGCGCATCGCCGCCGCGCTGCGGCGCACCGGGGCTGACCCCGACGAGGTGGAGGCACTGATGGGAACCGCAGCCCAGGTCTGGTTCGAACAGGGGGAATCCAGAGGCGAGGCACGGGGCAAGGCCGCGGGAATCGCCGAGGGGAGAACCGCGGGAATCGCCGAGGGAAGGACCGCGGGGGTCGCCGAAGGCAAGTCCGAAACGCTTGCCCGACTGCTCGAGCGCCGGTTCGGCCCCCCGCCCGACGAGGTCCGGTCGCGCATTGCCGGCGCCGGCCTCGAGCAGCTCGACCGGTGGCTGGATGCCGTGCTCGATGCGCCGACCCTCGATGCGGTCTTCGGTTCGAGCCCGGAGCACTGACCGCCGAGGCCCGAACCGCTTCGGGGAGCCGGCCTCGGACACTCCCCATCCCGGCCTTCGACACGTTCGCCAGGGCTTCTTCAAGGCTGCTTCGATCACCGCCGCGGCTCGTTCCACGTCTTCGCCGGTCGTTCCGAAGCCCAGGCTGAAGCGCACGGCTGCTTCGGTGTCTTCTCCGGTGAGGCCGCTCGCCCGCAGGACATGAGCCTTGCGGACTTCGACCGGCGGCGCGACCCGGGATTCCGGGACGGGCCGATGGGGTCGGTGACCGCCTGGGACGGGATGATCGAAGACCTGAACGCCGGCATCGCCCGCGCTGCCGTCCCCCGAGCCGATCCCGAGTCGGGTCCCCCCGGTTCGGGAACGTCTCCGGCCCGGCCACCGGGTCGCCGCCGCCCGAGTCCTTCCGGAGCTCCCATGCCCCTGCCCCAGACCCGGCACGACGCCCTGTTCCGCCTGCTCGTCTCCGACCCCGCACGCGCCGCGGCCCTGCTCGGCGACTATCTGCCCCCCGAGGCCGCCGAACGGCTCGACCCCGACCATGCGCCCGAGCACATCGAGGGCACCGCCATCGACGGCGAGGGCCGGACCACCCAGGCCGACGCCATCTTCCGGGTGCGGATGAAGGACGGCGCCCCGGCCCGGGTCTACATCCTCCTCGAGCACAAGGCCCAGGCGGATGCCCGCACACCGCTTCAGTTGATGCGCTACATCCTGCGGCTGTGGATGGCCGACATCGAGAGCGGGGACCTGCCCGCCGGGCGGCTGCCGCTGGTCATCCCCATGGTCTTCTTCAACGGCCGCGAGCCCTGGACCGTGCCGCGCTCGATAGCGGACATGATTGCTGCCCCCGAGGGGCTCGGCCATCTTGCCCGCGCCTTCGGCACCTACGCGCTGCACGACCTCTCCCGCATCGCCCCGGAAGAGCTCTCGCACGATGCGGCCGTGCGCAGCGCCTTGCTCGCGCTGGCTCGGGCCTTTGCCGACGACATCACCGATGCGGAGGCCGACGCGCTGGTGGTGGCGATTGCCGACACCGAGTTCGGGCGCTACATTCTGATGTACATCGCAGAGCAGGTCAGCCTGCCGCCCGAGCGCATCGCCGCCGCGCTGCGGCGCACCGGGGCTGACCCCGACGAGGTGGAGGCACTGATGGGAACCGCAGCCCAGGTCTGGTTCGAACAGGGGGAAGCCAGAGGCGAGGCACGGGGCAAGGCCGCGGGGGTCGCCGAGGGGAGAACCGCGGGAATCGCCGAGGGAAGGACCGCGGGGGTCGCCGAGGGAAGGACCGCGGGGGTCGCCGAAGGCAAGTCCGAAACGCTTGCCCGACTGCTCGAGCGCCGGTTCGGCCCCCCGCCCGACGAGGTCCGGTCGCGCATTGCCGGCGCCGGCCTCGAGCAGCTCGACCGGTGGCTGGATGCCGTGCTCGATGCGCCGACCCTCGATGCGGTCTTCGGTTCGAGCCCCGAACACTGACCGCCGAGGCCCGGACCGCTTCGGGGAGCCGGCTTCGGACACTCCCCATCCCGGCCTTGGACGCGTTCGCCAAGGCTTCTTCAAGGCTTCCTCGGTCACCGCCGCGGCTCGTGCCACGTCTTCGCCGGTCGTTCCGAAGCCCAGGCTGAACGCACGGTTGCTTCGGCGTCTTCTCCGGTGAGGCCGCTCGCCCGCAGGACATGCGCCTTGCGGATTTCGACCGGCGGCGCGACCCGGGATTCCGGGACGGGCCGATGGGGTCGGTGACCGCCTGGGACGGGATGATCGAAGACCTGAACGCCGGCATCGCCCGCGCCGTCCCCCGAGCCGATCCCGAGTCGGGTCCCCCCGGTTCGGAAACATCTCCGGCCCGGCCGCCGGGTCGCCCCGCCGCCTGAATCTTTCCGGAGCCCCCATGTCCCTGCCCCAGACCCGGCACGACGCCCTGTTCCGCCTGCTCGTCTCCGACCCCGCACGCGCCGCGGCCCTGCTCGGCGACTACCTGCCCCCCGAGGCCGCCGAACGGCTCAACCCCGACCATGCGCCCGAGCACATCGAGGGCACCGCCATCGACGGCGAGGGCCGGGCCACCCAGGCCGACGCCATCTTCCGGGTACGGATGAAGGACGGCGCCCCGGCCCGGGTCTACATCCTCCTCGAGCACAAGGCCCAGGCCGATGCCCGCACACCGCTTCAGTTGATGCGCTACATCCTGCGGCTGTGGATGGCCGACATCGAGAGCGGGGACCTGCCCGCCGGGCGGCTGCCGCTGGTCATCCCCATGGTCTTCTTCAACGGCCGCGAGCCCTGGACCGTGCCGCGCTCGATAGCGGACATGATTGCCGCCCCCGAGGGGCTCGGCCATCTTGCCCGCGCCTTCGGCACCTACGCGCTGCACGACCTCTCCCGAATCGCCCCGGAAGAGCTCTCGCACGATGCGGCCGTGCGCAGCGCCTTGCTCGCGCTGGCTCGGGCCTTCGCCGACGACATCACCGATGCGGAGGCCGACGCGCTGGTGGTGGCGATTGCCGACACCGAGTTCGGGCGCTACATTCTGATGTACATCGCAGAGCAGGTCAGCCTGCCGCCCGAGCGCATCGCCGCCGCGCTGCGGCGCATTGGGGCTGACCCCGACGAGGTGGAGGCACTGATGGGAACCGCAGCCCAGGTCTGGTTCGAACAGGGGGAAGCACGGGGCAAGGCCGCGGGGATCGCCGAGGGAAGGACCGCGGGGGTCGCCGAGGGAAGGACCGCGGGGGTCGCCGAGGGCAAGTCCGAAACGCTTGCCCGACTGCTCGAGCGCCGGTTCGGCCCCCCGCCCGACGAGGTCCGATCGCGCATTGCCGGCGCCGGCCTCGAGCAGCTCGACCGGTGGCTGGATGCCGTGCTCGATGCGCCGACCCTCGATGCGGTCTTCGGTTCGAGCCCGGAGCACTGATCGCCGAGGCCCGGACCGCTTCGGGGAGCCGGCTTCAGACACTCCCCATCCCGGCCTTGGACGCGTTCGCCAGGCTTCTTCGACCAGCGTCGCGGCCTGTTTCACGTCTTCGCCGGTTGTTCCGAAGCCCAGGCTGAACGCACGGCCGCTTCTGTGTCTTCTCCCGTGAGACCGATCACCCCGCAGGACATGCGACGGCTCCGGAATACCCGGGATGCACGCAGAGCCCGTTGAAGCCGCAAGATGGGGCTGAGGCGCCCCCCCGAAGAGGGCACCGTCATCGGCCGGGACGGAGCGCGCGCGGTCCGCACCCCGTACCCGGAGTGCGTCCTCATCATGCCCTCGCGCCGCCTTCGCCCCGGAGAGTCGGCGGTGCGATTCGGCCGCTACGTCGACTGACGGCGCGGACTGCGTTGCGCGGACTGCGCTTGCCGCAGTCGTGCGGGCGCGCGAAGATGGCGCCGCTCGCCGGGGGTTCGTATCCGATTCGAGTCGACCGCCATGCGCCGACGGAGCGTATCGGTTCGAATGTGCTGCGCCCGGCTGTCCCAATCACGGCAAACGAGAGGACGAGGAACGATGACGATCAAGGTTGGAGACAAGGTGCCGAGCGTGAACCTCGCGCACATGACGCAGGACGGACCCGGAGGGCTCGCGAGCGACGATCTGTTCGCAGGCAGGAAGGTCGTGATGTTCGCGGTGCCGGGTGCGTTCACCCCGACCTGCTCGGCCGCCCACCTGCCCGGCTTCGTCGCCAATGCCGACCGGATCAGGGCGAAGGGCATGGACGAGATCGTGTGCATCTCGGTGAACGATCCCTTCGTGATGGACGCCTGGGGCAAGGCGCAGAACGCGGACGCCATCCACATGGTGGCCGACGGCAACGGCGAGTTCGCGAAGGCGGCGGGACTCGAGCTGGACCTCGCCGGCCTCGGACTGGGCGTGCGGTCCCAGCGCTACGCGATGGTGGTGGAGGACGGGGTCGTCACCCATCTGCACGTCGACGAACCCGCCAGGGTCGAAGGCTCGGGCGCGGAGTCCGTCCTGGACATTCTCTGACCCGCGTCCCTCCCGCACCGGACTGCGGGGCGCGGGTCCGGTGCGGTCGGCAGCGTCGCCGGTCAACGGCACGCCAGTCTCGCCGCCCGCAGCGGACTGCGGGGGCGCGGTTCGGTGCGGTGCCCGCGCGCGGCGCCCGCGCTACGACTTCGACAGCTCCGCGCTCAGCTCCGGCACCGCCTGGAACAGGTCGGCGACCAGGCCGTAGTCCGCGACCTGGAAGATCGGCGCCTCCTCGTCCTTGTTGATGGCGACGATGACCTTGCTCTCCTTCATCCCGGCGAGGTGCTGGATCGCGCCCGAGATCCCCACCGCGATGTAGAGGTCGGGCGCCACCACCTTCCCCGTCTGCCCGACCTGGTAGTCGTTGGGGACGAATCCGGCGTCGACCGCGGCCCGCGAGGCGCCGACCGCGGCGCCGAGCTTGTCGGCGACCTCCTCCAGGAGCGAGAAGTTGTCGCCGCTCTGCATGCCGCGCCCGCCGGAGATCACGATGCGGGCGGAAGTGAGCTCGGGGCGTTCGGACTGCGTGAGGTCCTGGCCCACGAACGCGGACAGGCCACTGTCGCCCGCGGCCTCGACGCGCTCCACGGTGGCGGAGCCGCCTTCGACGGCCACCGGGTCGAAGGAGGTCGCCCGGACGGAGATCAGCTTGACCGCATCGCTCGACCGCACGGTGGCGATCGCGTTGCCGGCGTAGATGGGGCGCTCGAAGGTGTCGGCCGACTCGATGCCGCTGATGTCCGAGATCGGAGAGACGTCGAGCAGCGCCGCGGCTCGCGGCAGCACGTTCTTGCCCGCCTTGGTCGCGGCGATGAGGACGTGCGTGTACTCGCCCGCGATGCGCGCGATCAGGGCCGCGAGATTCTCCGCGAGCTGGTTGGCGTAGGCCGCGTCGTCGGCGACGCGCACCTTGCCGACGCCGGCGGTCTTCGCCGCGGCGTCCGCCGCCCCGGCGCAACCGGCGCCTGCGACCAGCACGTGGACGTCGTCGCCGAGCTCGCGCGCGGCGGCAATCGTGCTCAGGGTGGCCGCGGCGAGCGCGGTGTTGTCGTGTTCCGCGATGACGAGGACGCTCATCTAGATCACCTTCGCTTCGTTCTTCAGCCTGTCGACGAGATCCGCCACGTTCTCGACGCGGACGCCGGCATCGCGCTTCGGCGGCTCGACGACCTTGAGCGTCTTCACCCGCGGGGTGATGTCGACGCCGAGATCCTCCGGGGTCAGCGTGTCGATGGGCTTCTTCTTCGCTCTCATGATGTTGGGCAGCGACGCGAATCGCGGCTCGTTGAGCCGGAGGTCCGTGGTCACCACCGCGGGCAGGCCGAGCCGGATGGTCTCGAGGCCTCCGTCGATCTCGCGGGTGAGGTCCATCTGCCCGTCACCGATCCCGATCCGGTAGGCGAACGTTCCCTGCGGCCAGCCGAGCAGGGCGGCGAGCATCTGGCCGGTCTGGGTGTTGTCGCCGTCGATCGACTGCTTGCCGGTGATGACCAGGCCGGGCTGCTCGCGCTCGACGACCGCCTTCATCAGCTTCGCGATGGCGAGCGGCTCGAGCTCGGCGTCGGTCCGGACGAGTATCCCGCGGTCGGCGCCCATGGCGAGAGCGGTCCGGATCGTCTCCTGGCACTGCTGAATGCCGAGCGAGATCGCGACGACCTCCTCGGCCTTGCCCGCCTCGCGCAGCCGCAGCGCCTCCTCGACCGCAATCTCGTCGAACGGGTTCATCGACATCTTCACGTTCGCGAGCTCGACGCCGCTCTGGTCCGCCTTCACCCGGACCTTGACGTTGTAGTCGATCACCCGCTTGACCGCGACCAGTACCTTCATCGTCCTCGCCCCTCGCGCCACCGTGGTCCGGGCGCCCGAAAAAAAGACGCGCAAGCTTAATTCCCGCTCTTCCGGCACGCAATGCGCAGCGCCTTTCTGCCTTGCTCCGTTGCCGCGGCGCGACGAAAATGCCGCGGTCGCCCGCATGTTGCGGACCCGGCCGGGAGGAACGGACGTGGAACGCGAGTCGATGGAGTTCGATGTGGTCATCGTCGGGGCCGGGCCGGCGGGGCTCTCGACCGCGATCAGGCTGCGCCAGCTCTGCGAGGAGCACGGCGCGGATCTCTCGATCTGCATCGTCGAGAAGGGCTCCGAGGTCGGCGCCCACATCCTCTCCGGCGCGGTGCTGGAGCCGCGATCCCTCGACGAGCTGTTCCCGGACTGGAAGGACCGGGGCGCGCCCCTGCACACCCCCGCGCGCGAGGACCGGTTCCTCTTCCTGACCAGGGGCGGGGCGGTGCGGCTTCCGACGCCGCCGCAGATGCACAACGCCGGCAACTACATCATCAGCCTCGGGAACCTGTGCCGCTGGCTCGGCGAGCAGGCCGAAGCGCTCGACGTCTCGATATTCCCGGGCTTTCCGGCGGCGGAGGTGCTCTACCACGACGACGGCGCGGTCAGGGGCGTCGCGACCCGGGACATGGGGGTCGGACGCGACGGCAAGCCGAAGGGAAGCTTCGAGCCGGGGGTCGAGCTGCACGCCCGGGTCACCGTCTTCGCCGAAGGCTGCCGCGGCCACCTGACCAAGGCGCTGTTCGAGCGCTTCGACCTCCGCGCCGGGGCCGACCCGCAGACCTACGGGATCGGCATCAAGGAGCTGTGGGAGGTCGACCCCGCGAAGCACGAGCAGGGGCTCGTCGTGCACACGCTCGGATGGCCCCTCGACCGCTCGACCTACGGCGGCTCGTTCCTCTACCACCTGGAGGACCACCAGGTCGCGGTGGGGTTCGTCGTCGGGCTCGACTACGCCAACCCGCATCTCGGCCCGTTCGAGGAGTTCCAGCGCTTCAAGACCCACCCGAAGATCCGCCCCACCTTCGAGGGCGGCCGCAGGATCGCCTACGGCGCGCGCGCGATCAGCGAAGGCGGCCTCCAGTCGCTCCCGAAGCTCGCCTTTCCCGGGGGCCTGCTGGTGGGCGATACCGCCGGGTTCCTCAACGTGCCGAAGATCAAGGGCACGCATACCGCCATGAAGTCCGCAATGACCGCGGCGGAGGCGATCTTCGACGCGCTGCGCGACGATGCCGCCTCCCCCCCCGAGATCGCCGACTACCGGTCACGCCTGGAGAGCACCTGGCTGTGGGACGAGCTGCATCGGGTGCGCAACCTCCGGCCGTCGTTCCGCTGGGGGCTGTGGGGCGGGATGCTCTACTCCGGGCTCGACACCTGGGTGCTGCGGGGCAGGGCGCCATGGACGCTGCGCCACCACGCGGACCATGCCGCGCTGAAGAAGGCGTCCGAGTGCCCGCGCATCGAGTACCCGAAGCCCGACGGGGTGGTGAGCTTCGACCGGAACTCGTCGGTCTTCCTGTCGAACACGAACCACGAGGAAGACCAGCCGGTGCATCTCACCCTGAAGGACGACTCGGTGCCGATCGCGGTCAACCTCGCCGAGTACGACGCGCCCGAGCAGCGGTACTGCCCGGCCGGCGTGTACGAGATCGCGGGTGAGGATTCGGGCGAGCCGAAGCTGCGGATCAACGCGCAGAATTGCGTACACTGCAAGACCTGCGACATCAAGGACCCGACGCAGAACATCCACTGGATCGCCCCGGAAGGCGGCGGCGGCCCGAACTACCCGAACATGTAGACCGCGCTCTTCGCGCCGACGCCGCGACGGAGCCGGCATCGCCCGGTCGGGAATCCATCGGAGGGCAGCACCAATGGCCACGTACCAGGCGCCGCTCCGGGACATGCGGTTCGTGCTGCACGAGCTGCTCGGCGCCGAGCGGGAGCTCGCGGCGCTGCCCGGGTTCGAGGAGACCACGCGGGATCTGATCGACCCGGTGCTCGACGAGGCGGCGAAGCTCTGCGAGAACGTGATGTTCCCGCTCAACCGGGTCGGCGACCAGGAGGGCTGCGCCTGGGAGGACGGGGAGGTACGCACCCCCAGCGGGTTCCGCGACGCATACCGCGCCTACGTCGAAGGCGGCTGGGGCGGACTGACCGGCAGCCCGGAATTCGGGGGTCAGGGGCTGCCCCACACCCTGAGCGTGTTCGTCGAGGAGATGCTGCAGTCCTCGAACATGGCGCTCGCCCTCTACACGGGCCTGACCCACGGCGCCTGCATCGCGATCGACAGGCACGCCGGCGACGAGCTTCGCCGACGCTACCTGCCGAAGCTCGTCGACGGCGCCTGGTCCGGCGTCATGTGCCTCACCGAGTCGCACTGCGGCACCGACCTCGGGCTGCTGCGCACGCGGGCCGAGCCGGCCGGCGACGGCCGCTACCGGGTCACCGGCACCAAGATATTCATCACCGGCGGCGAGCAGGACCTGAGCGAGAACATCGTGCACCTCGTCCTCGCCCGGCTGCCGGGCGCGCCGGAAGGGGTGAAGGGCATCAGCATGTTCCTCGTGCCCAAGTACCTCGCGAACGAGGATGGCTCGCGCGGCGAGCGCAACGCCGTCCACTGCGGCTCCATCGAGCACAAGATGGGCATCAGGGGCGCGAGCACCTGCGTGATGCACTACGAGGGCGCCACCGGCTACCTGATCGGCGAACCCCACTGCGGGCTGCGCGCGATGTTCTCGATGATGAACTACGAGCGGCTGATGGTCGGACAGCAGGGGCTGTCGCTCGGCGAGGTCGCGTACCAGAGCGCCGCCGCCTATGCCCGCGACCGGCTCCAGGGCCGGAGCCTCAAGGGCCCGGCGGCGCCGGACCTGCCCGCCGACCCGATCATCGTCCACCCCGACGTGCGCCGCATGCTGCTCACCGCCCGCGCGTACAACGAGGCCGCGCGGGCGCTGCTCGGATGGGTGTCCCTCCAGATGGACCGCTCGACCCGTCATCCGGACCCCGCGGTACGCGAGGCGGCCGCCGACGCGGTGGCGCTGTTCACCCCGGTCGTCAAGGCGTTCTTCACCGACTGCGGCTTCGAGAGCTGCAACCTGTGCCAGCAGGTGTTCGGAGGCCACGGATACATCTCGGAATGGGGCATGGAGCAGCTCGTGCGCGACGCCCGGATTGCGCAGATCTACGAGGGGGCGAACGGCATCCATGCGCTCGACCTCGCCGGGCGGAAGCTGCCGATGAACGGAGGGCGCGCCATCCGCGCGTACATGAAGGCGGTGTCGGGCTTCGTCGCCGAGCGCCGCGGCAGGCCGGAGCTCGAGGAGTTCGTGGAGCCGCTCGGGACGGCGCTCGGACGACTGGAGCAGGCCACGCGGTGGCTGAACGAAGCGGCACGGGAGGATGCAGACGAGGTCGGGGCCGCGTCGTACGACTATCTCCGGCTCCTCGCCCTGGTGGCGTTCGGGCGGATGTGGGCCGAGAGCGCGGAGATCGCCCTCGCCAACCAGGAGGGCGACAACACCGGGTTCTACCGCGCGAAGCTCGCCACCGCGCGGTTCTTCGTCCGGCGCCTCCTGCCCGGTACCGCCTCGCTGCTCGCCACGCTCAGCGCGGGTGCGGACTCGGTCATGGCGATGGAGTCCGATGCGTTCTGAAGCCGCCAGCGCATGCGGGCGCCGGGACGCGGATGGTTCCGGGGAAGTGTTCTCCAATCGCGCGGTCCGCCGGTTTTCAGAGCACGAAATCGTTTTCGTCGAGACCGAAGCATCCGCCATGAGCATCCACCCAATGAAGATCCCCCCATGGACATCCTGATCGCCGACGCATTTCCGCAGCAGCAGCTCGAACGGCTCCGCGGCGAGGGCCACCGGTGCGAGCTCGCGCCGGCGCTCACCGGCGACGACCTCCCCGGCGCGCTTCCCGGATTCGGGGCGCTCGTGGTGCGCAGCACCCGGGTCGACGCGGCGGCGCTGGAGGCCGCGGACTCGCTCGGGCTCGTGGTGCGGGCCGGGGCCGGCACCAATACCATCGACACGGCGCGCGCGCGCGCGCTGGGGATCGACGTATGCAACGTGCCGGGCGCGAACGCGCTCGCGGTGGCCGAGCTGACGCTGGGGCTGATCCTCTCGGCGGACCGCCGGATCCCTGACAACGTCGCGGACCTCCGCGCGGGGACATGGAACAAGAAGCGCTACTCGAAGGCCCGCGGGTTGTTCGGGCGCTCGCTCGGCATCGTGGGAGCGGGGTCCATCGGGCTCGCGGTGGCCGAGCGCGCGGCGGCGTTCGGGATGCGGGTCCTGGTGCTCGCGAGCCCCCGGCGCGGGGACGCCGCCCGGGCGCGCCTCGCCGCCGTCGAGGCCACCGAGCTGCCCTCGCTCGGCGCGCTGGCCGGCCGGAGCGACTTTCTCACCCTGCACGTCCCGGGCGGCCCGCGGACCCGGGGGCTCGTCGACCGCGACACCCTGGCGCGCATGCGCCCCGGCGCGGTCCTGGTCAACACGTCACGCCCGGACGTCGTCGACGAGGCGGCGCTGATCGAGGCGCTGGACACGAAGGGTCTCCGCGCCGTGGTCGACGTGTACGACGGCGAGCCGGCGAGCGGTGAAGCCCGGTTCGACTCCCCGCTCGCCCGGCACCCGAACGTGTACGGCACGCACCACATCGGCGCCTCCACCGAGCAGGCGCAGGGTGCGGTCGCGGACGGCGTGGTGAGGGTCATCGCCTCCCGGGTCGATGGCAAGGTCATCCACTGCGTGAACGCGGCGCCGGAAGCCGCCTGAAGCGCCGGACACTCCACCCGAAGCACCACCGGACCGGACCGAGGCCGATGCCGAATCGAAAGCACAACTTCTGCGCGGGGCCCTGCACGCTTCCCGTCAGCGTGCTCGAGGAAATGCGCGACGAGCTCCTCGACTACCACGGGGCGGGCCTCGCGCTCATCGAGATGAGCCACCGCGCGGCGGAGTACGACGCGGTCCACCAGGAGGCGCGGAGCCTGGCCCTGGAGGTGTTCCGGGCGCCGGACGACTTCGACGTGCTGTTCATCCAGGGCGGCGCGATCCTGCAGTTCGCCATGGTGGCGATGAACCTCCTACGGCCGGGCCAGCGCGCGGGCTACGTGAACACCGGCGCTTGGGCGAAGGGCGCGATCGAGGACGCCCGGCACTACGGCGAGATCTACACCGCCTGGGACGGCGCCGCCGACGCGTACACCCGCACGCCGGACGACGCCGAGATCGAGGTGCGGGACGCAACGCGCTACCTCCACATCACCTCCAACGAGACCATCGGCGGGATCCGGTTCCCCGAGTTCCCGGCGGTGGACGTGCCGCTCGTCGCCGACATGTCCTCGGAGCTGATGGCGCGGCCCATTCCCTGGGAGCGGTTCGATCTCGTCTACGGCGGGGTGCAGAAGAACCTCGGCCCCGCCGGCATGGCGATGGTCTTCATCCGCCGGTCGGCCGCGGCCCCGGCCAGCGAGTCCATCGCCCGCTACCTGCGCTACGACGTCCACCTCGGCAAGGAGTCGCTGTTCAACACCCCGCCGATGTTCACCATCGCGATGGTCGGCAAGGTGCTGAAGTGGATGAAGGCGAAGGGCGGCCTCGACGTCATCGAGCGCGAGGCGGCGGAGAAGGCGGCGATCCTGTACCGGCAGATCGACGAGAGCGAGGGGTTCTACACCTGCCCGGTGGACCCGGCCTCGCGCTCCCACATGAACGTGGTGTTCCGGCTGCCGGACGAGGCGCTCGAGGGCCGGTTCCTGGCCGGGGCGAAGTCCGCGGACCTGCTCAACCTCAAGGGCCATCGCAGCGTGGGGGGGTGCCGGGCGAGCATCTACAACGCGATGCCGCGCGCCGGGGTCGAGGCGCTCGCCGACTTCATGCGGCGGTTCCGCGCCGGGCACGGATGACCCGGCCGGCGGACGGCGCGCGTGGCGTTCATCCATCCATTCGAGGGACACCTGGTCGCGCCCGAGTGGGCCGGCGACGTCGTCGCGCCGCTCTATGACTCCCTGAGCCCCGAGGAGCGGCGCCACTACGCGGACCGGCATCCCGAGAACTACCTGAACGCGATGCGCTCGGTCGACGAGTACGCGCCGGGCGAAGCCCCCGGCCTGCCGGCGCTCCTCAAGCGCAACGCGCGGTTCGCGCGCAGGTACGTGGAGGCGGGGCGGTTCGTCGCGCAGCCGCCGTGCCTGTTCGTGTACCGGCTCTCCAGCGGCGGTCACGTGCAGCGCGGCGTGGTGGCGGAGATGTCGATCCGCGCGTATCTGGACGGCCGCATCAGGCGTCACGAGTTCACCCGGGTGGCGCGCGAGGATGCGCTCGCCGAGTACATCGATCACGTCCGCACCTCTTCGAGCCCCGTGTCCCTCGGCTATCGCGCCGACGAGCGGATCGGGGAACGGGTCGACGCCGCGACCCGGGGGCCGCCCTCGATTTCCCTCACCACCGAGGACGGGGTCGAGCACGAGATCTGGGTCGTCGGGGACGCGGATGCCGACTCGCTCGTCGACGCCTTCGAATCGGTCCCGAGCGCCTACCTCACCGACGGACATCACCGGTGCGCCGCCACCGCCCGGTTCTCCACCGCCGGGGCGGACGCGCGGGTGCTCGTGGTGCTCTTCCCCGACGACGAGCTTCGCATCCTGCCGTACCACCGCGTCGTGCGTGACCTCGGCGAGCACACCACGGAGTCCTTCCTGGCCCGCCTCTCGGAGAGCTTCGAAGTGGAGCCGCTGCCGGACGGCGGCGCCGCTGGCGCGCAGCCCCGCGCGCGCGGCGAGTTCGCGGTCCATGTCGACGGCCGGTGGTACCGGTTCCGGCTGGCCGGGAACGAGGCCCGCCCGCCGGATCCGGCCGACGCCATCGACACCGCGATCCTGCAGGCGCGGGTGATCGGGCCGCTCGTCGGCATCCCGGACCCCCGCAACGACGAGCGTCTCGGCTACGTGGCCGGAGCGGAGGGGCTCGGCCCGCTCGAGCGCGCATGCGGCGAGGGGTGGCGCGCCGCGTTCGCGCTCCATCCGACCAGCATGGCCGAGCTGGTCGCCGTCGCCGACGCCGGGCAGGTGATGCCGCCGAAGTCGACATGGTTCGACCCCAAGCCCCGGTCGGGATTCTTCATGCACGACCCGCTCCGGCTTTGCGGGAGCCGGGGCTGAAGACCATCCGGCATGAACATACTCCCCTTCGGCACGTGGCCGTCCCCGATCACCCCCGACGCCATCGTCGCCGAGACGATCCGGCTCGCGGCGGTCCGCCTGGATGCGGGCCGGATCGGCTGGCTCGAAGGACGTCCGGGCGAAGGAGGACGCAACGTCCTGGTGCGAGCGGACGGCGCGGGGGGATACGAAGACGTCACGCCCCCGCCGTTCAACGTGCGATCGCGCGTGCACGAGTACGGCGGCGGCGCCTGTGCCGTATCCGGCGACCGCGTGTGGTTCTCCCACTTCGACGACGGCCGGGTCCACGTGCGGACGGGCGCCGCGGCGCCGGCGCCGCTGACCGCGGAAGGCCCGGCCCGATTCGCGGACCTGACTCTCGACCCGGTCCGGCGCCGGCTGCTCGCGGTACGCGAGACGCATCGCGACGGTGCGCCGCCGGTCAACGACCTGGTGGCGATTTCGATCGACGACGGCTCCCTGCGGGTGCTCGCCTCGGGCCATGACTTCTTCGCCGCCCCCGCCCCGAGCCCCGACGGCCGGCGGCTCGCCTGGCTCGCCTGGGACCAGCCCGACATGCCCTGGGACGCGGCGGCGCTGTGGCTCGCCGAGCTCGACCGGGACGGAGCTCCGGGAGCACCGGTCCGGGTCGCGGGAGGGTCGGGCAGCGCGGCGTTCCAGCCGGCGTGGTCGCCCGACGGCGCGCTGTGGTTCGTGGCCGACCCGGACGGCTGGTGGAACCTCCATCGCTGGCGCGACGGCGAGCTCCGCTGCATGCATCGGGCCGAGGCGGAGTTCGGCAAGCCCCTGTGGCAGCTCGGCACGACGACGTTCGGATTCGACGGGAGCGGATGCGTGGTGTGCACGTGGCGCAGCGGCGGGCGCTGGCGTCTCGGCCGGCTCGACCGGGACGGGGCGATGGCGGCGATCCCCTCTCCGTGGACGGACATCGACTCGCTCGTCGTGGACGGCTCGACCGCCGCGTTCATCGGCGGCGCCCCGGACCGGAGCGCCGCGGTGGTGAGCCTCGACCTCGAGTCCGGCGAGACGCGCGTGCACCGCACCTCGAGCGCGCTTGCGATCGACGACGGCATGCTGTCCCCACCGGAGGCGGTCACCTTTCCCACCGGCGGCGGGGGCGAGGTTGCGCATGGCTTCTTCTACGCGCCCCGCAACGCGTCGTGCCGGGCGCCGGCCGGCGAGCTGCCGCCGCTGCTGGTCATGATCCACGGTGGCCCGACCGGGGCGACCTCGCACACGCTGAATCCCGCCACCCAGTTCTGGACGAGCCGCGGCTTCGCGGTGCTCGACGTCGACTATCGCGGCAGCACCGGATACGGCCGTGCGTATCGCGAGCGGCTCTACGGCGAGTGGGGCGTGGTCGACGTCGAGGACTGTGTGGCCGGGGCCGTGCACATGGCCGCAACCGGCCGGGCCGATCGAGAGCGGCTCGCGATCCGCGGCGGCAGCGCCGGGGGCTACACCACGCTGGCCGCGCTCACGTTCCACGACGCATTCCGGGCCGGCGCGAGCTACTACGGCATCAGCGACCTCGAGGTGCTCGCGGCGGACACCCACAAGTTCGAGGCGCGGTACCTCGATCGGCTGGTCGGCGCGTGGCCGGCGGACCGGGACGTGTATCGCGCCCGCTCTCCGATCCACCACGCCTCGCGCCTCGAATGCCCGGTCGTCTTCTTCCAGGGGCTCGACGACCGGGTGGTCCCCCCGAACCAGGCGGAGCGGATGGTCGATGCCCTCGACCGGCGGGGGTTGCCCGTCGCGTGCCTGATGTTCGAGGGCGAAGGACACGGCTTCCGCGGCGCCGCCACCGTGCGCCGGTGCCTGGAGGCGGAGCTGCTGTTCTACGCCCGGGTGTTCGGCTTCGAGCCGGCGGACAGGCTGGCCCCGGTGGAGATCCGGAACCTTTCGAGAGCCTCCGGGACGGCCGGGCGGCCGGGGGCGGCGAGGGCGTCGCGGACCAGCCATTCCCGCCAGGCGGGAACAGACCCCTGAAATCCCCTCGATTCGACACCCGGAAGATCGAAATCACACCACAATTCCGCCACGGTACGGCCTCTCCCGGGCGCTGGCGGGAATTGCTGATTGCGGACCAGGACCTGAGCCGGCTCACTCCTCGCGGAAGGCGTGGCGGATGTAGTCGGTGAAGGGGTCGAGGAGGAAGGCGATCGGGGTGCGGGCGCGGGTCTGGATGAACGCCTCGACCGGCATCCCGGGCACGATGCCGCGGGCGCGGGCCTCCGCCTCGGACTCCGCGCCGAGCGTAATCTCGGCGGTGTAGAACCGTGCGCCGCTGGCCTCGTCGACCAGCGCGTCGGCCGACACCGTGCGCACCTGCCCGGTGAACTCCGGCGCGCTGCGGAGGTTGAACGCGGGAAACATCACCGTCACCTCCTGTCCGGCCCGGACCTCGTCGATCTGGCCCGCATCGACCCGCACGCCGAGCACCAGCGGCACGCCCTCGGGCACGATCGCCGCCACCTCCGCCCCCGCCGGGATCACCCCGCCCACGGTGAACACCCTGAGCCCGTACACCACGCCCGCCATCGGCGCGCGCAGCACGAGTCGCGACAGGCGGGTCTCCGCCACCCGGAGAAGCTCGGCGAGCTCGGCCTCGCGCGGCTGGAGCGCGCGGAGCTCCCCTTGCGCCTTCTCGCGCCGCTCCGCGAGGAGGCGCAGCCGCTCGATCTCGTAGGCGGCCCGCGTGCTCCGGCCCCGCGCGATCTCCGCCTTCAGCTCTCCGAGCGCACCCCTCAGACGCGCCTCCTCCTGGAGCAGCCGCGAGACCTCCGGCTTCGGGATCAGGTTCCTCTCCAGCAACCCCTCCTTGGCGCGGGCTTCCGCCCCGACCAGGGCCAGCCGGTCCCGGGTCGCCTCCCACTGCACCCGCATCCCTTCGACCAGGGCCGCGGACTGCGTCTTGCGCTCCTCGATCTGCGCCAGCGTCTGCTCCAGCAGCTCGCGCCCGTTCTCGAACAGCGTCCGCTCACTGGCCAGCAACGCCGCCAGCACCGGGTTGTCTGTGGCCGCCGCCGCGTCCCGGAAGACCAGCCGCTCCTCCGACCTGGCCTCGGCCGAGAGGCGGTCGATGCGCGCCCGCGCTTCCTGGAGCTGCCGGACCGCAAGCGCCCTCTCGGCGGCGAGCTCGGTGGCGTCGAGCTCCAGGATCGCCGCCCCCGCCTCGACCCGTTCCCCGTTGCGCACCGGCAGCGCCGCCACCACTCCGCCGTCGGGGTGCTGGATCACCTGGCGCCGCGACTCCAGCTCCACGCTGCCCGGCGCGATCACCGCACCGTGGATCTCCGCCACCGAGGCCCAGGCCAGCGCACCCACGAACCCGACCGCAAGCACCAGCAGGCCGAGCCGCACCGGCCCGCCCGTCGTCCAGTGCCTCCGCGCCGCCTCAGCCACCGCCCGCCGCCGCCTCCCGATGGGTCGAGCCCGTGCTGGTCGAGCCCGCGACGCTTGCGCGCTCCCCTGCCGGGGCATCCGACGGGTCGGGAACGCCACCGCCACCGGTCGAGCCCACGACGCTTGTGCGATCCCTTTCCGGGACATCCGACGGGCCGGGAACGCCACCGCCGTCGGTCGAGCCCACGAGCGCCTTGCGCTCCCTTTCCGGGACATCCGACGGGTCGGGAGCTTCACCGCCACCGGCCGAGCCCGCGAGCGCCCTGCGCTCCCTTTCCGGGACATCCGCCGGGTCGGGAACTTCACCGCCGCCGGCCGAGCCCGCGAGCGCCCTGCGCTCCCTTTCCGGGACATCCGACGGGTCGGGAACTTCACCGCCGCCGGCCGAGCCCGCGAGCGCCCTGCACTCCCTTTCCGGGACATCCGACGGGTCGGGAACGTCACCGCCGCCGGTCGGGCCCGCGACGCTTGCGCGCTCCCTTTCCGGGACATCCGACGGGCCGGGAACGCCACCGCCACCGGTCGAGCCCGCGAGCGCCTTGCGCTCCACTTCCGGGGCATCCGACGGGTCGGGAACGTTACCGCCGCCGGTCGAGCCCGCGCGCGCCCTGCGCTCCCTTTCCGGGGCATCCGACGGGCCGGGAACGTCACCGCCGCCGGTCGGGCCCGCGACGCCCGGGCGCCTCCCTTCCGGGGGCGCCGCGGTCAGCCGCGGACGCCGGGCCCCCGGCAGGCGCGCCAGCACCTTCTCGCTCGGCCCGAACACCTGGAGCCGCCCGCCGTCCAGCACCACGATCCGGGCGCACTCGGCGAGCACCGAACGCCGGTGCGCCATCACCACCACCGCCCGGCCCGCCGCCTTCGCCCCGGCAATCGCCCGGTTCAGCGCCCAGGTGCCGGCGTCGTCCAGGCTCGCGTCCGGCTCGTCCAGCACCAGCAGCGCCGGGTCGCCGTAGAGCGCCCGCGCAAGGCCGATGCGCTGGCGTTGCCCGCCCGACACCCCGCCGTTGCCGCCCGCGAGCATCGTGTCGTAGGCACCGGGCAGCGACAGGATCATCTCGTGCGCTCCGGCCGCCCGCGCCGCCCGCACCACCGTCTCCTCGTCCGCCCCGGGGTAGAAGCGCGCAATGTTCTCCGCCACGCTGCCGGCAAAGAGCGTCACCTCCTGCGGCAGGTAGCCCAGATGCTCGCGCCACAGCGCCTCCCCCCACGCCGACAGCTCCGCCCCGCCCAGACGGATCTCGCCCTGCGCGATCGGCCACAGCCCGGCGAGCGCCTTCGCCAGCGTCGACTTCCCCGCGCCGCTCGGACCCACCACCGCCACCGCCTCGCCCGGCCCCGCCTCGAAGCTCACCCCGCGCAGCAGCAGCTCCCTCCGGCTCGGGGACAGTATCGTGAGGTCCCGCACCCGCAGATGCGCCGCCGGCCGCGGCAGCGCCATCGGGGACGCTTCCGGCGGGATCTCCGCCAGCAGCCGCGACACCGACTGCCAGCCCGCCCGCGCCCGCTGCATCAGCGCCGACTGCGCGATCGTCTGCTCCAGCGGCTGCAACGCCCGGCCCAGCAGGATCGAGGCCGCGATCATCGCCCCCGCGGTCAGCTCGTTCTGGAGCACCAGCCATGCCCCGAGCGCCAGCATCCCCGACTGCAACAGGAGCCGGAACGCCTTGCTGGCCGAGGTATATCCGCCGCCCGCGTCCGAGGCCTGCATCGCCTGGTCCAGCGCCGCCTCGCGCAGCGCCTTCCACCGCGCGCGGAGCGGCCCGGCCATGCCGAGGCTCGTCACCGTCTCCATCTCGCGGCGCACATCCTCGGCGCGAATGGCGGCCTCCGCCGACAGTTGGGTGGCGCGGGCCTGGGACTTGCGCGTCACCCACCGGTTGACCAGCGCCAGCACCATCAGCACCACCCCGCCCGCGACCGCGAGCCATCCGAGCAGCGTGTGGAAGATGAAGATGACCGCGACGAAGAACGGCGTCCAGGGCAGGTCCAGGAGCGCCCCCGGTGCCGGCGAGGCCAGGAACGTGCGTACCGTCTCCAGGTCCTGGAGCGCCTGTCCCGGGTTCCCGCGCCGGGACGGACCGCGCGCCGCGCGGCTGGCGGCATCGAACACCCGCTCGTCGAGCGCGGACTGGAACCCCGCCCCGACCCTCGAGAGGATGCGTCCGCGCAGGGCGTCGAGCAGGCCCTTCAGCCCGTAGAGGTAGACGACGATGGCGAGCAGGGCGACCAGCGTCGCCTCCGCCCGGCTGGTCAGCACCCGGTCGTAGATCTGGAGCATGAACAGCGGCCCGGTGAGCATCAGCAGGTTCACCGCCGCGCTCAGCACACCGACGGTGATCAGCGCGCCGCGATACCGGGCAAGGACCGCGCGGGGGTGCAGGTCCAGGGGGGAGGGGGCATCAAGAAGCAAGGGGCTCTGCATCCGGTACAGTGGGCAGCACCCTCACCCCCGGCCTCTCCCGGGGGGAGAGGGGAGAATGCGAGGGTCTTCGGGCCGCACCTCGCCTCCACTTCATGCGGCGCGAGGGGCAACCCGGCCATGAGCCCGGCCATGAGCCCGACCATGAGACCGGCCATGAACATTCCGACTCCGAGCCAGGGAGCTGGTTCTTGCCTCCAAGGTCCGCCGCGACATTTTGCAAATCGCGCTCCATCTTTCAGGCGCTGGCGGGAATTGCTGGTGCTTGCCTCACCCCGCCCCGAACACCTCGTGCACCGAGTCGCGCACGATGGCGACGATATCGTCGAGGACCTCGTTCGAGGCCATGATCGGAGGCGCGAGGCAGATGACGTCCTCGCCCTTGAGCCGCGTGAAGAGCTTGCGCGAGACCATCGCCTTCATGAGCTTCGGACCGATGCCGTCCTCGGGGGTGAACTGCGCCCTGGTGGCGCGGTCCTTCACGACCTCGACGGCGCACATCAGGCCGAGCCCGCGAATGTCGCCGACGCTGGGGTGATCCACGAGCGCGTCCTTCAGCCCGACGAGCAGACGCTTGCCCTTCTCCCGCGCCTGGGCGGGGAAGTCCTCGCCCTCGATGATGTCCAGAGCCGCGTGGGCGACCGCACAGCCGACGGGGTGGGCGCTGTAGGTGTACGCGTGCATCCAGGGCTTCCCGCCGCGCTCCATGGCATCCGCGATCTCGTCGCTCACCCCGATGCCGCCGAGCGGGAAGTAGCCGGAGGTGATCGCCTTCGCGAACTGCATGAGGTCGGGCTGCACGCCCCAGTGCTCCAGCCCGAACATGCGCCCGGTGCGTCCGAAGCCGGTGATGACCTCGTCGGCGCAGAGCAGGACGTCGTATTGATCGCAGATCTCGCGGATGCGCGGGAAGTAGTCGTCCTGCGGGGGAATGACGCCGCCCGCGCCGTGCACCGGCTCGGCGATGAACATCGCGACGCTGTCGGGGCCTTCCTCGAGGATCTTCTTCTCCAGCTCGTTCGCCGCCGCGATCCCCTGGCTCACGCCCTCGGGCGCCTCGTACCGGTACGGGTAGGGCGACGGAATGTGGGAGAAGCCCGGCACGCGCGGCTCGAACATCGGCCAGTAGGTCGAGATGCCGGTCGCGCACATCGCGGCCAGGGTCACGCCGTGGTAGCCGAGCTCGCGCGAGATGACCTTGTACTTGCCGGGCTTGCCCCTGAGCTTCCAGTAGTAGCGGGCCATCTTGATGTTGGAGTCGGTCGACTCGCCGCCGCCGGAGGTGAAGTAGAAGTGGTTGATGTCCGGATAGGCGAGCCGCGCGAGGCGCTCCGCGAGCTCGATGGCCCTGGGGTTCGAGCTGCCCGCGTATCCCGAGGCGTAGCCGAGCTCCAGCATCTGCGCGGCCGCCGCGTCCGCCAGCTCCCTGCGGCCGTTCCCGCAGGTGTTGTTCCACAGTCCGGCGAGCCCGTCGATGAACGCGTCGCCGTTGGCGTCGTAGAGATACGCGCCCTCGCCGCGGGTCCAGACCCGGCCGTCCGAGTGCAGGGGGCTGCTGTGCAGCGGGTGGATCAGATGGCTCTGGTCCCGCTCGATGAGGGCGGCGTTCACATCGTTGGTCATGGCGAATTTCCTTCTTCGGGCCTCACCGGCCGCGCCGGCGCGCCGGGCGTGCGCGATACCCTCGTAGGGTACCACCGGGTCCGGCATCAGTCGCCGCCCGTGTAGAGCTCCGGCCAGTGCTCCCTGACCACCGGACTGTCGCTCGCAAGCGCGTGACAGGTGCCGAGGAAACGCGGACGGTCCCCGCCTTCATGGGCGCGGGCCCCCGACTCCTTCGAGGACCGGCGCGCGGTCATGGTCTGGAACGCCGTGGTCGCGATGGGGCCGACGAGCTCCACGAGGTGGGTGCATCCCTGCGTGCCGCCGACCCGCGCCCGCACCGCGCGCCGGAATCCGGGCCCGATGGTCAGGCCTTCGAGCCGCCTGAAGTTCTCCGTGATCGCCGGACACATGCCGAACGGGCCGTAGTCGGTCGCGGCTTCCGCCTCGTGGATGCGCATCGAGTCGTCGATGGTGAGGCGCAGCCACATCTCGTGCACGGGCTCGCCCGCCCGGACCTCGCCCCGGTGGCGGTTGGGGAAGGAGTAGGTCTTGGTATCGACCATGTGGCCCTCGATGTCCCACAGTCCGTCGTCTCGGAGATAGCCGCGGCATTCCACGCGGCGGGTGTGGAGATGCGTTCTCGGGACAGGCTCTGACAGTGGCATCGAATGCTCGCTCGGCGGAAGGGAAGGGCGCGCGAAGGTACGGGGCGCGCGCCGCGGCGGTCAAGGTCGGGGGTAAGGGCGCGGCGATGAGTCGGTCCCCCTCACCCCAAGACACCCGCATTCTCCCCTCTCCCCCCGGGAGAGGGGCCGGGGGTGAGGGCGCGGCGATGAGTCGGTCCCCCTCACCCCAAACCCCTCTCCCGGGGGGAGAGGGGAGAATGCGGGACCAGGGCATCCCGTCTTTGCGAACCGAGCGCACGATGCCCTTGTCCCCAGGGTCTCCCGGGACCGGAAACCAGGGCTCTCGCCAATCGGACGTACACCCTTCCCGACGACGGGTGGCGCCTCGGTTCGACTTTCTTCCTCAACGCGACAGAACGGTCCCGGAGTCAAACCGAGACACTACCGCTGCGGGGAAGAAGCTGCGCCGACGGGAGGAGATGCCGTACACTTGCGGCGCAGTCGTGAACGACGATAAACGATGACCGCGAGCTGTTGATCGGGCCGTGAACGACGATGACTGCGAGCCAGTTGAGCGAGCCGTGAACGACGATGACTGCGAGCCAGTTGAGCGGGCCGTGAACGACGATGACGGCGGGCTGTTGAGCGAGCCGTGAACAACGATGACTGCGAACCAGTTGAGCGAGCCGTGAACAACGATGACTGCGAGCCAGTTGAGCGGGCCGTGAACGACGATGACTGCGAACCAGTTGAGCGAGCCGTGAACGACGATGACGGCGAGCTGTTGAGCGACCCATGAACGGAACCACCTTTGATACGTTCAGCGCCGCCCGGGCCCTCGAATCCGTCGGGGTCGAGCGCGCTCAGGCCGAAGCCATCGCGGGGGCGATTGGAACGCAGGCGGTGACGCGCGCCGACCTGGAGCCGCTCGCGACCCGGGCGGAGGTCTCTGCCCTGAAGTCCGAGCTGAAGTCCGAAATCGCGATCTTGCGATGGGCGGTCGGCATCAATGCCGCCATCACCGTCGCGACCTTCGCGATCGTTGCGGCCAGGCTTCTCTGAACCGATGGAACGCCCGTAACGGGAGACAGGGACAACGGCGGAGAAGGTCACGTGGTACGCGGTGCATCGGGCACCAGCCATTCCCGCCAGGCGGGAACAGACCCCTGAAATCCCCTCGACTCGACGCCCTGAAGGTCGAAATCACACCAGAATTCCACCACGGTACGGCCTCTTCCGGGCGCTGGCGGGAGTCGCTGCGAATACGCGGCCACGAATGCGCCGTCCCGCATTGCCAGCGAGAAACGCGGCCACTATATTGTGCACTGCACAAATCGGCCGGATCGGACATCGAGGCGGCAGCACCGAAGCCGCATCCGGGCGCATTCGAGGGCCCGACATGCACCAGGACTCCACGAGCATCGATCGCTCGCCGGATGTTCGGCGGGATGTGCCGCGGCGGCGGGACGCCGGCGGCGGCGGCGGACCCCCGGCGGCATCGGGCGACGGCGCCGACCGGCACCATCGGCTGACCGCGTTGCAGGGTGGCGGCGCCGGCGCCGGCAACGGACCCCCGGCGGCATCGGGCGACGGTGACGACCGGCACCACCGGCTGACCGCGTTGCAGGGTGGCGGCGGCGGCGACGGACCCCCGGCGGCATCGGGCGACGGTGCCGACCGGCATCACCGGCTGACCGCGTTGCAGGGCGGCGGCGCCGGCGGCGGCGGCGGACCCCCGGCGGCATCGGGCAATGGCGTCCCCGGCGCCGGGGCATCGAGATCGAGGACGCGAGGGGCGTGCGCATCAACGGCGGCATCGGGCGGATCCCCCGGCGCCGGGGCGTTGCTCGACCCCCTGCGCCTGAGCGAGGCCACGCGGCAGCTCCGGGCGCGGCTCGCGGCCGACCCGTCGCCTCTCGTCGACACTTGGCTCGAGCTCGCCCGGTCGTGGAGCGCGCTGTGGATGTACGGCTCCGCCCGCATGGCCGGCGTCGAGGCGGAGCCGGTGGCGCGCCCGGAGGAGAACGATCGCCGTTTTCGGAGCCGCGCCTGGGACGAGGCGCCGTGGCTCGACCTGCTGAAGCAGGCATACCTCGTCAACGCGCGCGCCTGCACCGCGCTGCCGGCCAGGGTGGCGGGCCTCGACGAGTCCGCCCGGAGCCGGATCGAGTTCGCCGCCCGGCAGGTGGCGGACGCCCTCGCCCCGACCAACTTCTTCGCGACCAACCCGGACGCGATACGGACCGCCCTGGAGTCGGGGGGGGCGAGCGTGGTCGACGGCGTGAGGCGGTTCCTCCAGGACCTGGACCCGGAGACCGGGAGGCTGAACATCCGGATGTGCCCGCCGGATGCGTTCAGGGTGGGCGAGACCATCGCGGCCACCCCCGGCAAGGTCGTCTTCCGGAACGATCTCATGCAGCTCGTCCAGTACGCGCCGGCCACCCCGGCGGTCCATCGCCGGCCGCTGCTTCTCGTCCCCCCGTGGATGAACAAGTTCTACGTGATGGACCTGCGCCCCGGAAACTCCATGGTCGAGTGGCTCGTCGGCCAGGGCCACACCGTGTTCGTCATCTCGTGGGTGAACCCGGACTCTTCTTTCGCGGGCAAGGGCTTCGACGACTACATGCTCGAAGGTCCGCTCGCGGCGCTGGAGGCCATCGAGCGCGCCACCGGCGAGCGGGAGGTGAACGCGGTCGGCTACTGCCTGGGGGGGATCCTCCTGTGCGCGCTCTCGGCCTGGCTGCGGGCGAGGGGCGACGCGAGGCTCGCGAGCACGACATACCTCGCGACGATGGTCGACTTCTCCGACGTGGGCGCGGTCGGGGTGTTCATCGACGAGGAGGGGCTGCCCGCCCTCGAATCCGCGATCGGGGCCCAGGGGTATCTCTCCGGCCGGCAGGTCGCCGACACCTGGCGGGCGGTGCGGGCCAACGACCTCGTGTGGTCGTTCCACGTGAGCTCGTACCTGCTCGGCAAGGAGCCGCCCGCCCTCGACATCCTGTTCTGGAACAGCGACCCCACCAACATGCCGGCCGCGACGCACACCTTCTTCATGCGCAACATGTACGTGGGGAACCGGCTGCGCGAGCCCGGCGGACTCACCCTCGCGGGCGAGGCCATCGACGTCACCCGCGTCACCACTCCCTCCTACGTGCTGGCGGCGGTCGAGGACCACATCGCGCCGTGGAAGACGTGCTACGAGACCACGCAGCTCCTCGCCGGCCCGGTGGAGTTCGTGCTCGGGGCGTCGGGACACATCGCCGGCGTCATCAATCCCCCGGCCAGGCGCAAGTACGGCTACCGGACGGGCACGGACACCCCGGCTTCCCCCGACGACTGGCTCGCCGCGGCCGGGGAGCACGAGGGCTCGTGGTGGCCGCACTGGGCCCGGTGGCTCGAACCGTTCGGGGGCGGCGAAGTGCCGGCGCGGACCCCCGGCGACGGCGGACTCCCCGCGATCGAGGACGCCCCCGGCAGCTACGTCATGCAGCCGATGCCGCGGCGTTGACGCATCCGGCCGCGGCGCCGCCCGCGGAGCATGGGCCGCGACGTGCGATGCCATGATCGGGTGTGCGATGCCATGATCGATTGCGGGAGGCCACGGCGCCTCCGAGGAGCCCCGCCAGATGAGCGACAGCGATCAATCCGTCCGGACCGCCGCGACCCCCGACCCGCAGCGCCTCTGCGAGTCGATGGGCCGCATCACCGAGCAGAGCCGGCGCATCATGCAGGCGTTCGTCGAACGCCAGGCGAGCGAGCCCCGGGAGTTCAATCCCCTTGCGCCCGCGGTCGTGTCGAAGGCGTACCAGGCGCTGTGGCGGCAGATGCTGGCCGACCCCCGGCGCCTGGTCGAAGCGCAGGTCGCGCTGTGGCGGGACTACGCGAAGCTGTGGGAGAACACCGCGCGGCGCATGGCCGGGGAGGAGGTGGCGCCCGCGGTGGCCCCCGAGCCGGGGGACCGCCGGTTCAGGGACGAGGCATGGTCCGGGAACCCGCTCTACGACCACATCCGGCAGAGCTACCTGCTGGCGTCGAAGTTCATGCTGTCGACCGTGCGCGAGACCGAAGGGCTCGATGCGCACACCGCGCACAAGGTGGACTTCTACACCCGCCAGTTCATCGACGCCCTGGCGCCGACGAACTTCGCGATGACGAACCCCGAGGTGGCGAGGCGCACCGTCGAGACCGGCGGCGAGAACCTCGTGCAGGGGCTTTCGAACATGCTCGAGGACCTGGAGCGGGGGCAGGGACGGCTCCGGATCAGGACGACGGACCCGGAGAAGTTCAGGCTGGGCGAGAACGTCGCCGCCACCCCCGGCAAGGTCGTGTTCGAGAACGACCTGATGCAGCTCCTCCAGTACGCGCCGGCCACCGGGACGGTGCGCAGGCGGCCGCTGCTCGTCGTCCCGCCGTGGATCAACAAGTACTACATCCTGGACCTGCGCCCGAAGAACTCGTTCATCGGGTGGGCGGTGGACCGGGGCCACACCGTGTTCGTGATCTCGTGGGTGAACCCGGACGAGCGGCTGGCGGAGAAGGGCATGGACGACTACCTGCTCGAAGGCCCCGTCGCGGCGCTGGAGGCGGTCGGGAAGGCGACCGGCGAGTCCAGCGTCAACGCGATCGGGTACTGCCTGGGCGGCACCCTGCTCGCGGCGACGCTCGCGTACCTGAAGGCCCGGGCCGCGGCAGACCCGGCGCAGTCCGCGGCCGCCGCCGGACCCGCGGAAGCGGCGCCGGCCGGGGAGACCGGGGACGCCGCGCGGACGCCCGGGAACGACCGGGCGGTGGACGGCGCCACGGACGCGGCCGCCGCCGAGCAGAGTCCGGGAACCGCACCGGCCGCCGCCATGCAGGCTCCGGGAGCCGCACCGGCCGCCAGCCGGCTTCCCGCCATCGAGTCGGCGACCTTCTTCACCACCATGGTCGACTTCGAGGAGCCCGGCGAGCTCGGGGTGTTCATCGACGAGGAGCAGCTCGCGCTCGTCGAGGCGTCGATGCGGGACAAGGGCTACTTCGACGGCGCGAAGATGGCCGAGGCGTTCAGTCTGCTGCGCGCCAACGACCTCATCTGGAGCTTCGTCATCAACAACTACCTCATGGGCAGGGACCCGTTCCCGTTCGACCTCCTGTACTGGAACTCCGACTCGACCCGCATGCCGCGCGCGATGCACTCCGCGTACCTGCGCGACATGTACCAGCGCAACCGGTTGCGCGAGCCCGGCGGAATCACCCTCGACGGCGTCCCGATCGACCTCTCCTCCATCGACGTTCCCGTCTACATCCTCTCCACCCGCGAGGACCACATCGCGCCGTGGAAGTCCACCTACGCGGCGACCCGGCTCTACCGCGGGCCGATCCGGTTCGTCCTCGCCATGTCCGGGCACATCGCCGGAGTCGTGAATCCCCCGGCCGCGAACAAGTACGGCTACTTCACCGGCGCGCTCGCCGACACCCCGGATGCGTGGCTCGAGGCGGCCGCCGCCCACGAGGGCTCCTGGTGGCCGGACTGGGACGCGTGGGTGAGCGGGTACGACGGCGGCGAGGCGCCGGCGCGCGAGCCCGGCGACGGCGCCCTGCCGGTCATCGAGGATGCGCCGGGGCGCTACGTGAAGGTGCGCATCGAGTAGCCGCGCTCCTCCCCGGCGCGACGACGGGGTGCGCATGAGCGCACTCCCCGGGACGATGCGCGGAGCATCCGGACTCCGACCCTCCCCTCGGGCTCGTTTCTCATCGGACAGGCAGCAATTCCCGTCAGGCGGGAACATGCTCCTGAAATCCCCTCGACGGACGCCCTGGGGGGGGGGCGAAATCGCGCCAGAATCCCACCACGGGCACGCCTCTTCCGGGCGCTGGCGGGAATCGCTGTCGGACAGGTCTTCCCCGGCGCCCGCCGGCCCTGTGTATGATTCCCGCCCCCGGTCACGGCACGCCTGCGGAGTCCCGACGTTGAGCGACGACATCCCCACCCTGCGCCGAATCCTCGCCGAGAGCCGGGCGGTCGCGATGGTCGGCCTTTCCGCGAGCTGGTACCGGCCGAGCTACTTCGCCGCGAAGTACCTCCTCGATCACGGCTACCGGGTCATTCCCGTCAATCCGCGGTACGAGGAGGTGCTCGGGCAGCGCTGCTATCCGACGTTGAAGGACATCCCCGACCCCGTCGACGTGGTCGACTGCTTCCGCCCCGCCCGGGACATTCCGCCGCTGGCGCGGGATGCGATCGGCATCGGCGCCAGGGTGCTGTGGATGCAGCTCGGCATCGTCAACGAGGAGGCGGCGGCGCTCGCCCGCGGCGCCGGCCTGGAGGTGGTGATGAACCGCTGCATGAAGATCGAGTTCGCGCGGCTGTTCGGCGGCCTGGGGTGGGTCGGGGTGGACACCAAGGTCATCTCGGGCAAGCGCTCGATGTACGTCGCGCACTGAGGCCCGGCGCACGGAGCGCCGGGACCCCGCCGGCGCCCCGGCTTCGGAGCGCCTTCCGGGGCTGAGGTCCGGCCAGCCCGCCCATCCTCCGCGGAGCGCCACCCATGGCAGACCACGACTACGACATCGAGACCCTGTGCCTGCACGCCGGGCAGCTCCCGGACACCGCCACCGGATCGCGCGCCCCGCCCATCTACCAGACCGCCTCCTACGTGTTCGACGACGCCGACCACGCCGCGAGCCTGTTCAACCTCCAGACCTTCGGGAACATCTACACCCGGTTGATGAACCCGACCACCGCGATGTTCGAGGAGCGCATGGCCGCGCTCGAAGGCGGCCGGGCCGCGGTGGCCACCGCGTCGGGGATGGCGGCCCAGACGACCGCGTTCCTGACCCTGCTCCAGGGCGGGGACCACGTGGTCTCGTCGAGCCGGCTCTACGGCGGGAGCTACTCGCAGCTCGATGTGAACTTCCCCAGGCTCGGCATCGAGACCACGTTCGTGGACCCCGACGACCCGGAGAACTTCGCGCGCGCCATCCGCGACGACACCCGCGTGCTCTACGCCGAGACCATCGGGAACCCCCTCGTCAACGTGCTCGACATCGAGCCGGTGGCGGCGATCGCGCGCGACGCGGGCCTGCCGCTGATGATCGACAACACCTTCCCGACGCCGTACCTGTGCCGCCCGTTCGAGTGGGGCGCGGACCTCGTCACCCACTCCGCGACCAAGTTCATCGGCGGGCACGGCACGTCGATCGGCGGGGTGGTCGTCGAGTCCGGCAAGTTTCCCTGGGACAACGGCAAGTTCCCCGGAATGACGGAGCCCTCGCGCGGCTACCACGGGGTGCGGTTCTACGAGACGTTCGGCGACTTCGGCTTCACCATGCGCGCGCGCTGCGAGACGCTCCGCGTCTTCGGCCCGTCGCTGAGCCCGTTCAACTCGTTCCTCTTCCTGCAGGGGCTGGAGACGCTCCACGTGCGCATGGACCGGCACTGCGCGAACGCGCTCGGCGTCGCCCGCTTCCTCGAATCCCATCCCCTGGTGGGCTGGGTGAACTACCCGGGGCTCGAATCGAGCCCGTACCACGCGCTGGCCCGCAAGTACCTGCCGAAGGGCGCGAGCTCGATCCTCACCTTCGGGATCCGGGGCGGGCGCGACGCGGGAGAGGCGTTCATCGAGGCGTCGCAGTTCATGAGCCACCTCGCGAACGTCGGCGACGCCAAGACCCTGGTCATCCACCCCGCCTCGACCACCCACCGCCAGCTCTCGGAGGACGAGCAGGCCGCCGCCGGCGTGACGCCGGACATGATCCGGCTCTCGGTCGGGATCGAGAGCCTGGACGACATCCTGTGGGACCTGGACCAGGCGCTGGAACGGGCGGCCGGCAAGACGCGGGTGGCGGTGGCCGCGAGAGAGTAGCGGAGTGAAGATGACCCGAACCGCCAACCCCTACGAGCGGGGGCTCGACAAGCGGCCCGCGAACTTCGTGCCGCTCACCCCGATCAGCTTCCTCGAGCGATCGGCCATGGTCTACCCGGACAGGACCGCGGTCGTGCACGGGCCGCGGCGCTACACCTACGCGGAGCTCCACGCGCGCTGCCGCCGCCTCGCCGGGGCGCTGGCGGGACGCGGGGTGGGCGTCGGCGACACCGTATCGCTCATGGCGCCCAACATCCCCGAGATGCTCGAGGCCCACTTCGGGGTGCCGATGTGCGGCGCGGTGCTCAACGCGCTGAACTACCGGCTCGACGCCGGCGCCATCCGGTTCATCCTCGGCCACGCCGAAACGAAGGTGCTCGTCACGGACCGCGAGTTCTCGCCGGTGGTGGCGCGGGCGCTCGAAGGGATGGACGCGCCGCCGGTGGTGATCGACATCGACGATCCCCTGTGCGGGAGCGGCGATCGGATCGGGGAGAAGGACTACGAGGCGTTCATCGGCGAGGGGGCCGGCGAGTTCGAGTACCGGCTCCCCGAGGACGAGTGGCAGGCCATCAGTCTCGGCTACACGTCGGGCACCACCGGCGATCCCAAGGGCGTCGTCTGCCACCATCGCGGCGCGTACCTGAACGCGGTCGGCCAGATGCTCGCGTTCGGGATCGGCGCGCGCTCGCGCTACCTGTGGACGCTGCCGATGTTCCACTGCAACGGCTGGACCTACACCTGGGGGGTGACCGCGGCGGGCGGGACTCACGTGTGCCTGCGCAGCATCGACCCCGCCCTGATCTTCTCCCTCATCGAGGAGCACGGGGTGACCCACATGTGCGGCGCGCCGGTCGTGCTCAACCTGCTGCTGCACGCGCCGGACCCGGTCAAGCGCCGGTTCGGGCACATCGTCGAGGTGGCGACCGGCGGCGCGGCGCCGCCGAGCGCGGTCATCGAGGGGATGTCCGGGATGGGGTTCAACGTCACCCATCTCTACGGCCTCACCGAGACCTACGGCCCGGCCACGGTGTGCGCGTGGCAGGAGGCGTGGGACGCGCTCGACATGGAAGGCCGCGCGGGACGGATGGCCCGTCAGGGCGTCCCCTACCACACCATGCACGCGATGATGGTGGCCGACGGCGAGACCATGGCCGAGACCCCGCGCGACGGCGAGACCATCGGCGAGCTGATGCTGCGCGGCAACACCGTGATGCGCGGCTACCTCAAGAACCCGGAGGCGACGGAGGAGGCGTTCCGCGGCGGCTGGCTCCACACCGGCGACCTCGCGGTGCGCCACCCCGACGGCTACGTCGAGGTGAAGGACCGCGCCAAGGACATCATCATCAGCGGCGGCGAGAACATCTCCAGCCTGGAGGTCGAGGAGTGCCTGTTCCGGCACCCGAAGATCATGGAGGCGGCGGTGGTCGCCCGCCCCGACGACCACTGGGGCGAGACCGTCTGCGCGTTCGTGACGCCGCGTGAAGGCGCCGGCGACCTCGCGGAGGAGGACGTGGTCGCGTGGTGCCGCGAGCGGATCGCACCCTACAAGTCGCCGCGCACGGTGGTCTTCGGCCCGCTGCCCAAGACCTCGACGGGAAAGATCCAGAAGTTCGTGCTGCGCGAGCGCGCGCGATCGACGCCCTGAAGGTCGAAATCACACCAGGATTCCACCATGACGCGGCCTCTCCGGGCGTTAGCGGGAATGGCTGGGGGCGAGTGAGGGGCGAGTGAGGGGGCTTGACCCCCCCCCCCCCCCCCACATACTCACGTTCACGCCCGAATCGTGAATCGCCTTGCACCCCCCGTGCGGGAGCGGGCGGGCGGAGCGGGCGGGCGGCAGCACCCAACCACCAGGCGGGGACGCGCGTTCCCCACCCAGACACTCCTCTGAAGCGACGGGTTCCGGCGTGGAGGGGGGAAAGGAGCCATGCAAATGTCCGAACGACAGGAATTCAAAGTCTCCGGCGAGGTCGTCGACCATTCGGGCCAGGACGGAGACCGCAGCTACACGCCCGCGGACGGTTACTACGGGCTGGTGAAAGTCATCGGCGGAACCGGCAACAACTGGTTCTACGGCGGCCACAGGGGCGACTGGTACCAGGGCGGCGCCAACCGCGGCGCCCAGGACACCGTCAAGGGCGGTCAGGGCAGCGACTTCCTCGCCGGCGGCAAGGGCGCCAACGTTCTCAAGGGCGAAGGCTGGGACGACATCCTGGTCGGCAATTTCGAGAACGCGTACCACGACCTGATGTACGGCGGCAACGGCCACGACACGCTGGTCGCGGGCCGCGTGGACTGGACGACCCGCGACTACAGCGAGCACCCGAGCGTCGGCCCGAAGCTGGTACGGGACGCCCACGGCAACATCACCGGCGGCAACGTCATGTGGGGCGGCGAGGGCGACGACACGTTCGAGCTGCACCGTGACGCCTATGTCCATATCGCGGACTTCAACCCGGACGAGGACATCATCCGCATGACCGGCCTGACCGGCCATACCCTGGAGGAGTCCATCGAGGTGGTCTACCACCCCAGGGGACCCTGGGGGGACAGCGGCTTCCGCCTCGTCCTCGACGGCGGCACCGTGATCGCGGAGGTCAACTACACAGGCGCGCTCGACGCCACCGATCCGGACTCGATCCAGGGCGCCATTGACAAGATCACAGCGAAGATTCACGCCATACAGGGCAGCACCTTCTTCGGCTCCCAGGGCAACGACCAGATCAACGGCACCAAATGGAACGACACCATCTACGGCTGGGGCGGCGATGACGTGATCGCCGGCGGCAGCGACGGCGACATCATCTATGGCGGCTACGGCAACGACACGGTCTACGGCAACGGCGGCGATGACGCGCTGTACGGCGATCATGGCAACGACACGGTCTGGGGTGGCGCTGGAGATGACGTCGTCGACGGCGGCCAGGGCAATGACGTTCTCTACGGTGGCGCCGGCGAGGACGTCCTTTTCGGCGCCGGCGGCAACGACCGGCTCGACGGCGGCGCCGGCGCCGACTCGCTCTATGGCGGACGCGGACGCGACATCTTCGTCATGGACCCCAGCGGCAAGACGCCCGATGTCATCTTCGATTTCAAGGTTGGTGAGGACTACGTGCGCCTGCCATTGGGCCTGGCCCAGGCCGACGTGCGGTTCGTCGCCGTGGCCGCGTTCACCAATCCCTATGACGGAAGCACGGTGGCCGCGCAGAAGCTGGTCACCGGCAGCGGGGACAGCGAGAAGACGCTCGCCGTCTTCCTGAACATGGACGGGCAGGACCTGTCGAAGGTGGAGTACATCTGGGACTTCGACCCGAACAAGGAGTACCCGCCGCCGCTCAGTGGCGAGACCATCGACGGGACGGCAAAGAAGGACCTGCTGCTCGGCACCCGCGGCGATGACACCATCAACGGCAAAGCGGGCAAGGACGACCTCTACGGACGCGACGGCGACGACACGCTCAACGGCGGCGAAGGCCATGACCGTCTCTACGGCGAGAACGGCGACGACACGCTCAACGGCGACGACGGCAACGACATCCTGGAGGGCGGCAAGGGCGACGACCGCCTCTACGGCGGTGCCGGCGATGACGTTCTCAGGGGCGGTTCCGGCAACGACTGGCTCGAAGGCAACGACGGCGACGACCGTCTCTTCGGCGGAGCCGGCAACGACGCCATGCAAGGCGGCAACGGCCATGACCGCCTCTATGGCGGCAGCGGCGACGACACCCTCGACGGGGACGACGGCAACGACCGGCTCGAGGGCGGCGAGGGCAACGACATCCTCTCCGGCGGCAAGCACGACGACCGGCTCATCGGCGACGGCGGCAACGACGTGCTCGAGGGCGGCAAGGACGCCGACTACCTCACCGGCGGCGAGGGCGCCGACGAGTTCCTGTTCAGGAAGGGCGACGGCGTCGACGTCATCACCGACTTCGAGGACGGGACCGACACCATCGTGTTCCTCGCCGAGAAGGAGAACAAGCTGGGGTCGAAGTTCATCGGATTCGATGACCTGGTCATCGAGGAAACCGACTACGGCGTTCGCATCACGTCGGAGAAGCTCAAGAATGGGCACGAGATTCTCCTGCAGGGGGTGACCAGGGACCAGATCGACGCGGGAGACTTCGAATTCGTCACCATTCAGGAGTACAACGACCTGCTCAGCGCCTGAGCGCGGCGCGAAGCGGCGGCGGAAGACGCGGGGGGCGGCCGGGCGACCGGCCGCCCCCTCGTTGCGTGTGCGGTACGGAGCAGCGACGCACCGATGGAGAGCCGACGCCGGCGCATCATACCCCCGCGAGGTAGAATCCAGAGGGTGGCGGGGGCGGCGGCACGAGCGGCACGAACGGCACAATCCTCCGCCGGCCTCCGCCCGCCCCCGCCGGCCCGCCTCGTTTCGCCGTCGCCGCCATGCGACGTTCCGTCGCCCTGGAGACCCGAACATGGACGCCAAGACGAAGATCACGCTGCGCGATCCGGCGCTCTTCCGCCAGCAGTGCTACGTGAACGGCGAATGGATCGACGCGGGGAACGGCGCGACGCTCGATGTGGACAATCCCGCGACCGGCGAGATCATCGGCGCCGTTCCCGCGCTCGGCGCGGCGGAGACCCGGGCCGCGATCGAGGCGGCCGATGCCGCATGGGCGGCCTGGCGGGCGCGCCCGGCGAAGGCGCGGGCCAACCTCATGCGCCGCTGGTTCGATCTCGTGATGGAGCACCAGGAAGACCTTGCGGTGCTGATGACGAGCGAGCAGGGCAAGCCCCTGGCGGAATCGCGCGGGGAGATCGCCTACGCGGCGTCCTTCGTCGAGTGGTTCGCCGAGGAGGGCAAGCGCGTCTACGGCGACGTCATCGACCACCCCCTGCCCGGCAGGCGGATCGTGGTGCTGAAGCAGCCGATCGGCGTGGTCGCCTCGATCACGCCCTGGAACTTCCCCGCCGCGATGATCACCCGCAAGTGCGCGCCCGCCCTGGCCGCGGGCTGCCCGGTGGTCATCCGTCCGGCATCGCAGACGCCGTTCTCGGCGCTGGCGCTGGCGGACCTGGCCGGCCGTGCGGGAATTCCGCCCGGCGTGGTCAACGTCATCACCGGCCCGTCCGGTCCGATGGGCGCCGAGCTCACCTCGAACCCGACGGTGCGCAAGCTCTCGTTCACCGGCTCCACCAAGGTCGGCAAGCTCCTGATGTCGCAGTGCGCCTCCACGGTGAAGAAGGTCAGCCTGGAGCTCGGCGGCAACGCCCCGTTCATCGTGTTCGACGACGCGGACCTCGACGCGGCGGTGGCCGGCGCGATGGCCTCGAAGTACCGCAACGCGGGCCAGACCTGCGTGTGCGCCAACCGGTTCCTGGTGCAGGACGGGATATACGACGCGTTCGCCGCGAAGATGGCCGAGGCGGTCGGCGCGCTGAAGGTCGGGAACGGGCTGGAGGACGGCACGCAGCAGGGGCCGCTCATCGACATGCGCGCGGTCGGGAAGGTCGAGGAGCACATCGCGGACGCGACGTCGAAGGGCGCGGAGGTCGCCGCCGGCGGCGCGCGCCACGCGCTCGGCGGCAGCTTCTTCCAGCCCACCCTGCTCACCGGCGTCACCACCGCGATGGCGGTGGCGCGCGAGGAGACGTTCGGCCCGGTGGCGCCGCTGTTCCGCTTCTCCACCGAGGACGAGGCGGTCCGCATGGCCAACGACACCGAGTTCGGCCTCGCCGCGTACTTCTACAGCCGCGACATCGGCCGCATCTGGCGGGTGTCCGAGGGACTGGAGTACGGGATCGTCGGCGTCAACGAGGGCATCATCTCGAACGAGGTGGCGCCGTTCGGCGGCGTGAAGGAGTCGGGGATCGGCCGCGAAGGCTCGAAGTACGGGATGGACGACTTCGTGGAGATCAAGTACCTCTGCATGGGCGGGATCGACGGTCAGGGCGCCCGACGGGAATGACCCTGCCACGCATCGGGCGCAGCAATTCCCGCCAGGCGGGAACATGCTCCTGAATTCCCCTCGACTCGGTACCCCGAGGGCCGAAATCGCGCCAGAATCCCACCACGGTACGGCCTCTCCGGGCGCTGGCGGAAATTGCTGCATCGAGCGTGCCGCCCTGTAAGAGCGGAGCCTCTCCGGAACAATTGGCAATCTTGCTTCGGTCACTGTCCTCGAGGAAGCCGGCCGGGGCGCCACGCACATGGCGTCCCCCGGCTCATGCCGACCCCCCGGCGGCGCCGACCCCGGCCATCGTCGGGTGAGAGGCGCGCATCGCCGCGGTCGAGCGCACGGGAGAACGCCAGTGCGGACCCCTCCGGAGCGGACGCCATGAGCGCAACGCCGGCCAGGCCCGCTCTCGGCGGCGCCGAGTTCGTCGCCCTCATCGCCCTCCTGATGTCGCTGGTCGCGCTCTCGATCGACGCGATGCTGCCGGCGCTGCCGGCGATCGGCCGCGACCTCGGAGTCCCGCGCCCGAACGACACCCAGCTCGTCATCACCTCCCTGTTCCTGGGGCTCGGGCTCGGCCAGATGATCTTCGGCCCCCTCTCCGACCGCATCGGGCGCAAGCCGGCAATCCACGCCGGCCTCGCCCTGTTCATGGCCGGATGCCTCGTGTCCATCCTCGCCCCGACCTTCGAGGCGATGATCGCGGGCCGTGTCCTGCAGGGCATCGGGGTGGCGGGACCGCGCATCGTGACCGTGGCCCTCGTGCGCGACCAGTACGAGGGCCGGCGGATGGCCCGGCTGATGTCCTTCGCGATGGCGGTGTTCATCCTCGTTCCCACGGTTGCCCCGGCTCTCGGGCAGTGGATCCTGTGGCTCGGCGGCTGGCGCGCGATCTTCACCACGTTCTTCGCCACCGGGGCGGCCGCCTTCGCATGGTTCGCGTTCCGCCAGCCGGAGACCCTGCCCGCCGGCCGCCGGCGGCCCTTCTCGCCGCGGGCCATCGGCCGCGCCGTGGGCGAGACACTGAGAATCCGGGCCGCGCTCGGATACACCCTCGCCATGGGGTTCGTGTTCGCGCCCTTCATCGCCTACCTGAGCTCGGCCCAGCAGATCTTCCAGGACGCATACGGGACCGGCGCGCTCTTCCCGCTCTGGTTCGGAGTGCTGGCGCTCGCCATCGGGGGGGCGGCGCTCGCGAACGGCCGCCTCGTGATGAAGCACGGGATGCGCCGGCTCTCGCAAGCCGCGACCGGGGCCATCGTGCTGATCTCGGCCGTCGCGTGGGCGGGCGCCTTCGCCTTCTCCGGACTCCCTCCGTTCTGGCTCTTCATGGCCTACCTTCTCGCGGTGTTTCTCTGCATCGGACTCCTGTTCGGGAACCTCAACGCGCTCGCGATGGAGCCGCTGGGCCACATCGCCGGCGTGGGAGCGGCGGTGGTGGCCTCGCTCGCCACCTTCATCTCGGTTCCGCTCGGCGCCCTGGTCGGCCAGAGCTTCGACGGGACCATCCACGCCCAGGTCGGCGCCTTCGCGGTATTCGGGGCGGCCACGTTCGCCGCCATGCGGTGGGCCGAGGGGGGCACGGGCGCGCGCGGCGTCGGCCTGGACGCGCCGCGGCCGGACTGACGCTTCGTTCAATGAGCGCGATGCCCCGCGTCGGAATCGTGGGTGGGTCGATCGGCGGCCTCACCGCGGCCCTCGTGCTGCGCGACCTCGGCTGCGAGGTCGATGTGTTCGAGCGCTCGGGCACCGCGCTGGAGGCGCGCGGAGCCGGCATCGGGCTGCATCCGATGACCACCCGCTACTTCGACGAATCGAGCGAGCTGGACGCCGCCATGGTCGAGACCGAGCTGCCGTGGCTGCAGTTCCTCTCCGCGAGCGGGGAACGGGTCTACCGCGAACGCATGAACTACCGGTTCTCTTCCTGGAACACCATCTACCGCGGCCTCGCGCGCTGCTTCGGCAAGCGCCACTACCACCTCGGCGCCGAGGTCACCGGCTTCAGCCAGGACGAGGGCGGCGTCACCGTCTTCCTCGCCGGAGGCGCCGCGCACGCCTTCGACATGCTGGTGTGCGCGGACGGGATCTCCTCGGGGGCCCGCGCAAGACTGCTGCCGCACGCCGAGGCGCGCTACGCCGGCTACGTCGCCTGGCGGGCGACGGTGCCGGAGTCGGAGCTCACCGCGGCGAGCTTCGAGACGCTGCGCGACGCCATCACCTACAGCCTGCTGCCCGCCGGACACGTCCTCGTCTATCCCATCCCGAGCCTCGACGGCGCCCTCGAACCCGGCCGGAGGCTCGCGAATCTCGTCTGGTATCACAACTACGAGGAGGGCGACGCACTCGACGGCCTGATGACCGATCGCTTCGGCCGGCGCCAGTCCCTGTCGCTTCCGCCGGGAGCGGTCCGACGCGAACACGTGGCATGGACGAACGAGTTCGCCGACGCGCACATGGCGCCCGCCGTCGCGGAAGTGCTCCACAAGTGCCCGGAGCCGTTCGTGCAGGTGATCTACGACATCGACGCGGAACGCATGGCGTTCGGCCGCGTCGCGCTGATCGGGGACGCCGCCTTCGCGGTACGCCCGCACGCGGCGGCCGGGACCGCGAAGGCGTGCGCCGACGCATGGGCGCTGCGCGACGCGCTGCACGATGCCGACGGCGATACGGTGGCGGCGCTCGCGCGCTGGGAGCCGGGCCAGCTTGCGCTCGGCCGCCAGCTCCTCGAGCGCACCCGCGACATGGGGGATCGTTCGCAGTTTCAGCGCAACTGGATCCCGGGCGACCCCTCGCTCCGGCTCGGCCTGTACGGACCGGGAAGGTAGCCGCCCCCGCGAACGGCGATTGCGCCAGTCGCCGTTCGCCGCGTCCGCGATGACCTCCGCGGCCGCCCGGTCCGTGGATGAGTCGGGGGCGCCCGGCGGAATTCTTTCAGCGATTCCGGGTACGGTCGGCAGCCTTGTTTCGGTGACGGTTCTAGGGCTTGCCGAAAGTCGCGACCCGATCGATCCGGCATTCGAACAGCACCCGCTTCTCGTCGATTGCCGGGTCGCGCAACGCGTAGTCGCCCTGGTCTCCGGTGTACTTGCGCCAGATGCGGTTGAGCTGCGCGGTCACCCGGGCGCCCTCCGGCCCGTCCTCGTGCAGCTCATTCTCCACCGTGCACTTGATGCTGACCCAGTGATACGGGTTGTCCGGGTTCACGACCAGGATCGTCATCCGGGGGTTCTTGCGGATCCATCCGCACTTCGGTCGATGCGCTGCGGTGTTGACGAGGATCCTGTCGTTCTCGTGGTCGAACCACATCGGGGTCAGTCCGGGACGTCCGTCCGGACCGATGACCGCTACCGTCACCGTGATCGCCCGGTCGAGCAGCTCGCGGTAGATCGGATCGAGGTCGTCGAGGCTCGCGGCGTTCCTGCGCTCCCCGACCGCGAACTGTCCCTCCTGAAGGCCATCGGCGACGTGCTTGAAATCGGCAATCACGAATTCGTCCGGCATCGTCTCCCTCTCCTCGTTGGGCGGTGGTCGCGTGCGAGTATCCGGATCGATCCGACCATGGTCAATTCGCCACCGACGGCGCCGGGAGGGGGGGAGGGCCGGGGAGACGGTCTCCGGCCGGCGGAGGCTCAGCGGATGCGGCGCAGGATCCCGTCGAGGGCGTCGAGCGAGCTGTAGTGGATGGTGACCGAGCCGGCGCCCTTCACCTTGTGGTCGATTCGGACCCTGGCGCCCAGGCGTTCCGCAAGATCCGTCTCCAGCCTCACCACGTCCGGGTCGCGCGCCGCCGGCGCCGCCGGCGTTCTTCCCTCGGCCATCCGGCGCACCAGCCTCTCGGTCTCGCGAGCCGAGAGACCCCGCCGGACCACTTGCGCCGCGGCTTCGCTCTGCGCGGCGCCGTGCAGCGAGAGCAGCGCCCGCGCGTGTCCCATGTCGAGCTCGCCCCGCTCGACCAGGTCGCGGACGTTGCCGTTGAGGTCGAGCAACCGGAGCATGTTCGATACCGACGAGCGCGAACGTCCCACCGCGTCGGCGAGCTCCTGGTGGGTGAGCCCGAATTCGTCGGCGAGGGTGCGGTAGCCCTGCGCCTCTTCGATCGGATTGAGGTCCTCGCGCTGGATGTTCTCGATGAGGGCGACCGCCGCCGCCTCCCGGTCCGAGCACTCGCGCACGATGGCGGGCACCTCGTCGAGTCCCGCCATCTGGGCGGCCTTCCAGCGCCGCTCCCCGGCGACGATCTCGAAGGCCCCCGGTCCGGCCGGACGCACCACGATCGGCTGCACGATGCCGCGGGCGCGCACCGAATGCGCAAGCTCTTCGAGGGCCGACTCCTCGATGATCCGGCGCGGCTGGTGCTTGCCGCGGCGGATGATCTCCACCGGCAGCGACCGGTAGCCACCGTCCCCGGCAATCGCCTCCGTTCTCGTGTCGTATCCGGGGGCCGTCAAATCCGGTATCCCGCCGAGAAGCGCGTCGAGGCCGCGGGCGAGCCCTCGCTTTCTCGCCATCAGCGGCCGCTCACTGGCTTGCCGCCCGGATGTGGGCGCCGTCGCGTCGCAGCACCTCACCCGCGAGCGCGAGGTAGGCGAGCGCGCCGCTCGAGTTCCTGTCGTAGAGCAGGGCGGGCAGGCCGTGGCTCGGCGCCTCGGCAAGGCGGACGTTGCGCGGGATGACGGTGCTGTAGACCTTGTCTCCGAAATGCTTGATGAGCTGCTGCGACACCTGGCCGGAGAGATTGTTGCGCGGGTCGTACATGGTGCGCAGCAATCCGTCGATGTGCAGGTTGCGATTGAGGATCCGGCGGATCTTCTCGATGGTGCCGAGCAGCGCGGACAGGCCTTCGAGCGCGTAGTACTCGCACTGCACCGGGACCATCACCGAGTCGGCGGCGGTCAGCGCGTTCACCGTGAGCATGTTCAGGGCCGGCGGACAGTCGATGATGACGTAGTCGTAGCGGTCCCGCACCGCTTCGAGCGCATGGCGCAGGCGGAGCTCGCGGCCGATCTCGTCGAGCAGCCCCACCTCCGCTCCGGTGAGGTCCGCATTGCTGGGGGTCAGGGTGTAGCCGCTGTGCTCGACATCGACCGAGACCTCGTCGAGCGTCGCCTCGTCCATCAGCACATCGTAGCTCGACAGGGCCAGCGCGTTCTTGTCCACACCGCTGCCCATCGTCGAGTTGCCCTGCGGGTCGAGGTCGATCAGCAACACCCGGCGCCTCGCCGCCGCGAGCGACACCGAGAGGTTGATGCTGGTGGTCGTCTTTCCGACGCCGCCCTTCTGGTTGGCTACCGCGATGACCTTGGCCATGGATCGTCCCGTGCCAGCGCCGGTTCATCCGCGATATGCCCGGCGCCCGGTTCGTCCGCGATGTGCCCGGCACCGGTCCGTCCGCGATGTGCCCGGCGCCGGTCCGTCCGCGATGTGCCCGACACCCGGTTCATCCGCGATGTGCCCGGCGCCCGGCCTCCCCCCGCCATGCCTCCGCCGACGATTCGCACCGGCCGGGGACGCGGGAGCGCCGGCGGGTTCCGGCCGGTGCACATCAATCGACGGCCATCGAACTGCTGCATCGCGACACCGCCCCAGGGATCGGGACCCGTCGCCGGTGCGCATCAATGGCTGCCGGATTGTGACATCCCGCCGCACCGGAACGCCATCGGCAGTCTTGTCCAATGAGAAATGAGCCTGAAGAATTCGAACGGCTGTTGCCGGAGTCGCCGGGCTCAGGAGAAGACACCCGTACTTCTCCCCTCTCCCACCGGGAGAGGGGCCGGGGGTGAGGGTGCGGCGATGATTTGGTCCCCCTCACCCCAACCCCCATGACGGCCTCGAAGTCGAGCCGAGGCACTACCCGGCGCGGCCCGCGCGGTCGAGGACGACGAGCGTGGCGGCCGGCGCTCCGCCGGCGGTCCCGACCGGCTCGACGCGGATCTCCAGCCCGTCGCGGGCGCTGGCGTCGAGCGCATCGAGCTCGCCTTCGGGACGCGGCCCCTTCATCGCGATGATGCGTCCCGGCGCGTCGAGCAGGGGCCGCGCGCCCGCCACCAGCTCCGCGACGGAGAACGCGGCGCGGCTGATCACCGTCGAGTAGCGGTGCGGCGGCCGGTGCGCGGCGAGCCGCTCCGAGGCGACCTCGACGTTGCCGAGTCCGAGGGTCATCGCGGCATGGGCGCAGAACCGGGTCTTCTTGCGCGCGGAGTCGAGCAGCGTGCAGCGCACGTCCGGGCGCACGACGGCGAGCACGAGCCCGGGCAGCCCCGCCCCGGCGCCGGCGTCCAGCAGCCGCGTGCCGACGAGGAAGTCGAGGGCGGTGAGGGAGTCGAGCACGTGCCGGTCGATCATCGCGAACGGGTCGCGGACCGCGGTCAGGTTGTAGGCCCGGCTCCACTGCGCGAGCAGCGCGACGTATTCGGCGAGCGCCCGGCGATGCGCGGGGGCGACGTGGAGGTTCGCGCCCTCGAGCGAGGCGCAGAGGCGGGATTCGATTACCCCGGTGTCCAAGGAGCACGCGCTCCGCAAGGCGGCGGACCGCCCTCATCCTCGGCGACACGGGAACGCTCCACCGCTTCGTCGGCTCTTCGAGCCTCACCCTTGGCGTGACGACGAGCGTGACGACGAGCGTGACGACGAGCGTGACGACGGGCGTGCGGACCGCCCTCATCCTCGGCGACACGGGAACACTCCACCGCTTCGTCGGCTCTTCGAGCCTCACCCTTGGCGTGACGACGAGCGTGGCGACGGGCGTGGCGGCAGGCCATTGCCGGAGAAGACTGGCGAACGGGAAGCCTCGTCGATCCTCCGAGCCTCGCCCTCATCGTGACGGTGTCCGGATCCGGCGCCCCGACCCGGCCGCTCGCGCTTCTTCAGGTGCACGAGCAGGAGGGAGACGGCGGCCGGAGTCACCCCGGCGATCCGGGCCGCCTGGCCCACCGAGGCGGGCCGGTGCAGCGCGAGCTTCTCGCGCACCTCGGTCGAGAGGCCGCGCACCGCCGCGTAGTCGAGGCCGTCGGGAAGCGCCTTGTCCTCGTGCTCGAGCCTCCGCTCGATCTCGTCCCGCTGGCGCCGGATGTAGCCGTCGTAGCGGGCCTGGACCTCGAGCTGCTGCGCGACCGCCTCGTCGTCGACGCCGGGGCCGAGACCGTCCACTCCGACGAGCGCCCGATACGACGTCTCGGGACGCTTCAGCAGTTCGAAGACGCTGCAGTCGCGGGCAAGCGGCGCCCCGAGCACGCCGGCGAGCGCCTCTGCGCATCGTGAGGACGGGCCGACCCGCAGCGTCTCCAGGCGCTCGCGCTCGCCGTCGATGCGCTTCCGCCTGGCGGAGAACGCACGCCAGCGGGCGTCGTCGACCAGCCCGAGGCCGCGCCCCGCCTCGGTCAGCCGCAGGTCCGCGTTGTCCTCGCGCAGCATCAGGCGGTACTCCGCACGGCTGGTGAACATGCGGTACGGCTCGCTCGTGCCGCGGGTCACGAGGTCGTCGACCAGCACCCCGATGTAGGCTTCGTGACGGCGCGGATGCCACGGCTCGCGGCCCCGGACGCGAAGCGCGGCGTTCGCCCCGGCCACGAGCCCCTGGGCGGCCGCCTCCTCGTAGCCGGTGGTGCCGTTGATCTGGCCGGCGAAGAACAGGCTCTCCACCCGGCGCGTCTCCAGCCACGGACGCAGCTCCCTCGGGTCGAAGTAGTCGTACTCGATGGCGTATCCCGGGCGCGTGATGTGGGCCTGCTCGAAGCCGGGGATGGTGCGCACGAGCTCGACCTGCACGTCGAACGGGAGGCTGGTGGAGATGCCGTTCGGATAGACCTCGTCGGTATCGAGCCCTTCCGGCTCGACGAAGATCCGGTGCGCGTCGCGCTCGGCGAACCGCACCACCTTGTCCTCCACCGACGGGCAGTACCGCGGCCCCGTCCCGTCGATCACCCCGGTGTACATGGGCGACCGGTCGAGCGCGGCGCGAATGAGCGCGTGGGTCCGCTCGCTGGTATGGGTGATGTGGCACGGCACCTGCGCGGGATGCTGGCCGCGGCTCCCGAGGTACGAGAACACCGGCGGCGGCTCGTCGCCGGGCTGGAGCTCGAGCCGGGAGAAGTCGATGGTGCGCCCGTCGATGCGCGGCGGCGTGCCGGTCTTCAGCCTCCCGACCGCGAAGCCGCGCTCGCGGAGCCTGCGCGCCAGCGCGTTCGACGGCGGGTCGCCGGCCCGGCCGCCCTCCTGGCTCTCCAGCCCCACGTGGATGCGCCCGCCGAGGAAGGTGCCGACGGTCATCACCACGCAGGCGGCCTCGATGCGGACCCCGATGCCGGTGACCACTCCGCGCGCCGCATCCCCCTCGACGAGGAGGTCGGAGACCGTCTGCTGGAGCAGCGAGAGCCGCGGCGCGCGTTCGAGCACCCCGCGGATGTGGCGCCGGTACAGCGCGCGGTCGATCTGGGCGCGGGTCGCGCGCACCGCGGGACCCTTGCGCGCGTTGAGGGTGCGGAAGTGGATCCCGCAGTGGTCCGCGCCCACCGCCATCGCCCCCCCGAGCGCGTCGATCTCCCTGACGAGGTGGCCCTTGCCGATCCCGCCGATGGCCGGGTTGCAGCTCATCTGCCCCAGCGTCTCGATGCTCTGCGTGAGCAGCAGCGTCTCGGCCCCGGCCCGGGCCGAAGCGAGCGCCGCCTCCGTGCCGGCGTGGCCGCCGCCGACGACGATCACGTCGAATGTCCGGTGGTAGCGCATCAGCCGGCTGACCAGCGTCGCCCGGCATTCCGGGCACCGGCCTCGCGAGCCCGGTGAGATCGATAGTCGGACTCGATTCCCAGCCAGATGCCGGCATCGACGCCAAGCACCTTTTCGAACTGGAGTGCGGTTCCCGGATCGAGTGGCGCCTTGCCCGACATGATCTCGCTGATCAGCTTTGGAGAGCGGCCGCATCGACGCGCGAATCCGGCAGGCGAAATCCCCTCGACCTCAAGGCGCTCCGCGAGAATCCATCCGGGCGGGACCGCATGGTCCGGTCTGAACTGGTTGGTCGCTGCCGCCATCCGTCCGTCCTCCCTCAGTGATAGTCGATCACACCAAGGATCGCGACCGCCATCACCTGCTCCGTGTCGGTCCCTCCATCGTCCTTGCGCGGGACCGGCTCGTGACTGGCTTCGAAGACGAGCCGGTGAGGGTGAACGAGGTCGACGGCGAGCTGTGCGTCCCGATCCCCGACGAGCTGATGTCGTCTTTCCGGTGGCGTGGTTTCGGCGATACTCGGGCTAACCCAGCAACCGGGCACGCCGGAGCGCAATCTCGGCTATCTCCTGCTTCATCACCCGATCGGCGAAAAAATATGCCATCCAGTTGACGAAGGCGATCCACAAGTCGTTGGTGGAAAAATCGTCTCCGGCGACCGTCTCGAGCCAGGAGCTCGCATCGGCTCGGGTCAGCGTCGTGTCCTCCGTCGCTTCAAGCAGAGTCTCGGCGAGAGGTATGGCGGCAAGCAGGGACCGGATCGCACCCCGAAACTCGTCCTCTTCAAGCCCGGGTTGAAGATTGGAGCTTGCCAGGTCAGCAAGGAGGACGCGATCGCTGGCCCCGACGAAGCCGCTCGGTGGCTGCGCGTAGAATGTGTACGCCTGCTCCGGACGGCGACTTCCGGGAAACCAGGGAGCATCCACCCCCGCCGATGCCGCCGTTTCGGCAAGACTGTCGGCTAGCCGCCGAGCCGTCTGCGCCATGCTTCTGGTCGCTGGGCGCTCGAATCGATCGATCGCCTCGAGCGTTGCCGCAATTCCGGGATCGTCGATGGTCGTCTCCACGAGGACCTCGATGTTGCCGCGATCACCTGTTTCTCCGAGTCCGGCGAGGGTGACGTTGGCCGAACCGGCAAGACAGCGGTCACCGGCGATATAGAGCTTGGCGTGCAACCGATCCACGAGTGTGAGACTGAAGTTGCCTCGCGCTTCAAGCAGTTCCAGAATTTCCGGATCGGATACGCCGGCAGCGATTTCTCTCGGGAGCCAGCGGGAGACGCAGCGCAGATACGAGCCAGCGGGGATGACCTCCAGCAGAGACCTCAGCGCATCGACCTTGATGAATGGCGCGATCACGGCGAACCCGCCTTCCGCGTTCTCGAAGAGCGCCCGGATTCGGCTGCCCTGAGTATCGCCATCCATCGCCTCGATCTCCTACACGAGATCCGTCGGGGGGATCGAGTCGTCGCTCTCGTCGAAGAATTCCTCCGCGTACTTGCCCCACTCTACCCTGGCATCGCGGACTCGGCGCTGGCCCCGATCGGTCTGCTCTTCTTCATATCGAGCCCACGAGTAGATCAGGATGCGAAAGGCTGCTGCGGCCCTCGCCAGCCGATCCCGAACTTCGTCCTCGGTCAGATCCTCCACGTCCGGATGCATGATGTCGTAGAGGTGAGCGTGCACGGGATGGCTCGTATTGAGGGCGACCTGAATCACGTTGGGCAACGGCTCAACATCGAAGAACGCGGCGCTGGACTGCGCCGACTGGATCCAGCGCACGCGGCTTCCCATCCGGATCGTTTCGTCGATGCGTTGCAGCGCATCCGTCTGATCGAGGTGATGCCTCCGAGTGAGAGATTCGACTTGCGCCTGCCGATGTTCCTGTTCGGATCCCGATTCGCCGGCCCTGTCGGATTCTCCATGGTGGCCGTCCTCCCTCCGGCGCTTGATTGCGGCGGTTGCCTTGGCATCGGCCTTCTGATCTTCATCGAGAGCATGTCTCTTATTGCGAGGTTGCCGCGCCTCTCTGACACGGGGCCGCATCGCTTTGATCGCGTTCTCGATCTGCTTGCGAAGATCGAGAAGGTCGGTTCGGTCATCTCCATCCTCTTCCATCCGACGGCGCACGTCACCGGGCGATTCTTCACCGGTCAGTAGCTCTCGTTTCCAGTCGAATCGTGCAAGACGCTGGAACGTCATTGTGCCCTGCTTGTTGTTGGTGACGCCGAACACCTCGTCGAGCGTGGTTGGAAAATCGACCTCCACCGTCCACCAACGTTCTCTCGGATCGTCTCCACTTACCCAGGAATCGTCGAGCTGAATCTCCCGGTGCGCCCGGACGAGTGAGACGCCCATGTTCTGATCCGCGTGCTTTCCCCAGGGCGCGTGTCCCGCGTCCCGCCCGGCAAACTCTTCGGGCCAACTGGCTTCCGGGGCGGCAGAATCCCGGACATGCCGGCGCGCATAGCTCGCCCGAATCCGAACCTCATACTCGGCGTCCCGATACTTGACTGGTACCAAAAACGGACTCCCCTCCAGCTCCGTGAACATCGGACCAGGGCCGAAATCCTCCGGACAGGACGTGCCCGTCATGAGATACAGAGGATCGTTCGGTCGTACCTCGACAATGGCCGCTTTCTGAACCTCGGCCCTTCCGTCGTCTTCCTGAATCGGAATCAGGGTAATCGTGCGTGACGCCCCAATCTCGGCTCCTCTCGAATCGTCCGGATGGAGACACTCCGATCCTTTCGCCAGGAAGCGCCGGTAAATCCGACCGATGAGATACTCCGTGTGCTTGAACGTCGTCGACGCCTGCTTCCATTCAACACGATCAAGGTCGGTCCACACCACGAGGGTCCCGGAGTCGCCGAACGGATTGCGGCTTGCGTCAAGAAATTTGTTCGGTAATTCTTTATGTTCCGGCTCCGGAATCTCTCTCGCGCCAGCCTCTACCTCATCAAGGGAAAGCCACACATGGAGTGCGTTCGTGGCGCCCGACTGCCACGACCAGATCTCCACTCGCCGCGCTTGCGACATCGAGGAATTGGGAAGGCCGAGCCCAAAACGGCCAATCCCCCGTCGGTCCCGGCGAGTGCCGTGACCGTAGCGAAGGCTGCCCCGAAGAGTGTCACTATCCATGCCCTCGCCGTTGTCGAGGACCGCCAGCTCGGAGAGGATGAATCGTCCGGTTCGGGAGTTCCGGCGGCTGATCCCGAACACTTCGATCCCTGTCGCGTGACCTTCGATCGAGTTGTCGATGAGCTCGGCCAGCGCATGCGTCGTGGACTTGTAGCCGCTGTCACGCATCGCCTGCACCGTCATCCTGGAATCAATGATGGAGAAGCTCGGTTGCTCTCCGGATGTGTTCATTGCCATACGTCCTCCCAATTCAGAAACGCTGCGGCTACATCGCCGAAGCCCGGCAGACTCGGATCGACGACCGTTACGACTTCGCATGTCTCGGTCCCGCCGGCCTTCGGACCACGAATAGCCCGACCGACCATCTGGCTGAACAACACCAGGGACTTCGTGGGACGGGCGATAACGACTGCGCTCGCCCTGGGGGCGTCGAAACCTGTCGTCAATACGCCAAAATTGACGAGGACCATGGGTATCTCGTCATCCGACTTGAACGTCCTGATAGCGTGCTCCCTCGCGCGCCTGGGAGTCAGGCCCGTCACAACATCACTGCGGACATGGCGGGCGACAAGGACCGCGCTCAGTGTCCGAGCGTGCTCGACAGTAGCGGCGAAGACAAGCACGCGCCGATGTCCCGCGTCGAGCAGCTCGGCGATGGCATCGAGTACCGCAGCCACATACTGTTCGCTCATCGACAGGGCAGCCACGATCGCTTCGGGAACATCCAGCCCTTGTGCAATTCGCGCAAGCTCCGTATCGCTGAGTGCGAAGCCCGGCCGGGAGAGGAGTGTCCTGAAGCTCGGTCGCGCAAGAAAGCCGTTGTCAATGAGGTATTCGATGGGGTTCTCGCCGGGCACCTGGAGTGTCACCTTGTTTCTGGCAAAGAACTCGGCAAGCTCACCGTCCTTGTCGATATCGGCCCACGTCCGCCCTGGCGTCGCAGTGAGTCCCAACAGTGCACACCTGAAATCCAGCGTGAGCTCTTCGGTGATCCGCCGATAGGTTCCCGCGACGCTCTGATGGGCTTCGTCGAACACCACCAGCCGAACCCGCCGGGAGAGCCGCACTGCCCAATCCGGGTCGGTGCGCGAGATCACGGCCCAACCCTTTGCAAGCCCGACGGCGAGAAATCCATCGGAAAAGCGGTCGAGATCCGGCATCCGGTCGCCCCACATGGTTCCGATTTGCAGCGGCCTTGCGCCCAAGTGCGTCCACGCTTCCTTGAACGCTGCCACCGCCTGCTCCAGCAGCTCCTTGCCCGAAGCCAGCCAGACCACGACCGACGGATCATGTGCCCGAAGCGAGTCCGCCACCACATGCATGGCGGTTCGGGTCTTGCCGACCCCGGTCGGCAGATGAAGAACGGCTCGGCGTTCGTCCCGACCCAGTAGCGGCGCCAACCTGAACACGGCGTCTCTCTGATGATCGAACAGGCCGTAGGCCGGTGTGACTACGTCCGTTGGCGGGGTCGCCGGGGGTACGATTCGATCTTCGACCAGACCGAAGAAGTCACGCAGTCGGCGTACTTCCGATTCTGTCCACTCGCTCGCCCCATCGGCGGCTACGGTCCGCCCGATGCGGGTCTCCAACTCGGCGCGCTTCTGCTCGGGGATGAGGTCAAGCACCAGCCGCCGACCTTCGCGCTCTCCGAGCAGCACATCGAAGTCGACCATGGTCCGAGCAACTCGTCGGAGATCGCTGCCTTCGATGCGACCGCCGAAGATTGCATCCAGCACCGACAGGACACCGGGATTCAGGAAGCTTCTGAGCTCTCGATCCGGGAGTGAATCGAAGAACCAGGCCGCTGTCAGGCCCGGCCCGCTGGGCGGTGCTACCATCGTCGCGCTCACAACGCACACACGGTGCAGGGTACGGTGTCGTCTTCTTCGTCGAGAGCTTCGGTGAGTACTTCAATCAAGGGGACATTGGCCTGCGCCTTGCCGGCTCGGGACATCGCCGTTGCATGCCGTTCGAGAATCTCTTCTCGGCGGGACAGAAGCTCGATGAGTGTCTCGCCACCGGACCATGTGTACTGGCGACCACGCATTGCCCGGCTGCGGAAGTCGGCATCGCCGTCAAGACCTGCGTCTCGCAACACCTTCTGCTCGATGGCGACCGCTCGCTGGAACAGATCGGGATGCCGCTCGGCGAGACCGATCCACTCGGCCTTGCGTTGATAGAAGCAGAAGTAGCAGCCTGACCGAGTTCTCCACTCGTAATAGGTCGGTAAGCCGATACCGGCCCTTTCGAGGATCCGCATTACCCCATCGCGGTCGACTCCATCCTCGATAAACGGAAATCGCGTTCTGATGTTCGGTCTGGTCGAAACATAACCTTTCCGGTTCGACTCGTCGGCACGGATGGCGACATAGGAGAGAGCCGGCGATTCGCCGATCCATGTCTCGATCGGCTTTATTTTCATGTTCTTGGTACACCATCGCATCTGCGGAGAGGGAAGTGCTCCGCGAAAGACCTCGAACCAGTGATCGAAGCCACGGTGTGCGTTCAATCGAATGATCGGCTTGCCGAGGATCACCTCAAGCCGGACCAGATACTCGTAGGTCTCGGGAAGCTCGGCGCCAGTGTCACAGAAGAAATATTCCATTCCAGGCACCTTGTCCCGGAGATGGACGGCAAGCGCGCTGGAGTCCTTGCCTCCCGAGATTCCGCAGATGTGGCGGACACTGTCAGCCATGTCGAGATCTCCTGTCCGGAAGGACGCGAACCACTGCGTCGTTGCCACCGGCCTGCTCGGACAGCATCCGATCCCCGAGCACGGCGAGCAATGCCTTGTGAGCTCGATGAGGAGAACCGAGCATCCCGCCCAACTCCTTCAGGGCCTCATCAAGAGCCTTGTCTACAGGGCCACGTTGGCATTGGTCGATGTCGACCAGGTCGACATGCTCGCTGCCATCCGACCGGGTAATGGTGACGCGGAACGCGTCAAACGGGCCACCACCGTTGGCCCGGCGTCCGACGTGCAGCGCAACCAGGCGCTGAAACGCAGCAATTTGCAGGGGAAGCTCGCGGCGGAACCGAGACAAGTCGTCGTCGCCCCACTCCGCCGGAGCCTTCCTGGCCACGACCGTGGCAGCGGCGCTGACCCAAACGGCATCCGTGGCAACCGCGTCGTTGGCCAGAGTCCCGACAAACGCTCGTACCGAAGGGCTCAATACTTCGTCATCGAGGGAGGCCGCCTGTCCAGCGATTGCCAGGCGGCTGCTTTCGGCGCTTGTGTCGAGGAGGAGCTGGAAGAGCTCGGCGAGAAGTCGGTCGTGACATCCAGAGAGCTCCTCCAACGCTGTAGCGAGGCCATCGGCGTATTCGCCGGCCTTCGCATAGGCTCTCGTGTCGGCGGGCACGGGACGGAACCCCAGAGCGCTCGGGAGGGTATCGAAGAGCAGCTCGTCCGGCTCAACCGCTGTGACGACCGCATCCCGCACCTTGCGAGTGGCGGAGGTCAAATTGCGGGTCTGCCGCGTGTAGCCGTCCAGATTCCTGACCCGGGAGACCAGCAGACCAACCACGGACAGGACATTCCCGACTCGGTGGTTGCGGGATCCTGGCATCCCCCCGAGGCGCGCGGCCAGTGCGTTGATGACTTGCCGGCGGGCACCGGTGGTGTTCGCGAAGTGCTTGATGTCGAAGTGGTCAGGATTGCGGACCATCCGCTCCGACAGATCGGGGGTCAACAGCGGCTTGAAGGTGCCGTGTTCGTAGATGGCGATCTCGTCCTTGAATGCGAGCAGGGCAGCCGTCACAAACACCGGTATGACAGCAGCCTTCATACCGAACGGCGGGAGGAGCAGGACGGCATGTATGTCCTTGAGGTTGACACGACGCATCCTGGCGCGTTCGAACTCATGCTCCAGCGCCTTCCAGGCAGGAAGCAGCGCTGTATCCGTTGGCGCACCAAAGGCGTGCACCTTGCCGTCGGAGTCACGGCCATGGAGCCCAGTCCGCGCCAGGAATGCGCGATACATGGCCACTTCCGGCCCGTAGCCGTCGAACCCGAGATTCGCCTCGGAGCTGCGCTCGATCATGCCTTCGAGCAGAAGGCGTCGGGCCTTGGCGCCCTGAGAAGTAAGTTCGGTACGATTGAGCATTTCATTGCCGACCATCGGGGTGGACGGATACGCGAGATCGGCTGCCTCCGACAACGCTGCGCTGCCTCTCCCTGCACGCAGCTCCTTCACCCCGGAGTCGTCGATCAGGACCCATCGGCATGTGCCAGCGCCGAACGTGGCGTTGATGGCATGTCGAAAGGAGGTTTGCAGCTCAGCCAGTCGCTCGGCGAGCTCGCGCCGCGCCACCCAATCGGACTCGACGACAGGATCGTTCAACACGACGGTCGTGGCGGCGACCTCTCTGGCAACCTCCTCGAGTACGGCCAACTCCCGCGGGATTGCCACTACAGTCGGCTTGGCAACTGACGCCGGACAGGCCAGTTTCGGGAGACCCCGGTCCGCACCGACGACGAGCAGCACTTCGCCGTCACAGGGAGAGAATGCGTCCAGGGGCTCGACATCTTCGCCACTGGCGGCATAGCGTCTGGCGAACACCCGAAGCACATCGTGCTTTGCGCTGTGTCGCGCGGCGACCACCGGCACGGGCCGCTCGAGGCCGGACAGAACATCAAGGAGCGACTGCCTCCTCACTTTCCGTTTCGCAACCTCCATGAGGCGACGAACATCGACATCGGTTCCCTGCCAAATCCGATACTCGTCGGCAAATCTTCGGTAGGTGACGACCCCGACCGCCTCGAGACGGGCCAACAATTCGACCGAGTCGGCGTCAACGAGAGAAAGCACCTCGGAAGACGCCCGAACAGTTCCGCCGGCCGATATCAGATTCAGCAGGGCGATGGCCCTTGCCATACAGGTCTGCCGCGGAGAGAGACCGTTGAGGTCGCGAAGCCGGAGGGCGATCTCGGTCCACCGACGCAAACGATCCGATGGCATCTCCGCTTGTGTTGCGCTGGAGACAAAGTAGTCGTAAATGGCCCCGAGTCCGAGGGACGGAAGCCGCCCGCGGCTCGGCAGCCTCGTGGTCGCGAGGAACGACGCAACGCCAGCCGCGTGCGGTCCAGCCAGAAACGAGAACAGCGTCCGTTCGTGCTGCCCGTAGCGACTGCAGAGCTCCGGCAACAGCATCGCAGCCAGAGGGTGCAGGGGATAGCATGAGGCCACAATCTCCGGTTCCGCCATTTCGGCGATACCGAGTGATCGCATCGCCCTGGCATGGAGCTGGGCCCAGCGGGCGATCCGATTTCGCAACTTCTCGTCCCTGACCAGGAAGACGCTTCCAATCAGCGCCAAGGTCTGACGGGCCGTTTCGACGTAGGCGATGTCTTCGAATCGGCCCTGCACCTTGGCCCATTCACGGCGTCGAGGGCGTCCGGCGCCAGCCAGATGGTTTTCGAATGACAAGTGCTGCAAAGTCAGTAGGAAGATGGGCAGACCCGAGCCCTGTCCCGCCTCCGCAAGCTGCTGCAACAAGTAAGGATCGGCTTCGGCACTGTCTCCGATCGCTTCGAGGTTCTTGCCGAACTCGTCGATGATCAGAAGGAGTGGCGCATCCTCCGCCAGGCGCCGTGCGATATCGACTGTCGCGGTGGCAGCGGGCCCGGTTCGGCGCGAGTCACTCCATGTCGTGTCCCCAAGTACTCGCTTGAGTGTATGGGTTGCCTCGAATGTGCCGGATGAAGAGAGCTTGCCATATCGACGGAGGGCCGCGGAGTGAAGCGCCCGGAGCAACGTGCGGCCCATAGGCTCGCGGTTGGCGGTGATCAGACCGCGATGGAATCCGGAATCCATCGTTTGATGACGTTCATGGGCACGTCGGACCGACTCGCCCACTGCGGGTGACGTTTCGTCGATCAGCCTCCAGGCGCGTGTTCGGGTTGGGCTGGCGGGACCGAACGCAGCGTCGAGCAAGAGGGCAAGCGAGGACTTGCCCGAACCGTAGGGTCCGGTCAGCGACCAGGCACCCCCGGCCGTCCCGGATGCGGCAGCGACGGCAACTCGCTCGACGACATCCAATGCACGTGCGGTGACGATGTACCCATCGAGCGGTTCGGGCCGTTCCACGTCCCGCTCCAGGTTCACCGAACGGGCAAAACGGTCCAGAACCGAGATGTGGTCGGCAAGTACGGTCATTTATCGCCCCACTGCCGATACGGCCGGTGACGACCGAGCGTCGCCGTCACCTGTACAACCTGCCTGGGTCCCAGAAGGGAAGTACCCATAGTAACGATCGAGAATTCCGGTCGCGATTTCGTCCGGAGCGCCCGACCACGAAAGCTGAACCGCCCCTGTACTCGTCGTCAGTGCGAGCGCATCCATTTCTCCGTTGATCGCTTCGAGCGCAGCGAGAAGCTCGCTTTCGGTCAGCTTGAAGACCCGACCGGGAGCCCCCGGCTCATGGACAAGGCGGCCGAGTGTGACCGTATTCCCACCCGTTGAAGTACGAGCAATGTAATCCAGAGCGGCATAACCGAGAACCGCAGGCGGCAGGGTGGGCTTCGTCCCCAACGCGAACCGATACCGATTCGTTCCGACCGAACGGCCAATCAGGTTCAGCTCCCGGAGCGGGCAATCCAGGATATCGTCGATACCGATGCGTGCGGTTCGCTCCGCCGGCGCATAGGTACGCAGCATGGCGCCAACATCCTTCTTCACCGATGAGGGATGTGGCGCATTCCATTCCGCGATGGCCTCGAGATGTGCCGTGACCGCCCCAACGAGATCGTCGTCGTGGAACTCGACCGCAGGAAACTCGTTGAACGCAAGCCACCAGACAGGCAATAGCGAGGGAGGGGCCAGAAGCAACCAGTGCAAGAGCCACAATGTCCCTGGATCCTCCATGTATCGGTCCCATCCCGATTCACCGAAGAGGGCATGACCCAAACGCGTGAGAGTCAGATCGGACGCCCGACGGCTGGAAGACCGCTCGTCCACTTCGATCAGTTTGGCGGCGAGCCCCCAGAAACGAATCGCCCGGACCATATTCTTGCCCACCCCGATCCGCACCGGTGCGTCCTCTCGAACGAATACATGGGGGTCTGCGGCTACGAAGCTGCAAGCTTTCCTGAACCACCCATAGCGAGGATGAAACGTCTCGTGCCGGGCGAACATGGGCTTGGCTGCGTCGAGCAGACGCATCACGCACTCCTCCCGGCCATGTTCCGAACGTGCTCAACGGCCGCAACAGCGCTCTCCACCGCGAGGTCGACGTCCGCCATGGTTGTAAAGCGGCCCAGGCTGAATCTGACCGACTCGAACGCCGCTTCACGCGGGATACCCATGGCGAGGAGGGCCGCGGAGGGCTCGATCGAGCCGGAGCCGCACGCGCTGCCCGTCGAGACAGCAACAGGATCCATATTGGTTACGACTGCCTCCGCATCAGCACCCTCGAACCGGATGTTGGCTGTGTTCGAGAGCCGCTGCGTGACGTCTCCGATTTCATGGACACCGGAGAGACGCGACTTCAGCGCAGCGGTCAATCGATCACGCGCCTCCGCGACTCGTGCCGACTCCGACATCCGCTCTTCGGTAGCTATCCGCGCAGCAGCCCCAAAACCTGCGATACCGGCAACATTCAATGATCCCGACCGCAACCCTTGTTCGTGCCCGCCACCGTGGATGACCGGCCGCAACCGTCGCAGGCTGCGTCGTGCCCCGACAAGAGCGCCGACACCGGTCGGACCACATATCTTGTGACTACTCACGGATACAAGATCGGCACCGATCCGTTCCAGATCGAATGGCAATCGGCCTGCCGACTGCGTGGCATCGCAGTGGAGCAAGGCGCCGACTGCGTGAGCCTGTTCGGCGATCTTCTCCACCGGATTCAATATCCCAGTCTCGCTGTTCGCCGCCATCACCGATACCAGCAGCACGTCCGTGTCAATCATCGACTCCAGTGCGTCGATGTCGACGAATCCGCCTCTGGTCACAGGGATGACACCCAGCTTCGTCAATCCGCGCTCTTCGAGCCACCGTGCGGTCTGCCGAACCGATACATGTTCAACTGCGGAAATCAGTATCCGGGATCGGTCGACAGGAGAGCCTTCCGCCGCCCCTCGAAGAGCCAGATTGTTGGATTCGGTTGCACCGGCGGTGAACACCACGTTCGAAGGACGACCACCCACCATGGCTCCAACATGCTCACGGGCTTCGTCGACCGCAGCGCTCTGCCGACGGCCGAAGCCGTGTATCGAAGATGCGTTCCCGATCCCCTTCACCAGAATCGGCACCATGATTTCGGCCACCCGGGGGTCGAGCGGTGCCGATCCGTTGTAGTCCAGATAGACCGACATCTCATGGAGTCCCGTATGCCGCCTTGTGCGCCACTTGCTCCGGTTGCGCGCGGTCCCGATTGTCCACCTTCGATGCCCTCCGTACAGTGGCCAATCCGGGTCTAAGCCGCCCGCGTGCCGACCGTCAGCCGCTGCCCGAGCGCACGGAGCGCCGTTTCGATCTGGCCGATATGTGAACGGTGGTCGAGATCGATCAGACGCCGCACCGCGCCTTCGCTCAGGCCGAGCCGCGCGGCCAGCGCGGTGTTGCCGACGCCCTCGGCGCGCATCGCGCCGTAAAGCGCGACCTTGGCGGCGACGAGCGCCGGCAAGGCGACCGTTGTTCGCCCTCGGGCCGGAGACGGCCGGGGAATGGCGCGCCGTGCGCCGACATATCCGCCAAGGGCGGCGACGAGGCAGTCCCGGGCTTGCGTGAGCGCCTCGGCTTCGGTCACCCCTTCGGTCAGGGCTTCCGGAATGTCGGGGAACGAGACAAGGAGCGAGCCGTCCTCCTGCCCCTCCAGCTCCACCGGCCAGGCGAGTCCTTGCATCATCCCGGTTCCCTCCATCGCCACTATCCCAGCTCCCCGCGCTTCAACCCGAGCTGCCGGAGCATCGCCGCCAGGAGTCCCGCGCCAATCTCCTTGCGCCGGTCCTTGACCGTGGCGAAGCGCCCCCCGAAATACAGCCGCCCGTGACTTCCCTTGCCCGGGCGAGCCTCGAAACGCACCGCTACTCCGCGGGCGCGGCCAAGCCGCCGAACGCGTCGCACGAACTCGTCACCGGTCATGGCTGCCGGTCATGGTAGACGTACAGATATGTACGATGCAAGCGGGATTGCGCGCGGCGGCCAAGCCGCGGTCCCGTCAGCCGGGGCCTTCGCCGACTCCCTCCCGTGTCTCGGCGAGCACCAGGTCGACCACCCGGCGCAGGGCCTCCGCCTCGGTGTCCCCCTCCAGGCGGCGCAGCCGATACAGGTCGACCTGGCGGTCGGCGCCGGTTCCCTCGCGGACGATGGCGAGCGCGCGGCGCACCTCCGGCTCGCAGCCGAGCGCGCGGGCGTCGGCCGCAAGCTCCTCGACCAGCTCGGCCACGAGGTCGTCGATATCCACCCGCCCGTCCTCGCGCTCCGCGTCGCCGAGGAAGGCGAGCACTCCGTAGCGCTGGGCGACCCAGCGGTTCTCCGCGATGATCTCGGTCAGCGGCTCCGGGGGCAGGACGCCCTCCCGGTCGCGGCGCAGCAGCAGCCGGATGAGGGACGCATACAGCGCCGCGACGCACACCGCGTCCTCGATGCGCGGGCAGACGTCGCAGATGCGCATCTCCACCGTCGGGTAGGCGTGGGAGGGGCGGATGTCCCACCACAGCTCGCTGCCGTCGTTGATGAACCGCAGGCGCCGGTACTCCTCGACCAGCCGGTCGTACTCCGCCCGCGAGCCCAGCGGCCCCGGCATGCCGGTGCGCGGCAGGCCCCCGACGAGGGTCAGCCGCCAGGACTTGAACCCCGTCTCGCGCCCGGCGCTGAACGGCGACGAGGTGGACAGCGCGTGCAGCGCCGGAAGGTAGCGCCGTATCGCGGTCATGATCCGGATGCGCGAGTCGGCGTCGCCGAAGCCGGCGTGGATGTGCATCCCGCTGATGATGAAGCGGCGGACGTTGTCCTGGAACGTCGCCGCGAACCGCTCGTAGCGCTCGCGCGGCGTGGCCGACTGCGCCCGCCACGAGGCGAAGGGATGGGTGGAGGCGGCCATCACCGCCGCCCCGTGCCGCTCCGCCGCCTCGACGACGATGCGCCGGGTCTCGCACAGGGCCTCGCGCAGCTCGGCCACCGAAGCGCACACGCGGGTGTTGGTCTCGATCTGCGAGCGCAGGAACTCGCGCACCACCCGATGCGGCCCGCGCGTCCTCTCGCAGGCATCGAAGATGGCGGGGTCCGGGTCGGCGAGCAGATCGCGCGAGACGGGGTCGACGAGAAAGAACTCCTCCTCGACCCCGAGCGTGATCGCGAGCTCCTCGGGGCCTGCCGCGCCGCTCATCGTCCGCTCACCGACCACTCACCGGCCGCATCCGCTTCGCCGGCTGGCCGGGCGCCGCCGGCTCGGCGTCTCCCGGGGCCTTTCCCGCGTTGAACGACGACGATGACGGCGAATGTCCGGTCGTAGCGCATCAGGGGGTGGTGGAGAATGGTGGGGCGTGAAGGGGTGAAGGCCATGCAACGGCTGCGACGGGATGGTAGCAGGCTTTGCCGCTCGGCGGCGTCGGCTTGGCGTCGTCGGCTCGGTATCGCCGGCTTTGGCGTCGTCGGCTCGGCAGCGCCGGCTCGGCAGCGTCGGCTTTGGCGGCGTCGGCACGGCTTCCATGACCGAGCGCCCTGCGGAAGCTGGTGTGGGGTTTTCGGTGAGGTTTCGGTGAGGTTTCGGTTGACAACGCTCGGCGATCCATGAAAATTTGAATTTCGGATTTGGATTTTCATGGATTACAGGGCATGGAGAGAGCAGAATTCCTGAGTCGGATTGCGCGATATTTCAGGAGTCACCGGATCGTCGGGATCCTCGGCCCCCGCCAGTGCGGCAAGACGACGCTGGCCCGCGACCACGTTGCGGCGCTCGGCAACGAGGGTTCCCCCGGCGACCGTCATGGTGGCGGCGGTACACAGGTGCACTATTTCGACCTCGAGGACCCCGAGCACCTCAACCGGCTGACCGACCCCAGGCTCGCCCTGGAATCGCTGGAAGGCCTGATCGTCATCGACGAGATACAGCGAAGTCCGGAGCTGTTTCCCCTGCTCAGGGTGCTGGTCGACCGGGAGCGGCCGAAGCAGCGGTACCTGATCCTGGGCAGCGCGTCGCGCGATCTGATACGCCAGTCCTCGGAGACGCTTGCCGGCAGGATTGTCTACCTGGAGCTTCCGCCGTTCACCGCGTTCGAAGCCGACGATCGGACCCGCCTGTGGCTGCGAGGCGGATTTCCACCCGCATACCTGGCGCACACCGATTCCGACAGCATCACCTGGCGCAAGGCTTACGTCACCACGTTCCTGGAGCGGGACCTGCCGGCACTGGGAATCGACTTTGCCGCCGGCACCATGCGGCGATTCTGGATGATGGCCGCGCACTGGCACGGCAACATCCTCAATGCTTCGGAATTCGCGCGTTCGCTCGACGTCTCTTCACCGACGATCAAGCGCTACCTCGATATCCTCGACGGCACGTTCATTACCCGCACGCTGCAACCCTGGCACGAGAACATACGGAAGCGGCAGGTCAAGTCGCCCAAAATCGTGTTCCGCGACAGCGGCATCCTTCACGCGTTGCTCAACCTGCCGGATCGGGACAGCCTGCACGCTCATCCCAAGATCGGCGCTTCGTGGGAAGGGTTCGCACTGGAGCAGATCATCCAGATGCACCAGGCGGATGCCGCAGAGTGCTTCTTCTGGGCGACACACGGAGACGCCGAGCTGGACCTGTTGCTGGTGCAGGGCACGAAGAAGACCGCTTACGAGTTCAAGTACACATCCACCCCCAGGGTCACGCGCTCCATGCACTCGGCGCTCGAGGACCTGAAGCTGGACCGGATCACCATCGTCTGTCCGGGAGACGGCGCCTACCCCCTGGCGGAAAACATCAGGGTCGCCGGCCTGCGGGAGCTGGTGCGGGAGACCGCAACGGGGTGACGCCGGCAGAAACGGGCTCTCGGGTCCACGTCCGATTTGACGAACGGCTCGGGCAAGTGATCGACGGCGTGCAGCGAGGTGCTGTCTCGACAGCACCGCGCAAGGGGGAGTGACCCAGCCTGCGAGCCTGACGAGGTAGAAGGGCGAAGGGCATGAGGTGAGAGGGCAGTGGACGACGAGCTGAAAGTACTTCTGTACGGGCAGCACGCCGGCGCGCTGCGGCGCAGCGCACGCAACCGCCTCACCTTCCGCTATGACGAGAGGTACGTCGGGCGGGAGGGCGCGGCGCCGCTGTCGACCTGCATGCCCGTGCGGGACGAGGCATACGGGCCGGACAGGACGGAGCCCTGGTTCGACGGGCTCCTCGCGGAAGGCCGGCGTCGAGCGCATCTCGCGAGGGTCGCGGGCGCCGCGGGCATCGACACCTGGTCGCTGCTGCGCGCGGCGGGGGGCGAGTGCGCAGGCGCGGTGCAGGTCGTGGCCGCGGAGCACCGCGACGAGCCCGGACTGTTCCACCTCGACGAGGAACGGCTCGCAAGGCTGCTGCGCGAGACACCCATCGAGCCCTTGGGCAGCGTGAGCCGCCGAGCGAGAATCTCGATCGCGGGCGCGCAGGACAAGGCGACCCTCTATCGCACCGCCGAAGGAACATGGGCGGTGCCGACAGGGGGACATCCGAGCACGCATATCCTGAAGCCACAGTCGGCAGCGTTCCCGGGGCTGGTCGAGAACGAACACTGGTGCATGGAGGTCGCGCGACGTGCGGGACTCGCCACGGCGAGAACATGGATCGAGACGGTCGGCCGGACGCAAGTGCTCGTCGTGGAACGCTACGACAGACGACGGCGACGAGAAGGGGGCATCGAACGGGTGCACCAGGAAGACTTCGCCCAGGCGCTCGCCCGGACCTCGAAGTACCAGAGCGATGGAGGACCGGGCACGTACGATCTGTTCACCGTGCCGGGGGCGGACCGCAACGCGCTGTTCGACCATTTGATGTTCAGTTGGCTGGTGGGGAACTGCGATGCGCACGCGAAGAACTACTCCATCCTCGAGCCCGGGACACCCGGCGCGAGGCTGGCGCCCGTCTACGACATGCTGTCTACGGAGTGCTACCCCCACCTCGATCAGCGGCTGGCCACCAGAATCGGACGCGCGGACCGTCTGCGCACGGTGAGCCGGGAAGCGGTCGAGACGCTGGGACGACGCATCGGATTCGAGCCCGGAGAAGCCACTCGACGGCTGTACGAGCTGAGTCAGAGCATGGCAACGGCGATCGAGGAGGCAAGGAGCGAGGGCCTGGCCCACGGGCCGGTTCGAGCCGAACAGGTACGGGCCCGGATGGAGAACGCATGCAAGTGGGCACGATAAGCCGTAGTCAGCGATTCCCGCCAGCGCTCGGAAGAGGCCGTGCCGTGGTGGGATTCCGGCGCAATTTCGCCCCTCGGGGCGTCCGATCGAGGGGATTTCAGGAGCATGTTCCCGCCTGGCGGGAATGGCTGAGCCGTAGCGCCTCAACTTGACTCCGGGACCGTCATGTCGCCGCGATGTGGTCTCGCAGCCCTCCCTGATGTGTCGTCGAGCACAGACATTTGTGAGAGTCGCCGATCGCGGACGTTCTGGCGCGGACATTCTGGCCTTGTCGTTGTTCGACGACATGTGTATATTGTCGACGTTCGACGACATCAGGGCCATCATGCAAATCCGAACCCCTCTGGACCTCGGCCTGGCCATCCGCGACAGACGCCGCAAGCTCAAGCTGAGCCAGACCGACCTCGCCCGCAAGGCGGGAGTCGGACGACAATGGGTCGTGGCCATCGAGCACGGCAAGTCCCGTGCCGAACTCGGTCTGGTTCTCCGCACCCTTTCCGCCCTGAACCTCCCGTTGACGATCGATCCCGGCCCTCGCCGGCTTCCGTCGATCGACGACATGGCCCCCGTCGACGTCGACGCGATCGTGAATGCCGCCAGGGACGATCGGACATGAACAGGCTTCTTGTCGTCGTTGCCGATCGCCGGATCATGGGCGAGATCCGGCGCGACCGGCGAGGCCGGCTGACATTCGTCTACGACGACCGCTGGCGGTCCATGGATGCAGCGTATCCGCTCTCCCTTTCGATGCCGCTCGTGGTCGCCGAACATGAGCATGCCAGGATCGAGCCCTGGCTCTGGGGACTGCTTCCCGACAATGAAGCCATCCTGGCCCGCTGGGGACAGCGGTTTCATGTATCGCCCCGCAACGCCTTTGCCTTGCTCGGTGCGGTCGGCGAGGACTGCCCCGGCGCCATCCAACTGGTGCGACCGGACAGGGTCGACGATGTTCTCCAGGACGATGACCAGAAGATCGAATGGTTGACCGAAGCCGATATCGCCGAACGCCTGCGTGTCCTGAGACAAGATCAGGCGGCGTGGCGCATGGCGCACGATGCCGGTCAATTCAGCCTCTCCGGTGCGCAGCCGAAGACGGCGCTCCTCTTCGACGGTCAGCGCTGGGGGGTGCCCAGCGGCTCGACGCCGACCACCCACATCCTGAAACCGCCCATGCACGGGCTTGACGGTCACGCCGAGAACGAACACCTGTGCCTGGCGCTGGCCCGGGCGCTCGGGTTGCCTGCGGCACGCTCCGAAGTACGCAGATTTGCGGGTGAGCCGACAATCATCGTGGAACGCTATGACCGAGCCAGACTCCCCGGGTCGGTCCGGCGCCTTCACCAGGAAGACATGTGCCAAGTATTGGGGCTTCCCCCGACGAAGAAATACCAGAATGAAGGCGGCCCCGGGTGCGCCGAGCTGAGCGAAGCGATCCGGACACACTCGGGAGAGCCCGGTGAGGATGCGTGGACTTTCGCGCGCGCCATCATGCTGAACTGGATCATCGGCGGCACCGACGCACACGCAAAGAACTTCTCCATGCTCATTGGCGCATCAGGGCGAGCACGCCTGGCGCCGCTCTACGACATGGCCAGCACGCTGCCTTACAGCTTCGACCCCAGGAGGCTGAAGATGGCGGCCAGGATCGGCGGGAAATACCTGCTCGAAGAGGTTTGCTCACGTCATTGGGCAAAGTTCGCCACGGAAGTGCGCCTGCCCCCCGCCGAAGTCCTCGGCATGGGAAAAGGCATGGCCGAAACGTTGCCGGCCGCGTTTGGCGAAACCGTCGCCGACGCCCGCGCCAACGGGCTCAATCACCCGATTCTGCAACGCATGATCGAGGTGTTGAACGCTCGCTCCAATCACTGCGTGCGCGTCCTGGAAGCAGCGACAGCTTGAGCCGCTGCTCCACCCCCCGCCCGAACAGACAAGAGGGCATGAGTGGCGCATTTGCCGTGAAAGTGCGCTCGGGAAGGGTGCCCGCGACTCCAGCGGTCGCGGCGTTGCGACCCGGCGCCCTTTCATGCGGCGGGGTGGTCTACCCGACCATGATCGTTTTGCGCCGCCGCGTCCGGACCAACCGGACGCTCCCTGTGGAGCATGATCCCGCCGCCGCTCACAGAGCCTCACCCCAGCCGACGCGCGTACCGCGGGGCGACGGCAACCGGCGGCGCCAGGGACACCCCGGAGCCGCGCACATCGGAGCCGTACACCCGAGGCCTTCGCCTGCCAGAGCCCCCGGCGCCACCCCGGAGCCGCATATATCGAAGCCGCACACCCCGCAGCCGTGCACCCCGGAACCATGCACCCCGCAGCCGCGCCGCTCCCGGGCGCCGCAGACCGCACATCACCGGGCCTCGGGATGCACATGCCGGACCTGCCGCCGCCCCGGCAGCGAGAGCACCAGCGCCAGGCCGGTCGCCCCCATCACCGCAAGCCCGGTGAACGCGTAGTCGTAGCTGCCGGTGAGGTCGAAGATCCGGCCCGCGAGGACGGGTCCGACGGCGGCGCCGAGGGTGCCGAAGAACACGATGCCCCCGAAGATCGCGCCGTGGGCGCGGGTGCCGAAGAACTCGGCCACGGTGGGCGCGACCACCGTGAACAGCCCGCCATGGGCGAAGCCGTACACCGCGACGGCGGCGAACAGCAGCCCGTGGCTCTCGACCACCAGCAGCGCGAGCAGGCCGGCCACCAGGGGCGCCAGGGTGAGGATGTAGGCGTTCCTTCCGCCGATCCGGTCGACGAAGGTGCCCACCATCAGCCGGCCGACGATGCTCGACCCGCCAATCACCGTCAGCAGGACCGCCGCCGTGGTGCGCGTCATGCCGAGGCCGATGCCGTGCACCGCGATGTGCAGCGGCACCGTCACCAGGGACGGGAAGAACAGGAACTGGGTCGCGCACAGGGTCCAGAACGCGCGGCTGCGCCGGATGTCGACAGGCTCCGCGCCGTGGCCCCCGGCCGCCCGGCCGGACGACCGGCTCTTCGGCGGAGACCGCACCGAGAACGCGGCGACGAGCAGAAGCGCGGCCCCCGCGTAGCCCATTGCCAGCGCCGCGTAGCGCCAGCCCACGACCGCCGTCAGCAGCGCGACCAGCGGCGGCAGCACCATCTGGCCGGTCGCGGTGCCGACCTTCACGACCCCGGTCATCATGCCGCGCCGGCCTTCGAACCACCGCGCGATGGTCGAGAGCGTCACCACGTCATGCGTGCTGAGGCCCAGGCCGATGCAGATGCCGAAGAGCGCCACGAGCTGCCACGGCTCGCCGACGACCGAGATGAGCGCGTAGCCCACTCCGTACAGCAGGCCCGTCGTGCCGAGAACCACGGTCGGCCCGTACCGGTCGCTGAGGCGCCCGGCGAAGTACGCGAACAGCCCCATGACCAGGAAGGCGAGCGAGGTACTCCCCGACAGCACCGTCCGCGACCAGCCGAGCTCTTCTTCGAACACGTCGAAGAACAGCCCGAACGAGAACATCAGGCCGACGATCGTGAACTGCGTCAGGCAGGCGCCGAAGACGACCGGGTACCGCGGGTCCATCACCCCGGCCCCCGGAAGGCCGCCACCGATGCGGGGCAGGCCCGGCCGGCCGGCGAAACGAAGCATTCGGCGATGCCTGCCGCCACCCCCGGCCCGGCGATGCCCGCCGTCCCCGGCCGCGCTGTCTGGAGTGCCTCGAAATAGGCATCGTCCAGCAGGATTGCCGACAGGCTGACCATGTCCTGGTCTACCGGCACCCGCGTGTAGTTGGCGTCTTCGGGCAGATCGAGGTTCACAGGCCGTCGCGCAAAGAGCTCGATCATGAATGGGAAGCTCGGGTCAGTCGGACGGTGGAAGCGGTAGAATTCCCTTCACCCGTCGCTCCGTTCACGGGCCTGATATCCGCCGGCATCGAGGAACGTTTGGAAGGCTTTTCCGAATTCGGCGTCGACCGCCTCGACGCAGAGCACCATATCGATATCCCTGGTCGCCCTGAAATCGAGGCCCACCGCGTCGAACAGCAGATCACAAGCGGTGCCGCCGATGATGGCGTACTGATCCTCGTGGGCTGCGAAGTGTTCGCGAAACTTGTCAATTCCGGTTACCACGGCATTCCATCCAACAGGCGTTCCGCTGCCATGGAAACGCGTTCATCGCGGTGATCGTGGAACTGCGTGTAGAGCGACAACGGATCCACGGTGTGCGCGGTAGACAAGGCAGCCGGATCATATGACCAGGTTTCCACGATATGGCCAGCTTGATCCCGGTCGGTTTCGACGAGCTCGCAGGCTTGGGCGACCATCTTCCAATTGCCGGCCGAGACCGCGAAAGCCGGGAGTGTTGGCGGGGACAGGGCGGTCAGCTCGGCGAGTGCGCTTTCGCCTGCATGTTTCAACGGTGGAGCAGCGAGGACCTCTCGGATGAATTTCTCGGTACGCACGGGGCTGCGCAGCAGGTCGTGCGCGGCATCGAACAGTTGCCTCCCTTCAGCCTGGAACCGGATACGCCGCTCCCTGCCGTATCTTTCGGTATGGGCCAGCCCGGCACCGACCAGATCGTCGAATGCGCGGCCAATCGACATTGCCGAGTAGTGCAACTGCGTCGCTACGTGGGATGGGGTTGTCGCGGTCTCGTCAATGTGCAGGAGGCGATGGAACAATACCGCTTGAGCTGCCGGCGAGAGGCCGGCTGCGCGGCGCGACTTCGGCGTGCGGAAGCGTTCACGCAAGTCCATCGCGAGGTCCGGGATATAGAGCTGCTTGCCGGGCACGACGAACGGAACCCTTTGTCCGATGAGGCGCGAGCGGTTGTACGCGCTCAGCCACGGAGTGACGAAGACGACGATCGCGTCAACGGCCGGGTGGACCAGGGCAACATGTTTTGCGATGTCGGACGGCGTGGCGGTGTTGTCTGTGGTCGCGAGGAAGATGCATCGCCTTCCAGCTATTTGGCCTTCAAGAAGGCTGTACATCCGGGAAAGAAACGAGGGAAGGCTCGGCGTGCGTTCGAGTGCGAGGACCCTCGCAGGCTCGTGAAGGGTATCTTCGAGATAGCGCTGGAGCGCGGCGGCGACAGGCATTGTCAGCATTTCTCGGTTTTTCTGACGTTATGATGCACGGTAACATTGTCAATGTTAATGTGCAATTGTATCGTTATGGACACAGCAATTCCCGCCAAGCGGGAACATGCCCCTGAAATCTCCTCGATTGGACGCCTTGGTGGTCGGAATCGTGCCGGAATCCCATCGCGGCGCGGCCTCTCCGGGCGCTGGCGGGAATTGCTGTTATGGACACGTGGATTCACGCAAGAGTCCGGCCTTGTGCCATCAGGCGCCGGCGGCGCCGGGGATGCGGCCCGACGGCAGGGCTCTCCAGAAGTCGTGACGAGCGGTTCATCAGACCCTCGAGCCGGACCTTCGATGCCGAAAGACCGCCCGTCACCGTACGATCTTCCGGTCGGGAGGCCAATGACCGCGACTTCTGACCGCGACTTCTGAATGGTCCTGGGCCGAAGGCGAGTGGCTATACTCCCGCGCTCGTTCGCGACGGAGAACGCGGGGGCGGCGGGGCGCGATTCCGACCTCCGGACCTTCCAGTGGTCATGCTCGGCACACATCGGGACAGGGGGGAGCGGTGGCGGAGCGCGCATTCGACCTCCAGACCTTCCAGGGGCTGATCCTCGCCCTGGAGGACTACTGGGCCCGGCAGGGCTGCGTGCTGCTGCAACCGTTCGACATGGAGGTCGGGGCGGGCACCTTCCACCCCGCGACGTTCCTGCGCGCGATCGGGCCGGAGCCGTGGAGCGCCGCCTACGTGCAGCCCTCGCGCCGGCCCACCGACGGGCGCTACGGCGAGAACCCGAACCGGCTCCAGCACTACTACCAGTACCAGGTGGTCATCAAGCCGTCGCCGATCGACGTGCAGGCGCTGTACCTCGGCTCGCTCGCGATGCTCGGCTTCGATCCCCTGGAGCACGACATCCGGTTCGTCGAGGACAACTGGGAGTCGCCCACCCTCGGGGCCTGGGGCCTCGGGTGGGAGGTGTGGCTGAACGGGATGGAGATCACCCAGTTCACGTACTTCCAGCAGGTGGGCGGCCTGGAGTGCCGGCCGGTCACCGCGGAGATGGCCTACGGGGTCGAGCGCATCGCGATGTACCTGCAGGGCGTCGACAGCCTGTTCGACCTGACCTGGGCCGACGGCCCGCTCGGCCGGGTGACCTACCGCGACGTCTTCCACCAGAGCGAGCGCGAGCTGTCCGCGTACAACTTCGAGCACGCGGACGTGGACGCGCTGTTCGCGCAGTTCGACGTCTGCGAACGCGAGTGCGGCAAGCTCGTCGAGAAGGGGCTCAGCTACCCGGCCTACGAGCAGGTGCTGAAGGCATCGCACACCTTCAACCTGCTCGACGCGCGCCACGCGATCTCGGTGACCGAGCGCCAGCGCTTCATCCTGCGGGTGCGCGCGCTCGCCCGCGCGGTAGCCGAGCGCTACCACGCCTCGCGCGAGGCGCTCGGGTTTCCGATGGGTCGAGGCGGGGGCCGGGGCGGGTTCGGTGACGCGTGACTCCGGCGCGATTCGGAAGATTCGGGCGGGGACCCGGAGTGCTCGCATCCGTATCCCCTCCGGGCACGACAGCGAGGATGGGCGCGGAAGCACCGGATCCCCGCTCCCCGCCGCCTTCGCGGGCATGGCGGCAAATGGGACGCCGGCGGTCGACGTGGCCGGGGGACTCCCCCGCGTGATCGACGAGCACCGATGGATTCCCGCCTTCGCGGGAAGGGTGTGAAGCGAGGCTCGACGACGATGGACGTGAACGATCTGCTGGTCGAGATCGGCACCGAAGAGCTGCCGCCGAAGGCGTTGCGCGCGCTCTCCGGGGCGTTCGCGAGCGGGCTCGCGGCCGAGCTCGACGCGGCCGGGCTGGCCCATGGCGCCGCGACGCCCTGCGCCACCCCGCGGCGGCTCGCGGTCCTCGTCCCCGGCGTGCCCGGCGCCCAGCCGGACCGTGAAGTCGAGCGCCGTGGCCCGCCGCTCGCCCGCGCGTTCGACACGAACGGCGAGCCGACGAAGGCGGCCCTGGGCTTTGCGCGATCGGTCGGGGTCGAGGTGGACCGGCTGGTGCGGGTCGAGACCGGGGACGGCGCGTGGCTCGGGCTTCGGTCCACGAAGCCGGGCGCCGCCCTCGCCTCGCTGCTGCCCGCGATGGTCGAGCGGGCGGCGGCGAGGCTGCCGGTGCCGCGGCGGATGCGGTGGGCGGACCGCGACACCGAGTTCGTCCGCCCCGTGCACTGGGTGGTGCTGATGCACGGCCCGGAAGTCGTCGAGGCGGAGGTCCTCGGAGTGCGCTCCGGGCGCGCCACCCGCGGACACCGGTTCCACCATCCGGGCGACATCGGGCTCGAGGACGCGGCCCGGTACGTGGCGGCGCTGCGCGAGCGCGGACACGTCGTGGCCGGGTTCGACGAGCGCATGGCGATGATCCGCGCGCAGGCCGAACGCGCGGCGGGTGCGCTCGGAGGAGAGGCGCGCATCGACCCCGCGCTGCTGGAGGAGACCGCCGCCCTCGTCGAGTGGCCGGTGGCGCTCGCCGGCCACTTCGACCCGGAGTTTCTCGATCTCCCGGACGCGGTGCTCGTCGCGACCATGCAGGGACACCAGCGCTACTTCCCGGTCGCCGGCCGCGACGGCGCGCTGATGCCGCACTTCATCGCGGTGAGCAACATCGAGAGCCGCAACCCCGCCACGGTGCGCGCGGGCAACGAGCGGGTCATCCGCCCCCGGCTGAGCGACGCCGCGTACTTCTACGACACCGACCGCAAGCGGAGCCTCGCGTCGCGTCTCGACGAGCTCGGGGGCGTCGTCTTCCAGCGCGGGCTCGGCTCGCTTCGCGCCAGGTCCGGGCGGGTGGCCGCCCTGGCCGGCTGGGTGGCGCGCGCGATGGGCGGGTCCGGCGATGCGGTGGCGCACGCGGAGCGCGCCGGCCTGCTTGCGAAGTGCGACCTGGTCACCGAGATGGTCGGCGAGTTCCCGGAGCTTCAGGGCGAGATGGGCCGCGAGTACGCGCGTCTCGACGGCGAGCCCGCCGCGGTGGCGGACGCCATCGGCGAGCTCTACCTGCCGCGCTTCGCCGACGACGGCATCCCCCGCACCGCCGCCGGCCGCGCGGTCGCGATCGCCGACAAGCTCGACACCATCGCCGGATGCGCGAGCCTGGGCCAGCTCCCGACCGGAGACCGGGACCCCTTCGCGCTTCGCCGCGCCGCGCTGGGGACGCTGCGCATCATGATCGAGGGCGGACTCGACCTCGACCTCGGCGAGGTGATCGAAGCGGCCTTGAACGGGATACGGCTCGGGCAGCGCAACACGCGGCACGGCTTGCGCGATGCCTCCCTCGAAGTCGGCCTCGACGCTGACCGCGCCCTCGACCTCGGCAAGAGGGTCGAAGCGCCCCTCGATGGCTACGCGGAGCAGGCCCGCGAAGCGCCCGGCGCCCCGCGCGCGGACGACCCCGGACCGGACGGCGTAACCGGGGCTGGTCCTGTCGGTCCCGGCCCCACGCGCGCGGGCGACCCCGACGGGACGACGACTCCGGCCGCCGGCGCCTCGCCCGGCGCCGCGACGGAAGTGCGCCGGTTCATGCTCGACCGGCTGCGCGCCTACTTCGCGGATCGATCGATCCCCGCCGACGTGTTCAACGCCGTGCTGGCGAAGGACCCGGCGCGGCCGCTCGACTTCGCGCTGCGGGTGCGTGCGGTGGAGGCATTCCGGGCCCTGCCCGAGGCGGCGAGCCTCGCCGCGGCCAACAAGCGCATCCGCAACATCCTGCGCCAGGCGGGGCAGGGGGGACAGGCGGAACGGGCGGGGCAGGCGATGCAGGCGGGACAGGCGAACGCCGGAATCCCGGACGAGGTGGACGATGCCCTGCTTCGCGCGGACGCGGAGCGGAGCCTCTCCGCCATGCTCGCGCGGGTCGAGCCGCAGGTACGCGCGATGCTCGACGCCGGCGAGTACACCGGCGCGCTCGCGCGCCTCGCGACGCTGCGCGACGACGTCGACCGCTTCTTCGACACCGTCAGGGTGATGGACGACGACCCGATGCTGCGGGGCAACCGCCTCGCCCTGCTCGCGCGGGTCGGCGCGCTGTTCATGGAGACGGCCGACATCTCGGTGCTTCAGCCGGCGAGCTGATGCGCCGCGGTGATTCCGCCGGAGCCGGACCTTCCACGATCAGGATGTGGCGAAACAACTTTTCCGTGACCGCTACCGAACCGCCCGACCGGGCCCCCTGCGTGCGGTCCCATGCGGCCTCGTTGGCGCGACGAGTGATCGCGTGCGATCATTCCGTGAAGCTCGTGGACGGGCTGGTTCGCGGTGGCGAGCGGCCCGTCACGGACATGGAGGTCTGGCGCGACACGCCACGGAGTGCCGCATGAACAAGCCGCGAAGGAAGGCCGCTCCCGGAGGCTGGCGCCTGCAGGATGACCGGCCTCCCACGTTCCGGGGATGGATCTCGACCGATGAGGACGAGATCAGGCGCCGGGAGTGGCGCGGGCGGACCGAGACCGTCGGCGTGCACGCGCTGGACGGGAGCCCGCACCCCTTCGGCGACTACCGGGTCACCTCGTCGAGCGGCAGCAGCTACGAGGTGGAGATCCGTTCGCTCGACACGCACGTCAACTCGTGCGGGTGCCAGGACCATCGCACCAACCGTCTGGGGACCTGCAAGCACATCGAGGGGGTCCTGCACCACCTGCGCGGCAATCGCGCCGGCCGGCCGGGAGGCCGGACACGAAGAGCGCCGGAATCGAGCGGCCGCGTCGAGGTCTTTCTCGACGAGCGGGAAGGGCGGGCGGTGCGGATGACGGCTCCCGAGGCGATCGAGCGTGCGGACCCCGCGCTCGTGCGGGAGGCCGCACGGCACTGCCGCAGTCTGCGCAGGGGGTCGCGGAAGGCGCTCGACGCGCTGCGCGACATGGCGCGCGCCCACCCCGACCGCCTTCGGCTCTCCCGCTCGCTCGAGGCCTGGGTCGACGCCCGGAAGGCGCCGGACCGCCGGCGGCGCGACCGCGACCGCTTCGTGGCCGATCTCGAGGCGGGGCGCCGGTCGTTCGAGTTTCTCAAGCTCCCGCTCCTGCCGTACCAAGTCGAGGGGACGCTCCATCTCGCGTTCGGAGAGCGCGTGCTCCTCGCCGACGACATGGGGCTCGGGAAGACCGTCCAGGCCATTGCCGCCTGCGCGCTGCTTCGCGAGCTGCGCGGGGTCGAGCGGGTGCTCGTGGTCTCGCCGGCGTCGCTCAAGGCCGAGTGGGAGGAGCAGATCGCCAGATTCTCCGACCTCCCCTCGACCATCGTGTTCGGCGGCTACCCGGCACGCCTCGCCGCCTACCGGCGCCGTACCTTCTTCACGCTGTGCAACTACGAGCAGGTCGTGGCGGACGGCGAAAACCTGCTCGACGCGCTCCGGCCCGACGTGGTGATCCTCGACGAGGCGCAGCGCATCAAGAACTGGCAGACCAAGACCGCGAACGCGGTGAAGAAGATCGAGAGCCGGTACGCCTTCGTGCTCACCGGCACGCCGCTCGAGAACCGCATCGACGAGATCTACTCGATCGTCCAGTTCCTCGACCCCGAGCTCCTCGGGCCGCTGTTCCGCTTCAACCGGGAGTTCTACGAGCTGGACAAGAAGGGCCGGGCCATCGGCTTCCGGAATCTGGACGAGCTCGCGAGACGGGTCTCCTCGGTGATGCTCCGCCGGCGCAAGGAGGACGTGGAGAGCGAGCTTCCGGGGCGGACCACCAAGACCTTCTTCGTGCCGATGACCGATGCCCAGACCAGGACCTACGAGGACTACGACCACTACGTCAAGCGCCTCGCCGCGCTCGCCGCGAAACGGCCTCTCACCAGGGACGAGTTCGACCGGCTCCAGAAGTTCCTCGCCTGCATGCGCATGGTCTGCGACACGCCCTGGATCCTCGGCGACGAGAACCGGGACTGCCCCAAGATGGAGGAGATGGAGCGGCTGCTGCCCGACCTCCTGGAGGACCCGGAGCGGAAGATCATCGTCTTCTCCGAATGGGTGCGGATGCTGGAGCTGGTCCGCGAGTACGCCGTCGCCGCCGGCATCGAGTTCGCCCTGCACACGGGCAGCGTGCCGCAGCCGCAGCGCCGGGCCGAGATCCGGAGATTCCGCGAGGACCCCGAATGCCGACTGTTCCTGTCGTCGGAGTCCGGCGGCGTGGGGCTCAATCTCCAGGCGGCCGACACCGTCGTCAACATGGACCAGCCGTGGAACCCCGCCCGTCTGGAGCAGCGCATCGCCCGCGCCTGGCGCAAGCATCAGACCCGCCCGGTCACCGTCATCAACCTGGTGAGCGAGTACACCATCGAGCATCGCATGCTCGGGCTGCTGGACCAGAAGCGGACGCTTGCCGAAGGCGTGCTCGATCGGCGTGGCGACCTCTCCGCGATCAACCTGCCCACCGGCCGGGCCGGCTTCATGGAGCGGCTCAACGCGGTGCTCGGCGCGCGGGCGGAAGCCGCGGCGGCGGCCGAGGCCGAGGCGGCCCGCCCGCCCACCGCCGTGGAGCGGCTTCGGGACGAGCTGGTGATGGCGCACGGCGCGGCGCTGCGGCGGGTCTTCGCGCGCGAAGGCGACGAGGCGGTGCTGGTGGTGCTCGCCCTGCCGCCCGAGCGCATCGCCGAGGAGGAACGCCGCCTCGACGAGTCCACGGCGCTGAACGTCAGGGTGATCGACCCGGCCACCCACGAATCGATGCTCCGCCTCGCCGAAGCGGGGCTGATCGCGTTGCCGGGGGGCGAGCTGAGGGAGGTCCATCCCGCCCCCGGTCCGGAACGCTCCGGGTCCGACGGCCGCATCCTGCGGGCGAAGGCGCTCACCGACCGTGCCAGGCACAAGCTCAGGGCGGCGGGGCTGCTCGCGGGCGGGGGCTTCGCCGAGGAGGCCCGCGCGCCCGCGGTGGAGGCGGCCCGGCTCGCGGTCGCGGCGCTGGCGGCGATGCGCGCAAAGCCCGAGCCCGTCGACGCCGGGGCGGCCGCGGAGCTTCTGCTCGGGGAGGAGCCGGACGGGATCCCCGGCGGCCCGCCGCACGACGCGATACGGGCCCTGTCGGGCGACGAGCCCGAGGACGGCGAAGTGGCGCGGATCGAGGAGTTCGTCTCCCGCATCTCCCGGATGGTCGCGGACATGTCCGCACCATCGCGATGAAGATCAGGGAGTTCCACTGCATCATGCCGATTGAGAATATCCCATCGGTGATAAAGCACGGCGTGTTGTCCAACCATGGAGCGAGCAAGCTGAGGCATCGATCCGTGACGATGCCGGAAATCCAGGAGTTGCGGAGCAAGGTCCGAATCCCGCACGGGCGTCCATTACATCACTACGCCAATTTCTACCTGGACGCCCGAAATCCGATGCTCTATAAACGCAGGGACGATGCGACCCAGCTCTGCGTGTTGCGGATTTCCACCGCGGCGCGTCACATCGAAGGCGCGGTCCTGACGGACCAGAACGCTTCCAGCAAATATGTCCGCTTTCTCGCCATCAGCCAAGCCAGTTTGCTGGATCTGGAAGCCATCTATTCGCGGGACTGGCAACATCCGGGCGACGAGAGAGCTACATTCCGGCACAAGTCACGGAAATGTGCGGAGTTCCTGGTCCCCGACCGACTGCCGCCGGAATTCATCGAGGGGGCGTACGTGGTGAACACGATGGCGAAACGGAGTGTTGTCGAAACCGGATTCGCTCACCCTGTTGCCATTGAGCCGGACATGTTCTTCTCCTGAAGCGGATCGGACCTGGGAAAATTATAGTGAAAGCCCTGATCGGAGACATATTCGAGAGCGAGATGAAGACTCTCGTCAACACCGTGAATTGCGTCGGTGTGATGGGCAAGGGGATCGCCCAGATCGTCAAGACGAAATATCCGAAAATGTTCGATGACTACGCACGCCGATGCGCGATGAACGAGGTTCGTTTGGGCGAACCCTATCATTACTCGGATCTGACCGGAGTCTCGATAGTCAATTTCCCCACCAAGCAGCACTGGCGAGCCGCGACCCGGCTGTCGGACATCGAAAACGGGCTGGATTATCTTGTGACTCGTCTCTCAACCTGGAAAATCGAATCGATCGCGCTTCCTCCATTGGGCTGCGGGAATGGCGGGCTCGAATGGGCCAAGGTCGGTCCCTTGATGTACTCCAAGCTCAAGGACCTGGACATACCGGTGGAAATCTACGCTCCTTTCGGGACACCGACTCGCGAGCTGAAGGCGGATTTCCTGGATGCGGCACAACAGATGGAGCTCCTGGGGAAGGGCCATCAGCGGCAGAAATTGCGCCCGGAGTGGATCGTTCTGGTTGAGATACTTTACAGGCTGGAGCAGCAGCCTCATACGCACCTGGTTAGTCGGAGAATCTTTCAGGCGATCTGCTACATCATGACCAGGCTGGGTCTGGACGCCGGCTTTCGCATTGAGCGCGGCAGTCATGGGTTTTTCTCCAGCGAGGTACAGGAAGCAATCAACGTGCTGGCGAACAACAACTGGATTATCGAGCAGAAACACGGTCGGACGACGGCATTGAAGGTCGGATCCCGATATGCAGCGGACCGGAAGAAGCTGCGAGACAGGATCCGTCCCTTCGACAGGAAGATCGACAAGACGGTGGATCTCTTCAGTCGCATCAAGAGCACGGAGCAGACGGACGAGATCACCGCGGTCATCTTCTCGGTTCAGAATCTGAAACGGGAACGCAAGTCCGACGACGTGTCCGAGCAGGACTTGCTCGATTACATGCTGAGCTCGAAAAAGATATCGGAAGACAACGAACTGAAACAGCGCCGACTGGCGGAAACGATCCGGAATCTGGAGGTGCTGGACTGGGTGAAGCTGCGGTTCAGCGAATCATTGCCCGTCTCATGGTGACGAGCAGCAGGAAAGCGCTCACCGACCGTGTGGAGCACAATCAAGGCAGCGGTGCTGTTCGCGGGCGGGGGCTTCGCCGAGGAGGCCCGTGCGTCAAATGCATCCTGGCAGGATCACAAGTGACCGTTGAGGATATCGGGGCGCAGGGCATGCACCGACCCGGGCGCTTTCGGCGGCTGCGATGGACGTTCCTTCCAACATCTTCCTGATCGGCCCGATGGGCGCGGGCAAGAGCACCATCGGCCGGCGGCTCGCGGCGGAGATCGGCAAGGACTTCGTCGACGCCGATCAGGCGCTGGAGGAGCGGACCGGGGCCGACATCCCGCTCATCTTCGATCTCGAGGGCGAGGAAGGATTCCGCAAGCGCGAGAGCGAGATGCTCGCAAGGCTGGTGACGCGCGACGGCATCGTGCTCGCGACGGGGGGCGGCGTGGTGCTGTCGGCCGGGAACCGGGCGCACCTGGCCCGACGCGGGTTCGTCGTCTACCTCGAAGCGCCCATCGAGCTGCTGGTGGCGCGGGTCTCGCGCGACCGCAACCGCCCGCTGATGCAGACCGACGACCCGGAGGCGACGATGCGCGAGCTCATGCGCATCCGCGATCCGCTCTATCGTGAAAGCGCCGACCTCGTCGTAAGATCGACCCACCGAGCGGGCCGCTACGTGGTCAGAGAGATCCTCCAGCACATTGAGGCACTGTGAGCCGGACCGTCGAGATCGACCTCGGAGAGCGGCGCTACCCGATCCACGTCGGCGCCGGCATCATCGGCGATCGAGCGCTCTTCGCCCCGCATGTCGGTGGCCGTCACGCCTTCGTGGTCACCAACGAGACGGTGGCTCCGCTCTACCTCGAGCGGCTCCGCCCGGCGCTCGCGGATGCGGCGGATGTCCACACCCACGTCATCGCGGACGGCGAGCGGCACAAGACGCTCGACACCTTCGCCGCGATCCAGAACGCGCTGGTGGCGCGGCGCGTGGCGCGCGACGGCGTCGTCGTCGCGCTTGGCGGCGGGGTCGTCGGGGACGTCGCGGGATTCGCGGCCGCCTGCTACCAGCGCGGCGTCGACTTCGTGCAGGTACCGACCACCCTGCTCGCCCAGGTGGACTCCTCGGTCGGCGGCAAGACCGGCGTCAACCTTCCCGGCGGGAAGAACCTCGTCGGCGCCTTCCACCAGCCGCGGTGTGTCGTCACCGATACATCGACGCTCGCGACCCTCGACCGGCGCGAGGTGCGGGCGGGCTTCGCCGAGGTCGTGAAGTACGGGCTCATCGACGCCCCCGATTTCTTCCGCTGGCTCGAAGCCAACGCCGCCGCCCTGCTCGACCTGGACCACGAGGCGCTCGCCACCGCGGTGGTGCGGGCGTGCGAGCGCAAGGCGGCGCTGGTGGTGGCCGACGAGCGCGAGTCCGGGGTGCGGGCGCTGCTCAACCTCGGGCACACGTTCGCCCACGCCATCGAGACCGGCACCGGCTACGGCGCATGGCTGCACGGCGAGGCGGTCGCCGCGGGCATCGTGCTCGCGGCGCGGATGTCGCATCGCATGGGGTGGCTCGCCGGCCGGGACTGCGAGCGGATCGAGCGGCTGTTCGTGCGGGCCGGGCTTCCGGTCCGGGCCCCGGCGGGGCTCTCGCCCGAGCGCATGCTGGCGCTGATGTCGGTGGACAAGAAGGTGCGGCGCGGCCGGCTGCGGCTCATCCTGCTGCGCGGGATCGGTGAGGCGGTGCTGACGAGCGAGTTCGACCGCGGCGCGCTCCACGAAACGCTGGAGACGGGGCGCGCACCGGCATGACCCCGCTCGCACCCTTCGGCGGAGGCATCGCAGCGCCCGATGACGCGGGACGCGCAACGGCATGACCCCGCTCGCGCCCCATGCCGTCAGCGAGGCGACGTCGCGCGGGCGGGCGCACGGCGAGGACCCGCCCGCGTACCGGAGCGCCTTCCAGCGCGACCGCGACCGGATCATCCACAGCGCCGCGTTCCGCCGGCTCGAGTACAAGACCCAGGTCTTCGTCAACCACGAAGGCGACATGTTCCGCACGCGGCTCACGCACTCGATCGAGGTCGCGCAGATCTCGCGCACCATCGCCCGCGCGCTCGGGCTGAACGAGGACCTGGTCGAGGCCATCGCCCTGGCCCACGACCTCGGACACACGCCGTTCGGACACGCCGGGCAGGACGCGCTCAACGCCTGCATGCGCGAGCACGGCGGCTTCGAGCACAACCTGCAGTCGCTGCGGGTCGTCGACGTGCTGGAGGAGCGCTATGCGAGCTTCCCCGGGCTGAACCTGACCTACGAGACCCGCGAAGGCATCCTCAAGCACTGCTCGCGGGCGAACGCGCCCGGGCTCGGCCCGCTGGGGGAGCGGTTCCTGAACGGCGGCCAGCCTTCGCTGGAGGCGCAGGTCGCGAACCTCGCGGACGAGATCGCATACAACAACCATGACGTCGACGACGGGCTGCGCGCGGGGCTGCTCGACATCGAAACCCTGACCTCCGCCGAGTTCTTCCGCGAGCAGCACGAGACGGTGCGCGCGCGCTGGCCCGGCCTGACGGGGCGCCGGATCGTGCACGAGACCATTCGGGCGATGATCAACCGTCAGGCGACGGACCTCCTGGATGCGAGCCGCGCGGCCATCGAGGCCGCGGACCCCGGGAGCGTCGACGACGTGCGCGCGCACCGCGCACCGCTCGTCCGCTTCAGCCCGGCCATGCTGGAGCAGCACCGGGAGCTCAAGCGGCTTCTGCGGCGCAACCTCTACCGCCACTACCGGGTCTACCGGATGTCGATGAAGGCGCAACGCATCGTCCGGGAGCTGTTCGGGGTCTTCTTCGAGACCCCCCGCAGCCTGCCGCGCGACGCCCAGCGGCGCATCGAGGCACGGGGCGGAGGCGATGCGGAGCGGGCCCGCCTCGTCGCCGACTACATCGCCGGCATGACGGATCGGTTCGCCATCGCGGAGCACGGGCGGCTGTTCGACGTCGCCGCGCTGACGTGACCGCGCGCACGGCGGCCCAGTCAGGGCGCCGACGAGAATGACTTTGCCACGTATCGAGCGTGCCATCCGGCAGGAGCAGGGCCCCTCCGGGTACAGTCAGCAACCTTGTTCGGTCACTGTCCTTACCGAGCTTCGTCCCGCCGACCTGACATGAGCCGCGGCCTCCGCGCCGTTGGGCGACGGCCGCCGGCGACGGCGCCTCAATCCCCGAGCGGCCTGGAATCGTCGCCGTCGCGCGTGTTCACGAGCTGGTACTTGATGCGGCGCATCGGCTCCATCGCCGCCTCGCCGCGGGTCGCCGCCACCTCGTAGGCGAGGATGTCGAGCAGCGCCAGCAACGCGTAGCGGGCGGGCGTCGGCGAGAGGATGTTCTCCGGCTCCTCGACGAGGAGCGGCACCACGTCCGCGGCCACCCGCGAGAGGGGGGAGTCGGGTGCGGTCACCGCGATGGTGTGCGCACCGTACTGGGCCGCGACCAGCGTGGCCCGGACGATCGGCTCGTACCTTCCCGTGATGGACAGCGCGATCACCACGTCCCCGGCGTTCAGCGTCGCCGCCATCATGAGCTGAAGCTGGGCGTCGTTGCAGTGCGTCGCGCTCAGCCCCAGGCGGAACAGGCGATTCTCCGTCTCCATGGCGACCATGGAGGAGCCCCCGCCTCCGCCGAAGACCATCACCCGCTTCGCGCCCGCGATGACCGAGGCGGCCCGCTTGAGCGTCTCGTCGCTCACCTGCTCGACGAGCGCATCGAGCGATCGGTGGATGCGGGAGACGATCTCCGTCACCGCCTCGCTGATCCTCGTCACCGCGACCCGAGGATGCAGGTAGCGATCGCCCACGGCCAGGATCTTCGCGAGGTCCAGCTTCAGCTCGCGCAGCCCCCGGCAGCCGACGGAGCGGCAGAAGCGGGTCACCGTGGCGGCGCTCACCCCGGCCCGCGACGCGATGTCGGTGGTGTGGGTATGCACCGCGAAGTCCATGTCCGACAGCACCAGGTCCGCGACCCGCCGTTCGGCGGGGCTCATCGTCGGGCTCAACCTGAGGATGCGCGAGCGCAGGTCCTCCGCGGGCGCCGCCATGACGGACCCGGGCCTGTCCGGGGCTCGACCCGGAGCTCGGTCCGGAGCTCGGTCCGGAGCTCGGTCCGGAGCTCGGTCCGGAGCTCGGTCCGGAGCTCGGTCCGGGGCTCGGCCCGGGGCTCGGTCCGGGGCTCGGCCCGGAACTCGGTCCGGGGCTCGGTCCGGAACTCGGTCCGGGGCTCGGTCCGGAACTCGGTCCGGGACTCGGCCCGGAACTCGGTCCGGAACTCGGCCCGGAGCTCGGTTCGAGTCACTCACCGGACGTCGTCCCGGGTGGGAGAAGTGGCCAATCGCAGAAAATATTTTTCATGATCCAGGGAAATCCACACCGATAATTGCAGAATATGAAAATTATTTTTACACTCTTCGGCCCAATCCGCCACCGCGGATTACCCGTCGCCAAGTCAGAGGAGGAATCATCATGGAGAACGTTCGAGCATCGGCGCGATTCGTCGCCGGCGTCGCCCTGCTGGCGCTCGGCTGTGCCGTCCCTCCGCCCGCCCTCGCGGGAGGCACCCTGCACTACGCCACCGTGGGCGAGCCGCCCAGCCTCGACCAGCACGTGGTCACATCCGATCTCGCCACCACCATCGCCCACCACGTCTTCGAGGGCCTCTACACGTTCGACGCGAGCTACGAGCCGCAGCCGCTGCTCGCGTCCGGCGAGGAGGTCAGCGCCGACGGCAGGACCATCACCATCCATCTGCGCGAAGGAGTGCGGTTCCACAACGGCGAGGCCATGACCTCCGCCGACGTCGTGGTATCGCTCAGGCGCTGGGGCGAGCACGGCTCGCGCGGCAAGCTGCTGTTCGCGAACGTCTCGGAGGTCTCCGCGGCGGGCGCCCACAGCGTCAAGCTGGTCTTCACGGACCCGTTCGGCCCCTGGAAGAACCTGATGGCGTTCATCAACGGCGGGCCGGCGATCTACCCGGCCGCGGTGGCGTCGGCGGCCGGCAAGGCGCCGATCGACATCGAGAGCTACATCGGCACCGGTCCATACCGGTTCGGCGAATGGAGGCCGAACCGTCACGTGGAGCTCGTGAAGTTCGACGGCTACGCCGGCCCCGGCGGCGACGCCAGCGGGTATGCGGGCGCCCGCGTCGCGCACTTCGATCGGCTTCGCTTCATTCCGGTCCCGGACCCGGGCACGCGCGTCAACGGGCTCCGGGCGGGCGACTACGACTACGCCGAGAGCGTCCCGAGCGATCTCTTCGACGAGCTGGACGCGGACCCGGCGGTCAGCGTGATCCTGAACGGCGGGCCGATCTTCGGGCTCGTGTTCATGAACTCGAAGGCGGGCCCCCTGCAGAGCAACTTCAGGCTGCGCCAGGCGATCCAGGCCGCGCTCGACAAGGAGGCCGCCCTGCGCGTGTCCATCGGCCCGGAGAAGCTGTGGCGCGCCAACGGCTCGTTCCTGCCGAGGGGCAACGTCTGGTACTCGGAGGCCGGCACGGAGCGGTTCAGCGAGGGCGATGCGCAGGGAGCGAAGGCGCTGGCCGCGGAGGCCGGGTACGACGGAACGCCGATCAAGTTCCTGGTGTCGACCAACTACGCCTTCCACTACGACCAGGCGGTGGTGTTCACCCGCCAGCTCCTCGACGCGGGCATCAACGTGGAGATGGTGGTGGTCGACTGGGCGACGCTCATCAAGAAGCGCGCACAGCCCGAGGAGTGGGATCTCTTCTTCACCCACCACGGCTTCGTCCCCGACCCGATCCTCATCTCGGTGATGAACGACAACTACCCGGGCTGGTGGGCGACGGCGGAGAAGCAGGCGCTCAAGTCCGCGTTCACCGCCACCAACGATCCGGCCGATCGCAGGGCGACCTGGGGCAGGATCCAGTCCCTCATCTACACCCAGGTGCCGACCATGAAGACCGGAGACGTCTACACGTACAACATCGCGTCGCCGAAGCTCTCCGGAATCGAGGCCACGACGCTGATCTGGCCGCATTTCTGGGGCGTGTCGAAGTAGGGCGCCGTACCGGCGGCGCTCCGGCCCCCGGCCGGGGCGCCGCTCCTCGCCGGACCCTGCGCGGCCCGCGCGGCATCGCCGCGGGGTCCGGCGGTCACGACCGCGACCGACCCTCGGGCTGCCCCCGGTGCCCCGCTACCTGATCCGCCGGCTCGGCACGTTCGTGCCGACGCTGCTGGCGGCGTCGTTCGTCATCTTCGTCTTCGTGCGGCTCATCCCCGGCGACCCGGCCGCGGTCATGCTCGGCGACCAGGCGACGGCGGAGGAGGTCGCCGCGCTGCGGGTCGAGATGGGCCTGGACGAGTCCCTGCCGACCCAGTACCTGCGCTGGCTCCGGGCCGTCGCGCGGGGCGATCTCGGCGATTCGATCTTCTTCCAGACCCCGGTGCTCGATCTGATCGTCGACGGGCTGGAGACCAGCGTCCTGCTGGCCCTCATGACCATGGTCTGGATCGTGGTCCTCGGCCTCCCGATCGGCATGGTGGCCGCGGTCCGCCACGGAAGCTGGCTCGACCAGGGCCTCTCGGGGGTCGCGATGTTCCTCGCGTCGATCCCCACGTTCTGGGTGGGGCTCTACCTGATCCTGATCTTCGCGGCCACGCTCGGCTGGCTGCCGAGCTCGGGCTATCCCTCGATCTTCGGCGAGGGCGGCCTCGCCAACCTGCGCTACCTGCTGCTGCCGTCCATCGCGCTCGCGGCCCCGAACGCGGCGCTCATCATCCGGCTGACCCGCGCCAGCATGCTGGACGTGGTGCGCGAGGACTACGTGCGCACCGCCCGCGCCAAGGGCCTGCATCCGGCGCGGGTGATCCTGCGCCACGTGTTCCGCAACGCGCTGCTCACCGTGGTGTCCGCGATCGGGTTCACCGTCGCCGCCCTGATCTCCGAGGCGGTGGTGACCGAGACCGTGTTCTCCCTCCCCGGCGTCGGCCGGATGGTGGTGCAGTCCATCCTCCGGCGCGACTACCCGGTCATCCAGGGCGTGATCCTCATGATCGTGCTCCTGTACCTGGTGATCAATCTCACCGTGGACATCCTCTACGCGTGGCTCGACCCGAGGGTGCGGCTGCGATGAGCCGGGCGCGATCGCCGGCCCCGTCCGCGGGGCGGAGCCTCGCCTTCGCCGGCCTGGCGATCGTCGCGGCCGTCACCGCGTGCGCGCTCTTCGCACCGTGGCTCGCACCCGCCGACCCGCTCGCGATCGACCCCCTCGCCCGCCTGTCCCCGCCGGGCGCCGGGCACTGGTTCGGCACCGACCACTTCGGCCGGGACACGCTCTCGCGCGTGATCCACGGGTCGCGCATGGCGGTGCTCACCGGGGCCGGGGTGGTCCTCGTCGCGCTCGGCGGCGGGGTCGCCTTCGGGGTGCTCTCGGCCGTCTTCCCGCGCCTCGGCCTGGTGCTCATGCGGGTGATCGACGTGATGATGGCGTTTCCGGCCCTGCTGCTGGCGCTCGCGCTGATCGTCGTCCTCGGGCGGGGCGTCGAGAACTCGATCCTGGCGATCGGGGTCGTGTACCTGACGACGACCTCGCGCATCGTCTACGGCGTGACCCTGCGGCTGAGCGCCGAGGCGTGGGTGGAGGCCGCGCGGGGCATGGGCGCGGGGACGGCGCGCATCGTCTTCCGGCACCTGCTGCCGAACCTCGTGTCTCCGCTGCTCGTGCAGGCGAGCTTCGTGTTCGCGTTCGCGCAGCTCCAGGCCGCCTCGCTCGACTTCCTCGGGCTGGGCGTCCCGCCGCAGACCCCGACCTGGGGCAACATGCTGAGCGAGTCGCGCGTCTACATCACCCGGGCCCCGTGGCTCCTGCTGTTTCCCGGGATGATGATCGCGCTGAGCGCGTTCTCGCTGAACCTGATCGGCGACGCCCTGCGGGACCGGCTCGACCCCCGGCTGCAGGACGCGTTCTCGGGACGGCGGCGTTCATGAGCGCCCTGGTGTCCGTGCACGAGCTGGTGCTCGAGGGCCCTGCGGGGCGCCGTCCGGGACGCTCGGGGGGACGCTCGGGACGCTCGGGGGGCCGCTCTGGTCACTCGGGGGAACGCCCGGGCCGCCCGGGGGCTTCGGGGGGACGCCCGGGGGGACGCGCCGGAAGCCGTCCGCGAGCGATCGTCGACCGGCTGTCGATCTCCATCGCCGCGGGCGAGTCGCTGGCGCTGGTGGGGGAGTCGGGCAGCGGCAAGAGCCTCACCGCGCTCGCGATCATGGGGCTGCTGCCGGAGCCTGCGGTGACGGTCGGGGGCGGCCGCATCCGGTTCCGGGAAGCGGACCTGCTGGCCATGGCGCCGCGCGAACGCCGCCGGATCACCGGCCGCGAGATCGCGATGGTCTTCCAGGAGCCGATGACGTCGCTCAATCCGGTCATGCGGGCCGGGGACCAGATCGTCGAGATGATCCGGGCCCACGAGCGGGTCGGGCGGCGGGCGGCGACGGCGCGCGCGGCCGAGCTCCTCGCGGCGGTGCGGATGCCGGACCCGGACGCGCGGCTCCGGGCCTGGCCGCATCAGATCTCGGGAGGACAGCGCCAGCGGGTGATGATCGCCATCGCGCTCGCCTGCCGGCCGAAACTCCTGATCGCGGACGAGCCCACGACCGCGCTCGACGTCACCGTGCAGGCGCAGATCCTGTCGCTGCTGCGCAGGCTTCAGCGCGACATGGGCATGGCGATGCTGTTCATCACCCACGATCTCGGCGTCGTCGCCAACGTCGCCGACCGGGTCGCGGTCATGTACTGCGGCCGGATCGTCGAGTCCGGACCGGTGCGCGACCTCTTCCGCCGCCCGTCGCATCCCTATACCCGCGGCCTGCTGGAGTGCATCCCCGGCCGGGCGCGGCCCGGCGAGGACCTCGTCGCCATTCCCGGCCAGCTTCCCGCACCGGGCGAGGCGCTCGCGCCCTGTCGCTTCGCGCCGAGATGCCCGCGCGCGGACGCGCGCTGCCGGAGCACCCCGCCGCCGGAAGCGCTCGTCACCGAGGGGCATGTGGCGTACTGCCATCACCCGGGAGACACCGGCCGATGACGAGAGGCGCAAAGGCGACGGAGGCCCCGCTTCTGGACGTGGACGCGGTGACGGTCGGCTACCGGCTCCCGTCGCGGCGGATGTTCGGCCTCGCGCGCGCGCTCCGGGCCGTGGACGGGGTGAGTCTCGCGGTCGCGCGCGGCGAGTCGCTCGGGCTGGTCGGCGAGACCGGGTGCGGAAAGTCGTCGCTCGCGCGGGCGGTCCACGGGCTCGCGCCCATCGCGGGCGGTGCGGTGCGGTTCGAGGGGGTGGACATCGCGACCGCCACCGAGGCCGAGCGCCGCGCCATCAGCCGCGGCATGCAGATGATCTTCCAGGACCCCGGCGGATCGCTGAACCCCCGCATGCGCATCGGGGCCCTGGTGGCCGAGCCGCTGGAGATCCACCGGGAAGGGAGCCGGCGGGCGCGGCGGGACCGGGTCGTCGAGGCCCTGGAGGCGATGGGTCTCGCGGCGGGCGACGCGGTGCGCTTTCCGCACGAGCTGAGCGGCGGCCAGCGCCAGCGGGTCGCCATCGCGCGCGCGATCGTGGCGAAGCCGGCGCTGGTGCTCGCCGACGAGCCGACCTCCGCCCTCGACGTCTCGTTGCAGGCCCAGATCCTCAACCTGATCGCGAGGCTCCGCCGCGACATGGGCCTCGCGCTGCTGTTCGTCTCCCATGATCTGGACGTCGTGGGCCACCTGTGCGACCGCATCGCGGTGATGTACCTCGGGCGCATCGTCGAGAGCGGACCGGCCGCCGAGGTGCTCGCATCACCCGGCCATCCCTACACCCGGGACCTGGTCGCGTCCTCGCCGGTCCCGGACCCGGACCGGCCCATCCGATCGGCGGCCGCGGGCGGCGATCCGCCCAATCCCGCGGCGCCTCCCGCAGGCTGCCGATACCATCCCAGATGCACGCATGCAACGGACATCTGCGCCACTGAGCGCCCGGAGCTCCGGCGCGGCGGCGCCGCCCGATACGTGGCCTGCCATCACGCGGAAAGGCTGAAGGACGCCCCGCGGTGAGCCCGCCCGTGCCCCATGATGAGGAGAGACCATGGAAACGCGCTACGCGATCGCCAATTCCGACGACATCCTGTCCCCGGGGCTCGTCGTGTTCGAGGAGATCCTCCGCGAGAACGTCGCGCGCATGATTGAAATCGCCGGCGGCGTCGCGCGCCTTCGCCCCCACTGCAAGACGCACAAGATGATCGACGTCACCCGGATGGAGGTCGGCGCGGGGATCGTCAAGCACAAGTGCGCCACCTTCGCCGAGGCCGAGATGCTCGCGCTCGGCGGCGCCCGCGACGTGTTCCTCGCCTACAACCTGGTCGGGCCGAACATCGGCCGCGCCGTCCGTTACCGGCAACGCTTTCCCGAGGTGCGCTTCTCGGTCGCCGCCGACCACCCGGAGCCCGTCGATGCGCTGAACCACGCCATGGCGCACGCGGGGGAGCGGGTCGGCGTGTTCGTCGACATCGACACGGGGCTCGGGCGCACCGGGCTGCCGCCGGGGTCCGAGGCGCACGACCTGTACGCGAAGATCGACGCGGCGAGCCATCTCGCCCCGGCCGGGCTGCATCTCTACGACGGGCAGAACCATCAGAGCGACCTGACGCGGCGGCAGCGGGCCGTCGACCGGTGCTGGGACGCGGTCCGCGCGCTTCGCGAGCGGCTGGAGAGCGCGTCGCTGGCCGTTCCCGCGATCGTCGCCGGCGGCACCGGCTCCTTTCCGGTGTATGCCGGCAAGGACGACCCCGCGCTCGAGCTGAGCCCCGGAACCTGCGTCTTCCACGACGACCGCTACACGCGGGAGTTCCCCGACATGGCGTTCATGGCGGCGGCGCTGGTTCTCACGCGCGTCGTGAGCCGGCCCTCGCGCGATCGCGTCACCTTCGATCTCGGCCACAAGGCCTGCGCGGCGGACCCTCCTGCCGGGAGCCGGCTGCACTTCCCCGCGATCCCCGATGCGAAGGAGGTGCTGCAGAACGAGGAGCACCTCGTGATCGAGACCGCGCGCGCATCGTCCTACCGGCCCGGCGATGTGGAACTCGCGATCCCGGCCCACATCTGCCCGACCTCCGCCCTGCACTCGCACGCCTGGGTCGTGCGCGGCGGCAGGGCCCGGGAACGATGGGAGGTGACCGCGCGGGACCGTGCCCTGACGCTGTAGCGGGCGGCGCCCGCCTCGAAGCGGCAATTCCCGCCAGGCGGAAACATGCTCCTGAATTCCCCTCGACCCGGCGCCCCCAGGGTCGAAATCGCGCCGGAATCCCGCCACGGTACGACCTCTCCGGGCGCTGGCGGGAATTGCTGGCCTCGAAGCGGCCCGGTTGACGTGACACCGGCGCACAGGGCTGCCCAGAAGTCGCGGCGAGCGATCTCCCAAGCGCTCGATCGGGACTTTCGATATCGAAAGACTGCTGTTATCGCGCGATATTCCGGATTCGTGACCCGTGACCACGGCTCCTGAATGGTCCTGCGCCGGCACACGGCGCACTTGGACTTCGTGACCCATGACGATATATTCATGATGAATGATCTCGACATGGCGGAACCATCCGATGGCCACCACCTCCCTGAGCCTTGGCCCGCATTGGGAGAACTTCATCCGCGGAGAAATCGCGACCGGGCGCTACGCAAGCGCGAGCGAGGTCGTCCGGGCCGCCCTGCGGGAGTACGAGGACAGGAGACGGAAGCTCGATGCGCTACGGGCTCACTTGACGGAAGGCATCGAGCAGGCGGCTCGGGGAGACTTCGTTGACGACTTCAATATCGAGACGGTCGTCTCAAACGCGGCCAAACGCATATCGGACCAAGCGTGACGCCCGTCTTTGACACTTGAGCATGCATCGATACCAACCCCGTCGAGAATGCCATTCGTCCGTTCTGCGTCGGGCGCCGCAACTGGCTGTTCTGCGATACCGTGGCCGGCGCCCACGCGAGCGCCCGGCTGTACTCGCTCATCGAGTGTGCCAAGGCCAACGGGCTCGAGCCCTGCGCCTACCTGCGTCACGTGCTCACCGAGCTGCCGAAGGCGAAGTCCCTCGGTGAGATTGAAGCCCTGCTGCCGACCCGACTCGGCCCCGCTGCCCTGGCCCGAGACTCACTCCAATGATCGAGAAGTGAGTCAGAGACAGAGCATCTTGAATGCCACTCGGGGCGTTCACCCCAGCAATCAAGGCCTCGCTGGGACTTCGGGTGGCCGGAAAACGAGCCACTATGCATGAATGGAACATCGCGTGAAGAAGCTCCGAGACAAGGCCAGCTCCGGGCGGCTCAAGGAAACCGCATCGTCGGTTCTGAACTCCGTTCAGGCTGTGCCCCGGAAGTCGTCGAATGCGGCGCGCTCGGCGGTGAGCCGGGTCGGAACCGGATCGAGACAGACTCTGGAGTCGGCACGTCGCCATGCGAACGGACTTCTGGAGATCACCCAGGGGCTCCTGGCGAGTGCGCTTTCCACCGACCTGAACGGCTTGCTGGCAAGCATGGTGGGCGGACCTGCGACTATCTACGACAAGGCGATGGACGCCGCATACCTCGCGGCCCGCATTGGCGGCGGAAACCACCGAATGTTCGATGGCGGGCACACGATCCTCGGCGCCTTCCGGGCAGTCCGGGACGCGTCACCCGACGACACCATCGTCGAGGAAGCGATGGGGTTCCTCCAGAGCCTCTTCCGCGACATGACCACGCCCAAGGGACTCCCGCTTGCGAACTGGGACAAGGCGACATACGACAAGGTGTCTGAATTCCTGGCATCGGAGCTGCATATCCCGAAGGACTGGTTCTACGACATCAACAGCTACGATGCCGCCCAGCTCCTCGGCGGCGTCATCGGGGTGATCGCGACGGCATTGCATTGGAATCGTGCCGACACCGAGACCTTCGCGAGGCTCGTCGGGGGGATGGGAATATCCGCCCTCACACGCGCGAACCCACTGCTGTTGCTCGTCACCGTCGTTGCGCTCGCGCGAGCCTTTCACAAGGCCCATCACGCGGGCGAGTACGCCGAGCTCGTCGATGGCCAGCTCAAGGGCGGCGTCAGCGCCGGGGCGACGCTGGTGGCGGCGTCACAGGTCGCAGCGCTCGGAGGCCCCGCCGGTCTGGCTTTGCTGGTTGGGCTGACAGCGGGCGTTCTCGTGCACAAGGCGTCGCAAAACGTGAGTGTTGTCGAGATAGGTGAGTTCCTGGCCGAGCGTGCGACCACCGCCGCAACCGAGGTGCGGGCGATGGTCGGCCACTACACCCAAAATGCAGAAATGCGCGGATGAACAAGAAGCCGGCCAAGGCACAGAGCTGCCGTCATGGCAGCCGCGTCGAGCCCGTCAGGTAGCGGTCGATCTCCCGCGCCGCCTCGCGGCCCTCGTGGATGGCATGGACCACCAGTGACTGGCCGCGGCGGCAGTCGCCCGCCGCGAACACGCCCTCGACGCTGGTCGCGTACCTGCCGTACTCGGCCGCGTAGTTGGAACGCGCGTCGTACTCCAGGGCGAGCGGCTCGGAGACCTCGTGCTCCGGTCCGAGGAAGCCCATCGACAGCAGCACCAGGTCCGCCTTCCACTCGCGCTCGGTGCCGGCGACCTCCTCGAAGCGCCCCTCCCTGAACGCGACCTCCACCGTGCGGACCCCGGCGAGCGCGCCGTCACCGCCCGCGACGAACGACTTCGAGGCGATCGAGTAGACGCGGGGGTCGGGGCCGAACCTCGCCGCGCTCTCCTCGTGTCCGTAGTCGACGCGGAAGATGCGCGGCCACGTGGGCCAGGGATTGTCCGGCGCGCGCTCGGGCGGCGGCTTCGGGAACAGCTCGAAGTTGGTCAGGCTCCGGCAGGTCTGGCGGAGCGACGTCCCGATGCAGTCCGTTCCGGTGTCGCCGCCGCCGATCACGATGACGTCCCTGCCCTCGGCCGAGAGGGCCGGCGGGCTTCCGCCCAGCAGCGCCCTGGTGCTGTCGGTGAGGTACTCCATGGCGAAGTGCACGCCGGGCAGATCGCGGCCGTCGATGGGCAGGTCCCGCGGCACCGTCGCGCCGGTGGCGAGGAGCAGGGCATCGTTCTCGTCCCTGAGCCTTCTCACGTCCACGGAGCCGCCGGCGCCGTCGGCGACCACGGCCCCGGTCACGAGCTCGACCCCCTCCTCGCACAGGAGGTCCACGCGCCGCTGCACGGTGCGCTTGTCGAGCTTCATGTTGGGGATGCCGTACATCAGCAGGCCGCCGACCCGGTCCTCGCGCTCGTAGACGGTGACCCGATGGCCCACGGAATTGAGCTGCGCGGCCGCGGCGAGCCCCGCCGGCCCCGAGCCCACGACGGCGACGCGCCGGCCCGTCCTCGCCGCGGGCGGACTCGCCGTCACCCATCCCTCGGCGAAGCCGCGGTCGATGATGGCCATCTCGATGTTCTTGATGGTCACCGGCGGATCGGTGATGCCGAGCACGCAGGAGCCCTCGCACGGGGCCGGGCAGACGCGGCCGGTGAATTCCGGAAAGTTGTTGGTCCTGTGCAGGCGGTCGAGCGCCTCGCGCCAGCGGCCCCGGTAGACGAGGTCGTTCCACTCGGGGATCAGGTTGTCGATCGGGCAGCCGTCGTCGGCCTGGCAGAAGGGGACGCCGCAGTCCATGCAGCGGGCGCCCTGGGTGGTGAGGCGCGCTTCGTCATGCGGCGTGTAGATCTCGTCGAAGTCGCGCAGCCGGGCCGCGGCGTCCCGATAGGGCGCCGCTTCGCGCACGAACTCCTTGAAGCCGGTGGTCTTGCCCATGTGTCCGTATTCGGGCGGCCCGCCGACGGGGCCGCCGCTCAGGGAACGAGCGCGCGGCTCAGTCCGCCGTCGCGCCGGCCATGCGTCCGGTCTCGCCCGCCGCGGCCCGCGCGCGCAGGACGCGCCTGTAGTCGGTGGGCATCACCTTGACGATGTCGTCCACCGCGGCGTCCCAGTCGGTGAGCACTCGCTCAGCGGGGACGGACCCGGTGAGCGCCAGGTGGCGCTCGATCATGCGGCGGACCTCGAGCCGCTCCGCCTCGTCTTCCAGCCGCTCGAGCGCCACCATCTCCAGGTTGCACCGGACCGGGAAGCGGCGTTGCGGGTCCCACACGTAGGCGATGCCGCCCGACATGCCGGCGGCGAAGTTCACGCCGGTCTCGCCGAGCACCACCACCCGGCCGCCGGTCATGTACTCGCAGCCGTGGTCGCCGACGCCCTCGACCACCGCACGGGCGCCGCTGTTGCGCACGCAGAACCGCTCCGCCGCGATGCCGCGGAAGAAGCACTCGCCGCTCGTCGCGCCGTAGAGCACCACGTTGCCGATCAGGATGTTCTCCTCGGCCCTGAACGCCGCCTCGCGCGGTGGGTAGATGACGAGGCGTCCGCCCGAGAGCCCCTTGCCGACGTAGTCGTTGGCATCGCCCTCCACCTCGAGCGTCACCCCCTTCGCGAGCCACGCGCCGAAGCTCTGGCCGGCGTGGCCCGTGAACCGGAAGTGGATGCTGCCGTCGGGCAGCATGTCGCGGCCGGCCTCGCGCACGATGTGGTTCGACAGCATCCCGCCCACGACCCGGTGGGTGTTGCGGATCGGCATCTCGCGGTACACCCGCTCGCCGCGGGCGATCGCCGGCTCCGCCAGGCGGATGAGCTCGTTGTCGAGCGCGGCGTCGAGGCCGTGGCTCTGTGCATGCCGGCAGTACACCCCGAGGCAGTCCTCGGGCTCCGGCGCGGGCGCCAGCACCGCGGCAAGGTCGATGTCCTTCGCCTTCCAGTGCGACGCCCGGGGCGACACCCGCAACGCATCCACCCGTCCGATCATCTCGTTGACGGTGCGGAAGCCGAGCTCCGCCATGATGAGGCGCAGCTCCTTCGCCACCATGAAGAGGTAGCTGACGACATGCTCCGGTGCGCCGGTGAACTTCCGGCGCAGCACCGGGTCCTGCGTCGCGATGCCGACCGGGCAGGTGTTCAGGTGGCACTTGCGCATCATGACGCAGCCGAGCGCGACGAGCGGCGCGGTGGCGAAGCCGAACTCCTCGGCCCCGAGCATCGCGGCGACCGCCACGTCCCGGCCGGTCTTGAGCTGCCCGTCGGTCTGCAGCACCACGCGCGAGCGCAGGTTGTTCATGACCAGCGTCTGGTGGGTCTCGGCGACGCCGAGCTCCCAGGGCACCCCGGCGTGCTTGATGGAGGTGAGCGGGGATGCGCCGGTGCCGCCGGTATCGCCCGCGATCACGAGATGGTCGGCGCGCGCCTTGGTGACCCCGGCCGCGACGGCGCCGACCCCGATCTCGGCCCCGAGCTTGACGCTGATGCGCGCCCCGGGGTTCGCGTTCTTCAGGTCGTGGATGAGCTGCGCGATGTCCTCGATCGAGTAGATGTCGTGGTGCGGCGGCGGGCTGATGAGCCCCACCCCCGGGGTGGAGTAGCGGGTCCGGGCGATCTTGTCGTCGACCTTGCGCCCCGGCAGCTCGCCGCCTTCGCCGGGCTTCGCGCCCTGCACGATCTTGATCTGGAGCTCGTCGGACTCGGTCAGGTACTCGATGGTGACGCCGAACCGGCCGCTCGCGACCTGCTTGATGGCGGAGCGCTGCGAATCGCCGTTCGGCAACGGCACGAACCGCTGCGGGTCCTCGCCGCCCTCGCCGGTGTTCGACTTGCCGCCGATGCGGTTCATGGCGACCGCGAGCGTCTGGTGGGCCTCCTCGGAGATGGAGCCGAAGCTCATGGCGCCGGTCGCGAAGCGCCGCACGATCGCCGCCTCCGGCTCGACCTCGGCGAGCTCCACCGGCGGCCCCACCGGGGTGAAGTCCAGCAGTCCGCGCAGCGTCGCCCGCCGGGTGCTCTGCTCGTTGGCGTGCCTCGCGAAACGCCGGTACGCCTCCTCGGAGCCGGTGCGCGCGGCGACCTGCAGGTCGGCGATTGCGGACGGGTCCCACATGTGCCGGTCGCCGCCGCTGCGCCAGTGGAAATCGCCGGGGTTGGGCAGCTCGCGCAGCACCTCGTGGCGCTGGTCCGGGTAGCCGATCCGGTGGCGGCGCTCCATCTCCTCGGCCAGCACCGCGAAGCCGACCCCCTCCACGCGGCTCGCGGTGCCCGCGAAGCAGCGCTCGACGAGCTCCTGCCCCAGGCCGACCGCCTCGAAGATCTGGGCGCCCTTGTAGGACTGGAGGGTGGAGATCCCCATCTTGGCCAGCACCTTCAGGACGCCCTTGGCGACGCCCTTGCGGTAGGCGGCCACCACGTCGGCATCGGAGCGCACGTGCCCGCAGTCGGCGAAGAGCCCCGACCGGCGCGCGTACCACAGCGCCTCGAACGCCAGCCAGGGGTTGACGGCGTCGGCGCCGTAGCCGATCAGCAGGCAGTGATGGTGCACCTCGCGCGCCTCGCCGGTCTCGACGATGAGGCCGATGCGGGTGCGGCTGTGGGTGCGAACGAGGTGGTGGTGCGCGCAGCCGGTCGCGAGCAGGGCGCTGATCGCCACGCGCTCGGGCCCCGCCGCGCGGTCCGAGAGCACGAGCAGGCTGCACCCGTCGTCGATGGCGTGCGTGGCCTCGGCCTCGACCCGCGCCAGCGCCTCGCGCAGCCCCGCTTCACCGGACCCTCTCGGGAACGTGATGTCCAGGGTCCGCGCCCGCCAGCCTCGGGTGTCGATCCGCGCGAGCGCCGCGAGCTCCTCGTTGGAGAGGACGGGATGGGGCACGCGCAGCCGGTGCGCGTGGCGCTCGGTCACCTCCAGCAGATTGGCCTCGGGCCCGATGTAGCACTCGAGCGACATGATCACTTCTTCGCGGATCGAGTCGATGGCCGGATTGGTGACCTGCGCGAACCGCTGCTTGAAGTAGTCGTAGAGCATGCGGGGCTTGTCGGAGAGCACCGCGAGCGCCGCGTCGTTGCCCATGGAGCCCAGCGGATCGCGGCGCTCGCGCACGAGATCCAGGAGCATGAACTGCATGGTCTCGGTGGTGTAGCCGAACGCCTGCATGCGCGCGAGCAGCGTGTCCTCGTCGAGGCCCGGAACCTCGCCTTCTCCCGGCCGGACGAGGTCGCCGAGATCCAGGCGCTGGCGCGCGAGCCACTCGCCATAGGGACGCCGGCGGGCCCACTCGGCCTTGATCTCGTGGTCGGGCACCATCCGGCCGGCCGCGAAGTCGATGAAGAACAGCCGCCCCGGCCGCAGCCGGCCCTTCTCGACCACCCGCTCGGGCGCGACCGGCAGCACCCCGACCTCCGAGGCCATGATGCAGCGGTCGTCGTCGGTGACGTAGTAGCGGCTCGGGCGCAGCCCGTTGCGATCCAGGACCGCGCCGATGCTGTTGCCGTCGGTGAAGACGATGGACGCGGGGCCGTCCCACGGCTCCATCAGGCAGGAGCTGTATTCGTAGAAGGCGCGCTTGTCGGGCGCCATGTCGTGGCGGTTCTGCCACGCCTCGGGGATCATCATCATGACCGCCGCGGGCAGGGTGCGGCCGGACATGAGCAGGAATTCGAGCACGTTGTCGAAGTTGCCGGAGTCGGAGCAGTCCGGCTCCACCACCGGAAAGAGCTTCGCGAGGTCGTCCCCGAAGAGCTCGGAGCGCATCACGCCTTCGCGGGCGTTCATCCAGTTGCAGTTGCCGAGCAGGGTGTTGATCTCGCCGTTGTGGCTCATGCACCGGTTCGGCTGCGCCCGGTCCCAGGAGGGGAACGTGTTGGTGCTGAACCGCGAGTGCACCATCGCGAGGTGGGTCTCGTAGTCGGGGTCCTCCAGGTCGGTGAAGAGCTCGAAGAGCTGATGCGGGGTCAGCATGCCCTTGTAGACGATCACCTTCGACGAGAGCGAGCTGAAGTACAGGAAGGCGCGCTCGGCGAGGCGCTCGTCGCCGCGCAGCTCCCGGCTCGCGTGCTTGCGGATGACGTAGAGCGCGCGTTCGAACGTCCCGCCCTCGATGTGTCCGCCGTCGAGGTGCGGGCCCGCCGCGATGAAGAGCTGCTCCATGTGCGGCATGGACGCGACGGCGGCGCGGCCGAGGTCGGCGCGGCCGGCGTCGACCGGCAACGCGCGCCAGCCGAGGCACTCCTGGCCCTGCGCGGCGATGGTGGCCTCGATGCGTTCCTTGCACGCGCGCCGCTCGGCGGGGTCATGCGGCAGGAACACGTTGCCGACGCCGTAGCGGCCCGGCTCGGGCAGCGAGCGGCCGAACGCCTCGCGGGCAGCGCGGGCGAGCAGCCTGTGCGGCAACGCGGTGAGGATGCCGGCGCCGTCGCCGGTGTTGGGCTCGTAGCCGATGCCGCCGCGGTGGTCCATGCTGCAGTTGATGTGCTTCGCGTCGTCGACGATGCCGCGGCTCGCGCGGCCCCTGATGTGGCACACGAAGCCGACGCCGCAGCTCTCGTGCTCGAAGCGGGGGTCGTAGAGCCCCTGGGCGGGCGGCGGACCCGCGCCCTTGCGAAGTATCCGAGTCGTCGCGTTCATCGTTCTCTGCTCATCCTGCCGGACCGCCGGATCGCCGGACGGAGGGAACCGGCGCGCCCCGCCGTCGCCGGACGGCCGGGCGCCTGAAGCACCGCGAGACGGGATCGGGAAGAAGACGGCTTCCATCCGCCAGCGACGGGGCGGATGTTCGACTGTGAACGGTGAGCGGCCGATGCGTCAAGTATCATGGCCAACAGTATCATGGCCGGCGAGCAGCGATTCCCGCCAGCGCCCGGAGAGACCGTGCCGCGGGGGGATTCCGGCGCGATTTCGGCCACCGGAGCGCCCGGGCGAGGGGATTTCGAGGGCATGTTCCCGTCCGGTGGGAATTGCTGGCCGGCGAGGGTGCGGCCACCCGGAAGCCCCGTCCCGACGCGGCGCGCGCTCCGGACGCGAAGAGAGAGGCACGATCGGTGAACGACCGCCTGCTGCGGGCGCTGGCGAGAGAGCCCGTCGACCGCACCCCGGTCTGGCTCATGCGCCAGGCCGGGCGCTACCTCCCCGAATACCGGGCGACGCGCGCACGCGCGGGGAGCTTCCTCGCGCTGTGCAGCACTCCGGAGCTGGCGTGTGAAGTGACCCTGCAGCCGCTGCGCCGGTTCGCGCTCGATGCGGCGATCCTCTTCTCCGACATCCTCACCATTCCCTGGGCGATGGGGCTCGGGCTCGAGTTCGTCGAGGGCGAAGGACCGCGGTTCCGTTCGCCGGTGCGCACTCCGGCCGACATCGATCGGCTGGGCGTCCCCGACCCGGAAGACGACCTCGGCTTCGTGATGGACGCGATCAGGACCATACGGCGCGAGCTCGACGGGGGGGTGCCGCTCATCGGCTTCGCGGGGAGCCCCTGGACGCTCGCGACGTACATGATCGAAGGCGGAAGCTCGCGCGACTTCACTCGCGCGAAGACCATGCTCTTCGAGCACCCCCGAGAGGTCCATCGCCTGCTCGATCTGCTCTCGGAGGCGACGGTGGGCTACCTGACCGCGCAGGTGCGGGCCGGAGCGCAGGCCCTGATGATCTTCGACACGTGGGGCGGGGTCCTCAGCACCCCCGCCTACCACGAGTTCTCCCTCGGGTACATGCGTCCGATCGTCGAACGCATTCCCCGCGAGCACGGGTCCCGCGCCGTTCCGGTGGTGCTGTTCACCAAGGGCGGCGGCGGCTGGCTCGAGTCGATCGCGCAGAGCGGCTGCGATGCGGTCGGGCTCGACTGGACCGTCGACCTGGGGAGCGCGCGCACGCGCATCGGCGCGCGGGTTGCGCTTCAGGGCAACCTGGACCCGGCCACGCTGCTCGCATCGCCGGCTCGAATCCGCGACGAGGTAGGCCGGGTCCTCGCCGAGTACGGCGCGGGTCCGGGCCATGTCTTCAATCTCGGGCACGGGATCACGCCGGAGGTCGACCCCGATCACGTCGGTGCGTGCGTCGACGCCGTGCACGCACTCAGCCCGGAGTACCACCGCGCATCCCGGAATCGAGCCTCGGGGTCCGACCGGGATTGAACGTGCGCGAACATCCGCCGACGGGTCCCCGCTCGCGCGGACATGAGCCGCCATCCCGCGGGCGGAGCAGCGCGTCGGTCAGAGAATCCCGAGCTCGGCCGGCACAAGCGGCGCTCGGCTTCGCGAAGGGATTCTGCATCGGCGCCGCGGACGTGGTGCCCGGGGTGAGCGGCGGGACGATGGCGTTCATCCTGGGGATCTACCGCCGGATGATCGAGGCGATCCGCGCGTTCGACGCCGCGCTCGTGCGCCTCCTGCTCGCACGCCGGTTCCGGCGCGCGATGGAGCACCTGGACCTCCCGCTCATCGTCCCGCTCGGCCTCGGCATGTTCGCCGCGGTGCTGTTCTTCACGCGCGTCGTCCCGCTCCCGCGGTTGATCGAGTCGCATCCGGAGCTCGTCTACGGCCTGTTCTTCGGGCTGATCGTCGCCTCGATCGTGGTGCTGCTCCGATCCCTCGAAGGCATCCGGCCCGTCGAGTGGCTGCCGGCTCTCGGCGGCGCGGCGGCCGGGTTCGGAATCGCCGGCCTCGTGCCGGTCTCGACGCCGGACGCACCGTGGTTCATCGCGCTGAGTGGCGTGCTGGCGGTCTCCGCCATGCTGCTGCCGGGTGTCTCGGGCGCGTTCATCCTGCTGATCCTGCGCAAGTACGCCCATGTGCTCGACGGCGTCGGCCGCCTCGACCCGGGCATCGTCATTCCCTTCGGGATCGGCGTCATCGCCGGACTGATGGCGTTCAGCCGGCTGCTCGCCTGGCTGCTGCGCGAGCGGTATCGCGTGACGCTGCTGGCGATCTGCGGCCTGCTGACCGGATCGCTGCGGGTGGTATGGCCGTTCCAGGAGCGCAGCTTCGAGATCGTGCGCGGTGAGCGCCGCCTGATGTCGAGCGAGCCGGTGTGGCCGGGCGCGGCCGACGACACCACGCTGGGCGCGTTTGCCCTGATGACGGCCGGAGCGGCGCTCGTGGCCGCGCTCCACCACCTCGCACGGCGGCGCCGCGCGCCGGCGCGCCCCTGAAGCCGCCCATCGCCGATGCCCGAGCTGCCGGAGGTGGAATCGACGCGCCGGGACCTGGAACGCGAGGTCGTCGGCCGCACCGTCGCGAAGGTGGACGTCCGCGACCCGCGCCTGCGCTGGCCGGTCTCCGTCGAGCTGCCGCGCAAGCTCGCCGGGCGGACCGTCCGCGGCATCCGGCGCCGTGCGAAGTACCTCCTGATCGGGCTCGGAAACGGCACCGTGCTCGTCCACCTGGGAATGTCGGGAAGCCTGCGCCTGCTCGATGCGTACACGATGCCGCGGCCCCATGATCACATCGACGTCGTCCTCGATGACGGCCGGCGCCTGCGCTATCACGATCCGCGCCGGTTCGGCTGCTGGCTGTGGACCGACTCCGATCCCGCGCACCACCGGCTGCTCGCCCGCCTGGGCCCGGAGCCGCTCGGACCGGAGTTCGACGGCGCCTGGCTGCAGGCCCGGCTGCGCGGGCGCCGCGCGCCGATCAGGAACCTGCTGCTGGATTCGGGGATCGTGGCCGGGGTCGGCAACATCTACGCCAACGAGGCGCTGTTCCTCGCCGGGATCGACCCGCGCCGGGCAGGAGGGCGAATCTCGCGCCGGCGCGTCGATCGGCTGGTGGGCGCGATCCGGCGGGTCCTGAGCGTGGCGGTGGAGGCCGGCGGCACGACGCTCCGCGACTACGCTCGCACGGACGGGGCGGAGGGAGAGTTCGCCAGCCGGCTCAGCGCCTACGGGCGCGACGGAGAGCCCTGTCCGCGTTGCGCCGCGCCGATCGCCCGGACCGTCCTGGGGCAGCGCACGACCTGGTTCTGCCGGAGATGCCAGCGGTGATGCCGGCCCGGCGCCGTCATGCCGCCTCGCCGACGAGGCGCCGGTACTTCGCGAGCAGATCTTCGCGTGTCTCCTCGCGCTCGGGATCCTTCGGGATGCAGTCGACGGGACACACCTGCACGCACTGGGGCTCGTCGTGGTGGCCGACGCACTCGGTGCAGCGCGAGGGGTCGATCACGTAGACCTCCTCGCCCATCGAGATCGCCTCGTTCGGGCACTCGGGCTCGCAGACGTCGCAGTTGATGCACTCGTCGGTGATCAGCAGTGCCATGCCGGTTCTCGGGCTCCCAGCCCACGCTGTCGAGCGCGATCAAGCATCTGGATCAGCAGTGCCATGCCGGTCCCCGGGGGCCTCAGCCGGGCCGGCTCCGCAACGCCGCCTCGACGGCGGGGTGCACGAAGCCGCGCACGTCGCCTCCGAGGGCCGCGATCTCGCGCACGAGGCTCGACGAGATGAAGGTGTATCCCTCGTCGGGGGTGAGGAACATCGTCTCGATGCCCGGTGCGAGCTTGCGGTTCATGCTCGCGAGCTGAAACTCGTACTCGAAGTCCGATACCGCCCGCAGCCCGCGCAGGATCACGTGCGCTGCGCGCTGCCGGGCGAACTCCACGAGCAGCCCGCCGAACGGCTCCACCTCGACGTTGCCGACCTCGCGCATCACCTCGCGCGCAAGCCCGACCCGTTCGTCCAGGCTGAACCGGGTCGCCTTCGCGGTGCTTCCCGCGACCGCGACGATGACCCGATCGAAGCACGCCGCCGCCCGCTGGACGAGGTCGGAGTGGCCATTGGTGATCGGATCGAACGTCCCGGGGTAGATGGCGGTCCGCTCCATCAGTCGCCTCCCTGTACGGCGCGCCGGCGCCCGGCCGGCGGATTTCGGGAGGCGAGATGATATCCCACCCGCCCGGCGCGGCGGGTGCGCAGGAAGCGCCATCCGGGCGGCAGCTCGATGTCGGTCGGGGCCCGATCGGTCTCCAGGTACGCCATGCAGCCGGCGGCGAGCGCATCGGCGCCGGCGAGCCGGGCGAGCGCCGTCTCCGGCGCCGGCCCGGACCAGGGCGGGTCGAGAAACACGATGTCGAACCGCACGCCGGCGGGCGGCGCCCAGCCGAGCGCATCGGCGCGCACGACCTCGACGTTGTCCGCGCCGAGGGCTCGGGCCGCGCGCTCCAGGGCCGCGGCGGCGCCGGGGTCGCGCTCGACCATGACCACGGCCTTCGCACCGCGCGATGCGGCCTCGAACCCGAGCGCCCCCGTCCCGGCGAAGAGATCGAGACAGCGCCTGCCCTCGACTCCGGCGCCCAGCCAGTTGAACAGGGTCTCGCGGACCCGGTCCGGCGTGGGGCGAACCGCGCCGGCGGCCGCCACCGGCAGCCGCCGGCGGCGCCAGCGCCCGGCGATGATGCGCACCGCGCCCCGGGAAGCCGCGCGCTTCACGCCGGTCGCGGCGGGGCCGGGTGCGTCACGGCGCGGCCGGCGCCATCCGGGCCTGCCCGGCCGGCGGAAGCCGGAGCCCGGACGCGCCGGCAGCCGCAGGGCGGCTCGAAATCCCAGGGCCCTCCGGAAATCGTGGCGAACGGTTCATCAGACGCTCCAATCGGGCCTTCGATACCGAAAGACCACCGGTCACCATGCAAGATTCCGCTCTGGCGGCCGGTAACTGCGACTTTCGAATGGCCCTGCTCGAAATCCGCCGTCGCTGGGCGCCGGACCGGAAGGCCGCGCAGCGGACCGCGGTCTTTCGGTATCGGAGGCGCCGCGCAAGCGTCCGATGAGCCGCCCGTCGTCGGCTCCCGGATCGCCCTGTCGGCGATTCCCGCCAATGCCCGAAGAGGCCGTGCCGTGGTGGAATCGTGGTGCGGCTTCGACCTTCGGGGCGTCGAGTCGAGGGGGTTTCAGGGGACTGTTCCCGTCTGGCGGGAATGGCTGCCGCCCTGTCGGCAGCCGTGACCCGGTAAGCAATGCGGGCTAGGATTGTCGAGGCCCTCCTGGTCGGTCCGGCAGCGAGCAATCCGCAGCCGCGAATCCTGATCGTGGCCGACCGTCGGGGTGGATGGCGGGACGGCCCCGCCGGCTGGCTCCACCGAGGATGTCGGACCATTGATCCATTTTCTCCGCAAGGACGCGAGCCGGGAAGCGCCGGCTCGCCCGGGGCTGCTGGGGCGCCTGGGCAGGGCGCTCGGCCGCACCCGCAGCGCGATCGCCGACGGCATCGTCCAGCTCGTCGGAGGGCGCGCGCGCATCGACGACGGCCTGCTCGAGGAGATCGAGACGATCCTCCTCGCCGCCGATGTGGGCGTCGACGCCACGCAGCGCATCATCGGCGGGCTCGAAGCGCGGGTGTCGCGCAGCGAGGTCGGCGACGCGACCGCGCTCCTCGCGTCGCTCGAGAAGGACATGCTGGCGATGCTGGAGCCGGTGGAGGCCCCGCTTGCCATTCCCGCGCTCGACGGGCCATGCGTCATCCTGGTCGTCGGGGTCAACGGCGCGGGCAAGACCACGACCATCGGCAAGCTTGCGGCGCGCCTCGTGTCCGAGGGCCGGTCGGTCATGGTCGCGGCCGGCGACACCTTCCGGGCGGCCGCGACCGAGCAGCTTCAGGAGTGGGGCCGTCGCGCGGGCGTGCCGGTCGTCGCGCAGCAGCCGGGGGCGGACTCGGCGTCCGTCATCTACGACGCGTTCGAATCGGCCCGAGCCCGCGGCATCGACGTCCTCGTCGCGGACACCGCCGGCAGGCTGCACACCCGGGTCGGACTGATGGACGAGCTTCGCAAGGTGCGAAGGGTCATCGGAAAGCTCGACGCATCCGCGCCCCACGAAGTGCTGCTCGTGCTGGACGCGGGCACCGGGCAGAACGCGCTGATCCAGGCGGTCGAGTTCCACGAGGCGGTCGGGGTGACGGGGATCGCGTTGACCAAGCTCGACGGCACTGCCAGGGGGGGGATCATCTTCGCGATCGCCGAACGCCTGAAGCTCCCGATCCGGTTCATCGGCGTCGGCGAGGGGGTCGACGACCTCCGCGACTTCGACGCGAAGGGGTTCGTCGCGGCGATTGTCGGGCGTTGAGGGCCGCGGTCGCGGCGGCAGGATGGGTCGGAGCGCCGCGATCGGCGACCTTCCCCCGCCGGGTCGACACGTCTCGTTCGCCGGCGCCGCGGCCATGCCGCCCGGCCGGTATCCGGGCCCGGGTCCGGGTCCGATGCTCGCAAAGCGGGTCGTGGTGGCGAACTTCATCAGACGCCGGACGGGGCGATGGCGTCGGGCAGGGTCCGGGAATACCTTGCCGATCGCGCCGGCTTCCCCGGGACCCCGGGCCAACAGCCTGGGCCGGCAACCCGGGCCGGCAACCCGGGCCAACAGCCTGGGCCGGCAACCCGGGCCAGCAGCCTGGCCGGCAACCCGGGCCAACAGCCTGGGCCGGCAACCCGGGCCGGCAGCCTGGGCCGATGAGCGGGCCTCTGCCGTGATTCGATTTCACGACGTGACGATGCGCTACCCCGCCGGCCGGGAGGCGCTCCGCTCGGTCAGCTTCCGCGTTCCCCCGGGGCAGATGGTGTTCGTCACCGGCCACTCGGGAGCCGGCAAGAGCACCATGCTGCGGCTGATCACGCTGATCGAGCGGTGCACCCGCGGGCAGGTGGTGGTCGGCGGTCACAATCTCTCGCGCATGCGTGCGCGGCACATCCCGCTGTATCGACGGCATCTCGGCGTCGTGTTCCAGGATCACCGGCTGCTTGCGGAGCGGACCGTGTTCGACAACGTGGCCCTGCCGCTGGTCGCGGCCGGCTATCGTCACGGCGGGGTGCGCAGGCGGGTGCGGGCCGCTCTCGACCTGGTCGGGCTGCTCGACAAGGAGCGCCTGCAGCCGGGGGTACTGTCGAGCGGCGAGCAGCAGCGCGTCGGAATCGCGCGGGCGGTGGTCCACCGGCCGTCGCTGCTGCTCGCGGACGAGCCGACCGGGAACCTCGACCCCAGGCTGAGCCGCTACACCATGGCGCTGCTCGAGCGGTTCAATCAGATTGGAGGCGCCGTGGTCATCGCGACCCATGATCTCGACCTCGCCCGGTCCATGCCGCACCGGATCGTCACCCTGCGCGAGGGCGCCATCGTCGACGACACGGGAGACCGGGGGCGATGACACGCGGACACCGGGGGGAGACACCGGGATGCGGGCCGGCTCGGGCCCCCGGGGGGGCTCTCGACGGTGCCGCGGGGCGAACGTGAGCAAGCGGTCACACCGGCGGGCGGGCGAGTTCGTCCTGTCGTCCGGGACCGCCTTCAGCCCGACGGCATGGCTGTCGGGACACGCCCGCTCGGCGGTCTCCTCGCTCGGGCGCCTGGCTCGCCGGCCGGTGGCGGCCACGGTGACCGTGCTCGCGATTGCGGTCGCGCTCTCCCTGCCGTTCGCTCTCTACGTCCTGCTGGACAACGCGCAACGCGCGGTGGGCGGGCTCGATCGCGGCGCCCGGCTCACCGCGTTTCTCCGCCACGATCTCGGCGGGAGCCAGGCGGCGGCGCTCGCGTCGGACGTGCGCCAATGGGATGCCGTGGAGCGCGTGCGGGTCGTCACCCGGGCCGAGGCGCTCTCGGAGTACCAGCGGATGACCGGATTCGACGACGTCCGGGCCATCTTCGAAGGGCGGAACCCGCTGCCCGATCTGATCGTCGTCACCGCTCGGGGCGAGCGCTCGAACCGCGCCGATCTGGTCGCGCTGCGGGATCGGATGGCGGCCCGCAGCGAGGTGGACGCGGTGGAGCTCGACCTCGTATGGGTCGACCGCCTCGCCGCCATCCTGGAGACGTTGCGTCGCATCGTGGAAGTGCTGTTCGCGATGCTCGGGCTCGGGATCCTGCTCATCGTGGGGAACACCATTCGTCTGAGCATCGAGAGCCGGCGCGAGGAGATCGGAGTCATCCGGCTCTTCGGGGCGACGGATTCGTTCATTCGCCGGCCCTTTCTCTACACCGGGCTGTGGTACGGCGTCACGGCGGGCGCGGTCGCATGCACGCTCGTCGCCGCCGCGACCCGGCTCGCGGCGGGACCGGTGGAGCGTCTGGTGGCGCTCTACGCGAGCGACTTCGAGCTCATCGGACTGCAGCCGTGGTCGGCCGCCGTGGCGGTTGCCGCCGGGGGGCTCCTCGGGCTCGCCGGCGCGTGGGTCGCGGTGGCCCGGGTGCTCGCCGAGGATTCGGCTCCGCAGTAGGCGAGCCCGCCGAACGGAGGGACAGCCCCGCGACTCCGTCCCGCCGGAGCCATGGGGGTGTACGTCTGTGGCGTCCCCGGGATCGAGGGTGTCCCGCCCCTGCGAACGAGGGCAGGCCGCCTTCGATTCCGGGATCTCCCGGAGCCGGACACGGGGGACCGCGCAGACCGGACGTGCGCGTGGACCATACAGCGATTCCCGCCAGGCGGGAACAGGCCCCTGAAATCCCCCTCGACTCGACGCCCTGAAGGTCGAAATCGCACCATAATCCCACCACGGTACGGCCTCTTCCGGACGCTGGCGGGAATCGCTGTGAACCATATCCGCTTCTGGCACTCAAATTCATCGAGTGCTAGCATGGCCCGCAATCGATGCTTCCGGTGAGTGAAATGAGTACAGCATTGCAGTTGTCGGCCGCCACCCTCACGGTCGGGAATCTGGCAACGTACCGTCAGGCGGTCTTCTCGCTCCCCATGCTCAGCGCGGAGAAGGAGCGGGAGCTGGCCGAGCGATATCGCGACGAGCGGGATCTGGATGCCGCGTGGGAGCTGGTGACCGCTCACCTGCGTTTCGTCGTCCGCATTGCCCGGGGGTATGACGGATACGGCCTCCCCCAGGCCGACCTGATCCAGGAGGGCAACATCGGATTGATGAAGGCGGTCAAGCGCTTCGACCCGACGGTGGGCGTGCGGCTCGTCTCCTTCGCGGTCCACTGGATCAAGGCCGAAATTCACGAATTCATTCTCCGCAACTGGCGCATCGTCAAGGTCGCGACCACCAAGGCGCAACGCAAGCTGTTCTTCAACCTGCGAAGCTCGAGAAAGCGCCTCGGCTGGATGTCGCGGGCGGAGGTCGAGGACATCGCCGCCGACCTCGGTGTGGCGCCGCAGGTCGTCGTCGAGATGGAGCAGAGGCTGAGCGCGCACGACGCGTCGTACGATCCTCTCGTCGAGCACGACTCCGAGTGCGATCGGCCGGCACCGGCCGGCTATCTGCCGGACCTGCGATTCGAGCCCGCAACGCGGGCCGAAGACGACGACTGGAGAGCGCACAGCGAGACGATGCTCGCCGACGCCCTGGCGGTACTCGACGATCGCAGCCGCTCGATCGTCACGCGGCGCTGGCTGGCCGAGCGGAAGACGACCCTGCAGGAGCTCGCCGACGAGTACGGTGTCTCGGCGGAGCGCATCCGCCAGCTCGAGAAGAACGCGCTGAAGAAGCTGCGCAAGCTGATCGACATCTGATCCGCAGGGGCGGCCGGTCCCTGCGACGCCCTGACCCGAAGACCCGAAAAGCCCGTCGATTCCCGCAGCGCGCGGCTACCACGCGCGCGCGTAGTGATCGACGAGCAGCCCGCCGAAGATCCCGAGCAGGTAGTGGATCGAGTAGCCGAAGGTGCGCATCGGCAGGCGTTCGTCGCGGCGGCGGTACAGGGCAACGGCATGGGCGAGAAAGCCCCCGCCGAGCGCGGTCGCGACGACGAGATAGATCGCGCCGCTCATCCTGGTCGCGAACGGCAGCAGGCTCACCACGAACAGGATCACCGTGTAGAGCAGCACGTGCAGCCGCGTGAAATCCACGCCGTGCGTCACCGGCAGCATGGGGATTTCGGCGTCCGCGTACTCGCGATGGCGATGGATCGCCAGCGCCCAGAAGTGGGGCGGAGTCCACGCGAAGATGATGAGGAACAGCAGCAGCGCGTGCGGATCGACCTCGCCGGTCACCGCCGACCACCCGAGCACCGGCGGCATCGCCCCCGCCGCGCCGCCGATGACGATGTTCTGGGGCGTCGCCCGCTTGAGGAAGAGGCTGTAGATCACCGCGTACCCGACCAGGGAGGCGAACGTCAGCCCCGCCGTCAACCCGTTGACGCCCCAGGTCAGGACTGCCATCGAGACGGCGCACAGCACTGCCGCGAAGACCGCCGCGGAGACCGTGCCGACCCTTCCGCTCGGAAGCGGGCGGCCGCTCGTTCGGGCCATCAGCGCGTCGACCCGGCGATCGGCGAGGTGGTTGACCGCGGCTCCCGCCGCCGCCGCGCCCCCGATCCCGAGGGACCCGAACACCAGGGCATCCAGCGGCACCATGCCCGGGGTCGCGAGCAGCATGCCGACGATCGCGGTGAACACGATCAGCGCGACCACTTTCGGCTTGCAGAGCGCGACATGGTCGCGCCACGCGCAGGGCACGCCGAGTGGGAGGACGGTGGGCGAGGGCACGGTGCGGCCAGGCGGGACGGAGGATGGAAGGGCGGCGACATGATACCAAGTCACGGCGCCGCGCCGGGCGGCCGCGCCACCGGTCCAGCAATTCCCGCCAACGCCCGGAGAGGCCGTACCGCCATGGGATTCTGGCGCGATTCCGACCACCAGGGCGTCCAATCGAGGGGATTTCGAGGGGATGTTTCCGCCTGGCGGGAATCGCTGCCGCCGGTCAGCCGATCTTCGAGATTTTCAGCATCCTCGCGAGGTCGCGCGCAAGCCCCTTCGGCTCGAGGCCCGCGTCATAGCGCAGCACCGCCTGGCGTTGTGGGTCGACGATCAGGAGCGTCGGCGCATCACCCGCGAACCGGTCGAACCAGGCATCGGGCGCCGGCACCAGGATCAACCCGGTGTCCACGGACCGTATCCGTTCGACCCGCATACCGGCACGGTGGACGAAGATCCTGACCACGCGGTCGTAGTCCCTGCCGAGCGAGACGTGCACGCGCTCCACGAGCCCCAGACGTGCCTCGCACGCGTCGTCGCACGGCCCTGCCACCGGGTGGAGCAGAGCCCAGCGCCCGGCCACGGACTCGGCGATGCCCTCGAGCCCGATCTCCCGGGGAGGGACGACGAGCTCCCCGTGGTTCATCCGGCCGAACGGGCTCCAGTGCGGCCACCACACGTTGAGCGCGTACGCGGTCAGGATCGGAGCCACGAACACCGCAAAGAGCCCCACGAGAGCCAGCCGGTTCCCGCGGCGCGCTCGCCGGCGCGATTCAGTGTCGCCGCGCACCACGAGCCTCGACGACGATCCACACGACGGCCACCGCGGCCGCGAGCGAGAACCACTGCAGGGCGTAGGCCCGATGCCGATCCGGTCCGATGCCGAGATACGGAGTCCACTCACGCACGAAGCCGTGCGGATGCTCCGCATCCATCAGGACCACGAACGGAAGCACCTGACGGTCGAGGTCCCGTGCCGTCTTGTCGAGATCGATCCGCTGCACGACCTTCGGCCAGGAGGGCTCGGCGTAGCCGTCGTCGCCGAGGAGGACCGGCCGGCGCGGGAATTCCACGACCCCCGAGATCACCATTTCCGAGGCGGCCAGCGATACGTCCGGCCGGCGCTCGCGGCGCGGGCCGGTCTCGACCCACCCCCGGTTGACGAGCAGCAGGCGGTCAATGCCCGCCACCAGCACCGGTACGTGGACGTGATAGCCAGCGACGCCATTCCGGGTGCGGTTGTCGAGCAGGTACTGGCGAGCGCCCCATGGCTCCCCCGCGACCTCGACCCGCCGATACCGCCACCGGTCGGCATCGAGCTCGGCGGGCATGGGCGAGAGGCGCTCGCCGAGACGAACCGGGGCGGCGCCGGTGCGCTCGGCGAACACCCCCTCGCGGCGCTCCTTCTCGCCGGCGCGTTCGAGCTGCCACAGGCCGAGCCACGAGAAGCCCACGATGGCGAGCGCCGCCGCGGCGGGCGGTACGAAGGAACGAATGGCGGCGAGAGTCGTCAACGCGCGTCGCGCGGGCCATGGCGGCGGTACCGCAGCCGGCCCTGCGATACAATCCCCTCACGCTCGCATCCGGGTCCGGGTCCGATGCTCGCAAAGCTGGTCGTGGTGGCGATCTTCATCGGCGTGCTTGCCAGCCTTGCTTCGGCGCTTCTCCATCTCGTCAAGGATCGGGGGCAGTCGGAGCGCACCGTCAGGGCATTGACGGTGCGCGTCGGTATCTCGATCGGGCTTCTCTGCCTGCTCGTGCTGCTCTGGGCTCTCGGTCTCATTCAGCCGCACGGCATTCGCCCCTGAGCCACGCCCGTCGCCTCGCGGCCTCGTGCAACCCGCCGGCCGGGCGATGATCGGAGCGTCAGGAGTGCGCCAGCCTCGCGGCCGGTGGTCGATCAGAGCCAGTAGACGAAGATGAACAGCCCGATCCACACCACGTCGACGAAGTGCCAGTACCAGGCAGCGGCCTCGAACGCGAAGTGGTTCTGCGGAGTGAAGTGACCCCGCAGCGACCGGACCAGCATGACCAGCAGCATGATCGCGCCGATCGTCACATGCAGGCCGTGGAATCCGGTCAGCATGAAGAAGGTCGACCCGTACACCCCGGAGCCAAGGGTCAGGTTGAGGTCGCCATACGCGTGCGCGAACTCGTACCCCTGCAAGGCGAGGAACACCACCCCGAGCGCGACGGTCGCGAACAGCCACCAGCACAGCCTGGCGCGTTCGTTCTTCTTCAGCGCCCAGTGCGCGAGGGTGACGGTTCCGCCGCTGGAGACCAGGATGACGGTATTGATGAAGGGGATCCCGAACGCGGGGATGGTATCGAACGCGCCGCCGATGTCGCCGGGCCCGTTCGTCGGCCAGACCCCTTCGTAGCCCGGCCAGAGCAGGGGTCCGGTCACCATGCCGCCGGCGCCTTCGCCCGCAAGCCACGGCACCGAGTAGATCCGCGCGTAGAACAGGGCGCCGAAGAAGGCGGCGAAGAACAGCACCTCGGAGAAGATGAACCAGAGCATCCCCTGACGGAAGGAGAAGTCGACCTGCGCGTTGTAGGTCCCCGACTCGCTCTCCCCGATGACGGTGCCGAACCAGCCGATCATCATCACCACCACGATCAGGGCGCCGGCGGCCATGATCCAGCTCGCGGACGCACTGCCGTTGAGCAGCATCGCGAACCCGCCGAGCAGCGTGAACATGCCGATCGAGCCCATGATCGGCCACTTCGTACCGTGTGGAATGTAGTACCCGCCGTTTGCCGCAGCCATTTCCGTAATCATCCCGTTCGCTGAGCCAGTCCCCGCAGGCGGGTCATCCCGTCTGCCCCGAATTGAAGAAGGTGTACGACAGCGTCACCGTGGCGATGTCCGCCGGAAGGTCCCGGCTCAGCACGAAGCGCACGGGCATGTCCCGCGCCTCCCCGGGCGAGAGCGCCTGCTCGAGGAAGCAGAAGCACTCCGTCTTGTTGAAGTGCAGCGACGCGACGCTCGGCGCGACCGAAGGGCGCGCGTGACCGATGGTCGTGGTGTCGGACAGGTTCCTCGCGAAATACGTCGTCTCGTAGACCTGGCCGGGATGCACCTCCATCGACGCCACGTTGGGGTGGAACTCCCACGGGAGCCGGCTGTTCACCGTACCGAGGAACTGGACCCTGACGGTGCGGCTCGTGTCGACGCCGCCGTGGAGAGAGTCCGCCGCCACCACGCCGGTGCGCCCGCCGAGACCCGTAATCTCGCACAGCACGTCGTAGAGGGGGACCAGCGCGTATCCGAACCCGAACATCGCGAGCACGACGACCGCGAGACGTCGCGCCGTCCGGACGTTCGCCCGCACCCGATCGACGCTCATGAGTGCTGCAGCACGAAGATGGCGACATAAAACGCGGCCGCCACGACGGCGAGCGCGACGGCGAGCCGGATGTTCGCCCTGCGCCCGCCCCGATCGCCATCGACGGTCACGCCCATGGGTCCTTGCGCGGCCTCAGCTATGGGCTTCCGCCTCGGTGACCCGGGGCGGCGCCTCGAACGTGTGGTACGGAGGCGGCGACGCCAGGGTCCACTCGAGGCCGTGCGCGCCCTCCCACACCCGGTCCGACGCGCTCTCGCCGCCGCGGATGGTACGGACCACGATGTAGAGGAACAGGAGCTGCGAGAGCCCGAACGCGAAGCCGCCGATGCTGGAGACCATGTTCCAGTCGGTGAACTGGACGGCGTAGTCGGGGATCCGGCGCGGCATGCCCGCCAAGCCCAGGAAGTGCTGCGGGAAGAACAGCACGTTGACCGAGATCGTCGAGAGCCAGAAGTGCCACTTCCCGAGGCGCTCGTCGTACATGTGGCCCGTCCACTTGGGCAGCCAGTAGTACGCCCCCGCGATGATCGCGAAGATGGCGCCGGTGACCAGCACGTAGTGGAAGTGGGCGACGACGAAGTAGGTGTCGTGGTACTGGAAGTCGACCGGCGTGATCGCGAGCATGAGGCCGGAGAACCCTCCGATGGTGAACAGCACCACGAACGCGATCGCCCACAGCATCGGCGTCTCGAACGTCATCGCGCCACGCCACATCGTCGCGATCCAGTTGAAGACCTTCACCCCCGTGGGCACGGCGATCAGCATCGTGGTGTACATGAAGAACAGCTCGCCCGAGAGCGGCATCCCCACCGTGAACATGTGGTGCGCCCACACGATGAACGAGATGAACGCGATCGAGGCGGTCGCGTACACCATCGACTCGTACCCGAACAGGGGCTTGCGGCAGAAGGTGGGGATGATCTGGGAGATGATCCCGAACGCGGGGAGGATGAGGATGTACACCTCGGGGTGGCCGAAGAACCAGAACACGTGCTGGAACATGACGGGGTCGCCGCCGCCGGCCGCGTTGAAGAACGAGGTGCCGAAGAACTTGTCGGTCAGCAGCATCGTCACCGCCCCGGCCAGCACCGGCATCGCCGCGATGAGCAGGAAGGCGGTGATGAGCCAGGTCCACACGAACAGCGGCATGCGAAGCAGCGTCATCTCCGGCGCCCGCATGTTGAGGATGGTCACGATGACGTTGATCGCGCCCATGATGGACGAGATCCCCATCATGTGGATCGCGAAGACCATGAACGCGACGTTCGCCCCGCCCTGCAGCACCAGCGGCGGATAGATCGTCCAGCCCGCGGCCGGCGCGCCGCCCGGCAGGAAGAAGGTGCCGATGAGGAGGGTGAACGCGAACGGAAGGATCCAGAAGCTCCAGTTGTTCAGACGCGGCAGCGCCATGTCCGGCGCCCCCACCATCATCGGGACCAGCCAGTTCGCGAAGCCGACGAACGCGGGCATGATCGCGCCGAAGATCATGATCAGCGCGTGCATGGTCGTGAACTGGTTGAACAGGTGCGGGTCCATCACCTGCAACCCGGGCATGAACAGCTCGGCCCGGATCCCCATCGCGAGGAATCCGCCGACGAAGAACATGACGAGCGCGAACCACAGGTACAGCGTCCCGATGTCCTTGTGGTTGGTGGTGAACACCCACCGGAGCAGGCCGGGGTCCGGCCCGTGATGATGGTGGTCGTCGGCGTGGGCTGCGTGCGAGGTGCTCATGACCCTCAACCTCCCGTGTTCAAGTTGCGTGCCGCCGAGATCATCGCCGGCTGAACCACGTCACCCGTGGCGTTTCCGAAGGCGTTTCTCTGGTACGTCACGACGGCGGCGAGCTCCACGTCGCTCAGTTGCGAGCCGAACGCCCTCATCGCCGTCCCGCCGCGTCCGTCCATCACCAGCCTCATGTGATCCTGAAGGCCGCCGGTCGCCACCCCGCTTCCGCGAATGGAGGGAAACGCGCCGTCGACGCCGGTACCGTCCAGTTGATGACACGTCGCGCACGAGGCAACGTAGACCTTCTCTCCGAGCGCCATCAGCTCCTTCTTCTCCAAGGAGCGCATCGCGAGCGCCGCCTGCTCGGCCTGCGCCACCTTCCGCTCCTCGACCCAGGCCCGGTACTCCTCCTCGGGCGCCGCGCGGACCACGATCGGCATGAACCCGTGGTCCTTTCCGCAGAGCTCGGCACACTGGCCCCGATAGACGCCCGGCTCCTCGATCCGGGTCCAGATCTCGTTGATGAAGCCGGGGATCGCGTCCTTCTTCTGCCCGAGCTCCGGGACCCACCACGCGTGGATGACATCGTCGGCGGTCAGCAGCAGGCGGACCTTCCTGTCGACCGGGAACACGATGGGGTTGTCGACCTCGAGGAGATAGTTCTCGACCTTCGTCGGATCCTCGTAGATGGCCTGGCGGCTCGAGGCGGCGAGCGCGCTGTGGACCGTGACGCCGTCCTCGATGTACTCGTACTTCCACATCCACTGATAGGCGGTGACCTTGATGGTGAGGTCGGCGTCGGAGGTGTCTTCCATCTCGATGAGGGTCGTCGTCGCGGGCACCGCCATCGACACGAGGATGACGATCGGGATCACCGTCCACGCGATCTCGGCGAACGTGCTGTGATGGAAGCGCGCCGCCTGCGCCCCCGCCGCCTTGCGGTGGCGCACGATCGAGATGAACATGATGCCGAAGACCACGACGCCGATCGCGACGCAGATCCACAGAATGAGCATGTGCAGGTCGTACACGATCCGGCTGATCGGCGTGACACCGACCGGCAGGTTCAGATCCCATGCCGCGAACGCGCTCGTGCTCGCGAACGCGAGCAGGATCAGGACCGCGATTCCCGAACACGCCGGCCGGCCCGGTGTTCTCCTATGCATCTTCCCGTCTCTCCGCATCACGAATTCCTCGGGCGCCGCTCGGGTTCCCGTCTCGCAGCACGTCGACCAGCTTCGCGGCCAGCAGCTCGCGCTCGGTCTCGGTCAGAAACTCGCCGAGAACCACCTCGTTGCCGTGTGAGCGGACCACCAGGCGGCTCGTGCGAGCGCCGGTGGACCAATCGATGTCAACCCGGGCCCATGCCCGGTGAAACCTCCACTCGCACCGCGGCCCCGGCCGCTCCTTCTCGACCTTGACGATGTCCTCGCCCACCGTAACGACCTGGACCGACGTCCCCGCCAGGGCGTTGACGTAGAACGCGATGCCCAGAAGCGCGATCTCCGCCCCGGCGAACGGCAGCACGGGCCAGAACCCCATCACCGCGAACGCCCCGGCGATCGCCAAGCCGCAGGACGCGATGCAGAAGTAGACGGTCTTCGTCTGCTCCCACGTCATCGAACGGTTCGGCCGAATGATGATGCTGCGTATGGAGCCGTCTTCGATCCTGGTGGCAAGCATGCGCCCCGCGTCACCACCGCTCCCGATGGAGGGCGGCCAATGCTACAGCAGGCTCCTTCGCCCCCGCAACAAGCGGCCCCCCAGGCGAACCCCAAGGCAAACCCCTTGAAACAGGGCGAATTCGGCCACGCCGATCACCCGCCCGCGCTGCTCGCCGGGTCGCGCCCCCGGACCCCGCGAAGATGCCCGGCTCCCGCATCAGCGCGGTTCCGGTGCGCCGGACCAGTCCGTTCGGGGCAGCACGGCGGATACGCCCGCCCGGTCCCGCCCGGGCGCCCACGCATGACCGAACACGAGCTCCACGCTTACGGGCAGCGCCCCGCCGGCGTCGCGCAGCGTGTCGTATCGCGCCGATGCGGCCCGGAAGGTCTCGACCGCGGTCAGCCCGCGTCGGCGCGCGGCAAGCGCCCCGGAGCCCCCGCTTCGGCTCAGGACCCGGCACAGGGACCAGAAGCCGGGCGCCTCGAGGCGAATCCGCTGCACGTCCATCACGACATCGGCGAACCCGGCATGCACCAGGGCGTCTCCCACGACGTGCATGTCGGCGAAAGGGTGCATGCGAGGCGGCCCGCCGACGCCCGACCAGACGGTGGCAAGCTCCTTCAGGGTGCCCGGTCCGAGGGTGCTCAGAAGCAGCAGACCGCCCGGGCGCAATGTGCGCAGGCACTCTGCCAGCGCGTCGTCGACCGGATCGAACCAGGGCATCGCCACGCTGGATACGACGAGGTCCACGCAGTGCGTCGCGAGCGGCAGCCGTTCGGCCTCGCCGGCGACGTGCCGATGCCTCGAGAACCACCGCGGGGCGCGTGCTCCGGCCATTCGGAGCAGGCGGGGGACGGGGTCGACGCAGACCACCTCGGCGCCGCGGAATCGGCGCGCGAGACGCCGGGCCACCGCGCCGGTGCCAGCGCCGAGATCGAGAATGCGCCGGGGCGCGATCCGAATGTCGTCGAGGCAGTCGAGCAGGGCATCGCGGGCGTTCTCCATCACGCTCGCCGTCGCCGGGTCGCCGTCGCCGGCCCGCGCGAACAGACGACGCACCGCGATGCGGTCGAACGTCGGCGGGGTCGAGCGCCGCACGGGTGGCCGCTCTGTCATGGCTGACGAGTATGGGGACCCATGTCCCGTGCGTCGAGAGCCGAAGGCCGACACGTCTCGCGACGGACGGGAACCACCCGCCGCAGGCGAGGACCGTATCATGGACACCCGACCCACGGGCGCGGACGCCACCCGGTGCAGCTCTTGCGCAGCGACATCTGCCTGCTCTGCGACGCGGCGGGCGGAACGATCCCCAACCTCTGCGAGGCCTGCGCGCGCGAGCTGCCGACGCTGCCCGACCCGTGCGTCACCTGCGGAGCGGACGTGGTCCCCGGCACGCGGCGATGCCCTGCGTGCGCGGCCCGGCCGCCCCCGGTCGATCGCACCGTCTGCGCGCTGGCGTACGTGCCGCCGGTGGACTATCTCGTCGGACGGCTGAAGTTTCACCGGGACCTGCGTGTCGTTCCGGTGCTCGCCGGGCTGCTCCTCCGCGCGGTCGCCCCCGGGACCGGCGCCGACTGGCTCGCCCCGGTACCGATTGCCGCGTCACGCCTGCGCAAGCGCGGGTTCAACCAGGCGCTCGAGCTCGCGCGCGTGGTGAGCGCGGGCACCGGAGTCCGGATCACGGGAGTGGCCCGCCGGCGCCGCGGCGCCGACACTCCTCAGTCTTCGCTGCCGGAAACGGCGGCGCGGCGCGCGAACGTCGCACACGCCTTCCAGGCACGTGCCCCCGTCGCCGGTCGTGTCGCCATCGTCGACGATGTCGTCACCACCGCGGCGACCGTGAACGCGCTGGCCCGCTGCCTGAAGCGCGCCGGCGCGAGCCGGGTCGAGGTCTGGGCGGTGGCCCGGACCCCCCGACCGGCAGAATCCCGTCGACGGAACGAATGACGGCCTCAGGCGTCGAGATTGGCCACCGAGAGCGCGTTCTCCTCGATGAACTCGCGGCGCGGCTCGACCTGGTCTCCCATCAGCGTGGTGAAGAGCTCGTCGGCAGCCACCGCGTCCTCGATGCGAACCCGGAGCAGCCGGCGGGCCTCGGGGTCCATCGTGGTCTCCCAGAGCTGATCGGGGTTCATCTCCCCGAGACCCTTGTAGCGCTGGACATGCGTCCCCCGCCGGGCGTCCGCGAGAAGCCAGTCGAGCGCGCCCCCGAGGGTTGCGACCTCGTGGCGTCTCTCCCCCTTGTGCACCGCGGCATCGACCAGCGGCGCCTCGAGACGCCCGCTCAGCCGCACCAGGTCCCGGTACTCGATCGACCGGAAGAACTCGCTCCCGAGCCGGCGTTCCGACGCCACTCCGTGGAGGATTGCCTCGACCCGGACCGCGAAGCCGTCGTCGGGACGCTCTTCGACGAACAGCTCGAACCGGTCCTGGCCCTGCGCGGCCGCCCGCAGCCGCCGGCCGAGCGCGTCGGCCCAGACGCCCGCCTGCGCGATCGCGTCCACGCCGTCCGCATCAAGCAGCGGAGCATGCATCATCGCACCGAGCACTTCGGGCGGGATCCGGCGCGAGAGACGCTTCACTATCCCCCCGAGCACCAGTTGCTCGCGGGCCACGCCCGCGAGCGCGGAGCCCTCGATCGCCGCATGGCCGATCCCGTTTCCGTGCACGATGCGCGCGCGGTCCAGAGCGGATTCCATGAAGTACGCGTCGAGCTCGACCTCGTCCTTGAGATAGCGCTCCGCCTTGCCCTTCCGGGCCTTGAACAGCGGCGGCTGCGCGATGAATACATGATTCTTTTCAATGAGTTCCGGCATCTGCCGGTAGAAGAAGGTAAGCAGCAGGGTGCGGATGTGCGATCCGTCGACATCGGCATCGGTCATGATGATGATGCGGTGGTAGCGAAGCTTTGCCAGGTCGTACTCTTCCCGCCCGATGCCGCATCCGAGTGCGGTGATGAGCGTCCCCACCTCCGCCGATGACAGCATCCTGTCGAACCGGGCCCGCTCGACATTCAGAATCTTGCCCTTGAGCGGAAGGATCGCCTGAAAGCGCCGGTCCCGGCCCTGCTTGGCCGATCCACCGGCCGAGTCTCCCTCCACCACGAACAGCTCCGAGTAGCGCGGATCCTTCTCCTGGCAATCCGCGAGCTTGCCGGGCAGGCCGGCGACGTCCAGGGCCGTCTTGCGCCGCGTCATTTCCCGGGCCTTGCGGGCGGCCTCGCGCGCGCGCGCCGCCTCGATGATCTTGCCCGCGATCGAGCGCGCCTCCCCGGGGGTCTCGAGCAGGAACTCGCCGAGCTTCTCGCCGACCGTCGACTCGACCACGGCCTTGACCTCGGAGGAGACCAGCTTGTCCTTCGTCTGCGACGAGAACTTCGGGTCCGGCACCTTCACCGACAGCACTGCCGTCAGCCCTTCGCGGACATCGTCCCCCGTCGGCTCCACCTTCGCCTTCTGCGTCAACCCGTTGGCGTCCATGTACTGGTTGAACGTCCGGGTGAGGGCGGAGCGGAACCCGGCAAGGTGCGTCCCGCCGTCGCGTTGCGGGATGTTGTTCGTGAAGCAGAAGATGTTCTCCTGGTACGAGTCGTTCCACTGCATCGCGAGCTCGACCGCGGTGCCGTCCCGCTCCGCGACGATGAAGAGCACGCTCGGATGAATCGGGGTCTTGTTGCGGTTCAGGTGCTTGACGAAGGCACGGATCCCGCCGTGGTACTGGAAGATGTCCTGCTTGCCGGAACGCTCGTCGAGCAGCCTGATTCGCACACCCGAGTTGAGGAAGGACAGCTCGCGGAGTCTCCTGGCGAGGATGTCGTAGTGGAACGCGATGTTGGTGAACGTCCTGGCGCTCGGATGGAAGTGGATGACCGTTCCGCGCCTCTGCGTCTCGCCGACGACCTCCAGCCCGGTTTCGGGATCACCGTCGCGATACACCTGCCGGTAGGTGCGGCCGTCGCGGTGGATGGTGAGCTCCAGGCGCTCCGAGAGGGCGTTGACGACCGAGACCCCCACTCCGTGAAGCCCGCCGGAAACCTTGTAGGAGTTGTCGTCGAACTTGCCGCCCGCATGCAGCATCGTCATGATGATCTCGGCGGCCGGCCGTCCCTCCTCTTCGTGGTTGTCGACCGGAATGCCGCGTCCGTTGTCGGCGACCATGATCGACTCGTCCGCGTGAATGGTCACCGCGACTTCGGTACAGTACCCGGCGAGCGCTTCGTCAATGGAATTGTCGACCGTCTCGAACACCATGTGATGAAGGCCGGTGCCGTCATCGGTGTCGCCGATGTACATGCCGGGCCGCTTTCGCACGGCCTCGAGGCCTTTCAGGACCTTGATGTTCGTGGAGTCGTAGGTCTGGGCGTCCAAATCGAGGCACCCTCTGCGGAAAACGACTGATTATATCACTTGACGAACGTGGCCTCGTTCCACGTGAAACAACCGCTCCGCCTCCACGCCGCTCCGCTCCATTCCGGCATCGGGGACCGCGGTCAGGAAGAGCTGCGCGCCGGTAGCGCTCAATTGCGCCAGGCACCGGCCCCGGCTGTCCGAATCAAGCTCCGAGGCGATGTCGTCGACCAGTACCACCGGCGGCTGTCCGAGCACCGATGCCAGGTCCAGAACCTGTGCGACCGCAACGGCGGTGACGAAGAGCTTCGCCTCGCCCCGGGAGAGCGAGTGCCGCAGGGGCTGACCGCCTACCGTGAACCGAAGGTCGGCCCGGTGCGGCCCGGCCTGCGTATGGCCCCGCATCCGATCCTCCGTCAGTGAACACTCACATGCCTGGGCCAGAGACAAGTCCGGGTCCCACCCCTGATAGAACTGGATGTCGACGGGCTTCCCGACCAGCGCTCCCACGGTGTCTCTCATCGTCTCCAGCGCCCTGCCCAGGTATCGCGCGCGCTGCTCCGTCAGCAACTGTCCCGCTTCGGTCAGCTCCGCATCCCAGCCGCTCAGATCGCCGGCGCCGGCGCAGCGCCGGATCGCCGCGTTGCGCTGGCGCAGCGCCCGCCGGTATCGCCGATGATTCCTCAGGTAGGTGGGTTCCACGTGGAACAGCAACCGGTCGACGATTCGGCGACGAAGGTCCGCACCATCGGTGATCAGTCGATGCGAGTCCGGGGTCACGGTGACCGTCGGCAGGGACGCCGCCAGCTCGGACGCCGCCCTTACATCGACGCCGCCGCGGCGAATTCGCAGCCCCTCGGATGTACGTTCGACACCGGTCGTCTCGAGCGCGCCGTCCGGTCCGATCGTTCGCCCGACGATGCGCAGGGTGGATTGCCCGTGGGTGACGACATCACGCAGACGGTGCGACCGGAAGGATCGACCCGAGCCGAGGATATGAACCGCTTCGAGAAGGCTCGACTTGCCGCTGCCGTTCGGTCCCACCACGAGATTGGCGCGCGGACAGAACTCCAGGCCGATGCGCTCAAGGACCCGAAGATGCCGGATATCGATGGAAGCGACGCGCATGACCGAGCATTCCGTCGACCGAATCCGAGTCCGCCCCCTCGCGTTGCGGCCCGATGGGAGACGGAGGTTAAAGCCGCATCGGCATCACTACGAACTGGCAGCTCGATCGGTCATGGGGCTGGATCAGGCAACTGCTGGAGGAATCCGTGAGGAAGATGTCGGCGGTCTCGGACGGCAGCGTCGTCAGCGCCTCGATCAGATAGGATACGTTGAATCCGATATCGATGCTCTCGCCCGCGTACTCGATCTCGATCTCGTCGACCGCGGTCTCCTGCTCTGGGTTGTTGGCCGCAACCGTCAAGGTGCCGGAGTCCAGCGTCAACCGAACCGTCCGATGCTTGTCACTCGACAGCACGGACACCCGTATCAGGCACTGGCGGAGGGAATCCCGCTCGATGGACAGCCGCTTGTCGCAGGCCTCCTCGTCGGGAATCACCCTTCCGTAATCCGGAAACTTGCCGTCGATCAGCTTGCTGGTGAATCGAACGTCCCCGACCGCAAGCTGTAGCGCATTGCTTCCTGCGCGAACGTTCAGCTCGGCGTCTTCCGACGACAGCAGGCGCCCGAGCTCCAGCACCCCCTTTCTCGGAATGATGAGCGATTTCGGCTCGGCCACACCGGTCTCGGACTCGAAGTGGGCCACCGCCAGCCGGTGGCCGTCCGTGGCCACCGCCTTGAGCCCCTGCGGGGCAACTTCCAGCAGCAGCCCGTTGAGGTAGTAGCGAACGTCCTGGCGCGCCATCGCGAACTGGGTGAGATCGATCATGCGCTTGAGCTCGCTCTGCGCAATGACGAACGCCGATTCGTCCGCAATCTCCTCGGTCGTCGGAAAATCGCCCGCCGGCAGGGTGGTCAGCGCGAACCGGCTTCTCCCCGAACGGATCAGGGCTCTGTCGCCGTCGGCGACCTCGAAGTCGACCCGCGCATGGGGGGGGAGCGCCTGACAGATGTCGGTGAGCTTTCGAGCCGGTACCGTGACCTCGCCGTCGACCGCGCCCACGACCGGCACCCGGGCCTGCAGCTCCAATTCCGAATCGGTCGCGGTGAACGTCAGCTCGCCGTTGCGCGCCGTGACGAGTATGTTCGCGAGCACCGGAAGCGTGTGCCGCTGCTCGATCACCCCGCGCACGGTGAGCAGCGGAGCGAGCAACGCCTCTTTCTCGATGGTAAATATCATTGATCAATCCTTATCAGATCTATTGTATCTAGCTTGCGCCCGCACTGTGGACAGTCGATGTTTTTTTATTATGAACAATGGGTTATGGGTGAGAGAAATCCCGTGTGAAGGGTCTGACTCCACTGTGGGACGGTTGTGGACTGCCTGTGATCGCAGCCACGCCCGCGCGTGAACTCAGCCTCTCTCCACATGTTTGTGCAGAGCTTGTTCACTACGCCGTCAGGACTCGCAGCAGTGCGTTGTAGTCGTTGTCGACCATCATGTCGTCGATGCGCAGCCTGGCGATTTTCCGGCACGCATAGAGCACGCTCGTATGGTCCCGGCGGTTGAACGCAGCGGCGATCTCCGGCAGGCTGTGGCTCGTCAGATCCTTGGACAGCGCCATCGCGAGGTGCCTCGGTCGTACGAACGACTGGCTGCGATTCTTCGACATGAGGTCGATGACGCGGACCTTGAAGTACTGCGCGACGGTGCGTTGAATGTTCTCGATCGTGACCAGCCGTTCCTGCAGGGCCAGGAGGTCGCGCAACGTTTCCCTGGCCAGGTCGACGGTCACGGCGTGCGCCTTGAACCTCGCATGCGCGATGACCCGGTGCAACGCGCCTTCCAGCTCGCGCACGTTCGATTGCATCCGTTGCGCGATGAAATACGCCACGTTGTCGGGGACCGCGACGTCGGTCGCCGCCGCCTTGTTCATCAGGATGGCCGCCCGGGTCTCGAGATCGGGCGGCTCGATGACGATCGGCAGCCCCCCGCCAAATCGTGTCTTGAGCCGATACTCCAGACCGTCGATTTCCTTCGGATATCGATCGCTGGTCAGCACCACAAGGCGCTTTCTTTCCAACAACCTGTTGAATGTATGGAAGAATTCTTCCTGGGAGCGCTCCTTGTTGGCGAAGAACTGAATATCGTCGATCAACAGCGCATCCACTGATCGGTACCGCCGCTTGAATTCGTCGATTCGGTTGTGCTGCAGCGAAGTCACCATCTTCGCCACGAACCGCTCGGAGTGCAGGTAGACGACGTTCGCTCGCGGGTTGTCCTCGAGCATCCGGTTGCCGATCGCGTGCATCAGGTGCGTCTTGCCGAGCCCCACGCCGCCGTAGACGAGCAGGGGATTGCTGTGCGTCTCGCGCGGGTTCGTCGCCACCTGCATCGAGGCGGCGCGGGCCATCTGGTTCGACTTGCCTTCGATGAAGTTCTCGAACCGGAACTCCGCCCGCAATCCGTCGGACGCAGGCTCGTCGGGGTGGGCACTCACTGCCGACGCTGCACTGGGCGTTGCGCCGTCCGCCCGGGGCGGCGGCGCGCGGCTTCCGACCTGTACGGTGACGTCCGGCACGTCGGATTCATGCCGCCCGACGATTCTCCTGATGCGATCCAGGAAATGTCTGCTGACCGAGTCGCTGACGAAGTGGTTCGGTGCGAGCAGCCTGAGGATGGAGCCGTCCTCGACGGCATGGAGGGGGCGGATCCACGTGTTGAACTGCTCCGGTGTCAGATCCACTTCCAGGCGATCGAGACAGCGTTCCCAGGTAGCTGACAAGTCTGCGGCCCTCGCGATGACGGCGGCTGCGACGATTCGGAGGCGGGGAGATTGCAGTGTACCCCGGTTGATCGGGACGGCAAACAGAGGCGGGGCATCGGAGGACTGGTCCCCGCAGGGCATGCGTGCGATCCGTGGCGTCCCCGGGATCGAGGGGGGTGGCGCCCTCGCGATCGAGGGGAGGACGCCTTCGATCCCGGGGCTCTCCCAGGGCCGGAAACGAGGACCTCGCCGATCGGACGTACACCCGTTCCCGGACCAGGGTCATTTCACGCTACCGATCCTCGCGATGACACGAAAGGGGTGACCTGCGCGGCAGGGTGCGGCGGGGTCCTCCGGGCGCGGTTTCGCAGCGGTCGGGGTCGGTCGGCCGGCCCTCGGACGCGGAGGCTTGCTGCGAGAGGGGGTGGCCGGAAGCCGGCTCAGTCGGAGGACAGGACGGCGTCGAGCGCGTCGTCGCGGTGCATCATGAAGTGGAGATGGGCGTCGGGCAGGTAGCGGAAGCCGCGATGGAACACGACGGCGAGCGCGATGTTGTTGAGGGTGGCATGGTTGGCGGGCGCGTGGCGCGCACGCACGCGGCTCGCGTCTTCGCCCATGGTGGCGTCGCGGCGGTAGTGGTTGGCGTTCTCGACCTGCCAGTGGCCGCGGTTCCAGGCGAGCAGTTGGGCCGGTCCGGCGCGCCGGGCGGGGGCCGAGGTGATGCCGTAGGCGGTCTCGGTCGAGGTGGTGCCGGTCTTCGCGTTGGTGCGTGTGCGCACGACGCGGAACGCTTGGCGGGCGCCGGGGAAGGGCGCGAGGGTGCCGGCGAGCAGCTCACACGCGGCGATGCGGCGCGTCTCGATGCGTCCGTGCGCCTTCACCGGGTCATCGGCGTGGCGGCGCACGGCGGCGGTGTCCCAGTCGATCGCGGCGAGCTGCGCGAAGCTGTCGGGGCAGTTCGCCTTGATTGCCAACACGTAGTCGGCGCCGTGCGCCTCGACGATCGCGCGCGCGGTGTCGCGGGTCGCGTGCAGCGCGTCCAGGGTGAGCACGCAGCCGGTGAGGTCGACGTCTTCGAGCAGGGCCCGCAGCGCGGCGGTCTCGCCGCCCTCGTCGCGGCAGCAGCGGCTCGCGAGCGGCCGTCCGGCGTGGGTGACCAGCGTCACGATCTCGAAGTGGGCGTCGGGGCCCGCGTGCCGGTTGGCGCCCCGGATGCGCTTGCCGTCGGCGGCCAGCGCCGGCGTCGCGCCGCCCTCGGCGAGGCGCGGCGCGGCCCACTGCACCAGCACCGCCTGCAGGTCGTCCGGGTCAGTGTCCATCAGCACCCGGCACAGGGTCGAGTCCGACGGTGCGACCCGGCGCCCGGTCGCCGGGTCGGTCCACGCGCCGAGCGCCCGCAGCTCCGCCTCGCTGAGGTGGCGTGCGAATCGCTCCGTCGCCGCCGGCCCGTGCTGGCCGGCGAGCCGTGCCAACGCGCAGACCGACAGCACGGTCGGCAGCGAGTGCTTGCGGCCCTGTCCGCGCCGTGCATCCGGCACCTGCGCGAACAGGTCGCGCAGCGACCGCAGCTCGGCGCGCGTGTAGCGCACCGGGGTCGCCCGGCACTGCCACTCGGCACGGTCCAAGGGGGCCACCAGCCTGCGGCGCGCGTCGCGCCGCAGCGCCCGCACATACATCTCCTTCGGCTGCTCGTGCGGGTCGGTGTACGCCCCGTTGTGGCGCGCGAAGCCCTTCGTACGCCCCACCCGCACCCAGTTCGACGCCGCGTAGCATGTGCCCCGGAACCGCGCCGGGTCGACGAACGTCTCCGCCAGCTCCAGCGGATGGCCATACCGCGCCGCCCAGTCCGCGCTCAGCCGGCGCAGGCTCCGGCCCAGCACCCGCGACGCCAAGTGCGCGACCCCCGACCCCTCCGGCAGCACCAGGAACCGCGTGTTGTTCGCGATCAGGTGCAGCCGCCGGAACTGCACCGAACGGTGCCAGCCCAGCCAGCGGTCGCGCGGACCACACTTGAACGCCCCCGACTGCCAGCCCACCAGCGCCAGCCAGTGACCGCGCCACGTCGCGACGTGGCGCAACCCCCGGCCCGCAAACTGCCGGAACCCAAGGTAGTGGTGCGCCGCCATCAGCGCGTCCCAGCGCCGACGCTCGTCGCCGCGCACCGCACGCACCTCGACTTCGCCAACGACTACCTCGGCCGGGTCAAACCCATCTCGCATCCCGCCAGCATGCACCAAGCCGACACGAAAAGCCAGACCCTGGCACACCAACTGCCCAGTCAATCAGCTACTGCTAGCGTGAAATAGCCCTGTTCCCGGACCGCGACGAATTGACACTCCCCGACGGGCGCCTGTAGATTCCGCCCTCCCTTGCGCGGACCGCCGCATCCGGCGGACCCCCATCCGGGTGGGAGCCGTACGATGAAACGCACATTCCAGCCGAGCAACCTGAAGCGCAAGCGGCGTCACGGTTTCCGGGCCCGCATGGCGACCAAGGCGGGCCGGCGGATCCTCAGCGCACGGCGTGCCAAGGGACGGCGCAGGCTCTCTGCCTGAGCGCAGGCTCTCCGACCGGCGGTTCAGGCCGGAGCACCGGTTGCGGCGGCGGAAGGAATTCCGGAGGATCCTCTCCGGCGGCGCCCGGCTGAATGCGCAGGCCATGACATTCGTCTTGCGTCCCAATGGATTGAGCCAGCCGAGGCTCGGGCTGGCGGTGCCCCGCCGGGTCGCGAGGAGCGCGGTGGCGCGTCACCGGCTGAAGCGCCGTATACGTGAGAGCTTCCGCCACCACGTCGAGCACCTGGCCGGGCTCGATGTCGTGGTGATCGCCAGGCCCGGGGTCGGGACGATGGACGCGAAGCGCATCCGGGACGTGCTGGCGAGCGCGTGGACCCGCGCCGGAGCCGCGGTGCGCGGCTCCGGGAGGGGAGCGGGAGCGAACGCGGGCGCATGATGGCCACCGAACAGATCCGGCTGATCCTGATCGTTGCGCTCTGCGTCGTGTCGTATCTCCTGTGGGATGCGTGGCAACGCGACTACGGACCCAGGCCCCCGCCACCGGCGACGACCACCGGACCGGCGTCCCCCGATGCCGCACCGGGCGGCACTGCGTCGCCGGGCGTCGATGTCCCCCGGGCGCCCCAGGCGGCCGCGGGAGCGGCCACCCCGTCCCCGGCCGCGGAGGTCGGCGAATCCGCTCGCGGACGGAGGGTCCGGGTCACCACGGACGTGCTGGCGGTGGACATCGACACCCTGGGCGGGACCATCGCCGGTGTCGATCTGCTGTCCTATCCGGTGTCCAACGACACGCCCGACGAGTCGTTCCGCCTGCTCGACGACACCCGTCCGGGAAGCTACTTCGTCGCCCAGTCCGGGCTGACCGGAGCGCCCTCCGCGCCGAACCATCACACCCGGTTCGAGTCCGACGCGGACACCTACGAGCTCGCCGACGGCATGGAGTCCGTCGACGTCCCCCTGCGGTGGCGCTCGGGCGATGGTGTCGAGGTCGTGCGCACGTACCGCTTCCGGCGCGACGACTACGTCGTCGAGGTACGGGTCGACGTCGCGAACGCGAGCGAAGAGCCCTGGCACGTCGCGCCGTACGGCCAGCTCCAGCGCGGCGAGCCGGAGAGCAGCGGGGGAATCTTCCGCACCTATACCTACACCGGAGGGATCCTGTCGGGCCCCGAGAAGCCCTACGAGAAGGTCGACTTCTCCGACATGGCGAGCCAGGACGTCGACCGCGACGTCGTCGGCGGCTGGGTGGCGATGATCCAGCACTACTTCGCCGCGGCCTGGATCCCGGGGCCGGAGGACACCAACCACTACTACTCCAGGAGCCTGCCGAACGGCCGATTCGCCATCGGGGTGGTGGGCCCCGGCGCGATCGTCCCGCCCGGGGGCGCCGGCGCATTCTCCCTCGCCCTGTACGTAGGTCCGAAGATCCAGGACCGCATGCAGGATGTCGCACCGCACCTGGAGCGGACCGTCGACTACGGATGGCTGTGGCTGATCGCGGAGCCCCTGTTCTGGCTGTTGAGCTGGATCCACGGATTCGTCGGCAACTGGGGCTGGGCGATCATCCTCCTGACCGTCCTCATCAAGCTGGCCTTCTTCCAGCTCTCGGCCACGAGCTACAAGTCCATGGCGAGGATGCGCAAGCTCCAGCCGCGCATCACCGCGTTGCGCGAGCGCCATGCCGCGGACAAGCAGCGCATGAACCAGGCGATGATGGATCTCTACCGCCAGGAGAAGATCAACCCTCTCGGCGGATGCCTGCCGATCCTCGTCCAGATCCCGGTGTTCATCGCGCTGTACTGGGTCCTGCTCGAGAGCGTGGAGCTGCGCCAGGCATCGTTCATCGGCTGGCTCGACGACCTGAGCCTCCACGATCCGTACTTCGTGCTGCCGGTCCTCATGGGCGTCACGATGCTGATTCAGCAGAAGCTGAACCCCACCCCGCCCGACCCGATGCAGGCGAAGATCATGATGGCGCTGCCCTTCGTCTTCACGTTCTTCTTCCTCTTCTTCCCGTCGGGGCTCGTCCTCTACTGGTTCGTCAACAACGTGCTGTCGATCATTCAGCAATGGGTGATCACGAAGAAGATCGTCGGCGAGACCTGACGTCTCGACCGGGCCCGCCGGGCTGGGCCGGCCGGTGAGCCTTCCCCCCACCGGCGACACGATCGCGGCCATTGCGACCCCGCCCGGGCGAGGCGGCATCGCGATCGTGCGGGTCTCGGGACCGCGGGTGGGCGAGATCGCGCGGCATGTGCTCGGACGGACCCCGGCGGCGCGCACGGCAACCCATGCGCGCTTCACCGACGCCGCGGGCGCGGCGATCGACGACGGCCTCGCGCTGCGCTTCGAGGCGCCCCGTTCGTTTACCGGCGAAGATGTCCTCGAGCTTCAGGGACACGGGGGTGTCGTGGTGGCCCGCATGGTGCTCGAGCGCGTGTGCGAGCTCGGAGCCCGCGCGGCGGGTCCCGGCGAGTTCACGCTGCGCGCCTTTCTCAATGATCGGATCGATCTGGCGCAGGCCGAGGCGATCGCCGACCTCATCGACAGCGCCTCCGCGTCGGCCGCCCGGTGTGCCAGGCGCTCGCTCTCCGGCGAGTTCTCCCGAACCGTCGAGAGCCACCGCGATGCGCTGGTCGGCTTGCGTACGTACGTGGAGGCCGCGATCGACTTTCCCGACGAAGAGCTCGATCTTCTGGCCTCCTCCGAGGTCGCGGCGCGGCTCGCGGCGCTGCACGACGCGGTGGCGGAGACGCTCGCCGAATCGCGCCGCGGCGCCGTTCTGCGCAGCGGGGCGAAGCTGGTGATCGCCGGGGCGCCCAACGTCGGCAAGTCGAGCCTGCTCAACCGCCTGGCGCGCGCCGACACTGCCATCGTGACCGACATCCCCGGCACCACGCGCGACCCGGTGCGCGAGCGGGTGATCATCGCGGGCATACCGTTCGATGTGCACGATACCGCGGGCATTCGAGAGACCGCGGACCCGGTGGAGCGGATTGGAGTCGAGCGAGCGGTGCGCGCGATCGACGACGCGGACCTGGTGCTCGTGGTCGTCGACGACCACGCCACCGCGCGCGAACCGGACGGATCGCTCCTCGAGCGGGCGGGCGCCGCGCCGGCTCGCATCCTCGTGCGGAACAAGATCGATCTGAGCGGCCGGGCGCCGGGTGTGACGGCCGCCGGGCCGCAGTGGCCGACGGCGTGCGTCTCCGCCCTCGACGGAGCCGGTATCGCGGCGCTCGAGGAAGCGATCGTCGAGCGCGTGATGCACGGTCCGGCCGTCGGCGAAGACGCGTTTCTTGCCCGCCGCCGCCACGTGGACGCGCTCGCCCGGGTGCTCCCGGCCCTGGACCGCGCCCGGAGCCGCCTGGAGGTGGACGGAGCCGGCGAGCTCGCGGCCGAGGAGCTTCGCGCCGCGCAGGATGCCCTCGGCGAGGTGACCGGTGCGTTCGCGACCGAGGATCTGCTCGCGCGCATCTTCTCGAGCTTCTGTATCGGGAAGTGACGGGGACACCCGGACGTTCGCCGGTGCGCCCGGGCCGGACGGGGTTCGCGCACGAAGCGCTCCGCCCGGAGCGTTCAGGGCGAGATGCAGCCATTCCCGCCAACCGGCGACCAGAGGGTCGGAATCGCGTCGGAATCCCACTACGGTACGGCCTCTCCGGGCGCTGGCGGGAATCGCTGGACGAGACGGCATCCACCGGACGATTCGGGTGTGTCGGGTGTAGTCTTTCGGCACCGAGGCAGTTGGATACTCCGTGTTGAATCGAAGCTCCGGTATCGCGATACGCAGCGCAGCCGCATGTTGCGGCAGGTAGGGCAGATCCTGGGTCGCGCTCTGCCGGGATGCTTCCGGTGGGTGATGCGCGGCGTCGCGCGGATGCCGTGGAGCTTCCAGCGCGGTCTCGGTGGTGCGGCCGGCGGGGTGATGTACCGCCTGATGCGGCGCCGGCGCCGCATCGCGGAGGCCAACCTCGCGATCTGCTTTCCCCACCTCGACGACGCGGCACGCTCGCGTCTCGTGCGCCGCCACTTCCGGTCTCTGGGCCTCGGGCTCGTCGAGACGGCGCTCGCCTGGTGGGGCGGCGAGGCGCGGATCATGGCGCGCTCGCGCATCGTGGGGGCCGAGCACCTGGAGGCGGCGCTCGCCCGCGGTCGGGGCGTGATCCTGCTCGGAGGCCACTTCACGACGTTCGAGCTGAGCGGCCGGATCCTCGCCTCGCGGTTCGCCGAGTGCGGCGCCACGTACCGGCCGCACGACGACCCGCGGTGGGACGCGATCCTGCGCGCCGGCCGGGGGCGCCATCTCCCGGCGCTGGTTCCGCACAAGGACGCCCGGGCCATGGTCCGGCACCTGGGCCGAAACCGCATCCTGTGGTACGCGCCGGACCAGGACTTCGCGAGCCGGAGCGGCCGCCGCAGCGTCTTCGTGCCGTTCTTCGCCGAGCCGGCGGCGGCCACCACCGCGACCGCCTGGCTCGCGCGCCGGAGCGGCGCCCGGGTCGTTCCGTTCGCATCGTATCGACTGCCGGACGACTCGGGCTGGAAGGTGGTGCTCGACCCCGCGCTCGAAGACTTTCCGAGCGGTGACGAGGCGGCGGACGCGGCGCGGCTGAACGCGGTGCTGGAGGCGCAGATCGAGCGAAGCCCCGAGCAGTACCTGTGGGTGCACCGGCGATTCAAGACGCGGCCGCCGGGCGCGCCGCCGGTGTACGGCGCGGAGCTGCTGCGCCGCGCCGGCCGGGGCTGAGGGGTGGGCTGCGCCGTTCCGGGCGGCGCCGGCGCCGCCCCGCGGGCCGGAGTGGCCGCGAGCGCCCGGGGATATGGAGCCATCCCCGAATCCGCGCGCACCCGGGCCGCCGGCCCGGCGGACCCGGGTGACGCCACCGGAGCCCGGCGCCGGTGACGGTGGCCCGGATGTGGACCGCCGAGCCGTACCGGCGTTGCCGCGCGCAGATCGCGGACCTGCCGCAGCGCTTCGAGCGCGAGGGCGTCACGCTGCACTCCGGGCGGAACCTCATCAAGCGGCTCGGGATCGCCGGCCCCGGCGGCGAGCCGATCGAGGTCGCCGTCAAGGCGTTCGCGGTGCCCGCGCCGGTGCGAGGCTTCGTCTACGCGAACCTGCGGCGGTCGAAGGCCCGGCGGTGCATGATCAATGCGGGGAAGCTGGCGCGGATGGGGCTCGGCACCCCGGACCCGGTGGCCTGCATCGAGCACGCGGCCCACCGGTGCCTGCGCGGAAGCTACTACGTCTGCCGCTACTGGCCGAACGACCACGACCTGACCGCGCTGCTGTATCGCGGCGTCCCCTCCGGCGCCGATGCCCGGGCGCTGCTGGAGGCGCTGGCCCGGTTCACCGCGGCGCAGCACGATCGCGGGGTCCTGCACCTCGACTACAATCCCGGGAACATTCTGGCCCGATCGACGGGCGACGGCTTCGAGTTCGCGCTCGTCGACCTCAACCGCCTGCGCTTCCGGTCACTGGACATCGGCGACCGCGTGTCCGGGCTCGCGCCCCTGACCACGAGGGACGACTGCCTGAGGATCATCGGCCGACGCTATGCGAGGCTTTGCGGAGCCGATCCGGACGACTTCTGTGCGCGGCTCGGAGCGGCGCAGCGTCGGTTCGTGGCGAGAAGGCGCCGGAAGAAGAGGGTGCTCGCCTGGCTTCGCCGGTGACCGCGCCGCATCGAGCCTCGCTCGTCGGTCCGGCGCCTGCGCCCCGAAGCCCGGACCGCGACGACCGGGGACAGTGATCGAAGCAGGGTTGCCGACCGCACCCGGAAGGAGCCCCGTTCCTGCGCAATGGTGCGCTCGACACGTGGCAGGGGAATTCTCGTCAGCGTCCCGGGGGGACGACCGTGCGCATCATCGTCATCAACCTCGACCAGGACACCGGCCGCCGCGCCCGCATCGAGCGGCGGCTGGCGGCGCTGGGGTTGTCCTGGGAACGGCTCCCCGCCGTCGACGGTCGCCGGCTCGAACCCCGCCATGAACGCCTGATCGACCGGGCCGCCCACGTGGCGCGGGGTCTGGAGTTCTCGCCCGGCGCGATCGGCTGCTGGCTCAGCCATCGCGAGGCGCAGCGGATGGTGGCGGAAGGCGCCGCGCCGATGGCCCTGATCCTGGAGGACGACATCGCCATCGCCGACGACCTGCCGGAGGTGCTGGAGCGGATCGAGCGGGGCGCCGCGGGCAGATTCGACGTGATCCGTCTGCATCGCTACAAGATGCACCGGAAGTTCGTCCCGGTGCATCGAATCGGCGGCGCGGACGGCGCAGCGCTCGGATTCGTGCGGCCGACCGACTCCGGGACGCAGGCCTATGTCATCACCCGGGCGGCCGCGGGCCGCCTCATCGCCTCCATCCCCCGGATGGTCCAGCTCGCCGATCACGCGCTCTACGAGCACTGGACCCATGGGCTGGTCGTGTGCTCCATCGATCCTCCCGTGGTTCGCCACGACGACCGCGGCCGATCCTCGATCGGGGCGCGTCCCCCGCCCGGCAATGCCTCCCTGCGTCCCGTGCAGTGGCTGAGGCGCAAGCGGCACCAGATCCACAAGAAGATCGTCCGGCGGCGTTCCTGGCGCAGGATGCTGCGCGGCTACGCGAAGACCGGCCACCTCTCGGAGATGTGACGGACTGCGGCCCTCCGCCCGCCCCGCGAAGCGCGCGCACCCTCCGCGATGATTGTCGACAAGTCGATCTTCAGGTGGGACGGCTACTCCGACCAGCCGGCGACGCTCGACCGGCGGGTCAAGCGCCGGCTGCGCTGGCGCGGCATCGGCGGCGTGCTCGGGAGCCTCTCGTCCGCCTTTCTCCTTCCGCGGCCGGTTCTCGGGGCCGTGGTCCGGAGCGAGGCGCCGCGCGCCCATGTGAACGACGACGCCATCGGGCTCTGCGTCAACCTGGAACGTCCGTTCGAGGACAAGAAGGTCCTCTCCGGCGCGGAGCTCGCCGAGATCGTCGGCACGCTGAATCTCCGCCGCCTCGCGGTGCGGATTCCGCTCTCCGACATCGACAACCTGCAGGACTACGTGGACTTCGTCCGGCAGTTTCCGGGGTACCGGATCCTGGGGGTCGTGGTTCAGGATCGGAACACCATCGAAGACTCCGCGAAGCTCGAGTCGTCGCTGGAGAGGATCTTCGCCGCCTTCTCCGGCATGGTGGACTGCTATCAGATCGGCAACGCGGTCAACCGGCTCAAGTGGGGGTTCGTGTCCGTCGACGAGTGGTTCGGGTTCTTCAGGGTGGCTTGGGAGCTCCGCAACCGGAAGTTTCCGCACCTCCGGCTGCTCGGAGGCGCGATCATCGACTTCGACCTGCTCGATCACTGCCGCTCGCTGCGCAACGGCCTCCCCTTCGGCTACGACGGCTACGCCTCCCTGCTCTACGTCGACCGGCGCGGAGCCCCCGAGAGCCGGCAGATGGGATTCGATCTGGAGCGGAAGATCCGCGTGCTGCACCGGATCATGGACAGCGGCGGCAAGGTGGGCGGAGCCGGTGCGCGGCTCTGGATCACGGAGGTCAACTGGCCGCTCGAGGACACCGGGCGCTACTCGCCGGCCCTGGACCACTGCCGGGTCGGCGAGCGCGAGCAGCTCCACTACCTCGTGCGGTACTGCCTGCTGGCGCTCGCGACCGGGTCGGTGGCCGCCTGCTACTGGCATCAACTGGTCGCGCCCGGCTACGGGCTGATCGACAACCGGGGCGGCGTGGTGCGAAAGCGCCCCGCCTTCCACGGCTTCGCGACCCTGTGCCGGCTTTTCAACGGAGCGCGCATCGAGCGGTTCGGCCGGCAGGACGAGCTGGGCCATTTCCGGCTCGAGGCGCGCAGGGACGGCAAGGAGATACTGGCCCTGTGGTGCTGCGGCCGCGAGGCGGCGGTCGCGATGCCCGCGCGCAAGCAGGCCCTCGACATCGTCGGCGGGGAGATGGCGGTGACGGAAGGGGAGCCGATCGCGGTCGGCGAGTCCGTGGTCTATCTGGTGGATGTCCGGCCGGACACGCCGGTCGGCCGGCGAGAAGCGGCACGGGGCACGCGCGATCCGTCAGCCCCGCCAGCGTGACATCGCCCTGGCTGTCGATGCCGGAGGAGCCCCCGTTGACGCTCGATCGTATCGAGGTGATCGCGCCGAACCTGAAGCGGCGCCTGTCGGGCGTCACCGCCACCGTGGCGCGTCTGCTTCCGGTGCAGGCCCGGGCGATCGGAATCGCGGCGACCGGACCGGGCTTGCCGGCGCACATCCCCCGGGTGCCGCTGCGCTCGGTGCTCCTGATGTCCGGCCGCAAGCGTCGCGTGTGGCATGCGCGTCGCAACACCGAGATGCTGCTCGGCCTCTTCCTGCGCCATGTGCTGCGAAAGCGCCTGAAGATCGTGTTCACCTCCGCGTCGCAGCGCCGCCACACCGGCTACACGCGGTGGCTGATCGCGCGTATGGACGCGGTGGTCTCCACCTCGCAGCGTACCTCGTCCTACCTGCGCCGCCCCTCGCGGGTGATCCTGCATGGCATCGACGCGGCGGCGTTCCGCCCGCCTGCCGACCGGCGCGCGCTCCGGCACGCGCTTGGACTGTCCGAGGGCTTCACCATCGGATGTTTCGGGCGCATCCGCCGCCAGAAGGGCACGGACGTCTTCGTCGATGCGATGCTGGAGGTGCTGCCGCGTCACCCCGAGGTCCAGGCCCTGGTCATGGGCCGTGCAACGGCCGGGCACCAGCCGTTTCTGCAATCGCTGCGCGACAGCGTGGCCCGGGCGGGGCTCCGGAGCCGCATCCGGTTCCTGCCCGAAGCGCCGGTGGACGCCATGCCGCGCTGGTACCAGGCGCTCGATCTCTTCGTCGCGCCGCAACGATGGGAGGGCTTCGGCGTCACGCCGCTCGAGGCGATGGCCTGTGGTGTCCCGGTCATCGCGACCACCGCGGGCGCGTTCGACGAGCTGGTGGTGGAGGGCGCGACGGGCCGTCTGGTTCCGCCCGGAGACGTCGGGCGGATGCGCGCGGCGGTGGACGAGGCGCTGGCGTCCCCGGACACGCTCCGGCAGTGGTCGGCGGCGGCCCGCCGCCATGTCGAGAGAGGCTTCCGGATCGAGGACGAGGCGGCGGCCCTCAACGCGATGTATCGCGCGTTGCTCGACGAGGCAGGCGATGAGGGGTGAGGTCGTCGCTCCGGCACCGCCAAGCCTGCATCCTCCCGCACCTGGCCCGGCCCATCAGCGGAGCACCGCCATCACCGTTCTCGCATCGACCGTCACGACTCCGGCACGGGTCTCGGCCTCCCGGGCGTCGGGAACGAACCGCACGTACACGATCCCGGAGCGCGTCGCGCCGGGGAGGTCCACGGCGTGGCGTTGCCGGCCGATCCCGGAGGCGGCCCCGGCCGCCGTTCCCGCGGGCCACTTGGCTTCTCCGACGAGCAGACACCGGCCATCGACCGAGCGTGCGACCACATCATGTTCCGGTGCGTTGCCGCGCCAGTACCGCTGTGCCGGCTCGAAGGGGCCGAGGGCCGCGAGCGGGATGTCGGCCCGGTGCAGCAGCGGAACCGCCATGCGGCACAGCTCCTCCCAGGCATGGGCCTCCAGGCTCGGTCGATGCCGGTACCAGTACTTCAGCCGGGTCTCGCGTGGAGCGTTCGCCAGGGCCGCCCGGTGCGGTGCGACGACCCGGAACCACAGGCGCATGAAGGGATCGTCGATTCGATAGAGGCTGCGCTTCCCCGATTTCGGGTCGGCGCCGAACGGGATCTCGCGACGCACGAATCCCATCTCCACCAGCGACGCAAGCGGCTTGGACAGGCTCGACGCCGGCCGCCCGAGGCGGCCGGCAATTTCGCTGATCCGATGTGCGCCAGCGCCTATCGTGTCGAGCAACGGGCGCAGTGCGGTCGCCGGGGGGACCTCCTCCAGCAGCAGCCTGTCGGGCTCGCCGTGCAGGGGTCCCGACGGGTCCAGAACCAGCGAATCTGCAGCGGTGTCCAGGTCGGCGCCGAACGGCTCCGCAAGCTCCCAGTACCGGGGCATGCCGCCCCAGAGCGCATATGCACGGACCATGCTTCGCGGTCTGTCGAATGGAACGGCTTCGCGCAGGTATCCCGGCTTCAGAGGCCGCACGGCAAACGCTTCGACCGCCCGGCCGTACAGCGGAGCCCCGGCGTCGAGAATCGCCCCGTGCATCATGTGCAGGCTCGAGCCGCTGACCACCACGCACAGGCGGTGGTCGGGGCGGTCGAGCCAGTTCTGCAGCACGCCGGGTACGCTCCGGTCAGCGGCGATCAGGTAGGGCAGCTCGTCCACGACGAACGGCCCTGGCCAGTGGGCGCGGTCCGCCACCTCGGCAAGTCGCATCAGCAGGGACCGCCAGTCGGGATACTCCACATCGGCGAAGCCCGGAAATCGCTCGTCCACGGCGGCCGCAAGATAACGACGCTGGATCGGCGGGGCGGATTGATCGGCGACCGTGTAGAGGCCCTGTCGGCGCCGGCACCACTCGGTGAGCAGGCGTGACTTGCCGACCCGGCGGCGGCCCCAGAGCACGGCAAACGCCCCCGCTCGCCGGAGCGTCCCATCGAGGCGGTGTATCTCGTCGTGTCGGTCGACGAATCGCATGTACGTTATTCTGCCAGATGGAATTATGCCTACAGGAAGAATAATTATATGCAAAGCATGATTTCGCGGTGGATGGTTACTCGATAGTCCTCCCCGGTGCAGAGCCGCTGGACGAGCCGCAGCAGGTCTCGGTCATGCCGCTGGTGTGTGATGGGTTGCCCGGTGCCGGGAGAATCGCAGGGGAAGTTCCCGGCCATTCGCCCGGACTCGACCGGCGCCCGCCGGAAGCGTCCGGCTGACGGCGCGGGAGACCTTCGCCTACGCATGGCGCGCCCCGGGGCGCATGACCTGCGCTCGGGTTCCGGCTACGGTGGCCCCGTGCAGGACGAGACCTACAAGAGGCTCTTCGCCTTCCCGCGCATGGTCGAGGACCTGATGCGCGGGTTCGCCGCGCGCGAGTGGGCGCACTCGCTCGACTTCTCGACCCTGCGCAAGCTCCCGGCGGAGTACGTCAGCGACGCGCTGCGCAAACGGGTGGGCGACACCGTGTGGGCGGTGCGCCTTGGCGACGGACGCCCCGTGCTGCTGATGCTGGAGTTTCAGTCGCGCGCCGACCCGCTGATGGCGTTGCGTATCCTGGTCTATACGGGGCTGCTGTATCAGGAGGTGGTGCGCAACGACGCGCCGGTGCCGGGGGCCGGGCGGCGGCTGCCGGGGGTGCTTCCGGTGGTGCTGTACACCGGCACGACCCGGTGGAGCGCGGCGCGGGAGCTCGCGGCGCTGGTCGAGCCGGCGGTGTCGGCGCTCGAAGCGTACCGGCCGTCGCAGCGCTACTGTGTGGTTGACGCGCACCAGGTGGGCGAGGAGGATTTGCCGGAGCCGAACCTGGTGACGGCGGTGATTCGGCTGGAGAGGATTGCCTCGCCCGCGGAGCTGGTGTGGGTGGTGGACCGGCTGCGGGAGTGGCTGGGGCGCCCGGAGGATGGGGAGCTGCGGCGGGCGTTCACGGACTGGGTGGGTCGGATTGCGGAGCGTCTGATGCCGGCGGGCGAGGCGCTCGGGGCGGGGATGACGCTGGAGGAGATGAGGATGACGGAGGTGGAGCGGCGGGTGAGCGAGTGGCCGAAGCAGTGGGTTCGAGAGGGCCGGGCGCAGGGGTTGAGGGAGGGCCTCGAGCAGGAGCGGGCGCTGCTGGAGCGCATGGCGGGGTTGCGGTTCGGGGCGGAGGCCGCCGCGCGTCTGTCGTCGGTGCTGGCCGAAGTCACGGACCCCGAGCGGCTGGCGGAGGTGGGCGAGTGGCTGGTGCGGTGCGAGACGGCGGAGGCGTTTCTCGCCCGCGCGGAATCGGTGCGGGGCGTCGGGGAGGAGTGTCGGAGCTGACGCGCAGTCGTGTGAACATAACCCGGCCGAGGACGACCCGCGGGACTACGGCGAGGACAGGTTCATCGCCACCGGATTGCTCGAAAAACGCACTCGGGAAGGGTACCCGCGCCCCCGGGAATCGCCGCGTTGTGGTCCGGTGCCGTTTAGGCGGCGGGGTGGTCAACCCGGACATGAAAGTTCTGATAGATACAATCATACCATGATCCCGCTGAGCCGAGGAGACATCCAATGATGTTCATTCGAAGACTTGGGATGAACGGCCTTCTGTCTTTTCCTGATGACATGGACCCGATTGATTTGCAGCCATTAAACGTGTTGATCGGCCCCAATGGGTCAGGAAAATCGAATGTCCTTGAGACTTTTGAGCTACTGCGCGCCACACCCACGGATTTTGCAGCAGAAATTCGCGATGGTGGTGGGGCGACGGAGTGGCTGTGGAAAGGCGATGCTCGGCAAAAGTTGGCAATGATCGACATACAAACCGGAGATCCGAGTACCGGCCTGAAGACGCCGACCAGTCGCCCGTTGCGTTATCGCCTCGAATTCACCTCAGCGAAAAATCGGGTTGAGGTACTCGACGAGGCGATTGAAGAAGTGGAACCTGATCTCGGATACACTGATCCCTATTTCTATTATCGTTTCCAACGAGGACGTCCGGTTATTAATGTCAAGGAAAAGGTGCAGGACGACTATAGTCAGAACAGTTATGGTAGTGGAAGGGCGGAAAGACATCTCCAACGAGACGATCTATTGCCCGACCAATCTGTTCTGGCACAACGCAAGGAGCCAGAATTTTATCCGGAGGTGACCTGGATCGGACGGCACTTCGCGCAAATTCAGACATTCCGGGACTGGACCTTTGGGCGCTATGCTCCCTTGCGACGGCCTCAGCCTGCGGATCTACCCGAAAACCGGTTACTATCGGACAACCGCAATCTGGCGTTGCTTCTCAACGAAATCGAACATCGAGATCCGTATCGATTCAACAGCTTGTTGAAGCGATTCTTTCTCCGATTCGAAAGGATGTCGACCAGGATTTCGGGAGGTACGGTTCAATTCTATTTGCACGAACCAGATTTCAGATCTGCAATACCATCGACCCGGCTTTCCGACGGTACTATACGATTCATTGCCATTCTTGCGACTCTATTAGCTCCCGAGCCGCCGCCGCTCGTGTGCATTGAGGAACCGGAGCTTGGAATGCACCCCGATGCTGTGGCTCTGATTGGAGAGCTATTGATCGAGGCGTCCGAACGAATGCAGCTCATTGTCACGACTCATTCTGAAGCGCTTGTCTCTGCACTGACAAATGTGCCGGAGGCTGTCATTGCGTGCGAGCGTCCGGGTGCTGGTACGACACTGCGTCGACTGGACAGCAACAAATTGTCTCATTGGTTGAACGATTATGGATTGGGTGATTTGTGGCGTATGGGTGAGCTCGGAGCCAATCCGTGAGTGGAGTAGCTATCTATATGGAGGGCGGAGGGGCGAGTCGGGATACCAAGAGCACTCTCCGACAGGGCATGGATGCGTTTCTGGGTGAATTAAAGGATGCAGCTCGGGAAAAGTCATGGAATTGGAAGCTTGTATGCTGCGGAAGCCGTGAACAAACGTTCCGTGCGTATAAAAATGCACAGAACTCCGCTGATTATTCCCTTGTTGTGCTGTTGGTCGATGCAGAAGGGCCGGTAGCTCGAAGGCGAATGCCTCACGCGCACTTGAATGAGCGAGACGGGTGGAATCTGGACAGGACGGAAGACGACTGGATTCACTTGATGACCCAGACCATGGAAACATGGATCGTTGCGGATGTAGATGCATTGGTCAGTTATTATGAGGAGGAGGGCTTTCTTCGGAACGTGATTCCAAAGTCGGACGATCTGGAAACGATTCCCGTGATTGAAATCGCCAATGCCCTTGCCCGGGCTACGGTCAGAACCAGAAAGGGCAAGTACCAGAAGATCCGACATGGTAGTAGCTTGCTCAGGAGAATTGACCCAGGAGGTAACTACTCGGGCAAGTTATCGACAGCGCGCCCGGCGAGAGCGATCTGAATGGCGACCAGGGGATTGTATCCTTGGTTCGCCATGGACTGGAGATAGCTTGAGATTCGGCAGTACGCTTCGGCGTACTTTCGGGTGCGGAAGCATCCGGAGACCTTCTGCTTGACCTTGCTCATCCGCAGGTCACGTTCCGCGCGATTGTTGGTGAACGCGACGGCGGGGTGCTTGGCGAAGCGTAGCACGGCGCTCTCGTGCTTTTTCAATCGGTCCCACAGATTGTGTGCATCGGACTTGGCCACTTTGCCACGCTGCCCCTTTTGTCGAGGGGGAATCGGTGGAAGCTCGCGTTCCCCCTGGGTGAGGATGGTGCGGTAGCGTTTCTGTACGGCCTTGTACTCGCTTTCGGTAAGCGTTTTCTCGTCGCGTTTGGCGACGTGGTGGCAGGCGTCGAGGAGCAGGCGCTTCATGCGCTTGGCCCAAGCGTAGTCGTGAGCATCGACGATGAAGGTGAGCTCGCGCAGGAGGTGTGCCCCGCATAGTGCGTGGTCGCAGTGCGCGTAGCTCAAGTACGAGGCCCAGCAGTCGTGGACCGCCACGCCCCCGTAGCGCGGGATGATGCCGATGGCCTCGATGGCCTCGCATCCGCGCTTGGGATGGAGGCGTTTCACGGTGAGCGTCCCGGCGGAGTAGACGTGAATCCAGTGATTCTTTCGGTCCACACGCAACGAGGTCTCGTCGACGTGCATCGCCGGTGCGAGGAGGAGGCGCTCGAGGGCTTGATTCTCCCACTCGGCGAGCGCCTGATGGAGCTGGGCAACGTAGCCGAGCAGCGTCGCCTCGGACAGGAGCTGGCCGATGAGGGCGTGCATCGATTGGGCGACGCGCTTGAGCGAGAGCATCTGGGCGACGAGCAGGTGCACGACGTAGGCCTTGACGCCGGGGCCGTACTGCAGCGGGCCGGGGAGTTCGCGGGGGAAGCGCGCCCGGGTCTCGGTGTGGCAGCGCGCGCAGTGCTTGATTTCGGCGTCGGCGTGACGCACGACCTTCTCGAACACGATGTCGGCGAGGGAGCGGCGCTCGTGGCCTGTGCAGGCGGTGTCGGTGAGGTCTTCGCCGCAGCGCGCGCACGCATCGACGCGCAGCTCGGTGACGTAGGTCCGGGTGCGAGTGTTTGCAGCGCGCGCCTCGTTCGATGCGGGTCCTTTGCCCTTGGCGCCGGGGCGGGTGCGGGTGGTGGCGTCATCGGGGCTCTGGGAGGCGGGGAGACTTGAGTTGGCGCTGCTCTTCGGCGTGTGCTTTTCCATGAACACCGCCATCAGCAGCTCGAACAGCATCAGCAGAGCCTTGAACAGGGCGCGGCTGTCCTCGTGCATCTTGCCCGCGGCACACAGCGACTCGAACTGCCCCTTGAGCGCATCGAACTCCGCGCGCAGCGACGCCTTGTTGACCGTGGCCATCGGTGACCCCTACCGCTCGGCCTCGACCGCCATCATCGCGCCGAGCACCGCGAGGCGCTCGGGATGAGGCAGCGCCGCGTAGCGCCGGGCCCAGCTCTCGGCCTTGCGCTTGATGCGCTGGCGGTCGGTGAAGTTGCGCCCCGCGTAGCGTGCCCAGTGCAGCCGCTCAGGCGCGAAGTTGAACCACAGCTTCTCGGTGCGCACCCCGCCCTGGTTCATCACCTGCCACTCGACGCTGCGCCACCCTTCCAGCCGCTCGTCATAAAGCGTCGAGGGATAGCCCGAGACCATCACCTGACAGGGGAGCGCCGCGAGCAGCCCGAGCAACTCCACATGGTCCGTCTCATCGTAGTCGAACCGGTAGCGGCGCTTGGAGCTGCGGGTGCGCTTCAGATACGGCGGGTCGCAGTAGACGAGTTCCGAGCCCTCGAACGCGAACTCGGCCAGATAGCGGTGGGCACAGCCGTGCACGAGCTCGACGCGGTACTCGCACTCGAACGCATCGAGCGCGCGCGCATCCAGATCGATGCCGATGTTGCGCAGCGCCGCGGGCTTGCGCCGCATGATGGCACCCCCACCGAGATGGGTCTCGATGTAGGTGTGGTGCGGCGGCATCATCGCAATCAGCGGCTGACACAGCCCAGAGGTCGCCTTCGAGCCGAAGTAGCCCACCCGCGTCGTGCTCCCATCCCCCTGTATGGGAGCCGTACCATAGTGCCGCGTTCCTATGCTGTCAACGACCGACCTACGAAGCCGCTTGGCGTCCCTTGGGCGAAGCGGCCGCTTCGCGCTCTACGAATCCTTCGGACACCTCCTAAGATCGGGTGAGTAGTTACCCCAGGAGTTGTGCGAAAGCGGTGCTATTTTTGCGAACGATTGTTTATACATCTCGGGTGTGCAATTTCGGATGCTTGAAATTGCGGGGTTGCTCTGGAGAGGTGGACCCGCGGCCGATCTGGGTGCTTCCGTAGCTGCTACGCGGGGTCGCCAGCGTCATGGACGTCAGGGCCAGAGGGCGCCGAGACTGAAGGTGATCGCGTCGAAGGGACGGATGCTCACTGGATCGTCGTCGGCCGCGGTCGCGACCAGCGCCCATTGCCCACCGCGCAGCTCGAACGCCTCGAGGATCCGGTCCACCGGGTCCACGAGCCACAGGTACGCGACGCCCTCGCGGGCGTAGACGGGGCGCTTGCCGCACAGATCGTGCTTGCGGGTCGAGGCCGAGAGCACCTCGCACACCCAGTCCGGCGCGAGGGTGAAGTACGCCGTGTCGGGGAGCGCCGCCATCCGCTCCCGGCGCCAGCCCGCAAGGTCCGGCACCAGGATGTCCTCGTCGAGGTGCAGCTCCGGCTCGTCGAGGATCCACCACCCGCCCGGGCCGTCGGTGTCGTAATCGAACGGTCCACCGATCTTCACCCCAAGCCCCGAGCCCGCCCGCGCATGCAGCGGTGCCGGACGCGGATGAGTGTGGAGCGCTCCGTCGACGACTTCGGCGACCCGATGCGCCGGCGCGTCGAGCACATCCTGATAGGTCGCCCGGCGGGGTGCTGCGAGTGCGCTGCGGCGCGCTGGCGTGGCGGCGCTCATCCTTCGCCCCCGCGCGTCGTCGGGGAAGGGTCGTCATGGCCGGCGTGTGTAGCAGGGACGGCTTCCCGCCCGCGAATGAATGCATGCTCGCACATGGACTGTCACCTTACCCGATGGCAGTACCGATTGCAGGGCGGATGCCGGCGTATCAGCAATTCCCGCCAGCCGGGAACATGTCCTCGAAATCCCCCCGCCCGGGCGCTCCGGTGGTCGAAATCGCGCCGGAATCCCCCTGCGGCACGGCCTCTCCGCGCGTCGGCGAGAATTGCTGTCGGCGTATCAGCAATACCCGCCGGGCGGGAACAGGCCCCTGAAATCCCCTCGACTCGGCGTCCCGAGGGTCGAAATTGCGCCGGAATCTCACCACGGTACGGCCTCTCCGGGCGTTGGCGAGAATCGCTGTCGGCGTATTCATTGAACACCGCATCGAGAACGAAAGCCCTGCCGTCGTACAACCCGCCTCGCCTTATCCGCCGCGCATCGGCACCACCACCGCGCGCCGCCTCCGGCACCTCGACGCTGGCCTCGCGCACCGTCACCTCGAACGTCTCGCGCTGCACCGTGGGTGGCCACTCCCGCACGCTGTTGGGGTAGACTGCGCCTCACTCACAGGAACCTTGGCCGACATCCCGATGAGACGCGATTTCAATGTCGATCATCTGCGTCGGATTCTGGCGAGCTGTCCAGAGTACGAAGCCGATCACCATCTCGGCCGCCCGTTCATGTCGGCGTATCAGATCGCCATACGCTTTGCCGAGGAGTATCCGAATCACGATCTTGTCCGCACACTTCCTTTGGGCGGCGAAGGAACCGGAACCAACCGGAGCCTCACGCAGCGAATCGCCCGCTTCCTATCTAAGGCGATAGCTGACGGCACGGCCGGGGATATTGAAGGCGGATTCATTTCGCATGATCGCGTCGACGACTTCTGCTTCTCCCATCGAGGTTGCCGGGTACGTGTATCCACGCTTCGGACCGCCCGCGCCCATTCGATCTTTCGCGTCCGGCGTGCTGCATCTAGTCGGCCATCTTGAGCCGTTCACGTCTCATTTCAGTGAAACGCATTCGGTTTCGCTCCCAACGGAGCGTGCCATGCTGGCTAGGCGGAGGAAATGAATAGATCCACGCTGACAAAGGCATATATATCCCTGCGGCAAGAGCACAATGATCTACGCATCATGTGTGGGGCTGATGTTGATCCATCGGGTTTCACGTTGTTGGCATTACTCAGGAATGAGATGTATTTCCTGCCGGCGTTTCTCGCACACTACCGCGGATTGGGAGTCGAAAGGTTTGTCATTCTTGACGACCGTTCGGACGATGGATCGTTTGAGTACCTTCTTCAACAGCCTGATACGGTTGTTGTGCAAAGTGATTATAACCTCGGGCAGAAGGTCGAACTACCTCCTGCGATTTCCGGTCCGGTAATGGATTCCCGTATCGAATTTCTTTGGCGATCCATTTTGCATGATTCATTTGCGCCGGATCGATGGGCGCTTCAGGTGGATCTGGATGAATTCATTCACCTTCCTTGTGGAATGACATTCCCGGACTTGACTACCGAACTCGACCAGCAAGGCGTGCGTGCGCTCTGGGCAGTCATGCTTGACGTATATCCCAAGGATATCGCGATCTTCACCGAACATGAGCACTCTCCACGGTTGGACATTTCCACAACTTGGTATTTCGACGGAGAGCAACATCTCCGTCTGCGTCGGGACCACCGTCCTCCAAAAACGATCTACCCTGGAGCACGAGCGAGACTCTATTTAGAGTATGGCGTAGACAGGCTGTATCCCGATGTGGGGGTCAAGCAACGGAATCTTGTGTGGCAGTGTCATAAGATAGGAAGGAAACTGGGGCTCAGTCTTCGACCACCTCGCTACAACGTAATATGGAAACCCGCGCTACTGAAATGGAGGGATGACAGCTACTTCATTACTCCTCACAGGACTAATATCATCGCGTCGACGCGCTATCTTCTGCCAATCCAGCATTTTCGATTTTCGGGTTCTCTTGGACGCAAGATTCGGATGGCGCTGCATAACAATGATCACTTTCTCGATTCCAGCGACTACCGCCTTCTGATTGAACTGCTGCGTACCATGATGGAGAATAACGGATCTTTTCTCTATCGGAAATCCCGATCGTTCGAATCTTTCGATGATGCTCTAGAAACACAAAACGCGATCGGATTCTGAATGACTCGACGGTCCAGAACCTGTTCATGGCTACAGCTGCGGACTGCCGTTTCAATAGCTCAATTGGAGACCTAATGCCAATAGAGATTGACGAAGGGACGCACGAATCGGCGAGCCCTTGCACGAAGTTCTTTTACCCGCGACTTGTGGCCGGGTATCATCCTTTCGTGAGTTTCTGCGAATATATAGCTGATGCGCTCCATGAGATCGGGTCTATCGAACAGGGCCTCTAGCAGTGCAACCTCGGCTCCTTCGATGTCGATTTTCAGTATACCCACGTCGTCGTCGAGATCCTCAAGATATCGGACGAAGTCGACCTGTTTGATCTCGAACACGGCCTCACTGGCGACGTCGCCCTTGGTGGCAATGACAGAGCTCGCTTCCGAACGCGAGATGGGATCTTCTTCGAATCTCGCGTGCCGGTAAAGATGTACGGACTCCTCGCTCGTCCCGGCCGCAACATCCTCGATTCTTACGTTGTCGAGATCGGAGACGTTCGCCCGAAGCTGCGATAAGGTCCACGGATCGGGCTCGAAGGCGATTACCCGCTTGGCGTGCGAAGCCATCATTCTTGTGTACACGCCCAAGTTGGCGCCCAGATCGATGCATGTCGTCCCACGACAACGACGTACCGTCTCCTCGAATCCATTCGTCCTGACCATGTACTTGCATGCGTGGCGGTGCCCGATCGGTCCGGGGAGATGGCGCAGCAGCCTGTATTTCAGGAGCTTGTTCACTTGTTCCTCACTTGATTCTTCGTGGTATCGCCCAATGGAAATTCTGGCTGTTTGCGGGAACGTTGCCTGTAGGGACGAAGAAGGGACTACTCGGAACGGGCGAGCGCATCGGCCCGGTCGGATCGCATCAACCATCTGAACGCCACGCGCCGTCGCAAATCGTTGGCAATGACCGCCTTGACACGCCGTGCCAGTATGGCCGGCCGGCGGAGCCGCTCGCGCCGGTGCGCCAGACGTTCCGCGCTCCGAGTCTCCTGTATCTGGGAGCCGTACTCGCCATACCCGGGGTCTTCTCGGACAACCGGAGGGTCGAGATAGAGGACGTTGAGGCCGTTCTCCCAGAAGTAGGACAGCTCGTGGTCCAGGTCGCGGACCATCCGGGGGATGCGTTCGAGCAGGAGCCGTGCCGCTACACGGGTGATGACGTAGCCTTCCGATCCGAAATCCGAGAAGCGAACCCGGCCCAGCCGATGGCCCGTGGGCAGGGACATCGACGGAATGAAGGGTCTGCGCAGGTTGCGTCGCGCCAGCTTCACGATGTCGAACCGGTGCGTCTGGCGCTCCAGCGCCTGCAGGACCGCCGGGAGCTCGGCATCGAACCGTGCATCGTCCTCGAACACGGCGATCGACTCCGGTCCGTTCGTCGCGAGATCGTGCATCGCAGCCCGTTCGCTCAGGGTGCAGGCCAGCGACCCGTCGGGAACCGGATGAAGGCCGAGCTGTTCCCGCGCCGCGTGGTCCACGAATGCCCGGTCCTCGTCGGTGAGCGTCCTGGCATCCACGGCGGCCCGGATCTCGTAGTCGAGGCCGACCCGGGCGAACTCCTCGGCCATGCGCCGGCGCCGTTGCGTCGCGCGCTCGAGGCTGATGAGGACGATCCGCATCGACACGTCACGCCCTCATGACGTTGTCTCGCACGACGCTGTCCCGGCCCCCGGCCCCGACAGCGCCGTCTCGCCGCCGACGTCCATCACGCCGTCACCATCCCGCCGCCGCCGCCCCGAACCCCCGCCCGCCGGCGCCGCGCACCGTGCTCACTGATTGCTCGCCGACCGCAACGGCGCGTCTCGGCGCGAGAACTGGAACCGGTACAGCCCCGCGTAGAGCCCGTTGCGCGCCATCAGCTCCGCGTGGGTGCCGGCATCCGCGATGCGGCCCTGCTCCATCACCACGATGCGGTCGGCGCCCACGATGGTCGACAGCCGGTGCGCGATCACGAGTGTGGTGCGGCCCGCGCGCAGCGTCTCCACCGCCTCCTGGATGTGGCGCTCGGACCCGCTGTCGAGCGAGGAGGTCGCCTCGTCCAGGATGAGGATCGGCGCATCCTTCAGCACCGCGCGGGCGATGGCGAGCCGCTGGCGCTGGCCGCCCGAGAGCTTCACCCCCCGCTCCCCGATCACGGTGTCCATCCCCCGCGGCATCGCCCCGATGAACTCCAGCGCGTGGGCGGCGCGCGCCGCCTCCACGATCGCCTCGCGCGGGGCATCGCCGGCCGCGCCGTAGGCGATGTTGGCCGCCACCGTGTCGTCGAACAGCACGATGTCCTGGCTGACGAGCGCCACGTTGGCGCGGAGCGACTCCAGCGTGATGTCGCGCAGGTCGACCCCGTCGAGCCGGACGCGGCCGCCGTCGGGGTCGTGGAACCGGGGGATCAGCCCGGCGATGGTGGTCTTGCCGCTCCCCGACGGCCCGACGAGGGCCACCGTCTCCCCCGGCTCGATGGTGAGGGACAGGGCGTCGAGCACCGGGCTCGTATCGTCGCGGTAGCGGAACGTGACCGCATCGAGCTCGATCCGCCCCTCGGCGCGCCGGATGCGGACCGAGCCGGAATCGGTCTCCACCGCCGCGTCGATCATGGCGAAGACGCTCGCGGCGGCGGCGATCCCGCGCTGGATCAGGGCGTTCACGCGGGTCAGGCGCTTGATGGGCGAGAACAGCAGGGCCATCGCGGTGAAGAAGCTCACGAAGTCGCTGATGGCGATGGCGCCGGCCTCGAACCGCCGCGCGCACAGGAGCAGGATGACCGCGAGCGCGATGGCCGTCACCATCTGCGCGATCGGCGCCGTGGCGGCGGCGGACGCGGCGAACTTCACCTGGAAGCGCCGCACCCGGTTCGCGGCATCGGCGAACCGCCGCGTCTCGTAGTCCTGCCCGGAGAAGACCTTGACCACCTTGTGGCCCTCGATGCTCTCCTGCAGCACGTGGGTCACGTCCCCCATCGTCTGCTGCATCCCGTGGGCCATGCGGCGCAGCCGGCGGCTGAAGTGGACCACGGTCGCCATCACCACCGGGGCGGTGACCAGGGCGATGAGGGTGAGCTTCCAGTCGATCCACAGCATCCACCCGAGCAGGCCGAGCACCGCGACCGAGTCGCGCACCAGCACCGTCACCGCGCGCGTGGCCGCATCGGTCACCTGCTGCGCATCGTAGGTGACCCTGGAGATGAGGGTTCCGGAGGCGACGTCGTCGCAGACCGGCGCCGGGATGCGCATCAGCCGGTCGAACATGTCCCGGCGGAGGTCGAGGACGAGGCGCGCCGCCACCGATTCGAGCGCGAACGCGGAGAGGAAGGAGGAAGCCCCCCGCACCAGGAACACGCCGAGGAAGAGCGCGGCGTGCATGGGCACGGCTCCGAGGGTCTGCTCCTCGAAGCTGCTCACGACCATTTCGAGGATGGCGGGGAACGCGGGCTCGGTCAGCCCGAGCACGATCATCATGCCCGCCCCCAGCGCGAACACCCGCCAGTACGGCACCACTCGGCGCAGCAGCCGCAGGTAGATCGCCTTGCTGTCGGCGGTGGCCGCGTTCATGTGTCGCGTCCGTCGTCGGGGAGCCCGCGCCCGCGGCGGGCCGCCGTTGCGTTCGCGGCCGCCGATGCACGTCCGCCGCTGCGCGTCCGGCGCGTGTGCGCCCCGGGCGTCATGATTCCTCGAGCACGTAGTCCGCCCCGCAGTACGGGCACTTCACCGTGCCCCTGTCCTCGATCGGCAGGTAGACCTTCGGGTGCGAGTTCCACAGGGACATGTCCGGCATCGGACAGCTCAGCGGCAGGTCGGCGCGGGTGACCGCGTACCGGTTCTCCGCGTTGGGCTCGACGAGGCCGCGTGCTCCGGCCGTGCGCTGCTTCAAGGCGACTCCTCCCGCGTGACCCTGGTAACGGGGGGCTCGACGGCGATTATAGGGCGGCGGCGGCACATCCGTCCGGTGGTCGAAGAGCGCCGTACCCGTCCGGCCCTCCCCCGGCGTCACGCCACCATCAACCGGTTCCAGATCGCGATCACCGCCTCCCGGGGCCCGGTGAGCTCCTCGTCACCCACCACGCCCCGCGAGTCCTGCAGCGAGAGCTGGTGGATGCGGCCCCGGAAGGCGCGGTACGCGTCCGAGAGCAGGGCGACGTCTTCCTCCGGCATCAGTCCCGCCCGCCCGAACCCCTCCAGCAGGCGGATGTTGTCGGTGAAGTCGAGGTGGGCGCCGAGCTTCGAGGCCCAGCGCAGCGTGCCGTACTGCACCATGAACTCGATGTCGGCGACCCCGCCGGGGTCCTGCTTCAGGTCGAACCGGCCGGCGCGCTGCGAGCCGAGCTCGCTGCGCATGCGCTCGCGCATGGACCGCACCTCGTCGCGCAGCGTATCCCCGTCCCGGTCGCGGAGCAGGATGTCGCGGCGGAGGTCCGCGAACCGGCATCCCAGCTCCGGGTCGCCCGCCACCGCGCGGGCCCGCACCAGCGCCTGGTGCTCCCACGTCCAGGCCTTCTCCCGCAGGTACTCGCCGAGGCCGTCGAGGGCATTGACGAGCACCCCCTTCGAGCCGTCCGGGCGCAGTCGCGGGTCCACCTCGTAGAGCGCGCCCTGCGGGGTCAGGGCGGTCAGGGTGTGGATGAGCCGCTGGGTGAGGCGGGCGTAGAAGGTGGCGAGATCGATGGGCTTCGGTCCGGTGGTCGTCCCGCAGGGGTCGTCGTCGTGCACGAAGACGAGGTCGAGGTCGGAGCCGTAGCCGAGCTCGATGCCGCCGAGCTTCCCGTAGGCGATGACCGCGTAGGGCGCGAAGGCCGCGTCCTCGGGCATCGACGCCGGCCGTCCGTGGCGGGCGGTGATGTCGCGCCATGCGATCGCGAGCGCCGCGCGCAGGATCGCCTCCGCGATCCAGGTGAGGTGATCGCTCACCACCATCAGCGGGATCCGGCGCGAGACGTCCGCCGCCGCCACCCGCAGGACGTTGGCCTGCTTCGACTGGCGCAGGCAGTCCATCTCGTGCTCCCGGTCCGGGTCGTCGAGGGCGTGGAGGCGCTCGGCGATGTCCCGGTCGAGCGCGCCGGGATCGAGCGGCGCGTAGAGGGTGCGCGGGTCAAGCAGCTCGTCGAACAGCACCGGATGCCGCCCGAGAAGCTGGGCGATCCAGGGGCTCGCCGCGCAGAGCTGCACGAGCTGCGACAGCGCCACCGCACGCTCCGCGAGCAACGCGAGATAGACGCTGCGTTTCGTGACCGACTCGACCACCGACAGCACGCGGTCCAGGGTCGTCGGCGCATCATCCTGCGCGGCGATGGCGCGCATCAGGTCGGGCAGGAGGCGGGCCAGCCTCTCGTGCGCGAGCGCATCCGGCATCCTGAGGGCGCTGGATGCGCGGCGCCGCGCGAGAACCGACCACGCTTCGCGCGGGTCGGGGAACCCCGCCTCCTCCAGCAGGGCCACGCCGGTCGCTTCGTCGGTGGTGTCGGCGAGCAGGGCTCCGAGCGGATCGCCCGCGGCCTCGGCGCCGCGCTCCTCGCCGAACACCTGCGCGAACTGCTCGTCGACGTTGCGGCGGTGCCGTGCGAGCCGCTCGGAGAACGCGTCCCAGCTCGCGCAGCCCATGGCCGCGGCGATGCGCGCGCGCCCCGGCTCGTCCACCGGCAGCATGTGCTCCTGCCGGTCGTCGACCTGCTGCAGCCGGTGCTCGGCCGCGCGCAGGAACCGGTACGCGGCGCCGAGCGACTCCACCGCATGGGCGGGGAGCAGCCCGAGCCCCCCGAGACGCTCCAGCACCGTGAGCAGGCGCCGGTAGCGCAGCGCCGGCGTGCGCCCGCCCCGCACCATCTGGAACGCCTGCGCGGTGAACTCGACTTCCCGGATCCCGCCGGGACCGTGCTTCACGCTGCGCTCCATGCCCTTGCGGGCCACCTCCTGCTCCATCACCGCCTTCAGCGAGCGCAGCGACTGCAACGTGCCGAAGTCGATGTAGCGCCGGTACACGAACGGGCGCAGCCGCTCCAGCAGCTCCGCCGCCAGCACCAGGTCGCCGCTGACCGCGCGGGCGCGGATGAGCGCGTAGCGTTCCCAGTCGCGGCCGTGGGTCTGGTAGTACTCCTCCAGCGCATCGAAGCTCAGCACCAGCGGCCCCTGGGTGCCGAACGGGCGCAGCCGCATGTCGACGCGGTAGACGAAGCCGTCCGCGGTCGGCTCGCCGAGCACCTTCATCAGCTTGCGCGCGAGCTGGAGGAAGAAGCGGTCGTTGTCGACGCTGCGCCGGCCGCCCTCGGTCCGTCCGTTCTCGGGGAAGGTGAAGATGAGGTCGATGTCGGAGGAGAAGTTCAGCTCGCTGGCGCCGAGCTTGCCGAGCGCCAGGACCACGAGCTGCTGGGGCTCCGCGGAGCGCCCCATCGGGGTGCCGAGGTCGGCGCACTGCCACTCGTGGAGCCGGTCGACGCTCGCGGCGATGATCGCGTCGGCGAGGTCCGAGGTGTCGCCCACGGTCTCTTCGAAGTCGGCGAGGCCGCCGAGGTCGCGCCATGCGACGCGCACCATCTCCCGGCGCCGCAGGCGCCGCAGGCTCGCCATCAGGGCCTCGATGGTGTCGGCGGCGCCGGCCGCCGCCTCGGCCCGTTCCCGCAGCGACGGCCGCTCGGCGCCTGCGGTCGGGGCCGCGGAGTACGGCGCCGCGAGGTCCCCGCTCGAGACGAGATCGGCGAGCATCGCCGGATGCCGCGCGCAGCTCGAGAAGACGAAGTCGGAGCAGGCGAGGACCCGGGCCGCGTCGCCCGGGAGCGCGCCGGGGGCGACGCCGGCGCCGCCCGATGCGAGCGCGGCGAGGCGGTCGCGGGCGGTCGCGGCGAGGGCGGGGGGAAGCGGCGCGTCGCCACGCCAGTCCAGCCGGGTCCGGGTCATGGGCATCGGGCTCCGCTCCCCTTCATGCCGGCGGCGCCGTCTTCCTGATACAGCACGCCATCGGCGATCATCGACGCGATCTCCTCGCCCGAGTAGCCGAGCGAGGCCGCGATGCTCCGGTTGTGCTCCCCGATCGAAGGCGCGACCGCGGGCACCGGGGGCTCGTAGCCGGAGAAGCGGAACGGCAGGTTCGGCATCCGGATCCGTCCGAGCGCGGGATGGTCCTGCTCGATCACCATCCCCCGGGCCCGGACCTGCGGGTCCGCGAGCACCTCGTCGATCCCCTGCACCTTCGCGCTCGGCACCCCCACCGCCTCCAGGGCGTCGAGGCACGCCCGCACCGAGGGCTGCCCCATCGTCCACGCCCGGACCGCCGCCAGGATCTCTTCCCGGTGGGCGTTGCGGCCCTCGGGGCCGTGGAAGCGGGCGTCCGCGGCGAGCGCATTCCCCCCGACGAGCTGTGCGAGCCGCAGCCACAGGGCGTCGGTCTGGGCGGTGATCACGAGGTCGCCGTCGCGCCCCGGGAACACGCCGTACACGGTGGACTCGGGCAGGTCGTGGCCGGTCTGCACCGGGACCTCCGCGCCGCCGCTCAGCGTGTAGCACTGCACCGCGTACTCGTGGATGGAGACCATGCAGTCGTAGAGCGCGAGGTCGATGTGCTGGCCGCGCCCGCTCGTCATCCGTCCGAGCAGCGCCGCGTTGACCGCGGCCACCCCGTGGATGCCGGTGTACATGTCGGCGAGCGCGATCCGGAACAGCGGCGGCGCCTCCCCCGGGACCCCGATCATGGCCATCGCGCCGCTCTTCGCCTCGGCGATGAGGCCGAAGCCCGGGTGGTCGGCGTCCGGACCGCTGTGGCCGTAGGCGGAGATCGAGCAGTACACGAGACGCGGGTTGCGCTGCGCGAGGTCCGCATAGCCGAGCCCGAGCCGGTCGAGGGCGCCCGGACGGTAGTTCTCGACGAAGACGTCCGCGCCGCCGACCAGCCGATGCATCAGCTCGAGTCCGCGCGGGTCGCGCACGTTCACGCACAACCCCTGCTTGCCCATGTTCTGCTGCAGGAAGTAGCCGCTGTGCCCGTCGATGAAGTACGGGTGCGCCCGGCCGCTGTCGCCGGCGGTGGGGCGTTCGACCTTGACGACCTCCGCGCCCATCGCCGCGAGGCAGCGCGACAGGAAGGGGCCGGCCAGGAAGTGGCTGTAGTCGATGACCCGGATCCCGCGCAGCGGCGGCGGGTGCCGGTCCGTGCCGTCGGTGTCGGTCGGCTCGGTCATGGGGTCTCCGATTGTCGTGAAGCATGTCGTGCAACAGCTTGCCGCAAGGCGGCTTTCATGCTTCGGGGTGGTCCGGCCCGGCGGCGGCCGTGAACGCCCGGGTGCGGGAAGCGGCCGATGCGCCCGTGCGCCGGTCCGGACGCCGTCGCGTGGACACCGGCCGGCCTCGACGCCGTCCTGGTCGCGATAGCGGCCGGCGGCCGTCGTTTCGCCCGGTTCGGCACAGTGCTCCGTCCAGTTCGGAATCATTATCCGTCCGATTCGGAATCGTTGCCCGTCCGATTCGGAATGCATTACCCCCGGTCCCTGCTTCATGCCGCGCCGCGCCCGCCCGGCAGGCCCGGCCACGACCGCCGGCCTCACTCCGGGAGAACCGGCGCCACCCCCCGCGACAGCAGCCCGCGGGCGACGATGCCGCGGTGGATCTCGGAGGTGCCGTCGTAGATCCGGAAGATGCGCGCGTCGCGATAGATCCGCTCGATCGGCTGGTCCTTGCAGTACCCCGCGCCGCCGAAGATCTGCACCGCCCGGTCCGCGACCCGGCCCAAGGTCTCGGAAGCCTGCACCTTGACCATCGAGACCCCCTCGCGCGCCGGCTCGCCGCGGTCGATGCGCCACGCCGTGTGCAGCATCAGCAGCCGGGCGGACGCGATCTCCATCGCGCTGTCGGCGAGCATCTGCTGGACGAGCTGGAACTCGCCGATCGGCCGCCCGAACTGCCGGCGCTCGTTCGCGTAGGCGGTCATCGCGTCGAGCAGCCGCCGCGAGAGGCCGAGGGCGCGGGCGCCGATGTGCGCGAGCCGGATGCGGCCGAGGGTGGCGTAGATCAGGGCGAGCCCCCGGCCCGGCTCTCCGAGCAGGCACTCGGGGCCGAGGGCCACGTCGTCGAAGAAGAGCTCCACGTGGCTCGTGCCGGCGAGCCCCATCATCGGCTGATCGCGCCCGACCCGCACTCCGTCCATGGCCTTGTCGACCAGGAACAGCGAGACCCCGCGCCGGCCGGCGTCCGGGTCGGTCACGGCGGAGACGACGAAGAAGTCGGAGAACAGACCGTCGCTGACGAAGTGCTTCGCGCCGCTCAGCCGCCAGCCCTCGCCGTGCGCGGTGGCGCGGGTGCGGATGGCGCCCGCGTCGGACCCCGCGTCCGGCTCGGTGATCGCGATCGAGCACACCCGCTCGCCCCGCACCACCGGCGCGAGCCACCGCTCGCGCTGGGGTCCGCGGCATTCGAGCAGCACCTCGTAGGCGTTGCCGAACGCGCGGCGGACGAGGATGTCCCTGGTATGTCCGAACTGCTCCTCGACCAGGCAGATCTGCACCGCGTTCAGCCCGCCGCCGCCGAGCTCGCCGGGCATGTTCATCGCGTAGAGCCCGAGCGCCCTGGATCTCGCGAGGACCGCCGCCGCCCGCTCCGGTGCGAGCGCGCCGTCGCGCTCCACCTCCTCTTCGAGCGGGACGAGCTCGGCGCGCACGAACCCGCGCACGGTGTCGAGCAGCAGCCGGGTGGTCTCGTCGGGCGAGAAGTCGAACATCAGTCGGTGAACACGATGTCGATGGCCCCGAGCGACGCGAAGCGCGCCATCGACAGCTCGGCCGGGGTGGCGAAGGTCACGGACTCGAACACGCGGCCGATGATCACGCCGTCATGTCCGGCCCGGGCGCGCATCGCCGGGCTGGTCGCCCCGAGCTTCCAGCCGGTGACCGGCTCGCCGATCGCCGCCGCCATCGCGTCCTGGATGGCATGGGCGTCGGCGCGCGAGCGCGCGCGGAGCGCCTCGGGGCAGTCGTCCATCGGCCGTGCCGCGATCCATGCGTCGGCGAGGCGGCGGCCCGCCTCGCGCACTCGATCGTCGGTCATGTCGGGATCCCCGGTGACGGACGGGAAAGTCTATGGGAAGCGATACGCACGCGTCTCGCAAGCCGGTCTCGATGCGAGTCGCCACGCCCGGGGACACGACCCGTGCTACGGAACCGGACCGCTCCACTGCCGTGAAACAGTGCCAGGACCATTCATAAAGTTGTGGTCACTGGCCGCCCGACCGGAATATCGCACGGACCGGCGGTCTTTCGACACCGGAGGCGCTGCTCGAGCGTCCGATGAACCGTTCGTCACGACTTCCGGGCAGCCCTGAAACAGCGCCCTGCCGGGCACGAGCGGCTATCGCTCGTCTGGTACGATGCGGCGCCTGCGGACATCTCCCTCAACGGTGCCTCGACCCGGAGGCCGGAGCGAAGGTCGGGCCGCGTTTCGAGGGGAGGAAAGGCACCATGACGGGCGCTTCCGTTCGGCCGGGCGGCGTTCGCTACGAGCCCGACGAGAGACCGCCGGTCGCGCTCGCGGCCGGCCTCGGCCTGCAGCTCGCCGTCCTGTGCATCGCCGGTATCGCGCTCACGCCCGCCATCGTCGTCCGCGCCGCCGGTGCGGCGGAGTCCTATCTGACGTGGGCGGTCTTCGCGGCCGTCCTGGTCAGCGGCATCAGCACGGTGCTGCAGGCCGTCCGCGTCGGGCGGGTCGGCGCGGGCTACGTGCTTGCCATGGGCACCTCCGGCGCCTTCATCGCGATCTGCGTGGCGGCCATCGCCCAGGGCGGGCCCGCAATGCTGGCCACGCTCGTGGTGATCTCCTCCCTCTTCCAGTTCCTGCTCGCGTGGCGCCTCTCGCTGCTGCGGCGGATCCTGACGCCGACCGTCTCGGGCACGGTCATCATGCTGATCCCGGTCACGGTCATGCCGATCGTCTTCGACATGCTGAGCCAGGTTCCGGAGGGTACCCCGGAGTTCGGCGCACCCCTCGCGGCGCTTGCGACCATCCTCGTCATGTGCGGCATCTCCCTGAAGGCGCAGGGAGTTCTCCGCCTCTGGGCGCCGGTCGTCGGTATCGTCGCCGGCTGCGGGGTCGCCGGGTACTTCGGCTTCTACGAAGTCGGGGGCATCGCCGCGGCATCGTGGGCGGGGGTGCCGGCAGGCGGATGGCCGGGCTTCGATATCGACTTCGGCCCGACCTTCTGGGGGCTCCTGCCGGCGTTCGTATTCGTGACCCTGGTCGGCGCCATCGAGACGGTGGGCGACGGCATCGCCATCCAGCGGGTCTCCTGGCGCAAGCCGCGGGCGGTGGACTTTCGCGCGGTGCAGGGCGCGGTGAGCGCCGACGGCGTGGGCAACCTGCTCTCCGGCCTGATGGGGACGGTGCCCAACACGACCTATTCGACCAGCGTATCGGTGACGGCGCTCACCGGGGTCGGCGCCCGGGGCGTGGGCATCGCGCTCGGGATCGCGTTCATCGCGGTGGCCTTCGTTCCGAAGGCGCTCGCCGTGGTGCTCGCCATCCCCGCGCCGGTCGCCGCGTCCTACATCACCGTGCTGCTGGGCCTGCTCTTCGTCGTCGGCATGAGGATCGTCGTCCAGGACGGGGTGGACTACCGCAAGGGCCTGATCGCCGGCGTCTCCTTCTGGCTGGGGGTGGGCCTGCAGAACGGCGTGATCTTTCCCGGGCAGATTTCGGGCATCGCCGGCGGCCTGCTGGACAACGGGATGACGGCGGGCGGGCTGGTGGCGATCCTGCTCACGCTCTTCGTCGAGCTGACGGCGCCGCGCCGACGCCGCGTCCAGGCGCCGTTCGAGGTCGCGTCGCTGCCGGAGATCGGGGAGTTCGTGCGGTCCTTCGCCTCCCGCAGCGGCTGGGACGAGGCGATGGCCCACCGCCTGGATGCGGCGGCCGAGGAGGCGATGCTGACGCTGCTGCGGCGCGAGGAAGAGGCAGCGGTGGAGGGCGCGCCGCAACGCAGGCGGCGCCTGCTGCTCACCGCCCACAAGGAGGGCGGCGCTGCGGTGCTGGAGTTCATCGCGGCGCCCGGCGAGGAGAACCTGGAGGACCGGATCGCCCTCATGGGCGAGGCCTCCGGCGATGCGCCGGAACGGGAGGTGTCGCTGCGGCTCCTGCGCCACCTCGCGTCCTCCGTTCATCACCAGCAGTATCACGACACGGATATCGTGACGATACATGTAGAGGCCGGGGCCCGGCGCTGAGCCCGGCCCGGCCCGTCGTCGAGACGTACACCGCCGCGCACTTCCCCGCGGGACACGGTCGAGACAGGCGGCGCCGGAAGGACAATCCCGCCGGTCGATTCCGCCTCCCCGGACTGTCCGGGGCCCGTGCGCCGGTCCGGACGGGCGCCGATCTTCCGCGCCGACAGCGATTCCCGCCAACGCCCGGAGAGTCCGTACCGTGGTGGGATTCCGGCGCGATTTCGACCACCAGGACGGCCCACCGAGGGGATTTCGAGGGTATGTTCCCGCCTGGCGGGAATTGCTGCCGCGCCGATACAGTTGGCGGCCATCGTGGTGCTCCTCCGGTCGGGTGGACGCGCCGTCCAGCCCTGAACCGGCGCCGCGGGCGCCCGGTCCGGGGAGCGGCGCAAGGCGGTGGTGCCGGCGGGAGCGCAGGGAGGATATCGATGGGGGCACCGGTTCGACTGGCCCTGTTCGGCGCCGGGGGGATCGGCGTGCGGCATCTCGCGCTCGCCGACGAGGAGCCCGCGTGTGCGATCGTCGCGGTCGCGGACCCGCTCGCCGCGGCGGCCGCGGTCGCGGAGCGGCACGGGGCCCGCTTCTACCGGGACTACCGGGAGCTGCTGGCCCGCGAGCCGCTCGACGGCGCGATCGTCGCCACGCCGAACGACCGGCACGCGGAGGTCGGCATCGCGTGCGCCGAGCGCGGACTGCCGGTGCTGATGGAGAAGCCGATCGCCGACACCCTCGCGTCGGGTCGCGCCCTCCTCGCCGCGGCGGCGGAGCACGGCGTGCCGCTCGCCGTCGGCCACCACCGCCGCTTCGACCCGACGGTCGACATTGCCCGTCAGGCGATCCGGGGCGGCCGGATCGGCCGGCTCGCGGCGGTGGAGTGCCTGTGGGCGATGCGCAAGCACGACGCGTACTACGATGCCGCATGGCGCCGCCTGCGCCCGGGCGGCGGGCCGGCGCTCATCAACCTGATCCACGACGTCGACCTCCTCCGCCACCTGTGCGGCGACGTGGCCCGGGTGTACGCCGATGGCGGCTCGGCGCTGCGCGGCCACGAGGTGGAGGATACGGTGGCGGTGACCCTGCGCTTCGCGAGCGGCGCCGTCGGCGCCATCGTCGCCTCCGACGCGACGCCCTCGCCGTGGAGCTGGGAGTGCGGCACCGGCGAGAACCCCCTCGTTCCCCCCACGGGCCGCAACTGCTACCGCTTCCTCGGCACCGAGGGGGCGCTGGCGCTGCCGCGGCTGGAGCTCTGGCGCCACGACGACGGTATTGCGCCGAGCTGGCGCGAGGCGATCCGCGCCCGGACCCTGGCCGCGGGACCGCGCGCGGCGCTGAAGGACCAGCTCCGTCACTTCTGCGCGGTGGTGCGCGGAGAGCACGCGCCGCGGGTGTCGGGCGAGGACGGCCTGCGAACGCTCGGCACGACGCTCGCGATCATCGAGTCGATGGACCGGGGCGTGCCGATTGCAGTGCCCGAGCAGACGTCGTAGGCGCGGCGCAAGGTGCGCCAGGCACTGTGGGGTCTCGCCGTGGCGCGAGCCGGTGCCCTTCGCCAAGCGCATCCTGCACGAAGCGGAACGTCGCAGCATCGGCAGGGCGCAACGCCAAGTCATCCTCGGCTCGGTGACGACACGCCGTGGATCGGGAGCTTCGCCGACGAGCACTTCCCGACATGGTGGTCGAGGTGTTGTACTCTAGCTCGCGCAAAGTCGCAGATCGATCGGACGACGATCTTGGCACGGATTTTGCTGTGCGCAGATTGCGGGCCAGATCACCGATTGATGCAGGAAGCGAAGCCAGACTCGGGCAATTGATTCGATGGCGAATGATCGGAACTCGACCCAGCACACTTTTCAGGCGGTGCTGCAGGAAAGCAACCAGGCATTCGAACTGCGGCAGCCGCTATACCGGCGACTTGCCGAATTGAGACAAGGCCGCGCGGTTATTTCTTTTTTTGCATCGTTTGTGGACCCGAGTGTCCATCTGGTTCAGTCGGACGCGGACATGGTTGAAGAGATACTGGCAAATTCGGACTGCAGCAAGGGGATTTCGCTCATTCTGAATGCTCCAGGCGGAGACGGTCTGGCCGCAGAACGAATGATCAGGGTTTGTCGTAGCTATTCAGGAGGGGACTTCGAGACGATCGTACCGGCCCGGTCCAAATCGGCAGCGACAATTGTTTGCCTGGGATCGGATCGGATTCTCATGAGTCAAACCTCCGAGTTGGGTCCGGTGGACCCCCAGGTACCCTACGACATCGGCCTGGGCCAACCGACGTTGGTGCCAGCGGACACCATAGTGAAAACCTATGACAGGCTGTTCGAAGAAGCAGGCAATCTCTCGCCCAGTGCGCGAATTGAGCCATATTTGCAACAGCTATCCAAATTTGACGCAGCATATGTTTCGGAAATGAGGAAAGCGCAGGAGCTGAGTGAGGACATTGCACTGAGTAGCGCAAAGCTGAAGATGCTGGCAGGATTGGACGACGAAGAAATACGCTGTCGACTGAGAGCATTCACCGATTCGGACGAAACCAAAAACCACGGTCGAAGTATAGGTTGGGAGATGGCAAGGGAGTGCGGGCTCGAAGTACAAAAGATCGAACTCAATGACGATCTATGGAAGATTATTTGGGCCCTTTACACTCGATGCAACTATGTAGTGAACAATGCGGCGACGCCGGCGGGAAAGCTCGTCGAATCGGTCGGCGAAAGCTATTGGTCGAGCTGATCGGACGTAGCTGAATGTGGAGGAAGCTCATGAAGAACAAGGATCAGGATCTGACCGATCGGGAAAGGACGACATCGCCAGAGCGCGATGCAGCTCGGGATGTCAGTGCGCTGATGGAGCTGGTACGCCAGTTCCCGTCCCGAGGAGGACCGCTACCGATCAGCGATCACAGCAGGTGGCGAAAGGCCGGAAATATTCCTCACGCCGCGAGACGGCAATCGGGGTAAGTGCAAGCCGTTGTCGCAACACGGCGACAACCGCAGCATGGCAGTTCCATCCACAAGGCGGCGGGGAAGTTCGGGCAACAAAGAGCTGCGCCATGGGTGGTCGAGAACGAAAATGGATTCCCGCTCTTGCAGAAATGGCCGACAAGCACAAATGCCGTCATTCCCGCGAAGGCGGGGATCCATGAGCCCCGATCGGACCCCGATGCGGACGAGCGGGCGACGGCGCTGGAGGGGGGAACGGTGTCGGCTGCCGAAGCCGCGGCGCGCCGGCGCGAGCCGGAGTGGCTCTCTCTTCGGCACCGCGTCGGCTTCTGGAGCCGCGTCGCGCCGGCGCGAGCCAGCCCCGGCCGGGATGGGGCGGTGCGCTATTCGTTCCTCACCCACTGCAGCAGGTGGTCCGCGACCGCCACGAGCGCGCCGTCCTGGTTCGTGATCTCGGCTCTTGCGACGGTGCGCCGCTTCGTCGCGTCGAACCGGTCGATGCGGTACGACACCGTGACCGTGTCGCCGATGAACACCGGCTTCAGGAACCGCAGCCGGTCCATGCCGACCGCCACCGGGGTCTCCCCGGTGTCGCCGCGCGTATCGGCGATCGCCATCGTGGAGGCGGTCGAGACGAATCCGACGAGCAGCATGCCGTGCGCCATCCGCCGTCCCCACACGGAGCGCTCCATGTAGGTCCGGTTGACGTGATTCGGCGAGAAGTCGCCGGTGATGCCGGCATAGAGGTAGACGTCGCTCTCGCTGACGGTCTTGGTGAACGTCACCTCGCGGCCGATCGGGACGGGGCTTTCGGGCATGACGCGTCCTCCGCGGACGCGCTATTGTGCCAACATCGGGCCGGGAACGAGAGCATGCGGCGCCGGTCGTCAGGGCTCTCCGGAAGTCGTGACGAGCGGCTCATCAGACGCTCGAAACGGGCCTTCGATGCCGAAAGACCGCCGGCTACCGTGCGACATCCCGGTCGGGCGGTCGGGGGCTGTGACTTTCGAATGCTCCTGCGCCGGTCGCCAGGAACATTCGATGGTCGTGATGGCGGCTTTGCGTTGTCCATCGGCAGTGTTTCGAGACGTCCGGACCGTGGTCTGGCCGCGGGATGTGGGGCGCCCCGGCAAGGAGCAGGGGTTCGACCGCAGGTCGAAATCTGCCGGCGGGGCAACTGAGCTGCCCTGTGCCCCGGTCGCGGGGGCCGCCGCGGGCACCGCGTGCGGTTTCGGACCGGTCGTCGCGGCGGGGCGGCGGCGGACGCTGAACGAGGGCGGAGGATGCAGGACAAGGTCGTCGTGATCACCGGCGCGGCCCGCGGTTTCGGGCGCGCCATCGCCGAGCGGATGGGCCGGGACGGGTGCCGCATCGTGGCGTGGGACGTCGCTCCGGATGCGGACCAGGCGGCTGCGCACGTCGAACGCATGGACGTGGGCGATCCGGAGTCGGTCGAGGCCGCGACCCGCAATACCCTCGCGGCCATGGGCCGCATCGACGTGCTCGTGAACAACGCCGGGGTCAACGGCCCCACGGTGCCGAGCTGGGAATACCCGATCGAGGACTGGCGGCGGGTGATCGCGGTCGATCTCACCGGGGTGTTCCTGTGCTGCCGTTCGGTGGTCCCGCACATGCGCGAGCGCGGCGAGGGACGGATCGTGAACATCGCCTCGGTGGCCGGCAAGGAGGGCAACGCGAACGCGGGGCCGTACTCGGCCGCCAAGGCGGGGGTCATCGCGCTCACGAAGTCGCTCGGCAAGGAGCTCGCCACCAGCGGGGTGCTCGTGAACTGCATCACTCCGGCGATGGCGGACACCGATCTGCTGCGCGAGATGACCCCGGAGTACATCGAGGAGATCAGGGCGAAGATCCCGATGGGCCGGCTCTGCCGGGTCGAGGAGGTGGCCGAGATGGTCGTGTTCCTGAGCGGTCCGGGGTGCACGTTCACCACCGGGGGGGTGTTCGACCTGACCGGCGGCCGGTCGGTGTACTGACGGAGGAGCCGGACGGGCGATGCGGGGGAAGGCGAAGGGCGGGCGACTCCCGGGTACGAGCGCGGTGTACTGACGGAGGGGACGGGCGGGCGATGCAGGATCTGAGCCGGCTATCGATCAACCAGCTCACCACGCGCGATCAGTGGTCGCTGTCCGAGGCGGCCGACGGCTACGCCCGCGCCGGCGTCGGCGCGATGGCGGTGTGGTGGGAGAAGCTGCGGGAGGTCGGGACGGAGCGGGCCGCGCGCGCGATCCGCGATGCCGGCATGGCGGTGACCGGCTATTGCGCGGGCGGGATGCTGACCGCCCGCGACGATGCGCACCGGCGGCGGCGGCTCGACGACAACCGGCGCATGGTCGACGAGGCCGTCGCCATCGGGTCGAGCTGCCTGGTCGCACTCGGCGGCGGGCTGGACCCGGACGATCGCGACATCGACGCCGCGCGCCGGCGGGCCCTGGACGGCTTCGCCGAGCTGCTGCCGTACGTGCGCGACGCCGGGATCGTGCTCGCGCTGGAGCCGCTGCACCCGATGGTCTGCGCCACCCGGTCCGTCCTCTGCACGCTCCGCCAGGCGAACGAGTGGTGCGATGCGCTCGGCGGCGGCCCCGAGGTCGGGATTGCCCTCGACACGTACAACGTGTGGTGGGACCCGGAGCTCGAGTCCCAGATCGAGCGGGCGGCGGGCCGCATCGCGGCGTACCACGTGTCCGACTGGCTGCCCGACACTCGCGACCTCCGCTTCGACCGCGGGATGCCCGGGGACGGGGTGATCGATCTCCGGCGCTTCGCCGGGCGCGTGACCGCAGCCGGCTACCGCGGCCGTCACGAGGTGGAGGTCCTCTCGAACCGGTGGTGGCGCGAGGATCCGGAGACGGTCGTCGCGACGGTGCTGGAGCGCTTCCGCCGCGTGATGCAGAGCGCGTGACCGCAGCCGGCTACCGCGGCCGTCACGAGGTGGAGGTCCTCTCGAACCGGTGGTGGCGCGAGGATCCGGAGACGGTCGTCGCGGCGGTGCTGGAGCGCTTCCGCCGCGTGATGCAGAGCGCGTGACCGCAGCGCGGTGTCGCGCCGGCCCGTGCGGACAGCGCAACGGCGGCGCGCCCGCCGGTGGCCGCCGGCGAGGGTCGGCGCCGGGGTGAGCGCGGTGCAGTCGGACCCGGCGGCTCAGCCGCCGCGTCGGCTCGCGCGCCTGGCCCGCTCGCGCACGCTCGCGACATGGATCGGATGGCCGCAGTACACGTCGTGGTCGATCGCGGCGCTCGCGGCGCCGCGCGCGATCGCCTCGGCGTCGTGCTCCGACTCGTACAGCGCATGGACCGCGCCCAGCGCGACCGGCGCGCCCGAGCCGATCGCGAAGTAGCGCTCGTAACGCAGCACGGACAGATCGGAGGCGACGCCGAAGATCCCGCTCGCGCACGCCACGAGAAAGGTGCTGTCCAGGCTCCCGAACGGCGAGTCCGCGTCGTCGGCCTGATCCTTGACGAAGTTGTAGCGCTCGTGCAGGTCTCCCCACAGCCCGGTGAAGAACTTGAAGATGTTCACTTCGCTGTCGAGGCGGGGAGCCGCGCGCCGCCGGCCGAGCACGTCCGCGAGGATGTTCGAGTAGAGCGTCCACCCGGTCGCGGCCATGTACGCCTCTCCGACCCGCATGAACTTCGGCCCCGACAGGTTCTCGGCCGGCACCCGCTCGGAGCCGAGGTTGGTCTGGCTGTCCGTGGCCAGCACGATCCGTGTGTCCTTGCGTACCGCGACTGCAATCGACATGACGTTCTCCCTGGATGATGGCCCGGTAGTGAGGCCTGCTGGCCGGGCATCATGGATCGGCCCGCCCGCCTCGGTCCCGCCCTCCTCAGATGCGGCTTTGTGCAAGCGTCACGAAGAAGAGGCTCGTGTCCTGCGTCCGCTCCCTCGATCCTGCCCTCCTCAATGCGGCTTTCGCCGTGAAAGTACCCTCGGGAAGGGTCCCCGCGCCTCCGGCCATCGCCGCGTTGCGGCCCGGCGCCTTTCATGCGGCGGGATGGTCAACCCGGCCATGAGCGTTTTGCAGAGGGTCCCGGACCCCGAACATGACCCACGGTGCTCGAGGCCGGGGCGGATCGATCCATGGTGCCTAGAGCAGCGCCTGGTACGTCAGGACCCGGAGCTCGCGGCGGATCGGCCAGGCCGACGACGGCATGAGCTGGGTGAGGAGCAGCACCATCAGGTCCTCGGCCGGATCGACCCAGAACGCGGTGCTCGCCATGCCTCCCCACGCATACTCCCCGGGCGAGCCGAGGATCCGGGCCCTGGCCGGATCGAGCAGCACCGACACTCCGAGCCCGAAGCCGATGCCCGCGAAGGGCATCTCCGCGAACCGCGGCCGGCCCATGTCCGCGAGGTCGCCGGGCAGGTGGTTCATGGTCATGAGCTCGACGCTCTTGCGCCCGAGGATCCGGACGCCTTCGAGGGCTCCACGGCCGCGGAGCATCCGCATGAACCGGAGGTAGTCCGCCGCGGTCGAGACGAGCCCGCCGCCGCCCGAGAGCGTGACCGCGGGCTCGAGGAACCGGCTCCCGGCCGCCGGCTCGGCGAGCCCGATCCCGCAGTCCCCGGCCCGCACGTAGCTCGACGCCAGCCGGTGCGCCTGACCTTCGCGGACATGAAAGCCCGTGTCGCGCATGCCGAGGGGGGCGAAGATGCGCTCGTCGAAGAACGCGTCGAGCGGGACGCCGGACCAGATCTCGACGAGCCGGCCGAGCACGTCGGTGGACACGCTGTAGTTCCAGCGCGTTCCCGGCTGGAAGACCAGCGGCTGGGCGGCGGCGGCCTCCACCAGCCCGGCCAGGGGCTCCAGGTTGGCATTGAACTCGACCCCGCGCTTGCGATACAGCGCATCGACGGCGTGCTCGCGCTGGAATCCGTAGGTGAGCCCCGAGGTGTGGACCATGAGGTCGTGCACGGTGATGGGGCGCGCGAGGGGGACGGTGGTGAAGGACTCGGCGTCGCCGCTCTCGAACACCTGCGTCCCGGCGAATGCGGGGATGAACTTCGCGACCGGGTCGTCGAGCTGGAAGCGGCCTTCCTCGTAGAGCATCAGCGCCGCGACGGTGGTGATCGGCTTCGTCATCGAGTAGATGCGGTAGATCGTGTCGGGCTCGACGGCGCGCCTCGCCGCGACGTCGGACCAGCCACAGGTGTCGGCCCAAGCGAGACGGTCGTCGCGCGCGACGGCCACGAGCAGGCCGGGGAGCCGCCCCGAGTCCACCCAGCGCCGCATCCACTCCCGGATGCGGGCCAGACGCGGGGCCGAGAGCCCGACATCCTCCGGCCGGGCATCGGTCCGCATCACATCGCTCTCCCGGCGTCGTCGCATGGCCTCGCCGGTCCGGCGGGCGCAAGTCTCCTGCGGCGTGTCATGCGGCATTTCCTCGCCAGTGGGGTTTGCGGTTGCGGGGACCGACCGGCATCCACCGGGCCATCCTGCAGCAATTCCCGCCAGGCGGGAACAGACTCCTGAAATCCCCTCGATTTGACACCTGAAGGTCGGAATCACACCAGAATTCCACCACGGTACGGCCTCTTCCGGGCGCTGGCGGGAACTGCTGGCCATCCTGCCCGTGCGTTGCGCCGACTGTTCCGGCCCGAGCCGCGTTCCAGCCGGGCCGGCCGGTCAGCACAGGCCACGCGGCAACCCCCGAAGAGTGTAAGGCAGGATGACCGATCCCTGGCGGCGCAGGGCCCTCCGGAAGTCGTGACGACCGGCTCATCGGACCGTCGAAATCGGCGCAAGGCTCATGTTTTGTCGGCCCGGCGGGCGCCGAGGCGTGCTCAAGCGGCCCATTTGTGGATGCGTTCGTCGTCCGTGTGCCCAATTGAGCCTCCCGGAGCTCCCGTCTTCCCCGCCGCAGGCGACTTCGCACCGGTTGCCGGCACTCGAATACGACAAAAAATGGTCCTGGAAATCGGCGGTGCCGGCTTCACCCGTGCGGCGCGCGTTGCTACAGTCCGGCCGCGGCCCGCCGCCGAAGACCCCCGTCGGAACGCCCGGTACGCAACGGCGGGAGCCGGATGACGCCCCATCATCGCATCACGCTGCGCGACCTCTACCTCGCCCGCGCCCGCATCGCGCCGTGGGTTCGGCGCACCCCGCTCGTCGTCTCGCCTTCGTTGTCCGCGCTCGGTGGAGCCCGGGTCTCGCTGAAGCTCGAGACCGCGCAGGATACCGGCGCCTTCAAGCTGCGCGGCGCCACGAACTTCGTGCGCGCCTCGCAGGACACGGCCCGATCGCGGGGGGTGGTCACCGTCTCGACCGGCAACCACGGCCGCGCCGTGGCGCACGCGGCACGCTGCGTGGGAGCGCGCGCGGTCGTGTGCATGTCCGATCTCGTGCCCGGCAACAAGCGCGAGGCGATCGAGGCCCTCGGGGCCGAGACCCGCATCGTCGGGCAATCCCAGGACGAGGCGGAGGCGGAAGCCCTGAGGCTGGCGCGCGAGGAGGGCCTCGCGCTCGTGCATCCGTTCGACGACCCGCTGGTCATCGCCGGGCAGGGCACCATCGGCATCGAGATCCTGGAGGACCGGCCCGAGGTCGGCACCGTGATCGCGGGGCTCTCCGGCGGCGGCCTGCTCTGCGGGATCGCGCTCGCGCTGAAGGCCGCGCACCCGGGGGCGCGCGTCGTCGGGGTGACGATGGAGCGCGGCGCCGCCATGTACGAGAGCCTTCGGGCCGGACACCCGGTGGAGGTCGAGGAAGGGCCCTCGCTCGCGGACAGCCTCGGCGGCGGGATCGGCCTCGACAACCGGCATACGTTCGAGCTGACCCGCGCGCTGGTGGACGAGTGCGTCCTCGTGAGCGAGCCGGAGATCGCGCGGGGGTTGCGGCACCTGTACCGGAAGGAGCGGGTCATCGCCGAAGGCGGCGGTGCGGTTCCGGTCGCCGCGGTGCTGGCGAACAAGGTCCCTCGCCTCTCGGGTGACGTCGTATGCGTGGTGAGCGGCGGCAATGTGGACATGGACGCATTCACGCGCATCGTTTCCGGTTCGGGCCGGTAGGAGAGGCCCGGCCGGCGATTCCCGCCAGCGTCCGGAAGAGGCCGTGCCGTGGCGGGATTGTGGTGCGATGTCGACCCTGTGTCTTTCCCGCGGATGCGGGGCTGATCGACGCTTCCCCGGCCCGGGTGGCCCGGCGCGGGACGGTGCGAGCACGTCGACGGCATCGGCGCGATCGATGCCGGACGATCCACGGCCGTTGTGCCGGTGCGGACCGCGGGCTTCGGCCGTCTCGCGGAGCGGCGTGCCCTCGGGCGATCAGCCGGCTGTCTGCGGCGGCGCGAGCTCGGCGACGTCGACGACCGCGATATCGCACGCGGGGTCCGCGGCGGCGAGCGTGACGCGAAGGATCGCGCCGTTCGCCAGTATCGCCGCGTCGCTGCGTCCCGCCTGCTCCATCAGGATGCGGGCGACCCCGCGGCTCGAGACGATGAGGGGCCAGCGCGCGTAGAGCGGCGCCAAGCCACGAAAGGCGGCGAGCACGCGGGTCCTGAACGTGGCGTCGGATTCGCCGCCGGGTGGCGTCTCGCCCGCGGCAAGCGGTATCCGGGTCTCTTCGACGCCCCGGCCGTTCCAGGCCCCGAGCCGGCGTTCGAGAAGCCCCGCTTCGACTCGGATCTCGAGACCGGGACGGGCGTTGACGAGATGGGCGGTCTCGAGCGTGCGCGACAACGGCGAGCACAGGATCAGGCCCGGAGTCACGCCGAGGCCGTCGAGGACGCGGCCCGCCGTGCGAGCCTGCCTGCGGCCGAGCGCCGTCAGGCGGGTATCGCTCTCCGCGCCCGAACGCACACCATCGCGGTTGGCGGCGGTCTGGCCGTGGCGCAGGAAGAAGAAGCCGGGACCGGCGGCTCCGTCACTCATCGGCGTACAGCACTCGCTTCGGCCAGCCGGCGGCCGGTCGGAGACGATCCTCGTCGAAGGGCCGGTCGTCGCGGACCCAGCGGACCATCTCCCCGATCAACGGGCCGTCGCTGAGGGTCGGGGTGTGGCCGGCGCCGGGTACGTGAATCACGGAGAGGCGGTCCAGGCCGCGCATCCGGTCGATGGTCTCCTCCGACGTGGCATCGCTCCGCATCCCGTGAATCAGCAGCACCGGACACCGCACCGCGGCCCAGTCGCTCCAGAGGTCGAGGCTGCATCGCGCCTCGGCCCGATAGGCAAGCAGCGCTCGCAGGTCGTGACGGTAGACACGACCCGCTTCCTCGTCCGACCAGCGGGTCCGGTGGTGGGCGCTGTGGAGCAGCACCGCGTCCGGTGCGGGTCCGCAGTGCTTCTCCGCCGCGCCGGTGCGGCGAAACAGCTCGGCGGGGCTGCGGAACACGTAGTGCCGCGCCACCGCCCTCGCCCGCCGCGCCCGTCGCTCCACCGGAATGTACGGGCTGCTGTCGTTGAGCACGAGCCGGTGGACGCGGTCGGGATGCCGCGCCGCGAACCGGATTGCGGTCGAGCCGCCGAGAGAGGAGCCGAGCAGGGTGCACGAAGCGAGACCGAGACGGTCGATGAGCTGCGCGAGCTGCTCGACATAGGTGTCGAGGTGATAGTCGGCCAGCTCCGCGAGCCAGCCGCTGCCCCCCCGGCCCGCGAGATCCAGGCCGATGACCCGCAGCGCCGGGCGGGCGTCCAGGGCCAGGAAGTCGAAGCGCTGGGCGACGTTGGTCAGTCCGCCGATGGCGATCAGGGGCTCTCCGCCGCCCCCCGAATCGGAGTAGGCGAGCCGCACGGCATAGGGCTTTCCGACCCCCACGTCGGGGTCCTGGAGCCGCACGGGATGTTCGTAGAGGAAGGCGCGCATCGCCGGGCCGTCGCCGAGGCCGGCCGCAAGGGCCTCGACCAGCGCGTCGTAGTCGTCCCAGTCCAGCGCGTCCGGTGGGGGCGACCCGCGCGCTGCCCACGCCTCGCGCAGTGCGGCGTCCGCCCGGTGCGCCGCGGACAGCGCGGCATCCGCGCCGCCGGGGGGCGCGCTCATTCCGGAGCCCGCTGGATCAGCGTGATTCGGTTGAGGCCGTCGACCCGTTCGTATGCGACATCGTCCATGAGCGTCTTCACGAAGTGCACGCCCAGCCCGCCGACAGGGCGCTCCTCCACGCCGGCCTCCAGGTCCGGCGCCGACACCGCGGTGAACGGATCGAAGGCGATGCCGTCGTCTTCCATGACCACGACGAGCGACCCTTCCCGCTCCGTGAGCGTGACGCGGATCTCGTGCGCGTCCGAGTCCCGGTAGCCGTAGCTCACGGTGTTCGTGATGAGCTCGTCGAGCGACAGGTTGATGTTCAGGATCCACTTCGGGGGCCAGCCGCGGGCTTCACCGTGCGCCTCGATCTCCTCGGCGATTCGCGCAAGCTCCGAAAGCTCGTTCTTCAGGCTCAGACGCAGTGCGGATGCGGACATGGCGGCTCGTCTCGGTTGCCTGGATGCGGCGGGGTTGCCCCGGGCCGGCGCATCGGTGGCGCCGGAGCTTCGGGATCACTGGCCCTCGTAGGCCAGGACTACGCAGGTGATGTCGTCGAACTGGGGCGCCTCGCCGGTGAACTCGTCGACCGCGTTGACGATCGCGTGGACGTCCCGGTCGGGGTCGCGCTCCGCGGGAAGGGCGCGGGCGGTGTCCAGCAGCCGGTCGTCGCCGAACGCCTCGTCGCGGTCGTTGAACGCTTCCGTGACGCCATCGGAGAACAGCACCAGGCGCGATCCGGACTCCAGGGTCATGTGTGCGTCGTCATACTCGAGCCCGTCGAACATGCCGAGCGCGACGCCGCCGGTCGTCTTCAGCGGACTGGCCTCGTCGCGAGTCACGAGAATCGGCGGATTGTGGCCGCCGTTGGCGTAGTGGAACTCGCCGGTACGCTCGTCCAGCACCCCGTAGAAGAGCGTCACGAACAGGTCCTCGGAGTTGTTCTGCTCCAGGAAGCCGTTGACCCGCTCCAGCACCAGGGCCGGCTCCAGCACGTGCTGGATCGCCGTGGCCCGCATCAGGGTACGAGCCATGACCATGAAGAGAGCCGCGGGTACGCCCTTGCCGGATACGTCCGCGACCGCAACGCCGATATGGTGCCGGTCGAGCCGGAAGAAGTCGTAGAAGTCGCCTCCGACCTCCTTCGCCGGCCGCATGATGCCGGTGATCTCGACCGTGCCGGACCGAAGCCCGGTGTCCGGCAGGAGCGAGAGCTGCACGCGGGCCGCGATATCCAGCTCCTTCTGGAGCGCGATGAAGGCGTTCCTGGCGGCCAGCGCCTCGCGCAGGCTCTGGTTCTGGCTCCGCACCCGGTCGGACATCTTCTGGAACGCGAGCGCGGTCATCGCGAGGCTGTCCGACTCGCGCGTGAGCGCGGTGGCGGCGCTGTCGGTGGCGCCGGCGATCGATATCATCCGGTCTTCGTGGTCGGGCGTTCCCCGGACCAGATGCTCGAGCTGGTCCAGCTCCGCCAGCACGACCGCGCGCTCCTCTTCGTCGAGCGTGTCGGCGAGCTGGGTCATCTCCCGCCGGATGAAACGCTCCTGGCGCCGGCGCTGACGCTCGCGCGAGCGGCGGAAGCGATCGAAGGCGACCAGGTTGGCGCGAAACACGTTCACCGCGTTGGCGATCCTGCCGACCTCGTCGCGGCCGCCGGCCCCCTCGATCCGGGCCTGGAGGTCGCCGTGCGACAGTGCGTTCAGCACGCCCACGCCATCGGTCAGCGGTGCGAAGGAGCGGGACATGTAGTACCCGAGACCGAGCAGCACCAGGACCAGGAAGCCGATCGCCGAGCCGGTGATGATCTGGCTGACCTGTTCCTGTCTCCGGGCCAGGTCCGTCACGTCCTTGATGCTGACCAGGCGTCCTACCAGTGAGCCGAGGTCGGCCGTCTGCGGGAGCAGCACGACCGAAAACACGTGGTCGTCCGCCTCGACGGTCTGCAACGTGTCGACCGCGGTCAGGTCGATGCGCTTGCCGAGGCTCTCCCAGAGGTCGCCGGCCGAGCCCGCGAGCAGCCGGCCGCGGCGGTTGACCATCAGGACCCTGGACTTCGTCGCCTGCTCCATCTCCCGTATCGCCTCGTCGATGCCGATCGCGTACACGCCCATGCCGGCGACGCCGACCGAGCCCGGCGGCGGGTCCAGCGGGATCCCCAGGACGACCGCGACCCGGCGCTGCTGGTCGTTGCCGATGCCGCGGATGCGCACGCCCCGGAGCAGAGCGTCCCGCGCCGTCGCGGAGGCGATGATCGGGCTCTGGAAGAGCGCGGGCTGCGAGGAGTAGGCAAGCGATCCGTCGGCATTGAGCACATCGAAACGCTCGGCGATGCCCTGGTCGCGAAGCTGCGCGGCGATCGTCGCGCCGAGGCGCTGGACCGCTTCCAGGTCTCCGGTGTAGACGGCCTGGCGCAACGCGGCGTGCTCGGCCGCGATCCACGCCTTGTTCTCCATGTGCTGGACGAGGCTGGCGTTGATCTTGCGCCACAGCGTGGACCGGTCGGCGATGGTGGCGCCCGAGTACTGCGTCCTGATCAGAGACTCGAGCGTGAGGGAGGCCAGCGCGAAGCCGGCGCAGATGACGCCGAAGGACAGGATGACCAGCAGGCTGATCCGGGTGCGCAGCAGCATCGTCCCGATCCCCGCGTCCGCCCGCTAGCCGCCGGGGCTGGTCTTGAAATCGGCGATGGCGATCATGTCCATGGGCGGATACATCCCGAGCTCGCGCATCACGTCCATGTTGATCCACAGCTTGTAGCGCGCCAGACGCGCCACCGGCAGATCTTCGGGCCGGCGGCGCTCGACCAGGATCCGCTCCGCCTGGAGCGCCGTCAGCTTGCCCAGGGTGTGATAGTCGGTCACGAGCCCGAACATCGCCCGCGAATTCTTCAGCGGCGCCTGGGTGGATGCGAAGGTCGGCAGTCCGGCGGCGATGGCTGCATCGGTATACGCCTCGGCATGGCGCGTCAGGAAGGAGTCCGGACCCATGTAGAGGAGCTCGGCGCCGGCCGCCCGGGCATCCTCCACCAGCCGCGGCAGGGCGGCCGGGTCCGGCTTTCCATTCTCCCCCGCAGGCACCGGCAGCTCGATCAGGCTGATGCCCATCGCCGGGGCGGCTTCGCGCAGATCGGCGACGTTGATGCGCGAGTTGCCGGCGCTCCGATCGTAGATGACCGCGATGCGGGTGAACGGCCGGTAGGCCAGGATGGTCCTGAGCTGGGCCTCGACCGGCGCCAGGAACGCGACGCCGGTGACCGGGCGCCCGGTGCGCTCGTAGGTCTCCACGATCCCGGCCACCTTCGGATAGGAGACCAGCGTGAACACCGCCGGAATGTCCCGCACGAAGGACTCCGGGGCATCGGCATCGATCCGGCCGACGATGCTGGCGGTGGTGCCGGTCCCCCACGTGTAGACGAGGTCGGGACGCACGCGCTTGATCTCCTCGACGATCGGCGGCGCATTGCCCCGGTCGAGGTTCAGGTTGCGCACGGTCATCTCGAAGGGGATCCCGCGCTGCGTGAGGTAGTCGCGGAATCCCTGCTCGACCTCGGTCTCGCCGCGCCAGACCACGGCGAAGATCCGGAAGGGCGTGACCGCCTGCATCCCGCCCGCCGCCTGAGCCTGCACGTGGGTGGCGGGCAGCCCCAGAACACCGCACAGCAGCGTCAGGGCGGCGAGCTGGATCCGGCGACTCATGCGGGCTCGCTCCCGGGTGCCGGGGACGTGCTGCGCGACAGGTGCATCATCAGCATGTACAGCGCGATGCACACGAGCACGATGATGCCGATGCCGACGATGGCGCCCCGGTACCCGACGCTGGCCGCGAACGCGCCGGCCACCACCGGCCCGAGCACCATGCCCGCCCGCTCCATCAGCCGGTAGGCCCCGATGACCGACGCCTGGCCGAGACCGCCGTGGTAGCCGGCGATCTCCTGGACGATGGCGATCTGCGAGGTGAGCGACAGCGCGTGGCCAAGGCCCAGGGCGACGATGGCGATGAGCACGGCGTTGGAGGGGCCTCCCACCGCGGCCTCGGACAGGCTCGCGAGGCATCCGAGGCCCGCCAGCAACCCGCCGGCCGCGACGACGGCGACATGACGCCCCGAACGGTCCGCGAACCGGGCCGCGATCGGCATGCAGGAGAGGGTCGATACCCCGTAGAGCATGATCATCCAGCCGATGACCGACTGCCGGTTCCCGAGGTCGCTCAGATACAGCGGCACCAGGTAGAACAGGAAGCCGGCCAGGATCAGCTTGCCCGGGATCGCCGCGAAGACGGTCACCGCGAACAGGCGGCTGTCGGAAAGCAGCGCCCGCCACTCCTGACCGCCGGACGTTTCCCGGTGCGCCGCCCGTTCCTTCACGGTCGCGTCCAGCATGGTGTAGACGAGCAGTCCCGAGACGACCGCGAGCCCGGACGAGATCAGGAACGTCGCCTCGAAGCCGATGCGGTCCGCGAAGATGCCTCCGATGGACGGCCCGCAGATGGTGGCGGCGAAGACCCCGCCGACGAACACGGTCATCCCCTGGGCGCGGTTGCGGGCGTCGGTGTTGTCGGCGACCCAGGCCTGCGCGGCGATGAAGATGAGCCCGTAGCCGACGCCGGAGAGGACCCTCCATCCCACGAGGTCGTAGTAGCCCTGGGCCAGGAATGTTCCGAAATAGCCGACCGTCGCGGGCACCACGCCCGCGAGGAATATCCGGCGTGCTCCGTAGCGGTCGGCGAGACCGCCGCCGAACGGGACCACGATCATCCCCGCCAGCATGAACAGGGTGATCGGAAGGCCGAACAGCAGCTCGTCCGAGATGAACGAGTCGGTCGGGCTCAGCCGGGCGATGAACAGCGGCAGGAACGAACGCGGCAGCTCCTCGGCGAACATGAACAGGAACAGCGGGACTCTGATCTGCATGGCGTTGCGCGGCCGCAGCTCCGCGCCCCCGCCGAAGCGGTAACGATCCTCGACCGGCTGGCAGGCGGTGCGGATCCGGTCCACGATGCCCTTGTCGATCTGGGCGTCCTTGATCTCGCGCACGTCGAACTGGAAGTCCTCGTAGCGCTGCCGCAGACCTCGCAGCGCCCGGTTGAGCGCGGTCACGAGGTCGCCGATCTCGTCGCGCGCCCGCATCGCGATGCGATTGCCGAACATGCCCCGCGCGCCATCGTTCAGCGTCGTCTCGATGCGCTCCAGCGGCCCGGAGACCCGCACGCTGACCAGGAACATCAGGAATTCCAGCGTCACCAGCAGGGAGACCACGATGACGGTGATGGCCTCGTAGAGCAGCTCCGACAGTCGGCCGCGCACGTACTCCCCGCTGACGCCCACGTGCAGCACGGTGGCGACGCGGCCGTCCGCCTCGATCGGGAAGACGCTGTTGATGAAGCCCGCCACCTCGGAGCTGGAGCCCGTCCCGGCGCCGGCGCCGGGAAGACCGGGCAGCATGCGCTCGAGCGTTTCCGGCGGGAGGCCCCTTGCGAACAGCACCTCCGAGGAGGGGTCCAGCATGAGCAGGTACTCGATGTCCGCGTTGGATTCGAGAATCTTGTCGAGGAAGGGGTCGACCCCCACGAGCTGGTGGGGCGGGATGCCGAGGTCGTCCACCACGAACCCGATCTGGTCGGAGATGGCTCGTCCGACCGCTCCCGCCTTCTGGCTGAGCTGCGGCTCCAGGGCCTTCTCGAAGCCGGTCACGGCGAACCACGCCACCACGATCTGACCGAGCAGCAGCACGATGACGGCGAGGAGCACCAGCCGACCGAGGATTCCCCGCGTGCGGGTGATGCCGGACCGCCGGGGGGACGAGGCCGCGTCGGCGCCGAGGATTCCGCGCGTGCGGGTGATGCCTCCCTGCGCGTTCCCGGACCCGGACGCAACGCTGTCCGGACGGGCGTCCGGCCGCGCGCTCATACCGCCTCCTCCTCGTCGAGCCGCCGGATCTCTCCGATGGCGGCATCGATGTCGTCGTGCGCGGCGAGCGCGGTCGCGGCGAAGGCGGCGAGCTCCGGATGATCGGGCTGCGTGCGGTGGAGCGCCGAGCCGTCCCTGCGCCGGTCCGCCACGTCGTCCATGGACTCGCGCAGCTCGCGCAGCTCGCCGCGCAGCTCGCGCAGCAGCGCCATGGCGCCCAGGATGCTGAGCGGCGTCATGGCCAGCACGACCAGCGCGCCGACGAGCAGCAGGCGAGCCGTCTGCGCGGTGACGTTGTCATCGAAGTAGTCGCGCGAGTACCGCAGGGCCAGGGAGCCCACGTCTCTGCCCAGGTTGTCCCGCAGCGGAACACCGACCACCTGGGCGTCGCGTTCCAGGCCGGACCACACCTCCCGGCCGCGGCTGGCGCGCCACGCGGTGACCCATTCCTCGGTCACGAGGTCGCCCACGAAGCTCGGGTCGGTGCTGAAGAGCACGATGCCGGTGTCGTCGAAGACCTCGATGGAGAGTATCTGCCCGTCGGCGTGCAGGTACTCCTCCAGCTCCTGCGGCACGTTCTGCAGCTCGGCCAGCGCGATGCCCAGGTCCATCTGGGTCTCGATGCGCTGGCGGACGTCGTTGAGCTCGAATTCGAACCGCGAGGTGAGGAAGTCGGACAGCGTGCGCTCGAACATGTGGGCGCTCAGCACGGTGGTCATGCCCACACCGGCGGCCAGGATGACGACCAGCGCCAGCGTGATCCGTGTCGCCAGTCCGAAGGTCATGCCGGCTCCCGCCTCCACATCGTTCCCACTGTTCGCGCGCCATCTCCCGCGCGCACGCAAAAGAATCGGAAAATCATGCGTCTACTGTGTAATCGAAAATCCCCCGCGCCATGACACCACAAAGCGGCGTGAAGCATCAAGAAACCCGTATCCGGCGCAGCCATTCCCGCCAGCGCCCGGAGAGGCCGTACCGTGGCGGGATCGTGGTGCGATTCCGACTTTCCAGGACTCCCCCGCCGAACCGTCTCTCTCTCGGAAACACGTTGTGGCCGTGAGCGCAAGCGCTGCCGGAGCGACTGCCGGAGCGGCCTCGCCGGCCATCGAAGGCATTATCATCCGACGCGCAGTCTGTGAAACTATCGCGGCTCGAAACACCCACAGGAGAACGTGCATGGAACAACAAGCCCATTCGGATGCCGCGTTGCGCGAGAAGGCCCGGACCTTCCTGCCCGGGGGAAGCTTCGGCAACGCCGGCGCCGACCTCGTGATCGTCGAAGGCTCCGGCGGCCGGGTGCGCGATGCGGCGGGCAGGGAGTATGTCGACTTCCTGCTCGGGTCCGGTCCGATGCTCATCGGCCACCGTCATCCGGAGGTCATCGAGGCGGTGCGCGGGCAGCTCGAGCGCGGCACCACCTTCTTCGCGAACAGCGCTCCCGGCATCCTCCTTGCCGAAGCGATCTGCGAAGCGATGCCGTGCGCGGAGAAGGTGCGCTTCACGAGCAGCGGCTCCGAGGCCACCCTCTACGCGATGCGGGCGATGCGCGCGTTCCGCGGGCGTTCGAAGATCCTCAAGTTCGAGGGCGGCTATCACGGCATGAACGACTATGCGCTGATGAGCCTCGCGCCCCGGCGGCGCAGCAACGGCATCGAGCCGATCCCCGACTCGCCCGGCATCCCGGACGCCATCCGGGGCGAGATGCTGGTCGCGCCGTACAACGACCTGGACGCGGTCACCGCGATCGTGGAGGAGCACCACGATTCGCTCGCCGGGGTCATCATCGAGGCGTTCCAGCGCGTGATTCAGCCCCGGCCCGGATTCCTCGCAGGGCTTCGGGCCCTGACCGAGCGCCACGGCCTCCCGCTCGCGTTCGACGAGGTCGTCACCGGCTTCCGGTTCGCCTACGGGGGGGCGCAGGAGTTCTACGGGGTGGTGCCGGACCTGTGCACCGTCGGCAAGGTGGTCGGCGGCGGATTTCCCCTCGCGGGCCTCGCCGGCCGGGGGGACATCATGTCGCAGTTCGACGCCGAGACGGCGGGCACGGACGGGTTCCTGCCGCAGATCGGGACCCTGAGCGGCAATCCGATCGCGGCCAGCGCGGGTCTCGCGACCCTCGGGGTGCTGCGCGAGGGCGACGCCTACGCACGGCTCTTCGACAACGGCCGCCGGCTCATGGACGGACTCGGGAACGCCATGCGCAGCGCCGGGGTCGAGGCGCAGATCTGCGGCGAGCCGTGTCTGTTCGACATCGTGTTCACCGGTCAGCCGATCGTCGACTACTGGTCCTGGGAGAGCGGGGACAAGGACCGGACCGCGCGCTTCAACTCGGTGCTGCGCGAGCACGGGGTGATCAAGGGCACGTCCAAGTTCTACGTGTCCGTTGCCCACACCCGGGAGGACATCGACCACACCATCGGGGCATTCGAGGCGGCGGCGGCGGAAATCGCCCGGCACTGAGCACGCCGACGAGAATGACCTTGCCGCGTGTCGAACACCCCATTGCGCAGGAACGGCCTCCCTTCCGGGGGCGGCTGGCAGCCCTGTGCCGAGCGCTTTCCCGAGTCCGAGCGGATGCGCCGGGGCGCGGGCATCGGGGCTGCTGAGGCGGCGGAGCGGAGGTTGGGGCCGCATCGATCCACTCGACGTGAAGCGCGGTGCATCGGCCGACGGCGGCGGCGCCGGTGAACGACCGCGAGCCGGCATCGGACCAGGGCCCGGACACCGCCGCGCTTCGCCGGGCCCTCGGCTGCTTCGTCACCGGGGTGACCGTCGTGACCACGCGTGACGCGGGCGGCGCCCCGATCGGATTCACCGCGAATTCGTTCACCTCGGTCTCGCTCGGTCCGCCGCTCGTCCTCGTGTGCGTGGGGCGCGAGGTGGAGGACTTCGACGTCTACCGCCGATGTCCCGGGTTCGCGATCAACGTGCTCGGTGATTCGCAACGGGCGCTCTCCGAGCGGTTCGCGACGCAGCGCCCGGACCGGTTCGGCGGCGTGCGCTGGCGCGAGGGAGCGCACCGGGCGCCGGTGCTGGAAGGCTGCATCGCGGCGCTGGAGTGCGCGTCGTGGCGGCGCATCGAGGCGGGGGATCACATGATCCTCATCGGGCGGGTGCTGCGGTGCGAGGACTCGGGCGACCGTCCACTCGCATACTGGCGGGGGAGCTATCGGCGCCTGACGCCCGCTTCGGACGGCCTGGGACGGTAGCGCCGCGGTGGGCGCGCCGATGAGCGGCGACGATCGGGCGCTTGTGTGCGCCGCGACGGCGCGGCTCGTCATGGGCTGGACCGCGGCCGATATCCCCTGGGCCTACGACGGGGAGACGCCGGTGTGGCACACCCCGGCCGGCGATCCGGTGATGACCGTGTTCTCGTGGCGCCCCGATCGGAACGATGCCCAGAACATGCGGGTGCTCGACCGCATGGTCGAGCTCGGCTTCGAGCTGACCGTGACGGTCGGAGGCGGACCTGCGGTCGTGGAGGTTGGCCGCGGGTCGATGCCGGTCGCGCGCGGCGAGGATGACGATCGGCGGATGGCGCTGCTGCGCGCCGCGATGGCCGGCGTCGAGCGTGCCCGCGACTGAGCCGGCGCCCGACCGTCAGGACGGCGCGGGGTGGCGGGCGCCTCCGCGCTCGGCGAGCCAGTCATCGACGAGCCGGCGGCTGATCGAGTCGAACGGAGGCAGGATGAGCGTGCCGGCGGCGGTGTCGGCTTCGATGCGCTCGGGGGTGTACCAGTCGGCCTGCGCGATCTCGTCGCCGTCGACCGCGATGCCGGTGCTTGCAGCCGTCGCGCGGAAGCCGAGCATCAGCGACTGTGGAAACGGCCAGGGCTGCGAGCCGCGGTAGCGCACCTCGCCTACCCGCACCCCGACCTCCTCGAATACCTCGCGCGCGACCGTGTGCTCCAGCGTCTCGCCCGGCTCGACGAACCCCGCCACCGTCGAACGGCGGCCCGGCGCCCAGTCCCGGCGGCGTGCGAGCAGGCAGCGGTCGCCATCGCAGACGAGGGTGATGACCGCCGGGTCGGTGCGGGGGAAGTGTTCCCGCCCGCAGGCCGCATCGCGGCAGCGGCGCACGTGGCCGCCGCGCACCGATGTCGTCGGCGTGCCGCACGCGCCGCAGAATCGATGGGTGCGGTGCCAGTGCACGAGCGCGTTCGCGTAGGCGAGCACCGCGGAATCGCGATGGGCGAGGTCGGTGATGGCTTCCCGGATCCCGAGCAGGGTGGCCCTGGCGGGAAACGGCGGCGGCGCGTCGGTCACGTCGACCGCGAAGTAGGTGATGCCGTCGTGCACGCCGAGCAGGATCGGATCGCCCGGCAGTGCGCCGTCGACCTCGTCCCGGGCAAGGTAGCAGGGTCGTCGGGCCCCGGCCCCGGCAACGACGAAGGGGTGCCGGCCCGTTGCGACCGCGACGAAGCGCGTCGCCGGGGCTCGAAGCCGGGCGTCGAGCCAGGCGGGGTCCTCGCGCCGCGCCGCGGCCCGGTCCATGGTGTCGTCGGCGTAGTGGATGATTCGATGCGGCATATGGAGCCCCGGAGGCGGTCGCCCGCGCCGCCGATGCTACCGCAAACGGCGAGCCGTCCGTCCGCGCGCCGGTCGTCTTCCCGGGGCGGCTCGAACGCCGCGGTCACTGGCCGCCCAACCGGCCTGTCGAGAAACGGTCCGTCTCATGCGGACGCTCGGGGCCTCGACGTGGTTCGCGATTGGGACGTTTGCCTTGCGCTCGTCGCCGAAGGAGACCAGCGTTTATGATCGTCCGATGCCCGGCTCTCCGCATGGCGGCTCGCCCCGGCACCGTTCCCCGCACCGCGTCGGGCGCCGTCGATCCTCGTGAATCCGTTCCTCACCACCAGGGAAGTCGCCGCGCTCCTCCGGGTCAGGGAGCGCAAGGTCTACGAGCTCGTCGCGGAGCAGGCGATCCCGGTGAGCCGGGTGACGGGGAAGATGCTGTTCCCGCGCGATCTCGTCGAAGCGTGGGTGCGGCGCCGGGTCGAGATCGCCGCCGGCGCGGCCGGCCTCGCTCCGCCGCCGCCGGTGCTCGCGGGGAGCCACGATCCGCTGCTCGACTGGGCGGTCCGCGAGTCGGGCTCGGAGATCGCGACCTTCTTCGGCGGCAGCATCGACGGACTCACGCGGCTGACGGACCGCAAGGCGCTCGTGGCCGGCATGCACGTATTCGATCCCGAGACCGGGGAGTTCAACCTGGGCCTCGTCGCCAGCGAGCTCGCGGGCCAGCCCGTGGTGATGACCGAATGGGCGTGGCGCACCCAGGGCCTGGTGGTCGCGGGCGGCAACCCGCGAGGGCTCGCGAGCGCCGCGGACCTCGCCGGGGTCCGGCTCATCCCCCGCCAGCCCGGAGCGGGCAGCCATCTCCTGCTGCGCCACCTCCTCGCCGAGGCGGGTGTCGAGCCGGACGCGGTCGCGATGCTCGATCCTCCGGCCCGCACCGAGGCGGATGTCGCCCTGCACGTGCTCGAGGGGCGCGCCGATGCGGGCCTTGCGGTGGAGAGCGTGGCCCGGATGCACCGGCTCGACTTCGTTCCGCTCTTTCGCGAGCGCTACGACCTGCTGGTGTGGCGCCGCGAGTACTTCGAGCCGCCGATGCAGCGCCTGCTCGCATTCTGCGCGAGCGCCGCGTTCCGGCGGCGTGCGGCGGAGATCGGCGGCTACGACCTCTCGGGGCTCGGCACCGTCCGCTACAATGGCGGCTGACCCGGTGGCCTGACGGATCGGAGCCCGGCCGCAACGCGCGGCCGGCACGCGATTACGGACGAGGGTCCGCCACGGTCTCGCCGTCGCCTCCGCTGTCGAGGGGGGACGGGGGGTCGGACCGGCTGAAAAGCCGGCGTTCACGATGTCGCCGGCTCCACCTCTCCGAGCCACTCTTCCAGCACTTCGGCGGTGTGCGCGCCGAGCGTCGGCGGCGAGCGGTGAATCTCGAACGCATAGCCGCTCATCGCGACGGGGAACCCGGTGGTACGGGTCTGCGCACCGTTCGGCAGCGTCAGCGGATGGACGAGCCCGAGGTGTGCGACCTGAGGATCGCCGAGGGTCCTCGGGTAGTCGTTGATCGGCGCGCAGGGCACCCCGCGGGCGTCCATCTCCTCGAGCCACTCGGCGGCGCTGCGCTGCGCGAATCGCGGGGCGAGGATCGCGCCGAGCGCGTCCTGATGCTGCGCGCGAAGGAGCTGCGAGGCGAAACGCGGGTCCTTCGCCAGCTCCGGCGCTCCGACCGCGTCGCACACCTGCGCGAACAGCCGGTCGTTGCCCGCGGCGATGATGAAGTGCTCGTCGCTGGCGCGAAACGCCTGATAGGGCGCGTTGCGGGGATGGGCGGAGCCGAGCCGGCGCGGCGCCCCGCCGGTGCCGAAGTACTCGCTGGTCTGCAGCGCCGCCACGCCGACGAGGCTGCCGAGCATCGAGCAGTCGATGTACGCGCCGCGGCCCGTCTCCCTGGCCCGCATGAGGTTCGCGGTGATGGTGTACGCCGCGTAGAGCCCGGCGCAGAAGTCTCCGACGGGGACCCCACACTTGACCGGGCCGCCGCCCGGCTCGCCGGTGACGCTCATCAGCCCGCTCATGCCCTGCACGGTGACGTCGAATGCGCCCTTGCCCGCATAGGGTCCGGTCTGGCCGTATCCCGAGATCGAGCAGTACACGATCCGCGGATTGCGGGCGCTCACCGCGGCATGGTCCGCGCCGAGGCGCGCGAGCACCCCGGGACGGTAGTTCTCGACGAGCACGTCGGCCGCCTCGGCGAGCCGGAGCAGCCGGTCGACGCCGGCGCGGTCCTTGAGGTCGAGCACGACGCTGCGCTTGTTGCGGTTGAGCGAGGCGAAGTTCTCGCTGAACGGTACCCCGCCGGAGGCGGGCGCGGAGAGCGGCGGCCAGCTCCGCATGCCGTCGCCTCCGTCGGGCCGCTCGATCTTGACGACATCGGCCCCGAGGTCCGCGAGCAGCGAGCCGGCGAAGGGTCCCGCCGCGATCTGGCCGAGCTCGATGGCGCGCACGCCGGCGAGCGGCCCCCGGCTGGATTTCGGCATCGGTCGGCGACTCCGCTGTGTCCCTGGCGCCATCTTACGGGATGCGCCCGCTCCGCACCGTGGAGATGCGCCGGCGGTCACCGTGCGATATTCCGGTCGATGGCTCGGCGCCGGGGCCTTCGACGCCGCGATGCGCACGGGAGCCCCGGGCGCTTCAGTCACCTCGCCCGAGCACCGCGTCCGCGTCGAGCGCCGCCCGCAGCTCCCGGCGGATCTCCTGCCACCGGAACCGCACCGAGTTGCGCACGATCTCCTCGTCGAGCGCCATCAGCTCCGGGACGATCGGGGCGTGACGCACGAGCGCGTCCGGGCTTGCGGTGAACGCGCTCCCGTCGTCCCCGATCGCGTCGAAGCGGCACCGGCCCAGCCGGTCGCGCACCGCCTCCGCGCCCTCGGCGAACAGGGGGCCGGAATCGTCCGGCGTGCCGGTGCGCGCGAGGATGTCGTCGACCGCGCGCCGAACCGCCGCGCCTCCCGTCGCGGCGCCGGCCCGCGAGCGCCGCGCGAGCAATCCGCCCGTGAAGACCGACAGGTCCGACAGGCAGGCGAGCCACATCTGCCACTTCGCGTGGTTGATCGAGACGACGAACGCATCGTCCTCGAACAGCGCCGGGTGCCGGGTGCCGGCCCGCGTGCGCAGGTAGCCGTACAGTGTCGTCTGGGCGACGTGGCTGGCCCTGGTGTCGAGAAAGCGCCGGAGCGCCGCGGCATCGGCGATGGACCGTTTCCGGCCCGCGGACCCCGCACCGAGATACTCCGCGAGCACGGACATGCCGTGCCGCAGCCGGACCAGCATCGGCCGGCTCATCGGACAGGCGGCGCGAGCGCCGCGGATCTCCCGTGCGGGCGGGACCTTCCCCGAGCCGCTTCGATCATTCGAAAGCCCGTCGCCGAAACCCCGCAGGGCGCGCTCCGCCGGTCGGACGAAGGGAGCCCGCGGTGCGCAAGTGTACCGCGCGGACGAAACGACGCCCTGAAGGCCGAAATCGCACCACAATCCCACCATGGTACGGCCTCTTCCGGGCGCTGGCGGGAATTGCTGCCGAACGCTCGGCAATTCCCGCCAGGCGGGACATGTCCTCGAAATCCCCTCGCCCGGGCGCTCCGGTGGCCGGAATCGCGCCGGAATCCCCCCGCGGCACGGCCTCTCCGGGCACTGGCGGGAATCGCCGCCGAACGCTGCCGAACGCTCGCGCTGCGTGCGGCGCCGCCCTAGAATATGACGGTGTGGGCGGCCTGTAGCGGCGAGCCGGCGGGTTGCTCCCGGTCGACCGGCGTCCACTCGACAGGCAGTGACGGACACGGGGTGCATGCAACGATTCCGTAACCGTTCGGCGCACGGGGGATGGCGGCGCGGAAGGATCGGCGGCTCGGCGGCAGGGTCCGCACTGGCGGCGCCGCCTTTCGCTCCACCCTCCGGCCGCCGGACGGTTGCACGATTCCAGCAGTGTCATCACACAGGAGACCAGAGTAGATGAACAGTGACCAAGCCACGCACTGGCGACGCACCCGCAGTCTGATGTGGGTCACGCTCGCCATCTGGTTCGTGTTCTCGTTCCTCGTGCATTGGTTCGCCGATGCGCTGAACGGCGCGAGCTTCCTCGGATTCCCGCTCGGCTTCTACATGGCCGCGCAAGGGTCCCTGATCGTATTCGTGGTGCTGATCTTCTGGTTCGCGAGAACCCAGGACCGGATCGACCGCGAGTGCGGCATGGCCGAAGACGACTGAGGGGGGAGACGACCATGGCAATGAAAGGGAGCTTCGTCGACAACCTGCCCAAGGTCTACGGCCTGTACACGGGCGGGTTCATCATCTTCATCGGCCTCATGGCCATCCTCGAGCAGGTGGGGGTGTCCGCCGACACCATCGGCATCCTGTTCGTGGGGTTCACCGTTCTCATCTACGCCGCCATCGGGTGGCTGTCGCGCACGATGCAGGTCGACGCCTACTATGTCGCCGGCCGGCAGGTCCCACCGGTGTTCAACGGCATGGCGACGGCGGCGGACTGGATGTCCGGCGCATCGTTCGTCGCGATGGCCGGCGGCATCTACATGGGCGGCCACGCCTACCTCGCGTTCGTCGTCGGCTGGACCGGCGGGTACGTGCTGGTGGCGGCGCTCATGGCGCCCTACCTGCGCAAGTTCGGCTGCTACACCGTGCCCGACTTCATCGGCACGCGCTACGGCGGCAACCTCGCGCGCTTCTGCGCGGTGCTGGTGCTGGTCATCGCGTCGTTCACCTACGTGACCGCGCAGATCAACGCGACCGGCACCATCGCGTCGCGGGCCCTGCACATCCCGTTCGAGGTCGGGGTCTGGTTCGGCCTGCTCGGCATCCTGCTCTGCTCGATGCTCGGCGGCATGCGGGCGGTGACCTGGACCCAGGTGGCGCAGTACATCGTGCTCATCATCGCCTATCTCGTGCCGGTGATCTGGATGTCGAACAAGCAGGGCTTCGGCCTCGTCCCGCAGCTCGTCTACGGCGACGCGGTGATGCGGCTCGGGGAGCTCGAGCAACTGCACCAGGTCGGGGTGCTCAAGCCCGAGCAGGCGGTGCCGGGACTGAAGGCGCTCACGGTGCCGCACGCGGCGGCGGGGGCGAGCGCGCTCGACAGTTGGCGGTTCATCACGCTGACGCTGTGCATGATGGCGGGCACCGCATCGCTGCCGCACATCCTGATGCGCTACTTCACGACTCCGTCGGTGCGGGCGGCGCGCCAGTCCGTGGCGTGGTCGCTGTTCTTCATCTTCCTGCTCTACTTCACCGCCCCGGCGCTCGCGACGTTCACCAAGCTCCAGGTGCTCGATCCGAACCTTGCCACCGGCATCATCGGCAAGAGCATCGCGGAGGTGAGCGCGCTCGAGTGGGTCAAGAACTGGAGCGAGGTCGGGTTCCTGAAGGTGATCGACTCGAACGGGGACGGAATACTCCAGATCAACGAGTTCTTCATGCGCGGCGACATCGTCGTGCTGGCGACTCCGGAGATCGCGGGCCTGCCCTACGTCATCTCGGGTCTGGTCGCGGCCGGCGGCATGGCCGCCGCGATGTCCACCGCGGACGGTCTGCTCCTCGCCATCGCCAACGCGCTCTCGCATGATCTGTACTACAAGATCATCGACCCGAAGGCGGAGACGAGGACGCGGCTCGTCGTGGCGCGCGTGCTCCTCATCGTGATCGGTGCGGCCGGTGCGCTGGTCGCGAGCCTCAAGCTCACGGGGATCCTCGGAGCGGTGGCCTGGGCATTCGACTTCGCGTGCTCCGGGCTCTTCTTCCCGCTCGTGCTCGGCGTCTGGTGGAAGCGCGCCAACCGGCAGGGCGCGATCGCGGGGATGCTCGGGGGGCTCATTGCCGGAACGTGGTACCTCTACATGGTGCGGTGGGGCGGCATGGACCCGTGGATCGGGATCGATCACCTGCGGTTCGGGATCATCGGCATGCCGGTGAGCCTGGTGTGCATGGTGGTGGTCAGCCTCATGACGGCCGAGCCGGACAAGGAGACGCAGGACATGGTCGACGCGACCCGGATTCCGAAGGGCGAGTCGGTCCTGGCTTCCTCGCACTGAGGTCGCCGGTCGTCACTTTCGCCGGGGCGGGCTCTCCGCCCCGGCGTTACACTCCACGCCGCTTGCGGTGCTTCGGGAGGGTGGCCGATTCGACACTCCGTCCGCTCGTGACGGGTGTGATGATCCCGCCGGTCGATGTACGAGGCGTTTCCACTCTGGGTACTGATCGCCGACTACGTGCTCGGCGCGGTGATGTGGACTCTCATCGGCCGGTTCGGCATGGGGCTGTTCCTGCCCGAGGACAGCGGCTTCTTCTTCATGCGGTTCTTCGTGCGCGCGACGAACCCGCTGCTCAGGCTCTTCGCCCCGGTGACGCCGGGCTTCCTCATCCAGCCGCTGGTGCCGCTGTTCGTCGCGTGGTTCTTCTTCATGATCCGCTTCTACCTGATGCCGTGGCTCCTCGGGTACTCGGTGATGGGGATGCTGTCGTTCCCGCTCGAGAGCGAGATCGCGCACAGCATCGCGCGGGTCGTCGGCACGTTCGTCCACTGAGCGCCGACCCGGAAGGCGGCGCACGTCCGCGCGGCGGGAGACGAAGGCGATGACGGGGAAGGCGGCAATCGCCGCCACCCGGCTCGCGAGCCAGGCCCGCGACCCGGCGCAGCCGCCGCATGCGTCGGAAACGAGGGGTCCAGTGAAATGACGCCCGCTTGCCGGTGGACATGCGCCAGCGGCGGACAGGTCGTCATGCGGCGTGCGGCTCGATCTCCCGTTCTATCTGGCGGCGCACCGTGCGTTCGGCGACATCCAGGTCGTAGCGGGTCTGCAAGTTGATCCAGAATTCCGGCGTCGTGCCGAAATAGCGTCCCAGGCGCAGCGCGGTGTCGATCGTTACGCTCCGGCGGCCGAGCACGAGGTCGTTCAGCCGCGGACGCGAAACCCTGAGCGCTCGGGCAAGCCGGTACACGCTGAGGGTCAGGGGCGTGAGGAATTCTTCGCGCAGGACCTCACCGGGATGAACCGGGGCCAGTACTCGCCCGGATGCAACATCCGAGAACCCGATGCGCCTCTGAACCACATCCTCTCGCTTGATGGTCATGGCCGTGCCGCCTCTCAATGGTAGTCGACGATCTCGGCGTTCCACGCCGAGCCGGCGTGCCAGACGAAGCAGATGCGCCATCGGTCGTTGACACGAATGCTGTGCTGGCCCCGGCGATTGCCCCGCAGAGCCTCCAGTCGATTGCCGGGCGGCGCGCGCAGGTCGTCGAGCCGGCCGGCCGCATCAAGCACCAGAAGCTTCAACCGCGCGCGTTGCTGGATCGAAGGCGGCAGGCCGCGAACGGCATGGCCTGCGAAAACGGCAGCGGTATGCTTGTCGGCGAAGCTCCGGATCACGGACCCAACGTAACGAATGTCGATACGTTCAGTCAAGCGGTGGAGCTCGGGCTCGGGGCAGCTCACCCCGGGCGTCGTCGAGGCAGACGTGCGCCCCCCGCGAGAGCAGGCTCTCGGCGCTCAGCGAAAATCACGGGCCCGTTTCGTCCTGACGCAGACCCAATCTCATTGAACCCACCGGCCCATCGAGTCCGCCGGGGACGCATTGACGTATCATCGGGGCACGTCGTCGACGAAAACGAACTCGACGGGTTCGACGCGACGCTCACGTTTGACCAACTGACCATCCCGGACGTGAATGGAGAGGCGGTGATCACGGGCTTCCGAGAAGGTTCCAGCATCACGCTGGAGGATGTGGCCGCATCGGAACTGAGCGACTTCTCGTTCGTGGCTTGAATGAGGGCTTGAATGGCAGCCTGTGAAGGAGAGCAACCATGCCTGACAAGGAAATCAATCCCTTCATCCCCGTGACGCGAAAGGGCGGCGACGGTGCCGACAAGCTGTACGGTTATGATGCCGACGACACGTTGTACGGCAGTGGCAGCAACGAGACGCTGCTCGGCGAGGGGTGCGCAGACACACTTTACGGCAGTCGCGGCGGCGACAAGCTGTACGGCAGCGACGGCAACGATACGCTGGTATCACCGATCATGTCAGCTTCCGGACGCTCAATCGGGCACCGAACTCGTCCGCCCGCGGCGGAAGCAATGCTCAGCAGATGTTCTGCATCCCAATGTATGATAAGTTTGATGAATATGCGGGAGCGGGAAAAGACTGCCGATAGAGGAGAGAAAAGTCGCGGCGGGGACGATAGGCTCATCGCTGTCTCGCTGTTCAGTGGCGCGGGAGGATTTTGTGATGGTGTCCGACTCGCCGGCTACAATGTCCTCTGTGCGGTAGAATCTGACAAGTATGCCTGCCGCACACACTCCGCTAATTTTCCTGAAGCTTCTCTTTTCAAAGGCGACATTCAGGATTTTCTCACCTTCGACCAGCCCGGGATTCCAACACGCGAAGATCTCCTAGGGCCTGTTAACGCAATTTCTGATAGACTCTGGACCTACGGTCGATGAAGAGGATTCCAGAGCTATGGAGCTCACGCAAGCGCACTACGAGCGCATCGCGCATGTGTTTCCGCGCCAACGGGGCAATGTCTCGCTCACTCATCTGGCGGTGCTCAACGCCATCCTGTATGTGGCCGAGCAAGGCTGCAAGTGGCGCGGGCTGCCGGCCCATTTCGGCAACTGGCACACCATCTACACGCGGATGAACCGCTGGGCGAAGAGCGGGGTGCTGGACCGGGTGTTTGGGGAGCTGCAGCGCCAGGGCATCATTCGGGTGAAGGTGGAGGTGCTGTCGCTCGACAGCACGGCGGTCAAGGTGCATCCGGACGGGACGGGGGCGGAGAAAAAAACGGTCCCCAGGCCATCGGGAAGTCGCGCGGGGGCTGGACCACCAAGCTTCATCTGGTTGCCGCGGATGACCGAAGCGCAGTAGGGTTTTCGCTGTCCGGGGGCGAGGCGGGGGATGCGCCGCAAGGACGGGAGCTGCTGGCCCGCACGGCGCTGCCGGAATCGGCGCGCTCTCTGGTGATGGACAAGGCCTACGAGGGCGACGAGACCCGCGCGCTGGTCGCGGAGTTGGGGCTTGAGCCGGTGGTGCCGCCGAAGGCGAATCGGGTTTCGCCATGGGAGTATGACCGGGAGCTGTACAAGAGGCGCAACGAGGTCGAGCGTTTGTTCCGGCGGCTGAAGCGATTCAGGCGGGTGTTCACCCGCTTCGACAAGCTCGATGTGGTCTTCAGCTTCTTCATCTCCTTTGCGCTCATCGTCGATGCGCTCAAATCCATATAGTGTTAACAGGCCCTAGCAGAAGGTGTTGATCTCGTCTACGGTGGCCCCCCTTGCCAAGGCTTCAGCCAAATCGGCCCGCGCGATTTAAAGGATCCGAGGAATCTCCTTTATATTGAGTTCGCGCGCGTTGTTAGAGAAGTAGAGTCTAAGGCGTTCGTTATGGAGAACGTCCCCAACATGGTGGCAATGCGCAACGGTCACTACCGCAGCCAAGTTCTCAACGCCTTCCGTGACGTAGGCTACAGCCGGACCATCATTCTTACTCTACTGGCGTCGGATTATGGCGTTCCGCAGGATCGCCGGCGCGTCTTCTTTGTTGGTCTCCGTGACGGACTGCCTCTGGATGCAAGCCTGGAAGACATCTGTATGCGCGTGTTGGCGCAGCAGAAATACGAGAAACCCGTAACGGTCTGCCAAGCCATTTCGGATCTTCCTCCTACAGTCTCGGAGGATGATGGTCCTCTGCCTTATCCGGTGTTCCGCGCAGGCCAGAACTCTGATTACCAGCGCCTTATGCGACTCGATTGCGATACAGAGCTTCTGAGCATCGCGTCGAAGTGTGCACAACTCAACGGAAAGAGACTTCTTTATAACCACCACACCAAGGACATCGAGCACCGAAGAAAACGAATCATCGAAGCTATCGGACCGGGCGAGCGGGGTGACTCCCTGCCGTCTCATCTCTGGAACGGAACCCGAGTCCACAAATGGCGGCGGCTCGATCCAAACCGGCCTTCTTATACGATCCTCGCACAGATGCACCGTGATCTCTCGGAGTGGGTCCATCCCGAGCACGACAGGTGGATAACGGTCCGCGAGGCGGCGCGCCTGCAGTCATTCCATGACGGCTTCGTCTTCCATGGAAGCGAGTGCCAGCAGCTGAAACAGGTTGGAAACGCTGTCCCTCCCCTCATGGGGCTTGCTGTCGCGAACACGGTCCGGGGGCTTCTGGGTATGGAAACCGAAGGCTTGCGGCCGCATTCATGACGAGGAGCTGGTGCGATGCTTTCAGGTCTCCTCCTCATCTGCCTTATCTCCTTGGCTGCTGCTACCGTAGCAACACTCGTTTGGCGTCGGCGCCAAGTGCGGAAGCTTGCCGAGCCTTCAAAGTTCTTGACTGCATGTCGAGCTGAACCGCAGCCGGCGGACACTGCTACGCATGAAGTGTCGGAGGCAGTGCCGCCCGATACTGAAGCCAAATCACCCTTCAACAAGTTGGACGAGCCAGCTCCCGAAAATTCGGTTCCGGCCCCACTGTTTCCCGAAACTACAACGTCGCCAGCACAGGTGGCATGTTCGCCGCAGCGTGACACGGCGGCGGACCGGCCGCCGCCCGGGACATCATATAGTCCGCCTCCTGCTGGTGGGGCTACTCCATCACGTCGTGAAACGCCGACGCACGAACCCGCACCCGTGCCGGCGCCGACGACACCAGTCAAGGAGCCTTCGTCTCGTGGCGAAGATTTGCCAGAGAAAGAAGTATCCCTAGGTACTGAACCGAGTGAAGGCCGGATCACGTGTGGTGACGAAATCCCAGTCTTCGATGACGGGGGTCACCTTCCACCCAATAATCCGCCCCGGGCTGGGCCAGCCGACGCCTTGTCGGCCCCTGAACCGCCTGACAAGGCGCCCCCAGTTGAGTCCTCACCTGCGCCTACACGCAAGCAAGCTCGGCACCGAGACCGTCGCGGATCCCGCAGGGCAGTTCCTGCGCGGCCTCAAGAACCCAAGCAGCCTGACCGGACTTCCGTTTCCGTTTCGCGCCAAGCCGAGGCCAAGCTCCGACTGACCGTCGACTCCAACCGCAAATCCATCCGGATCTCCATTGTCCTCGTGCGGCCAGAGGGGTTTCCGGACCGCATTGAGCCAAAGGCCGCTGGTGCCGAACCCGTATGCGCGTTCGATGGTGATCGGTATGACGACATCGATATCGACTGGACACAGGGCTTTCTGAACGACGAGTTGCGACTTGCTGATGTTGAGCAGCAACTTGAATGGCTTCGCAGCGCCCGCCCTTTTCATCTCTTCCGCCCTGTCACCGGAGAGCCCGACCTGCTGACCGTGCCGGCAGCTGTCTTAGGAGTCGAGCACACAATCATCTGCCGAGAGAGCGATATTGAAGAGGTCTATGCCGCCGCTGCCGCTGCGGGTTCGCCGCTTCCCGATACGCTTCACGGATGGATGGGCATTCCGGCCGGCTGGGCGGTCCTGACGGGCTATACTCCCACACATTCTTTCCAGTCTCAGGCAGGGCCGAGCCTTCGGCCGCTCGATCCGGGAACACAGATAGAGATCCGGCTTGTTGGAGGGCTGCCTATCCGGAGCAACATCTATGCCGAAGGGCACGCACCCCGCATCCTGATCGAACCTCTCCCTTCCGGCTGCGAAGTCCGCATTGGTGGACGCCGTGCAACACGCCGGAGTGACGGAAGCTGGACCGTACCGGGATCGGGCGCTCCTGGCAGCCACTTGGTTGACGTCATTCCAGGACCATCTCTCACCTACTCTGTTTTGCCCGACCCTGGGGCGGCAGAAGGGTGGAAGCTATGGGACGCCCATCCCGAGCGTGCTTCCTCCACCGGCGGTGCGGCCTGGGCGAGTCCTGCGATTTGCGGCGCGCAGGTTTTCGCTGATCCTGGCAGCACGGTCATCGCGTGCGAAGCGAAATGGAGCGGCCTAGCTCTCGGGGCGCGTGCCAGCACTCAGCCGCTTACCCGCCGTGATGACGCGCCAGCCGCCGTGGCAATTCTGCAATTCAAACCGGTCTTTCTCATCCTGTCCGCGGGGTTGCGCCGTCATCAGGGCAAAATTGCATGGATGGGCCGAGATCCCAGCGACGGCCGCCCTCGAATGCGGCGGGTTCCGGACCTGACATGGGTGAGTGCGGTCCGGGCCGCTGCCGCGAGGCGCCTTGCGGTCTGTCCCAATACTTCTGAAGCGAGGTCCGCATGGCGGTCAGCTGCCGCTGCGGCCCGTCGCGTCCGGAGGTACAGGGCATGACTGACTCCCTTCTGGAATGGATGTCATTCCGCGAATCCGGCCGCAGGAGCGACCTGCCGGACGAACTGCTGTCCGGCGAGCGGCCTTTGCGGATATTGAGTGATCTCTCAGCACTCGGTCATGCCGAAGTGCAGCCCGACGGCGCCTGGTGCATCGCGCCTCCAGTGCTGGCCGTCACCGAGAACGGCAAAGCTGATGTCTGCCGGGCTGTCCTCTGCGGTGCGCGGACGCCCAAGCTGCTCGCAAGACTGAAAGCCGTCTCCGTGCGAACCGGCACAATCTGCTCCGAAGCGCCCCGAGAGGGTCGACCATCAATCATTGTCATTAATGGGACCAGCAGGTCCGATCTCGCAACGGCAGCCGCAGAAGCGGAGCTTCCCGTTCAGCACGACGCTGCCTTCACCCTTCTTGCATGCCTTCCGACCATTCGGGACTGGCCACGGAACGAGTGTCTGATGGTTGGTGGGCGGGTGGGCGGGGTCAAGCGATTCTCGCGGTCCAGCTTGGCGTGGCTCCCATCAACGCTCGAAGAGGCCGTACAAGCGCCCCGCGGCCTTTTCCGAATCCGCCGTGATTGGGATTGGATCAACTTGCTGAAGCTGAGCACCGACAGCCAGGCGCAGATAGAATTTCGCGCTGGCCGGCTTGCCGCGGCCCAGCGGGCGAAGGTCGTACGCTGGGACGCGGTGACACGATGTCTGCGCCTCCCTGGGGCTCTGTATCCGCCCGCCCTCATTGCGCGCGCTCTGGTCCTGTGCTCGGGAGAACTGCCCGGTTTTGATCGGGACAGCCGAGAATTCGTTTTTCGTAGCGTGCCGGCGCGGATCACGCAGATGGTGCTAGCAATCACAGGGCTGAGACTCGCATGACAGACGCAATCCGGGCTTTTGAAGGCCTGACAGAGGCATACCTTCGGTATTTCGACAGCGCATTCGACCTGCGGTTTGACGAGCTGGTCGCGGAGCGTCAGCGCATTCTCGACCGGGACGGCGTCCTGTATCGCGAACCGCTCATCGAACCTCAGCCTCCCTATGCCGGAAGCGGATACGACATCGGCGACGCAGTTCCCGCTGCTCTCGAAACCGCCGATGGCTGGACAGGCGAGCTACTGCGTGATTTTGCGGGCTTCGCTGCGAGTGGTCTGTTTCTTCCAGAACCGGGCCACCCGCTTCTTGAACTATACGCTCACCAAGTCAAAATGCTCGCACGTTCCGTAGCCGAACAGCGCGACGCCGTCATTCTGACCGGCACTGGCTCCGGCAAGACCGAAGCGATCTACCTGCCAATCCTTGCGGCACTGGCGAGGGAGTCAGTGCAGTGGCTACCGCTGCCCCGCGCTCCGAGAAGCGACTGGTGGGCGATGGATCCGCCCCCAGATTCCGGACGTCGCACCCATCATCCCCGCATCTCCCAGCGTGCGCACGAGGCCGGCGGAAGGATGCCGGCCGTGCGGGCCCTAGTCCTCTATCCGCTCAACGCCCTCGCCGAAGATCAGATGGCGCGGCTACGCAAAGCCCTCGATGGCGACCAAGCCCGCGCCTGGCTTGAAATACATCGTCCAGGCAACCGGTTCTGGTTCGGCCGGTACACGGGCTGGACGCCAATCCCCGGACGTCCGGACCGGGCCAGAGCAGAAGCAAATCTTCGAAGCGAGCTTGAGCGTTTGTCCGAACTTGCAGCCGCCGTCCGCGGCACCCCCGCCGAGCGCTTCTTCCCCCGACTCGATGGCGGGGAGATGTGGAGCCGATGGGACATGCAGGATGCGCCACCTGACATTCTCATCACCAACTACAGCATGCTCAACATCATGCTCATGCGAGATGTCGAGGCGCCGATATTCGAGATGACCCACCGGTGGCTTGAGGCTGATAAGAATCATATCTTCCATCTCGTGATCGATGAGCTCCATAGCTACAGAGGCACGCCAGGGACTGAAGTTGCGTATATCATCCGTGTCCTTCTTGCCCGCATTGGCCTTCATCCCGATCATCCGCAGTTGCGCATTCTGGCATCGAGCGCGTCGCTGGGAGAGGACGAAGAGCGTGCGCAAGATTATCTTAGGCAGTTTTTCGGCCGTTCGAGCCAGTTTGCACTCGTCCGTGGCGGAGCGCTGCCTTTGCCGGCAAATGCCTTGGGAGCGGTCAGACATCTCTTGGCTCCTCTTTCAGAGCTGGGCGATGCAATCGCATCCTGTCTCCCAGCGGATATCAATGGCGCGATAGATCGTTTCGCTAAGCAGGCCGCCATCGGCGTTCCCGACCGTACGATGCCAGCAGAACGCCGGCTCGGGGCGGCTCTCATTGAGGCACACGTACCGAATGCGTTACTGGCCGCTTGTAATGGAGATACTGACGAACATCCCACGGTCATTCCCCGCGCGCCTTCCGTCATCGGCAACGCGATCTTCCCGGAATCATTTACCACCGACGCTACCGCAGGCGCACGCGCTCTTGTCTCGGCTTTGGCTATGGCGCATTCAGATCGGGGCACTCCCCTGCTTCCTATCCGTGCGCACTTTTTCTTCCGAAATGTTCAGGGCTTATGGGCCTGCAGCAATCCGAGCTGCACCAATGCGGCCCGCATGGATACCGAGATACTTGTCGGCCAGCTTTTCAGTAGACCGGTGACAACATGCGACTGCGGTTCACGTGTTCTCGAGATGCTCTATTGCGAACCCTGCGGTGACGTCTTCCTTGGCGGCTTCCGCCGGGAAATGCGTCCGAACGTCTGGTCACTGGTCCCTGACGATCCGAATATCGAAAAGGCGCCCGACCACTCCACCAACAACCGCGAGTATGGCAACTATGCAGTCTACTGGCCTGCGCACCCACCCGGCGGACTTCTCTTGGAGCCGCAGAGGGCGCAGTGGACCCAGGACCGCGTTCGCAGGCGCTGGCGTCCAGCTGTCTACAACCACCGAACCGGTGAAATAGAACTTGCACGTCGCAGGCAGGATGCGACCGGATGGATCTACTATGTTGATGATCTCCATAGCGACCCGGTACCGCTACGTGCCGCTGCGCCCTCTGCGCGCAACGAGAGGCCGGCCGTTTGCCCGCACTGCGAAGCGAACTGGAGTGGGATGACAAACGCGGCGCCGGTCCGGACCCAGCGCACCGGATTTCAGAAGATCGCCCAAGTCCTGTCAGACTCGCTTCTCCGTGAAATCGCTCCAACTGCGCCTGACGCAGCGGAGAGTGCAGAAGATACGCGACGCAAGCTGGTGCTGTTCTCAGACAGCCGCCAAGACGCTGCCAAACTAGCAGTTGGTGTGGCCAAGTCCCACTGGCTTGATGCCGTCCGCCAAGCGCTCGTTGAAGCAATGGCAAATGAGGGCCGTGCGATCGCAGCTTTCCAGCTGCGGGTGCGGGGCGAAGTCCTCGCTTCAGGAGAAGAAGCGCTTGCGGAGCGTTTTGCGGTATCCCGACCTCAAGAGGCAGGAGCCATCGCGCTACTGGCTGCAAATCCAGTTTTGGGATCAACGCCGTCGCCGGTCGGCGGCTTCACGATGCAGCAGCTTGCCGATCACATTGCGGCTCAGGGTCGCGACGGCGTATTTCCGGTCACAGCGCTACAGGGAGAGGCGGAGAGACGGCTGCTCACGGCAGGCATGAATCCTGGAGGCGTTGACCGGAGCGTGATGTGGACCGACCTCGATGCCAGCAAGGGAGATTGGCAGAGGCTGCTTGACTGGGACCGGAGTCCGCCGGGGTTCCGTCACGATGCTAACCTGTCCCCAGATCAGCGCGAACATCGTCGGCGCATTGAGAATGCTGCTCGGGAAGCCATTGCGGAAACAATCTTCTCTGGCGGGCACCGGGACTTCGAGTCGCTAAAGCTCGGGACGGCGACGTTCGACCGCCTCCGGTTTCCCGCACCTGACAATATCGTACAGGAGGCCTCCGACAGCTGTATCCGCCTGCTCGGCAAACGGAGGCGGCTCGATACCCACAGAGCGACTGCTGACGATGATAGGCTGCCCAAGTACGCACGCGACTACATAGCGGCTGTTGCGGCGGCCAATGGACGCCAGCCAGAAGACCTCCAGCGCGATGTTGTGGATTTGCTCGGCTGTACCGGTGTCTTCGAGGCAGGAATCCTCATCTATGGCAAACTTTCAGTCGCCCATCCGGACGACGGCTATTTTGAGTGCGCACGCTGTTCTCGCGTCCACCTTCATCCTAGTGGCGGCATTTGCAGCGGATGCGCAGCCCCGCTTGGCGAGCCGCAGCGCATCGGGTCCGACGATGCTCAGGAGCCGATGGACTACTACCGTTGGCTTGCAACAGACGCAGGCCCCATCTTCCGCCTGAACTGTGCGGAGATGACAGGCCAGACAGACAAGCTCGTCGCTCGGAGCAGGCAGCGGCTCTTCCAGAATATCACGGTCGGGAAAGAGCGCTCTTTGACCGACAATCTGGATGTTCTGAGCGTGACCACCACCATGGAGGCGGGTGTCGACATCGGCTCGCTGCTGGCGGTGATGATGGCAAATATGCCGCCGATGCGTTTCAACTACCAGCAGCGTGTCGGGCGTGCTGGCCGGAGGGGGGCTGCCCTCTCTATCGGTCTCACTCTTTGCCGGGGCCGCAGCCATGACGACTATTACTTTCAGCGTCCTGAGCGGATTACCGCGGACCCGCCACCTCCACCTTACGTTGACACAGAGCGCCGCCAGATTCTCCAGCGCGTCCTCAGCAAGGAGGTTCTCCGCCAGGCTTTCGTGGAATTGGCTCTATTCCCCAACGAGCTCGGCAATAGTGTGCATGGCGAATTTGGCCTGGCCAATGCATGGATCCAGCCTCTAATCTCTCCGCCACCTGGATATTCCGGAGACACAATCGCCGAAGTCATCCAGCAATGGATCAATCGCCACCCTGACGAAATCGGCGAAGTATGCGATGCCCTCTTGGTCGGAACCCGCATGGAGGGCAGGGCATCAGAACGCAACCAAGCCATGCATTGGATTCAGCATCAGCTCGTCCAAGAGGTTACTGCAGCGACGGCCGATCCCGCCCTTGTCCAGCGCAGCCTCAGCGAAAGGCTCGCGAATCGGGGCATTCTGCCGATGTTCGGATTTCCCACACGCGCCAGATATCTTTATCACAGGCATCCAGGGATATGGCCGCCGTCCGATGTCGTCGACCGAGATCTGGAACTTGCCATCAGCCAGTTCGCCCCCGGTGCAGAAACAGTCAAAGAGCGGACCATCCATACGGCAATCGGCGTCGTCCGCTATCTGCAGCAGGGAAACCGATGCGTGGAAGATCCGGACCCTCTGGGGCCAGCATACGACATCGGGCTGTGTGGAAATTGCCAGCATGTCGAGACCGAAAATCCGAGTGCGGGTTCCTGCGAAGTCTGCGGAACGCTTGCGGGAACCGGAGACCACGAATACCGGACCATCGGGCTCCGGCAGCCGAAAGGCTTCCAGAGCTACTACACCAAAGCCCGTGACTACGACGGATCGTTTGATTTCGTTCCAAGAGCCGCGAGACCCAAGGTCGGACGTCCAGCATTTGTCCTCGGCAGGCACAGGAACTTCGATATCGGCGCCGGCCAGTCGCGGGTCTACGTCATCAACGACAATGGAGGCCAGCTCTTTGACCTCGCGCCGGTCTTCCAGAACTCAAATGCCATGATCGACGTCGATGCTGCGTCAGCAGCCGATGCCAAATATGCAGCTACGCAGCATGGAAGGCCCCAGCAGTCTAATCTGGTGCATTTGCGCCCACCTGTCTCGTGTCTCGTGTCTCGTGTCTCGTGTCTCGTGTCTCGTGCGCGCTGGCGGCTATCAGCGAAACGGATTTGCTGCTGCTCGGAGTAAGCAGCTACGGCCAAGGCTGTGCGGCCGACCCGCGTGCGCCTGAAGGACGGGCCGCCCTCTACTCGCTCGCATTCATGCTCCGCCGAGCCGCCGCCGTGCTCCTGGACATTCAGGACTACGAGCTGAAAGCCGGCATTCGCAGCCATTATGATCCCGCTGTCGGCGTCGTTGGTCAGATATTCCTTTCTGAGTAAGCGACTCGTGAAGTACGTCGTTCCGTAAGGTCGTTGTCGGTGCCACAGTGCACGCTCCATCGTTGTGTGGAGGGTGAGGGGATGGCACAAACGAGCTCGCGGTCCCGCAGTGTGCGCCCGCGCGAGCGGTTCTGGCTCGACCATCTGCGCACGGCCCGCCAGCAAGGGCTGACGTTGAAGGCGTATGCCCAGGCCCACGGGCTGTCGGTCAGCGCACTGTACACGGCGCGCTCGACACTCAAGCGCCGCGGCGTTCTCAGCGAGCCGGCGCCGGCGCCCCCGACGTTCGTGCCGGTGCGCCTCTGCCCGCCGGCGGGCGCGGCGTTTCGCGTGCACCTGCCCAACGGCGTGGTCGTCGAGGTCTGCGCACAGGCCGAGGACGCACGCGTGGGCGCGGTGCTCGAATGCGCGAGCCGGCTGTCATGATCCGTCCGCCGCACGAGGGCATCGAGGTGTGGCTGTGCGTCGAGCCGGTGGACTTCAGAAAGCAGATTACGGGGCTTGCCACGCTGGTGCAGGACACCCTGGCGATGGACCCGTTCTCGGCGCAGCTCTTTGTGTTCACCAACCGTCGGCGCACCCAGTGCCGGGTCCTGTACTGGGAGCGGTGCGGGTTCGTGCTGTGGCAAAAGCGCCTGGAGCGTGCACGCTTCGCATGGCCGCGCCACGCCACCCGGGTGGTGAGCCTGAGCGGGGCACAGCTCAACTTTCTGCTCGATGGCTATGACCTGTGGCGCACCCGCCCCCATGCGTCGCTGCACTACGCATCGATGTACTGAAGGGGAAAAGTAAATTTGATCGGTGCATCAGAAAGTTTGATCCCCCTGCCCGGTCGAAGCGGTTTACCCTACGGGCCATGAGCCCGCCCGCCCCGCAATGTGCGAACGAGACTCTCGCCTCGCTGCACGCGCAGGTGCATCACTACCAGTGCGCTCTCGCCGAGCGCGACGCGCTGATTGAGCACTTGCAGGAGCAGGTGCGGCTGCTCCTCGCCCGGCGCTTTGCCCCCTCGTCGGAGAAGATGCCCGACGGGCAGCTGGGGCTGTTCAACGAGGCCGAGGCGAGCGCTGGCGCACCCGAGCCCTGCGAGGGCGAGCCCGGCTCCGAGGTCGCGGCCCACCGGCGCGCGAGGCCGAGGCGCGCGCCGTTGCCGCAGGGTCTGCCGCGCGTCGTCATCGAGCATCGGCTGGAGGCATCGCAGCGCACCTGTGCGCAGCATGGGGTGGAGCTTGAGCGCTTCGGCGAGGTGGTGAGCGAGCAGCTCGACATCATTCCCGCCCAGGTGCGGGTGCTGCGTCATGTGCGCGGCAAGTACCGCTGCCCGCGCTGCGAGGGGCATCTTCGCACCGCGGCGCTGCCGGCGCAGCCGCTGGCGAAGAGCATGGCCAGCGCGGGGCTGCTCGCATTCATCGCCACGGCGAAGTACGCCGACGCGCTGGCGCTGTATCGTCAGTGCCAGCAGCTTCGGCGCATCGGGGTGGAGCTGTCGCGCACGACGCTGGCGCGGTGGATGGTGGGGGCGGGCGAGCTCGTGGCGCCGCTCATCCACGTGCTGCGCGACGAGCTGCTCGACCGGCCCTGCCTGCTGATGGACGAGACCCCGGTGCAGGTGCTCAAGGAGCCTGGGAAGGCGCCGGAGTCGAAGTCTCAGCTCTGGGCGCAGATGAGCGCGGGTCCCGAGCCGCCCATCGTGCTGTTCGACTACGACCCGACCCGTTCGGGGGCGGTCCCCAAGCGGCTGCTCGAAGGGTTCACCGGGACGCTGCACACTGACGGCTACAGCGGCTACGCGCCGGTGGTGCGCGAGCAGCGCCTGGTGCATCTGGCGTGCTGGGCGCACGCCCGGCGCGCACTGGTCGATGCGCTGAAGAGCCTCGGGCTGAATCCGAAGAAGCTCCCGGCGAGTCCGCCTGCGAAGGCGCGGCGCGCCCTCTACGCGCTGGAGAGGATCCGAACGCTCTACGCCATCGAGCGCCGCATCCGCCACCAGCCGCCAGAGGACCGTGCGCACGTGCGCCGCAGCGAGAGCGTGCCGGTGCTCGATGCGCTGCGGGCCTGGCTCGACGACACCCTCGGCACCCTCCCGCCCTCGAGCGTGCTCGGCAAGGCGATGGCGTATCTCGACCACCAGTGGGAGGCGCTGGTGCGCTACTGCGACGACGGGCGCTACGGCATCGATACCAACCCCGTCGAGAATGCCATTCGTCCGTTCTGCGTCGGGCGCCGCAACTGGCTGTTCTGCGATACCGTGGCCGGCGCCCATGCGAGCGCCCGGCTGTACTCGCTCATCGAGTGCGCCAAGGCCAACGGTCTCGAGCCCTACGCCTACCTGCGCCACGTGTTCACCGAGCTGCCGAAGGCGAAGTCCCTCGGCGAGATTGAAGCCCTGCTGCCGACCCGACTCGCCCCCGCTGCCCTGGCCCGAGACTCACTCCAGAAGCCCTTCCCCTCCGCACGTCAATAACGCCCTTTGCGGGGCGCTTACCTTTCTGATACTCTAGAGAATGGCGCGGGCTACGCGACCCATCTCGGCCAGCCTGCGGTCGCCGAGGAGCTCTTGAGGATGGTCACAGAGTCGGGGCCACGCGAGTTCCATGAGCGCCTCTTGGCGCCGCTGCATGCCGACACCTGCTACACTTCATGCCCGGACTGCCTGCGAAGCTACAGCAACCTCGCCTATCACAGCCTGCTCGACTGGAGGCTCGCAGTCGATATGGCGCGGCTGGCGCTTGATTCTGCCGCACCTATCACGCTTTCGTCGCCACTCTGGTCGCAGGTCGCCAATATGGCCGCCTTGACGCTTGCCGGTGCCCGGCTAGGATTCCAACAGACGGTCTTTGCCGGCATCCCGGCTATTGCCAATGATCGGGAGGCAATCATTCTGACACATCCACTCTGGGTTCCAGACCACACGAGGCTGGCTCCCGAGCTTCAGTCTGCCTGTGATGAAGCGGAGCAGACGCACGGATTGCAGGTCGACCAACTCATCTCTGTATTCGAGGCGCTCAGACGTCCGATTTGAACTACTTAGCGTCCAGTTTCCGACCAATGAGTTCTCGAAGATCCAGTAAAGGCGTGCTTCCCAAGCTGACACCACGGCACAAGCGCCAGCCGCTCACACGCTCTCAGGTCATGGCGAGAATCCGATCGAAAGATACGGTGCCGGAGTTCTGCGTGCGCTCCGCGGTGCACGGGTTGGGTTTGCGTTTCAGGAAGCACGTCGCGGATCTACCCGGCAATCCCGATCTCGCTAACCGGCATAAGAAGTGGGCGGTTTTCGTCCATGGCTGCTTCTGGCACTCCCATGAAGGATGCAGTATCGCCTCAAAGCCCAAGTCCAACTCGGCGTACTGGGTACCTAAGCTTCAGCGAAACAAGGACAGGGATCGCGAGAAGATTCGCCATCTCGAACTCCTTGGTTTTCGCGTTCTGGTCATCTGGGAATGCGAGACACGCGATGAAGGTGTCCTTTATAAGCGGATCTACCAGTTCTTCACGTCCACTTTGGACGATTCGCATGGAGAAACCGGCCGATGACGGATCTGCGCCAAGCCCAGATGCGCATCCGCGCCGACGTCCAGGACGTCGACTGACGCGCTGCGCGCGGCATCGTCCGCACCACGCTGGCCCAGCTCGCCGCCGACGACAGGACGCAATCGAGACAATACGGTCATTGCCGTTGCTGGATTTCTCGAGGAAAAATAGTGTCGGTGCCGTCGCCGCCATTCAGCTCATCGTTTCCGCTGCCTCGTTTCTGCGATGCTGCCCGGAGGTTCAGGCGATGGACGCGCTCGGGGTCGCGTCGAGGGCGTCCTGCGCGCGGACGGGATGATAGCGGCCGGCCCTCGGGCTCCGTCATCCTCACCGCGTCCCGGATGGGACGGGGCGCATCGTCATCGGACCGTCGGCGGCCCGATCGTTTCCTCCGCCTGGTGCCGATGGCGGCGCGGGAGCGGGGATGGCCTTGCCGCGAGGAATCGTCCGCACCGGACGCAGGAACAGGGTCGGAGTTGGAGTCGGCCTGCATGATGCGCTGCCGTTCTCCGCGCAGGTTGCGAGCTCGCCGAAAGGACCCCAGCGATTCCCGCCAGTGCACGGAAGAGCCGTACCATAGTGGGATTCTGGCGCGATTTCGACCCTCAAGGCGTCCAATCGAGGAGATTTCGGGAACATGTCCCGCTTGGTGGGAATGGCTGGCTCGGGGCTGTTCTGCGCCTGCGGCGTCCGCGGCCTCCCCCCGCTCCGTTGCGCATGGCGCAGCGCCCCTGTGCTGATTTAGAGTGCACGGGCCGAGAGGCCGCCGCGGCGATTCCCGCCGCCGGTGGTGCGTCTCGGTTTCAGACCGTGGAGCCGCCCCGATGACGAGCCACCCGCCGCATGCGCACATCACCGAGGTCGGGCCGCGCGACGGCTTCCAGGCCGAACGGAGCTTCATTCCCACCGCGCGGAAGATCGAGTTCATCGACCGGCTCGCCGATGCCGGGGCGCCCCGCATCGAGGCGACCTCCTTCGTCTCGCCCCGCGCGGTGCCGCAGCTCGCCGACGCCGAGGAGGTGATGCGCGGCGTCGATCGGACCCGCGGTGCGGTGCTCGCGGCGCTGGTACCGAACCGGCGCGGGGCGTTGCGCGCGGCCGATGCCGGGGTCGACGAGATGGTCGTGTTCGTGTCGGCGTCGGAGAGCCACAACCGGAAGAACGTGAACCGCACCATCGAGGAGTCGCTCGCGGGCTTCGAGGAGGTCGCCAGGGTGGCCGGTGAAGCGGGGATTCCGGTGAGTGGCGCGATCTCGGTCTCGTTCGGCTGCCCCTTCGAGGGCGATGTCCCGGCCGCGCGGACCGGAGAGATTGCGCGCCGCTTCCAGCAGCTCGGATTCGTCGGCGCGAGCCTCGGCGACACCACCGGCATGGCGACCCCGCCGCTCGTCGCGGCCGCCGTCTCCGCCGTGCGCGAAGTCGCGCCGGGGCTCGGCCTCGCGCTGCACTTTCACAATACGCGCGGCATCGGCCTCGCCAACGTGATGGCGGGCCTCGGGCTCGGCGTCGACAGGTACGAGAGCTCGTTCGGCGGCATCGGCGGCTGTCCGTTCGCGCCGAAGGCCACCGGCAACATCTGCACCGAGGATCTCGTCTACCTGCTCGAAGGGATGGGCGTCGGCACCGGCATCGACCTGCGCAAGCTCTCCGGCATCGCGTGCGACGTCGAAGCCGCGGTGGGACACGATCTGCCCGGGCAGATCATGAAGGCGGGGCTGCGGCTCGATCTGCACTCGATGGATTCGGTGCGGGTGGCGGAGGGCTGACCGCGCCGAGGCGCAGTGCGCCCGGCGCGCAACGCTCGCGAGGCTCAACGCAACGGCTTCGGCCTTTCCCGTCCGAGACGGGCGCGGTCGAGCCGGAGCAGCATGCTCTCCTGCCCGGGGTCGCGCGGCCGGCGTCCCGCGGCGCGTCCCGCCGGCTCCGACGCGAGGATCTTCGCCCACCGCTCGCGCTTGCGCCGGAGCACGTCGCGCTGGAATTCGTCGTAGTCGATCATTCCGGGCACGCCTCGCGCTCGATCCTGCGAAGAGCCTCGGCCTCTTCGGGTATCCCGGTGGTGCGTTTCCGCACATAGCGCCAATCGATCCGGTCCGGATACAGCAGCGCGAGCCGCCGGGTCCAGCGGCCGTCCTCGTCGCTTTTCCAGTGGACCCACGCGCGCAGGCGGTCGATCAGCAGGTCCTCGATACCGATGATCACTGCCCTGAGCCCATCGATCTTGACCTCGGTTCGCGGTGCATCCTCTCCCGGCAGGCCGGCCGGCGCCGGCGCCTCGAAGAGCAGATCGAGTTCGGCCTGGTACCAGTACCTGCCTTCTTTCTCGAAACCGAGCGCCGCGAAGGCGGCATCGACCTCCGGAGCGGCCGGGAGCGCCAGGTCCATGTCCTTGGTCGCGTACCCTCCGGCGGTGTAGAACTCCAGCGCGCCACCACCCACGAGAATGGGCTCGATGCCGTGCGCCGAGAGCTGCCGCGTCAGGAGACCGAGCGCGATCAGGCGGCGGCGCCGAGGATCCGGTTCACCGCGCAGACGTTCGAGCGCCGCTTCTGAGTCGTGAGGTTCCATTGGCGGAGTATAGGAGACGCGTGCATCGCGTCCGATGAGCCGCTGGTCACGGTTTGGACAGCTCTGCGTTTTGAATGGTCCTGATTCGGCCACAGCGATTCCCGCCAAGCGGGAACATGCCTCTGAAATCCCCTCGAATCGACGCCCTGGAGGTCGAAATCGGACCAGAATTCCACCACGGTGCAGCCTCTCCGGACATTGGCGGGAATGCTGACTCGGCCACCTTGGAATTTCTACTGCTCCGCACGCTCGGATAGAATGCGTTGCCCTCGCGCCGCATCGGCGGACCCGAGCTTGCCGGGCCCGGGCCGCCGCGGAGGCGCCAGCATCCTCTTGCCCGCGAACCGCAGAGCATCCGACCAGTGAAGGAGCACATCCGATCGCTCCTCGAGCGTTCGCTCGTGGCGTTGCGCGACGAAGGGGAGCTCGCGCTCGATCCATGGCCCGACATCCCGGTCGAACGCAGCCGCGGCGACGACCACGGAGACTTCGCGAGCCCCCTCGCCCTCGCCCTCGCCCGCACGGCAAGGCGCAGGCCCCGCGACATCGCCGAGCGCATCGTGGCCCGGCTGCCGGAGTCGGCCTCGGTCGCATCCGTCGACATCGCCGGCCCCGGCTTCATCAACTTCAGCGTCGCTCCCTCGGCATTCGCGGCGGCGGTGCGCCGCATCCTCGCCGCCGGTCCGCGCGATGAGGATGCGGCGTTCGGGGACGGCCGGCGCATCCAGGTGGAGTTCGTCTCCGCCAATCCGACCGGGCCGCTCCACGTCGGGCACGGCCGGGGCGCGGCGTACGGGGCGAGCATCGCGAACATCCTCGAAGCGGCCGGGTTCGACGTCGAGCGCGAGTACTATGTCAACGACGCCGGCCGCCAGATGGACATCCTCGCGCTGAGCGTGTGGCTGCGGTACCTGGAGCGTTGCGGAGCCGCGGTCGCGTTTCCCTCCAACGGCTATCGTGGTGCGTACGTTCACGAGATCGCGGCCCGGCTCGAACGCGAGGCCGGCGGCGGCTTCGTGGCCGGCGCCGAGGTCCTGATGGACGGCGTGCCCGCCGACGCGCCGGCCGGAGGCGACGGGGAGGCCCATGTCGACGCGCTCATTGCGCGGGCCCGACGCCTGCTCGGTCCGCAGCGCTACGAACGGGTCCGCTCGCTCGCCCGGGACATGGGGGTCGACGACATCCGGTCCGACCTCGCGGAGTTCGGCGTCGTCCACGACGTGTGGTTCTCCGAGCGTTCGCTGGTCGACGCGGGCGATGTGGAGCGGGCGGTGGCCCGTCTTCGCGAGCGCGGCCATGTCTACGAGCGCGACGGCGCGCTCTGGTTCCGTTCGACCGCGTTCGGCGACGAGAAGGACCGCGTGGTGGTGCGCGAGAACGGGGAGTCGACCTACTTCGCCTCGGACATCGCCTACGCCGCGGACAAGTTCGACCGGGGGTTCGAGCGGGCGATCTACGTCTGGGGCGCCGACCACCACGGATACATCGCGCGGGTGAAGGCCGCGGTCGAGGCGCTCGGCCACGACCCGGAGGCGGTCGAGATCCGCATCGTCCAGTTCGCGAACCTGTATCGCGGCGGGGAGCGGGCGCAGATGTCGACGCGCAGCGGCGAGTTCGTCACGTTGCGGGCGCTGCGCGACGAAGTCGGCGCCGACGCCGCACGCTTCTTCTACGTGATGCGGCGTTGCGAGCAGCACCTCGACTTCGATCTGGAGCTTGCGAAGTCCCGCAGCAACGACAACCCCGTGTACTACGTGCAGTATGCGCATGCGCGGATCTCGAGCGTACTGCGCCAGTGTGCCGACCGGGGCATGACGTCGGGCGTGGGTCCGGAGGCGGCGCTCGGGACGCTTGTCGAGGCCGAGCCGGTCGCGCTGATGCGCACGCTGGCGCGGTATCCGGAGGTGCTTGCGAGCGCGGCCCGGGCGCTGGAGCCGCATCAGCTTGCCGCGTACCTGCGAGAGCTCGCGACGCAGTTGCACGCGTTCTACAACGCGCACACGTTTCTGGTCGACGACGCCGCCGTGCGGGGGGCCCGGCTCTCGGCGGCGGCGGCGACCCGGGCCGTGCTTGCCGACGGACTCGCGCTGCTGGGGGTGTCGGCGCCGGAATCGATGTAGGGGACCGGGCGGAAGCGACAGTGGCGAAGCGGAAGCGATCGCATGCGGTGCGGGGGCGCGGCGATTCGGGGAAGGGCCACGGCCTGGCGTGGTTCATCGCCGGCGCGCTGGCCGGCGGCCTCGCGACGTGGGTGGTGCTCGGCCGCGACCCGACCGCGGAGCAGGTACGAGCGACGGTGGAACGAACGGTCGGCCACTCCATCGGAGTCGATTCGACCACGCCTCCGGCGAAGCCGAAGTTCGAGTTCTACACCCTGTTGCCGGAGATGGAGGTCGTGGTTCCCGACGGGGACCTCGCCGCGCCGGCTCCGGCGGCGGCCGAGAGCGGCGCCGCCGCCGAGGCCCCGGCGGGCGCGGCGCTCGAGGACGACGCCCCCGGCGACACCGAGCCGGCGCTGAAGTCGGGCCACTATATCCTCCAGGTCGCTTCGTTCAGGAGCATCAAGGACGCGGACGGCCTCAGGGCACAGCTCACGCTGCTCGGGTTCCAGCCCGTCGTGCAGACCGTTGCGATCGACAGCGACGAGAAATGGCACCGGGTACGCATCGGCCCGTATGCCGATCGCGATTCCCTCGAAGCGGCGCGGTTACGGCTCAGGGCGGACGGGCACGACAACCCGCTGGTGGTATGGGTGAAGAAGGGTTGATGGAGCGGGTGATGGGAATCGAACCCACGTCATCAGCTTGGGAAGCTGAGGTTCTACCATTGAACTACACCCGCCGCGCGAGCAGCGTGCACTCTGCCGCGAACAGGATTCTATTGCGTTCCCCGGCCCGGTCAACCGCGGATTCGGCCGCGGATTCGGCCAGGACCATTCAGAAGTCGTGGCCACCGGCGGCCAGATCGGAATCTCGCCCGGTGGCGGGCGGTCTTCCGGCATCGAAGACCCGATTCGAGCGTCTGATGAACCGCTCGTCACGACTTCCGGAGAGCCCTGCGGATTCGGCAGGCCAGCCATTCCCGCCAGGCGGGAACAGACCCCTGCAATCCCCTCGATTCGACACCCGGAAGGTCGAAATCACACCAGAATTCCACCACGGTACGGTCTCTTCCGGGCGTTGGCGGGAATTGCCGTCGGCGGGCGGATTCGGCAGGATGCCATTCACATTGAACGGCGGCCCGCACCTCGTCGAGGAGGGCGCGAGGCGAGCGCATCCTCCGGGCTCGACCGGACGTTCGTCCGACCGCAGTTGAAGGGAGCCTCCGGCAATCGGCCGGCCGGCGGCGGCGAGACCCGGGCGGGGGACGTGCGCACCGGGGACGACGTGCGGCGGCGTTCGGTACGAAGCTTCGTCATCCGGGCCGGGCGCATGACGGCGGCGCAGCGCCGTGCCCTGGACGAGCTCGGCGAACGGTACCTGATTGATTTCCCGGGTGAGCCTCTCGACCTCGACCACCTCTTCGGCCGTCCGGCGGCACGCACGGTGGAGGTGGGGTTCGGCGCCGGCGAGGCCCTGATCGCACTCGCCGGCCGCGAGCCCGCGCGGGACTTCCTCGGTATCGAGGTCTATCCGCCCGGGGTCGGCCATCTGCTCGCCCGCTGCCACGAGGCCGGGCTCGGGAACATCCGGATCGCGATGGCCGACGCGCTCGACGTGCTGGAGCGCTGGCTCGCACCCTCGAGCGTGGAGGAGGTCCTGGTCTGGTTCCCGGACCCGTGGCCGAAGAAGCGGCACCACAAGCGCCGCCTCGTGCAGGCCCGGTTCGCGTCGCTCGTCCACCGGGTCCTGAAGCCCGGCGGGCGGCTGCATCTCGCGACGGACTGGGAGCCGTATGCGGAGCACATGCTGGAGGTGCTCGATGCGTATCCGGGATTCTCGAACTGCGCGTTCCCGGCGCGGTTCATGGCCCGGCCCGAGCGGCGCCGGGAGACCCGCTTCGAGCGCCGTGGCCGTGGCCACGGACACCGCGTGTTCGATCTGGCCTGGCGCACCGCCGAGAGTGAGGCGTGCGGATGAGCCTGCCCCTGTTCGTCTACGGCTCGATGCGCGACGCCGATGTTCGTGCGCTGGTCCTCGGGTCCGGCCACCCCGAGATCCGCATCGAGCCCGCGTGGATGCCCGGCGCGACCGCGGCACGGGTGCCCGGAGAATCGTACCCGTACCTCGTCCCGATGGAAGGCGCGTGCGCCGCGGGGGAGCTGCTGCACGGGCTCGGCGGGACCTGCCTGGACCGCATCGGCTTCTTCGAGGGCGACGAGTACGCGCTGGTCGAATGTGAGGTCGAGCGCGCGTCGGGCGCCCGGACCGCCGCGGTTCACTTCGGGGGAGTCGCGATTCCGCCGGCGCCGGTGGCCGCATGGTCGCTGGAGCAGTGGCAGGCGAGCGAGAAGGCGCGGTTTCTCTCGATGGCCCGGAAGTACATGGCGGGGTGGCGGCGCGGCACGCGTGCGGAGGCCGAGGCATTGTGGCAGCGCATGCGCGGCGGGGAGACTCCGGACCACGGCGAGGGGTGAGCGCGGCCCGAGCGGATGACGGGCCGCTCGTCACCACATCCGGACAGCCCTCGGCCGCTTCCGAACCGCTCTGTCGCGTGGTGTTACCCTTGGGCATCATCCACGGCGGAGTCCCGGAGGCATGCGGCCATGAAGACGATCCTGCTTCCGTTCTACGACGACGATGCGGCCGAGGCCGCGCTCGATGTCAGCCGGCAGCTCGCCGGGCGGTTCGGCAGCTACGTCGAAGGGCTGTTCGTGATGCGTCCGCCGCAGATCATCGACGGGGAAGGCATCGTCCTCGCCGATTCGTATCTGACCCAGTTGAGGGAGGAAGGCCGCCGGCTCGGCGACCGCGCAAGGGCGCGCTTCGACGACTGTGTCGCCCGGCGCGGGATGGTGACGGGCTCGCTCGACGAGCCGTCCGGCGGGGTGGTCGTCGGTTGGCAGGAGCTGGAAGGCCTCGAAGGCCAGGTCATCGGAGACCATGGCCGGGTGTTCGATCTCATCGTGATCGGCCGCGAGTTCGGGCATCCCTGGGTGGACTGGCACGTGATGGCGGAGGCCGCGCTGTTCGAGAGCGGACGGCCGATCATCCTCGCGCCGGACACTCCGGGGCACGGCCTGGGGGAGAACGTCGTCATCGCCTGGAACGGCAGCACCGAGACCGCGCGCACCATCGCGTTCACGATGCCGCTGCTCGCCGGTGCCGGCAGCGTCACCGTCGTCGGGGTCAGGGGTTGGGGGGTCCCCGGCCCGGATGCGGACGAGCTCTGCCGGCATCTCGTGCGCAACGATGTCGCCGCCAGCTCCCGCACCGTCGAGCCGGAGGGCCGTTCTCCCGGAGGGGTGGTGCTCGACGAGTGCGACGCCATCGGCGCGGACCTGCTCGTCAAGGGCGCGTACACCCAGAGCCGGCTGCGGCAGCTCATCTTCGGCGGCGCGACCCGCCACATCATGATGCACGCGAAGATACCGGTGGTCCTCGCGCACTGAACGCCGGACCTGTCCGGCCGGCGCCGGTCCGGCGGCGGCGCGCCTGCCGGTGTGCCGCGGGCTGCGTTGAATGAATCGAGACGGACGCCGGACGCCGCCCGGTGCTACCGCCGGCCCGGATGCAGCAGCTGCACGTTGCGCCGCTTGAACAGCGGGATCAGCGCGAGTCCGGCGACGAAGCCGCCGATGTGGGCTCCGAAGGCGACGCCTGCACCCCCCGCCGGCGTCACCAGCGCATTGAAGAGCTGGAGTACGAACCAGAATCCCAGCACGATGCCCGCTCGCAGGTGGATGACCTGGGTGAAGAAGCCGAGCGGGACCAGCACCAGCACGCGCGCGTGGGGATGGAGCAGCAGATAGGCGCCGAGCACGCCCGAGATCGCTCCGCTCGCCCCGATCATCGGCACCTGCGAGTGTGTGTCCGGCAGCGCCTGCGCCAGCACCGCCGCCACTCCGCACAGGAAGTAGAAGACCACGAAACGCCCGTGGCCCATGCTGTCCTCGACGTTGTCGCCGAAGATCCACAGATAGAGCATGTTGCCGATGAGGTGCATCCAGCCCCCGTGCAGGAACATCGACGTGAACACGGTCGCGAGCGGCGGCACCATCGCCACATCGGGAGGCAGGCGTGCGCTCTCGAGGAGAACGGCGGGAATGACTCCCAGTGCGTAGACCGCAACCTGGCCGTCTCGCGACCCGAGCGAGAGCTGCCACAGGAAGACGAGCACGCACGCCGCGATGAGCACCCAGCTCACGGCGGGAGTGATCGAGCTCGGGTTGTCGTCGCGCAGTGGTATCAAGGGGTATCCGGCCGGCGAGTCCGGCTCCGGCCGTCGCCGGACATCGGTTCGGGCAGCTTCGTCTCGGCACGGCATCCGCCAGGACGAATGTCCCGGTGCGTGCGCATCATCGAGCCTTCGCCAGGCGGCCGGTCGATTTGGTGGGCCCGGCAGGACTCGAACCTGCGACCAACGGATTATGAGTCCGCCGCTCTGACCGACTGAGCTACAGGCCCGTGGGATTCGTCGTGGTGGCGCGGTGCCGGTGCGAGGCAATCGGTACAGCGATGTGTGCGCTCAGTCTAGCACCGTGGGGAGAGGCGCGGCATGTGGTGGAAGTGCTCGTCGCCGCCGTGTCCGCCGATGTCGTTGCCCGCGATGACCGGCCTGCGGGTGCGGCACGGACGCGATGGTCATTCCGGTACGACGCCGATGCGAAGCGGGCGCAATTCCTCGGAGTCGATCCATGCGAGGTCCCGGTCGCCGAACCGGACCGGACCGGTCAGCGGAAGCCGGTCACGCGAGGCGGCCATGTCGGTGGAACGGAGAAGGCAGGCGCACGGTGTCGGACCGTAGGTCTCGATCCGCCGGGAGACCCAGTCGTCGGCGGAGGCGGGAGAGGTGATTGCCACCGGCTCGCCATGGAGCTGCACGGTGCGGCCCGGGAACGCGTCGGCGTCGATGTCGACCGGCTCCCCGGCGCCGTAGACACGCTGGAACTCGATCGCGGCGGTCTCCACGTCCGGGACCGCGAGCACGACCGAATCCAGGCCCGCAAGGCCGCTGCCGCCGATCGAGTCCGAGGTCCGCACCCGATGCTCGCGCGGGGTGCGATCGGTGATCATGAAGGGGTGGAGCGAGCCCATGCCCTCGGCGCCCACGAATGCGATCTCGGATTCGATCGGCTCGCCATCGGGGCGGCGGCGGCTCGATGATCGGGGGCCGTCAACGGGCATCCCGAGCGTCCGCAGGCGCCCGCTGATCCTGTGTACGTCGCCGACCGACACCGACCACGCGCAGAGGCCGCCATTGGTGGCGATGTGGTGCTGCCACACCGGGGCCTGCTGTCCGGGCTGGCGCACCGAGATGATCTCGAGATAGGACCCGTCGCCGAACCCGAGGGTGGCCATGTGGGTCGCGCCGTTGGTGTGAATGCCGCCGTAGTCGGTGGTGAGGCTCACCGACGCGAAGGCGCCGGCCAGAGCCTCGAGATGCGCCCAGGCGAGGACCACGCGATCAATCTGGAATGCCACTTCGCTTTCGCTTCCGAGCTCCGGCTGGCCGTGCCGCAGCGCGCGGGTCTCTGCCGCCACCGCCATCATAACCGAAGCATCGGCTGCGTTTTCGGGTGGGTGTCGTCCCGGTAGTGCCTCAATTCGACTTTCTTCCTCAACACGACATAACGGTCACGGAGTCAAACTGAGGCACTACCGCCGTCCCGGTTCACTTGCGCCGTGCGGGCGCGTCGCCCGGCAGGATGTGGACGTGCTCCGGCGACCACGAGGCGAACAGAGCCGTGGCGCCCGAGAGGTCGAGGCGCTCCAGGATGCGCTGCGAGGTCTGCACCTTGAGCTCGAAGCCCCCGGCGGTCTCCAGGAACAGGGTCACCATGGAGCCGACGAACTCCTCGCTGATCAGGCTGCACGCGATTCGGTTCTCGAACGCCGTCTCGACACGGGACAACTGGATCAGGTCGGCACTGACCACGAAGGTGACCGGCTGGCCGTCGGCCAGGCTCGAGTCGCCGGACCGGCCGGCCAGGAATCGCCCCAGGTCGGTTTCGATCTCGATTCGCCCGGAGCGCAGGCTCGCGACCCGGCCGGTCAGGATGTTGTTGGTCCCCACGAATTCCGCCACGAAGCGGTTGGCCGGGTTGCGGTACACCTCGCGCGGGGTGCCGGTCTGCGCAATCCGGCCCTCGTTCATGATGACCACCCGGTCGGCCATGGCGAAGGCTTCGGACTGGCTGTGGGTGACGTAGACGAAGGTGATGCCCAGATCCTTCTGCAGGCGGGACAGCACGCCCTGCATGCGGACCACCAGGTTGGCGTCGAGCGCGCTCAGCGGCTCGTCGAGCAGCAGGATCTCGGGCTCGGTGACCAGCGCCCGGGCGAGCGCCACCCGTTGACGCTGGCCGCCGGAGAGCTGCGAGACGTCGCGCTGCGCAAACTCGCCGATGCCGAGGCGCTCGAGCCACTCCATCGCCTTCGTACGGCGCGTCGCGGCGTCGAGGCCACGCATCTTGAGACCGAACTCCACGTTCTTCACGACGTTCAGGAAGGGAAACAGGGCCAGGTTCTGCCAGACCATCGGCGTATCGCGCGCCGATGCCTTCACCTCGTTCACGCGCCGGCCGTTGAGCCGGATTTCGCCCTCGCTCGGATGCTCCAGCCCGGCCAGCACGCGGAGTGTGGTCGTCTTCCCGCAGCCCGACGGTCCCATGATGGCCAGGAATTCGCCCCTGGTGATCTCGAGGTCGAGCGCCTGCACGGCGGTGAAGTCGCCGAAGCGCTTCACCACCCTGTCGAACACCACCAGCGCCTCGCTCACTTGCCGGCCTCCGTGAGCGTGCGCGTCCCGCGCCGCGTCATCAGCAGCACCTGCGCAATGATCACCAGGGTCATGGAAGTGACGAACACGAAGGTGCCGATCGCGTTGATCCGCGGATCGACCTGCCCCTGCAGGATCTCGAGAATGATGACGGGGATGGTCTTGTTCAGGCCGGACACGAACCACGCCACCGCGAACTCGTCGAACGAGACCGCGGCGGTCAGGCAGAGCGCGGAGACGATGGCCGGCCACGTGAACGGCAGGATCACCTCGCGCATCGCGCGCCACTCGCTCGCCCCCAGGTTCCAGGCCGCCGCCTCCAGGTTCGTGTCCATCTGCGCGAGCCTCAGCCGGACGATGGCCATGGCGAAGGGCGTGCAGAGCACCACGTGGGCGATGATGATGGAGACGAACCGGCCCGAGAGACCCACGTGCGACAGCCAGGCCAGCATCGCGAGCCCCATGATCACCAGGGGGATGGTCGGCGGGAGCAGGGCGAGGGCCAGCCAGGCGCTCTTGCCGAAGAAGCGGTAGCGGTAGTCGGTATAGGCGGTGCAGAACCCGATGAAGGTGGAGATGACGGACACCGTGAGCGCGCTGGTGACCGAGACCCCGAGCGCATCCCGGACATCGGGGTCGTTGTAGACCGTCTCGTACCAGTGCAGGGTGAAGCTGCCGAGCGGAATGGTCGGAAAGCGGTCCGAGTTGAACGAGAAGACGAAGCTCGCCGCGATCGGAGCGAAGACGAAGCAGAACACCACGCAGACGTAGAGCCTGAGGAGCAGCGTGATGGCGCGGTCGCCGGTCACGTCCTTCTCCTGTAGGCCGCGCTGACCGCGGCGAAGGCCACCACCAGCAGGGTGGCGATCATGGTCACCGCCACGACGGCCGCCTTGGGCCACTGCTGGCCCGACTTGGTGGTGTCGATGATGAGGATGCTGAGCGTCGGCGGACGGCTTCCACCGAGGTAGTAGGGGCTGACGAAGTCGCCGAAGGACAGGATGAAGCAGAACACCGCGCCGATGATCAGCCCGACCCTGGCGAGCGGCACGACGACGGTGAGGACGGTGCGGATTCGTCCGCATCCGAGGTTGTGCGCGGCCTCGACGAGGGTGCGGTCGACCGCCGCAAGCGAGAAGGTCTGCAGGATCACCACCAGCGGCAGGCAGAGCGTGAGGTAGCCGATCAGCGTCCCGATCCTGGTATTGAGCATGATGAAGGGGTCGAGCCCGAGGAGCCCGAGCGCCGCGTTGATCGCCCCGTGCTCGGCGATGATCACCTGCCACGCGTAGACCCGGACCAGGTAGCTGGTGAAGAACGGGATGATCAGAAGGAAGATCGCCCAGCGGCGGGCGGTGTCGGAGAACCTGAACGCGAGCGCGCAAGCGCAGGGGAAGGCGACGAGGCTCGTCACCAGGGCCGACGTCGCGGCGAGCCCGAAGGTCAACCCGTACGCGTCCCAGAAATAGTCCTTGCCGTACATGCCGACCCAGTTCACCACGTCGAAACCGGGCACCATGCGGTAGTTCCTGACCAGCCAGAAGCTGAGATAGACCAGAAAGGCGAGCGGGATCACGAAGAACAGGACCTGCCACAGCACCATGGGCAGGCCCCACGTCGCTGCGTACCCGTCGAGGCGGATGCGGCGCCTCGACGGGCCGCGGTGGCCCGGGCGTGCTCCCCGGGTCATCGCCCCCTGCCGCGACGTGGCCGGAACCGGACTGGCGGGGCTCCCGCCCCGCCACCCGCTTGCGCGGACACGGCTCCCGCCCCGGCGGAGGCTGAAGACCACACGAATGCTCCCGGGAGCCCGGACGCGGCCGATGGCTCGCCGGCGGTCACATCACCTCACGGCCCGGGGATCGGCGACCCGTCCGTCCGGCCTGTCCCGCTCTTCTACGGGATCCGGCGGTCCGGCCGGGCGACGGCGCCCCCGAAGCCGGCTCGCCGGCCCACCACCGTGCCCGCCTCACGCGTTCTTGTACTCGGACCAGAACTCGTTCCACTCCTCGAGGCTCTGTTGCTTCGGGATGTCGCGATAGTGGATGCGGCCTTCGTCGATCAGGGTGATCGGGTTGTTGGGCATCCCCTCGACCTGGCCCGTCCGCCTCGCTTCCTCCGGCGTCTGTTCCAGAAGCGCCTTCATGCCCGCCCTGGTCACGGTAAAGGCGGGATACGCCGCCATGTTGGCCGAGCGGACCTGGCCTTCGGGCGACATCGTGTACTGGATGTACTTCCTCACGATGTCCTTCTTCGTCGACGTCGACACGATCGAGTAGGACTCGGTCCACTGGATGCCGCCTTCCCTGGGCACGGCGGACCCGACCGGGGCGCCGTCCTTCTCCAGCACCCCCGTCACCCAGTCGCCGATTCCCGCACAGGCCCAGACCTCGCCGTTCTTCAACGAGGCGAATGTTCCGCCGTAGTCGAAGAAGCCCTTGACCTGCGGCTTGAGGGACAGGGTCTTCTCGCGCACCTTCGACCACGCATCGGCGGAGACGTCGAACGGCCCGGGATCGGTGTTGCCGTTCAGCAGGCTCACCTGGCCGAGGTTCGGCAGGTGCCAGTCGAAGTGGCCGACCTTGCCGGCCAGCTTCGGATTCCAGTACACGTCATAGCTCATCGCCTCTTCGAGGCTGACGTGCTCCTTGTTGTAGCTCACCCCGAGGTGGCCGAACCGGTTGATCACGGAGTAGAGCCTGCCGTCCTTCCAGTGGCCGGGGAACCGGGTGAAGTCCTCGTGGAGCATGTCGTCGAACGGGTAGTCGGCGGGCTCCATCTCGTCGATCAGATCCCCGCGCTCGATGAGGATGCGGGCGAACTCCGCATCGGTGTGGATGATGTCGAAGGTGCCGGGGGGCGACTGCGCGAGCGCGGCCAGCATGTTGTCGCCGCCTGCGTAGTACTTCGGCTTGAACTTGACGTTGTGCTCCGCCTCGAAGGCCTCGACCATGTCGGGCTCGGCCAGCCCGTACCACGACAGCATGTTGATCTCCACCGGCTCGGCCCGGGCGGTGCGGACGTAGGGCGCAAACGGCGCGGCGAGGGCCGCGCCCGCCGCGGCGCCGGCATACTTCAGAACCCTGCGCCGCGACGGCTTGAAGCTCGAAGGCCTGATGAAGGTGCTCGGGTCGCTGCGCGCCGGAGATTTCCCGTTGCTGTGTTTCGGCATTTCCCCTGGATCCTCCCTGTGGTGTTTCGTGTTGGCCTGCTCCGGCCGTCCGCGCAACGTGGGGGCGATGGCTCGCGGATGCCTGAGCATCGTCGCGTACGAGCGCGCCACCCGGTCGCGCGAAGCGATCATCGGGAGCCGGATGGTGCGCCGTGTCCTCATTATCACGCAATTCCAGCCCTTGATGTCGGCATAATCGGCAGCTCCCGGGGGAGGGGATCCGCCCCCCCGTCCGGAAGCCGTCGAGGACAACGATCCGGAAGGTGTGTCGTGAACCGGTCCGAATTCAGAAAGCGATTCAAGACCGCGGGACCCGCGGTGCTGCCGGTCATCCACGCGCGGGATCGCGCGCAGGTCGTTCGCAACGCGCAGACCGCGGTGCGTGAGGGCGCGCAGGGGGTATTCCTCATCAACCACGACTTCGCGCTCGAGGGGCTGCTGCCTCTCATACGCGAGGTGCGCGATCGGTACCCTGCGCTCTGGCTCGGTGTCAATTTCCTCGGCGTGACCGGAGAGAGGGCGTTTCCGGTACTGGGTGGCCTCGAACGATCCGGCTGCGCCGTCGATGCGTACTGGGCCGACGACGCACGCATCGACGAACGCTCGGATGTGCAGCGCGAGGCCGGCGAGATTGCGCGGGTGCGGCGCTCGAGCGGATGGAGCGGGCTCTACCTCGGCGGCACCGCGTTCAAGAAGCAGCGGGAGGTGCGGCCGGAGCACTTCGAGGCGGCGGCGCGGGTCGCGACGCGCTACATGGACGCGGTCACCACCTCGGGCGTCGCGACGGGGCGGTCGGCGGAGGTTTCCAAGATCGAGGCGTTCCGCAGAGGGTGTGCGGACCGGGCGCTCGCCATCGCCTCCGGCGTCACCCCGGACAACGCCGCCGCGTACGCCGGTCTCGTGGACGCCATCCTGGTCGCCACCGGCATCAGCCGCGCCGGCGACTTCTACAACATCGAGCCGGTGCGGCTGAGGCGGCTCCTGGCGGTGTGTCGCGGCGCCGGGGCGGGTGCGCCGGAGCCGCGTCACGACGCAGGCTGGTATCTGCCGCTCATGGCCCCGAACGTGAAGGGCGAGCGGTTCGCGTGGCTGGACCCATCGACGGTCTACATCAACGCGGGGGCGTTTCATGCGCTCGTCGATGACCTCGTCGCGCCGTTCGATCCGTCGGAGATCGATGTGGTCGCCGGGTTCGACGCCATGGGGTTCGTGCTCGGAAGCGCGATCGCGACTCGCCTCGGCACGGGGTTTCTGACCATTCGCAAGGCGGGGAAGGTGCCGGTCGAGACCGATGTGGTCGACTTCGTGAACTACTCCGGGCGGACGCAGCAGATGGAGATGCGCAAGCCGGCATTCGTGCCGGGAACGCGGGTGCTGCTCGTCGATCAGTGGGTGGAGACCGGAGGCACGATGGATGCGGGCATCCGGCTCGTGGAGCGACAGGGGGGCGTCGTTGCGGGGATCGCAGCCATATGCATCGAGGAGACCGCCGGAGGCGCCGTCTGGCGCGGCCGATACCGATGCTCGACCGCGGTGATTCCCGGGACGGCGGAGCAGGATCAGTGCAATCGCAAGACGATGGACCACTTCGCGGATTTCGACCCCGCCCGCTATTTCCCGGAGACGCCGTAGCTCGCGGGACCTTCCGGCGGCGGCGCCACGGGGCCGGGAACCGATTCGCTCACGTGCGGGGCTGCCGTCGTCTGAAGTCGTCGGCGATCTCGCGCATCGTGACGAAGCGCACGCCCGGCTTCGCGCTCATGTGCTCGAACAGCCGCTCGTGCATCGCCAGAACCTGCGGCCGTCCCGACACGTCCGGATGAACGGTCATCGGGAAGATCGCATAGTCGTACTTCCGATAGACCCAGTCGAAGGCGTCCCTCCAGATCTCCTCGACCACTCTGGGGCTTTCGAATCCCTGGCTGTTCGGCACCGTCTTCATGAACATGAGCGGCACCATGTCGTCGAGGTGCCAGCTCGCGGGGATCTCGACGAGGTCCGTCTCCCGGCCGCGCACGAGAGGCTTCATCCAGTCCCCGGCGGGCCTCGAATAGTCAATCCTGGTCCATGTGTCGCCGACCCGGACGTAGTACGGGTGGAAGTCGTCGTGCATGAGGCTGTGGTCGTACACGATGCCGCGGGCGAGCAGCAGCTCGGCGGTGACCGCACTGAACTCCCACCACGGCGCGACGTAGCCCGCGGGGCGCTCGCCGGTCAGGCCTTCGAGCAGCTCGATGCAGCGATCGAGCACGGCTTCTTCCTGCTCCGGAGACATCGCGATCGGATTCTCGTGGCTGTAGCCGTGCAGGCCGACCTCGTGACCGGCTTCGACGATTGCGGCCGACTGCTCCGGAAAGGTCTCCAGCGAATGGCCCGGGATGAACCACGTCACGCGGATGTCGAAGTCGTGGAAGAGATCCAGCAGCCGCGGCACGCCGACCTCCCCGGCAAACAGCCCCCGGGAGATGTCGAGCGGCGAGTTCTCGCCTCCGTAGGAGCCCAGCCAGCCCGCGACAGCATCGAAGTCCACGCCGTAGGCGCAGAGAATTTCCTTCTCGGCCATGGATCATCTCCGGTCAGGGGGGTGGCGGCGCCCGGGTGCATGTTCGATGTGTGACGCCCCCGGGATCGAGGATGCCCCGCTCTCGCGAACGAAGGCAAGATGGCAGGATGCCCTCTCTTGACATTCGGGATGCGCGCCCCTATGTCGGCGAGATCCGCGGAACGGCCGAAGGGGACCGGGAGCATGCCGATCTACGAGTACGAATGCAGGGGGTGCGGTGAACATCACGAGTTCATCCAGAAGTTCAGCGACCGCCCGAAGCGCAAGTGTCCTTCCTGCGGAAAGCTCAGGCTCAGGAAGCTGATCAGCGCCGCGGCCTTCCATCTCAAGGGTGACGGGTGGTACGTCACCGACTTCCGCGACAAGGGCAAGAGCAAGGACAAGGACAAGGGGAAGCCGGAGTCGGCCGGGAGCCCGGGCGATTCGAAGCCGGACTCGAAGTCCTCCGACTCCAGGTCCTCCGACTCGAAGTCCGGCGACACGAAGAGTGGAGCCGGCTCGAAGACCTCCGGCGGTACCAGCGATTCGACGCGAGCCGCCTGAAGAGCCGGGACGTACGCCCTGCCGCGCCGGGACCCCGGGCCGCATCATTCTCGCCATTCGCCCGGCTTCGCGAGACCCGGGGCGAGATCCCGCGAGGATCGATGGTCACACGAGCGCGTGCTTCTTCAGCAGCCTCCTGAGCTGGTGGTACCCGAGCCCGAGCGCGCGCGCGGCACCGGCCCGGCTGTGCCGGGATGCTTCGAGCGCGTGTTCGAGCAGGCCCCGTTCGAACCGCGCCACTTCGGCCTGGAAGTCCATCGGAAGCGCAGGGGACAAAGCCGGTGCCGCGGGCTCGGGCGCGTCGGACGAGCGGGCGGGCTCCGCCGGCTCGGTGCGCGCGCCGGAGGCGTCGCGTGACAGGCGCCACCTGCTCTCGAAGGGGTCGATGACCATGGTGTCGACCGGTGTATCCGATGACGCCGAGCGATAGACGGCACGCTCGACGACGTTCTTCAGCTCGCGCACGTTTCCCGGCCAGGAGTGTCCGCGCAGGGCCTCCTCCGCGCGCGGGCCGAATCCGGGAAAGACATCCTTGCCCAGAACGCGGGTAATCTCCAGGGCGAACGCATTGGCAAGCGTCATGATGTCCGCCGGCCGGGCGCGAAGCGGCGGGATCGTGACCACTTCGAAGGCGAGCCGATCGAGCAGGTCGGCCCGGAACCTCCCGTTGCGGGCCAGGGAAGGCAGGTCCACGTTCGCCGCACCGACAACGCGCACGTCGAGCCGAATGGTCCTCCTCCCCCCGACTCTCTCCATCTCGCCGTACTCGATCACCCGGAGCACCTTTTCCTGAATCGCCGCCGACGCGCTCGAAATTTCGTCGAGCAGCAGGGTGCCGCCGTCCGCGCGCTCGAAACGGCCGATGTGCTGGCGCTGCGCGCCGGTGAACGCCCCCGCTTCGTGGCCGAACAGCTCGGTGTCGAGCAGCGACTCGGCCAGCGCGGCGCAGTTGACCTTCACGAGCGGCCCGTCCCAGCGGGGGGAGAGGTAGTGCAGGCGGGTGGCCAGCAGCTCCTTTCCGGTCCCCCGCTCGCCGATGACGAGGCACGGTCTGTCGATGGCGGCGAGGCGCGAGACCTGCTCCTCGACCTCCAGGAATACAGGGTCCTCACCGAGGATGGGAGGCGGAGTGGCCATTGACGGATTGTAATGAAATTCGCCAATCAGTGGCGAATTTCGCGAATTCGAGGCTGCAATGCGCAAGTGCGGTATTCCTGCGCCACGGTCAATCAATGGGTTACGAATTGGCACGAAGATCGCAATGGTCGTTTCCGCAGGTTCTCATTCGAAAACATGGAGACGGACGGACATGACCATCTTTTCGCGCATCACCGACATCATCAACGCGAACATCAACTCCCTGCTGGAACGCGCCGAGGATCCGGCCAAGATGGTTCGGCTCATGATTCAGGAGATGGAGGACACCCTGGTCGAGGTGCGATCGCAGTCGGTGCGGGCCATTGCCGACAAGCGCGAGATCGAGCGCAGGATCGAACGCCTCGAGACGAGCGGGCGAGAGTGGGAGGACAAGGCGGCGTTCGCACTCGGAAAGGGCCGCGAGGATCTCGCAAGGAGCGCACTCCTGGTCAGACGCAAGCTCGAGGATCAGGCGGTGCTGCTGCGCGAGGAGCTCGCGGTGATCGAGGAGAGCCTCGTGCGCCACGGCGAGGACCTCGCCAGGCTGCAGGCGAAGATCGACGAAGCCAAGGCCCGCAAGTCCTCCATCGAGCTGCGAATGAAGACCGCGAAGGGCCGTGTACGCGTCAGGGACGCGTTGCACGATGGGCGAGTCGAGGACGCACTGCAGCGATTCGGGTCTCTGGAGCGCCGGATCGACGAGCTGGAGGCGGGCGCCGAGGTCTACGACATGGGCAAGGCCAGGACGCTCGAGCAGGAGTTCGCGGACCTGGAAGCCGATGCCGATGTCGCCGAGGATCTCGCCAGGCTCAAGGCCCGGGTTGCCGCCGAGTCCGGCTGCTGATTCGCGGCATGACGTTCACGCAAGCCGTCGGCCACAACACGCGGAGATCACAGTGGATACCGCCTTTGCATGGGCGCTGGCAGTGCCCGGAATCATCTTCCTCCTCCTTGTCGCCCCCCTGTGGGTCGCCTTTCACTACATCACTGCGTGGAAGCGCATACGGGCCGGAGCCGCCGGCCCCGGCCGGGTCTCCGTCGACAGCGAGGAGCTCGAACGCATGCGCGAGCTCTGCGGACAGCTCGAGAACCGGATCGGATCGCTGGAGACGATCCTCGACGAGGAGGCACCGGAGTGGAGAAAACGATGAGCCGCCGTCATCGCCGTGGTCGCGGGTCCCGTCGCCGCCGGGGGCCCATCAGGCGCGTAGTCCGGGGCCTCGCCGACGCATTCGGCATCCCGCGCGGCATGGTGATCGCGGGATTCGTGCTGGGGCTCGTCTTCATCCCGCTGCCGACCCTGCTGGTGTTCCTGGCCGCGCTGTACTGGGTGAACAATCCCGAGCGGGCGCGCCGACACGTCGACTCCGCCTTCGATGCCCTCGGGCGAGCGGGCGGCCGGCTCCGGCGAAGGGCGGCGGGACCGGACACCGGGAGCGCCGGCCGCGATTCGCACGAGCCATCACGCCCGCATGTCGACCCCACCTCCCTCGTCCGGCGGTTCGAGAGAGCCGAACGCCGGACCCGCGCCATCGAGGAGTTCGTCGCCTCCGAGGAGTTCCGCCTCAACCGCGAGTTCCGGAGAATGGAGCGCGAGTAGCCTCCGGCGCTGCCCGCAACGCCTCCCTCTCCGGCCGGAGAGGGAGGCGCACACCGGACCGACGGACCTGCGGACCTCAGCCGAGCGCTGCGACGTCCGCGACCGTCTTCGCGGGCTCCGGACGGCGGGTGTAGTCCACGTCGATGTCGGCCGTGCGGACGATTCCGGCGCGGTCGACCACGAGCCGAGCCGGCACCGGCAGCGTCCAGTCCGAAGATCCGCTCGCCTCCGCCAGATCGATGCCGAGGCTCAGGTAGACCTCCTTCAGCTCCTCCGGAACCTGGAATCGCAGCCCCAGCCGGGCGACATACGCATTTCCCGGATCGGACAGCATCTCGAAGCCGAGCTTGTGCCGGTCGACCATGCGGAGGCTGTGCTCGGCATTGTGCGGCGTGACAGCGACCAGCGTCGCGCCGTGCTTCTCCAGCTCGGGGACGACTGCCTGCAAAGCGTACAGCTCTGCATTGCAGTAGGGTCACCAGTGCCCTCGGAACACGGTGAGCACCACCGTGCCGCGACCGAGCAGCTCCGCCGAACGCACCGGCCGGCCCCGTGCGTTGCCAAGCGTGAATTCGGGAAGCCGGTCGCCCACCCGGATGAATCCACTCTCGATCCCCGAGTCGCGCAACGCCTGCTGGGCCGCGCCCATCACCGCCCGCTTGTCCGCCGGAACCCGCTTCGATCCTGCCTCGCGGATGGCGTCGAGCTTGTTGGCCAGACTCATTTCCGTGCTCCTGCCGCCGAGTGAAGTGCCGGCGTCAGGATACCATCCGCGGGGTCCCGGACGGTGCGGTGCGGTGCTGGCGGTTGCGAGGCTGGACGCCAGTCCCTACCATCGCGCGCTTCTTCGTTCCCGGCGTCATTGCGATGCGTTCCCATTTTTGCGGCACCGTGACCGAGGACCTCCTCGGCGAGACCGTAGCGCTGTGTGGATGGGTGCACCGGCGCCGCGACCACGGGGGCGTGATCTTCGTCGATCTGCGCGACCGTTCGGGTCTCGTCCAGGTGGTGTACGACCCCGACACCGTCGAGGCGTTCGCCACCGCCGAGCAGGTGCGGTCCGAGTACGTCCTGCGCGTCGAGGGCCGGGTGCGCGAGCGGCCGCCGGGCACGGTCAACCCCGAGATGCCGACGGGGGCGGTCGAGGTGCTCGGAGAGAGCCTCGAGGTCCTGAACCCGGCGCGGACACCCCCGTTCCAGCTCGACGAGGACGACGTGGGGGAAGAGACGCGCCTGCGTTACCGGTACGTCGATCTCCGCCGCCCCGAGATGTTCGACCGAATCGCGACCCGCGCGCGCATCACGCGCGCGATGCGGGAATTTCTCGATGCGGACGGCTTCATCGACATCGAGACGCCGATGCTCACTCGGGCAACGCCGGAAGGCGCGCGCGACTACCTCGTGCCGAGCCGCACCCATCCCGGCCACTTCTTCGCCCTGCCGCAGTCGCCCCAGCTCTTCAAGCAGCTCCTGATGATGTCGGGGTTCGAGCGCTACTATCAGATCGTGCGCTGCTTCCGCGACGAGGACCTGCGTGCGGACCGGCAGCCGGAGTTCACCCAGCTCGACGTCGAGACATCGTTCCTCGACATCGACGCCATCACCGGACGGATGGAGGCGCTGATGCGCCACGTGTTCGACCGGGTGCTCGGCGTCGCGTTGCCGGACCCGTTTCCCCGCATGACCTGGGACGAGGCGATGGCGCGCTTCGGCACCGACCGGCCCGATCTGCGCAATCCGCTGGAGCTGGTGGAGGTCGGCGACCTCGTGGCCGACACGGAGTTCAAGGTCTTCGCGGGGCCCGCCAACGACCCCGACGGCCGGGTGGCTGCGCTCAGGGCGCCCGGAGCCGGTGGGCTGGCCCGCTCGGCCATCGATGACTACACTCGTTTCGTTGCGGCATACGCCGCGAAAGGTCTTGCCTACATCAAGGTGAACGACCGCGCCGCGGGCCGGGACGGTCTGCAATCACCCATCGTCAAGTTCATCTCCGACGATGCGCTGCACGGGATCATGGAGCGAACTGCCGCCAGGGACGGCGACCTCATCTTCTTCGGCGCGGACTCGTCGAAGATCGTCAACGATGCGCTCGGGGCGCTCCGGGTGAAGCTCGGCGAGGACCTCGGCCTCGTGGAGGGCGGCTGGCGCATCCTCTGGGTGCGCGGCTTCCCGATGTTCGAGTGGGACCCGCGCGAGCGGCGCCACTACGCGCTCCACCACCCGTTCACTTCCCCCGACACGGACGACGTCGCCGCCATCGAATCGAATCCCGCTGCGCTCAAATCGCGCGCTTACGACATCGTGCTCAACGGAGCCGAGATTGCCGGCGGCTCGGTGCGCATTCACCGCCGGGAGGTCCAGCAGGCGGTGTTCCGGGTGCTCGGCATCGGCGAGGAAGAGGCGCGCGAGCGGTTCGGGTTCCTCCTCGATGCGCTGGAGTACGGCTGTCCGCCTCACGGCGGGATCGCGTTCGGACTCGATCGGATCGCGATGCTGATGACCGGCTCGGGCTCGATCCGCGACGTCATCGCTTTCCCCAAGACCCAGACCGCCAACGACCCGCTCACCGGCGCGCCCGGTCCGGCCGAGCCGGGGCAGCTTCGCGAGCTCGGGATCCGGCTGCGCGGGCAGGGCGTGCCGGCGGGCTGAGTCGGCCGCCGGTCCGGCTGCGCGAGTGCTCACTAACGTCAAGGCGCCGGCTCTCCCGATCGAGCAGGATGCCCCGCCCCTCGCGCACGATCACGATCGGGCGCGGTGCGGCGCCTTGCGTCCGTGCGCATGCTTCGCGCCGTTCAAAGGGCGAACGCGAAGGTCTGGTCCTCGCGGGCCCGGGCCCGGACCTCGCTCCCGATCGCCGGGATGTGGATCCCCGGCAGCCGTGCCTCGACGGTCGCGGGCGGAGGCCCGGCCGCCGTGCCCGAGACGGGGCTCAGCAGCAGGTAGCTCGTCGGGCCGAGCACCCGCGCGCTCTCGACCCGCATGCGGACAGACCGGGGGCCGCCACCGGATGGCGCGGTGGTGATGTCGATCCCGTCGGCGCGCACGAGGCAGAGCGCCTTCCTGCCGTCCTCCACCCCGGTGGCGGTGATGGGCCCGAGCACGGTCTCGAGCACACCGCCGCGCACCACTCCCCTGAACTCGTTCGCCGGACCGAACAACCGCACGATGAACGGGTCCGCGGGGGCGGTGTAGAGGGCGACGGGCGAAGCGTCCTGCGTCACCCGCCCGCGATCGAGGACGATGATGCGGTCCGCGAGGAACATCGCCGTTTCCGGATCGTGGGTCACCATCAGGGTGGTGACGCCGCTCTCGGCGATGATCTCCCGGGTCTCCCGGCGCACGCGCTGTCTCAGGTGCCCGTCCAGCCCGGAGAACGGCTCGTCGAGCAGCAGGATCGCCGGAGCGGGCGCGAGCGCCCGCAACAATGCGATGCGCTGCTGCTGTCCGCCGGAGAGCGTGTGCGGATAGCGCGCACCCAGATGCGCGAGGTGCATGTCGGCAAGCGCGCGCTCGATCCACGCGCCGTCGCGCGTCCCGTTGCGCAGCCCGAAGCCGATGTTCTGCGCGACGGTGAGGTGGGGAAACAGCGCGTAGTCCTGGAACATCAGGCCGACGCCACGTTTCTCCGGCGGGACCGGTCGCGCCTGCCCCCCCTCGGCCACCATCGCGCCGTCGATCGCGATGCGTCCGGACTGCAGCGTCTCGAGACCGGCCGCGAGCCGCAGCAACGTGGTCTTCCCGCTGCCTGACGGGCCGAGCAGGCATACGAACTCGCCGGGCTCGACACCGATGCTGACATCATCGACGGCGACAGCCCCGCCAAAGCGGTGAGAGACGTTTTCGAGCTCGAGTCTGCGCATCGGAGGCCGGACGTCACGCCGTGATCGCGGGGCTCCGTGACCCCGAGGGAACGTTCCGGTGTCCGGGGCGCGAGCGCGTGATCGTCCGGCTCATCACCATGACCGGGACGACCCCCGCCGCGACGATGGTCAGGGCGCCGAGCGCGCACTCCTCCAGCAGCTCGTCCGATGCGTACTGGTAGACGAAGGTCGCGAGGGTCTCGAAGTTGAACGGACGCAGGATCAGCGTCAGAGGCAGCTCCTTCATCGTGTCGACGAACACCAGCAGCACCGCGGTGACGACGCTGGGGCGGATGATCGGCAAGTGCACCCGCACCAGCGAGCGCGCCGGACTCGCGCCCAGGGCGCGCGCCGCGCCTTCGATGCCCGGGGTCACGCGGGCCAGACCTGAGTCCACGGTTCGGTATCCGAGTGCGAGAAACCGCACCACGTAGCCGATGACGAGTCCGGTCGCGGTACCGCTGACGAGCAGCCCGAGCGGCAGGCCGAACAGCTTGCGGCTCATGGAATCGACCGCGTTGTCGAAGTACCCGAGGGGGACCATGATTCCGACCGCAAGCACGGCTCCGGGCACCGCGTAGCCGACGGTCGCGAGCTCGGCGAGCCCTCGCATCGTGCGCCGCGGCGAGAGGCGGACCCCATAGGCGAGAGCGACCCCCGCCGCCGCCGCGATCACCGCCGCCCAGACCGCGAGCATCATGCTGTTCCGGACGTACTCGAAGTAGCTCGCTTCGAGGGTCTCGGCGTAGAACCCGACCGCGTAGCGGCCGAGCACGCAGGCCGGGAGCACGAATCCGAGCGCGACCGGCGCCGCGCACCAGGAGAACGCGGCCACGGCGCGCGCCGGCGAGAGCGGGTATTCGGGCAGTGCCTGCACGCGGGTCGTGGTGTCGTGATAGCGGCGCGAACGTCGGCTGATGCGCTCGATGACGACGAGGACGAGCGTGAACGCCACCAGGACCGAGGCGAGCTGCGCCGCGCCCGCGGTGCTGTCCATGTTGAGCCACACGTCGAAGATCCCCGCGGTCAGGGTGGGGACCGCGAAGAACTCGATGGTGCCGTACTCGTTCAGCGTCTCCATGAGCGCGAGCGCCACGCCGACCGCGATCGCCGGGCGCGCAAGCGGTACCGCGACCGAGAAGAAGCTTGCGATCGGGCCACGTCCGAGGGTGCGGCTCGTCTCGAACAGCCCGAAGCTCTGCTCGATGAACGCGGCTCGTGACAGGAGGTAGACGTAGGGGTAGAGCACCAGCGACAGCACGATCGCCGCTCCGCCGAGCGAGCGGATCTCGGGGAACCAGTAGTCGCGGGCCGACGTCCATCCGAACACCCCGCGCAGAGCGCTCTGCACATTGCCCGCGTACTCGAGCTGGTCCGTGATCACGAACGCGAGGATGTAGCTCGGGACCGCAAGCGGCAGCAGCAGGGCCCAGGACAGGACCCGGCGGCCCGGGAAGCGGTACATCGTCACCAGCCACGCGGTCGAGGTGCCGATGACGATGGTCCCGGCTGCGACTCCGGCCATCAGCCAGAGCGTGTTGCCGACGTATACCGGGAGCACGGTCGAGACGAGATGGCTCCAGATGCCGTCCGAGGGTCCGAGTGCGGTGAGGAGAACGGAGCCGACGGGAATGGCGACGAACATTCCGATGGCGGCGGCGGCGAGCGTCCAGCCGTCGAGCGAGAAGTGCCTCCGTCCGGAACCGGGGAGCGGAACGTTGTCTTTCTGGACCGCGGTGTTCAACGAAGCCTTACGGCGAATGCACCGTCCCTCCGCCCGGGTCAGGGTCTGCGGTGCTCGCAGTGCTTGCGCTCGCAGCGCCCGTGCATCACCAGCGAGTGATCGGCGAGACGGAAGCCGTGCTCCTTCGCGATCCTGATTTGCCGGCGCTCGATGGTCCTGTCGACGAACTCGGTCACCTGGCCGCAGTCGATGCACACGATGTGGTCATGGTGCTCGCCCGAGTCGAGCTCGAACACCGCATGGCCTTCCGCGAAATGGTGGCGGATGACGAGCCCGGCGGACTCGAACTGCGTCAATACACGGTAGATTGTCGCGAGGCCGAGGTCGTCGCCCGTGGTCATCAGCGCCCGGTAGACGTCCTCGGCGCTCATGTGCTGGTCCCGGTTCTGCTCGAGCACGGACAGGATCTTGAGCCGCGGCTGCGTCGCCTTGAGGCCCGCGTCCTTCAGGTTGTCGCTCTGCATCGCTCGGCCTCCGCATCCGGCAAGCCGGTGGGGCGATGCCGGCGCCTTTCGGCGGACCACCCCGCAATTCGTTCCGGCGGGACATCGCCACCCTACCGCGTCGACCCGGCCATCGCCACCGTGTGCGGCGCCCGGTAGTGTCTCAGTTTGACTTCGGGATCGTCATGTCGTGTTGAGGAAGAAAGTCAAAATGAGGCACTGCCCAGTGCCCCGTCCGAAGCGAGGGCGCCGGAATCACCCCGGGCGGCGCTCGCGTCCGCGCCGATGCACGAGATCTGATTCCCATCGCACATTCCGCCGCCCCCGACCGGGAGCCGCGCGGGGTACGGACGGCGGGACATGCGGGGGGTGCTTCAGGCTCAGCAATTCCCGCCAGGCGGGAACAGACTCCTGAAATCCCCTCGATTTGGCACCTGAAGATCGGAATCACACCAGAATTCCACCACGGTACGGCCTATTCCGGGCGCTGGCGGGAACTTGCTGCTTCAGGCTTCGCCGGCAAGACAGGCCATCGCGGCTTCGTGCACCACCGGGTTGCCGCTCGCCAGGATTCTCCCACCGGGCGGCGGCCCAATCGTCAGCGGCTCTCCCCGCCACCCGGTCATCACCCCACCGGCGTTCTCGACTACCGGGACCAGCGCGCAGTAGTCGTACACGCCCACCCTGGCTTCGAGAGCGACGTCCACGAAGCCGCTCGCGACCTGGACGAACGCATGGCAGTTCCCGCCGTACACCATCCACCTCGACCCGGAGGCGATGCGCCGCAAGGCACGGGCATCCTCGCCTTCGTAGTACTCGTGCGAGGTCGTGCAGACCAGCGCGTCGCTCAACCGGTCGCAGGCGTCAGCGTGCACCCGCTCGGAGTTGTGCCAGGTTCCGTCCCCGTCGACGCCTGTCCAGCGATCGCGCGTGATTGGCTGGTCGACGACGCCGAGCACGGGGCGCCCGCCCCGGGTGAGTCCAATCAGCGTTCCGAATACCGGCAACCCCGCCATGAACGCCTTGGTGCCGTCGATGGGGTCGAGGACCCAGACGTGCTCGGCGTCCCGCCGGTCTCCGCCGAACTCCTCACCGACGACACCGTGATCGGGATGTCGGGCCGTGATCATCTCGCGCAGCCGAATCTCCACCGCGCGGTCGACCTCGGTGACCGGGGAGGCATCCGCCTTGCGGTGCACGACCCTTCGCGAGCGGGCCGCGGAACGCACGATTTCGCCGGCCGCGTCGGCGAGCTGATGTGCGAACTCGACCAGCCCCCGTCCGACGGACCCGGTCATCGCTCCGCCTCCCGCGCCGCCGCAGCCCATGGATGTCCTTCCGGCGACCGCCGGCCGGGGCCACGCGCACCTGTCACCGAGGGTTCGAACGGATGGTGGAGCCCATCCCCACGCGGTGGACTCCCCCGGACGGAGAGCCCGCCACGGGCGAAGCGCCTTCGAGCCCGGCTTCGGGTCCGGCGCGCGTGGCCGACGATTCGTGTGGACTTCGAGATTGTGACGGGCCCGGCGGCGGAAGATCCGACGCCGCGGCTACGGACTTCGGTGGGCGTCCCGGTGGCTACGGACGACATCGGTGGGACCCAGGCATCATGCGCAGGTTCCAGCGGAAAGCGCCCCGGCGGCTACTGACGGCGGTCTCGGTGGGCGCCCCAGGCGCCGACGAGTGAGCGCTGGTCGTCGTTGACGATGCCGGCGGCGGTGCCGGCGGGGTCGCCGCCGGCGGCATAGAACCGTGCGTCGGCGCGCCGCCCGGCGTCGACCCAGACGGCGCCGTAGCGGTCGAGGCCGTACTCGACGTCGTCGAGCGAGTGCGTTCTGTCGCGGTCGTCGGTGCGGATGAGTTCGCTCAGGCTGAGATCGATCCGGGAAAGATCCGCAAGTTTGGCGGTCAGGGTGGCGCTGCCGGTCACCGGCTGGAACAGGCGGGACTGGGCGCCGAGGAAGGTCCCGGCCCAGGTGGCGGTGCCGGAGCCGGAAGCGGGACCGGGGCCGGGAGCGCCGTCGACGCGGGGCCTGATTGCGATGGTGTCGGTGATGCTGTCGGCGGCCGCCGTGCCTCGGCGCTCGGACTTGAGGGTTCGGGTCAGGGTGATGCCGAAGCGGTCGAGGCCGCCCCCGCCCCCGTTCGGTTCGGCCCACAGGCCGAACGTCTGGTGGTCGGCAACCGGCGGGCCGACGGTCCATGATGTAAGAAGATTGCGTGGACGATCCTCGTGCGGACCAAGCCCGTCGAAGTCGGCCTCGGAGGGCACCAGTAACTGGTACCTGGAAAGCCTCGCGCACATCAGTTGGGGGATGTTGCACGTTGCATGTGCCCGGTCGTCAGCGTTATCCGGGTCGAAGAACGAGAGGGTATGACCGACTTCGTGGAGGATGACGCCGAAGTAATAGTTGCTCATCCTGTTGCCGGGCTGGCTCCCGTCGATGGCTCTGGAGGGGTACCGTTTGGGCAGAATGATTTCATTGGCACGGGCGCAGGCGATGTGGTTGCTCTCAGCACACGTTCCCCCGACCCGGAGGTCGATGTGGTGAGTGCCGCGGTCGGTGAGGCGCCGGGTCCAGAGCAGCGCGGCGCGGGCGGTCATGGCCTTGAGGTCGGCCGGAACCTGTCCGGCATCGACGCCGGGAAGGTCGACCCGGTCGATGACCACGACCGGGACCGGGTGGCTGGGGACCTCCTTCTTGATGGTGAAGCCGTTGGCGGAGGTCGGCGGCTCCACGGCGCGGAACGCGAGTGTGGGATCGATGGCCTCGTCGTTGGAGACGGGGGCCGGGATGGTAACGGTGGGAGTGGGAGCGGGCGGCGGCCTGAGGTTCCCACCACCGCTACCGCCGCCGCCAACACCACCACCGCCGCCGCTACCGCCGCCCCCACCACCACCGCACGCGGTGAGCAGGGCGCCGGCGAGCAGTGCCGCGAACAGGGCGGCGGGGAAAGTCGCAGGCGTGGCCGCCGGCATGACCGCGGGAACGACGCGACGGTCGTCGAGTGTGCCTCGGGCGCCACGCAACTCGGGGCGCAAGTCTGGGGCGTGGCCGCCGGCATGACCACGGGAACGACGCGATGGGGATTCGGAGCGGGAAGGGACGCGGGTGGACATGGCCGGGCTTCCAGAATGATGGGTGATGGGTGCGATGGCCTGTGGGTCGTGTCCCGGTCCGCGGTGCGGGAGCCCGGCGCCTGTGGCCGGCCCCCGCGGCGGTATCCGGCGGGCGGGCGGGGCCGGGAAGCTCGGGTTACCGCGGCGGGCAGCGCGACGGGGAGACTATCGCTCACGGGAGAGATCGATTCCAGAGGAGCGTTCCCCCGGCAGCCATTCCCGCCAGGGCGGGAACAGGCCCCTGAAATCCCCTCGATTCGACGCCCTGAGGGTCGAAATCACACCAGAATTCCACCATGGTGCGGCTTCTCAGGGCGTTGGCGGGAATCGCTGTTCCCCCGCCAGCAATTCCCGCCAACGCCCGGAGAGGCCGTGCCGCGGGGGGATTCCGGCGCGATTTCGACCACCAGAGCGCCCGGGCGAAGGGATTTCGAGGACATGTTTCCGCGCCAGCGGGAATCGCTGTTCCTCCGCAGGGCTCTTCAGAAGTCGTGACGAACGGGTCATCAGGCCCTCGGTCCGGGCCTTCGATGCCGAAAGACCACCCGTCACCGTGCGATCTTCCGGTTGTGCGGCCAATGACCGCGACTTTTGCCGTGAAAGTACCCTCGGGAAGGGTACCCGTACCTCCGAAGATCGCCGCGTTGCGGCCCGGTGCCCTTTCATGCGGCGGGGTGGCCAGCACGGCCATGAACGTTTGAATGGTCCTGCGTTCCCCCCGGTAGTGTCTCAGTTTGACTCCGGGGCTATCGTGTCGCGTTGAGGAAGAAAGTCGGACCGAGGCGCCCCCCGTCGTCGGGAAGGGTGTACGTCCGGTTGGCAAGAGCCCTGGTTTCCAGTCCCGGGAGACCCTGGGGACAAGGGCATCGTGCGCACGGTTCGCAAAGGCGGGATGCTCCTGGTCCCGAAAGAAGCCCCTCTCCCGGGGGGAGAGGGGAGAATGCGGGGGTCTTCGGGCACGCCGCCTCCGCTTCATGCGGCGCGAGGGTCAACCCGGCCATGAGCCCGGCCATGAACATTCCGACACCGAACCAGGGAGTGCCTCGGCTTGACTTCGGGGCAGTGATGTCGCGCGTCAGAAGAACAGCGAGACGTCGCGGTGCACCGACTGGCACTCGGCGACCAGCCTGGCCTGCTCGCGGGTGAGCCGCTCCTGGACGCGCAGGCCGATGCTGTGCCTGATCGCATCGTCGTAGGCCGCGAGCCCCGGCAGCAGGTCCGTCGCCGCACGGGCTCGCCAGGCGACCTCCTCGGCGTACCGCTCGCGCGCCTCGGCGAGGAACCCGGCGGCCTTCTCCGGGTCCGGGGAGCTGCCGCGCAGCGCGCGGCGGGCCTTCGAGAGCCGCCCCCTGATCCCGCTGCTCCCCGCCACGTTGCCGAGCTCGCGTTCGGCCGCCTTGACGATCTCCATCGCCTGCTCGGGCGGGTCGCTGGCGACGACCGCGCCGAGGCTCGCGAGGGTCGGCTCGAAGGCGCGCAGCGCATCCGCGTCCGCGGCCAGCGTCCGGAGATCGACGATGGTCCGGTACGCCTCGTCGACGCTCTGGCGGTACTCGCGGCGGGCCTTCTTCCGGGCGTTCAGGAGATCCACGTAGCGGGCTCTCGCGCTCTCCCAGGTCGCCGGGATGGCCGCCTCGATCGCGGCCATCTCCCCCTGGAGCTCCGAGATCGCCAGCGCCACCTCGCCGCGGTCGGCATCGGTCGCGGTCTCGTCGCGGGCGAGGCGCGAGCGGTCCCGCTCCAGCTCTTCCATCCGCTTCTCGAGCCTGCGGAGCCGCGCCTGCCTGCGCCGCACCTCCACGTGCAGCGGCTGGTACTCGGGCAGGTACGCCTCGACCGCCGCATCCGCATCCCGCACCGCCTGCGCGCCGTCGATGCCCGCGTGCGCCAGCTCGAAGCTGCGCAGGTACTTCCCGCGGATGTCGTCCGGCAGGAACCCGGCGTCCATGGCCGCGGCCCGGTCGATGTGGGCACGGAGCGCGTCGCCGTTCTCGTCGTACCGGGCGAAGACGTACTCCTCCAGGCAGTGCTGGAGCTTCGGGTTCATCGGCGGGGGCGCGGTCTCCGAGCTCAGGTACACCCGGTTCGGCAGGTAGTTGACCAGGCTCGGCCACGTTCCGGCGACGGCGAGACCGACGAGCTGCAGCACGATGAAGACCGCCGCGCCGCGGTAGATCTCCAGGGTCCTGACGACCGCGGGCGCCACGCCCCGCAGGTAGAACAGCGCGAACCCGAACGGCGGGGTGAGGAACGACGTCTGGATGTTCAGCCCCACCATCACCCCGAACCACACCGCGGTGATGTTCGCGCTCGGGTCCGCGAGCAGGATGGGGGCGACGATGGGGATGACGACGACCGCGATCTCGATGAAGTCGAGGAAGAACCCGAGCAGGAAGATCACCACCATGACCACGATGAACTGCGTCCAGAATCCTCCGGGCAGGCTGGTGAGGTACTCGCGCACCAGGTCCTCGCCGCCGAAGGCGCGGAACGCGGAGGTCAGCATGGCGGCGCCGATGAGGATGACGAAGACCATCGAGGTGGTCTTCGCGGTCTCGGTCATCACGCCCTTGAGGGTGTCCTCGATGGCCCAGGCCCGCCACAGGCTCCAGGCGATGGCGACCAGCAGCCCGGCGGTGCCGATCAGGGCGAGCACGACGCCCCGCATGTCCTCGGCGCTCGCGATGTTCTTGACGTTGACGTCGTAGACCGAGAGCACGATCAGCAGCTCGACGATGGAGACGATCGCGATGGCCGCGGGCAGGAGCGCGCTGCGCCGGCCGGCGGTCAGGCGGTATCCGCCCATGATCGTGGCGCCGATCGCTCCGATCGCGCCCGCCTGGTTCACGGTGGCGATGCCGGCCAGGATCGACCCGAGCACCGCGAAGATGAGGGTGAGAGGCGGGATGAGGGCGAGCGCCACGCCGAGGAAGAACCGCGCATCCATCCGGCCCTCGTACCTCACCGGCGGCGCGCTCTTCGGGTTGAGGAGTGAGTGGACGAGGATGTAGCCCATGTAGATGGCGACGAGGATGAGCCCGGGGAAGAACGCCCCCATGAACATGTCGCCCGCGCTGGCGGAGACGACGTCGAACTCCGACGGCATCGTGATCTCGCCCGTCGCCGCCTTGTACTCGGCCTTGCGCGTGGTGCTGGCGATGTCGGCGGCGCCCGCGAGCTGGTCGGCGAGGATGATGAGCACCACCGAGGGCGGAATGATCTGGCCGAGGGTGCCGGAGGCGCAGATGGTCCCGGCCGCGAGCGGCCGGGAGTAGTTGTTGCGCAGCATCGCGGGGAGCGAGATGAGCCCCATCGCGATGACCGTCGCGCCCACGATGCCGGTGGTGGCGGCGAGCAGGGCGCCGACGAAGACCACCGAGATCCCGAGCCCGCCCGGAACCGGCCCGAACAGCCGCGCCATCGCGACCAGCAGGTCCTCGGCGATCCGCGACCGCTGGAGCATGATCCCCATGAACACGAACAGCGGGACCGCGATCAGGGTGTCGCGCTCGACCACCCAGTACAGGCTGCGGAAGTTCGTCACCCCCGCGCTCAGCCACTCGACGGGTCCTCCGTGCGCGAACCAGGCGCTCGCGTCGCCCGTGAACAGCCATCCGAAGAACGCGGCGGCGCCGATGGACAGGATGGCGGAGCCGGGCAGCGCGAATCCGACCGGAAAGCCGGACATGAGCGCGAACACCATGAGCAGGATCAGGACGACGAGAAAGACGAGCTCCATGGCGTTCGCCCTACGGGTGGGACGGGGCCGGCGTCGCGGGGGCCGGGCCGCCGCCCGCCCGGGGGCGCCTGAGCACGGCGACGCTCTCGAGGAAGCAGGCGGTGAACTGCGCCGCCATCGACAGCGCGAAGACGATCAGGAGCGCCGCCATCAGGTACTTCACGTACATCCCGAACCCGCTCTGGGAGATCTCGAAGTTGAGCATCGGGCTGGCGAGGCTGCTCCCCTTCGCCCACAGGCCCATGGTGAGGATGACCCAGCACAGGGGCAGCCCCATCAGCATGGACCCCGCGGCGTTGGTCCACGCCTTGCGGCGTTCGCTGAACCGCGCGTAGAAGACGTCCACCCGGACGTGCCCTTCGTCGACCAGGCTGTACGCGCTCGCGAGCAGGAAGAGAGACGCGTACCAGAAGCGCACGAGGTCGCCCATGAACGCCTGCTCGTAGGAGAAGATGAAGCGGGTGACCACGATCTGGAACTCGGCCACCACGATGAGGAGCGCGAGCCAGATCACCGACAGCGAGCGGCTGAACAGCGCGATGGCGCACGCGAGCGCCATCAGGGGGAGGTGGACGTACTGGCCGCGGAACCTGGACAGCCCGAGCTGGACGGTCATCTCGTCACCGACGAGCAGGGGCAGGAACTCCTCCACTCTCAGGAACGAGAGCAGGGCGTCGAAGACCCCGACCAGGAACACCGACCAGAAGGCGGCGCGCACGATGAAGGCCGCGAGGGCGGAGCATGCGTCCGCCCCGGCCCGGAGGGGGCGGCGCGGGGTCGCCGCGACCCACGCCACGACGCAGGCGATCGGCAGCGCGTAGCTCGCCACCTGGACCCAGCCGCGGAGCGCCTGGGCGCCGTCGAGCGGGCTGCGCGGCGGCGCGAAGCCGAGCCAGCCGGCGTGGGAGAGCAGCGCGGGGACGCCGGGCCAGTCCCACGCGAAGGTCAGGAAGAAGTTGATGGTGAAGACGAAGGTGATGCAGACGACGACGCCGGCGAGGATGCGCGCCAGCGCTTCCGCGAGGCCCGCCCCCGCCCCCGCGGCTCGCGCGCTCGCCACGGATGCGGCCCCGGTCGCCGCTCCCGCGGTCGAGGTCATGGCGGCGGCTCCGGGGGCCCGGCCGGCACGGATGCGCCGGAGCGCCTCACCCGCTCACGACCGGGCTGCCGGCGGGTGCGGGGGCTGGTGAAACGGCCTTCCCGGATACCAGCCATTCCCGCCAGGCGGGACCAGGCCCCTGCAATCCTCTCGACTCGACGCCCTGAAGGCCGAGATCGCACCACAGTCCCACCACGGTACGGCCTCTTCCGGGCGCTGGCGGGAATCGCTGCCCCGATACCGGTGCGGACGCGGGGAGCCTCCGGAAGGACCGGAGGCTCCCCTGCCGTTCGTGCCGCGTGCCGGGGTACGGCGACATCGATCGGGGGTCGCGCCGGCGCGTACTCGTCAGACGCCGATACCGAGCACGCGGTTGCGCTGGATGAAGTACTCGCTCTCCGCGATCGAGATCCAGTTCGCGACCGTCTCCCGCGCGGCGCGGAAGCTGTCGTCGATCCTCCTGGTGAGCTCGCTGTGCTGGCGGACCTCCTCGAAGACCTCCTCCGTCGCCTCGCCGAACGCGTCGATGATGTCCTCGTTGAACTTCTTGAGCTCGACGCCCTGCTCGGTGATGAACTTGTTCAGCCACTCGCCGTTCTTGGCGTTGACCTCGGAGTAGAGCTCGAAGTGGGTCTGGATGCAGCACGCCTCGACCATCGCCTGGTCCGCCTTCGACAGACCGTCGTACCACGCCTTGTTGAGGCCGAAGCCGAGGATGGTGCCGGGCTCGTGCAGGCCGGGATAGTAGTAGTACTTCGCCACTTCCCAGAACTTCATGGCGCTGTCCATGAAGGGCCCGGCCCACTCCGTGCCGTCGATGGCGCCGGAGATCAGGTTCTCGTAGATCTGCCCGCCGGGGAGCGACACCGGGGAGGCGCCGAGCTTCGCGAGCACGTCGCCGCCGAGGCCGGGGATGCGGAACTTGAGTCCCTTGAAGTCGTCGACCGAGTTCATCTCCTTGCGGAACCAGCCGCCCATCTGGACGCCCGAGGTCCCCCCGACGAAGCCCTTGACCCCGAATTCGGCGCCAAGCTCGTCCCACAGCTCCTGGCCGCCCATCCAGCGGATCCAGGCGTCGCACTCCGGGGCGATCATGCCGAACGGCACCGAGGCGAAGTACGAGAAGCCCGGATGCTTGCCTTTCCAGTAGTACTCGGCCGCGTGGTAGATGTGGGCGTTGCCGGATGCGACCTCGTCGAACGAGTCGAACGCCTTGACCCGCTCGCCGGCCGCGAAGTACTGCACGTTCAGCCGGCCGTCCGACATGTCGGTGAGCCGCTGGGCGAAGGCTTGCGCGTTGGTGCCGAGAGACGGCAGGTCGCGCGGCCACGTGCTCACCATGACGATGTCCTGGCGGCCCTGCGCGATCGCGGGCGCCGCGACGGCGGCGGCGGCGCCGGCGGTGCCGGCCGCGGCCTTCTTCAGAAAACTGCGCCGCTTGATGCCGCGACCGGTGTGCTTCCTGGCTTGCTTCGGTTTCATCGATCTCCCTCCTTGCGGATGGTATGAGAGTGAGCGGCGCGACCCGACGGGTCCTGACAGGGGTCGGCGCCACCCGGGGCTCGCGCTCGGGAATCCATGCCGGAGATCCGGCCTTCGATGCGGGACTCCCGATTCGGATGTGCAGCGCCGCTCGTCATTGTTCGTCGAATCTCGCGGCCAGATCAACATCGGGCACGACGATTTCGACGATTCGGGTGTACGGCGGACTTGTGGCGTCCCTCACGCGCAGGACCCGTCCGCCATGGCCCGCAGGGTGCTCGCGGCCGAGTTCGACCGCGGCCGCCACAGACCGCGCTCCACCGCCTCCAGGAGACGCTCGGCCATCTCGCGCAGCGCGTCGGGGTTCTTCCGCTCCAGGAACTCGCGGACGGACTCGTCCTCCATGAACGCCGCGTGGACGGCGTCGAATTGGTGGTTCTCGACCATGCCGGTGGTGGCCGCGAAGGCGAACAGGTAGTCGAGGGTGGCCGCCATCTCGAACGCGCCCTTGTAGCCGTGGCGCCGCATGGCGGCGATCCACTTCGGGTTGACCACCCGCGCCCGCACCACCCGGGCGATCTCCTCCTTCAGGGTCCTGACGCGGGGGGTCTCGGGCCGGGAGTGGTCGTTGTGGTAGACCTCCGGGCGCCCGCCGCTCAGGTGGCTGACGGTCGCGGTCAGGCCGCCCTCGAACTGGTAGTAGTCGTCGGAGTCGAGCAGGTCGTGCTCGCGGTTGTCCTGGTTGTGGAGCACCGCCTGCACCCCGGCCAGCCGGGCCTCGAACAGCCCGTGCTCGGCCGCGCCCCCGGCGCCCGCGCCGTAGGCGTAGCCGCCCCAGGCGACGAAGGCGCGGGCGAGGTCGGCTTCGGTCTCCCAGCCGCGCTCGTCGATCAGCGCCTGGAGACCGGCTCCGTAGGCGCCGGGCCGGGAGCCGAAGACCCGGAACCCGGCGCGGCGGGCGGCCGTCGCCTCGTCGGCGCCCGCGGCCACGAGCCGGGCCGCTTCGGCGCGGGTCCCCGCCGCCAGCGGATTGAGCCGCTCCGGCTCGTCGAGGGCGGCGACGGCGCGGGCCGCGGAGTCGAGGAGATCGATCTGGGCGGGGAAGGCGTCGCGGAAGAATCCGGAGATGCGCAGCGTCACGTCGACCCGGGGCCGGTCCAGCAGGTCGAGCGGCAGCACCTCGAAGCCGGTGACCCGCCTGGAGGCCACCTCCCAGGCCGGCCTCACCCCCATGAGCGCCAGCGCCTGCGCGATGTCGTCGCCGCCGGTGCGCATGTTCGCCGTCCCCCACGCGGAGAGCGCGATGCGTTCCGGCCACGCTCCGTGCTCCTGCCGGTACCGTTCCAGCAGGAGCGCGGCGGACTTCCAGCCGAGCTTCCAGGCCGCCGGCGTCGGCACCGTGCGGGTGTCGACGGAGTAGAAGTTCCTCCCCGTGGGCAGGACGTCGAGGCGGCCCCGGGTGGGCGCGCCGGAGGGGCCCGGCGCGAGGAACTTCGCGTCCAGCGCGTGCCGGCACGCGTCGAGCTCGGCCGGGCCCGAGGCCGCCACCCGCGGGCGCAGGTCGCGCTCGACGAACTCCAGCACCGCGCGGGTGCGGGTCCATCCGGGGTCCGGCCGCTCCGCGCCCTCGACGAGCGCGCGGGCCAGGTGCTCCAGCCGCTCGACCGTATCGCCGCAGGTCCGCCACCGCGAGGGCGCATCCGGACGCCCGGAGGGGTCGTCGTCCCCGCGGGCGGGCGGAGCCGCGCCCGCGGCGAGCCCGGGCGCGCGGGCGTGCCGTCCAGCTCCGGCGGACGAGCGGGCCGCCGTTCCCTCGCCCGGGCGCAAGGCCCGCAATGAACGATCTGCGGAAGACTCGGCAATTCCCGGCAGACGCCCGGAGAGGCCGTGCCGCGGTGGGACTCCGGCACGATTCCGACCACCAGGGCGGCCCGCCGAGGGGATTTCGAGGGGATGTTCCCGCCCGGCGGGAATTGCCGCGGAAGCCCCGTCCTCGACCGCGCGGGCCGTGCCGCCGCGCTCCCGGGCGTGCGCGGCATCCCGCCCCGGCCCGGGACGCCGCCCCGCCAGCGCGCCGGGACGGGGGCCATGCCAGGGTGCTCCCAGATGCGCGGACAGGGGGTCGAAGTCCCCCAGCGCCAGGTCGGCGGCCAGCGCGCGCGTGATCGAGGCGTCGGCGGGCTCGGCGTCGCCGCGCGGCAGGCGGACCATCGAGACCAGGAGGTCGGTCAGCGCGTCCCCTTCCGGCGCGCGGCCGAGCACGTGCAGGCCGCCCCGGATCTGCATCTCCTTCAGCTCGCAGAGATGGTTGTCGAGCTTCGACAGCGCGGTGTCGTGGTCGTCGGCGGCCTGGATGCCGCAGTCGCGGTCCAGTCCGGTGTGGGCGGCGAGGGCCAGGATCTCCTCGCGCAGGACCCGGAGCCGGCGCGGGTCCACGCCGGCGGCCTCGAAGTACTCGTCGACGAGCAGCTCCAGCTCCGCGAGCGGGCCGTAGGTCTCGGCCCGGGTCAGCGGCGGCGTGAGGTGGTCGACGATGACCGCCTGCGCCCGGCGCTTGGCCTGGGCGCCCTCGCCGGGGTCGTTGACGATGAACGGGTAGAGGTGCGGCAGCGGACCGAACACCGCTTCGGGGAGGCACGTCTCGTCCAGCGCCAGCGCCTTGCCCGGCAGCCATTCGAGGTTGCCGTGCTTCCCCGCGTGGATGACCGCGTGCACGTCCCGCACGGTGCGCAGCCACGCGTAGAACGCGAAGTAGCCGTGTGGCGGCACCAGGTCCGGATCGTGGTAGGTCGACTGCGGGTCGATGTTGTAGCCGCGCGCCGGCTGCAGGCCGATGACGACGTTGCCGCACTCGAATGCCGGCAGGGCGAACGCGTCGGAGGCGGAGAGGAAGAACGGGTCGCGCCGGGGCTCGCCCCAGCGCTCGTCGACGCCGCGGCGTACCGCCGCGGGCAGTGCGTCGAAGAACCGCCGATAGGCGGACAGCTCCAGGGTGGCCGAGATCTCGCGGCCGTCCACCGCGGCGTTGGTCGGGCCGCGGCGGATGCGCTCGACCAGCGCGTCGCCGTCGCGCGGAATCTCCGCGACGCCGTAGCCCGCCCGCTCCAGCGCGCGCAGCAGCTCGACGACGCTCGCCGGGGTGTCCAGCCCGACCCCGTTGCCGAGCCGGCCGTCGCGGTTCGGGTAGTTGGCGAGGATGACCGCGAGGCGGCGTTCGCCGACCGGGGTGCGCCCGAGCCGCAGCCAGCTCGCGGCGAGCTTCGCGACGAACTCGACCCGGTCCGGCACCGGCTCGTAGGCGACGAGCGGGCACTGCGTGGCGGCGTCGAAGCGCGCCTCGCCCTTGAAGGAGACCGCGCGCGAGAGGACCCGGCCGTCGACCTCGGGCAGCGCGACGTTCATGGCGATGTCGCGGGCCGAGAGTCCCCGGGTGCCGGCGCGCCAGTCCTTCTCGTTGCCGCCGGAGAACACCACCTGGAGAACGGGTGCCCCGGTCGCGTTCAGCGGGGAGTCGACCGCCGGCTGTCCGGGGGTGGAGACCGCGAACCCGGTGCCGTTCAGCACCAGGCCGGCCCCGCTCTCCGCCAGCAGCGACTCGATGACCCCGGCCGAGACGGGGTCCTTCAGGCTCGTGCAGTACAGCGGCAGGCAGTCGACCCCGTTGCGCCCGAGCGCCTCGACGAGCGCCCGGACCGGAGCGACGTTGTCCGCCTGCACCAGGGCGCGGTAGAAGACCAGCGCCGCGACCGGTCCGTCCTTCGCCCACGTGCCTCGCAGATCGGCCAGGTCGGGGGAAGCGGTTCGGCCGCCGCCGGGGGAAGCGGTTCGGCTGTCGTCGGGGGAGGCCGTTCGGCCGCCGCCGGGGGGAGTGGTTCGGCCACCGTCGGGGGAAGCGGTTCGGCCGCCGTCGGGTGATGGCGGCGCGGAAGGATCGGCGGTCGGGCGGCCGGCCTCGCCCGGGGGATGCCGCGTCTCACCCCGCCCCCCGAGCGCCGAACGGGTACGCCCGGGGTGGTCCGGGCCGGGCCACCAGATCCCGGCCCGCGGCAGCTCGGCCGGCTCCAGCCAGTCGAAGCGGCGGCCGATCAGCGTCGCGGCGCAGGCGAGGAAGCTCCCGGCGTTGGCCACGCCCCCGTGCAGCAGGAAGCTCCACAGCCGCCGGTACGCCTCGGGGCCGACGGTGGAGTGCGCGGCGAGCTCCAGGTCGGGCTGATCGTCGCCGGGCAGCAGCGCCAGCGCCGCGCCGGCGCCGGCGCAGGTCTCGACGATCTGCTCGACCCCGTAGGGCCAGTAGGACTTCCCGCCCAGCAGGCGCACGACGACGAGCCGGGCCTTCCCGATGACCGTCTCGCAGTAGAGGTCGACCGACGCGTGGTGCGAGAGCTGCATGAGGTTGGCGAGACGCACCGCGGGGAAGGTCTCGCCGAGCGTCGCGCGCGCCGCCGCCAGCGAGGCGAGCTCGGTGTCGGCGGCCGACAGGACGACGATCTCGCCGGGGGTCTGGCCGAGGTCGACGGCTTCGCTGCCGTCGGCGACGACGCCGGGGTGGGCCTTGAGGAGGTGCATGGAACGGCTGGAAGCGGGCTCGAAACACCAGTGTCAGGTCACATGCTGCATGTCGCCGCCGGCGGCTCGCCACCGACGAGGCCCGCGTGAGGCTGAAACGACTCCATCCGGCACATGTCGAGTGGCTCGACGCCAGTCGATCACGGCCGTACCCGGCCCGGTGCGCCAGACCCCGGCCAGCCTATCATGCGGGCCGGCACGAACGTGCGGGGAGCCCCGGCCGGGCCCGGCAGGAGCATTCGAAAGTCGCAGCCCCCGGCCGTCCAACCGGGATGTCGCACGGTGGCCGGCGGTCTTTCGGCATCGAAGGCCCGTTTCGAGCGTCTGACGGGCCGCTCGTCACGACTTCCGGAGAGCCCTGGCGGGCCCGGAGCCGTACAAGCTCCGGGACCCTGCGAAGTGTTACGCTTGCCCGCCGCACCGTCAGCGGGGGGACCGTCTCATGCAGGACTTCGTCGGGGTCGGGGGGGTCATTCCGAAGGCGCGCCTCGCCGAGCTCTCGGAGCGGCGCAACGGTCCGGCGTTCCTCCATCTCGCCGGCCACTGGGGGGCGATCGCGCTCAACGGCGTGGCGATGCACTACGCGTGGGGTACCTGGTGGTGCGTGCCGCTGTTCCTGCTCCAGGGGCTTCTCATCAACTTCCTCTACGCCCCCCAGCACGAGTGCGATCACTTCACCGCCTTCAGGACCCGCCGGCTGAACGAGGTGGTCGGCTTCATCTGCGGGTTCGTCATCATCTACGCCAGCCCGGACCACCGATGGTCCCACTACGCCCATCACCGCAACACCCAGAGCTGGGACCGGGACACCGAGCTCGCCCGCGGACCGATTCGAACCCTGGGGGGATATCTGCTCTACCTGTCCGGCATCACCCTCGTTCGCAGGAAGATCTCCCGCATCGTCCGCCACGCGCTCGGCCGGGCCGACGACTGGTACCTGACCGCGGGGCAGCGGCGTTCGGTGGTCGCCAGCTCGCGGTGGATGGTCGCGGGATATGCGGTGGTCGCGGCGAGCGCGGTGGCGATGCAGTCCTGGTGGCCGCTCTACTACTGGCTCGGGCCGTTCGTGCTGATGCGCTGGACGTACATGCTGCAGGGCGCCGGCGAGCATGTCGGCCTCACCCACGAGCCGAATACCCTGCTCAACACGCGGACCCTGACCACCAGCGCGTTCATGCGCTGGCTCAACTGGAACATGACCTGGCACACCGCGCACCACACCTTCCCCGGCGTCCCCTTCCACCGGCTGCCGGAGCTGCACCGCGAGATCGAGGAACGCCTCGGCCACCGCCTGCCGAGCGCGCCGTACTTCCGGCTGCACTGGGAGCACATACGGCGCTTCGCGCGCGGCGAGACCGAGCTGGACATCTGCGCCGGCCACGACGCGCAACTGGTGGCGGAGGGCAGGCTGCCGGCGCCCGCCGCGGGCCCGGGGCCGAGCCGGGCGGCGCGCCGCTCCACCGGCGGACACCTGCCCGAGCCGGCCTGATCCCGTCCGGGCGCGGGGCCCCGCCGCACAGGCCCGCCGCATCGAGGCGATGGCGTTGCGCTCGCCGCCGGATGTCGTTGATTTCGTCGATCAGGATGAATCCCGGCTCGGCCGCATCGAGGCGATGGCGTTGCGCTCGCCGCCGGGGCCCGCGCCGCGCGCGGACGGGCCCGCGCCCGCGACGCTCACCCCGAGTCCGGACCGGCGTCCGCGATGCCCGCACCGGGGCCGGGAGCCTGCGCCGCGGAAGGCTCTCGCGGGACCGTGCCGCGTACGTCCCGCCCCTCGTCCAGCCCCAGGATGGCGTCGGCCACGGCAGGGTCGCCGGCGGCCTCCGGGCCGAGGCCGGTCCACGCGAGGCGGCCGGACTCGAGAATCGCGATCCGGTCGGCGGTGTGCAGGACGCGCTCGGTGCTCTGCTCGACGAGGAGGATGGCCAGGCCGTCCTTCCGGAGGTCCGACAGGGCCCGGTAGCACTCGTCCACCGCGATCGGCATCAGGCCGAGCGACAGCTCGTCGATGAGAAGCAGCGAGGGCTCGGCCATCATCGCCCGCCCGATCGCGAGCATCTGCTGCTCGCCGCCCGAGAGCGATCCGGCAGGCTGGCGGCGCCGTTCGGCGAGGCGGGGAAAGGTATCGAAGACCCGCCCGCGGCTGCCTTCCATCGCCGCCCGGTCCAGGCGCGACCCGCCGACGGTGAGGTTCTCGTCGACGGTGAGGTCGGTGAATACGCGGCGGCCCTCGGGCACGAGGCCGATGCCGTGATCGATCCGGGAGTGGACGGGCGCCGCGGTGATGTCGCGTCCGGACAGCCGGACCGCGCCCGCGCGGACGGGAAGCAGGCCGGCGAGCGCCATGATGGTGGCGCTCTTGCCAGCGCCGTTGGCGCCGACGAGGCCGAAGATCTCGCCCGCCCCGACCGTGAAGGAGAAGCCGTCCACGGCGACGATGTCGCCGTAGCCGCAGGTCAGGCCGTCGACTTCGAGCATCGGTCGCCTCCGTTCCCGGACGCGCGCGTCATCCGCGCCGGGTCAGGGCCCGGTGAGTGTCCGGCTTCGCGGCGGTGACGGCGCCGGCGCCTGTCCGTCGTTCCCGCGAAGGCGGACATCCGCCGACTCTGCCGCCGTATCGCATCGCAAGCCCGTTGATCGGCCGCGGATGATGCACAGTGGCGCCGTGTCCGCGTGCGCCGGGCGGTGCGGCGAACAACGCCGGAGGCTCCCGTGATCCCCGCGTGAGCCGGCGACCGGCATCGCGGGCCGGCGCCTGCCGCATCACGCCGCCGCACCGGGGCCGAGGTAGGCGCGCCGCAGCTCGGGGCTCGCCATCACCCGGTCGGCCGGGCCGTCGACGAGAGGGCGGCCGTTGTCCTGAGCGTAGATGCGCGGACAGATGCGGGCCACCTCGCGGATGTTGTGCTCGATGAGGACCACCCCGCGGCGGCGGCCGGCCAGCGAGGCGATCAGGTCGGCCATGGCGCGGGCCTCCGCCTGGGGGAGTCCGGCCAGCGGCTCGTCGAGGAGCAGGAGCCTCGGCTCCAGCGCGAGGGCGCGGGCGAGCTCGAGCCGCTTGAGGTCGCCGAGCGGCAGCTCGGCCGGCATCGCGCCCGCCGCTCCGGCGAGCCCCACGAGCTCGAGAAGCTCCCCGGCCTTCGCGCGTTCGGGCTCGCGGTCGGTCCGGAGCAGGGTCGCGAGCGGGCTCATCATGCGGTGGGCGCCGGCCGCGAGCGCGACGTTGTCGGTGAGGGAGAGGGATTCGAGCGGGCGCACGATCTGCTGGGCCAGCGCGAGCCCGGCCCGTATGCGGCGGTCGACGGGCCACCGGGTCACGTCCTCGGCGCGGAACAGGACACGTCCGGCCTGCGGGCGGAGGACGCCGGTGACGATGCGCATCAGCGTGGTCTTGCCGGCGCCGTTCGGACCGATGAAGCCGAGCAGATCCCCCTCGCTCACCTCGAGTGAAACACCCTCGACGGCGACCACCCCGCCGAAGCGCATGGTGACGTCCTCGATGCGGAGCAGGCTCATCGCCCCGCCCTCGTGGCCAGCCGGCGAGCGATCTCCGCGACCCCGCCCGGCGCGAAGCGCATGGTGGCGAAGACCAGCGCGCCGTAGAGCAGCAGCTTGTAGTCGTCGACGAACTGCAGGAACAGCGGCAGCACCGACAGGGCGGCGGCCACCAGGGCCACCCCCCAGATCGAGCCGATGCCGCCCACGATGACCATCACCAGCACCGTGATCGACTCGACGAAGCCGAAGCTGTCCGGTCCGATGAAGCGGATGTGGTGGGCGTAGAGCCCACCCGCCACCCCCGCCCCCGCGGTGCCGATGACGAATGCCCACAGCTTGAACCGCGGCACGTCGATGCCGAGGAGGCGCGCGGTGTCCTCGTCGTCGGCCACGGAGCCGAACGCGAACCCCATCCAGGAGCGGCGGATGTGCACGGCCAGGAGCACGAACAGCGCCGTGCACGCGAGCGCGAGGACGAGGAGGCCCGGCCGGCCGAAGGCGGCCGAAGGGATGCCGGAGATCCCGACCTCGCCGCCGAGCGCCTCCTGCTTGCGCACGAAGCCGACGAACAGGAACGTCACCCCCATGGTGGTGATGGCGAGGAAGTCGTGGCGCACCCGCAGCGATGCCATGCCGACCACGAGCCCCACCGCCCCCGCCACCGCCGCGGCCGGCACGAGCGCCAGCACGAGCGGCGCCCCCGCCTTGGTCAGCAGCGCCGCCGTGTATGCGCCCATCCCGTAGAAGGCGGCGTGGCCGAGGCTCACCTGTCCGCAGAACCCGGTGATGACATTGAGCGAGAGCGCGAACAGGACCGCGATGCACATGGTGGTGAGGACCGCAATCTCGTAGGCCATCAGGGGATCGTCCCGGGGCTGTCCGGAAGTCGAGACGGCCGGTTTGCCGGACGCTCGATCAGGATTTTCGATGCCGAAAGGCCGCCGGTCGCGGCGCGATGTTCCGGATGCGCGGCCGGTGACCGCGGCTTCCGAATGGTCGTGGCGGTCATCCCCGCGCCAGCAGCCCGCGCGGCCGCGCCATCAGCACCAGGATCAGAAATGCGAACGCGATCGCGTCGCGATCCAGCAGATGGCCGGCGTAGATGGTGCCGAAGCTCTCGATCACCCCGAGCGCCAGCGAGGCGGCCAGGGTCCCGCGCACCGAGCCGAGGCCTCCGAGCACGATGATGGCCAGCGCCTTGTACGCCGGCACCGCGCCCATCGTCGGCTCCACGAGGTTGTTGAGGAGCGCGACCATCACCCCCGCGAGGGCGGCCAGCGCCGAGCCGATGAAGAAGTTGAGGTAGCGCACCTTCTCGACGTCGATGCCGAAGCTCGCGGCGATGTCCGGGTCCGAGACCGTGGCCCGCCAGGCGACGCCGGTGCGGGTCGAGCCCGAGAGCCATGCGAGGAGGCCGATGATGGCCACCGCGAGCCCCACCACCATGAGCCGGGCATGGGAGAGGAAGACGCCGGGCAGGACCTCCACCTGCGCCTGCAGGGGCGGCGCGGAGAACGAGAGCCCGTAGGGGCCGAACGCGAGGCGGTAGAGCTCCTCCGCGGCGATGAACAGCCCGATGGACGCGATGAGGGCCACGAGCGGCGGACTGCCGAGCAGCGGCCGGTAGCAGAAGCGGTACACCCCGATGCCGAGCGCGCCCACCGAGAGCGTCGCCAGCGCGATGGCGAGCGGCAGGCTGCCGGTCTCGTTGGTCACGATGACCCCGACGTAGCCTCCGAGCGTGAACAGCGCCGCGTGCGCGACATGCAGGATGCGCAGCAGTCCGTAGACGAGGGTCAGCCCGAGCGCGATCAGGGCGTAGATCGCGCCCTGCACCAGACCCTGTACGGTCAGATCCAGGAACAGCATCGATTGAAGGGCCGTGCGCCGCCGCTCGCGGCGGCCCCCCATCGCGCGTCACTCCGCCGGCGGCGCCAGCAGCACCGGATCGGAGATGACCGCGTAGTGGCGCCACGCTCCGTCCCTGACCACCTGGACCTGGACGTCCTTCTTCACCTCGCCGAGCGCGTTGAACGAGATGTGGCCGGTGGACGCGTCGACGCTGGACCCGGCGATGGCGGCGCGCAGCGCCGCCCGGTCGCCCGCGCCCGCCCGCTTCAGCGCCTCGCCCATGACCAGGACCGCGGTGTGGGCGGAGGCCGCGACCATGTCGGACGGGTAGCCCGCCCTCTCCTCGAACCCCTTGATGAACGCCCGGGTGATCGGGTTCGACGAGTCGCGGTCGAGCGAGGTGGTGATGATCACCCCTTCGGCGTCCGGTCCGGCGATCTCGATGAACTTCTGGCTGTCGTAGCCCTCCTGGCCGATCACCGGCGCGGCGATCCCCGCGGCGCGGATCTGCCGCACCAGGGGGCCGGCGGTGAAGAAGTAGCCCGAGGCGTAGATCGCTTCCGGATCGTCGGCCCTGACCTTCGAGACGATGGGGCCGAACTCCCGATCCTTGATCGAGTACTCGTACTCGCCGGCGATCTCGATGCCGAAGTCCGCCGCCTTCTCCTTGAATCCGGCCGCGAGGGACTTGCCGAAGTCGTTGTTGAGCGTGATGAGGGCGACGCGCTTCAACCCCATCATGTCGCCGACGAGCTTCGCCCCGGCGCGGCCCTGCACCTCGCCCATGAAGGAGGTGCGGAACACGTAGTCGCCCGCCCGGGTGATGTCCGGGTGGACGGCGTAGGCGGAGATGTAGGGGACCGAGTTCTCCTGGAAGATGGTCGCGGCGGCCCGGGTGGAGCCGGAATAGCTCCCGGAGATCCCGGCCGCGACCTCGTCCTGGGTGATCATCTTCACCGCGAGCGGCGCCGCCTCCTTGGGGCTCGCCTGATCGTCGTAGACCACGAGCTCCATCGTGTCGCCATCGATGCCGCCCGCCGCGTTGACCTGCTCGACCGCGAGCTGCGCACCGACGAGCGCCGAGTTGCCGTCCGCCGCCGCGAAGCCGGTCAGCGGGGCGTTGAAGCCGATCCTGATCGAACCGGCGAGGACCGCGAGCGGCGCCGCCAGCGCAACCGCGGTGCCCAGAAGGAAGAACCTGAAGAGATCACTCATGGCTTGACTCCCGTGTCGTGATGGTCGTTTCCCGCCCCCGGCGGGGTCCCGTCAGCCCAGGATTCCGGGCAGATCGAGTCCGTGCGTCCGTGCGCAGGCGATCGCGTCCTCGTAGCCGGCGTCGGCGTGGCGCATGACTCCCGTCGCGGGGTCGTTCCACAGCACCCGCTCGATGCGGCGGGACGCCTCCCCGGTGCCGTCGCAGCAGATCACCATCCCCGCGTGCTGGGAGTACCCCATGCCGACCCCGCCGCCGTGGTGGATCGACACCCAGGTCGCGCCCGATGCGCAGTTGAGCAGCGCGTTCAGGAACGGCCAGTCCGAGACCGCGTCGGAGCCGTCGCGCATCGACTCGGTCTCGCGGTTCGGCGATGCCACCGAGCCGGCGTCGAGGTGGTCGCGCCCGATGACGACGGGGGCCGAGAGCTCCCCGCGGCCCACCATCTCGTTGAACGCGAGGCCGAGCCGGTGGCGCTGCCCGAGCCCCACCCAGCAGATGCGCGCCGGCAGCCCCTGGAAGCGGATGCGCTCGCGCGCCATGTCGAGCCAGTGGTGCAGGTGCGGGTCGTCCGGGATCAGCGCCTTCACCTTCTCGTCGGTGCGGTAGATGTCCTCCGGGTCGCCGGACAGCGCGCACCAGCGGAACGGCCCGATGCCGCGGCAGAACAGGGGGCGGATGCACGCCGGGACGAAGCCGGGGAAGGAGAAGGCGTCGTCGAGCCCCTCGTCGCTCGCGACCTGCCGGATGTTGTTGCCGTAGTCGATGGTCGGCACCCCGCGGTGCGCGAAGGCGACCATGGCCTGCACGTGGGTGCGGATGGACGCGCGGGCCGCGGCCTCCACCGCGGCCGGATCGCTCTCCCGCCTCGCGCGCCACTCGGCGAGGGTCCACCCCGCCGGCAGGTAGCCGTTGCCGGGGTCGTGGGCCGAGGTCTGGTCGGTGACCAGGTCCGGAAGCACGCCCCGGCGCACGAGCTCGGGGAAGACCTCCGCCGCGTTGCCGGGGACCGCGACCGACTTCGCCTCGCGCGAGGCGGTCCAGCGCCCGATCATCGCCAGCGCCTCGTCGAGGGTGTCGGCCCTCGCGTCCAGGTAGCGGGTGCGCAGCCGGAAGTCGATGCGGTCCGGGTCGCATTCCACCGCGAGGCAGCAGGCGCCCGCCATCACCGCCGCGAGCGGCTGCGCCCCGCCCATGCCCCCGAGCCCCGCGGTCAGGATCCAGCGCCCCCCGAGGTCGCCGCCGTAGTGCCTGCGGCCGACCTCGACGAAGGTCTCGTAGGTGCCCTGCACGATCCCCTGGCTGCCGATGTAGATCCACGACCCCGCCGTCATCTGGCCGTACATGGCGAGCCCCTTGCGGTCGAGCTCGTTGAAGTGGGCCCAGGTCGCCCAGTGCGGCACCAGGTTCGAGTTCGCGATGAGCACCCGCGGCGCGTCGGCGTGGGTGCGGAACACGCCGACCGGCTTGCCCGACTGCACGAGCAGGGTCTCGTCCCCGTCGAGCCGCTTCAGGGTGTCGACGATGCGGTCGAAGTCGCCCCAGGTCCGCGCGGCGCGCCCGACGCCGCCGTACACCACCAGCTCGTTCGGGTTCTCCGCCACGTCGGGGTGGAGGTTGTTCATCAGCATCCGCATCGGCGCCTCGGTCAGCCAGGACCGCGCGGTGATCTCGGGTCCGGTGGGCGGGCGGACGGTGCGGACGTTGGCGGCCGGGTGACTCATCGGGGCGGGTGCTCGGGACATGTGGCCGTAGCCGGCTGGCCGGTGTGGTGGAGGCGGGAACGTCTGCCGTAAAGATACACCCGGTCGGGGCAGCGGTGTTCCCCGGGATCGCAAGGACAGTGACCGGAACAAGGCTGCCGACCGTACCCGGAGGGGCCCTGCTCCTGCCGGATGGGACGCTCGATACGTGGCAAAGTCATTCTCGCCGGCGCCTTGGGTGCCGCCCCCGGAGATGTTGCGGCGGGAGCGGGCCGGGTTCGTTCCCGGACCGGACGCGATCGGGGCGCTCCCATGGCGCACGCGGCGGCGGCGCCCTCGTGATCCGCCGCATCGGCTGCCGGGTGCGGAAGCGGGCGGATGGACCCGGATGTGTCCATATTCGCCTGCGGACGCTCCGTGCGGCCGGTGCCGGCGGCGCGCGCATCGCGCCACGAAGAACGACGGACGACGGGGAGGAGGATATTCATGCGTATCGTGAGCTGGAACGTCAACGGTCTGCGGGCCTGCGCGAAGAAGGGGTTCCTCGACGTGCTCGAACGTTCGAAGGCGGACGTCGTGGGCGTGCAGGAGGTGCGGGCGTTCGAGGACCAGCTTCCCGCCGGGGTGCGCTCGCCGCGGGGATGGCGCGCTCGCTTCGTCGCGGCCGGGCGCGCGGGCTACAGCGGCGTGGGGCTGTACTCCCGGGCGGCGCCCGACCAGGTGGAGGACTCCCTCGGCGACCCGCGCTTCGACGTCGAAGGCCGCTACCAGCTCGCACGCTTCGGCAGGGTCGTCGTGGTCAACGCCTACTTCCCGAAGGGCAGCGGCAAGGACCGCGACAACAGCCGCGTCCCCTACAAGCTCGACTTCTACCGCGCGGTGTTCGACCGCGTGGAGCGGCTGCGGCGGCGCTGTCGCGTGTTCGTCATCGGGGACTGGAACACCGCCCACACCGAGATCGACCTCGCCCGTCCCAGGGGCAATCTCAAGAGCAGCGGCTTCCTGCCCGAAGAGCGTGCGGAGCTGGACCGCTGGATGGCGGCCGGATGGGTCGACACCTTCCGCAGGCTCCACCCCGGTGCGCCGGGGCACTACACGTGGTGGCGGCAGTGGGGCGGGGCGCGCGAGAAGAACGTCGGGTGGCGCATCGACTACGTGCTCGCCTCGCCCGGTGCGATGCGCCGGGTGCGCGACGCGTTCATCTGGCCCCACGAGACGGGCTCCGACCATTGCCCGGTGGGGGTGGATGTCGAGGAGTGAACGTCGAGCCCGGCCGGCCGCAGCTCCGCATCGAGCTCCGGCCGGGCTCCGGGACGATCATCGGGCGCAGCTTTCGCAACGCCGAGCGGAAGGACTGATTCCGGTGGGCACTCCCGTCATCGCAGCCATACCAGGCACGCGATGCTCGCAATCACCAGCCCCCCGCACCACACCGTCAGCCACATCTGCCGGCCGCGCCAGCCGAGCCAGGTCAGGAATGCGCCGACGACGAGGCCGATGACCGCGCTCAGGATGATGAAGTCGTCCGTCGTGCCGTAGGCGGAGAGCGTCGGGTCCTCGTCGATTCGGTATCGCATGGGGGGCGCGGCTCGATCCGGAGAGAGTGGATGCGGGCGATCGTGACCCGTTCGAGGCTCTCGCGAAAGGGGTATGCAACCCCTTGACGGGACGGTTCTTTCTTCAGCCCGCGGGACCGTCGTTTCGAGCCCCGCCCCGGGAGCCGGATAGCGCGACCCCCGCTCACGCGGGCTCGGCCCGGAGGTCGAGGAGGTTCCGCGCCTCGCGGCCGCAGGCCACCCCGATCAGATGGACCGGCGTCCCCTCCGCACGGTACTTCTCCGCATACCCCCGCTCGCGCATCTGCGCCAGCGCCGCATCCAGCGCGGCCTCGCGGTCACCCTCGCCCTCGGCCATCTTGAACTCCACCACGAAGACCTGACCCCCGAGACGCACCACCATGTCCGCACGCCCGCGATGCGACGCCTCCTCCACCCGCAGCTCCACACCCACCGAGCACAGGCACATGTACAGCAGGCTCGCATACCACGCCTCGTAGCGTGCGAGGTCGCCCTTCGCATGCCACTGATAGGGAATCCCCGCGAACCACGCGCGCAGCGTCTCGCGGAAGCCCGCGAAGTCAGGGCTAATTCGTTCTATGAGCATTTGCGTTCTGTGACAGTGGGTTGACGGTGATACTGGACTTCCCCGCCACGATTCGATATACATGCCGCGAGGCATCCGTGGGGACGGGGAAGCGGTGGCGGCTCTCTCGGAGGTGGCGGTCGACATCGTGGCGGCGGCGCACGAGGCCCGCTTCCGCGACCTGATGCAGGCGCACCACTATCTCGGTGCGGTGCCGGGGATGGGCGAGACGGTGCGCTATGTCGCGCACCATCACGGTCGATGGCTGGCGCTTGTGGTGTTCTCGGCGCCGGCACTGAAGTGCGGCGCGCGCGACCGCTGGATTGGCTGGGACTGTGGCGTCCAGTTCAGCCGCCTGCCTCTGGTGACCAACAACGCGCGCTTCCTGCTTCTGCCCGGCGGCCCGCCCAACCTCGGCTCGCGGGTGCTGTCGCTGTGCACGCGCCGTCTGGTGCGCGACTGGCCGGCCCGGTTTGGCCACGAGGTGCTGCTCGCGGAGACGTTCGTCGACCCCGAGCTGTTCCGGGGCACGGTCTACCGCGCGGCCAACTGGGTCGAGGTCGGGCGCACTCGCGGCTTCGCCCGCAGCGGGGCCGGCTACCGCGCGCACGCCCGCCCCAAGCTCGTGTTCCTTCACCCCCTGCGTCGGGACGCGCGAGCCCGGCTGCGCGCCGCCGACCTCGACCCCCGCCTGCGACATGGAGTGGCGAAGATGACGCTCACCGCCGAACAGATGCGCGCCCTGCCCGAGTGCTTCCAGAACATCCACGACCCCCGCCGCCGCCAGGGCCGGCGCCATGCCCTGCCCACGGTGCTGGCGCTCGCCGCCGCCGCGACGCTGTGCGGGATGCGCGGCTACAAGGCGATTGACGAATGGGTCCATGACCTCAGCCCCAAGGTGCTGGAGCGCTTCCGCGTGCGCCGCCGCGATGGCCGATACCGCCCGCCCAGCCTGTCGGCGATGCGCAGCCTCCTGGTGCGCATCGACCCGGCCCAGCTCGACGCCGCGCTGAGAGCTTGGCAACAGACCCACGGCTCGGGCGACAGCGCACTGGCCATCGACGGCAAGACCCTGCGCGGCGCCATCGATGACAAGGGCAAACAGACGCATGTGCTCGGCATCATCGGCCACGACACCCAGGCGCCCTGGGGGCAAAAAAAGTCGGCATGAGGCCCGACGCCGACGAAGGAGAGAAACGCACCAACGAGGTCGGCACCGTCCTGCCCCTGCTCGAGACCCTGCCCGACATCGCCGGGCGCACCGTCACCGCCGATGCCCTGCTCACCCAGCGCACGCTGGCCTCCTACCTGCTCGGTCGCGGCGCGCACTACCTGTTCGCCGTAAAGGGCAACCACAAGACCCTGCTCAGCGATATCCGCCTCACTCTCGACCCGGACATCGCCCGACGCGCGCCGGACTTCGAGGACCACACCCCCAAGCCCGAGCACGGGCGCCGCGAGCGCCGCTCCCTCTGGGTCTGCGACACACTCAACGACTCTCTCGACTTCCCCGGCGTCGCACAGGTCTTCGCCGTGCGCCGCGAATCCGTCGCGGTCAAGTCCGGCAAACACCGTTGCGACACCGCCTACGGCATCACCAGCCTGACCTCCGGGGCCGCACCGCCGCACCGCCTGCTCGCCCTCCAGCGCGGACACTGGACCATCGAGGCGACCCACCACATCCTCGACTGGAGCTTCGACGAGGACCGCAGCCGTATCCGCTCGGGCCACGGACCAGAGAACATGACCCGGCTGCGACGCTTCGCCATCGGCCTCATCAAGGCGCGCGGGCTCGCCGTCGCCGAGACCATGCGCACTCTCGCCAGGAACCCGAGGCGGCTGCTCGACTGGCTCAAGATGACCGACAACGCCGCCCCCGCACCGGCTCCCGGCTGACCGCGCCTGCCCCGCTCCCATCCATCCTCTGCCCGCCCACCCTCGGCACGCGCCGGGTACGGGCGCTCATGCCCGCATGACCCCGACTCCGGCTCCCGTGCTCCGGCAGGACCCCTGTAGGGCGGCACGATGCCAGCCCCATCCAGCGTCCACCCCCCGCCCTGGTCGCCAACACAAAGCGCACGGACCTTCATCGAACGCTCCGAAACGGCGGCAAACATCAGAACAAATTCGCCGTGCCCGCGAAGTCGTTCGCCTCCAGCAGCGCGCACAGCTCCCGCCCCCGCTCCAGCGGCTCCACCCCCTTCTTCCCCAGCCACCCGAGCAGCCCGTCGTTCAGACTGACCCGGACCTCGAGGTTGGGATAGTCCAGTCGGTACAGGGTCCGGTGACCCTCCCTCATCTCCTCCGAGATGGTCAGGTAGCCGGTCTGGAACAGCAGCGCCTCGATGTCGATGTCCCCCACATCGAACTTCGACACCAGCGACATCCCCGCCAGCCGGCCCTCCAGCTCCATCGGACTCACCGACTTCTCCATCAGCATCCGGAACAGGAACTCCGGCGACCCGGTCTCGAACCAGTGGGGACGGAACTCCCGGCTCCGCAGCAGCAGCAGCACGTCCCAGGGGTTGTAGACCCGCTCCCCGCCCCGCCAGTGATAGCCGTTGTACCAGGTCCGGACCTCGGCGCGGTCCAGCCCGGCCAGCTCCGGCCCGAACACCCGGTCCAGGTCCGCCTCCCGGTAGCCGCACACCGTGGCGTAGCGCGGGTCGAGGCTGATGTCCTTCAGATTGTTCAGTCCCGAGAACAGGCTGACCTTCGAGAACATGCTCACCCCGGTGACGAAGACGAAGCGGACATGCCGGGCGCTGTCCTTGACGATGCCGTAGAAGCCGCGCAGGTAGTCCCGGTTGGCCCTCGCGAGGTCCGGGTCGTGGAGCACGTCGAGGATCGGCTTGTCGTACTCGTCCACCAGCACCACCACCCGCCGGCCGGTGGTGTCGTGAAGACGACGGAGAAGGTTCCGGAGACGCCTCGGTCCGGTATCGGAGGTCCGGGCCGGCGCGAGACCGTGTTCGCTCTCGATGCCCTCCAGTTGCTCGATGATGTCCCCCTCGATCTCGCCCGGCTCGTTGTACTTCCCGCCGAAGCTCAGGCGCACCACCGGGTGCGGCGCGGACCAGTCCCAGTGCGGATGGATGTCCAGCCCCCGGAACAGGGGCTCGTGGCCGGCGAACAGCGATCGCAACGTGTCGAGCAGCAGGCTCTTGCCGAACCGGCGCGGCCGGGACAGGAAGTAGTAGTCGCCCTGCTCGACCAGCGCCCGGACGAGCGGGGTCTTGTCGACATAGTAGCTGCCGGTCTCCCGCAGGCGACGGAAGTTCTGGATCCCGATCGGAAGACGGCGGCGGGTCATCGGTCTCTCCCTTCGTGGCGCCGGAACTGATGTCGGCGGTCGGACCGGTTGATGGGGTGCGCGGGACTCGCCCCTGTCGTCGCTCCAGTATCCCGGAAATGTGTCCCGGAATGCGCGCGCCGGGCTCGCGGCAACGCTATCCGCCTCCACGTTGACGAGCAAGCTCCGATGCGGTGCGGAAGCGTTCGCTTCCTGCCGCTCGACCGAATCGAGCTGACCGTATCCGCCTGAATACCGGCGCGGTGTGTACCGAAAAGCGGCATCCCTGCGTTGCCATCGCCCTCCGCCCGTATCAGGCTGCCCCAGCTTTGCCACCCTTCACATAATCTCATTTCACATCATGCGGCTATGATGGACCGGGACGACAAGGGGCACGAACCTGTCTCAAAAATCGAATTTCGGGGCATCCTCTCTCTGCAAAGAGAAAAAAAGATACAGATTATCAATCGATTACGTGATTTTTCGATCGGCTGAAAACGCCGGTCGGCGATTTCGAGACAGGTTCACCGCAGGTGCGTGCTCGAGGGCCGATGAGCGGACCGGGAGGAGGCCGAACGCCGATGACGGATGCACCGCTCGTGCTGTACCGGGACGTGGTGCGCCCGGAGTGGGTCGATTACAACCACCACCTCAATGTCGCCTTCTACGTCCGGGCGTTCGACTTCGCGACCGACGCGTTCTTCGACCATGTCGGGCTCTATCTCGACTACATCGAGCGCACGGGATGCTCTCTCTACGTGCGCGAGATGCACGTCTCCTGCCATCGCGAGATGAAGGAGGGTGCTCCGATGCGGTTCGAGACCCAGGTGCTCGACGTCGATGCGAAGCGCCTGCATTTCTTCCACTGCATGTACCATGACACGGAGGACCGCCTCGCGGCGACGAACGAGATCATGTGCCTGCACGTCGATACCGTCACCGGGCGTCCGGTCCCGTTCCCGCGGGATCGGCTCGAGGCCCTGACCGCAATCGCGCGCGCGCACGCCGCGCTGCCTGCGCCGGCCGACAAGGGCAGCGTGATCGGAATTCGCAGGCGCCGGTGACCCGGTGTCCACGCCGGTGACGGCGCAATGTACGTGCGTCGAGGATGACCGGCTCGGTCCTCTTCGAGGCGAAGCGCGGCGAGGCGAGAACGACCGTGCCAGTCACCATCGAGAATGGAGGCGGGTGGAGAATGACCGGGTCGGCCACGAGTGCCGGAGCGCGAAGCGGCGCCTGACATGAACGCGGTCCATGCAGTGCGACTCTCCGCCGGGCCGATCGTCCGGCCCCGCATGGACGGGCGGATGGGCGCCAACGTCAACGGCCCATCGCTCATCCGCGTCCCCGAATGGATCGAGGCGCCGCTCGGGCGCTACTACCTGTACTTCGCCCACCACAAGGGGACGTACATCCGGCTGGCCTTCGCCGACCGGCTCGCCGGTCCGTGGCGCACGCACACGCCGGGGACGCTCGCGCTGGAGGCCTCGCACTTCCCGACCGAACGCCCGAACCTCGAATCCGTCAGCGAGGCGACCCGCAGGGACATGGCGGGCGCCGGCGTCGAGCAGGACTGCCTCCAGCCCCACATCGCGTCGCCCGACGTGCACGTCGACCACGACCGCCGCGAGATCCGCATGTACTACCACGGCATGCTCGACGACGGCGAGCAACGCACCCGGGCCGCGGTGTCCACCGACGGCATCGCCTTCGAGGCCCGCCCGGAGATCCTCGGCGACTCGTACTTCCGGGTGTTCCGGCGCGAGGGGTGGCACTACGCGCTGGTGATGCCGGGAGAGCTGCGCCGCTCGCGCGACGGACTGACCGGATTCGAGTCCGGTCCGGTGCTGTTCTGCCCCGAGATGCGCCACTCGGCCGTCCGCTGCACCGGCGACGCGCTCGACGTCTTCTGGTCGCGGGTCGGCGACGCGCCGGAGCGCATCCTCCACTCGCGCGTCCGGCTCGACGGCGAGTGGACGGAGTGGCGGGAAGAGGCCCCCCGCGTGGTGCTCGAGCCGGAGCACGAATGGGAAGGCGCCGGCATGAGCATCGAGCCGTCGGTACGCGGCGAGATCAACCGGCTCGTGCGCCAGCTCCGGGATCCGTGCGTGTACGAGGAGGGTGGCCGGACGTACCTGCTCTACAGCGGCGGCGGCGAGTCCGCCATCGGGATCGCGGAGGTCCTGGGGCTCGACTGAGCCGCACCTCGACTGAGCCGCACCTCGCCCGCGGACCGTCGGGCCGCGTATGCGACAATCTCCCGCCGCCCGCCGTTCGGCTGCTCTCGGGAGGCTCATTCTTGGCGCAGCGTTCCCGTCGTAGCGAGCCCGTCTGCACGCGCACCCCGATCGAGGCCGAACGCGGCGTGTGTGCCGGCGGACATCCTGCGGTGGCCGACGCCGGCATACGTCTCATGCAGGAAGGCGGAAACGCCTTCGACGCCCTGATCGGGGCCGCGTTCACCGCGTTCGTGGTCGAGCCGGCGATGTGCGGGCTCGGCGGCTACGCCCGAATCTCCGCGTATGCGCCGGCTCGCGGCGGGTTCGTGAGCTTCGACGCCTGCGCCCGCGCACCGCTCGCCGCCACTCCCGACATGTTCGAGCCGGACGCCTCGCGCGCGCCGAGCGGCCATGGGCATCCGGTCACGGAGGGAGACCGCGCCGAGCGCGGGTTCCTCGCCGTCGGGGCGCCGGGCGCGGTCGCCGGCTGCTGCGACGCACACACGATGCTCGGCCGCCTCCCGCTCGCGCAGGTGATGGCGCCGGCCATCGAGGCGGCGCAGGAAGGTATCGAGGTCTCGTGGTCCGAGATCCTCGCGCTGGCCGGAGTGAGCCGGCATTTCGACGCATTCCCCGACACCCGGGCGGTATGGACGCCGGGCGGCGCGCTTCCGGACACTCCGTTCCAGAGTGCGCGGCGGCACCGTATCGACGGCGCCGCGCTCGCCGGGACCCTGCGCCGGGTCGCGGCCCGGGGCAAGCGCGGATTCTACGGGTGCCGGACCGCGAAGGCGCTCGACGCCTGCATGCGCGCCAACGGCGGGGTCCTCTCGCGCGCCGACCTCGACGCCTACCGCACCCGCGTCCTGCGCGAGTGGCCGCAGCGCTACCGCAACCACGACTACGTCACCTGCTTCGACCAGGTCGGCTACGAGGCGCTGAACCTGCTCGGGTACTTCGATCTGCGCCGCTACGGGAGCGACTCGCACACCTGCCGGCATCTGGTCGCGGAAGCGCTCGCGGCCGCATTCACCGACAGCATGACCCACTACGGGGACCCCGACTTCGAGACCGCGCCGGTGAACGGTCTCGCGAGCCCCGGCTTCGCGGCCGAGCGGCGCCGGGCGATGCGCGTGCGCAAGGCGCTGCCGCGGCCGGTCGAGGCCGGGAATCCATGGCCGTACGAAAGGTTCGTGGATGCGCCGGAACGCATCGAGACGCGCACCGGGACGGCGCGGGTCTCGGGGACCAGCCAGGCCGCGGCCGCGGACCGCGAAGGCAACATGGCGAGCATCTGCATGAGCATCGGTGGTGCGTTCGGCTCGCTGGTCCACGTGCCGGAGCTCGGCATCATGCTCAACAACGCGATGCAGAGCTTCGACCCGCGCCCCGGCCACCCTAACGCGATCAAGCCCGGCAAGATGCCGATCTTCGCGGCCCCGGTGCTGGTCGCGGCCCGCCAGGGCGAGGGGCGCTTCGCCGGTGCGGGCTCGGGCGGCTACCGGATCCAGACCGCGGTGCTCCACGCCTTCATGAACGTCGTCGACCACCGCATGCGCATCCAGCGCGCGGTCGATCATCCGCGCGTGCACTGCCAGGGACGCGAGACCGTCGTGGACGGGCGGGTCCCTCCGGCGGTCCGGCGGCGTCTTGCCCGCGCGGGCCACGAGGTGGTCGTGGTGGACGAGGATCCGGGCAGCCTGCACCTCGGCCGCGTCGCCGCCGTCACCCGCGAGCCCCGCCGCGGCGTGCTCCGCGCGGGTGCGGGACCGGCATGGCGTACCGCAACGGCGGGGTACTGAGTGCTTCCGCCGATACGGAGCGCCCTTCGGACAGTGACCGGAACAAGGTTGCTGGCTTACCCGGAGGGGCCCTGCTCCTGCAGGATGGCACGCTCGATACGTGGCAAAGTCATTCTCGTCGGCGCCCTTCGCGCCGCGCGGTCCGGTCGAGCTGGAGGGGGACATGAAGGAGGGGACATGAACAGGATCGGAAGGATCGGACGTATCACGACGATGGTGACCATCGTCATGGGCGTCTTTCTGCTCGCCGCCTGCGGCGGCGGGTCCGCCCCCGCCACGACACGCCCCGGCCCGGCGGAGCCCGAGGTTCCGCGTCCGCCCGCGAAGCCCGGCCCGGCGGAGCCCGAGGTTCCGCGTCCGCCCGCGAAGCCCGGCCCGGCGGAGCCCGAGGTTCCGCGTCCGCCCGCGAAGCCCGACCCGGCGGAGCCCGAGGTTCCGCGTCCGCCCGCGAAGCCCGACCCGGCGGATCAGCTCGGCACGCCCCGTTTCACGACGCACCAGCCCGGCGTGCTGGAACAGGTCGGCGCCCACCATGCCTACGCCAGGGGCCTGACCGGCCGCGGGGTGCGCATCGGGATCGAGGACACCATCGTCGACTATACGCAGACCGCCGAGTTCGGGAGCAGGGTGCGGCTGCGCGACGCGGACGGCGCGCAGCTTGCCTACTCGCATCCGCTCGGCGACGACCCGTTCAGCGATGTCGCTCGGTGCCGCAGGAACGGCTCATGCAGCACCCGGCGAGGCGACAGCCAGGGCGACGAAGAGGCACGCAACCGCTGGGTCCGACAGATCGTCAGCGAGGACGGCTGGCCCAGGCGGGACGATGCCTCCTTCTTCTTCGACGAGCACTTCGCACCGGACGGCTCCATCGACCAGTTGTACCGGTGGTGGGAAGTCCCGACGCCTTACGGCAGGGGAGCGCATGGAACCACAGTGGCCTCCGTCGCCGCCGGGACCAGGCTCGGCGTCGCCCCGCAAGCCGCCATCATCCCGGTTGCGACGAACCTGACCGACGATCAACGCGAGGGGAGCGCGGTGCAGAGGTGGTTGCAGGACTGGATTACAACGCTGCCGGCCGCGGAGCGGCGGCGGCTTGACGACCAGGTGGCGCGCGAGGTGCGGTCCGACTACGAGAAGTTCGACATCATCAACCGGTCCTATGGAAGGCGCGCTTCACGGATTGCCGTGATCAGCAGCATCGATGCCGCGAGGTGGTACCGCAGGTACCTGCCGAAGACCCTCGACGCCCTGTGGCAGACCGACAGGTCCGCCGCCGACAAGACCATCGTCGTCTACGCCGCGGGCAATGACAGAGGTCCCGTACCGGGCCTCGGAGCCTTGAGGCCCGCGATCTTCCCCGCATTGCGCGATCATTCGCTGGCGGTCGTGGCGACGGACCCGCGCACGGGGAGGCTCGCCGGATACTCGAACCGCTGCGGTCGCCTTCCGCCCGACTGGAACGCCGCGCGGCACGGACGGCACTACTGTCTCGCCGCTCCGGGCACCGTGCGGGGGCTCGTGCCCGACCCGGACACGCCCGGACGCGGCAATGTCGGAACCGTGCACGGTACGAGCTTCGCCGCACCCATCGTCTCCGGCGCGCTCGCGCTGCTGAAGGAGCACTTCCGGGGGACGCGCGGCAACACCGAGCTCGTGCGGCGGGTGATCGATACCGCGGACCGGAATGGACGGTACGCCGACCTGGAGACCTACGGCGCCGGACACCTGGACATCGCCGCCGCGTTGTCGCCCGTGGGCCCGCTCACCGCGGGCGCCTCGGCACGGGCCCTCGACCGTACCGCGCTCCGGACCCCCGCCGCCTTCGGCCCGGTCGCGCAACGTGCCGCCGGCATCGAGCTGGCGGCGTTCGACGCGCAGGACTTCCCGTTCTGGGTGCCCCTCTCGGGGCTGGTCTCCTCGCGGTCCGGCCGGGGCCGCTCCCCGATCCCCGAGCTCGTCAACGCGGAGCCCGCCGATGCCGATGGACCGGCGAGCGGACTGGCCGCCCTCGGCCTGCACTGGGCGGCGATCGAGAGCGCTCCAGGGCTGCCGTCTGCGGATGATCGTCCAGAATGGGTGATGGGCCTCGGCCCGTCATCGGCAAGCCTCGCGCGCCTCCCCTCCCCCCATGGCGGCGGGTGGGGATACGGCTTCAGCTTCGACAGCCGGGGATACCTGGGGTCGCGGACTTCCGGGGCGTTCGGGTCGGACCTTCGCTCCGGCATGATCTGGACCGCTCGTGCCTTCGAGCGCGCGCTCGGCGAGGGCTGGACGCTGAGCGCCGGGGGGACGCTGGCGCTCAGCGTGCCACAGTACGAGGACGACGCGATCTTCTCGGCTTCACCCTCGCTGATGTCCGCGGCGTCCGTGCGGATTGGAACCGGGCGCACGGGGCTGACCGTCGAGCAGCCGTTGCGGGCGGAGTCGGGGGCCGGGACGTTCCGGGTCGAGAATGGCCGGACCGAGAACGGAAGGAGGCTTCACGACGAGCACCGCATCCCGCTGCGGCCCGATGCGCGGGAGCTGCGCATGGAGCTGCGCCATGAGCGGGAAGCCCTCGGCGGCGAAGTTGCGGTCGAGGCCGGCCATTCGATGAACGCCGGTCACGTCCCGGGAGAATCGGAGACGGGCATCGGTCTGGCGTACCGCGTGACATGGTAGCCCGGTGAACCGCCTGCTGGCCCTGACGCTCCAGGACCATTCAAAAGTCGCGGTCATTGGCCGCCCGACCGGAAGATCGCACGGTGACGGGCGGTCTTCCGGCATCGAAGGCCCGGCGCGAGGGCCTGATGAGCCGCTCGTCACGACTTCTGGAGAGCCCTGCCTGACGCTCGGAGCCGCGGCCGTCCTGTGCCCGGCCTGCGCGCGAGGCGCCGCCCGGCGCCCTCGCCGCCGGTCTCGCGTTCACGGTCGAACGCGGTGCGGCGACGCACTACCGGCGCCGTTCGGCGAGATGGTCCGGAATGCCGCGCAGGTCGGGGATGGTTCCGGCGCGCTTCGCCGTCGTGCCGCGCTCGACCAGGAGCGCGTCGATGCCGGCCGCGCGCGCGCCGTCGTAGTCGTTCACGCGGCTGTCGCCGACGTGCAGGGCCTCCGATGCATCGACTCCCAGGGCCGCGAGCGCGTGGGCGAAGATGGCGCCGTCCGGCTTCGCGGCGCCCACCGCGCCGGAGCACACCACCGCGTCGAAGAAGGGCGCGAGCCCCAGCGCGGCGAGCAGCGGCGGCAGGCGTGAATCGAAGTTCGAGACCACGGCCAGGGCGATGCCGCGCCTGCGCAGCGCCGCGAGCACCTCCGGGACTTCGGGATGGATGCGCCAGGCCGGCGCACTCGCGTAGTGGGCATAGAGGCGATCGAAGTACGCGTCGAATTCCGGGACGCCTCCGGCCGCGCGGGCGACACGTTCGACCACGGCGCGCCACCAGGCGCGTTCGGCGCGATCGAGGTCCGCGCCGTACCGGCCGGGGAACGCCATCGGCGGGGTGTCGGCGAACGCGGTCCGGAAGCCGGCCGTCATGGTGCCGGGGTCGAGATTCCCGCCGAACTCCCGCGCGAGCTCGGAGTAGGTGTCGCCGAGCGGCCGGGCCACGTCGATCAGCGTTCCCGAGGCGTCGAGCAGCACCGCGCGCGGTGTCGACCCCGTCTTCACGGCCGGTGACGGCGGGGCGGACGCCGCACGCTCGGGGCCGGCGTCCGGCTCCGTGGGCGGTGCGGCCGGTCCATCGCGCGGTGGGATGCCCCCGGACTCAGGACGCCGGCGAGAATTGCCCTGCCATGTGTCGAACGCACCATTCCGCAGGAGCCGAGCCTCTTCCGGAGACAGTCGGCAGCTTTGTTTCGACCACCTTCCTCAGGCCCGCGCCGCCTTCGCCTCGCGGCGCCGGCGGTGCAGGATCCATTCGGTGTATCCGTTCGGCTGATCGCGGCCCGTGAGCACGAGGTCCAGCGCGGCCTGGAACTCGATGCTCGCGCCCGGGTCGGGCGCCATCGGACGGTAGGCGGGGTCGTGCGCGTTCTGCCGGTCCACCATCGCCGCCATCCGCTCGAAGGTGGCGCGCACCTGCCCCTCGTCGGTGACCCCGTGCCGGAGCCAGTTGGCGATGTGCTGGCTCGAGATGCGCAGCGTCGCCCGATCCTCCATCAGGGCGACGTCGCCGATGTCGGGCACCTTCGAGCACCCCACCCCCTGGCCGACCCACCGCACCACGTAGCCGAGGATCCCCTGGGCGTTGTTGTCGAGCTCGTTCCGGATCTCCCCGGGCGCGAGGTTCCGGCCCGCCAGGAGCGGGACCGACAGGATGTCGCCGAGCGCCGCCCGCTCGCGCCGGGCAATCTCCCGCTGGCGCTCCGCCACGTTCACGCGGTGGTAGTGCACCGCGTGCAGGGTGGCGGCGGTGGGCGAGGGCACCCACGCGGTGTTCGCGCCGGCGCGCGGATGGTCGATCTTCTGCGCCATCATGTCGGCCATCGCGTCGGGCGCGGCCCACATGCCCTTGCCGATCTGGGCGCGCTCGGCGAGCCCCGCCGCGAGCCCGACGTCCACGTTCCGGTCCTCGTACGCCGCGATCCAGCGCGCGGCCTTCATCTCCGTCTTCGGGATGACCGGCCCCGCCTCCATCGCGGTGTGGATCTCGTCGCCGGTGCGGTCGAGGAAGCCGGTGTTGATGAAGATGACCCGCGACTTCGCGGCGCGGATGCACTCCCCGAGGTTGACGGTGGTGCGCCGCTCCTCGTCCATGATGCCGATCTTGATGGTGTCGCGGGCCAGACCGAGCGCGTCCTCGACCCGCTCGAACAGCTCCACCGTGGCGGCGACCTCCTCCGGGCCGTGGAGCTTCGGCTTGACGATGTAGACGCTGCCGGCGCGGCTGTTCGCGAACGCGCCGCGGCCGTCGAGGTCGTGCTTCGCGGCCGCCACCGTGACCATCGCGTCGAGGAAGCCTTCCGGGATCTCGCCGCCGCCGGCGTCGAGCACCGCGTCGGTGTACATGTGGAGGCCGACGTTGCGCACCAGCATGAGGCTGCGTCCGGGCAGCGTCACGGAGCCGCCGGCCGGGGAGCGGTAGGTGCGGTCGGGCGCGAGGCGGCGCACCACCTCGCGGCCTCCCCTGGAGAACGATGCCTCGAGGTCGCCCTTCATCAGTCCCAGCCAGTTGCGGTACACCCGCGTCTTGTCCTCGGCGTCGACCGCGGACACCGCGTCCTCGCAGTCCTCGATGGTGGTGACCGCCGACTCGATCACCACGTCCCGGACGCCGGCCCGGCTCAGCTTTCCGATCGGGTGCTCGCGGTCGATGTGCAGCTCGACGTGGAGCCGGTGGTGGCGCAGCAGCACGCAGGAGAGCCGGTCGGAGCGTTCGCCGGAATGCTCCCGGAATCCGGCGAGCTGCCCCGGGTCCGCGAGCCCGGTCCGGGTCCCGCCGGCGAGCGTGGCCGCGAGCGCGGCGCCCTCGCCATCTCCATGCGCGCGCAGGGCGTACCCGGTCACGTCGGCGTGCGAGCCGTCCGCGAGCGGAGCGGTTTCGTCCAGGAAGGCGTTCGTCCACGCGACGACCCGCTTCCCCCGTTCGGGATCGAACCCCCCGGACCCCGGACCGCCGCCGCCGCGCGCGATGACGTCGGTGCCGTACAGCGCGTCGTACAGGCTCCCCCAGCGGGCGTTGGCGGCGTTGAGCGCGTAGCGGGCGTTGTCGACCGGTACGACGAGCTGGGGGCCGGCGATCCGGGAGACCTCGTCGTCGACGTTCTCCGTTTCGATCCGGACATCGCCGCCGGCCGGGAGCAGGTAGCCGATGGATTCCAGGAAGGCCCGATATTCGTCGGGGTCGAGGGGCTGCGCCGCGCGCTCGGCGTGCCATGCGTCGATTCGCGCCTGCAGCTCGTTCCTCCGCTCGAGCAGCGCCCGGTTCTTCGGCCCGAGGTCTCGTACGATGTCGGCGAGCGAGCGCCAGAACGCTCCGGGGTCCACTCCGGTACCCGGGACGATCTCGTCCCCGACCAGGTCGTGCAGGCACCTCGCGACGGCGAGGCCGCCGATCTCCACTCTGTCGTTCATCGCTCCCCCGCTCGCACCGACCGGCTCCCGGCATACCGCAACGCGGCATCGCTGGATGATAATCGATAGCCCGCTTCGAGCGACGCCCCCTGGGCGCACGACTCTGGGCGCACGACCTTGGGTTCACGACCCTGGGTTCACGACTCTGGGGTCATGACCATGGGCTCACGACCCCGGGCCTCGGGTCCGGGGTGTACGTCCGAACCCGAAACCCGTCAGGAGGAATCCCCCGCCATGCCGCTTCTGCCCCTCATCGAGTACGACGATGCCGCGCCCGAGGTCCGGGCCGTCTACGACGACATCATGCGCACCCGCGGCGCCGACTGGATCAACAACTTCTGGAAGGTGCTGGCCAATCACCCCGAGACGCTCGCGCGGGTCTGGAACGACGTGAAGAGCGTGATGAGGCCGGGCGCGCTCGACCCCCTGGTCAAGGAGATGGTCTACGTGGCGGTGAGCGCGACCAACAACTGCGAGTACTGCATCCACAGCCATACCGCCGGCGCGCGCGCGAAGGGCATGACCGACGAGATGTTCGCCGAGCTGATGGCGGTCACCGCATTGGCGAACGAGACCAACCGGCTGGCCAACGGCTTCCGGGTGCCGGTCGACGACGCGTTCCGGGGCCTCCCGGACTGAGGGAGCTCACCGGGATCGCGCCGGGGGGAGAGCTCGAACGGCTGTTGCCGGAGTCGCCGGGTTCGGGAGAAGACACCGGCATTCTCCCCTCTCCCCCCGGGAGAGGGGCCGGGGGTGAGGGTGCGGCGATGATTCGGGCCCTTCGGGTACAGTCGGCAACCTTGCTTCTGTCACTGTCCTGAGGCGGCGCTCTGGCGGATGTGCTCGTACAGGCTGCGGAAGCCGTCCTCGACCACCGGACCGAAGACCGGGTCGAACTGCGCTTCGAACGCGGTCCCGACCACCGACCAGTCCGTGTCGTCGAGCAGCCGTCCGGCCTCGATGAACACCGTCTCGTCCTCCAGGCGCGCGTGATAGCCGAGGAACTCGACATAGTCGCGACCGGTCGCGACGAGGGCCTCGCGCTCGATCATCGCGCCGTCGACCACCCCGCTCAGCATGTCCCGGAAGATGCCGCCCTTGTCGGCCAGGGCGGCGTGCTCGCGCAGCAGCTTCGCGATGGTCTCCTCGGTGTCCGGCGCGACACCGCGCTCGCGCATCCGTTCGAACATCAGGTCTTCCTTCGGATGGTGCGTGTGATCGGGGTAGCCGGTCATGTAGACCATGATGTCGCGCATCAGCTCGAAGTCGCCGCCGCTCGCGTCGGCGACCGCGTCGAGCTCGCTCCCGAGCAGGCCGAGCAGCTCGCGAACGTTCCGGTGGTCCCGGCGCAGATCGTCCAGTACGTTGCTCATGTATCCGTTGCCTCCGGCCGCCGTCCCGCCGGCTCTGTCCGTGCCTCCCGGGCGTTGGGGGAACCTCGGTCGTCCCCGTGTCGCGTCGATTCGTCACCAGCCCGGTACCAGCCAGCCCGGTACCAGCCCGGTAAACGCAGGCGGTCCCGCCCACGGGGCGGCCGGCACCGCCTGAAAGCTGAAGCATATCGAATCGGTCCGGCCCAGGCGAAGAACGAGGCGCAGGGGCAGCCATTCCCGCCAGGCGGAGACATGCTCCCGGATTTTCCTCGACCCGGCGCCCCGAGGGTCGAGACCGCGCCGGAATCCGACCACGGTACGGCCTCTCCGGGCGCTGGCGGGAATCGCTGGCGCAGGGGCAGCCATTCCCGCCAGGCGGAGACATGCTCCTGAAATCCCCTCGACTCGACGCCCTGAAGGTCGAAATCGCGCCGGAATTCCACCATGGTGCGGCCTCTCCGGGCGCTGGCGGGAATCGCTGGCGCAGGGGCAGCCATTCCCGCCAGGCGGGGAACATGCTCCTGCAATCCCTCGACCCGGCGCCCTGAAGGTCGAAATCGCGCCGGAATTCCACCATGGTGCGGCCTGTCCGGGGATTGGCGGGAGTCGCTGGCGCAGGACGGCTCAGAGCGCCGCGACCCGCGCCCACTGTGCGTCGAGCTTCTTCCTCGACACGCTGAAGGCGGTACCCAGCTCCTGGGCGAAGACCGACACCCGGTACTCCTCCAGCATCCAGCGGTGGCGCGCGAGCTCGGCATCGCTCCGTCCCCGGGCCCGCGCGTCGCGCGCCTTCGACTCCAGGCGCTGCTGCAGCGGCAGGATCTCCGCGAGCCGGCGCGCATCGCTCGCACCGCCGCGGCGGAGCTTCTCCAGCCGCACCCGCAACGCCTCCAGGTACCGCGGAAGGGATGCGAACGCATCGTCCGGCGTGGCGGCGATGAAGCCGTGGTGCACGAGCCCGTCGAGCTGGCGCCGTGCGTCGGCCAGTGATTCCGGCGGCGCATGCAGGTCCGGGGCGTCGATGAGCCGCCGTACCGCACGCGCCGCCCGCAGGATCGCGAGCCCGCCGTCGACCGAGCGCGCGAGTCCGGCCGCGAACCCGCCCCGGCCCGCGGCCAGCACCTCCTCGAACCGGCCGCGCTCGCGGACCGGACCGGCGGGGGCGACGAAGACGCGGGCCACGGTGCGGTCGACGAGGTCGCGCCGCGCCTCGGCGCCGGTACCCGGCTGCGGCTGATCCACCGGCTTCCACGGCGCATCCACCCAGTCCGGGGGAGGCGCGATCATCGCGTAGAGCAGGCACAGCTCGTCGACGCCGGGAAGCGCTCGCAGGCACTCCCGGGCTTCGCGCCGCATCGCCAGCGAGAACAGCCGCACGAGGCCGCGGTGGTGGCTGCGCTCCGCGGCGCCGCGCGTCTGGAAGTGCTCGACGATCACCCCCGGGCCGATGTCGCGCAGGGCCGGAAACACGACGCCGGACTGATCGTCGGTTCGGGCGCCGAGCTGATCGCCGGTTCGGGCGCCGGTCCGATCGTCAGGCCAAGCGCCGGTCCGATCGCCAAGTCGGGCGCCGGTCCGATCGCCAAGTCGGGCGCCGGTCCGATCGTCAGGCCGGGCGCCGGTCCGATCGTCAGGTCGGGCACCGGACCGATAGTCAGGCCGATCGCTAGGCCGATCGCCGGGTCGGGCACCGGACCGGGCGCCGGACCAATCGCCGGGCCGGGCGCCGGATCGTTCCTCGGCCTCGACCGGCACCGCCCCGAAGGTCCACGAGGCGTGTCCGCGTCCGGCCGGCCCGGCTGACCCGGATGCGGGGCGCTTGCCCGGTCCGGACCATGCGGACCGGACGGCCAGCCGCCTCTCGATCGCTTCCAGCCGGCGGCTCCTGCCCAGCACCGCGCCGTCGCGGTCCGTGACCTCGAAGCGCATGAGCAGGTGGGCGGGCAGCACGCGCCGCAGCCGCGCCGGCGACCACGCGTCGCGCGGAACGGATACGCCACGCGTGCGGTCGAGGAACCGGGCGAGCGACTCGTTGAGCGAGCCGTCCCCGAACCGCGCCCCGGCGATGAACGCCCGCGCCACCCCGGCCAGCGGCATCACCGCGCGGCGCACGCTCTTCGGCAGAGCGCGCAGGAGCGCCAGCACCTTCTCCTCCAGCATCCCCGGCACCAGCCACTCGAACCGGCCGGGGTCGATGTCCACCAGCACGTCGAGCGGAATGGTCAGCGTCAGCCCGTCGTGGTCCTCGCCGGGCGCGAACCGGTAGGCGAGCCGGAACGCCCGCTCGCCGATCCCGAGCCCGTCGGGAAAGTCCGCCTCGCGGGCGAGCCGCACTCCGGGCGCGATGTCCTCGCGGCCGAGCGCCAGCGTGCGGACCCCGTCCTCGTCGAGCCCCGAGAGCCACTCCTCGAAGGTCCGCCCGTCCACGACGCGCGCCGGGATGCGGGCATCGTAGAACGCGAACACCGCATCGTCGCTCACCACCGCCCCCGGGCTGCGGAGCTTGTGCTCCACGACGCGAAGCCGCTCGAGCGCCCGGGCGTTGTGCTCCACGAAGGGATGGGCGCACTCGTAACCGCCCTCGACCAGCCCGGAGCGCACGAAGACCTCGCGCGCGCCCTCCCGGCTCACCGGCGCGAACCGCACCCGGCGCCGGGCAACGAGGGTCAGTCCGTACAGCGCGACCTGCTCGTACACCATCGGCTCGGCCCGGCGCGCGTCCCAGTGCGCGTCGAAGTGGGTGCGGCGCACGAGGTCGCCGGCCGCCTTCTCCACCCATTCCGCGCGGACCCGACCGGCCACGAACGCGTAGGCGCGTTCGGTCTCCACGATCTCGGCGGCGACGATCCAGGGCGCGACGGCGGGGTGGAGCACCGAGCCCGAGGCCAGCCGGAACGCGGTCCCGCGAAGGCCGGAGTACCCGCCTCCCTCCGGGGTGCGGGCGCCGACGCAGCGGAGCAGCCCGGCGAGGAGCGCCCGGTGGACCCGCCCCGGCGAGGCCCCGAGCCCGCGGGGCCGGATGCCGAGCTCGCGGCAGATGTCGAGGATCTGCCCGTGCACGTCCAGCCAGTCCCGCATCCGGGCCGGCGCAAGGGAGTGCCGCCGGCAGAACCGGCGCATCGACTCCCCCGGGTCCTTCGCCGCCGAGCGGAATCGGCGCCAGAGGTTGACGATGCCGAGGAAGTCGGAGCGGGCGTCGGCGAAGCGGTCCCGGGCGTTCTGCGCCGCGCCCTTCCGGCCCGGACTCCACTCCCTCGGATCGGGCACGCAGAGGAAGCTCGCGATGACCAGCACGTCGGCGACGCAGCCGAGCGCGTCCGCCTCGAGCAGCATGCGTCCGATCCTCGGGTCGAGCGGCAGCCGCGCGAGCCGGCGCCCGACCGCCGTCAGATCGCCGTCCGCGTCAATGGCCCCCAGCTCGCGCAGGAGCCGCAGGCCGTCGTTGACGTGGCGCCGGTCCGGTGTGTCGATGAACGGGAAGCGCTCCACGTCCTTCATGCCCAGCGACAGCATGCGCAGCAGCACCGCCGCGAGGTCGGAGCGCCGGACCTCGGGCTCCGGGTGGGCGGGGCGGGCGTCGAAGTCCTCCTCGGCGTAGAGCCGGATGCACACCCCGGGCCCGACCCGCCCGCAACGCCCCGCGCGCTGGTCGGCCGAGGCGCGCGAGACGGGCTCCACCGGCAGCCGCTGCACGCCGGTACGGTGCGCGTACCGGCTCACCCTCGCCGTGCCCGCGTCGACGACGAAACGGACGCCGGGCACGGTCAGCGAGGTCTCGGCGATGTTCGTGGCGAGCACCACGCGGCGGCCGGCGGCGGGGGTGAACAGCGCCTGCTGGCGCGCCGCCGGCATCCGCGCATGGAGGGGGAAGAGCTCGGTGTCCGGCAGCCCGAGGCGCCGCAGCCGGGCCTCGGTCTCCCGGATCTCGCGCTCTCCGGACAGGAACACGAGCACGTCGCCCGGCTCGTCGCCCAGCTCGTCACGGATCTCCGCGAGCGCTCCCGCGACCTTCTCCGGGACGTCGCCGCCGGTCTCGCCGGGCCGGTACCGGATCTCGACGGGGTGGGTCCGGCCCTCCACCTCGACGACCGGCGCCTCGTCGAAGAACGCCCGGAGCTTCTCCACCTCCAGGGTGGCCGAGGCCACGACCACCCGCAGGTCGGGACGCCGCCGCACGAGCCGGCGCAGGTAGCCGAGCACGAAGTCGACGTTCAGCGATCGTTCGTGCGCCTCGTCGATGATGAGGGTGTCGTAGGCGCGCAGGCTGCGGTCGCCCTGGATCTCGGCGAGCAGGATGCCGTCGGTCATCAGCTTGATGCGGGTATGCGGGGCGGTGTGGCGGCGAAACCGCACCTGCCAGCCCACGAGCCGGCCGAGGTCCGCGCCGAGCTCCGACGCGATGCGGGCGGCGACGCTGCGCGCGGCGATCCTGCGGGGCTGGGTGTGGCCGATCATGGCGCTCGCGCCCCGCCCCGCCCCCAGGCAGATCTTCGCGAGCTGGGTGCTCTTGCCCGAGCCGGTCGCGCCGACCACCAGGGTGACGGGGTGCTCCGCGACCGTGCGCGCGATGCGCCGGGCCTTCGCGGCGATCGGCAGGCCGGCGGGAACCGCCAGGGCCACGGGCGGCACGCCGCATGTCACATCCATGTCAGATTCATGACCGATGGTTGTCACGGGGAGTGGGTACAAGGCTTCGCAAGAGGGTGGGAACGGCTCGGCGGCAGCGTCCGCCCGCGCCTTCTTCCGGCCTTCGAGACAAGACGTTCGTTCCCGGACTCCTTCAACCTCCGGAGAAGCATCCATGAAGCGTACGCTCATCCTTGCGGCGGTGGCGACCGCCGTTGCCGGTCAGGTCCAGGCCCGCGACTACATCAGCATCGTGGGCTCCTCGACCGTCTACCCCTTCGCCACGGTGGTCGCGGAGCAGTTCGGCAAGACCACCGACTTCAGGACCCCGAAGGTCGAGTCCACCGGCTCCGGCGGCGGCCTCAAGCTGTTCTGCGCCGGCGTGGGCGTGGAGCACCCGGACGTCACCAACGCCTCGCGGCGCATCAGGAAGAGCGAGGTCGAGAAGTGCGCCGGCAACGGGGTGAACGAGGTCGTCGAGGTCAGGATCGGCCATGACGGCATCGTGTTCGCGAGCTCCCGCAAGTCCGAGCCCGTCCGGATCACCCGCAGGCAGATCTTCCTCGCGCTCGCCAGGGACGTGCCGGACCCGAACGGCGGCGAGACCCTCGTCCCCAACCCGTACACGAAGTGGAACGAGATCGACGCCTCCCTGCCCGACGCGAGGATCGAGGTGCTCGGCCCGCCGCCGACCTCCGGCACGCGCGACGCCTTCGCCGAGCTCGCCCTCGAGGGCGGGTGCAGGGAGATCGGCTGGATCAGGGCGATGAAGAAGTCGGACGGGAAGAAGTACAAGGCGACGTGCCATACCGTGCGCGAGGACGGCGGCTACGTCGAGGCGGGCGAGAACGACAACCTGATCGTGCGGAAGCTCGACGCCAACCCCGCCGCGTTCGGCGTGCTCGGCTACAGCTTCCTCGACCAGAACTCCGACAGGATCCAGGGGGCCGCGGTCGACGGCGTGGAGCCGACGTTCGAGAACATCGCCGCGCAGTCCTATCCGGTCTCCCGTCCGCTCTACCTCTACGTGAAGAAGGCGCATGTCGGAACGATCCCCGGCGTCGAGGAGTACCTGGGCGAGTTCACGAGCGAGAAGGCCTGGGGCGCCGACGGCTACCTCGCCGACAAGGGGATGATCCCGATGCCGGACGACGAGCGGATGAAGTTCGCCGAAGACGTGAAGAACCTGGCGAACCTGAGCCTCTGATTCCCGAAGGCGGCGCCGGTCTCCCGAAGTCCAGGACCATGTCCGGCCCCGTCCTCGTCACCGTGCTCCTCGCGCTCACCGCCGCCGCGTTCCATCTCGGCCGGCGGCGCGCATTCGCCGTCTCCGCCACCACCGGCGGCACGAAGAGCCTGCACTCGCTGCCGAGCTACTACGGGAGCCTCACCGCGCTGTGGTGCGCGCTTCCGGCGATCGTCGTGCTCGGGGTCTGGGTGTCGTTCGAGCCGTCGATCGTCGAGAGCCTGGTGGTGGCCGGTCTGCCGGAGGCGACCCGCGCGTTGCCGCCCGAGCGGCTGAACCTCGTCGTCAACGACATCCGGAACCTGGCGGAGGGCAACATCGTCTCCGCAGAGGCGGTCCCGGAGATGCGCGCGGCCGCCGACCACTACCTGGAGCTGAAGCGCACCGCCGCCGCCGCATCCGCGGTCGTCGTGCTGAGCATCGCGATCGCGGGTGCGGGGCTCGCGTGGCGGCGCGTGTCTCCGTCGCTGCGCGCGCGCAACCAGGTGGAGCGGATCATCCGGTTCCTGCTCGTCGCAAGCTCGACGGTCGCGATCTTCACCACCCTCGGCATCGTGCTCTCGGTGCTGTTCGAGGCTCTCCTCTTCTTCGGCCACATCCCCGTCACGGACTTCCTGCTCGGCCTCGACTGGAGCCCGCAGATGGCGATCCGGGAGGATCAGGCGGGGTCGTCCGGCGCGTTCGGCGCCATCCCCCTGTTTGCGGGCACCCTGCTCATCTCGTTCATCGCGATGACCGTCGCGGCGCCGGTCGGCCTGTTCGCGGCCATCTACCTCGCCGAGTACGCGACGCCGGCGTTCCGCTCGGTCGCGAAGCCGGCGCTCGAGATCCTCGCGGGGGTCCCGACCGTCGTGTACGGCTTCTTCGCGGCCCTGATCGTGGCCCCGGTCCTCCGGGACATCGGCTCGATCATCGGGCTGGACGTCGCCAGCGAGAGCGCGCTCGCGGCCGGCCTCGTCATGGGCGTGATGATCATCCCCTTCGTCTCGTCGCTGTCCGACGACGTCATCAACGCCGTGCCCCAGGCGCTGCGCGACGGCTCCTGCGGGCTGGGGGCGACGCGCTCGGAGACGATCCGGCAGGTGGTCCTGCCGGCCGCGCTGCCCGGCATCGTGGGCGGGCTGCTGCTGGCGGTCTCGCGCGCCATCGGCGAGACCATGATCGTGGTCATGGCGGCCGGCCTCGCCGCGAACCTGACCGCCAACCCGCTCCAGGCGGTGACCACGGTGACGGTGCAGATCGTCACCCTGCTCGTGGGCGACCAGGAGTTCGACAGCCCGAAGACCCTGGCCGCGTTCGCGCTCGGGCTCGTCCTGTTCGTCGTCACCCTGGGCCTCAACGTCATCGCCCTGCACGTGGTGCGCAGGTACCGTGAGCAGTACGACTGATGCCGGGCCACACATGACATGCCGCTCCCGGCGGCTCACCACCGGCGGCTCACCACCAGCGGCGCCCCGCGTGGAGCCGATACCCGAACGGAAGCGCCCGTCATGGTGCCTTTCCTCCCCGTTCACCACCGGCGGCGCCCCGCGTGGAGCCGATACGGCTCCATCCGGCGCTTGTCGTGTGACCCGACACCAGCCCGCGGCGACCACCGCGGCGATCAACACGGCGATCAACGGGACGCCGCCGACGAGCACGATCCCATGAGCACCGGACCATGAGCACCAGCGTTCACACCAGCGACGCGATGACGCGGCGGCTCGCGAAGCGGCGGGCGGCGGAACGGCGCTTCCGGGCCTGCGGCATCGTGGCGATCACCCTCGCGATCCTCGCCCTCGCGACCCTGTTCACGAGCATCGTCGGCAACGGGTACACCGCGTTCCAGCAGACGTACATCGAGCTGGAGGTCACCTACGACCCGGAGGTGCTCGGCATCGGCGAGGACCGGGACGCGAAGGCGCTCTCGGGGGCGAACTATCCGGGTCTGGTCAAGAAGACGATGCGGGACATGTTCCCGGACGTGAAGGGGCGCAAGGCGAGGCGCGCCCTGTACGGCATCGTAAGCTCGGGCGCGGCCTTCACGCTCCGCGACCGGGTGCTCGCCGACCCCGCGCTCGTCGGGCGCACGGAGCACGTCCGGGTGCCCGCGGACGACGATATCGACATGCTCGTCAAGGGCCACATCGATCGAGCCGCGCCGGAGTCCGAGCGGCGCGTCAAGGACCACCAGATCGGGTGGGTCGAGGCGCTCGAAGCGGCGGGCCGGATCGAGAGGCGGTTCAACACCGCGTTCTTCACCGCCGGGGATTCGCGCGAGCCGGAGCTCGCCGGCATCCGGAGCGCCGCGGCCGGCTCGCTCTACACCCTGCTGGTCACCCTGGCGCTGTCGTTCCCCGTCGGCGTCGCGGCCGCCATCTACCTGGAGGAGTTCGCCCCGACCAACCGCCTGACGGACCTCATCGAGGTGAACATCAACAACCTCGCCGCGGTGCCGTCCATCATCTTCGGGCTGCTCGGCCTGGCGGTGTTCATCAACTTCTTCGGACTGCCGCGCTCCGCGCCGCTGGTGGGGGGGCTCGTCCTGACCCTGATGACCCTGCCCACCATCATCATCGCGAGCCGGGCCGCCCTGAAGTCGGTCCCGCCGTCCATCCGCGAGGCGGCGCTGGGCATGGGCGCATCGAAGATGCAGACGATCACGCACCACGTCCTGCCGCTCGCCATGCCGGGGATGCTGACCGGGACGATCATCGGCATGGCCCAGGCGCTCGGTGAATCGGCGCCGCTGCTGATGATCGGCATGGTGGCGTTCATCGTCGACGTCCCCGGCGGGCCGCTCGACCCGTCGACGGTGCTGCCGGTCCAGATCTTCCTGTGGGCGGACAGCCCGGAGCGGGCCTTCGTCGAGCGCACGTCCGCCGCGATCATGGTGCTGCTCGCGTTCCTCGTCACGATGAACGCGCTGGCGGTCATCCTGCGCCGGCGGTTCGAGCGCCGCTGGTAGCCCGGTGGCGGCCCGGGATGAACCGCCTCGACAGTCCCGTCACGCGCGCGATGCCGGCCCGGCGGCGATTCCCGCCAACGCCCGGAGAGGCCGTGCCGCGGGGGGATTCCGGCGCGATTTCGGCCCTCGGGGCGCCGGGTCGAGGGGAGTTCAGGAGCATGTTTCCGCCTGGCGGGAATTGCTGCCGGCCCGGCGGGCCGCCGGACATGCGCGATGATTTCACGCACGAGAGAATCCCGAGGAGTCGGAAATGAGCATGACCGCTGCGCAGACAGCCGCCCTGGCGCTCCCCCCGCTGCCGGCCCCATTGCCGGCGGCCGCACCGCCCGCGCTCGCCGAGCCGGTGCCGGACGACATCGGGACGGTCGGCGAGGTCACCGTCGAGAGCCCGCGCATGACCTCGCGCAACGTCAGTGTCATGTACGGCGACAAGATGGGGATCGAGCGCGTCAACCTCGACATCGGCAGCAACGAGGTCCTGGCGATGATCGGCCCCTCGGGCTGCGGCAAGTCGACCTTCCTGCGCTGCCTCAACCGCATGAACGACACCGTCGACATCTGCCGGGTGTCGGGCAGCATCAGGCTCGACGGGGAGGACATCCACGACCCCCGCCTCGACGTCGTGCAGCTTCGCGCCCGGGTCGGCATGGTGTTCCAGAAGCCCAACCCGTTCCCCAAGTCGATCTACGACAACGTCGCCTACGGGCCGAGGATCCACGGCCTGGTGGACGGGAAGCGCGAGACGGACGCGATCGTCGAGCGCAGCCTCGAGAAGGCCGGGCTGTGGAACGAGGTCAGGGACCGCCTGGACCAGCCCGGCACCGGCCTGTCCGGCGGCCAGCAGCAGCGGCTGTGCATCGCGCGGGCCATCGCGGTCAGCCCCGAGGTGATCCTCATGGACGAGCCCTGCTCCGCCCTCGACCCGATCGCGACCGCGCGCATCGAGGAGCTCATCGACGAGCTGCGGAAGAACTACACCATCGTGATCGTGACCCACTCGATGCAGCAGGCGGCCCGCGTCTCGCAGCGCACCGCGTACTTCCACCTCGGCCGGCTCATCGAGGTCGGGGAGACGAACCACGTCTTCACCAACCCCCGCCACAAGCTGACCGAGGACTACATCACCGGCCGGTTCGGCTGAACGCGGCCCGGACGGCTTCCGGGGGGCCACGATGAGCGGCGAAGAGCACATCTTCAAGCGCTTCGACCAGGAGCTCGCGGACCTGAACGGCGTGGTGCTGCGCATGGGCGGGCTGGTCGAGGACCAGATCGCGAAGGCGATGAACGCCCTGCGCGATGCGGACCCGGAGGCTGCCCGCAACGTGGTGGCCCGCGACCATGTCGTGAACTTCTTCGACGTGCAGGCCGACGAGCGGATCGTCAACCTCCTCGCGCTGCGCCAGCCGGTGGGCAAGGACCTCCGCATGATCCTCTCGCTCGGCAAGACGGTGACGGACCTGGAGCGTATCGGCGACGAGGCGGAGCGCATCGCGCGGATGGCCATCGACATCCACGGCTCCGGCACCCCGCCGCCCGACCCCCTCCTGCTCAGCGATGCGTTCCGCATGTCGACGCTCGCCACCCGGATGCTGCACGACGTGCTCGACGCGCTGGCCCGGCTCGACGTGGACATGGCGATCCGGGTCGCCCGCGGCGACATCGAGCTCGACAGCGAGTTCCAGGCCGCGCTCCGCCGCCTGTCCACGTACATCATGGAAGATGCCCGCAACGTCGGGCACATCATCAACGTGACCTTCATCGTCAAGTCGCTCGAGCGGATCGGCGACCATTCCAAGAACATCGCGGAGTACGTGGTCTTCCTGGTGAAGGGGAAGGACGTGCGGCACGTCAGCCCGGAGTCGATCGACACCGACGGGCTCGACCGCTGAGCCACCGGGCGGAGCGGGTCTTCCGCCCGACGGCAGACTCACATCATTCATGGTCGTTGGGAATTGAGGCTCAGCGGCCGTGCGCCGCCGCGAGGCGTGCGATCGGATCCTGCCGGTAGAAGGCGCGCAGCTCCGCGTAGACCCCCGGATAGCACTCGTCGAGCACCTCCGGCAGCTCGAAGAAGTACTCGCTCGCGACCGCGAAGAATTCGTCCGGCCCCTCGGTCGCGTAGTCGTCGATGTCGGTCTCCTCGCCGGCGTCGACCCGGGCGCACAGGTCCTCGAACGCCTCGCTGAACACGCGGTACCAGGCCGCTCCGTCCATCCCCGGGTGCAGGGGCGGAAACCCGTTCGCGTCGCCGTTCAGCATGTCGAGCTTGTGCGCCATCTCGTGGATGACGACGTTGTAGCCCTCCAGGCGGCCCGATGCCGCGACGTCTTCCCACGACAGGACCACCGGCCCGTGGGACCAGGACTCGCCGCTGCGCGGCTCCTCCCACTCGTGCTCGACCCCCGCCTCGTCGACCGACGTGCCGCGCGAGACGAACCCGCCGGGATACACGACGACCGACCGCCAGCCGGTGTACGCCTCCATGCCGAGCCCGAGGATGGGCACGCACGCCTGGGCGGCCACCACGACGCGCGACTCCTCGTCGAGCTCGAAGCCTCCGGCGCCTTCGATGGACTTCGTGCGCAGGAACGCGTCCGCGAGCGCCCGCAGGGTCACGGCGTCGGACTCGGGGAGGGTGGCCACGATCGGCCACGAGCGCCGCACCGACTGCCACGACGCATCGGTGAACGCGGCCCGCTCGGGTCTGAGGAAGCGGAACATGGTCGGGCGGTCGCTCCGGTCGGCTTCGGCACGCGAGAGTCACCGATTCCCGGCGTCGGACGCGGACCCGCCGGAATCGGTTTCGAGGAACAAAGTCGGAATGAGATACTGCCGTACTTTGAACAACGTGGGCATGATTGAGACGATCAGCTCCACTGTGCGTCATGAGGCGCGGCGGGCTTTCGAGCCGGACGCACGGATTCCCACTTGATTCCCGGACGATAGTCCACGGATGGTGGCCGGAATGAATCGCCAGTTCTTCGAAAACCCGATCCTCAACTCTCCGTATGGCTGCCCGAGCCGGCACTGGGAGCTCGGCGATGACGGCCAGCCGACCCGGAAGATCGTCGAAAGACGCCGCCGGGCCGAGCTCATCTCTCCCGTCCCCAGGCCGAGGAAGCGCGGAAGCTCCGCCCGGCAGGAAAGGCTGGTACTCGACGAGGGGGAGGACCTCTCGACCCGGGAGCAGCAGTACGAACGGCACGCCGGGATCATCAACAGCGTCCGTCGCGAGGTGGACGAGTGGCGCCGGCGCCCGGACCCCGGCCACTGGCGGGTGACCCCGGAGACGGCCCGCCTCCTCCAGCACTGGCGCCACTACAAGTTCAGTGATCTCCGGCCCTACCATCAAGGACCGGCTGCGGGTACTGAAGCCGAACGACCCGGAAAGCTACTACCGGGGCCGAGAGCTCGTTCCGGGCGACCTGCTGGCCGACCTGGACCGGGCAAGGATCGTCATCACCAACTATCACGCCCTGCGTCGCCGGGAGCGGGTCGAGATCGCCAGGGGGGGCAGGGCGCTGCTGCAGGGACGCGGTCCTTCCCTCGACACCCGGGAATCCGAGGGCCAGATGCTGAGGCGGCTGATGCCCGAGCTCATGGGCTTCAGGAACATCCTGGTGCTGAACGACGAGGCCCACCACTGCTATCGCGAGAAACAGGGCGAGACGCTCGAAGGCGATCTCGGGGGAGAAGAGAAGAAGGAAGCCGAGAAGAACAGGGAGGCGGCACGGCTCTGGATTTCGGGCCTTGAATCCGTGAATCGCAAGCTCGGCACGTCACGGGTGATCGACCTCTCCGCCACTCCCTTCTTCCTCAGTGGCTCCGGCTACGCCGAGGACCTGCTCCGGGAGGTCATGAACACCGTCGGCAAGCCGGGACGGCTCGGCGAATCCATACGCTGCGTCGTATCGGTATCCATGTTGAGCGAGGGCTGGGACGCGAACACGGTGACTCACGTTCTCGGGGTGCGGGCCTTCGGTACCCAGTTGCTCTGCGAGCAGGTGGTCGGCCGCGCCCTCCGCCGCCAATCCTACGACCTCGACGGAGAGGACCGGCTGAGCGTCGAGTACGCGGATGTGCTCGGCATTCCCTTCGATTTCACGGCCACCCCCGTCGTCGCTCCACCCGGACCGCCGCGCGAGACCGTCCACGTGCAAGCTGTCCGCCCCGAGCGCGACCATCTGGAGATCCGCTTTCCGAGGGTCGCCGGCTATGGCGTCGAGTGGCCCGAAGACGGGCTCACGGCCGAATTCAACGAAGACTCGGTGCTCGAGCTCACCCCGGAGCTGGTCGGCGCGACCGAGACGAGGAATTCGGGGATCATCGGCCAGCCGGTGGACCTGAACCTCGCCCACACCGGCGCGCTGCGGCAATCCCGGGTCGTCTACGAGCTGACCGCCTACTTGCTGCTTACCAGATATCGGGACTCGGACGGGGAGCCCCGGCTGCACCTGTTCGGGCAGATGAAGCGTATCGTGCGCGAGTGGCTGGACGATTGTCTCGTCCACAAGGGCGGAACCAACGCCGCACAGTTGGCGTACAAGACGATTGCCGACAAGGCCTGTGAACGGATTGCCGCCGGAATCATCCGCTCTCGGCTCTCACGGGAAAATCCGGTGAAGGCCGTTCTCGACCCCTACAACCCGACCGGCTCGACGGCGAACGTCAACTTCCGGACCTCCAGGACGAGCCGGTACCAGACCGACCCCCGTCACTGTCACGTCAACTGGGCCATCCTGGACAGTGGCTGGGAAGCGGAGCTGTGCCGGGTGGTCGAGGCTCATCCGCAGGTAGTGGCCTACGTGAAGAATCACGGTCTCGGATTCGAGGTTCCCTACCAGGCCGGGTCGCAGAGCCGAAGATATCTCCCCGATTTCATCGTGTTGCTCGACGACGGGCGAGGCGAGGACGACCCCCTCCATCTGGTCGTCGAGGTCAAGGGATATCGCGGAGAGGACGCCAAGGACAAGAAGACGACGATGGAAACCCTGTGGGTCCCGGGGGTGAACCGGCTCGGCTCCCATGGCCGCTGGGCATTTGCCGAATTCAGGGACGTCTACACGATGCGGGAGGGATTCGAGCTGAGAAGCAGCCTCCACAACGAGTTCGAGCATGTGGCGAGCGGATTCCTGGAAAAAGTCCGGGCGGAAGCGGCACAAAGCCTGATCCGAGCCGGAGGCAGCATGCCGCATATCGAGCATGTTCCGCGCAGAAAGAGCGAGGTCCGGAATTGATCCTCGTGGATACGTCGATATGGATCGACCACCTGCGCAGTCCCCTGGCCCGGCTCGCGAAGCTCGTGAGTGTCGGCGAAGTGCTATCGCCAACAACGCCGAGATCGACGTGATCTGGGAGCAGTTCCAGGAGACCCTGGAGCCGTTGCGCAACGGATTGAACCTTGCGCTGGGCCAGAGCTGGGAAGAGTGGGAAATCCCCCGGGAAGCGGGCGACCCGTGGCCCGTTCCCGCAGCGGAAGCGTGGAGAAGGCTCCACGCCGCGCGGACCGACGACGCCAGGACGGCGGAGCTGCTCATTGTGAACCGCGAGCTGGGCCGCGGCTACACGCTGGACAGTCTTCCCGACCAGCCCCGCGACCCGTGGGATACCGAGGCCACCGAGCTTCACCGGAGGTGGTGGGAGCACCGCATCGCACGTCAGAAGGAGATCGACGCATCGATCGCCGCGAAGGCCGAGTTCGAATACCTCTACGACAAACCCTGTGAAGACAGGAAGATCGTCCGCACCGCCGGTCCATTCACCGTCGAGAGCCTTTCTCCGCACCGGACGCCTGGAGTGGACGAGCACGACAACCTGATCGACAGGACGGCGGACACCAGGGGCTACTATGGCCGGGAACCCGAGTTCGTGCCGATGATCCTCGAGAACATCAGGACCACCGGCATCCAGCAGGCCCACAAGGAGGACCGGCTGGCGTTCACCTCCGTCGCTCCCTGGCCGGGCCGACTGGTCTGCGCGGAAGCACGCTACGTCGAGGGTGGAAGCCGGGATGACGATGAGGGCGCAGGCCCGGAAAGGCGCGCGGCAATCTTCGTCGGCCCGGAGTTCGGCACGGTCTCCCGCCCCGATCTGGTCGCAGCCACCCGGGAGGCCGCCGAGGCCGGATTCGACGTGCTCGTCGCCTGCGCGTTCAGCTACGACGCGCACTCGTCGGAGTTTGCCGGACTCGGCCGCATCCCCGTCCTGAAGGCGCGGATGAATGCCGACCTCCACATGGCGGACGACCTGAAGAACACCGGCAAGGGCAACCTCTTCGTCATCTTCGGCGAGCCCGACATCGAGATCCTCGAGGCAGGCGACGACCGGATCAGGGTCAGGATCAACGGGGTGGATGTCTTCCATCCGGGCACCGGGGAGGTCCGCTCCGACGGACCGGACGGAATTGCGTGCTGGTTCATCGACACGGACTACAACGAGGAGAGCTTCTTTGTCCGGCAAGCCTACTTTCTGGGCGCCAACGATCCATACAAGTCTCTCAGGACCACCCTGAGAGCCGAGATCGACCCCGAGGCATGGGAGACCCTCCACAGCGACACCTCCCGCCCCTTCCCCAGGCCCCGATCCGGCCGAATTGCCGTCAAGGCCATCAACCACCTTGGAGACGAAGTGATGAAGGTCTTCCGAACATGAAAGAGACACGACACGGCGTCCGTTGCTTCTCTCGCCTCATATCGTGGTGAAGCCTCCGGACAGGAGTACCGAAGGTCGACCGAAAGTCCGGTTGGCACGTCCGGCCTGTCCGGTGGTTCCGGCGGGACGGACCGTGAAATCGGCCGCGACCGGAACCGGCGGAGCTATCCGGTCCCTTCCCGAAGGCGTCGCCGGAAATCGGCCTCGCCCGTGCACGCCAGCGCCGCCGCCATCAGCGCCTTGATGCCGAGCTTCCGCCGGCGCACGTCGGTGGTGTGGTCCACCTCCAGCACCACGTCCGGCAACGGGTCCCGATCGACGTCGATCGCCGGGCCGTACAGACGGGACCGGTCCGCTTGCAGATAGAGGATCTCGTCGGCCTGCATCAGCCAGCGCCTGCGTCCTGCCGCGTCCAGACGCACGAGGTCCGCCGAACCGAAACACACGATTCGAGAGCCGCGCACCGACGCAACCCGCGTCGCCATCTCCACCAGTCGGCGTGAAGGACCTTCATGCCGGATGGAGGTGGGCTCGCAGACCTTCCAGGCGGTCTCGGTGCGTGCGTCCCAGAACTCCAGCCGATCTTCGTAGTGGTCGATCTCGCTCGCCGGCAGGCGGAACGACTCGCACCCGGGAAAGTCCTCCGCTCCGCCGGCAACCGGCGCGGTGGGCACCGCTTCAGACCGGCACCGACGGGTAGCGGTCGGAGCGCGTGCCCGGGATCGGCCGGTTCCCGGCGGCGTGGTAGGTGAACACCGCGGACAGCTTGACCTCTCCCGAGCGGTTCTTGCCCGCGGCGTGGAACAGGCGGCAGTGGAACAGCAGCGCATCGCCCGCCTCGAGCTCCACGAAGGCCGCGGTGTCGATGAGCGCGCGGTTCTCGTCGAGCTCCGGGCGCAGGAACAGGTGCCGATCGAACCGGCCCCGGTCGAGGTGCAGCCGGTGGCTGCCGGGGATGACCCGCAGGGCGCCGTTCTCGTCACGCTCCGGTCCGAGGGCGAGCCACACCGAGACGAGCTCCGGGGCATCGAACGACCAGTACCGGATGTCCTGGTGCCAGGCCGTCGAGCTGCTGAACCCGGGGTGCTTGGTCATCACGCAGTTGTGATGGCACTGGGACATCTCGACCCGCTCCTCGCGCATCACGCCGCGCAGCGTCGACGCAAGCTCGGGCGCGGTCGCCCATCGGCGGAAGACCGGCCCCCGCGAGTAGGCATGCAGCAACCGCCGCGGGGTGTTGCCTCCGGCCGAATCACGGCTCGCGGGAGAGCCGGGATAGCCCACGTCGGCCTCGAACTCCGCCGGGCCTTGCAGTGGGTCGAGGGCGCCGAGCACCGTCTCGCGCATCTCGTCGACGCCGGGGGGATCGACGAGACCGCGCACCACCAGGTAGCCGTCACGCTCGAACGTATCCGGCGAAAGCTCGTGCATCGCGTTGATCATGGGTCGATTTCCACCGTGGCGCGCACGGCCCCGCCGCGGGCCGCGGGGCTCACCAGCGCAGCTCGCCCCGCACCATCAGGCTCGCCTCGGCGGCGCGGGCCTCCTCCTCCCGACGCTCACCCTCCATCGACAGCCTCAGCGTCGGACCCACCGTGTAGCGCGCTCCCACCCGCAGGGTCCGTCCGCCCCCCTCCGTCAGGGCGAGCCCCCCATACGGACTCAGCACCGCCATCCTCCCCGGTCCCCTCACCCCGAACCCGTACCCGACCTCCGCCTCCACATGTCCCTCCGCCTCCAGACCGCTCCCCCACCCCGGCCCGGACCCCGCCCTGCGCTCGAACAGCCCCTCCAGGTCCGTCGCCGTGCGCCCCCACGAGGGCGCCACCGTCAGCCAAAGCCCGTGTCCGTCCACGCCCGGGGCCATCTGCACCCGAGCGCTCACGCCCCACTCCTCATGCCCGCTCTCCTCGTGCGCAACCACCGTCCGCGCCCGCACCTCCATCGTCACACCCGCCGCCGGGTCGCGCCACGTCAGGCTCGCGCCCGCCTCCACCCCCGCCCCGTCCAGCGCGTCCCCTCCGTCATGGCGCAGCCCCACCTCCAGCGCCGGCGTCAGCGTCGCCTCGCCCCCGAGCCCGCGCTCGTGCGACCCCTCCAGCCCCACACGCACCCGGCGCGTGTCCGACGACAGGGCGCTGAGGCCGTCCCCCCCTTCCGCCTTCACCCTCGACACCGCCCCCTCGCCCCGCACCGACACCCGCGTCACGCCCCCCGCTATCCACCGCGTATCCTCGCTCACCACCCCACGACCCCCCAGCGCCGCGCTCGCATACGTCATGTCCACCCCACGCGTCGGACCGCTCTCCTCCTCGACCCGTACCTCGCCCTTGCCGTAGCCTGCGCTCGCCCACACGTGCGCGCCCCCCGAGTACAGCCACGCCAGGTACGGATGCACCGCCATCAGCTCGGTCTCGTAGACGCTCTTCACCCGGTCACCGCCCGCATCGTCCGCCTCGGTGTCGAATGTCCCCTCCGACCACGACACCGCCGCTCCGGCCAGCAGCCCCGGGCGCACCCGCATGTCCGCCCCCACATGCGCCGACCACACCCCGCCGTCCCACGACACGTCGTCCTCCGACCCCGACAGCGACACCCGGCCACCCCGGCCCCACACCGCCGCCGACGCACCCCCGCCGCCAGTCTCCGACGCCCCGAGCGGCAGGGCGAACCGCGCACCGTCCAGCAGCTCGCGCAGGCGCGTGCCGGTCGGCTCCGCGTCTCGACGCTCGTCCCGCCAGCCCCCGGCGGACCCCGCACCGTCCCCCCACGCCTCGGCGCGGGCCGCCCCCGGCCAGGCCCCGAGCGCCAGCGACCGGCCCCCCTCACCCGAGGTCACCGCCTCGATGCGCCCCGCCACCGCATCCAGCGACTGCGACGCCATCGCCGCCGCCACCTGCGGCAGCACCGCCCGGTGCACCGCGTTGGCGTGCACGGCGCCCGTCGTGTCCTTCACCGTCACCGTCACCGTCTCGCCGCTCGTCACCGTCAGGACCGTATCGCCCATCCGGGCGCTGTGGGTCACGGTCGCCGTGTCGTCGTCCGTGTCGTCGTCCGGCACACCCCTCACCGTCACGGTCTGGGTGGTGCTGTAGTTCTCGGGGGTGAAGGTCAATGACATCGGCGAGACCGTCGCGACCGCCGTGTCGCGGCTCGACGGCGTCACCGTGACCGTGGCCGCGCCCGCCGGCCACTCATCCAGCTTCACCGTGTAGGCGCCGGTACCTCCCTCTGCCACCTCCAGCGTCTCCGGGCTCACCGTCAGGCCGACCGTCATGCCGGTGGCGCCGGAGAAGCCGTGGTAGCCCGTGCCCGCAGGGCCGTCCCTCAGCTCGCCCAGGACCGTCACGGCCTCGCCGAGGACGTAGCTGGCCGTACTGTGCAGCCTGACCATGAACTTCTCGGTCCCTTCCAGCTTCGCGTCCACGATGGTGGGGATCGTGATGGTTGCGGTCCAGACACCGTCCGAGTTCTCGACGAACTTCACATAGAAGACCTGGTGCATTACTGACCCCTTGATGTCGCTCGTCATGAAGCGGCTCGATTCCCGACGGGGGAGCGACAGGCTCACCGGAATAGCGCCCGACACCGGCCTGTCCGAATAGACGGTCAGGACGATCGGCATTCCCTCGGTCACCACGATGGGAGTGGTCTTGAGCGTCAGAATCGGTAGCGACGTGTCGACGTAAACAAGGGGAGTAAAGTAAGCCCCACCGGCTTCATCGAGCCCAATGACCATATGCCCCATTAGGGCCGCCCCCCAGCCGTCGTAGCGTCCACGAGGAAAGTGGACTCGGGTCGTACAGCAGTGACCCGCGGTGGTCGCCTTTCGAAACTCGACTTTGAGATCGCGGTCGCAATGCACACCACCCACTGTAACCCTGGTGATAGCATTGCCGCCCCAGCTCGGCGGTATCCAATGAGTCCACTTCGAAGGAGTCTGGGCGTACCGAATTTCGATACCGGTGTGTCCGGAACCGCCGTCTCCCAGTGCAACATGCTTGCTTCTCGGGCTGAGTGTTACGAGCCCCCCTATCGGTCCAAAGTGCATCTGTGCGGCGCAATCGCCCGGCGGCCCGAGAGGGTGGGAAGCCGCAGCCGATGCAACCGCCACGGTGACCGTCACCGTCTCGGTGTCGGTGTTGCCGTGGCCGTCGCTCGCCGTCACCGTCATCGTGTAGGCGCCGGCCCGGGTCGGCGTGAACGCGAGCCGCGCCGCGCCGAGGCCGGTCCCCTCCGGCAGCGCCGGCGTCTCGCCCGCCTTGCGGGTCCAGGCGTAGCCGATGGGGTCGCCGTCGGCGTCGGTCGCCGTCGCCGTGATGGCCACCGCCTCGCCGGCCTCCACCGACACGTCCCCGATGTCCGCCAGCACCGGCGCCGCGTCGTCGTCGGTGATGGTGCCGGTCACCCGGAGCTTCTCCCCGCCCCCGGCGAGCGCCACCCTGGCGTCGCCCGTCTCCAGGGTGTCCAGCCGCAGGACGAAGGTCTCGTCCCCCTCCGCCCGGTGGTCGCCCAGCACCTCCACCCGCACCGTCTTCATCAGCGCATCCTTGCGGGCGGAGGCGTCGAACACCAGCGTCTCGTCGAGCGCGACGAAGTCCTCGGCCTCCGTCGCCGTGCTCCCGGGGCCCGCGAGCGCCGCCACCCGCACCTTCACATCGTCGGTCGGCTCCCCGCTCAGCGTCACCACGAACTCGACCTGCCTGCGCCCATCGTCCCCCTCGACGACGGCCGCCTCCTCCACCGCCACCGTCAGCGTGCCCATCGGCGTCGCCCCGCGCCCCCTCGAGCGCGGCCCCGCCCCGCCCGCGTTGACCGCACGCACCCGGAAGATGTACTTCCGCCCATTGGTCAGGCCCCCCACCGTGTGAGTGGTCGTGTCCGCACCGGAGCCCGCAATCTCCGCCCACGCCCCCCACGCCTGGCCGGGGCCGGCGAGGCGGTGGATGACCTCGTACCTGACAATCGCCGCATCGCCCTTGGCCCACGAGAGCGTCACCTCGCCGTCGCCCGGCCGGGCGCGGAACGCCTTCGGAGCCCTGGGCGGACGGGTCTCGGCCTCCGTCACCGTCACCGCCACCGTCCCCGCCGGAGCCGGGGTGCGCACCGCCGCGCCGTCGAGCGTGACGGCGTGGGAGACCACCGCCTCGCCCACCGCGCGCCCCGTCACCGTCACCGTCTGCGGCGTGTCCGTGTCTCCGGAGGCAAAGCGCAGGGTGGACGGGCGCACCGTCGCCTTCGCCGGGTCGCTGCTCTCAAGGGTCACCGTCGCGCTGTAGGCCCCGTTCATCGCCACCGTCCAGGTCGCGGTGCCGCCTTCCTCCACCTCGACCGCGGTCTCGCTGAGGCGAAGCGCCGGCGTGTCCCGGTTGACCAGCGTCACCGACGCCGCCTCCGACCACGGGCTCGCCCCCGCGGCGTTGTACGACTGCACCTGGAACTCAAGCCCCGTCCCGTCGAGGTAGCCCGGAAAGGCCACCACCACCCCGCGGGTCGACGCATCGCCCCGCCACACCCCCGTCGCCGGCGTCCAGCCGGCGAACTGCCGCAGCCGGTACCGCCACCCCGTTATCGTCGGGTCCGTCTCAGCGCGCCACGCCAGCGTCACCCGGTCCTCCGTCGGCGTCGCGCTCAACCCCGTCGGCCTCGCCGGCACCGACAGCGCCGGCGGTATCACCCCGCGCGGCGCAAACACCGGGCCGCGCAGCCCGTACCGCGCCGCATCCGCCGCCGTCTCGCACACCACCGCCGGCCAGGGCCACTTGTCGGGCGCCCCGAACAGGTGCAGCCGGTCCAGCTCGAAGTCCTCCGCCTCCCGGTCCCCGTCCACCTTCGCCGTCACCGCCACCTCCGCCACCCCATTGCGGAACGCCACCCGCGACGGCAGCTCGAAGTCCGCCAGCGTCGCCGCACGAAGGTCCCCCCGCCCCCCGTCGCGCACCCGCCACCGCGTCGCAATGGTCCGCGTGAACGAGCGGTCCCGCCGGAACGTGCAGGCGTCCGCCTTCCCGCTCGCCACCCCCGCCTCCAGGCGCATCTTGAACCGGCGCCCCGAGAGCGTGCGCCCCAGCGTCCCGAGGTCCTCGTACCGCACCCGGATCCCCGCCCCCCGCTCGCCTATCCGTACGTCGCGGCGCCCCGTCCCCTTGACCTCGTACTCCCCAGGCTTCGGCTTGAGACGAATCGACAGTATCTCGTTCCCCTCCAGCTTCCCGTCCACCGCAATGTCCACATGGTGACAGCGCCGCGCCACGAACCGCACGTCCGGATTCAGCTCGCTCTGCGTCGAGGGAAAGCGCAGCGCCACGTTGCGCAGCGTCCTGCGCGTCGGCCCCAGGTCCGACGCATCCGCCGCCGACCCCGTCACTATCTCGAAGTCCACCGACAGCGTCATCTCCTCCACCCGCCGCTTCGAGCGCTCCACCCGCAGCGTCAGCACATCCCCTTCCATCACCTTGTCGTCAATCCGCTCCAGCACCTCGATGCCCGACGGACAGTCACCGTTGCTCGGCGCCTGGCCATGGCCGTACACGCTGAACGCCCCGGTCAGGCTCAGCTCCGGGAGCGGCTGCGCCTGCGCCGATGCCCCGCCGAGGGCGGCGCTCAGGGCCACGGCCCCGGCGAGCCGCACCGCACGGCGCCGCAGATGCGCCGGCGCGCGCTCGGGCGTGGGGCTCTGCGCATGGGGGGAAGAGGACGGTGGGGGAGAGGACGGAGAGGAGAGTGGGGAGAGTGCCGGGATGAGCGCCATGTCGGGAGCCTCCATCGAAGTCCGTTTCGATTGCCGCCGCCCATACCGCCGGCGCGGCTGCGGTGCGAGAGTCTGAACGACAGATGTCACGAAAGAATCACGGGGCGCCGCGAGACCGGTCCGGGCCGGCCTCCGGCCATCGAGCCATCCGCACCATGTCCCGCCGGCCGATGCCCCGCATCCGCAATCGGTCCACCCGTCGGCATCGTGACGTATACCCGACCCCGGGCCGCGGGTGAAGCGCCTTCGAACCCGGGCAGCCATTCCCGCCAAGCGGGAACAGGCCCCTGAATTCCCCTCGGTCCGACGCCCCGAGGGTTGAAATCGCGCCGGAATCCCACCACGGTACGGCCTCTCCGGGCGCTGGCGGGAATTGCTGGAACCCGGTGTAGTGTCTCATTTTGACTTTCTTCCTCAGCGCGACATCACTGCCCCGAAGTCAAGCTGAGGCACTCCCTGGCTCGGTGTCGGAGTATTCATGGCCGGGCTCATGGCCGGGTTGACCCTCGCGCCGCATGAAGTGGAGGCGGCGGGCGGCCCGAAGACACCGGCGTTCTCCCCTCTCCCCTCGGGAGAGGGGCCGGGGGTGAGGGTGCGGCGATGATTCGGTCCCCCTCACCCCAAACCCCTCTCCCGGGGGGAGAGGGGCTTCCTTCGGGACCAAGGCATTCCGCTTTTCGAACCGTGCGCGCGATGCCCTTGTCCCCAAGGTCGCCCGGAACCGGAAACCAGGGCTCTGGCCAACCGGACGCACACCCTTCCCGACGACGGTGGCGCCTCGGTTCGGCTTTCTCCCTCAACGCGACACAACGGTCCCGGAGTCAAGCTGAGACACTACCGTCGGAGACGCGGCGATTCCCGCCAACGCCCGGAAGAGGCCGTACCGTGGTGGAATTGTGGTGCGGTTTCGACCTTCAGGGTGTCGGGTCGGGGGAATTTCAGGGGTCTGTTCCCGCCTGGCGGGAATCGCTGCCACGGATGCCGGCTGGCGGAGCTATGTCCGGCCGCTGACCGCCGAGGCGGCACCGGCGTCGCCGCGCGCCTCGAACCGCGGCATCACCCGTTCGACGAAGAGCTCCAGCGAGCGCCGGGTCCGCGCCGGATCCAGACCGTAGTCGCCGCCGTAGCAGAACTCGTCGATACCGAGCGCCGCGTAGGCTTCGAGCTGCTCGGCCACCTCGTCCGGCGAGCCGAGCACCATCGCTTCGCGCACCGCCTCGGTGGAGTGGCCGCCGCTCGCACCGATCTCCTGCTCGAGGATCTGCGGGAACCCGTTGATGACGTTCCCGTCGGTGGAGAACAGCCCTTCGAAGCGCTTTCCGTGGATCACGTTGGCGGCCACCATCGCGTCGATGTCGCTCCTGCGCTCGGCCACCCCGGACATGCGCAGCACCATCCAGCGCGGGCGCTTCGCGCCGGGGCTGGCTTCAAGGGCTGCCGCAAGCTTGCCGGCAAGATTGGCGACCTCCCCGATCGGCTTGCCGAGCGGTGTCGACATGATGTTCATGCCGTTCCCGATCGCGAAGTCGAAGCTTGCAGGGTCGCGCGCCGCGAGCCACAGCGGCGGGTGCGGCTTCTGCAGCGGCTTCGGGGCGGCGGTCACCGAGGGAAAGCTCCAGTGCCTGCCCCGGTGCTCGACGTCTCCCGCCCACAGCTTCTTCAGCAGCGGCACCATCTCGAACACGTGGGAGCGGCCTTCCTCCGGCGTGATGCCGCCGGCCATGCGCGCGAACTCGAAGTTGAAGGCGCCGCGCGAGATGCCGAGCTCCAGGCGCCCGTCGGAGTAGATGTCGACCAGTCCCGCTTCGCCCGCGAGCCGCAGGGGGTGCCAGTAGGGCGCCACCGCGACCCCCACGCCAAGGCGGATCCGCGTGGTCCGTGCCGCCCAGTCGGTGAGGATCGTGAGCGGGTTCGGGGCGTGCCAGAACTCGAGCCCGTGGTGCTCCGCCGCCCACGCGGTCACCATGCCACCCTCCTCGGCGATGCGCAGGAGGTCGAGCGAGTCTCTCCACACGTCGCGTACGTCCACCGACGCATCGTTGCGCAGCATGTTGATGGCGATCGAGAACTTCATGGTGCGCTCCCCAGCGTCCTGACAGAGGATGGTCCGTATCCGGGTCCGGTGCAACGGCGGGTCGGCGCGCCGGCGGTCAACTCCTCCGGCACTCGCCGTCGAGAACGTCGAGCACCGCCTCCCGCGCCACCGTCCCGTCCACGAAAGGCATCCCGATCCCGCGCAGCAGCACGAAGTGCACGCGGCCGGCCACGGTCTTCTTGTCGTGGGCCATGTGGCCGAGAATCGCGCGCGGACTCCAGTCGCGGTTCGACGCCAGCGCCGCAATCCGGTCGGGGAGACCGGCGCCGCGCAGATGCCGGCGCACGCGGTCGACGACGGAGGCATCGCAGTGGCCGATCTTCGCCGAGAGCGCCGCGGCGGCCGCGAGTCCGGCCGCGACCGCCTCGCCGTGCGGGATCGCGCCGTGCCCGGCCTCGGTCTCGACGGCGTGCGCGAACGTATGGCCGAGGTTCACGAGCGCCCGGTCACCCCGGTCGCGTTCGTCGGAGGTCACGACCCGCGCCTTCGTCTCGCACCCCAGCCGCACCGCCTCGATGAGCGGGCCGGGGTCGAGCGTGAGCAGGGCGGACGCGTTTCGCTCGAGCCAGCCGAACTCCGCCTCGCCGCGGATGAGGCCGCACTTCACCACCTCGCCGTAGCCGGACCGGAGCTCGCGGCGCGGCAGGCTCGCGAGCACGCTCACGTCGTCGAGCACGAGCCTCGGCTGATGGAAGGTCCCGACGAGGTTCTTGCCGTGGCGGGTGTTCACCGCGTTCTTGCCGCCGACCGCGCTGTCGACCTGGGACATCAGGGTGGTCGGGACCTGAACGAGGTCGATGCCGCGCATGAACAGCGCCGCGGCGAAGCCCGCAACGTCGCCGACGACCCCGCCGCCGAACGCGACGAGCACCGTGGACCGGTCGACCCCGAGATCGAAGAGGCGGTCCAGCAACGCCTCCAGCTCCCGAAAGGACTTCGCGTCCTCCCCGGCCGGGACGGCCACCGTGTCCCATCGGACCCCGAGGCGGTCGAGCGCCGTCGCGAGGCGCGGGAGGTGCGCGGCGCGCACCACGGCGTCGGTGACCACCACGGTGCGGCGCCCGTCGATGACGGGAGCGAGCACATCGTCGGCCCTCTCCAGCAGCCGCTCGCCGATGACGATGTCGTATCCGCGCTCCGCCAGGTCCACGCGGACGGTCCGCCGTTCGTTCACGGCGCCGCACCGCCCGGCGTCCACGCCGCCCGGGTGTCGGGGTCCATGCGGATGGTCCGCCATTCGTTCACGGCGCCGTACCGCCCGGCGTCCACGCCGCCCGGGTGTCGGGGTCCATGCGGACGGTCCGCCATTCGTTCACGGCGCCTCCATGCTCCGGGGCTTCCTTCATCCGGCTTCAGCCGTATTGCCGACCCGCGCGAGGGCGGCATTCGCACCGGTCCCCGCCGCGGAGTCGCAGCGCGCCCGCAGCTCGGTCTCGGTCGTCCCGTCGAGCCGGTAGACGACCTCCTGATCCTCGCCGAGCGCGATGATGTCCCCGCCGGCGATCCCCCGCGCGGCGGCGCGGATGAACTTGTTGACCACGCCATGGCTCACGGCCAGGGTGTCGCGGCCGGCCGCCTCGCGCGCGGCGAGAAACCCGCGCGCGCGGGCCAGCACGTCGGCGCCGCTCTCGCCGCCCGGGGGATGGAACCGGATCGGGTCTTCGAGGCGAAGGCGGGCGAGCCCGGGGTGATCGGCCGCCACCGCGTCCCAGCCCGGACAGCCGGCGAGCACGCCGACGTCGAAGTCGCTGATGCGCTCGTCGACACGCACCTCCCCGGCGGCGCGGCCCAGCTCCCCCGCGATGATCGCCGCGGTCTCGAAGGCGCGCGCGAGCGGGCTCGCGACGATGTCGATGCCCGGGTCCGGGAGCGCCGTCCGCAGCATGCGGCCGAGCGCGACCGCCTGCTCCCGGCCGAGCGCGGTCAGCGGCGACTCGCTGCGGCCCTGGATGCGTCCAGTCCGGTTCCACTCGCTCTGCCCGTGGCGGACGAGGTAGAGAAGGCTCACGTGACATCCCTGCCCGGGCCGCCGGCGAGAATGACTCCGTGGCCGAGCACCGTGACCTTCGTGCAGGTGTCCATCACGACCCGGTGGATGTGCCCGACGATGACCACATGGCCCCGTGTCGAGCGCACCATCGTGCGGGAACGGGCTCCCTTCCGGGTGCGGTCGGCATCCCTGTTCCGGTCATTGCCCCTGGGGAAAGTGCTTCTCCAGCCCCTTGACCGCACCGACCAGGGTGCGGTTGACCGGTGTCGCGATGCCGTGCTTTTCGCCCAGACGGACGATCGACCCGTTGATCCAGTCGACCTCGGTGCGGCGCCGATTGAGGATGTCGACGCAGGCGCTCGACCTGGAGTGTCCGGTCCCGCCGCCCGAGGGGTCGGCGAGCTTCAGCAGCACCGAGCGCGCCTCCTCGGCGTCGAGCTCGACACCTTCCGCGGCGCCGACCGCGGCCGCCTCGTCCACCGCCGCCAGCACCACCGCGCGCAGCTCCGGCACCGACATGATCTCGGCCTGGGTGAGGTTCGTGATCGCCGAGGTGGGGCTCAGGCCCACGTTGCCGAGGAGCTTCTTCCACATGTCGCGGCGGATGTCGGCGCTCGCGCGGGTCGGCAGGCCGGCCGCGGTGAACCCCCTCGCGATGCGCTCCGCGCGGGCGGACACCCCGCCCGCCATCTCGCCGATGTACGTCGGCAGGTCGCCGAAGTTGTGCACCACCCCCGGCTCGATGCGCGTCGCGCCCTGTGCGGTCAGCCCGGCGAGCACGCGCTCGGGGCCGACGATGCCGCCGATGACCTCCTCGTTGCCGAGCCCGTTCTGGAAGCTGATGGCGACGGTGTCCGGGCCGAACACGCGGCGGATGCTCTCGACGGCCACGGCGGTGTCCATCGCCTTGGTCTGCACCAGCACGATGTCGGCACGGGGCAGCTCGCCGGTGCAGTCCGTCGCGCGCACGCGCACGGTACGCTCGCCTCCATGGCCCTGAATCTTCAGGCCGTGCGCGTTGACCGCGCCGATGTGGTCGGCCCGGACGTCGACGAGCGTCACCGCCAGCCCGCCCCGCGCGAGGGTGGCGCCGAACAGCGACCCCATCGCTCCGGCGCCGAGGACGACGATGGGCCCGACGGGATTCACGAACGGACGCTCGGGCCGCATCGGTTCAGCCCTGGAGCGCCCGCCGGACCTCGTCGTCCTCCATCTCCCGGCCGAGGTACGCCTCGATCACCGCGTGGTCGTTCTTGACCTCGTCCGGGCTCCCCTCCGCGATCTTCTGTCCGTGGTCGAGCACCGTGACCTTCGTGCAGGTGTCCATCACCACCCGGAGGATGTGCTCGACGATGACCACCGTGAGGCCGTAGCGCTCCTTCAGCCCGGTGATGATCCGGAGCAGGTTGTCCACGTTGACCGGCGAGAGCCCGGCCGCCGGCTCGTCGAGCAGCAGCAGGCGCGGACGCATCGCCATCGCCCGTCCGAGCGCGAGCAGCCGGCGCTGCCCGACCGAGAGCTCCGAGGCCAGCATGTCGGCGAAGTCGGCGAGGCCGATGAACGCGAGCAGCTCCATCATCTCCGCGCGCACGCGCTGCTCCTCGTCGCGCACTCCGCCGGTGCCGAGAATCGACGCGGCCACGCCGTAGCGCACGTGGACATGGTGCCCGACCAGGAGGTTCTCGAGCACCGTCATCTCGGAGAAGACCCGCAGCAACTGGAACGTCCGGGCCACACCGAGGGCCGCGATCCGGTGCGGCTCGAACCCGGTGGTCTCCCGCCCGTCGATCCAGATCCGGCTGCCCTCGTCGGGCCGGTAGATGCCGGAGACGAGGTTGAAGAAGGTGCTCTTGCCGGAGCCGTTCGGACCGATGAGCCCGCGCACCTCGCCTGTCTCGAGCCCGAAGTCGATCCCGTCGACGGCCTTGAGGCCGCCGAAGTGCTTCGACAGGTTCTCCGTCCTAAGCAGCATCGTCGGAGCCCGATCGCGCCGCCCGGCCTTCGCGGATCGCGATGAACCTGCGCGTGGCGATGAACCGGTCGATGATCCCGCCGATCCCCTTCGGCATGAACAGGACGGTGAGGACGATCACCGAGCCGAACAGCAGCAGCGAGTAGTGGTAGTAGTCCTTGGTGATGTCGTACACGATGGTGACGATGATGGCCCCGATGACGCCCCCCCAGATGTGCCCGAGCCCGCCGAGCACCACCATGAGCAGCAGGGTCACCATCTCGATGACGGTGAAGTTCCGGGGGTTGAGATAGCCCGGGATCATGTGCGCGTAGAGCGCCCCCGCGAATCCGGCGTACCCCGCGCTGATGAGGAACGCGACCATCTTGTGCCTGCGGACGTTGACCCCGGCCGCGGCGGCCGCCACCGGGTCCTCGCGCACCGCCATGAAGGCGCGCCCGAGCCGCGAGCGCAGGATCCGGAACGAGAAGAACACCCCGACGAGCATCACCGGCATCACGAGGTAGTAGTACTTCTGGTAGGTGTCGAACCGGAAGTCGCCGATGCGCGGGGCGGGGATGCCGCTGAACCCGTTGGTGGCGCCGAGGTACTCGGTGGCGCTGATGAAGATGCGCACCGACTCCCCGAGACCGAGCGTGACCAGCGCCAGATAGGCGCCCTCGAGCCGGAACGAGGGGAAGCCGACCACCACCCCGGCGAGCAGCGTGACCCCCACCGCGATGGGCAGCGACACCCAGAACGGCGTCCCGAAGTTCACCGACATGACCGCCGCGGTATAGGCGCCGATCGCGTACAGCCCGACGTGCCCGACCGTCACCTGCCCGCAGAACCCCTTGACGATGTTGAGGCCCACCGACAGTAGGATCATGATGCAGATGAAGTTGGCGAGGAACACGTGGTAGGTGTTGGCGAGCACCCACGGCAGCGACGCGAGCACGAGCAGGGCGATGCCCCAGGGCGCGAGCGGATGGATGCCGCGCAGCCGCGCGAGCCCGCGCTCGGTTGCGTCGATGAATCGAAGACTGGTCGCCTGTTCCGTCATGGTGTCCGCCTGAACCCCGTCCGAACCCGATGCCGCGCGGGCGCGGCGCTCCGGAGAGCTTGTGCCTCGGACCGGCGAGGCATGGGCCGCCGCTCCCGTGACGCCTCATGCGGGACCCGGATCGGGCGCCGGGGGCGGCGGCGCCTCGAGGAATCCGGGAAGGGCCGCCGGGAAGGACCGGTGGTCCGGCCCCATCTCGCGTCCCGCAGCCCGCGTCCCGGCATCCGGGCAGAGCGTCCGCGGGCGCGGCGCCATCCGCCCGCGGACGCTCGGTCTCGAGTGAATCGACTCCGTGTCCGGCGTCAGTTGTCCAGGGACTTCCTGAGCGCCGCGGCCTCCTCGGCCATGCCCGCGAGGCCGAAGCCGGCGTCGAACGTGGTCTTGCCGATCACCCGCACCGCGGAGTCCTCGCCGCCCCGGGTGTACTCGATGAGCACCGGGGTCTTGTTGCCGTCCCGGCATTCGGGCGTCGGGTCGGCACAGAAGTCGACCACGCCGCCGCCGAGCGTGGCGTAGCCCCGGACGGTCCCCAGCGCATCCCGGATGGCGGCCCGATCCGCGGCCAGCGAGTCGTCGGAGAGGGTGAGATCCGCGCGCTCCAGCGCGACCTTCGCGATCTACACCAGGTCCCACGCCTGCGAGAAGTCGTGGTCCGGGTTCGCGACGCCGTAACGCTCGGTGGTCATCTTCACGAACGCCTGCGCCTTCGGGTCCGGGTCCGCGTGCGAGAAGGCGGCGTGGTAGAACACGCCCTTGATCGCGTCGCCGGCGAGGATCGCGGCCGGCCGGTTGGAGGCGGCCGACCCGCCGATGCGCTTGACCGACGGCGGGATCCCCACTTCGTAGGACTGCACGAGCCCGCGCGCGAAGTCCTGCGACTGCGCGGAGATCATCAGCGCCTCCGGCTTCAGCGCCTTGATCTTCAGCAGGTGCGGGCGCATGTCGAGCTCGCCCTCCTGGAACTGCTCCGCGTACAGCGGCGGCTCGCCGTGGTAGGTCTCGATGTACTCGTGGAACTTCTGCGCATCGGCCTGCGAGGCGGCGTCGGACGCCCAGATGTAGGCGATCTTCGTGCCGATGTTCTCGGCCGTGAACTTCGCGGCCGCGGCGGCCGAGAAGCGCGAGGAGATGGGCACGCGGAACACCCACGGGCTTCCCTTCAGGGTGATCTTGTAGTTGGTGGAGTGCGGGATCAGCATCGGCACGCCGGCCTTGTGGACGACGTCCACGATCGGCAGCGACACCGAGCTGCAGGTCGAGCCGACGAACAGGTGCACGTTGTCCTGGTAGGCGTACTTGGTCGCGTTGGCGACACCGATGTCGGACTTGCACTCGTCGTTGAGCAGCTTGACCTCGATGGTGTGGCCGTTGATGCCGCCGGCGGCGTTGATCGCCTCGAGCTCGTCGACCACCATCTGCCCGTACTTCTCGCCGGTCTCGGTCTTCATGCGCAGGCTCGCGCCGACCTTGATGACGCCGGCGGACGCCGCGGCCGACACCGCCAGCATGGCTGCGGCGGCCAGCGCGGCGACGGCGTTCCTCGGGCTGAACACGTCCTTCTTCCAGTCTCCAGTCATGTCGTCTTCCTCCCTTTCCAGTGGACGGCCTCGCGGCACGCGGGGACCCGCGAGCGCGAGGCCGGTGGCACGGAGCCCCGGCACCGCCGCCGGGACTCCGAATTCTCCCCGACTACGCCTTCACTTTCACGATGATGCCGAGCAGGCCGGTGGGCCGCACCATCAGGACCACGATCAGCAGCAGGAACGCGTAGATGTCCTTGTAGCTCGCAATCAGGTAGCCGGCGCACAGCGTCTCGAACAGCCCCACCACCACGCCGCCGAGGAGCGCGCCCGGCAGGCTCCCGAACCCGCCGACCACCGCGGCGGCGAACGCCTTGAGCAGCATCAGGTACCCCATCTCGATCTGCACGTAGTTGATGGGGCCGATCAGCACCCCGGCCACCGCCGCCATCGCGCACGCCACGCCGAAGATGAGCGAGATCATCACCGGCACGTTCACCCCCATCAGGTACGAGGTGTCCTTGTTGTAGGCGACGGCGCGCACCGCGAGCCCGAGCCTGGTGCGGGTGAGGAAGGTATGCAGGACCACCATCAGCACGAGCGCGCTGACGAGGATGTAGAGATAGGACTTCGGCAGCGCGATGTTCCCGATGAAGATCGGCATCCCGAAGCTCACCGGGTAGGGGTGGGGGGCGGCGCCCCAGATGAGGTACGCCACGTTCTGGAGCGCGACGGACATCCCGAAGCCGCAGATGATCATGCCCATGCCGGCCACGGTGTAGCCGCCGCCGCCGCGGGTGAGGCGGCGGTAGAACACCCGCTCGATCACCACGCCGAAGACGCCGGTGACGACCATCGCCCCCACCAGCGCGCCGAAGTACGGAACCCCGCTGATGCTGACGATCGCGATGCCGATGAACGCCCCGATCATGTACACCTCGCCGTGCGCGAAGTGGACGATGTCGAGGCCCGAGAAGATGAGCGAGATGCCGAGCGCGACGAGCCCGTAGACGATGCCGATGGAGAGTCCGACGATGACGAAGTCGAGCAGCAGGTCCATCCGGTTTCGCCTCCCTCCGCCGATCCGGTCCCGATGGCCCCCCGATGGGGACCCTCAATGAGCCCCTGAGTGGGCCCCTGGGTGAGTCCCCGAGCGGGTCCCTGAGTGGGTCCCCGGGTGAGCCATCCCCGCCCCGGTGTCGGCGACGGTGCCGCCGAGGTAGGCGAGGCGCACGTTGTCGTCGTTGATGAGGTCGCGCGAATCCCCCTCGATGTGGATCACGCCGTCGCGAATCACGTATCCGTACTCCGCGAGCAGCAGCGCCATGCGCACGTTCTGCTCCACCAGCAGGATGGTGATGCCTTCGTTGCGGTTGATGCGGTTGACGATGCTGAAGATGTCGAGCACCACGCGCGGGGCGAGGGCGGAGCTCGGCTCGTCGAGCATGATGAGCCTGGGGTTCGCCATCAGGCCGCGCCCGATGACCAGCATCTGCACCTCGCCCCCGCTCAGGGTCGCGGCGAGCTGCCGGCGGCGCTCCCCGAGCACCGGGAAGTAGTCGTACACCTTGTCCATGTCGGCCAGGACCTCGGCCCTGTTGCCGCGGGTATGGGCGCCGATGCGCAGGTTCTCCTCCACCGTCATGGCCGGATACATGTCCTTGCCCTGGGTGACCTGGGTGAGTCCGCGGCGGACGATGACGTGGGGCTTGCGGTTCCGGATCTCCTCGCCGTTGAACTCGATGGCGCCGGACCACACCGGCAGCAGGCCGGAGACCGCCTTGAGCAGGGTCGACTTGCCGGTCCCGTTGCCGCCGAGCAGGGCGACGATGCGGCCTTCGGGCACCGTCATGTCGATGCCGCGCAGGATCTGCACCTTGCCGTACCCGGTGTGGAGGCTGCGGATGGTGAGCACGGGGGCTCCTTCTCCCGTCTTGCGAGCTTCCCTCGCGAACCTCGGCCGGCCGTCCGGGCGCCGCCGTGACGCGGAAGGACAGGCGTCGAGGGCGTCGAGGGCGGACGATACTACCATTCGGAGACGGTGGCCTCGGCCGCAACCACCGCACCGCAACCACCGCATCCGCGGGACCGGCTCCGTGCGACCCGAAACAGTCCCGCCCGCAGAGGCCGCCGGGCCTTGCGATTTCGTCGCTGACGGGCCGGGCCAGCCGGCCGGCCGGGGGCGCCGGGTCGGAGCCGGCGTCACGGCAGGATCTTCGCCGCCCGGTACTCTCCGATCAGCGCGAGCAGCCGCGCCTCGCTGTCCTCCCAGTCGTGGAAGCCGAACCGGCGCGCCTTGGTGGTGCCGAGGATCTCGTCCCAGGTCCGCTCCAGGGTGGCGTCGAGGTAGCCCCAGCTCGCGACCGCCGACAGCGGACGGGGCGCGAGCCCATGCCGGTCGCAGACCCGGCTCCACACCGCCTCCCTGCCCGGCATCACCTCCGCGAGCCGCAACGGACGGACGCTTCCGCACGGCATGTCGAACGCGGCGGCGATGCGCGGCCAGAGGCGGCTCCACCGGAACACGTCCCCGTTGGTCACGTTGAACGCCTGGTTCGCGCAGTCGGGCTCGGTGGCCATCCAGGCCATCGCCCGGGCCAGGAGATCGATCGACGTCACCTGGGTCAGGCTGCGGTACGCGCCTTCCGGCCCCGGGAAGTCGAGCGCGCAGCCGAGCGCGCGGGAGACCGCCGCGTAGGCGCCGAGTGACGAGACCAGGTTGCGGGCGATGTCCGGGGAGAAGTGCAGCAGCGTGTTCGGGCGCGACGCCGACCAGCTCCACGAACGGCCCTCGGAGCGCTGCCGCAGGAGGTCCTCCTGGTCGTAGTTGAAGTTCTCGATGACCGCGCGCGGGTCGTCCTCGCGGGCCGGCGTCGGGAACGGCCCGACGTGCACGCCGTAGACCTTGCCGCCCTGCACCAGGTGCACGTGCCGGAGCGCGCCGCGCTCCGCCGCGCTCAGCACGTTGTCGAGGAGCGCGAGGTTCGTCGCGGCGTCCTCGATCGTCTGCTCCTGATGGGTGGCCCGGCCGCAGTAGAACAGGTGCGTCGCGTCCTCGTGGCCGGCGAGCGCCCGCCGGCACCGCCCGGCGTCCGAGAGGTCCGCCGAAACGTACTCGACGCCGGCCACCGGACTCTTCGGCGGACTGCGGGACAGGCCGGCGATCGCCCACTGGCCGGTCGATGCAAGCTCGCGCGCGACGGCGCCGCCGACCGCCCCGGTGGCACCGGCGATGACCGCCTTCATCGCCGCAAACCGCTCGCGGCGAACCGGACGGGGAGTGGCGGTTCAGTGCGCATGCCGATACGCCTGCGTCCGTCGTCGCCGGCAGCGTCGCCGGCCGACGGCACGCCGGTCCCGCCGGGGACGAGCCCATCGCGGGAGTCCGCGACGCGAACGCCGCGGCAACTTCCGCCAGGCGGGAACATGCCCTCGAAATCCCCTCGGCGGGCCGCCCTGGTGGCCGGAATCGTGCCGGAATCCCATCGCGGCATGGCCTCTCCGGGCGCCTGGCGGGAATTGCTGCTGGACAAAGGCCCGATCCTGCTCCGCGTTGGTGGCGGTGCCTATAATGCGGGAACACCCGCAGGTTGCGCCATTGGAACGGGACCCCGGAGATGGCCGGATCGGCACTATGGCAGCGCATTGAATCCCGCCTCGATGCGCCAGGCCGCTGCATTCTGGGCCGAGGCGCGACAACAGGGCCGCCCCACCGCAGCCGATGCTGCGCTCGACGGCGATGCCGGGTGGGCCGGAGGTGCTGAAGGCTGCGCGGACGGATTGAAGAAAGCCGCACTCGGTATTACAAAGGGGTTATGAAGACGGGCGCTCGCGAGGGTCGGATTGCAGACGTTCAAGACCAGGGCGTTCGCCCGGTTCGCCGACCGCGAGGGGCTCGAGGATGCAGCCTTGTGCGAGGCCGTCCGGCGCGCAAGGGACGGGCTGATCGACGCCGATCTCGGAGGGGGCGTGATCAAGCAGCGTATCGCGCGCAAGGGCGGCGGCCGCTCCGGCGGGTTCCGCACGATCGTGGTGTTCCGCCGGGGCGCGTTGGCGTTCTTCGTCCATGGGTTTGCGAAGAGCGATCGGGAGAGCCTCCGGCGCAAGGAGCTCTCGGGGCTGCGGTCGCTGGCGAACGAGTATCTGGCGCTGGACGCGGCGGGTCTCGTGGCCGCGCAGGCCGGTGGGGCGATAATCGAGGTGGAATGCGATGATCAGGCAGTATGAGAGCGAGGTTCTGGCGTCGGTACACGAAGCCGCGCTCGGTCTGGCCGAGGCAGGCCTGATGTCGAAGCGGGACATGCGCAAATTCGACGAGATGTGCCTCACGCCGGTCAGGGAGATGACGCCGGAGGACATCCGCGCGCTTCGGCTGCGCGAGCGTGCGAGCCAGGCGGTGTTCGCACGCTACCTCAACGTGACGACGGGTCTGGTGAGCCAGTGGGAGCGCGGCGAGAAGCGTCCGCGGGGCGCGTCGCTGAAGCTGCTGACGCTGGTGGCGAAGAACGGTCTCGGCGCGGTGGCGTGAGATTCGCTGCCCGGACCGCGGTGTTGCCATAGTGTTGACACGTTGTATGGAAGAGCCCGCGCACGCGCAACGCACTCACCGCCTCTTCCGCCGTCATCGCGCTGCCGATGGAGCGCGCTCGAGGAGAAGCGGGCGAAGACGGCGCTGTTCTGGTGCGACACCTTCCAGACCTTTCCTTCGTTCATCTACATCCTGCCGGTCATCATGAAGAAGATGGTACGGACCAGGCAGATCGACACGTTCGGGATCGAGACGTTCGACAACCGCGACCCCTACGTGCTGGTAGTCCTGAGCGAGAAGAACCGCGGCAGGGACGTCAAGGCCGTCGCCACGCAGACCGCCGAGAGCCTGCATACCAAGCCCCACCCGTTACACTCGTCACCCTTCGACGCCCGACGCGGCGCCGCGCGCGGTGACGGAGGCGTCCGATGCGCAGAGGCGAGATGGACCGCAGAATCCAGCCCTGGCAGCCTTCCGAGCCGCTGAACCCGGGCGCCGCCCCGGTTGCCGACGCGGAGTACGAGCGGATGCTCGCCGCATGGCGTCGGGCGACCGGCAGGCCCGGGCTCCGGGCGCGCTCCGACCGACGCTTCGCCGCGTACTGGACCGAAGACCGCAGGCGCCGGTTCGCCATCGACAGCGGGGAGATCGAGGGACTCTACCGGCTGCGCCGGCAGGCCAAGGACCGCCTCGTCCGATCCGGCCTGGAGCTGGCCAGGGAGGAGGACCAGATCGCGCCGGTCCACACCACGCAGGCGCTTCGCGTGCTGCTGCTCGACGAGATGAACGCGTTGCACCGCATGGTGGAGCACGCGCAGGGCGGCCGGCCCCTCGGGGTCGAGGACGTCCAGGCATGGCATCGCGAGGTCACGCGGCACCAGGAGGAACGCCTCGTCGAGATCGAGAGCGACGAGGGCACCCTCACCCGAATGCGCGTGCCCATGGTCCCGGGATGCTTCAAGCAGCACGAGAACCTGATCGTCTCGGGACACACCGAGTACGAGTTCTGTCCTCCGGACCGCGTGCGGCCGGAGATCGAGAGAGTCCTCGGCCTCGACGAGGTCCACCGGGCCGGCCACGCGCCCACCGCGATGTGCGCGGCCTGGATGCACGCCGCCTTCAACGGAGTGCATCCGTTCCCGGACGGCAACGGACGCACCGGACGCCTGCTCGTGGCATGGATCTACCTGCGCCGGAACGAGCACCCGCCCCTGATCGCGACCGAAGACCGTGCCGAGTACTTCCAGGCGATGCGCAAGGCGCACCGGGGCGAGCTGGAGCCGCTGCGTGCCCTGATACACGAGAGCGCGACGGTGATGATGGAGCTGTCGCTCATGGACACACCGGAATGCACCCGTGGCGCAAATCCTGCCCCCGTCCGCCCTCGTGTCAACCAGAGGAAAATCCCGTAGTTACAGGGTATTACGGTCCAGTTTCTCCCGCGCCTTCGCGCGGCTTCCACGACGAAACGCCGCCGCCGCTTCCTGCATTACCGGTCGGCCGCGCAGTCCGAACAGGAAGCCGCGACCATGACCGACCGACCCAAGTCCACCTTCGCCATCCACCCGTCCAGGGTCGCGCACGCATCCGCCCGCGCGCGAAGCTCCGGGCGAACCTTGATGTTGATGCCGCTCCGGGTGTCGCGGGCCGGGTCTCTTGTCATCGTCATGCTTCCGGGGATCGCGGGCTACCTCCCCCGCCAGACCGGATCGCGCTTCTCGGCGAAGGCGCGGAACCCCTCCATCTGGTCCTCGCTGTCGTAGAGCCGGTCGACGGTCGGGAGCTGGCGCTTGCCGACGCGGCTCAGCGCGTCGCTGGCCCGCAGGTTCTCCGCCTCGCGCACCACTTCCTTGACGGCCGCGAAGACCAGCGGCGGCCCGCCTTCCAGCAGCCGCGCGAGCGCCCAGGCGCGCTCCAGCAGCCGCGCGGGCGCCACCACCTCGTTGACCACGCCCCACCGGTGCGCCTCCTCGGCGTCCATCCACCGCCCGGTGAACAGCAGGTCCATGGCGATGTGGAAGGGCATGCGCTTCGGGAGCTTGATGGTCGCGGCATCGGCGAGCGTTCCGGCGCGGATTTCCGGCAGAGCGAACGACGCCGTGCTCGACGCGAGAATCAGGTCGCACGAGAGCGCAAGCTCGAACCCGCCGCCCACCGCCATGCCGTTGACGGCGGCGATCACCGGCTTGTTCAGGCCCGGCAGCTCCTGCAGGCCCGCGAACCCGCCGACGCCGTAGTCGCCGTCCACCGCGTCTCCGGCCGCCGCCGCCTTCAGGTCCCATCCGGCGCTGAAGAACCGCTCCCCGGCGCCGGTGACGATCGCGACCCGCAGCTCCGGGTCGTCGCGGAACGCCTTGAACGTCTCGCCCATGAGGCGGCTGGTGGCGAGATCGATGGCGTTGGCCCTGGGGCGGTCGAGGGTGACTTCGACGACCCCGCCTTCGCGCCGGGTTCTGACGACTTCGCTCATTGCTGGTGATCTCCTTTCCGCGGCTGGCGCCGCATGGTCTGCCGGCAACCGCATGGTCCGTCGACACGCCGCCGCCGGGGAATGCCGCGCCGGGGGCCCGGCGCGGGCCACTCCAGGGAAGCCGCGGCATTTTCAACCTCGGTCGTTTTCACCGTGTCCCCCTCATCGTCGTCTCGCACGGGCCGCTCCAGGGAAGCCGCGGCATTTTCAACCTCGGTCGTCTTCACCGTACCCCCTCATCGTCGTCTCGCACGGGCCGCTACGGGGAAGCCGCGGCATTTTCAGCTCCTCACCATCTCTCCTCGCGGTCTCGACGGGCGCCCGGGTCGCGGGCGGCCCGCGAAACCTCCTCCATCTCCACGGACACGACCTCGCGGTCGTACACCTCGAACCCGGCCCGCCGGTACACCCGGAGCGCCCCGGGATGATCCAGAGAGCAGGTATGCAGCCAGACCCGCCGGGGACCGTAGCGCCAGGCCCGATCGAGCGCCCAGCCGAGCAGGGCGGGGCCGAGACCGCGGCCGATGTAGTCCGGCACGAGGCCGAAGTAGGCGATCTCGACCTCGTCCTCGACCCGCCGGTCGAGCTCGACGTATCCGGCCGGCACGCCGCGGACATGGAGGACATGCACCTCTACCGCATCGTCGTGAACGATCGCGGCGAGCGCGCCGTCGCAGAGCCGCCGCCGCTCGTACCAGCCCCAGTCCGCCCCCACGGTGTCGTAGAGGTAGCGGTAGAAGGAGACGGTGGGACGCTCGGCGTGCTGGACCGTGACCCGCTCCGGCCACGCGGGGGCGGCCGGTCGCCGGTCCGGCGACGTCATTTCCAGATAGGTGACGGTCACCAGGACCGTCCGCCCGCCGGCCGCCTTCGCGCCGCCGGCGCCGCGCCGGGTCGGACCGCCTGCGGACATGCCGTTCTCCGTTGAACCCGCGCTTGCGCAGGGCCGCTCCGAGGGACCTGTGGGCCCCCGATTGCATGGGAACCTCCCGGTGATCGGACCCGGCCGCTCCGAGGGACCTGTGGGCCCCGCCCTCTGGCATGATCGCACCTTCCGGAACGACACGCGAGGATTCGGAGCCGATGGGCAACGTGCCGGAGACGATGCGCGCGGTGCTGCTGACCGGACACGGCGGTCCGGACATGCTGGAGTACCGCGAAGATGTACGCACACCGGCCCCCGCTCCCGGCGAGGTGCTGGTGCGGGTGACCGCGTGCGGCGTCAACAATACCGACATCTGGGTGCGCGAGGGCGCCTACGGCTCCGAGGACGACCCCGGCGCGGTGTCGTCGTGGCGGCGGGGCCACCGGATCGAGTTCCCGGTGATCCAGGGCGCGGACATCGCCGGGCGCATCGCCGCGGTCGGCGACGGCGTCGACGCCGCCATCATCGGGAAGCGGGTGATGGTGGACTTCGGCCTCTACAACGACCCCGGACCCAGTCTCGCCGATGTGGACTACATCGGCCACGGCCGCGATGGCGGGTTCGCCGAGTACTGCGCGGTCCCGGCGGAGAACGCGCACATCGTGTCGACTCCGCTCTCCGATGCCGAGCTCGCCACCTTCTGCTGCGCCTGCGTCACCGCGGAGCGCATGCTGGCGCGAGCCCACGTCACCGGCGGCGAGACCGTGCTCGTCACCGGCGCGTCGGGCGGCGTGGGCACGGGACTCGTCCAGCTCGCGAGGGCGCGCGGGGCGATCCCGATCGCGGTCGCCAGCGCCCGGTGGGCGGATGCCCTGCTGGAGCTCGGCGCGCAGGCGGTCGTCGCCCGCGAATCGCACGACCTGGGCGCGGCGATCCGCTCCACTCTGGGCGCGCGTCCCGTCGACGTGGTCGCCGACGTGGTCGCCGGCCCCATGTTCGGGACCCTGCTCAACGTGCTGCGCCCCGAGGGCCGGTACGTCACCGCCGGGGCGATCGCGGGCCCGCTCGTCCAGCTCGACCTGCGCACCGTGTATCTGAAGCACCTCGACCTCATCGGCTCGACCCAGGGGTCGCGCGAGGACTTCGCCCGCGTGCGCGACCTCGCGGTCGACGGCAGGATCCGGCCCGTGCTCGCCGGAACCTACCCTCTGGAGGACATCGCCCGCGCCCAGGCCGACTTCGTGGCCAGGGACTTCATCGGCAAGCTGGTCATCACGACGGAGAGAGCGCAATGAAGACATCGCTCGTCGCAGGCATTCGCAGAGTCGAACACGCAGCCGTGGACGAGTCCAATACCATCGGCTTCCTCGGCGAGGCGTTGCGCGTGTACGGCACGCCGTCGATGGTGCATGACATCGAGTACGCATGCTGGCGGCTCGTCGGCGAACACCTCGACCCCGGCGAGGCCTCGCTCGGGGTCCACGTCTCGGTGGACCACCTCGGCGCCACCCCCGCCGGACACCGCGTGGAGATCGCGGTGACGGTGCGCTCGGTGGAAGGGCGGAAGGTGACACTGGACGCCGAGGTGCGCGACGCGGCCGAGGTGGTCGGGCGCGGGACGCACGTGCGGGTGGTCACCGAGGTGGACCGGCTCCGGCCCCGGGTCGCGTCTAAGCGCGAACGGCTCGACGCGGCGGACGGCGGTCAGGATCGGGGCGCGGCGGAGTAGCCCGCAACAAGCAGGCGGCCGAATCCGGCATCAGAGAGCGCCTCCCTCGACATGGCCACAGGGCGCGGGGGAGCAGCCCGCGAGCAGGCGGCCGAATCCGGCATCAGAGAGCGCCTCCTTCGACGTGGCCGCAGGGCGCGGGGGAGCAGCCCGCGAGCAGGCGGCCGAATCCGGGCACCGGGTCGGAACAGCCCGCCTCGCGCAGGGACTGCCAGAACAGCGTCTGGATCGAGCTCAGCACCGGCCGGCCGAGCGCGGCCTCCGCACGCTCGATGATCTCCACGGCGCGGATGGCGGTGCACGAGATGAAGAGCGCGTCGGCGCGCTCGTCGCAGACCTCCAGCGCCGCGTCGAGGATCGCTTCGGGGGGGATGCACGCCATCTCGCGATCGTCGTCCATCAGGAACCCTCCGACGTTGACGACCTCCACGCCGCTGGCCTCCAGGAAGGCGCGCATGGCCTGGTTGACCGAGTCGACGTAGGGCGTCAGGAGCGAGATCCTGCGGACCCCCAGGCGCGCGAACCCCGCGACGGCGGACGTGATCGGCGTCACCACCGGAATGCCGGGCCGTCCCGCCGCCCGGACCTCGCTCGCGACCCGCTCGTATCCGAGCGCCACGGTGCCCGACGTGCAACTGTAGGCCACCGCGTCGAGCCGCTGGCCCGGGATGAGGAGCCCCACCGCGTCGCCCAGCCAGTCCCCCTGGCGGCGGAGGTTCTCGACCGTCACCGGGTTGATGTTCTGGATCCGCGCCGTGTAGAACATGACGTCCGGGGGCAGCATGGTGTGGAAGTCGCGCTCCGTCGCCACGTCGCTGTCGAGCACGACCAGCCCGATGCGGTGGCGAGCCGGCCCGGCGTCGAGCTCGAAGCGGGTCGAGACCTTGATGGTGGGAAGGCCGGCGGTCCGGGGCTGGGCGCTCATGGCTCGTGTCCTCGCGAAGCGGGCGGAACGCTATCGTAAACGGTGCCGGGCCGTCCGCAAGGGCATCCGTGAAGCATCCGTGAAGCAGCAGCAATTCCCGCCAAGCGGGAACAGGCCCCTGAAATCCCCTCGATTCGACGCCCTGGTGGTCGAAATCGTGCCGGAATCCCGCCACGGTACGGCCTCTCCGGGCGTCTGGCGGGAATCGCTGGTGAAGCAGCAACTCCCGCCAGATGGGAACATGCCCTCGAGATCCCCTCGGTGGGCCGCTCTGGTGGTCGGAATCGTGCCGGAATCCCGCCACGGTACGGCCTCTCCGGGTGTCTGGCGGGAATTGCCGTCCGTGAAGCGACGCTCAGTCGAGGCGGAATCCCCGCGAGCGCACGAACGCCCCGAAGTCTTCCCGCTCGCTTGCCGCGACCTGCCGCGCCTTGTCCTCGGACCATCCGTAGAAGTCCGCGCGCCCGAACCGCCCGGGGTCGCGCTGCCGCTCCGGGTCCAGCGGGAGGACCGCGTGGCGGCGCGCATCGCAGCTCGCGATCCACCGCCCGAGACCGCCGTCGTCGTAGCGGCCGGTGTGCACGAAGGCATCGAGCGGCAGCCGGGGGGTGATCCTGCGCTCCTTCGCCGGGTATCCCGCCACCATCCCCGCGACGGGAAACACGTGGTCCGGCAATCCGAGCAGCTCCGCAACCCCGGCCGCATGGTTGCGGACCGCGCTCAGGGGACAGCAGCCGAGCCCCGCCGCCTGGGCGGCGCGAATGAATCCGGCCATGACCAGGCCGGTGTCCACCGCCGCATTGAAGAAGCTGTCGAGGTGATCGTTGGCGTAGGGAGTGCCGCGCAGCGCGCAGATGCGGCGGATGCGGCGGTTGTCCCCGCAAAATACGAGCAGGACGGGCGCGTCGGCGATCCACGGCATCGACGGAATGAGCGCGGCGATCCGTTCGTGCGCGGAACGCTCGCTCACGTGCACGACGCACGACTGCTGGAGATCGGACTTCGCGGGGGCGGAGAACGCGCACGCGAGCAGGGTCCGGAGCAGCGCCGGGGCCACCGGCTCGCCGGTGAACGCGCGGTGGCTGCGGTGCGCGGCGAGGCCCGCGAGCTCGGGGTTGCGCTCCAGCCGCTCGGGCACCTCGACGCCCTCGCCGAACCTGGCCTGGATGAGAGCCGAGAGGGTTTCGCTCATGAGAGGCGCTCCTTGTGGGTGGTCCCTGGCCACTATCCCGGTCCACCTTCGGGCGCATCGGTGTCAGGCCGGCGCCGTGCTTCAGTTGATTCCGGTGATGGCGCCGAGCGTCGGGCCGATCTCCCGGTGGAGCACGAGGTCCGCCAGCTCGTCGAGCTCCGTCGGGTCGCGGTTGAGGATGACGAGCGTCGCGCCGAGCCGCCTCGCCTGGACCGGGAACCCCGCGGCGGGGTGGACCACGAGCGAGGACCCGATGGCGAGGAACAGGTCGCACTGCGCGGTCGCGGCCTCGGCGCGGCGCATCGCCGCCTCCGGCATCGCCTGGCCGAACGAGATGGTGGCCGTCTTCACGTGCCCGCCGCACCGGTCGCACACCGGAAGGGCGCCGTCGCGCGCGAACGCCTCGAGGATGGGCTCGAGCGCGCAAGGCGCCCCGCACTCGATGCACTTCGCGTAGGTCGAGTTCCCGTGCAGCTCGACCACCTGCGCGTCCGGCACCCCGGACTTCTGGTGCAGGCCGTCGATGTTCTGGGTGATCACGGTGGCCACGATGCCGCGACGCACGAGCGACGCGACGGCGCGGTGGCCGTGGTTGGGCTCGGCGCCGGCCATGGTGCGGTGGCTCTCCACCCGCTGGCTCCACGCCTCGCGCCGCGCCGGCTCCGATGCGACGAAGTCGCGGAAGTCGACCGGCCGCCGCCGCGACCACATGCCGCCCGGGCTGCGGAAGTCGGGGATTCCGGACTCGGTGCTGATGCCGGCGCCGGTGAACACCACGGCCCGGCGGGCGTTCTCGACAAGCGCACGGAGGCGCTCGAGGTCCGGGTCGCCGGCGACGGGAGTGGTCAACGTCCGCCCCGGCCGGAGCGGCTGCCTGTGCGGAGCGACGCGCGTTCAGGCGTATTCCGATGGGGTCCAGGGTGGGGTTCAGAGAGCACTTGGAGCCGCCATTTCCGGGGTCCGGGGTCCGGGGACCGGGGGCTGTGGATCAGTGGGCCGGTCACGGGCTCACGACCTCTCGAACCCGTGGCTCCTGAACCGCAGCGTCCGGCAGTTCTCGTCGACGACGCGCTGCACGTCCCCGGAGACACCCTCCGCCACCTCGGCCTCGATCTCCACCGTCACCCGGACCTTCCCGCCGGGCAGTGTCGTCAGATGTTGCAGGACTTCCTCGGCGACCCTGCCCATGTCGCGGCCGGCACGGTCGGGGTCGATCTCGACGGTCCCGAAGAAGCGTCGCGGCCGCTCCGCCTCACGCGGCGGAACGCCGTAGACCGGGGGACCGGGCTCGCGCGTTTCCGACGGCGCCAGTCCGGGCGACTCCGACCCGGGCAGTGGTCCCGTTCCGGGCGGCGGTTGCGGTGGCTCCGGTCCGAGCGGCTCCGGCGTTCCGCGCGCCGCGCACTCGGCCTCGATCTGCGCCCGGGCGGCATCGGGCCTGACCAGCACGCCGGCCGCGTCGACATGGATCGCGGCTGCCTGCGCACCGAGCTTCAGGCCCTCGTAGCGTCCGTTCTCCGATACGCTGGTCGCGTACCCGAAGTACTCCCCGCCCGCGACCCCTTCCCGCACCGTCTCGACGAATACCGCCCGGTCCCGCAGACGCGGCAGATAGCAGTAGGACGTGAGCGCATCCCATACCGTCTTCGCCGGCACGTGCTCCCGGTCGGGCCAGAACCAGCGATCGAGCTCCATCCGGAGCAGCGCCGGCGACCATCGGACGATGACCTGATCGGCAGTCCGCAGGTGCCGCGAAGCCCTGGCCGGAATCGAATCCCCGGTGCCCGCCGCCCGGGAGATCTCCCAGCCGAGCGTGCCGACATCGCCGTTCTCGACCGGCTGCGCCGGCACCAGCAGCCAGCGCCAGGCCTCGTCGAAGCGGATGCGCACGTTGCGGTCGCTCGTCTTCTCCCCCTCGGCCGCCTCGCGGCGCTGGTGCGCGTCGAGATTGAGCGCCTCCCGGTCGCGCACCACGGACTGCCAGGCGAGGAAGCGCCGGGCTTCCTGCCGCAGCCCGTCCATCGCCTCGCGGCCCGCGGCGAGGAACACGAGCGCGTTGCGGTGCTGGCGCGGCGCCGTCCCGCGATGGGCAAGGAGGTCGGCCGCGGCCCGCAGCGCGGCGCTTTCGGAGTCGTTGCTCCGATGGGTCGCGTCCGGCCGCAGCACGACGAGCCGGGTGGTCTGCTCGTCGGGCACGTCGCCGGACGACGCCGGACACGGGTGCACGCCCCCGAAGTCGCCCCGCTCGCGGCGGATGGCCTCGCGCACCCGCCGTTCGATCTCGCGTTCGACCTCGTCGTCGGCGAGCTGCTGCGCGCGTTCCTCCACGGTCCGGCGCAGGTTCGGCCGCGTGTCGTACCAGTAGCGCCGGTCCTTGCGGTAGAGGTAGGTCAGCCGTTCGGAAAGCTGCGACAGGGCGTCGTTGAACACCGAGACGGCCTCGCCCGGCTGCACCGCGCCGAGGCGCACGCGCACGTCCTCGACGCCGCGCACCTGCTGCTGGACCACATGCGGCGCGCTGCCGAGGAAGATCGAGCGCGCCACGCGCCGCGCCGCCAGTGGCCGGCCGAAACGCGGGTTCTCCGTATCGATCCGCAACGGCCCCGAGTTGCGCCCGTCCACATCGCTTTCCAGCACCGAGGTCCAGCCCTCCGGCAGATAGCGCGTCAGCTCCTCGCGTACCGCCACCGCGTCGAGGCCGACCGCGCCCGGAAGGATCAGCAGGCTCGCGTCGTTGCGCACCCACAGGTCGTGGATCACCGCCGCCATCAGGCGCAGCACCCCGCGGGTGCGCTGGAAGCGCTCGAGGCTCGCCCAGTCCGCGTAGAGCCGGTCGAACACCTCCGGGTGGATCGGATAGCAGGCCTGCATCCGCTCGAGATAGCGCGCTTCGCGGCACTCGCCGGGAAAGGCGTCGCCCTCGTCGCGGTAGAGTGCGCTGAATGCGCGGCACACGTCGTCGCGCGCGGGCCCGTCGTCGGTCGGCAGGAAGAGCCGGCGGCGCACCACCTCGAAGCCCTCCTCGGCGCCCACCGGCTTCCAGATCGCCTCCATGCGCCCGAAGGTATGCTCGATCCGCGCGAGTGTCTCCTGTCCCGCGGAGCCCCCGATCTCGATGTCGGACTCGGGGATGGTCGCCACCAGCGCCGTGTTCCGGCTCGCGCGGGCCGCCTCGGTGAGCTCCTGGATGAAGGTCTGCACCGCATCGAAGCTGCCCGCCGGCAGCCCCTCGGCGCCGTGGATCTTGCGCGCGTAGGCGACCAGCTCGTCGATCAGGACGAGGCACGGCCCGCAGGCGTCGAACAGGGCGCGCAGCGCCTCGGAGCCGGGCGGCACGCCCTTGCGGTCGGCGTCGCGCACGTGGTCGTAGAGCCTGCGGTTGCCCGCCTGCTCGGCGAGCTGGGCGCCGATCTCGCCCCACAGCGTGCGGATCGTGATGCCCTTGAGGTTGGGGGGCCGCCGCTCGCGGGCCGGGTTGAGCGCGGTGCCCACGACCACGGCGACGCGCGCCCGGGGCGGGCGCTCGATACCCGCTTCGCGCAGCAGCTCCGCCACCTGCGGCAGCCGGTCGAGCGGCGCGCGGCCCCGGCACAGGTGCCAGAGCGCGAGCAGGGAGTGGGTCTTGCCGCCGCCGAACGCGGTCTTGAGCTGAATGACCGGCTCGCCGCCGGCGCCGCCCAGCCGCTTCAGCGCCTGGAGCAGGAGGCCCCGGATTCCCTCGGTCACATAGGTGCGGGCGAAGAACTCGACCGGGTCCTGGTACTCGACCTCCGCCGTGCCGCGCGCGACCTGGGAGAGATCCGCGGCGAACTCCGCCTGCCGGTAGCGCCCGGCCGCGACATCGGGATGCGGGCGGGCGATCTCGCGCCAGGGTCTCAGCCCCTGCCGCGGAACGGCGGCGAGGACGCCCTCGCCGCGCCCCCGGCGCGGCGCCGCACCGGATGGACCGTGGGTACCGTGTGCACTGGATGCCCCGGGGGTGCCGGATGCGCCGGCCGGGTCCCCCGTCCCCGGCGCCGCCTCCGCTCCCGGCGCCGTCGTCGACGGTCCCTCGGTGCCGTAGCGCACGGTGCGCGCGAGAGCGCGCAGCCGTTCGGTCGCCTCCGAATCCACCTGCTCGACGAGCCGGGTCATCGTGTCCAGCGCCCGCCAGGCGTCCTCGTCGGCCATGTCCACCAGCCCCTTGTGCGCCCACCGGTTGCGCGTGGCGACGAGCTCCTTGATCCAGGTCCGGTGCTCGCGGCCGAGCTTGCGCCGGAACAGCTCGTTCCACTGCACGTCCATCAGGATGAGGCAGCGGGCCGCGTCGAGCTGCGCGATCAGCGTCTCGTCCTCGCCGGCCGGCGGCAGCCCGCGCCTCTGCTGCTCGTGGAGCACGCCGAGGACGCCCCGGTCCCACCACTCGCCGCCGAGCCGCGCCCGCAGCTCCCCGCCGACCCAGGGCGCCAGGACTCCGGTCAGGATCTCGAAGCCTTCGGTGACGCGCTGGTGGTTCGAGGTCACGCTATCGCTCCTGGTGCAGCGCGAGCTCGCCCTGCGTCTCGGGGCTCGCGTCGAGACGGGCCATCTCGCTCCGGATGTCCGGCCACGAGGTGACGAGGATGTTGCAGGCGAGCGCCTCCTCGGTCCAGCCCCTGCGCTCCGCGACGGTATGGAGCCGGTAGGCAAGCGAGCGGACGTTCGCCGCGCGCGCCGGTCCCATGGCGCCGGCCAGGCGCGCCGCCTCCGCGACCCCGCCGCCGCACTTCGGGTCCATCGCCCGCACCAGATGCTGGACGCACTCCCAGTCGGCGATGCGCGGGTCCGTCGCCGGGTCCCAGTCCGGATCGAGCTCGTCGCGGCGCCTGAGCCGGACCTTGCCGCCGCCACCGACGAGCACGCCGGCCTGCTCCAGGCCCGCAAACGAGGTGTTCTTCGCCGTGAACAGCACCTCCGCCTCGCCGTAGGCGCGCTCGGTCGTCCCGTACTGCTCGAACCACGCGACGCAGAAGCGCGTTTCGGCGTCGAGGTCGCCTTCGGCTTCGGCGAGCGTCTCGTCGAGCACCCGGTTGATCTCGACCAGCGCCTGGCGCACCGGCATCGCCGTGCCGTCGGCCTCCAGCACCCGGGCATGGCGCGAGAACACCGCCATGCCCGGACCGATCGCCGCTTGGGCGAGATCGACCGGCGCGATGTTCTCGGCCTGCAACCGGCGGATCGCCGGCGGCAGCTCGCGCTTCAGCGCGGCGGCGAAGTCGCGCCGGGTGGCCATCGGTGCGTCGGCCGGGCGCGGGCGGCAGGCGAGTACGATGGAGGAGGCGAGAGCGTTCACACCACCCGCGATCATCCGATTGCCCAGCTCGCTGCGCACGGGCCACGTGCCGGTGATGGCGAAGCCGCTGGCTACAAGTCCCGTGAGCATGGTCTCCCATCCCGTGGACGCGGTGGAGTCGTTCCCGCCACCATCGAACCGGGAACCATCGGATGCCGCTTCCGCCTGCTTGTACGCATAGAAAAGCGTCATGGGGTAGTCCGGCGCCTGCGCCGCCCGCATGTTCGACGTCGCCTGCCCGAGGCCTGTCTCGAAGAAGCGGCGGGCTTCCTCCCGATTACCGTCGAACCGGTACGGTGTGGCGACGAGCTCGCCGGCCTTCGGCGTCAGGAGCGTCTTGAACAGGTCGGGATGAATGCTCTGGAGCGTCCGGCGCAGCCAGACGTAGAAGAAGTCCGAGAGATCCGCGTAGCCGATATTGTCGTAATAGGGAGGGTCGGTTGCGACTACCAGCTCCTCCGGGAAGCATTCTAGGGCCTGTTAACGCAATTTCTGATAGACTCTGGACCTACGGTCGATGAAGAGGATTCCAGAGCTATGGAGCTCACGCAAGCGCACTACGAGCGCATCGCGCATGTGTTTCCGCGCCAACGGGGCAATGTCTCGCTCACTCATCTGGCGGTGCTCAACGCCATCCTGTATGTGGCCGAGCAAGGCTGCAAGTGGCGCGGGCTGCCGGCCCATTTCGGCAACTGGCACACCATCTACACGCGGATGAACCGCTGGGCGAAGAGCGGGGTGCTGGACCGGGTGTTTGGGGAGCTGCAGCGCCAGGGCATCATTCGGGTGAAGGTGGAGGTGCTGTCGCTCGACAGCACGGCGGTCAAGGTGCATCCGGACGGGACGGGGGCGGAGAAAAAAACGGTCCCCAGGCCATCGGGAAGTCGCGCGGGGGCTGGACCACCAAGCTTCATCTGGTTGCCGCGGATGACCGAAGCGCAGTAGGGTTTTCGCTGTCCGGGGGCGAGGCGGGGGATGCGCCGCAAGGACGGGAGCTGCTGGCCCGCACGGCGCTGCCGGAATCGGCGCGCTCTCTGGTGATGGACAAGGCCTACGAGGGCGACGAGACCCGCGCGCTGGTCGCGGAGTTGGGGCTTGAGCCGGTGGTGCCGCCGAAGGCGAATCGGGTTTCGCCATGGGAGTATGACCGGGAGCTGTACAAGAGGCGCAACGAGGTCGAGCGTTTGTTCCGGCGGCTGAAGCGATTCAGGCGGGTGTTCACCCGCTTCGACAAGCTCGATGTGGTCTTCAGCTTCTTCATCTCCTTTGCGCTCATCGTCGATGCGCTCAAATCCATATAGTGTTAACAGGCCCTAAATCCACCGCGCTCTGCTGGAAGATCACGCCTCGTCTCTTCACCACCTTGGGGCACGCCGTCACGACCTTCTCAACCCATTCGACGCAGGCATTCTAATTGCCGGATGACAGCGAGAACGGATTGCCTTCTGCGAAGTCCCAAGTCATTGGTAGAGCCTGCCGCGCGAAAGTGTTCCGCAACGCCTCCATCTTTGGGCTCGAATCCCACGAGCAGATTGTCGAACCACGGTCGGCAAGTCGGTCGATAGCAAACCCCAAGTAAGTCGCCACGGCGTCGGCGTAGGCTGCCGCCCCGGCGCCGCCGTCGGCGAGGCGGGGCGCGTCGGCGTCCATGCCGGCCGCAAACGCATCGGCCAGCACCTGTTCACGCGCTTCCGCAACCAGGTCCGAGAACGTCGTCAGGGCCACCAACTGGCGGTCGGTGAACAGATGGGCGAACGTGGTCAGGCCGTAGCCATAGCAAGTGCCACCAGTCAGCTTTCGAGGTACGGCACCTTCGGGCCGCCACCCCGGCTCCGCCGCCCGCGCCGCCTGCTCCATCTCCTCGGCAGGCGCCACGTAGACACGCCCGCGCTTGCCCTGCGCCACCACCGCCATCAGCCGCGCGCCCATGCGCCCGGCCATGCCCTCGGCCTTGATGTGGTCGCCCGGGATGGGGGCGCCCGAGACGAGGCAGGTGAAGTTGGCGCCGCGCCCGTTCTTGGTCCCCGCCCTGGCGCGCGCCAGGGCCTCCCGGCCGATGCCGCCGGACTGGACGGTGAAGCGATACCCGCCCGGCTCGACCTCCGGCACGACGATGGCTTCCCGGCCCTTCTTCGACGACAGCACGAAGGAGCTCGCGAGCGGCACGTGGGCGCCCCGGGCCGCCGGGTTGGGGCTCGCGACCGTGCGCGCCCAGAGCCACGCGATGACGGTCAGCTCCTTGCCGACATGAGGTTCGAGGTCCGGTCGGTCCGCCGCCAGCGCATCGGTAACCGCGACCTTCGGATACAGGCGCCCGATGCGCTTCCCGGCTTTCTCGCGCATCCATTGCCCGTAATGGCGCACGTCCCCGGCCAGCCCATGCGCTCCGCCGGCGTACCAGTCCGCGGCGTCGCCGGCGTGTCTGTCCGCACCTCCGCCGAGCGTCGCCCGCGCGGCCGGATGGATCGGTGGCCGGCCCGCGAACCGCGGCGGAATCTCCACCAGCGCCCTGGTGATCAGCACCGCCACCGGGTTGAGGTCCGAGCCGTGCGCGCGCAGGCCCAGGCGCTGCGCCTCCAGCGGGATCGAGCCGCCGCCACAGAAGGGGTCGGCCACCGGCGGCGCCTTCTCCGCGAGAAACGCATCGACGGCCGCCTTGCCCTCGGGCGGCGCCTCACTCAAGGCGCGGGCGACCGAGCGCGCGATCTCGCGCCGTGCATCCCCGATGACGCGGGCGTCGTTCGAGCTCTTCCACTGCACCAACCGCGCGATGATGCCGAACAGGCGCTCCCGCTCCGCCTTCTGCGCCGCCTCGTCGGGAAACTCCTCCGGCGCCGAGGACGGGTCGTCCACGAGCTGCGCGAACAGCACCGCCCGGCACGCCGCGAGCGGGCGGCGCGCCCACCACAGATGCAGGGTCGAGGGATGGCCGTGACGGATCGACTTCTCCCGCGCCGACGCCTCGTTGATCGCCTCCAGCGGCAGCGCCACCTCGATGAGCTTCTTGCGATCGCCCCGATTCACTTTCGGTATTTCCCAATCACGCGCCATAGCCATCGATTGCATCAGAATGGTGCATCTTCATGATCCCCGGGATCGTCGATACGGACGCTGGAAAGACGTCCCGTTCCCTTCAACATGAGGCGGAGATGAAGAGGATTCCAGAGGATGGATCTCACGCCAACCGACTACGAGCGCATCGCGCATGTCTTCCCGAAGCACCGCGGCAACGTCTCGCTCGGCAATCTGGTGGTGCTCAACGCCATCCTGTACGTGGCCGAACAGGATGCTTGAGCCGATGGTGCCGCCGAAGGCGAATCGGGTCTCGCCATGAGACTATGGCCGGGAGTTGTACAAGAAGCGCAACGAGATCGCAATCCAGAAGCCCCTGTCTTCCGGTTATCGGACGCTCGACGAATTCGTCGTCGTGATCCGTGCGGACCTCTTTGTTGCCGCTCTGTAAATGTCGAGATCTCGGTCCTTCGCCTGCCAGTTGTCGTAGACGGTCATCACTTCGCGAACGCCGGGCCGAGCAAGTGCAGCCTCGAGCATATCGGCATGCTGTTGTTCGCGTCGTGACGTTGAGCGTCTGCTCGTTCCCTGCTTCTTCATGCAATCCCCCTCTCTCTCGGAAGTTCGCGGGCGTTGGTCAACGCCATATCCGATGGCGCCGGGCATTCCTCACCGGACGGAAGAAGGAAGAGGCCCCACTCCCACCGGGAGAGGGGTTTGCAACAATCGGGGGAGGTCCTCACGCATGGGTTCAGCGGCCGAGGCCATCGACCAATCCGGCACCGCACGAAATCACCCGCACGGGTTCGCTATGACCATGGAGCCTGATCCTGACCGATTTGCCCTTGATCCTCGTGTACTCGTGCCTGTGCCTGCTGCGGGAGGCGACAATGGGTCGGAACCTGAGTGCCGCGTCACGAGGGACGAGCTTCTCCGCGGCGGATGCGCCGGCCTGCAACTGTTTGACGACTTGATCCCCATGCAGCTTTCCCCGCTTCAGTTCGAGCACCACGACCCAGTCGTGCGCACCATCGCCTTCGGCGATCACGAGGTAGTCACAGCGCGTCGCGTCCGCCGCCAGCGGGGAGCCGGGCTTGTCGAAATCGACGACCAGTCGCGGAGCGGGCGCGCCGGTCATCGCGACCCTGCATCCGTCCTTCTTCAGCCCGCCTTTTACGAGGCAGTCTCGGTCAATCATGGGGGCGACGCTCTTCAACAGCGCCGTCACGACCCGGCCTCGATGCGACTCGTGATCCCGGCCCAGTCGTTGTACAGCGCACTTGCCACTTCATCGTAGCCGGCAGCATACATACCGGAGTCGTCAAGAAGAATTTCCTTGACGACCGACCCCTTTGGACGCTTCTTCGGCTCGAACAGCCATGCACCCACCTGGTCGGGGCGTAGCGCGACGTGGTCGCCGCGGTCGGCCGTGGAGAGCTGCGAGCGCCGAACGATGTTGGCCAGCTCGTCGACAAGCCATTCGCTGTGGGTGGTGACGATCACCCGGACGCCCGCCTCGACGAGCGCGGCAAGCTGGCGGGTGAACTCGACCTGCATCGCGGGGTGCAGGTGCGACTCCGGCTCCTCGACGATCAGGACGTTGCCGGGCTCGATCACATGGCGGAGATACAACACCACGGGCGCAAGCTCCGACACCATCGACGAGGCGTTGGCCAGCGCAAGGTCGTCCTTCCATCCACGCGGCCGGTAGGTGAAGTGCGGGTAGTTGATCAGGGCCGATCGCTCGATGCGAACCGATCCGCCGAGGATGTCGTCCTCGATACTGCTGCCAAGATCCCGCTTGATATTTCGACGGGGGCGCCCGATCCGGTCGATCTCGATCAACTGTTCGAGGAAGTCCGCGAGCACCCCGGAGAGCATCGGTGTGTTGGCGGCAGGGCGAAGGCCCGCGGCAGACGCGCTGGCGATCAGCGCGCTGACCACCACGCTGTGCGCGTGCATGACACCGGTCCGGTCGGCGGGCAAGTAGTACGCTGGCAGGTGCAGGGGACCGATCAGCGAAGGCAGCGCCATGTCGCCCAGTGATGCCAGCCAGTCCGAAGCCTCGAACCGGAGAATATTTTCCGTCTCCTCCCCGCTTCCCATTACTGTGGCGAGATCAGTCGATCCTACCCCCAAAGAGATTAATCTATGGTGCGTTTTTTTGTATAAAAAATCGTTAACGAAATCACCGACTGGAATCAAAAATTCCGTGGGAGTAATCGTTTTGAAATCGATCTTGGGCGAGAGCGTGAGATCATGTTCCATAGGCGCCGGGTTGCCGGAGCTCTTCCGTCGCATGACAATGTGTGCTTTACCTGTCGACCTCTTTCGGGTCAGCGCGGACAATTCGCTGATGCCGAAGCACCTCCCGATCTCACCGCCAAGAGCTTCCGCATTTCGGTCGAATCGGATTCGGAGCGCATCTACAGCTTGGCGCGGTATTGTTATAGTGTGTACGTCCGACGGTGCGGGATCAGTGGAAAATGAACGGGCCATTTCAAATATCTCTTCGACGGTTTCATCAGACAGATCCTGCGTCCCACGGTCCGCAAATAACGCGGAGCCGCCAAAAAAGAATCGCCCCGGGAATTCTGGACCGCGGCTGAAAAACCGATGCAGTGCATAAATCAGAATCGCCAGATACGACTTCCCCGTGTTGCTCGGTCCGATGAACACCGTCAGGGGGCGCAGATCGACTTTCGCCTCCACGATCGGTCCGAAATCCGCCACCTCGATCTCGAGTGCATCCCTTGTGGCCGGCTCTTTCATCGCGCTATCGCTCCCGTATTCATGCCTTCAGGCTTCAAGCCGGTACTTCAGGTCCTCTTCCGGGCACATCCGCCCGCGCCCCGCCCGCAGGATGACAGGCTCCTGGTCGAAGAGCCACTTCAGGCCCTCAACCGGGCGTCTCCGCCCGCGCCAGCAGCTCCGACAGGCGGTAGGTGACGCTCTTCGCCCCGAAGTCCGGCTCCCTCGCGAAGGGTTGCCGCACGTAGAGCGGGTCCGCCGCGACGCCATCGGCTACTTCCACGACGGCGAGGATGAAGGCGTGCGGCGCATTGAGTGCGGTCAGTATCTCGTTGCGGGTGACCGAGACCGTCTCCGCGCCGCGCACGCGGCCCTTGACCTCGATGAAGCGCAGCCGCCCGGCGCCGCTCGCGCGTGGACCGATGCGCGACTCGATATCGTAGCCCAGGCGCTCGGCGCTCACGTCCCGGGGCTCGTGGCCGAGGGCGCGTTCCGCCGCCATCACCGCCTCCATCGCCAGACGCTCGACGACGGCCCGCCCCTCCGCCGTCGTCCCGGGCGGGACATGCTCCGCATCGGCCGTCGTCCCGGGCGAGACGTGCTCCGCATCGACCCCTGCCGTGGGCGGGGCGCAACCCGCATCGGCCGCCGCCCGGCGCAGCAGCCCGCCCGGCACGATCAGGGCGCCGCCGCGCACCTGTGGCGGCAGGGCGCTGATGTCGCGCTCCCTCGCGAGCGCCGCGAGGCGCCGCTGGAGGCGGTCGGCGAGATCGTTCGCCCGCGCCGCGGCCTGCGCGGCCGAGAGCCGGGTCTGTCGGCCGGCCCGCTCCTGCGCCTTCAGGTCCTCCGCGCGGTGGTCCCAGTAGTTGATCTCCTTCTTGAGCCGCGCCGTGACCTCGCGTTCCACCTTGTCGATCTCCGGCAGGCGGCGGGCGCGCACCTCCTCCACATGACGCGGCACGAGATGGGCGATCGCGTGGCCGACCACCTCGCCCTCGATGTCCTCCGCGAGCCGGGGCGCCTGCAACACGCCCGCGAGGCGCGCCCGCTCGTCGTCCTCGAGCGGCCGGTAGTCGAGATGGGGCGCCGGACCCGCGTCTCGGATGCGTCCGGTCGGGTCTCGAACGCCGCGTGGTGCGTCTTGCGCCGTTGCGTCAAGAGGAGGTGTCCGGATGTCGAAGAAGCCACCGCCTCGAACGCTGTGTGGTGCGTCCTGCGTCGTTGCGTCTTTCGAGCTGCGAGTTGCGTCCGCCTCGACGAACTGGAGACGCTGCGAGATCACGCGCTGCCGTCCGTCGCGGCCCGTCCGCCCGTCCTGCACCGCGTGTTCGAGATGGAACAGCACCCGCAGCGCCTCGCCCTCGTCGGTCTCGTCCACCAGGGCCGCGCCCTGCTTCAGCAGGTCGCGGTGGCGTTCGAGGACCAGGTCCAGGGTCGCGTCGAGCAAGGGATGGCCGGGACCGATCCAGGCCGCCACCGGCGCGCGGTCGATATGCTCCTTCTCGAAGCAGATGCGCTCGTAGCGCGGCTGCACGGGCGCGCCGGTCCCGGTCAGGCGGTCGCGGTCGCGCACCGGGCCGGGCACCCGCGCGACCTCCCAGCGCCCGGTCTCGCGCCGGTGCGCCCGGCCGCCGAGATGCCGGAACGCCTCCAGAAAGAAGCTCCGGATGTGGAAGGGTTGCAGCCGCCGCGCCGCGGCGCGCTCCATGTCCTCGCGCACCCGCGCGATGTCCGCCGCGCTCATCGTGTCCCGGACCAGCGCGCGCTCCTCGATCAGGTCGAGCAGATGCTGCTGTCCCGTCCCGTCGTCCACCGTCCGGAACAGGCGCTCCTTCACCTCCGGCCGGTCGCCGTAGCGGATCGCGTCGATCAGCAGCTCGTGCAGGGCGCGGGCCTCGAACAGGCGCCCGAGCACATCGTAGACCTTGCCGCCGAGCGCGGCCCGCGCCGCCTCGACCTTGTCGAGCAGCCGCGCATACACCTCGCCCTCGCGCGTATCGTCCGCCACCAGGTTCCAGCAGCGGCAGACCTCGGTCTGGTCGATGCGGTGAATGCGCCCGAAGCGCTGCTCCAGCCGGTTGGGGTTCCAGGGCAGGTCGTAGTTCACCATCAGGTGGGCGCGCTGCAGGTTGATGCCCTCGCCGGCGGCGTCGTTGGCCACCAGGACGAGCACCTCCCTGTCGTGGGTGAACGCCTCCACCGCCTTGCGCCGCTCCTCGCGCCCGACGCCGCCGTGGATGGTGACCACCGCCTCCGGCCGCCCGAGCCGCGTGCGGATGCGCTCGGCCAGGTAGCTGAGCGTGTCGCGCGGCTCGGTGAAGACGATCAGCTTGCGACGGTTGCCGTCACTGTCGGTCATCAGCGGGTGGTCGAGGATGCCGTCGAGCTCGGTCCACTTGGTGTCCGTGCCCGCGCGGCGAAGGGCCGCGGCCTGCGCCTCGAGGCGGCGCAGCGTCGCGGTCTCGACTTCGAGCTCGGCAACGGTGCGCGCGGCCGTGGCCCGGTCCACGATGGCTTCCTCGACCGCCTCCGCCTCCGCGCCGGGCGCGTCCTCGAGTGCGGCCTCGACTTCGATTTCGACCTCGTTCTCGTTCCCGTTCTCGTCGAACCACTCTGGCAGGCCCGTCCCGCCTCCGAGCCGGGCCTCCCTCCCGCGCTTCGCCAGCCGCTCCTCGGCGAGGCGCGCCTCGAGCCGCTCGCGGCGCCGGCGCAATGATTCGTGGATGGCGGCGGGCGAGGACGCGAGCCGGCGCTGGAGGATGGTCAGCGCGAAGCCGACGTTCCGCACCCGCCGGTCGCCGCCTTCGGGGGCGAAGCGCTCCGCCCGGTTCATCTCGTCCCGGACGTAATCGGTCACCGCCGCATAGAGCGCGGCCTCGGCGCCGGAGAGCGCGTACTTGACGGTCTCCGCGCGGCGCTCGGGAAAGAGCGGCCTTCCGTCGAAGCGCAGCAGCTCCTCCTTGGTGAGCCGGCGCATCAGGTCCGACACGTCCGCCCGGTGCACGCCGTCGCGGAAGCGGCCCTCGAAGCGGTCGGCGTCGAGCAGCGCCATGAAGAGCTGGAAGTCCTGCTCCTTGCCGTTGTGCGGCGTCGCGGTCATCAGCAGAAAGTGCCGGGCGCAGGCGCCGAGAAGCTGGCCGAGCTGGTAGCGCCGGGTGTACTTGACCTCGCCGCCGAAGAAGCTCGCCGACATGCGGTGCGCCTCGTCGACGACGACCAGGTCCCACTCGGGCGCCGCGGTGAGCCGCGCCTGAAGGTCCGGGTTGCGCGACAGCACGTCGAGGCGGGCGATCAGCAGGTCGCGCTCGGCGAACGGGTTGCCGGTCCGGGCCGCCTCCGCCTGCTCGCGCGTCAGGATGTCGAAGGGCAGGGCGAACTTCACGTCCAGCTCGTCCTGCCACTGCTCCACCAGCACGCCGGGCGCCACGATCAGGCACCGCTCGACATCGCCCCGGATCATGAGCTCCTTGATCAGCAGCCCGGCCATGATCGTCTTCCCCGCGCCCGGGTCGTCGGCCAGCAGGAACCGCAGCGGCTGGCGCGACAGCATCTCGCCGTAGACCGCCGTGATCTGGTGCGGCAACGGCTCGATGCGCGCGGCGTGCACGGCAAGGTACGGATCGAACAGATGCGCGAGCCGGATGCGCCAGGCTTCCGAGACGAGACGCAGCAGCGCGCCGTCGCCGTCGAACGACCAGGCACGCCCGGCCTCGACCACCTTGAGCGAGGCCTCCTCGTTGCGGTAGACGAGGCGGTTGCCGACCGCGCCGGACGCATCCTCGCAGGTGACCTTGACCGCCTGGTCGCCGAACCATTCGAGATGCACGACCTTCGCCGTCCCGCCGGGCGCGAGTCCGTCGACGAACGCCCCTGGCTTCAGATCCTCGAGCCGCGCCATGGCATGCCCCTGTGCGCCGGCGGCTCGGGAGCCGGCCTCGGTTCCGGTCCTGGCTTCGGCCCCGGCCCCGGCCCCGCCTCCGTCGTGCCTTCCTCAGGCGATGGCGCCCACGCATCGAGCACCAGCACGTTCGTGTCAAGGACCGCGCGTACCGGCGTCATCCGTCCGCCCGGGCCCAGGCGACGGCGTCCTTCACGTCCATCAGCGAGGGACGAGCTCGGCCAGCTTCGCGCGCACGCCGGCCGCGCGGTTGACGCGCACCGGCGTCAGCACGATGCGACCGTTCTCCGTGGTCACGTCGAAATAGTCCGTCGTCTCGACCGCAGCGGTCACCGCCCTGGGCAGGGTCAACTGGTTCTTCGAGGTCAGCTTGGCGAGCATGGGCGTTTCCCGAGGAATGAGTCCTGAGCAAAGAAACAATATGCCCTTGCCCTCGACCCGGCAAGAACGGGGGAATGTGGGGGCGTGAAAGCGAGTCCTCTCGCCACGGCAGGTCAACGTCCACGGGCGACGCATCGGCTTCTGCTACCGACGCCTGATGACCCCGTATCGTGGCTGGTGCTGAGCCTGCTGGCGAGCCATCGACAGCCGCAGTGGTGCGTGGATAATCGTATGACAAGGGTCAGACAGGATCGCTTGGCGGCAGGAGACGAGGAATGACTGATCGGGCAGGAGAGCTCGATGACGCGTGAGCTGGATTTCGCGAGCGCGGGCTTCGAGGCGCGCGCCATCTCCCCGTTCCGTGAGATGGGGGCCTATGAGGCCCTGTGGTCCGAGCCCGGCGCCACGTTCAAGTCGCTGTCGGAGCGCTTCGCCCGCCATCCGGGCAGCGTGCCGTCGGATTTCGTCCCCGAGGCCGATGCGCGTGAGTGCGCCGTCTTCGTCAAGCGGCGGTTCGATGAAGCTCATGTGGAGGGATTCGGTGTACGGGTCCATGGCGCCGGCGAGTATCCGGACAGGCTCCGCGACGCCGCTCATCCCGTCGCGCTGTTCTACTACCAGGGCTGGTGGGACCTGGCCTGCACCCGCTCGGTCGCCGTCGTCGGGGCCCGAAAGCCGTCGCGCAAAGGACGACTGCGCACGCGCCGTCTCGTGCGTTCGCTCGTGGCCGATGGGTTCACCGTCGTATCCGGACTTGCAGCGGGTATCGACCGCACCGCCCACGAGACCGCCATCGCCGAAGGCGGCCGCACCATCGCGGTCATCGGCACGCCGCTCTCGCATGCCTATCCCAGGGAGAACCACGATCTGCAGCGCCACATCGCCAGGCACTTCCTCCTCATCAGTCAGGTGCCGCTGAGACGCTACGAGTCCCAGGACTATCGCCACAACCGCAGCTTCTTTCCCGAGCGCAACGTGACCATGTCTGCCCTGACCGAGGCGACGGTCATCGTCGAGGCCGCAGAGACCTCGGGTACACTGATTCAGGCGCGCGCCGCCCTTCGGCAGGGACGCAAGCTCTTCGTTCTCGAAAGCTGCTTCCGCGACCCGCATCTGACCTGGCCGGCGAAGCTCGCCGAGAAAGGCGCCATTCGCGTCAGGGACTACGATGACGTCCGCCGGCAGCTTCCCGCATAGGCTCACAAGGGGTTGGGCCCATTTTCGGGCGGCACACCCTGTCCTGTCGGAGCGGTTTCCGACCGTGCAGGTGGCAGGTCTGTTTATCGCTCGTCGTACTCCGAACACGGCCGATCTGAACGAGTTCACGGATACTGAACGACAGGCGGGTTTCTCCGACTGCGCCGCGCGATAAGATGCCGCTCCCGACCGTCCCCCGGAGCCGTGCCGTGATCGTCGAACAGATCTGGACCGCCAACGCCTACCGCAACTTCAACTACCTGATCGCGTGTCCCGAGACCGGCGAGGCGCTCGCCGTCGACCCGCTCGACCACCGCAAGTGCCTCGCCGCGGCGAAGGCGCGCGGGTTCGAGATCACGCAGATCCTCAACACCCATGAGCACGGCGACCATATCGGCGGCAACGGCCCCATGGTCGAGGCGACGGGCGCGAAGATCCTCGCCCACGCGAACGCGGGTCCACGCATTCCGGACATGGACGAGGGACTCGAAGCCGGCGACGTGGTCAGGGTCGGCCGCACCGTCGAGCTCGAGGCGCTCGACACGCCGGGCCACACGATGAGCCACGTCTGCCTGCGCTCGCACACCGACACCCCGGCGCTGTTCTGCGGCGACACCCTGTTCAACGCCGGCGCCGGCAACTGCCACAACGGCGGCCATCCGCACGAGCTCTACCAGACCTTCGTCCGCCAACTGGCGAGGCTGCCGGATACGACCCGGGTCTACCCGGGCCACGACTACTGGGAGCACAACCTCGGCTTCACGCTCGACCGCGAGCCCGACAACGCAAGGGCGGCCGCGCTGCTCGGAGAGGTGAGCGAGCGCGACCCCGACGACGCCCTGGTGTCGACGCTGGCGCTGGAGAAGGAGATCAACACGTTCTTCCGTCTCGAGAGCCCGAGCGTCATCGCGAAGCTGCGCGAGGCGTTCCCCGAGCTGTCCGATCTGCCCGAGCCGCTCGATCCGAAGACCGTCTTCCTGAAGCTGCGCGAGCTCAGGAACCGCTGGTGAGCCCCGGCTCGTGGGTTCGCCCTGGCTCGTGGGTCCGCCCCGGACCGTGACGGCGCCACATTCTTGCGCAATGGCGCGCTCGACACGTGGCCGGGGAATTCTCGTCAGCGTCCTCGGCCGGCGCCGCCGCTGACCGCCGCCACGACCGGGGCACGATGGATGCGGGCATCCGGCTCGTCAGCGTCCTCAGCCGGCCGCGCCGCTGACCACCGCCACGACCGGGGCACGATGGATGCGGGCATCCGGCTCGTCAGCGTCCTCAGCCGGCCGCGCCGCTGACCACCGCCACGCCCACCACCACGAGGGCGACTCCCCCGAGCACCTTCCCGGTAATGCGTTCGTCGCCGAGAGCGGCGGCCACGAGGAGCGTGAAGACCGGAAACGTCGCCACGATCGGCGCGACGACGGTCACCGTCCCCAGCAGCAGCGCCGTATAGAGGAGCCCCGCCCCGAGGGCTACGCACAGTCCGGTGACGCAGAACCAGACGACGCCCGGACGCGGCATCCTTCCGGGCCACCGCCCGCGCCGCCAGCGGTACGCGGCCCCCAGAAGGACGAACGAGACCCCGAACGAGCAGAACCCCGCCATGAAGGGGTTGGGCAGGAGGTCGATCCCCACCTTGCCGATGACATGGTTGATGCCCCGGATGGCGGCGGTCAGGGTCGCGAACACGAGCGCCGCCGCGACCCCGCTCCGTCCCGCCGCCACCGCGCCGGCCGCGCCGCGGGCCGGCATCCAGGCGAGTGCAGTGATGCCAGCCACGGTGAGCATGGTGCCGGCCGCGAGGGCGAGCGTGAGCCGCTCGTCGAGAAAGCCGATGGCGATGGCCGCGGCGAACAGCGGGGTCGTTCCGGCGAACGTCGAGACGACCGTGGCGCCGGCCCGGCTGTACGCTTCGTTCGCGAAGTACATCGACAGCGCGGGCTGCATGAGGCCGGTGAACGCGAAGATCCAGAAGCCGACGGTGAACCAGTCCTCCGCCCGCATCCACAACGGCGCGGTCAGCACGTAGACCGCAAGGCACGCTCCCACTGAAACGAATGTTCCCGCCAGCGCTTCGACGTGAGCGAGACCACGCTTGGAGGCGACTCCGGACGTGCCGAAAGCGGCGGCCGCGGCAAGGGCGACGAGGCCGGGGAGGAACGTCTCCGTGAAAGGCATGGTCGTCCCGAGTCGCGAAGCTGGACGCAAGGGACGTTCCGGCCTCGGAGGAACGTCTCCGTGAAGGGCATGGTCGTCCCGAGGGCCGCCCGCGACGGCCCCGATGCCGGCGAGGCGGCGCAAGAGGGTACACCGATGGACCGCAACCGTCGTGCCCGCCACTGAGACACTACCCGCCCGCGATGCGCCCGCGATGCGTCTTGACCACATCCTCGTGCGCGTGCAAGCATTTGTTCTCTCGAACAATTCATTCGACGGCGGGCAATGCCGATGGCAGATGCAGCCACCTCCAGCTCGCCGCACGGCCAGGATCTGGTCTACCAGACGGAAATTCTCCAGGGCGTCTCCCGTTCGTTCGCCTTCACCATCCCGCAACTGCCGGGTCCGCTGTGCGACGCCGTGGGCAATGCATACCTGCTTTGCAGGATCGCCGACACCATCGAAGATGAGCCGGCGTTGTCGCCGGCGCTGAAGCGCGAGTACTTCCAGCGCTACGCCGGCGTCGTGGAAGGTCGGGAAGACGCGGCCGCCTTTGCGCGCGAGCTGGCCGCGCTGCTCTCTCACGCGACGACCCGGAGCGAGCGGGACCTTGTTGCGAACGCCGCTCGCGTGGTCAGGATCACCCACGGGTTCGCGCCCGCGCAGCGCAGGGCCATCGAGCGCTGCGTTCGAATCATGCAGCGCGGGATGACGGAGTTTCAGCAGCAGGCGAGCATCGAGGGCCTGAGCGACCTCCCGCATCTGGATCGCTACTGCTACTACGTGGCCGGCGTGGTCGGCGAGATGCTCACGGAGCTGTTCTGCGACTATTCCGAGGAGATCGGGGAACGGCGCGAGGACCTGTTCGCGTTGTCCACGTCCTTCGGCCAGGGATTGCAGATGACCAACATTCTCAAGGACCTGTGGGACGATCGCGATCGTGGCGTATGCTGGCTGCCGCGGGATGTCTTCGCCTCTTTCGGGTGCGAGCTCGGCGCGGTGTCTCCGGGGCGGGCGGACCCGGGGTTCGTGAAGGGACTCTTCGAGCTGGTGGCCATTGCGCGCCGGCACCTGGCGAACGCGCTGCGGTATACCCTGCTCATCCCCCCGCACGAGACGGGGATTCGCCGCCACTGCCTGTGGTCGCTGGGAATGGCGGTCCTCACGCTGCGCCGGGTCCATGCCATGCCGGATTTCAGGAGCGGTCGGGACGTGAAGATCTCGCGCGCCGGCGTGAAGTCCGTGGTCGTCGTCACCAGCGCGCTGGCGCGTTCCGACCCGGCCCTGAAGCTTCTCTTCGCGGCGCTGACTCGCGGTCTGCCCAGGGCCGGACGGGCCGCCGCGCCGGGCCTCCGGTCGTGAGCACCGCCGCTCCCGTGCCGGCCCTGGCGCGTCCGCACCCGGCCCGTCCGGCGGCCTGCGTATCCGGACGACACGGCCGACGACGGTCAGGACAAGGAGACCCCGGATGAAGATGCCGCTGCCGTTTGTCGTCCCCGAGGACAAGCGAGGCGCCCGGTGACTTCGAGCCTGTCCCGTCGTTCCGATGCGCGGCCTCGCCGGGGCATGGCCGGCGACCGCAGCCCGGCGCAACGGCGCGCGGTCCTCGTCGTGGTCGACGGCCTGCGCGGCGACCATGTGGACGATGCGCTCACTCCGCGCCTGCACCGGCTCGCGACGGCCGCGCGCTGGTACCCCCGCCACCGCTCGGTCTTTCCTTCCGCGACCCGGGTGAACTCCGCGTCGCTCGCGACCGGGTGCTTCCCCGCCTCCCACGGCCTGCACGGCAACGTCATCGCGCTCGACGAGGGCGGCGGGCTCGTTCCGGTCCCGGTGGGGCCGCCGACGTTTCGCGAACGCCTCCGGCGCGCCACGGGACGTACCCTGCGCCGGCCCACCCTCGGCGAGCGGCTTCGCGATCGGGGCGGAGCGGCCTACTGGCTCAACTCCTCGGCGGGAGCCGCCCACATGCAGGACCCGGACGGACACGGGCTGCTGCTGCACCGCAGCGGCTCGCACCGGCCGGGCTTCGAGCCGGTCGCCGGGCCGGAGCACCTCGACGTCACCTACGACGCGACCGGCGACCGCGAGACCACGCGCCGGTTCTGCGCCGCGCTCGACGCGCCGGGCGGGCACGCCCTGCACATGCTCTGGCTCTGCGAGCCCGACCACTCCCAGCACGTCATGGAGCTCGGCTCGGACGAGCATCGCGCGCTGGTCGGGGCCGCGGACGCGAACGTCGCGGAGGTCGTCGCCGCCGTCGGCCGCATGCGCGATCGGGGCGAGGAGGTGCTGCTCGTGGTGTGCTCGGACCATGGTCACGAGACGACCGACCGGGTCGTCCCGGTCGAGGCCCTGATGATCGAGGCGGGGCTCAAGGCCGGCGCCGAGTCGACCGACGTCGTCTTCGCGTCGAGCGGCATGGGGGCGCTCGTCTACCTGGCGGAGGACGCCTCGCCGCGCCGCGACGACATCGTCGACTGGCTGGAACGGCAGCCCTGGTGCGGCCCGGTGTTCGCGGGCGCCGCGCTGGCCGAGGTGGGGCAGCGCGAGGACGGTGGCCTCGCGATCGCGTTCGCGATGGCCGGACGCGATGCGCCGAACCGGTTCGGCGTCCCGGGGATCTCGCATGTCGCGGCCTGCCGGTTCTCGAGCGTCGACGCGCCGGGGCGCGGCCAGCACGGCGGGCTCGGCCGCTACGAGACGAACCCGGTGCTCGTCGTCGACGACGGCTCCGGCGCTGCCCGCCGCATCGAGGCGCCGACGAGCGCGGTGGACATCGCGCCCACCCTCCTCGACTTCCTCGGCGTCTCGTGCGATGGCGTCGACGGCGGGCCGGCGCCGGCGGCCTGACCGACCCGCACCGGCCGTCATGCCCCGCCGATGACATCTGCGCAGGGTGTACGTCCGACCTGGCGGGAATTGCCGCCCGAGGACACCTGCCGTTGACCGGCCGTCAGAGGTGGTTCCTGAGCCCGAGGTCGTCGGGATACGGCTCCAGGTAGTGCTGCATCTCCACGTAGCGGTCCGGGGCGTGGCCGAAGTGGTGACGCAGGAACCGGACCGGCACCACCAGGGGCACGGTCCCGGTCCGGTACTCCTCGATGACGTCGGCGAGCGCGCGCCGGTCGCCGGCCTCGATGGAGCGCTTCAGGTACCCGGCGAGGTGCTGCAGGACGTTGGCGTGGCGCCGGCGCGTGGCGCGGCGCGACATCCCTTCCATGAAGATCGAGAGGTACTCGCGCGCGAGCCGGTCCCGGTCGCGCCGGCCCGCGTCCGCGACGAGCCGGCCGGCGGCGCGGTAGTGGACCTCGCTGTGCGAGAGCAGCAGGAGCTTGTGCCGGGTGTGGAACGCGACCACCCGGCCCGGCGTGCATCCGGCCGCCATCGCCCGGATCCACCGGTCGCGGGCGAACACGCGCTCGACGAAGCTCTCGCGAAGCGACGCATCGTTCAGCCGGCCCTCTTCCTCGCACGGGAGCAGCGGATGGGCCTGCATGACCGCGCGCGCGAACACCCCCTGCCCCATCCGCGGGGACTTCCCCGGCGCGCCGTGGACCTTGACCCTCGCCATGCCGCAGCTCGGCGAGCCGCGCTTGAAGATGTAGCCGCGCAGCGCCTCCATCCGCGGCGCCGCCTCGCGGGCGACCGCGAGCAGCGATTCGGTGACGTCGACCGAGGCATCGGCCACCCGCACCGCGCGAGGCGCGCCGGGGTCCCCGGAGAGCCGGACGGGAGGGCGCGGCACGCCGAGCCCCGCCAGCGCTTCGGGACACCAGGCGACGTACTCGAAGTACCGCCCGAGCGTGCCGGTCACGTAACGGTCGTGCTTGTGTCCGCCGTCGTAGCGCACCGTCTCGCCGAGCAGGCAACTGCTCACGCCGACGGGGATGCGTTCGGGCGTCCCGGAACGGGAGACGGATTGCGCCTCGACGTTGACCATTGCGGAACAGCAATTCCCGTCAACGCCCGGAGAGGCCGTGCCGCGGGGGGATTCCGGGGCGATTTCGACCGCCAGAGCGCCCGGGCGAGGGGATCTCGAGGACCTGTTCCCGCGCCAGCGGGAATCGCTGATTGCGGAGCGGGTGCTGGGGCGGGGCGGGAAGCTCGACGGGAAGGAGACGGATTCCGCCGCGACGTTCGCCATTGCGGACAGCGCGGGAAGCGGGCACAGCGTCGAGCGTCGGTCGCGGGGTGGCGATGCCGTCCGGGCGCCGTCCCGGCTCAGCCCGGCCGGCGCGCGATGAAGTCGATCTCGATGCGGGCGCCGCGCGCCAGCGCGGTCACGCCGATGCAGGTCCTCGCCGGCAGGCGGTCCGGCGGGAAGTACGACAGGTACACCTCGTTCATCCGCGCGTAGTCGTCCTCGAAACGGGTGAGGAAGACGCGGCCGGCCACCACGTCCGCGAGCCCGAGCCCGACGCCTTCGAGGACGATGACGAGGTTGTCCATCACGCGCCGCGTCTGGTCTTCGATGCCCGGCGGAAAGGGCCGCGCATCGTCGTCCGGGTGGTTCGGGATCTGTCCGGTGAGGAAGACCCAGCCGTCCGCCTCGACCGCATGGCTGTACGGCGCGACCGGACGGGCGCCGCCGGACACCATGTGAAAGAGAGTTGCCGTCATGGGGAGCCGATGGGGAGCGGGAAGTGCCCGCGATTATATCCTGCTCCTCGCCGGCCGGCAGGCCGGAATCCAGCCCGGAATCCGGGCCGTGCCGGGCCGGGCCCCGGGGCCTCGTCCCGCAGCTCGCGCGGTCAGCGGATCACGATGAAGAGCTGGCCGTTGCCGCGCACGATGTTGAGCGCGAGCACGGGGCCGGCCCGCTCGAACGCCCTCGCGAGCTCCCCGGCGTCGCGCACGCGGCGCCGGTTCACCGCGACGATGACGTCGCCGGGCCGGATGCCGTTGCGCGCGGCGCGGGACCCGCGCGCCACCTCCGCGGCGATGACCCCCTCGATGCGGCCATGCGCCGGATCGCCCTGCTCCAGGTCGCGCAGCGTCGCCCCCTCGAGCGCGGAGGGGACGTCCACCGCGCCGGCGGCGCCGGCCGGCGCATCGCCGACCCGCACGGCAAGCCGGATGCGGCGCCGCTCGCGCCGGACCTCGACCTCGATCTTCTCGCCGGCCCGGACCAGTCCGATGGAGTTCCTGAGGTCGCGCGAGCCCTCCACCGGCGAGCCGCCCACCGCGACGATGACGTCGCCGGCCTGGATCCCCGCGGCCTCGGCCGGTGAGCCCGACTCCACGCGCGAGACGAGCGCGCCTCGCTCGATGTCGACACGGAGCGCCTCGGCCAGGTCGGGCGTGAGGTCCTGGATCGCGACCCCGATCCGCCCGCGCTGCATCTCGCCATGCTCCGCGAGCTGGTCCATCACCGCGGTCGCGATGTTGACGGGCACCGCGAACCCGATGCCCACGTTCCCGCCCGACGGCCCGATGATCGCGGTGTTGATGCCGACCAGCTCGCCGCGCAGGTTCACCAGCGCGCCGCCCGAGTTGCCCGGGTTGATCGACGCGTCGGTCTGGATGAAGTCCTCGTAGCCCTCGACGTTGATCCCGGCGCGCCCGAGCGCGCTGACGATCCCCGATGTGACGGTCTGCCCGAGCCCGAAGGGGTTGCCGATGGCGATGACGAAGTCGCCGACTTCCAGCGCGTCGCTGTCGCCCATCGGGAGCGCGGCGAGCCCTTCGGCCTCGATCCGGAGCAATGCGATGTCGGTCCCCGAATCGCTGCCGAGCACCTCGGCCTCGAAGCGGCGATTGTCCTTCAGGGTGACGGTCACGGAGTCGGCGCCAGCGACCACGTGGTGGTTGGACAGCACGTAGCCGCGGCCGGCGTCGACGATCACCCCGGAGCCGGCGCTCTGACGCCGCCGCGCCGGGGCGTCGTCCGGCAGGTCGAAGAAGCGGCGGAAGAACGGGTCGCGAAACAGGGGGTTGTGGCGCCGGGGAACCATGGTCGCGACCGAGATGTTGACCACGGCGGGGGTGACGTCGCGGAGCAGCGGGGCGAGGGTCGGGACCCCGTCGCGCAACGGCAGCGGCGCCGCCGCGTGCGCGGCGCCGGCGGCGAGGACGCATGCCGCGACCAGCGCGCCGGCGGCTCCCCATCGCCGCGCGCACGGCCGCTCCGGACTCCTCGGGGGCCCTGGATCTTCGCGGTTGAGCCGAGTCTCCATGGGACGCTGACTCGAATTACCTTGCCACGTGTCGCACGCACCATTCGCAGGAACTGGATCTCTTCCGGGGACAGTCGGCGACTCTGTTTCGACCACCTTCCATAGTGTCGGGCCTCGGTGGAACTCACGCACACTTGCGGGCTCCGCGGGAGATTTCAATCGTACGCCGCCCGTCCTGCCATCGGGGTGTCCTGTCATCGGGGGGTGTACGTCCGATGCACGAGGTCCCTCGTTTCGGTTCCGGGAGCCCCCGGAATCGGGAGCCCCGGAATCGGGAGCCTCCGGAATCGGGGACCCCGGAATCGAGGACCCCGGAATCGAGGACCCTGGAGTCGGGGACCCTGGAGTCGGGGACCCTAGAGTCGGGGACCCTGGAGTCGGGGACCCTGGAGTCGGGGACCCTGGAGTCGGGGACATCCCGCCCTTGTGCGCGAGGGAGGGACATCCTCCGATCCCGGGAGTCCGATCCCGGGAGCGCCACGAACCGGACGCACACCCCCGCCCGTCTCCGTGACCATTCGGGGTTGAAATGCGTCGACAGACCCCCATTGAGCATGGTCGCGTCCGGCACGTCCCGCACCCGGCCGCGCCGGGGTGAAGCTCCGGAACGGCGATGCGGCATTCTTTGGGGTCCCCGCACCCGGCCCGCCGGGGTGAAGCTCGGGACGGCCCCCGGAGGCCGCGCGGGCGGCTCCCGCACCCGGCCGCGCCAGGGGCAGGGCTCGGGACCCGGCCGGCGAGCGTGACGCACTGGCCTGCACCCGCTCCGCTCCGGGGACGAAGCGCGCGGGAGCCCCGGCGAGCATGCCGGCGGGCATGATCGAGACGAGCATGATCGAGATCGGCAACATCACGAAACGGTTCGGTGCGCTGACCGCGGTCGACGACGTCTCCTTCAGCGTCGGGCGCGGAGAGGTGCTCGGCTTCCTCGGGCCGAACGGGGCGGGGAAGTCGACCACCATGAAGATGGTGACGGGCTTCCTGGCGCCGGACCGGGGCACGATCCGCATCGGCGGTGTGGACATCGCGGCCAATCCGGTGGAGGTCAAGCGCTGGATCGGCTATCTGCCCGAGGGGGCGCCGCTCTACGGAGAGATGACGACCCGCGGGTTCCTGCGGTTCATCGCCGGAGTGCGCGGGCTCAGGGGCGCCGATGCCGACCGCCGCATCGACGGCGTGGTGGAGAAGGTCAGCCTGGAATCGGTCCTGCAGATGCCGATCGACACGCTGTCGAAGGGGTTCAAGCGGCGGGTCGGACTCGCCCAGGCCATTCTCCACGACCCCCGGATCCTCATCCTCGACGAGCCCACCGACGGTCTCGACCCCAACCAGAAGCACGAGGTGCGCTCCCTCATCAGAGGCATGTCGGAGGAGAAGGTGATCGTCCTCTCCACCCATATCCTCGAAGAGGTCGATGCGGTGTGCACGCGGGCGACGATCATCGCGAACGGGCGGATCGTGAGCGACGGGACCCCGGAAGAGCTGCTCCGCCGATCGCGGATGCACAACGCGCTGAGGCTCTCCCTGGCGCTCGCCGACCCGGACGACGTCGCGGTGGGCCGCGTGGTGGAGAAGCTCCGGTCGATTCCCGACGTGTCGTGCGCCGAGGTGGTCTCGCGGTCCGGCGGCGCGCTGGAGCTGCTCCTGCTTCCGGCCGGCGCCGCGCCGCTCGCCGGCCCGGTCGGCGCCGCGGCCCATGCCGAAGGGTGGCGGGTGACCGGGATGCGCGTCGAGCGGGGCCGGCTCGACGACGTGTTCCGGGCGATCACCACCGGGCGGGAGGGCTCGGGCGATGGCTGACATGCGGGCCGGGCCATGCCTTGCCGCCGAAGTTCCTGTACGAGCCGGGAAGGAGGACGCCAGCGATGGCTAACGTGTGGACCATCTGCAGGCGCGAGCTCGCCGGCTACTTCGGGACCCCGATCGCCTGTGTCTTCCTCGCCATCTTCGTGTTCCTGAGCGGAATCTTCGCGTTCTACATCGGCAACTTCTTCGAAGGCGGGCAGGCCGACCTCCGGGCCTTCTTCCAGTTCCACCCCTGGCTCTACCTCTTCCTCATCCCGGCCCTCGCGATGCGGCTGTGGGCCGAGGAGCGCCGGGCCGGCACCATCGAGCTCCTGTTCACCCTGCCGGTGACCATGGGCCAGGCGGTGATCGGGAAGTTCCTCGCGGCGTGGCTGTTCACCGCGATTGCGCTGGCGCTCACCTTCCCGATCTGGATCACCGTCAACTACCTCGGCGACCCCGACAACGGGGTCATCCTCGCGAGCTACCTCGGCAGCCTGCTGATGGCCGGCGCATTCCTCGCCATCGGCTCGTGCATCTCCGCGCTGACCCGCAACCAGGTCATCGCCTTCGTGGTGAGCGGCGTGGTGTGCCTGGGCTTCGTGCTGAGCGGCTTCCCGCTGGTGCTCGAGTTCGTCGACGCGATCGCCCCGGAAATCGTGGTGGACGCGGTCCGCTCGTTCAGCTTCCTCACCCACTTCCAGGCCATCGGCAAGGGCGTGCTCCAGGCGGGCGACATCGTCTACTTCGTCTCTCTCATCGTGTTCTGGCTGTTCGTCAACGCGGTGGTGATCGAGTGGCGCAAGGCTGCCTGAGGGCTGCGCGAGGGCCGCGCGGGACGATGCCGACGACGACGCCGGACGCACGGGCACGCAGGAGAAGCCGCGCATGACCAGCCGCATGATGACCACCACCGGGGTCGTGCTCGCCGTGGTGCTGCTGTTCGCGGTCAACATCCTCGCGAGCCGGCTCCTCGGCCCGGCCCGCATCGATCTCACCGAGCACCGCCTGTTCACCCTGTCGGAAGGCACCCGCGGCATCCTCACCAGCCTCGACGAGCCGGTGACCCTGCGGCTCTATCTCTCGAAGCGCGAGCTGGAGCGGGTCCCGGGGATCGGGGGCTACGCCGACCGCGTGCGGGCGTTGCTGGAGGAGTACGGGCGTATCGCGGGTGACCGGCTGACCCTGCACGTGATCGACCCCGAGCCGTTCTCCGACGAGGAGGACCGGGCGGTCGGGCATGGGCTGCGCGGCGTGCCGCTCGGGCTCGACGAGGGGATCTTCTACTTCGGTCTCGTGGGAACGAACTCCGTCGACGACGAGGAAACGATCCCGTTCTTCGCGGCGGAGCGCGAGCAGTTCCTCGAGTACGACGTGACCAGGCTCGTCCACAACCTCTCGAGCCCGAAGCGGAAGGTCGTGGGACTGCTGAGCTCGCTCCCCGTCGAGGGGCAGGGGCCGGCGATGCAGGCCGCGATGCCCGGCATGGGCGCGCCGCCCTGGATGGTGGTCGACCAGATCCGCCAGCTCTTCGAGCTGCGCTCGCTGCATCCGGGCCTCGACGAGGTCCCCGAGGACATCGACGTCCTGATGCTGGTCCATCCCCGGACCCTGCCGGACGAGGCGCTCTACGCCATCGACCAGTACGTGCTCGGCGGCGGCAGGGTCGTCGCGTTCGCCGACCCGTACTCCGAGGCCCAGCAGGACGCCATGGCGATGGCCGGCGGCATGATGCAGCCGATGGCGTCGCGCCGCTCCGGGATCGACGAGCTGCTCGCCGCCTGGGGCGTGACCCTCGGCCAGGACGTGGTGGCGGATCTGGCGCTCGCGCTCAAGGTGCGCATGGAGCAGGGCGGGCGCATCCTGACGTTCGACTACCCGGTGTGGATGAACATCACCCCGACCACCTTCGACCACGAGGACATCGTCACCGGCAACCTCGCCAACCTCGGGTTCGGCACCCCGGGATACCTCGAGCCCGCGCCGGGGGCGACGACCACGTTCACGCCGCTCGTGACCACCACGTCCGGCGCCGCGCAGTTCACGATCGCACAGGTCGCGGCGGTGACCACGGACCCGCGCGATCTGCTCGACGACTATGTCCCGCAGGATCGCCCCTATACGGTGGTGGCGCGCATCTCCGGCAAGGTCCGCACCGCGTTCCCGGACGGACGTCCGGCGGGTGAGCCGTCCGAGGGGGAGGACACCAGCGAGACGGCCGGCGAGGAGGATGCCGGCGCCGGCGCTGGCGCCGGCGCCGAGGCTGGGGTCGGAACCGGGGCTGGAGCCGGCACCGGGGCCGGGGCCGGGGCCGGGGCCGGGGCTGGGGTTGGGGTCGGCGCCGGGGCTGGAGTCGGAACCGGGGCTGGGGCCGGAACCGGGGCTGGGGCCGGAACCGGGACTGGGGTCGGAACCGGGACTGGGGTCGAGGCCGGGGCCGGGGTCGGGGTCGGGGTCGGGGCCGGGGCCGGGGCCGGGGCTGGGGTCGGGGCCGGGGCTGGGGTCGAGGCCGGGGCCGGGGTCGGGGTCGGGGTCGGGGCCGGGGCCGGGGCCGGGGCTGGGGTCGGGGCCGGCACCGAAGCCGGGCCGACGCACCTGCCGGAATCGGTCGAGGACGCCCAGATCATCGTGGTGGCGGACGCCGACATGCTCGCGGACCGGTTCTGGGTGGTGGTGCAGGAGTTCCTCGGCAGCCGGATCGCGATCCCGGGCGCCGCCAACGGCACGCTGGTGATCAACGCCCTCGACAACCTCACCGGCTCCGGCGACCTCATCAGCGTGCGCAACCGCGGCACGTTCACCCGGCCGTTCACCCGGGTGGTGGCGCTCAGGCAGCAGGCCGAGCGCGACTTTCGCGCGAAGGAGCAGGAGCTGATCGCCGAGCTGGAGGAGACCGAGCGCCGGCTCGTGGAGCTGGAGGAGAGCAGTCAGGGCAATGACGCGCTCGTCCTCACCGACGCGCAGCGCGACGAGCTGGTCAGGTTCCGTCAGGAGCGGGTGCGGATCGGCAAGGAGCTTCGCGAGGTGCGGCGGCAGCTTCGCGCGGACATCGAGGCGCTGGAGGCGTGGCTGAAGTTCGCGAACATCGGGCTGGTGCCGATCCTGATCGGCCTCGCCGGAATGGTGGCGGGCCTGATACAGCTCCGGCGACGGCAGCGCGCGGTGACGGCGCAGGCGCGGTGACGGCGCAGGTGCGGCGACGGCGCAGGTGCGGCGACGGCGCAGGCGCCCGGCAGAGGAGGATACGGTCGATGCGTGGTGCTCGTGCGGTTCTGGTGCTCGCGGTCGTGACCCTGGTCGCCGTCGGCGCGGTGCTGTTCGTCGAGCGCGGGCCGGCTCCGGCGGAGCCGGGCGGCGACACCGTCTTTCCGACGCTGCTGGAGCAGGTGAACGCGGTGGCGCGGGTGCGGGTGACCGGTAGCGAGGGCACGTTCACCCTGGCGCGCGACGGTGACGCCTGGGTCGTGGAAGAGAAGGAGCGGCACCCGGCCGACCCGGACCGGGTGCACAGGCTGCTCGTCGGCGCGGCGGGGATGAAGCGGATCGAGCCGAAGACGAGCAACCCCGAGCGCTACCCGAAGCTGTGGCTCGAGGACCCGTCCGGCGAGGACGCGAGGTCGGTGGGGTTCGTCCTCGAGGACGCGTCGGGCGCCGCGCTCGCCCGCTGGGTGCTCGGAGACCGCCGGCCCTCGAAGTCCGATGCCGGCCGCACCGAGCTCTACATCCGCATCGGCGACGATCCGCTGGCGTGGCTGGTCGAAGGCTCGGTCCCCGGCGGACGGCACATCATCGACTGGCTGGACCGCAGGGTCGCGCGCATCGATCGCGAGCGCCTGCGCGGCGTCGAGGTCTCCCACGCGGACGGTGCGGTCGTCGCGGTGGACAAGCCGCTCCCGGCCGACAACGACTTCGTGCTGCGGGACGTTCCCGAGGGCCGGGAGGTCGATTCCCGGTACCGCATCAACGACATCGGGCGCTTCCTCGAAGACCTGCGCTTCGAGGACGTGGCGCCGGTGTCCGAGCTGGACTTCGCCGGCTCCCCGGACAAGCGCGTGCAGGTCGCGACCTTCGACGGGCTGCGCGTGCACCTCGACTCCGTCATGCGCGACGGCGAAGCCTGGGTGAGGCTGCGCGCCGAGGTCGACGAGGAGCTGGTCGACGAAGGCTTGGTCGAGGAGGGGTTGCCCGGGGAGGCGGCGGAAGCCGGCGCCGCCGTGTCCGGTGCCGAGGCCGATGCGAGCGGAGCCGGCGCCGCCGCGTCCGGTGCCAAGGCCGATACGAGCGGAGCCGACGCCGCCGCGTCCGGTGCCAAGGCCGATACGAGCGGAGCCGACGCCGCCGCGTCCGGCGCCGAGGCCGATGCGAGCGGAGCCGACGCCGCCGCGTCCGGTGCCGATGCCGATACGAGCGGAGCCGGCGCCGCCGCGTCCGGCGGCGGGCCCGGCCCGGCATCGGAGGACACACCGGGGGCGCTCCGCCCGCTCGACGAGGTCCGGACCGAGGCCGAGCGGCTGAACGCGCGGTGGCGGGGCTGGGCCTACGAGCTCCCGTCGTTCAAGCGGGACTACATCGCCAGACGCATGGACGAGCTCACCCGGGCGGTCGAAGGAACGGACGAGGACCCGGGCGGAAGCGATTCCTGACGCCGAGAGACTCCTTCATCTTCCATACGCGGCGAGGGCGTCGAAGTCGCAGGATGAAGTGCGCGGGAAGAAGACATGACATGGACGTTCAGACACGGTGCGCGGCGAGGGCGTCGAAGTCGAGCTCGACACCGTGTCCCGGACGGTCCGGGGCGATGGCGCAGCCCTCCTCGAGCGGCAGCGGCTCGGCCAGGAAGCGCTCGAGCCCGAAGCCGTGGAACTCCAGCCACGAGCCGTTGGGGACCGCGCCGAGCAGGTGCACGTGGATGTCGTGGATGCCGTGCGAGGTCACCGGCAGGTTGCGGGCCTCGGCGAGACGCGCCACCCGGAGCCACGGGGTGATGCCGCCCAGGGTCGCCGCATCGGGCTCGGGGAAGCTCACCCGCCCCCGCGCGATGGTCTGCTCGAACTCGTGGACGCTGTGCAGGTTCTCGCCGGTCGCGATCGGCACGCCTCCTTCCACCGCCACCCGCGCGAGGCCGTCCACATCCTCGGGGATGATCGGCTCTTCCAGCCAGACGAGGGAGAAGGGAGCCAGCGCGCGCGCCGCCGCGATCGCCTCGTGGACCCGCCAGCGCATGTTCGCGTCCGCCATCAGCGGGAAGTCCGGCCCGACCATCTCGCGGACGGCCGCCACCCGTTCCACGTCCTCCGACAGCCGGTCGCGTCCCACCTTCATCTTGATCGCTCCGAAACCGCGATCGAGAAAGCCGCGGGTCTGCTCGCGGAGCGCATCGAGGGTGAAGTGGAGGTCGATGCCGCCCGCGTAGGCCGGCACCTTGCGCCGATGCCCGCCGAGCAGCCGCCACAGCGGCTCGCCGCGCCGCCGTCCTTCGAGGTCCCACAGCGCGATGTCGATGGCCGCGATGGCGAACGCGGTGGCGCCGCCCCGCCCGCAGAAGTGCACATGCCACCACATGCGGTCCCACAGCCGGTCGATGTCCCGGGCGTCCTCGCCCGCAAGCAGCGGGGCGAGGTCGTACTCGATCAGGGCGTGGATCGCGCGCGATCCGATGTCGTTGACGGTGTAGGTGTAGCCGACGCCCTCCGCACCGCCGGCATCCCGCACCCGCGCCACGACGAGCCCGGAGTGGCTGATGTCGCCGTGGGTCGAGTCCGACATCACGACGGGAAGAGGGATGCGGTAGTGGAGGGCTTCGATGGCGGCGATACGGGTCATCGGGGGGGTTGCTCCTGTCCGTGGGTGGGGAAGTGGGTGTCGATACCCGCGCCGGCGACCGCGCCCCAGTTGCTCCTGTCCCTGAGCGGGGAAGTGTGACCGGCTCCTCCGGGTCCGGCGAGCGGCGCGGGATGTACACTTCCGGGCAGGCGCCTCGCACGTGCATCGCGGCATTCCGAATTCCGGCGCGCAGCGCATGCCCGATGCACGGGGCCGGAGTTGTCGGGACGGAACCGCGCATGGCGATCTTCGTCGACGAACGCATCAGCCTCGCCGACGACGAGGTGAGCGAGCAGTTCGTGCGTTCCCCCGGACCCGGCGGCCAGAACGTCAACAAGCTGGCGACCGCGGTGCAGCTCCGCTTCGACGCGCGCGGCTCGCCATCGCTTCCCGAGGACGTGCGTGAGCGCCTGCTGGAGCTCGCGGGGACGCGGGCGACGAAGCACGGCGAGATCGTCATCAGCGCGCATCGGTTCCGCACCCGGGAGCGCAACCGGGAGGACGCGCTGGAGCGGCTCGTCTCGCTCGTGCGCCGAGCCGCGGCGCCGGTGAAGCCGCGAAGGCCCACGAAGCCGAGCGTGACATCGAAGCGGCGCCGGCTGGAGGACAAGCGCCGGCGCTCGCAGCTCAAGCACGCACGCCAGCGCCTCGTCCACGATTCCGAGACATGAACTGGAGATGGTCCGATGAAAGACACCGCCATTATCGTCGTTCTCCTGCTGCTCTTCGCGGCGAGCCACATGCTGCTCTCGAGCCGGTCGATTCGGGCCTCGCTGGTGGCGCGGCTCGGGGACCGGCGGTTCCTCGCCGTGTACTCCATTGTCGCTCTGGCGTTCTTCGCGCCGCTCCTCTACTACTACTTCACGCACCTCCACACGGGACCGCTGCTGTGGTCCGTGCCGGTCTCCGGCGGGGTCGAGCTCGTGCTCGTGCTCGCGAACGTGGTCGGCTTCGTGCTGGCCGTGGCCGGGATGATGACCCCGAGCCCGGCATCGCTCGGTGGAGCGCCCGTCGCCGAGCCGCGCGGCGTGCATCGGATCACGCGCCACGCGCTCTTCATGGGCATGGGCATCTGGGCCCTCGCGCACCTCGTCGCCAACGGGTTTGCCAGCGACGTCGCATTCTTCGGCGGAATCGTCCTGTTCGTCCTCGTCGGCTCCTGGCACCAGGACCGCCGCAAGCTGGCCGACGGCGACCCGCAGTTCGAGCGGTTCCACGCCGCGACGGCCTTCATCCCGTTCACGGGCCGCGGCGCGTTGCGCGGGCTGATGGAGCTGCCTCCGCTGGCGGTGGTCATCGGCATTGCCGCCGCGCTGGTCACGCAGTACCTGCATCCGTCGGTCGGGGGGTGACGGTCCCGCGGGATGCGTCGCCAAAGAACGGAAGCGGGCGTTGTCTAGCACTCGAACGGGCGCCTGGGAGCGTATGGACAACGTTCATTTGCCCGAGACCGACCAGCAGAGCGCCGGAGGACGATCGGACCAATGACTCCGGGAGGAATCGCCGATCACGTCAGATGCGCCGCAGCAAGCCGCATCGATGAATCGGAGCGTGACCGCGCCGAGGCGAAAACGGAGTCCGTGTCCGTGGTGGCTGTCAGCTATCGTACCCACCGGTGAATACTTGAAGATGATGCGAATGAAACTGACAGAGTATTTGACGATCCGTTCACGCTCGAAACCCGGGCTGCAATGACCACCGGCACGGGACATGAGTGGCCCTACCCAGGATCACGTTGGTGGAAGTTCGACTTCCATACCCACACGCCTGCGTCCGTGGACTATGGGAAGGGAAGCGATCAGGCTGCCTTGCGCGGAATCACGCCCGAGGACTGGCTCCTCGGCTTCATGCGCGCCGACATGGACTGCGTGGCGGTCACGGATCACAACTCCGGGGAGTGGATCGAACGACTGAAGTCAGCGCTCTTGAGTATGGAAGAGGAGGAGCATGACGAATTCCGGCCGCTCTACCTGTTTCCCGGAGTAGAAATCAGCGCCAACGGCAACATCCACGTCCTTGCCTTGTTCGACACGGACAAGGGTTCCTCGGATATCAACAGGTTGCTTGGAGATGTCGGTTACCGCGGCTCCCCCGGGGAGAGCGGTCTTGCAGCGGAGGAGGCGCCCATTGGAGTTGTGGAGGCCATCTGCAAGGCCGGCGCCGTCCCCATTCTCGCCCATGTCGACGGGCCGTCCGGTGCGTGGCAATTGCCCGGAAACACGTTGGGGCCTCTGCTCGATGCGGGCGGACTATTCGCGATCGAGATCGTGGACCGCGAATCCGGGCGGTCCCCGCTCTACCTCCAGCGCAGATTTTCCTGGGCGGAGATTCTCGGTTCGGACTCCCACCATCCTGCCGGCGGACCCGGCCACCGCTTTCCAGGCTCCCATTACACCTGGGTCAAGATGGCGAAGCCCTCGCTCGAGGGCCTGCGATTGGCGTTGCTGGATGGACAGGGTTTTTCGATCCGGCGCAGCGACGAACCCGGGTCGTTCGATCCCTTCTCTCCGCCGGCACATTGCATCGAAGCGATCGAGGTCGAGGGCGCGCGCTACATGGGACGCGGCACTTCGACAAGGCTTGCGTTCAGTCCCTGGCTCAACGCCCTGGTGGGTGGGCGGGGTACCGGCAAGTCCACGGTCATCCATGCGCTGCGGCTGGCTTCGGGGCGCGGACCCGAGCTTCGACACCTCGATGGCCACAGTACGCCTCGCCTGACCTTCGAACGATTCGACCAGGTTCCGGAGAGTCGCATGAAGACAGGTGGACTGACCAGAGATACGGCGATCCGCTGGACCGTGACGCGGGACGGAGTTCGCCACCGCGTTCATTGGCGCCAGGGCGGTTCCGCCCCCGTTGTGGAAGAAGCCATGGACGATCTTCAATGGAAGTCGTCATCCATACCGCCAGACCGCTTCCCGATCCGGATCCTGAGTCAGGGTCAGATCGCCGAATTGGCCGGTGAGAACCAGCAAGCGTTGTTGCAGGTGATCGACGAGGCGGCAGGTGTGGACGTGTTCCACAGCAAGCTGGAAGAAGCATGCAATGCGTTTCTGGCCGTGCGCGCGCGGATTCGGGAGATGGAAGTTACACTGGCCCGCCGTGACGACATCGTGGTCAAGCGAGATGATGTCGAACGCAAGTTGAAGCGCTTCGAGGAATCGGGACATACGTCGATCCTGACCGCGTACCGTACCCGTAGCCGCCAGGGTCGAGAAGTGGATCGGCACTTCGAGGTGACGGAAGCGGCCGCAGTCCGCATCGAAGAAGCTGTCTCGACAATGGTACCGGAGGATCTGTCAGAGGGGTCGTTCGATAGAGCCTTGCAGGAGGACCAGCAGGCGATCTCGATTATCGGCTCGTTGGCCGACGGGGTCCGCGACGCGAGTCGGACGTTGAGCCACGCCGCAAGGAACCTGCACGACGTCGTCGCGAAGCAGCGCGGCGTGCTGACGAGCAGCATGTGGCAGGCCACGGTGGATGACGCCGACAGGCAGTACAGGAGTCTGGTCGAGGCACTGCGTACGGAAGGCGTCACCGATCCGAATGAATACGGTCGTCTGACCAGTGAACGGCAATCGCTCGACACTGATCTGGAAGCTCTGAACTCCTTGGCGGAAACACGCGCCAGGCTGTGCCTTCAATCGAAAGCGTTGCTTGAAATGGTGCTGGCTGCCCGCCGCGAAGTGAGCGCTGCACGGGATAATTTCCTGACCGGAACCCTGGCGAACAATCGCTTCGTGCGCATCGGGCTCCAGAGGTACGGGAATGACCCTCGGGTAGTCGAAAGCTCGTTGCGCGAAGCACTGAACGTTCTGGACGACCGCTTCGAGGGAGACATCCTGGCAACGGATGGCGATGGCGGGAACCGCGGATGCGTTGCAGACCTGCTCGACGATCTGACGGAGAGCCCGACGGAACCCGATGCGCGGAGAGTCGAGGCTCGAATCCAGGCGCTGAAGGATCGTCTCGCCGCCGCATGTGCGGGACAGGAAGAGTTCGGTGGACACTTCAACAACTATCTCGCGCGGGAATGCGGCCGTTCGCCGGGATTTCTGGACAAGCTGCTGACATGGTTCCCCGAGGACGCCTTGCAGGTGGAGTACAGCCGCACGGGTGAAGGAACCGACTTCCATCCTATCGTGCAGGCGTCCGATGGCGAGCGTTCAGCGGCGATGCTGGCCTTCCTGCTTGCCCACGGCGACGAGCCGTTGGTGCTCGATCAACCCGAGGACGATCTCGACAACCACCTGATCTACGACCTCGTCGTGCGGCAGATGCGGGAAAACAAGCGACGGCGGCAGATCATCGTCGTGACGCACAATCCGAACATCGTCGTGAACGGTGATGCCGAGATGCTGCATGTGCTCGAATTTCGAGGAGGACAGTGCCGGGTCGTGCAAGCAGGCTCCTTGCAGGAAGCATCCTTGCGCGAGGAGGTTTGCCGGGTGATGGAAGGTGGACGTGAGGCATTCGAACGTCGCTACCGTCGATTGGGTCGGGACCCAGTCCATGTTTGACAGCAGGAAGGAGCTTCAGGCCAAGATTCGACTCGGGGAGGATGCGTTCCTCGAGTACAAGGATGTCCGGTTTGCCGGAAGCAGGGTTCAGGCGCCGCACCGCGACTCTCTGGCGGACGAGCTGGCGTCCTTCGCCAACAGCCGGGGCGGCGTGTTCGTGCTCGGGGTCGACGACCGGACACACGAGGTCATCGGCGTTCCGCTGGATCGACTCGATGCGGTCGAGCGGTACGTAGTGGAGATCGTGCAGGACTCGATCAAGCCGCCGCTCCATCCCGTGATCGAACGGCTTGAGCTGCCGGATTCAAATGGTCGAGAGCAACCCGTCGTTCGCATCGAAGTGCAGCCAGGTCTGTTCGTTCACGAGAGTCCGGGCGGATACCTCTATCGGGTCGGAAGCTCGAAGCGGCGGATGGAGCCCGACTACCTCGTCCGCCTGCATCAGCAACGCAGTCAGTCACGGCTGATTCGATTCGACGAGCAACCCGTCCACAGCGCGTTGTTCGGCGAGCTGGATCCCGACTGCATCGAGCGCTTTCGCATCGAGGGAGCCCGGAACGACCTGGAGACGCTTGCCCGCAAGCTGGGTATGCTGGCGAAGTCGAGCGACGGCGAGCGACACCCTACCGTCACCGGCATTCTGATGGGTTCCGATCGGCCGGAACGATGGTTGCCGTATGCCTATGTCCAAGCGGTAGCGTACCGGGGGAGAGACGTTCCAGGCGCGCTGGAATCACGGTGGTATCAGCTCGACGCCATGGACATCACGGGATCGCTCGATCAACAGGTGGCCGGCGCATGCAGGTTCGTCTCCCGGAACCAGAAGGTACGCGCAACGAAGACGATGGGACGGGTCGATCAGCCGCAGTACGACATGACATCGGTCTTCGAGGCTGTCGTGAATGCGGTGGCGCATCGCGACTACTCGATGCACGGAACCCGTATCCGGCTGCACATGTTTTCGGACCGTATCGAGCTGTATTCGCCGGGAAACCTGCCCAACACGATGACCGTCGACGATCTCGCCTATCGCCAGGCGAGCCGCAACGAAACATTGACCAGTCTGCTTGCCCGATGTCCGGTCCCGGTCGATATCCCGGGCCTGGATACGCCACGAACGACGCTGATGGACCGCCGAGGCAACGGCGTGCCCGCCATTCTGGAGAGAAGCGGGCGGCTGTCCGGAATTCCACCCGTGTACGAACTGCTTGGCGACGCAGAGCTCCGTCTCACCATCTTTGCGGCCGGCCACGACAACAGTGATCTTTCGTGAGTGGCTCCGACCATTTTCGGACCGACCACTTCCGCCCATCCTCGCGCCGGTCCATCAGGTGCACGAATCCATCAGGGCCACCGGTCGTACTCCGGCGAGAGCAACCGTCGCCCCCGCACCGGTCCATCAGACGCACGCATCCATCAGGTGCACGAACGACCCCATCACGCTGCCGACCCGCAGGCCCGCATCGCCGAGCGGCTCCATCTCCGCGTTGAAGGCTCGGAACAGGGCCGGGACCGGGGCCCGGGCGAGCACCGACGCGAAGTGGAACTCGTGGCCGCGAAAGCGGGCGCCCTCGCGTCCGAGCGCCCCGTCTCCCGCCAGCGCTACCTCCCGGTAGCCGAGACTGAGGCGCGGTGAAGCGAACGATGTCTCCACCGGCAGCAGCCCGGCCATCCGGTGCGAGACGCCGTCGCCGTCCACGAGCCGCTCGCCGAGCACCATGTATCCGCCGCACTCGCCGTAGACGACGGCGCCACGCTCCGCGCAACGCGCCAGGCCCGACTTGAACCGGCCCGCCGCGCTCAACCGGCCCGCATGCAGCTCCGGATATCCGCCCGGCAGATAGACGGCGTCCGCTTCCTCCGCCGGCGGCTCGTCGGCGAGCGGCGAGAAGAAGCTCAGCTCGCAGCCGGCCCGGCGCCACGCGTCGAGCACGTAGGGGTAGCAGAAGGCGAAGGCGTCGTCGCGCGCCACCGCGATGCGCCGGCCGGGCGCCGGCAGGCCGTGCCCGTTCTCCGCCGGCTCGATGCGCGCCGTCCTGGCCGCGGCCAGCAGCGCTTCGGTGTCGACCTCCCGGCCGATGCGCCCGGCCGCTCCCTGGAGGAACCCCTCCAGGTCCGGGTGCTCGCGTGCCTGCACGAGGCCGAGATGACGGTCCGGCAGCGCCAGGCGTTCGCTGCGGGTGACGCAGCCGAAGACCGGGATGCCCGAGGACTGCATGGCACGGCGCAGCAGCGCTCCGTGTCTCGCGCTGCCGGCGCGGTTGAAGATGACCCCCGCGACCTCGACCTCCGGGTCGTAGGTGGTGAAGCCGTGCGCGAGCGCCGCGACCGACGCCGCCATGCCGGAGGCATCGACCACCAGCACCACGGGCCAGCCGGTACGGCGCGCGAGGTCGGCGGCGGAGCCGCGACCGTCCGGGGCGCCATCGAACAGGCCCATCACCCCTTCGACCACGACGGCGGCCGCGTCGCGCTGCAGGTCGGCGATCAACGCCCGCAGGGTGCGGTCCGACATCGACCAGGTGTCGAGGTTGTGGCAGGCGCGCCCGCTCGCCGCGGCGTGAAAGGCGGGGTCGATGTAGTCCGGCCCCACCTTGGCGGAGGCGACGGAGAGTCCCGCCTCGCGCAGGCATCTCAGCAACGCGAGGGTCAGGGTGGTCTTGCCGCTCCCCGAGCCGGGCGCGGCGATGATGATTCCGCGGCTCACGGCCAGGGCTCTCCAGAAGTCGTGACGAACGGTTCATCAGGCCCTCGGTCCGGGCCTTCGATGCCGAGAGACCGCCCGTCACCGTGCGATCTTCCGGTCGGGCGGCCAATGACCGCGACACCTGAATGGTCCTGGCTCACGGCCGGAGCCCTCCTCTTCGTGCCATCATCGCCGCGTTCGGGCCAGCAGTCTCCGCCGGGCGGTGCCGGGCATTGTGTCTACAATGCCGGATGGCTCGCAAACCGTCCGCTCCCCTGCGCCGGGGCTGGACCACCGGCGCCTGCGCGACCGCCGCGACCAGGGCGGCGTGGACCGCGTTGCTCACGGGCGAGTTTCCCGATCCCGTGACCATCACGCTGCCGAAGGGGCAGCGGCCCGCCTTCGCTCTCGCCACCGAGCGGCTCGATGCGGACTCCGCGCTTGCGGGCGTCGTCAAGGACGCCGGCGACGACCCCGACGTGACGCACGGGGCGCTGGTCTGCGCGATGGTCCGCCGGGCCGGCGCCGGCGAAGGGGTGGTCTTCCGGGCCGGGGCCGGCGTCGGGACCGTGACCCTTCCCGGACTGCCCGTCGCGGTCGGGGAGCCGGCCATCAACCCGGTCCCGAGACGGATGATGCGCGCGGTGGTCGAGGAGGTGGCGGCGGCGGCCGGAGTCGGACCCGACGCGGTCGTCGAGATCTCGGTCCCCGGTGGCGAGCGGCTGGCGGAGAAGACCTGGAACCCGAGGCTGGGCATCGTCGGCGGGGTCTCGATCCTCGGCACCACCGGCGTCGTGGTCCCCTATTCCTGCTCGGCCTGGATCCACTCCATTCATCGCGGCATCGACGTCGCGGTCGCGGCCGGCTACACGCACGTGGCGGGCTGCACCGGCTCGACCTCCGAACGCGCGGTCCAGGCGCTCTACGGCCTGCCCGATACCGCGATGCTCGACATGGGGGACTTCGCCGGTGGCCTGCTCAAGTACCTGCGCCGCCGTCCGGTGCCGCGGCTCACCCTCGGCGGAGGCTTCGGAAAGCTCTCCAAGCTCGCGATGGGGCACATGGACCTCCACTCCGGGCGCAGCCAGGTCGACATGGCGCGGCTCGCCGCGTGGACGGGCGACCTCGGCGGCGCGCCGGACCTGGTGCGCGAGGTGGCGTCCGCCAACACCGCGCACCAGGTCCTTCAGGCTGCGGGCGCCGCTGGCCTGCCGCTGGCCGATCGGGTGGCGCGGGAGGCCCGCGGTCACGCGCTTGCGATGCTGGACGGCGGGACGGAGGTCGAGGTCATCGTGTTCGACCGCCAGGGCGCGCCGGCGGGACGGTCGGAGGGGTTTTGAGACGCAGGGTGCTCATCCTCGGCGGCACCGGGGAGGCGGCCGGCTTCGCGCGGCGGCTGGAGCACCGGGCGGAGTTCGACGTGATCACATCGCTCGCCGGCCGGACCCGGCGCCCGGCGATGATGCCGGGCCGTGTGCGCACGGGGGGCTTCGGCGGGGCCGAGGGACTGTCCGCGTACCTCGAAGACGAGGGAGTGCGTGCGGTCGTCGATGCAACCCATCCCTGCGCGGCGACGATCTCCCGCCATGCGGCGCGGGCGTGCGAGGCGCGAGGCATTCCGCGGGTGCAGCTATGGAGACCGGCGTGGTCGCCGGTGGACGGCGACCGCTGGACCGGGGTGGCCACCCTGGATGCGGCGGCCGGGGCGGTCGCGAAGGCGCGGGTGTCGGGGGACGGCTGCGTCTTCCTCTCCACGGGCGCGCGCGGCCTCGCGGCCTTCGCGGCGCTGCCGGCGTGCAGGTTCCTCGTCCGTCTGGTCGATGCGCCGCCCGCGCCCCTGCCGCTCGCGCGGTCGGAGCTGATCGCCGCCCGCGGGCCGTTCTCGGTCGGAGAGGAACGGGAGCTCTTTCTCCGGCACCGCGTCGAGCTCCTGGTGAGCAGGAACAGCGGTGGCGCCGCCACGTATCCGAAGCTCGTGGCGGCACGCCATCTGCGGGTCCCGGTGGTCATGGTCGCGCGTCCCGACCCGGAGCCGGGAGACCGGGTCGAGACCGCCGAGGAGGCGCTGCGCTGGCTGGCCTCGACCAGGTAGTGCCGGGTCACGTATGAAATGTCGCTCCTGTCAGACCACCACCGAACGATGTCCGCGTGGAGCTGATACGACTCTATCCGACACTTGTCGAGTGACTCGACAGCAGTGTCGGGTCGCAATGACACGAGGCATTCCATGGGTGCGGCCATGGGAGACCGGGAGACCGACGTGGTCTCCGGTGGAAGGCGGCCGCCGGACCGAAGCGGCCACCCTGGATGCGGCGGCGGAGACGGTCGCGGTCGCTGCCGGCGGTTCACCACCGGCGATGCCCGCATGAAGCTGAAACGCCTCCGTCCGACGTTCATGGGTGACGGGGCAGCAGCCGGCCGCGTTCACCCCTGGTCCGGCCGTCGCCTCTTCTTCGGCCGAAGCAGGTGGAAGTGCCCGGGGTCGTAGAGCCTGCTGTCGGAGTAGTCGGAGGACGCCAGCACCCGCCCGACCAGGATCAGCGCCGTGCGGCGAATGCGCTCGGACTTCACCGTGCGATGCAGCGCGTCCAGACGGCAGCGGATGATCAGCTCGTCCGGCCAGCTCACGCGCACCGCGATGACCACCGGGCAGTCCGCGCCGTAGTGGGGAATCAGGCTCTCCTCGACGTAGCGGGTGTTCCGCGCGGAGAGGTGGATGGCGAGCGTCGCCCCCGACAGCGCCAGCGTCTCCAGGGTCTCCCGGCCCGGCATGGCGGAGCTGCGCATCGTGGTCCGGGTCAGCACCACGGTCTGGCTGATGCCGGGGAGGGTCAGCTCCTGGCCGAGCGCGGCCGCGGCCGCGGCCCAGGCCGGGACGCCCGGAGTGATGTCGTAGTCGATCCCGAGCTCCACCAGGCGACGGATCTGCTCGCCGATGGCGCCGTAGAGCGACGGATCGCCCGAGTGCACGCGGGCGACGCGCTTCCCCGCCTCGTGCGCCTCGCGCATGCACGCCACGAGCTCGTCCAGGGTCATGTCCGCGGAATCGATCACCACGGCGTCGTCGCGCGCGTGGGCGACCACCTCGGCCGGCACCAGCGAGCCGGCGTAGAGCACCACGTCCGCCGCGGCGATCCGATCGCGGCCGCGCAGGGTGAGCAGGTCGGGGGCGCCGGGGCCGGCGCCGATGAAGTGAACGGTCACGCGGGCGTCTCCGGACCATCGGCCGACCGGCGGCCCGATGCGCATCCGTACTCACCCCTGGTCGAGCGGGGCGAGCTCGACACGGGGCACGCGCCGGCCGACCGGCGGCCCGGTGCGTATCCGTACTCGCCTGTCGGACGTTCCCTGTCGACGGCGTCACAGCGCGCGGTCGTACACCATCGATTCCCGCTGGCGCGGGAACATGTCCCCGAAATCCCCTCGCCCGGGCGCTCTGGCGGTCGAAATCGCGCCGGAATCCCCCCGCGGCACGGCCTCTCCGGGCGTTGGCGGGAATTGCTGGTCGTACACGACGCACCAGGCCGCCTCGCGGGACTGCCCCGAGACGTGCCGCCGTGACCGCGCGAAGCACGCGCCATCCCGGCGGATATCCCGCAAGGCACCGTCACGCGCTCGTCGCGGAGTCGCGCTTCGTCGCGTAGCCCCGAGGCGTGTAGACGTAGCCATCGGTGATGCGCGTCTCGGAGGAGCCGACGATGAGCAGGGTCATCATGTCGACCGACGTCCGGTCGAAGTCCCGAAGGCTCGTGACGGTGACCGACTGTCCGTCACGCCCCACCGCCCGCGCCACGACCACCGGGGTGGCGGGAGGCCGCTTCGAGGCGAGGACCTCGATGGCGCGGGCGAGACCGCGACGCCGCCGGTTCGAGGCGGGGTTGTACAGCGCGACGACGAAGTCACCGTCCGCCGCCGCCCGGAGCCGCCGTTCGATGACCTCCCAGGGCGTCAGCAGGTCCGACAGCGAGATGGCGCAGAAGTCGTGGCCGAGCGGCGCGCCGGCGAGCGCCGCGGCGCCGTGCATCGCGGACACGCCGGGCAGCACGACGATCGCGCTCCGGCGCCAGTGCGCCGGGGCTGCCGTCTCCAGCCGCTCGAACACCAGCGCCGCCATGGCGTACACGCCCGGATCGCCGGAGCACACGAGCGCCACGCGGTGACCTTCGGCCGCGAGCGCGAGCGCCCGGTCCACGCGCTCCGTCTCCTCGCCCAGCGCATGGTCGTGCCGGACCTGGCCGGGGCTTGCCGGCACCTGATCGAGATAGCCCCGGTAGCCGACCAGATGCGCGGCGTCGCGAATGGCCCGGTCGGCCGCCGGGGTCCGCCAGGCGGGAGTGCCCGGTCCGAGCCCGACCACCGTCAGCACGCCCCGCGGCCGGCCCGTCCGCATGGCGTCGATCGGGGACGGCGCCTCGGCGATCGCGCAGGTCGCCCGCTTCGACTTCGTCTTGACCACCCGCAGGGCGCCGCTCTCGCCGGCCGCGGCGAGCGCGGCCGCCTCCGCCACGCCGTGACAGCCCACCTCCCTGAACACCGCCTCGGACGGGTGGGCGAGCCGTGGCGTCAGGGCTTCGAGCGCGGGCGGGTCGAAGAACCGCGCCGGCAGCCCGAGCCCATCGGCCAGCGCGTGCACCGCCGGCTCGTCCATCTTGAGGTCGACGGAGAAGACGCCGGCGAGGGACCGGGACGACAGCCCGGCGCCGGCCAGCGTGCGTTCGACCAGCTCCGCGAGCTCGCTCGCCGCGACGCCCCGCTCGCAACCCACCCCCAGTGCGAGCCGCCGCCGGTGATACACCAGCGTGTCCTCGTCGCCGGCATCGGGCGCATCGGTCACCCGCACCGCGAGGTCGGCGCCCGCCCGGAATTCGATCCCGGACGCCTCCAGCCACGCGGCCTCCCCCTGCAGGCGGCAACGTTCTCCGGCCAGCAGCCGCGCCGTGAACGGCTTGCAGTGGTGCGGGTTCGCGAGCACCCATCCGGGCGGCGGGTCGTCGAGGGCCACTCGCCAGCGGACCTCGCCGGCGGTGGTGATTGCGGCCGGGACCCCGAGCGCCTCGCCCAGGCGGCGGCCGAGCGCGTTGGCGCCGTGGTGACCGCCGAGCAGAGGCACGACGGCGCTGCCGTCCTCCGCGACGGCGACGACCGCCGGCTCCCCGCGCTTGTCGGCGAGGATGGGCGCAAGGGCCCGGATCAGGATGCCGGCGGCGCATACCCCCACGATGTCGACCCCCTCCGCAAACAGCCGGCGCAGCTCGGCGCCGGCCTCGTCGAACGGGACGTCGGATTCCGGTACCCGCGGGGCGTACCCGTGGACGCGCGCCCCGGTCAGACACGACCGGACCCGGCCGGCCACGGCCAGGCCCCGCTCCGTCAGCACCACGATGGCGACCGCCTCGGACCTGCCGCGAATCGCTCCACTCGACCGGTACGCCGGCGCCCCCCGACTCGCCTCGTCCATGCGCTGCCCGCCCTCCATCCCGGCCCCGGCCGCACCGATGCCCGCGCCGTCTCGCCTCGTCCGTGTGCCCTCCTCGATACTCCCCTCCGGCTCACCGGACGCGGAGATCGTCGTGGCCCACGACACCGGAAAGCAGGTGCGCTGTCGGACGCCACGCGCATGAACGGCGAGGCCGTGTCCTACGTCACTCGGCATGGAGTTCCATAGCTCCGCTCCCGAAGCGGACCGCATCCTGAGCACCACGCCCATGACCGCGGACAAACGATGGCCGCCAGCGCAGCTCCGGCTCTGCCCGGCGACGCACCCCCGTATGAACGGCACCGCCCCGAGCAGACCCCACTCTACGCCCTCGTCGAGGAGCACTTCCCGCGGTTTCTCGAACGCCTCGACGCCGAAGGTGTCTCGCTCCCCCACTTCGTCATCGAAGAATTCAAGGCGTACCTCAAGTGCGGGCGCCTCGAATACGGATTCCTGCGCGTCAAATGCGATGCCTGCCGGCACGAGAAGCTGGTGGCGTTCAGTTGCAAGCGCCGCGGCTTCTGCCCGAGCTGTGGCGCGCGACGCATGGCCGAGACCGCCGCCCACCTCGTCGAGCATGTGCTGCCCCAGCAACCCATCCGTCAGTGGGTGTTGTCCTTCCCCTACCCGCTACGGTTCCTGTTCGCGACCCGCCTCGCGGTGCTCACCGGAGTCCTGGGTATCGTCTACCGGGCGGTCTCCACCTTCCTCGTGCGCCGCGCCGGATTGCGCGTGGGCACCGACGCCGTCACCCTCATTCAGCGCTTCGGATCGGCGTTGAACCTCAACCCGCACCTCCACATGCTCTTCCTCGACGGCGCCTACACGTTCGATGACGAAACACCCCGTTCCACCGCGTCGCCGCACCGACCCAAGCCGAGCTCCAGCGTCTGCTCCATGCTATCGCCACCCGCACAACCCGCGCCCTGGAAAAGCAGGGACTGTTGCTGCGCGATGAAGAGACCCCCACCCTCGACATCGAGCCCGCCGACGATTTCGAGCAACTCCTCGGCGCCGCCGTCCACTACCGCATCGCCACCGGCCCCCTCGCCGGGCGCAAGGCCCTGACGCTGCGCACCGTCGACTCCAGCCCGCCGCCCGACCACCCCTGCATCGCCCAGCTCTCGGGGCTCTCCCTCCATGCCGGCACCGTGTGCGAAGCCCATGAACGGGATTCCCTCGAACGCCTGTGCCGCTACATCGCCCGCCCCGCCGTCTCGAACGAACGCCTCTCGGTCCGCGGGCAGGTCGTGTATCGACTCAAGCACGCCTTCCGGGACGGGACAACTCATGTCGTGCTCGACCCCATCGACTTCCTCGCCCGCCTCGCCGCCCTCGTCCCACGCCCCCGCGCCCATCTCACCCGATACCACGGCGTGTTCGCCCCGAACTGCACGCACCGCCACCGCAGCGTCCCCAACCCGGCCCGTCACTCCACCCCCAGCCTCCCGCGTCTCGCCCCGCGCCCATGCGCTGGATGCAGCGGCTCGAGCGCGTGTTCCGCATCGACATCGAACACTGTGGCGTGTGTGGCGGCACGTTGCGCGTCATCGCGTGCATCGAAACGCCCGAACTCATCGAGACACTCCTCACCCATCTCGCCGCGCGCAACACCGAGGGCATCGACCGCCCCCGCCCACCGCCGCTCCATGCGCCGCAAGCCCACCCTCCGGCCTCCCCATCTCCGGCCCTGTCCTGACTGCCCCCCACGGGTGCACCACAGCCCCGTTGCGCCTCGCCTCCCGTGCCCTTCGCTCTCCAGCGCCTTCCCGACATGCCTTCCTGTTCGCCGGCGCGAAATCGCACCATCCCGAGCGCGATTCGTCGGCTCTCGTACCGATTTCGAATCCGACAACGACCGGACCGATACTCCCGCAACCATCGCAATCGACGCTTTATACGCTTTATTCTTCCTATCCTTTCGTTTGCCGTCAGGTCGTCCTTCTTGCGACCCGGCGCTGGACCCGTTCGGGAAGATTCCGGAGTTCAAGTACTGCGCTACGCGCGTGGAGGCGGTGGGGAATCCGGGAGTCACCCTGTCTCGCGCAACTCCTCCCGCACTACTCGGCGCAGCGTGTCCTCCAGCTCGCAATTCGTGAGGTAGTCACGCAATGCCTGGTTGATGAGGGTCTGGTAGCCGCGACCGGTACCGGCGGCACGTTCCCGAAAGGCGGTGAGGATGTCGCTGTCAAGCATGATCGTGATTCGCCGCTTTCCGGTTTCGGCGATGACGGCGCCCCGTTTGGCTCCGTGCAGGTCATATTCCTCGCGCATAGTTCCTTCTCTCGTTTCCGGTGGCGCGACGAGCCGAGATGAGTCGGATCTGCGCCTTGCGATATGTGTAGATGACCGCCACGATGCGGCCGAAAGCATCCGCGCCAATGGTGAGGAACCGCCGCTCTCCCTCTGCGTCCGGGTCTTCCGTGGTCAACGCCAGTGGATCGGCAAGAACGACCTCGACATCTGCGAAAGCGACCCGGTGCATGGCGAGATTGGCGTCGGCCTTCCGGGAGTCCCAAGCGATGTCCATGCCGTGATATACGCATAAATATGCGCATAAATCAAATATCCGAGATCTTGTCTCGGAACGAACAGAGCCTCGATCGATCGACCTCTCCGGCGCCGGCAATGGCGTACAATGCAGGGGCAGCCTTGCTTCCGACCCCGCGATCGCACGGCATCGCGATCGTCGCGCCGAACAGTCGCACCCGACAACCGCACCGAACGGAGGAGCGCCGATGGCTCGCGCCGCCGCTCCGTGGCCGCTCAAGCTCTCCGACGCCCTGTCCCTGCTCAACGTCGACAGTCTCCGGCACCTGATCGACCGGCTGGATACGCCCAAGCCTCGGCCCACTCGCAAGGCGGACATGGTCCGCGTGGTCAGTAGCCGGCTCAGGGGCGATTCGCTGCGGCGTCTGTGGGACCGACTCGGCGAGCTCCAGAAGTCCGCGGTGAGCGAGGTGCTGCACGGCCCGGAGCCCGAGTTCAGCCCGGAGCAGTTCAAGGCGAAGTACGGAGCGCTTCCCGCGGACCTCGGTTCGGAGGCCCCCCGCGGCGCCGTGCCGTTGCGGCTCTTCCTCCACCCCGAGGACCGCTACTCGAGCAGGCTGCGGATCATCCCCGTGGATCTCGCGGAGCGCCTGCGCGCCTTCGTGCCGCCGCCCGAGGAGGCGACGCTCGCCGCCGTGGACGAGCTGCCGGCAACCGTCGAGCAACGCCGGCAGCGCTATGTCCCCAAGGGCGAGAAGCCGACATTCGATCGCGTTGAGCTCGTGCGCCGCGACATGGAACACTCGGCGTTGCGGGACCTGTCCACCGTGATGCGCCTCGTCGCCCAGGGCCGGGTCGCGGTGAGCGCCACCACGCGGCGACCCTCGGCCGCCGCGATGCAGCGCATCGCCGAAGCCCTGGACGGAGGCGACTTCTACGATCCGGGCATGAAGAAGGAGAAGCGCTGGGAGCAGGTGATCGGTCCCATCAGGGCGTTCGCCTGGCCGATGCTGCTGCAGGCCGCGAAGCTGGCCGAGCCCAAGGGCTCGAAGCTCGCGCTGACGAAGGCGGGCCATGCCGCCCTCGCCAAGCCGCCGGAGGAGACGTTGCGCCACCTCTGGGAGCGATGGCTCCGGAACACCCTGCTCGACGAGTTTAGCCGCGTCGACGACATCAAGGGACAGCAGCGCGGCAAGGGCCGGCACGCGATGACCGCCGCGGTCAACCGCCGCCCGGCGATCACGGAGGCCATGTGGCACTGCCCGGTGAATCGGTGGGTGCGCTTCGACGAGTTCTCGCGCTTCATGCAGGCGTCGTCGCTCACCTTCGACGTCACCCGGGACCCCTGGCGTCTCTACATCGTGGACACCCAATACGGCAGCCTGGGATACGCCGGCTGCCACGACTGGTCCGTCGTCCAGGGCCGGTATCTCCTCTGCCTGCTGTTCGAGTACGCCGCCACGCTCGGCCTCGTCGACGTGGCCTACGTCGACCCGCACGGCGCGCGGGCGGACTTCTGGGACATGTGGGGCGCCGACGAGCTGGTGTACCTCAGCCGTTACGACGGTCTCCAGTACCTCCGGCTAACCCCGCTCGGCGCATACTGCCTGGGCCTCGCGGAGACCTGGGAGTCGAGCCTCCCGGCGGCCCGCACCTCGCTCACCGTGTTCCCCGACCGGCGGCTGCACGCGAGCGCTCCCCCGTCACCGGATGAACGCGTGATACTGGAGACTTGGGCGAGCCTCGAATCGGACGACGTCTGGCGCCTGGACCGCGACCGGACGCTCGCCGCCGTCGAAGGTGGTCACGCCGTGGACGATCTGCGCGAGTTCCTCGCAGCCCGTGACGAACAGCCCCTGCCGGAGACGGTCGAGGGCTTTCTGCGCGACGTCGAGCGCCGGGCGCGCGCGCTGAAGTCGCGGGGGACGGCGGTCCTGTTCGAATGCGCGGACGAGGAGGTCGCCGGCCGGCTGGCCGCCGACGATCGCACCGCGAAGCTCTGCCTGCGTGCCGGCGAGCGCACCCTCGTCGTTCGCACGAACGCCGAGGATGCGTTCCGCAAGGCGGTGCGCGCGTTGGGCTACGGCATGTCGCAAGCCTGATCCGGCCAGCGCGGCGAGTCGCTGCGCCTTGGGGATCGCGTGGCCGCTGATCGGGCATGCTGCCGCGCGTCATCCAGCCTCGCCAAAGCTGTTGTAGACTTCGACGCCGCCATGTTCAGGGACGAACGGTTCGCGTTGCGGTCTTCGGTATGTGCACTCTGGGTCTGCGCATGGATGGCGGCCCGGCGTTCGGACCACAGCGAGCTTGGGCCGGCAGCGAGACGTGGGCCGATGTCACCGATGTGACCCAGTACGTACCGCTCGCCTGGGCGGCGGGACGCACGTTCCATGCCGCGGACGTCGAGGGCGCCTTTCAGCTTGCCGCCGCGGGGATCATGACGGTGGGCTCCTCGGAGCTGCTCAAGCGCGCCATCAACGAGAAGCGCCCCAACTACCGACCGGGGGGCGGGCGCAATTCGTTCCCGTCCGGCCACGTGTCGAAGGCGTGGTTCGCCGCCGCACACCTGCAGAGGCGGTACGGATGCTACATGCTGAAAGCGAGGTGCTGGCGCGGGTCGGCGGTGCCCTACCTGGCAGCCGTCGCCACCGCGATTGGGAGAGTTCGTGCCGACCGGCACCACGTCAGCGAGGTGATCGGGAGCGCCGTCCTGGCCGAGACGTGGGTCCGGTTGACGACCGACAGGTTCAACGCCGGACTGCGTATCGAGCCGTCACTCGAGAACGGTTTTGGCATCCGGATCTTCAAGGAGTTCTAGTGTCTCGTCACACATCAAATGTCGGATAGAGTCGCTTCAATTTCACACGGCCATCGTCGGTGGTGAACTGCCAGTTGACCTTGGCCTGGATGCGGTCGCGGGCCGCCTGCCAAGCCGCCACTTCGCGACGCAGGACATCGATGGAGTCGATTCGCCGGTTCAGACACTGGCGGATCATGACGTTGAGTTCGACCTCGGCGACGTTGAGCCAACTGCCGTGCTTGGGCGTATAGACGAACTCGAAGCGGTCCCACAGAGCCTTGGCGACCCTCGGCTCGAAGGCCTCGTACAAAGCCACTGTCGACGTATCCCAGCTCCACCACGCGGAACGCACCGAGCGGGTTCCGAGGGTGAGGGCGCGCTGGGCGGCGGCTTCGAGCCGGGCGTTGGAGTAGGTTTTGGCCAGGCGCAGGATGCCGAGGCAGGCGCGGTAGCTCTGCTCGGGGTGGCGCCGGGCGTGGAGCACGTCGGTGATGAGCGCGACAGTGGCGGGGCCGATGTGCTCGGCCCATCGCGAGAAGCGCTCGGGGGACCATTGCTCGGCGAAGCGGCGATGCTTCTCCGGCATGTGCTCGGTGACGGTGGTATGGCGTGCGGGCGCTGAGGAGCGCACGTGGCTGGCGACACGCTGCCCGTGGTGGAAGAGCTCGACGGTGTGCGCGGTGAAGCGGGCATGGAGCTGATGTCCGACGAGGGTGTGGGGCACGGAGTAGTAGTGGCGTTCGAGCTCGATGTGGTAGTCGATGTGTACGCGGACCTTCTTCCACTGGGCGAAGACGTAGGGCTCGACGGGAAGCGGACGCAGCGCCGGTCGGTCGATGGACTCGAAGGCGCTGCGTCGCGAGCCGGGGAGCTTGCGGAACGCTCGGGTGTTGAGCCGTTCGAGCCGCTCGGCGATGGCGTGGTTGAGCTCCTCGAGCGAGAAGAACGTGCGGTGGCGAAGCGCGGCGAGAATCCAGCGCTCGACCACCTGCACGCCGACCTCGACCTTGGCCTTGTCGCGGGGGCGTCGCACCCATGAGGGGACGATGGCGAAGCCGTAATGCTCGGCGAGGTCGGTGTAGGTGGGATGGGCATCGGGCTCGAAGCGGTGGGCGCGGGTGATGGCCGAGCGGAGATTGTCGGGCACCACGATGTCGGGGACGCCTTCGAAGAAGCGTAGGGCGCGCACGTGCGAGGCACACCCGTCGGGGAGCGTCTGGGTCCAGGTCGCCTCGGCGAAGGTGTAGTTCGACGTCCCGAGCACGGCGACGAAGACCTGTGCGTCGCGCACCTCGCCGGTGAAGCGCTCGACGACGGCCACGCGCTGCCCGGCGTAGTCGACGAACAGCCGCTCGCCGGCGCGGTGGCTCTGGCGCATCACCACGTCGAGACGCCCCCGCCACGCACGGTAGCGCTCGCAGAACTGGCTGTACTGGAGCCCCTCGGGATGCTCGGCCTTGTACTCCTGCCACAGCAGCGCGAGGGTGACCCCCGCACGACGGCGTTCGCAGTGCACCCGTGCCCAGTCCGGCACGGCCCGCGCGATGCGCGTCGGGACCGGCGCGGCGGGGAACAGCCGCGCCTCAAGGGCACGCTCGTCGAGTCGTTCGGGCAAGCGGCTGGGTGTAGATCTAGAACTGACACGAGCTAATACTCCTAAATGATCGAATTCTAAAGATTTGTGGAAAACGCCAGACGAAGAAGAACCCGTCTCCGGTGACACTTTGTCACCGCAGGCAAGCTCAGAGGGGAAGACGGGGCAGTGATCCTCTGCAACAATGCTGTGCGCGAAATCCCAACACTGTGGAGGGCTGCCCCAATGGAAGTATCCCATACGCCGACCGACAAACCCACTCCCCAAGATGTCTGGAGCGTGCTCGAAGCACTCCCCCGGCGCGTGAGTGCGCTGCTGAAGAAGTACGAATCGTCCGACACGCATTCGTTCGAGAACTTCGAGCGCGAGCTCCACGCCCTGTTCGCCCGCACCGAGTGCGCGGTCACCGAACAGGCGCTCGCCCGACACGACGTGGACCTGCCGTTCGTGCTCATCGACGGCGAGGTCCATCGCCGGGCGTGTCGCAGTGCCCAGACCTACCTCACCACCGCCGGCCCGGTGTCGGTGACCCGCACGCTGTACCGGGCGCGGCGCGGGGCGCGGGCAGTGGCGGCGCTGGAGCGCCGGGTGGGCATCGTCGAGGGGTACTGGACGCCGCTCGCGGCGCGCCACGGTGCGCTGCTGGTCTCGCATCTGACCCCGCGAGACGCCGAGCAGGTGCTGGCCACCCTCGGGCCGATGCAGCCGTCGAAGAGCAGCCTCGACCGGCTGCCCAAGGCGCTGTCGGCGCGCTGGGAGGCGCAGCGCGAGACGTTCGAGACCACGGTGCGCGAGGCCAGCGTCGCGGTGCCGGAGGCGGCCCGTGCGGTGGTGGTCTCGCTCGACGGGGTGATGGCGCCGATGCGCGGCGGATACCGCGAGGCGGGCTGTGCCACGGTCTCGCTGGTCGATGCCCAGGGCGAGCGGCTGTACAGCGTGCGCATGGGCCGGATGCCGCAGCCGCGCAAGGCGAGCCTCAAGGCGATGGTTGCCGCCGAGGTCGCGGCGGTGCGCGCCCCGCGCCCGGACCTCACCGTGGTCAAGCTCGCCGACGGGGCGAAGGACAACTGGACGTTCCTCTCCGGTGCGCTGCCCGAGGGCGTCGAACTCATCGACTTCTACCACGCCGTCGAGCAGCTCAGCGACGCCTTCGACGCCGCCTACGGCACCGCCTCGCCCAAGGCGGCGACGCAGCTCAACACCTATCGCCACCGGCTGCGTCATGAGCCCGCCGGGGTCGAGCGGGTCATCCGCGCGCTGGTGCATCTGCGCACGAGATATCCCGACGAGGAGCGCATCGCACAGGTGCTCGGCTACTTCCGCGGCAATCGCCACCGCATGGGCTACGCCGAGGCCAAGGCGCGGGGCCTGCCCATCGGCTCCGGGGTCGTCGAGGCGGCCTGCAAGACCTTGGTCACCGAACGGCTCAAGCGCTCCGGGATGCGCTGGGGCCTGCCCGGCGGGCAAGCCATTCTCACCCTGCGCTCGCTCGTGCAGAGCCAACGATTCGACCATGCATGGCCTGTGCTCGCGGAAACGTATCGAGCCGACGTGGCTTGTCCTGACAATGTCGTACCCCTTCGACGGACATACCTTCATTGATACTGATCAGTTCCGGGGGCACACCCTCTCCCACACGCAGCAGCCGTTGGTAGGCAACGCCGACTTCCCTGCCTGTCTTGTCCGCCATCGCAGGCAGTTTCACAAACTCCTTCTCCAGCTCCGCCTCAGACTCCGCCATGGCCTGCTGCAAGTCGACACCCAACGGCGTCAACGCAGTGTCCGCCTCGGTGAGCGTCGAATCGATCGAGGCAAGCACTTCGCGCAGCCCCTTCTCCAGCTTCTCCAGAATCTGCCGGCCTTCTCGGAGAAGGTCCGCATGCGGCAGGCTTTCCAACGTCCTGTCGCTCAGAAAAATCAAATCCGGCAGATCCTCCTCGAATCGCCGTCGGGCGTCCCGGACCCGTTCAATCTCCTGCCGCATTCGAGGCTCCAACCGCCGCTCCCTTTCGAGGAGCGGCACCACCTTCAATTTCTCCTCCAGACCATGCTCCCGAAACTGCCTGACCCTCTCCTGGAGCTTCGGAAGCCTCACGATCTGTTCCGCTACCTCATCCTTCCGTTCATGTGCCTTTACAAGACGCTCCCCATTCTCCGCCAGCTTGCGCTGAGCCAATTCAAGGCGGGAGGTGTCCGCCGCATCCCGGGGCAGGAAACGATCGAGTACCCTCGTCAATTCACCCTTCTCTTTAGCGAGTTCGTAAATCTCGTTCTGTCCATAGATCTCCGCCCCCGGGAGCAGATCCGTCGCAGGATGCAGTGATGACTCGTTTTCGTCTTCATCGATGACTCTGGGCGGTTCTCCGTACCGTCGAACCACCCTGTATCGTTTCATGTTGTTTACCGAGGAGGACAACTTCACGATGACTCTGCCGCCTTCCTTGCCGAGATTCTCCCTGACGATCTGATCACCCACTTTCGCCGCGTCTCCGGCCTTGTGTGGAATGTCGAGCGCGTATCTGAGGCATTCGAGCAATGTCGACTTGCCGGTTCCTCGCCCTCCAATCACCGCATCCAGGTGGCCGGAAAAGTTCGCGGTGAGGCCGTCAAAGTAGCCACCTTCGATTCGGACACCATGTATCTGGCTATAGTGGCTCTGCTGCATCTGATCCAGAAGACGAACCCGCGATTCGGGATACTTGAAAGCCAGCACGAACGAGGAAAAGCAGGGTCGGGTCATCTTTATGAATGTCGACGCACCGGGCTCGGCCAAGTCTTCGGGTTTCGAGACATCCCTGGCGTTGATTACCGTGATGGGGCGCTCGCGTCGATAGTCGGGGTTCTCGTTTTCGACGATCTGCCTGTAGTTGAGGGGCAAGTCGTTGATAGTGCCTGGAATCTGCCCGGCTATCACGAGATCGTGATTCTTCCAGATGTGGGGCAGTCCTCCGCCGTCCTGGTACAGCCGGAGCAGACCGCTCCTTCCGGTCATGTGAGCGGCGTACCAGAATCCGTTCTGTTCGTGAATGATCCGGGCGATGTCCAGGCAACCCCGCCGGGAGGGGGCTACACGTTCCTCGGGGTCCGTCAGATCCAGCTTTCCGAGCACACGCTGAAGCTCGTCGGTCGTGGTTTCCTCCGCAAACAGGCAGACCATGTGGGCCTTTTCCGTGGAGCTGATCTCGAATCCGGGAAACACGATGATGTCGTGCGGCGCCAGTGTGTCCCGGATCAGGTCGACGTCCTGCACGCTGCCATGATCGGCCAATCCCACGACCTGAATATCCTCGCACTGGCAGGCTTCCAGAAGCGCTTGCGCGTAGCCTCCTGCGCCCAGTCCGTGGTCTTGCCCGCGACAGGTCCTGCCGTAGCCGTGCGGATTGACCTGCAAAGCGCATTTCCAGAATCTGGCGTGCGTGTGGTTCGTATCGTTCATTTGCGCACCTTCACGTGACGGCTGCTCCGCCCCATGCCGTTTCGAGGCCATGCGACAGGCGCCGCCTGCTCGCGTTCTGGTCCTCGGGCCGCATTCTTCAAGGTGACCGGACTGTGTCCAGGACGATGCGGCGTTGCGTACCGCCTTGTCGAGGTCACTGTCTGTGGGCGGAGATTGCGCTCACAGGGAGAAGAATACCGGATATCTCCGATCGAGCTGCTCGATCACGGCCTCGCACGGCTCGAGCTGGACCCAGGCGTTCAATCGGATTGCGGCTCATTGCAGGACCGCGCTGCGAAACGGACATCTTCCGACTCGCCGCCGCGTTCGAGGCGGCACAGCCGTGGGGTGACGGGAAGCCGCCCACGACGTGATGCCCACCCCCGCGAAGCAGGCGACTGGTACTGGCCGACGAGGTGTGAGCGGCGAGGTCGTCCCTCTCGCACAGCACGACATCGAGACCCCTTCCGGGCGCGTCGCGGGCGATGCCCGCGCCGTTGATGCCGCCGCCGATGACGAGCAGGTCGACGGTCCCGGGCTCCGGGCTCCTCACGTCCATTCGCATTGGAACGGCGCATTGGAACGGCGGTCGCTGTCGTCGGCTCCAGCACGTACCATGGCATTCCCTGAACGAATCGAGCAATCCATGCCCGGGCCGAGCGAGATGACGGGCGATCGAATCCTCGCCACCTACGATCTTCACGACACCGGGCGCTCACCGGAGGCCCTCGCGGCCGCCATCGCCCTGGAGCAGACGGTGGAGGTGCCGCAAGCCCTGGCCGACGCCTCCAACCTGCCGCCGGGTGTCGTCGGAGAGATCGAACGGATGGACCCCGGCGCCGGCGCGGCGGGCGCCGCACGTGCGGTGCTGAGCTACGACCCCGCCGTCGTCGAGGCGGGCGGCATGCCCGCCCTCATCAACCTCGTGTTCGGCAACGTCTCGATGATGCCCGGCGTGCGGCTGGTGGATCTTGCCATTCCCGACCGCGTGCTCGCCGGCTTCGATGGGCCTCGTCACGGCATCGCCGGGGTACGGGCGATGACCGGCGTGCACGACCGCCCCCTGCTCGCCACCGCGCTCAAGCCGCGGGGCGTTCCCGTGAGCCGCCTCGTCGAGATGGCGGGCGCATTCGCGCGCGGCGGCGGCGACATCGTCAAGGACGACCAGAACCTCATCGACGGATTCGAGACGTTCAAGGACCGGGTGAAGCGGTGCGCCGACGCGGTGGACGATGCCAATCAGCGCACGGGGCGCCGCTGCCTGTACCTGCCCTGCGTCACCGGCCCGCTGCCGGCGCTCACCCGACGATTCGAGTACGTGGCGCGACTGGGCCTCGCGGGCGTGCTCGCCTCCCCGTTCATCGCCGGATTCGGCATCAACCGATCGCTCGCGCGCGACCACGACCTGATGCTGATGGCGCATCCCACCTTCTCCGGCGGCCACTTCGTCTCGCGGCACGAGGGCATCGAGCACGGCCTGCTGTTCGGCACGCTGCTGCGCATGGCCGGCGCGGACATCGCGGTGTTCCCGAACGCCGGAGGCAGGTTCGCGTTCACCCGCGCCGACTGCGCGGGCATCGCGGGACGGCTCCGTGCCCCGCTCGGCCGGCTGCCGCCCGCCTGGCCGTGCCCGGCCGGAGGAATGACCTTCGCGCAGCTACCCGCCATGTGCGCCGACTACGGGCCCGACACGGTGCTGCTGATCGGCGGGGCGCTCATCGGGCACGGGGAAGACCTCGAAGCGAGCACCCGCGCGTTTCTCGACGCCATCCGCGAGTCTCACCACGAGCGCCTCGAGCCGCCCGGGCCGCCGCGCCGGCTCCCCTCCGATGCCGGCGCGCCACGGGTCCTGACGCATCGCCCCGGGTTCGAATGGAGCGGCCGGCCGAGCTCCGCCTACAAGGACGCGCGCGATCTCGCCGGTGACCTCGCGTTCAAGGGAGTGCGCCGGGTCGAGCTGGTCGGCGGGTTCGGCGAGCGCTCGCGCACGGACCTGCGCTACTTCGAGATCGGGCCGGGGGGATACTCAAGCCTGGAGAAGCACGTGCACTCGCACATCGTGATCGGCGCGCGCGGCCGGGGGGTGCTCGTCCTCGGAGACCGCCGCGAGGCCCTGTCGCCGATGGACGTCGCCTGCATCGGGCCGCTGGAGGCACACCAGTTGCGCAACGAAACGACGGAGCCGTTCGGGTTCTTCTGCATCGTCGACCACGATCGAGACCGGCCCGGGACCCCGTGAGTCCAGTGCGCGAAACCGGCCCGCCGGCGCTCGAGCCGGGCCCTGGTCAGACGATGCCGTTGACCAGCGTCCCCTCCCCGCGCTGCAGGCGCCGCACGTTCTCCACGAGGATGTCCACCACGTTGTCCTCGTACCGCCGGGTCTCGCCGGCGGTGTGGGGCGTGATCAGCGCGTTCTCGAGGTCCCACAGCGGAGAGTCCGGGGCGAGCGGCTCCTCCCGGGTGGTGTCGATGCCGGCGCCGGCGATGGCGCCGCGCTCGAGCGCGTCGATCAGGTCCGGCTCGTTGACGCACCTGCCGCGGGCGACGTTGATCAGGTACGCGCCGGACCGCATCCGCGCGAGCGCCGCCGCGTCGACCAGATTCTCCGTCTGCGGCGTCAGCGGACACGTGAGGGCGACGACGTCGGCCTCGGCGAGCGTCTCGTGGAACCGGTCCGGGGGCCGCACCTCGTCGGCCGAGCCGTCGTGGCGCGCGGTGTCACGCTTGATGCCGACGACCCGCATGTCGAACGCGCGGGCGAGACGGGCCAGCCGCGAGCCGATGGCGCCGAGCCCGTAGACGAGCATCGTCTTCCCGGCAAGCTCCTCCTCGCGCCGTCCGAGGTCGGAGATCATCCCCCGCCACTCGTGCGCGCGCTGGCGGTCGCGTCCGGTGTGGACATGCCGCGCGAGCGCGAGCAGCAGCGCCATTGCGTGGTCGCTCACCGCGTTGCGGTTGACCCCGCTGCCGTTGGCGAGCCGCACCCCGCGCGCGCCGAGCGCACCGAGGTCGAACCGGTCGTAGCCCGCCGCGCAGACCTGCACGAAGCGCAGGTGCGCGGCCCGGTCGAGCATCTCGCCGGACCAGAACCCGGACAGCACCAGCACATGCCCCTCGGCGATGCGGGCGAAGGTGTCCTCGCGGCTCCAGGTCTGGAAGTGCGCGACCCCGGTCCCGCGCAGCGCGAACCGCTCGGCGAGACGGTAGGCGACGTGGGCGAAGTGGATGACGAGCGAATCGTCGCCGGGCAGTTGCGGGGCGTCCGGCATCGAGCTTCTCCGCGAGCGGAATGGAACGGGCGCCGCGCGTCCCGGCCGGGGTGGCGCGCCATCCGTGATCGGTCGGGAACGATACCCGAAATTCAACGAATTTCGGCAACGGCCGCGATCGTCTCAACCGGCTCCGGGCAGCCAGCTTCTGGCCTCGCCGGCGTAGAGCCCGCCCGGATTGCCCCACACGGTGGTGCGCCACATGAGGCGCTCGTAGCGCTCGGCGTCGAACCAGGTGGCGCTGTGGAGCAGGCACCGATTGTCGTACACCACGAGGTCGCCGCTCTCCCACTCGTGCGCGTAGGTAAAGCGCGGTCCGGTGATATGCGACATCAGCTCGTAGAGCAGCGCCGCCCCCTCCGCGTCCGGTCCCGGCTCCATCCCGGCGAAAGGACCCCGGACCCAGTCCATCTGGCCGGATTCGCACAGGTAGAGGGCGAGGCGGCCGGTGACCGGATGCTCGCGCACCACCGGCTGGAGCTGCGGTTGCTCGTCCGGCCCGAGCGGACGCGGCACGACGCCTTCGCGGACGTCCTGCTCGGAGCGGCCCGAGAACGGGACGACGTGCACGCCGGCCAGGTCCCGTACCCGTTCGCGCAGGCGGGGAGAGAGCGCGTCATGAGCCGCGGCGCCGTCGGCGAAGAGGGTCTGCCCCTGACCTCGGGGGCATGCGATCACGGCGTAGAACAGGGAGATGTCGGGCGGCGGGCGACGGAAGCTCTGGTCGGTGTGCCACCCCCGGCGATGGGGGAACCGTATCGGCAGGCCGCCGTCGGCGGTGCGCGGCGGCACTGGTGCGGCGGGGGGCTGACGGCAGCTCGGCGGGCGATTGCCGAGCACGTAGATCTCGTCCACCGCCGGGTGCACCATGCGCTGATCCGCGATGGTCCGGCGGTAGCTCTCGACTTCCGTACCGAAGAGCCGGCTCAGGCGCAGCAGCAGCTCCGGCTCCTCCGCGATCGCGTGCAGCCCGGGGAGCAGGAGCAGGCCACCAGACCGGTGGAAGGCGTCCAGGAGGCGCTCCGGCCCGGCCTCCAGCGCAACGACGGCCGCCCGGGAGTCCGTACTTCCGGCGAAGCGGACCACCGCGCCGAAGGGGGCGCCGGGCAGGGGGCCGAGCTCGAAGGAGACGTTGGCACTCAAGGCGCGGCCATTCTTGTCGATTGCGCCCCGCCTCGCAACCGCTCCCGACACCACTCGGCAATTCCCGCCAAGCGGGAACATGCTCCTGAATTCCCTCGACCCGGGGCCCCGAGGGTCGAAATCGCGCCGGAATCCCACCACGGTACGGCCTCTCCGGGCGCTGGCGGGAATGCTGGACACCGCTTCGCCCGGGGCCCCTGGCGAAGCGGTCCTCGCGGGCCACGCCACCGGGCCCGCCGCACTCGCCGTCACGGCGCCGGCCGTGCTCCGGCCGAACATGACCATCCACTTCACGCCGGCGCTCTGGCTCGAGGACCGGGGCCTGGAGACCGGCGAGAGCATCCGCATCGCGAAGTATCGAATAGCGGGCGGACTCTGCGGGTATCATGCGCCGCGACCCGCAACCGACGGAGACCATGACATGTTCGAGCTGTTCCGTTCGAGCTCGCTGCGCCAGCTCCTCTCGCGCCAGGCGCCGGCGCTCGCCATCTCCCTCGTCGTCGCCGAGCTGTTCTACAAGTTCGGCAGCTTCGCGCTGGAATGCCTGGGCTTTCTCGCCACCTGGTTCGTGCTCGACGCGGTGTTCGCGCTCGTCGCGCGCGCATTCGCCGGACCGGCGGCGGATCGGGCGTGAGCGGCCCCCGCCCCGCCCGAGCCTTGTCCGGCCGGCCCACCCGCCATGAGCGTTTCGCCCGACAGGCCCGGAAGCCCGCACGAGGAAGACGCCCGCGGCCGGTTCGCCGCTCGAGCGCAGCGCCGCGCCCGCCGCGGTAGTGGGTCAGCTTGAGCTTCTTCCTCGACCGACATGGCGACCCTGGAGTCAAGCTGACCCACTACCCCCGCCGCGACGGGGCACGGCCGGCCCTGCGACCGCCGCCGGGCATCGTCAGCCACGACCGGGACCGGCCGATGGGGCGCCATGGGAGGCAGCCGTTCCCACGACCGCCACTGGAGAGATGCCGATGATCGACTCGCTGCTCGACGCCATGCGGTTCCGCTGCATCGGCCCGCCGCGCGGCGGCCGGGTGGTGGCGGTGGCCGGCGACCCGTCCGAGCCCGCGGTGTTCTACTTCGGAGCGGTGGCCGGCGGCATCTGGAAGACCGGGGACGCCGGGACCACCTGGGCGAACGTGAGCGACGGGTACCTGAAGACGGCCTCGGTGGGCGCGCTCGCGGTGTCGGACTCCGAGCCCGGCACGGTCTGGGCGGGCATGGGCGAGAGCACCATCCGCACCGACGTCTCCCACGGCGACGGCGTGTACAGGTCCACCGACGGCGGCCGCACCTGGTCGCACCTGGGCCTCTCCGACACCCGGCACATCAGCGAGATCCGCATCCACCCCCGCGACCCCGACCGCGTGTGGGTGGCCGCGCTCGGACACGCCTTCGGCCCCAATTCCGAACGCGGCGTGTTCCGCACCACCGACGGGGGAGCGAGCTGGGAGCGGGTGCTGTACCGGGACGAGCGCACCGCAGCGGCCGACCTCGCCCTCGACGCCCGCAATCCCGCGGTCCTCTACGCGAGCCTCTGGCGGGTGCACCGCAACTTCTGGGAGCTCGCGAGCGGCGGACCGGGAAGCGGCCTGTGGCGTTCGACCGATTCGGGAGCCACCTGGACCGAGATCACCGCGAACCTCGGCCTGCCCGCGGCGGCCCTGCTCGGCAAGATCGGCGTCGCCGCCTCCCCCGCCCGCTCCGGACGGGTGTGGGCGCTGGTCGAATCGGATGCGGCCCCCGGCCTCTATCGCTCCGACGACTTCGGCGACACCTGGACGCTCGCGAGCGACCGCCAGGACCTGCGCTACCGCCCCTGGTACTACATGCACGTGTTCGCCGACCCGCAGGACGAGGACACCGTCTACGTCAACAACCTGCGGATGTGGAAGTCGACCGACGCCGGCGCCCACTTCACGCCGGTGCCGACTCCGCACGGCGACAACCACGATCTCTGGATCGACCCGCGCGACAACCGGCGCATGATCCAGGGCAACGACGGCGGGGCCAACGTCTCGTTCAACGCCGGCGCCTCCTGGAGCTCGACCTTCAACCAGCTCACCGCCCAGCTCTACACCGTGGACACCGACGGACGCGCCCCCCACTACTTCGTCTACGGCACCCAGCAGGACAACTCCAGCATCGGCGTGCCCTCGGGCACCAGCGACGGCGCCATCGCGTGGGCGGACTGCCGCATCGCCGGCACCGGCGAGAGCGGCTACGTGGCGGTGGACCCGGAAGACCGCGACGTCGTCTACGTCGGCGCCATCGGCAGCTCGCCGGGCGGCGGCGGGGCCCTGCAGCGCTACGACCACAGCACCGGCCAGGTACGGCTCGTCAACGTGTGGCCCGAGCACCACGGCGGCATGGGGCCGGTCGAGCTGAGGTTCCGCTTCGGCTGGACCTTCCCGATCCGGTTCTCGCCGCACGACCCGAACGTGCTCTACGCCGGCGGCAACCGGGTGTTCCGCAGCACCGACGAGGGGCAGAGCTGGACGCCCGTCAGCCCCGACCTCACCCGCGCGGACCCGGACAAGCTCGGCCCCTCGGGCGGGCCGATCACCCGCGACACGAGCGGGGCGGAGCACTACTGCACGCTGCACGCCTTCGCCGAATCCCCCCACGAGCCGGGGGTGCTGTGGGCGGGGTCGGACGACGGCCTGGTGCACCTGAGCCGCGACGGCGGGCGGAGCTGGCGCGACGTGACCCCGCCGGAGCTGCCCGAGTGGGCGTTCATCCGCACCGTCGAGCCCTCGCCGCACGACCCGGCCGCCCTCTACCTCGCCGCCACCCGCTACAAGCTCGACGACAACACGCCCTATCTGTTCAAGACGGCCGACTACGGCGAGAGCTGGCGGGCGATCACCGGCTCCGGTGACGGTCGCGACGAGCGTTTCGAAGACCGCTCCGGCGACCGTCCCGACGAGCGTTCCGACGACCGCTCCGACGATGGCCTCGACGATCGGTGCGTCCGCGATCACCGGCTCCACGCCGACGATGGTCCCGGCGGCCGCCTCGCGATTCCGCGCGACGACTTCGTGCGGGTGATCCGGGCCGATCCGGGTTGTCCCGGCGTGCTGTACGTCGGGACCGAGACCGGGCTCCACGTGTCTCTGGACGACGGCGCGACCTGGCGGCGCTGGCGCTCGAACTTCCCCGTGGTTCCGGTCTACGACCTGAAGGTCGAGGGCACGGACCTGGTCGCCGCGACCCACGGACGCTCGTTCTGGATCCTCGACGACCTGACGCCGCTGCACCGGGAGGCGGCCGGCGGCGGAGACGACGGCGACGGACAGGCGGGGCTTGCCTCCAGTGTCGAGACCGAGGCCGGCGCCGGAGACGAGCCCGGTCCCGGCGCCCCGCCGGTCAGGCTGTACCCGCCCCGGCGCGCATGGCGGCTGCTGCCGGGGGTGATGGACTTCATCTCCGCCACCGAGGGCAAGGGCTACAGCATCGGGCTCGGGAAGCCCGTGACCTTCATCGCGAAGCGCGACGAGACGGGACAGATCGAGCGGCGGTTCCTCGACGCGGGAGAGGGCGCCCGGACAGGCGCAGTCATCTACTACTCCCTCGCGCCGGACCCGAGCCTCGACGGACCGGGAGGCGAGCCGGCCTCCACCGCCGCGTCCGCAACCGGAACACAGCCCCCGGCTTCCGGCGACGCACCCCCCTCTCTCGGCGCACCTCCGGCAACCTCGGCCGTCGCCGCGTCTCCGGCCTCCTCCCCGTCCAGCCTCGCTGGCGCATCCGGGCTCTCGACCACCGCGCCGGCCACTGCGCTGGCGCCCCCGGCCTCCATCGCGTTCCTCGACGCCCGCGGCGCCGTGATCCGCGAGTTCCGCCCGAAGCCCGCCGGCTACGACACGCTGAGCGACGAGGACAAGGCCCTCGACCCCGGGCCGTGGATGCCGGTGCGGGCCGGCGTCAATCGCTTCGTCTGGGACCTGCGCCACCACGGCGCGATGCGGCTGCGCGGCAACCGGACCGGGGAGGAGGCGGACAGAGGCCCCCTCGTGCTGCCGGGCACGTACCAGGTGCGGCTGCGGATTGGCGATCGGACGCTGACCGAGTCCTTCGAGGTGGTCAACGACCCCCGATCGCCCGCGAGCATCGACGAGCTGCGCGAGCAGCTCGACTGCCTGCTCGCCATCCGGGACCGGGTCTCGGCCGCCTACGCGGCGGTTCAGCGCGGGCGGGATGCGAGCGAGGCGGTCCGGCAGTGGTGCGCGCGCCTCGCCCGGCACGGTGGACACGACGCGGCGGTGGAGGCCGGAGAGGCATTGCGCGATGCGCTCGCGGCGGTGGAATCCGCGCTGATCCTGCCGGGCGAGCACACCGACACCTTCGGCCTGCACCATCGGGTACGCCTGAACGCCGCGCTCGCCTCCGTCATCAGCATCGTGGACAGCGCCGACGCCCCTCCCACGACCCAGGCCCGGGCGCTGGCCGAAGAGTACATGGCCCGGGTCGACGCCGGGATCGAACGCCTCGACCGCCTCCTGGACCGCGACCTGGGAACGTTCAACGACCTGGTGTCGGAGGCGGGTCTGCCGCCCGTCGGGACGCCCTGACGGAACCCCGCGCGGCGCTCGGCGGCCGGCTCCTGAGTCGAGGCGCGGCGCCGCCGCATGCGCCGGCTCAGAGCTCGCGCGAACCGGTCTCGATCAGCTCGACCTTGTAGCCGTCGGGGTCTTCCACGAACGCAATGAACGTCTTCCCGCCCTTGACCGGCCCCGGCTCGCGCGTGACCTTGCCGCCCGCGGACCGGATCCGCTCGCAGGTCGCGGTGACGTCGTCCACCCCGAGCGCGATGTGGCCGTAAGCGGTCCCGAGGTCGTAGTCCGACACCCCGTAGTTGTAGGTCAGCTCCAGCTCGGCCTCGCCGTTCCGGTTGCCGCCCCCGAAGCCGACGAAGGCGAGGTCGTACTTCTGATCGGGGCGTTCGGTGGTGCGCAGCAGGTCCATGCCGATGGTCCTGGTGTAGAAGTCGACGGAACGCTGCAGGTCGCCTACGCGGAGCATCGTGTGCAGAAGCTGCATGGTCGTTCTCCCTGGGTGACGGCGCGGGAGGATAGGCCAATCGGCGCGCGGAACGCCAGCCCGCGAACGGCCCGACAGCGATTCCCGCCAGCGCCCGGAGAGGCCGTACCGTGGTGGAATCGTGGCGCGATCTCGACCTTCGGGGCGTCGAGTCGAGGGGATTTCAGGGGCCTGTTCCCGCCTGGCGGGAATTTCTGACGGCCCGACGAGAGCCGCGGCCGTCGTTCCGGCGGCGCTCAGCTCTCGTCCCACACCCTGCCGGTGAGGGGCAGCCCCCGGAGGTCGTCCGCGGCCAGCGGCCGGTCCGGCGCCACTCCGGCCCGCTCCAGCAGCGACGCGATCTGGCGCACGTGCTGGGCGGTGTGCCAGACCGTGCGCTCCAGCATCTCGTGGCGGGTGGTGGCGCCGAAGTACGTGGAGACCCGGCCGGAGAAATCCCCGCCGGCCGCGCCGGTCCACCACGCGGCGAAGCGGGCCCGCACCGCCTCGCCGTACTCCGCGACGGCGGCGCTGGTGCGCATCGCGTCGGGCGGCGGCTCGGTCAGGGACTCGTAGGTGAGCGTCCGGCCGTGCTCCTCCATGTCCAGGAATGCGGCCGGAATCCGGTAGACGTGGTGCATCAGCACGCGCCAGGAACGAGGCCGGTCCGGCAGCAGGTCCTCCAGGCGCTCGTCGGGCATCTGGCGGGTGAGCCGGACCGCGGTCTCCAGAATCCGGGCGAGCTTCGTCGCGAGCTCCGCCGGCGGCAGCTCGGGCGCGGTGTCGTCCGGAAGGCCGAGGAAGTCGACGACGTCCCTGATGACCTGCGCGAAGACGAACCGGCCGTCGCGGGCCACCACCGGCACCGAGCGGGCGCCGAGCGCGTGCAGCTCCGCCATCCCGCCGCCTTCCAGGACGTTGATCGATTCGTACCCGATCCCACGGACCGAGAGGTATTCCTTGACCCTGAGGCAGCTCGTTCAGTGGGGCTGCCAGAAGACCTTGAGGGTGCCGGTCACGGGGCGACTCCGTTTCGCTGCGCGTCTTCGACGCGGGGATTCGGCTCGCGCGGGGCAGGGCCATCCGGAAGCGGTGACGAGCGGCTCGCCACCCGTCCGGCCGCGGCCTTCGATGCCGAAAGGCCGCCGGTCACCGCGCGGTCGTCCGGAGGGACGGGCAGTGACCGCGATTCTCGAATGGTCCCGTCGCGCGCGGGGTTCCATCATACCTTCGGGACGCTACGATGGCCCGCGTCCCTCCGGATGGTGTCCCTCCGGATGGAGACCACCCCGCACCATGGAAGCCCCCGACATGGACACCCCCGACCCGCAGGTGCAGGCCGCCGTCGATCAGATCGTGATGGAGCACGGCGAGTACGCGCCGCTGGAGCTGCTGCTGGCCACGAACCGCCTCGGCTACGAGGACTACCGGGCATGGCGCGAAGGGCGTCTCGGGAACCTGGACGCGGTCCTGGCGGGGGGTCCGCGCGACGCGCGGGCATGGCTCGAGCCGGCGCGCTCGTGGGCCGAGAAGCTCGGTCTGGCCCCCGAGCCGGCCGTGCATCACGGCTGGGAGGCGAACGCCGGGACCGTTCTGGCCGCGTCGGCCGACCCGATGCTGGACGCCTTGCTCGGCACCCGGTTCCGCCGCCTCCGGGCGCAGGACCAGCTCGACCTCTTCATCGACAGCGCGCAGACCGCGGCCGTCAACGCACTGCGGGACGCCCTGGCGGCGCGGGACCCCGGTCAGGCGGGGAGGGCGCTTGATCGGCTCGTCGGGACCGGTCGCGATCACGGCCAGCGGTTCCATGCGGTCGCGTTGATCGCGGCGCTGGAGGCGCCGCCCCCGGCGGGAGCGGACCAGGGACTCGAACGGCTCGACCGGATGGAGCGGGAGTGGGTCCCCGCCGCCACCGCCCTGCTGGGCGCCCGCCGGCGGGACTTCCTGGCGCCGTTGTGGCGCGACATCGGCCGGGCGCTCGACCCCGTGCCCTTCGACCGCAACCATCCCGAGCGGCACGCGAGCCGGGCGTACCGCGAGGGGCTCGACTGGGAGCACGTGCGGCGCTCGGTCCTCGCGGTCCCGGGCGGCGAGCGGGAGCCGGTGCTGCTCGCAAGGCGCGCCGAGGCCGAGTGGAGGCTGCGCAACCGCGCGCAGGCGGTCGAGTCCTGGCTCGCCCTGTGCCGGCTCGCGCCGGCGGAGTTCGAGCGGCTGGTCGAAGCCCCGGATTTTCCGGACTGGACGCTGGGGACCGCCTGGCGCGAGGCCCGGGAGCAGGACTTCGAGCCCGCGCTGACGCCCGCGTGGTTCCCGGCCTGGATGCTGCTCGAAGAGCCCGGACTCGCCGGCGTGCTCCCGCTCCGGCACGCCGGCGACGCCCCGTCCCGCGCGTTCGATGCGGTGGCCGCGCTGCTGGCCCACCCCGACGACCTCGACGAGCGGGGCATCGAGCTTCGCCGCGCCGTCCAGGCCGTCCATCCGGGTCTGCTGGAGCGGTATCTGGCGAAGCGGACCCGACCCGCATCCCGTCCCCGGAATCCGGGGTAGGCGTCGCGGAAGTCCGCGGAAGTCGTCGAAACGATGTTGCACCGTTTCCGCCGGCTGCCTATTCTGTGAAACGCAGAGCCTGTAAACCTGTGTCGATGAAGAACATCACCGTATCCGTTGACGAAGAGACCCACCGGCTGGCCAGAATCCGGGCGGCCGAGCTGGAGACGTCGGTGTCGGCCCTGGTGAGAGGCTACCTGACGAATCTCGTCCGGGACCTGGGCGACGAAGCCGCGTCCAAGCCGGGTCTCGTGGAGACGAGGCGCGACCGCTGCCGCAGGCTCCTTGAAGAAGCGTTCGAGGAAATCCGCCGCACACGCGGTGAATTCAGGGCATCGGACAACATTTCCCGAGACGCGCTCCACGACCGCGATGCGGTTCGTTGACACGAACATCCTGATTTATGCGGTCAGCCCGGCTCCCGAGGAGGCAGGGAAACGCCATGTCGCCCAGGATCTGCTGAGCCGGGATGACCTCGCCCTGTCGGTGCAGGTGTAGCGGACCCGCTCCACCCTCTGGTGGCGGAAATCGGGCGGGTACGGCAGGTGGATTCGTGGCAGCGTGGATTCTCCTTCCCGAAGGCCAAAGGGTTCGGTATTCACGGAAACGGGTCAACTCCAGAGATCGCGTTCTCGACGGGATTGGCGCCGATGGCGCCGCGCCCGTCATCGCGGGGTGCACGAGCGGCCCCGCTCCACCCCGCCCCGTCAACCGCTGAACCGGGCCTTCACCGTCCCGAGCGCCCCGTAGTCCGCCTCCGCCATGTCGCCCGGCGAGAGCGGCGTGATGCCGGTGCAGGTGCCGGTGGTCACGATATCCCCGGTCTTCAGGCCGCGGGCGCCGAGCTCCGGGTGATTGGCGAGCCACACCACGCCCGAGACCGGATCGCCGAACACGAGCAGGCCGCTGTGCCCGGACGCCACCTCCTCTCCGTTGATGCGCAGCGTGACCGGGTGGGCGGTGAGGTCGGCGTCGCGCCACGCGGCGCCCGTCGGGCCGCGCACGAAGTCGATGTTGGCGCCGCCGTCGGCGATCGCGAGCATCCCGGCGCCGGGGAGGCCGCTTTCGAGGCGCGTGCCGACGATCTCGAATGCCGGTCCGACCCACGCGACCGCCGCTTCCACCTCTTCTTTCGTCCACGGCGCGGCGCGGCGCGGAAGATCGGCCGCCAGGCCCACCGCAAACTCCGCCTCGATCCCCGGAGAGTGCGTCATGGGAAGCGGTACGGTCGCGGCGTTCTCCCGGAATGCCTCGCGATACAGCGGCCCGAAGAAGGGGCCGTCCACTCCGAGAAGGTCCATCGCGACCTGGGCCGTCGCCCCGATCTTGAACCCGGCGATCCCGTACCCCGACGCCTCGGTGACACCGCGTTGCACCGCGTAGGCGCTCGCTTCGCCGCACGGGCGCTCCCGGTCCTCGACTCGGACCTGCCGGCCGTCGCGGCGGGCCTCCCACAGCAGTCGCGGCAAGGTGCCGCCATTCGATCGGGTCATGCCTGCTCTCCTCGCAACGGCGCTCCGCACGCGGGTCCGGATGGTCCGGCAACGATGGTACGAATCGCCACCGGGACCGTCAAAGCGGATGGTGCGGCAGCAGCGACTCCCGCCAATGCCCGGAGAGGCCGTACCGTGGTGGGATCGTGGTGCGATCTCGACCTTCAGGGCGTCGAGTCGAGGGGATTTCAGGGGCCTGTTCCCGCCTGGCGGGAATGGCTGGCGCGACAGCAGCGATTCCCGCCAGCGCCCGGAGAGGCCGTGCCGTGGTGGAATCGTGGTGCGATTCCGACCTTCAGGGCGTCGAGTCGGGGGGATTTCAGGGGCCTGTTCCCGCCTGGCGGGAATGGCTGGCATCACGGCTCCTGGCGCGGACACCGTGATGTGCGCGGGGCGCCGCTGTCGTACATTGCGCACTCCATGGACACGGACCGTCGGCGCCGGCAGGCAGGTTAGTGGGTCAGTTTGGCTCCGGGACCGTCATGCCGCGCAGGGGAAGAAGGTCAAACTGGCCCACTACCGGCAGGCAGGACGGAGCGACGCGATGACCGACGAGTGGTACTACGAGCAGTTCGAGGATCACACCCGGCTCGGGATGCGGATCAGGCGCCGCCTGGTCTCGGAGCGGAGCGACTTCCAGAAGATCGAGCTCTTCGAAGCCGAGCGGTACGGACGGGTGCTCACGCTCGACGGGGTGTACCAGACGAGCGAGCTGGACGAGCACTTCTACCACGAGATGCTCGTGCACCCGGCGATGACGAGCGCGCCGCGCATCCGCCGCGCGCTGGTCATCGGAGGCGGGGACGGGGGCACCGCCCGCGAGGTCCTGAAGCATCCCGAGGTCGAGCAGTGCGTCATGGTCGAGATCGACGCCAGGGTCGTCGAGGCGTGCAAGGCCCACCTGCCGGCCATCGGCACCGCCTGGGACGACCCGCGGCTCGACCTGCGCATCGGCGACGGCATCGCGTTCGTGAAGGAGGCCGACTCCGGGCCGTTCGACGTGATCTTCCTCGACGGCAGCGACCCCGTCGGCCCGAGCATCGGCCTCTACGACGAGGCGTTCTACCGCGGCTGCGCGCGGGTGCTCGCACCGGACGGCATCTTCGCGCTGCAAAGCGAGTCGCCGTTCCTGATGCGCGACATCTTCCTCCGGATCCAGGAGACGCTCGGCCGGGTGTTCGATCGCGTGGACCCGTACTTCGGACCGGCCCCGATCTACGGCTGCGGAATGTGGTCGTGGACCTGCGCCTCGCGAGGGATCGATCCGGCCGCGGTCGTCGAGGCCCGCGCCGCGCGCATCGAGGCGCAGTCGCGCTACTACAACCGCGCCATCCACCGCGGGGCCTTCGCGGTGCCGAACGACCTGCGGCGCCGCGGCTGAGGTCGAAACGGCGATGAGCCACCCCCCGGCATGGCGCCGCGATGCCGTCCGCACCGACCCGGCTATGGCAGCACCCCGGCCGTCGCAGCGCCCCGGCGGCCGCGACCCGCATTCCGAAATCGAGGCGGCGTGACGCAATGACGACGAACGAGCGGCTGGACAACGCACCGCAGTTCGAGCTGACGGCCGAGCAGCAGGCGTTGAGGGAGCGCGCCCGGGAGCTCGCGCGCGAGGTCGTCGAGCCGCGGGCGGCCGAGGTGGACCGCACCGAGCGGTATCCCTGGGACAACGTCGAGGCGCTGCGCGACGCCGGCTTCATGGGGATGACGATTCCCCGGGCCTGGGGCGGCCAGGGGCGGAGCTTTCTCGACGCGACCCTCGTCATCGACGAGATGGCGCAGGCGTGCGGCGTCACCGGCCGCATCGTGGTCGAGGCGAACATGGGGGCGATCTCGGCCCTCATGCACTACGGCACCGAGGCGCAGAAGCGGCTTGGCGCCGAGATGGTGCTCTCGGGCGACAAGCCCGCCATCTGCATCACCGAGCCGGGGGCGGGGAGCGCGGCTGGCGAGATGACCACCCGCGCCGACCGCCGCGGCGACGGCTACGTCGTCAACGGCATGAAGCACTGGATCACCGGCGGCGGCGTCTCGCGCCTGCATCTCGTGTTCGCGCGGGTGTTCGACGAGAGCGGCGCCGAGCAGGGGATCGGCGGCTTCATCGCGATTCGCGACGAGACCCCGGGACTGAAGATCGGCGCCCGCGAGCCGGCGATGGGCCTGCGCGGCATTCCCGAGACCGAGGTGGTGTTCGAGGACATGGAGGTGCCGGCCGACCGCGTGCTCATGCCCCCGCGCGGCTTCGGCCGCGGCTTCGCGGACCTGATGAACGCCTACAACTCGCAGCGGGTGGGGGCGGCGGCGGTCGCGCTCGGCATCGCGGACGGCGCCTGCCGGCGCGCACTGGCCTACGTCGGCGAGCGCGAGCAGTTCGGCCGCCCGCTCGCCGAGTTCCAGGGGCTGCAATGGATGCTCGCGGACATGAGCATCCAGATCGCCGCGGCCCGGCTCATGATCCACCGGGCGGCGGCGAGCGCCGCGCCGTTCCCGGACGTGACCCTGGCCGCCCAGGCGAAGATCTTCGCCTCGGACATGGCGATCAAGGTGACCAATGACGCGCTGCAGTGCTTCGGCGCCCGCGGCTACTCGCGCAACCTCCCGCTCGAGCGCATGGCCCGCGACGCCCGGATGTTCACCATCGGCGGGGGCACCGCGCAGATTCTTCGCACGGTGGTGGCGTCGCGCATCCTCGGGCGGAAGCTCCCGCAGACGCGGGATGGCCACATCCGGCCGGCGGGCGAGGGGTAGGGGCCCAGGCCAGGCGATTCGTCAGGCGATTCGCGGCGCGGTCCGAAGTGTCGAGCGATCTCCGATTCCACGCATGAAGGAGAGACGGACGCGTTCCTTCGCGGGGCGCTCCGGGACCGTGCATCTTCGGACCGCTCCGGGGGACGACGACCGACAGTCACGGCATCACGGCGGCATGGCCTCGTGCAGAACTTGAAAGCCGAGCGTTTGCGCGACGGCGCTCTGGCGAGCGTCGAGCGTGAGGAACGGGAGGCGCCCGGAATCGGGGGATACATAGAGGGCCGTCGCTACATGCCAGAGATCGGCGCCCCGCAGGTAGCCCGCGTCGAGCACCGTCGTGTACTCGGGAGCAAGCGTCCGGTTGGGCAGGATCCATTCGAGCCCCGCAACCGCACTCTCGTGAAAGAGCAGATTCTCGCGTGCGAATGCCGCCCGCAGCTCGGCTTCGAGCAGGTTCGATGAAACCAGCCGAGGAAATTCGTCCAGCCGTTGCGCGTATGCCGCCGCACCCGGCTCATCGAAGGCGATGGCCGCCAGCACCGAGGTATCGACGTACGCGACACTCATTCACCACGCTCGGCCAGAAACCTCGATAGTGCCCCGGGCCGGTGTTCAACCGGCCGGAACGTCCGTCTCGGGGCCGCCGATCGGATCAGAGAGCCGGTGCGTTCGAGATCCTCCAGGCGCTCATCGAGCGTCCGCTCCCGTCGCCGGATCGAACGGATCTCTGCTACCGGTTCTCCTCGATAGGAGACGGTCACGGTCTTGCCTTCACGCACCAGACGAATCACCTCGGAGAATCGGGCCTTCGCTTCGTATATCGAGTAGCTGAGCGTCATGAGATGAATTTATCTAGTCAGTCTAGTCATTTCAACCATGCTTCCGCACCATGCTTCCGCAGCCTTTCCGGCATCGGCGGCGGACGCAGCGCAAGGCAGACCAACCTCGGAATGATCTCGGGCAGGTCGAATCGACGAACGCAGGAGGCCGGCGATCTGCCGGATCGGGTTGGCGAAGCCGTTGTGGCCGGGCATCGCTCGGTGCGCGCCGCGATCAGGTCCCGATCCCGAACAGGGCGGTCGCGCGGCGGGCTTCGACGACCGCGCGCATCGCGGCGTCGCCCGGGGAGGCCCCGAACCGGCTCGCCGCCTCCAGCACCACCGGCAGCAGATCCAGGTCGCCGACCGTGTTGAGGAAGATCCCGGGTCTCGCCAGCACCCAGTGCACGGCCTGCTCGATGTCGTCCGGATCCTCGAGCGGCTGATACCAGGTGTTGCGGTTCGGCTCCGTCGTCGCCCAGGGGCCGCGCGCCACCGACTTGATCGTCTGCACCGCCGCGTCGCGCTCCTCGCACCGCGCGCATACCGCCTCGAAGTCGTCGCGGTAACGCTCGTTCTCGTACATGACGAAGCTCCACGGCAGGAGGACGGAGTCGAAGTCGAAGCGCTCGAGGCTCCTCAGGTGCATCGACGCGATGGTCCAGCCGTGGCCGGTCACGCCGATGAAGCGGGTCAGGCCCTCCGCGCGCGCCTCGACCGCCGCCTCCAGGGCGCCCCCGTCCCCCATCGCGACCTCCCAGTCGCCGGGATGCGCGAGGGAATGGAGCTGGAGGAGGTCCACCGAGTCCACCCGCAGCCGGTCCAGCGAGCGCCGGATCTCGTCGCGAGCCGCCGCGTACGTGCGCTGGCCGGTCTTCGTCGCCAGGAAGAAGTCGCCACGGTGCGCGCGCATCCACGGCCCGATCCGGAGCTCCGCGTCGCCGTAGCGGGGCGCGGTGTCGATGTGGTTCACCCCGTGCTCCAGCAGGAGGTCCAGGGCGCGGTCCGCCTCGGCCTGGGTCACGTTCTTGAGCGCCGCGGCGCCGAAGATCGTCGCCGTGCTCATGTGTCCGGTCCGGCCGAACCGCCGCTTCCCGATCATCGGACTGCCTCCTGACGCATGCCGCGCCTCCCCCTTGCGGGAAGCGTTCCGCCCCCGACTATCGCACAGCTCTTCCAGCTCACTCTATCGACCGGCTCCGAACGCTCCGATGAGGCTGGCGCGCTCGAAGATGCCCCCGACTTCCCGATGCCCGGAGCCGTAGAACCGGCCTTCAATGGTTCCGTCTCCGTCCCGGAACTCGCCACCGTTCAGCGCGAGGCTCCCGGCGCGAAAGGGGCGCCGGGCCGTGCGCAACAGCACGGAGACCGTGATGAAGTCCCGCCTATTCGTCCCGGGCTGGGGAGCTACCCCGCGCCGTGGGATCGGACTGTTGTATTCAGCGGGCGACCCGACAGGGCGGGCTCCTGCTGTTGCGCGGGATCGAGTGTATCGCATACATGAGAATCGCTGGCTTTACCCCAGCGATTCCCGCCAGCGCCCGGAGAGGACGTGCCATGGTGGGATGTTGGCGCGATTTCGACCACCAGGGCGTCCAATGGAGGGGATTTCAGGAGCATGTTCCCGCCTGGCGGGAATCGCTGTTCGAGGACGAGTCCGGTCTGCGATTCCAGCGCGATCGGTACACTGTCCCGGAGCGGCCACACCGCGCGCTGAACGCCATGCGCCATACACGGAGGCACGGTGATGAACCGCAGGCTCCCGATCGGCATCCAGACCTTCCGCGAGCTTCGCGATCGGGAGTGCTACTACGTGGACAAGACCGCCTTCATGGGCGCGCTGATCGCCGAAGGCAAGCACTACTTCCTGTCGCGTCCCCGCCGGTTCGGCAAGAGCCTGCTGCTCGACACGATGAAGGAGCTGTTCGAGGGCAACGAGAAGCCATTCATCGGGCTCGACATCCATCACCGATGGGACTGGTCGACGCACTGTCCGGTGGTACGGCTCGATTTCAGCGCCGGACACTTCCACACGCGCGAGAGCCTTGACGAGAACGTGATGGACCAGCTCGCCCGCATCGAGCGGCGCAAGAAGGTGTGCGGCGACTATCGCACGGCGCCGGGACGGCTCGCCGGTCTGCTCGAAGCGCTCCACGACCGCTCGGGCGAGCCCGTCGTCGTGCTCGTCGACGAGTACGACAAGCCGATTCTCGACAACCTCGGGTCGCCCGAAGTGGCCCGGGCCAACCGGGACTACCTGCGGGGACTCTACGCGGTCATCAAGTCGAACGACGCCGATGTGCGGTTCAGCTTCATCACGGGGGTGAGCAGGTTCTCCAGGGTGAGCCTGTTCTCGGGGCTGAACAACCTCACCGACATCACCCTCGACCCGCGCTACTCCGCCATCTGCGGCTACACCGACGCCGACCTCGACACGGTGTTCGCACCGGAGCTTCCCGGCCTCGACCGGGACGCCATCCGCGCGTGGTACAACGGCTACTCGTGGCTCGGGGAAGAGAAGGTCTACAACCCCTTCGACATCCTGCTGCTGCTGTGCAACCGCACGTTCGGCGCCTGGTGGTTCGAGACCGGCACGCCGACGTTTCTCGTCGAGACGCTGTTCAGGCGCCGGGTGAGCTCGGTCTCCCTCGACGAGATGGTGGGGACCAGTGCCCTGCTGTCGCGCTTCGACGTGGACGACATCGCCACCGAGGCGCTGCTGTTCCAGACCGGATATCTGACCATCCGCGAGGAGGTCGAACGCGGGGGACGCACCCTCTATCGTCTCGGCTTCCCCAATCGCGAGGTGCGCCAGAGCCTCAACGAGTGTGTGCTGGACTACCTGGTGCGCAGCCCCTCACGCCAGGGGGCGAACAGCGTCCGGCTCCACGACCTGCTGCTCGCCAACGACTTCGAGGGCATGAAGGCGCTGTTCCAGTCGTTCTACGCGAGCATCCCCCACCAGTGGTACACCAGCAACGACATCGCGCGCTACGAGGGCTTCTACGCGAGCGTGTTCTACTCGTACTTCGCCGCGCTGGGCCTGGACATCACGGTGGAGGACAGTACGAGCCACGGGCGGCTGGACATGGCGGTGCGCTTCAACGCCAACGTGTACCTCTTCGAGCTCAAGGTGGTGGAAATGGCGGGCGAGGGGGCGGCGATGGCGCAGTTGAAGGCGCGGGGCTACGCGGAGAAGTACCGCGGGGCGGGGGAGCCGGTTCACCTGGTGGCGGTGGAGTTCAGCCGGGACGCCCGCAACGTCGTCGCCTTCGAGGTCGAGAACGGTTGAGCTGAACGGCCCGGCGTTTTCCACGAAGCGGTCCACCTTCGAGGCGGCGCGCCGGGGGCTGGAAGCCGCCGTCTCGTTCCCGGCGCCGGGGACCGTGCGGGTCATCTCACCGGTCCGGACGATGCCAGGGGGACAGCGAGCGGGGGGGAGCGACGGGCGGGGACCGACCGGACCTTCGCATCGCCCGCGCCGCGTGCGGCCGCACCCCTTCAGTCGACCACCACGCAGTCCTTCGGGAGCCTCGGGGCGTATCGCGACGCCTCGTCCCGCATCCGCGCCACCACGCTGCGGTGAATGCGCGCACCCCGCGGAAGGACCCGCCGGCGGCTGCCGCGGAACCGCCAGAACCCCCCGAACGACTCGTGCATCGTCCCCAGCGGGTCGCCCCGGTGCGCAGGGCTCTCCAGGGCGTCCGCGTCGACGTGCAGCCCGCACGCCCGCGCCTTGCCCAGCATCCACTGGAGCGCGAGGTTCGACAGCCCCCGCTCGTCGTACCAGCCGCCGACGTCCGAGTGCGCGCCTGCGAACCACACCTGCTCCAGCCCCTGGCCGTCGCGCCGGCTCGTCTCGTCCCACAGGCACGGCGGGAAGTCGCGCCGGCGCTCGTCGATGGCCACCGCCTGGCAGGCAAACGCCGTCTCCGGAGTGAGCCCGGTGTCGTGCCACGCCCGCCCCGCGTTGAGCAGCAGCGATGCCACCGTGTCCCACACCCCGATGAAGTGCACCGGACACGCCCGCGCGAAGGTCGCGCGGAAGCCCGCGTCGCCCTCGGCGTCCATCCCGGCATCGGCGCCCGGGTGGTGGTAGCGCCTGGAGGCGTACTCCACGAGGTTCGTCGCGCTCGGGGGGAGCAGCCCGCAGCGGTGCAGCATCCCGGCCAGCGAGCGCACCGTGAAGGCGCCCCGGCTGAAGCCGAACAGGTACACCCGGTCGCCGGGCTCGTGCGCCGCCATCAGGAACCGGTACGCCTGCTCGACGTTCCGGCGAAGGCCGTACCCGGTGGCCTGGTCCATCGCCGCGCGCACGGTGCCGCGCTCTTCTTCGTAGACCCAGCCGCCGGTGCCGATGCCGGGGTCGTAGTAGCGGCGCTGGCGGGCGCTCTCCTCGGCCAGCGCGTAGGTGGTGACCACGTTGGTGTTGTTCGTGCCGTACTCGTTGCCGGTGCCGTCGCAGCACAGCACGAGGTTCTTCATGGGATGTTCCTCATGGCATTGCTCCGCGCCGCCTCGGGATTGGCCCCCGGCCGCCCTCACCGGCGCAGGGTGCCGCGCAGCATGAACGGCGCCCCTCTCGCCCGCCCTCGGCCGGTGGGTGGCCTCGATGCCGAGGGTGCAGGGCTAATTCGTTCTATGAGCATTTGCGTTCTGTGACAGTGGGTTGACGGTGATACTGGACTTCCCCGCCACGATTCGATATACATGCCGCGAGGCATCCGTGGGGACGGGGAAGCGGTGGCGGCTCTCTCGGAGGTGGCGGTCGACATCGTGGCGGCGGCGCACGAGGCCCGCTTCCGCGACCTGATGCAGGCGCACCACTATCTCGGTGCGGTGCCGGGGATGGGCGAGACGGTGCGCTATGTCGCGCACCATCACGGTCGATGGCTGGCGCTTGTGGTGTTCTCGGCGCCGGCACTGAAGTGCGGCGCGCGCGACCGCTGGATTGGCTGGGACTGTGGCGTCCAGTTCAGCCGCCTGCCTCTGGTGACCAACAACGCGCGCTTCCTGCTTCTGCCCGGCGGCCCGCCCAACCTCGGCTCGCGGGTGCTGTCGCTGTGCACGCGCCGTCTGGTGCGCGACTGGCCGGCCCGGTTTGGCCACGAGGTGCTGCTCGCGGAGACGTTCGTCGACCCCGAGCTGTTCCGGGGCACGGTCTACCGCGCGGCCAACTGGGTCGAGGTCGGGCGCACTCGCGGCTTCGCCCGCAGCGGGGCCGGCTACCGCGCGCACGCCCGCCCCAAGCTCGTGTTCCTTCACCCCCTGCGTCGGGACGCGCGAGCCCGGCTGCGCGCCGCCGACCTCGACCCCCGCCTGCGACATGGAGTGGCGAAGATGACGCTCACCGCCGAACAGATGCGCGCCCTGCCCGAGTGCTTCCAGAACATCCACGACCCCCGCCGCCGCCAGGGCCGGCGCCATGCCCTGCCCACGGTGCTGGCGCTCGCCGCCGCCGCGACGCTGTGCGGGATGCGCGGCTACAAGGCGATTGACGAATGGGTCCATGACCTCAGCCCCAAGGTGCTGGAGCGCTTCCGCGTGCGCCGCCGCGATGGCCGATACCGCCCGCCCAGCCTGTCGGCGATGCGCAGCCTCCTGGTGCGCATCGACCCGGCCCAGCTCGACGCCGCGCTGAGAGCTTGGCAACAGACCCACGGCTCGGGCGACAGCGCACTGGCCATCGACGGCAAGACCCTGCGCGGCGCCATCGATGACAAGGGCAAACAGACGCATGTGCTCGGCATCATCGGCCACGACACCCAGGCGCCCTGGGGGCAAAAAAAGTCGGCATGAGGCCCGACGCCGACGAAGGAGAGAAACGCACCAACGAGGTCGGCACCGTCCTGCCCCTGCTCGAGACCCTGCCCGACATCGCCGGGCGCACCGTCACCGCCGATGCCCTGCTCACCCAGCGCACGCTGGCCTCCTACCTGCTCGGTCGCGGCGCGCACTACCTGTTCGCCGTAAAGGGCAACCACAAGACCCTGCTCAGCGATATCCGCCTCACTCTCGACCCGGACATCGCCCGACGCGCGCCGGACTTCGAGGACCACACCCCCAAGCCCGAGCACGGGCGCCGCGAGCGCCGCTCCCTCTGGGTCTGCGACACACTCAACGACTCTCTCGACTTCCCCGGCGTCGCACAGGTCTTCGCCGTGCGCCGCGAATCCGTCGCGGTCAAGTCCGGCAAACACCGTTGCGACACCGCCTACGGCATCACCAGCCTGACCTCCGGGGCCGCACCGCCGCACCGCCTGCTCGCCCTCCAGCGCGGACACTGGACCATCGAGGCGACCCACCACATCCTCGACTGGAGCTTCGACGAGGACCGCAGCCGTATCCGCTCGGGCCACGGACCAGAGAACATGACCCGGCTGCGACGCTTCGCCATCGGCCTCATCAAGGCGCGCGGGCTCGCCGTCGCCGAGACCATGCGCACTCTCGCCAGGAACCCGAGGCGGCTGCTCGACTGGCTCAAGATGACCGACAACGCCGCCCCCGCACCGGCTCCCGGCTGACCGCGCCTGCCCCGCTCCCATCCATCCTCTGCCCGCCCACCCTCGGCACGCGCCGGGTACGGGCGCTCATGCCCGCATGACCCCGACTCCGGCTCCCGTGCTCCGGCAGGACCCCTGTAGGGCGGCACGATGCCAGCCCCATCCAGCGTCCACCCCCCGCCCTGGTCGCCAACACAAAGCGCACGGACCTTCATCGAACGCTCCGAAACGGCGGCAAACATCAGAACAAATTCGCCGTGGCCGAGGGTGAGCCCCGCATACGGGGTCAGCTCCGCCCCCGACCCCGGCCCGGCCGACCCCGGCCCGGCCGCCCCCGACCCCGGCCCGGCCGACCCCGGCCCGGCCGCCCCCGACCCCGGCCCGGCCGACCCCGGCCCGGCCGATGCCGTGGCCGGCCTCGACCTCCAGCGGCTCTGCGCGGCCTCCGGGGCGATGGCCACGTGCCGCAGCCGCCCGAGGCGCGGTCGATGTGGTGGGGGGTATGTGTATGGTTCTCTCAGAACCGGTGCTGGTACGAGAGACCAATTGTGTAGGCATCCTCTCCTGACTCAGGAGCTGAGAGGGTGTCGAACGCGACGGCGCCGGTCTCTCGGTCGACGAACGGTGAGACGATGTTGTAGAGGTTGCGCGCGTAGAGCGCCGTCCCCGGACGCATCGCCGCGAACTCCCCGGCGGTGGGCGCGCGGACCTTCAGCACCAAGTCCGCGCCGGAGAGGAGCGCGGCGACGCCGTCGACCGCCCGGGCGCCCGCCGCCTCGTACTCCGCGTCCGGGAACCCGGCACGGGTCCCCGCGCCGCGCTCGACATCGACGTCCAGCCCGAGGGCGCGGAACTTCTTCGCGGTCTCGGGCGAGAGCGCGACCCGGGTCTCCTGCCGATGGGACTCCCTCGGTACCGCCAGCTTCATGGACTCGACCCGCCTCGGACAGCCTCGACCGGCACCCCGCGCCGACCGGCGCGGGACTGAATCTTCTCACAAACATCCACGAGCCGGGCCGGGCGCTCCCGCCCACGCGCGTCGGGCGCAAGGGGGGCTCGACCCTGTACCGCCTCGCTCTGACGACTCCCGTCAGCGCGCGTCGGGCGCAAGGGCGCCGCCCGGTGGCGGTCCGGGTGCGAGCTCCGGGACCCGGCTCACTCGATTCGGCCGGCGGCGAAAACGGGGCGTTCGACGCCTGATGACGGGGTTCCCGGCGCAACGCGGGCGCGGCAGCACTTCCCGCCAGCGCCCGGAGAGGCCGCACCATGGTGGAATTCCGGTGCGATTTCGACCTTCAGGGCGTCGAGTCGAGGGGATTTCGAGGGCATGTTCCCGCCTGGCGGGAATGGCTGGCTTTGCCTGGAGCAGGTGGATTTTCTTCTTTTTTTTTGTTTTTCTTCCAGCATATTGCAGAGGAAGAAAAAAATGGATGGATTTCTGGGTATCTTCGGCGAGGCCATCCGCCTGATCCTGGCCTGGGACCCCGACCTCATCGAGATCATCGGGCTCTCGCTTCGGGTCACCCTGACCGCCGTCGCCGTCTCCTGCGTGATCGGCCTGCCGCTCGGCGCGCTGGTGGGCGCGTTCTCGTTTCCCGGCCGCACGGCGGCGACCGTGGTCCTGAACGCCCTGATGGGATTGCCGCCGGTGGTGGTGGGGCTGGTTGCCTACCTGATGCTGTCGGCGTCGGGACCGCTCGGTCCGCTCGGCCTGCTCTACACCCCGGCGGCGATGATCATCGCCCAGACCATCCTGGTGACGCCCATCGTCGCGGCGCTCACGAGGCAGGTCGTGGAGGACCTTCACCGCGAGTACGCCGAGCAGTTCTCCTCGCTCCAGGTGGGACCCCTCGACCGCGTCCTCGCGCTCCTGTGGGACGCCCGCTACAGCCTGCTCACGGTGGCGCTGGCCGGCTTCGGCCGCGCGGTGTCGGAGGTCGGCGCCGTCATCATCGTGGGCGGCAACATCAACCACGTGACCCGGATGATGACCACGACCATCGCGCTGGAGACGTCGAAGGGCAATCTCCAGCTCGCACTTGCCCTCGGCGTCGTGCTGCTCGCGATGGCGGTGGCGGTCAACGCCGGGGTCATGGCGCTCCGGGCCTCGGCGGTACGCGCGGCCCATGCGTGAGGCAGCGTCCGGCGTGGCCGCGGCGGGACCGGCGATGCGGTCGGACGCCTCGCCGAGAGACGTGGGCGGATGCTCGGTCGGACCGAGTCCGGCCATGCGGGCGGGCGCTTCTCCGGCGCCGCTCCTGCGAGCCCGCGGACTGTGCTTCGACGCCGGCGGCAGACGGCTGATCGATCGCGTCGACGCCGAGTTCCGGCCCGGGCGCCGTACCGTGATCATGGGGGCCAACGGCACCGGCAAGAGCCTGCTCCTGCGGCTGCTGCACGGCCTGATCCGACCGAACGCGGGCGAGGTGCTGTGGCAGGGGCGGCCTCTCGACCGGGAGGGACGCCGCGGGCAGGCGATGGTGTTCCAGCGCCCGGTCCTGCTGCGGCGATCGGTGCTCGCCAACCTCCGGTTTGCGCTCGCGGTGCGCGGGGTGGGCGGTGCGGAACGCGCGGCGCGGGAAGCGGAAGCGATCGATCGGGCGCGGCTGAAGGACCTGGCGAGCCGTCCCGCACGCGTCCTGTCCGGAGGCGAGCAGCAGCGCCTGGCGGTCGCCAGGGCGCTGGCGTGCGCGCCCCGCGCGCTCTTCCTCGACGAACCCACGGCGAGCCTCGACCCGGCGTCGACACACGCGATCGAGCAGCAGATCCGAGAGGCGCACGAGAGCGGCGTCACCGTCGTCCTCGTCACCCACGACATCGGCCAGGCGCGGCGGCTCGGCGACGACCTGATCTTCCTGCACGGTGGACGCGTCGTCGAGGCCGGACCCGTGCCGGATGTGCTCGACGCGCCCCGGTCGGAGGCGGGGCGTGCGTGGATCGAGGGACGGCTGTATCTCGGTCCGACGAGCTCGGGGAGCATGCGAGCTTGGCAAGGAGGCACGCCGTGACCCAGCGATTCCCGCCAGCGCCCGGAGAGGCCGTACCGTGGCGGGATCCCGGCGCGATTTCGACCCCCAGGGCGTCCGATCGAGAGGATTTCAGGAGCATGTTCCCGCCTGGCGGGAATCGCTGGTCGTGACCGGATGCATGTTCCGCGGCGCAGCGACGAGACCCGTTCCGACCGGCGCCGCGTCCGGGAACGATTCGTCATGACCGGGCGCACGGTGCTCGCCCTTGCGGCAGCCGTCGGCGTGGCGGCGGCGGGTGTAGCCGGACCGGCGGCGCAGGAGCGGTTCATCGTCGTCCAGTCCACCACGTCGACCCGGAACTCCGGTCTCTATGACCACATCCTGCCGGTGTTCACGGAAAAGACCGGGATCGAGGTCCGCGTGGTCTCGGTCGGCACGGGCCAGGCGATCAGGAACGCCGCGAACGGAGACGGCGACGTCCTGCTCGTGCACGCCAGGGACGCGGAGGAGCGATTCGTGGCCGACGGCTACGGAGTCGCCCGCTTCGACGTGATGTACAACGACTTCGTCGTCGTCGGTCCGCCCTCGGATCCCGCGGGGGTCGCGGGAATGACCGACACGGTCGCCGCGCTCGCGAAGGTCGCCGCGACCGAGGCGCCCTTCGCCTCGCGCGGCGACGACAGCGGCACCCACAAGGCGGAGCTGGGGCTGTGGAAGAAGGCCGGCGTCGACGTGGCGGCGGCCTCCGGGGGCTGGTATCGCGAGACCGGCTCCGGCATGGGCGCCACCCTCAACACGGGCATCGGCATGGGCGCCTATGTCATGACCGACCGCGCTACCTGGATCTCCTTCGGCAACAAGGGCGCGTACCGCATCGTGGTCGAGGGCGACCCGAGGCTCGTCAACCAGTACGGCATCATCCTGGTGAGCCCCGCGAAGCACCCGAACGTGAAAGCCGGTCTCGGGCAACGATTCGTCGACTGGGTCCTGTCCCGTGAAGGCCAGGATGCCATCGGCTCCTTCACGGTCGACGGACAGCAGCTCTTCTTCCCGAACGCGGCGCGGGGGCGCTGGCGGGCTTCGCCGCATCCGCGGTGCGCACGGGCGGCCGAACCCTGATCCTGGTGCTCGCGAGGGTGGCGGCCGGAGCGCTGACCGGGGCCGCGGCCTCGCTTCTGAAGGTCCTGGCCGACCCCTGCGGCCAGCGCCCCGCCATCACCTTCCGGCTTCTCGGCGGCCTCGCCGGGGTGAGCTCTCCCCGGTCTACGTCGCCGCGCGCAGCGCAAGGCGGGGGAGCGGCTTCTCGTCGATCGGCAGATGGACGATGGCGGCGAACACGCCGAAGAAGATCCCGGCCCACCACATCAGGTCGTAGGAGCCGGTGCGGTCGTAGAGCACGCCACCGAGCCACACGCCGAGGAAGCTTCCGACCTGGTGGCTCAGGAACACCACCCCGAACAGCGTCGCCATGAACTTCATTCCGAAGATCTGCGCGACGATGCCCGTGGTCAGCGGGACCGTCGAGAGCCACAGCAGCCCCATCGCGCACGAGAACAGGTAGATCGTGAGCTCGCTCGCCGGCGCCGCGAGCAGCGCCGCGATGACCACCGCCCGCGCGAAGTAGATGACGGAGAGGCTCGTCTTCTTGCTGAACCGCTGTCCCACGATGCCGGCCATGAACGAGCCGGCGATGTTGACCAGTCCGACGATCGAGAGCGCATGGGCGCCCACGTGCGCCGGGAGCCCGAGGTCGGTCACGTAGGCGGGAAAGTGCACGGTGAGGAACGCGACGTGGAACCCGCACACGAAGAATCCGACGGTGAGCAGCACGTAGCCGCGATGGGTCATCGCCTCGCCGAGGGCCTCGCCCATGGTCTGGTTCGAGGGCGCCTCGCCGGGCGCCCGGCTGGCGCCCGGCAGCGTGAACGCGAGCGGGATCATGATCAGGGTGACGAAGGACACCAGAACCAGCGAGTCGTACCAGCCGTAGCTCGATATCAGGGCCTGGGAGAACGGCGAGAAGAGCACCTGGCCGAGGGAGCCGGCCGCGGTGCCGAAGCCGAGCGCGAGCGAGCGGCGTTCCGGGCTGACGACCCGCGCGATGGCCGCGAGCGCGAGCGAGAACGAGGTGAACGCGACGCCGACGCCGACCAGCAGCCCGCCGGTCAGGTGGAGCGCGAGCCCGCTGTCCGACACCGCCATGCCCGCGACGCCGACACCGTAGATGACGGCGCCGACGGCGATGACCAGCCCCGGCCCGTACCGGTCCGCGACCGCGCCGGCGACCGGAACCCCGATCCCCCACAGCAGGTTCTGGATCGCCATCGCGAGCCCGAAGGTCTCCCGCGACCACCCGTTGGCGGTCGTCATGGGCTCGAGGTAGAGGCCGAAGCTCGATCGGGTCCCGAACCCGATCAGCGCGATCAGGCAGGCGGCCAGGATCACGGAGAATGCGGCGCCGCGACCCAGGCGATGGCCGGCGATGGCAACGCTGCTCATGGGGGCTGAATTCCCTGCGGTGAGGCGGCCGCCGGGAGGCGGCGCGGGCGCCGCGCGCTCGTGCCGGCGCGCGTGAAGGGCTCAACGATACGCGCTCGGAGGTCGATAATGAACCCGTCCATCGCCCCTCCGCCACCATGCGTGGAGGACACACGTCCCCTGGGGGCGGGCTGGTACCATGCCGTTCCGCGTTGCGGAGAGCGTTCGCCATGAACGAGCCCGGCACCATGCACACCGGGCCGCTCGGCTCCACCATCCACGTCCTGCGCGCCGACGCCGGGACCATCGCCGCGCTCGCGGCCATCGACTGGAGCCGGCACTTCCGGCGGGTCTGCCTCGACCCGGTGCGCGGGGTCGTCACCCTGATGTCCCCCTCGTGTCTGCACGAGGATCTGACCCTGATCCTCGACGACATCGTGGACATCGCGGGGAGCATCGTCACCGGCGGCTCGAAGGGGCTTCGTTCCACCCGGCTGCGGGGGCGGGGCGAGCCGCCCGGAACCGGGATGGAGCCCGACTGTGCGTACTATGTCGGCAAGCGGGCTCGGGGATATCTCGATTCGCTCCGCGAGGGACAAGCGGAGGCCGACGCTTTCCTCGAGCGCACCGCACCGGACCTCGTGGTCGAAACCGAGATCACGAACGCCGATACCGGCAAGGCCGAACGCTACGCGCAGATGGGCGTGCGGGAGCTGTGGCGACTGCACGGCCGGAAGGGCGGCCGGGAGCTGCGGGCAGAATTTCTGGCGCTGAGCGCGGGGAGCGCGCCCCGTGCGCTCGACGTCTCCGGAGTGCTCGAAGGGCTCACGCCGGGCGACGTGTGCGAGGCGGTGGACGGGGTGCGGCTCAGCGGAACGCGCGACGAGCGTACGGAGGCGGTCACCCGCATCGTACGCCGGCGGCAGCGCGCCAGCGTGCGGGTGCGCGAGGAGGAGGGGGCGTACTCGCGGGAGCCGCGCATACCGGTGGCGGCGGACGAAGGGCGGCCGGGAGCCGGCCGGACCACCGAGCATCGGACGCATCATTGAACGCACCGTTCGGCCCCGCCGGCGGCCGTGCGGCGCTCCCGCGGGATCACTGCGGCGGCAGCGGGTCACGCATCCGGCTTCGGCCCGCCCGAGTACAGGTGGCAGGCCGCCCGGTGGCCCGGTCCGATCTCCACCTCCGGGGGCGGCGCCGTGTCGCAGGCGCCCGCGATGTGCCGGGGACAGCGGGTGTGGAAGCTGCATCCCGGCGGCAGGTCCACCGGGCTCGGCACGTCCCCGCGCAGGGGCTCGCGTCCCGTCGGCTGCTCCGCCTCCGGCCACGGCACGGCGCCGAGCAGCGCCTCGGTGTACGGATGGCGCGGCGCGCTGAACACGTCCTCGGTCTCGCCCTCCTCCACGATGCGCCCGAGGTACATCACCGCGACCCGTGCGCAGAGATAGCGCACCACCGCGAGGTTGTGCGAGATGAACAGGAAGGTGAGGCCCATCTCCTTCTGCAGCGCCTTCAGGAACTCGAGGATCTGCGCCTGCACCGACACGTCCAGGGCGGACGTCGGCTCGTCCAGGACCAGCAGGGCGGGGTGGAGCGCGATCGCCCGCGCGATGCACACCCGCTGCTTCTGTCCGCCCGAGAGCTCGTGCGGGTAGCGGTAGAGGAACTGGCGCTCCAGCCCCACGATCTCCAGCAGCTCGGCCACCCGCCGCCGCAGCGCCGTCCCCCGCAGGCGGCTGTGCAGGATGAGCGGCTCGGCCACGCTGCGCAGCACCGTCATCCGCGGATTGAGCGCCGAGTGCGGGTCCTGGAACACCATCTGGGCCTTGCGGCGGAGCACGCGCTGGCCGGCGCGGCGCAACCGGGTGATGTCCTCGCCGTCGAGGAGCACGGCGCCGTGCGCGGCGTCCACGAGACGCAGCGCCGCCTTGCCGACCGTCGACTTGCCCGAGCCCGACTCCCCCACGAGGCCGACCGCCTCGCCCCTTCCCACCGTCAGGCTGACGCCGTTGACCGCGCGCACGAGGACCCGCCTCCCGCGCCCCCCGGAGACCTCGAAATGGACGTGCAGATCACGCAGCTCAAGCACGGCCGCCCGCCCGGTCCGGCACGTCGCGATCGTCCGCCCGGTCCGGACCGCCGCCGCCCTTCCGACCCGTCCTGGGGCCGGCCGCGTCCGGCGCGTCCGCGTCACGGACCACCGCGCGGTCCCTCGCCGGCGAGTCGCCCGGCGGCGGGTGCAGGAGACAGGCGACGCGCTGCCCCGGCCCGAGCTCGACCGGCGGCGCCCCGCGCACGCACTCCGGCATGGCGTGCGGGCAGCGGTGCTGGAAACGGCAGCCGGGCGGCGGGTCGTACAGGTTGGGGAGCGTTCCGGGAATGCCGGCCAGCGCCGCCGCCCGCCGGCCCGGGTGCGGCACCGCGCGCAGCAGTCCCCGCGTGTACGGATGCGCCGGCGAGGAGAACAGGCGCGAGACCGTCGCGTCCTCGACCACCTGCCCGGCGTACATCACGATGACCCGCCGGCACAGACTGGCGACCACGCCGAGATCGTGCGAGATCATGATCACCGAGAGGTCGAGGTCCTCCATCAGCTCCGCGATGAGGTCGAGTATCTGGGCCTGGATCGTGACGTCGAGCGCCGTGGTCGGCTCGTCGGCGATCAGCAGCCGGGGATTGCCGGACAACGCCTGCGCGATCAGCACCCGCTGACGCATGCCGCCCGAGAGCTGATAGGGATAGGCATGCATCTGGCGCTCGGGGTTGGGCAGGTGCACCCGGCGCAGCATGTCGATCGCATGCTCGCGCGCCGCCCGCCGGCCGAGCCGCTCGCCCTCGGGACGCACCCTCTGGTGCGCCATGATGACGTCGACGAGCTGCCGGCCGACGGTGAAGACCGGGTTCAGGTAGGTCATCGGGTCCTGGAAGATCATCGCGATCTCGACTCCGCGCAGCGCGCGCAGCCGGGACTCCCCCGCCGCGACCAGATCCTCCCCGCCGTAACGGATGCTGCCGGACACGATCCGGGCCGGCGGCGACGGCACCAGCCCGAGAATGCTCTTCGCGGTCACCGACTTGCCGCATCCCGTCTCGCCGACGATCCCGAGCGACTCGCCGGCGGCGAGATCGAAGCTCACCCCGTCGATGGCCCGGTACACGCCGTCGAACGTGTGGAACTCCAGGCGGAGCTCCCGGACCGAGAGCAGCGGTGGGGGCCGTTCGGCCGGCGAGCGCTGCGGCGCCGAGCCCCCGGCGGCCGGGTCATGGGGTCGTCCCGGCACGCGAGTCACACCGCTCACTCCCGGTGCTGCGGGTCGAGGATGTCGCGCAGCCCGTCGCCCAGCAGGTTCCAGCCGAGCACCGTGAGGAGGATCGCGAGTCCGGGGAAGAACGAGTACCACCACCAGTCCGGCAGGTAGGTGCGGGCCACGCTGATCATCGCGCCCCACTCGGGGAACGGCGGCTGCGCGCCGAGGCCGAGGAAGCCGAGGCTCGCCGCCCCGAGGATCGCCATCCCCATGTCCATGCTCGCCTTGACGATGATGGGCGAGGTGCAGTTCGGCAGGATGTGGACGAAGACCACCCGCAGCCGGCTCGCGCCCATGGAGTGCGCCGCCTCCACGTAGACCTCGTTCTTGAGCGAGAGCGTCTTGGCCTGGACGAGACGCACGTATCCCGGCCACCACACCAGCGACAGGGCCAGCATGGCGTTGACGATCCCGGGCCCGAGCGCGCCCACGATCGCGATGGCGAGAATGAGGCCGGGGACCGACAGGAACACGTCGGTCACCCGCATGATGACCTCCTGCACCCACCCGCCCACGTAGCCGGCGATCATCCCGAGCGGCACCCCGATGAGCATCGCCACCCCGGTCACGATGAGCGCGATCTGCAGCGTGACCCGCGCCCCGACGACCACCCGGGTGAAGATGTCGTTCCCGACCTCGTCGGTGCCGAACCAGTGCACGGAGCCGGGGGGCTGGAGCTTGCGCTCGATATGGACCGCCCCGGCCGCGTCCTCCGGGAACGGCACGAACCACGGACCCACCGCGGCGGTGAGCAGGAACGCCAGCACGATGCCGAGGCCGAGCATCGCCGAGCCGTTGCGGGCGAAGGTCCGCGCGTAGAGCCGGAGCAGCCGGATGCTGGCCGCGTGGCGCTCGCGCCAGCCCGGCCGCTCCATCGCCGGGCTCGCCGCTCGCTCAGCCATGCCGATGCCGCTCCCTCATGTCTGGTGCCGCACGCGCGGGTCGAGCAGTCCGTAGACCACGTCGATCAGGAAGTTGGTCACCATGAAGAAGAAGCCGAGCACGATCGTCGCTCCCATGATCGGCTCGAAGTCCGAGCTGATGGCCGCCTGCACCGCGTACAGCCCGATGCCCGGCCAGTCGAACACCGCCTCCACCAGCACCGTGCCGCCCAGCATCCAGCCGAAACGCAGGCCGATCATCGCCATGGTCGGCAGCATCGCGTTGCGCAGCGCGTAGATCGCGACGATGCGAAACGTCGTCAGCCCCTGCGCCCGGGCATTGACGATGTAGTCCTGGGCCAGCGTCTCCAGCATCTCCGCCCGGTTCACCCGGATGATGGAGGCGAGCGCCGGAAAGGAGAGCGCGACCGCGGGCAGCACGATGTGGTGGAGCCCTTCGACGAAGGTTCCGAGCTGGCCGCGAAGCAGGGTGTCGACGAGCAGCAGGTGGGTGATGGGCTCCGGGGGGTCGGTCATCATCTCGATGCGCCCGCCGAGCGGGAACCACCCGAGCTGCAGGGCGAAGAAGAGCTGGCACATCAGGCCCAGCCAGAACATCGGCATGGCGACCCCGGAGACGGTGAGCACCCGGATGACGTGGTCTTCGGGCCGGTTCTGCCGCACCGCGGCCAGCACCCCGAGCGGTACGCCGAGAACGACCGCGAACGCGATCGAGAACACCACGAGCTCGAAGGTGTTCGGAAAGTACGCCACCAGGTCGTCCCACACGGGACGGGTGGTGTGGATGGACCGGCCCCAGTCTCCGGTCACGAGGTCGCGCAGGTAGATCGCGAACTGCTCGGGCAGCGGCCGGTCGAGGCCATGCTCGACGCGGTAGAGCTCGATCATCTCCAGCGTCGCATCGGGGCCGGCCGCGAGCGCGGCGGGGTCCGCCGGCGCCACATGGGAGATCGTGAAGGTGATGGCCAGCAGCCCGACCAGCATCAGGACCACCAGCGCGCTGCGCTTCACCGCGAACCGGATCATGGCCGATTCACGCCCTGCGCCGCGGCTGCGCGGGGCGCCGCCCGGGCCGCGTGGCGCCGCGGACCCCGGACGCGGGTCCCTCACTCGATGTACAGCGGATAGAAGTCCACCTCTTCGGTCATCCGGACCGGGCTGTACTCGAAGCCCTTCACCCAGTCCCGGTACACGATGCGCCGCTCGCGCATCATCCCGAAGATCTCCGGCTGGTCGTCGACGATCATCTGCTGGATCTTCGCGTAGAGCGGCGCCCGCTTCTCCCACTCGCCGGTGAAGCGCGCCTCCTCGATGAGCCTCGCGACCTCGGGGTTGTCGTAGAAGTGCGTGCCGTAGTAGCGGCCGTGGCTCGACGGGTGGTACTGGATGGCCACCGCGTCCGGGTCGGTGGAGACCGGGGTCGCGAAGATCGCCATCATGTCCGGCGAGGTCTCGACCCTGGAGCCGCGCGCCACCATGTTCGCCCAGGTGAGCGGCACCATCCTGACCGTGATGCCGATCTCCTTGAGGTTGTCGATGAGCACCAGGCCCATCAGCCGCTCCTCCTCGAGCCCCTGGACATAGACGTACTCGAGCTCGACGCCGTCCGGATACCGCGACTTCGCGAGATACTCCTTCGCCTTCGCGAGGTCGCGGCGCGGCATGTTCTCCACCGTGATCTTGCCCTTGATGGCGTCGCTGAAGGGGCTCGTCTGGAGCACCGCCCGCCCGTTGTAGATCGCGATGAGGGCGTCGTAGTCGAAGGCGTAGGCGACGGCCTTGCGCAGGTTCACGTCCGACGTCTTCTCGCCCTGGGTGTTGAACTTGATGCCGAACGCGGTCAGCGCCGGCTCGGTCGAGGTCACCATGCCGTCCATCTTCGCGAGCTGGTCGAACTCGTCGGGGCTGAGCCCGGTCACGAGATCCGCCTCGCCCCTGATGAGGGCGGCGCGCTGGGCGGCGGACTCGCGGATGAGCTTGTAGATGATGCCGCCGAGCTCTCCCTTGTGGCCCTTCCAGTAGTCCTGGACCCGCTCGAGCTCGTACAGGTTGCCGTGCTCGACGCGCCTCAGCCTGTAGGGTCCGGAGCCCGCCTCGTTGTCGATGAGCCACTTCTGGCCCATGTCGCCGTCCACCTCGTTGGCCATGACCTGCTTCGGGTTCATGATGAACCACCAGGGCAGGAACGAGGTGAAGGGGGCGAACGGGCGGTCGAGGGTGAACACCACGGTGTGGGCGTCGGGCGCGGAGATGTTCTCGGCCTTGAGGAACGCGTTCAGCATCCAGGCGGGCCCCTTGCCGAGCGTGAGGGTGCGCTCGAACGACCACCGCACCGCCTCGGCGTCCACCGGATCGCCGTTGTGGAACTTCGCGTCCTTGACGAGGTGGAAGGTGTAGGTGAGGCCGTCGTCGCTCACCTCGTGGCTCTCGGCGAGCCACGGCACCACCCGCGGCGGGGTGTCCACGTACTTCAGCAGCGCGTCGTACATCGCCTGCTGCATGGTGCGGATCGAGGCGTCGTACTTGATGCTCGGATCCATGATCGGCACCGCCTGGCGCTGCGCGGTGACCAGGATCTTCTGGCCGTCGCGGCGCTCGAAGGCATCGGCGGTGTCGAGCGCGGCGCCGGTCGCCGCCAGCATGGCCGCCGCGGCCGCGGCGACGTTGAATCTGCGTCTCATCACGGGCTCTCCCTGTGTCTTCGCCTGGTCCGTTCGGCTTCCCCTCCGGCCCCGGACAACCGGGCTCGCACCACCCGCCGGCGGAGGGTCCGCCTCGGGATTAGACGCCGCCCACTACGCCTTCGCAAGGCCGCATCGGCCAGGGGGTGGTTGCGACGCGGCGCGTCCGGCATCCGACGTCCGTCGAGCTCAGTCGATTCCGGTGGGGCTGGATTCCGGCGCCTGTCGCCGACTGTTCGCCATCTCCCGGGCCGTCTCCTGGACCGTCTCCCGAGCCGGGTCTTCCGATGGCGGCCGCGCGGCGCGGTCCGCGCGCAGCCGCTCGCTCGCCGCGCGGTCGATCGTCCCGTCGCCGCCGACGACGCAGCCGTAGTCGCGCCGTGCGCCCTCGGCGGTGACGTAGCCCGCGTCGAGGTCGCGCTGCACCGCTTCGAAGGGGCGTTCCAGCGGGTCGCCGAATCCGGAGCCGCCCGCGACCCGAAGCTCCGCGTACTCCGCCGGCGTCTCCAGCACCGACAGCGCACCCACCCCGACGTCGCGCACCTCGCCGCCGGGCCGGCTCGTCCGGCCGCCCGCGCGCCCGCCCGGCCTGCCGCCGAACAGCCCCGGCACCGGACGCAGCACCCCCATCGGGTAGAGCCCGACCTGGCACGGCCTGCCGTCGTCGTCGAGCTTGCGGGCCGAGATCACCTGGCCGAGTCCGCCCCGCTGCCGGCCCGGGCCGCCGCTGTCGGCGACGAACGCCTTCTCCCGCACGAGCGCCGGCACCCGGGTTTCGAACAGCTCCACCGACGTGTTGCCGGCGCTCGTCGGGTAGAGCAGCGCCGAGTGGCCGTCGCCGCGCTCGGAGGCCCCCTGGCCGCCGCCCTGGAACAGGTGGTCGCTGTAGAAGAGGCCGTCGGGCCCGACGCCGTAGAACAGGGCGCTCGACGGCAGGCCGGTGAATGCCTGCACCCGCCCCGGCGCGGCCTTCGCCAGCGCGCCGAACACGTCGGGCGCGATGTACCAGCCGGTGCGCACCCGCATGTTCACCGCGAGCGGCCGGTCGCAGTTCATGATGCTGCGCTCCGGCGCGGTCACCCGCATCGCCCGGTAGCACCCCGCGTTGCCCGGCACCTCCGGGGTGAGGATGCACTTGAGCGGATAGGTGGCGTGGGCCTTCGTGTAGGTCAGCGTGCAGTTGCTGCCGCCCCGGTCCATCTGCGGGGGGGCGCCCTCGAAGTCGACCTCGATCTCGTCGCCTTCGACGGTGATCCGGATCGGGAAGCTCAGGTGGGTGTCGAGCCCGTCCGCCTCGACCCGGTGCTCGTAACACCCGTCCGGCAGGGCGGAGATCGCCGCGCGCGTCGCGGCCTCCGCCCGCTTCTGCACGACCGTGGCGAGGGCCTCCAGGTCGTGCATCCCGTACTCCTCCATGAACTCGCCGATCCGTTCGGCGCCGGTGAGCCCGGCGGCGACCAGCGCGTGCAGGTCCCCGAGCACCTGGTCCGGGCGGCGGACGTTCTCGGCCAGCAGGGTGAAGAGGTCCTCGCTGGGCGTGCCGGCGCGGAAGAGCTTCATGGGCGGGATCTGGAACCCCTCCTCGTAGATCTCGCGCGCGGCGAGGCTGTCCCTGGTGCCGCCGATGTCGGTGACGTGGCCCACCACGCCGCAGAACGCCACCACCTTGCCCGCGCGGAACACCGGCACCGCGACCGCGATGTCGAAGAGGTGTCCGGCGCACAGCCACGGATCGTTCGTGACGAGCACGTCGCCCGGCTCCAGCGTGTGCGGCGGATGGCGCTCGATCATCGCCTTCACCGCGATCGGCAGGGTGAGGTTGAACACCGGCATGGCGCGGGGCGAGTGGACGATCTGCCGGCCCTCGCCGTCGAGGATCTCGCACGCGAAGTCCTGCGCCTCGCCGATGATGAGGGAGAAGGCGGTGCGGATGACGGTCTGCCAGCACTCCTCGGCGATGTTGATCATCCGGCTCCACATGATCTCGAGCCCGATCGGGTCCGCCTCGATCCGGGCCACCGCCTCCTCGAGCGCGGTGTCCGTCCCGACGACGATCCGGGACGGCGACGCCTCGGCGAGGGAGAGGCGGAGGTTCAGCCCCTCGTCCACGGTGAGGGTGCAGGCGTCCGGGACGATGGTGGTGGCCTCGCGTTCCTCGATGATCGCGGGGCCCTCGACCACGGCGCCGGCACGCATCGCATAGCGGTCGTGGACCGGCACGTCGGCGAACGCTTCGCGCTCCGGCACCCAGGCGCGGCGGTGGCCCTTCAGGGTCCGGCCCGCGGCTTCGGCGCGGTCGTTGCGGTCGCGGCCGGCGTCACCGTCGTCGCCTTCGCTGCCCGCGAGCCGGGCGGAGAGCGCGGGGGCCGGCCCGGTGCACACCACCCGCCAGCTCAGCACCTCGATCTCGGCGCCCTCGTACAGGTGGGTATAGCGGCGCTGGTACTCGGCGGTGAACGCCTCGACCACCGCGGGCAGGTTGTCGGCCGAGAGCGGCTCGGCCGGCAGCGGGACCGAGATCTGGTGCATCTGGCCGTGGAGCCGCATGTCGGCGAGACGCTGCACGGAGACGCCGTCGTCCACCCCGGCCCCCGCGAGGCGCGCGCGGCCCTGCGCCTCCAGCTCGCGAAGCAGCGCGTCGACGCCCGCGAAGTCCGGGCTCGCGAGCCGCATGGGCGCGGAGCGGGAGAGCTCGTAGGCCACGGGGGAGACCAGGAAGCCGAGCGCCGAGGCGGCTCCGGACGCGGGCGGCACCACCACCTCGCGCACCCCGAGCTTGCGGGCGACGCGCGCGGCGTGCAGCGGCCCCGCCCCGCCCATCGCCACCATCGCGTAGCGGCGCGGGTCGCGCCCCTTCTCGACGATGTGCACGCGGGCCGCGCCCGCCATGTTCTCGCTCACCAAGTCGCAGACGCCCCACGCCGCCTTCGCGACCGGGAGCCCGAGGCGCGCGGCGAGCCCCGCCATCGCGGACTCCGCGGCGGCGGTGTCGAGCGCCATCCGGCCGCCCAGGAAGTAGCCGGGGTCGAGATATCCGAGCAGCAGGTTCGCGTCGGTCACCGTCGGCCGGACACCGCCCTGGCCGTAGCAGGCGGGGCCGGGCTCGGCGCCGGCGCTCTCCGGCCCGACCTTCAGCAGGCCGAGGTCGTCCACCCGGGCGATCGAGCCGCCCCCCGCGCCGATCTCCATCATGTCGATCACCGGCGCGTGCACGGGAAGGCCGCTCCCCTTCCTGAACCGCCGGACCCGGGCCGCCTCCAGCATCGGCGCGATGTCCGGCGCGCCGTCCTGGATGAGCGACGCCTTCGCGGTCGTGCCGCCCATGTCGAAGGAGAGGAGGTCGGCGTGGCCGATGGCGCGTCCGACGAGGGCGCTCGCCTGCGCGCCGCCCGCCGGTCCCGACTCCAGGAACCGGATCGGCAGCGCCTCGGCGGTCTCCGGGGCGGTCAGTCCTCCGGAGGACTGGATGAGGTGGAAGCGCCCGCGGAACCCCCGCTCGCGCAGCGCCCGGTCGAGCCGGCGGACGTAGGCGGACATCAGGGGCTGCACGTAGGCGTTGGCGGCGGTGGTCGAGGACCGCTCGTACTCGTTGATCTGCGGGTGCACGTCGCTCGATATCGACACCGGGAGGCCGGGGAACTCGGACCGGACGAGATCCCGCACCAGCCGCTCGTGGGCCGGGTTCCGGTAGGCGTGCAGGAAGCACACCGCGAGCGCCTCGACGCCGTCGTCCACCAGGTCCCGGACCTCGCGGCGGACCGCGTCCGGGTCGATCGCCTCCAGCACGGCGCCGTCGCGGCTCACCCGCTCCGCGACCTCGCGGCGGTCGCGCCGGCTCGCCAGCGGCTCCGGGAAGGTCAGGAACAGGTCGTGGATGTCGTAACGCTGCTCCGTGCCCATCTCCAGGATGTCCCGGAAGCCGCGGGTGGTCAGCAGCCCGAGCCGCGCCCCGCCGCGCTCGATGATGGCGTTGGTGACGAGGGTGGTGCCGTGCACGATGTGCCCGACCTGCGCGAGATCGACGCCCGCCGCCCCCAGCAGGTCGGAGAGGCCCGCGAGCGCGGCGATCGACGGGTCCTCGGGCGTGGTCAGGCACTTGTGCAGGTGCAGGCGGCCGTGCGCCTCGTCGACCAGAATGAAGTCGGTGAACGTGCCGCCGATGTCGAAGCCGATGCGGCAGGGGGAAGGGTTCGAGTCCTGGGGCATTGGGGAGTCCATCCTCTCGTTCATGCGGGCGCTTCGCGGCGGACGGCCATCTTGCCGAAGCGGGTCCCCACAGGCCAGCGGCGGCCCACGACCGTCAAGGCCGCGGCCCTACCGGTCAGGGCTCGTTTTTTGTCGGCCCGGAGGGTGCCAAGGCGCGCTCAAGAGGCCGATCCCGGCCCGGGTCAGCCGTTTGCCCACGCGTGTGCCCTCCCGCGCACAGTCCGAAGGTGTCCAGGGAGCCGGATCATGCCCCTTGCCTCACCATGCCTTTCAAGTCCTCCAGATCCCGTTCGAAGCCCGAGACCAGCCGCGAAGCATGCCGGGCGACGGGCAGGGCGCACTTGACGGCGCCCATCAGGAACAGGAGCGGAAACACGACGTTCTTGATCGCGACCGCGATCAGGAGCTTGGTGACATCCGTCACCATATCGTTGACTTTTCCAAGCACCTCCCTGATGTTGGCCATGCCCGCCCCGCCCGCCTTCCGCACCTTCTCCAGAAAGGAGTCGCACGTGCCGCCGGCCATGCGTCTGTCAATGCATTCGAGATTCCTTTCGCTCTCCCGGACCTGATCCTCGATTCGCTCGATCTCGCGACCGACTTTCCCCCGACTCTCGATCGCCGAATCAAGCGCGTCATCGGGAGAGACCCCGCCGAAGCTTTCCGGCAGCACGCGCCGCCAGCCCGCCTTGTCCTCGAGCGCCCGGATCGTCTCGTCCAGTTGCCCGGCTTCCCGCTCGGCCAGCGCCATCGATTCGCCGAGCTCCTTCAGCCTCGACTCCTCGACCGCCTTCTGCTCGTCGAGGTTCCGATCTTCCGGAGTCGATGAGTCCGAGATGGTCGAGACTTGCGCTTTCACCTGTGAAAGCGTTGCCGTCTTCTCCGTGATCTCCGTTTCCAGAAAGGCTTGGCTGACTGCGAAGCTGGCGGAAATGAACAGCGGGACGATGAAACGAAGGATGGCGGCCACCACGAATATCCGCACCAGCCAGTCGCGGCAGCGTTCCAGAGCTGCGTCCGAAACGCCGAGAAACTCGCAGCACAGGATACGGAAGCGTCTCCACTCCAGGAACAGCAAGGTCAGTATCGTCGCCACACCCAGCGCAAACAGCATCCACTTGAACCAGAAGCTCGCCGCAACCTCGAGCAGAATGCGCTGAAGGAACAGGGAGCCGATCGCCCAGACCACGACCGACGAGAGCCGTTCGACCGCATCGTTCATCGGATCGAGCATCTCCCCGACCTGAATCTCGGCCAGGAGCGGCACCTTGACTTGCGATGTCTGGAGCACCGAGACCAGGGCGTTGATCCCCCTCGATATCACATAGATGCCGATGGACTGGCTGGTCGTTTCGACGACCTGCTCATGGGCAAAATCATCCAGCCTGCCATGAAAGGAAACCGCCGTCAGGACGATCACCACGACAGAGAAGAAAACGGCCCTGTAGCGACGGACCTTCGTTCGCAAGTCGGCTCTGCTCGCTGTCATCTCGGTCTCTCCCGCGCGTTCGGAATGATCCGGCAGTCGCCGATCCTCACTTCAAGGACCGTCGCCAGGCAACCGTCGACCGTCTATCAGGGGACCGTCCGTCGTCATGACGCCGGCGGATCGGATCGAGGATTCAGCTCCAGGATGCCGACCTGCTCCCGCTCCACAAGGAGTCGGCCCGCGAATGGTCCGGGACGGAAAGATCCGCGATGACGACCCCGATCGCACGCCGGGCTACATCCCCCACACCGTCACCTCGACACCGCCCGCCGACTCCCGCCGGCAGAAGACCTTCTCCTCCCAGCTCCGCCCCTGGTCGCGGTCGAAGATCACCAGGTGGCCGGCTTCCGCCGCGCAGCGGTCCATGTAGCCCGCCGTCTGCTCCAGTCCCTCCCGGACCGTGCGCTCCAGTCCCTTGTGCAGCACCTTGCACTCGACGACGAACCGGCGCACCCCGTCCGCTTGCGGCCAGAGGATCAGGAGGTCGGTGCGGCCGCGGCCCAGGCCGTACTCGCGCTCGATGCGCCCGCCGCCGTTGACGATGCGTTGCAGGAACGCCTGCAGGAGAAGCTGCGGACCCGCCTCCCGGTAGTCGAACCGCTCCACCCAGTGCTCCGAATGCTCCCGGAAGAACGCCTGGAAGGCGCACAGCAGCCTCGCCAGGTCCAGGGCGCCGTCGCTGCCGACATACCACGCGGTCTCCTCCACCAGTCCCTCCTGCGCGGCCCAGGTCAGCTCGCGCGGCACGACCTCGGCGTAGATGGGATTGGCGATGCGCAGCGGCGGGTCCCGGGCCACGAGTCCGAGGTCACGGACATACTCGATGTCGCGGGCGGTGAACTCCCGTTCGTCCCCGCCGCTCAGCAGCGGCCCGACCACGCGCCGCACCCGGTCCTCCCGGAGCTTGTCGGCCAACTGGTCGAGGTGGGTCTCGCGCGAGACGATGAGCCGCTCCTGCGCGGCCTCGACGTCGCCCGCCGTGACCGTGCGGCGCCGGTCGCGGCCGGCGGCGGTGGCGAAGCAGGTCGCGTCGGCCAGGGCGTTCACGAGCCAGGGCTGGCCCTGCGTCCGCCTCCACACCGTCTCCAGCGCCCGCGGCGTGAAGCCCTGCCCGGTCTCCTCGGTGTGCTGCGCGAGCAGCGCCGCCACCTCCTCGCGGGAGAGGTCGCCCAGACGCATCGAGCGGGCCTTGATGTTGAACGCGCTGCCTCCCGTGATCACCGCGTTGTCCGGACCCGAGCGCATCCGGTAGTCGCGCACGTCGCGCACGCCGCACAGCACCACGCTCTGCGGGAAATTGTCGGGGCGCAGGTCGTAACCGGCACGGAGCTGGCGCAGCACCGAGATCAACGTGTCGCCCACCAGGGAATCGATCTCGTCGATCAGCAGCACCAGCGGCTTCCGGTCGACCGCAGCCCACCGGGTCAGCACCTCGCCCAGCGCGCCGTCCGGGCCATTTCTTTCGAGGAGATCGGGCCAGATGCCGTCCACCAGTTCGTCACCCAGGGCCGAACGCGCCCTGAGCGCCAGCTCCCGGAAAATTGCCCGCATCGCGCGGGTCGTGTCCTCCCGCGCCGCCTGACCCGCCTCCACGTTGAAGTAGACGCAGCGGTAGTCTCCGGCCTCGCCACTGTTCAGCAGGTCCCGCAGCGCGAGCAGGACCGAGGTCTTGCCGGTTTGGCGCGGCGCATGGAGGACGAAGTAGCGCTTGTCGCGCACGAGCCGGCGGACATCGTCCAGGTCCACCCGCGTCAGGGGCGGGATGCAGTAGTGGTCCGCCGGGACGACCGGACCGCTGGTGTTGAAGAAGCGCATCGGAGCAGTATTGCACGCCCGCCCCACCACCACGTATCGGCCTTGCGACATGAGCACCGAATCCCGGACACATCCCCGCTTCCCCCACCTGCTCTCCCCGGTCCGGATTGGCCCGAAGCGCCTTCGCTGCCGGGTCCTGGTGACCGCGCACGAGATCCGGCTCGGCGACGGCCGCATCCCCGGCCCGCGCTACGCCGCCTACCATCGGGCGCGGGCGCGCGGCGGGGCCGGGCTCCAGATCACCGGCTGCACCGCCGTCCACCATACCGGCGGGCTCGGGTCGGGCGGCGCGCTCGCCAACGTCGACGACTCCATCATCGAGGGCTACCGCATGCTCTCGGGCGCGGTGCACGAGGAAGGCGGCGTCATCCTCGCCCAGCTCGGCCACAGCGCCGCCACCACCCACGCCACCGAGCCCGGCGCTCCGGTGTGGGCGCCCTCGGCGGTCGTCGGCGAGCTGATGCGGCGCGGCCAGCGGGCGCACGCGATGAGCGTCGCGGAGATTGCGGAGATCGTCGCCGCGTTCGGCGCCGCCGCCGAGCGTTGCCGCAAGGGAGGGATGGACGGGGTCGAGATCCTGGCCGCGTTCGGGTTCCTGGTCGCGGCGTTCCTGTCTCCGCTGGCCAACCGGCGCACGGACGAGTACGGAGGGAGCTTCGAGAACCGGATGCGGCTCTGCCGCGAGGTGGTCTCGGCGGTGCGCGACGCGGTGGGGCCCGACGGCATCGTGGGCCTTCGCATTCCCGGCGACGAGCTGGTCGAAGGCGGGCTCGGCCTCGGGGACATGCGGGCGGTCGCCCGCGCCGTCGAGAGCGACGGGAAGGTGGACTACCTCAACGTCATCGCCGGCACCAACATGGACCGCCTGCTGCGCGCCGAACACTGGCCCCCGACCCCCGCCCCGCACGGCCTCTTCGCGCACCTCGCGGCCGGGGTCCGTTCCGCCGTCGAGCTTCCGGTGTTCGCGGTGGGGCGGATCACGGACCCGGTCCGGGCGGAGCGGATCCTCGCCGACGGCCAGGCCGACATGGTGGGCATGACGCGGGCGCACGTCGCGGACCCGCACCTGATCGCCAGGCTGCGCGAAGGCAGGCTCGACGACATCCGGCCCTGCGTGGGCGCCAACGTGTGCATCCGCAACGGGCTCGAGGGCCGGTCGATCGGATGCATCCACAACCCGCGGACGGGGCGCGAGCTGACCTGGGGGAACCCGGCCCCGGCCGAGCGAAGCCTCGACGTGGCGGTGGTCGGCGGCGGCCCGGCCGGACTCGAGGCGGCGCGAGTCGCGGCGCTGCGCGGCCACCGGGTCACGCTCCACGAGCGCTCGGAGCATCTCGGAGGACAGCTTCGCACCTGGACCCGTCTCGCCTCGAAGCGCGAGCTCCGCCGCATCGTCGAATGGCAGCAGCGGCAGCTCGAGCGGCTGCAGGTGCGCATTCGTCTCGGGCACCGGGTGGAGTCCGCGGAGGACCTCGACGGGGCGGAGGTCGTCGTGCTCGCGACCGGCGCCCGTCCCGGGCCGGTCTCGGTGGAGGGCGCGGCCGAGCACGGCGTCAGCCTCCGGACCGCCCCCGACGTCCTCGACTCCGATCCGGTCCCGGCGGCCGCGTCGCTGGTGTGGGACCGGGCCGGCGGCGGCGCCGCGGTGGCGGCGGCCGAACACCTGGCGGTGGTGGGGTGCCGGGTGGTGCTGGTCACCCCGTCGATGGCGGTCGGGGACGATGTGGACATCACCAACCGCGTCCCGCTCCATCGCCGGCTCCACGAGCACGCAGTGACGATGCTGCCGAGCTCGGACGTCGCCCGCGTCGACGCGCAGGGCGTTGTGGTGCGGAACGTCTACACCGGCCGTGAGACGGCGATTCCGGGCATCGAACGGGTGGTGGTGTGCAATGCCGCCGAAGCGTGCGACGCGCTGGCCGATGCGCTGCGCGAGGACGGCCTGCGGGTGCTCGCCGTCGGCGACTGTGTGTCGCCGCGAGAGGTGGACGTCGCGATGGCGGAGGGGGCGCTCGCGGCGCGGGAGATTTGACCAGGGAACGGCGTGAGCTCCATCTCCGCGACGTGAGCAGTGCCGGCGGACGCCAGCAGACCTCCAGCGTGCGGGCCGACGTCACCGTCGACGGGGTGACCGGAGATCGGAACGGAGCCGGAACGGCTCCAGCGGCAGGACACCGCCGCCGCGCGGAGCGGAGCCGGCGGGCCATGCGGAAGCGCCTCGCCGGACCCTGGAGATCGACCGGCTGTGAGCACGGTCGCCGATATCGAAAGGCTGCGCGGGACCGCACTCCCGCACGGGAGGAGGTCCCGGGACGCGACGGGAGCGAGGCCCGCAGCGGAGAGGCTCGCCGCCGGGGCCGGCCGGGTGGCGGACACGCCGCCCGCGCACTCCGGCAGGTCCTCCGGGCCGATGATCGGCACACCGGGCCCCCACCACGTCGTCATCGCCGGGGCGGGTCGGACCGGCGCGCCGGCCGGTCAGGCGATGAAGTCGAAGTCGTCCGCGGTCAGCAGCGAGGCATCGAAGTCCTTGATCACGATCGAGAAGGTATCGGAAGGACCGCTGATCACGGCGTCGTCGCCGTCTTGCTTGATGTCGAGGTCGGAGAGCTTCAGGCCACCCTTGATGACGAGGGTGTCCAGCCCGTCCTCGAAGTCGTGGATGGTGTCGGTGTCGGACTCCCGGTCGAACACGAACCGGTCGGCGCCGCCGCCGCCGTAGAGGTCGTCATTGCCCTTGCCGCCGACGAGGGTGTCGGCACCGTTGCCGACGATACCGTTCCAGGGGATACGTACGGGGTCGGTCCAGCGCCAGACGCCGTCCACATTTGCCCACGAAAGCGAGACGCTGTCGCCGCCCCAGTTGCCGCCGCGGAGGATGTCGTCGCCATCGCCGCCGTAGAGAGTGTCGTTGCCGTCGGCGCCGCTGTCGCTGTTGTCGCTCCAGTTGCCACCCACGAGGAGGTCGTTGCCGCTGCCGCCGTAGAGGGTGTCATTGCCGCCGCCACCGCCGCCCGAGTTGCCGCCGACGAGGGTGTCGTCGCCGTCATCGCCATACAGGGTGTCGTCGCCGTCGGCGCCGTTGCCGTAGTAGTTGCCGCCGAGGAGGGAGTCGTCGCCATCGCCGCCGTGGATGGTATCGTCGCCGTCGGCGCCTCTTCCTCGGTCGTTGCCGCCCTTGAGGACGTCGTTGCCGTCGCCGCCATGGATGGTGTCGCCGCCATCGTCACCATCGCCAAAGTTGCCGCCGAAGACGCGGTCGCGACCGGCACCGCCGTAGATGGTGTCATCGCCGTCGTCGCCGTCGCCATAGTTGCCGCCATAGAGCCAGTCGTTGCCGCCGTCGCCGTGGAGGGTGTCATCGCCGTCGTCGCCGTCGCCATAGTTGCCGCCATAGAGCCAGTCGTTGCCGCCGTCGCCGTGGAGGGTGTCATCGCCGTCGTCGCCATCGCCATAGTTGCCGCCGAAGAGCCAGTCGTTGCCGGCACCGCCGTAAATGGTGTCGTCGCCGTCGCGGCCGTCGCCCCAGTTGCCGCCGTAGATGCGGTCGTTGCCGGCACCGCCGTAGATGGTGTCGCCGCCGGCATCGTCGCCGTCACCCCAGTTGCCGCCGTAGAGGATGTCGTGGCCATCGCCACCCTTCAGGATATCGTTGCCGTCGCGGCCGCCGCCCCATTTGCCGCCGTGGATGAAGTCGTTGTCGTCGCCGCCCTCCAGCGTGTCGTCGCCTTTGCCACCGCGGACGATGACGCCCACGCGGTCCTCCGTGTTCGTGCTCTCGCCCGTGCCGGACGTCTGGGTCTGCGCCGCGCCGGGCGGCGGATTCGCGGGCTGGCCGGCGCCGTACACGAGGGGCGGCGGGTTCGCCGGCTGGCCGGCGCCGGACGCGCCCTTGTCGCCGCCTCCGGAGCCGGCCGGCAGCGTGAAGTCGTCTTCATCCAGGGAGTCCGCCGACACGCCCTTCAGCCGAATGGTGTCGCCCCTGTCGCCATAGCGGACGACGGCATCGGCCCCGTCCTGCTCGATGACCAGCCCCGCGAACCCCCCGGTCACCCCGTCGAGGCGAATCGTGTCGCCGTCCTCGAAATCGGCAATGGTGTCGTGGCCGTCTCCGGCCCGGAACACGAAGGTGTCGGCGCCCCGCCCGCCCCTGAGCGTGTCGTCGCCCCGCCCGCCGTTCAGGGTGTCGGCGCCATTGCCGCCTTTCAGGAGGTCGTTGTCCTTGCCGCCGTTCAGCGTGTCGGCGCCCCCGCGGCCCTTCAGGGTATCGTCGCCGTCCCCGCCGTCGAGGGTGTCGTCGCCCTTGCCGCCCTTCCGCGTCACCCCGGCGGCCTTCTGCGCGGCGGCGCCGGCCCCGTCGCCTTCCTCGCCTTCCGTCCGGGTCACCTGCGCCAGGACGGGGCCTTCGCCTTCTCCGTCGCCCTCGTCCTCGCCGCCGCCCCCGTCACCGTTCGGAGTGTCGTCGTCCTCGTCACCCCCCTGCGGGTCCCCCTCGGCGGGAAGAAACTCGAAGCGGTCCTTGCCCAGCGCCGCCGCCGACACCCCCGACAGCCGGATGGTGTCGCCCTCGCCGTAGCGGATGACGGCATCGGCCCCGTCCTGCTCGATGACCAGCCCCTCGAACCCACCGGCCACCCCGGTCATCTCGATGCGGTCGCCGTCCTCGAAGTCGACAATCTTGTCGTGTCCGTCCCCGACCGCGAACGCGAAGGTGTCGGCGCCGAGACCCCCCCACAGCGTGTCGCCGCCCCGCCCGCCCGTCAGGGTGTCGTCGCCCCGCCCGCCGAACAGCCGGTCGGCGTCCTCGCCGCCGTCAAGGGTGTCGTTGCCGTCACCGCCGTACAGGGTGTCGCCCCCGGCGCCGCCGGTGAGGGTGTCGTTGCCGAGACCGCCGTCGAGGGTGTCGTTGCCGTCGCCGCCATGCAGCGTGTCGTCGTCATGGCCGCCGGTGCGGGAGAGGTCCTGCGTCATGGGGTCGTCTCCTGGATGAAGCCCGCCGCCCGGCGGCGCTCATCGGTCGATGAGCGCGCGCGCCGGGGCCGGCCGGGCGGGGGTGCGGATGGGCTCTGGGGCCACGGCCTCGGGCAGGCCGCGGCAGGGGCCGTGGGGGGGCGCGGACAGCGCCCGGTCGGGGCGCGCTTCAGGCGCGTGGGTGTGCTCGGCGCGATGCCCAACGGCTCAGCCCCACGCCCGGAGTCTCGGGGGGGGGGTAGACAGGTAGAGCCATGCCCCTCGGGCCGGGGCCGCACCGCCCGGAACGGTGCGCCGGGGTGCGCGCTCGATGACCGTCTTCGTCATGAGAAACCACCTGTTCCGGCCGGGGACTGTCGCGGGGGGGCGATGGCCCGCGCCCCCGGCAGGGGCCGATGCGGGCACAAGATATACCACATTCCCGCTCCGCGGGCACTGACGGGCCGACATGGGTAGTGGGTCAGTTTGAACTTCTTCCTCGACCGACATGGCGGTCCTGGAGTCAAACTGACCCACTACCCCGGCTCGAGGGTCTGATGAACCGCTCGTCACGACTTCTGGATAGTCCTGGCGCCTGGGTAGTGTCTCATTTTGACTTTCTTCCTCCGCGCGACATCACTGTCCCGAAGCCAAGCTGAGGCACTCCCTGGCTCGGTGTCGGAATATTCATGGCCGGGCTCATGGCCGGGTTCATGACCGGGTTGCCCCTCGCGCCGCATGAATGTGGAGGCGGTGTGCGGCCCGAAGACTCTCGCATTCTCCCCTCATCCCGGGGAGAGCTCGAACGGCTCTTGCCGGAGTCGACGGGCTCAGGAGAAGACACCCGCATTCTCCCCTCTCCCCTCGGGAGAGGGGCCGGGGGTGAGGGTGCGGCGATGAGTCGGTCCCCTCACCCCAACCCCTCTCCCGGGGGGAGAGGGGCTTCTTTCGGGACCAGGGGCATCCCGTCTTTGCGAGCCGTGCGCACGATGCCCTTGTCCCCAGGGTCTCCCGGAACCGGAAACCAAGGCTCTCGCCAACCGGACGTACACCCTTCCCGGCGACAGGTGCCGCCTCGGTTCGACTTTCTTCCTCAACACGACACGACGGTCCCGGAGTCAAACTGAGACACTACCCGCACCAGACGTGCCGCACCAGCGCAGCAATTCCCGCCAGGCGGAAACCTGCTCCTGAATTCCCCTCGACCCGGCGCCCCGAGGGTCGAGATCGCGCCGGCATCCCACCATGGTACGGCCTCTCCGGACGTTGGCGGGAATCGCTGGCACCAGCACGTTGGCGGAGTATTGCTGCGGAACGGGCTTGTCGCCGTTGGTAGAACTGGGCACGGTGCTCGAAGTGGACGTCGCGATGGCGGAGGGGGCGCTCGCGGCGCGGGAGATTTGACCAGGGAACGGCGTCATCGGCCAGGACTATTCAGGACCATTCAGGAGCCCATTCAGGAGTCGCGGTCACTGGACATCCATCCGGACGATCACTCCGACAGCCCACCGGGGGAAAGCGGTAGACTTCCCGCAGCGGGGCGGGATGGCGTCGAGCCGGACGAGGAACGCCGACCATGTACGCATCGCGGCACGCGGTGCCGGCCATGGGCCATTACGCGGCCTCGCCGACCCGCTCGCCGGCCGCCCCTCCCGTGAACGGCTCGTTCCGACGTATGCCTTTCGATGCTGACCAGGCTCGCCATCCGCAATTTCAAACGCTTCGGCGAGGTCGATATCGAGCTCGGTAGCCCCGTTGTCTTCATCGGCCCCAACAACTCCGGAAAGACCTCGGCCCTGCAGGCTCTCGCCCTCTGGGACATCGGCCTCAAGCGCTGGAATGAACGGCGCTCCGGACGGGCGACACCCGGGAAGCGCCCCGGCGTGACGGTCAACCGCCGGGATCTCGTCGCGATTCCAATTCCGAACGCCAACCTCCTGTGGCGTGAGCTCCATGTCCGCGACGTGAGCAGTGCCGGCGGACGCCAGCAGACCTCCAACGTGCGGATCGAAGTCACCGTCGACGGGGTGACCGGAGATCGGAGCTGGCGTTGCGGGCTCGAGTTCGACTACGCGAACGAGGAGTCGTTCTACTGCCGGCCGTTGCGCCTGTCGGAAGGAAAGACACCCGAGCGAATGCCGATTCCGGACGAGGCAGGGGCAACCACCATCGCCCTCCTGCCCCCCATGTCGGGTCTTGCGGCAACCGAGACCCGACTCGATCACGGGGCAATCAACGTCCGCATCGGGGAGGCCCGCACGGCGGAAGTACTACGCAACCTCTGTCACCACATCCGGGCGCACCGTCCGGAGCACTGGCCGAAGCTGGTCGAGCAGATCGACGATCTCTTCGGCGCGGAGCTGGAGCCGCCCCGCTACCTTGCGGAGCGTGGCGAGATCACCATGAGCTACCGGGAACGGGGGGTGACCCTCGATCTCTCCTCCGCGGGTCGCGGACTCCAGCAGACCCTGCTCGTCCTGGCCTATCTCCATGCGAACCCCGGCGCGGTCCTCCTTCTGGACGAGCCCGATGCACACCTGGAGATCTTCCGCCAGCGTCAGATCTACCGCCTGATTTCGGAAGCGGCGCGCGAGAGCGACGGGCAGATCATCGCGGCCAGCCACTCCGAGGTGCTCCTCAACGAGGCGGCGGACCGGGACCTCGTCATCGCATTCGTCGGCCGGCCCCACCGTCTTGCCGGCGGGGACCGGGGGAGCCAGGTATCGAAGGCACTCCGCGAGATCGGACTCGAGCAGTACTACCAGGCGGAGCAGACGGGCTGGGTGCTCTATCTCGAGGGATCGACCGACCTCTCGGTGCTGCAGGCTCTTGCCCGAAAGACGGGCCATGATGATGCGGTCCGTGCCCTCGAGCGTCCCTTCGTCCACTATGTCGCCAACCAGCCGAGGGAAGTCCAGCGCCACTTCCACGGCCTGCGGGAGGCCATCCCGGAGCTGCGCGGAGTCGCCCTGTTCGACCGCCTGGAGAGAGCACCGCCCGACTTGCGGCCGGTCGAGTGCCTCGTCTGGCAACGGCGCGAGATCGAGAGCTACCTCTGCTCCCGGGCCACGCTCGAGTCGTATGCGGCGGCGGCCGCCGCCGCCGCCGATGTTCCGGGGCCGCTCTTCGCCGGACCGGAGGTCGAGAGGCGGGTGGGTGCGATGCGAGAAGCCATCGACGAGATCGCATCGGCCCTCGAGCGGCTCGGGCGAGGTTCGCCCTGGGACCCCGGCACGAAGGTGAGCGACGATTTCCTCGCTCCGCTCTTTCGCGCGTACTTCGGGAAGCTCGGCCTTCCGGAGGATCTCATGACCAGGAAGAGCTTCTACGAGCTCGCCGAGCACGTGGCGCCGGACGAGCTGGACCCGGAAATCGGGGACAAGCTCGACGCAATCGCGGGCGTCGCGGCGAGCGCGACGCCCGCCGGGGCGTGAACATGCCCGTCCGCCGACGGCGAGGCCTCGGGACGCGGCGGGAGCGAGGCCCGCAGCGGAGAGGCTCGCCGCCGGGGCCGGCGCCTGCCGGGTGGCGGACATGCCGTCCGCGCACTCCGGCAGGTCCTCCGGGCCGAAGGCCGGCACACCGAGCCCCCGCCACGCCGTCAGCACCGGAGCGGGTCGGACTGGCGCGATCGCGAGGCTGATGGTCGCGATGACCAGCACCCCACCCCGTCGTCATCGCCGGGGCGGGTCGGACCGGCGCGCCGTCCGGTCAGGCGATGAAGTCGAAGTCGGCCGCGGTCAGCAGCGAGGCGTCGAAGTCCTTGATCACGATCGAGAAGGCGTCGGAGGGACCGCTGATCACGGTGTCGTCGCCGCGTTGCTTGATGTCGAGGTCGGAGAGCTTCAGGCCGTCCTTGATGACGAGGATGTCCTTCCCGTCCTCGAAGTCGTGGATGGTGTCGGTGTCGGACTCCCGGTCGAACACGAAGCGGTCGGCTCCGGTGCCGCCCCAGAGCTCGTCGTTGCCCTTCCCGCCATCGAGCGTGTCGTTGCCGTCGCCGCCGTGGAGGTGGTCGTCGCCGCCGTCACCGTAAAGCGTGTCGTCGCCGTCGGCACCGTCGTCGCCGGTGCGGTAGGGCCGGTTGCCGCCGTAGAGGTGGTCGTCGCCGTCGCCGCCGTGGAGCGTGTCGTCGCCGTCTTCGCCGCCGCCCCAGTTGCCGCCGTAGAGGGTGTCGTCGCCGTCCCCGCCGTAGAGGGTGTCGCCGCCGTCGTCGCCCTGGCCCCAGTTGCCGTAGAGATCGTTGCGGTAGTACCGGTTGCCGCCGTAAAGCGTGTCGTTGCCGTCGCCGCCGTGGAGCGTGTCGTCGCCGTCGTCGCCGTCGCCCCAGTTGCCGCCGTAGAGGGTGTCGTCGCCGTCGTCGCCGTAAAGCGTGTCGTTGCCGTCGTCACCGTGACCAAACAAGTTGCCGCCGTAGATGGTGTCGTTGCCGTCGCCGCCGTAAAGCGTGTCGTCGCCGTCGTCGCCGTGGGCCAGCACGGCGTTGCCGCCACTGAGCTCGTCGTTGCCGTCGCCGCCGTAGATGGTGTCGTTGCCGTCGTCGCCCTGGCTGCCCCAGTTGCCACCGTTGAGGTAGTCGTTGCCGGCACCGCCGTAGAGGGTGTCGTCACCGTCGTCGCCGTCGTCGTCATCGGAGCCCGTGTTGCCGCCGACGAGGTGGTCGTTGCCGTCGCCGCCGTAAAGCGTGTCGTTGCCGTCGTCGCCCTTGCCCAGGTTGCCGCCGTAGAGGGCGTCGTTGCCGTCCCCGCCGTAGAGCGTGTCATTTCCGTCGTCGCCGTTGGCTCTGCCTTCGCCGCCGCCCCAGTTGCCGCCGTAGAGGGCATCGTCGCCGTCGCCGCCGTAGAGGATGTCGTCGCCGTCGTCGCCGTGGCCGTCGACATTGCCGCCGTAGAGGTGGTCATTGCCGCCCTTGCCGTCGATGCGGTCGTTGCCACTGCCGCCGTATAAATAATCGATGCCGTCGCTGCCTGTCAGTGTCACGCCGGCAGGCAGTTCGAAGTCATCCGCGCCGAGTGTGTCTGCCGACACGCCCTTCAGCCGGATGCTGTCGCCGTCGTCGCCGTAGCGGACGACCGTGTCGTCGCCGTCCTGCTCGATGACCAGCCCCGCGAACCCGCCGGACACCCCGTCGATGCGGATGGTGTCGCCCTTGCGGAAGCCGCCAATGGTGTCGTGCCCGTCTCCGGCCTTGAACACGAAGATGTCGTCGCCCCGACCGCCGCTCAGCTTGTCGTCGCCCCGGCCGCCGTTCAGGGTGTCGTCGCCATTGCCGCCCTTCAGGACGTCGTCGCCGTCGCCGCCGTTCAGGATGTCGGCGCCCCCGCGGCCCTTCAGGATGTCATTGCCATTGCCGCCGTCCAGGGTGTCGGCACGCTTGCCGCCGGTGCGAGAAATGTTCTGCGTCATGGTGTCGTCTCCTCAGCTCAGGTGCAGCCCGCCGCCCGGCGGCGCGCATCGACCGATGCGCACGTGCCGGGACTGGCCGGGCGGGGGTGTGGATGGAAGATGGCGTCACCGCCTCGGGCCGGCCGCGGCGGGGGTCGTGGGGTAGAGCGTCCGCGCCCGGTCGGGACGCGCTTCAGGCGCGGGGGTGTGCTCGGCGCGCTGCCCGGCGGCTCAGCCCCCCGCCCGGAGTCTCGGGGGGGGGGGGGTAGAGACATGTCGGCAGGCCGGGGCCGCACCGTCCGGGACGGTGCGCCACGTTGTGCGCTCGATGGCCGTCTGCGTCATGGGAACCCACCTGTTCCGGCCGGGGACCGTCGCGGGGAGCGATGGCCCGCGCCCCGGCAAGGGCCGATGCGGGCGCATGTATACCACATCCCCGCTCCGCGGGCACTGACGTGCCGCACCTGACACAGGGCTGATTCGTTCTCTCGATCATCTCCAATTGATTCAAGGGGTTACTTCCGTCGAGATTCCCTTCGTCCGGAATTCCCGCGAGCCGAAAAAGAGCCTTCTCATCAAGAGGTTACGCTTTCCGAGGCGTTCATGGGCGCACGAGAACGAATTTGCCTTGGCACCTGACAGCCATTCCCGCCAGCGCCCGGGAGAGGCCGTACCGTGGTGGAATTCTGGTGTGATTTCGACCTTCGGGGTGTCGAATCGAGGGGATCTCGGGAGTCTGTTCCCGCCTGGCGGGAATTGCTGCGCACCTGAGAGAGAGAGAGTGGCGCTGTCGGAGGCAGGTGGGATATTCTCGGGGCCTGTCGAGGGGGGAGCGAAACCTGCTTCGGCGGGAAGCGGGCCATCATGGGCACCGTCAGGCGCAAAGCTCTCCCCGAAGCACCCGGATCGCTACGTGCAGGATTCGCCAGCCGCCATGACCTGCGCAAGGAAGACACCATCGATATTACGGGGGCAGCCGTCGACGGGATGCGCGGCAAGCGGCTCCGATACCGCGAGTTCATCACCGACAACGGCCTCTTCTCCGGCGCTCGGGGTGCATGAGCCGTGAAGGCGCCGGCGCTCCGCCCCGGCGATGGTCCCGAATTCAGTCAAATCACCCTCTTCCAACGCGGTACCACCGCCTCCAGCGGCCATGTCCGGATCGACGAGACCGACACCGCCGCGTTGACGCTCCATCGGTCGGCGCTTGTGTGCGGAGACGCCCGCCGTGCGCTGGCGCTCCTGCCGGATGCCTGCGTACAGACCGTGGTGACATCGCCTCCGTACTGGTCTCTCCGCGATTACGCCGTGGAGCGCCAGATTGGCCGGGACGACTCCCTGTCCGATTACATCGACGTCATCGTCCGGACTTTCGATGAGGTCCGGCGCGTGCTCCGCGATGACGGAACGGTGTGGCTCAACGTCGGGGATGCCTTCACGTCCGGGAACCGTCGCTACCGCGCCCCGGACCGGAAGAACCGCGCACGCGCGATGAAGGTTCGTCCCCCGACGCCACACGGCCTGAAGCCGAAGGATCTGATCGGCATTCCCTGGCGGCTCGCGTTCGCGCTCCAGACGGCAGGATGGTGGCTGCGGGCCGAGATCATCTGGAGCAAGCCGAACGCGCACCCGGAATCCGTGCGAGATCGCCCCACGAAGTCGCACGAAATGATTTTCCTGCTCTCCAGGAGTCAGGAGTACTACTACGACATGGAGACGGTACGCGGTCCACGGGGGCGCAGGCTGCGCACCGTGTGGGAGATCGCGACCGAGCCGCGCAAACGCCTGAATGGCCATGCCGACGACCATCCCGCCATGATGCCGATGACGCTTGCGCGGCAATGCGTCTCCATCACCAGCCGCGAGGACAGCATCGTACTGGACCCCTACGCGGGCTCGGGAACGACGCTGCTGGCCGCGCAGGAGCTCGGCAGGCGATGGGTGGGCATCGAGATCAACCGCGCCTTCGTTGACCTGATTGAGCGACGGCTGGGCGGCTCGTGACGCTCGACGAGCTCCATGACCACCGGTCCCGGACGCCCGCCGCCGCCTTTGACGCTGCCTTTGCCTGCTGCCTTTGCCTCGCGAAGTCGAGAGAGCGCACCGGGCTGTCGACCATCCGGAGCCGAGCTGGAGAACGGGGGAGCTGACCAAAGATGAACACCGCCCGGGAGGAGCTGCGGGCGCTGGTGGACGCAAAGTGCCTGACCGTCGGGCGCGCGTACACGTTGACCACCGGGCGCCGGTCCACGTTCTACTTCGACTGCAAGAAGGCCATGCTGGACGGGAAGTGCCTCGGCCTGATCGCCGACGCGTTCATCGAAGAGGCCGGCAGGCTGCCGCGCTTCCCGCACGCCATCGGGGGGCTCACGATGGGCGCCGACTTCATCGTCGCCGCCGTCATCCAGCGTGCCTACGAGACGGGGAAGCCCCTGGTCTCGGGCTCCATCGTTCGCAAGGAGCAGAAGAAGCACGGCGCCGGGAACAGGATCGAGAACGAGCTTCCGCAGGGCACGCCGATCATGGTCGTCGACGATGTCGTCACGACGGGGGCGTCGACCGAGGCGGCCTGCGATGCGTTCAGGGCGGCCGGATACGACATCGTCGGAATCGTCGCCTTCGTGGACCGGGAGTCCGGCGGCGGCGAAGAGCTTTCACGCAAGTACGGATGTCCCGTTCGGGCCATATTCCGGAAGCGTGACTTCCCTCGCATCGCTCGGGAGATGAAATCCGCTCCGGAAGACGGGAAGGCGGTTGAGGCCGGCACCTGAATGCCCGGCGCATGAGTCCGGTGTCGGATGACGTCTCGCCCATCCGGCCCGCGGCCGCCATGGCTGCTGCGGCTGCCCGCGGACGGGGCCGGGACATCCATCGTGTCCTTCGCCCATCCGGCCCGCGGCCGCGATGGCGCCTCCATGGTGGCTGCTGCGGTGCCGGCGCTGCGGCTGCTACGACGCCGGCGTCGAGAGCATCTCCCCCATCCGTTCCAGCGCCCGCCGGATGTTCCCGGTGCTGTTCGCGTACGAGAACCGCAGGTACCCCTCCCCGAACGCGCCGAAGCTGGTACCGGAGATCACCGCGATTCCGGCCTCGTCGAGCAGGCGCCGCTGGAGGTCGTCGCTCGACGTCCCGGCGCCGGCGACGTTCGGGAACGCGTAGAACGCCCCGCCGGGGCGGCGGCAGGTGACGCCGGGCAGGGCGTTCAGCCCGTCGACGATCACGTTCCTGCGCTCGTTGAAGGCGGCGACCATCTCGTCGACGCTGCCCTGCGGGCCTTCGAGCGCGGCGATGCCCGCGTACTGCGCCGAGGCGTTCACGCAGGAGTGGCAGTTCACCGCAAGCCGGGTCGCTCCCTCGACGAGGGATTCCGGCCAGACCGCGTAGCCGAGCCGCCAGCCGGTCATCGCGTAGGTCTTGCTCCAGCCGTCGAGCAGGATCAGGCGGTCGGCAATCTCGGGGTACCCCAGCAGGCTCGTGTGCGCGCGGCCGTCGCAGGTCATGCGGGCGTAAATCTCGTCGCTCAGCACCGCGACGTGCGGGTGCTCGACGAGCCCGGCCACGAGACGGTCCAGCGCCGCGCGCGGGATTGCCCCGCCGGTCGGGTTGGCGGGCGAGTTGATGATGAGGAGGCGGGTGCGCGGGGTGACGAGCGAGAGCACTTCGTCGGGGTCGAACGAGAAGTCCTTGTCCTCCAGCAGCGGGACCGGCACCGCCTCGGCGCCGCTGAAGCGGATGGCGGACTCGTAGATGGGGAAGCCCGGATTCGGGTAGAGGATCTCCGCCCCCGGCTCGCCGAACATCATCATCGCGAAGAACATCGTCACCTTGCCGCCGGGGACCACGACGATCCGGTCCGGGTGCACCTCGACGCCGCGGCGGCGCGCGATGTCCGCCGCGACCGCCTCGCGGATCGCCGGGATGCCGGGAGACGGCGTATAGCCGTGATGGCCGTCGCGCAGCGCCTTCGCGCCCGCCTCGACGATGTGCGGCGGGGTCCTGAAGTCCGGCTGGCCGATGCCGAGGTTGATGATGTCCCGCCCGGTGCGCGCGAGCGCCTCGGCCCGCGCGAGCACCTCGAAGGCGGTCTCGGTGCCGAGCACCGACATCCTCTGTGCCTGCCGCATCTGCGTCCTCCGCAATGTATCCCCGGGCGCATCCCGCCTGCCCCCGCGGGCGCCCTCACTCCCCGTTCAGGCCCTCGACCGCTTCGCGGGCACGTTCCCGGATCCGCTCGATGTCGGCCGCGGCGCCGGCGACGTACGCGTTCACGCACTCGACGAGGCGCTCCATCGAGACGTTGTAGGCGCCGACCTTCGCGTTGTACTCGACGATGGCCTCCTCGGTCTCGAACTTCTCCGGACGCTCGGGGACCTCCGGCCGCTCTCCGCACGCGTGCCCGGGATACCCGCCCACCAGGTTGGAGACGGCGCCGGACTCCTTCCAGCGCTCGGCCGGCGCGTCGGCGGCGGCCACGCCCGGGCCGAGCGCGATGAACGCGAGCGTCCGCGCCATTCGTCGTGTGCGTGTGTTCATGCGGTCCTGAGTGCCAGTGGGTCGTCCGGATCGAGGTTCGCCATCAGCGGCTTGCGGCGATCGGCGTCGGTGAGCTGGTACACGAGCCCCAGCCAGTTGTTGAACATCGCCTTGCCGGTGTCCGTCCAGGTGTTGTCGAGCCGGGGGTCGAGCTCCGCGTCCGGGAACGCCGGCGGCGCCGCGCCGCGCGCCATCGCGCCCACCACCTCAGCGCGGTGACGATCGAGCATCTCGCGCGCGGAGCGGCCGAAGTAGCGCTCCGGATACCCCGGATACGCATCCCGCTCACCGGAGACGAAGCGGGCCACCTCCCGCTTGTACTCCTTGGCGAGGCTCACCCGGTCGTACTCGGGGTGGCCCTGGAAGAACACGAACCGGAAGCCGTCCGCGCTCACCGCGAGGTAGATCCCCGCCTCCTCGCTCTCGCTCAGCACCTGCACGCCGGCCGGCTCGACGTCCGCGCGAGTCATCTCGTAGACGTGCGAGTGCGGCCCGTCGAAGCGGGTGTTCAGGTGGGCGACCAGCGGATGGGGGACGAGGTTGCGGTGCTCGTACACGCCCCAGCGCTTGTCCGGGAGGCAGCGCCGGCGGGCGACCCCGTGGAAGTGCCGCAGCCAGGCGTGGGTCGCGAGGCATGAGCACACCGTCGAACAGACATGTTCGGCCGCCCACTCCATGATCTCGACGAGGGGGTCCCAGAACGGCTCGTCCTCCATCTCCGGCCGCGCGGGGTTGGCGCCGGAGATGACGAGCGCGTCGAGGCCGGCGGCGCGCACGTCTTCGAACGACTCGTAGTGGCGGCCGATGTAGTCGCGCGCCTTCGGGCCGCGCGCCTCCGCGTCGACCGCGAACGGATGCACGTGGATCTGCGCGATGCGGTTGCAGGACCCCACGAGCCGCATGAACTGCCGCTCCGTCGCCTCGAGCGCCGCGTCCGGCATCATGTTGAGCAGCCCGACGTGCAGCTCGCGGATGTCCTGACGCCCGGCGCGCTCCAGCGTCAGCACCTCGTGCCCCTCGGCGCGCAGACGCTCGAAGCTCGGCAGGCCGGAGTGGGCGACGAGGGGCATGGGGCTCTCAGGCGACCGCGCTGGCTTCGGCGTCGATGGCGCGGACGACGAGGTCGAGGAAGTCCTGTTCGTCGCGCACCGCCTCCGCGTCCGCGGCGGCGACCGTGTAGCCGTGCGCGCACGCGATGCCCTCGTACCGGGGCCGCCGGCGTTCGACGAGGCGCGGGAACATCCAGCGCACGAACCGGTCCGGATCGATCTCGTCGGAGGAGCGGAGGCTCTCCGCCTCGAGGAAGCGGGCGAGCGAGCGGCGGAAGAACGACTCGCTGTAGTAGAGCGGCTTCGGGTGGGCCTGCTGGCGGCGGATGAGCTCCTGCTCCATGTCCTCGTCGGCGCGGATGTACACGATCATCGTGTGGGCGGCGAGCGACTCGATCGTCTCCCGGTCGTCGAGCTCGCAGACGCTGCCGCCCGCGTCGTTGACGAAGTGGGCGTAGCCGTAGATGTCGCGGGCCTTCTCGACGAACTCGGCGACGTCGCGCATCGCGTGGACCTCGGCGTCGTGGTGCAGCCGCTGGCGGGCGAGGAACTCCTCGCAGGGGAGCCCGCCCTTCGACGGGTCTCCGACCTTTCCGAGAAAGGTCGACAGAGGCTCCAGGTTGTGGACGGTGATGTTGCTGGCGATGTAGATGGAGTCGCTGCACAGCAGCCCGCGAAGGAACGGCACCTGCATCGCCGCGCGCTTCACGTTGTCGACGATCGGCTCGGCGAGGTACCTGGTGCCGATGCGGTAGTCCCCCGAGTAGTGGAACCAGTTCGACTTGGGAAGCCTGTTCGCCAGCGTCGTCTTGCCGACCCCGGACATGCCGAGCAGGGTGATCGCCTTGTGTTCCCATCGCAGGAACTCGCCCCGGGACATCTTCACGGCGTTTCCCTTCCCGTGGAGGTCGCGCGTCCGATTCGCGGGCGGCGAGGATAGCGCATCGGGATGAATGAGCGTCACGGATCGGTCATCCGCAGCGATTCCCACCAGCGCCCGGGGCTCTCCTCTCCAGAAGTCGTGACGAACGGTTCATCAGACCCTCGATCCGGGCCTTCGATGCCGGAAGACCGCCCGTCACCGTGCGATCTTCCGGTCGGGCGGCCAATGACCGCGACTTTGACTCCGGGACCGTCATGCCGCATGGAGGAAGAAGGTCAAACTGACCCACTACCCGCTCGATACGCGGCGGGGAGGGTCAGACCGCGTCTCTGTTCACCGCGACCTGCCGCGCCGCTTCGCGCGACACCACGCCCCCGCGCACCAGCTCGGCGAGGGCCTGATCGAGGGTGCGCATGCCGAGCTGCTGCCCGGTCTGGATCGCCGAGTACATCTGGGCGATCCGGTTCTCCCGGATGAGGTTCCGGATCGCCGGCGTCCCGACCATGATCTCGTGCGCGGCGACCCGCCCGCCTCCGTTCTTCTTCAGAAGCGTCTGGGAGATGACCGCCCGGAGCGACTCCGAGAGCATCGCCCGGACCATGTCCTTCTCGGCGGCCGGGAACACATCGACGATACGGTCGACGGTCTTGGCGGCGGAGCTCGTATGCAGGGTCCCGAACACGAGGTGGCCCGTCTCGGCCGCGGTCAGGGCGAGGCGGATGGTCTCGAGGTCGCGCATCTCGCCGACGAGGATGACGTCCGGGTCCTCGCGCAGCGCCGAGCGCAACGCCTCGTCGAAGCCGTGCGTGTGGCGGTGGACCTCGCGCTGGGTGACGAGGCACAGCCTGCTCCGGTGGACGAACTCGATCGGGTCCTCGATGGTGAGGATGTGCCCGCGCTCGGACCCGTTCTTGTGGTCGATCATCGCGGCCAGGGTGGTCGACTTGCCGGACCCGGTCGGTCCGGTGACCAGCACCACCCCGCGCGGAGTGCCGGCGATGTCCCGGAAGACGGCCGGCGCGCCGAGCTCCTCGAGCGGGACCACCCTCGAAGGGATGGTGCGGAACACCGCGCCCGCGCCCCGGTGCTGGTTGAACGCGTTGACGCGAAACCGGGCGAGTCCGGAGACCTCGATCGAGAAGTCCGTCTCCAGGCGTTCCTCGTAGTCCCTGCGCTGGGCGTCGTCCATGACGCCGGTGACGAGGCCGCGCACCGCCTCGTGGTCGAGCGCCGGGGCCTCGATGCGCCGCAGGTCGCCGTCGGTCCGCACCATCGGCGGAAGCCCGGCCGAGAGATGCAGATCGGACGCGCCGTTGTCCACCGCGAATTCGAGCAGTTCGCCGATATTCATCGTTCCGTCCCCGCGGGAAGCTGTTCGAAGGTCGCGGTCAGCGCTTCCGACCACCGGCAAGTGTGCAGTCCGCACAATGGTCCGAAAATTCCCCGACGGCTCGACCGATGTAGGAGAATGCGCCGTCCGGTGAGCGCCTCCGCCGACGGACGGGCGGGCGGGTCGGCGCCGCGGCGGCACCGCGCCGCGACGAGGCGCCCGGAAGCCGGGTCCGTCGTCCGCGTTGCGCGAAGCGCCCGGACCTTCTCGCCCCGCACACCCCGGTGGGCATATCGCGATGCATGACGTCGGGAAGGCACTGACCGCGGTTCGCGCCCGAATCGGCGCGCTGGAGCGGCGCTACCGCCGCACGCCGGGCTCGGTGGCGCTGCTCGCGGTGAGCAAGACCAAGCCCCCGGAGGCGGTGCGGGCGGCGGTCGCGGCCGGCCAGCACGCCTTCGGCGAGAACCACCTCCAGGACGCCATGACCAAGGTGGAGGCGCTCGCGGGGCAGGACGTGTCGTGGCACTTCATCGGCGCCGTCCAGTCGAACAAGACCCGGCCCATCGCCACGTACTTCGACTGGGTCCACGGCATCGAGCGCGAGAAGATCGCGACCCGCCTCTCCGCCCAGCGCCCCGCCGGCCGGGGGCCGCTCGACGTATGCATCGAGGTCAACGTGAGCGGCGAGGACACCAAGTCGGGGGTCCCGCCCGCGAACGTCGAGCCGCTCGCCCGGCTGGTGCGCGAGCTGCCCGGGCTCCGGCTGCGCGGCCTCATGGCCATCCCCCGCCCGGCGGAGGACCTCGAAGCCCAGCGCACCCCCTTCCGGCGGCTCCGCGAGATCCTCGACGACCTCAACGCGAAGGGTCTCGAGCTCGACACCCTCTCGATGGGCATGACCGGCGACCTGGAGGCGGCCATCGCGGAAGGAGCGACGATCGTGCGGGTCGGAACCGCAATCTTCGGGCCGCGGTGAGCCGGGTGTGCGTCGCGCAAACCGCCGAGTGGCGCAAAGGCCATACATGAGTGCAGGCTCAGGCTTGAGAACCCTTGCGGTTCAGGCAGATGGCCCGAGCGGCGCCTGAGCGACGCTGTCAACCGCGCTTGCGATTGGAACGGTTCCATAACGGTTCCGGACCCGTGTTCCAAATCCGTTGCACGGCTTCCAGTGTCATTATAGGATGCAAGTGTGCCTTCGTCGGGACCAAGGTAACGGATGTTCTGATCCGAGGCTGCGGCCCGTTCAGGATCGAGCAATGACGAAACTCAAACTGACGAAATCCCAAAGAGCACTGCAGATATGGTCGTTGCTCGTCTGTGCGGCCAGAGATCGCAGAACTTACACCTACGGAGAGCTCGCGGGCGTGCTCGGGATGGGCGGCGCAGGAGTGATGGCAGGCTTCCTCGGCCCGATCATGTACTACTGCCAAGAGAAGAATCTCCCTCCGTTGACGGTTCTTGTCGTCAACAAGGATGATGGTCGTCCGGGCGAGGGCTTAACGACGCTTGAAGACGTGAATAAAGATCGAGAGATGGTATTCGCCCACGACTGGTTCGGCTTGAAGCCCCCGAGACCAGCGATTTCGAGGCGGCTGTCAAAGCCATCAGGTCCAAAGCTTCTTGAATGGGACTTCTGAACCCGAGACCAACGATTTCGAGGCGGCTGCTTCCGGGCGCTGGCGGGAATTGCTGGGCCTCGACGAAGCAGACACCGCGGCCCCGGAACGAAGTCCCGGACGAGAGAATCGATGGCGGTCGCGGGCCGTTCGTCTACTCCGGCATCGGACCCACCAGCAGGGACGGGTCGAGGCGCCGGTCGAAGAGGTTGATCCGCCAGTCGAGGTGCGGACCGGTGGAGCGGCCGGTCGACCCGACCTCGGCGATGACCTGCTCCTGCGTCACCCGCTCGCCCTCGGCGACGAGGACCCGCGACAGGTGCAGGAACGCCGACGACAGCCCGTGGCCGTGGTCGATGATCATCGTGCCGCCGGAGAAGTACATGTCCGGGTGCACGAGGGTGACCACGCCGTCGGCCGGCGCAACCACCTTCGTGCCCGCGGGCGCCGCGATGTCGATGCCGAAGTGCGGCCGGCGCGGCTCGCCGTTGAGGATGCGCTGCGAGCCGTAGACTCCGCTGATCCGGCCCCTGACGGGCCACCGGAAGCCGCTGAGGAAGTCGGTGCGGGGTGCGTCGAGCGTGCGGGCCTGCCTGACAATCCGCACCTCTTCGCGAATGCGCGCGAGGGCTTCCTCGCTCGGCGTCACCTTGCCCGGCGGCAGGCCGTCGATACGCTGGATCTCGTACCGGCGCCGCTCGACCTCGAGCACCCGCCGCTCGCGCCGCCCGTCCGGGCGAACCACCACGAGCTCCGCCTCCGGTCGGGCGTCGCGTCCGAATCCGACGAGGAACCAGCCATCGGGCGATACCCGCACCGCGTCGCCCTCGTACTCCACCGTCGAGCCCGGCGGCACGCGGCCGCGCAGCAGACCGCCCTGCACACGCGGGCCGTCAAGGCGTATGCCGGATTCGACGGCCGCCGGCGCCGGGGCGAACGACAGCAACGCGACGAGGGTCGCCGCCGCCCCGCGGAGAGCCGCGAGCCATCCGGGAAGCCGAGCCGCCGGCGACGCGCCGTACCCGGAACGAGCTCCATGCCTCTCGTGGTCCATGTCCCTGCTCCTCGTGGCCAATGCCAGAAGCTACAGTCTCTACACCGACCCCGGCCGAAGACCCCCGCATTCTCCTTCCAGCATCCCGTCGGCGAGGCTGTCGTCGACACCTTTGCACCGACCCCGGTCGAAGACCCCCGCATTTCTCCTTCCAGTATCCCGTCGGCGAGGCCGTCGGCGGCGCCTTTGCACCGACCCCGGCCGAAGACCCCCGCATTTCTCCTTCCAGCATCCCGTCGGCGAGGCCGTCGGCGGCGCCTTTGCACCGACCCCGGTCGAAGACCCCCGCATTTCTCCCCTCTCCCCCCGGGAGAGGGGCCGGGGGTGAGGGCGGGAAATCTCCGATTTCCTGTGAGACGAAGTGCGCGGCGACTCGGGGGGTTCGGCAGCCTCAGCCCATGCCCCATCCCGACCCTCCCTCACCCCAAACGGTGGATACCGGACCGAAACGATACCGGTATCGACGGCCCGAATGAGGCACCCGATCGCCCGATCTCCCGGTTCGGGGCATCGTCTCCGACGACGGGCGCAGCCGGGTCACCGGCGCCGCGGTGCGCGGGTGGCCAGCGCCAGGCCCGCCGCAAGCAGCGACAGCACGGCAAACGCGGTGAGGCCGCTCGCGTAGCTGCCCGTCAGATCGTGGAGCACGCCGGCCGCGAGGGGCCCCACCGCCTGCCCTCCGACTTGCGCGGGCAACGTGATACCGCGAATTGCGCCGAAGTGGGCGCGGCCGAAGTAGCTCGCCCACGCCACCGGGACCATCGTGAGGATGCCGCCGAGCCCCGTCCCGAACAGCACCGCCGAGACGTAGCCGAGGAGCGGCCCCTCCACCCCGCGCATGGCGACCGCGCCCAGAGCCAGGAGCGCCGCACTGGCTGCAAGCGCCACGCGCACGGGAACCACCCGGTCGCCGAGGTAGCCGAACAGGAGGCTTGCGAGCGCGCCGGCAAGGGAGAAGGTACTCACGATGGTGGCCGCGACCGTCGGATCGATCCCGCGCTCGACGAGGTGCGGCGCCTGGTGCAGGCTCACTCCGGCCTGCACCGGGAAGACGAGCAGGGTATAGGCCATCAGCAGCCAGAGGGTGGAGGTGCGCAGCGCCCGGCTCCGGGTGAAGCTCACCTCGTCCGCAAGCTCGTCCGCACCGGCGGTGCGAGCCGTCGATGCCGGCAGCTTCGGGGCGGGTGCGACGCCGTCGGGCCGGAACCCGAGGTCCTCGGGCCGGCGCACGAGCAGGAGCCATTGCGGGATCACCCCGAGCACGATGGCGATGGCCGCGAGCGTCAACCACCCGGCACGCCACCCCGCGATGGCGATCGCGACCGCGACCACGAGCGGCAGGACGGTCAGTCCGACCCCGGTGGACATGACGAGGAGCGACATCGCGCGGGCGCGGCGGCGCACGAACCACTTCGTCACCGCCGACGTGGTGCCGATCTCGAACGGCGCCGAGAACATCATGCGCGAAGTGCCGAACGCGACGTAGAACCAGAGCAGCCCCCGAGTGCCGGCGAGCGCGAGGCAGCACCCGCTCACCACCACCGCGCTCGTGACCAGCAGCGCCCGCGAGCCATGGCGGTCGAACAGCGGCCCGATGAGCGGCGCCACGAGCGCCCCGAGCACGCCCCCGAGCGACACCGCGCCGGAGATGCCGGCGCGCGACCAGCCGAACTCGTCCGTCATCGGCACGAGGAAGATGGAGAGCGTCGCCACCGCCGCGGTCTGACGCACGACGCCGGAGCACATCGTGCACCCGACGATGATCCAGCCGTAGAAGAACGGCAGGCGCCGGGCGAGGGAGCGGATCATCGAACGGGATGGAATGCCGGAGCTCGCGGGATGGACGGAGGAGAGCACGGTATGTTCCCACACGTCCCGTCTCTTTGCGGCAGGCGGTGGTCCGTCCAGGCGGTGGTCCGGCACCGGCGGCGCTGACCGCGTATCGTGTCGGCCGCGTCCGGACCCCGCGCTGCACGGCGTTCCCGTTCAACGATTCCCGCGCCCCGGCAGGCTCCGGGGACGGCGAGCGTCGGGACGCGGGTGGTTCCGGGGATGTTCCGGGGATTGACATTGCGCCGCCCGCGGCACTAGCCTTGCAGCACTTTCGTGGCCTTTGGCAGTACGTTTCCCCCGACCATTGAAGAGGGGAAGCCGAGCCCAAAGGCCAGCTTGACCTTCTTGCTCTCCTGAAGATTAGGCCGATGTCCACAGCGGTGTTGATCGATGCTGCATTCTTCCTGAAGCGTTTCCCTCTCCTGTATCCGGCTCTCGACGGTCGAGACCCGGAGGTCGTTGCCAAGACCCTCTACACGATGTCGATGGCTCACGTCGCCGATGTGGAGCTGTACAGGATCCTCGTCTACGACTGCCCGCCACTGGACAAGAAGTCGCACCATCCAGTCACCGGAAAGCCCGTGGATTTCTCGAAGCTTCCGGGAGCAGTGTTCCGGCTCGGATTCCACGACCAGTTGAAGCGGCTGCGCAAGGTCGCATTACGCTTGCCGTGAAAATACTCTGGGATTCGGCGCAACGCATCCTGTGCGCCGCCGGTCGGCGGCACCGGGCGTTCACACCTTGTGGCGCTCCGGTTGCGGGCTGCGACCGGTAGGCGACCCCGATGTGGCCCGAAGTCCGCCCGCGCGACGAGCACCAATTTTCATTCTACGGGGTGGTCCAGCACGGCGTCGACCATGACCGTTTGGGTTATCTGAGTGGCCACAAGTGGACCATCAAGCCTCCCGCCACGAAGAAGCTGCTGAACGGCACGCTGGCGCCCGCTCAGTTGACGTGGCGTGATGCTCAGACATCCCCTCATTATTTTGCCGTCAGATGACCCCGAAGAGTTCCCGATACACACGCTGCTCCACAAGCATGTGGGCAAACTCCTCGACCAGTGGACGCAGCCGATGCGCAGGCCAGTTGGGCAGATGGTGATAGAGCATCAGCCCCTGGCGAAACAGCGAGTGCGTGCGGGTCTTGACCGTGTTCGCCTTCAACCACCGGTCGTAGCCCAACCGCTCCCCCGCCGCACCGAGCAACGTCAACAACGCCATCGACAACGCGCTGAGCAGCAACAGGCGGTCGCGCCGCGCCGTGTGACGCACCCGCATCGCCCCCATCCCCATCCCGAAACGCCAGTCCTTGAGGTCGCGAAAGCTCGTCTCGATACCCCAGCGCTTGGCGTAATAGCGAATCAGCGTGCGGGTGGCCACCTTCTCCTCGCTCGCCACCACGCACCACGGCTCGGCCATCGCCGGCGCGTGCACGCACACCGCCTTGCCCACCGTCAGGGCATGGGCATCGGTCACCGTCGCACCGCGCAGCGTGCACGAGCGCCCCTGCACGCCCACCCACTGCGACGCCCGGCGCCGCTCGCCCTTCGCGCTCGTCACCCAGAGGTTGCCCCGGATGCGAAGCACGTACTCGAAGCCGAGCTCCTGGCTCAGGCACTGCATCATCGGCGCGTTGCCGAATCCCCGGTCCGCCACCACCGTGACCTTCACCGCCTCGGGCATCGCACCGCGCAGCGCACGCAGCAGCGCATCCTCATGCCCCCTCTGATGGCCTTTCAGCGTCGACGCCTGCACCGTGCGCCACATCAGCGGGGTCGCCCGACCGTGCCCGGTCAGCATCGACAGCACAATCGTCTCGTGCCCGTCGCGCGCGAAGCTCGTCCAGTCGAGCGCCACCACCACCTCGCAGCGCGCGCCCACGATGTACTTCACCCAGGAGTCGAAGAACGTCTCCATCTCGATGCCGTTGTTGCTCAGCAGCCGGTCGACCTGCTTCACCCCGTGCTTGCCGAGCGTGCCCATCGCCTGCGCCAGTCCCTGGCCGATGGCATGCACCGCCAGCGAGGCGCTGGTCAACACCCCCAGCGTCGCATTGGCCAGCGACAGGACCCGCTTCGCGTGCAGGTCGCCTTCGTACATTGCGGTGATGAATTCGCGGATGTCGTCTCGTCGCAGCATGATGGGTCGGGACATCGGATGGCTCCACGGTGGCTCGCAGGCGCGAGCGTGACCCCGGAGCTTCGCGTTGGCAACACGAGCCGTGTGCTCAAGGAGGCATGAAATGGTCGGGTCTTGCAGCCTGTACATTAATTCAGTCAGTTACAGACGAATTCTCAGCTAAATTATGAGGGGATCTCTAAGGGCGTGATGTGGAGTTCGACATCGACCAGAAGGGCGTCGACATGAAAATCGGAATCGACATCACGACACTCGCCTTGAAACGAATGGTCAAGCAGATTGTCCTGGTGTCCGGGGATGGCGATTTCGTGCCAGCGTCCAAGCTGGCGCGACGAGAAGGGATCGACATCGTGCTGGATCCCATGTGGTCCCATATCGGCGATGCGCTGCACGAGCACATCGACGGCTTGCGCTCGACATCTCCAAGGCCGGCGAGCTACGCGGCACGCTAACGTCAGCTCTCCCAATCCCCGAGGGCAATCGGGCCAACGACCCAGCCGCCGAACGCGACGCCCTCACGACCCGCAGGAGCGTCCTGGCGGGATGTTCAACCGGCCCCGCGACGGCGGACGATTCGGAGACAGGGCGTCGGCGAACTCGACCGGCACCCCGAACGGAAAATCCAGCGCGGCGACCGACGACGCACTATGCCCATGAACGTTTCGTGCGGGTGAGCGGTCGGGCGGAACGCTGTACGAACACCCCTCAGGGCCAGAGGTCGCCGAGATTGAAGGTGATCGCATCGAACGGGCGCACGCTCACCGGCTCATCGTCCTTCGCGCTCGCGATCAGGAGCCACTGCCCTTCGTGGAGCTCGAACACCTCGAGGGTGTGGTCCGCCGGGTCGACGAGCCACAGGTGGCCGACGCCTTCGCGCGCGTAGACCGGGCGTTTCTCGTGCAGGTCGACCCTGCGCGTCGAGCTCGAGAGCACCTCGCACACCCAGTCCGGCGCCAGGGTGAAGTACGCGGTGTCGGGCAGCGCCGGCATCCGCTCCCGGCGCCAGCCCGCCAGGTCCGGCACCAGGATGTCCGCGCCGAGGTGCAGCTCCGGCTCGTCGAGGATCCACCACCCGCCCGGACCGCCGCGCCCCCTGTCGAACGGCCCCGTGAGCTCGCCGCCCAGACGAGAGGTCGCCACCGCATGGGACGGTGCGGGGCGCGGGTGGGTGTAGAGCGTGCCGTCGAGGACCTCGGCGACCTGGTGCGCGGGCGCGTCGAGCACGTCCTGATAGGTGGCCCGGCGGGTCGAGTCGTACTTGTGTGCGGCGGATTGGGCCATCGGGCTCCTCCTCGGCTCAGGGTACCCGGAAGTACCGGAACCTGTCTCGAAATCGCCGGTCGGCGTTTTCAGCCGATCGAAAAACCACGTAAACGCTCCGGCTCCGACCCGACACGCCAACGCTCCGGCCATCGACCCGTGCTGGCGGGCTGCCTGTCTCATTCCCGGGTCGAAGCAAGGAAGCGCGGCCCCCGCAGCTTGACGCTCTTCCCCCGCCCCCAGTACGTTGCGCCGCCGCTCATGCATCCGGCACGTTCACGCATTCGATACCCGAACATTCGAGCACCGGAACACCCGAACATCGGAACAGCCGAGCACCGGAACACCCGAGCAGCCGATACCCGAACACCGAGGAGCATCGCCTTGAAGACCAAGCTGCGCGACACCTGGAACGCCGGCCGGGGCGCCGTCAACGGATGGCTCTCCGCCCCCAACGCGGTCATCGCGGAGGTGACCGGCAAGGCCGGGTTCGACTCCGTGACCATCGACCTCCAGCACGGCCTGAACGACTACCAGGCGGCGCTCGCCATGCTCCAGGCCCTGGCCGCGAGCGACTCCACCCCGATGGCGCGGGTGCCCTGGCTCGAGCCGGGCATCATCATGAAGCTGCTCGACGCGGGGGCGCTCGGGATCATCTGCCCCATGGTCAACACCCGCGCCGACGCCGAGCGCCTGGTGCACTACGCGAAGTACGCGCCGGCCGGCACCCGCAGCTTCGGCCCGACCCGCGCCATGCTGGTCCACGGCGCGGACTACGTCGCGCAGGCGAACGACACCGTGGTCACCCTCGCCATGGTCGAGACCGCCGAGGCGCTGGAGAACGTGGAGACGATCGCGACGACGCCGGGGCTGACCGGCGTCTACATCGGCCCGAGCGACCTGGCCCTGTCGATGGGCCACCCCCCGAAGCTCGACCCGGACGAGCCGGCGGTGGTGGAGGCGGTCGGGCGGATCCTCGGCGCGTGCAAGGACGCGGGCATTCGCTGCGGCATCCACTGCCTGGCCCCGTCGTACGCGAACCGGATGCTCGGCATGGGCTTCGACCTGGTGACGCTCGGCAGCGACATCCGGCTCTACAGCGCGGCGTGCGCGAGCGCAATCGCCGAGGCCCGGGGATAGCGGGGACCCGGAGATGGGCGGAGACTCGGAGATGAGCGGGAGCGCGGGACCGAACGGGAGCACGAGCACCGCGGTCCGCCGCGCGGACGGACAGGTGTACGTCGATGCGCCGGCGATGGAGCGTCTCGTCGGCGCGATCTTCGAACGCGCGGGCTGCGGCCTCGAGGAGGCCCGCCGCATCGCGTGGCGGCTCACCGGCGCGAATCTCCGCGGACACGATTCGCACGGCGTGCTCCGCACCCGCCGCTACGTGGAGTGGATGGAGGACGGCAAGGTCTTCCCCGGCCGGCGCATCAGGGTCGAGCGCGAGACCGAGGCGCTCGCGGTCGTCGACGGCGACTACGGCTTCGGGCAGACGGTCGGTGAGCAGACCGTGGACCTCGGGGTCGAGAAAGCGCGCCGCCACGGGGTGGCGATTACCGCGCTCAGGAACTCCGGCCACCTCGGCCGCATCGGGGACTGGGCCGAGCGGGCGGCGGAGTCCGACTGCGCCTCCATCCACATGGTGAACGTGCGCGGGAGCCTGATCGTCGCGCCCTTCGGGGCGGTCGAGCGCCGCGGCAGCACCTCGCCGTTCTGCGCCGGAGTGCCGCGCCCCGGCGCCCCGCCGATCATCCACGACTTCGCCACCTCGGTGGTGGCGGAGGGCAAGGCGATGGTCGCCCTGCACGGCGGCAAGCCACTGCCCGCGGACGCGCTGGTCGATGCGGACGGCAGCTACACCTCGGACCCCCGCCCCCTCTACGGCGAGACTCCGGCCGGACGCACCCCCGACCCGCACGCGGGCCCCGGCGCCCTGGCCCCGTTCGGCCTCCACAAGGGGTCCGGGCTCAACTTCTTCATGGAGATGTTCGGCGGCGCCCTGACCGGCTCCGGCACCGCCGCCGCCCTCACCGACACGGCGAAGCGCCGGTTCTGCAACGGGATGCTCTCGATCTACATGCGGGTCGGCGCGTTCCACCACGACGACTGGTTCGCCCGCGAAGTGAGCGCCTGCGTCGAGTACTGGAAGGCGGCGCGGCCCGCGCGCCCCGGGCAAGAGGTGCTGGTGCCCGGCGAGAAGGAGCGGGCGACGATGGCCGAACGGAGCCGGGACGGCCTGCCGCTCCCGGAAGGCGCCTGGGCCGACATCCTCACCGCGGCCGGGCACGTCGGGATGACCGACGCCGACGTGGCGGCGGCGCTGGGCTGAAGCCGCCGGGAGGGCGGCCGGCGGGCCTGGTATGGCTGCGATGACGCGAGACTCGTCGGAAGCCGCAGACCCGATTGCGCTGGCCGGCGCACCGCTGCACGGTCGATGACGCTACGGAACGATGCGCTTCACGAGACGCCTGGGGCGCGGTCATTCCAGTTCCGGGTCGAGACCTCTCGGACAATCCGTGCATATTCGTGTGCAAGCCGGCTTCCGGGGCGATCCTTCGCAAACACCACCTGGTTCAGTAGAGACAGGGAGTCGTACCGATGCACCACCAGGGGGGGTTGTCGGAAACCGAGCTGTTTCTGAAACGCCGATATCTTGTCTCTCAGGATCCGGTCTTCGTCATCCAGATCCGGCACGTTCGACATCACGAAATGCAGTGCGATGTCCTTCTTTCGCGGCTCGGCCGCTTCTGCTCGAATGTCACGGACCACCCGCGTCAGCCCCCGGAGGTTCTGCTCATTGGGAAAGAAGAGGATCACCACGGAATCGGGAAGCTGCCGGGTGCATATTCCGTTCGAATCCGTGTGTCCGGTGCGGGAGTCGACCAGGACGTAATCCGGCTGCACCGTCCGGCGCCATTGCTCCTTGAGATCTTCGAACAGCAGGTACCCGTCACGTCTCTCGTACAGCTCGGCCCAGTCGACTCGGCCGAACGTCGCAGCGCAGGTCTCGCTTCTTCCCGACGGCATGATCCAGAGCCTTCCGCCCTCTCCACCGATGTCGGGGCAGTCTCCGATGTAGCCGGCGACATCCGGGGCTCGTCCGGAGGCGAGATACTCGGCAACGAAGTCGATGACTCCCGGAACGTCTTCTCGCGGCCGCAGCACGTCGAATGTATCGAGTCCCGGCGCCTCCACGTCGAAATCCACGACGAGGACGCGGCGCCCGCGCAGTGCGAGCGTGACGGCCGTGTTGACCAGGGCCATCGTGCGGCCGACGCCGCCCTTGAAGGAGTAGAACGTCGTGACGTACATGCCCGTCACGCAGCCCTGCGCAGACGAAACCCCGCTTGTTCCCGGAGCAGGACAGCGGTCACTTCCAGCGCCCGGAATCGATTCCCCGACGATATCGCGACCGGCCCCGGGGGAAGCCGGGGTGCCGCAAGCTCCCGCAGCAGCCGCAGGACCTCGGGACGCGCAAGAAGCCGCAGGTACCGGTCGTTCGCATGCGTCTGGATGGAAAGGCCGTTCTCCCATCGATTCAGCGATGCTTCGCCGAGCCCGGTCACCTGGGCAAAGGCGGCCCGCGTCATCCCGTGGCTCTCGCGGATGCGCCGAATCTCGCCCGGCGGCAGCACCCCGAGATGGTCGCAGACGGCAGCGTGCTTCAGGCGTTCGGCCGCATCATCGAGGTATTCGAATGCGCAGGCTTCGCATCGGTGCATCGGTACGCGCACGTGCAGCTCGACCGCGGAGCCGCCGGACCCGTAGTCGAATGCGTGGAGTATCGGCGTGATCGTGATGTCCGACCCGCCGCACATCGGACAGGGGCGTTCCGGTGACCGCTCTCGCATCTCGGTCCGCATCTGGGTGTCATGGTGTCTCGGGTCCATGCGCCGGCTCCATCAGTCTCTCCGTTCGGAGTAGTGAAAGCTGCGCCCGATGATTGTCCCGGAGCCCAACTGTGATTGTCCCGGAGCCCAACTGGAGCTTGATGTAGAGCTGCGGACGGCCGGGCTCGATGTCGACCTTCATCACGTATCCCGTGGCCCCTCGCGGCTTTCGCATCTCCACCGTCTCTATCGGATGCCCGTCTTCGAGCCGTTCCGCGATCAGCTCCCAGGCCGCGGCATCCGTGAAGAAGGTGTCGAGTAGCCCACCCGGATTCCTTACCTGTCCCGGGCGCCAGTCCGTGGGGCGCTCCGGACTGAACGCCGTCACCCGAGCGTGGCTTCTTCTTGCGAGGACTGCGAGTTGACGCCTCGTCGAGTCGCTCGGGCCCGGCATCACGCGAATTCCTCACGGACTCCAATCATATGAGGGCACGAATGCAACATCAATCCATCGAATCTCGACAAATCCGAGTAGATTTCGTGCATGGAAACATCATTTGACCGTATCGGCAAGCCGGGTGGGGTTGCTCTCGCGCACGCCGGGGGAGTCCCGGGTGGCGGACGGCTGGGCCCAGGCCGGGATCGTTGTTCTCGCGCACGCCGGGGGAGTCCTCCACCTGGTCGGACGCACCCGGGAGTACAGTCCCACGCCGCTGTAGCCCGCGCGCTCGAGCGGTACTCGAAGCTCCGCGGCTCTGCCGCGCTGGCCGAGTTGCGCGGCCCGTCCGGTACCTTGCTCTCCGGGAGCACCCGGCACGTGGGTGAATGCATCACGGCCCACGGCGAAGTCGTTCGGTTGTCCGCATTGCCCTGAGGAGGCCGGCCGGTCAGCGATTCCCGCCAGCGCCCGGAAGAGGCCATACCGTGGTGGAATTGTGGTGCGATTTCGACGTTCAGGGCGTCGAGTCGAGGGGATTGCAGGCGCCTGTTCCCGCCGGGCGGGAATGGCTGCCGTCCGCTGCAACCCATTGACAGCATCCGGATGGTCGGGCATACGCGAACCGCTCTCACGGAAGGGGGACAGCGATTCCCGCCAGTGCCCGGAGAGGCCGTACCGTGGTGGAATTGTGGTGCGACTTCGACCTTCAGGGCGTCGAGTCGAGGGGATTTCAGGGGTCTGTTCCCGCCTGGCGGGAATTGCTGGGGGACCATGCGCTACGTCGACGCCAGACAGCCGCAGGGATATGTCCGGAGCGTCCTCGACGCGTGGTCCGTGACCTGGACGACGCGCGGGCCGGAGATAAAGTGCCGGTCGCCGGTTCAACACGGCGAACCGGTCGTTGCGAAGACGCCGGACCGCACCGGGCCTCCGCTCCCCCGGTTCCCATTCCCGACAGGTGCCCGGGATCTCCGGGACGGCCGTGCCAGCATCGATGTCCGCATCAGGGTCGAGCGTCCGGTGCCCGCAACCTGATCCGGTCGAGATGGATTCGACTTCTCCTCCGCCTGATTGCCTCTCTCTGGACCTGGAAGTCGGCGGGGATGGCCGTATTCATGCTCTGGGCGCGGTGCGCGCGGATACCGGCCACCCCCTGATGCACTCCGGCGGCGGACTGACCGCCGCGCTGACGAAGCTCGACAACTTCGCCGACGGCGCGTCCTTCGTCCTGGGGCACAATCTGATTGCCTTCGACCTGCCTCACCTGACGGCGGCGAAGCCGGATCTCCGGCTCCTGAAGTTGCCGGCCGTGGATACGCTGCGTCTCAGTCCGCTCGCCTTCCCCCGCAACCCCTATCACCATCTCGTCAAGCACTATCAGGACGGTGGACTCAGGCGCGGCCGGCGGAACGATCCCGAGCTCGACTCCCGCATCGCTCTGAAGCTCTTCGGCGACGAGCGCAAGGCGCTGGCGAAGGCCGCACCGGATCTGCTCACCGCATGGCACCGGCTGTGCACGCCCGAGCCCGCGGGCGTGGACCGCGCGCTGGACGCGCTCTTCTCCCGGCTCCGGCAGGCGGGCCGGCCGTCGCGGACGGAGGCCGCGGCGGCGATCGGACGGAGGCTGGAACACACGGCCTGCGCGACCCGGACGTGCAACGTCATCGCGGACGCGGATGGAATCGGCTGGGCGCTGGCCTATGCCCTGGCCTGGCTGTCCGTGGCGGGCGGCAATTCCGTGATGCCGCCCTGGGTGCGCCACCAGTTCCCGGAGGCCGGGCATCTGGTGCGCGGGCTCAGGGATGCCGCCTGCACCGATCCGGCCTGCGGCTGGTGCCGGGAGCGGCATGACGCGGGCAAGGAGCTGAGACGCTGGTTCGGCTACGACGACTTTCGTCCCGAGCCGGTGGCCGACGACGGCAAGCCCATGCAGCGGGCCATCGTCGAGCACGCGATGGCGGGACGGCACGCGCTCGGGATTCTTCCCACCGGCACGGGGAAATCGCTCTGCTACCAGATCCCCGCGCTGTCGCGCTACGACAAGACCGGTGCGCTGACGGTCGTGATATCGCCCCTGGTCGCGCTGATGGCGGATCAGGTCGCCGGGCTGGAAGCGCGCGGTGTCGGCTGCTGCGTGACGATCAACGGGCTGCTGTCGATCCCGGAGCGGAGCGACGCCCTGGACCGGGTCCGGCTGGGAGACATCGGCATTCTCCTGATTTCGCCGGAGCAACTGCGCTCCCGCTCCCTGCGGCGGGTGCTGGACCAGCGCGAGATCGGAGCCTGGGTGCTGGACGAGGCGCACTGCCTGTCGCGCTGGGGCCACGACTTCCGGCCCGACTACCGCTATGTGGGGCGTTTCATCCGGGACAAGGCGGGCGCCGGACCCATGCCTCCGGTCCTGTGCCTGACCGCGACCGCCAGGCCCGATGTCGTCGAGGACATCGCCCGTCATTTTCGGGACCGGCTCGGCATCGAGCTCACCGTGTTCGACGGCGGCGCCGAGCGCGCCAACCTCGCCTTCAAGGTGATCCCGACTACGGGCGGAGAGAAGCTCTCGGACATCTTTCAGGTCCTGACCTCCCATCTGCCGCCCGACCGGCCGGGCGGCGCCATCGTCTACTGCGCAACGCGCCGGCAGAGCGAGGACATCGCGGAGTACCTGCAATCGAAGGGGGTTGCCGCGGACCACTTCCATGCGGGTCTGCCGCCGGAGACCAGGAAGGGCGTGCAACGGCGCTTCGTCGCCGGTGCGCTGCGCGTGATCGCGGCCACCAACGCCTTCGGCATGGGGATCGACAAGCCGGACGTGCGGCTGGTCATCCACGCCGACATACCGGGCTCGCTGGAGAATTATCTGCAGGAGGCCGGCCGCGCCGGACGCGACCGCGATCCGGCGCGCTGCGTCCTTCTCTACGCGGTGGACGATGTCGAGCGCCAGTTCGGCATGTCGGCGCGCTCGCGGCTCACCCGCGAGGAGATCCACGGGATCCTGAGAGCCCTGCGCAACCTCGACCGGAAGAAGCGATTCGGCGGCGATGTGGTGGCGACCGCGGGCGAGATCCTCGGCGAGGACGAGGACAAGGCATTCGAACGCGACTCCGCGACCGACGACACCCGGGTGCGCACCGCCGTCGCGTGGCTGGAGGAATCCCGGCTCCTGACCCGGGAGGAGAACGTCGTACAGGTGTTTCCGTCCTCGCTTCGGGTAGGTTCGGTGGACGAGGCCGAACAGCGGCTCGCCAGGGCCGGAATCAAGGATCCCTACCGCAAACAGCTACTGCGCATCGCGGAGGCGCTGATTGATGCGGGCGCTGACGAAGGGGTGAGCACGGACGAGCTGATGGTGGTCTCGGGCCTGAGCCCCGAAGCCGTGCGCGGCGCTCTGTACGACCTGGAACGGTCCGGCGTCGCCAGCAACGACACGGCGCTGACCGCGTTCGTCCATACCGGCGTGGAACGCTCGTCGCGGAAGCGCCTGGCGGAGACGGCCGCGCTGGAGACCGCCCTCATCGCCCACATGCGGGAGGCCGCTCCCGACCTCGGCAAGGGAGAGAGTGCGTCCATCCATCTGCGCATCGCCGCCCAGGTGCTGCGCGAGCAGGGCCTGGCCGATCCGCTGCCGGAGCGGCTGTTCCGCATCATTCGCGGCATCGGCTACGACGGGCGCGGCGAGGACGATGGCGCCGCGGGCAGCCTGACGGTCCGCAAGCGGGATGCGGAGACCGCGCGGTTCACGCTGCGTCGCGAATGGGAGGCGCTGGAGAAGACCGCCGGCATACGTCGCGAGGCGGCCGGCCGCCTGCTCGAACATCTGCTCGACCGCCTGCCGCCCGGAAGCCGCGGCACCGACCTTCTGGCCGAGACCACGCTCGGGAACCTCCTGCAGGCGATCGAGGCCGACCTGGCCCTGAAGGCCAGGGTCCGGGATCCGAAGAAGCTGCTGGACCGCGCCCTGCTCTGGCTCCACGAGCTGGACGTGCTCCGCCTCAACAAGGGGCTGGCGGTGTTTCGCCCGGCCATGACCATCCGGCTGGAACGGCGGGACCGGCGAGGCTTTTCAAGGGCGGACTTCGAGCCCCTCGCCCTTCACTACAAGGGACAGGTACTGCAAGTCCACGTCATGGTGGAGTTCGCCGAGCGCGGTCTCGCGGCCATGAGCGAGGCGCTGCGTCTGGCAATGGACTATTTCTCGATGAAGGAGGAACCGTTTCTCGAGCGCTGGCTTCCGGGGCGGGACCGGGAGATCGGCCGGGAGACGACGCCGGAGTCATGGCGGGCCATCGTCGAGAGCCTCGGGAACTCCGTTCAGCAGCGCATCGTGGCCGACGAACGGGAACGGACCAACGTGCTCGTGCTCGCAGGCCCCGGTTCCGGCAAGACGCGCGTGCTGGTGCACCGGATCGCCTGGCTGATACGAGTCAGACGGGAAAACGCCCGCGGCATCCTTGCTCTGGCCTACAACCGGCACGCCGCCGCCGACATCCGCCGCCGGCTCACGGAGTTGATCGGCGACGACGCCCGCGGCGTGACGGTGCTCACCTGCCACGCGCTCGCCATGCGTCTGGCGGGCGCCAGCTTCACCGGCCGGTCGGAGCGCCCGGACGACGGGGCGTTCCGGGACGTGATGCGCCGCGCCGTCGCGTTGCTCCGCGGCGAGGAGCTGTCGCCGGAGGAGGCGGACGAACGCCGCGCGCGCCTGCTCGAGGGCTTCCGGTGGATTCTCGTGGACGAGTACCAGGATGTCGGTCCCGAGCAGTACGAGCTGATATCCGCCCTTGCCGGCCGGACGCTGGAAGACGACGCGAGCAAGCTCACCCTGTTCGCGGTCGGAGACGACGATCAGAACATCTACGGCTTCAACGGCGCGTCGGTGGAGTTCATCCGGCGCTTCGAGTCGGACTACGGAGCGAAGCCCACTTGGCTGACCGCCAACTACCGCTCCACGGCCCATATCGTGGCGGCGGCCAACGCGATGATCGAACCGGCGCGGAACCGCATGAAGGCAGGGCATCCCATCCATGTCGATCGCGCTCGCGACAAGGACCCGCCGGGCGGCGAGTGGGCGGCGCTGGACCCGGTCTCGCGCGGGCGGGTGCAGATCCTGCCGGCCGGTGGCGACCCCGTCCGCCAGGCGCGGGCCGTCATGGCGGAGTTTCTGCGCCTCTCCGAACTGGCACCCTCGTGGGAATGGTCGCGCTGCGCGGTCATCGCGCGCGAATGGGAGTATCTGGTTCCGGTGCGGGCGTTCTGCGAGGCGCACGATGTCCCGGTGCAGATGGCGAATGAGGAAATCCCGAATTTCTGGCGCCTGCGGGAAGCCCGGGCGTTCGTCCAATGGTTGCGCGAACGCAAACCGAGGATCGTCGACGGCGGGTCCCTGCGCGGCTGGACGGACGCGCGGCCTTCCGATCCCTGGCATGACCTGCTGCGCCAGGCGGTCGAGGAACACGCGCTGGAATCCGGCGGCGGAGACACCCCGGTGGACCATTTCATCGAGTGGCTGGCGGAGTGGGGCCAGGGTATCCGCCGTCGCCAGCGGGGGTTGCTGCTGCTCGCCGCGCATCGCGCCAAGGGGCTGGAGTTCGATCATGTGGCGGTTCTGGACGGCGGATGGGATCGCATCGGTCGCGATGAGGACCCCGATGCGGCACGCCGGCTGTACTACGTGGCGATGACGCGGGCGCGGCGGACGCTCACGCTGGCGCGACTCGACGGTTCGCATGGCATCCAGGACGCGCTGCTCGGCCATGCCGCCACGATTCGCCGCGAGGCTGCCGTGCTGCCGCCCTGCTCCGGGGCGGTGGAGTACCGCCATGTCCGACCGGCTCTTCAGGATGTGGATCTGGGATTCGCCGGCCGCTGGCGGGCCGGCAACCCGATACACCGCGCCATTGCCGCGCTGTCGGTCGGCGACCCGCTGGACCCGCGGGTCGAGGAGAACGGACGCTGGGTGCTGCTGGACCGGGCAGGCCGTGCCGTGGGACGTCTCGCCAACTCCTTCAAGCCGCCGCCCGGAACGCGATGCCGGTCGGCGATGGTGTTCGCCGTGGTGGACTGGAGCCGCGAGGCGTCGGAACCGAAGTACCACGGCGCCACGAGATGCGATGCCTGGGAGGTGGTCGTGCCCGAGCTCGTGTTCGAGCCGGACCGGTGAGCGGCCGCGGCCGCGCTACGGGCTCCGCGCCTACCCGGTCCGGTACGGCGCCCCTCGTCAGCCGCCGCCCTCGGCGATCGCGTCCAGATACATCCGCACCGTCGCCGAGAGGCCGTGGTCCAGCGCATCGGCGGTCAGCGCATGGCCGATGGAGACCTCGGCGATGCCGCCGATGGCGATGAACGCCGCAAGGTTGTCGAGGTTCAGGTCGTGTCCGGCATTGACCCCGAGGCCGAGCCGGGCCGCGGTCCGCGTGGCGTCGAGACAGGACTGCCGGCAGGCGCGGGTGTCCGGGTGATCGAGCCCGTGGCGCTCCACGAGATCCGCATACGGGCCGGTGTAGAGCTCGATGCGGTCCGCCCCGCACGTCTTCGCGCGCGCAATCTGCGCCTCGTCCGGGTCCATGAACAGGCTCACGCGCACGCCCCGGTCCCGGTAGCGGGCGATGACCCCGGCCACCCGTGCGGCTTCGGCGGGGTCGGACAGGTCCCACCCGTGGTCGGACGTGAGCTGGGCGTCGGTGTCGGGGACCAGCGTCGCCTGGTGCGGGCGGGCGGTCTCGACGAGGTGGTCGAATCCCGGATAGCCGTTGTCGCGCGGCCCGGCGGCGGGGTTGCCCTCGATGTTGAGCTCGACGTGCGGATGTTCGGAGGCCAGAAGCGCCGCGAGCGCATGGACATCGTCGGGCCGGATGTGCCGCTGGTCGGGACGCGGATGCACGGTGACGCCCTGCGCGCCGGCGGCGATGACGGTCCGCGCCGCGTCGAGGACGCTCGGCCGGCGTCCCTCGCGCGCGTTGCGCAGCCATGCAATCTTGTTGAGGTTGACGGAGAGAGCGGTCATGGCCGGCCCACGCGGGCCTCGTCGATCGCCCGGCTTCGCGGATGCCCCGGCTCGGGCGTCGAGCGGGCGGTCATGGCCGGTCTCCGAAGATCCTGTCGATCGGGAGATGGAGTCCGGTCACCGCGACGGACATGATCTTCCGGCTTCGGCGCAGCACCCGCTCCTCGCCGTATCCGTCCGGGTCCGGCCCGGCGCGGACAGCGGCCTCTTCGTCCGCCACGCCCTTCCCGGCCTCGCCCGGATGCGCGAAGTCCTCGACGATGAAGCGGTGGCGCTGGATGTCCGCTACGGCCATGGTGGGTGCCGATCGGGAGTGGCCGGGACCAGGTTCAGAATAGCACGCGGGAGTGGAGGCACCGTCTCGAGAAATCCGTCGAGAAATCCGTCATTCCCCGACCCGCACGCACTCCGGTCCGCCCCCGGTCGAGACGGGTCTGCGGAAATGCAGCGCGCCCGCCGCTCCCGAAGACACGCCGTGCCCGATGTGACCGATGTGAAACGAGAGATCACCAGCGCCCGGGCGGGCGGCGCGAGGTGTGGAAGACGCGGAGGATTTCGATGCGATCCAGCCGTGGCCGGACACGATACGGGATGATGTAGCGCGTTCCGGAAACGACCAGCTCCCGGGTGCCGTGGATCCGGCCGGGCCGGCCGAGGGCGGGGTTCTCCCTCAGCAGATCGACGGCGCGCGAAATGTGCTGAACGAGAGCTCGTGCCGCGGCTGGATTCTCTCGGGCGACATGCCCGGCTTCGTCGTCCAGATTCCGCAATGCCGTCGCGAGCCACCTAACCCGCATCGACACCCCACTTGCCCAGCACGTCCTTCGCGAGGTCGTCGCTCGCAAAGTCGCCGCGGTCGGCTTCGGCGATCGCGCTCCGAATCTCCTGAATCTGCCACTCGTTCAGATCGACGAATTCACGGATGGCCTGAGCGGCCAGAAAGGACTTCGATCGCTGCATCGATTCGGCCAGCCGATCGAGACGCCGTTTCAGCGCCGGTTCCAGGCGAAGAGTCATGGTCGCGGACACAACCAGTCTCCAGCGTGTGTGCGTGTGCGATTGTATTCAATCGTATGCGGACGTGTACACCCTGCCTTATGCCCGGCCATGGCAGCGTTTCGAACCGATGGAGTACCCGCGTCGGGACCGGGGGGGTCCGCCGACACTTCGGCATGTAGTGCCACTCGCCGCCTCTGTCCATCATGACTGCATGATGTGCAACAGCAATTCCCGCCAGCCCCGGAGAGGCCGTACCGTGGCGGGATTCTGGCGCGATTTCGACCCTCGGGGCACTGAGTCGAGGGGAATTCAGGAGCATGTCTCCACTTGGCGGGAACTGCATGATGTGTAACGAGATTGTGCGAAGGGCGGCGGAGCTGCCCTACCGTACCAGCCGCGTGTGCGGAAACGCCGCGTACCAGCCGAACCAGAACGCGCGCTGCGCCGGGATGCGGTGGAGCACCCGCCCGTCTTCGGCCGTCAGGGCGTGCTCGTCCATCGTCCACGTCATGCCGGCCTCGTCCCGCACGCCGCGGTCGCCGTCGTAGCCGGCGAACGTCACCTCCTCGCTCGCGTAGGCGCGGTTCGCGCCCGAGGGGTCGGTGAGGACCACGAGCCCGGTGCCTCCGATCGCGTCGTGGTGAACGGGATTCGCGGCGAGGAAGTCGGCGGAGATCGCGAGCGGCCGGTCGGGATGGGCGGCGAGCAGCACCGTGAAGACCTCGTCCTTGTTCCCGAGCCGCGTGTCCAGGGCCGGTACCGCGAACATCACGTCGTCGGTCGCGAAGTACTCGCGGTACGCGGCCCCTTCGGAGTAGTCGCGCCGGTGGCCGGTATCGAGCGAGAGCACCTTCGTGCCGGGATGGCGCCGCCGCCACTCGCCCCAAGTGGTGGTCACCACGCTGCCTCGGTCGAGCACGATGCCCTTCCCGGCCAGCGGTCCGGCCACCGGCGTCCCCCGCATGGTGCTCCACAGCGACTGGGTGGCCCGGTCGTACATGAGCTTGTTCGAGCGGTAGAGGAAGCCGCTGGTGCCGAGCGCGTGGCTCACCCCCTCGTGCTCGGTGTGGTAGAGGATCACGGTGCCGCAGAGCGTGCAGTACACCCCGGCCACCGGCACCCCGCCGACCACGTCGACGAACATCTCGTGCCAGCCGAGGATGCGCTTCGGGTAGGCGCGCGCATCGCCGTTGACCGAGATGCCGAACACGATGTGGTCGTCCTCGAGGTACCCGACATCGTCGGCGGCGAGCATCGCCGGGTTGCGCAGCGGCGGGATGCCGTCCTGCCGCACGCCTCCCCAGACGATCTCGTCGAGCCGGATCAGCGGCTCGCCCACCTCGTCGAAGTACGCCGCGAAGCGCGGGTCGAGAAAGCCGTGGAGCGCGCCCTTGAAGGCGGCGTAGCGCGGATGCCGGGCCTCCGGCGCATTCCACATCGCGCGCTGCCAGGCCCCGAGGTCGTAGCCGTGCTCCCCGCCGGCCCTGGTCTCGACGAGCCGCAGCAGGGTGGCGGAGACCGCCGGGTTGCGGATGATGCGCATCGTGTCGAGCGCCATCGACAGGTAGGACGGCTCCCAGGTCGACTCGATCAGATCCATCGCGTCCACCATGTCCCCTTCTTCCCCGACGACCAGGGTGAGGAACGCGCGGGTGACCTCGCGCTCGGTGGCTTCGGCCCGCGTGGGCGCGGCGGCGGCGCCCGGGACGAAGCCGAAGCCGAGGGCGAGGGCGAGGGCGAGGGCGAGGGCGAGAGTACGAAGGCGGGTGGCGGGCATGGGGAGGCTCCGGAAGGTTGGTGTCGGGTGTAGACCGCGCCTCACCCGATCCGGTTCGGCCGGGCGCCGGCGCCGGCTGCCGCAGCGACCAGCCCGGCTGTCGCCTCCCTTGTGGAGGAGGCCCGATTCGGCCGGGCGCCGGCGCCGGCTGCCGCGGCGACCAGCCCGGCTGTCGCCTCCCTTGGGGAGGAGGCCCGGTTCGGCCGGGCGTCGGCGCCGGCTGCCACGAAAGGTCCGATCAGGTCGGCGGCGCTGCCGCGGGGTACTCGCAGCTTGCCGGCTTCATCCGTGCCCCGGCTTCGTCTGCGGCTCAATCTGTGCCTCCCCTGCGGATTCGGGGCCGACCGGAGCTTCCCTGCCGCAGGCCGCGCGCCAGCTCCCGGTGCACGCTCGCGTATCCGGGCGCCTGCTCCCGGATGTACGGGGCGAGGGCCGCGTGGGCCCGGGGCAGCGCGTGGAAGGGAATCGCCGCACAGGCGTGATGCTCGGCATGACAGGGCATGTTCCATGCGAGGAAGCGGACGACGGCGTTGGTGTGGATGGTGCGCGAGTTCGCGAGCATGTCCGGGACCATCGGGCAGCCGGTGTGCTCGGCGAGGAGGTAGAGCCTCAGCATCGGCTGGCCGAGCACGACGGGCACGACCCAGGCCCACAGCGCCGCCGCGCTGCCGGCGGCGGCGGAGACCGCGGCGACCGCGAGGTAGCTCGCGAGGTGAAGCCGCGCCTCGCGCACGACCCCGGCGCGCTCCGACGGCCCGATGTACGGCTCCGGCACGCGTCCCGCCGCGTGCGCCAGCATGGTGCGCACGCGGGAGGTCCAGTACTGGAATCCGCTCACCCGCCAGAGATACTCGCGCCAGGTCGCCGGAGGCGCGACGGCCAGCTCCGGGTCGCGTTCGGGGTCCTGCGTGAAGCGGTGGTGCTCCAGGTGGAACGCGCGGAAGTAGCGCGGCGGGAGCAGGAGGATCCACCCGCACGCCGCCGACACCGCGCGGTTGATCCGGCGGCTCCGGAAGGCGGTGTAGTGCACGGTCTCGTGCAGCGGCGCGAAGAGGAAGACGAGGGTGGCGCCGTAGAGCCAGGCGGCGGGGAGCATCCATGCGGTGTCGAAGGCGCCCGCGTAGACGGCGCCGGCCGCGGCGATGGCCAGGGCGTGCAGCGCGAGATGGGCGAGGCCCTTGCGGTCCGAGCGTTCGGCCAGTGCGGAAAGCTCCCGGCCGGAGAGACGGCCGGCGAGGCCGCCGGCCAGACGCCCCGCGACACGGACCGGCGTCGGGGCGCCTCGGTGTTTCGCACCATCTTCATCGAGGCCTCCCGCGACACGGGCCGACGCCGCTCCCCCGCCGTCATCCGCGACCGCGGTCCGGACCGGGGAATGAACCACCGTGGGTTTCCCGGCAGGCGGCCCGGTATTCGGGGACTGGCGCATGGCGGCGGAGGACTGGCGCATGGCGGCGAAGGACGGGTGCGAGGCGGCGAAGGACGGATGCGGGGCGGCGAAGGGCGGGTGCGGGGCGGCGGAGAGCGGGTGCGGGGCGGCGGAGGCGCTGCGCTATCGTGCGCCGGCCGACGCCTTCGCGTCCTCGAAGTGACGCACCGCGCGCTCGAACCGGTCGCGGCAACCCGGGTTGCAGAACCCGACCACGCAGCCGTCATGCTCGGTGAGCGAGTCGGCCCGCACCGGCTTGCCCGACCACGGGCAGGTCTCGTTGATGCAATCGGCGATGTCGAGATCGGGCATGGCGTCTCCCCTCGTCCGTGACCCCGGCCGGATACGGTGCTCCGAACACGTCCAGTGTGGGAACCGCGCACCGAGGGGCGTCCTTGTCGCGCTTACCGGCCGTTCAGACCGTCGGAGGATGAATGCCGTTGTGCAGACTGGATTCACCCCAAACGGCGCTTGAGCGGCAGCACTCGCCGCGCGGCTTCCGAGCGGCACTATAGAAAGCACGGGGTGAGACATCAATCCCGCTTGCCGAGCAACCAGCGGGAAGCGCTGCGGGGCGACCGTACCGGTCAGCACAGTATCCAGATCAACGCGCAATGGCGCATAATCGTGATCTCGGAACTTCGCGTTGGCAACACGAGCCGGGGACTCGACGGTGTACGAAATGATCGGGCAGATTCAGTTAGTTGCAGACGAACTCTCAAATAAATTATGAAGGAATCTCTTAAGGTGCGAGGTAGTCGGCACTGCTTCCGAGAAAAACAGGACGCTGGCTACGGGCGGCGATGAGGTAGCTCTTTGCAGAACGTATCACTCCACGGGGCGGACCAGCGCTGCGGAGACCATGATTGTGACGCTCCAGTGATCGAAGCCGGGCCCCACCGCATCTGCGAACAGCGCCCGGCCGACGCACCGTGCTGCCCGCGTGAGCGACGGCTCATTGCCGGAGGTGGTTGCATATCGCTCCGTCGTCGGCGACAACACACGGCATGACGGAAACGAACAGGAAGCTGACGGCGGCGGCGGAAGCGTACTTCGCCGATCTCGGCCGGGTGTATGCGTCGGGCGGCGCGACCGGCGAGCGGTCGAGCTACGGTCCGCTCCACGGACTGCTGACTGCCGTCGGCGCCGCGATCAAACCGAAAGTGCACTGCGTTCAGGAACCTGCCGACCAGGGCGCGGGACATCCCGACTTCGCGCTCTATGCGGCGCGCCAGATGCAGAAGGGCCGCGTGCGCGAGGGCCAGTTGCCTGAGTGCGGCGTCGTCGAGGTCAAGTCTCTCGACGATGATGCCTGGCTGACGGCCTCGGGCGATCAGGTCTCCCGTTACCGGAGCCGTTACCGTCTGGTGCTGGTGACGAACGCCCGCGACTTCGTGCTGGTCGGTGACGATGCAACTGGCCAGCAGGCGAAGCTCGAGACCTTCCGGTTGGCGGAGAGCGCGGACGACTTCCGGCGCAGGATCGGGACGCCCCGCGCCTTCGCCCGTGAGCTCGGCCCGCGCTTTGGCGAATATCTCGTCCGCGCGTTGTCTCACCGCGCCGTGCTGGCCGAACCGAAGGATCTGGCGCGACTGCTCGCCTCCTACGCCCGCGATGGATTGGCGCGGGTCGAGGCGGCGGGCGACGCGCCATCGCTCAAGGCGGTGCGGTCGGCGCTGGAAGAGGTGCTCGGCGTGCGCTTCGAGGGCGAGAGGGGCGAGCGCTTCTTCCATTCGACGCTGGTGCAGACCCTGTTCTACGGCGTGTTCTCCGCCTGGGTTCTGTGGGCGCGGCGGTCGCCGTCGGCGGCGGGCGGGTTCGACTGGCGCACTGCGGTCTGGCATCTGCGCGCGCCGGTGCTGCGGGCGTTGTTCCAGCAACTGTCCGACCCCGGCCGCCTGCAACCGCTCGGCTTGGTGGAGGTACTGGACTGGACCGCGGCCGCGCTCGACCGGGTGGACCAGGGCGCCTTCTTCGGCCGCTTCAACGAAGGCGAGGCGGTACCCTATTTCTACGAGCCGTTCCTCGAAGCCTTCGACCCGACGCTCAGGAAGCAGCTCGGCGTCTGGTACACGCCGACGGAAGTGGTGCGCTACATGGTCGCGCGGGTGGACAAGGCGCTGAAGGACGATCTCGACATCCCGGCCGGGCTGGCCGCGGAGAACGTCTACGTGCTCGACCCGTGCTGCGGCACCGGGGCCTATCTGGCGGAAGTGCTGCGCCGCATCGCGGCCAATCTCGAAGGGCAGGGCCTGGGGGCGCTCGCCGGCGCGCAGGTGAAGCAGGCGGCGACGACCAGGGTGTTCGGGTTCGAGATCATGCCCGCGCCTTTCGTCGTCGCGCATCTGCAAGTCGGCCTGACCATGCAGGAGCTCGATGCGCCGCTCGCCGACGACGAGCCCGAACGCGCCGGAGTGTATCTGACCAATGCGCTGACCGGCTGGGAGCCGCGCACCACCAAGCCGCTGCCCTTCCCCGAGCTGGAGGAGGAACGCGACCGGGCGGAGCGGGTGAAGCGGGAGACGCCGATTCTCGTGATCCTCGGCAATCCGCCCTATAACGGCTTCGCGGGCATGGCCGTGGACGAGGAGCGGGCGCTTTCGGAAGCCTACCGGACGACGAAGTGTGCGCGCCGGCCCGAAGGACAGGGACTGAACGACCTCTACGTGCGGTTCTTCCGCATGGCGGAGCGTCGCATCGCGGAGAAGACCGGCCGGGGCGTCGTCTGCTTCATCTCCAACTACTCCTGGCTCGACGGCCTCTCCTTCACGGGAATGCGGGAACGCTATCTGGAGGCGTTCGACGCGATCCGCATCGACTGCCTGAACGGGGACAAGTACAAGACCGGCAAGGTCGCGCCGGACGGCTCGCCCGACTCGAGCATCTTCTCGACGGAGGGCGATCCGCTCGGCATCCAGGTCGGAACGGCAGTCGCAACCCTGGTGCGCAAGGCGGCACACAAACCCGCCGATCAGGTGGAGTTCCGGCATCTGTGGGGCAAGGCCAAGCGCGCGGAGCTGGTCGCGACCGCCGAGATGGAACCGGATATGCTCTACGAAGGGATCGATCCGGTCCTGCCGCTCGGCCTTCCCTTCGTGCGAACGGCGGTCAGCGCGGACTGGTGCGACTGGCCGTCGCTGCCCGATCTGTTTCCGGTCTCTTTTTCCGGCATCAAGACCAGCCGGAACGGCTTCCTGATCGACACGGATCTCGACCGGCTCCGGGCGCGCATCGGAGAGTACTTCGACGCTGATCTGAGCCATGAGCAAATTGCCCGATGCTACCCATCGGCGATGAAGGACTTCGGTAATTCGAGTGCCCGCGCGGTGCGCGATGCGCTGTTGCGGCGCGGAGGTCCGAACGAAACCGGCTTCGTCCGCCACGCCTACCGGGCGTTCGATACCCGGTGGCTTTACTGGGAGGCGGACAGCGGATTGCTTGACCGCCCGCGCGCCGAGTACGGGCTTCATGCGTTCAAGGGGAATGCATGGATCGAGGCGCGCGGACGCGAAACCAGGGAAGATTATTCGCGGGGCACCCTGGTTCGTCATCTTGCCGACAATTTCGGCAACGGCCTCTCCAGCTTCTTTCCCGCCTGGCTACGCGACGAGGACCTCGGCGGCAACGGTGCCGGCGCGCGTCGGGCCAATCTGAGCGAGACGGCGCATTGCTATCTTCAGCGCCTCGCTCTTGGCGTCGAAGACCTGTTCCACCACGTGCTCGCCACCCTGCACGACCCCACCTGGCGCGAGGCCAATGCCGGGGCGCTCAGGATGGAGTGGCCGCGCATCCCGCTGCCGGGCTGGCCGGACGGCGGGAGCGAGGACGCGGCGAAGGAACTCGTTCGGTCGGCGGCGCGCGGACGCGAGTTCGCCGCGCTGCTCGACCCCGACACGCCCGTTCCCGGCGTGACGCAGCCGCCGCTTCGGCCGGAGATCACCGCCATCGCCGTCCCCGCCACCGTGAGCGGGCGCAACATGGCGGGCGAGGATTTTGCGGTGACGGCGGGATGGGGCCATGCCGGACAGGGCGACGCGGTCATGCCCGGCCAGGGCCGCGCCGTCGAACGCGCCTTCACGCCCGAAGAACGCGCCGCCCTGGGCGACACACTACCCGCCTTCGGCGATGCGACCTTCGACGTCTACCTCAACCGCGAAGCGTTCTGGCGCAACATCCCCTCCGCCGTCTGGACCTACCGCCTCGGCGGCTATCAGGTGCTCAAGAAATGGCTGTCCTACCGGGAGCGCGCCATCCTCGACCGCCCTCTCGGGGCGGACGAGGTGCAGTACTTCACCAATACGGCGCGGCGGATCGGGGCGATCCTCCTGCTCGCCGGAGCCGGCTTCGGGCAATCCGGCCCCGGCGGAGCGTGAGGCCATCCCGATGCGACCGACAGCTATGGAATGCGCGCCAGGATCGAGCAGGTCTTCCGGCAGGCGGGTTACGAACCGCCGGTGATCCGCACGCCGAACGAACATATGAAGTCGAACAATGGAAAAACCCTGGCTAGTCCGATCATTGCCGAAGTGCGGGCAGCGCGGGACACACATGCGGCCGTGCAGCTTCCGAAGACAGTGCGAGTGGCGTCGAGTATCAGTGCATCTCCTACAAGAACGACTTGGTACCCTGGTTGAAGAATTGTCAAAGACGCGCCTATGACGAACCCCAGCTTCGGGAATCGATCGCGCAGTACGTGAAGCTGATCGAAAGATTGACGGGCACTGATTTCAGCGAGGCCTATATGAACGATCTGAAGGAACTCTGTCTAGCCAGCGACAACATTGTACTGGTGCACGATCTTACCGTGGCCATGGCCGAGACGAAGATTGTACTGGTGCAGAAGTTATGGCAGGAGATCGAAGGCGGACTACGGAAAGAAATCCCTGATCTTCCTGAAAAATCGGACGATTCTGATATTAGCTGAAGTGCGAATCAGAAAATTCGTGACCTGTCGGATCAATTACAACTGGCATGGATTGTATTTCGATTTTGACGAGAATGCACAACTCGGCGTTGAAATAGAAGATTACATCTTCTTCGGAGTTCGTTGCAGAACCAGCGAGAGCATGGAGAAGTATCGGGGTCTTGCCGCAGACTTCCAGGGTTGGGAAAGAGACGACGATTGGCTGCTGTATAAATACCCCCTGACCGATCTGAATCTCAAGAGTACCTCCCGGAAGCAGCTTGCCCTGTTGGCCAATCAAGATGCGAGGATCGGCTTTGTCAAGGAGGTGGTGTCCAATGTAAGAGAACTACGGGACGGAATCAAGAATTTCGGTTTTGGTTGACCTCAATGAGGGATTGTCGGGAGGGATGGAATGAGTTGCTTTGTGGACGACATACGACGCGCGTTAGATGAAGATAGGCTGCCGAAGCGCTTCCGCGGGAGCGACTTGAAAGAAGCTTGCCCGGGCTGGGCCGAGCGGACTTATAGCGTGTTCCTGCCGAAACATCGAGTCTATAATCCAGGAAAATATAAAAAGTACTTCAAGCAGCACACGGACGGTTCGTATAGCCTGATCGAGTAACGGCGACGAGGTTGTGGAGTAATTGCCGTCTGGCGTTCTTCGGGAACGGGAAGGCGTCCGAGTCGTGGTTCCGGGCAGCGCCTCGACGATGGCTTGCGCGGCATTGCCGAGGCGCACGTTGGACGGCGCACAGTGTGCGGATCGGTCGTTGGAGTCGAGCGAGCTTCAGCGCGACACCGCCGCTGTCGCGTCAGCCCAAGTTGAGCACCTCGCCTCGGCGGCAACCGGTGAGCGCCGACAGGCGAACCGCCACGACGGCCTCGGGCCAGCGGCCTTCGCGGGCGTCGAGCGCATCCGAGCTGGGCCAGTTCATCCGTATCAAGGACGCGGCGGCGGCGGCGTTTCGTCGAGGAAACCGCGCGGCGGGACGAGCCAGCGGATGGCCACGAGTACCGGGCCGAAAATCTCCTCGCGGGCGAGACGCCAGTCGTTGGAGGCATCGCAGAAGATGGTCGGCCGGGTGAAGAACCCTTCGCTCAGCGGGCCGGACTCGGGCGGGCGTCCGCCCGTCACGAGGCGTGCGTCGGAGCGCCCGAGCTCCTCCTCGATGTAGCCGCACACCTTCGTGAACTGCTTCTCGTTGATGATCGCGCCCATGTCGGTGGTCTCGTCCAGCGGGTCGCCGAGCCTCAGCTTCAAGGTGTGCTCGACGAGCTTCTCCAGGAACTCGTCGAAGATGCTCGCGTGCAGGAACAGGCGCGAGCCGGCGGTGCACGACTGGCTCTGGCGGGTGAAGCGCATGGCGTGGATCAGCTTGAATTTCGTCAACCCGCCTCGTTCACACTCGTTCACGCGCAGGGAGTCGTCAGGGAATCTGTCCATCACGGAGCCGCCAGCCTGCGTTCGCGCGGACACCGGATAACGTACCATGCGCGCCCTGCCCGCATTTCCCGCCATTTCACACCCGCCATTGCGCGCCCCTGGCCCCCGCGAAGGCGGGGGGAGGCCGCGGAGGAACCGCTCCGGCGAACCCGGGGTCCGATGCGGGAGCCGCCGCCTCCGGCGTCCCGTGACGCCGCGCTCGAAGGAGACAGGGCATGTTCAGATCGTTCTTCGCCAACCGGCGCTGGCTGCACTGGTCGGCGCTCGGCAGCGCCGCCATCCTGATCGTCACCTGGTACAAGGTCCAGCTCGACGTCCGGATCAACGAATGGTTCGGCGACTTCTACGACACCCTCCAGAAGGCGCTGGCCGAGCCCGGGGCGGTGGAGTTCCAGGACTTCCTCGCCAAGTGCCTCACCTTCGCCGAGATCGCCGGCATCTACATCGTCGTCGCGGTCCTGCTCGAATTCTTCGTCCGCCACTACGTCTTCCGCTGGCGCACCGCCATGAACGACTACTACATGTCCTACTGGCACCAAGTGCGTCACATCGAGGGCGCGGCGCAACGGGTGCAGGAGGACACGATGCGCTTCGCCCGCATCGTCGAGGGGCTCGGCGTCTCGTTCATGCGGTCGATCATGACTCTCTTCGCCTTCCTTCCGCTGCTCTGGGGCCTGAGCGAGCACGTCACCGAGCTTCCCTGGATCGGCAAGGTCGACCACTCGCTCGTCTGGCTGGCCATCGTCTCCGCCGCCGGGGGCACCGTCCTGCTCGCCGTCGTGGGCATCAAGCTCCCGGGCCTGGAGTTCAACAACCAGAAGGTGGAGGCCGCCTACCGCAAGGAGCTGGTCTACGGCGAGGACCACGAAGAACGCGCGGAGCCCGAGACGGTCGCCGAGCTGTTCGCGAACGTGCGCCGGAATTACTTCCGGCTCTACAAGCACTACCTCTACTTCGACATCGCGAAGTGGTCCTACCTCCAGTTCGCGGTCATCGTGCCCTACATCATGATGGGGCCGACCATAGTGGCGGGGGTCATCACCCTGGGGGTGCTGCAGCAGATCCTGCGCGCGTTCGACCGGGTGGAGACTTCGTTCCAGTTCCTCGTGAACTCGTGGGCCATCATCGTGGAGCTGATCTCGATCTACAAGCGGCTGAAGGCGTTCGAGTCGCAGATCGGGATCGACCGGTCGGCCCGCCGGCCGGGCGGTCCGGGAGGACCGGCGCTGGAGACCGGGAGGGCGTGAGGGGGCGGAAGTCCGGCGCCCTCGACCTCTCCATCGAGAAACCCGCCCTGGACCCGGACCCCCGGGCGGGCGTGACGGGGCAGGCGTGACGGGGCGGCGGGAATCCGACGCCCTCAGCCCGCGAGCCGTGCGTTCGACTCCGCGATCAGCCGCATGTTCTTCTCGACGTCGTAGCGGCCCTCGGTGAGGGTCTCGGGGTCCCACTCGCTGCGCTCGGCGCCGAAGAAATCGCCGCCGTAGACGTGCAGCGCCCCGGTCAGGCGCGGCAGCGGGTTGGTGACCGAGTGGATGACGTTCTCGCCGAGCGGCACGGTGTCCTTCGTGCCGAGCGAGCGGGCGCCCTGCGCCTTGAGGAAGCCGTCGGCGCGCCCGGGCTCGCGCCGCCAGAAGATGTTGTCCTCGCGCCCGGTGTAGATGCCGATGACCGCCCACATCCGGTGGTCGTGCGGCATCAGCGTCATGTGCGGCCCCCACACGATGTTGAGGATCGTGAGCTCGTCGCTGTGGTAGAGACGGGTGACCCCGGCACGGGCCGGCTCGCCGATCCCCGCCAGCACCGCGCCCGGTTCCGAGCAGGTGCGCTCCACGAGCGCGAGCACCGCCTTGTGCGCATCCGTCCCGGCGTTCGCCCCGAGACAGTCTTCCGTGAATCGTTCGACGTCGAACATCGCCATCCCTCCCGAATCCGAAAGCGCCATTGGAGCTGCGGAGCGTGCCGGTTCGCAAACGCCGGGACAAGCGGTAGTGTCTCGGCTCAGCGATTCCCGCCACGGTACGGCCTCTCCGGGCGCTGGCGGGAATTGCTGGTCTCGGCGCGACTTTCTTCCTCAACGCGACAGAACGGTCCCGGAGTCAAGCCGAGACATTGCCCACCACCGGAGAGACGCCGGTATTCAAGCGAGGTCCACGGCCCGCCGGTCCGACGCCTTCCCCCCGGTTCCGCCGGCGAGGGGTGAGCGCCATTCCACGACCTGACGCCGCCGCGGTCGTGACAGAGAGGCGGCGCGGACAGGCTCGCCGAGCCCGAATCCGGCGACCACCGGCGATCGGGCGTGTTCGGTATCATCGCGCCCCTTCGCCCCTCCCCACCGCCGGAGGCTCCATGCCCAGACCGCTCGCCGGAGTCGACAGGTTCCCGAGAGTCCGGCTCGGCCATATCCCGACTCCGCTCGACGCGGCGCCGAATCTCGGAGCGGCCCTCGGCATCGAGCTGTGGGTCAAGCGCGACGACTGCACCGGGCTCGCCTTCGGCGGGAACAAGGTGCGCCAGCTCGAGTTCTACCTCGGCGAGGCGCGGGCCCGCGGCGCCGACACCGTGCTCATCACCGGAGCGGTGCAGTCGAACTTCGTGCGCCTCGCCGCGGCCGGCGCGCGGCAGCTCGGGATGGACATCCACATCCAGCTCGAAGATCGGGTGGACGACGCCGACGATCTCTACCGCGCCTCCGGCAACGTGCTGCTCGACCGGCTGCTCGGGGCGACGCTTCACTCGTTCCCGGCGGGCGAGGACGAGGCGGCGGCGGATGCGGCGCTCGAGCGCCTCGCCCGATCGCTCGCGGACGAGGGCCGCAAGCCGTACGTGATTCACCTCGGCGTCGATCATCCGCCCCTTGGCGGACTCGGCTACGTCCTCGCCGCCGGCGAGGTGATGGAGCAGGCCAGGGCGCGGGGGTTCGGGTTCGACGCGGCGGTGTGCGCATCGGGGAGCGCGCTCACCCACGCGGGCACCCTCGTGGGGATGCGGGCGACTGGCGAAGCGATGCCGGTGCACGGCATCTGCGTGCGGCGCGACGCATCGCGACAGCAGCCGCGGGTCGCACAACGCGCGGCGGAGCTCGCCGCGATGATCGACCGCACCGACATCGTGCTCGACGAGAGCGACGTGGACGTGAGCGACGAGGTGCACGCGCCCGGCTACGGCAAGCTCAACGACGCGATACGCGAGGCGGTCTCGATGGCGGCGCGGCTGGAGGCGCTGATCCTCGACCCCGTGTACACCGGCAAGGCGATGGCGGGCCTCGCCGCGCATGTCCGCTCCGGACGCATCCCCGGCGGAAGCCGCGTGCTCTTCCTCCACACCGGCGGCCTGCCGGCGATCTTCGCCTATGGCGCCAGGCTCGAACGCTGGCTGGCGAGCGAACCCGCCGGCGTGCGCTACGACCGCATCTCCTCGTAGACACCGGCCTCCGGGGCAAGGGCCGGCAGCGCCGGCAGCCGGCCGCCGACGGCGAGACGCGCGTTCGCCGGCACCGCTTTCTGGTCGCACGGCGCGTACGTGTACAGCGCCTCTTGCCGGTCGTGGAGCGCAGACGCCGCGGCGCACCTGGACCAGCCGGACTCCCGTCGGGAAAGGATTCGGCGGTCTGCGGGGATGGCGGGTTCGCGGGCTCCCGCTCAGGCGGGCTCGGCCCGGAGATCGAGGAGGTTCCGCGCCTCGCGGCCGCAGGCCACCCCGATCAGGTGGACCGGCGTCCCCTCCGCACGGTACTTCTCCGCATACCCCCGCTCGCGCATCTGCGCCAGCGCCGCATCCAGCGCGGCCGCGCCGCCCTCCTCGCCCTCGGCCATCTTGAACTCCACCACGAAGACCTGACCCCCGAGACGCACCACCATGTCCGCACGCCCGCGGGAGGAGGCCTCCTCCACCCGCAGGTCCGCGCCGACCGCGCGCAAGCACATGTACAGCAGGCTCGCATACCACGCCTCGTAGCGCGCCAGGTCCCCCTTCGCGTGCCACTGGTACGGGACCCCCGACAGCCACCCCCGCAGCTTCTCCCCGAAGCCCGCGAAGTCGTGCGCCTCCAGCAGCGCGCACAGCTCCCGCCCCCGCTCCAGCGGCTCCACCCCCTTCTTCCCCAGCCACCCGAGCAGCCCCCGGCTCAGGCTGACCCGGACCTCGAGGTTGGGATAGTCCAGTCGGTACACCGCGTCGAAGGCCTCCCTCATCTCCTCCGCGATGGTCAGGTAGCCGGTCTGGAACAGCAGCGCCTCGATGTCGATGTCCCCCACGTCGAACTTCGAGACCAGCGACATCCCCGCCAGCCGGCCCTCCAGCTCCATCGGACTCACCGACTTCTCCATCAGCATCCGGAACAGGAACTCCGGCGAGCCGGTCTCGAACCAGTGGGGGCGGAACTCCCGACTGTCGAGCAGCAGCAGCACATCCCAGGGGTTGTAGACCCGCTCCCCGCCCCGCCAGTGATAGCCGTTGTACCAGGTCCGGACCTCGTCGCGGTCCAGACCGGCCAGCTCCGGCCCGAACACCCGGTCCAGGTCCGCCTCCCGGTAGCCGCACACCGTGGCGTAGCGCGGGTCGAGGCTGATGTCCTTCAGGTTGTTCAGCCCCGAGAACAGGCTGACCTTCGAGAACATGCTCACCCCGGTGACGAAGACGAAGCGGACATGCCGGGCGCTGCCCTTGACGACGCCGTAGAAGCCCCGCAGGTAGTCCCGGTTGGCCCTCGCAAGGTCCGGGTCGTGGAGCACGTCGAGGATCGGCTTGTCGTACTCGTCCACCAGCACCGCGGCCGGCCGGCCGGTGGTGTCGTGAAGACGACGGAGAAGGTTGCGGAGACGTCTCGGTCCGGTATCGGAGGTCCGGGCCGGCGCGAGACCGTGCTCGCTCTCGATGCCCTCCAGTTGCTCGATGATGTCCCCCTCGATCTCGCCCGGCTCGTTGTACTTCCCGTCGAAGCTCAGCCGCACCACCGGATGCGGCGAGGACCAGTCCCAGTGCGGGTGGATGTCCAGCCCCCGGAACAGGGGCTCGTGGCCGGCGAACAGCGACCCCAGCGTGTCGAGCAGCAGGCTCTTGCCGAAGCGCCGCGGACGCGACAGGAAGTAGTGGCGCCCCTCGTCCACCAGCCGCCGGACGAGCGGGGTCTTGTCGACATAGTAGAAGCCCTCGCTCCGGATCGTCCGGAAGTCCTGGATCCCGATCGGAAGGTGCTGTCGGGTCATCGGCCTCTCCCTTCGCGGCGCCGGACCATGAGGCCGGCGATCATATCGGTCGATGGAGCGCACGGGACTGCTCCACCCCCCATCACGCCATCACGCGCTCGGGGCCGGCCGGCGCGAGCGTACGCACGATCGCCTCCATGATCGGATCGGCCGTTTCAGCCCCCCAGGAAGATCCGCCTGACCTCGTCGCTGCCGAGCAGCTCGCCGGCGCGGCCCTCCAGCACGAGGCGTCCGCTCTCCAGGATGTAGCCCCGCTCGGCGAGCCCCAGCGCCGTCTGCACGTTCTGCTCGATGAAGAGAATCGCCACCCCGGTGTCGTTGATCCGGCGCAGCACGTCGAAGGTGTGGCGCGCCGCGGCCGGCGACAGGCCGAGCAGCGGCTCGTCGACCAGCAGCAGCCGCGGGCGCGCCATCAGCCCCCGCCCCAGCGCGAGCATCTGCTGCTCGCCGCCGCTCATCGAGTGAGCGAGCTGGCTCTCGCGCTCCGCGAGCCGCGGGAACAGCTCGTAGACATGGCGCAGGGTCTCCTCCCGCGCGGCGCGCGCGGCGGGGTTGTAGCCGCCGAGCCACAGGTTCTGGCGCACGGTGAGGTAGGGAAAGACCCGGCGGCGCTCCATGATGTGCACGAGACGGCGGCGCACGATCTCGTGCGGCGGACGGCCCGCGATCGGCTCGCCCTCGAGCTCGATGCTGCCGGAACGCGGCGGGCGCAGGCCGGAGATGGCGTTGAGCACCGTGCTCTTGCCGGCGCCGTTCGGTCCCAGCACGCCCACGATCTCGCCTTCTTCGACCCGCAGCGACACCCCCCGGATCACCTGGTAGTCGCCGTAGCAGACCTCCAGATCGGCGACCTCAAGCATAGGAGGCGCCCAGGTAGGATTCGATGACGGTGCGATTGCCCCGGATCGCCTCGGGCGCCCCCTCCCCGATCTTCCGGCCGAGATGCAGCGCCACCACGCGGTCCGCGAGCGACATCAGCACCTGCATGTCGTGCTCGATGAGGACGATGGTCATGCCCTCGCGCCGCAGCCGCTCGATGAGCTCGACGAGTCCCGGGATGGTGCGCTGGTCCACGCCGCCGGTCACTTCGTCGAGCAGAAGCAGGCGGGGCCGGGTGGCAATGGCCCGGGCCAGCTCCAGGCGCTTGCGCTGCCCGGTGCTGAGGCCGTGGGCATGAACGCGGCGCCTGTCGAGCAGCCCCACGAAGTCGAGCGCCGCGAGCGCCGCATCGCGAGCGCGCCGCATGTCCGCATCGTGCTGCATGATGCCCACCATGACGTTCTCCTCGGCCGTCAGGTGGGCGAACGGCTTGAGCTTCTGGAACGTGCGGGCGATGCCGAGCCGATTGATTCGATGCGGCCCGAGGCCGCGAATCGAACGCCCGTCGAGCCGCACGTCGCCCTCGTCGGGCGTCTCGAAGCCGGTAATCAGATCGAACAGGGTCGACTTGCCGGCGCCGTTCGGCCCGATGACCCCGAGGATGCCGCCCGCCTCGGCCCGGAACGAGATCCCGTCGTTGGCGACGAGGCCGCCGAAGCGCCTGGTCAGGTTCGAGACCTCAAGCATCGCCGGATCGCACGAAGAGCCTGCGCAGCAGCGCGAGCAGCCCGCCCGGACAGAACACCGAGATGAGCAGGATCAGCGCCCCGTAGATCATCAGGTCCTCCGCCCCGCCGGTCCCGCCGAGCCACACCCGGGTGGCCTCGGAGAGCGGGAACAGCACCCCGGCCCCGATGATCGGACCCCACAGCGTCCCGATGCCGCCGAGCATGGTCATCAGCACCACCAGGATCGAGAGCAGCAGCGGGAACACCGTCTCGGGGTCGATCACCAGCACGTACTGGGCGAACTGCGCACCGGCCACCGCGGTGAACGCGGCCGAGACCATGATCGCCACGAGCTTGTAGCGGGTGATGTCGACGCCGAGGCTGCGCGCGGCGTCCGGCTCGTCGCGGATCGCGCGGAAGTAGAGCCCCGCCTTCGAGCGCTCGAGCCACGCGACGACGAGGCAGGCGGCGGCGAGAAAGCCGAGCCCGATGTAGTAGTTCGGGAGCTTGCTGTCGTGGAACTGGAACGAGTACCAGGGGGTTTCGCGGTCGATGGGGATCCACACCCCGGTCGCCCCGCCCACGAGCTCCCAGTTGAGCATCAGCGTGTGGCCGATCTCCCCGATGACCAGCGTGGCGATCGCGAAGTAGTGGCCGCGGAGCCGGAAGGTCGGCAGGCCGATGGCGAGCGCCACCAGCACCGAGATGCCGACCCCGACCAGCATCCCGAGCCATGGCGAGACGTGATAGCTCGCGTAGAGGAAGCCGGCGCTGTAGGCGCCGATCCCGAAGTAGACCGCCTGGCCGAGCGAGATCTGGCCGCAGTAGCCCGCAAGCACGTTCCAGCCCTGGGCCATCAGGGCGTAGATGAACACCATCACCAGCACGTGGCGCTGGTAGGGCGCGTCGAACACGTGCGGGTAGACGACCAGCGCGACCGCCGCGATCGCGAGCCACGCCCACTGCGTCGCCGAAAGGGGCGTCCGGACCGGCTCGGCGCGAGCCTGCCGGAGCTCCGCGCCCGGCGGCGTGCCGGCTGCCGGCGCAGACGCCGGCCCCGATGGCCGCGGCGCCTGCGATGCCTGCGGTGCCTGCGCCATCAGAAGCGCCCGAACAGTCCCCTGGGCCGGACGAGCACCACGGCGAGGTACAGCGCGAAGATGATGACGTACTTGTAGGCGGGGGCGACGAGCAGGCCTCCGAGCGCTTCGACAAGGCCGATCAGCACTCCCGCGCACAGTGCCCCGACGATGCTGCCGAATCCACCGAGCGCCACCGCGACGTAGGCGATGAGCGCGAAGATGAGACCCACATCGGGGAAAATGTAGTAGTAGTTCGTGAGCATCACGCCCGCGACCGCCACGCAGGCCGCTCCGATCCCCCAGCCGAGCGCATACATCCGGTCGGTCCGGATCCCCATCAGGCTCGCCGCCTCGCGGTCCTGGGCGGTCGCCTGAAGCGCCATGCCGGTCTCGGTACGATTGATGAAGAGGTACAGCACCGCGAACGCGGCCACGCAGCCGCCGCTCGCAACGAGCTGCGGCACCCCGATGAAGATGCCGGCCAGATCGAGGCGCCCGGAGACGATGGGGTCGGGAATGGACCGGTAGTCCGGGGTCCACAGGAACTGGGCGAGGCTGCGCAGGAAGATCGCCAGCCCGAAGGTGGCGGTGATCTGCACCAGCATCGGGGCGTTCAGGATGTGGCGGATGATGCCGTAGTGGGTCGCCACCCCGAGCGCGAACAGGAGCATCACGCACAGCGGCGCCGACACCAGCGGATCGAGCCCGAACGCGAGATACAGCCCGAACACCGAGTACATGCTGACCATCATGAACTCGCCGTGGGCGAAGTTGACGATCTCCATCAGCCCGAAGATGAGGCTCAGGCCCGCCGCGACCAGGGCGTAGATGAAGCCCATCAGGAGCCCGCTGACGATGGTCTGGACGACGATCTCGGTGGTCACGGTTGCCTCCCGGTCCCGAATCGGGCGCCGTTGCACAATCGGCTCCACGCCGCCGCGGAGTCTAACTCGTCCGTTTCGACTGATCGTGAAGCGACTTCGCGACCGGGCCATCCGGACCTGCCGGCGCCGGCGACAACGATCCCTCCAGGGCCGCGACGTGCGCCGGCCACAGCAAGCTCCCGCCAGGCGGGAACAGGCCCCCGAAATCCCCTCGACCCGGCGCCCCGAGGGTCGAAATCGCACCACGATCCCGCCACGGTACGGCCTCTTCCGGGCGCTGGCGGGAATCGCTGCGCCGGCCAGGCCCTTCTCCCCTCCCCGGGGCGTCTGCGCTACCCTTTGCGGGTCCGCCGCTTGCGCTGGCGCTCGCCGGACTCGTCCATCAGGGAGGCATCGAATCATGAGAACCATCCACATCGCGCTCGGCGCGGTTCTCGCGCTTGCGCTTCACACCGGCTCCGCGCTCGCCGCGGATGCGGTGCGCGTCGGTGTCATCTATCCGCTGACCGGACCGGTCGCCCAGCCCGGCAGGGACGTGCTGGCGGCGGTCAGGGTGGCCCAGGACATCATCAACAACAGGCACGACCTCGACCTGCCGCTGGCGGCCACCGAGGGGCTCCCCAATCTGGGAGGCGCGAAGATCGAGCTGGTGGTCGCCGATCACCAGGGCAAGCCCGAGATCGGCCGCGGCGAGGCGGAGCGCCTGATCACCAGCGAGAACGTCGTGGCCATCTTCGGCGCCTACCACAGCAGCGTGAGCGCGGCCGCCAGCAACGTGACCGAGCGCATGCGGATCCCCTATCTCACGGGCGAGTCCTCGTCGCCGAAGCTCCACACCCGCGGCTTCGAGTGGTTCTTCCGCACCGGGCCGCACGACGGTCACTACACCCGCACGATGTTCGACTTCATCCGCGACTTCGAGAAGACGAAGGGCGTGAAGCTCGCGACCGCGGCGATCATCCACGAGGACACCCAGTTCGGAGCGGACAGCGCGCGGGTGCAGGAGGAGCTTGCGAAGGAGGCGGGGATCGAGGTGCTGGAGAAGATCGCCTATCGCGCCAGGACCACCTCGCTCACCTCCGAGGTCCAGCGGCTCAAGGCGGCGGACGCGGACATCCTGTTCCCCACATCCTATACCGCCGATGCACTGCTGCTGATGCGCACCATGAAGGAGCTCGACTACACGCCGCGCATCATCATCGCGCAGAACGCGGGCTTCAACGACGCGACGTTCCTCGAGACCGTCGGTGCGGACTCCGAGGGCATCATCTCGCGCTCCCCGTTCTCGATGGACATGGCGGCGAAGATTCCGCTGATCGCGAAGCTCAACGACCTCTACGGGAAGCACAATGAGGGCCGGGACATCTTCGACCCGCCGATCCGCTCGTTCGTCGGGGCGTTCGTGCTGTTCGAGGCGATCAACCGCGCCGGCTCCACCGAGCCCGGGAAGATCCGCGACGCCCTGCGGGCGACCGACTTCCCCGCCGGCGCCATCCCGATGCCGTGGCAGAACATCGAGTTCGGCCCGGACGGCCAGAACAACGGCGTGAGCACCGCGCTCATCCAGGTCCAGGACGGGACGTACTACTCGATCTACCCGTTCGAGGTGGCGGCCCGCGAGGTGATGTACCCGTTCAAGCCGTGGTCCGAGCGCTGATCGGCCGGCCCTGATGCGCCGGCGGCGCGGGGGCGTCGGGCTCCGCGCGGCGCCGCCCGCGTCACGCCGGGCATGAGGCGGTGCTCCACGTCAGCGACATCCTGATCGAGCGCCACGACCTGGCCTCGTTCGCCGAGCTCGTCGACGCGGTCAGGGTCCGCGCCCGCGAGGAGCGGTTCCTGCGCATCGACGTGAAGCCGCCGTTCGCCGATACCCCGGTGAACTGGGAGGACGTCCTCGAAAGCGCGTTCACCTCGGCGGCGGGCCGGTAGCCGACGATGCGCTGGGAGGAGGCATCGGACACCGGGATGACGGCCGCCGCCGCGGACGCCGTCGATGTCGCGTTCCGTCTCTCCGGGCGCTGGCTGCCGGTGGACCACGCAGGCGCGCTGCGCAGCGCGGTGGTGAAGGTCCTGCCGTGGCTCGCGGACGAGCCGGATGCGGGCATCCACTCGATCCACGGCGCCGCGTCGGGCAACGGCTGGGAGCGGCCCGGCCGCGGAGCCGGAGAGATGCTCCCGCTCTCGCGCCGCACCCGCCTGGTGCTTCGCGTACCGGTGCGTCGAGCGGAGGCGGCCTCGGAGCTGTGCGGGCGCCGGCTCGACATCGGCGGATGCGAGGTGGTCACCGGGACGCGGCGGCCGCGGCCACTGAAGCCCACCGGCGCCGTATTCGCCCGCTACGTGGTGGACGAAGGAGATGGTGGGGACGAAGAGCGGTTCGTGGAGCGCGTCGCAGCGGCGCTCGAAGCGCTTTCGGTACCGGCGCGCAAACTCCTGTGCGGGCGCTCGCATCGGATCGTCTCGGCGCAGCGCATGTTCACCGCCCGCAGTCTGATGATCGCCGATCTCGGTCCGGAGGAATCGCTCGCCGTCCAGTGCCGAGGGATCGGACCGGGCCGGCTCCTCGGGTGCGGGCTGTTCGTGCCGCACAAGGGCATCGGACCGGTGCGGAGGGCGACCGGAGATGGCTGAGCCGTCACCGCGCCGCCGGGCCTCGCGGACCGGTGAGAAGCTCGGGCCGGACTCCGTCCCCCGCGGGCGCAGGTGGAACGCGGGGCGGAGGCATCGCGTCCCGAACCGGCCGACCCGTCCCGCGCGGACCCGGGTGGAACCCGGAGATGCGCCGAGGTGACCGGCTCGCGCCCGGCGACGGCGGGCACCGCCCCGCCCACGACCTGCATCGAGGCGGAGCCGTTCGCGCTGCGCGTCACCGACGACAGCATGGAGCCCGAGTTCGCGGCGGGGTGCGTCATCATCGTCGACCCGACGGGCGTGGCCAGGGACGGGGCGTTCGTGCTCGCCGAGATCGACGGCGAGTACATCTTCCGCAAGCTGGAGCGGACGCGCACGGGCGACCGGCTCGTCGCGCTCGCCGACGGCCGCGCGCCCATCGCGCTCGCCGCCGGACTCGCATCGGTGCGCGGCGTGGTGGTCCAGCGGGCGGGCGCGCGGCGCAGGTACCACAAACGGTACGACTGAGCGAACGCCGGCGGCTCGACACCAGCGATTCCCGCCAATGCCCGGAGAGGCCGCACCATGGTGGAATTCCGGTGTGATTTCGACCTTCAGGGCGTCGAATCAAGGGGATTTCAGGGGCCTGTTCCCGCCTGGCGGGAATGCCTGGCACGACACCACGCTCGCCGTCCCTGTGCCGGAACACGGGTTCGCCGTGCGACCCGCGCTCCGATCAGGCGAAGACGACCCAGGTCGTCGCGATGTACTTCACCCCGCGTTCGAGGACGGCGCCTCGGTGCTCGTGGGTCCAGAACGGGGGGAAGAGCAGGAGCTTGCCCTCCTCCGGCCTCACCTTCACCCCCTGGTAGCGGAACTCGGTCTCGCCGCCCGGCCCCTCGACGTCGTTCAGGTACCAGATCGCCACGAGCTGGCGGTGGCTCAGCTCGTGGCTGCCTCCGTCGATGTGCCAGTGATAGAACTCACCGGGACGCGTTCGCTGCATCGCGTACCCGACGTCCTTGAAGCGCCCGCCGAAGAACGGATGGCGGCGCGTCAGCGCGTCGAGCGCGGCCACGAGCGATCGGAAGAGCGCGCCGTCGAGATCCTTCCAGTGCGACTTGCCGCTCATGACCAGATCGGTCGAGCGCTTGACCGACGTGTCGAGCGTGGCGTGGTGGCCGACCCGGCCCGCATGCTGCTCGGGCGCGCACGCCTCGAAGCGCCGCACCATCTCGCGGCAGACCCCGCCCGGCAGCGCCCCCGGCACTTCGAAGATGAAGCGTCCGGGCACGAGATCGCGAAGCTCCATCGCGCGCGTCTCCTTCGAGCCTTCACTCATGCCTGCGCTCGGCATCGTTGCATCCGCCCGCATCCGGCGGCCCGCCGGACGAACCCGCGCAGCGAGCCGGCCCGGCACTCGACACCCTGACCCGCAATTCTCACCGGTGCCGTTCGGAAGCGGCCGGGGACTTCGGCCCTCGGCAGCCGGCACCGAGTACGAGTCAGGCGAGAACGTCGCTGACCGGCGGCAGGCCATCGACCAGCACGCGCCGGATCTCCGACGCCGCCTGCAACGCCATCGTGGTCTGCGCCTGAATGGTCATGGCCGCCACGTGGGGCGTGGTGACGATGTCGTCGCAGCCGAAGACGGGACTGTCGAAATCCGGCGGCTCCCGGTCGTAGACGTCCAGCGCGGCGCCGGCCAGACACCCGGCCGTCACCGCATCGACGAGGGCCCCCTCGTCGATGAGTGCGCCACGGACGGTGTTGACCACGATTGCGTCCGGCTTCACGAGCCGAAGCCGTTCGCGGTCAAGGAGATGCCGGGTCGCCGGTGTCAGCGGACAGTGCAGCGAGATGATGTCCGACGTGCGCAGCAGCTCTTCCAGACCGACGGCCGGCCAAGGGCTGTCCGCCACCGCCTCGAGGTCGATGTCGGTGACGATGACCCGCGCGCCGAATGCCGCGAAGTAGCGCGCCACCAATCGGCCGATCTGCCCGAATCCCACGATTCCGACGACGGCCCGCCCGAGCTCCCGGCCCATCAGGCTCTCCCGCTTCCAGGCCCGGTCCCGCTTGATCATCGCCTCGCAACGCGGGAGGTGCCGCAGCACGCTCAGGGCCAGACCCACGGTGGCTTCCGCGACTGCGCTGGAGCTGGCGCCTGGCGTCGTGGACACCGGCACCCCTGCGGCCCGGATGCTGTCGAGGTCCAGCTCGTCGAGCCCGACACCGTGACGGGCGATGATCCGCAGGCGCGCCTGCCGCGCCATGGCTCGCGCGTCGATCCGGCCCGTCTTGTGAAGCACCGCGTCCATGTCTTCGATGCAGGCCACGATATCGGCCGCCGCCACCGGTTCCGGAAGAATGGCGAGTTCCGCAACGTCTCGCAGAAGATCCAGGCCCTCGGATCTGACGTTCCCGAGCACCAGAACCTTCCAGCGCCTGTCGTCGTCCGACATTCCCGAATCCTATACGCCCCCGTAGGCGCTGAATCCGCCGTCGACCGGCGTGACCGTACCGGTGACGAACCGCGATGCGTCGCTCGCGTACCACAGCGTGGTACCCACCAGATCGTCGACGCTGCCGAGCCGGCCCATGGGCGTGTGATCGATGATCCGACGCGCCCTCTCGGTGTAGCTGCCGTCATCGTTGAACAGGCTTGCGCGCATTCGCTCGTTGGGAAAGAAGCCGGGGGCGATGGCATTGACCCGAATCAGGGGTGTGTAGTGTCTGGCCACATGACACGCCAGCCACTGCGTGAAATTGCTCACCGCCGCCTTGGAGGCGGCATAGGCCGGACGGCCTTCGAGCGGCCGCACCGCATTCATGGAGCTGATGTTGATGATGGCGCCGCCTGTCTCGTTGGCCACCATCCTGGCACCGTGGAACAGACAGGGCAGCACCGCGCCACCCATGAAGTTCAGGGTCATGGTGTCCTGGATGGCCCGTGGCGCCAGATCGAAGAATCCGGTACCGGCATCCGTGATCGCGGACTTGAGGTTGCCGCCCGCACTGTTGAGCAGGATGTGGATTCCGCCGAAATCGGCGACGATCCGGTCGGCATTGGCACGCATGCTCTCGGCATCCGCCACGTCGACCCGATAGGTGCGAGCGGTCACTCCCAGGCCGGACGCCTCCGCCTCGATCCGTTCGGCGGCGTCGGCGTTGCGGTGGTAGAGAAGGGCCAGATTCGCACCCGCACGGGCGAATCCCCGGGAAATGGCCCCGCCGATCGCACCCGACGCCCCCGCGATCGTGACTGCGTTCACGCCCGGAGTGCTGGTGACGACGATGCCCCGACGGGTGGCGTGGTCGACGTCGACGTTGCTGTACCCGGACCCGTGTCGCGCGATGAGGCGAAGCCGGGGCGCCGCGTCGATGACCTCGGAGTCGATGGGGACCGGGTCGGTCTTGCTGAGGATGACGTCGACATCGGCGACGCGACGCCGCAGCTCTTCCGGCGTCACGTCTTCGTCGCCCACGCCCAGCCGCACGCTGCCGGCGAGAAGTGCCTGGGCTTGCGGGTGTATCGGCTCGGTCACATACACGGAAATGCCGGGTGCGGGCCTCGACGGATTCATGCGGCGCGACCCCCGCATCGAGCCGGGCGGCGCGGCATCAGGGAATGGTGAACCCGCCGTCGACGGGAATCGTCATTCCCGTGATGTAGGCCCCGAGGTCCGAGGCGAGGAACGCGACCAGGTTGGCGTAGTCCACGGGCTCGCCCTGCCGCTTGAGGGCCAGGCGGGCGAACACCCGCTCCGTCTCTCCCGGGCCGCGATGGAACATGGTGCCGTCGCGGCCGCCGATCTTCGCGGTGGAGGTAAATCCCGGCGCGATGGCGTTCACCCGGATGCCGTGCTCGCCGAGCTCCCTTGCCAGGAGCCGGGTCGCCATGATCACGCCCGCCTTGGAGACGCTGTACGGCCCGCGGCTGACGTTGGCGTTGAGGCCCGTGGACGAGGACAGGTTGATGATCGCGCCCCCGCGTTCCTGCGCGATCATCCTCCGGGCCGCATACTGGGTGCACAGCACCATGCCCCTGAGATTGGTGTCGAAGACGGCGTCCCACTCCTCGTCGGTGACCTCCATCAGGGTCTCGCGGCTGGAGATGCCGGCGTTGTTCACCAGGATGTCCACGCCTCCCAGCTCGGCCGCGCAGGTCTCGACCATCCGCTCCACCCGGTCGCGCCGGCGAACGTCGCAGACCACCGTCAGAGCCCTGCGGCCCAGACGCTCGATTGCCGCCGCCGTCGCCGTCATGCCGTCATCGTGGTCGAGATCGGCGAGGCAGACGTCGGCGCCGCACTCGGCGAGACGGATCGCCTGGGCAGCCCCGAGCTGGCGCCGACCGCCGGTGACGATTGCGACGCGATCGGAAAGGATGATGGCAGGTTGCATGGTGGTGAGGCGTCCGCAGTCGCCGGTCGAATCGTGCCGCATGGAAACGTGGATGAACGCGCATCGACTGGCGCAGCGCCGCCGCTGCCCGATTGTCGCATGAACTCGTTCGCCTCGGCGTCCAGAGGAACGGACGAGTTGGACCACGGATCTGGCGCCTCACACCCCACGCCTCTGCGATACCGGTCAATCCCCGTGTTCCGGCACTCCACCTGAATAAAAGCTGTCGGCGCACGCTCGACCTGCACCTGCCGCCGGCGCTGGATTCATCTGCGCCTCCAGGAGGCGTCTCCTGGAGGCTGGACGTAAGTGGGTGTCGGCCCTACACTGCGGCCTGCACGGGACGCTGGTGATGGCAAGCCAAGTGGTTCACATGCTCTCGCGGCTGTTTTTCGTGGCCGAATGGCGGAGTATCGCGCCCGAGGGCGGCAACCCGTGCCGGTTCATGAAGAAGCACCGGCAGAAGAACCGCGAGCGCTTCTTCTGCCGCCTTTTCTCATTCCCGCAGTATCAATCACCTCCACCAAAAGGAGCATTGGCTTGATGTCATCGGCATTTTCTCGACGTCGGTTTATTGCCGGTAGCGCGGCTTTCATCGGTGCAAGTTACTTCCCCCATGGCTGGAGCAGGACGACGCCATCCCGGTTACCGATACCGCCTCTGGTTGATGGCCGCCAGGGAAGGCCGATTGAACTGCGAATTCGAAATGGCGCCTGGTCTTTCATATCCGGTGTCAATACACCAACCCTGGGGTTTGGCCAGGATTACCTGGGGCCGACGATTCGAACCCGGCAATATGGCGAACTCAATCTGCATTACCGAAACACGCTGACCGAAAGCGTGGCCGTACACGGTCACGGCCTGCATGTGCCCGGTGAGGTCGATGGTGGTCCGCAACTGGCAATCGATCCTGGTGCTGATTGGCAACCTGGTTTGTCCATCGTGCAGCCGGCAGCCACCTGTTGGTATCACTCCCATACCCACGGAAAAACCGGCGAGCAAACTTATCGTGGACTTGCCGGCCTGATCATCATTGATGACGAACAGGCGGACTCACTGCCACTACCGCACCAATATGGCGTCGATGACTTGCCCATCATCATCCAGGATCGAACCTTCGATGCACAAGGCCGTCTGGTCTATTCACTGTACGACGCAGACGAGGACGGCTGGCTGGGTGACACCGTGATCATCAACGGCGCAATAGCACCGGCTGCCAACGTGCCTGCCGGCAAAGTCCGGTTGCGACTCCTGAACGGCGCCAATGCGCGTTTTTATATCGTCGGCTTTGCCGATAACCGCACGTTTTACAAAATAGCCAGTGATGGTGGTTTGCTGGAAGCACCAGTGCCGTTGACGACGATGGAAATGTCACCGGGCGAACGTTGTGAAATTGTCGTCGACATGGCCGATGGCAAGCCCGCCGGACTACTGACCCTGTTCGAAGATGAATTCGACGACGAGGAAAGCCTTGTTGGCAGCTTGTTGGGCCTGTTCGACCGATCCGAGAGAGCGCTTCCGCCGCCATCGCTGACATTGGTCGTCGACAAGGCCCTGCCAGCACATACCGCGCCGCTACCTGAGCAACTGGCTACCATTGTCCGCCCGCAGCCCGGAGAAATAGTGCGATCCCGCGACTTCATGCTCGCCATGGAGGGTGGTGGGGGTATTGAAAACGGCGATGGCCATGGTCGGCGGGACGGCCATGCCGCTATGGACATGACCATCAACGGTGCGGCGATGGATATGGACGTCATTAATGAACGGATTCAACGCGGCGTCTGGGAACGTTGGCGTATTCGTTCCAACCAGGGCGCACATCCGTTTCATGTGCACGGCTGCTCGTTCCTGATAGAGCGGATGGAAGGTTCGGCGGCGTCGCCGGATCAGCAAGGCTGGAAGGATATGGTGGTGCTGGATGACGACGACTGGTCGGAGATTGTCGTGCGTTTCGATCATCCGGCAACCGATCGATATCCCTATATGTATCACTGCCACATTCTGGAACATGAGGACCGTGGCATGATGGGACAGTTCACCGTGGGTTGATCCCACTTGGCCGTCAACGTCCTTCCAGTCCTCTGCAAAGGCGGCGGCGCGAGCGCGAACCTCGTTCCACGACGGGCGCATCAGGCCGCGCCGCCCGGCGCGCGCCGCGTGTCGGACAGCCTGCCGTTGCCCGGAAGTGGATGACCGGCGACAGGCGGGACAGGAAGCGCACGGACGACGCCCTTCGGCGCTTTGGTTCTCACACATGACGCACCCGTGGTGCAAGTCCTGCCAGCGTCCGCCTCCGCATGTACGGACAGAAAAGCCCGTGACGACAGGGCCTTATCGCCCGTCGCGCTCCGCGCCTTCGCGCGGCTTCCACGACGAAACACCGCCGCGGCTGCTTCCTGCATTACCGCCCAGCCGCGCGGCCCGAACGGGAGCCGCGACCATGACCGACCAAACCAAATCCACCTTCGCCCGGCGCGTCCGCGCCGCCAGGCCGCGCGAGAAACGCTGCGAGATCCGCGACGACATCATCCCCGGCCTGACGCTCCGCATCTACCCGAGCGGGACGCGGAGCTTCGCCCTCGAGCGCACGGTGCGCGGCCAGTCGCGTTACGCCACCATTGGCGACGCCGACGCCATGACCGTCCCCGAGGCGCGCCGCGAGGCCCGCAGGCTCATCGCCGCCTTCACCGAAACGGTCAGGAACGACGGCGGCCCCAAGACACCGGGGCATCCGATGGACGCCTTCGCCGCCGAGTTCCTCGACCGGCAGGCCCGGCACTGGAAACCCAGGACCCTGACGGCCAGCGCCTATGTCGTCCGCAAGTACATCCTTCCCGCCTTCGGCCACATGACCGTGGACGAGATCGCCGTCGAGCACGTCAGGGACTGGTTCGCGTCCATGGCCAAGCGGCCCGGCGCCGCCAACCGCGCCATGCCCACCCTGTCGGTCATGATGAAGATGGCCGAACTCTGGGGCTACCGCGCCCACAACTCCAACCCGTGCAGGAACATGAGGCGCTACCGGATGAAGCCGATGGAGCGCTTCCTGACGGCCGAGGAGGTGGCGCGGCTCAACGCGGTGCTCGTCCGCGACGAGTTCTGGTGTCCCCATGTCGTCGCCATCGTCCGCCTGCTGATGCTCACCGGCTGCCGCTTCGGCGAGATCGCCGCGCTCGAATGGGACTGGATCAAGGGACAGCGCATCCTGCTTCCCGATTCGAAGTCGGGGCCGCGCACGGTCTGGCTGTCCAGCGCCGCCCGGACCGTCATCGACGCCATCCCGCGCTACGGCCCCGATTGCCCCTTCCTGTTTCCGGCCCGCCCGCCGACCCGGCCCGTCGACAACATCGAGTATCAATGGAACCGCATCCGGGAGGAAGCGGGCCTGCCCGGCCTGCGGCTTCACGATTTGCGCCACAGCTGGGCTTCGGTCGCCGCCATGAACGGCGTCGACATGGTGACCATCGCGAAGCTGCTGGGCCATGCGCTGGTCGAGACCACCGAACGCTATGTCCATCTCTCCGACAGGTCCGTCGCCGATGCCGCCGACCGGGTGTCGAACCGCATCCATGCGGCCCTGGCCGGAAGCGGCGCGGAGCATCAGGGAGGGTGCGATCATGCCCAAGGTTGACCTTACCGCGAAACTGGCCCGCGATGCCGCGCCCGGCCCGAAGGACACGATCCTGTTCGACAGGGCGCTGCCCGGCTTCGGGCTGCGCATCCACCCCTCGGGCCGCAAGGTCTGGATCGTGCAGGCCCGCATCGAAGGACGAAGCCGCCGCATCGTCATCGCCCGCCACGGCGAGATGGACCTGGCGCAAGCCCGCCGCCGCGCCCGCGACATGCTCGCCCGCATCCGCGCGGGCGGCAATCCCGCAGACGACATCCGCAAGGAGAAGGAGGCTCCGACGTTCCGGCAGTTCACCGAGGAATACCTGCGGCGCTCGGAACCGCACTGGAAGCCCTCCGGGCGCAGGACCAGGGCTATTTCACGCTAGCAGTAGCTGATTGACTGGGCAGTTGGTGTGCCAGGGTCTGGCTTTTCGTGTCGGCTTGGTGCATGCTGGCGGGATGCGAGATGGGTTTGACCCGGCCGAGGTAGTCGTTGGCGAAGTCGAGGTGCGTGCGGTGCGCGGCGACGAGCGTCGGCGCTGGGACGCGCTGATGGCGGCGCACCACTACCTTGGGTTCCGGCAGTTTGCGGGCCGGGGGTTGCGCCACGTCGCGACGTGGCGCGGTCACTGGCTGGCGCTGGTGGGCTGGCAGTCGGGGGCGTTCAAGTGTGGTCCGCGCGACCGCTGGCTGGGCTGGCACCGTTCGGTGCAGTTCCGGCGGCTGCACCTGATCGCGAACAACACGCGGTTCCTGGTGCTGCCGGAGGGGTCGGGGGTCGCGCACTTGGCGTCGCGGGTGCTGGGCCGGAGCCTGCGCCGGCTGAGCGCGGACTGGGCGGCGCGGTATGGCCATCCGCTGGAGCTGGCGGAGACGTTCGTCGACCCGGCGCGGTTCCGGGGCACATGCTACGCGGCGTCGAACTGGGTGCGGGTGGGGCGTACGAAGGGCTTCGCGCGCCACAACGGGGCGTACACCGACCCGCACGAGCAGCCGAAGGAGATGTATGTGCGGGCGCTGCGGCGCGACGCGCGCCGCAGGCTGGTGGCCCCCTTGGACCGTGCCGAGTGGCAGTGCCGGGCGACCCCGGTGCGCTACACGCGCGCCGAGCTGCGGTCGCTGCGCGACCTGTTCGCGCAGGTGCCGGATGCACGGCGCGGACAGGGCCGCAAGCACTCGCTGCCGACCGTGCTGTCGGTCTGCGCGTTGGCACGGCTCGCCGGCCAGCACGGGCCGGCGGCGACGGAGCGATTCGCACGCCACCTCAGCGAGGCGGAGCTGCGGGCGCTCGGCGCGTGGACCGACCCGGCGACCGGGCGCCGGGTCGCACCGTCGGACTCGACCCTGTGCCGGGTGCTGATGGACACTGACCCGGACGACCTGCAGGCGGTGCTGGTGCAGTGGGCCGCGCCGCGCCTCGCCGAGGGCGGCGCGACGCCGGCGCTGGCCGCCGACGGCAAGCGCATCCGGGGCGCCAACCGGCACGCGGGCCCCGACGCCCACTTCGAGATCGTGACGCTGGTCACCCACGCCGGACGGCCGCTCGCGAGCCGCTGCTGCCGCGACGAGGGCGGCGAGACCGCCGCGCTGCGGGCCCTGCTCGAAGACGTCGACCTCACCGGCTGCGTGCTCACCCTGGACGCGCTGCACGCGACCCGCGACACCGCGCGCGCGATCGTCGAGGCGCACGGCGCCGACTACGTGTTGGCAATCAAGGCGAACTGCCCCGACAGCTTCGCGCAGCTCGCCGCGATCGACTGGGACACCGCCGCCGTGCGCCGCCACGCCGATGACCCGGTGAAGGCGCACGGACGCATCGAGACGCGCCGCATCGCCGCGTGTGAGCTGCTCGCCGGCACCCTCGCGCCCTTCCCCGGCGCCCGCCAAGCGTTCCGCGTCGTGCGCACACGCACCAACGCGAAGACCGGCACCACCTCGACCGAGACCGCCTACGGCATCACCTCGGCCCCCGCCCGGCGCGCCGGACCGGCCCAACTGCTCGCCTGGAACCGCGGCCACTGGCAGGTCGAGAACGCCAACCACTACCGCCGCGACGCCACCATGGGCGAAGACGCGAGCCGCGTGCGTGCGCGCCACGCGCCCGCCAACCATGCCACCCTCAACAACATCGCGCTCGCCGTCGTGTTCCATCGCGGCTTCCGCTACCTGCCCGACGCCCATCTCCACTTCATGATGCACCGCGACGACGCGCTCGACGCCGTCCTGTCCTCCGACTGAGCCGGCTTCCGGCCACCCCCTCTCGCAGCAAGCCTCCGCGTCCGAGGGCCGGCCGACCGACCCCGACCGCTGCGAAACCGCGCCCGGAGGACCCCGCCGCACCCTGCCGCGCAGGTCACCCCTTTCGTGTCATCGCGAGGATCGGTAGCGTGAAATGACCCTGAGTCCATGGCGAACCAAGGATACAATCCCCTGGTCGCCATTCAGATCGCTCTCGCCGGGCGCGCTGTCGATAACTTGCCCGAGTAGTTACCTTCTTCCACCTTCTCGGCTGGCCGGAAATCGGGCACGAATCCTCTCACCAGGGGCGCCACCTGGAATGGCGTGATGATCGGCAGGGACCCGGCGACGGGGTTGGCGATCGAGATTGCGGGCGATGCAGTCCTGACCATTGCTGATTTCCCGGACCCACGGATCGCCGTGACATTCACCAACATCAAGGATCTCGGAACCGATCAGGCGCGTGACGACATGACCTGGAGTGGCATTCCCCTGACGGACGGCGGCTTCGCAACGGGAACCGCCGGAAACTCGATCCAGGGACAGTTCTACGGCCCCGGCCATGAAGAGGTCGGCGGAGTGTTCGAACGCAATCAGGTCATCGGCGCGTTCGGCGCAAAGCGCTGACCGGCAGAGGCCATGGTCCGGTCGCGACATCGTTCGCGCAGACCTGGACACGCAGTTGGCCGCCGTCCGCCGTCGTGCCGTCACGACGGGCGCTGCTCGGCGGCGGGAACGTGGGGACCCGCACCGCCGCCGACGGTGCGGACCGAGTGCCTGATGCTACCGGTGCTCACACCTCCATGCATTGCCTTGTTACCTCCTGCTTCCTACACTACCGCTCGGAAGCCGTGCGTCGGTCCGGGGACTGTCCCCGCAAGTGCGCGGCGGGCGCTGCCGCTCAAGCGCCGCTCGGGCTGAAGGCTTGTCGCATAACGGCTTTCATCGCCCGACGGATGGAGCGGCCAGGAAGCGGGATCGGGACGCCCTTCGGCGCGTGGTTCTCACACCCGACGCAACCCCTGCCCCTCACCGCGTACCTGGCCCGTACCGTTCGCGATCTGGCCGATTCCGGAATCCCGGATCTCGTGGCGAACGAGGCCAGACTCTGCTTCCTGGACTTCCTGGCCTCGGCGCTCGCCGGGGCGAGGTCCGACGTGGCGGCAGCGGGCGCGGGAGCGCTGCCCTTCTTCGGTGACGGACGCTCGGTGCTGATCGCGCGGGCGCAACGCGCCAGCGTCGCCGGTGCGGCTTGGTACAACGCACTCGTGGCCACCAGGGAGGATCTCGACGACTCCCACCGCTTCGCGTCGGGACTGCATCTCTCCGCGATCACGTTCCCGGTCGCCATGGCCCTGGCTCGGAGCCTCGATTCCGGAGGATCGGATCTGACCGCAGGCGATACGCAGCTCGCTCCCGGACCGATACGACACGATGGCGATACGCATCAAGAGCAGGTGGCATCGCTCCGAGCGCAACGAGGCGCGGAGCAAGTCGTTCGCCGACAGTGCCGGGGCGCTTGCGTTCATCGTGTGGCGTCTCGCGGTCGAGCACGCGAAGGCCATCCACCGCGACGGCTTCGAATACGCCTCCGATCGCGAGCGCATCCGCGTCATCTCGGAGTACTGCGCCTTCGCCGTTCAGCTCGTGGACCGGCTCGCGCACCGGCGTATCGACGACGGGGCGCGCGCCGCGCTGGTCGTCGCGCTCGGCAGGCGCCTCGCGGACCAGATGCAGGACAACCTGCTCGACATCGCCGGTCCGGGCGAGTACCGGGCGCCGTTCGTGGAGATGCTCAACGAGCGGCTCGACGACTACGCGCGCTTCGACTTCGACGACGAGGCGCCGGGGTTCGAGGCGCTGCGCTACTTCGGCGACCGGGTCATGCGAACCATGGGCGTCAGCCAGACCAATCGCTGGGTGATGGACCACGTGATGGAGGTCTCGGCGCCGGAGCTCGCCGGGAAGATCGCGAAGAGCGTCGACGACCTGCTCACCTCCGCGGCCTGAAGCGAAGGCCGGGCCACGGACTCAGTCGCGGGGGCCGGGGGAGCCGAGAGGACCGGACCACGGACTCAATCACGTCAGCCGGGGGAGCCGAGAGGACCGGACCACGGGCTCAATCGCGGCCGCCGGAGGAGCCGAGAGGACCGGGCCACGGGCTCAATCGCGGTCGCCGGAGGAGCCGGGAGGACCGGGCCACGGACTCAGTCGCGGCCGCCGGAGGAGCCGGGAGGACCGGGCCACGGTCTCAATCGCGTCGGCCGGGGGAGCCGAAGCGTGCGAACACGAGCGGCGCCGCCACCACGACGAGCCCGATCCGCAGGACGTGGTGGGTCGCCACGAACGCGGTCTCGATACCGAGCGAGAGCGCGATGAGGCTCATCTCGGCCAGGCCGCCCGGCGCATAGGCGAGCACGATGGACCGCCAGTCGATCCCGGTGGCGGGCGCCAGCACCAGCGCGAACGCCACCGTGGCGGCGAGCATCACGACCGTGGAGACCACCGCGACGGCCGTGATTCCGAGCACCCGCTGCATCGGCACCCCGGCAAAGCGCGCACCGATGGCCGAGCCGACCACGACCTGCGCCACCGCGACCACTTCCCACGGCGGAGCCGAGCTGCTCAGTCCCGTGGCGTGAACCGCGGCGCTCGCGAGCAGGGGCCCCGAGAGCCGGTACGCGGGCAGACGCACGATCCGGCCGAGCCCCGTCCCAACGACCGCGCAGGCTCCGAGCACCGCGACTTCGGAAAGCTCGATCGCTCCGATCGACGGCCCCATGGAGGACGGCGTCGCGGCCACTCCGGTCATGAACCGGTACCAGAACGGGATGGTCAGGACCACCAGCAGTACCCGGGCGCTGTGAACGAGCGCGATGGTGCGGTCATCGGCGCCCATCGCGGCGCCGGTGATGACCATCTCGCTCAGCCCGCCCGGAATGGCGGAGAAGTACGCGGTGGGCGCATCGAGGCCCACGACCCGGCGGAAATAGAGAAAGAGCGCTCCGACCACGGCGCCGAGATAGAGCGCCAGGCACCCGATAGTGAGCGGCCACTCACGGGCCTTGTCCACGACTTCGGGGGTGAAGCTGGCGCCCAGCAGCACGCCGATGACCGCGATCATGATCGAACGCATCGGGCCGGGCACGTAGAGCCTGGCGCCGCCGAGCGATGCCGCGGTCGTCGCGACCATCGCCCCCAGCATCCACGCAAGCGGCAGGTTCAGCCACGCGAAGATCGCGCCGCCGGCGGCGCCGACGACGAGGGTGCGACCCAGCCTTCCCGCGAGCGGCACGGGTCCCGATCCTTCAGGTATCAGGGCTGGCCTCGCTGGCGCCGGCCGGCCCGGCGCCAGCGGCCGGCACTGCAATCGACTCGGGACTCACCGCCCGCGCCTCGTCCGATGGGGTCGCACGCAACTTACGGCACGCTCCGGAACGAGACAACTCGCCGCCTCGCCGCTTCGTATAATCGGCATCGGTCCGCACCGACGTCGGCACCGTGCGCGGACTCCCGGCGATGCGAACGAGGGAATCCCGGCCCGATCCGGACGCGGAGCGCACCGCCGCAATCCCGACCCGGGAGCAAGCCCAGTGACAGGCACGATCATGCCGCTCGACGACATCCGGGTGCTCGACGCCGCCACCTTCGTCGCCGCCCCGTTCGCCGCCGCCTGCCTCGCGGAGTTCGGCGCCGACGTCATCAAGATCGAGCGCCCCGGCGTCGGCGACGACCTGCGGCGTCTCGGCACCCCGAGCGAGGCGGGCGACACCTGGTGGTGGCTCAACGACGCGCGGAACAAGAGGTGCGTCACGCTGAACCTCAAGGACGCGCGCGGCGCGGCGCTCTTCCGGCGGCTCGCGGCGTCCGCGGACGTGGTCATCGAGAACTTCCGGCCGGGCACCATGGAGCGATGGGGGCTCGGGTTCTCGGACCTGCTCGCGGTCAATCCGGGGCTCGTGATGCTGCGCGTCTCCGCCTACGGGCAGACCGGGCCGAAGTCGGGCCTGCCGGGGTTCGCGCGCATCGCGCAGGCCTACGCGGGGCTCTCCTACGTCACCGGCCAGCCCGACACCCCGCCGCTCATCGCGGGCTCGACGACGCTGGCCGACTACCTCACCGGGCTCTACGGCGCCTTCGGGGTGATGCTGGCGCTGCGCGCCCGCGAGAGGACCGGGCGCGGACAGTACATCGACATCGGGCTGCACGACGGCATCTTCCGGTTCCTCGACGAGATCGCGGCGGTCTACGACCGGACCGGACACGTGCGCGAGCGCAGCGGCACCGAGACCCACACCGCGACGCCCCACAGCCACTACCCCTGCGCGGACGGCCGATGGGTGGCGATCGCCTGCACCAACGACAGGATGTTCGAACGCCTCACGCACGCGATGGGGCAGCCGGAGCTCGCCGGCGACGAACGCTACCGGCTCAAGCGCTCCCGGCTCGACCGGCGCGACGAGGTGAACGCCATCGTGCGCGCGTGGACCTCGAGCCTCGACCGCGAGACCGTCATCCGCCGGTGCTCGGACGGCGAGGTGCCGTGCGGCCCGGTGTGCAGCATCGAGGACATCTTCAACGAGGAGCAGTTCTGGGTGCGGGACACCCTCACCCGCGTAGCCGACCCGCGCATCGGCGAGGTCGCCGTCCAGGGCACGGTCCCGAAGCTGTCGGACACCCCGGGCGGGATCCGCCACCTCGGGGACACCCTGGCCGCCCACAACGAGGCCGTCTACGGCGAGGAGCTGGGACTCACGGACGAGGAGATGGCGGCGCTGGCCGAGGCGGGGGTGATCTGAGCGAGCGCCGCCGCACCGCGATGCGCCGCGCACTCTCGATCGCTCAGCCTCCCCCCCGGTTGCGCCGCAGGACTCGCCCGGGCTTCGCCCCGGTCCACTCGCCCCCGCGCCAGACCTGCTTGCCGTTGACGATGACCTGGTAGATCCCGCGGGCGGGACGCGTGGGGGCGCTGAAGTCCGCCTCGTCGGCGACCCGGTCCGGGTCGAAGAGCACGATGTCCGCGAAGGCGCCGGTGCGGACCGCGCCGCGGCCGGCGAGGCCGAAGACGCGGGCGGGAACGCCGGTCATCCGGTACACCGCCTCTTCCAGGGAGAAGAGACCGAGGTCGCGACAGTAGTGGCCGAGCACCCGGGGGAACGTGCCCCACAGGCGCGGGTGGGGGAAGGTGTCGTGCGGGAGGCCGTCGGAGCCGATCATCGCGTCCTGGAAGCGAAGGATGCGGCGGAGATCCTCCTCGTCCATCTTGAAGTAGATGGCGCCGGCGGGGCTCAGCCGCTCCACCGCCTCCTCCATCGCGCAGCCCCACCCGGAGCGGATGCTCTCGAAGTCGCGGCCCTCGAGCTCCGGGTGCGGCTCCGACCAGGTCACGATCACGCGCTCGGCCCCGGCGACCCAGTCCGCGAGCAGCACCGTGGAGCTCGCGACATAGGGGTAGACGTCGAGGTTGACGCTCTGCTTCGCCCGCGCGCGGGCGATGGCGGCGAGCGTGTCCCGGCTCATGCCCCAGCTCTCCCGGCCGCTGCACTTGTGGTGCGAGATGACCACGGGGACGCCGGCCCGCTCGCCGATCTCGAGCGTCTCCCGCACCGATTCGAGGACCCCGGCGCCCTCGTCGCGCATGTGGGTCGCGTAGATGGCGTGGTGCGCGCCGAGCCGGCTCGCGAGCGCCACGACCTCGTCGGTCGGGGCCTCGACTGCGGGCGGATAGGCGAGGCCGGTGCTCATGCCGATGCAGCCCGCCTCCAGCGCTTCGTCGAGCAGCGCCTCCATGCGCGTGATCTCGCCCGCGGTGGCGGCGCGGTACACGTCGTCCATCACCGTGGCGCGCAACGCGGTATGGCCGACCAGCGGCGCGAGGTTGAGCGCCGGAGGCGAGGCCTCCACCGCGGCCACGTACTCGCGCATCGTCGGGAACCGGTACCAGGACGCATCCCCCAGCAGGTTCATCGGCGGCGGCGGCTCGCGGCCCGCGAACGGCGCGAGGCTCGCCCCGCAGTTGCCGGTCACCACCGACGTCACGCCCTGGCTGACCTTCGGCGTCATGTCCGGACCGGAGAGCACCGCGCGGTCGTCGTGGGTGTGCGCGTCGATGAACCCCGGGGCCACGACGAGTCCCGAGGCGTCGATCTTGCTGGTCGCGTCGATGCGCCGATCGAGGTGGTCGCCGACCGCGACGATGCGGTCGCCGGTGACGGCGACGTCGAGGTGGACGCGGGCCGCGCCGGTGCCGTCGATGACGTCGCCGGAGTGGATCAGCAGATCGCACGTGGTCGGAGCGGCGGACATTCGGCGGTTCTCCCTCGAGGGTGGCATGGGCGCCGGCGCGGCATCGGCGGACGGCATGCGGCGGGGTTCGAAGCCGGCTGCGCCGATACGTCCGCATGGCGGCGCGGAGCCGTGCTGCCGGACTGCACGCGGGCCGCGCCCCCGGGGCTCGGCCGGCCGTGCTCCGCCGATCGTCTCACAATCATGTCATCGCGGGGGCGTCAACGCGGGGCGCCCGGTACGGAGCGCTCAGAGGGCTCTCCGGAAGTCGTGCCGAACGGTTCATCAGGCCCTCGGTCCGGGCCTTCGATGCCGGAAGACCGCCCGTCACCGTGCGATCTTCCGGTCGGGCGGCCAATGACCGCGACTTCTGAAGGGTCCCGGGAGCGCTCGCGATGAGCGTGCGCAACAGGGCTCGTCATGCGGTAGTGTCTCATTCCGGCTTTCTTCCTCGACACGACATCACTGCCCCGAAGTCAAACCGAGGCACTACCCGTCATGCTTGTGCTCAGGTCATTGCTGTTCGCGCCGGGCAATCACGCCCGCCGCGTCGAGAAGGCGCTGACCCTCGACGCCGACGCCGTCGTCCTCGACCTTGAGGATGCGGTCGCGGTCGCGGAGAAACCGGCCACGCGAGCGAAGGTGGTCACGGCGTTCCAGGCGCCGCGCCGCGCCCTCGGCTACGTGCGGGTCAACGCGTTCGACACGCCGTTCTGCTTCGACGATCTGCAGGCGGTGGTCGCTCCCGGCATCGACGGCATCGTGTTGCCGAAGATCGAGTCTCCGGCCCAGCTCGTGGCCGTCGACTGGGCCGTCGCGGCGCTGGAGCGCGCGCGGGGCCTGCGCGAAGGCGGCATCGACCTCATGCCGATCGTCGAGACCGGCCGCGGAATGTCCGCGTTGCGCGACATCGCCCGCGCCGGCACCCGGGTGCGGCGTCTCGCGTTCGGAGCCGGCGACTACACCCTCGACACGGGAATGCGGTGGACCTTCGAGGAGCGCGAGCTCGACCACGCCCGCACCGGCATCGTCGTGGAATCGCGTGCCGCCGGGCTCGAGCCGCCGGTCGATACGGTGTGGGTCCACCTCGGCCGGCCCGAGGCGCTGCGCCGTTCGGCCGAGCTTGCCCGCGACCTCGGGTTTCAGGGCAAGCTCTGCATCCACCCCGAACAGCATGGCCCGGTCAACGAGGTGTTCACTCCGACCGACGAGGAGGTCGCGAGGTCCGAACGCTACGTCGCGGCATTCGAGGCGGCCGAGGCGAGCGGGTCGGCGTCCATTCAGGTCGACGGCTACTTCATCGACTATCCGATCGTGGAGCAGGCCAGGCGCACGCTGCAAATCGCCGGAGCGATTCGAACGCGCGGCGCCTGAGCGGCGCGCCGGAGCGATCCGCCGCCGGCCCGCGAACGCCATTCGCGAATGGACGGATGATCGCATTCGGATTCGGGATTCCCGCTTGCGCGGGAATGACGGTCCGCACGGCGCGCACCGGAACACCCCCAACCGTCATTCCCGCGCAAGCGGGAGCCCATCGGACCTGACCGAACGCGGATGCGCCTTCGCAAGTGAACACGCCGCCGGGGGCGACCGACACACGGCCCGCATCGAACGCGCTGAGGGGCATCGCGTTCATGGCGGTCGCCTGCATGCTCTTCGGGGCGATGCACGTCGGGGTGCGTCACGTCACGCAGACCATCCATCCGTTCGAGGCGGCGTTCTTCCGCAACCTCTTCGGGCTCCTGGTGCTCGCGCCGAGCTTCATCACCCACGGCTGGCGCCCGCTTCGCACCCGGCGCTTCGGGCTGCACTGCGTGCGCGCGGTGCTCAACGTCGTCGCGATGCTCGCGTTCTTCTACGCGCTCAGCGTCACGCCGGTGGTGCTGGTGACCGCGCTCGCGTTCACCGCGCCGCTGTTCACCTCGGTGCTCGCGGTCCTGCTGCTCGGCGAACGGATCCGCGCACGCCGGCTCACCGCCATCGTGGTCGGCTTCGCGGGCGCCCTGCTCATCATCCGCCCCGGGGTTCAGCCGTTCGAGCCGGGACCGGCGCTGGTGCTCGCATCGGCCGCGGTGTGGGGCTATGTCGTCGTCCTCATCAAGTCGCTGTCACGCACCGACTCCGCGGTCACCATCACCGCGTACATGGTGCTGCTGATGACGCCGATGACCCTGGTCTGCGCGCTGTTCGTGTGGACGTGGCCGAGCGGCGGCGAGGTCGCGGTGCTGGCCGGCATCGGCATCGCCGGCACCCTCGCCCAGATGTGCATGACCCAGTCGCTGCGGCTCGCGGAGACGATGGTGGTGCTCCCGTTCGACTTCACGAAGCTCGTCTGGGGCGCGCTCTTCGCATGGCTGCTGTTCGGCGAGCTGATCGACACCTGGACGCTCCTGGGGGCGCTCGTGATCTTCTCCGGCGGGCTCTACGTCGCCTACCGCGAACGGCAACTGGCGCGCAGCGGGCGGGACCCCTGAATCACGGATACCGCATGACGCACGACACCGGCATGATTCCGGCTCGGGCAGGGGCGGTGCGAGACGAGAACGGGCGATGAAGGATCTCGAGAGCGACGTGGTCGTGGTCGGGGCCGGCAACGCGGCGATGTGCGCGGCGCTGGCGGCGAGGGAGCGAGGCGCGGAGGTGGTGATCCTCGAGGCGGCGCCCGAAGCCGAGAGCGGTGGAAACAGCCGCTTCACGGCCGGCGCGATGCGGGTCGTGTTCGAGGGCGTCGAAGACCTCGTCAAGGTGATGGACCTCTCCGCGCGGGAGGTCGAGAACACCGATTTCGGGCGGTACACGCGAGAGCGGTACTACGACGACATGGCGCGTGTGACCGGCTTTCTCTGCGACCCGGACCTGGTTGAAGTCCTCGTCGAGAACAGCCTCGACACCATGGTGTGGATGCGCGGCAAGGGGGTCCGGTTCCAGCCCTCGTACGGGCGGCAGGCGTTCCGGGTGGACGGACGCTTCCGCTTCTGGGGCGGGCTCGCGGTCGAGACGTGGGGCGGCGGTCCGGGGCTGGTGGAGAGCCTCGGGAAGCGCTGCGAACGTGAGGGGGTCGAGATTCTGTACGAGTCGCGCGCGGCGTCGCTCATCGAGGAGGGCGGCGCGGTACGGGGCGTGGTGGTGCGCGGCGGGCACGGTTCGTTCACGGTGCGCGGCCGCGCGATCGTGCTCGCCTGCGGCGGCTTCGAGTCGAACGCCGAGTGGCGCACCCGCTACCTCGGGCCCGGCTGGGACCTCGCGAGGGTGCGGGGCACGCGGTTCAACGCGGGCGACGGGATCCGGATGGCGCTCGAAGCCGGGGCGATGCCGTACGGGAACTGGTCGGGCTGCCACTCCGTGGGGTGGGATCGGAACGCGCCGGCGTTCGGCGACCTCTCGGTCGGCGACGGCTTCCAGAAGCACAGCTATCCGTTCGGCATCATGGTGAACGCGCGTGGAGAGCGCTTCGTCGACGAGGGCGCGGACTTCCGCAACTACACCTACGCGAGGTACGGCCGGGCGGTGCTGGAGCAGCCGGGGCAGTTCGCATGGCAGGTGTTCGACGCCAGGGTGGCCCACCTGCTGCGCGACGAGTACCGGATCCGCGAGGTCACGAAGGCGACCGCCGACTCCCTGGAGGCGCTGGCGGGGAAGCTCGAAGGCGTCGACCCGGCGGGATTCCTGCGCACGGTCCGGGCCTACAACGATGCGGTGCGCACGGACGTCGCGTTCGACCCGACGGTCAGGGACGGGCGCGGCACCGAGGGGCTCGGCGTACCGAAGTCGAACTGGGCGCAGACTCTCGACACGCCGCCGTTCGATGCCTATGCCGTCACCTGCGGCATCACGTTCACGTTCGGGGGCCTGAAGATCGATACCGGCGGGCGGGTCCTCGACACCGGCGAGCGGCCGATCCCGGGGCTGTACGGCGCCGGGGAGCTGGTCGGCGGGCTGTTCTACTTCAACTATCCCGGGGGCACGGGCCTGATGTCGGGCGCGGTGTTCGGGCGGGTCGCGGGCGGGTCCGCCGGGGCGTATGCGGCGGAAACGCGCGGCTCGGGCTCGCCGGAACCCGGCAGGGCGTAGCGGCGTCCGACGGCGACGCCCACGCACCGATACCCGGGCGCCGGCACCAGCCCGATGCGAGCGGCGGACCGGCGTGGCCGACCGATGAGTCAGGATGCCCGGATGCGCCACCACGCCGCGGACCGCCCGCACACCCTCCGCGCACACCTGCGCGAGACCATGCGTCTCGCGTTTCCGGTCATGCTCGCCCGGCTGGGCGTGCTGACGATCGTCACCGTGGATACCGTGATGAGCGGGCACGCGTCCGGCGACGACCTCGCCTGGTACTCGGTGGCCATCGCACCGCAGATTCCGTTGCTGCTCGTGGGAATCGGGCTGTTGATGGGCACCGTCGTGATGACCGCGCAGGCCGTCGGAGCCGGCAACGCGCAGCGGTGCGGCGCGATCTGGCGCACCGGACTCGTGCACGCGGCAGTGGCCGGCGCAGTGATGGGGACCACCTGCCTGTTCGGCGAGGGGTTCCTCCTCGCCACGGGACAGCCCGATGACATCGCGGCAGGTGGCGGCCGCGTGCTGGCCGCGCTCGGATTCGGTCTTCCGGCGATGCTGCTGTACGTGGCGACGAGCTTCTTCCTCGAAGGCATCGGCCGGCCGGTTCCCGGGATGGTGATCATCATCGGGGCGAACGTCCTGAACGTGTTCCTGAACTGGCTCCTGATCTTCGGCCACGGCGGCCTGCCGGCCCTGGGGGCGGAGGGCGCCGCCATCGCGTCGAGCATCGCCCGCTGGTGCATGTTCGCCGCCGCCGCCCTGTACGTGCTCCGCTTCGTCAGCCGGCGCCGGTTCGGCATCGGCGCCGCGGCCGACCCGGCCGATCGGCTCGGTCCGCGGATGCGCCGGATCGGGCTGCCGATGGGGATCGCGCACGGGCTGGAAGCGAGCGCCTTCTCGGTGATGACCCTGATCGCCGGAGGGCTCGGCGCCGCGGTGGTCGGCGGCTATTCCATCCCGATGAACCTGCTCGCGCTCGCCTTCATGGGGGCCATAGGGCTCTCCACCGCGGCGAGTGTGCGGGTGGGGCACGCGGTGGGCCGGGGGGACCCGGCGGGCGTGCGCTGGTCCGGCTGGGTCGCGGTCGGCGTGGCGGCAGTCTACCTGGCCGTGCTCGGGGTGGTGTTCGGCCTCGTGCCGGAGCAGCTCGCAGCGCTGTACACGACCGATGCGGCGGTGCTCGCGATCGCCGGGCCGACCATCGCGGTGTGCGCGATCGCGACTATTCCGGATGGCGTGCAGGGCGTGCTCATGGGTGCGCTTCGCGGCGCATCGGACGTCTGGCCCGCGACCTTCCTCTACATCTTCTCGTTCTGGGTGGTCATGGTCCCCCTCGGCTACTGGCTCGCGGTACCGCGAGGGTTGGGCGCGACGGGCCTGATGGCGGCGGTCGCCGCCGGCGCGACGGTCGCCGCCCTGTTGCTCGGATGGCGCTTCCGGATGGTGTCGGCCCGGGCGGTGCGGCGAATCTGACCGCGACACCTTCGAGTCTACATGCGGCCGGTTGACGAATCATCCGGGTTTCGGGGGTGTCCGGCATCGGAACGAGGTCCCGTCGCTCGTAGGCGTTCCGCTCGCGAGAAGTACGCGATCGCCGCGGCAGGACACTTCGGACGGGCGGCGTCCCGATGTGACACGGAGCATCGGCCGGGGCAATAATCGCGCCGGGCTCGGCCGACTGGCCGAATCCATCCCTCCGGCCGAGATGAGCGATGGCAGGGCCATGACCCCATCCGACATGCCGCTCTCGCGCTTCACCGTGCTCGATCTCACGCGGGTGCGCGCCGGTCCCACCGCCGTGCGCCAGCTCGCGGACTGGGGCGCCGACGTCATCAAGATCGAGGCCCCCGAGGCCGTCGACAGGGCGAGCGGGATGGGTGGCGCGAGGCACGGGCCGGACTTCCAGAACCTCCACCGCAACAAGCGGTCGATGACCCTGAACCTCAAGGACCCCGCCGGCCGGGCGGCGTTCATGCGCCTCGTCGAGCGCGCCGACGTGGTGGTCGAGAACTACCGTCCGGACGTGAAGGAGCGCCTCGGGATCGACTACCCGGCGTGCCGGGGGGCGAACCCGCGGATCGTCTACGCAAGCATCTCCGGCTTCGGGCAGGACGGACCCTACCGCCTGCGCCCCGGGTTCGATCAGATTGCCCAGGGCATGGGCGGCCTGATGTGGATCACGGGCCTGCCCGGCCAGGGCCCGGTGCGGGTCGGGGTGCCGATCGCGGACCTGGCGAGCGGGCTCTACGCCTCCATCGGCATCTTCGTCGCGCTTCTCGAACGCGAGCACACCGGCGAGGGCCGCTGGGTGCACTCCTCGCTGCTGGAGGCGCAGATCGCCATGCTCGACTTCCAGGCGGCGCGCTGGACGGTGGCCGGCGAGGTTCCGTCCCAGGCCGGGAACAACCACCCGACGAGCATCCCGACCGGGGTGTTCGAGACCGCGGACGGATTCATCAACATCGCGGCCAGCGGCGACGGGATGTGGCGGCGGCTGTGCGAGGTCCTGGACGATGCCGACATGCGCGACGATCCGCTCTACGCGACCGACAAGGCCCGTTCGGACCACCGCGACCGTCTCAACGAGCGTATCCGGGCCCATACCCGCAAGCGCACGAGCGCCGAATGGATTGACGCGCTCAACCGCGCCGGCGTCCCCTGCGGGCCGATCTACCGGATGGACGAGATGTGGGCGGACCCGCAGGTGGAGCACCTGCGCATGCAGCGCCCCACCCGCCACCCGGCGCTCGGCGAGGTCCGTGTCGTGCGCAACGCGGTGAACATCGAAGGCGTGCCGCGGATGCCCTACCGGCATACCGCCGAACGCGGCGAGCACACCGGCGAGATTCTCGGCGAATTCGGCTTCACCGCCGACGAGATCGCCGACATGCGAACGAGGAACGTCATATGAATGCTGCCGCGACGGCACTGCCCGTCTCCACCGACAGGATCATCGCCGGCAAGGCGGCGGGGGTCGGGTACCTCCGGCTCAACCAGCCGGAGAAGCACAACGCGATCTCCTACGCGATGTGGGTGGGGATTGCCGAGGTCATGGAGGCGTTCCGCGACGACCACGAGGTCCGGGTGGTGGTCATGTCCGGAGAGGGCGGTCGCGCCTTCTCGGCCGGGGCGGACATCTCCGAATTCGCCGAGAAGCGCAGCACCGAGGCCCAGATCGAGGCTTACGAGGCGGCGGGCCGGGCCGCGTACGATGCGATCACGCACTCTCCGAAGCCGGTCATCGCGCGGGTCGAGGGCTACTGCGTCGGCGGCGGGCTCGCGGTGGCGCTGTGCGCGGACCTGCGCATCGCCACCGACGATTCCCGGTTCGGCATCCCGGCCGCGAAGCTGGGGGTGGGCTACTCGCACAGGAGTCTGCGCCCCCTCGTCGACCTCGTCGGACCGACGTACGCGAAGGAGATCCTGTTCACGGCGAAGCGGTTCACCGCGGCGCAGGCGCAACGGATGGGACTCGTGAACCGGGTGGTGTCGCGCGAGGAGATCGAAGGATTCGTGGACGACTACGCGAAGACCATCGCGACGAATGCGCCGCTGACCGTGCGGGCCTGCAAGACGGTCGTCGCGGAGCTGCTCAGGGACCCCGGGGATCGGGACACCGGCCTCTGCGACCGCGTGGTCGACGCCTGCTTCGCGAGCGAGGACTACAGGGAAGGCCGGGCCGCGTTCATGGAGAAGCGCCCCCCCCGGTTCACCGGCCGGTGAACCGGGACATGGCCCGATCCCAGATGCTCTCCGAACTCCAGCTCGAACCCGCCCCCAGGAGCCGGCGCGCGGACGTCGACTTCGACAGCCTCGGCTTCGGCAACGTCTTCTCCGACCACATGTTCAGCATGGAGTGGGAGGACGGCGGGTGGCGCCGGCCCCGGATCGTCCCCTACGGACCGATCGAGATGGAGCCGTGCAACGCGGCCCTGCACTACGGCCAGTCGGTGTTCGAGGGCATGAAGGCGTTTCGAGGCCGCGACGGCCGGGTCCGCATCTTCCGGCCGGACATGAACGCGCGCAGGCTGGAGGCGTCGTGCGATCGCCTGTGCGTCCCCCGGATCGACCCCGAGGTGTTCGTGGCCGCGATCGAGCGGCTCGTCGCGGTCGACCGGGCCTGGATTCCGGCCCGGCGCGGGGAGTCGCTCTACATCCGTCCCATCATCTTCAGCAACGAGTCGCACCTGGAGGTCCGCCCCTCGCGCGCGTTCCGGTTGCTGGTCATGACCTCCCCGGTGCGTTCGTACTTCGACGAGAGCATGCCGGCGGTGACGCTGAAGGTCGAGGACACCTACACCCGCGCCGCCCCGGGCGGCACCGGCGCGGCCAAGACCGCCGGCAACTACGCCGGCAGCCTGTATCCGGCCGAGCTCGCCCGCCGGGCAGGATACATGCAGGTGCTGTGGCTCGACGGCGTGGAGCACCGATACGTGGAAGAGGTCGGTGCGATGAACATCTTCTTCCGCATCAACGGCCATATCGTCACGCCGGAGCTCCGCGGCTCCATCCTTCCCGGGGTCACCCGCGATGCCGTGCTCACGCTGCTGCGCGAGGACCGCCACGAAGTCGTCGAGCGACGGATCACGATCGACGAGATCGTCGATGCGTCGAGGAACGGCGCGCTCGAGGAGGCGTTCGGGGCCGGGACCGCGGCGGTGATCTCTCCGGTCGGCACCATGGCGTACCGGGGCGAGGAGATCCGCGTCAACGCCAACGCGTCCGGCCCGGTGACGCAGTGGCTCTACGACCGGATCACCGGCATCCAGCTCGGCGAGTACGAAGACCCGCACGGCTGGTGCCGGGTGCTGCCGGTCTGAGCCCGGCCGGGCGCCCGGGAGCTCCGGCGCTCCACCGCCATGACCCGTCGCGAGCCGCTCTCCCGGCGCCTCACCGGCTTGCCGCCTCCATGACCAGGCGCTGGAAGCTGCCGGTCTGAGCCCGGCCGGGCGTCCGGGAGCTCCGGCGCTCCACCGCCATGACCCGTCGCGAGCCGCTCTCCCGGCGCCTCACCGGCTTGCCGCCTCCATGACCAGGCGCTGGAAGTGGTGCTCACTCTCTTCCCACACCGGCGACAGAACCCCGCCGCCAGCCGTCACCGGCGAGCGCCTCCCTTCCTGCATGCGCTCCACCAGCGCGCGATCTTCGGCGATGACCCGCAGGGTCAGCCGCCGCCAGCTCTCGATGTCGCTCTCCGAGGGCTCCTGCCCCTCCAGGTGGTAGATCACGCGCCGCTGATGGGTCCGGTCTGGCCCCAGCGGCGTATTGAGCATGACGTTGATCTGGGTGATCTCGGCTTCGTAGACAAAGAACAGGAAGTTCGGAAACAGCACCAGGTACCTGGCGCTCATGTCCAGACAGGCCTCCGAGGTCCCTTCCCGCCCGCGGGGGAGAGGATCGTCACCCACATCGACGGCGCAGCCGACCACCCTCCCGTTCCCCACCAGGTAGTGATCGCTCAGCGGCTGTCCGGCCGCGGTCACGGGATGGGCCACCGGTACGTGATAGGGATCGATGAAGTTCTCGCAGATGAATTTCCAGTTGCTGCGGAACTCGCCGCTGTCCACCGTGAACATCGGCCTGATGCGCTCGAGATCGTATCCGCCGGTGAGCTCCAGCAATGGCGCCACGTAGTCGTCGAAGTCCGGGGCGCCTTCATCGGGATTGATGAAGATCCAGTCGTGCCAGACCCTGGAGCGGATCTCCACCAGCCCGTGCCGCCCGGGGTCGAAGTGCTCGGGGAGGTGCTTCCGGTAGCCCCCGAAATGAGGCGAGCGGATCAGGCGTCCGTCCAGCCCGTAGGTCCAGGCGTGATAGGGACACACGATCGTGGTCCTGAACCGGCAGGGCTGGTCCACCAGCTTGAGCCCGCGGTGGCGGCAGACGTTGTGGAATACCCGGACCCGCGAGTCGGCGTCCTTCAGCATGAGCACCGGGAGGCCGGCCGCCACGGCGGGTACCGCGTCACCCGGCTCGGCAAGCTCATGGGCGTAGCCGATGAAGGTCCAGCTCCGGGCGAATACGCGCTCCTGCTCGAGACGGAAGAAGTCCTCGCTGGTATACGCCCTGGCGGGCAGGCCGCGCTTGATGCGGGCCTGGGAGAAGAACTCCGAGACCCTCTCGCGTCCGAGGATGGACTCCAGTGCATTCATCGTTCGGGAAGGCTCACTCGGCGGACTGCGGATGGGCAGCCAGGCTCGGCGCCTGCCGGATCGTATCCGCCTTCGCGGGCCGGCCGAGCGAGCGATTGAGCACCACCAGGAATACCTCCCAGTTCGTGCGGATGACGCCGGGGTCCGGCTCCGGAAGCTGGTCCGCGATGGCGGCGCTCAGGTCCGGCAGCCTGTGGAAGGGCACCACGGGATAGAGATGGTGCTCGATATGGTGGTTCATGTTCGCGTACAGGAAACGCCCCAGCCAGTTGGTCCGGAAGGATCGGGTGCTGTCGAGGATGTTGTAGCTGTTCTCCTGCATCTCCACATGCTGGATCAGCGTGAACAACAGCATCACCACCCCGCCCGCCAGGCGTGGAAGCACGAGGTAGAGCAGCACCCACTCCTGGCCGAGGAGGACGAGTGCGGCGAGAGCGGCGTACACCGCCAGGCATGTTCGCGCGCCCCGCCTCAGCTTCGGCAGCCTGGACGCGGGAGTGAATTCGCGGACGTCATCGCCGAACCGGCCCAGTGCATTGCGTACGAAGGTCCGCGCTTCGTAGAAGAAGAAGGCGATGCCCGAGACTTCCAGAAGCCAGCCCTTCAAGGTCAGGGGGATGTCGTAGGGCATCTGGGCGTCCTTGCCCTCGATCCACGTGCAGGCATGGTGACGCGCGTGCGCGTAACGGCGGTGGCAGGGCTCCTCGAAGTAGAGCAGGGACGTGATCCAGAACACCGCTTCGTTCAGCCAGCGTGACCGGAACGCCGACCCATGCCCGCACTCGTGGCTGAGCGCGTAGGCCGGCACGGTGAGGAAGACGCCATGGACGAACACCGCCGGAACGAGCCACCAGGTCCCCTGGGCATGGTGGATCCCCATCCCGGTCGCGGCCAGCGCAAGCGCCCATCGCGCAAGATAGGCCAGCCCGGGACCGTCGGTGCGCCGGGACAGCCTCCTGAGAGTCTCCGTGTCCAGCCGGATACCGGACGAAGCGGCATTGGTAGCGGCATGTCCGGTCATTGCCGGCGCCTCCACCCCCGGCCGGCTCCCCCGAGCGGCCGGGCTCCGCTCAGACGAACCACCAGCGCTCGCCGCAACGGCACCCGTCGAGGTCGAATTCGGAAGAGAGCGGACCCATCCCGAGCTTCTCGCTGGCGGCGTCGACCCAGTCCGCGAACACGGGAACGACGATACCCCCTTCATCGCGGATCAGCGACTGCGCCTCGCCATACATCGCGCGGCGCTTCGCCTCGTCGGGCTCGACACGGGCCGACGCCAGCAGCTCGTTCAGCCGCGGGCTGTCGAAGTAGGTCTCGTTCCAGCCGGTCTCCAGGGCCGAGGCGCTGTAGGCGGTCGACAACATGGCGTCTTCGGTGATCCGGCCGCTCCAGCGCGTGGCGAAGAAGGGCTTCTGCGCCCATACGCTGCTCCAGAACCCGTCATCGGGCTCTCTGACGACCTTCAGATCGAGACCCGCCTTCTTCATGTGCTCGCTGTAGAGAAGCGCCATGTCGGTCGCACCGGCAAACGGAGTCTCCGCGACGTGGAGCGCGATGGTGGCTCCGTCGATACCCCCCTTCCTGGCGTGGAACCTGGCCCGGTCCGGATCGTAGCTGCGCTGCTCCAGGCCCTCGTTGAAGAAGCGGTAGGACGACGAGATCGGCTGGTCGTTCCCGAGCGACCCGTAGCCCTTGAGGATCCGTTGCAGGACGTCCTGGCGATCGATCCCGTACTTGAGGGCCAGACGCACGTCGTTGCTGGAGAACGGCGTCGTGTCGGTGCGGGCCGCAAAGGCGTAGTGGGCCTTGCCCTGGGTCTGCAGCACGCGCACGCCGCCGGCCCGCTCGAGCAGGTGAGCGGTCTTGAGCTCGACGAAATTGAAGGCGTCGATCTGGCCGGAGATCAGGGCATTCGTGCGTGCGGTCGCATCCTTGATGGCGATCATGTCGACCGCGTCGAAATGGGCCCGGCCGGCCTTCCAGTAATTCGGATTGCGCTTCACGCGGGAGCTGACGCCCGGGTCGAAGCGCTCGAGCACGTAGCCGCCCGTGCCGATCCCCTCGCTGAAGTCCACCGTTCCGTCCGGGACGATGCACAGGTTGTACAGGCCCAGGATCGCCGGAAAGTCCCGGTTGCCGCTCTTCAACGTGAACGTCACCTCGCCGGGCGCGGTCTTCCGCATGTCGGAGATCTGTTCGACGAAGGGCTTGGCCGACGACTTCGAATCCTCCCCGGTGTGGAGGTTCATGGAATGGATCACGTCCTCCGGCGCGAGCGACTTGCCATTGTGAAACTCCACGCCCCTGCGCAACGTGAAGCGCCATCGCACCGCATCGTCGGACCCGTCCCAGCTCTCCGCGAGCTCGGGAACGAGCATTCCACCCGGGCCGACCTCGACCAGGTTGTTCCTGAGCTGCCAGGTGAGGTGCTGCTGCATGCGGGTATCCAGCAACGACGGGTCCAGAGAGTCCGTCGTCGCGAAATCCGCGATCCCGAGACGAAGGGTTCCGCCTTGCCTGGGGGCTGCCGCCCGGGCCGTCCCGAGCGCCATCATGGACGCGGCCGGGAGCGACATTCCCGCGGCGGCCGCGCGTCCCATGAACTGCCGGCGCGAGATGCGTCCGCTCTCGAGCTGTCCGGCGAGATACGTGAGCTTGCTCATTGATCCGTCCCTCCTGCCGTGTGCGTGGATGTGTGTCGCACGTCTCCGGACGTTCATGGTCCCCGCCGTGCCGGACCACCCCGAAGCATGAAAGCCGTTTCACGGCAAGCATCGAACGATTCTTATGAATTGTCAACATGAATCAAACGATGCGCTCTCTTCGTCGCGTCGGTGCGCACTGGCGCTCACCCCGGCCACACTCGCGCCCAGGGGTCCGGGCGTCCGGAGGTCGTGTCCGCATCCGGCCCCGCCCGCCGCATCGCGGCCCCAGGGGTTCGGGCGTCCGGAGGTCGTGGGTCCAGCGTGTGTCCAGCAGCAATTCCCGCCAGGCGGAGACAGGCTCCCGAACTCCCCTCGACCCGGCGCCCCGAGGGCCGGGACCGCGCCGGAATCCGACCACGGCACGGGGCCTCTCCGGGCGCTGGCGGGAATCGCCGTGTGTTCCAGGGGTCGTGTTCCGGGGGTCGTGTTGACGGTCCGGGACGGATTTGCAACGCTCCCCCGACGGTCATGAGGACCGATCGGAACGGATCGGCCCGCGGTTTCCGCACAGCGCGCGAGGGCATCGTCATGCCCGGCTCGAGCCCCGGGACCGCCGTCCGGGCATCACTCGGTGCGAATGCCGGCGACCGGGACGCCTCCGTACACCCCGCACCGCAAGGACTGCGACAGTGATGCATCTGCAGTTCCGCGACGGCGCAGACCGCCTGACGAGGGCCTATCCGAAGCTTCCGCGTCAGCTCAAGAAGTGCGCCGCCTACATTCTGGAGCACCCGATCGAAGTCGCCACCCTGTCGATGCGCCGGGTTGCGGCCAATGCGGACGTCCCGCCCAGCACCCTGCAGCGCCTCGCCCGGGCGCTCGACTTCTCGACCTACGACGAGTTCCGCGGCCTCTACCGCGACACCATCAACCGGTTCTCCGAAGGGGTTTCGATCAAGGCCGGCCGCCTGCAAAAGGTTGCCGCCGAAGCTCCGATGGACCATGCCATCGACGCGTTCCGGCAGTCCGCCCTCGGCAACATCGGGACGCTCTTCGACCATATCGACCGCGGCGTGCTCGATCGTGCGGTCACGGCCCTGGCCAGCGCGCGCACCGTCCTCGTGGTCGGCATGCATTCGTCGCACGCCTTCGCCAACTACCTCCACTATCTCGCGGCCATGGGGTTCCGCAACTGGCGCCTGCTGGTGCGGCACAACGGCGAGCTGTCCTACCTGGTCGAGGCCCTGACGCCCGAGGACGCCGTCGTCGCGATCTCCATCGAGCCCTCGTCGGCCGGCACCATCGAGGTCGTCCGGCGCGCCCGCGAGGCCGGCGCGCGCGTGGTCGGCATCACCGACCGGCGTACCTCGCCGCTCGCCTCCCGTTCCGACGATCTCCTGCTCTTCCCGGTCCGGAGCCCGAGCTTCTTCCAGTCCTATGTCGGCGCGGCCGCCCTGGCCGAGTTGCTGGTCGGCATGATCGTGGCGCGCGGCGGCCGGCCGGTGGTCGACAACATCGACAACCTGGAGAGATGCCGCCGGGAGATGGGCGAATACTGGCGGGAGTGAGAGGCGGCGCCACCAGGGAACCGATGGCCATTCCGGGGGAAACCGCAAGTCGGGACCCTCATCCCGAGCATCGCGTGCCGCGCGGCTCAGACCACCCCCGCGTCGCGCAGGCGGCGGATCGCCTCGGAGCCGTAGCCGATCTCCGCAAGCAGGGCGTCGGTGTGTGCGCCGAGGGCGGGCGCCGCCCGGTTCGGCGCCGGCTCGCCGGCCCTCACCGGCGGCGCGACGAGGCGGATGTCGCCTCGGACCGGATGCGCCAGATGCTGGATCCCCGCGCGCTCGGCCACGAACGGGCTGTCGAGCGCCTCGGCGAGGCCGTGGATGGGGGCGGCGGGCACCACGCCGGCGAAGTGCGAGAGCCACTCGGCGGTGGTGCGCGGCGACAGGGCCTCGTCCAGGAGCTCGGTGACGAGGTCCCGGTTCGCCAGACGTTCCCCGAAGCTGACGAACCGCGGGTCGGCGGCCCACTCCGGCCGGTCGAGCTTCCCGCACAGCGCCGGCCAGAACTTCTCCTTGTTGCACATGATGTAGATCCAGCCGTCGGCGGTGCGGTAGAGCTGGCACGGGGTGAGCGACGGATGCGCGGAGCGGGGGAGGCGCTCCGTGACGTGGCCTTCGTTCAGGTACCACGCGGCGGGGTAGCTCAGGTTGTGCAGCGCCATGTCGAAGAGGCTCACGTCGAGGTCGCGCCCCGCGCCGCTCGCGCGGGCGCCGACGATGCCGGCGAGCACCGCGTAGGCGAGCCCCAGCCCGGTCATCAGGTCGACGACGGAGAGGCCGGAACGCGCCGGCGGGCCTTCCGGCTCACCGGTCAGGGCGAACCAGCCGGCCTCCGCCTGCATCAGGTAGTCGAAGCCCGGCCAGCCCGCGCGCGGCCCGGTGCGGCCGTAGGCGCTCAGGTGTGCGCAGACGATGCGCGGATTGTGCGCCCGCAGGTGCCTGTAGGTGAGCCCGAGCTTCTCCGGGACATCCCCGCGCAGGTTCGAGGCGAGGGCGTGCGCCGAGCCGGCGAGCGCATGCAGGATCGCCTTTCCCTCCGGGTGGCGGAGATCGAGGGTCATGCTCTTCTTGTTCCGGTTGAACGCGTGGAAGAACACGCTGTCGTGCTCGGCGAAATAGAACGGCCCGACGTCGCGCGAGAAGTCGCCGCCCCGCGGCGGCTCGATCTTGACGACCTCCGCACCCTGATCGGCGAGGAACAGGGTGCCGAAGGGGCCGGCGCCGTACTGCTCGACGGCGAGGACGCGGACGCCTTCGAGGGGCAGCGTCATGGCGGGCGCGCGGGGCGGCGGGATGTCGCCGGCCCCCTCGAATCCGGTGGGCATTGCCGTTGCATCGTCGTGCCCGGCCTACGCTCCGCGCACTTCCCGAATGCAGAGGCAAAGGGGAAGGGTGCAGGAAGGACCGGCCGGCACGGCAGCACCCACCAGACCCCAGAATCGGCGGGAGCGCTCCGGAGCCGGGGTCAGGTACGAATGCTGCGGGCGCATCGACGGGTTCCGGACCTCGCTCGAGCTACGCCGGATTCCGCTTCACGAGCTCCCTGGCGATGATGATCCGCTGCAGCTCGTTGGTCCCTTCGCCGATCGCGAGCAGCGGGGCGTCGCGGTAGTAGCGCTCGATGTCGAACTCCCTGGAGTAGCCGTAGGCGCCGTGGATGCGCATCGCCTCGGTGGCGTTGAAGATCGCGGTCTCGGTGGCGAAGAGCTTGGCCATCCCCGCCTCCATGTCGCAGCGCATGCCGGTGTCGTAGGCGTGGGCGGCGGACTCGGTGAGGAGGCGCGAGGCCTCGAGCCGGGTCGCCATCTCCGCGAGCTTGATCTGGATCGACTGGTGCTCGCAGATGGGCTTCCCGAAGGTCCTGCGCACCTGCGCGTAGGCGACGCTCTCCTCCAGGCAGGCGCGGGCGATGCCGCATCCGCGGGCGGCGACGTTGATCCGGCCGAGCCCCAGGCCGCCGAGGATCTGCTGGAGGCCGCGGCCCTCCTCTCCCCCGACGAGGTTCTCCTCCGGGACCTCGCAGTCGTTGAAGACGAGCTCGCCGGTGTCGATGCCCCGGTAGCCGAGCTTCCTGAGCTTGCGCGCGACCTCGAAGCCGGGGGAGCCCTTCTCCACGATGAGCAGGCTCATGCCCCGGTGCGGGGGGTCGGCGTCCGGGTCGGTCTTCACCAGCGCGGTGAGGATGTTTCCGTGCACGCTGTTGGTGATCCACATCTTGGCGCCGTTCACCACGTAGCGGCCGTCGCGCCTGTCCGCCCGGGTGCGGATCCCCTGAAGGTCCGTCCCGCAGTCGGGCTCGGTCAGGGCGATGGCGCCGCGCAGCTCGCCGCTCGCGCACCGCGGCAGGTAGCGCCGCTTCTGGGCTTCGGTACCGTGACGCTCGATGGCGGCGGCCATGATGAGGTGCGAGTTGAAGATGCCGGACACCGACATCCACACCGCGGAGACGCGCTCGACGATCCGGGTATAGAGCGAGGCCGACAGCCCGAGCCCCCCGTACTCCTCCCCGATGGTCGCGCCGAAGAGTCCGAGCTCCTTCATCTTCTCGACGATCGCCTCCGGCCAGACGTCGTTCTCCTCGAGCTCGCGCACGTGCGGGCGCACGTCGCGCTCGAGGAAGCGATCGACGGAGTCGAGGATCAGGGACTCGTCGTAGTTGGGGATCGATGCTTCGGGGGCTGCTGTCATCATCATCTCCGGAAGTCGCGGGCGCCGCGTGGGCGTGGTGGCATGCACCGATCACGGATGGGCGTGGCGCCGCGGGACATTGGTGACGGGCTGCCCGCCGGCAGGGACGGGGCTCGAAACAAGGTCGCCAGCCGCACCCGGAAGGGAGCCCGATCCTGCGCAATGGTGTGCTCGACACGCGGCAAGGCGATGCTCGTCAGCGTCCCGAGGCGCGGTTCCAGCCTCAATAGCTGGCGGCGTCATCGACCGCGTGGCCGGTCTTCGGGACCAGGAACGCCCGCTCGTAGGAGATGAACTCCGTGCCGTCCGCCTTCTTCCCGACGGTGCGCGCGGTCACGATGCCCTGGGTGGGGCGCGACTTCGACTCCCGCTTCGCGAGGACCTCGCTCTCCGCGTAGATGGTATCGCCGACGAAGACCGGGGCGGAGAGCCTGATCCGGTCCCACCCGAGATTCGCGATGGTCTTCTGCGAGAGGTCGCTCACGCTCATGCCCGCCACCATGGACAGCGTCAGGCAGGAGTTGACCAGCGGGCGTCCGAACTCGCTCTTCGCCGCGTACTCCCTGTCGAAGTGCAGCGGGTGCTGGTTCATCGTGAGCAGGGTGAACCAGGTATTGTCGCTCTCGGTGATGGTGCGCCCGGGGCGGTGCTCGTAGATGTCCCCGACCTCGAAGTCCTCGAAGTACCGGCCGAACGATTCCCGGTACCGGCGCTCGCCCACTGCCTTGCGTACGACGGACATGCTGTCCCTCCTCCCCGGTCTTCGCCGGCGTCCCTGGCCTTCGCCGATCACGGATGCCGGCCGCCCGCCGCCGCTGCCGGCTCGACCGGACGGGTCATGCGGAGGACCTCCGCGACGTCGTCGACCTCGTCGATGGCGAGCAGCGCCTCGGCGAGGGCGTCGCGCCGGTTCGCGCCCATCCAGGGGGCCGCGAGTCCGTCGAACTTCGCCTTCAGCTCCTCGCGCGAGAGGAAGTTCTCGGGCTCGCCTTTCGGTATCCGCACGTACCGCTCGTATGTCCCGCGCCCGGTCGTCACCCGGGCGAGCCCGGCCATCCGGTCCGGGAAGTCCGCCTCGGCCCGGTCGTCGACCACGGTGCGGACGCGCCGGCAGAGATCGAGGGTCTCCCGGTCGCCGACGTGGGTGCGGTAGGAGTCCCAGGTGAGGGCGCCGTCGCGCAGCGCCACCGCGGCGCAGAACGGCATCGAGAACTGTCCGTCGACATAGGACGTGGGCCGCTGCTTCTCTTCTTCCGGATCCCCGATGATGTCCCAGCCGGTGCGCGAGAGTCCGACTTCCACCGACTCGACCTCCCGCCAGTCGATGCCGTGCTCGTCGCGGAGCGCGAGCAGCGCGTCGACCGGCGCGTGGCTGTACCGGCAGGACGGATACGGCTTGATCGCGATGCGCAGCGTCTCCCACCGCTCGCCGAGGCCCGCGTCGGCGAGGCTCGGGTTCGCGTTCGGCGCGTAGGCATGAAGGAAGCCGGCCCGGCCCTCGATCGCTTCGCGCGCGCCGCGGAATCCCTCCCGCGCCATGCAGGCCGCGATGAGCCCGTTCATCGCGGCGTAGCCGGTATGGAACGGCTTGTTCCACGCGCCGTCGACGAGGAACTGCATCGAGCCGGCGGCGAGGCTGCCGCACAGCCCGAACGCGTCCTCCATCCGCGAGGCGTCGAGCCCCAGCACCCGGCCGGCGGCCGCCGCGGCGCCGAACACGCCGCACGTGGGCGTCGGGTGGAACCCCTGCCGATAGTGGTCGGAGGGCCCGAGGGCGAGGCTCAGGCGAATCTGCACCTCGTACCCGGCGACGATGGCCGCGGCCACGGTGCGGCCGTTCGCCCCGACCATCTCCGCCGCGGCCAGCGCCGCCGGCACGATCGGCGCGCTCGGATGGATCGAGCCGCTCGCGTGGGTGTCGTCGAAGTCGAGCGAGTGGCCGAGGTTGCCGTTGAACAGCGCCGCGGCGGGAGGCGAGTAGGCGGCGCCGTCGCCGATGACGCTCGCGTTTCCGGAGCCGAGCCCGAGGTGTCGCAGCGCCGCCGCCATCGAGGCGCTCAGCCCCGCGTCGTTGCGCCCGCGAATGGAGATGCCGACCTGGTCCATGAGCAGCATCCGGGTGCGCTCGACGACCTCCGGATCGAGCGACGCGAAGTCGATTCCGGCGACGAATTCCGCGAGTCGGCGGGTGATTCCGGTCATGATGGGGATCCTCGTGGGAAGTGGCGGGATGGTAGCGGATGGGCGGGGCTCGTGCAGCGGCGCCGCTCCCGCAGCCGTCCCGAATCGTGTGGACACACCGGTATCGACGCCGCAGACTCGGGTGTGCCTGCCTTGCCGCTTCGGCGCCGGGCACCGATCGAGGACGCGCATCATGAGCGAGGCCGCCACGACGCACACCGGGCCGCTCGGCTCCACCGTCCACGTCCTGCGCGCCGATGCCGGCACCATCGCCGCGCTCGCCGCCATCGACTGGAGCCGCCACTTCCGGCGGGTCTGCCTCGACCCGGTGCGGGGGGTCATCACCCTGATGTCGCCCTCGTATCCCCATGAAGACCTGTCGAAGATCCTCGACGACGTCGTCGATGCGGCCGGGAGCCTCATCGCCGGCGTGACCAAGGGGCTGCGGAGCACCCGCCTGCGAAGGCCCGACGAGCCCCCCGGCACGGGGATGGAGCCGGACTGCGCCTTCTACGTCGGGGATCGGGCCCGGCGGTACTTCGCCGCACTGGAAGAGGGCGACGAGGCGGAGGACGCCTTCGTGGAGCGCACGGCGCCGGACCTGGTGGTCGAGGTCGAGATCACCAGCGCCGACGAAGGCAAGGCCGCCCGCTACGGGGAGATGGGAGTGCGCGAGATGTGGCGACTGCACGGCCGCAAGGGCACGAGGGAGCTCCGGGTGGAGCTCCTGGCCCTGGAGGCCGGCTCCGCGCCACGCCTGATCGAAGCCTCGCAGGTACTCCAGGGGCTCACGCCCGACGACGTGTGCGCGGCGGTGACGGGGGTGCGGGCCGGCCGGAACCATGACGAGAGAAAGGATGCCGTCGCCCGCGTCGTCCGCCGGCGTCAGCATGTGAGCGCGCGAGTACGCGAGGGGGAGGCGGCATACGTCGCCTCCTGAGCGACCCGGGACGGCCCGCCCGTCCGCGACCGTTTGGGCGTACCCCCTTGGGGGCGGTCTGCTCGTCCCTCCGGAGCAGCCCGCCCGCAGCCCCGGGACGGACCGCCCGTACTGCCCTTTGGGCGATCCGCCCGTATCTCTGGACGGGGACCCGCCCGTAGCCCCCCGGAACCGGCCCGCCCGTAGCCCCGTCAGGCGGCGCCCAGCTTCGCCGCCAGATCGACGAAATCGCCGGCGACGAAGTCGAAGTCGTGCTCGGCCCTGAAGTCCCGGCTCTGATGCGGCCCGTACTCGGTGGGACGGGCGACGAAGGCGGTGCGCATCCCGTGGGAGGCGGCGTGCACGAGGTCGTCGTTGTGGGCCGCGACCATCAGCACGCGCTCCGGCGGGAGGTCCAGGTACGCGCAGGTGCCGAGATAGGCTTGCGGCAAGGGCTTGTACGCGCGGCAGGGCTCGGCTCCGAGGATCGCGTCCCACGGCAGGCCCGCGCGCTTCGCCATGTTCACCATCATCGCGACGTTGCCGTTCGAGCAGGTGGCGGTGATGAAGCGCCGGCGCAGGGCGGTGAGACCTTCCACGGCGTCCGGCCACGGATCGAGGCGGTGCCAGGCGCGGTTGAAGTGGTCGATTCCGGCCTCGTCGAGCCCCCCGATGCCGAACCGCTCCACGAGCTCGCACAGGCTCTCTCGGTGCAGGTCGTCGAGCCGCACCCATGCGCGCTCGCCGCTTCGCACCCGCTCCATCGCGGGCTGGTACATCCCGCGCCAGGCGTCCGCGAACGCCTCCCAGTCGGCCTCGACACCGAGGCGTCCGCCGAGCGCGCGGCCCTCGCGAACGATGCCCGACCGCCAGTCCACGACGGTGCCGAAGACATCGAAGGCGAGCGCCTCGATCTCCATTGGGTCTGCTCCTCGCCTCGGCCGTCCGGTGTCGGCGCGCCGGTGTCAGCGCGAACGCAGCTTCGGGTCCAGCAGGTCGCGCAGCGCGTCGCCGAAGAGGTTGAACCCGAACACCGCGAGGGTGATGGCGAGGCCCGGGAATATCGAGAGCCACGGCGCGCTCTCGATGAACTCCACCGCCGCGCCCTTGAGCATCAGCCCCCACGCCGGCGTCGGGTCCTGCACGCCCATGCCGAGGTAGGAGAGCACCGCCTCGAGCAGGATGGCCTGGCCCACGAAGTAGGTCAGCATGATGAGGAACGGAGCCATCACGTTGGGCGCCATGTGGCGCAGGATGATGCGCGCATGGCTGTACCCGAGGGCGCGCGCGGCGTCCACGTAGGGGATCTCGCGGATCGAGAGCGCGCTGGAACGCACCACCCGGGCGCACTGGGGGATGAAGGGGACGACGATCGCGATGATCACGTTCTGCACGCCGGGTCCGAGGGTCGCCACGACCGCCAGCGCCATGATGATGAGCGGGAAGGCGAGGAAGATGTCCACGATCCGCTGGACGATCAGGTCGAACAGCCCGCCGAAGTAGGCGCTCGCGACACCGATGACCAGGCCGGCCGTCGCGCCCAGGAACGCGGAGACCAGCCCGATGAACAGCGCGGTACGGGCTCCGTGGAGGACGCGCGTCAGGATGTCGCGGCCGAATTCGTCGGTGCCCATCAGGAACTGGCCGCCCGGCGGGGTGAGCATGTGCTCCAGGGACGCGCGTTCGGGGTCGAAGGGCGTGAGGATGCCCGCCGTCGCCGCCGCGAACACCATCAGGACCACGACGAATGCGCCGGCCGCCCCGAGCGGCTGGCGGCGCGCGAGGTCCCACAGACGCCGCGCGAGCGGCTTCTTCAGCTCGTCGAGGCCGGTGGTGTCGATGAAGGTCTGCGAAGTCGCCATGGATCCGGTCCTAGCTGTAGCGGATGCGCGGGTCCAGCCACGCGTAGAAGACGTCCACCACCAGGTTCGTCAGCAGGAAGACCACCACGACCAGCATGACGAGGTGCTGGGTCAGGGCGAAGTCCTGGTTGCCGACCGAGTCCACGAACAGCTTCCCGATGCCGTTCAGGTTGAAGACCTGCTCGGTGACCACGAGGCCGCCCATGAGGAAGGCGAACTCGATGGCGATGATCGTCACCACCGGGAGCAGGGCGTTCTTCAGCGCGTGCCGGTTGATGACCACCTTCTCGACCAGTCCCTTCGCGCGCGCGGTGCGCACGTAGTCCTCGCGCAGCACCTCGAGCATCGCCGACCGCGTCATGCGGGTGGCGACCGCCGAGTACCGGTAGCCGGTGGCGACGGCGGGCCAGATGAGCTGGGCGAGGTTCCCGATCGGGTCCTCGAACGGGGAGACGTAGTTGATGGGCGGCATCCATCCCGTGCCGAACAGCGCCTGGGTGGCGATCAGCAGCCCCAGGATGATCATGATGCCGAGCCAGAACGAGGGGACCGCGATGCCGGCGATGCTGAAGGCCCGGACCCCGTAGTCGATCCAGGTATCCTGCTTGACGGCCGAGATGATGCCGAGCGGAAGCGCGATGATCACCGCGACCAGCGTCGCCATGATCGCAAGCTGCAACGAGAGCTTGAAGCGCACCTGGATCTCGTGGACGACGGGCTGGCCGGTCCACATCGACGTGCCCAGATCGCCGATGAAGTAGCCCCCGACGAAGGCCAGGAACTGCTCGTGCAGCGGGTCGTCGAGGCCGAGGTCCGCGCGGCAGAGGTCGATCTCCTCCTGCGACACGTACAGCCCGGTGCCCGCGAGGCGGACCTCGCACACGTCGCCGGGGAGCATCCGGAGCAGGAAGAAGACGAGAAGCGCCGCCCCGACCAGGGTCGGGATCATCAGCAGCAGGCGCTTCAGGATGTACTGGGACACTGGATCCGCCGCCGCCGGCGCCCCCGCGAACGGAGGCGCCGGCGTTCGGACTTCACATCAGCGACTTGTCCAGCCAGACATTGTCGAGCTGCTGGTTGAGGTAGTGGCTGGGAGCAATCTTCCACCCCTTCACGTAGGAGCGGTGGGGATTGATCTTGTACCACCACAGGGTGACGCCCAGGTGCGCCTGCTCGTCGAGCGCAATCCGCTCGTACTTGCGTATGAGGGCGCGCTGCTCGTCGAACGTCGGCGCCCGGGCGAGCTCGTCGTAGAGGTCCTCGAGGGCCTGATCCTCGTACTGCGCATAGTTGTTGCCCGCGCTGCCCAGGAACTTGGTGACGTCCGCGATGGGGTTGACGACCGACTGGCAGTTGAAGTCGATGGAGACGTCGAACTCCTTCGAGTTGCGCAGCACCGCGTAGAACTGCGGGCTCGGCCGCACCTGCTGCTCGGCCTTCACGCCGATCTTCGCCCACTGGTCGATGAGCCACGTGCCGACGACCTTGTACGGCTGGTCGACGCCCCGGTTGTTGTAGTCGATGGTCAGCTCGCCCACGCCCGCCTCCTCGAGCAGGGCGCGCGCCTGCGCGCGGGAGGCTTCGAGGTCGCGGCCGTAGCCCGCGAGCTGCTCGAGCTCCGCGTCGGTCGCGGCCAGCGGATGACCCGGGAACACGACCCCGCCCACCGTCTTCACGATCGCGATCCGGGACAGGTACTTCGAGCCGCCCCATCGGTCCACGGCGAGGGAGAGGGCGCGGCGCACGCGCGGGTCGTCGAAGGGCTTGCGCGCATGGTTCGGGGTGTACAGGAGCACGCAGTTCCAGTCGCTCTCCTGGACCATGATCCGGTCGCCGAGCGCGTTCACCAGGTCATCGCGCGCCTGCGGCGGAAAGCCGCGGAACTCGATGGCGGCCCGGTCGCCGCGGATCGCCTGGATGCGTACCGCCATGTCCTTGGCGATGATGGCCCTGAAGCCGTCGAGGTAGGGCTGCCCCTCGTGGTGGTAGCTCTCGTTGCGCACGCCGTCGACGAACGCCCCGGGCTGGTGCTCAACGAACTTGAACGGACCGGTGCCGTTCACGTTGTCCTTGTGCCAGTCGTAGCCGTGCTCCTCCAGATCCTTCTTGCTGTAGATCCAGTTGAACGGGGTCGCGAGCGCCGGCAGGAAGGCGCCGGAGGCGAACTTCAGGCGGAACACGACGGTGGCGTCGTCGGGCGCCTCGACCGAATCGACCATGTTGAAGAACGTCTTGCGCGAGCTCGGCACCCCCTCGGGCGGGAAGATGATCTTGTCGTAGCTCGCCTTGACGTCCCGCGCGGTCATCGGCTGCCCGTCGTGGAAGGTCACCCCTTCCTTGATCCGGAACGTGTACGTCCTGCCGCCGTCGGTCGGCTCCGGCACGTCCCCGACGCAGAGATCGCACACGAAGTCCGAGGACTGGGGATCCTCCGGATTGACCCGGATCAGCAGGCTGTAGAACGGTGCGTAGGGATGGATGAGCGCATAGGTCTGCTCGCGGTGCCCGTCCTTCGACGGCGCCTCGCCGGCAACGACGAAGTTCAGGGTACCGCCTTCCTGCACATCCTCGGCTGTCGCGGTCTGGGCGCCGAGACCGAGACCGACCGCGCCGCCGAGAAGCAGCGAGGCGACGGTCCCGGCTCTGGGGCCCGATACGTGGCTCTTCATTCTTCGTTCCTCCTCGTGGGCTGAATGCAGCTCCGTTGCACTTCCATTGACACGCCGCCGGTCCGTCGGCGGCATATTCGAGAGCGGGCCTTACGATACCTCCGGGCACGCCACCCAGTGGCCCGGGCGCAGCTCGCGCAGCTCCGGGACGGCGCTCCGGCATCCGTCCACCGCCAGCGTGCAGCGCGGATGGAACACGCACCCGGACGGCGGGTCGAGCGGGCTCGGGACCTCGCCCTTGAGCGTCCGGTGCGCGCGCTGCGCCTCGATCCTGGGGTCCGGGATGGGCACCGCCGAGAGCAGCGCCCGGGTATACGGATGAAGAGGATTGTCGAACAGCTCGTCCGATTCGGCCAGCTCGACGATCTTTCCGAGATACATCACCGCGACGCGGTCGCAGATATGGTGGACGACGCTCAGGTCGTGGGCGATGAACAGGTAGGTGAGGTCGAACTCCTCGCGCAGGTCCTCCAGCAGGTTGATGACCTGGGCCTGGATGGACACGTCGAGCGCCGAGACCGCCTCGTCGCAGATGATGAAGTCCGGGTTCAGGCACAGCGCCCGGGCGATCCCCACCCGCTGGCGCTGGCCGCCGCTCATCTCGTGCGGGTAGCGGTCGGCGAACCTCGCGGGCAGCCCGCAGACGCCGAGGAGCTCGGCAATCCGCTGGCCGCGCCGGCTCGGGTCCGGCTCGACGCCGTGGATGCGCATCGGCTCGCCCAGGATGGAGCCGATCTTCATGCGGGGGTTCAGCGAGCTGTACGGGTCCTGGAAGATGACCTGGACCTTCCGCCGCCAGGGGATGAGCTCCCGGTTCGAGAGCCGCTCCAGGTTGACGCCCTCGAACACGACCTCGCCCGAGGTGGGCCGGTCGAGCTGGAGCACGCAGCGCCCGGTGGTGGTCTTGCCGCAGCCCGACTCTCCCACCAGTCCGAGGGTTTCGCCCTTCCTGATGCTGAAGCTCACGCCGTCGACCGCCTTGACGTTGCCGACGGTCTTCTGGAACACCAGCCCTTCGGTGACCGGGAAGTACTTCCTGAGGTCCCTGATCTCGAGAATGGTGTCGCCCCTGGCGATGCCGCCGCCGACGGCCGGTGCGGGAGCGGCGGCCGGTGCGCTCATGCGCCGCTCGCCTCGTCGAGGTCGAACTCGAGCTCGTTCGCGCGGAAGCACGCGGCGGCCTGGCCGTCTCCGACCGCCTCCAGGGCGGGAAACGACCGGGCGCAGGCCTCGACCGCCCAGCGGCAGCGGGGCCGGTACGCGCAGCCGTCGTCGAGCCGGGTCAGGTCCGGGGGCTGGCCCTCGATCGGCACCAGGCGCTTGCCGCGGCGCACGTCCATGCGCGGCACCGAGTTCAGCAGCCCGATGGTATAGGGGTGGCGGGGGCGGTGATAAATCTGGTCGGCGGTCCCGGACTCCACGATCCTGCCCGCGTACATCACGATGACCCGCTCGGCGTAGCGCGCGACCACGCCGAGGTTGTGGGTGATCACGATGAGCGCCACCCCCATCTGCCTGGTGAGGCTGCGCATCAGCTCCAGGATCTGGGCCTGGATCGTCACGTCGAGGGCGGTGGTGGGCTCGTCGGCGATGATGAGCCTGGGGTTGCACGAGAGGGCCAGCGCGATCATCACCCGCTGGCGCATGCCGCCGCTGAAGTGGTGCGGGTACTGCTTCAGGCGCCGCTCCGGCTCGCCGATGCCCACCATCCCGAGCAGCTCCGCGGCCCGATGGTCCGCCTCGGCCTGGCCGAGGCCGAGGTGCAGCATCATCGTCTCGGTGAGCTGCAGTCCGATGGTCAGCACCGGGTTGAGCGAGGTCATGGGCTCCTGGAACACCATGGAGATCCGGCCGCCGCGCACGTGCCGGATCTCGTCGTCGCTCATTGCGAGAATGTCCCTGCCGCCGAAGACGATGCGGCTGCCCGCGAGGATCTCGCCCGGCGGGTGCGGGATGAGCCGCAGGATCGACATCGCGCCGACCGACTTGCCGCAGCCCGACTCGCCGACGATCGCCACCGTCTCGCCCTCGCTCACGGCGTAGGTGATGCCGTCGACGGCCTTGACGGTGCCTTCGGTGGTGTGGAACCAGGTGCGAAGGTTCTCGACTTCGAGCAGCTTGGGCACGGGCGACGCCTTCTGGAACCTTGCGGGTTGTCGGGTCCGGCCACGGTCCGCTGCGTCGTCGACGCCGGCTATGGTACGCGGGGGAAGGCAACGGTAGGAGCGGGCGCACCGAAAGTCAACGAACCCGCGGCGCGGTCCAGGACTCGTTTTTTGTTGGCCCGGAGGGCGGAGGGCGCCGAGGCATGCGAAAGCGGCCCATTTGTGGACGCGATTCGTGGTCCGTGTGCCAGGTTGAGCCTCCTGGAGCTCCCGGTGTCCTCGCCGCAGGCGACTTCGCACCGGTTTCCGACACTCGAATACGACAAAAATATGGTCCTGCGGCGCGGTCCGGGCGCATCCAGGGCTCTCCAGAAGTCGGGATGAACGGTTCATCAGGCCCTCGGTCCGGGCCTTCGATGCCGAAAGACCGCCCGTCACCGTGCGATCTTCCGGTCGGGCGGCCAATGACCGCGACTTTTGAATGGTCCTGCGGGCGCATCCGGTTCGATGGCTCGCACGGCCGTTTCCCGGTAGCCTCGGGCGCGCGATGTCTTCCTCCCGCCGCGGCCCGCCGCGCCCGATTCTCGCCTCGTGCTCGACCGCCCACGCCGCCCACGACGGCCTGGCCGAGGCCCTGCTCGTCCTCCTGCCGCTGTGGGCGCAGGCATTCGGACTGTCGCTGACCCGGGCCGGAGCGCTGAAGAGCGCCTTCTACGTCGCGATGACGGTGGGCCAGATTCCGTTCGGGCTCGTCTCCGAACGGCTCGGCGAACGTCGTCTCCTCGCACTCGGAACGCTGGGGACCGCGGTCGGCTGGCTGCTGCTGGCCGAGGCGGACGGATTCCGGGCCCTGCTGCTGGCGGTGCTCGTGGCCGGGCTCGGCTCGAGCGTGCAGCACCCGCTCGCGTCGAGCCTGGTAAGCCGCGCGTATCGGGGCGACGGGTCCCGGACGGCGCTCGGCCTGTACAACTTCGCCGGGGACGCCGGCAAGGCCATCGTCCCCGCCCTGCTCGCGATCGGCATCGGGGTCGCCGGCTGGCGGATGTCGTCGTGGTCGTGCGGCGTCGCGATGGCCGTCGTCGCGCTCGGCGCGCACCTGTCGCTCAAGCGGCTCCTGGACGGCGAGAACGCGCCCGGATCGCCGGCGGACGCACCGCGGGGGTGGGGGATCGCCAACCGTCGCGACTTCACGCTGCTCTGCGCAATCGCACTCATCGACGCATCGTCGCGCAGCGGGTTCCTGCTGCTCGCGCCGTTCCTGATGGTGGAGAAGGGCCTGCCGGTGGAGCACGTGGGCTTCGGCGTCATGCTGATCTTCGCCGGCGGCGCGGCCGGGAAGCTCGCCTGCGGCTTCCTCGCCGAGCGGCTCGGGACCGTTCGGACCATCGTGATTACCGAGGTGGCGACGGCGCTCGGCATCGCCGCCGCCATCGCGGCGCCCATGGGCGCGCTGTGGGTGCTGCTCGCGCCGATCGGGCTCGCGCTCAACGGGACGTCGTCGGCGCTGTACGCCGCCGTCGGCGAGCTCGCCCACGAGGAGCGGCGGGCAAGGACGTTCGGGCTGTTCTACACGGTGACCACCGCGGCGAGCGCGGCGGCGCCAATCGCGGTCGGCGTGCTCGGCGACGCGGTGGACGTGGCCGCCGGCGCCGCCGTCGTCGCGGCGTGGACCGCCGCCGCGGCGCCGCTTGCGCTCGCCCTGCGTTCGCGGACGCGCGGAGCGCCGGGCGCCGCGGCGTGACGCGACGGCGATTGCCGCCAAGCGGAGACATGCTCCCGGATTCCCCCTCGACCCGGCGCCCCGAGGGCCGGTACGGCCTCTCCGGGCGGTGGCGGGAATGGCTGCCCGATCGACGGCAGTATTGACAAGGACAATACTCAGTATTCTGTGTATTGGGTTGTGTTGTGGACGGATTTTCCCAAGCATGAGCGGCCCACAATCGCGCGGGCGGCGCCGCCCGCGCAAGACACCCCGCAGGGAGACCGGAGCCATGAACCGAGAGCATGAGGCAGCCACCCTCGAGCAGCAGTGGCGGGACGACCCCCGCTGGCGTGGCATCGAGCGCGGGTACTCCGCCGCCGACGTCGTGCGCCTGCGCGGCTCGGTCCACATCGAGCACACCCTGGCGCGCCGGGGCGCGGAACGTCTGTGGAAGGCGCTGGAGGCCGGGCCCTGCGTGCGCGCGCTCGGCGCGGTCACCGGCAACCAGGCGGTGCAGATGGCCAGGGCGGGGCTCCAGTCCATCTACCTCTCCGGGTGGCAGGTGGCGGCCGACGCCAACAACGCCGGGCAGATGTACCCGGACCAGAGCCTGTACCCCGCCGACAGCGCCCCCGATCTCATCCGCGGGATCAACGGCGCCCTGGCCCGGGCGGACCAGATCCACCACGCCGAGGGCGACGGCTCCATCGACTGGTTCCTGCCCATCGTCGCCGACGCGGAGGCCGGCTTCGGCGGCGTGCTGAACGCCTTCGAGCTCATGAAGGACATGATCGGCGCGGGCGCCGCCGGCGTGCACTTCGAGGACCAGCTCTCCTCGGCGAAGAAGTGCGGGCACATGGGCGGCAAGGTACTGCTTCCCACCCGCGAGTCGGTGCAGAAGCTCGTCGCCGCGCGCCTCGCGGCCGACGTCTGCGGCGTGCCCACCCTGCTCGTGGCGCGCACCGACGCGCTCGGCGCGAAGCTGCTCACCAGCGACGTCGACCCGAACGACCAGCCCTTCGTCACCGGCAAGCGCACGGTGGAGGGATTCTTCGAGGTCCGGTGCGGCATGGGGCAGGCGGTCTCGCGGGGGCTCGCCTACGCCCCCTACGCGGACCTGGTGTGGTGCGAGACGTCGAAGCCGGACCTCGGCGAGGCCCGCGAGTTCGCCCGGGCGGTCCACGAGCGGTTCCCGGGAAAGCGCCTCGCCTACAACTGCTCGCCCTCGTTCAACTGGAAGGCGAACCTCGACGACGCCACGGTGGCGCGGTTCCAGGACTCGCTGGCGGAGATGGGCTACCGCTACCAGTTCATCACCCTCGCCGGCTTCCATGTCCTCAACCACGGCATGTTCGAGCTGGCGCGCGGGTACCGCGACCGCGCGATGAGCGCCTACGTGGAGCTGCAGGAAGCGGAGTTCGCGGCCGAGCCGCTCGGCTACACCGCCCACAAGCACCAGCGGGAAGTCGGCGCCGGCTACTTCGACGCGGTCACCGAGGCGGTCACCGGCGGCGCGAGCTCGATCGGCGCGCTCGCCGGATCGACCGAGGAAGAGCAGTTCGAGGCGCAGCCCGAGGAGCGGCGCGCGGTCGCCTGAGGTGCGGCAAGTCCGGCCCGCGGCGGGCCTGGACCGAACCGCACCCGCCGCCATGTGCGCGGGGCGGCTCCGGCCCGCGGCGGGCCTGGACCGGACACCGGCGCGGCGCCGCGTACAATGGCGCATCCGCACACCTTCCGGGGGAGTCCACGATGAGCCAGCCAGCCACCACCAGGGTCGAGCCGTTCGAACGCGATCCGGTCGCGGCCGTCGATGGTCTGATGCGCCGCGCCCGCGCGGCCATGGACGCCTTCAGGGACTCGGACCAGGCCCGGGTCGACGAGGCGGTGACCGCGATCGCCTGGTCGCTCTACAAGCCGGAGCACGCCGAGGCCCTCGCCCGGATGGCGGTCGAGGACACCGGCATCGGCAACGCGCCCGACAAGGTGGTCAAGAACCAGCGCAAGACCTTCGGCACCCTTCGCGACCTCATGCGGGTGAAGAGCGTCGGGGTGATCGAGGAGCAGCCCGGGCTCGGGCTGGTGAAGTACGCGAAGCCGGTCGGGGTGGTCGGCGCGGTCACTCCGTCCACCAATCCGGCGGCGACCCCGGTGAACAAGGCGATGATGGCGCTCAAGGGCCGGAACGCCATCGTCATCGCGCCCTCGCCGGCCGGGCTCGCGACGACCACGCGCACAGTGGACCTCATGCGCGCGGAGCTCGAGAAGATCGGCGCGCCGGCGGATCTCGTGCAGGTGCTGCCGCCGCCGGTCGACAAGCCCCTCACCAGCGCGCTGATGGCCGCGTGCGACCTCGTGGTGGTCACCGGCTCGCAGAACAACGTCCGCAACGCCTACCGCAGCGGCACCCCGGCCATCGGGGTCGGGGCCGGGAACGTCCCGGTGATCATCGATTCGAGCGCGGACCTGGACGAGGCGGCGGCGAAGATCCGCAGGTCCAAGTGCTTCGACAACGCGACGTCGTGCTCGTCGGAGAACTCGGTGATCATCCTCGACGACGTGTACGACGCCGCCGTCGCCGCGCTGGAGCGGGCCGGCGGGTACCTCGCCGGCGCGGCCGGGAAGGAGGCGATCCGCAAGACCCTCTGGGTGAACGGCAAGCTCAACCGCAGGGTCATCGCGAAGGACCCGGACGTGTTCGCGGCCGAATGCGGGCTCGACGGCGAGGCGCGCGCCGCGAAGTTCTTCATGGTCGAGGAGACCGGGGTGGGCCGGGACTACCCGTTCTCCGACGAGAAGCTCGCCCTGGTCCTCACGGTGTATCGAGCGGGGTCCTTCGACGACGCCGTCGACAGGGTCCGCGCGATCATGGAGTTCAAGGGCAGGGGGCACTCCGTCGGCATCCACACCGGGGAGATCGCCCGGGCCCGCCGCCTCGCCGAGGAGCTCGACACCGCGCGGGTCCTGGTGAACATGGCGCACACCTTCGGCAACGGGGGCGGCTTCGACAGCGGCCTCAACTTCACCCTGTCCATGGGCTGCGGGACCTGGCAGGGCAACAGCATCAGCGAGAACCTCAGCTACCGCCACTTCCTCAACATCACCCACCTCGCGGTACCGATCCCGGAGGACCGGCCCACCGAAGAGACGCTGTTCGGCGCCTACTGGACGAAGTTCGGAAGGTAGGGACGGCACCCGCCCTTCGGCGCAAGGCTCTCCGCAGACCGTTATACCTTGCGGGATATGGCGGCGTTCGAGACGGGCGGAGTAGGGTCGCCCGTCCGGCCGGGAGAGGAGAGAGGCTCCCGTGGAGATTCCCCAGTCGTTCCACACTTCGGGCTCGTTCCACCCGCCAGCGGCGCCCGTCCGGCCCGGCGTTCCTCGGCACCCGGCGAGGGGACGATGACGCAGGCCGGCGTTCAGGCCGCACCCGGCCCGCTCGGCCGGGCCCTGGCCGCCGGATACGGAACGCTGTTCGGCCGGCAGTGGCCGGCGTGGGTGGGCGGCGTCCTGTTCGGCCTTCTCAGCATCCTGCTCTTCGTGTGGGAGAAGCCCTGGAGCGTCGCGGACGGCGTGAGGAACTGGGGCGACTGGCTGCTGAACGCGGCCGGCGCCACCGATACGCTGATCATCGCCCCGCACCTCTACTCGACCTCGGTGCTGAACCTCGGAATCATCGGGGGAGCGCTCGCCGCCGCGCTGCTCGCGCGCCAGTTCCGCGTCCGGGGGGCGCCGCCCTGGGAGCTCCTCAAGGGCGTGGTCGGCGGGTGCCTGATGGGCATCGGGGCCTCGCTCTCCTTCGGCTGCAACATCGGCGGCTTCTTCAGCGCCACCAGCGCGCTCTCGCTCGCAGGCCCCGCGATGATGCTCGGCCTCCTCGCCGGAGCCATCGTCGGCCTCAAGCTGCTGGTGTGGGAGGTGAGCTACCTGGAGCTGCCGGAGTGGATGAGCCGCCCGGGCCGGACCGGCTCCTCCGGTCCGTCGGACGCCTGGCGCAGGCTCCAGCCGCTCGCGGGCGTCGGGGTGCTCGCGGTCGGGGCCGGGCTCGCTCTCGTGTACGACGGCCTGGAGTACACGACCCGGGCCGGGCTGCTCGGGTTCGGCCTCGTCATCGGCGTCATCATGCAGCGCACGCGCTTCTGCTTCGTGCGGGCGTTTCGCGAGCCCTTCATGACCGGACACGCGGACGCCACCCGGGCGGTGGCGATCGCGATCGTGATCAGCACCGTCGGATTCACCTACCTGAAGTGGACCGACTTCAAGGACTGGGAGGTCTTCGTCCGCGACAGCTTCTGGCTGGGCAGCCTGCTCGGCGGCTTCGTCTTCGGCGTCGGCATGTCGCTCGCCGGGGGCTGCGCGTCCGGCTCGCTGTGGCGGGCCGGCGAAGGGCACCTGAAGCTCTGGGTGGCGCTCGCCTGCTTCGCGCTCTCCGCCTCGTACTTCCGCGTCTGGCTCACCGAGAGCGGACGCGGGGAGCGTCTGGGCGAGGCCGTGTTCCTGCCCGACCACGTCGGCTGGGAGATGGCCGCGGGCGCGGTGATCGTCCTGATGGTACTGTGGTTTGCGTGCATGACCTGGAACGAGCGCAGGCAGAAGCTCCTGATGATGTAGCGACATGATGTAGCGACAAGGCAGCGACGAGGTCGTGAGGAAACGGGCCGCGGGCCCGCGCCGGACACCCGGCGGGGCGTCGCGGCGATGGCAGGCGGTAGATCCACAATGGAGGAAGAAGCATGAAGCTCGACAGTCGAATCGTGGCCGGCGCGAGCGCGCTCGCGCTGTGCCTGACCGCCGGAAGCGCGGCGGGGATGGGCAAGAAGTTCGGCGCGCCCACCGAGGGAATGAGCGTCGAGGAGTACCAGTCGCTGGTCTTCCTGGACCCCCAGAACACCGGGCGCATGGACTGGGATGCGGTGAAGGGCATGGACGGGTACTTCCTCATCGACAACCAGGGCGAGCCCACCGTGTCCGTGGTCGACTACCACAAGGGCGAGACCATCCGGAAGCTCGACATGGGCGAGACCGGCAACCATCACCTGTGGGTGATCCCGGGCGCGCGCTATGTCTGGTCGTCGCAACGCTACGAGTCGGACACGTTCTGGACCATCGATCTCGCCACCATGGAGGTGGTCGACAAGTTCCCCCTGAGCATGGGAGACAGGAAGATCATCGCGCCGCTCCATGTCGGCTTCGCCTACACCCGGCCGCTGGCGGTGGTCGGCAACATCCTCGACAAGGAGCACGGCTACCTCACCCTGATGAGCACCGTCACCCGGCGCCCGATCGACGTCGTCGAGCTCAGTTGCCACGGCGCCCGCGACGCGATGTTCACCCTGGACGACTCGAAGATCTTCACCTCCTGTCAGCAGGACCCGCGGGGCATGGCCGTCATCGACGTCGCGAGCCGGAAGGAGATCGGGATGGTCGAGGTCCCCGGCGGCCGGGCGGGTGCGATGACCCCCGACGGCAGGTACTTCATGGTGGCCGGGAAAGGCGTGGTGGCGGTCTTCGACACCGGGACGGCGGAGCTCGTGAAGAACATCGAGGTCCCGGGCGGCGGCGGCAACATCACCTGTCTCGCCGACTCGTCGAAGTGCTACGCCGGACTGCGCAAGGCGGAGGCGGTCGCGGTCCTCGACATGGAGACCCTGACGCTCGCGAAGGTGATCGAGACCGGACCCGACGCCAACCGGCTCTACATCAACCCCGCCAGGCCGCGCTACGGGCTGTTCGCCAACGAAGGCGGGAAGTCGGACATCGTCACCATCATCGACACCGAGCTCGACGTCGCGGTCAAGAACATCTTCACCGGGCTCGGGCCGCACAACATCGCCTACAACCCCGAGGGCACGCGCGCCGCGGTCACCACCAAGAAGGAGCCGGTGGCGACGCTGATCGACACGTCCTCGGCCGACCCGATGGACTGGGATGTCGTCACCACCGACCTCGCGGCCGGGATCCAGAACAACGGGGTCCGCTGGGTCCCGAGCCCGGAGGCGCTGAAGACGGTGCTGAACTGACGGATACCGGCGGGAGACGAGACAGGTCACGGGGCCGCGCCGGCGCGCGGGCGGAGCGTCCGCCGCCCGCGCGCCGGCGCGGCCCCGATACCGACAACGCAACCAGAGGGGTCCAACCATGAATATCGACGGGAGTCTCAGCCGGCGGCGCTTCCTCCGCTACTGGATGGTGGGCGGGGTGGCCGTGCCGGTGTACGCGTCGGGGGTGCTCGGCAACGCCGCACATGCGGGCATCCAGTTGCCGGGCGACCCGGACAACCTCACCGACCTGGAGAAGCTGCACATCCCGAAGGTCACGATTCCACCGGTCGTCGAGGACGGCTCCCAGGCCCCCATCGTGGTGGAGATGGACCACCCGATGGACGACGACCACTACATCAGGAGCGTCCAGATCCTCAACTTCGACGACCCGATCGTCATCAAGGGCAAGTTCTACCTCACGCCGGCGAACGGAGAGGTCTACCTCGGGACGCAGATCCGGCTCGACGGCGGCGAAGGCACGGTGTGGGTCATCGCCGAGTGCAACCGGCACGGTCGCTGGGCCACCAGCCGGAGCGTCCAGGTCGCGGCGGGCGGCTGCTAGGGACGGTGAGCGAAGCAAGGTCGCCAACCGTCCCCGGAGGGGCTCCGCTCTTGCCGGATGGCGCGCTCGGTACGCGGCAAGGGAATGCTCGCCGGCGCCCCGGCCTTCCGATGACGGCCGTCCGGGATCGGCTCGTGCCGGCGCTCGCCCTCATCGGGCTGCTCCTGGCGCCGCTCTCCATGCTGGCGCCGCTCTCCATGGCCGGTGCCTCCGAGCCGGTCGAGATCCGGATCCTCGGCACCAACGACCTCCACGCCTACCTCCGCCCCATCCACTACCGCTACCTCGACGAGATCAAGCCGTGGGGCAGGCAGTCCCGGGAGGGGGACTACGTCGCCAAGGCCGCGCTGCAGGGCAGGCTCGGCGGCATGGCGAACGTGGCCGCGGTCATCGAGCGGCTGCGCGCGGAGAAGCCCGGCCGGACCCTGCTGCTCGACGCCGGCGACACCTGGCACGGCGCGGGACTGTCGGTGTTCGACCGGGGGGTCACGATGGTGAGGATCATGAACACCATCGGCTACGACGCGATGGCGCCCGGCAACTGGGAGTTCATCTACGACCGGGACCACCTCCTCGATCTCATCGACATGGCGGAGTTTCCGGTCGTCGCCTACAACGTCGCCGACCCCGAGTGGGACGAGCCGGCGTTCCCGCAGTACGTGATCGAGGAGGTGGGCGGTCTCCGGGTGGCGATCATCGGGCTCGCCTATCCCTGGACGGCGCTCACCTCGTCCATTCTCGGCTCGGCCGGCGACTGGAAGTTCGGACTCCGGGAGGAGCAGGCCCGCGCGCTGATCGCCGGGATCCGGGAAGAGGAGGACCCGGACCTCGTGGTGGTGGCCTCGCACGGCGGGTTCGGCCTGGACCAGAAGTTCGCCCGCCGCGTCGACGGCATCGACGTGCTGCTGAGCGGCCACACCCACGACGAGATCCACGACCCGGTGGTGTGGAACGACACCATCGTCTACCAGGGCGGCTCCCACGGAAAGTTCGTCTCCCGTCTGGACGTGCGGGTCCGGGACAAGAAGGTCGTGGGCTACTCCTACGACCTGGTGATGGTCCGCCCGTCGGAGGTGGAGCCGCACCCCGCGGTCCAGCGCCTGATCGACGATGCCTACCGGCCGCACGAAGCGCGCCTGAACGAGGTGGTGGGCATGAATCACGCCCTGATCTTCCGGCGCGACTTCTGGCAGAGCCCCATGGGCTCGCTGCTCACCGACGCGCTGCGCGCCGAGACCGGCGCGGACATCGCATTCTTTCCCGCATGGCGCTACGGCGCCACCCTGCTGCCGGGGCCGATCACGGTGGAGGACGTCTACAACCTCGTCCCGACCGACGGCCGCATCATCACCTACGCCATGAGCGGCAGGTCGGTCCGGCGGCTGATGGAGAACATCCTCGACGGCGTCGTCGGCGCCGACCCCTACGCCCGCGTGGGAGGAGACATGATCCAGTTCTCCGGCATGGAGCTGACCTACGACCTGTACAACGCGGACGGCGAGCGGGTCGTCGAGCTGCTGGTCGGCGGGCGGCCCATCGAGCCGGAGAGGCGCTACTCCATCGCCTCCGTGCACACCCGCTTCCAGAACAACCTGCTGTTCGGCGCCGAGCGCGTCGACGAGAACGGACCGGTGTTCGTCGAGGCGCTCATCGAGTACATCCGCGCCAACTCGCCCCTGAAGCCAACGACCGACCGGCGCATCCGGGCGCGAGGCTCGATGCGCGCGGATTCCTGATCGCCCCGGGCACCACGGGACGAACCAACGCGGGACGAACCAAGAGGAGAGAAACCCATGGCGGAGAAAATCAAGCCACCCCGCATGCGCTTGCCGAGGAAGGTCAGGCAGGACGATGTCTTCAAGGTGAAGGTGCGGTTCGACCATCCCTCCTTCACGGGCCTCGGCCGGGCGGACCCGGACGAGACGAAGTTCAATCGCGCCACCCCCAGCCGGTTCATCCGCAACATGCTCGTCTACTACGGCGACGATCTCGTGAGCCGGTTCCGCCTGTCCTCGGGCATTGCCGACGACCCGCTGTTCACGTTCAAGCTCAAGGCGGTGAAGGAAGCGCCGATCAAGGTGGTGTTCGTCGACAACGAGGGCGAGCGGTGGGAGTCCTCGAAGGACCTGAAGCTCAAGACCTGAAGCCGGGGACCCGGCATCCGGAACCCGACGCTCGGGACCTGACGCTCGGAACCCGACGCTCGGAACCTGGCACTCGGAACCTGACGCTCGGGACATGGACATGGGAGAGAGGCACCGATGGGCAAGGCAGCATCATCCGGCCTGCTGACCCGGGCGATGGCCCTGGGGCTCGGGCTCGCACTCGGTGGCGTCTCGCACGCCGCCGCCGTCACCGAGGAGTTCCAGGTCGAGGGGCTGGTCTCCCCGGCGAGCCCGAAGGCCCTGGCCGCGGGCCTGGAGGAGGAGCTCGCGGTCAGGGTGGTCGGGTTCGACCTGCGCGACACCGCGAGCGGCTGGCCGGTGGTGCGGGTCGAGTTCGAGGAGGGGGCGGTCACCCGCGACGACATCGCCGCCGTCATCGACCGGACCGAGGACCCGACCGGCCGCATGTTCAGGGTGCACGTCGGACCACCCGTGCTCAGCGTGGCATTGCTGGCGGAAGAAACGGCGGCCGCGGGGATGCTGGGCGATCCCCCGAGCGCGGCGCCCGAGCTCGCCAACCCGGTCGAGGCCGGCAGCGAGTCGCTGGCGCGGGGACGGGACCTCTACAGCGCGCACTGCGTCCGGTGTCACGGCGCGAACGGCGACGGCACCGGCCCCTCGACCCACGGCATCGACACCGACCCCCGCAAGCTCTGGGTCTGGGGCGGTGCGGGCGACGCGGCCGACGGGTACCTGTTCTCGATCATCTCCGACGGGCGCACCGACATGCCGCCCTGGGGCCTGGTGCTCTCGGAGAACGAACGCTGGGACCTCGTGAACTACGTCAAGAGCCTGCCGCCGCCGCGGTAGCGGACCGGGCGGCGGGGACCGCGGCGGACTTCGCGCACCGGGGTGGCGGGACAGCTCTCGTCAGCGTCCTGAACCGAAGACGAGCGACGCATGGGGACCATCGACGCCCGCGAGGACATCGTCACCCGGACCTTCGAGTCCGAGAGCTTCGACTCGCTGCTCGACGACCTCGCCAGGGAGATCGAGGTCCACAACTACCGGGTCACCCGGATCTACGACATCGACAACATCCTCGAGCAGCCCGAGCGGGGGGTCGGCGCCACGATCTCCTTCGAGCGCTACAAGATTGTCGAGTTCTGCAACCTCGGAAGCTGCGCGGAGCTGATCTCGCAGGATCCGCGCGCGGGGGTGTTCATGCCGGTGCGATTCGCCGTCTACCGGAAGGCGGGTGCCGCCGATGCTTCGATCTCGTTCCTCAGGCCGAGCGCCTTTGCCCGCCAGTTCGATTCCCCGCGGCTCGCCGCGCTGGCGAACGACCTTGAGAAGGACATGACCGATGTTCTCGATGAGATGGGGTTCTAGCCCGGCCCGCAGGACCCGCGGGCTGGTCCCGGCGCTCGCGCTCGCGGCGCTGCTGGCCGGGATGCCGGAGGCCGGCGCCGCGGGTCAGGGCATGCCCGCCGGCGGCGACTTCACGCTCGCCTCGGCCCGGGGGCCGGTCAATCTCGGCGACCACCGGGGCAAGGTGGTCCTGCTGTTCTTCGGCTACACCTCCTGCCCCGACGTCTGCCCGCTGTCGCTCGCGAGGATGGGCGCGTGCCTCGCGTCGCTGGAGGACGAGCAGGCGGAGCGGGTGAGCGCGCTGTTCATCACCCTGGACCCCGGGCGGGACACGGCCGAGCGCATGCGCCGGTACGCCGGCTTCTTTCACCCGCGGATCGTCGGCCTCACCGGTGACGCCGAAGCGATCGACGAGGTGACCACCCGGTACGGGATCGGGTACGAGCGGAAGCCCGCTCCCGAATCGGCCCTCGGCTACTCGATCTCCCATCCCGACACCATCCTTCTCGTCGATGCCGAAGGCGCGCTGGTGGGCGAGGTCGGAGGCGGCGAAGGCCCCGAGGCGCTCCGCCGGAAGGTCCTGGAGCTGCTGGCGCACCGGGGGTGGCCGGGTTGACGTGTCCGCATCGAGACCGCGCGCGAACGCGGCCTGCCGACGGACTGGCTCAACGAGCATTCGCATGAGCTCCTCATCCGATCACGGAAGGGTATCGGCGAACCGCGCCGGCGCGTGCGCGCTTCCCGTTCGAAGCGCCGTCCTGGCGACGGCGCTGGCGATGGCGCTGGCGACGGCCGCGCCGGCCTTCGCCTACCACCACCACGATTCGCGGGTGGAGTTCGAGGACTACGCCGGCGACGTGGTCGCGCGCAACCTCGGGCAGCGGCGGCCGTACTTCCTGCTGTTCTCGGCCGAGTGGTGCCACTGGTGCCACGAGTTCGCGGACCGGACCCTGGTGCGCGAGGAGGTCTACACCTACCTCAACGAGCACTTCGTCAACGTCTTCATCGACGCGGACATCCACACCGCCGCCTCGGTGAAGTACCGGGCGAAGGGGCTGCCGTTCATCGTGTTCCTCGACCCCGACGGCTCGGTGTACTTCAGGTACACGGGCACGCTCTACGGCGACCAGTTCATGGAAGTGCTCCGGGAGATCAGGAGCAACATCGAGCGCAACGTCGCCATCCCCGGCCAGGACACCGCCTTCGAGCCCTACGTCGCGCCGGACACTCTGGACATCGCCGACCTCGTCGCCCTCGGGCAGGCATTCAGGGACGGAATCCTCGAGAACTTCGATCCGGTCGAGCACGGGGTGGGACGGGGCGAGAAGGCGATCCTGCCCCGGACGTTCCTCTACCTGCTGGAGCGCACCGGCGATGCGGAACGCGAGGACGCCGTCGACGGCGTGGCAGGGACGCTCGCCCGGGCGATCGAGGCCATCTACGACCCGGTGGAGGGCGGGTTCTTCCGCTACGCCGAGACCCGGGACTGGCGGGTGCCCCACTACGAGAAGATGGCGGACCTGAACGCCGGGGCGGCGCTGGTGCTCTACCGGCTCGACCGCCGGTCCGCCTCGCCGGCCCTCCGGCAGGCGGGCGAGCGCACGGCCGAGTACCTCCGTTCGACCCTGTACGAGCCGTCACGGGGCACGTTCCTGAGCTTCCAGGAAGCGGACACGCGCTACTTCCGGCTCGATGCCGCGCGCCGCGGCACGGTCACCGCGCCCGCGGTGGCGGACAAGGTCTTCACCGACCGCCTCGCCGGGACGCTGGACCACCTGCTGGACCTGCTGCCCCTGACGGCCGACCCGGCGCTGGAGCGGCAGGTGAGGCGGTCGGTGGAATTCCTCGCCGCCATGGCCGGGAAGGGCGCGGGCCCGCGGCGCTACTTCCTGCGGTCCGGGGGACGGTGGGAGGGCGACGGGCCGCTGCGCGATCACGCGCTGGTGGCGCGGGTCCTCCAGAAGGCGTCGCGCCGGCTTTCGGAGCCCCGCTTCGCGCGCATCAGCCACGCGGTGGTCGACACGGCCGTCGACCGGTTCTTCGATGCCGGAAAGGGGATTTTTGTCGACCCGGCCCTTGCCGGAGACGACGGCGCCGAGCTCCTGATGGAGATGAACGCACTGCTCGGGCTCACGATCATGCGGCTCGGCGAGGACGGCTTCCCGCCGCGATGGGAGCTGGTGGACTCGCTGATGACGTACTTCTCGGGCGCCGGCACCCTGCTCGAGGAACGGCTGTGGGACGCCGGCGACTGGGAGATCATGGAGGCCTACGTGCCCTATCTCCAGGCGGTCGACGCCTGGATCGAGCTCCGATCCCGAGGCGGGTGACGAGGCGCACGTGCGCGGCGCCGGTACGAGCGTCCGATGAGCCGCTCGTCGCGGCTTCCGGACAGCCTCGGGATGGAGCGCCCGGTCGTCCCGGCCGCGTCACTGGCCGAGATCGGGACGCTCGGCCCCGAAGCGGCGCTCGGCCCCGAAGCCGCGCCTACTTCAGCACCGCATCCTTCCAGGCCGACTCCTGCTCCTTCGCCTGAATCAGCCCGAGCTCGCACTGGCGCCTCACGCGGTTCGCGAGCTCGACCGCCTTCCCGTACTCCCCCTTCTCGCCGAGCTTCCTCGACTCGCGGAGCATCGCCCGGACGTCGCGCCACTCGAAGCCGGCCTTCCCGACCGCCTTTCTCGCCTTCGCGGCGGCGTTGTAGGCGGCGATGAACGTCGCCTCGTCACTCGCCCGGGCGTGGGGCGCGAAGCCCCCCACGCCGGCCGCGAGCATCGCGGCCGCGACCGACGCCGCGATCCGGCGTCGATGCCCCCCGCGCGCGGATGCCCCGGTCCGGCGCGCCATCGGTCCCGGTGCTCCCATCGGTCCCGGCGCTTCCGTCGGTCCCGGCGCTTCCATCAGTGCCGGCGCTTCCATCGGTCCCGGCGCCCCCATCGGTTCCGGCGCTCCCATCGGTCCCGGCGCTTCCATCAGTGCCGGCTCCCCGGTCCGTTGAGCGGGACCCCGTTGCTCATGTAGGTGTGGAAGAACTCCAGGTTGCGGTACTCGCGGCTCTGCGGCCCGAACGACGTGGCCCGGAGCTGCCGGCTGCACGCCGCGTAGCTGCGATGCAGGGTGGTGATCTCCCGCCACGTCTTGCGGAAGACCGGGAAGTGGCTCACCTGGCCGAGGGCGGGGCCGATGAGCTCGGCCCGCAGGAGCCGGCCGACGGCGTCGACGTGGCACGAGGCGCAGGAGAAGTTGAGCTGGCCGCGCCTGGAGTAGTAGTGCCTCTTGCCCTCCTCGTAGGCGGCGAGCGCGCGAGGGTCGTCGGCCGGGATCTTCACGTCGATGATGTTGTCGCGCGACAGGTACGCGAGGTAGGCGGAGATCTGCGCGAGCGGACCCCGGTAGTACTTCAGCGGCTCCTCCCCGTTCTCCTCGCGGCAGAGATTGATCGCCAGCTCCATGGTGACGACCTCGCCGCGCTCCGCGTCCCAGTACGGATAGCCCTGCCGGACCCCGGACTCGTAGTCCGGGAAGCAGTCCGCGTAGCTCCCGCCGTTGGCGAACGGCTCGTGAAACAGCTCCTCTCCCGCGTCGATGTCGAACTCGTAGGGCGGGAACTCCTCCATCTGCTCCCACTCCTCGCGCCGGTCCGCGTCGATGGAGTAGAGCCCGTTGGCGAAGTCCTCGAACGGCGTGTCGGGGAAGCGCTGCTGGTAGAAGTCCTGGAACGCCCTCCGGTCGTCCTCGGGCGCTCCCCGGGCCACGCCCGGACCGAGCACCAGGCTTGCGCCGAGCCATGCGATCAGTGCCGCTCGCATCCCGTCGGTTCTCCCTCGTGTCCGCAGTGTCTCATTCCGACTTTCTTCCTCGACGCGACATCACCGCCCCGAAGTCAAGCCGAGGCACACCCCCGTGTCGAGCCACGCGACAAATGGCCAGCGGTTCCCGCCAATGCCCGGAGAGGCCGCGCCATGGTGGAATTCCGGTGTGATTTCGACCTTCAGGGCGTCGAATCGAGGGGATTGCAGGGGCCTGTTCCCGCCCGGCGGGAATTGCCGGCAAATGGCGGCTACCTGACCCTGGCGTCCGCGCTCGCCTGCTCGCCCATGTTGTCGACCCAGGCGACGGTGATGGTGTCGCCCTTGCTCGCGCCCGTGACCTCGGCGGAAAGATAGGGGTCCTGCGATACTCCGGGCCCGAGGTACGCGGTCATCACGGTCGTTCCGTTGAGCGCGACGTTCACGTCGCTGATGTAGTGCGCGGGGATCTTCTTTCCGGTCTTCCTGTCCCTGCGCAGCCCGGTCTCCATCGGGTGCTGCATCAGGAACTTGACCGTTGCGACGCCGTCCTTCGCCCGCGCGCGGATCTTGATCTTGCGTGCCATCGTTCACTCCCTCTTCGTTGTCGTCGCGGCCTCTTTCGTTGTCGCCGCACCTCGTGCGTGACAACGCTGTCGCTCCGCACCAGGAGCCTCGTTGTCGTCGCGGCTTCAACCGCCGCAGCCGCCGATGGTGACCTTCACCTCCTTCGTGGCGCGGTAGACCGTGTCGCCGGCCTTGACCACCGCATGCACCGGAGAGGTCTCGCTCATCTTGATCCGGGTCGAGACGAGCCCTCCGGAACGCTCGGAGAGGACGAACGACGCGGCGAGAGGCGCGGGGTTGCGCTCCGAGATGATGCTGACGGACTCGGCGTGCTCGATGTCGAACTTCACGGTGACGGGGACGATGGCGCCGTTCTCGGCGATGTCGGGGGCCTTGATCGTGATCCGGCCGGTCTCGACGGTGGTGGACGTGCCGTAGAGCTCGGCCAGGGCATCGTCCTTCGAGGTCGAGTCGAACGCCGACGCCGGCCGCGCCGCGAACGCCCGCAGCGGCGCGAGCACGAGCGCGGCCGCGGCGCCCAGGAGTCGTATGAAGATTCTGCGGTTCATGGTTCCGTATCTCCCACACCCTGTCGTGGCCGCCGCTCCATGGGCGGCTTCAGAGTGAATGCACGAACTCGACCACCTTGTCGATTTCTTCCTCGGTGAGGATGTCGTGCCGCCCGAACGGCGGCATGAGGGACTGGGGATTGAACTTCGACGCGTCCCGGATCTGGTCGCGCAGCTTCGCCTTGTCGGGGAAGCGCGCCTTCATCGCCACGAGCGGCGGACCGATGTTTCCGGGCAGCGTGGCCCCGGCGATGACGTGGCAGGCCATGCAGTTGCCCTTGCGGCGATCGAGGGCGATCTCCCGGCCCTCGTCGATCACCGATGCCGCCACTGCCTCCGTCGCAATGCCCGGTCCCGCGACGGAGGCCGCGGCGATGGCGACCACCAGCAACGCGCCCTCCCGGAGTCTGTCCATGGCGCCCCGGCCGTCAGCAGGCCGCCGTCGCTCCGGCGGTCGGCCCAGCAACGCGCCCTCCCGGGGCCTGCCCATGGCGCCCCGGCCGTCAGCAGGCCGCCGCCGCTCCGGCGGCCGGTCCAGCAACGCGCCCTCCCGGAGTCCGCCCATGGTGCCTCCGTCTCCGTGGATCATGTCCCGTGGACCATGCCCGCCGCGGACCCTGATCCGTCGAGCCGTCGATACGATACCGCAACGAACGGCCTCATCGTCAATCCGACCCCATTCGGGCCCGCGCGGTTCCGACGGTCGCGGCACCGGCGTCGAGCCTCCCTTGTCCGGCCGCCGCGTGCGCTTCGTGGCGACACCGCCGGGAGGACACCAAGGCGGCCCGCATCACGACATGCGCCGGCGCCCCGCCGCTCAGAGCGCCGCGATGGTCTCCGCCAGACGTTCGGCCCGACCGCGCATCGTCTCGACCGCGCGCGTCGCCCGGTCGTGGAGCGACTCGTCGACGCCGAACTGATCGTAGGGCTGAACGATCGCGATCGACTCGTCCATTCCGAGCGCATCGCGCCAGACGACCCCGGTCTGCTCCGTCAGCTCCGCCGCGAGCGCCTTCTGGTCGAAGTAGAGCCCCTGCAGGCTGCGGGCACGTTGCGCTCCGATGCACACCACCGCGGTGAACGGAACGCCGCGCTCGTCGGGGCCCGCGAGCGCGCCCTCCCAGACCGCGACCGCTTCTCTGATGCGCCGGGCCGCATCCTCCAGCAGCGCGACGCACGCGGCGCGGCGCTCGGGCGGCCAGGCCTTCGACGCCTCGACGGTCGCCGCCTGGCAGTCGCTCAGGAGCCGGCCCGCCACGACTCGAATCCGTCCGTGTCGCCGTTCTCGCCCGCCTCGTACCCGGCCTCGTAGGCCTCGGTGATGCGCTGCTCCTCGCGTTTCGGATTGCCCATGAACCCGCCGACCCAGCCCTGGATGTACTCCGGGTCGACGTCCGCCTGCTCCATGCGGGCCACGGTGTCGTAGTAGCGCTTGCGGTCCACGCGTCCCTCCGGTCGGGGTATTCGGAAACGTTGGCGGCCCGACGGTGCCTGCGCCCGCGAGACGCCGCAAGGGTGGCCGTCGGGCGCATCGTGGCGGGGCTCCAGCCACCTGCGTCCGTGCGGTGCGGAAAGTCGGCGCGGAAAGTCTAGGGCCTGTTAACACTATATGGATTTGAGCGCATCGACGATGAGCGCAAAGGAGATGAAGAAGCTGAAGACCACATCGAGCTTGTCGAAGCGGGTGAACACCCGCCTGAATCGCTTCAGCCGCCGGAACAAACGCTCGACCTCGTTGCGCCTCTTGTACAGCTCCCGGTCATACTCCCATGGCGAAACCCGATTCGCCTTCGGCGGCACCACCGGCTCAAGCCCCAACTCCGCGACCAGCGCGCGGGTCTCGTCGCCCTCGTAGGCCTTGTCCATCACCAGAGAGCGCGCCGATTCCGGCAGCGCCGTGCGGGCCAGCAGCTCCCGTCCTTGCGGCGCATCCCCCGCCTCGCCCCCGGACAGCGAAAACCCTACTGCGCTTCGGTCATCCGCGGCAACCAGATGAAGCTTGGTGGTCCAGCCCCCGCGCGACTTCCCGATGGCCTGGGGACCGTTTTTTTCTCCGCCCCCGTCCCGTCCGGATGCACCTTGACCGCCGTGCTGTCGAGCGACAGCACCTCCACCTTCACCCGAATGATGCCCTGGCGCTGCAGCTCCCCAAACACCCGGTCCAGCACCCCGCTCTTCGCCCAGCGGTTCATCCGCGTGTAGATGGTGTGCCAGTTGCCGAAATGGGCCGGCAGCCCGCGCCACTTGCAGCCTTGCTCGGCCACATACAGGATGGCGTTGAGCACCGCCAGATGAGTGAGCGAGACATTGCCCCGTTGGCGCGGAAACACATGCGCGATGCGCTCGTAGTGCGCTTGCGTGAGCTCCATAGCTCTGGAATCCTCTTCATCGACCGTAGGTCCAGAGTCTATCAGAAATTGCGTTAACAGGCCCTAGGAGCCGGCCGCAACGCCCGGCAATATTCCGATTCGGATAGGGTGTGGTCCGATCCGAGGCCGCACGACCCCTTCTCGATCCCGAACGCATGGAATCATGAAGATGGCACCCTTCGCGATGTGTTCGGCAGCCTGCCCGCGCACGGCTTCGAGGTCGCGGTTTCGACCGGGGAGGCCCTGAATGTCGTCCATCGTGGCGCTGCATCCCTCGGGACACCGGTTCCAGGCCGAATCCGGAGAGACCGTTCTCGAAGCCGCCCTGCGGGCCGGGCGATCACCCGCGTTCGGGTGCGCCAACGGGAGCTGCGGCGAGTGCCGGGCGCGGATCATCGCCGGCGAGGTCGAGCCGGTCCGGTTCCACGACTACCCCCTCACCGAGGCGGAGAAGCGCGCCGGATACGCGCTGCTGTGCTCGGTGGCTCCCCGCGGCGACCTGGTGGTGGAGTCCACCGAGGCGTCCGGCGCCGACGACATCGCGCGGCAGAGCGTGCGCGCGCGGGTCACGCGCGTCGAGCCGGCCTCCGACGACCATGCGGTGGTGCACCTGAAGGTCCAGCGGGCGCGGGTGCTGCGCTACCTCTCCGGCCAGCGCGCGACGGTGCGGTTCGAGGGCGTCCCGCCCTGCGAGACCTGGCTCGCAAGCTGCCCCTGCGACGCCGTGAACCTCAGGGTCCACGTGCGCCGCGACGCCGGGGATGCGTTCGCGCGCTTCGTGTTCGACACGCTCCGGCGCGGCGCCCGAGCCACCGTCGAGGGCCCGTCCGGGCGCTTCGTGCTCGACGACGACTCCCCGCGCGGCCTCCTCTTCCTTGCCTTCGACACGGGGTTCGCGCCGGTCGAGAGCCTGATGGAGCACGCGATCAACCTGGAGCTGGAGGCGCCCATCCGGCTGGTGCGCGTGGTCCCGGGCGAGGGCCTGCCGTATCGCCACAACTACTGCCGCGCGTGGGCCGACGCGCTCGACGACTTTCACTACCGGGTGGTCGGGACCCCGGGGGACGGCGAGCCGTGGGACGCGCTCGCGGCCCGGGTGCTCCGCGAGGCGTCCGGTCCGGAACCGGATGCCGGCGCCGCGGCCGCCACGGATGCCTACGTGGCCGGGCCGGCCGGGTTCACCGGCGCCTGCCGGCGCCGGTTGCTGGAAGCGGGGTTTCCCGAAGACCGCGTGAAGGTCGACTCCCTCGACTTCGGCTGGGTGGACCCCCCCATACCTCACACAGTCGCCGCCGCGAAGATCGGCGGGAGCCGCTGATGTCATCCGATCCGAGCCGCCTCATCGCCGCCCTCGCACGTGACCGGATCAGTCTGGACCTGAAGACGCTCGACCTGTGCTTTCTTGCGGGCCTCTACCTGCGGGCCGATCGGGCGTCGCTCCATGGTCGCAAGCCATTCAGTCGAGAAAGCTCTTCTCTTTCAGCCCGGGTACTACACGCGCAATGCGCTTGAAGTCCATGTCGTGGTGCAGGAGTTCCAGATCGGACTCGATGGCACACTGCGCGACGAGGCAATCCACTGTCGAGCGCACGGTGACGCCCTCTCTCCGGCAGTCAAGATACATCCGGGCCGCCAACGCGTGGCTCCGGACTGCGTCCGCAAAGGTGCAGAAGCGTTGTGCACCAAAGTAGGTACGCAACCGACCGAAGGCAGCCGGGTCGCGAGCGCCCTGAAGGATCTCGACGTAGATCAGGTGGGTGATGCCGATGGCGAGCGGATGCGGCAGCAAGCTGCGCAGGAACTCGACATGCGTGCACTCCCGACCACGGAGGTAGTCGATCCAGACTGATGTATCGACCAGATACATTCAGGTCAGGCGCGGGTCCGAAGCTTCTTGTAGTCGTAGTCCGGATCGAGAAGATCCGAGCCTTCGAGCTCACGCAGGTCCAGACGCTTGCGGTTGTCCACGAACTCCCGCAGCGCTCGGTGGATCAGCTCCCGTTTGGTCCTGATCCGGCTCAGCGCCTGCGCCTCCCGGACAAGCTCGGCATCAAGCTCGATATTGGTACGCATCGATACACCCGGAAATGTGCAACTTGATGTGTATATCGGTCGAGGCATCCGGTGTCAATGACGTTGCGACGAGAACAGCCATTCCCGCCAGACGCCCGGAGAGGCTGTGCCGCGATGGGATTCCGGCACGATTCCGGCCACCAGGGCGGCCCACCGAGGGGATTTCGAGGGCATGTTCCCGCCAGGCGGAAACAGACCCCTGAAATCCCCTCGACCCGGCGCCCCGAGGCGAGGGTCGAGATCGCGCCGGGATCCCACCATGGTACGACCTACGACCTCTCCGAGCGTTGGCGGGAATCGCTGCGACGAGAACGCGTCGACGAAACGAATCATGGTCGGTGCCCTGCGCGGATCCGAGGCCGACGGAGGTGGCCTCGGTTTGGCGGACCGCCCGGCTCGATGGCCGCTGTGGATTCCCCGCGGCGTTTCCCGGCCGCCGGCGCTTCCGATGCCCCGCACGCGAGCTCGCCCTGCACGAGCGTCCCGGCGGCCGCTCGGGACTCGGCGACGAAACCGCCTTCCCGCCGGCATCGCGCCCTCGGCCGGCACATCGGCCTCGCGCGCCGGGAACCGCGCGGCGGACGCGGGCCGGCCCACGTAACGGAGCCGGATGGAGACGGCCGGGAAGGAGTCGGGAAGGAGTCGGGAAGGGGCCGGGGAGCTTCAGGCGAATCTCCCTTCGGCGAGCACTCGGGGACAACGTGAGGCGAGAAGCACGGCGGGCCTGACGAGCGAGCCGGTGGACGCCATCGGCTGCGCGCAGCGTGCGCAGAGTATGATCCCGCACGACGCACCGAGGCAGGCGATCCCGATCCTTTGCGGGAGGAAAGGAAGATGCTGTCGAGCTTCACGATTGAGAGATTCAAGAGCTACCGGAAGGCGACGCTGAAGCTTGCGCCGCTGACGGTACTGATCGGCGCGAATGCGTCCGGCAAGAGCAACGCGGTCGAGGCGCTCCGTCTTCTCTCGTGGCTTGCCCAGGGCAACAAGCTCGGGTCGATTCGATATGCCGTTCAGACAGGGGACCAGGCGCTTCGCGGAACGATAAGGGACCTCGCCCACAGGAATGTACTCACCCACGGGAATCGAGGCGCGTTCTCGCTCTCGTGCCTGACGACTCATCCGCGGTGGAGCTCCTATTCGATCACGCTGCAAGTTCAGGATGACGACGAGCTGCACATCACCGATGAACGGCTCACCGGTCCTTGCGGGAATGCTCCGCTCTTCGAGGTCGTATCCTCACAGGAATCCGGGGGAGATATCCGGGTCGCCTACAACAACTTTGCCCGTGGAGGCAGAAAGCCGCAGGTCGTCTGCATCGACCAGATGGCGGTCCTGGTGCAGCTCCAGAGCTCGGCCAGGTTCGAGATCGGGCAAAGGGCGTCGCAACGCGTGATCCCTGAAGTCACGAGGCGGTATCAGGGATGGCTGTCGAACATCGTGTTCCTCGACCCGCAACCGTCAACCATGAGGGACTACAGCTTCAAGACGGAGCGGATGCTGAGCGGCGACGGCGCGAACCTCTCCGGCGTGCTGTTCAACCTCTGCCAGGAGAAGAGAACCGGGCGCGAGGTACTCCGGTTCGTCCAGGCTCTGCCCGAGCAGGACATCGACAGCATCGACTTCATCGAGACACCGCGCAGCGAGGCGATGGTCAAGCTGACCGAAACCTTTGGCGGGAGCATGACGGAACATGACGCAACCCTGCTGTCCGATGGCACGCTCCGGGTCCTCGCAATCGCGGCCGCGGTGCTGTCCGCGCCGGAAGGAAGCATCGTGGTCATCGAGGAGATCGACAACGGAGTGCATCCGAGCCGGGCGGAGCGGATTCTGAGCCGGCTTTCTCGCATTGCGGAGGAACGCAACCTTCGCGTACTCATCAGCAGCCACAACCCCGCGTTGCTCGACGCACTGCCGGATGACGCGGTGCCGAACGCGGTGTTCTGCTACCGGGGTCCGAAGACCGGCGCCAGTCGTCTCGTGCGCCTTGAGGACATACCGGACTATCCCGAGCTCATCGCCCAGGGCGCGGTCGGCCACCTGGTGACGCGGGGCATACTCGATCGGTTCGTGAAATTCCATCCAGGATCGGAAGAACGCAGGCAACGTGCCCGTTCCTGGCTGAAGGAGCTCGAGACACAGGCGGGATAGTCGACGATGGGCGATATCGTCATCGTCGACACGAGCGTACTGCTCAACGTGCTGGATGTCCCTGCATTCAATCAGGACCGCGCCGCAGTCTTCGCGCAGTTCCGGGAGCTCCTGGATTCCGGCGCCAGCTTCCTGCTGCCGATGGCGGCCATATTCGAAACCGGCGATCACATCGCTGATCTGCGGGACGGCAGGCTGCGACGACGTCACGCAGAGGTATTTCGAGACAGGATCCGTGAGGCGCTGAAGGGAGATGCGCCTTGGGTGCCGATCCGATTTCCGGACGAAGCTCAGCTTGCCGAGTGGCTGGAGACCTTCCCGGACTCCGCGATGGCCGGTCTGGGCATGAGTGACTTTTCGATCGTCAAGGCTTGGGAAGTCGAATGCGCACGTCATCCGACGGGTGTGCCCCCGGAACTGATCAGTATCAATGAAGGTATGTCCGTCGAAGGGGTACGACATTGTCAGGACAAGCCACGTCGGCTCGATACGTTTCCGCGAGCACAGGCCATGCATGGTCGAATCGTTGGCTCTGCACGAGCGAGCGCAGGGTGAGAATGGCTTGCCCGCCGGGCAGGCCCCAGCGCATCCCGGAGCGCTTGAGCCGTTCGGTGACCAAGGTCTTGCAGGCCGCCTCGACGACCCCGGAGCCGATGGGCAGGCCCCGCGCCTTGGCCTCGGCGTAGCCCATGCGGTGGCGATTGCCGCGGAAGTAGCCGAGCACCTGTGCGATGCGCTCCTCGTCGGGATATCTCGTGCGCAGATGCACCAGCGCGCGGATGACCCGCTCGACCCCGGCGGGCTCATGACGCAGCCGGTGGCGATAGGTGTTGAGCTGCGTCGCCGCCTTGGGCGAGGCGGTGCCGTAGGCGGCGTCGAAGGCGTCGCTGAGCTGCTCGACGGCGTGGTAGAAGTCGATGAGTTCGACGCCCTCGGGCAGCGCACCGGAGAGGAACGTCCAGTTGTCCTTCGCCCCGTCGGCGAGCTTGACCACGGTGAGGTCCGGGCGCGGGGCGCGCACCGCCGCGACCTCGGCGGCAACCATCGCCTTGAGGCTCGCCTTGCGCGGCTGCGGCATCCGGCCCATGCGCACGCTGTACAGCCGCTCGCCCTGGGCATCGACCAGCGAGACCGTGGCACAGCCCGCCTCGCGGTATCCGCCGCGCATCGGCGCCATCACCCCGTCGAGCGAGACCACCACCGCACGGGCCGCCTCCGGCACCGCGACGCTGGCCTCGCGCACCGTGGTCTCGAACGTCTCGCGCTGCGCCTCCCAGCGCGCCGACAGCGCCTTGGGCAGCCGGTCGAGGCTGCTCTTCGACGGCTGCATCGGCCCGAGGGTGGCCAGCACCTGCTCGGCGTCTCGCGGGGTCAGATGCGAGACCAGCAGCGCACCGTGGCGCGCCGCGAGCGGCGTCCAGTACCCCTCGACGATGCCCACCCGGCGCTCCAGCGCCGCCACTGCCCGCGCCCCGCGCCGCGCCCGGTACAGCGTGCGGGTCACCGACACCGGGCCGGCGGTGGTGAGGTAGGTCTGGGCACTGCGACACGCCCGGCGATGGACCTCGCCGTCGATGAGCACGAACGGCAGGTCCACGTCGTGTCGGGCGAGCGCCTGTTCGGTGACCGCGCACTCGGTGCGGGCGAACAGGGCGTGGAGCTCGCGCTCGAAGTTCTCGAACGAATGCGTGTCGGACGATTCGTACTTCTTCAGCAGCGCACTCACGCGCCGGGGGAGTGCTTCGAGCACGCTCCAGACATCTTGGGGAGTGGGTTTGTCGGTCGGCGTATGGGATACTTCCATTGGGGCAGCCCTCCACAGTGTTGGGATTTCGCGCACAGCATTGTTGCAGAGGATCACTGCCCCGTCTTCCCCTCTGAGCTTGCCTGCGGTGACAAAGTGTCACCGGAGACGGGTTCTTCTTCGTCTGGCGTTTTCCACAAATCTTTAGAATTCGATCATTTAGGAGTATTAGCTCGTGTCAGTTCTAGATCTACACCCCATCCGACCCGGCGCATTCGTATCTGGTCTCTCGACCGGCATTTGCAGGGCTACGACCGCGAACCGTGATGACGGCGCTCCGAAGACGGATGTGGAGCTGCCCCCACTGTCGTGGATACTGAACCGTTTGGACAAGACTTCGCCTTGAACAGGCCAGGGCCGGGGCTATCCTTGCTCCTCCGTGCGGGAGCCGCCGCCGTCGGCCGAGCGGAGCTCCGGTGCGGGTCGCGGAAGGAGCGGGGGACACCATGACACGGCATGTGAAAGTCGGGGAGGCCAAGACCTATCTGTCGACGCTCCTGGCGGCGGTGGAAGCAGGTGAGGACATCGTGATCTGCCGCGGCGCGACGCCGGTCGCGCACGTAACGCGGATTGCCGGCGAAGGCGAACATGCCGCACTGAGCGCGGCGCTGCGCCGGGAACGGGCGAAGCAGGCGGAGCGCCTCACGGCTGCGCAGCTTGCCGAAGCGCAGCGACTGGCACGGGAGTGGCGGCCGGCTCCGCGGTAAGGTCTCTCGCCGCCGGCCGGCAGCAACGGCGGGCTGCAGGCCCAGAGTAGCCGCGCCGGGGTCGCCGTGGTGCAGCGGGCCCTTGCCCGGCTCGGCTACGACCCCGGCCCCGCCGACGGGATCCCCGGCCCGAGGACCCGCGCCGCGATCCGGGCCTTTCAGGCCGCGGCCGGGCTGCCGGTCGACGGAAGACCGTCCGAGGCATTGCGCCGGGCGCTCCGGTCCGCGCTCGGTGACTGAGCCACCGGGGGCAGCCGGCATACGGCGCTTTCCGGCGCACACGGATATCGGCAGGGGAGCGTTTTCGGAAGCCGCCGCGAGCGTGTGGTCAGGCGGCGGGCAGGGGCGTGATGGCCGAGAGGTCGACAGTGTCCCGGGCGCGGGCGAGATCGTGGGCCCGTTGCAGGTCGATCCAGAACTCCGCGGTGGTGCCGAAGAACTTCGCAAGGCGCATCGCGGTGTCGACGCTGAGCGCCGTCTCGCCCCGGACCAGCCGCTCGACCCGCGTGCGGGGCACCTTCAGGTGTCTGGCCAGCGCGGGCGCGCTCATGCCGAGCGGTTCGAGATAGAGTTCGGCGAGCACCTCGCCGGGGTGGCAGGGGTTTTTCAGCAGCGGCATGATCTTCCCCTTCAGTGGTAGTCCACGATCTCGACCTCGGCCGGTCCCCGATCCGTCCAGACGAAGCAGATGCGCCACTGGTCGTTGATCCGAATCGAATACTGCCCGGCCCGGTCGCCCTTCAGCTCTTCAAGACGGTTACCCGGCGGGAACCGCAGATCGTCGAGCACGGCGGCGGCATTCATCGCCGACAGCATGACGCGCGTCCGCTTGAGCAGATGGGTGGGGAACCCTTTGCCGTAGCGGTCACGGACGGCGTCGGCGGCCAGCTTGCCCCGTGTGCCGAGGATCATGCCCGAATCGTATCACCATGTGATACAGCGGGGCGAAGAAGCTCTCGGCCATCGCTCCGAATCGCCCCCGCTACAGGCTCATTTGTCGCTGGATACCGACCCTCCCTTCAGACTCATTTCTCATTGGACAAGCAGCAATTCCCGCCAGCGCCCGGAGAGGCCGTACCGTGGTGGGATTCCGGCGCGATTTCGACCCTCGGGACACCGGGCCGAGGGGAATTCAGGAGCATGTCTCCGCCTGGCGGGAAAGGCTGCTGGACAAGACTTCGCCTTGATCAAGCCGGTGCCGGGGCTATCCTTGCGCCTCCGTGCGGGAGATGCCGCCGTCGGCCGAGCGGAGCTCCGGTGCGGGTCGCGGAAGGAGCGGGGACACCATGACACGGCATGTGAAAGTCGGGGAGGCCAAGACCCATCTGTCGGCGCTCCTGGCGGCGGTGGAAGCGAGTGAGGACAGCGTGATCTGCCGCGGCGCGACGCCGGTCGCGCACGTAACGCGGATTGCCGGCGAAGGCGAACATGCCGCACTGAGCGCGGCGCGGCGCCGGGAACGGGCGAAGCAGAAGGCGGTGACCACGGCCGAAATCCTGTCCTGGCGTCACGAGGAACACGAGCGCTGATGGCGTTCGTATCCGACGCTTCGGTGAACGCCTCGCGGGCGCCGAGCCAGTCGATTTCAGCGACCGGTTCGTCTCGAAGGATCAGGTCTGACCTCCGACCCGCAAACCGACGGCTCCGCTCCACCTTCAGCACATGCTCTGCAATGGCGCATGGCACTTCGGATTTGCGTTACGTATCCGGGATACCTTGCCGCCTGTGAAGCCGAAGCCCATACGCCTCCCCGAAACGATCACGGTCCCGCGCACCGGTCCGATCTACAACTGCCACGCCTACCTGACGAAGGTGCCGATCGGTGCGATCCAGCCCTTCATACGGACGTTCACCGAGCCTGGCGAGGTGGTGGCGGATTTCTTCGCCGGTTCCGGGATGACGGGTCTGGCCGCGTTGACGTTGAACCGGCGCGCCCGGCTCAGCGACATCTCGGTGCTCGGCAAACACATTGCCACGGGCTACCTGACGGACGGGCCGGCGCGAGACATCCGCGCCGCGGCGCATCAGGTGATGACGGCGGCCCGAAAGGCTCTCGGCACGCTGTACATGACGAGGCGCAGCTCGGACGGGGCGAAGGTCGAGATGATCCGGACAATCTGGTCGTTCACCTATCTCTGCCCGTCGTGCGGAGACGAGATGGTGTTTACGAGGCGCTGGGCGCGCGAGGCGGTGTGCCGCAATGCTGCCCGTCCTGTGGCGGTCCGTTTGCGCGGCGCAGATGGCCACGCGGCGAGGACGTGCCGGTGGAAGTCGTCGTTCAGGGGGAGAACGGCAGGCAAGTGGGACAGGGCGTGTGCGAGACCGACCGGCGCAGGATGCGCGCGGCCCTGAAGGACGGACGCCTGGACAGGGTGCCGTCACTGCCGATCGAGGAGGACCGCGAGATGTTCAGTCGTTCCGGCCTTCGGCGGTCCGGCATGACGGAGACCGGAAAGTTCTTCTCGCCGCGCAACGCGATCGCCCTGGTGGAGCTGTGGCGCGCGATCAATGCCGTTGAAGACGAAGCGATACGGCTGAAGTTGCGTTTCGCCTTCACGGCCATCCTGCCACGCGCCTCGATGCGCTAGGGTGTGCCCCCGGAACTGATCAGTATCAATGAAGGTATGTCCGTCGAAGGGGTACGACATTGTCAGGACAAGCCACGTCGGCTCGATACGTTTCCGCGAGCACAGGCCATGCATGGTCGAATCGTTGGCTCTGCACGAGCGAGCGCAGGGTGAGAATGGCTTGCCCGCCGGGCAGGCCCCAGCGCATCCCGGAGCGCTTGAGCCGTTCGGTGACCAAGGTCTTGCAGGCCGCCTCGACGACCCCGGAGCCGATGGGCAGGCCCCGCGCCTTGGCCTCGGCGTAGCCCATGCGGTGGCGATTGCCGCGGAAGTAGCCGAGCACCTGTGCGATGCGCTCCTCGTCGGGATATCTCGTGCGCAGATGCACCAGCGCGCGGATGACCCGCTCGACCCCGGCGGGCTCATGACGCAGCCGGTGGCGATAGGTGTTGAGCTGCGTCGCCGCCTTGGGCGAGGCGGTGCCGTAGGCGGCGTCGAAGGCGTCGCTGAGCTGCTCGACGGCGTGGTAGAAGTCGATGAGTTCGACGCCCTCGGGCAGCGCACCGGAGAGGAACGTCCAGTTGTCCTTCGCCCCGTCGGCGAGCTTGACCACGGTGAGGTCCGGGCGCGGGGCGCGCACCGCCGCGACCTCGGCGGCAACCATCGCCTTGAGGCTCGCCTTGCGCGGCTGCGGCATCCGGCCCATGCGCACGCTGTACAGCCGCTCGCCCTGGGCATCGACCAGCGAGACCGTGGCACAGCCCGCCTCGCGGTATCCGCCGCGCATCGGCGCCATCACCCCGTCGAGCGAGACCACCACCGCACGGGCCGCCTCCGGCACCGCGACGCTGGCCTCGCGCACCGTGGTCTCGAACGTCTCGCGCTGCGCCTCCCAGCGCGCCGACAGCGCCTTGGGCAGCCGGTCGAGGCTGCTCTTCGACGGCTGCATCGGCCCGAGGGTGGCCAGCACCTGCTCGGCGTCTCGCGGGGTCAGATGCGAGACCAGCAGCGCACCGTGGCGCGCCGCGAGCGGCGTCCAGTACCCCTCGACGATGCCCACCCGGCGCTCCAGCGCCGCCACTGCCCGCGCCCCGCGCCGCGCCCGGTACAGCGTGCGGGTCACCGACACCGGGCCGGCGGTGGTGAGGTAGGTCTGGGCACTGCGACACGCCCGGCGATGGACCTCGCCGTCGATGAGCACGAACGGCAGGTCCACGTCGTGTCGGGCGAGCGCCTGTTCGGTGACCGCGCACTCGGTGCGGGCGAACAGGGCGTGGAGCTCGCGCTCGAAGTTCTCGAACGAATGCGTGTCGGACGATTCGTACTTCTTCAGCAGCGCACTCACGCGCCGGGGGAGTGCTTCGAGCACGCTCCAGACATCTTGGGGAGTGGGTTTGTCGGTCGGCGTATGGGATACTTCCATTGGGGCAGCCCTCCACAGTGTTGGGATTTCGCGCACAGCATTGTTGCAGAGGATCACTGCCCCGTCTTCCCCTCTGAGCTTGCCTGCGGTGACAAAGTGTCACCGGAGACGGGTTCTTCTTCGTCTGGCGTTTTCCACAAATCTTTAGAATTCGATCATTTAGGAGTATTAGCTCGTGTCAGTTCTAGATCTACACCCGATGCGCTATCAGTGGAGCGCGAAGCGGCCTCTGAATGCACAGAACCAGACGTATTACATCGCACCGGTGCATTTCGAGTGGAACGTCTTCGACCTGTACGGCCGCAAGGTGAATGCCGTCATCCGGGCGAATGAGGCGGTGTACGATGACGGCGACTTGTTCAGCACCGGGAAGCTGCGAGATGTCGGCTACGAGATCGCGTCAGCCGAGAAGCTGGCGCGCCTGGATGACGGCTCGGTCGATTATGTGTTCACCGATCCACCCTTCGGCAGCAACATTTTCTACTCCGACATGAATCTGTTTCAGGAAGCATGGCTCGGAGAGACGACGGACCATGCGCGCGAAGCCGTCGTCCATACGGCGGGGAAGCGGAAGAACCGGTCCGGGAAGCGGTACGAGGAGCTGCTGCGCAGTGCTTTCTCCGAGGCGTTCAGGGTGTTGAAGCCGGGTCGGTACATGTCGGTGGTGTTCGGCAACAGCAGTGGCCGAATCAGGGGCCTGGTGCAGCGGGCGTTGCGTGACGCCGGGTTCAGGGCATCGCCGGTGCATGTGGCGATTCTGGACAAGGGGCAACGCTCGGTGAAAGGGTTGAGCTCAGGATCGGAGGGCGTTGTCACGGTCGATTTGATTGTGACGATGCGGAAGCCGGCGAAAGGCGAAGGTACGAGGAAGGCCGCAACACTCTCCAACGGCGATACGGACGCGCTGATCAGGGAGGCAATCAATGAAATGCCGGCGGATGAGGCGCGCAGTCCGAGCCATGTCCATGCGCGGATACTGCGCACGGCCATCCAGAAGGGGATGATGCTGGACGATCTGCACCTGGGTGACGTGCTGATCGCCCTGCGAAGATCGGGATACGGTGTTGACCGGAAGACGGGGCTTCTATTGGAGGCAGCTTGATGATCCCTTCGGACACGTTCGTTCGTCTCAGGCGGGGTCCGACTCGTGCCGGCATCCTGCTCGAAGGCGAAAGGTCCGCCGCTGGCGAGCGCGGGAGACTCCGAAAGTACGGACATCGGTCGGATCGATGCGATGAGCGGCATCGACGACGTTGCCCCTCCGGGAGTCGTCGATTTCAGCGACCGGTTCGTCTCGAAGGATCAGGTCTGACCTCCGACCCGCAAACCGACGTCCTCGCCCCATACCGATGTCCCCGCTCCGTCCCCGGCGCGTGCTCTGCAATGGCACATGGCTCTTCGGAATGGAATCGGTAATCAACTTGCGGTGAAATGGGGAATCATCCCGATCAGGAATCCGCACCACCTGCAACGAGGCAAGACACGAGAGGCGAAACATGACGATTCGACAAGTCTTCCTGACTCTTGCGCTGCTCCTGCATCTCTCGCTCGCGGCCGCACAGCAGGCGTCCACCGCCGCAGACATCGACCGGCTTCGTGCGCTCGCCGAGCAGGGCGACGCCGACGCACAGTTCAATCTCGGCGTCATGTACGACAACGGCGAAGGCGTGCCGCAGGACGACATGGAAGCCGTGCGGTGGTACCGCAGGGCCGCCGAGCAGGGCTACACCTCGGCACAGTTCAATCTCGGCAACATGTACAGCATCGGCCGGGGCGTGCCGCAGGATTACACGGAGGCCGTGCGCTGGTACCGCAGAGCCGCCGAGCAGGGCGACGCCTCGGCACAGTTCAATCTCGGCGTCATGTACGCCAACGGCGAGGGCGTGCCGCAGGACGATGCGGAGGCCGTGCGCTGGTACCGCAAGGCCGCCGAGCAGGGCGACGCCTCGGCACAGTTCAATCTCGGCGTCATGTACGACAACGGCCGGGGCGTGCCACAGGACGATGCGGAGGCCGTGCGGTGGTACCGCAAGGCCGCCGAGCAGGGCGACGCCTCGGCACAGTTCAATCTCGGCGTCATGTACGCCAACGGCGAGGGCGTGCCGCAGGACGATGCGGAGGCCGTGCGCTGGTACCGCAGGGCCGCCGAGCAGGGCGACGCCTCGGCACAGTTCAATCTCGGCGTCAGGTACGCCACCGGCCGGGGCGTGCCACAGGACGACACGGAGGCCGTGCGCTGGTACCGCAGGGCCGCCGAGCAGGGCCATGCTTCGGCACAGTTCAATCTCGGCGTCAGGTACGCCACCGGCCGGGGCGTGCCGCAGGACGACACGGAGGCCGTGCGATGGTTCCGCAGGGCCGCCGAGCAGGGCGACGCCTCGGCACAGCTCAATCTCGGAAACATGTACTACAACGGCCGGGGTGTGCCGCAGGACGATGCGGAGGCCGTGCGGTGGTACCGCAGGGCCGCCGCGCAGGGCAACGCCTCGGCGCAGAACAATCTCGGTCTGATGTATGAGCTCGGACGAGGTGTCACCCTTGACCCGGTCCGGGCACACAAGTGGTTCAACCTTGCGGCCGCCAGGACGCCAGCCTCTGACAAGGACTTTCGGGAACGCACCGTGAACAACCGGGACCGGGTAGCGGAGCGCCTCACGGCTGCGCAACTCGCCGAGGCGCAGCGGCTCGCGCGGGAGTGGCGGCCGGCTCCGCGGTAAGGTCTTGCGCCATCGGCCGGGCAGCGACGGCGGGCGGCAGGCCCAGAGTAGCCGCGTCAGGGTCGCCGCGGTGCGGCGGACCCTTGCCCGGCTCGGTCGCCTTTCAGCTCTTCGAGACGGTTACCCAGCGAGAACCGAAGTCATTACGCGCTGTCCATCTTGTCAGAGAGGATCTGCTTGCAGCGCTCCAGAATTCGTCCGGTGAGGCAACATACCTCACGCGCCTCCTGAGGAGTCCGCGCGTAGTGACTTGCATGTGCGAGTTGATCACGCAGCTCGCGGATCGCCTTGAAGTCGCGACCCATCCGGCTTCGGCTCGCAGGAATCGGCGCCCGTTTGCGAATGATGGTGCACTTGTCCGTGAATTCGGTACACAGGATTTCACTGACAAAGTTGTCGCTTTCCTGGAGATTCTTGATGTTGTCGCGAACTTTCTCGCGTCTGCCTTCGCTCAGCAACGCGAGCCAGCACTCGGTGTCTTCGTGCGTCTCGATCCACTTCGCCATGACCATTTCGAGGGTGGTGATCAGGGTGAAGAGGGCCGCGCGAACCGGAAGCTGCTGAAGGTCTGACAGGCTGACCAGGCCAGCGACACCATGGTCGGAGACGACCAGCTTCACCGGTTGTTCATGCGCGGAAGTCAAGAAGTCGATGATCTTCGCGTCGGCGCCGACTACCAGAGTCTCCGCGAGCGGTATGAATTCATCAGCGTCACGCTTGCATATTGGCTGCTCCGGCGGCTCCTCGTCGGGGTCGAACCATAGCTCGGCCCGGTACAGACCCCGAATGACATTCTTCTCGTCCTGCACCGGCAGGAAGCTGTACCTGCCGGTGTTCCGGGACACGACTGCACGCACGCTTTCTTCGGGCCGGCAGGTCTTCAACTGACCGCGAGGCGTCATGATCGACTCCACGGTCAGGCCACGTTGTACCCCTTTGAGCGCACCGAAATCGATGTCGACTTGTCTGGCCCAGCGGCCTGAAGTGTCTTCCGCCATGCCCGAGCCTCCAGTGCTCCCGCACCCCATGGACTGACCGAAGGGTACGGACAAGAACCATCAACAAAGCCATCAGCTTCGTTTCTGTTCAAGGCTCCGACATGCTCCCGCGTGTGGCGGAAGAAATCAACCAGCGGAATTGCCTCGGCCAGCCCCCGGCTCCGAAGGTGTGCCTCAACCAGCACGTTTCGCAGCCCGACCGCTACGCCTTCATGGCGGCCCAGGTCCGTCCCCTCGGCGTCGACTCGTACCACTGGTTCCTTGCCGAGGGCAAAACCGGGTCGGAGTTCGTCGAGCAGTGTCGGCATACGCTCCACTCGGTGGTGTTGTATACGAAGAGACGCCGAGACCTGGAAGCCCGGGCACGATGTCTCGGTCTTCCTCGCCGGCGGGGGCGCTGCCAACCGCCTGCATCAGGAGGTGGTGGAATCCGCCGGAATGTGGCTCAAGAAGACTGTCCACAACGACGGAATTCGGCGCCTCGATCTGCCGGTGCCCACGACCATCGATCGCCCCGAACCGCTTGCGGATTTCGGTCGAATGGCCGTTGCCTGGGGTTTGAGCTACCCACCCACGGACATCGGCCGGATCGATGCAATGAGCAACATCGACGACTTTGACCCTCCGCGAATCGTCGATTTCAGCGGCCGGTTCGTCTCGAAGGATCAAGTCTGACCTCCGACCCGCAAACCGGCGTCCTCGCCCCATACCGATGTCCCCGCTCCGTCCCCGGCGCGTGCTCTGCAATGGCGCATGGCGCTTCGGAATGGAATCGGTAATCAACTTGCGGTGAAATGGGTAATCATCCCGATCCCGGAATCCGCACCACCTGCGACGAGGCAGGACACGAGGCGAAACATGACGATTCGACACGTCTTCCTGCCTCTTGCGCTGCCCCTGCATCTCTCGCTCGCGGCCGCACAGCAGACGTACACCGCCGCAGACGTCGACCAGCTTCGTGCGCTCGCCGAGCAGGGCGACGCCGACGCACAGTTCTATCTCGGCGTCATGTACGCCAACGGCCGGGGCGTGCCGCAGGACGACGCGGAGGCCGTGCGGTGGTACCGCATGGCCGCCGAGCAGGGCAACGCCTCGGCACAGGTTACTCTCGGCGCCCTGTACGACACCGGCCGGGGCGTGCCGCATGACAATGCGGAGGCCGCCCGCTGGTACCACAAGGCCGCCGAGCGGGGTAACGCCGACGCACAGTCCCTTCTCGGCGACATGTACGAAAACGGCCAGGGCGTACCGCAGGACGACGCGGAGGCCGCCCGGTGGTACCGCAGGGCCGCCGAGCAGGGCAACGCCGACGCACAGCTCGAGCTCGGCCTCATGTACGACACCGGCCAGGGTGTGCCGCAGGACAACGCGGAGGCCGTGCGGTGGTACCGCAAGGCCGCCGAGCAGGGCCTTGCTCGGGCACAGTTCTATCTCGGCATCGGGTACGCCACCGGCGAGGGCGTACCGCAGGACGACGCGGAGGCCGTGCGGTGGTACCGCAAGGCCGCCGAGCAGGGCAGCGCTTGGGCACAGCGCAGTCTTGGCTTCATTTACGACACCGGTCGGCACGTACCACAGGACTATGACACTGGTCGGCGCGTACCACAGGACTATACGGAGGCCGTGCGGTGGTACCGCAGGGCCGCCGAGCAGGGCAACGCCGACGCACAGCGCAATCTCGGCGTCATGTACGCCGACGGCCGGGGCGTGCCGCAAGACTACACGGAAGCCGTGCGGTGGTACCGCAAGGCCGCCGAGCAGGGCAACGCCAAGGCACAGAGCAAGCTCGGTCTGATGTATGAATTCGGGCGAGGTGTCACCCTTGACCCGGTCCGGGCACACAAGTGGTTCAACCTCGCGGCCGCCGGATTTCCAGGGGATCTTCGGGAACTCGCCGTAAACGGCCGGGACCGGGTAGCGAAGCGCCTCACGGCCGCGCAGCTCGCCGAGGCGCAGCGGCTCGCGCGGGAGTGGCGGCCGACTCCGTGGGAAGGTTTTGCGTCATCGGCCGACAGCGACGGCAGGCGGCAGGCCCGGAGTAGCCGCGCCGGAGTCGCCGTGGTGCAGCGGGCCCTTGCCCGGCTCGGCTACGACCCCGGCCCCGCCGACGGGGTTCCCGGCCCGAGGACCCGCGCCGCGACCCGGGCCTTTCAGGCCGCGGCCGGGCTGCCGGTCGACGGAAGACCGTCCGAGGCATTGCGCCGGGTGCTCCGGTCCGCGCTCGGCGAGTGAGGCCCCGGGCGCCGCCGGCAGATGGCGCCGCCGTCATGCAGCCCGGCCGAGCTGCCGGGCGGTCCGAGGAGACGAGGCCGCATCGAGGTCAGGGGAGAGACGCCTGATGCCGCCGCCACAGGTGTCGCGGCCGGCCTCGAAGCCCTGGGTCAGACAAGAGCCCGGTGTCTCTCCACCCGCGCGGCGAGCTGCGGAAGGTTCTTCGCCGTCAGATCGAGAATGAAAGCGCTTGGCGAGAAGGGCGGGTTCTTGTATGTCTCCCGAAGGGTACGCAGTACCGCAAGCGCCTCGGAGGGGTAGAGATCGAATATCCGCGACAGAAATGTATCCGCGTCGATCGCCTCGATCGCGAACCCCGTGAGAGCCTCAGCCGGAAAGTCGGCAAGGTTGTCGGTCACGATATGCTGCGCACCACACCGGATCGCCGCCGCCAGAACATGGCGGTCGTCGGCGTCGGGAAGAACGAGCGTCCCGATCAGCGGCTCGTATCCGGCAACCGGCGCTTCCGCGAAATGCTCGCTCATGGCGCGCCGCTGCGAGCGGACGCTCGCTTCGAGAGACGGCTTTCGTTCAAGGAGGCTCCGCGTCCACTCGTCGAGAATCCGTTCGGTCCATCGAGCCCGAAACAGTCCCGCGTGATGCATGCGCAGCGGAATGTCGCGCTTCCGGAACGGAAACAGGACATTCGCATCCAGCACGACGACAGGACAGTCCGCGATCTGGTTCAAGACGCATCGAACGCCTGCCCGAGACGGGCGATCTCGTCGAGCGCCGCATTGCGCGCTGCGTCGCGGTGGTCCTTGTAGGCCATCAGGTCGGCATGCATCACGCGCCGGTGCGCGCCGACCGGAACGAAGGGGATTTCGCCCTCCTCGAGCAGCTTGTTCAAGTGCGGGCGCGAGACGTTCAGGATGCCGGCCGCCTGCTGCGTGGTCAGCATGGCGCCGGTCGGAACCAGCGCGACCGTGTTGCCGGACGCGACACCGCCCAGCAGGTCGATCACAAGGTCGACGATGGCGGGCGCCAGCCGCACGGACTTGCCGCCCTCGCGGTGGATGGCCAGTATGCCGTCCGCTGCCCGCGCCTGGGCAAGCGCCGCGGCCGCCTCCGCCGAGCACGCAATCTCGTCCTGCGTTGGAAGACGGCGGGTCAGTTCGATCGCCTCGGCTGCGCTGTCCATACCGATTCTCCTCTTCGTCGAACTCCAACGGTCTCGATGACGGCTCGCGGAACCGCCATCAAGCGCAATGACGAAGATAACAGGAAGAAGTGTAACGACAAGGCCGTTGATGGTGCACCAGCGATTCCCGCCAACGCCCGGAGAGGCCGCATCGTGGTGGGATTCCGGCGCGATTTCGACCTTCAGGGCGTCGAGTCGAGGGGATCTCAGGGGCCTGTTCCCGCCTGGCGGGAATGGCTGATGGTGCACTTGTCCGTGAATTCGGTACACAGGACTTCATTGACAAAGTTGTCGCTGTTCTGGAGCTTCTCGATGTTCTCGCGAACTTTGACGCCGCAGGACCGGCTCAGACCATCTCCTGCGGGTCGACATCGACGGACCACCGGACCTTGCGCGCCGACGGCAGGGACTCCAGCTCCGCGATCCACTGCGGAAGGAACCGCTGCAACGCGCCGCGCGACGTGGCGTCGACCAGGAGCTGCGCGCGGTAGCGCCCGGCCCGGCGCTCCATGGGCGAGGGCACCGGCCCCAGCACCGAGACCTCCGGGTGGGCGCGCGCGTGCGCGCTCGCGCAGGCCTCGGCGTCGCGCAGGAACGAATGCGGCGCCTCGCGCCGCAGCGCCTCGGCCCGAACGAGAGCGAGGCTCGCGAACGGCGGCAGGCGGGCGCCGCGGCGCTCCGCGAGCGCCTCGGCGCAGAACTTCCGGTACCCCTCCAGCACCAGCACCCGCAGCAGGGGGTGCTCCGGGTGGTGGGTCTGGAGCAGCACGCGGCCGACGCGGTCCCCGCGCCCGGCCCGGCCCGCGACCTGGAGCAGCAACTGCGCCATCCGCTCCGTGGCCCGGAAGTCGATGCCGAACAGACCGGCGTCGGCGTCGAGGATCCCCACCAGGGTGACGTTCGGGAAGTGATGCCCCTTCGCGAGCATCTGGGTGCCGACGACCGCGTCGACCTCGCCGGCGTGCACGCGGTCGAGCAGCGCCTCCAGCGAGCCGCGCCGGCGCGTCGCGTCGCGGTCCATCCGGGCGACGCGCAGCCCCTCGATCCGCCTCTCCAGCGTGCGCGCCACCCGCTCGGTGCCGAGCCCGAGGCGGCGCACGTTCTTCGAGCCGCACGTGGGGCACTCCTCGACCGGCGCCCGCTCCGCCGCGCAGTGATGGCAGCGCATCCGCCCGTCCTCGCGATGGAACACGAGACGGGCGTCGCACCGGTCGCAGTCCGCGACCCAGCCGCACGCATGGCACATGAGCACGGGGGCGTAGCCGCGGCGGTTGATGAAGAGCAACGCCTGCTCGGAGCGGGCCCTGGTCTGCTCCAGCGCCTCGACGAGCACGTCGCACAGGCCGCTGTCGAAGGGCCGGGCCCGCAGGTCGACGACGTCGATGCGCGGCGGGGTGGCGCCGCCGGCGCGGTGCGGGAGGTCGAGCCGGCGGTAGCGCCCGCGGCGCACGTTGTCGATCGCCTCGAGCGAGGGGGTCGCGCTGCCGAGCACGACCGGGGTACCGGCATCCCGGGCGCGCACCACCGCGAGATCGCGCGCGGAGTACCGGAACCCGTCCTGCTGCTTGAACGAGAGGTCGTGCTCCTCGTCGACGATGAAGAGCCCCGGCCGCGCGAGCGGCACGAACACCGCGGAGCGCGTCCCCACCACCACGTCCGCGGCGCCGTTGCGCGCATGGGTCCACGACGAGAGCCGCTCGCCGTCGGAGAGCCCGGAGTGCAGCGCCGCCACCCGGCACGACAGCCGCGCGCGGAAGCGGGTGAGGAGCTGCGGGGTGAGGCCGATCTCGGGGATGAGCACGAGCGCCTGGCGCCCGCGGGCGACCACGGTCTCGATGAGGTGCAGGTACACCTCGGTCTTGCCGCTGCCGGTGACGCCATCGAGCACGAAGGGGCTGAACTCCCCGAGGCGCGCCTCCACCGCCTCCACCGCGCGGCGCTGCTCGGCATTGAGCACCGGGCGGCCGGAGCGATCGGGCGCGTCGTACCGGCCCGGCGGCTCGGGGACGGGCTCCACCCAGCCCTTTGCCCAGCCCTTTGCGATCAGCGCCCGCAGCGGCCGGCGCCAGTCGCGGTGCGCGGCCGCAAGCTCCGCTTCCCGGATGCCGCCGGACGCAAGCTCCGCTTCCGGGACGCTGCCGACCGCAAGCTCCGCCTCCGGGACGCTGCCGGACGCAAGCTCCGCCTCCGGGACGCTACCGGCCGCGAGCTCCTCTTCCGGGACGCTGTCGGACGCGAGCATGAGGCCGAGCAGGCGGGCCTGGACCGGCGCACCGCCGATCCCCCGGGCGAAGGCCTGCGCACCGGCCGGGCTCGCCGCGTACCGCATGGTCCGCTCGACCCCGGGCGCCCGCCCGAGGCGCAGCAGCCTCGGCAGGGTCCCGACGACCACCTCGCCGACGGGATGCTGGAAGTAGCCGCTCGCCCAGAGGAGCAGCTCGAGCGTCGCCGCGTCGATGAGCGGCTCCGCGTCGATGACCTCGCGCACGCGCTTGAGACGCCGCGCGCCGACCGGGCTCGCCCGCGCGATGCCGATCACGACCCCGACGGCGGAGGTGCGCCCGAACGGCACCCGCACGCGCGCGCCCGGACGCACCGGCGGCGCCGGTCCGGAGCGCGGAGGGAGGTAGTCGAACGGGTGCCGGACCGGCACCGGCACCGCGACCTGGAGGATCGGCTCCGACGCCGTCATCGCGCTGCGGCGCCGGCGGGCCCGCGCTCTCTCGTGCGGACGGGCGCGCATGGACCGCCGCGCCCCGCCTTCACGGGGACAGGCGTCGCGGACACGCCTGAACGCCCCCGGCCGTCATGTCCCCGAAGGCGGAGGCCATGGACCGCCTCGGCCGCGGTGATGGCGCCGTCGCGCGTCATGCCCGTGGAGGCGGGGGCCATGGGGCTTTGGGACCGGTTCCTCCCGCAGTCCCGTGCGCCGATCACGCCCTTGCTCACGCGGCCGCTTCGGCCAGGGCCGCCACCTCGGCGAGCTTCGCGCGCCGCATCGGCCGGCCGTCCACGGGGCTGAGCGGAGGGCGCCGGCGGGCCCACGCCGAGAACACCACGAGCTCGATCTGCACCTCGCCGGCAAGGAAGCGGAAGGCGGGCAGACGCTCGAACGCGCCGGCCCGGAACCGCAGGCGGGCCTCGCCCTGGTCGAAGGCGATGCGACGGTCGAGCAGGAACATCGCGACGGCCTCCGGCGGGTCGGAGAACAGGTGCAGGCAGACCTCGCTGTGCCGGTCGGCGGTGCCGTTCAGCACCGGACCCGTGAGCCGCGGCTCGAAGCGCTCCAGCAACCGCATCGCCTCGAGCGCCTGCCTGCGCAGCGAGGCCAGGTGCCGCGTGCGCTCCTCGCCGGCGAACAGCCGCTGGTATGCCTCGCGTTCGCGCTCGATCTCGTCATTGCGCGGGAGGTCGCGCGAGTCGCCCAGGCCGAGCCGGACCGCCGCCTTGCGCTTCGCGAGCTGATAGTCGCGAATGCCGTGCTCGACCATCAGCCGGGCCGCCTCGTGGGCGACCTGCCGCCGCGCCTGCATCTGCTTCACGTTCGCTCCCCGGATACCTCATCGCCCGACGACGCCGCACCGCGCGACGCTCGGGACGCTGACGAGAATTCCCCCGCCACGGGTCGAGCGCACCATCGCGCAGCAACGGGCCCCTTCCGGGCGCGGCCGGCAACCCCGTCTCGATCCCCGGTTTCGATCCCTGTGCTCGATCCCTGTCCTCGGAACACAGGGCCTTCCGGAAGTCGTGGCGAACGGTTCATCAGACGCTCGAACCGGGCCTTCGATACCGAAAGACCACCGGTCACCGCGCAAGATGCCGCTCTGGCGGCCGGTGACCGCAACTTTCGAATGGTCCTGCCTCAGAACAGCTTTTCCTGGACCGTCGCGGCGCCCGGCGCCCCGCCGCCGGCCGTGTGCTCCGCCACCCGCTTCTTCGGGACCCGCTCCGCCCGGAAGCTCTCGAACACCGCGCCTTCGTGCGATGCGCCCGCGATCTCTCCGGTCTCGGGGTCGATGCGCACGGCCACGATTCCCTCGGGCGGCGGGACCTCCCGCCGCGGCACGCCTTCGAGCGCCTCCTTCATGTAGGCGATCCACATCGGCAGCGCGGCGCGGGCGCCGGTCTCGCGGCGGCCGAGGGGACGGAACTCGTCGAACCCGATCCAGGCGGTGGCAACGAGACCCGGGGCGAACCCGGAGAACCACGCATCGTACTGGTCGTTCGTGGTGCCCGTCTTGCCGGCGAGATCGTCGCGCTCCAGCACCCGCGCCTTGCGTCCGGTGCCGCGGCGGATGACGTCGCGCAGCAGGGAGTACATCAGCCATGCGTTGCGGGCCTCGATGACGCGCGGCGCACGGCGGATCACCCGGGGCCGCCCGGCGCCGTCGGGGGCGCCGGCCACGGCCGGCGGCGTGGAGCCGGCGCCCCCGTCACCGGCCGGCAACGGCGAGCCGGCGCCCCCGTCACCGGCCGGCAACGGCGAGCCGATGTCTCCGTCACCGGCCGGCGGTGCCGAGCCGGCGTCTCCGTCACCGGCCGGGGCCGCCGATGCGGGCGCGGCCGGCGCCTTGTCATCGGCGCAGTCGCGGCACACGACGAGCGGGTCGGCGGCGAAGACGAGCCGGTCGTCCCCGTCGAGGACACGCTCGATGAAGTACGGCTCGACGGCGTACCCGCCGTTGGCGAGCACGCCGTAGCCGGCGGCGACCCGAAGCGGCGTCAGCACCCCGCTGCCGAGCGCGAGCGACAGGCCCCGGGGGAGGCTCCCGGCGTCGATTCCGAACTTCGCGATGTGGGCGAGTGCGAAGTCGATGCCGATGTCGCGCAGCAGCCGGATGGAGACGAGGTTGCGCGACTTGAAGAGTGCGGTACGCAGGGGGGTGGGACCGAAGAACTTGCCGCTGTAGTTCTCCGGCCGCCACGCGCCCGTGAGGCTCTCGTCCTCGTACACCACCGGGGCGTCGTTGATGATGCTGGCGGGGGTGTAGCCGTACTCCAGCGCGGCGGAGTAGATGAACGGCTTGAAGCTCGATCCGGGCTGGCGCTCGGCCTGGGTCGCGCGGTTGAACTTGCTGCGGTAGAAGTCGAAGCCGCCGGTCAGGGCGAGGATCGAGCCGTCGTCCGGGTCGAGCGAGACCAGCGCCCCCTCGACATCGGGGATCTGGGCGAGGCCCCAGCCGTCGCCGAGGCGTTGCAGGCGGACGACGTCACCGGCCTTCAGCACCGCGTCGGCGCCCTTCGGCTCGGCGCCCAGGCGGTTCTCGTCGATGCGGGGACGCGCCCACTCCATGCCCTCCAGCGCGATCTCCACCGGGCCCTCGTGCCGCGCCCGGACGGCGACGGTGCGCGCATCCACGGACGTGACCACCGCCGGCACGAGCCCGCCCACCTCCGCGATGTCCTCCAGCACGTCCCGCGGAGACGGCGCCCCGTCCCCGGTGTCGACGTGGCGCTCCGGCCCGCGGAATCCGTGGCGGGCGTCGTACTCGAGGAGCGTCTGCCGGAGCGCGGCATTGGCGGCGCGCTGAAGCCTGCCGTCGAGGGTCGTCCGGACCTCGTATCCGGCGGTGTAGACGTCCGGGCCGTAGCGCTCCTCCATGTGCGCGCGCACCATCTCCGCAACGTAGGGCGCCTCGACCTCGATGGCGAGTCCGTGGACCTTCGCGGTCACCGGCGCGTCGCGGGCGGCGTCGTGCTCGTCGCGCTCGATGTAGCCGAGCTCCAGCATGCGCCGCAGCACGTAGTTCCGGCGCACGACCGCCTGCTCCGGGTCCGCCACGGGGTTGAACCGGGAAGGCGCCTTGGGCAGCCCCGCGATCATGGCGGTCTGGGGCAGCGTGAGCTCCGCGACCGGGTGTCCGTAGTAGACCTGCGCCGCGGCCCCGACCCCGTAGGCGCGCTGGCCGAGGAAGATCTTGTTGACATAGAGCTCCAGAATCTCCTCCTTGGTGAGCTCGCGCTCGATCTTGAGCGCGAGGAGGATCTCGCTGAGCTTGCGGATGTACGTCTTCTCCCGGGTGAGGAAGAAGTTCCGGGCCACCTGCATGGTGATGGTGCTGCCCCCCGGCCCCTTCTCCCCGGTGCGGACGAGGTACAGCACGGCGCGGGTCAGCCCCTGCCAGTCGACCCCGGGATGCTCGAAGAACCGGTCGTCCTCGCCGGCGAGGAACGCCTGGATGAGCCGCTCCGGCACCTCGTCGAGGCGAAGCGGCGTGCGCCGCATCTCGCCGAACTCCGCGATGAGCCGGTCGTCACGAGTGAAGACCCGCAACGGCACCTGCAGCCGGACGTCGCGGAGGGTCTGCACGGAGGGGAGCTTCGGCGCCAGGTACCAGTAGGCGCCGCCGGCCGCCGCCGCGGCAAGCACCGCCAGCAGAACGAGGATGCCGAGAACCCTGAGTGCGCCGGCGAAGAGAATCATGGTCCATGCCCCGCGTGGGTCCGCGGCCGAATCGACCATCGACGCGCGCTCCGCCCGAGGGGTTCGACCGTCAGCGGGGGGAGTATACGCCGGCTGCCGCCTTCACCCTCCCCGGCGGCGGGCTCGGCGGCGGAGCGCTGCGCTCCGCCCCGAGGGCGCCGGAGGCGTGGGCGAGCCGCATCGCCTCTTCCAGCCACGCGAGCCGCTGCGCGGGCGTTGCCCTCAGCATGGTCTCGAGCTGCGCCTGCTCCACCTCCGCCCAGGTCCCGACCCACTTCCGCGAGCCACCGGCCGCGGTGTCAGGCGTCTTCACGCGGTTCATCGCGTCCGCCCTTCAGTCGAGCAATGATCTCGAGCTTTTCGATGTCGTCCCGGTCGCGCGGGCGGTCAGCGAGCCTCTTCAGGAAGATCAGGTCCTGGATGGACGCAACCCGCACCGGGACGCCGCCCACATTACACGTTTCGGACCGGTCGTGGAGACCATTGAACTCGATGGGGTGGTGTGTGAATACGTCGACGGACAGCAGCGGGTTGCCGGGATGGAAGAGCGAGAAAACCTGCATGCCCTTGTCGTGCAGCCAGCTCTCCCGGATGCGTGCGTCCGCGAATTCCGCAGGGTCCACCGGTGCCTTCGGCCGCAGTCCAAGCCCGGCAAGGGACTGCATGGCGCTCTGCGCCGCCGATAGAATGCGGCCGGCGGACCAGCCGCCACCGCCGAGGAGTCCCCCGATGAGCCGCGACAACAGCCACGGCGCCGACGTGCCCGACGAGCGCAAGCGGGCATTCGGCGAGCGATACCAGCCGCGCTACTCCGGCGTCGCCACGTTCATGCGCCGCCCGCTGCGCGAGGAGCCGTCCACCTGGGAGGGCGTCGACATCGGCATCGTGGGGGTCCCGTTCGACGGCGGCGTGACCAACCGCCCGGGCGCCCGCCACGGCCCGCGGCATCTGCGCGACCAGTCGACGCTGATGGGCGTGGTGAACCATCAGACCGGGGTGCGCCCCCACGATCTTGCCGAAGTCGCCGACCTCGGCGATGTCCTCATCGAGGGCGTGTACCGGCTCGACGAGGCCATCGCGGACATCGAGCGCCACTACGACCGGGTCGCGGCGGCCGGCATCGTGCCGCTGACCGCCGGCGGCGACCACTCCATCACCCTGCCCATCATGCGGGCGCTCGCCCGCGCCCGCGGCGGACCCCTCGGCCTCGTCCACTTCGACGCCCACTGCGACACGGGGCCCGAGCTGTTCGGCCACAAGCACCACCACGGCGGGCCGTTCAAGGTGGCGGTGGAGGACGGGGCGCTCGACCCGAAGCGCACGGTCCAGATCGGCATCCGCGGCCCGGCCGAGCCGCTGTGGGGGTTCAGCTACGAGTCGGGCATGACCGTCATCCACATCGAGGACCTGTATGCGATGGGGATTGCGGCGGTGGTGGAGAAGGCCCGCGGGGTGGCGGGCGACGGCCCCGTGTACGTGAGCTTCGACGTCGACGGGCTCGACCCGGTGTATGCGCCGGGTACCGGGACGCCGGAAGTCGGCGGCTTCACCACCTACGAGGCCCAGCAGATGCTGCGGGGCTTGCGCGGCCTCGACATCGTGGCCGGCGACGTGGTGGAGGTGTCGCCGCCCTTCGACCCCTCGGGCACCACGGGCCTCACCGGCGCCCAGATGATGTTCGAGATCCTGTGCCTGCTCGCGGAGACGGTGGGACGAAAGAAGGGCGCCTGAGCTTCCCGGCCCGGCGCCGCCGCCGGAACCCGCCCCTCGGGCCCGAGGGGCGGGCTCGCGGGAATGGATACCGGCCCCCCGCCCTCGCACGCACATGCCTCGCGGGAATCCACTCGTCTCCCGCCGCCGGGTGCTGGCGGCGCTCGCGGCCTCGGCCGCGGCCGTCCCCGCGAGCGCCCGCGCGCTGCGGCTCTTCAACCCCTGCCTCGACCCCGTTCTCCCCGAGCCGCTCGCTTCGCACGAGATCGTCGCTCGCGCGTTCGACGGGATCGATCCGGCGAAGGTCATCGACGCTCACGTCCACCTGCTCGGCGCGGGCGGGGGGCCGGACGGCGCCTGGATCGGCGACCAGATGCGGCGGCTGACCAACCCGCTCCAGTACGCGCGGTACCGCTTCTTTCTCAACGCGAGCTGCGTGCCGTCGGACGCGGACCCGAACCGCGCCTTCCTCGACCGCCTCCTCGCCTGCCACCGCGCCGCCATGCCCGGCGCGCGCCTGATGATGCTCGCCTTCGACCAGGTCCACGACGAGGACGGCCGCCCCCGGCCGGAGACGACCGCGTTCCACGTGCCGAACGCCTACGCCCGCGCGGTCGCGGAACGCCACCCGGGCGAGCTGGAGTGGGCCGCATCCGTGCACCCGTACCGCGCCGGCGCGGTGGCGGCGCTGGATGCCGCGGTCGCCGGCGGGGCGCTGGCGGTGAAGTGGCTGCCGAACGCGATGGGGATCGACCCCGCGTCGCCGCGTTGCGACCCCTTCTACGAGGCGCTCGCCCGCCACCGCATCCCCCTGCTCACGCACGGCGGCCGGGAGCGCGCGGTCAAGGGCGCCGGCGACGACGCGCTCGGAAACCCGCTCCTGCTGCGCCGCGCCCTCGACCACGGCGTGCGGGTGATCGTCGCCCACTGCGCATCGTTCGGCTCCGGCGTCGACCTCGACGCCGGTCCCCGCGGTCCGGTGGTGCCGAACGTCGATCTCTTTGCCAGACTGATGGACGATCCCCGCTACGAGCACATCCTCATGGGCGACATCTCCACCCTGATGCTGTCGAACCGCACCGCCGCCGCGCTCGGGCAGGTGCTGGAACGCACCGACTGGCACGACCGGCTGCTGAACGGCTCCGACTACCCCGTGCCCGGCGTGCCGGCGCTGTTCGACCTCGACGACCTGGTGGAGCACGGCTTCCTGCCGGCGAATGCGGTGCCGGTGCTGGAGCGGGTCCAGGACCACAACCCGCTCCTGTTCGACTTCGTGCTCAAGCGCACCGCGGGCAGGAACGGCGCCCGCTTCGCGCCGCGCGTGTTCGAGACCGCGCGGCATCTGGAACGGCCGGCCGCGACCTTCGAACGGTCCTGACCGAAGGAGGCCATCCGCGACGATGAAGAGCGTTCCGGAGCCTGCCGCCGCACCGAGGGCGACCCCGGGGGTGCTCGCCGGCTCCTCGCTGTTCGCGATCGGCCTGGTGTGCTCGACGCTGGTGTTCACGCCGGTCGCGCTGGCCTCGATGCTGCTGCCCTACCGGTTTCGATGGCGCGTGGTCACGCAGTGGAGCCGCTTCAACCTGTTCTGGCTCTCGCTGACGTGCGGCGTGGAGTGCGAAGTGACGGGGCTCGAGAACATCCCCGCCGAGCCCACCGTCATCCTCTCCCGGCACGAGTCCGCGTGGGAGACGCTCGCGCTCCAGCGCTGGTTCGCGCCGCAGGTCTGGGTGCTCAAGCGCGAGCTCCTCCGCATTCCCTTCTTCGGATGGGGGCTCGCCACGATGCGCCCCATCGCGATCGATCGGAGCGCCGGCCACGACGCCTTCGCGCAGATGCTGGAGCAGGGCGAGGAGCGGCTCGCACAGGGATGCTGGGTGGTGGTCTTCCCCGAGGGCACCCGTGTGCCCCCCGGCGCCAGACGGCGGTTCAAGCAGGGCGGAGCCCGGCTCGCGGTCCACACCGGCCGTCCCGTCATTCCGGTCGCGCACACCGCCGGGGACTGCTGGCCGAGGAACAGCTTCCGCAAGTATCCCGGCACCATTCGCGTGGTCATCGGCGGCCCCATCGAGACCGCGGGGCGGAGCGCGGCGGAGGTCAACCGGGCGGCCGAGCAGTGGGTCCACGACACCCTCGGACACATCCGCGGCGGAGACTGAATCGGGGCCGGTGCGGACGGCCCGAGCGGCTTGCAGGCGAGCAGCACCGGCTCGCCCGCGGTGGAGACCGGATCGGGACCGGTGTGGACAGGACCATTTCCTGTCCCGGACCAGACTTGCGAGGCGAGCGAAGCACGCGCCCCGGAGGCGGGTCGGGTGGCCCGATACATGGCTTGCCACATGCACGGGAAATGAGCCCGGCCGGTACGGAGAAGAGCCCCGGTCGTTCCCCGACTCGGAACCGGGCACGGAACCGGACACGGAACCGGGCATGGAACCCGACGCGGAACCGGGCACGGGACCGGACAGGTTCCGGCCATGGAACAGGACCGCCGCGGCGCCTGTACCATCGGCGGCGGAGGATTCGGCATGAATCCGGGCGCGACCCCGCGCGCGAGGACAAGCGGCGGCGCCGGCTGGTCGGGGTAGCCGTCCCACCGGCGCGGCCCCGTGCGCGAGGACAGCGGCTGGCCAGGCTCCGGGTCCGCCGCAGGGGCCGGGGCGCGGCCCCGCAGGCGAGGACAAGCGAGGACTCGACGTTGACGACCTGCCACCGGCGTGAAGTACGACCCGTCCGTTTCCGCAAGGCCGCCTTCGCATTCGCGCTGTGGTTGCTGGCCGGCACGGCGGGCGCCCTGGAAGCGCGAGAGGCGGAACTCTTCCGGGCGCTCGACCGGTTCGCCGCGGGAGAGCGCGCGGACGCGCTGCGGGCGCTGGCCCGCGTCGCCGGGCGCTACCCGAACTTTCGCGCGGCCCGCCTCATCGGGGAGTCCCTGCACGAGACCGGGAACCTCCGTGCGGCCCTGGCCGACCTCGTTCCGCCCGCCGTGTTCACCCTGCTGGAGGATCCGACGGACGAGGCCCATGCCCGGCTCTCCTACTGGTTCGCGCGTCCGCCCCGCGACCACCTGCCCGACGTGCTCATCGAGCCCGCGCCGGACCGCACCAAGGTCGTGGTCGCGGACACCGCGCACTCGCGCCTCTATCTCTTCGACTGGTCCGACGGCGCGTGGACGATGCGGGAGGACTGGTACGCATCCATCGGCCGGGGCGGGTCGGCGAAGCGGCGCGAGGGGGATCTGAAGACTCCGCTCGGGGTCTACTTCGTGACCATGTGGGTGGCGGGCCGCTTTCTCTCCGACCTCTACGGGGCCGGCGCCCTTGGGCTGAACTATCCGAACGACTGGGACCGCCACCGGCGGCGGGACGGATTCGGCATCTGGATCCACGGCGAGCCTCGCGGCATCAAGAGCCGTCCTCCCCGGTGGAGCCAGGGCTGCCTCATCGTCTCGAACCCGGCGATCGAGACGCTGGTGAACGCGCTCGGGGAGCGGAGCATCCCGGTCATCATCGGCGAACGCCTGCGCTGGCTCGCGCCGGGCGAGCACGAACGCCACCGCGCCGCATGGCGGGCCCGGATCGCATCGCTGAACGGCGGGAGCGAAGCGCGTCCCGACCTCGGGATCTACGGCTATCCGGCCGGCGCCGGAGCCGCTTCCACCATGGTCCTCGCGGAATTCCGCACCGGACCGGGACCCGGCGGCCGCTGGTGGCGGTACTGGCGCGAGCACCACGACGGCACGTGGCGCATCGCCCACGAGGGCCCCGCCCGGTTCGCCGACATCCATCGGAAAGGATTGCCGAAGCGGATGCCGGCGGGCAGCCTCGACCTCTATGCTCCGTGACGCCGTCCACCGCTCGGACGCGCGGGGGGAGGGCCTTCTTCGGCATCGAGTCCCCCGGCCTCACTGCCACCGCTCCGGACGCGCGGGGGGAGGCAGGGACGCGATGCGCTCGACGGGGCTGCTGAAGCCACCGCTCCGGACGCGCGGGGGGAGGGCTCTGGTTCTGCGCCGTGTACCGGGGAGAGCTCGAATGGCTGTTGACGGAGTCGCTGGGCTCAGGAGAAGACACCCGCATTCTCCCCTCTCCCCCCGGGAGAGGGGCCGGGGGTGAGGGCGCGGCGATGGTCCGGTCCCCTCACCCCAAACCCCTCTCCCGGGGGGAGAGGGGCTTCTTTCGGGTCAGGACCATTCAAGTCGCGGTCATGGGCCGCACAACCGGAAGATCGCAGGGTGACGGGCGGTCTTTCGGCATCGAAGGCCCGGACCGAGGGCCTGATGAACCGTTCGTCACGACTTCTGAAGAGCCCTGCACACCAGCCAAGGCGGATTCGTTCTCGTGCGCCCCTGAACGCCCCGGAAAGCGTAACCCCTTGATGCAAAAATTCTTTTTCGGTTCGCGGGAATTCCGGGCGAAGGAAACTTCGATGGAAGTAACTCCTTGAATTAATTGGAGATGATCGAGAGAACGAATCAGCCTTGGCACACCAGCCGGACACCGTAGCCTGAGCCAGCCCTGATCGGGCTATCATGAGGGCCGGCGAACGTGCCGGTCGCAACACGACAGACGTCATGCAACGACTTCGCGGTACATACCTTCTCGCCGCGAGCCTCGCCCTGTGGGCGCTCGCGGCATGGGTGTTCGACGACCCTCCCGCGGCCACCACCGAAGCGGCGACAAGGGACGCGGCCCCCGCGGCGTCCGTCACCACACCAAGCGCCGGAGCCGCCGCGAACGAGCCTGCGCCAGCCGCCGCCCTGCCCGCTCCGGTGGCGTCGGCGAGTCGGGAGACGGTCACCGCGGCAGCTCCGGCCGCCGCGGCCGGCGATCCCCTCGCACAGGCCGCGCCGGGACACGCCGGTCCCGAAACCGACCGGGCGCCATCTCTCGCCGAGCCCCGGGCATTGTCTGCTGAATCCCCGGCACTTGCCGCCGAGTCCCCGGCACTGACTGCCGAACCCCCGGCACTTGCCGCTGAATCCCCGGCACTGCCCGCCGAATCCCCAGCACTTGCCGCCGAATTCCCGGCACTGCCCGCGGCCGGGGGACCCGCTGCCGCCACCGGCGCCGAATCGGTGGCGAGCCGTCCGATCACGCCCGGCGCATCGGCGGCGGGAAGCGCGGGTATCGACGCGTGGGGCGATGCGTGGGGCGACGCGTGGGGCGGGACGTCCGCACGAGCCGCGGCTCCGGCGTACCCGAGGTACGAGCCCGCACCGTCACGCCTTCCGCCCGCACCCCGCTATCCGGCACGGAACGACGACGCCGTCGCCGGACAGCTCGCCGCGGGAAGGCGCGCGGCATGGGAAGGACGATTCGCGGACGCGATCGCCCACTACCGCGCCGCGGCGCGCCTGCGCCCGGACGACCATGTCGTGTGGGGAGAGATGGGCAACGTGCTGTGGGCGATGCGGCGCTGGACCGAGGCCGCATACGCGCTCGAAGGCGCGGCCACCCTGCTCGTCCGCGCCGGGGAGCTGCGCGCGGCGAACGAGCTGGTGCCGGCGGTGGGCAGGCTCGACCCGGAGGCGGCCCACCGGATTCAGCGCCTCCTGTGGTCCGCCGCACAGCGCGAGGCCGGGTAGCCCCGACCCCGGCGCACCCGGCGGACCCGGCGGACCCGGCGGACCCGGCAGACCCGGCAGACCCGGCAGACCCGGCAGACCCGGCAGACCCGGCGGACCCGGCAGACCGGCAGACCCGGCGGACCGGCGACCCCGGCGGACCGGCAAGACCGCGACAGGGAGGGAGGGTCCGGGTGACCGGCGAAGATGTGGAGCTGCTCGGCCGGGAAGTCGTCTACGACGGCTTCTTCCGTCTCGACCGGTACCGCTTGCGCCACCGGCAGTTCGCGGGCGGCCTCGGGCCGGTGCTCACGCGCGAAGTTCTCGAACGCGGCAGGGTCGCCGCGGTCCTTCCGGTGGATACCGAGCGCGACCGCGTGGTGCTCATCGAGCAGTTCCGTCCGGGCGCCTGGGGCGCGGACTGGGAGCCGTGGCTGCTCGAATGCGTGGCCGGGGTCATCGAGCCGGGGGAGACGCCGGAGGAGCTGGCCCGGCGCGAGGCGCTCGAGGAGGCGGGCTGCATCGTCACCGATCTCGTCCCCGTCGCCACGTTTCTCACCAGCCCCGGCGCGAGCACCGAGACAGTGCGCCTGTTCTGCGGGCGCGTGGACAGCGAAGGGGTTGGCGGACTGCATGGACTGACGGGTGAAGGCGAGGACATCCGGGTGTCGGTGATGGCGCTCGGCGAGGCGGTGGCGCTGCTCGACGCGGGCAGGATCGTCAACGCCAAGACCATCATCGCGCTTCAGTGGATCGCTCGGCACTACGATTCCCTGAAGGCCCGATGGGCGCCGGCCGGCAGCGATGGGTGATCCGTCCTCGAAGAAACCGTCATCACCCCGGAATCGCGCGGCAGCGATGGACGACGGCCGGCCACGATGGGTGATCCGTCCTCGAAGAAACCGTCATCACCCCGGAATCGCGCGGCAGCGATGGGCGACGGCCGGCAGCGATGAGTGATCCGTCCTCGAAGAAACCGCCATCACTCCGGAATCGCGCGGCAGCGATGGACAACGGCCGACCGCGATGGGTGATCCGTCCCGAGCGCGGTCGTCCCGAGCGCGGCGACGACCATCGCGCGCCGGCCGGGCGTGCGTCACCGCGCCTTTCCGATGATCCCTTGGTCACCGGGGCGCACCGATGCGTGAGATCGTTCTCGCCGCATATGCATGCACGTTTGTATGCACGTTCCGCCGTTTCCACCGACCGCCGGCGCGCGCCGATGCATGACCTCGTCCTCGCCGGCATCACGATCTTTCCGCTGAAGTCCGGCGCCGGTATCGACCTCCACGCGAGGGACGTGGAGCCGTGCGGCCTGCGCGGAGACCACCGCTGGATGGCGGTCGACGCCGACGGGGTGTGCGTCACCGCCCGCGAGCGACCGCAACTGGTTCGGGTGCGGGCCCGAATCACCAGCGACGGTCTGAGACTCGAGATGGAGGGCCGCGCGCCGCTCGGCGTGCGGTATCCGGACCCCGGCTCGCGCGCGGCACGGGTGCGGATCTGGGGACAGGCGTGCGGCGCACTCGATGCCGGCGACGCGGCCGCGCACTGGATATCCGACGCCATCGACAAGCCGGTGCGGCTCGTCGCCATGGACGAACGGTTCAAGCGCCGAACCGACCCCGACCGCACGCTCCCCGAGGACGAGGTGAGCTTCGCCGACTGCTACCCGGTGCTCGCCATCGGCCAGCGCTCGCTCGACGATCTCGACACCCGCACTCCGGCGCCGGTCTCGATGCGCCGCTTCCGGCCCAATTTCGTGATCGGCGGCGGCGCGCCGTATGGGGAAGACGACTGGCGGCGCGTGCGGGTCGGCTCGGTGGAGTTCGAAGGGGTCGAGAACTGCGAGCGGTGCGAGCTGCCGACGGTCGACCCCGAGACCGGCATCCCGGACCCGAGACGCGAGCCGATGCGCACCCTCGCCCGCTACCGCCGCCGCGCCCCACCGGCGGCGTGTTCCTCAGCCAGCATCTGGTGCCACGCAGTGCGGGCACGGTCCGGGTCGGAGACCGGGTCGTGGTGCTGGAATCCACGAAGGCCAGGAAGGCGGGCTGACCATCGAATGCAAGGCGGACATCGCGCGCTCAGCGATTCCCGCCAGCTCCCGGAAGAGGCCGTACCGTGGTGGAATTGTGGTGCGATCTCGACCTTCAGGGCGTCGGGTCGAGGGGATTTCAGGAGCCTGTTCCGCCTGGCGGGAATTGCTGCTCCAGAAAGAAGCCAGCCGGGAGAAGCCCCTCTCCCACCGGGAGAGGGGTTTGGGGTGAGGGGGGGTTGGGATGGGGCTTGGGGTGACGGTCTGTTTGCTGCGCAGGCTGGATGCGTGCTTGAGTGCTTGAAGATGTCTGGGAGAATAGGGAATCGAGGGAAATCGGAGATTTCCCGCCCTCACCCCCGGCCCCTCTCCCGGGGGGAGAGGGGAGAAATGCGGGGGCTTCGGCCGGGCCTGTGACTCACCCCCCGTCACCCAGTCGCCGATTCCCGCACAGGCCGGAGAAATCTAGGGCTTCGGCCGGGCCTGTGGCTCCTGGACGAGGACGACGACACAGCGCTTTCCTAGGGCCTGTTAACGCAATTTCTGATAGACTCTGGACCTACGGTCGATGAAGAGGATTCCAGAGCTATGGAGCTCACGCAAGCGCACTACGAGCGCATCGCGCATGTGTTTCCGCGCCAACGGGGCAATGTCTCGCTCACTCATCTGGCGGTGCTCAACGCCATCCTGTATGTGGCCGAGCAAGGCTGCAAGTGGCGCGGGCTGCCGGCCCATTTCGGCAACTGGCACACCATCTACACGCGGATGAACCGCTGGGCGAAGAGCGGGGTGCTGGACCGGGTGTTTGGGGAGCTGCAGCGCCAGGGCATCATTCGGGTGAAGGTGGAGGTGCTGTCGCTCGACAGCACGGCGGTCAAGGTGCATCCGGACGGGACGGGGGCGGAGAAAAAAACGGTCCCCAGGCCATCGGGAAGTCGCGCGGGGGCTGGACCACCAAGCTTCATCTGGTTGCCGCGGATGACCGAAGCGCAGTAGGGTTTTCGCTGTCCGGGGGCGAGGCGGGGGATGCGCCGCAAGGACGGGAGCTGCTGGCCCGCACGGCGCTGCCGGAATCGGCGCGCTCTCTGGTGATGGACAAGGCCTACGAGGGCGACGAGACCCGCGCGCTGGTCGCGGAGTTGGGGCTTGAGCCGGTGGTGCCGCCGAAGGCGAATCGGGTTTCGCCATGGGAGTATGACCGGGAGCTGTACAAGAGGCGCAACGAGGTCGAGCGTTTGTTCCGGCGGCTGAAGCGATTCAGGCGGGTGTTCACCCGCTTCGACAAGCTCGATGTGGTCTTCAGCTTCTTCATCTCCTTTGCGCTCATCGTCGATGCGCTCAAATCCATATAGTGTTAACAGGCCCTAGTGGTTCAGTCGGATTGTGCGATCCCGGGTTGACGCCATGCAAGACTTTACCCTTGAGATCGACCGGGCTCTGACAGAAGACGGCCGGGTTCCCCACAACCCACAACCCACAACCCACAACCCACAACGTTCGCGAAGATCTCATCGTACGCCTGCAGGAACTCCGCCCCTGGCGCAACGCGCTCTGCCACGGCGCATGATTCATCATTGACGAAGACGGTTCAGGCCATTTCGAGCACCTTTACCTGTGTGACGGCATTCCCGTCGCCCTTGAACCCGAATGCACCCTCAAGAACCTTTACGACATCCGCGGCAGAACGGTCGATACCATATTCCGGATCGCCGAGGCAGGCGGCAGCCTCCATTGCGGGTCCTGACGATACTTTCGTCGCCGGCCTCGGCAAGCAACTCCCGCCAGACGGGAACAAGCCCTCGAAATCCCCTCGACTCGACGCCCTGAAGGTCGAAATCGCATCAGAATTCCACCCCGGTACGGCCTCTTCCGGGCGCTGGCGGGAATCGCTGCGGCCCCGGTTTCGTCCTCGCCACTGCCATGCAGAGACAGTACGATAATCCGAAATACCCCTGCCGAACGGGAATAGAGCATGCCTTCCCTGAGCGAATTCATGGAAGACCACCAGAGCAAGTGGCGTCGGAAGAATGTCTCATCGGCTGACATGGGCACATGGCGAGGCCGTCCCTACCCCTGGATCGTGCCGTGGAACCTATGGGAGGAGGGCCTTTGGCCCGGAATCCGCGCGGGTTCCGACAACCCGCTGGCGACGTACCTCAAGCGGGCGGGCATTCAGAAGCATCGCGATGTCAACAACCTCAAGAGCTCGTGGATCCTGTGCGCCAATCTCTATTTCCCGTTCCGAAAATCCAGTCGTGACCGCACTCTGCTCGCTTCCTTCCTCCGGCAGCACGTTGCCCGTCAGATAGAGTCTCTCGATGCGATCGAGCTGGAACATGCGGAGGATGGCGAGCTGCATCCCTCGCGCCTGCTGGGGGAAACCGGCGGCCGCCGCGGTGCAGGACAGACATCACCGGACCTCGGCCTGCTGGTGAACGGCGGACGCGGACTGGTTCTCGTGGAGAGCAAGTTCACCGAGCGCGATTTCTCCAAATGCTCCGCCCGAAATCGCGAGGGCAGCGCGAAGCGGACGGGAAATCCGGACCCCGATCGATGCAACCACCCCTTGGCCGTGCTGCGGGACCCCGCGGACCAGTGCCATCAGTCGGCCTGGGGCCGACGGTATTGGGAGCATCTGGCCGCTGTGGCCAACCGCGAGGTTCTGGCAACCATGCCCTGTTGCCCAGCCGCCGGACAGGGTTATCAATTGTTCCGGCAAACGGCGTTGGCCGAGGGCATCGCGCGATCGGGAAAGTACGACCTCACCGTTTCCGCGGTCGCCCTAGACAAGCGCAATGATGCTCTGAACGAGTGTCTGCGGAAGGGCGGAATATCCGACTTGCGTCGGTGGGGGACGGTGTTCAGGGGACGCGCGGTCTTTGCCGTGTTCACGCACCAGCAGTGGGTCGGCTGGGTAAGGAAGCACGATAGCAAGGGCCGCTGGCGCGAGTGGCTGTCCTGGATCGGCGACAGATACACAATCTCCGGCTCGTGCGCGTCAGGACCATTCAAAAGTCGCGGTCATTGGCCGCCCGACCGGAAGATCGCACGGTGACGGGCGGTCTTTCGGCATCGAAGGCCCGGATCGAAGGCCTGATGAGCCGTTCGTCACGACTTCTGGAGAGCCCTGTCGTGCGCGTCTTCCGGGTGATCCATGACCCGCGGTCGCGCCATGCGGTGCCGGCCCGGAGCCCGTTCAGCGTGATCAGCCCTTTCCGTCGTACCATCGCGCGCTCGCGCACCCGGAGGGTATCGACATGACGGACGACATCCCGAGCATCCTGCACCACGTCTCCCTGGGCACCGACGACCTGGAGCGGGCCTGCACGTTCTACGACGCGGTGATGCCGCATCTCGGCGCGGGCCGGATGATGCGCTTCCCGTTCGCGGCCGCCTACGGCAAGGAGTTTCCGGAGCTCTGGATCGGGAAGCCGGTCGATGAGGGGCGCGCCGTGGCCGGAAACGGCACCCATGTCTGCTTCATCGCGCCGTCGCGCGACGCGGTGGACGCGTTCCACGCGGCAGGTCTCGAGGCCGGCGGAGCGGACGAGGGCGCTCCGGGATCGAGGCCCGACTACGGTCCCGGGTACTACGGCTGCTTCCTGCGCGATCCGGACGGGCACAAGATCGAGGCGGCAATCATTCCGGACGATTCCTGACGCATTTCGCGCACCCGCAATCCTCCGGCCCGAGGATTGTGCGTGACGTGGCCCCCGGTCGGCTGGACCCCAGGAGCATTCGAAAGTCGCGGCCCCCGGCCGCCCAACCGGAATATCCCACGGTGGCCGGCGGTCTTACGGCATCGAAGGTCCGTTTCGAGCGTCTGATGAGCCGCTCGTCACGACTTCCGGAGAGTCCTGGGCTGGACCCCGGTCGGCTTGCGCATGGTCAGGCTTTCTCACTAAAGTGGAAATCGTGCATTCCAACTGCACGATTTCCACTTTGACCATCCCATGAGCGAACCTTACATCAGGCGCTCTCTGGAGCCGGTGCTGAAGCGGGCCGCCAGCGAATTTCCGGCCGTGGTGCTCACCGGTCCGCGTCAGTCCGGCAAGACCACGCTTCTGCGACACCTGTTCGGCGGCTCCCGTCGTTACGTCTCCCTGGAACCGCCGGACGTTCGCGCGGCCGCGCGGGAAGACCCCCGCGCCTTCCTTGAAACATTCCGGCCACCGGTCATCTTCGACGAAGCTCAGTACGCCCCCGACCTGTTCCCCTACATCAAGGAGAAGATCGACGAAGACCGTCAGGCGGTAGGCCAGTATCTGCTCACCGGCTCGCAGAACCTGTCGCTCGCGCAGGACATCGGCGAATCCCTGGCCGGTCGCGTCGCCATGCTCCGACTGCTCCCGCTCTCCCGACGCGAGGCGGAGGGGCGCCCGGACCTCGCCCTGCCCTGGGAGGAGGAGCGCACACCGGCTCCGGCCACCGCCGGGCGCTTCGCCTACGAGGGTCTCTGGGAGTCGTTTCTGAGAGGCGGATACCCGGAGCCCTTCACGCATCCCGAGCGCGATACCGCACTGTGGCACGCCAGCTACGTCCAGACCTACCTCGAGCGGGACGTACGCGCCCTCCGGCAGGTCGGAGACCTCGCGGGGTTCCAGAGCTTCCTGAAGGTCCTGGCGGCCCGGAGCGGGCAGCTTCTGAACATCGCCGATGTCGGACGGGACATCGGGGTCGCGACCAACACGGCCAGGGCCTGGCTTTCGGTGCTCGAAGCGACCTGCCAGGTGATCGTGCTCCGCCCGTACTTCGCGAATGTGGGGAAGCGGCTGGTCAAGACCCCCAAGGTCTACTTCACCGACGTGGGGACGCTGTGCCATCTGGTCGGCCTGGGAGATGCCGCGCACGCCGCCTCCGGCCCCCTGGGGGGCGCCATCATGGAGACGGCGGTGCTCTCCGAGATCGTGAAGTCCGCAATGCACCGGGGACGGACGCCGCAGGTGTTCTTCTGGCGCACCCGGGCGGGAACGGAGGTGGACATCGTGGTGGAGTCCGGCGGAAAGCTCGTACCCGTCGAAGTCAAGCTGTCCGCGACCCCCCGGCCGGGCATGGCCAATTCCATCAGGCGGTTTCAGAAGGATCTGGACACCGGAGCGGCGCCCGGGTACGTGGTTCACCCCGGCGACGTCCGGCTGCCGCTCGGTGCGGGCGCGACGGCGCTGCCGTTCTCGGACCTGTGACTGCCCGGTTTGCCGTGAAAGTGCACTCGGGAAGGGCCCCGCGCCTCCAGCAATCGCCGCGTTGCGACCCGGTGTCCTTTCATGCGGCGGGGTGGCCGATCCGGCCATGATCGTTTGGCCGGTGCCGGCCCGTTCCGGGCCGAGGCGCTGCCGCTTCGGGCCGTGAGCGCATCGGAGCTCGCTTGCGGGGTCCGGGTGGAGGGGCGTCACTGGCTCGACCGGCGCACTACGGCGAGCCTCGACCTCACCCGCACGCGCCGCCTCGACCTCCACAACCGCGACCTGACCATCGCCGGCTTCAGCTCCCAGCTCTCGCTGGCCCGCGAGGAGCGCTCCTCCAACACTCAGCTCCACGACTCCCCCCGCGTCTCGGGAGAGCTCCGCTTCGTCAGGTTGTTCTCGAGACGCCCCGCGGACCCGTGCGCGCACCGCTTCCGGCAGCGCACCGAAACGCAGCTCCAACTGGCGAGCAACGATTCCGGCCCGGCCTGCGGCCCGCCCGTGCGTGCAGTGGTCCACGAGCGCCTCGTGCTCATCCCGCCCGGAACGAACGCGCTCGGCGCCTGCTCAGCGGGGAAGCCTGCCATTGTCGGGGGGACCCCCTGGACGGTGGCGAGGCGGCCGGTCGCGGGGCGCCCTGTCGTCCCCGGCGGGCAGTATCACCTCCCCGACACCGTCATCGCTACGGAATCGAGCGACATCGGAGCGGGCGGATTCAGGCGCAGCCCCGGCGCCGGTCCAAGGCGCCGCAGCGCGAGCCAACGCATTGAATCAGCGTCGAGAGTCGCGCTGCGGGCGCACCCCGCACCGCCGCTCGCCGAGGGGCGCCTCCTGTCCAAGCAACAGGAGAGCCTCGAAGTGATGACCACGGACACACAGATACGGACTCCGTTCAGGCAGCTGATGCGGGTGGGGGCGGCCGCGGTGCTCGCCCTCGGGCTGGCCGCCTGCGGCGGGAGCAGCAGCAAGCCGGACGGTGGGGGTGGGGGTACGCCGGCGGTGGAGAAGACGGCCTACGACAAGGCGGTCGATGCCATCGCGGCGGCCACGACGGACGCCGATGTCGACAAGGCCGTTACCGATGCAACGCCCGACGTTGACGGCACGGAACTCACGAAGCTGCAGGCGGAGGCTACCAAGCGCAAGGCGGCAATAAAGAAGATGGTCCGCACCGATGCGCAGAAGAAGGCGCTGATGGACGCGCTCGCCGAGGTCGACACGTCCGACCTGTCGGACGCGGACAAAATCGCCGCGGCCAAGGCGAAAATCGCGGCTCTCCAGGCGGCGCTGGACGCCGCGGCCGATGTGACCGATGCCGACAAGAAGCCATATCAGGACCGGCGGGCCGCCGCCCAGACAGCCGTGGACCGGAAAGAGCAGATGAACGAGCTTTCGGAGGCTTCCAAAGCGCTCCGGACGGCTCTCAATGCGTTCTCGGGCGCGACGGCCACGAAGGAGCAGCTCACCGCCGCCAGGACCGCCCTCACAAGACTGACGGATGCGCTCGCGGCCGCCGAAGACCTGACCGACGCGGAAAAGGACATGTATCAACGGCAAGCGAAGGAGGCGGACGAGGAGAACGGGCCGCTCAAGGTGGCGGAGGGCCGTCTCAAAGCTCATGTTGTCCAGATGATCACGGACGGCGAGATCGCGGCTGCCAAGGCAGCGGTCGACATGGTCACTGACACGTCCCCCGAGACCACCGTGACGGACGCCCAGGCCAAAATCAACGCGGCCAAGAAAAGGATCAACGAGGCAAACATCCTTGTCGCACAGAAGGCTACCCTTCGCCAGGCGCTCGCCATGCATGAGGGCGCGCTCGGCCGGGCAATAGCCTCCCGCGGCATCGCCACGCGCGTCCAGGGAATCAAGGACGGCCCGATCATGGAGGCCAAGGAGAAGGTCGGCATGCTCAAGCGCGATTCCTCCCGGGAGGACTGGGCGGCCGCCGAAGAGAAGGTCGCGGCGGCCAAGAAGACGATCGCCGATGCGGACATCCCTGCTGCGGACAAGACGCGACTTCTCGCCGAGCTGAAGACGCACGAGGACAAGCACGCGGCGGCCGTCGTGAGCCGCAAGGCCTACGCCAAGGCGATGCACGCGGCGCTGGAAGGGCCCAATGATGACGGCAGCGACAACGCATTGGACAACCTAGCAGCCGTCGCAGACCAACAAACGCGATCTCAGACCGACAGACGTCCGGTCGGCCTCAAGCTCGATCCGGCGGACGGTGCCGGATCGCTCCCCACGGGCAACCACGGAGACTTTGTCCTCATCGGTGTCAAGGCCCACACGACCCCGACGGTGGGCATGTGGGCCGTCACTGAGCAGACCAACGGCGTCGCCACTGCCGACGGAGCCCCCATTCCCGCCTTTAACGACAGGGCCCGGGTGTACAGCAATCGCAAGATGAGAACGGTAGACTTCGACGAGGCCGCCAAAAGAACCAGCACGACCGTAGGGCCGGTCGGGGTGCCCGAGTGGACCACCTCAAGGGTCGGCACCTATGACGCGGAGAAGCGCATTGTTAAACTGAATGCGGATTCCAACCCCGCGGTGTCGACCACCGTCCGAGAGACCGCATCCCCCCAATTTCCAACGGTCGGAAATAAGGAATTTGAACCGGAAAGGGGCACCAAAGAGATCGTGGTTCCGGGCACCTACCGGGGTGCGGCAGGCAATTACCGCTGCATCTCCACGGGTGTAGGGACCTGCACCGTAGGCAAGGTAGTCGGCGGCTACTCCTTTGACGTAGCCTGGCAGTTTGAGCCCGCCGCGGGCGCCAAAATCAAATATCTCGATCTCAACTATGCGTACTTCGGCTGGTGGGTCAGAGAAAGCAGCGCCGACGGGATGCCCAAGGTAGTCGCTCCCTTCTTCGGTGTCGAGGGCGGCGGTATAGAGGAAGTCTCTGGCACCTCTGGTTTTTTTGGCGGCAGTGCGACCTACGAGGGCCCCGCGGCCGGCGTGTACGCCATCCACGACCCGCTCGACGACAAGGGCGAAGCCGGCGAGTTCACGGCGACGGCCAGGCTGAGGGCCGTGTTGAGTGGGAGTACCACTACCGCTCCCGACCGGGGGGTGACCGGCACGATCAGCGAATTCAAACTGAACGGCGGGTCTGGGGATCCCGGCTGGAAGGTGGAGCTTCTGAATGGCGCAAGGGGCACTGGCAACTTGGGAGTTCCGATCGCCAAGAGTCCCACACGCTGGACGATCAAGGGCCTCCCGGGGGCACAGGTAACGGATGCTTGGACGGGTCAAATGTACGATACCAATAAAACGAGCACCTCGTCCGGCGGGGATGACGGTATTGACGCACCGGACCTGGTGCTCGGAACCTTCTACTCCGAACACGGCGAAACCCACCGGATGACAGGCGCGTTCGCCGCGGAAAGAGAGTAACGATCAGCCGCCAAAGGGTCCGGGCTCCCGCATGAACGGGAGCCCGGATCGTTCCTTGGCAGTGACAAGGGTGGCGCGTTTCCTGACCCGGTGCTCGGCAACTTCTACGCCGAGCACGGCAGCACCCACCGGGTGGTCGGTGCGTTCGGCGCGGAGAACGTGACGAAGGACTCCGGCGACTGACCCGCCGGCCGGGGCCGGGTTTCCGTTCATGCGGGAGCCCGGACCCGGTGTCCCTGGCCTTCAGTGAGAAGGGTGGCGCATCTCCTGCGCCGCCCTTCTTTTTTGCCGGGAGCTGGAGCCGCACCCACGCCGGACACTGGCGCAACAGCGGCCCGCGCGCCTCGGTGCCACGCCGTCGCTCCCGGGGCCGGCTTCACGCTCGCCTGCGCGCCTCCCCGCAGCGCACCGGCTCTCAGGGCAGCGGCTTCGCCCACCGCACCATCGACCGCAACCCCTGCAAGGACGAGACCGGGACCCTCTCCCTCTCGGTCCACAGCCGCACCTTCACCACGACCGGCTTCAGCCCCCCGCCTCTCGCTCCTCCGCGAGGCGCGCGACCCCGACGCCCAGACCCTCGACCATGACCGCACCCGCGCGGCGCTTCGTGCGGCCGTGCTGAACGAGCCTGCCGCTCTCCCTGACAGGCGCTGATTGCGCGAGGGCGGCGTCTCGGCGCAGCCTGACGAGGCGGAGCTCTCCCGAGACGCGGCGGGAGTCGTGTGGATGGAGGACTGCCGCCAGCGCCAGGCCGTGGGGACTGCCCGGCACACGAAAAAAAGGGGTGGCGCCTTGCGTGCGCCACCCCCGATACGGAGGCAGGGACCGGGCCGGGCTCCCGCATCCACGGGAGCCCGGCCACCGTGCGTCACGGCGCCTGAAGCTCCGTGCCGAACGCGCCCACCATCCGGTGGGTGCCGCCATGCTCGGCGTGGAACTTGCCCATGATCGCGGTCGGATGGTTGCTGCCGTCGCCGCCATTCTCAATCGTGCCGGGCTTGTCGTCATACAGGTTGGCCACCCAGCTCCCGGCCGGCGCCGCCTTGGTGCCGTTGATCGACCACACCGTCTTTTCCGTGTTGACGATGTGGCCCTTCTGGCCATCGGTGTCACGGGAGGGGTCGGTGGTCCAGGCCGCCTTGTTCAACGTCACGCTCCAGTCGTTCTCCATCCCGTTTTTCAGCCTGAAGTCGTGGATCGTGCCGGTCAGGCCCGTATCGGCGTTCAGGCTGGCGGTCCCGAACTGGGCCTTCAGCGTGGCCGTCGCCGTGAACTCGCCGCCGTCGCCCTTCTCGTTGAGCGGGTCGTTGATGGCGTACCAGCCGATCGCGGGGCCCACATAGGTCGCCGCCCTGCCTCGGTTGACGTTCAGGCTTTTGCCGTCCGTGGCCAATTCGACGCCCCCGCCGACGGACTGGTAGAAGGCGCTGACCGCCGCGGGCATGCCGTCGACGTCGTTCCGCACCCACCAGCCGAAGTACATGTAGCTGAGGTCCCTTTCCAGCACCTTCGCGCCCGCGTCGTGGACGAAGTACCAGCCGTCGGACAGGAAGTAGCCGCCGAACCCGCCGCCTCCGACCCCGGTCCCGACCGTGCAGGTGACGGAGACGGGGCAGAAGTAGTTGCCCGGTGCGCCGTAGTAGGTGCCGGGGACCTTGATCTCCGCGCCCCCGTCGGTCGGCTTCGGAGCGGTCACGGACCCTATATTGACGGTCCACTTGTCGAACGTGGGGGATGCGATCGCCCGGTCGACCCCGGTGCCCAGGGCCAGCTTGCGTTCCGCCTTGGTGTAGGTCCCCTTGTTGATCCAGTCGGTGTCGTCCTCGAAGAACTTCGCGGCATCCATCGGGACGATACCCCATTGCTCCAACGGACCTCCCATCCGGTCGTTGTACACCCGGACCTTGTCGGTGACCTTCATGCTGCCGGAGCCGGTGGTCCTTTCGTAGTGCGTGACGTTCCACCGGCCGACCTTGGCCATGGTCGTGTCGTGCCCGGGGCGCCCCTCCATGCCGTGCCTGAAGTACACGGCGGTGTGGGTGTTCGCAGTCGCGATGCTCCCCGCGCCGGCCGCGGGGTCAATCCGGAAGTCTCCCCGCTCGCCCCTCTGACCGGTCGCCTCCGCCGGGGCGTCGTGCTGGCTATCGGTGATCGAGGTGATGTAGTACGGGACGGTCGCGAGGTTGTTCAGCGCGTTCACGGGGGCCGTGGTGTCATCAGACGGACCCATCGCCGCGTGCAGCGCCCTGCCCATCTTGTGCCCATCCATGCGCGCCATCTTGGCGTCGCCGAAGGCGTCCTCCTGCAGGGCGAGCCTCGTGCGAAGCCAGGGCTAATTCGTTCTATGAGCATTTGCGTTCTGTGACAGTGGGTTGACGGTGATACTGGACTTCCCCGCCACGATTCGATATACATGCCGCGAGGCATCCGTGGGGACGGGGAAGCGGTGGCGGCTCTCTCGGAGGTGGCGGTCGACATCGTGGCGGCGGCGCACGAGGCCCGCTTCCGCGACCTGATGCAGGCGCACCACTATCTCGGTGCGGTGCCGGGGATGGGCGAGACGGTGCGCTATGTCGCGCACCATCACGGTCGATGGCTGGCGCTTGTGGTGTTCTCGGCGCCGGCACTGAAGTGCGGCGCGCGCGACCGCTGGATTGGCTGGGACTGTGGCGTCCAGTTCAGCCGCCTGCCTCTGGTGACCAACAACGCGCGCTTCCTGCTTCTGCCCGGCGGCCCGCCCAACCTCGGCTCGCGGGTGCTGTCGCTGTGCACGCGCCGTCTGGTGCGCGACTGGCCGGCCCGGTTTGGCCACGAGGTGCTGCTCGCGGAGACGTTCGTCGACCCCGAGCTGTTCCGGGGCACGGTCTACCGCGCGGCCAACTGGGTCGAGGTCGGGCGCACTCGCGGCTTCGCCCGCAGCGGGGCCGGCTACCGCGCGCACGCCCGCCCCAAGCTCGTGTTCCTTCACCCCCTGCGTCGGGACGCGCGAGCCCGGCTGCGCGCCGCCGACCTCGACCCCCGCCTGCGACATGGAGTGGCGAAGATGACGCTCACCGCCGAACAGATGCGCGCCCTGCCCGAGTGCTTCCAGAACATCCACGACCCCCGCCGCCGCCAGGGCCGGCGCCATGCCCTGCCCACGGTGCTGGCGCTCGCCGCCGCCGCGACGCTGTGCGGGATGCGCGGCTACAAGGCGATTGACGAATGGGTCCATGACCTCAGCCCCAAGGTGCTGGAGCGCTTCCGCGTGCGCCGCCGCGATGGCCGATACCGCCCGCCCAGCCTGTCGGCGATGCGCAGCCTCCTGGTGCGCATCGACCCGGCCCAGCTCGACGCCGCGCTGAGAGCTTGGCAACAGACCCACGGCTCGGGCGACAGCGCACTGGCCATCGACGGCAAGACCCTGCGCGGCGCCATCGATGACAAGGGCAAACAGACGCATGTGCTCGGCATCATCGGCCACGACACCCAGGCGCCCTGGGGGCAAAAAAAGTCGGCATGAGGCCCGACGCCGACGAAGGAGAGAAACGCACCAACGAGGTCGGCACCGTCCTGCCCCTGCTCGAGACCCTGCCCGACATCGCCGGGCGCACCGTCACCGCCGATGCCCTGCTCACCCAGCGCACGCTGGCCTCCTACCTGCTCGGTCGCGGCGCGCACTACCTGTTCGCCGTAAAGGGCAACCACAAGACCCTGCTCAGCGATATCCGCCTCACTCTCGACCCGGACATCGCCCGACGCGCGCCGGACTTCGAGGACCACACCCCCAAGCCCGAGCACGGGCGCCGCGAGCGCCGCTCCCTCTGGGTCTGCGACACACTCAACGACTCTCTCGACTTCCCCGGCGTCGCACAGGTCTTCGCCGTGCGCCGCGAATCCGTCGCGGTCAAGTCCGGCAAACACCGTTGCGACACCGCCTACGGCATCACCAGCCTGACCTCCGGGGCCGCACCGCCGCACCGCCTGCTCGCCCTCCAGCGCGGACACTGGACCATCGAGGCGACCCACCACATCCTCGACTGGAGCTTCGACGAGGACCGCAGCCGTATCCGCTCGGGCCACGGACCAGAGAACATGACCCGGCTGCGACGCTTCGCCATCGGCCTCATCAAGGCGCGCGGGCTCGCCGTCGCCGAGACCATGCGCACTCTCGCCAGGAACCCGAGGCGGCTGCTCGACTGGCTCAAGATGACCGACAACGCCGCCCCCGCACCGGCTCCCGGCTGACCGCGCCTGCCCCGCTCCCATCCATCCTCTGCCCGCCCACCCTCGGCACGCGCCGGGTACGGGCGCTCATGCCCGCATGACCCCGACTCCGGCTCCCGTGCTCCGGCAGGACCCCTGTAGGGCGGCACGATGCCAGCCCCATCCAGCGTCCACCCCCCGCCCTGGTCGCCAACACAAAGCGCACGGACCTTCATCGAACGCTCCGAAACGGCGGCAAACATCAGAACAAATTCGCCGTGCGTGCGAAGCAACTCCTTGTTGGCCTCGGGGATATCCGCGTCCGCGATCGCCTTCTTGGCCGCCGCGATGGCTTTTTCGACGTCGGTCACGGTGCTCTCCTCGGACAGGGACGTGATCTTCCCGATCGCGTCCATGACCGCCTTGATCTCGCCGTCCGTGATGTCCTCGACGACACCGTCGATGCGCTCCTGGTTTTCCGCATACCTTGTGCGGGACTTCTTGGCCCGCTCGAGCGCACCCTCATGCATGGAAATCTTCGAGCGAAGCTTCGCCTTCTGAGCCTCAGTGATGTTCGCGCCCTCGATCTCCGCCTTGGCCGCGTCGATTTTGGTCTGGGCGGCCGTCACGGTGTCGTCGCCGGACGTGTCAGTGACCATGGCGACCGCTGTCTCGGCAGCCGCGATCTGGGTGTCCTCGATGTTCTGGACAACATGATCGTGGTAATGGCCCTGCGCCGTCTTGATCTGCCCGTCGTCAGCGTCCGCACGGTCCGCCTGAGCCTGATACCGGTCCTTTTCATCGTCGGTCAGGTCCTCGGCGCCCGTGAGCGCCGCTTTCAGCTCTCTGAGAGCGGCCATGGCGGCGTCGAGCTGCGCCTTCGTGGGCGTCACGCCCGCAAACGCTGCAAGAGCCATGTCGAGCTTTCCGGAGGCGGCCGAAAGCGCGTTCATCTGCTCTCGCTTGTCCACGGCTGTCTGGGCGGCGGCCAGTTGCGTCTGATACGTCGCCTTGTCGGTATCGCTCACGTCGCCCGCATCGTCCAGCGCCTCCTGAAGCTTCGCGATGGCCGCCTTGGCCGCGGTGATTTTGGCCGCGTCCGAGAGGTCGGACGTGTCGACGTTGTCGGCCGCGTCGCTCAGCGCCTTCTTCTGGGCCGTCCTGCGAACCATCGTCGCCAGCACCGTCTTGCGTGCTTCAGCAGCCTGCCTCAGCTTCTTGGACTCCGGGGCAAGAATCAAAATGTTTGCCTCCGCCTTATCCAGCTCCGCCTCGACCGCTTCGGGCGTGTCGGCCATGTTGATTGCCTTCAACGCCTTATCGTAGGCCGACTCCACCGTCGGCGGCGTACCCCCGTTCGGGTCCGGGTCCGGCTTGCTGCTGCTCCCGCCGCACGCGGCCAGCCCGAGGGCGAGCACGGCGGCCGCCCCCACCCGCATCAGCTGCCTGAACGGAGTCCGTATTTGTGTGTCCGTGGTCATCACTTCGAGGCTCTCCTGTTGCTTGGACAGGAGGCGCCCCTCGGCGAGCGGCGGTGCGGGGTGCGCCCGCAGCGCGACTCTCGACGCTGATTCAATGCGTTGGCTCGCGCTGCGGCGCCTTGGACCGGCGCCGGGGCTGCGCCTGAATCCGCCCGCTCCGATGTCGCTCGATTCCGTAGCGATGACGGTGTCGGGGAGGTGATACTGCCCGCCGGGGACGACAGGGCGCCCCGCGACCGGCCGCCTCGCCACCGTCCAGGGGGTCCCCCCGACAATGGCAGGCTTCCCCGCTGAGCAGGCGCCGAGCGCGTTCGTTCCGGGCGGGATGAGCACGAGGCGCTCGTGGACCACTGCACGCACGGGCGGGCCGCAGGCCGGGCCGGAATCGTTGCTCGCCAGTTGGAGCTGCGTTTCGGTGCGCTGCCGGAAGCGGTGCGCGCACGGGTCCGCGGGGCGTCGGTTGAGGAGCTGGACGCCTGGACGGAGGCGGTGCTGAGCGCGGCGAGCCTCGACGAGGCGCTGGCCGCCCGGCCGAGGCGCTGAGCCCGGCGTCCTCCGGCATCGCAGCGCGGGTCGGGAGACCGGCGCGGCGGCGCGAACAGCGACATTCACATGAAATGCGGCTCGTAATGGGAAATCGGTGACGGATGCGGGCTAGCGCCGCTCGTGGCGGGAGACGTCGAGACTCGCCGTAGTGCGCCGGTGACGCCCCTCTACCTGGAACCCCAGCTCACTTGGAGCGTCCAGCCGTGGACGCGGCGCACGCGCACCGCCACCACCATCGCAGCGATTCCCGCCAACGCCCGGAGAGTCCGTACCGTGGTGGGATTCCGGCGCGATTTCGACCACCAAGGCGGCCCACCGAGGGGATTTCGAGGACATGTTCCCGCCTGGCGGGAATTGCCGCCTCCATCGGAGCCCGCCTGCGGGTTCGGCCCGCGAGGCGCGCCGGGCGGCGCGCCTCGCCCTTGACTACATCCCGCTACTGCATCGGCGTCCACGTCCCGTCGTCGCCGACGACGTTGAGAGAGTAGGCGCCGGCGACATCGCCGTTGCCATCGAGCTCGATGGCGCCCGACCCGCTACCGCATCGGCGTCCAGGTCCCGTCGTCGCCGACGACGTTGAGGGAGTAGGTGCCGGCGACGTCGCCGTTGTCATCGAACTCGATGGCGCCCGAGGCGCCCTCGTAGTTGATGTCCTCGCCGGCGGCGATCGCCGCCCTGGCCTTCTCCCACTCTCCGGGGCGGATCACGGTGCCGGGCGCGTTGGCGACCTCGCGCAGGGCGGCCGGGATCCTGCTCCGGTCGGTCGAGCCCGCCTTCTCGATCGCCAGGGCCATCAGGAACGCGACGTCATAGCCGTGGGCCACGAACGGCGCGCCCGGATCGTTGCCGGCCGCCTCGAAGGCGCCGGCGAACGCCCTGTAGGAAGCGTCCTCGGTATCCGATGCCGGCTGCGAGAGCATGATGTTGCCCCGCAGGGTGTCGGCGCCGATCTGCTCGATGACGGAGCTGTCCATCATCCCGTCCGCGCCCAGGAACTTCCCGAACAGCCCGTTCTCCAGGCTGTTGCGCAGGATGGTGATGCCGCTCGAGCCGTAGTAGGCGAACAGCGCGAGCCCCTCGCCGCCGGCCCCGGCGAGCGTGGAGAGCTCGGAGCGGTACGACGCCTTGTCCGGCTCGTGCACCTGGCTTGCGGCGATGGTGCCGCCAAGCTCGGCGAACGCGGTCTCGAACACCCTGGCAAGGCCCGCGTTGTAGTCGTCGTTCGCGTAGGTGACGGCGAGCGAGCGGTAGCCGTTCGCCCACGCGAGCTCGGCGAGCGAGCGGCCCTGATAGGCGTCGGAAGCCGCCACCCGGAACACGAGGTCGTCGTCCTCGAGCTCCGAGATCGAGGGCGCGGTCGCGGTATCGGACAGCATCACCACGCCGGCGGGCACCGTGACCGACTGGGCCATGCCGTTGGTGGCGCCGGAGCAGCTCGGGCCGAGGACCGCCACCACCTGCTCGACGTTGACGAGCTTCGCTCCCGCGTCGACCGCGGCCTTCGGGTCGCACTGCGAGTCGCCGGACACGAGCCGGTAGGTATCGCCCCCGTGCAGCCCGCCCTGCTCGTTCACGTGGGTCGCGGCAAGGTCGCGCGCGGCCATGATCGCCACCACCAGCTCGGCGATCGGTCCGGTGATGCCCCCCGCGGAGCCGACCCTGACGTCGGCGGCCATGGCGCCGGCGCCGCCCAGGGACAGTGCGGCGGCTACTGCAACGGTCTGGATTCTCTTCATGGTGCAATCTCCCTGTTGGAAGACAGTGGATGGACGGACGCGGCGGTGGTCCGGAAGCGGCGTTCGCGGAAGATGCCCTCCGGAAACTTCTGCAGGATGAACTGGAGTGCGAGGCCGACGAGAAAAATGCGCAGGTAGGCTGCCCTGGTCGCCCACTCCGAAGGCAATCGGGTGGTCAGGATCTCGGTCGCCGACCAGATCGTCCACACGAGGATCGCGCCCAGGATCGCTCCCCGGTTGTTCCCGCTCCCGCCGATGACAAGCATAACCCAGACCAGGAACGTGGCGGAGACGGGCTCCGCCGCATTGGGCTCGATGAACTTGATGTGATGCGCCATCAGCGCGCCCCCGAGCCCCATGAGGGCGGCGCCCAGGATGAATGCTTCGACCCGCAGGCGCTCCACGTCCTTGCCGGCCGCGCGGGCGGCGTCCTCGTTCTCGCGGATCGCGGCCATCACCCGTCCCCAGGGGGAACGGCGCGCGCGTTCGAGCAGGACGTAGAGCACGAGCACGATCGCGAACACCAGCAGCAGCATCCCGACCTGGTTCCACGGCTCCGCGACGTGCTCGAACGGCTTCGGGATCCGCGAGATCCCCCGCGCGCCGTTGGTGGCCCAGATCTCGTTCTTGAGCACGAGCCGGAGAATCTCCGCGATCCCGAGCGTCGCGACCGCGAGGTAGTCGCTGCGAAGCCGGATGCAGACCCGCCCGATCCCCCACGCGACGAGGGCGCTCGCGACCATCGCAGCGCAGACGCCGGCCGGGACGGGGAGGTCGAACCCGCCGAGATGGCGGGTCGAGGCGGCGGAGGTGAGGATGGCGCTGGTGTAGGCGCCGATCGCGAAGAATCCGCCCACCCCGGCGTTGAACAGCCCGGTGAAGCCCCACTGGATGTTGAGGCCGAGGGCGAGCACCGCGTAGATCCCGCCCATGGTGAGCAGGAACACCGCATAGAGGAAGATGCCGTAGAGCTGGTCCATCAGATGCGACTCACCTCCGGAACGCTTCGGGCACGCTTCGGGCACGCTTCGGGAACGCTTCGGGAACGCTTCGGGAACGCTCCCGCGGCCCCGCTAGAACACCCGGCCGCGGAACAGCCCGCTCGGCCGCCAGATGAGGACCGCGACCATGATCGCGAACGCGACGCCCGCCTTGTAGCCGGGCGGGACCAGCGGCTCGGCGCCGACCCACGGATAGGTCGAGAGCTCCTCGGCCATGCCGATCACGAGTCCGCCCGCCATCGCGCCGTAGGGCCGGCCGATGCCGCCGAGCAGCGCGGAGGCGAAGATCGGCAGCAGCATCCTGAACCCCATGTTCGTGTGCACGTGGGTGTCGTAGGCGAGCAGCACCCCGGCCGCGGCCGCGAGGCCCGCCCCCACGATCCAGGTGGTGCGGATGACCCGCTCGGTGTCGATGCCGGTCAGGCGCGCGAGATCGGGCGAATCCGCCATCGCCCGCATCGCCTTGCCGGCCCGCGTGCGGCTGAGCAGCAGGTGCACGGCGAGCATGAGCGCCACCGCGGCGCAGACGATGACGACGTGCTTCGGAAAGAGGCGAAGCGTGTCGAACAGCACCCACGGAAGATCGATGCCCTTGCTGAAGGTCCGGAGCTTCGCCCCCCAGACGATCTGCACCAGGGAGCGCACCATCAGCATCAGGCCGAACGAGGCGATCACGAGGATGATCGTCGAGCCGTGACGGAGCGGGCGGAAGAACGCCCGGTCCATCCCGAGCACGGCCAGCGCGGTCAGGGCCATGGCGACCGGGAGGAAGAGGAGCGGGTGCAGGCCGGTGAGCGCGGTCAGGGTGAGGGTGAAGTAGGCCCCCAGGGTCATCGTCTCCCCGTGCGCGAAGTTCGCGAAGCGCAGGATCCCGAAGGTGAGGGTCACGCCGATCGCCCCCAGCGCATAGATGCTGCCGAGCACCAGGCCGGGGATCAGGTGGAAGTTGACGAATTCGATCACGGCCGGCCGGCGCCGCGCTGCGGGGCGGGTGCGTCGGCGCCGCGTTGCGGAGCGGATGCGGCGGCGTCACGCTGCGGGGCGGGTGTGCCGGCGTCGCGTTGCGGAGCAGGTGCGTCGGCGTCGCGTTGCGGAGCGGATGCGCCGCCGCCGCGCTGCGGAGCAGGTGTGTCGCCGCCGCGCTGCGGAGCGGATGCGGCGCCGCCGCGTTGCGGGACGGGTGTGCCGGCGCCGCGAGCCGCCGCATCGACTTCCGGGCCGCCGCCTCCGCCGAGAAACATCGCGCCCACGTCGGGGGCGGCGAGCAGGCCGGAGCCGGTGCCCTCCAGCCGGTTCCGGCCGTCGACCAGCACGTAGCCCCGGTCGGCGATGCCGAGCGCCTGCCGCGCGTTCTGCTCCACCATGAGGACCGGCGTGCCGCGCGCGTTGATCTCGCGCACGACCCGGAAGATGTCGCCCCGGAAGCGCGGCGAGAGGCCCGCGGTCGGCTCGTCGAGCAGCAGGATCATCGGATCGACCATGAGCGCCTTCGCGATCGCGACCATCTGGCGCTGGCCGCCGGACAGGGTGCCGGCGGGCGCGCGCCGGCGTTCCGCGAGCGGCGGGAACAGCGCGTACATCTCCTCGATGCGCGGCCGGAAGTCGTCGGTGCGGATGTACGCCCCCATCTCCAGGTTCTCGGCGACGCTCAGGTTGGGGAACACGTTCTCGGTCTGGGGCACGTAGCACACGCCCCGGCGCACGACCTGCTCGGGGGGGACGCCGGTGATGTCGCGGCCCGCGAGCCGGACCCGGCCGCCGTCGATGCGCAGCCGCCCGAGCACCGCGTTCATGACGCTCGACTTCCCGGCCCCGTTGGGGCCGATGAGCACCACGATCTCGGCCGGCGCCACCCGCACGGACACCCCGTGGAGGATCTCGGCCCCGCCGTAGCCGCCGGTCACCTCGACAAGCTCCAGGACCGTCGCGTCAGTCGCCATGCGTCGAGGCGCCGGTGGTCGACGCGCCGGTCGTCGGCGTGTCATGCGGCGAGGGGTCATGCGCCGCGGCGCCCTCCTCCTCGCCGCCGCCGAGGTAGGCGTCGATCACGCGGGAGTCGCGGCGCACCGCGGCCATGGTGCCCTCGGTCAGCACCGATCCCTCCGCCAGCACGATGATCCGCTCGCAGAGCGAAGCGATGAAGTCCATGTCGTGCTCGATGACGACGATCGTGTAGCCGCGCTCGCGGTTGAGTCGCCGGATCATCTCCCCGAGCTTCACGAGCAGGGTCGGGTTGACCCCCGCCCCCGGCTCGTCGAGCAGTACGAGGCGCGGCTCGGCCATCATCGCCCGGCCGAGCTCCAGCAGCTTCTTCTGTCCCCCCGAGAGATGCATGGCGAGCTCGTCGCGCAGCGCCCAGAGGGTGAGGAAGTCCAGGGCCTCCTCCGCCCGCGCGCGCACCTCGCGCTCGCGCCGCTCGACCGCCCGCGGCGCCAGCCACACCGGCCACAGGCGCTCCCCCGGCTGGTCGACGGGCACCGCCATCAAGTTCTCCAGCACCGTGAGGCGGCGGAATTCGTGCGGAATCTGGAAGGTGCGGACGATCCCGCGCCGGAACCGGGCGTGGGCGGGAAGGCCGGTGACGTCCTGGCCGTCGAAGAGGATCCTTCCCCCGGTGGGCGGCAGCGCCCCGGCCACCATGTTGAAGATGGTGCTCTTGCCCGCCCCGTTCGGCCCGATGATGCCGGTGATGCGCCCGGCGTCGATGTGGAACGAGCACCTGTCCACCGCGGTCAGGCCGCCGAAGCGCCGGGTCAGCGCCTCCACCGCGAGAATGGGCGGCGCGGGAATGGGCGGAGCCCGCGACTCCGCAGGTTGCACCATGCCCGTCACGGAGCCGATTCTAGCGGAGAATCCTCGCCATCGACGCCGATTTGCAGGACCGTCAGGGGGTAGCGTCTCATTTTGACTTTCTTCCTCAGCGCGACATCACTGCCCCGAAGCCAAGCTGATGCACTCCCTGGCTCGGTGTCGGAATATTCATGGCCGGGCTCATGGCCGGGTTGACCCTCGCGCCGCATGAATGTGGAGGCGGCGAGCGGCCCGAAGACTCTCGCATTCTCCCCTCATCCCGGGAGGAGAGCTCGAACGGCTGTTGACGAAGTCGCCGATCTCAGGAGAAGACACCCGCATTCTCCCCTCTCCCCCCGGGAGAGGGGCCGGGGGTGAGGGTGCGGCGATGGTTCGGTCCCCTCACCCCAAACGGTCATGGTCGACGCCGTGCTGGACCACCCCGTAGAATGAAAATTGGTGCTCGTCGCGCGGGCGGACTTCGGGCCACATCGGGGTCGCCTACCGGTCGCAGCCCGCAACCGGAGCGCCGCAAGGTGTGAATGCCCGGTGCCGCCGACCGGCGGCGCACAGGCTGCGTTGCGCCGAATCCCAGAGTATTTTCACGGCAAACCCCTCTCCCGGGGGGAGAGGGGCTTCTTTCTGGACCAGTCGCCGGGCTCAGGAGAAGACACCCGCATTCTCCCCTCTCCCCCGGGAGAGGGGCCGGGGGGTGAGGGCGCGGCGATGATTCGGTCCCCCTCACCCCAAACCCCTCTCCCGGGGGGAGAGGGGCTTCTTTCGGGACCAGGGCGTCCCGCCTTTGCGAACCGAGCGCGCGATGCCCTTTTCCCCAAGGTAGCCCGGAACCGGAAACCAGGGCTCTCGCAAACCGGACGTACACCCTTCCCGACGACGGGTGGCGCCTCGGCTCGACTTTCTTCCTCAACTCGACACAACGGCCCCGGAGTCAAACACAACAGTTCCGGAGTCAAACTGAGACACTACCCGGCAGGGCCTCGGTTTGACTTCGGGGCAGTGATGTCGCGTCGAGGAAGAAAGTCGAACCGAGGCGCTACCGCAGGATCGGCGACCGGACTGGTTCGACACCGACGGGCGTCTCCGCGGCTCCCGAGCGCGGCCTGGCCGCGGTTCCGGCGCAGCCACCGTCCTTGCACGATCAACCGCCGCCGCCGTGGCACCAGCTTTACCAGCGGCCGCGGTTCCGGCGCAGCCACCGTCCTCGCACGCGTCGCGACATTCTCCAGAAGCCCCGAGCTCCTCGCGTGCCGGTGCCCGCGGATCGGAGCCGCGCCCGAACCGGGCCGTTCGATCCGACCTCCCGGGGCGCCGGCGTCCGCGTCGGCCGAGTCCATTGCGGGCTCCGGCCGAGTAGAATGCCGACCGCTCGCCGAGCGCGAGTGGCGCAAGTGACTCGAGGACTGGACGTCGTGACGGGAACCGCCGGATCGAGGGAGGACGGGGCGTCGTGAACGAGCCGGCGCGCGAAGCCGTGACGACCCCGGAACGCCTGGAAGAGACGGACCCCGGCGATGCCGCCGCGGCGCATCGCCGGACGACCCTGAAGCGCGCGGGCGCGACAGCCCCCGGCGACGCGGCGGACCCGAGCGATGCCGCCGCGACGCATCGCCGGACGGCCCCGGAACGCGCGGGCGCGACACGGGCCGAGGTGCGCCTGCCGAGCCGTGACCTGCGGGCGGACCTGGCGTTCTACGGCGGGAGTCTGGGGTTCCGCCTGGAGTCGATCTTCCCCGCCGACGACCCGGCGGTGGCGGTGATGGCCGGTCACGGGCTGCGCATCCGGCTGGAGCGCGGCGCGGAAGAGGCGCCCGGCGCCATCCGCCTGCTCTGCGAGCGCCCGGAGGCGTTCGCCGCGGGGGCCACCGAGCTCGAGGCGCCCAGCGGCACCCGCATCGAGATCCGTGCGCGCGAGCCGGTGTTCGCACGGCCGCCGACCCGGCACGCCCTGGTCGTGCAACGGATGGGCGAAGGGGAGTCGTGGGTCGTCGGCCGCGCCGGCATGCAGTACCGGGACCTGATTCCGGGACGCCTCGGGGGCGCCGTGATCGCCTCGCACATTCGTATCCCGAAGGGCGGGCCGGTGCCGGACATGGTGCACTTCCACGACGTCGCCTTCCAGCTCATCTACTGCCGCCGCGGCTGGTTCGACCTGGTCTACGAGGACCAGGGGCCGCCGTTCCGCCTGGAGGCGGGGGACTGCGTCATCCAGCCCCCGAAGATCCGGCACCGGGTGCTGGAATCGTCGGACAACGGCGAGGTGATCGAGCTGGGGGTGCCCGCCGAGCACCTGACCACCATCGACCACGATCTCACTCTGCCCACCGCCACGCTCGATGCGCAGCGCGACTTCGGCGGCCAGCGATTCCGCCGTCACCGGCGGCGCGATGCGGCCTGGGCGCCATGGCGGCTCCCGGGATTCGAGGCGTGCCGCACCGGTGTCGACGACGCCACCGGCGGCATCGCCAACGTCGAGGTGGCGCGGACCGGGGACGGCTTCGCCACCGGCGGCTCCATCGTCGAGGGAATCCGGGCCGCGGACGGCCCTGCCGGCAGCGTCGCGAGCATCGAGGTGGCCCAGGCTGCGGACGACGCCACCGGCGGCGCCGTCGTCGAGGGAATCCGGGCCGCGGACGGCCCTGCCGGCGGCGTCGCGAGCATCGAGGTGGCCCAGGCTGCGGACGACGCCACCGGCGGCGTCGCCAACGTCGAGGTGGCGCGGGCCGGGGACGGCGACGCCGTCGTCGCGAGCCACGACGCGGACATCCTCTTCACGTTCGTCCTGGAAGGCCGCATGCGTCTCCGGGCGGCCGGGCTGGAGGCGCAAGACCTGCGCGCCGGCGACGCCTTCGTGATTCCACCGGGGACGCGGACCGCCTACGAACGGTGTTCCGCGGACCTGGAGCTGCTGGAGGTATCGCTGCCCGGCCGGTTCGAGACCGCGTTGCACGACGGACTGTGATGCGGCGCCCCTCTCCCCCCACGACCGGAGATGCGGCACCCCCCCTCCCCCCACGACCGGAACGGATCGATACCAGTACGCCGATGACCGGCTTCACGAAAGCGCGATCGCTGCTTCACCCGGTGATCGAGCAACGCCGGACGGGAGCGGTTCTCGCATGACCGACTTCACGAAAACCCGATCGCTGTTCCACCTGCCCGAGGGAATCATCTACCTCGACGGCAATTCGCTCGGTCCCCTCCCCATCGCGGCGCGCGAGCGGGTGTCGCGGCTGCTTTCCGACGAGTGGGGCGAGAGGCTGATCCGAGGCTGGAACGACGCGGGCTGGATGGAAGCGCCGACCCGGGTCGGCGATCGGGTCGCACGGCTCATCGGCGCGCCGCCCGGCACCGTGGTGATGGGCGACACGCTGTCCCTCAAGGTCTACCAGGCGCTGGCCGCCGCCCTGGAGATGCGGGCGGAGCGGCGCGTCATCCTCTCCGACCACGGCAACTTCCCGTCGGACCTCTACATGGCGGACGGGCTGATCCGGTCCCTCGGCCGGGGCCACGAGATCCGGCTGGTGGCGCCGGAAGACGTCGCCGGGGCGCTGGACGAGAGCGTCGCGGCCCTGATGCTGACCGAGGTCGACTACCGGACCGGCCGGAAGCACGACATGCGACGGTTGACCGAGGCCGCCCACGCCGCCGGCGCGCTCGCGGTCTGGGACCTGGCCCATTCGGTGGGCGCGCTGCCGATCGATCTGGCCGGGGCCGGGGCCGACTTCGCGGTCGGCTGCACCTACAAGTTCCTCAACGCCGGCCCCGGAGCGCCGGCCTTCATCCACGTCGCGCCCGAGCACATCGACCACGTCCGTCCCGCGCTCTCCGGCTGGCTGGGCCACGAGGCGCCCTTCGCCTTCGACCTCGACTACCGCTCCGGTCCCGGCATCGAACGGATGCGGGTGGGCACGCCGCCGATCATCGCGCTCGCGGCCCTGGATGCCGCGCTCGACGTCTGGGACGAGGCTTCAATCGACGACGTGCGCGCCCGCTCGATGGAGCTGAGCGAGCTGTTCATCGCGGAGGTGGAGCGGCGCTGCCCGGAGCTGGACCTCGTCAGCCCCCGGTCTGCCGAGAATCGCGGCTCGCAGGTGTCCTTCCGGTTCGAGCACGCCTGGCCGGCCATGCAGGCGCTCGTCGACCGGGGCGTCATCGGCGACTTCCGCGCCCCGGACGTGATGCGGTTCGGGATCGCGCCGCTCTATCTGGACGCCGGCGACATGGTGCGGGCGGCGGAAGTCCTGGGCGAAGTCGTCGCCGGACGGCGGTGGGCGCGAGCCCGGGATCGGGAACCGCGAGCCGTCACCTGACCTCCGGGTCCGCCCACGGCCCCCGAGGCTCATCCCCGTCCCTTCGGAACGACCTCGCGGCCCGGCTCCTCCGGCTCGTCGTCGATCATCCGCGCCGGGAAGCCCGGAGCGAGGATCGAGAGGCCGGTGGCGTCCTCGAGACGGCGGATGATGTTGGGAGACCACTCGCGGGCGCCGTAGCGCGCCTCGCCGTCCCTGAAGATGTCGACCAGCACCGGGCTGAGCTCGACCGGAACGCCGCACCGGTCGGCGATCGCCTGGAACAGGCCGATGTCCTTGCGCACGAGGTCCATGGTGAACGAGATGTCGCGCGAGCCGTTGAGGACCACCTGGCTCTCGGTCTCGTGCACGAAGGAGTTGCCGGAAGAGACCCGCACCGCCTCCCAGGTGGTGTTCAGGTCCATCCCCGCGGCCTTCGCGGTCACCAGCGCCTCGCAGCAGGACACCAGGTTGGCGGTCGCGAGGTAGTTGGTGATCACCTTGAGGATCGAGGCCGAGCCGAGCGGGCCGGTGTGCAGGATGCGGCGGCCCATGGCCGTCAGCAGCGGAAAGATGCGTTCGAAGGCCGCGCGTTCGCAGCCGGCGAAGATGGAGATGTTGCCGGTGTCGGCGCGATGGCAGCCGCCGGAGACCGGACAGTCGACCGGCTCGCCGCCGAGCGCGGCCACCTGCTCCCCGAGCCGGCGGACCTCGGCCTCGTCGGTGGTCGACATCTCCATCCATACCTTTCCCGGGGCCATCGCCGAGAGCAGGCCATCCTCCGCTTCCAGCACCTCGGCCGACGCGGCGGGCGTGGGAAGGCAGGTGATCACCGCATCGCAGCGCTCCATCATCCGGGCGGGGGTCTCCGCCCAGCGCGCGCCCGCGTCCAGGAACCGCCGCGCCGCGCCGCGGTCCAGGTCGCGCACCGAGAGATCGAACCCGTTGCGCAGCAGGGAGCCCGCGAGCTTGCCGCCGACGTTGCCGAGTCCGACGAAGCCGACTTTCATGTGTCAGGTCTCGAGTACCTGACCCGGCCGGCGTTGAAACGCCTCGACAGATCGCTGAAGTCGGAGTTCACGAACATCGAGTCCCCTGGTTCGGGTGTGGTGAACGATCAGGTCCCGCGCGGCATCGATACGCGCCTTTGGGGATTGGGATTTCCGGAAGCGCGGATCGAACGTGCGATCCGAACCCTCCAGCCTGGCGCGACGTTCAACGAAGCTCGTCCTCATGCCGAGGATAGCAGCAAAGCCAACAGCGGGGAGATTGAAACCCGTCAACGGCCCGGACATCCGGACATGCGAGCCGCACCCGGTCGAATTTGACGCTGGTCGAGCCGAAGTAGTACAACGCGCCGGGGCTGCGGGATGTCGCACGCAGTGGACGCGTCGCGGAGTCCGCGGCCTTCCGGCGATGCCGGACCCGGCATGCCGGAGCACGGCGCCTCCACGCATCGTTCCGAAGCCGGGGAATTCTCGAAAGCGGCCTGATGCTTCAGGCGCTCCCCGGCTGTCTCAACCCATCAACGGAGAAACGTACCAATGCACAAGCAAACCCGGTGGACCGCAGGGCTCGCGGGCCTTGCGGCCACGGCGATGATCGCCTCCTCGGCGGCGCTCGCCGAAACGAAGATCCGCGTCCAGTCGGTGATTCCGTCCAAGGCCGACGAAGTGCACATGCTCAACGAGTTCGCCAGGGACGTGAGCGACCTGACCAACGGCGAGGTCGTCATCGAAGTCCTGCCGGCCGGCGCGGTGGTCGGCGTGAAGGAGACCCTGGACGCGGTCGACGCCGGCCTCGTCGAGGGCGGCTTCGCCTAGACCCACTACTGGTCGGGCAAGCACCCGGCGGCGATGCTGTTCGGGTCGCCGGTCGCGGGCGCCGGCGTCGGCATCGACAACATCGCCTTCATGTCCTGGTTCCTCTACGGCGGCGGCAAGGAGCTCTACGACCAGCTCTGGAAGGAGATGGGCGTCAACGTCAAGGGCTTCATGCTGCAGCCGGTGGGACCGGAGGCGCTCGGCTGGTTCAAGGAGCCGATCAACTCGATGGACGACTTCCGCAAGTACCGCTTCCGTACTCCCCCCGGCATTCCCGGCCAGACCTACAACGACATCGGGGTCGCCGCGGTGGCCATGGGCGGCGGCGACATCCTGCCGGCGCTCGAGAAGGGCACCATCGACGCCGCCGAGTGGTGCTGTCCCAAGCCCGACAGCGTGTTCGGCTTCCAGAAGGTGCTCAAGCACTACTACCTGCAGGGCCTGCACCAGGTCGTGGTCAACGCCGACATCTACATCAACGGCGACGTCTACGAGTCGCTCACCGACCACCAGAAGAAGGCGATCGAGGTGGCGGCGAACGCTTCGCTCACCAAGGCTCTGGCCTACCGCATCTACGAGAACGGCAAGGCGCTCAAGGACCTGACCGAGAACCACGGGGTGCAGCTCCACGACACGCCCACCGACTACTTCAGCGAGTACATGAACGCCGCCAGGGCGTCGCTGGAGAAGAACGCGGCGGAGAATGCGTTCTTCAAGAAGGTATGGGACTCCCAGAAGGCGTTCGCGGAGGTCGCGGTGCCGTTCTGGGCCGGCGCGCAGACCTCGAACGCCAATCTGGGCCAGGCGTTCGCCAGGTCGCTGCGGTAACCGCGCACATCGCGCGGACCGCCAACGGCAGGCAGCGCATGGCATCCCGTCGGGTGGCGGGGGATCATCCCCGCCACCCGAGCGTGGCCGGACCGTCCCCGCGCCGCCTCCGATCATGGATGCGCTCCGGTGCGGATTCGGCCACAGGGGGTCATCGACGGTGCAGGGACAGGGACCGGAACAAGGTTGCCGACTGTACCCGCAGGGGCCCTGCTCCTGCCGGATGGCGCGCTCGATACGCGGCAAAGTCATTCTCGTCGGCGCCCTGAGCGGCCCTGAAGAGTGATCGAGGGGGATGATCGAAGAGCGATGTCCGACGCACCCGAGAAGCTGGACATCACCGACGAGCTGATCGCCGAACGGCGAAGCGGCGCGCCGGGCGACCTGCCGGACGACATGGCGGGCTGGATGCGCTCGACCATCACCCGGATCGACACCTTCAGCCTGTGGTGCGGCCGCATCTTCTGCTGGCTGCTGGTCCCGCTCATGCTGGCCATGGTGTGGGAGGTGGTCGCCCGCAAGCTCTTCATCGCCCCGACGATGTGGGCCTACGACGTGAGCCGGATGCTGAGCGGCGCGCTGTTCATGGTCGGCGCCGGCTACGCGCTGATGCGGGGCGTCCACATCCGCGCCGACTTCCTCTACCGGCACTGGGCGCCGCGCCGCCAGGCGCTGATCGATGCGGTCCTGTACCTGGCCCTGTTCTTTCCCGCGATGGTCTTCTTTCTTTTCATCTCCTTCGGCTATACCGAGAAGGCCTGGGTGCGCTGGGAGCTGGTCATGGACACCGCGTTCATGGCGCCGGTGGCGCCGGTGCGGACCGCCATGCCGGTCGGCGCCGCCCTGCTGATCGTCCAGGGGATCTCGGAGCTCCTGAAGTGCGTCTACACGATACAGAAGAACCGGTGGCCGTGAGATGAGCTCCGAGGCCATCGGCTTCGTGATGATCGCGGTGATGCTGCTCGCGATCTTCGTCGGCTTCCCCATCTCCTTCACCCTCATCTTCCTGGGGCTGGTGTTCGGGGCCTGGGGGTTCGGGCCGAAGCTCGTCGTCTACCTCATGACGCTCCAGTTCAACAACGTCATGCTGGAGCAGACGCTGGCGGCGGTGCCGCTGTTCATCTTCATGGGCATCCTGATGGAGCAGGCGGGGCTGATGGAGCGGCTGTTCCGGGCCGTCCAGCTCATGCTCTCCCGCACCCGCGGCGCGCTCTACATCGCGGTGCTCTTCGTCTCCACCATCTTCGCGGCCGCCACCGGCATCGTCGGGGCGTCGGTGACGATCCTCGGCATCATGGCCGCGAAGACCATGAACCGGTCCAACTACGACGTGAGGCTCGCGGCCGGCACCATCACCGCCGGGGGCACGCTGGGGATCCTGATCCCGCCGTCGATCATGCTGGTGGTCATGGGCCCGGTGCTGGAGGTGCCGGTCACCGATCTGTTCGCGGCCGCGATCGTCCCCGGGATCCTGCTCGCCTGCCTGTACACCGCCTACTCGCTGACCCGGTGCTGGCTGAATCCCGCGCTCGGACCGCCGCTGCCGGAGGAGGAGCGCCCGGAGACCTCTGGCCGCATGTGGCTGGAGTTCATCGCCGCCATCGTGGCGCCGGTGGTGCTGTTCGTCGCGGCCACGTTCGTCGTCCACCAGATCGTCGCGGCGGCGCTGCCCGGGCAGGGACTGCTCCACCGGCTGGCGGCGCTGGTCATCTATCTGGGGGTGTACGCGGCCCTCTTCGCCGCCCTGAGGAGGGCGCACCGCTGGCTCCTCGCCCACCGGCCGTTCGGCTTCTACGTGAGCGAGGTGTGGACCGAGTTCTACCTGGGCCTGGTGCCCCCGGCGCTGCTCGTCTCGTTCGCGCTCGGCTCGATCCTGCTCGGCTGGGCGACCCCGACCGAGGGTGCGGCCTGCGGCGCGTTCGGCGCGCTGCTGATGACCCTCGCGTACCGGAAGATGACCCCGTCGATGTTCCAGGACGCCCTGGTCAAGACCCTGGAGATCTCGGTCCTGATCCTGTTCCTGGTCGCGGCGTCCAACTTCTTCGGCGCCGTGTTCTCCAGGCTCGGCACGCCCACCATGCTGACCAACGCCCTGCTGGCGTTCGACCTGACCCAGATCGAGGTGCTGATCGTCATCATGGTGCTGATCTTCATCCTCGGCTGGCCGCTGGAGTGGGTCCCCATCGTCCTCATCATCGTCCCCATCCTCATCCCGCTGCTGGACAAGATGGAGATCAACCTGACCTGGTTCGGCATCCTGGTGGCGGTGAACCTCCAGACCGCCTGGCTCTCTCCACCCGTCGCCCTGTCGGCGTACTTCCTCAAGGGCGTGGTGCCCGAGTGGGACCTCAAGGACATCTACGTCGGCATGATGCAGTTCATGGTGATCCAGTTGATCGGTCTTGCCCTTATCATGGTGTTCCCGCAGATCGTGCTGTGGCTGCCGGGCTACATGTACGGAGAGTAGCGACGGGAGTGGGCGCCATGCTGGTCTTTCCCGAAATCCAGGTATCCGAAGGCAGGGTGGTCACGCGCGTCTCGCCGGAGGCGGAGAACATCGTCCATCCGCTCACGCCGGCGGAAGCGGTCCGCAAATTCGAGGACCAGGGCGCCGAGCGGCTGCACCTGCTCGATGTCGACGCCGCTCTCGGCAAGGACGCCGCGAACGACGGGCTCATCCGCGATCTCGTCGCCTCGACGCACATTCCGGTGCAGGTCGCCGGAGGCATGCGCACCCTGCACCACATCGAGGCGTGGTTCGAGGCGGGCGCCGCGCACGTGGTGCTGGGCACGCTCGCGATCACCGACCAGCAGTTGCTGGCCGAGGCGTGCGCACGGTTTCCGGGGGCGATCCTCGCGAACATCGCGACCCGGGACGGCTACGTGATGATCGACGGCTGGCGGACGCAGACCGCGTTCCGGCCCCGGGACATCGTGTACGACCTCCAGATGGCGGGGGTCGCGGGCATCGTCCACTTCGACATCGACCGGTTCGAAGGCGACGCCTCGACTTCGCTCGCGCTGACGATGGAGATGAAGCAGGACGTGGTCATCCCCGTGTACTCCAGCGGCACCGTGCACAGCCTCGACGACATGGCCCGGCTGCGCTACCTGCCGAACATCCACGGCGTCATCATCGGCGAGGCGCTGATCAACGAGCGGTTCAGCCTCCAGGACGCGCTCCACGTCGCCGCGCAACGCGAGACCAGCCCCGAGCCGGAGGTGGAGACGTCGGTGTCGGTACGCGGCATCCGGCATCCGTTGCGGGTCTACCTGGCCTCCTACAGCCTCTCCCCCGCGGTGCGCTGGTGGAACCAGGACCTGCGCCAGGCGGTCACCGACCACAATCCGTACATCGAGATGCTGATCCCCCAGGAGGACCTGGACCTCGATCCCGCCGGGCTCACCCCGCGCGAGCTGCAGTCGGCCTACGAGAAGGTGGTGGACGACGCGGACGCGGTGGTGGTGGTGCTCGACGGCATCGGCCATGAGGCGTGGACCGGGTTCGAGTGCGGCTACGCCCGCGCGCGCGGCAAGTACCTGCTGGGGATCGCCACCACCAGCCCGAACGAGGCGCGCACACCGTTCGAGGAGATGTGCGACGACGTGATCGTCATCGACCCGCAGGAAGATCGTCTCGTCGTGTTCGAGTCGGTCGCCAGACACATGAACGCCCGGCTGCTGATGGACCGCGGCATATGCTGAGCCGGACGCGCGCCGCAACCCGAATGGACGCGCCGCCCCCCCGAGCCGGCTCCCTGAACGCCCGGTTCGTCGCCAGCCGCACGCGCGCCCGAATGGACGCGCCGCCCCCCCGAGCCGGCTCCCTGAACGCCCGACTCGTCGCCAGCCGCACGCGCGCCCGGATGGACGGGCCGCCCCTCCGAGCCGACAGAGGAGCGCGCTGACCCGTGAACGGCGCCGAGCTGCTCGTCGACACCCTCGCGCAGGCCGGGGTGCGGCGGATCTTCAGCCTGTCCGGCAACCAGATCATGCCGGTCTACGACGCCTGCATCGATGCCGGCATCGCCATCGTGCACGTCCGCCACGAGAGCGCGGCGGTGCACATGGCCGACGCCTGGGCGCAGGTCACCGGCGAGGTCGGAGTCGCGCTGGTGACGGCCGGACCGGGGTTCGGGAACGCGCTGTCCGGGCTCTTCTCGGCCCGGCACTCCGAGAGCCCGGTCCTGCTTCTGAGCGGGGACTCCCCGGTCGGGGCCGACGGGAGCGGCGCGTTCCAGGAAATGCCGCAGGTCGAGGTCGCGCGTCCCCTGGTCAAGACGGCGCGCCGTCCCGGCCGGGTCGAGCGGCTCGGCCACGATACCGCGGCGGCGATCGCCTGCGCGCGCTCGGGGCGGCCCGGGCCCGCGCACGTCGCACTGGCGTTCGACGTGCTCAACGCCGCCGCCGGCGATGCGTGCCGGGTGGACCGCGGCGCGTTCGAGCGCCGCCCGCAGCCGCTGCCGCCCCCGATCGCCGACGACGTGGCCGGCCGGATCGCGGCGGCGAAGCGGCCCGTCGTCCTGACCGGCCCGTGCATGAGCCGGAGCCGGAGCCGCGCGCGGGTCGCGATGCTGGAAGAGAGGCTCCGCGTCCCGGTGGTCGCGATGGAGAGTCCGCGGGGGCTGCGCGATCCGGCGCTCGGCGCCTTCTCCGACGTGCTCGCGGCGTCGGACCTGGTGGTTCTGCTGGGCAAGGCGATCGACTTCGCGGCGGGATTCGCGCGGCCCCCGGCGGTGGACGCCGCGGCCGGGGTGGTGGTCATCGATCCCGACGACGCCATGATCGGGCGGGCGCATCGGCTCGCGGGCGATCGGGTCGCCGTTTCCGCGCGCGCGGACCCGGACCTGGCGGCGGATGCGATCGCCGCGGCGGCGACGGCGGCGGCCGCCGCGCTCTCCGGGACGCCGGACCGCATCTGGCGCGACGAGGTCGCCGCCGCCATCGCGGACCGCACCCTCGCCGCCGAGTCCCGCGTCCGCTTCCACGGCCGGGAACGCGGAGCGGTTGCCCGGCACGACGGCGCCCCCACCCTCGCCGCCAAATCCGGCGTCCGCTTCCACCCCCGTGCCGTCTGCGAAGCGGTGCAGCGGGTTCTGGACAGCGCCGGGGAGCCCGTCCTCGTCTGCGACGGCGGCGAGTTCGGGCAATGGGCGCAGGCGTTGTGCACGGCGCCGACCCGCATCATCAACGGCCTGTCGGGCGCCATCGGCGGCGGGCTGTGCCACGCCCTCGCCGCGAAGCTCGCCCGCCCGGAGGCGACGGTCGTCGCGATGATGGGAGACGGGACGGCCGGCTTCCATCTCGCCGAGCTCGATACCGCGGTCCGCGAAGGGGCCGGGTTCGTGACCGTGGTCGGCAACGACTTCCGCTGGAACGCCGAGCACCAGATCCAGCTCAGGGACTACGGCCCGGACCGCCTGATCGGCTGCGCGCTCGCCCCGAGCGCCCGCTACGACCTCGCCGCGGCCGGGCTGGGCTGCCACGGAGAGCGCGTCACGGACCCGACCGGCCTTGATGCGGCCCTCGCCCGCGCGCTCGCAAGCGGCCGGCCGGCGTGCGTCAACGCGGAGATCGACGGCGTGGCGGCGCCGGCGTTTTCGAAGAAGGCCGCGCCCGGCAGCCACTGAGCCACGTTCACCTCACCGGACCTCGACGCAGCACCCGCGCGTCGACGCTGAAATCGGCGCGTCCGAGCCCGCTCTTGATGGCGATTTCCCACAGCGAGGCGGCACTGACCATCGGCTCCGTCTCCGCGCGCTCGAGCAGCGCCCGCGCCGGCCCCGGCAGCCGCTCCGGCAGGCCCGCAGCCCAGAGCAGCAGGTGCATATCGAGGAGCACCTTCATTCGCCACCCTCGAACATGGGCCGGATCGCATCGGCGCCCATGCGGTCGAAATCGTCCGGCGCCTGAATCCGACCGGACAGAAATCCGAGTCGGCGGCCGGGTCCGGCATCCGGAGCTTCCACGGAGGTGACCTTGACCACCGGCTTGCCCGCGCGCGCGATGATGAATGGCTCGCCTTCGGCAGCGGCCTTGACGAGGCGCGAGAGGTGGGTCCTGGCTTCGTGCATGTTGACGGTTCGCATCACGAAATACTCGATCCAGGTTGAATGAACTTGGCTAACCCTTCCACTCTGCACAAGTCCATCCAGCAATTGGTAGTGTCTCAGTTTGACTCCGGGGCCGTCGTGTCGCGTTGAGGAAGAAAGGGGAGAGGGGAGAAGATCGGGTGTCTTCTCCTGAGCCCGACGACTCCGTCAACAGCCATTCGAGCTCTCCCTCGGGATCAGGGGAGAATGCGGGTGTCTTCGGGCCGCCCGCCGCCTCCACTTCATGCGGCGCGAGGGGCAACCCGGCCATGAGACCGGCCATGAACACTCCGACACCGAACCAGGGAGTGCCTCGGCTTGACTTCGGGGCAGTGATGTCGAGCGGAGGAAGAAAGTCAAATGAGACACTACCGGTACAGCAATTCCCGCCAGGCGGGAACATGCCCTCGAAATCCCTTCGATCCGGCGCCCCGAGGGTCGAAATCGCGCCGGAATCTCACCACGGTACGGCCTCTCCGGGCGCTGGCGGGAATCGCTGCTACCGGTATGTTCCCGCCTGGCGGGAATGGCCGGGACCCGTTGCAGGGCTCGTTTTTGTCCGGCGAGGAGCGGCGCAGGCAGGTTCGGCGGTCCATTCGGGAGAGGATTTCGTTGTCGATGCACCGGTTTCGGCCTCGAGGAGGCACCACCCACCGCAAGAACGGCAACTTCACAGCGGTTTCCAGCCGCCGACCGCGACAAAAAAATGGTCCTGGGACCCGTTGTGGAGTGGTGGAGGCTGGCATCGTGCCTTGATACGCTGGCGGCCCGGCCGGCGGGGGCGTTCCCGGGGGAGTGCGTCACTCGGGAACGGGCCGGGGACGCGGGTTGACGGAGAGGAAGCGATGGACTTCGGCGTCGTGTTGCAGACCAATCCTCCCGCGCGGCGGGTGGTCGAGCTCGCGAAGCGGGCCGAGGCGAACGGCTTTACCCACGTGTGGGTGTTCGACTCGCCGGTGCTGTGGCAGGAGCCGTTCGTCATCCTCGCCCGGATCCTGGCCGAGACCGAGCGGGTCGTCGTCGGCCCGATGGTGACCAATCCCGGCTCGCGGGACTGGACGGTGCTCGCTTCGACCTTCGCGACCCTGAACGACGCCTACGGCCCGCGGACCATCTGCGGCATCGGGCGGGGGGACTCGGCGCTGCGCGTGATCGGGCGCAAGCCCCGGACGCTGGCGGAGATGGCCGAGGCCATGCGGGTGGTCAAGGGCCTGGTGGCCGGCGAGACGGTCGACTACCACGGAACCGGGGTCCGGCTTCCGTGGGTGGAGCGTGGATGGGACCTCCCGATGTGGGGCGCCGGCTACGGCCCCCGCGCCCTCGACTGCATCGGCCGCCACGCCGACGGCTTCGTGCTTCAGCTTGCCGACCCGCAGATCCTGGAGTGGACCCGCTCCGCGGTCATGGAGGCCGCCACCCGGCAGGGACGCGCGCCGGGATCGGTCGCGACCGCCGTGGCGGCCCCGGCCTGTGTCGGCGACGACATCGCGCATCAGCGCGAGCAGCTCCGCTGGTTCGGGGGCATGGTGGGCAACCACGTGGCCGAGCTCGTCAGGCGCTACGGCGAGCACTCCCCGAGCGTGCCGAAGGCGCTCACCGACTACATCCGGGACCGCGCGGACTACGACTACGCCCACCACGGCCGCGCCGGCAACCCCTCCACCGATTTCGTTCCGGACGACATCGTCGACCGCTTCTGCGTGCTCGGCCGGGTCGAGGACCACATCGAGAAGCTCACCACGCTGCGCGACGCCGGCGCCGACCACTTCGCCATCTACCTCATGCACGATGCGGAGGACGAGACTCTGGATGCCTACGGGCGATCCGTCCTGCCGGTCCTGGCCGGGACGGCAGCGGCCCGGCCGCCGCATGAGCGGGCCTCGACGCCGGCCACCCGGCCGAGGCCGGCGCACGGCAACGCGCAACGAAGCGCCCCTCCGGCTCGGGGCTCTCCGGCCGTCGTGGCGAGCGGTCCATCGGACGCCCGAGCCGGGCCCTCGACGCCGAAAGGCCGCCGGCCGCCGGGCGATCTTCCGGCTGGGCCGCCGGCGACCGAGACGCTCGAGCCGCCCCGCCTCCCGGATGCGGAAGGCCGCACCGGGAGCGGCGACTGGCGGGACGCGGCCGGCGCCGAGTACGCGCGCAGGGGGTTCTCGGCGCGCTCGGGCTACGGCACTCGGCCCGCCCTCCTGATCGTCGATTTCATCAACGGCTTCACCGACCCCGGGACCGGCCTCGGCGGCGACTACGGCGCGGAGCTCGCGGTGACCGCGAAGCTGCTCGACGAGTTCCGGGCCCGCGCGCTCCCGGTCGTCTTCACCACCGTCGCCTACGAGCCCCATCTGCGCGACGGCGGACAGTTCGTCGTCAAGGTCCCGGCGCTCTCGATCCTCGTCAGGGGAAGCGCCTGGGTGAAGGTCGACGACCGCATCCGCCCGCGGCCTTCCGAGCCGGTGGTGCTGAAGAAGTACGCGAGCGCGTTCTTCGACACCCGGCTGGAGACGGACCTCCAGGGCCGCGGCGTCGACACCGTGGTCATCGCCGGGTGCACCACGAGCGGCTGCATCCGCGCCTCGGCCATCGATTCGATGCAGAACGGCTTCCACACCGTGGTGGTGCGCGACGCGGTCGGTGACCGGGCGCGGACGCCCCACGAGGTCAACCTGTTCGACATCGACGCGAAGTATGGCGATGTGGTCTCGTCCCGCGACGTCCTCGACTACCTCCGCGGCCGCGGTGAGCGCGGCGGGCTCGGGGCCACCGCGGACGACGAATTTCAACGCTGGTGGAGCCGCCCTCCGGCCCGGTAGGAGACCGCCATGCCCTCCGATCGACTGTCCGGCTTCTCATCCGCGTTCGACGATCTGCTCGAACGCAGCCGGCGCGAGCTGGACGCGCTGTCGGTCGGCTCGAGCGCCCCGGCCCTCTCGCCGACCCCTCGGGCGTCCGCGGACCCTTCCGCCGGCTCCTCCGCGGCGTCCGCGCGCGGCGCGGCCCGGAGCGTTCCGGCGCGGTCCCCGGCGGCGGCGCCCGTGTCCCGCTCTCCGATGTCCCGCCCGGCCGCGTCCCGCTCGCCGGCGGAACGCGCGCTCGACGAGAAGCTCGGTCCGGGCTGGCGCCACGAGGTCCTGGATCGGACCCGCGAGGGCGGCGAGCTGGTCGTGCGGTGCCGGGTGACCGCGCCCGCGCGCGGCGTGAGCCGCACCATGCACGGGTCCGCCCCGCTGCCCGGCGCCGGCGGTGGAGGCGCATCGGGGCTGTCGGGCACCGCGGGGAGCGTGCGCTTCAGCCTGGGTGCCGGTACCGGGTCTCGCGATCCGGCTCGGGCGGACCGGGAAGCCGAACGCCGGGCAATCGAGTCCGCGCTGGCGGCCTGCGCACGGCTGCTCTGATGCGATGACCGGTCCGCCAGGTGCCCGAGGACGAAAGAGCGGTGAAGGTTCCGCACCCATGGGCTCACCCAGGGCACCGGCGAGAATTGCCCTGCCACGCATCGAGCGCGCCATCCGGCGGCGGCCCCTGAACAGACGGAGCACGGTGGACCCATGGCCCGAGTCGGAGTAGACGTCGGAGGCACCAACACGGATCTCGTGCTCGAATCCGGGCGCGGCATCCATGTCCACAAGGTGGCGAGCACCCCGCACGACCAGTCCGAAGGGGTGCTCAGGGGGCTGAGCGAGCTGTGCGAGATGGCCCGGGTCCGGCCCGGCGACATCGAGCTCATCGTCCACGGCACCACCGTCGCCACCAACATCACCATCGAGCACGACGGCGCCGAGGTGGGGATGCTCACCACGCGCAACTTCCGCGACATCCTGCACATCGGCCGCCACAAGCGGCCCCACAACTTCTCGCTCCACTTCGAGGTGCCGTGGCAGAGCCGGCCGCTGGTCAAGCGCCGCAACCGCATCCCCATCACCGAGCGCATCCTGCCGCCCGACGGGCGAGTGGAGACGCCGCTCGACGAGAACGAGGTGCTCGAGGCGATCGCGGTGTTCAAGCGCCGGGGCATCGGGTCGGTGGTCATCGGGTTCCTGTTCTCGTTCATCAACGACGCCCACGAGCGCCGGGCGAAGGCCATCGTGGAGCGCGAGATGCCGGACGCCTACGTGTGCTGCTCGTCGGACGTCGCCAACGTCATCCGCGAGTTCGAGCGGTTCTCCACCGCGGCGATGAACGCGTTCATCGGCCCGCGGACGACGACCTACCTCCGCAACCTCCAGAGCAAGCTCGCCGACAGCGGATTCCGGGCGAACCTGCGCCTCATTCAGTCGAACGGCGGGATCTCGACGGTGGAGGCGTGCTCGAAGCGCGCGGTCAGCATCCTCATGTCGGGCCCGGCCGGCGGGGTCATCGGCGGGCGCTCGGAGGGGCTGCTCTGCGACAGCCGCAACCTCATCACGGTGGACATCGGGGGCACGTCGGCCGACATCAGCACCATCCCCGACGGGCGGATCAAGATCATGAATCCGCGCGACTCCTACGTGAGCGGCCACCCCATCCTGGTTCCGATGATCGATCTGGTCACGATCGGCGCGGGCGGCGGCTCCATCGCCCACATCGACCCCGCGGGCGGCTTCCACGTCGGTCCGCGCTCGGCCGGGGCGGACCCGGGACCCGCCTGCTACGGCAGGGGCGGCGAGGAGCCGACGGTGACCGACGCCCAGGTGGCGCTCGGGCGGATGGACGCGGACAAGCTGCTCGGCGGCGACCTCCCGGTCGACCCCTCGCTCGCCGAGCGCGCCATCGAGGCGAAGGTCGCGCGCAAGCTGAACATCCCGGTCAAGGAGGCGGCGCTCGGCATCATCCGGGTGATCAACTCCAACATGGCGCTCGCCATCCGCTCGAACTCGGTGGCCCGCGGGGTCGACCCGCGCGAGTTCTCCCTGGTGCCGTTCGGGGGCGCGGGGCCGCTGCACGGGGTCGCGCTTGCCGAGGCGGTGGCGGCCCGGGACGTCATCGTGCCGGTCGCGCCCGGAATCACCGCCGCCATGGGCCTGCTCGAGACCGACATGCAGTACGAGCACGCCCGCTCGCTCATCACCTCCCTCACCCACGTCGACGCGGACACCGTGCGCCGCCTCGACGCGCTGGTCGCGGAGCTGGTGGCGGAGTGCCGCCGCGACCTCGAGAACGACGGCGTCCCGCCCGAGCGGCAGGGATACCAGCGGCTCGCGGAGTGCCGCTACCACGGCCAGGGCTTCGAGCTGCGGGCGGACATTCCGGAGGGCGAGGTCACCGCGGCGGGGGTCAAGCGCATCATCGAGAGCTTCCACGCCCAGCACCGCCTCGACTACGGCTACGCGTTCGACGACGGCGAGGTGGAGCTGATCACGGTGCGGGTCATCGGCACCGAGAAGGTGAAGCCGCTGGAGGTGGCCCGGATCGAGCGCGCGGACGGCGCCGGCATCGACAGCGCCTACCTGTACTCCCGCGAGACCACCTTCGACGACGGCCGGACCGTCGACACCCCGCGCTACGACCGCCTTCAGCTCAGGGCCGGCCACCGGATCCCGGGCCCCGCGGTCCTCATCCAGCACAACTCGACGATCCTGGTGCCGCCGGCGTACGACTGCGAGGTCGCGGCGCACGGGAACCTCCTCATCCGGCGCAGAAATCCGTAGATCTGATTGCGCTGATTATGTCTATAGACAACGGAGAGAATTTAATGAACATGACCAAGATTATTGGAATTCTTGCGTTTTCTGGAATACTTTTTTCATGCGCGACGCCTGTAGGGAAATTCAAGGAAAGTGACATGGCGTGGACTCAGTTGGAGTTAGATGAAAATTATCAGGTTATATTTCGTAATATAAAGCAAGGATTCAGGAAATGCGGGTCGCATCTTTTCCCAGATGGGAATTTATATACAGATATAAATCAAGGTAGCTTTGACGTTTATCTGCCCACTATTTTGGGTGGAAAATCTCTTTGGGTTTACGGAGTCATAAAAATATACGGTGCCGATCCTGACCATAGCACTGTTGATATTGGAGTAAATAATAACTTTGACGATCCAGTATTTGGAAAAAAAGGAGAAGGCAGGAAAATTTTTTCCGAGTGGGCGTCGAAAATCTATTCTTGCGAAAAAGAACAAGAGGCATAGATAATCAAAGTAGAACCTGCATCTATCTGCGGAGATATTGACCCGATCGACGCACTGCCTGTGAAAATAACAAGAAGCAACCACCGAAACGGCAAACACCGGCGGACGGTCAGGCGGCACGGCACCGGCCGGCGCGCACCCGCCGAGGAGCAACCACCATGGCCCGGCAAGAGCTCGATCCCATCACGTTGCAGGTCATCAGCGGCGCCCTGGACACCATCGCCGAGGAGATGGGGCACATCCTGTACCGGATGTCGTTCTCCTCCATCATCCGCGAGTCCCAGGATCTCGGGGCGGGGCTGTTCGACACCGACTTCAACACCCTGTGCGAGTCCGAATCGACCCCGCTGCACATCGGCTCGCTGCCCGGCTACCTCGCCGGCATCCAGGAGACCCTCCAGGGCGGCAGGTGGAACGACGGCGACGTCGTCATCCACAACCACCCCTACTACGGCTCCAGCCACTCCCCGGACATCGCCATCGTCATCCCCGTGTTCCACAAGGGCGAGCTGGTGGCGTACTCCGCCAATACCGCCCACCACCTCGACATCGGGGCGGCGACCCCGGGGCTCATCATCGACATCCCGGACGTGTACGCCGAGGGCATGCTGTTCGCCGGCACCAAGCTCTACGAGGAGGGCCGGCGCAACGAGGCGCTGTGGGAGTACATCCGCCGCAACAGCCGCGCCGCGCGCCAGCTCCAGGACGACCTCGACGCCCAGATCGCGTCGGCGCGGCTCGGGGTGCGCCGCTTCAACGAGCTGCTGGAGCGCTACGGGATGGACACCGTGCTCACCGCGACCCGCCAGCTCATGGACTACACCGAGCGGGTGCTGCGCCAGCGCATCGCCGAGATCCCCGACGGCGAGTACCGCGCCGAGGGCTTCCTCGACGACGACGGCAGGAACCGCGACGTGCGCCTGCCGATCAAGGTCTGCGTGCGGGTCAGGGGCGACGGCATCGAGATCGACCTCACCGGGTCCGCCGACCAGGTCGAGACCGGCTTCAACGTGCCGTTCGAGGGCTCGACCAAGGTCGCCTGCTTCTGCGCCATCCGCTCCCTGCTGCTCGATGCGGAGACGAGCGAGATCAAGGTGCCGTCGAACCAGGGCTCGTTCCGCCCCATCGAGGTGATTGCGCCGAAGGGCTCCATCTACAACCCGAACTTCCCGGCCGCGGCGGAGGCGCGCTTCTCCCAGATCAACCGCGTCATCGACCTCATCTACAAGGCGCTGGCGCCGGTGCTGCCGAACGACATCATCGCCGGCAGCTCCGCCACCCTCTCCTTCGCCGCCTACTCCGGGGTGAAGCCCGATGGCGAGTACTGGGTGTTCCTGGAGGTCAACGAGGGCTCCTACGGCGGGCGGCCCGCCTCCGACGGCCCCGACAGCATCGACAGCCTGATGGCCAACACCCGCAACAACCCGCTGGAGGACCTCGCGGTGCACCTGCCGATGATCTGCGACCGCTACGAGCTGCGCGACGACGTGATGCCCGGAGCGGGCCGGTTCCGCGGCGGCCTCGGGGTGGTGAAGAAGCAGCGCATCCTGACCGACGGGTTCATCACCCACGAGTGCGACCGCCACACCGACGTGCCGTGGGGGATCTTCGGCGGCGGCGAGGGTCAGTGCGGGGCGGTGGAGATCTACAACGCCGCCCGGCCCGACGACATCACCGACATGCCGGCGAAGTTCGCGGGCCTGAGGGTCTCCGAGGGCGACGTGATGGCGTTCTACGGCCCGTGCGGGGGCGGCTACGGCGACCCGCTGGACCGGCCGGCGGAGAAGGTGCTGGAGGACGTGCTGGACGACTTCTGCACCGTGGCGCATGCACGGGAGGCATACGGGGTGGTGGTGGACCTCGATACCGAGACTGTCGACACGGCGGCCACCGAGTCGTTGCGCTCGCGGATGCGGGCCGGCTCGGGACGGGGGGAGCGGACGGATTCGAGCCCTGGCCGAGCCGGCCGGCATGGAGACGGTGCGCGGCGGGCGCCGCGAGCGGCGCTGGCGGCAGGCGCTACGGGCCGCCCGGCCACAGCCGGCTCGGGGGAACGCGGAGCGGCCGCGCCGTCCGGCCCCGCCACGAGGCAGGCGGTGCCGCCTCCGGCAACATCTCCCGCCGGGCGGCCTTCGGTCGAGGATCTGGTGGCGCGGCTCAACGAACGGCTCGGCGACGACTGGAGCTTCGATGTCCAGCGCCCCCGCCGCAACGGCGGCGGCATCGAGGTCACGGCCGAGCTGAAGTCGAACGGCGCCCGGGTGCGGCGCACCGGCGCGTCGAACGGCGACGCAAGCCTGCCGCTCGGCGCGCGGATCGAGACCGCGTCGGAGGCGGCGTTCCGGTCGTGCGCGCAGGAGATGCTGGCGGTGTCGTGAACCCGCACCCGGTCGCAGTGGCCGTGCTTCCGCGACCGCCAACGGATGTCTTTACATTGTATCGTCGAGCACACGGCGGCGATCAAGGGTGTCGATCCGCCGCGCTGGCTGCTCACCGTGGAACCGCTCGGCGCGCCCTGGTTCGCTTCATCGCTGAAGAGCTTGAGGCTGTACCTGCTCACGCACTCCCCGCCTGCGTTCCGACGCCGGAACCTGTTCGTCGACAGCAGCGTCGGGCAGCGGGTGTAGTGGAATACTCCAGACGGGACATTGAACGCCTGTTCGGGCGTTTGAACGACGAGCTCGCGCGGCGAGCGATCACGGGGGAGGTGTACGTGGTGGGCGGCGCGGTGATGTGCCTCGTGTTCGATGCGCGTGCATCGACCCGGGACATCGACGCGTTCTTTCGTCCTGCGAAGCCCCCTCGCGTGTCTCGCGGAGGTCTGTGGGGGGGAGGTCTGTCAGGAAATTTCCGTGCCGCTCGTCCCGAGAGCTTTCGACCGGGAGCCAGGGTCATTTCACGCTACCGATCCTCGCGATGACACGAAAGGGGTGACCTGCGCGGCAGGGTGCGGCGGGGTCCTCCGGGCGCGGTTTCGCAGCGGTCGGGGTCGGTCGGCCGGCCCTCGGACGCGGAGGCTTGCTGCGAGAGGGGGTGGCCGGAAGCCGGCTCAGTCGGAGGACAGGACGGCGTCGAGCGCGTCGTCGCGGTGCATCATGAAGTGGAGATGGGCGTCGGGCAGGTAGCGGAAGCCGCGATGGAACACGACGGCGAGCGCGATGTTGTTGAGGGTGGCATGGTTGGCGGGCGCGTGGCGCGCACGCACGCGGCTCGCGTCTTCGCCCATGGTGGCGTCGCGGCGGTAGTGGTTGGCGTTCTCGACCTGCCAGTGGCCGCGGTTCCAGGCGAGCAGTTGGGCCGGTCCGGCGCGCCGGGCGGGGGCCGAGGTGATGCCGTAGGCGGTCTCGGTCGAGGTGGTGCCGGTCTTCGCGTTGGTGCGTGTGCGCACGACGCGGAACGCTTGGCGGGCGCCGGGGAAGGGCGCGAGGGTGCCGGCGAGCAGCTCACACGCGGCGATGCGGCGCGTCTCGATGCGTCCGTGCGCCTTCACCGGGTCATCGGCGTGGCGGCGCACGGCGGCGGTGTCCCAGTCGATCGCGGCGAGCTGCGCGAAGCTGTCGGGGCAGTTCGCCTTGATTGCCAACACGTAGTCGGCGCCGTGCGCCTCGACGATCGCGCGCGCGGTGTCGCGGGTCGCGTGCAGCGCGTCCAGGGTGAGCACGCAGCCGGTGAGGTCGACGTCTTCGAGCAGGGCCCGCAGCGCGGCGGTCTCGCCGCCCTCGTCGCGGCAGCAGCGGCTCGCGAGCGGCCGTCCGGCGTGGGTGACCAGCGTCACGATCTCGAAGTGGGCGTCGGGGCCCGCGTGCCGGTTGGCGCCCCGGATGCGCTTGCCGTCGGCGGCCAGCGCCGGCGTCGCGCCGCCCTCGGCGAGGCGCGGCGCGGCCCACTGCACCAGCACCGCCTGCAGGTCGTCCGGGTCAGTGTCCATCAGCACCCGGCACAGGGTCGAGTCCGACGGTGCGACCCGGCGCCCGGTCGCCGGGTCGGTCCACGCGCCGAGCGCCCGCAGCTCCGCCTCGCTGAGGTGGCGTGCGAATCGCTCCGTCGCCGCCGGCCCGTGCTGGCCGGCGAGCCGTGCCAACGCGCAGACCGACAGCACGGTCGGCAGCGAGTGCTTGCGGCCCTGTCCGCGCCGTGCATCCGGCACCTGCGCGAACAGGTCGCGCAGCGACCGCAGCTCGGCGCGCGTGTAGCGCACCGGGGTCGCCCGGCACTGCCACTCGGCACGGTCCAAGGGGGCCACCAGCCTGCGGCGCGCGTCGCGCCGCAGCGCCCGCACATACATCTCCTTCGGCTGCTCGTGCGGGTCGGTGTACGCCCCGTTGTGGCGCGCGAAGCCCTTCGTACGCCCCACCCGCACCCAGTTCGACGCCGCGTAGCATGTGCCCCGGAACCGCGCCGGGTCGACGAACGTCTCCGCCAGCTCCAGCGGATGGCCATACCGCGCCGCCCAGTCCGCGCTCAGCCGGCGCAGGCTCCGGCCCAGCACCCGCGACGCCAAGTGCGCGACCCCCGACCCCTCCGGCAGCACCAGGAACCGCGTGTTGTTCGCGATCAGGTGCAGCCGCCGGAACTGCACCGAACGGTGCCAGCCCAGCCAGCGGTCGCGCGGACCACACTTGAACGCCCCCGACTGCCAGCCCACCAGCGCCAGCCAGTGACCGCGCCACGTCGCGACGTGGCGCAACCCCCGGCCCGCAAACTGCCGGAACCCAAGGTAGTGGTGCGCCGCCATCAGCGCGTCCCAGCGCCGACGCTCGTCGCCGCGCACCGCACGCACCTCGACTTCGCCAACGACTACCTCGGCCGGGTCAAACCCATCTCGCATCCCGCCAGCATGCACCAAGCCGACACGAAAAGCCAGACCCTGGCACACCAACTGCCCAGTCAATCAGCTACTGCTAGCGTGAAATAGCCCTGACCGGGAGCTCACAGCATCTGGGAAAGAAACGTCCGAGCCGGCACGATCAGCGGCCGGCCCGGCTCGGCGAAGCAGTCTCTGTCGACGTAGTCGGCATCGACCGTGACCTGGAAGGCAAAGGGCGCACCGATCTGGTCCTGATAGCGTTTCAGGGACGGGCTGAGCGACTCGTCGCTGTACTTGACCTCCGCCAGAAACCAGGGCCTCCCGTCACGCGCCACCAGAAAATCGACTTCCCTCTTCTCCTTGTCGCGCAGGTAGCCGAGCTCGAAGGCGCCCAGGCCCATGTCGTTCCAGCCGTCGACCGCCTTCAGGAGGTGGCACGCAACGAAGGTCTCCGCCCGCTGGCCGACGTCCTCGATGGACGCCCAGTCCCGCAGGTACCACTTCGGCTCCTTGCGCAAGGAGCGCGAGACATTGTCGAACCAGGGTCTGACGACGAATCCGAGATGCAGATCGCACAGCCCGGCCACCCAGCGGCGGACGGTGTCGGCGGATACGCGCACCTGTCGGGCGAGGTTGCCGTAGACCAGTTGCCGGGCCGACCGATCGGCCAGCAGCCGCACCATGATCTCCAGTTGGTCGAGCTGCTGAACCTGGGTGAGGTCGCGGACGTCCTCTCCGACCAGTTGCTCCAGACGCAGGGACTGCCAGCGGCGGCTGAAGCGCGCATCGCGCTTGAGGAACGGCTCGGGGTAGCCGCCGTGGCGCCACAGGGCGTCGAAGTCGCCTTCCTCGACGGGACGTGGCGGGCGCACGATGCGCGTCGCATCGGGAAGCGCCCGGGTGATGGTCTCGGAGATCGAGAACGGGTGCATCCGATACGGGAAGTAGCGGCCCATCAGGCTGTCGCCGCCACGACGGTAGACGTCCATGCGGCTGCTTCCCGTGACCACGACCCGCACGCGACCGGCATGGGCGTCGAAAAAGCCCTTCAGGAGCTGCTTCCAGCGCGGGAACTTGTGCAGCTCGTCGAACAGGATGACGGGAGGGGTCTCGGACAGCCGATCCAGCTTGAAGGCACGGATCAGGCTGCCGGGTCCGGCAAGGATCAGCTCTCTGTCGTCGGCGTCGTCCCAGTTGACGTACGCGTCGGCGCGAAGCCGGCAGGTAGTGGTCTTGCCCACCTGGCGCGGTCCGCTGACAAACGCCATCTGGCGATGGTTCGCCAAGTGCTCAGCCAGCAGGGAATCGTAGATTCGAGGCGCTACCATGCCCGACTATTGTCGACAGTATCGTCGAATGGTCAAGACCATTCGACGATCGCCCAGCGTTCAGTCGCCGATTCCCCGCCGCGCGACGCCGCGGATCACCGCGCTCGAGTGCACGGACGGCATACACGGACGGGCGGCTGTCTCCGGCCCGGCTCGTCTACCGACCGGATAACGATCGTCGGACCATGTATTGCCACCGGCGGATGCCGCGGGGCGCGGCGTACGGGTTTACCGGATGAGTCTCAAAGCAACCTGGCGGCGACGATCGCGAAGGTGGCGAGTGTAATTGCCGACTGAATGCCGACAACCCATTGCAAGACGCGGAGTTCGGCTTTCGTGGCGAGTGGTTCGAGATCGGCGCGCGTCACCGTCTGCGCGGCGATCGCGCCAGCGATCGCTTCGGCCTGCTCGCGCTCGACCCCGGCCGCTCCGAGGGCGCGGGCGGCGCTGAACGTGCCGAACGTGCTTGCGTTCATGGTGTCTCCCGCAGCGGCGCACGCCCGGTGATGGCGTCACGCAAGCTTTCGGGCCTGGCGGCCTGCCTGGGCGAGGCCCAAAGCGAGTCTACCGCACCGACCGCAGCCCGCCCACCACAGGGAGTCGAGCTCGGCCAATCCGGTATTGCGCCCGATCGCCCGCCGTCCCCGGAAATCCGGCATCGGATCCCGGACCGTGCCGATGAGTCCGTCCATGCGGGCCGTCGGGCAAGGGCCAGGGTGCGCTTGCCTGGCCAATGAGACCAAATCCGAGCCCTCGAAATCCTCGCTCGGGCTCTCGGCGGGCAAGGGCTGCCTTGGCTCGCCTTCGGAGCGCAGGCCGTCGCGGTCCGCGGCGCTCCGCCGGCGGCGCCCCGCGACCCCCGGCGGCGGGCTACAGCTTGCTCGTGTACTGCGCCACGAAGTCGAAGTCGAGCAGCCGCTTGTAGGCGTCGACGAGCCGCGCGGTGACCGGCCCCGGCACGCTTCCGTCCCCGATCGGTCGGCCGTTGACCGACGACACCGGCACCATGCACAGGCTCGTGGAGGTCAGGAAGCATTCGTCGCAGGTGAAGGCGTCGAACAGGTCGAGGTCGGTCTCGTGCACGGCGATGCCCTCTTCACCCGCGAGATCGATGACCGTCTCGCGGCTGATGCCGGGCAGCACGAAACGGGCGCGCGGGGTGAGCAGCTCGCCGTCGCGCACGAAGAAGATGTTGCTGCCGAGCCCTTCGGCGATGTTGCCGTCGTGGTCGAGGAGGACGGCCCAGGCGTGCGGGTCCCGGGCGCGCACCTCGCGGTCCGCGAGCTGGAGGTTGATGTAGTTCTGGGTCTTGGCCCGCGGGCTCACCGCGTCCGGCGGGGTGCGGCGGGTGGCCGGAACCTGCACGCGCACACCGTCGCGGAAGAGCGGCGCGCGGGCCTTCAGGGGCAGCGGCGTGCACTCGACGATGACGGTGGGCGCGGCCGCCTCCTCACCGAGAAAGGAATCGGCGACGCCCGGGCTCACCCGCTGGAACAGCCAGTAGTCCTCGTCCGGCGCGATGAGGTGCAGGTTGCGCTCCAGCACCTCGTTGGAGATCGACACGAATTCGTCGCGGCCGAGACCCGCGTCGATCCGGAGATAGCGCATCGAGCGGAACAGCCGATCGATGTGCTCGGCGAGCTTGAAGGGCTTGTGCCGGATGGTGCGCGCGGTGTCGAAGACCGCCTCGCCGAACTTGAACCCCCGGTCGCGGAACGAGACGAGCACCCGGCTCTCGGGCTTGATCTCGCCGTTGTGGTACGCGACCCGCTCGTTGGTGCGTTGCGTCATGGTGTCCGCCTCCTCAATCGCGCGCACGCAGCGATTCCCGCCGGCGCCCGGAAGAGAGCGTATCGTGGTGGAATTGTGGTGCGATTTCGACCCTCGGGGCGCCGGGTCGAGGGGGGGGTCAGGAGCATGTCTCCGCCGGGCGGGAATGGCTGGCGGACCCGAAGGCCGATTGACGCGGCCGGAGCCCCCGCCTTAGCCTTTCCTTCCTGCGGATTCCGCGCGTTTCCCGGTGGGAGGTCCGATGAGCACCGCAGCCTCGCTGTCCGAGCGGGCCGACGCGCTCGAGCACCGGCAGATGCAGGCGCTCGGCGAGCGGTTCGTCGCGAAGTCCCTCCTCTACCACCTCGCCGACGGCGAGCGCACGCTCGGTCCCCGGCCGGCCGGAGCCGGCCTGCTCATGGGCGAGGACCCCCGCCTTCCGCCCATGCCGGAGAAGCCGACCCTGCTCGACTTCTTCCGCCTTCGCTTCGCCCCGACCCAGGCCCACCTGCTGCAGAGCGCGAGCCTCGCGCAACAGAACGGGCTGCCGGAGAAGATGGTGCTCGCCTGCCTGCTCCACGACATCGCGGTGGTGGGGTTCATTCGCGCCGACCACGGCTACTGGGGCGCCCAGCTCGTCGAGCCCTACGTGGACGAGGAGGTGAGCTGGGCCATCCGGATGCACCAGGCGCTGCGGTTCTTCCCCGACGAGTCGGTCGGCTACGAGTACCCCGAGCTCTACCGCACGATGTTCGGCGAGGACTACCGGCCCGAGCCCTACATCGTGGCCGACTACGAGAGGGCCAGAAACCACCGCTGGTACATGTCCGCGCGCATGATCTGCCTGAACGACCTCTACTCGTTCGACCCCGACGCGGAGGTCGGGCTGGAGCAGTTCGAGGACGTCGTCGGCCGGCACTTCCGGCAGCCGCCCGAGGGCCTCGGCAACGACGACACCCCCGCCTCGCACATGTGGCGCACGCTGCGCCGGCCCTGCAACGCGCTGTAGCCAGTGTACTTTCACGACTTTCACGGCAGGCAACCACCGCTGGACCACACAGGAGAGAAGACATGAAGACGAAGAAGCTCGGCATGGCCATCTGCGCACTCGTCGCGGCGGCCGCGCTCGCGGGATGCACCACCATGAGCCAGAACGAGACGTCGGGGACCGTGCTCGGCGGCGTCGCCGGAGCGGTCGCCGGCAGCCAGTTCGGGAAAGGCAGCGGGAACAAGGCCATGACCGCCATCGGGGCTGTCCTCGGGGCGACCGTCGGGCGCGAGATCGGCCGCGCGATGGACGTGACATCCCGGCAGCGCCAGGAGGCGTCGTTCACGCGGGCGCTCGAAACCACGCCGCCTGGCGAGCAGATCACGTGGGAGAACCCCGACAACAGCGGGGGTCCCGCGCACGGGTCCACGAAGATCACCCGCCAGGGGCGGAACGCGAACGGGCGGACCTGCCGGGAGTTCGTCCAGGAGGTGAGCATCGGCGGACGCTCGGAGCAGGCCTACGGCATCGCCTGCAGGGACGCGAACGGGGACTGGCAGATCCAGGCAAGCTGAGCCGCGGGCGAAGGCTCGATCGACGGAGCCCCTCCACCCCGCAGGGGCTTCCGGATCAGTCCGTACCGGCAGTCTGTAGCTGCTCCGGTCTCTGGACGGTGCGATTGATCCTCTCCGCGGGCTTTCGGATCAGTCCGGTACCGGCAGCCCGAAGAAGCGCCGGGCCGTCTCGGTGGTGGACCGCGCCAGGGCGGCCGGCTCGCATCCGGCCGCCCCGGCCACCGCCCGCAGGATGTGGGGCAGGTGCATCGGCTCGTTGCGCCGGGTCTTCGGCTTCGGCACGAGGTCGCGGGGCAGGAGGTAGGGGGCGTCGGTCTCGACCATGAGCCGGTCGAGCGGGACCCGGCCGATGATCTCGCGCAGGTGCAGGCCGCGCCGCTCGTCGCAGATCCAGCCCGTCACCCCGACGTGGAGGTCGAGGTCGAGACAGGCGTCGAGCGCGGCTCCGTCCCCGGTGAAGCAGTGGATGACCGCGCGCGAAAGCCGGGCCCGCCACCGCGAGACGATGGCCAGGAACCGTTCGTGCGCATCGCGTTCGTGGAGGAACACCGGCATCCCGAGCCCCGCCGCCAGCTCCAGGTGGGCTTCGAACGCCCGCTCCTGATCGGGGCGCGGCGAGAAGTCGCGATTGAAGTCGAGCCCGGTCTCCCCGATGGCCACGACCTCGGGCTCCGCGGCCAGCCGCTCCAGCGCCGCCGCGCTCCCCGAGCGCCACTCGCGCGCGTGATGCGGATGGACCCCGGCGGTGGAGAAGAGCACCCCCGGCGCGATCCGGGCGACGCCGAGCGCGGTCTCGCTCTCCCGCTCGCTCGCGCCGGTGACCACGATCTGCGCCACCCCCGCCTCGCGGGCGCGGGCGAGCACTTGCTCACGGTCGCGATCGAACGACTCGTGGCCGAGATTCGCACCGATATCGACAAGCCCCGCAAGCTCCATGTCAGGCTCGGCCATCCTCGTTCTCCATACCGGAACCGCTCTTGCGTACCGGGTCGAGGGCCCCTCCCGTCGAGGGGGGATTCCCGTGCCGTTCCCGGATGACGGACCGCCTCCGCGCGCAGGCGGCGCATCAGCCCTGATAGTGGACCCCGAGCATGGCGACGGGCTCCGTCCCGGCGCGCCCGACTGGCGACAGGAGACGAACCATGACCGACACGACCGACACGACCGACAAGGTCACAATTATCGTTGAAGGAGACATCGACTCGATCGTCATTGAAAAGGACACCGGCCCGGAACCGGAAGAATCCGAGCCGACGCCGAGCAGGGGAGATGATCTCATCGCGTTCCTGATGGGTCTTTTCGCAGGCTCACGGTGACTCGACGAGGACCCCGGGCGGCAGCGCGGGCAGGCGCCGCCGCCGGCCTCCGGGCTCATGGCGATCATCGGCAGCGAAGACTGAGGAGTATCGGCACCGCGTCGCGGCGCCGCCTCCGGGCTCATGGCGACCATGACTTCGGCGCCGGTCCGAGGAAGCGGGTCTCCTCGGAGGCGCGGATCTCCGCCGCGCCGACCGCCTCGATCGTGAAGCGCACCGGGGTGCTCTCCGAGGGCAGCGCGTCCCGGGGCGCATCGAGGCGCACCGGGACGGACGCGACCTCGCCGGGCGCCACCTCGCGGTCGCCGTGCTCGGCATCGACGCGCAGCCCGTCGATGCCGGACGCGCCGATGCGCCAGCGCAGCGGCTCGTCGTGCATGTTCACGATCTTCAGCGTGTAGACGTTGCGGATGAGACCGTCGCCCGTCTCCCGGTAGAGCGCGTTGCGGTCGCGGATGACGTCGAGTTCGGCCGGGACCCGCAGCGCGAGCGAGCCGGCGAAGAGCGCGAGCAGGGCGGCGAGACCGCCGGCGTAGACCAGGACCCGCGGGCGCACGATGCGGGTCGGCCGGCCCTCCACCGCGTTCCGGGTGGTGTAGCGCACGAGCCCCTTCGGGTAGCCCATGCGCTCCATCACCTGGTCGCAGACGTCGACGCACGCGGCGCAGGCGATGCACTGGTGCTGGAGGCCGTCCCGGATGTCGATACCGGTGGGGCAGACCTGCACGCACATCGTGCAGTCGATGCAGTCCCCGAGACCGGCCGCGCGGTGGTCGGCGCGGTGCGCGCGCGAGCCCCGCGGCTCGCCGCGCTGCGCATCGTAGGAGATGACGAGGGTGTCGCGGTCGAACATCGCGCTCTGGAAGCGGGCGTAGGGGCACATGTAGATGCACACCTGCTCGCGCAGCCACCCGGCGTTGCCGTAGGTCGCGAGCCCGTAGAACAGGACCCAGAACGTCTCCCACGGGCCGGTATCGAGCCGCAGCAGCGCGCCGCCCAGCTCGGTGACGGGTGTGAAGTAGCCGACGAAGGTGAAGCCGGTCCACAGCGAGAACGAGATCCACACCGCATGCTTGGCGGACTTGAGCGCGATCTTGCGCGCGCTCCAGGGCGCGCGGTCGAGCTTCATCCGCCGCGGCCGGTCCCCCTCGATCGTGCGCTCGGTCCAGAGGAAGACCTCGGTGTACACGGTCTGGGGGCAGGCGTAGCCGCACCACAGCCGCCCGGCGAGCGACGTGAAGAAGAACAGCGCGAGCGCGGCGAGGATCAGCAGGAGCGCCAGGTAGAGGAAGTCCTGCGGGTAGAACGTCCACCAGAAGACGTTGAACCGGCGCGCCGGCAGGTCGAAGAGCAGGAGCTGGCGCTCGTCCCAGCGCAGCCAGCACCCGCCGTAGAAGAGCCCGAGCAGCGCCACCGCGCCGGTGACCCGCATGGTGGCGAACCAGCCGTGCACCTCGCGGGGGTAGATCTTCCGGCGCTTCTCGTAGAGCGAGGCTTCGACGTCGTCGACCGGCGGCCGGGGCGCGGCGGGCGCGGTCCGCGAGGGGAGCCGAGTTCCGGGTTGAGGCCGTCGTCGCACCGCGCGGCTCAGCGGTTCGAGAGGCTCCACACCCAGGCCGCGAGGACGTGCACGCGGGCCTCGCCCAGGAAGTCGCCGTGGGCGGGCATCCGGCCCTCGCGCCCGACCGCGATGCTGTGGCGCACGTCCGCCTCCGAGCCGCCGTACAGCCACACGTCGTCGGCGAGGCTCGGGGCGCCGAGGGCGGTGTTGCCGGCGCCGTCGGCGCCGTGGCAGGCGACGCAGACCGCGTCGTACCTCTCCTTGCCGGCCGTGGCCTGCGCCGGGTCCACCTCGCGCCCGGAGAGCGAGAAGACGTAGGCGAGCGTCTCGTCCACCCCGGCGTCGCCGCCGAGCGCGTCCCGCCATCCCGGCATCACCCCGGTACGACCGTCGAGGATGCTGGCCCTGATCCGCTCGGGCTCGCCGCCCCACTGCCAGGAATCGTCGCGCAGGTTCGGGAAGCCGCGCACGCCGCCCGCGTCCGCGCCGTGGCACAACGCGCAGTAGCTCGCGAACAGCCGTTCGCCGATGCGCAACGCCTTCGGGTCGGCCGCCACCTCCTCGATGGGCAGGGCCGCGTACCGCTCGAAGATCGGTCCGTAGCGTTCCTCGGCCCGCGCCATCTCCTCCTCGTACTCCTCGATCTGGTTCCAGCCGAGGAACATCGTGTTGGAGCCGAGCCCGGGATAGAGCATCAGGTACAGCACGCCGAAGGCGAGCGTGGCGTGGAAGAGCGTCACCCACCAGCGCGGCAGCGGATGGTTCAGCTCCCTGAGGTCCTCGTCCCACACGTGGCCGGTGGTCTCGACCTCGCCGCCTCCGTCCGGCCGGCGGGTTCCCATGTTCTGCACCGTCAGCAGGTACAGCCAGAAGATCCCGCCCAGGGTGCAGACGATGATGAAGATGTTCCAGAAGCCTTCGCTGAAGTTACCCATGGCGGACGCCCCGCGTGCGTGGGTCCGTGGTGGAGGAATCCCGTCGTCGGCGCGTCGAGGATGCAGGGCGGGCGTCCCGCGTGCGTGGCTCCGTCACGCCTTCGTCCGTTCCTTCCTCCAGCGGGAGGCGCGCCGCCGCGAAGTCGCGTTTGCGCCGTCCGCTCCATGCCCGCCCATCGCGGTCAAGCCCGTCGGCTGGGCGGGGACGGTCGTCCGTTCCTTCCTCCAGCGGGAGGCGCGCCGCCGCCTCGAAGTCGCGCCGGCGCCGTCCGCTCCATGCCCACACCACGATGGCCGCGAAGACGACGAGCATGGCCGCGGTCCAGAGTCCGTGCAGGAGGCCGGCGTCCATCAGCGCCCGCCCGCCCTCCGGGCCCTTCGGTCCGCGGCCCGCGCGCCGCGCGCGGCCCCGGCGTTCGACGCCGGCGGCGCACTTGGCGAGTGCCCCGTTCCGCGCCCCCGGATCATGCCCGGAACAGCGGACCAGCCGGCCGGGTGGCCCGGCGATTGCCCCGCTCCGCACCCCCGGATCATTCCCGGAACAGCGGCGCAGCCAGCGGGGTGCTCCGGCGCGTGCTCCGTTTCGCGTCTCCGGATCATTCCCGGAACAGCGGCGCGACTGGCCGGGTGGCCCGGCGAGTGCTCCGTTTCGCGCCCCCGGAACATCGTCTCGTCCGGATCGCGGTGCCGAGCCCCTGCAGGTAGGCGATCATCGCGTCCATCTCGGTGCGTCCCGCCACCGCCTCGGCGGCGCCCTCGATCTGTGCGTCGGTGTAGGGGTGCCCGAGGAGCCGCAGCGCCCTCATGCGGGCCTCGACCGCCTCGCCGTCGACCGCGTTCTCGGCGAGCCACGGATAGCCGGGCATGATCGAAGTCGGCACCACGTCGCGCGGATCGATCAGGTGCACGCGGTGCCACTCGTCGCTGTAGCGGCCGCCCACCCGGTGGAGGTCCGGGCCCGCCCGCCGCGAGCCCCACTGGAACGGGCGGTCGTAGACGAACTCGCCGGCCACCGAGTAGTGGCCGTAGCGCTCGGTCTCGGCCCGGAAGGGGCGGATCATCTGGGAGTGGCAGACGTAGCAGCCCTCGCGCACGTAGACGTCGCGGCCCGCGAGCGCGAGCGCCGGATAGGGCTCGACTCCCTCCACCGGGCGCAGCAGGTTGCCCTGGCTGAACAGGGGCAGGATCGTGACCAGCCCCCCGATGCTGCTCACGACCAGGACGAGGATCACCATCAGGGCGATGTTGGTCTCGATCCTTTCGTATCCGCCGGCCACTTGCGTCCCTCCGTCCGTCCTGCGCCACCCGTTTCGTCCCGCTCCGTTCCGTCCCGCTCCGCTCCGTCCCGCTCCGTTCTGCTCCGCTCCGTTTCGTCCCGCTCCGCTCCGTCCCGCCCTGCTCCGCTCCGCTCCGTCCCGAAACGGCCTCAGTGGGCCGGCGCGGGGATCGGGGCCTCGGCGGGCCGCGCGCCCCGCACCGTCCTCCACAGGTTCCAGGCCATCACCGCCATGCCGGCGAAGAACAGCACGCCGCCGAGGAGGCGGATGACGTAGAACGGATGCATGGCCTCCACCGACTCGACGAAGCTGTAGGTGAGGGTCCCGTCGTCGTTCACCGCCCGCCACATCAGCCCCTGCATGATGCCCGCGACCCACATCGAGGTGATGTAGAGCACGATGCCGACGGTGGACACCCAGAAGTGGGTCTCCACCAGCCGCTGGCTGTGGAGCGCGCGGCCGAAGAGCCGCGGGATGAGGTAGTACATCGCCCCGATGGAGATGAAGGCGACCCAGCCGAGCGCCCCGGAATGGACGTGGCCGATGGTCCAGTCGGTGTAGTGGGAGAGCGCGTTCACGGTCTTGATGGACATCATCGGCCCTTCGAAGGTGGACATGCCGTAGAAGGAGACCGAGACGATCAGGAAGCGCAGCACCGGGTCGGTGCGCAGCTTCTCCCACGCGCCGGAGAGCGTCATGATGCCGTTGATCATCCCGCCCCACGACGGCGCGAGCAGGATGAGCGACATCACCATCCCGAGCGACTGCGCCCAGTCGGGGAGCGCGGTGTAGTGCAGGTGGTGGGGGCCGGCCCACATGTAGGTGAAGACCAGCGACCAGAAGTGCACCACGGACAGGCGGTAGGAGTAGATCGGGCGGTTCGCCTGCCTGGGCACGAAGTAGTACATGATCCCGAGGAAGCCGGCGGTGAGGAAGAAGCCGACCGCGTTGTGCCCGTACCACCACTGCACCATCGCGTCCTGGACCCCGGCGTAGAGCGGGTAGGACTTCCACAGGCCGACCGGGATCACCGCGCTGTTGACGACGTGCAGCATGGCGACGGCGAGGATGAAGGCGGCGAAGAACCAGTTGGCCACGTAGATGTGGCGCACCCGGCGCCTGGCGATGGTGCCGATGAAGACGACCGCGTAGGCCACCCACACCAGCGTGATGAGGATGTCGATCGGCCACTCCAGCTCCGCGTACTCCTTGCCCTGGGTGATGCCGAGCGGCAGCGTGATCGCGGCCAGCACGATCACCGCCTGCCAGCCCCAGAAGGTGAAGGCGGCGAGGCGGCGGCAGATCAGGCGCACGTGGCAGGTGCGCTGCACCACGTAGTACGAGGTCGCGAAGAGCGCCGACCCGCCGAACGCGAAGATCACCGCGTTGGTGTGCAGCGGGCGGAGCCGGCCGTAGGTGAGCCACGGGATGTCGAAGTTGAGCGCCGGCCACGCGAGCTGCGCGGCGATGACCACCCCGACCAGCATCCCGACCAGCCCCCACACGATGGTCATCACCGCGAACTGGCGCACCACCGTGTCGTTGTAGGTCTCCTGCCTCATGCCGGCAAGCGCTCCTCGACGCTGCACGCGCGAGTCGGGCGGGTCGAGCGAGTCGGGCCATTCAGGCGGTTCAGGCGGTTCAGGCGGTTCAGGTGGATCGAGTGATTCAGGGGCGCCGCGGACGCTTCGGCGGCGACTCCGCGGATGAAGCTCGCGATCCTGTCCGGACGGGCCATGGCCGGGTGCTCGAGGCGGCGGTTCAGTGGGTGAAGCTCGGGCCGAACCCCGAGCTCCACAGCAGGACGCTGATGGCGAGCACCGCCACCAGCGCGACGAGGCCGAACGCCATCACCGCGGAGGAGAGCAGGAAGCCCCGCTCCGGTGGTATCTCCATCATCACCGGAACCCCGGTGTAGAAGATGAAGACGGTGTAGCCGAGCACCGGCAGTCCGACCAGCAGGTTCAGCCACAGGATGGGCTGGAGGTGCATCGCGCTGGCGAGGAAGAGCGGGGTGGCGGTGTAGGTGGCGAGCGCGTAGCACCGCCCGGGCGGCTGGCTCGCCCCGTAGGTCCGGCTCATCCAGTGGATCACCCAGGCCACGCAGCCGGTGGCGGCGACCATCGCCAGGTAGTAGAGGACCGCGATGCGCAGCGCGCTCTCCTCGGTCAGGCGCACCACGTCGCCGGCCCCGATCTGCCAGCCGGTCCGGGTGGTGCCGACGTAGCCGGCGACGGCCGGGATCAGCGCGAAGAGGGCGGTGTGCGTGAAGAGCGAGCGCGGCACGCCGTGGCGGCGGTCGTGGATCGCGGCCCACTCGGCCCGCGGGCGGGCCAGCAGTCCGAGTGCGTGGAGAAGCGACATGCCCATCGCCCCTTCGGATGGATTTCGGCCCTTCGGATGGATTTCGGAAGGGATCGCCCGACCCGGATTTCAACATATCGGCGCGCGGCTTCACAGACATTGATCCGGCAGACATTGATCCGGCAGACATTCCCGCCAGCGCCCGGAGAGGCCGTACCGTGGTGGAATTGTGGTGCGACCTCGACCTTCAGGGCGTCGAGTCGAGGGGATTTCAGGGGCCTGTTCCCGTCTGGCGGGAATGGCTGTCCAGGACAAGGCATCGCATCGCGGGTCGGGAGACCGGCGCTGCGGTGCCGGAGGACGCCGGGCTCAGCGCCTCGGCCGGGTGGCCAGGACCTCGTTGAGGCTCGCCGCGCTCAGCACCGCCTCCGCCCACGCTTCCAGCTCGTCAGCCGACGCCCCGCGGACCCGCGTACGCACCGCCTCCGGCAGAGCGCCGAAACGCAGCTCCAGAAGACGAACAACGACCCCGGCCCGGCCCTCCGCCCGGCCTGCTGCTCGACCTTCCTCTCGGCCTGCGATGCGTCCCTCGGCCCGGCCCTGCTCAAGCCACGCCTCCGCCACCGTGCCCATCAGCGCCTCCCACCGCTCCGGCTTCGTCCGGCGCAGCGACGCCTCCAGCAACTCCAGCGTCAGGTTCATGCGCTCGGCGATGTAGCGGATTATATGCCGCTCGAATCCGCTCCCCGCAACCGGCCCGCCCGTCATCAGGTCCAGCAGCTCCGGCTCGACCTCCTGCGCATACGCCACCTTCAGCGCCAGCAGCCCTGCCCGCACCTCCGGGGTCCGCGACAGGCGCCGCGGCGCAATCTCCCCCAGGTCGTGCACCACGCAGGCGAACTCGCGCAGCCACGGTCGCAGCTCATCGGGCGCCTCCACCATCTCGGGCACCGAGCGCGGCACCGTCCAGCGCCCCCGACCGTGGTAGAACACCAGCGGAAGGATGGGCGGCAGCCGCTCCTTCGCCCCGCCGGCGCTCTCGCGCAGCCAGATGTTCACCATGTACTTGAGGAGCTGAAGCGGGGTGGTGGCATCGACGTGGCTCTTGTGCTCCAGCAGCACGTAGAGCCGCGCCTCGTGCCCGGTGCGGAGCATCACCCGGAACAGGGCGTCGCACTGGGTCTTTGCGGCGTCGGGGTCGATGAAGCTCCCCTCCAGCGCCTCGGGCACAGTGGCGGGGTCGAGGAGCGCGGCGACTTCTCGGGGGAGGTACTCCGCCAGGAGCGCGCCGGCGCGGGCCGGGCTGGACACCAGCGCCCGGAACAGCGCGTCGTGCGGGGTCGGCGGCAGGCTCACCGGACGGGCGTGCGGGCGGCGGGACGGGCCTCGCGATGTCCCTCCCGTTCACGGCTCGGCACAGATTTGGCGCTCGACATGCCGGCAGCCTACGCCGCCCCGGTCTCACGGTCGAGACCATCACCTCCCCCGACACCGTCATCGCTGCGCAATCGCCCGGCATCGGAGCGGGCGGATTCAGGCGCAGCCCCGGCGCCCGTCCAAGGCACCGCAGCGCGCGCCAACGCATTGAATCAGCGTCGAGAATCGCGCTGCGGGCGCACCCCGCACCGCCGCTCGCCGAGGGGCGCCTCCTGTCCAGACAACAGGAGAGCCTCGAAGTGATGACCACGGACACACAAATACGGACTCCGTTCAGGCAACTGATGCGGGTGGGGGCGGCCGCCGTGCTCGCCCTCGGGCTGGCCGCCTGCGGCGGGAGCAGCAGCAAGCCGGACCCGGACCCGAACGGGGGTACGCCGCCGACGGTGGAGTCGGCCTACGATAAGGCGTTGAAGGCAATCAACATGGCCGACACGCCCGAAGCGGTCGAGGCGGAGCTGGATAAGGCGGAGGCAAACATTTTGATTCTTGCCCCGGAGTCCAAGAAGCTGAGGCAGGCTGCTGAAGCACGCAAGACGGCGCTGGCGACGATGGCTCGCGAGAAGGACCAGAAGAAGGCGCTGATGGACGCGCTCGCCGAGGTCGACACGTCCGACCTGTCGGACGCGGACAAAATCGCCGCGGCCAAGGCGGCCATCGCGGCTCTCAAGATGGCGCTGGACGACGCGGACGACGTGAGCGATGCCGACAAGAAGCCATATCAGGACCGGCAGGCCGCCGCCCAGACAGCCGTGAACCGGAAAGAGCAGGAGAACGCGCTTTCGAAGGCTTCCGGAGCGCTCCGGACGGCTCTTGCAGCGTTCTCGGGCGCGACGGCCACGGAGGACCAGCTCACCGCCGCCACGGACGCCCTCGAAGACCTGAGGGATGCGCTCACGGCCGCCGAAGACCTGACCGCCGCGGAAAAGGCCATGTATCAACGGCAAGCGGACGAGGCGGACGAGGAGGGCGGGCCGCTCAAGGTGGCGGAGGGCCGTCTCAAAGCTCATGTTGTCCAGATGATCACGGACGGCGAGATCGCGGCTGCCAAGGCAGCGGTCGACATGGTCACTGACACGTCCCCCGAGACCACCGTGACGGGCGCCCAGGCCAAAATCGACGCGGCCAAGAAAAGGATCAACGAGGCAAACATCCTTGACACACAGAAGGCTACCCTTCGCCAGGCGCTCGCCATGCATGAGGGCGCGCTCGGCCGGGCAAAAGCCTCCCGCAACATCGCCACGCGCGTCCAGGGAATCAAGGACGGCCCGATCATGGAGGCGGCCAAGAAGGTCGGCCTGCTCAAGCGCGATTCCTCCCGGGAGGACTGGGCGGACGCCGATGCCAAGCTCGCGGCGGCCGAGACGGCGATCGATGAGGCGGAGGGCCTCTCTGCCGAGAAAAAGTCGGAGCTTCGCACGGAGCTGGCCCGGCATCGGAGCGCACTTGACACGGCAATCGCCGGCCGCAAGGCCTTCGCCAAGGAGATGTTCTACGCGCTCTCCGGGCCCGATGTCGAGAATTTGGGCAGAGGCCTCAGAGGCAGCGGCGACGAGCACGCGCTGAACAACCTCGGGGGCGCCCCCGTCTATGCAAACCCCCTGAAGGATTCCGCAAAGCCGTCCGGCCTGAAGCTCGATCCTGCAGCGGATGGGGGGACGTTGCCCACCGATGGCGTCAACGAAGAACCGGTGGTCTTCACGGAAGTGAAGGAACTCCGCAGGGAGGCCGCCGGCCAGCTGGGCGAGTGGAGGGTCACGGACGAGACCGAAGCTCTTGGAGAGAACGGCGACGCCGTGCCCGCCTTTGCCGACCGGGCCCGGGTGTACAACAGCCGGTCGACACTGAGTGTTTCGATTGCCGACTACTACGAGAAGGAGAGCAACAGGCCGCTTAACACCTGGGAGTTGAGCAACAAGGGTGGCGACGCCTATGACGCGGACAAACGCCTGATCCCCTTGGGCACAATTGTCGACGGAAACATCGAATCCCCCAAGTTCGCGGCGGCGGGCAACAAGAACTGGAAACCGGACGGGGAGGGCAAGGAGATCACGGTGGAAGGCACCTACCAGGGTGCGCCCGGCACCTATCGCTGCACCTACTCCAGCGGCAGCGACTGCCGTGTCTCGGTGTTCATCGGCGGCTACTCCATGGCCGCGGGCTGGGAGTTCGTCCACAAAGAGGGCGCCAAGATATCCATTCCCAATTACAGCTATCTCTTCTTCGGCTGGTGGGTGAGGGAGAACTCGGGCGACGGCGTGCCCAGGATAGCCAGCGCCTTTTTCAACTACGGGGGGGACCACATCACCGTCGCCGGCGGGAGCATCAACGGCGATGCGACCTACGAGGGCCCCGCGGCCGGCGTGTACGCCATCCACGACCCGCTCAACGACAAGGGCGAGGCCGGTGAGTTCACGGCGAAGGCCAGGCTGGAGGCCCGGTTCGGACAAAGCAACTTGGTGCCCAACGAAGGCCTGTCCGGCAAGATCACGGACTTCAAGCTGAACGGCGGTTCCGAGGACCCGGGCTGGACCGTGATGTTGAATCACGCGGACTGGGCTGCCAGCGGAGACGACGGCGTCGATGCCGGCGCCGACACGGCCTGGTCGATCAAGGGCATCAAGGCGCCGAACTCCGGCAACTGGGTCGTCCAGATGATCGATACCACGGAGTCAGACGGGTCCGTCGACGACGGCAACGACGAGCCGGACGCGGCGATCGGCAAGTTCTACTCCGAGCACGGCCGCACCCATCGGGTGGTCGGTGCGTTCGGCGCGAGAAACACCACGAAGCAGTACGACGACGACGAGTAGCCGCTGAACGGGCTCGGGCTCCCGTTCATGCGGGAGCCCGGCCCGGTGTCCGTGGCCTTCAGTGAGAAGGGTGGCGCTTGCCTTGCGCCAACCTTCTTTTTTTGCCGATGGCAGAGCCGGGCACCGCAGGGATGGGCGAGCCTGCCCGCGACCGTGGACCGGCAATGGACCGCCGGCAGGCGCCCGAGACCGACCGCGGCGGCCTCCGTGTGGAGGGAGCGCCCCTCCTGACGCCGCGCCTCCTCGGTCCACAGCCGCGCCTTCACCGCGGCTTCAGCCCCCGCCTCTCGCGCATCGGCGAGGAGCGCGACCCCGACGCCCAGGCCCTCGACCATGACCGCGCCCCCGTGCGGCGCTTCGTGCGGCCGTGCTGAACGAGCCTGCCGCTCTCCCTGACAGGCGCTGATTGCGCGAGGGATGCGGGCGTTCGGGGTGACCGTCCCGAAGCCGATGCGAGGGTCTCCGGCGAAGGTGCGGTGCTCCGGTGCGGGTCCGGCTGGAGCGGGCCCGCGCGCTCTTCGCCCGGCGGACCTCCCCTCCCCCTCGCGCGGCGTCCCGGAATTGAAAGACCCCCGGCGGCGGGGCCGCCGGGGGTCGAAGAGGTCGGGCCGTCAGGCCGGGCGGGCTCCGCCCGAACCCCCGCTACTCGACGAGTGGCTCGTCAGTGTTGGGGTCCGTCACGCCGAACGCGCCGACCATCCTGCCGGACGTGCCGTGCTCGGCGTAGAACGAGCCGGTCGCGGCCTTCGGCCTTTGGCCGGCGCCCCCCCTTTCGTAGAAGGCGCCCTCCCACTTGCCGGCGGCCGGCGTGGCGTCTCCGTCCATGGTCCACCGCGTTCGGCCGTGCGCATTATTGGACGCGTTAGTGGAAAACCCCCCGGCGCTGCCGATTTGCAGCTTCTGCAGCTCCACGGACCAGTTCCGCGACATGCCGTCTCCGCCCGTGAACCCCTTGGTCATGAACCCGTCGATGGTGCCCGTGACGCTGTCGGTGGTGAAGTTGGCGACGAGCTCGGCGTCCGCGGTGAACGTGCCGGCCTCGGCGCTTAAGGCGTACACGCCGACGGCCCCGCCGTCATACGTCGCCGTTCCTTGCAGCTTGACGTCGCTGGTCAGGCTGGAGATGGTTTTGTTTTCCCCCCTGTTGTTATTATGGAACGCGCTCACGTCCCACCTTCCGTCGGCCCCCTTCCGGATCCAGTAGCCGTACGTGACGAAGGCGACATCGTCATCACGCTTTATCCTTTGCTCCGGGTTGTCGGGCTTGAACCTCCAGGTCGCGTAGGTCGGCCCCGAGAGGATATTATTGTTATCCGTTACTCCGCCAAGAGTGTGGTTGCCAACTCTCAACCCCACTGCGCAGGCATAACCTATGGCGGGCGTGCAGGAGTAGGTGCCGGGCACCCCGCTGTGTTCGCCCCTTATGCCTGTCACCACTTCTCCAAACGCTCCGACCCGGTGAGACCCGGCTGTGGTGACGGAGTTGACCTTTTTGTCATTACCGGTGCGCGTGTCTGCCTCATTGAGCTGGCCGTCACTCTGAATTGTCCACGCGACATTGAACTTGTTCCCCGGTTTGCTGTACCGGTTGTCGTAGACCACCGCCTCGTAGGTGGTGCCCTCGTCCACCAGCTTCCACTTCGAGCCAGTCCAGCCCTTGAGCTTCTCGACCGTGGCGCTGTCCGGCTTCAGCCTCACGGTGTCCGCATCACGGATTTCTATGCTCAGATCGGGGGTTGCGCTCAATGATGAATTTCCTTGGTCGTTGAACTGCGCGTACCGCTTGTCCCGCTTGTTGTTCGAGTCGCTCCCGTTATAGGGGGCGATGCCGGCATACACCACCCGCGCATTCGCCTGCGCCGCCGCCATCCGGTCCGCCTCCTTCTTCTTCATGGCCGCCATGCGGGAGTCCTTGGCCCGATTGAGCGCACCCTGATGCTCGGCAAGCTTCCGGTGAAGGTCTGCCCTTTGCTCGTCAGAGATGTTCGCGCCGTCGATCTCCGTCTTGGCGTCGTCGATGGCGTTCTGGGCGTCCGTCACGGTGCTGTCGTCGGACGTGTCGGTGACCATCCCGACCGCCCTCATGGCCGCCGCGATCTGGGTGTCCTCGATGTTCTTGACAACATGATCACGGTAATGGCCCTGCGCCGTCTTGATCTGCCCGTTGTCAGCGTCCGCACGGTCCGCCTGAGCCTGATACCGGTCCTTTTCGTCGTCGGTCAGGTTCTCGGCGCCCTTGAGCGCATCTCTCAGCTCTCTGAGGGCGGCCATGGCGGTGTCGAGCTGCGCCTTCGTGGGCGTCACGCCCGAAAACGCTCCAAGAGCCATGTCGAGCTTTTCAGAAGCGACGGCCAACTTGGCCTTCTCCAGCTTCTTCTGATACGTCGCCTTGTCGGCAGGGCTCACGTCGTCCGCGTTTTCCAGCGCCATCTCGAGAGCCGTGATTTTCCCTTCGGCCGTGGCGAGCTTGTCACCCTTCAGGTCGGACGTGTCGACCTCACCGGCCGCTGCCTTCACCGCCTCCAACTGACGTTTCGCATTGGCTGCTTTCATCAGCTCCGCCTTGCGGTTGGTAGCGGCCGTCTCCAGCTTCCCGATGTCCGGGGCATTAATCGCAGTGTTTGCCTTCGCCTCCTTCAGCGCCGCATCGACCGCATCGACCGTCGTGGCCGCCTTGATGGCCGCGTCCGCCTTCTGGTAGGGCGTCTGCTGCTGCGTCGTCGTACCGTCCCCATTGCCCGTCGACTTGGTGTTGCTGCTCCCGCCGCACGCGGCCAGTCCAAGGGCGAGCACCGCGGCCGCCCCCACCCGCATCAGTTGCCTGAACGGAGTCCGTATCTGTGTGTCCGTGGTCATCACTTCGAGGCTCTCCTGTTGTCTGGACAGGAGGCGCCCCTCGGCGAGCGGCGGTGCGGGGTGCGCCCGCAGCGCGACTCTCGACGCTGATTCAATGCGTTGGCTCGCGCTGCGGCGCCTTGGACGGGCACCGGGGCTGCGCCTGAATCCGCCCGCTCCGATGCCGGGCGATTGCGCAGTGATGACGGTGTCGGGGGACGCGAGACTGCCCGCCGGGGACGACGGGGCACCCCGCGACCGGCCTCCTCGCCGCTGTCCCGGGGTCCCCCGACAACGGCCTCTCATCGGGACGAGGCTGCGCCTTGTGCCTCGCGGTGGGACTTTCTATGATGGACCCATGTCCGAGGCCATCGCATTCGACACCCACCGCTTCGTCAAGCGTCTGACCGAGAGCGGGTTCACCGAGCGGCAGGCCGAGACTCTGGCCGAGGAGCATGTGGCGCTGCTCAACGCCAATCTTGCGACCAAGACCGATATCGCGCGAATCGAGGCCGACATCGCGCGGGTCGAGGCCAGCATCGAGGCCGGCGTCGAGGCCCTGCGCCAGGAGACCAGGGCCGGCATCGAGACGGTGAAGGCCGACCTGCTGAAGTGGCTGTTCGGGGCGCTGATCGCCCAGGGCGGGCTGGTCGTCGCCCTGGTCAAGCTGCTGTAGCGCCGCGCGTGCTTGCGCCGGACACCCCGGCACAGCGGTGGTCGTCCAATGCGCACGGCAAACGGCACCTCGCCCCGCCTGGGGCGCTCGACGGTCTCCATCGCCCGGTGTGCGAGCCCCCCGAGAGGGGGGGTCGTGCCAGCAGCGACAGGGGGAGGGGAAGGCCGTCTTCCAGGCGCACCGTCGACGGTCTCGCGGTGAGGGGCAAGGAGGCCGTGTTCCGGGGCCGGGACCTGCTCGTGCGCCAGTGTGTCCGGCGCGAACACGCACGGCGCTCCAGCAGCTTGACCAGGGCGGCGACCAGCCCGCCCTGGGCGAAGCGCCCGGAGAGGCCGTGCCGCGATGGGATTCCGGCGCAATTCCGACCACCAGGGCGTCGAATCGAGGGGATTTCAGGAGCGTGTTCCCGCCTGGCGGGAATGGCTGCCGCTTCCACGACCTTCTTGACGATCTGTTCGAGGACCGCATCGTCGAATGGACCGTGGACGATGCGCGGGCGTGCGCGCAGATCATGGAAGACAAGCGCAGGCGCGGCGAGCCGCTCGACGATCACGTGCCTGACGCCTTCCTCGCCGCCGTCGCGGCCACGCGGGGGCTTGCCGTGGTCACGCGGAACACGGGCGAGCTCCGCAACACCGGCGTCGAAACCGTCGATCCTTGGGCTGAGGCCCGCACCTGACATGCCGTACCCTTGCCTGCTCCTGCCACGTCGGTCAGCGGCCCGTCGAGGTGCGCGCTTGCGTCGTAGCGCCGCTCGTGGCGGGAGGCGTCGCGGCTCGCCGTAGTGCGTCGGTCCGAGCCGGTGACGCCCCGCCACCTGGCCCCCAGGTCGCGGTACTCCACCTCGCCCGAGAGCCCGCCATGGCGCGCGTCCGCCAGGACGCTTGCCCCGCTCGCCCCCCGCTCAGCCAGCGCGGGCCGAGATGCGCCGACACGAACGTGCGTCGAAGGCGTCCGAGCTGTACTCGCGGCGCGAGGGGCCGCCGCCCGCCATCGGCCCGAGTCGTCGCACGGAACACCCCGTAACCCGGTGGTATGCTCCTGCGAGCCCAATCCCCCCTGGGAGAAACCGGACATGAACCGGGACTCCGCCCAAGGCGGGCCGAAACATGAGTCACCCCACATCTGGCGCCCGCTCACGGAAATGCCCCGGGCGGCGGCCTGCTGGGGGAACCGGCAGTACGAAGACCTCGAGCACAGATGGAGAGAGCTCAAGGAGAAGCTCACCGACCACTCGAACGCCCGCGCCTACCTTGATGGCTGGCTGCTGGAGCGCCGACGCGCCTTCGCGATCGAGAACGGCCAGATCGAGAACCTCTACACGCTCCGGCGTGGCGTGACGGAACAGCTCATCACCGAGGGATTCGAGGGCGTGCGCGCATCGCACTCCGTCGAAGGCGTGGACGACCAGACACTGCGCGGTCTGCTGAAGGACCAGCACGATGCCCTCGAGATGGTCTTCGACGACGTGAAGAGCGCCCGACCGCTGACCGGATACACGATACGTTCCTGGCACCAGCTACTGACGCGCCATCAGAAGACCGTTCCCGCGCTCACACCGTTCGGCCAACAGATCGAGGTGCCCTTCGAACGCAAGGGGCAGTGGAAGATCAAGTCGAACAACCCGCGTCGTCCCGACGGCGTCATCCATGAGTATTGTCCGCCGGAGCAGGTCGCCCGGGAAATGGAGCGGCTGTTCACCCTGCACGAGAAAGCCCACAGCGAAGGCTACCCTGTAGAGGTCGAAGCCGCATGGCTCCACCACCGCTTCGTGCGCACGCACCCGTTCCAGGACGGCAACGGTCGTGTCTCGCGCCTTCTCATGGCGTGGTGCTACGTCAAGCGTGGTCTGCCCCCGCCGATCATCTCGGCGCAGGAGAAACCGGAGTACATCGCGCGGCTGGAAAGCGCAGACAGAGGAAATTTGCGTTCGTTCGCAGAATTCATCGCGTTTCGCGCCATCGCCACGATCGGCGGATGCATCGCAATCGCCGATGACGCCTTGGCGGGACATCTGGAGAGGACCAACGGCAACGGAGGACGCACCATCGGGGAGAAGTACTTCCCCCCAGGGGAGCAAGGACAGGAACGATGAAATGAACCTGCCGCCGGATGTTTCCGGCGGTCGGCTCCGCACACACACGAAGCCACCTCGACACACACCCGCGCACGTCGGTCGCTCTCGAGGGAGAGGGGCTCGACAGCGCTGCTGGCACAAACCTCCTCTCGGGGGGGCTCGCACACCGGGCGATGGAGACCGTCGAGCGCCCCAGGCGGGGCGAGGCGCCGGCGCCGTGCGCATTGGACGACGACCGCTGCGCCGGGGTGTCCGGCGCAAGCACGCGCGGCGCTACAGCAGCTTGACCAGGGCGACGACCAGCCCGCCCTGGGCGATCAGCGCCCCGAACAGCCACTTCAGCAGGTCGGCCTTCACCGTCTCGATGCCGGCCCTGGTCTCCTGGCGCAGGGCCTCGACGCCGGCCTCGACCCGCGCGATGTCGGTCTTGGTCTCCTGGCGCAGGAACTCGATATCGGCCTCGATTCGCGCGATATCGGTCTTGGTCGCCAGATTGGCGTTGAGCAGCGCCACATGCTCCTCGGCCAGAGTCTCGGCCTGCTGCTCGGTGAACCCGCTCTCGGTCAGACGCTTGACGAAGCGGTGGGTGTCGAAAGCGATGGCCTCGGACATGGGTCCATCATAGAAAGTCCGACCGCGAGGCACAAGGCGCAACCTCTCAACAGGCGCAACCTCGTCCCGTGCAGCCTCGTCCCGATGAGAGGCCGTTGTCGGGGGGACCCCGGGACGGTGGCGAGGCGGCCGGCCGCGGGGCGCCCCGTCGTCCCCCGAGAGCGCAAGGGCGCACCCGGCGGGCAGTATCGCGTCCCCGGCACCGTCATCGCTGCGGGCGAATTCAGGCGCAGCCCCGGCGCCGGTCCAAGGCACCGCAGGCGGGGCTTTCAGCCCAGACAATACCCCGGAAAAGAACGCCCTGGGCCGTACGATCTGGACCATGGACGGCACCGCCGCTCCAGCTTCCGGCGAATGGGTGCGACCCCGACGCCCAGGCCCTCGGCCATGCCGCCCCCGCGCGGCGCTTCGTGCGGCCGTGCCGAGCGAGCCCGCCGTTCCCTGACAGGCGCTGATTGCGCGAGGGATGCGGGTGTTCGGGGGCACCATCCCGCAGCCGATGCGCGGGTCTCCGGCAAAGGTGCGGTGCTCCGGCACGGGTCCGGATGGAGCGCGAGCCCGCGCGCTCTTCGCCCGGCGTCTTCCCCTCCCCCTCGCGCGGCGTCCCGGAATTGAAAGACCCCCGGCGGCGGGGCCGCCGGGGGTCGGGGAGGTCGGGCCGTCAGGCCGGGCGGGGGGTCCGCCCGGCCGCTACTCGTTACTGCTCCACACGGTTGGGGTCCTGCACGCCGAACGCGCCGACCATCTTGCCGGACGTGCCGTGCTCGGCGTAGAACGAGCCGGTCGCGGCCTTCGGCCTGTTGCCCTGGCCGGCGCCGTCCCACCCGTAGAAAGAGCCCTCCCACTTGCCGGCGGCCGGCGTGGCGTCTCCGTCCATGGTCCACCGCGTTCGGCCGTGCGCATTATTGGACGCGTTAGTGGAAAACCCCCCGGCGCTGCCGATTTGCAGCTTCTGCAGCTCCACGGACCAGTTCCGCGACATGCCGTCTCCGCCCGTGAACCCCTTGGTCATGAACCCGTCGATGGTGCCCGTGACGCTGTCGGTGGTGAAGTTGGCGACGAGCTTGGCGTCCGCGGTGAACGTGCCGGCCTCGGTGCTTAAGGCGTACACGCCGGCGGCCCCGCCGTCATACGTCGCCGTTCCGTTCAAGGAGGTGTCGCCGGTCAGGCCGGAGAGGCTTTGGGCCTCCCCCCTGTTGTTATTATGGAACGCGCTCACGTCCCACGTTCCGTCGGCCCCTTTCCGGATCCAGTAGCCGTACGTGACGAAGGCGGCGTCTGCATCGCCTACCACCCTGTCGTCCATGTTGTCGGGCTTGAACCTCCAGGCGTTGTCGGTGTGGGTGGTTGCGAAACTGGTGCCAGACACCTCGCCCAAACGGAGGCCGTCTGGCCGTGGCTGCACTGCGCAGTACTTGCCGACGGCGGGCGTGCAGAAGAATTTGCCGCGCACGCCGGCGAAAGTGCCCCTTACCTCATACGTTTCTCCCACCCCTGCGAGCTTGGTGGTCCCGCTGAAAGTCCTGCCTTCAAACGCTTGGTGTTGGCCTATATTCATCGTGCCTTCGCTATTGAGCCAGCCGGTATCCTCGTCAAACTCATCGCTCCATGCGTCCCTGAACTTGTTCCCCGGTTTGCTGTACCGGTTGTCGTAGACCACCGCCTCGTAGGTGGTGCCCTCGTCCACCAGCTTCCACTTCGAGCCAGTCCAGCCCTTGAGCTTCTCGACCGTGGCGCTGTCCGGCTTCAGCCTCACGGTGTCCGCATCACGGATTTCTATGCTCAGATCGGGGGTTGCGCTCAATGATGAATTTCCTTGGTCGTTGAACTGCGCGTACCGCTTGTCCCGCTTGTTGTTCGAGTCGCTCCCGTTATAGGGGGCGATGCCGGCATACACCACCCGCGCATTCGCCTGCGCCGCCGCCATCCGGTCCGCCTCCTTCTTCTTCATGGCCGCCATGCGGGAGTCCTTGGCCCGATTGAGCGCACCCTGATGCTCGGCAAGCTTCCGGTGAAGGTCTGCCCTTTGCTCGTCAGAGATGTTCGCGCCGTCGATCTCCGTCTTGGCGTCGTCGATGGCGTTCTGGGCGTCCGTCACGGTGCTGTCGTCGGACGTGTCGGTGACCATCCCGACCGCCCTCATGGCCGCCGCGATCTGGGTGTCCTCGATGTTCTTGACAACATGATCACGGTAATGGCCCTGCGCCGTCTTGATCTGCCCGTTGTCAGCGTCCGCACGGTCCGCCTGAGCCTGATACCGGTCCTTTTCGTCGTCGGTCAGGTTCTCGGCGCCCTTGAGCGCATCTCTCAGCTCTCTGAGGGCGGCCATGGCGGTGTCGAGCTGCGCCTTCGTGGGCGTCACGCCCGAAAACGCTCCAAGAGCCATGTCGAGCTTTTCAGAAGCGACGGCCAACTTGGCCTTCTCCAGCTTCTTCTGATACGTCGCCTTGTCGGCAGGGCTCACGTCGTCCGCGTTTTCCAGCGCCATCTCGAGAGCCGTGATTTTCCCTTCGGCCGTGGCGAGCTTGTCACCCTTCAGGTCGGACGTGTCGACCTCACCGGCCGCTGCCTTCACCGCCTCCAACTGACGTTTCGCATTGGCTGCTTTCATCAGCTCCGCCTTGCGGTTGGTAGCGGCCGTCTCCAGCTTCCCGATGTCCGGGGCATTAATCGCAGTGTTTGCCTTCGCCTCCTTCAGCGCCGCATCGACCGCATCGACCGTCGTGGCCGCCTTGATGGCCGCGTCCGCCTTCTGGTAGGGCGTCTGCTGCTGCGTCGTCGTACCGTCCCCATTGCCCGTCGACTTGGTGTTGCTGCTCCCGCCGCACGCGGCCAGTCCAAGGGCGAGCACCGCGGCCGCCCCCACCCGCATCAGTTGCCTGAACGGAGTCCGTATCTGTGTGTCCGTGGTCATCACTTCGAGGCTCTCCTATGCTTGTGAAAAGGGTTCCAAAGACAGAACCCTGTGGTGTACATCCCCCTGACACTCGGAATGCTGCCGGTACCGCTGACAAACGGCACCTATGTATGGCAAATAACGCCCGCTGTCAAGCAGCGCCGAGCATTCTCTCCTGCCACTCCGAACAGACCCTCTTGCTGTCCTGCTTCCTGCTGATCCCTCCCCACCTCTGCCGAGATGGGAGACACACGATAACCACAACTCTCCGGGCAGTGCAAGAACCAAATTCGGCGACATCGCCCAGGATCGGAATTATTCAGTAATTTCAGCAGGTTGTGGGAGAATCGGATGCCTCGTGGGGTCCGGCCGAGCCTGCGTCGGCGCTGCACCGACGGCTACGTTCCAGAACAGGGCGCCCCCGCGTGCGGAGACCGACGGTTGCGTTCGCTAACGTCGCGGGAGCCCCCCCCCCCCCCACGGCGAATTTGTTCTGATGTTTGCCGCCGTTTCGGAGCGTTCGATGAAGGTCCGTGCGCTTTGTGTTGGCGACCAGGGCGGGGGGTGGACGCTGGATGGGGCTGGCATCGTGCCGCCCTACAGGGGTCCTGCCGGAGCACGGGAGCCGGAGTCGGGGTCATGCGGGCATGAGCGCCCGTACCCGGCGCGTGCCGAGGGTGGGCGGGCAGAGGATGGATGGGAGCGGGGCAGGCGCGGTCAGCCGGGAGCCGGTGCGGGGGCGGCGTTGTCGGTCATCTTGAGCCAGTCGAGCAGCCGCCTCGGGTTCCTGGCGAGAGTGCGCATGGTCTCGGCGACGGCGAGCCCGCGCGCCTTGATGAGGCCGATGGCGAAGCGTCGCAGCCGGGTCATGTTCTCTGGTCCGTGGCCCGAGCGGATACGGCTGCGGTCCTCGTCGAAGCTCCAGTCGAGGATGTGGTGGGTCGCCTCGATGGTCCAGTGTCCGCGCTGGAGGGCGAGCAGGCGGTGCGGCGGTGCGGCCCCGGAGGTCAGGCTGGTGATGCCGTAGGCGGTGTCGCAACGGTGTTTGCCGGACTTGACCGCGACGGATTCGCGGCGCACGGCGAAGACCTGTGCGACGCCGGGGAAGTCGAGAGAGTCGTTGAGTGTGTCGCAGACCCAGAGGGAGCGGCGCTCGCGGCGCCCGTGCTCGGGCTTGGGGGTGTGGTCCTCGAAGTCCGGCGCGCGTCGGGCGATGTCCGGGTCGAGAGTGAGGCGGATATCGCTGAGCAGGGTCTTGTGGTTGCCCTTTACGGCGAACAGGTAGTGCGCGCCGCGACCGAGCAGGTAGGAGGCCAGCGTGCGCTGGGTGAGCAGGGCATCGGCGGTGACGGTGCGCCCGGCGATGTCGGGCAGGGTCTCGAGCAGGGGCAGGACGGTGCCGACCTCGTTGGTGCGTTTCTCTCCTTCGTCGGCGTCGGGCCTCATGCCGACTTTTTTTGCCCCCAGGGCGCCTGGGTGTCGTGGCCGATGATGCCGAGCACATGCGTCTGTTTGCCCTTGTCATCGATGGCGCCGCGCAGGGTCTTGCCGTCGATGGCCAGTGCGCTGTCGCCCGAGCCGTGGGTCTGTTGCCAAGCTCTCAGCGCGGCGTCGAGCTGGGCCGGGTCGATGCGCACCAGGAGGCTGCGCATCGCCGACAGGCTGGGCGGGCGGTATCGGCCATCGCGGCGGCGCACGCGGAAGCGCTCCAGCACCTTGGGGCTGAGGTCATGGACCCATTCGTCAATCGCCTTGTAGCCGCGCATCCCGCACAGCGTCGCGGCGGCGGCGAGCGCCAGCACCGTGGGCAGGGCATGGCGCCGGCCCTGGCGGCGGCGGGGGTCGTGGATGTTCTGGAAGCACTCGGGCAGGGCGCGCATCTGTTCGGCGGTGAGCGTCATCTTCGCCACTCCATGTCGCAGGCGGGGGTCGAGGTCGGCGGCGCGCAGCCGGGCTCGCGCGTCCCGACGCAGGGGGTGAAGGAACACGAGCTTGGGGCGGGCGTGCGCGCGGTAGCCGGCCCCGCTGCGGGCGAAGCCGCGAGTGCGCCCGACCTCGACCCAGTTGGCCGCGCGGTAGACCGTGCCCCGGAACAGCTCGGGGTCGACGAACGTCTCCGCGAGCAGCACCTCGTGGCCAAACCGGGCCGGCCAGTCGCGCACCAGACGGCGCGTGCACAGCGACAGCACCCGCGAGCCGAGGTTGGGCGGGCCGCCGGGCAGAAGCAGGAAGCGCGCGTTGTTGGTCACCAGAGGCAGGCGGCTGAACTGGACGCCACAGTCCCAGCCAATCCAGCGGTCGCGCGCGCCGCACTTCAGTGCCGGCGCCGAGAACACCACAAGCGCCAGCCATCGACCGTGATGGTGCGCGACATAGCGCACCGTCTCGCCCATCCCCGGCACCGCACCGAGATAGTGGTGCGCCTGCATCAGGTCGCGGAAGCGGGCCTCGTGCGCCGCCGCCACGATGTCGACCGCCACCTCCGAGAGAGCCGCCACCGCTTCCCCGTCCCCACGGATGCCTCGCGGCATGTATATCGAATCGTGGCGGGGAAGTCCAGTATCACCGTCAACCCACTGTCACAGAACGCAAATGCTCATAGAACGAATTAGCCCTGCCCCCCCCCCCCCCCCCCCCCGCGGCGCCCGACCGAGCCCGCGGAACGAGGGGACATCCGGCTTCCGGCCAGGCCGAATTCGCGAGCGTGCGATCGCGCGTCCTCCGCGTCACCGCCGACGCACGCCGGTTCGAAGCCGCCGACGCCGGTCCCGACCGGGCGATCCCGGCCCGCGACCGCTTCCGGCGGGGGGTGAGGCCGGCTCGCGGCGGCGCGGTGGCGGCCTGCCTGTGCCACCTGCGGGCGAACGAGGTCCCGCTTCCGGCGGGGGGTGAGGCCCCGGCCCGCGGCGGCGCGGTCGCGGCCTGCCTGCCATCTGCGGGCGAACGAGACCCCGCTTCCGGAGAGGGGGGATGAGGCCGGCCCGCGGCGGGGCTTCGGGCGCCTCGCCCGCCGCCGGGCTCCAGGCCCCGGAGGGAGAGGCGGTCCAGCCCCGGACGGGAAGGGCCGAGATCCTGCGCGGCTCGGCCTTATCCCTCGCGCCGCAGCGGCAGGTCTCCGGGCAGAAGATCGGCGGCGATGCTGTCCGACACCCGGGCCGCCGCATCGCGCACCGAATCGAGCGCCAGATGCGCATAGCGCGCCGTGGTCTGGATCTTGGTGTGTCCGAGCAGCCTGCCGATCATCGGCAGCGTCTCGCCGAGCGCCAGCGCCCGGCTGGCGAAGGAGTGACGCAGGTCGTGGAGGCGCACATCGTCGAGCCTCGCGCGCGCCCGCACCCGGTACCAGTAGTAATGAATATGCGCCAGCCGCGACCCCGCCCCGCGCCCGGCCACCACCCAGGGATTGCCCCTCGGGCGCGGCAGCGCGGCCAGCACCCTCGCCGCACCCGGCGACAGCGACACCGTGCGCGGACCCGTCTTCGATTCGGGCAGCCGGATCTCGTGGCGCGCAAGGTCCACATCCTCCCAGCGCAGCCCGACGATCTCGCCGCAGCGGCAGCCGGTCAGCATCAGAAGCCTGAGCGCCGCCGCCGCGTGCACCGGCACCCGCCGTTCTGCCTCCATCGCATCCAGGGCCTCGCCCAGGCGGCGGAACTCGTCCTCGGTCAGGAAACGCTCCAGCTTGCGCGTGCGGTACTTCCTCACGAACCGGCACGGGTTGCTCCCCGCCGCGACCAGACCCCACGCCTCCGCCCGGTTGAACATTCGCGACAGCGCCCCGAGCGTGTCGTTCGCCGCCACCGGCGTTGCGCGCAGCCGGTAGTGCAGCTCCGCCACATGCCGGCGGTCGAGCTCCGTGACCGCCAGCGCACCCAGTGCCGGAAGAATCCGCCTGTCGATGATCCGGCGGTAGCTCGCCATCGTCGCCGGCTTGCAGTACACCGCCACGTGCTCGCCCAGATAGCGCTCGGCAAGCTCGGCGATCGTCGGACCCGCCCCGGGGGCCGGCTGCGGCGCCTCGCCCGCCCGGATGCGGGCCAGAATCGCCGCACCCCGGCATCGTGCCGTCTGCGCCGAGATCGTCCCGTGCCGGCCCACCGTCGCCCGCCGCGTCCCGCCCGGAACGCGGCACTGCACCAAGTACACCTTCGAGCCCGAGGGATAGACCCGGACCCCGAAGCCCGGAAGGTCCCGGTCCCAGTAGAACTCCTCCTGCTCGTACACCGGCAGCCTGTCCACCGTCCGGCCCGACAGTGTTCTCCGCCGCGTACGCGCCACGCCGGGCCTCCCGCCTACGCCGCCCGGTCGGGGAGCGACCGGACCGCGCCGCCGTCGTGCGCGGCCAGCACGGCGTGGAGGCGCAGGAGGTCGGCCTCGATGCTGTCGCCGACGCGCGCCACCGCAACCTTCTCCGCGTCCCGCGCCAGATGGGCGTAGCGCGCCGTCGAGCCCACATCGGCATGCCCGAGCAGCCTGCCGATCATGGCCAGGCTCTCGCCCAGCGCCAGCGCGCGCGAGGCGTAGGAATGACGCAGGTCGTGGACCCGCACATCCTCCACCCCGGCCCGCTCGCGCACGAAGTGCCAGTAGCTGGTGAGCTGCGACAGGCGCCGCCCCGCCTCCTTGCCGGCGAACACCCAGGGGCTGCGCCGCACCCGGCGCACTCCCGACAGCACCCGCAGCGCCGCCGGGGTCAGCACCACCATGCGCGCGCCCGTCTTGGCGTCGCGCAGCCGGAGCGACCCCGACCCCCGGTCGATGTCGTCCCAGCGCAGGCTCAGGATCTCGCCCAGACGGCAGCCGGTCAGCATCAGAAGACGCAGGGCGGCGGCCGCCCGCGCCGGCAGCGGACCCCGCGCCTCCAGCGCACAGAGCGCCACCCCCACCCGGCGATACTCCTCCGCGCTCAGGAACCGCTCGCGCATCCCCTCCCGGTAGCGGATGACGTAGCGGCACGGGTTGCCGCCCGGCGGCGCCAGACCCCACGCCTCGGCCAGCGAGAACATCTTCGACAGCACCATCAGCGCCCGGTTCGCCGCCCGCGGCGTCTCCCGAAGGCGGTAGTGCAGCGCCGCCGCGTCCGCCCGCTCCACCTGCGACACCGCCTTCGTCCCCAGCGCCGGCAGGATGTGGTTCTCCAGAGAGCCCCGGTAGATCCCCTTCGTGTGCGCGTTGCAGTTGGGCTCGACATGCGCCGCCATGTAGCGCTGCGCAAGATCCGCCACCGTGAACACCGGCGCCGCCGCGGGCACCGGCTCCTCGCCCCGCTTGATGCGGTCGATCGCCTCCATCGCCTGGCGCCGCGCGCGCTCCGGCGCGAGGTCGCCGTGGCGGCCCAGCGAGACCCGCCTGATCCCGCCCGGGCCGCGCGACTGCACCACGTAGACCTTGCGTCCCGAGGGGTAGACCCGGACCCCGAAGCCGGGCAGGTTCCGGTCCCAGAACACGGCCTCCTTGCCCGTTACCTCGAGACCGTCGACGGTGCGCCTGGAAAGCACCCGACCCGCGCGCCTCGGCATCCTGTCCCTGCTCCTCCCTGTCATCGCGTCCCGGCTGCGTCGTCCAGCGCATCCTTGAGACCGGCAGGGCTGTCGTCGATACCGCGCCCCGGCCCGCGGGAGCGCCGCCCATCGCCCGGTGTGCGAACCCTCCCCGAAAGGGGGCTCGTGCCCGCCGCGATTCCGCCATCCATCCGGCCATCGAGCGGCATCGGGCGGGGCGCATCCGCGCCGGGCCAAGCTGAAAAACAGGCTGAAGAGCGAAAGACAACGCACGGTCATCGCGTCATCGCGTCGGGCACCCTATCCCGACGGATGCCGGAATGCCGGAGCCGCCGCCTTGCGTTCGACTCGTTGAAGAGCATTGCGGATGCGGTCGACCTCCGCGCCGGTCTCCCGACCCGCGCTGCGATGCCGGAGGACGCCGGGCTCAGCGCCTCGGCCGGGCGGCCAAGACCTCGTTGAGACTCGCCGCGCTCAGCACCGCCTCCGTCCACGCTTCCAGCTCGTCAGCCGACGCCCCGCGGACCCGCGCACGCACCGCCTCCGGCAGAGCGCCGAAACGCAGCTCCAAAAGACGAACAACGACCCCGGCCCGGCCCTCCGCCCGGCCTGCTGCTCGACCTTCCTCTCGGCCTGCTGCTCGGCCTTCCTCTCGGCCTGCGATGCGTCCCTCGGTCCGGCCCTGCTCGACTCCCTCGGCCCGGCCCTGCTCAAGCCACGCCTCCGCCACCGTGCCCATCAGCGCCTCCCACCGCTCCGGCTTCGTCCGGCGCAGCGACGCCTCCAGCCGCTCCAGCGTCAGGTTCATGCGCTCGGCGATGTAGCGGATTATATGCCGCTCGAATCCGCTCCCCGCAACCGGCCCGCCCGTCATCAGGTCCAGCAGCTCCGGCTCGACCTCCTGCGCATACGCCACCTTCAGCGCCAGCAGCCCTGCCCGCACCTCCGGGGTCCGCGACAGGCGCCGCGGCGCAATCTCCCCCAGGTCGTGCACCACGCAGGCGAACTCGCGCAGCCACGGTCGCAGCTCATCGGGCGCCTCCACCATCTCGGGCACCGAGCGCGGCACCGTCCAGCGCCCCCGACCGTGGTAGAACACCAGCGGAAGGATGGGCGGCAGCCGCTCCTTCGCCCCGCCGGCGCTCTCGCGCAGCCAGATGTTCACCATGTACTTGAGGAGCTGAAGCGGGGTGGTGGCATCGACGTGGCTCTTGTGCTCCAGCAGCACGTAGAGCCGCGCCTCGTGCCCGGTGCGGAGCATCACCCGGAACAGGGCGTCGCACTGGGTCTTTGCGGCGTCGGGGTCGATGAAGCTCCCCTCCAGCGCCTCGGGCACAGTGGCGGGGTCGAGGAGCGCGGCGACTTCTCGGGGGAGGTACTCCGCCAGGAGCGCGCCGGCGCGGGCCGGGCTGGACACCAGCGCCCGGAACAGCGCGTCGTGCGGGGTCGGCGGCAGGCTCACCGGACGGGCGTGCGGGCGGCGGGACGGGCCTCGCGATGTCCCTCCCGTTCACGGCTCGGCACAGATTTGGCGCTCGACATGCCGGCAGCCTACGCCGCCCCGGTCTCACGGTCGAGACCATCACCTCCCCCGACACCGTCATCGCTGCGCAATCGCCCGGCATCGGAGCGGGCGGATTCAGGCGCAGCCCCGGCGCCCGTCCAAGGCACCGCAGCGCGCGCCAACGCATTGAATCAGCGTCGAGAATCGCGCTGCGGGCGCACCCCGCACCGCCGCTCGCCGAGGGGCGCCTCCTGTCCAGACAACAGGAGAGCCTCGAAGTGATGACCACGGGCACACAGATACGGACTCCGTTCAGGCAGCTGATGCGGGTGGGGGCGGCCGCCGTGCTCGCCCTCGGGCTGGCCGCGTGCGGCGGGAGCAGCAACACCAAGACGACGGGCAATGGGGACGGGAGTGGGGATACGCAGATGACGCCGGAGCAGCTTGCGGCCGCGGCGGACACGGCCCTCAATACGGCGAAGGCCGCTGTTGACATGGTGATGGACGACTCCAATGACGCCACGGTCTCCGACGCCGGGACGAAGCTGACGGCTGCCCAGACGGCTGTCAACAAGGTGCCCGAGGCGCAGCGTGCCGCCCTCAACAAGCGGCTCGGGGAGCTCCAGGGCACGCTTGCGGCCGCGAAGACCTCGCGCACGACCGCCATGCGGGCGGAGACGGACATGCAGACGAGAGAAATGGCCGCCCTCGGCGAGGTGATGTTTAAGGCCCTGGCGGGGCCCAAAAGCGAGACGACCGGCGCGGCCCAGCCCAACCTGAACGCGCTGAACAACATCGATAGCGACTTCACCCTCAAGAACGATCTTTCCGGTCAGCTCGATGTCGATTCCGCAAACGGTGGGGGGTCGATGCCGATCAGTGCCGATAATCCCCGGCTCGGCGCCGCCGAGGTGAAAGCCCTCGATCCGGTCGGGGCTCCCATGCCGGTGGGTGAGGACTCTCCCTGGACGGTCACGGATTACGAATACACCGGGCTCACCGGCACCCTAACCGGCGAAGAATTGCCCACCAAGTACGCCATCGTCACCGACAAGGCCCGGATCTACTCCAGCCGGAAGGATGAGAAGGTGTCGGCCAAGGAACACTTCGAGGGTTCAGGCAAGCCATCCCAAGCAGGGGACCATGATGAGGATATGAGGACGCTGAGCCTGGGCGCCAATCAGAATGATGTGAACGTCAAGGCCGACGGGTTCCCGAAGGCGGGGCGAGTCAGCCTCGCTTCGAGGAAGGACTCGACCACCGGCATCGTCGCCATCGAGGGCACCTACCAGGGCGCGTCAGGCACCTACTACTGCCAACCCGGCACCTCCGAAACCTGCACGGTCATGATAAATCCCGGCAGTGTCGGCCACTCCGGGGACGACCCCTACTCCCTGTCGGACGGCTGGTACTTCCAGTACGACGAGGGCGCCATGGCGACCGTGCGCGATGCAACCTACTACTACTTCGGCTGGTGGGTGAGAGAGGACAGCGACGGTGTGCCCAGGATCACCAGCGCGACCTTCAACAACATCGACGGTGCCAACGGTACCAACGGCGTAAACCTGACCGGCACGGCGACCTACAAGGGTCCCGCGATCGGCCAGTACGCCATCCACGACCCGCTCAACGGGAAGGGCGACGGCGGCCACTTCACGGCAGATGTCACGCTGATGGCCAAGTTCGGGAACAACGACGGAACTCCCCAGGTCGCTGATGCGGGCGTGACCGGCACGATCGACGGGTTCCGCCTGAAGGGCGGGTCCACGGACCCGAAGTGGAGCGTGGCGCTGAAAAGAGCATTGTTTAGCAACCACAACCTCAGGAGCAGCAATACGGTCTGGTCGATCAACGGCGTTCCGGCGCAGGAGTCCGGCTCGTGGAATGGCGCCATGTATTTCGACACCCGGAAATCCTCTGACAACAATCGTCCGGACCTGATACTCGGAAGGGTCTACTCCGAGTACGGCGGCACCCACCGGATGGTCGGCGCCTTCGGCGTGAAGGACACCGAGGAGTAACCGAACGGATCGGGCCGGGGTGCCCCGTTCAGGCGGAACCCCCGGCCCGCTCTCCGGCCTTCCATGACCAGAACGATGCGCGGACTGCGCGGCGACCCTTCATTCAATTTCAGGAGATTGGACCCATGAGAACCACCACACACTGGGCGCTCGCCGCCTTCGCAGCGGCGGCGCTGGCACTCGCAGGCTGCGGGGGGAGCAGCAACACCAAGACGACGGGCAATGGGGGCGGTACGCCGCCGATGACGCCGGCGCAGTTGGTGACCGCGGCGACCACGGCCCTCGATGCGGCGAAGACCGCTGTCGACATGGTGATGGACGACTCCAATGCCACCACGGTCTCCGACGCCGACTCGAAGCTGGCGGCTGCCAGGACGGCCGTCGTGAAGGTGCCCGCTGCGGAGCGTAGCGCCCTCAGCCAGCGGCTCGGAGCGCTTGAGAATATGCTTGCCAACAGGAAGTCCGACCGCACGGCCGCCATGAAGGTAAAGGCGAACATGATGAAGGCGGACGCGATGAAGCTGTACTCGGGCATCAAAAAGCGTGTAACAGAGAAGGGGGAGTCACGACATAACGCGATTTTCTCGGACGTCGCAGGCTCTCGAGGCAACTCCGGAATCATCACCGATATAAATAAAAAGGCTACGTTGGATGTGTTTATCGGCAACAACGACGCAGACAAAGTGAGCCTGAAGAAAGACGGCGATGCGGAGGTCGCTTCACTTCATGACTGGAATGGTTCGAAGTACTCCCTGACGCACACCAACGGCGACACCTACATGGCGATGGTCTACGACAACGCAACGCCCACGGGGGTCAAGTCGTTCAAGGAGGAGTGGTGCAGCACTTCCGGTGATTGCACGGAGGATGGATGGCTCATCAAACCGGCCAGCTTGAATATGTCCAAACAAATTGCGATTCCGCAAGTCGACAGGTCTGGAACATTTCATCCTGAGCCGACGACAGGCACCACGAGTGTTGTCCAAGGCAAATTCAACGGGGTGCCCGGCACCTACACTTGCACGCCCAAAGGTGCCAATAAGTGTGCAGCCAGAAAGGCTGCCTCAGGCCAAGAATTGGGCGGAACAGATGCGGATAGAAGTAGAAATAGCTTCGCTAAAGATGGTTCCAGGGCGACGTGGCGTTTCAGGGCCGACGATGCGGATGCCGATCTGATATCCACTCCCGACAAGGCTTTCGTCACATACGGCTGGTGGCTCAAAAAGTCCCGTGACGGCATGACCTGGACCGCGAGTTCGTTCTACGGAGACAGGGGGGCTCAAGTAAATGCGACGATCAATACGGTCTTCGGAGAGGCGGTGTACAAGGGAGGGGCTGCCGGCTTGTACGCTTTCAGCAGCGGCACCGGCGGAGTGAACGACTCCGGCCAGTTCACTGCGGACGTCATGCTCACTGCCGATTTTGACTTCCCGAAAGATCATGGTTTAACCCGAGCTTCAATCGAAGGCACCATCGACAACTTCAAGACCATGGACCTCATGGGTGGCGGCAACAAAGAGGACCGGAATTGGTCTGTCAAGCTAGCGAAGATGTCAATCACTCGATCCCTGAATTTTCACACAGGCTCAGATGACGGTGTAGAAGGGAGCTCCGACCGTACGACTTGGACGATGAACGGCATTGCCGCTCCAGCCTCCGGTCAATGGGACGGGCAGCTCTACGAATCGAACTTGAAAAACGAGGGCCTGCCGTTTGCGGCGGTCGGAACCTTCTACTCCGAGTACAACAACGACGGCAGGATGGTCGGTGCGTTCGGTGCGAGCTCGCCTGAGTAGATTTGCCGCCCGGACCTGACGGTCTGGCATCTCGACCCCCGGCGGGCTTGCTCCGCCGGGGGTTTTTTCTGCACTGGCCCCCGCAACGGCATGGAGACGGGTCCGGGGACCGGGCTTTGTCCTGCCGTGCTCCGTTGCAACCGTCGCCGGCGGCTGCAAGTGGCGATGGGGACCTGACGATAGTGGTGCAGGAGTAGCCGAACGGGGCCGGGCGCCGCACAGATGGGCGAGCCTGCTCGCGACCGTGGACCGGCAATGGACCGCCGGCAGGCGCCCGAGACCGACCGCGGCGGCCTCCGTGTGGAGGGAGCGCCCCTCCTGACGCCGCGCCTCCCCGGTCCACAGCCGCGCCTTCACCGCGGCCGGCTTCAGCCCCCGCCTCTCGCGCATCGGCGAGGCGCGCGACCCCGACGCCCAGGCCCTCGGCCATGACCGCGCCCCCGCGCGGCGCTTCGTGCCGCAGTGCTGAACGAGCCTGCCGCTCTCCCTGACAGGCGCTGATTGCGCGAGGGATGCGGGTGTTCGGGACCACCATCCCGAGGCCGATGCGAGGGGCTCCGGCAGGGGGCAGCAATTCCCGCCAATGCCCGGAGGAGCGGGTCCGGGGTCCGGCGGGAACGGGCCCGCGCGCTTCGCCCGGCGTCTTCCCCTCCCCCTCGCGCGGCGTCCCGGAGCAGCCCGACGAGGCGGCGCTCTCCCGAGACGCGGCGGGCGTCGTGCCGAGGGATGGCTTCCGCCAGCGCCGGGCGGTGGGGCATGCCCGGCACACGAGAAAAAGGGGGTGGCGCCTTGCGTGCGCCACCCCCCCATACGGAGGCAGGGACTGGGTCGGGCTCCCGCATGAGCGGGAGCCCGACCCCCCCTACTACTACTGCTCGTCCCGGTTGGGGTCCTGCACGCCGAACGCGCCGACCATCTTGCCGGACATGTCGTGCACGGCGTAGAACGACCCGGTCGCGGCCTTCGGCCTGAGGCCGGCGCCCCCCCTGTCGTAGAAGGCACCCTCCCACTTGCCGGCGGCCGGCACGGCGGTCCCGTTCATGGTCCACCGCGTTAAGCCGGTCGAACCCGTGCTGGTGTCAGGTCCCATCCCCCCGCCGTCGCCGACGGCCAGCTTGTGCAGCTCGACGGACCAGCCGGTTTGATCCATGCTGTTGTTACCATCGAAGTCCGTGGTCTTGAACCCGTCGATGGTGCCCGTGACCGTGTTGGCGGTGAAGTCGGCGACGAGCTCGGCGTCCGCGGTAAACTTGCCGGCCTCGGCGCTGAGGGTGTACACCCCGGCGGCCCCGCCCTCATACGTCACCTTTCCGTACAGGTTGTCGTCGCCGTCGAGGCCTTGGAAGGTTGGGAGCGGACCCCTGTAGGCGTTATGGAACGCGCTCACGTCCCACTTGCCGTCGGCCCCCTCCCGGATCCAGTAGCCGTACGTGACGAAGGCGGTGTCTGGATCGCCCTTTATCCTGTCCTCCGGGTCGTCGGGCTTGAACCTCCATTCCGCCGACGTCGCCGAAGCCGAGGCGAACTGCAGGGATTTGGTCGATCCGCCCGGCAGAAGGCCGTCTGCAGTAGGGCGGCCGGCGCAGGCCCTTTCCGCAGCGGGCGTGCACAGGTAGATGCCGGCCACACCGTTTAAGGTGCCCTTCAATCTTACCGATTCCCCAACATCTCCGAGCAGGTTGATCCCGGCGACGAGGTTGACGGAGTCGTCCGTGATCACTATGTTGCTGGCGCTAGCCGTGGCGGTTTTCTTGAGCCAGCCGTCAAAGGTGCCTTCACGCTCAATGTCGTCCTTCCACGCGTTGCTGAACTTGTCCCCCGGCTGGCTGTACGCGTTATTGTAGACCACTGCCTCGTAGGTGGTGCCCTCGTCCTCCAGCTTGTACCTCGCGCCCTTCCAGCCACCGCGGGCCTCGACCGTGGTGGCCTTGTCAAGCTTCAGGTTCTCGGCATCCGCCTCGCCGACGGAGACGTTCACGGTGGAGTCTGCCGCAATGTCGATGCCTTGGTCTCCCCATACCGCGTACCGCCTGGCCACATTATCAGTCACATCCGAATAGGGGGCGATGCCGACATACACCGCCAGCGCCTCCTGCTTCCTCATGTTCGCCTTCGCGGACATGGCGGTCATGCGCGACTTCTTCGCGGCCTTAAGCGTGCCCTGGAGCTCCCCGAGCCGGTTGCTGCGGACGGCATGGTTGCTTGCACCGGACGCCTTCCCGACGGCCTCTAGGGCGGCCGCCAGCTTCTCGTCGGCCTCGGTGACCGTGGTGTCCGTGGAGTCGTTCTTCACCGCGTTGACAGCGGTCTCCGCCTCATTGAGGGCGTTGGTCGCCGCTTCCGCAAGCTTCTTCGCCGTCATCTGCGTAGCGCCCCCACTCCCGCCCCCATTGCCCGTCGGCTTGTTGTTGCTGCTCCCGCCGCAGGCGGCCAGCCCGAGGGCGAGCACCGCGGCCGCCCCCACCCGCATCAGTTGCCTGAACGGAGTCCGTATCTGTGTGTCCGTGGTCATCACTTCGAGGCTCTCCTGTTGCTTGGACAGGAGGCGCCCCTCGGCGAGCGGCGGTGCGGGGTGCGCCCGCAGCGCGACTCTCGACGCTGATTCAATGCGTTGGCTCGCGCTGCGGCGCCTTGGACCGGCGCCGGGGCTGCGCCTGAATCCGCCCGCTCCGATGCCGAGCGATTCCGCAGCGATGACGGTGCCGGGGACGCGATACTGCCCGCCGGGTGCGCCCTTGCGCTCTCGGGGGACGACGGGGCGCCCCGCGGCCGGCCGCCTCGCCACCGTCCCGGGGTCCCCCCGACAACGGCCTCTCATCGGGACGAGGCTGCACGGGACGAGGTTGCGCCTGTTGAGAGGTTGCGCCAGTGCCTCGCGGTGGGACTTTCTATGATGGAGCGTAAGCGACTCGTGAAGTACGTCGTTCCGTAAGGTCGTTGTCGGTGCCACAGTGCACGCTCCATCGTTGTGTGGAGGGTGAGGGGATGGCACAAACGAGCTCGCGGTCCCGCAGTGTGCGCCCGCGCGAGCGGTTCTGGCTCGACCATCTGCGCACGGCCCGCCAGCAAGGGCTGACGTTGAAGGCGTATGCCCAGGCCCACGGGCTGTCGGTCAGCGCACTGTACACGGCGCGCTCGACACTCAAGCGCCGCGGCGTTCTCAGCGAGCCGGCGCCACCGACGTTCGTGCCGGTGCGCCTCTGCCCGCCGGCGGGCGCGGCGTTTCGCGTGCACCTGCCCAACGGCGTCGTCGTCGAGGTCTGCGCACAGGCCGAGGACGCACGCGTGGGCGCGGTGCTCGAATGCGCGAGCCGGCTGTCATGATCCGTCCGCCGCACGAGGGCATCGAGGTGTGGCTGTGCGTCGAGCCGGTGGACTTCAGAAAGCAGATTACGGGGCTTGCCACGCTGGTGCAGGACACCCTGGCGATGGACCCGTTCTCGGCGCAGCTCTTTGTGTTCACCAACCGTCGGCGCACCCAGTGCCGGGTCCTGTACTGGGAGCGGTGCGGGTTCGTGCTGTGGCAAAAGCGCCTGGAGCGTGCACGCTTCGCATGGCCGCGCCACGCCACCCGGGTGGTGAGCCTGAGCGGGGCGCAGCTCAACTTTCTGCTCGATGGCTATGACCTGTGGCGCACCCGCCCCCATGCGTCGCTGCACTACGCATCGATGTACTGAAGGGGAAAAGTAAATTTGATCGGTGCATCAGAAAGTTTGATCCCCCTGCCCGGTCGAAGCGGTTTACCCTACGGGCCATGAGCCCGCCCGCCCCGCAATGTGCGAACGAGACTCTCGCCTCGCTGCACGCGCAGGTGCATCACTACCAGTGCGCTCTCGCCGAGCGCGACGCGCTGATTGAGCACTTGCAGGAGCAGGTGCGGCTGCTCCTCGCCCGGCGCTTTGCCCCCTCGTCGGAGAAGATGCCCGACGGTCAACTGGGGCTGTTCAACGAGGCCGAGGCGAGCGCTGGCGCACCCGAGCCCTGCGAGGGCGAGCCCGGCTCCGAGGTCGCGGCCCACCGGCGCGCGAGGCCGAGGCGCGCGCCGTTGCCGCAGGGTCTGCCGCGCGTCGTCATCGAGCATCGGCTGGAGGCATCGCAGCGCACCTGTGCGCAGCATGGGGTGGAGCTTGAGCGCTTCGGCGAGGTGGTGAGCGAGCAGCTCGACATCATTCCCGCCCAGGTGCGGGTGCTGCGTCATGTGCGCGGCAAGTACCGCTGCCCGCGCTGCGAGGGGCATCTTCGCACCGCGGCGCTGCCGGCGCAGCCGCTGGCGAAGAGCATGGCCAGCGCGGGGCTGCTCGCATTCATCGCCACGGCGAAGTACGCCGACGCGCTGGCGCTGTATCGTCAGTGCCAGCAGCTTCGGCGCATCGGGGTGGAGCTGTCGCGCACGACGCTGGCGCGGTGGATGGTGGGGGCGGGCGAGCTCGTGGCGCCGCTCATCCACGTGCTGCGCGACGAGCTGCTCGACCGGCCCTGCCTGCTGATGGACGAGACCCCGGTGCAGGTGCTCAAGGAGCCTGGGAAGGCGCCGGAGTCGAAGTCTCAGCTCTGGGCGCAGATGAGCGCGGGTCCCGAGCCGCCCATCGTGCTGTTCGACTACGACCCGACCCGTTCGGGGGCGGTCCCCAAGCGGCTGCTCGAAGGGTTCACCGGGACGCTGCACACCGACGGCTACAGCGGCTACGCGCCGGTGGTGCGCGAGCAGCGCCTGGTGCATCTGGCGTGCTGGGCGCACGCCCGGCGCGCACTGGTCGATGCGCTGAAGAGCCTCGGGCTGAATCCGAAGAAGCTCCCGGCGAGTCCGCCTGCGAAGGCGCGGCGCGCCCTCTACGCGCTGGAGAGGATCCGAACGCTCTACGCCATCGAGCGCCGCATCCGCCACCAGCCGCCAGAGGACCGTGCGCACGTGCGCCGCAGCGAGAGCGTGCCGGTGCTCGATGCGCTGCGGGCCTGGCTCGACGACACCCTCGGCACCCTCCCGCCCTCGAGCGTGCTCGGCAAGGCGATGGCGTATCTCGACCACCAGTGGGAGGCGCTGGTGCGCTACTGCGACGACGGGCGCTACGGCATCGATACCAACCCCGTCGAGAATGCCATTCGTCCGTTCTGCGTCGGGCGCCGCAACTGGCTGTTCTGCGATACCGTGGCCGGCGCCCATGCGAGCGCCCGGCTGTACTCGCTCATCGAGTGCGCCAAGGCCAACGGTCTCGAGCCCTACGCCTACCTGCGCCACGTGTTCACCGAGCTGCCGAAGGCGAAGTCCCTCGGCGAGATTGAAGCCCTGCTGCCGACCCGACTCGCCCCCGCTGCCCTGGCCCGAGACTCACTCCAGAAGCCCTTCCCCTCCGCACGTCAATAACGCCCTTTGCGGGGCGCTTACCTTTAGACTGACCGTGCCGCCACCCGCCGCGCCGAAGATCTACCACATTGTCCACGTGGATCGGCTCGCATCGATCGTCGCCGATGACGCTCTCTGGTGCGACGCAGCGCTTCAGGAACAACCACCATCGGGAACAACGATCGGTATGCAGACGATCAAGCAGCGGCGACTGACCAATCCGGTAAAATGTCGTCCCGGGCTCAACGTAGGCGACTGCGTACCGTTCTACTTTTGTCCTCGCTCACCCATGCTCTACGTGATCTACAAGGCCAATCATCCTGGACTCGATTATCGCGGCGGCCAGGATTTTATAGTACATCTGGAGGCCGATCTGCACGAAGCGGTTGACTGGGCTGAACATGATCGGCGGAAGTGGGCCTTCACCCTGTCCAACGCAGGATCGAGGTACTTCGAGGACCGATGTGACTTGACCCAACTCGACGAGATCGACTGGAGTGCCGTCGAGGCCGGCTCTGGAACGAATGCAAGGAAGGCAAGCAGGCGGAGTTCCTGGTCGAAGGGTCGTTCCCCTTGACGCTGGTTCGGCGCGTTGGCGTGCGTACATCTGAGACCTTCGACAGGGCGTCGGAAGTCATGCGAGCCGCCGGTCACCAGTCCCAGGTCATGGTTCAGCCGGATTGGTACTATTGACGCTACGAAGGAGAGCGCGATGATCTACTTCAAGACCGGCAATATCCTCGCCGAAGACGTGGAGGCTCTGGTCAACACTGTCAACTGCGTCGGTGTGATGGGTCGCGGGATCGCGTTTCAGTTCAAGAAGGCGTTTCCCGAGAACTTCCGCGCTTACGCCGAGGCCTGCAAGCGAGGAGAGGTCCGACCCGGCCGCATGTTCGTCTTCGAGACGGGCGCGCTCACCAACCCTCGCTTTATCATCAACTTCCCGACCAAGCGGCACTGGCGCGGCAAGAGCCGGATCCAGGATATCGATGCCGGGCTGGACGACCTCGCGAGGTTGATCCGAGAGCGCGGCATCCGCTCCATCGCGGTGCCGCCGCTCGGCAGCGGCCTCGGCGGACTGGAATGGAGCGAGGTGCGGCCCCGCATCGAGGAGGCCCTGCGGGGCTTCGATGACCTGGATACCGTCGTCTTCGAGCCCGGCGGCGCACCGGAGCCGGAGAGGATGGCGCGCAGCCGTGAAGCGCCGACGATGACAGCGGGCCGGGCCGCGCTGGTCGGGCTGATGGATCGCTACCTGAACGGCTTCCTCGATCCCTTCATCACGCTGCTGGAAGTCCACAAGCTGATGTACTTCATGCAGGTCGCGGGCGAGCCGCTGAAGCTCCACTACTCGAAGGGTCCCTACGGGCCATACGCAGAGAACCTGCGCCACGTCCTCAACGAGGTGGAGGGGCATTTCCTGTCCGGATACGGGGACGGCGGCGACAGACCCGACAAGTTGCTGGAGATTGTCCCCGGCACCGTCGAGGAAGCCGCTGTGGCACTACAGCGCTTTCCCGGCACACGGGAACGTTTCGAACGTGTGGCCGACCTGGTCGATGGCTTCGAATCAGCCTTCGGTCTTGAGCTGCTCTCGACGGTGCACTGGGTGCTCGAACACGATGTGCCCGCGTCACCGGACGAGATTGTCGCGGCGACCTACGCCTGGAATGAGCGCAAGAGGAGATTCTTTCCCCAGCAGATTGAACTAGCGGCCGACGTACTGAACGAGAAGGGCTGGGTCGCTGGCGTCGGGGCGACCGCCCGGCAATGATCGAGAGCATCCGTGGGACGAACTTCGAATAGCCGGTCTGGAGCGAGTGACGTGGCAACCGATACCGCGGCCTGGGTCGTCTACAACCGGCGCATGATGCCGGTCTCCATTTCGGGGGCTGATCAGAGCTTTCCTAAGCGTTGTACGCGGTCGAGACCGTCTCGCCTCCGCGGCCCGTCCAGTCGGTGTGGAAGAACTCGCCCCGCGGGCGGTCGACGCGTTCGTAGGTGTGGGCCCCGAAGCAGTCGCGCTGGGCCTGGAGCAGGTTCGCGGGCAGTCGCTCGCTGCGGTACCCGTCGTACCACGCCAGCGCGCTCGAGAACGCCGGAACCGGCACCCCCCGGAGCACGGCGGTGGCGACGACCCGCCGCCATGCCGCCTGCGCGCCGGCAATCGCGTCGCGGAAGTACGGCGCCAGCAGCAGGTTCGCGAGGTCCGGCGCTTCGTCGCAGGCCGCCTTGATGCGATCGAGGAACGCGGCGCGGATGATGCAGCCGCCGCGCCACATGAGCGCGACGGCGCCGAGGTCGAGCCGCCAGCCATACTCGGCCGACGCCATCGAGAGGAGCTGGAAGCCCTGCGCGTAGGAGCAGATCTTCGATGCGTAGAGGGCCTGGCGGACATCGTCGATGAACGCCGCCGCATCGGCGGCGTCGGGCTCCCGCCCGGCCGTCGCGTCCGCAGCATGAACGTCCACGGCGTGAACGTCCGCGGCGTGAACGTCCGCAGCATGAACGTCCGCGGCATGAACGTCCGCGGCGGATGATTCAGCCGCACCGCCACGGCTCCCCGAGGGCGCGGTCTCCGGCCCCGGCAGCACGCGCGAGGCGGCGACCCGCTCCTCCTTGAGCGCGGAGAGGGCCCGCGCGAACACCGCCTCGGTGATCGCGGTGACCGGCGCCCCGAGCATCAGCCCGTCGATACCGGTCCACCTGCCGGTCCCCTTCTGTCCGGCCGCATCGAGGATCCGGTCGACGAGGGGACGGCCGGTCTCGTCATCGACCCGCGCAAGGATTCCGGCCGTGATCTCGACGAGGTAGCTCGACAGCTCCCCCTCGTTCCAGTCCGCGAACACCCCGCTCATCACGCCGGGCTCGACCCCGCCCACATCCCGGAGCAGCGAGTACGCCTCGGCGATCATCTGCATGTCGCCGTACTCGATGCCGTTGTGCACCATCTTCACGTAGTGGCCGGCGCCGTCCGGGCCGATCCACTCGCAGCACGGCGTGCCGTCGTCCACCTTCGCGGCGATGGCCTTGAAGATCGGCTCCAGCACCGGCCAGGCGTCGACGTTGCCGCCGGGCATGATGCTCGGCCCGAGCAGGGCGCCTTCCTCGCCGCCGGAGACACCGGCCCCGACGTAGAGGATCCCGCCCGCCCTCAGCTCGCGCGTGCGCCTCGTCGTGTCCCGGTAGTTCGAGTTGCCGCCGTCGACCAGCACGTCTCCCGGATCGAGCAGCGGCGCCAGCGTCTCGATCATCCGGTCCACGGCCCGGCCCGCCTGCACCATGAGCATCACCCGCCGCGGCCTCGCCAGCTTCGAGACGAGCTCCTCCGGCGACCGGGCCCCGACGATGGCCCTGCCGGCCGCGCGGCCCGCGAGGAACGCGTCGACCTTCGACGTGGTCCGGTTGTACACCGCCACCGTGTAGCCGCGGCTCGCGATGTTGAGCACCAGGTTCTCGCCCATGACGGCGAGCCCGATGACTCCGATGTCGGCGCCAGTGCTGTGCATGTCGGAGAACCTTCCGGATTGGAGCGGAACGGGAGCGGATGATCTCACGCCGGCGAGCGCCGCGCCGCGGGGTGTACGTCGGGTTTGTGGCGCCCCCGGGACCGGGGGCATCCTGCGCTCGCTCGCGGGAGCGGGGTATCGCGCAGCCATCCGGCGGCGGCGCCGAGAGCATCCTGCGCTCGCTCGCGGGAGCAGGACGTCCTCGGGCCCGGGGTCTCCCGGGCCCGGAATGCCGGCAACGGAAGGATCTCGCAAGCCGGACGTATCCCGGACGTACCCCGGGCGACGTCGCGCCGGCGAGCTTAGGACGAATCGCGGGACCGGCGCGACAGCAGATGCTCGACGCCGGCGAGCCCCGGGTACGGGTGGGTCACCACATGGACCGGGACGGCGCTCAGCCAGGCGCGGAAGCGGCCCTTCGCGCGGAAGCGGTGCAGAAACCGGCGGGCGTCGAAGCGCTCGCCCCATCCCGGCACGATGCCGCCGGCGATGTACACGCCGCCGCGGGCGCCGAGGGTCAGCGCGAGGTCGCCCGCCATCGACCCGAGGAGGCCGGTGAAGACCGCGATGGTCTCCTCGGCGATCGGGTCGCGACCGGCGAACGCGTCTCGCGCGATGTCGATCGCGGCCCTGTCGCGATCGCACCGAGCGTCATCGATCGATGCGAGCGCCCGCCACATGGCTTCGATACCGGGACCGGACAGCGCGCGCTCGGCCGATGCGTGTCCGAACCGTTCCGCGAGGGCGGTGACGATGGCCCATTCTCGTGGCGTCTCCGCCGCCAGGGTCCGGTGCCCGCCTTCCCCTTCGACCGCCGCGCAATCCCCCCCTCCGGCCGGAACGAGCCCCGAAACGCCGAGCCCGGTCCCCGGCGCGATCACCGCCCTCGCGGTGCGGTGGTGGCGGGGATTGCCGGAGGCGGGGCCGGGCGAATCGCCCGCCACGGGGGTACCGGCCCCCCGCGCCGGGGACCCATGTGCGCCGCGCATCGGTTCGATGTCGGGTCCGCCGGCGGCGAGGGTGCGCAGGTCCTCGCGACCGAGCAACGGAAGCGCCCAGGCGACCGCGGTGACGTCGTTGACGAGCAGGCAGCGCCGGGCGTCGCAGGTACGTTCGATCGAGCGCGCATCGAGCGTCCATCCGAGGTTCGTGATCCGGACCCGTTCTCCGGCGACCGGCCCTGCCGCGGCGATGGCAATCGCATCGAGCCGCCCGTGCGTCCCCGCCTGCGCGCGCCATTGTTCGAATGCGTCCTCGAAGCTCTCGACTCCGCTCGTTTCCACGACGTGCGCCGGCGCGGGCCGGGCACCCTCTCCCCGGAGCCTGAACCGGATGTGGGTGCCTCCGAGGTCCACCGCGAGCGTTCGGGTCATCGGATCGCGCAGGGCCGCTCGAGGAACGGTTCGCGCCTCGTTTCCACGACGTGCGCCGACGCGGGCGGTGCGCCCTCCCCCCGGAGCCTGAACCGGATGTGGGTGCCTCCGAGGTCCACCGCGAGCGTTCGGGTCATCGGATCGCGTAGAGACGCTCGAGGAACGATTCGCGCCAGGCCGTGACGTCGTTCCGGCGCACGTCTTCGACGAGCGTCCGCCACCGCTCCTTTCGTTCCGCCAGCGGCATGCCGAGCGCTCTCTGGAGCGCGTCCGCGACGCCCTGGACGTCGTAGGGGTTGACGACGAGGGCGCCGTCGGCGTGCCGGGCGGCGCCGGCGAAGCGCGAGAGCACCAGCACCCCGGGGTCGCGCGGCGACTGGGCCGCGACGTACTCCTTCGCCACCAGGTTCATGCCGTCGCGCAGCGGGGTGACGAGCCCGATGCGCGCGAGCCGGAACAGCCCGGCGAGGGCGCGGCGGGTGAAGCTGCGGTTGATGTAGCGCAGCGGCGTCCAGTCGAACTCGGAGTACTCGGAGTTGATGCGCCCGGACAGCAGCTCCAGCTCGCGGCGGATGTCGACGTAGTCCTGCACGTCGGAGCGCGAGCGCGGCGCGATCTGGATGTAGCTCACCCGCCCCCGGTTCTCCGGATAGTCGGCGAGCAGGCGTTCGAAGGCGCGGAAGCGCTCGGGGAGCCCCTTGCTGTAGTCCAGGCGGTCGACGCCGAGGATCGCCAGCCGGTTGGCGAGCACCCGGCGCATGCGCGCGGCGTGCTCCCCCGCCTCCCTGGTGGTCGCGAACCGCGCGAACGCCCCGGCGTCGATCCCGATGGGAAAGGCCGCGACGGCGATCTCCCGGCCGTGCGCCCGCACTCGATCGGGGCCGAGGACCTCGCCCCCCGCCTCGTTCACGACGTAGTCGAAGAAGCAGTCGCGGTCGCCTTCGGTCTGGAAGCCGATGACGTCGTACGAGAACAGCGCGCGAATGAGCACGTCGTGGGTCGGCAGGGCGGTGAGCACCTCCCGCGACGGGAAGGGGATGTGCAGGAAGAACCCCATCGGATAGCCGCATCCCATGCGCCTGAGCTCCTCGCCGCAAGCCATGAGGTGATAGTCGTGGACCCAGATGTGGTCCCCCGCCCTGAGCAGCGGCAGCAGGGTGTGGGCGAAGCGCTGGTTGACCTTGACGTAGCCCTGGTAGTGCTCGCGGTCGAACGTCGCGAGGTCGAGGCGGTAGTGGAACAGCGGCCACAGGGTCGAGTTCGCGAAGCCGTTGTAGTAGTCCTCGTAGTCGTCGGAGGTCAGGTCGAGGGTCGCGATGGTCAGCGCGCTGTGGTGCTGGAGCTTCGGGGTCCGGCGTTCCCGCTCGGAGATCTCGCCGCTCCATCCGAACCACACCCCTCCGCTGCGCCGCAGCGCATCGAGCAGCGCCACCGCCAGCCCCCCGGCCCGCGCCGGGTCCCGCATCGAGGCCACCCGGTTGGAAACGACCACCAGCCGGGCTCGCTCCGCGGGCGCAGCCGGCGGGCTCATGCGTTGTCCTCCCACGACTCGCTCAGGCGGGTCGCCGCGTTGATGATGCCCACGAGCGAGTAGGTCTGGGGATAGTTCCCCCACAGCTCGCCGGTGGCGGGGTCGATGTCCTCCGACAGCAGGCCGAGCCGGTTCCGCGATTCGAGCATGGCTTCGAAGATCTCCCGCGCCTCGTCGCGGCGCCCGGTCCGCGCCAGCGCGTCGATGTACCAGAAGGTGCAGATGTTGAACGCGGTACGGGGCACCCCGAAGTCGTCGGCCGACGTGTACCGGAAGAGATGGTTGCCGCGGCGAAGCTCCCGCTCGATGCGGGCCACCGTCGAGCGGAACCGCGCATCGCCCGGGTCGATGAATCCGACCTCGGCCATCAGCAGCAGGCTCGCGTCGAGCCCCTCGCCCCCGAAGCTCTCGGCGAAGGTCCCGAGGTCCGCGTTCCAGGCGCGCGCCTCGATGGCGCGGCGCACCGTCTCCGCCCGCTGCCGCCACCGCCCGGCCCGGTCCGCGTCGCCGAGGTGCGCGGCAATCTTCGCGAGCCGGTCGCAGGCGGCCCAGCACATCAGGCTCGACGACGAGTGTACCCGGGCCATGGTGCGCAGCTCCCACATCCCGGCGTCGGGCTGGTCGTGCATGGCGAAGGCGCGCTCCCCGACGCGCTCCAGGCGCTCGAACTCCACCCGGCCCGGGCGGGCCAGGAGCCGGGTGTCGAAGAACGCCCGGGACGCCGCGAGCACCGCGTTGCCGTAGACGTCGTGCTGAACGTGCTCGAACGCCTGGTTGCCGGCGCGCACCGGGCCCATGCCGCGATAGCCCGCGAGCGAGTCGACGATGCGTTCGGTGAGGCGGCGCTCGAGCCCGATCCCGAACACCGGCTGCAGGTGCCCGCCGGAGTGCTCCGCCTCGTTGCCGCTGATGATGTTGTTCAGGTACCGGAGGTAGTCCTCCATCGTCTCGACCTCGGCGAGACCGTTGAGCGCCCTGACCACGAAGAACGAGTCCCGCAGCCAGCAGTAGCGGTAGTCCCAGTTCCGGCCGGTGTCCGCGGCCTCCGGGATGCTCGTGGTCATCGCCGCGATGATCGCGCCGGTCTCCTCGAACGCGCAGAGCTTCAGCGTGATGGCGGCGCGGGTGACCGCCTCCTGCCAGTCGAACGGGAGGGCGAGCCGCCGGGTCCATCGCCGCCAGTACGCGGCGGTCTCCTCCTCGAACTCGCGCGCGGTCTCCTCGACGCCGCCCGCGAGGGTCTCGTCGGGCCCGAGGAGCAGGCTCACCGGCTCCTCCAGCAGGAACGGGGTCTCGTCGAGCACGTAGGTGACGGGGGCGCTGGTGTTGAGCCGCAGTGCCTGGCGCGTGTGCACGTAGCGGATGTGGTTCGAGCCGTGGGTGATGTCGGGGGCGCGCGAGCCGTAGTTGAAGCGGGGGCGCACCCGGATGCGGATGCGAGGCGAGCCGCCGGTCGCACGGACCCTTCGCACCAGCGTGGTGGGCCGGAAAGTGCGCCCGCGCGCCCGGAACCGCGGCGCGAAGTCGGTCACCACGATGCCGTTGCCGTGGCGGTCCGCGACCCTCGTCTCCAGGATCGCGGTGTTCGCAATGTAACGCTGTTCGGTGTGCGCCGCGCCGAGGAGCTCGATGGCGAAGAAGCCCGCCCGCGCGTTCGCGTCGTCGTCGATCAGGCTGCAGAACACGGGGTCGGCATCGAACCGCGGCAGGCAGCACCACACGATGCGCGCCGCCCCGTCGACGAGGGCGCCGTAGGTGCAGTTGCCGATGACTCCGAGGTCGAGCGAGGACATGGTGGCTGGCGGTCGCCTTCAGCCGGGCGCTCGGCCGCGGGCCGGCGCGGCCGCGATGGCGGTCAGCCAGGCGCGCAGCGCGGCGACATCCGGCAGCCGGCAGGTGGCCCCGGTCTCGCCCGTTCCCACCTTGATGCTGATGCCGCCGCGGCGGTTCACGGCCGCGAATCCGTCTTCGTCGGTGAGGTCGTCACCTGCGAACACGGGCGTGCGCCCGGCAAACGGGGGCGTATCGAGCAGACGCCCGACCGCCGTGCCCTTGTCCGCGTGCGCCGGCCGGACCTCCAGCACCAGCTTCCCATGCATCACATGGTGTCCGTCGTGCGGTATCGCCGCCCGGGCGACGAGCTCGCGCAGCTCCCGCTCGCGCTCCGGCGCGCGCCGGAAGTGCAGCGCGAGCGACAGGCCCTTGTCCTCCACGACGAGCCGCGGATCCTCCCGCACGAGAGACCTGAACCGCGCGTGGAGCCCGGCGAGACCGGCGGCTCCCCGAGCGGCCCGCTCCACCGTCCCGTCCGGCAGCCGCAGCTCCAGCCCATGCAGACCGGCCGCGGGCAGCGTCAGTGGATGGAGCATGGCATCGAGCGCGGTGATCGGCCGGCCGCTCACGATGGCGACCGCCCCGTCGAACGCATCGGCGCAGGCGGCGAGGACCGGGCGCAGCCTCGGAGAAACGACGACCGCGTCCGGAGTCGTCGCGATGTCGACCAGGGTGCCGTCGAAGTCGAGGAAGAGCGCCCACGCGGCGCCCTCGGGGCGGGCCGGCGGTGCAGCTCCCTTCCAAGGCTGCGCCCGATTCCCGAGTGCGCAACCGCGACCCGGCGAGCATGCCCGACCGGCTGGCGTGCTCACGTCCGCGTGCTCACGCCCGGACCGCAGGCGGAAAGCGACGGCGTCGGGCGCGCCATTGTCCAGCGAAGGGCATCGCAATCTCCCGTCTGCCTGGATGGCATTTTACCGTCGTTGGATCAGACGACCGTCGGCCCCCTGCGGGCCAGGGATGGTGAGCGGAACAAGGTTGCCAACTGCATCCGGAAAGGGCCCCGTTCTTGCGCGATGGTGCGCTCGACACGTGGGGCCGCCCGCTCGAAGGTCTCGACGGGTGACAGGACTGTTCGACGACGGCTATGCCGCTTGGGTATGGCTCACAACGGAACTGTCCTCGCTCGACGGGGCGAAGCCGCTGACGCTGCTGGCCGGTGGGGAAATCGACCGCGTGGCGAAGGTCGCGGAGGGAGACCGCCAGGGTGACTTTGCGTGACCGGCGGCTACGACCCGGACCGCCTGCGCTCACAGTTGCGCGGCATCCGTCTCGGTCGCGTCTTCCGCGTGATCCATCGCGACCGTCGCTCGACAGGAATTAACCAAACTTGGCGTCGATTGGATTACGGAGTGATTTGCCGGCAGGAATAAACGACGACAGCAGTTCTGTAGTGGGATTTGCCGCACAAGTCGCTAATGTCGTGAAGTTGTAGATACTTGATGTGATTTTCCCCACACATTGGATATCGTGTGGTTTGCGGCCGAGTCTTCTGGTATTAGGTGGTCGCTATTTCATTGGTCCATGAATTGAAAGCGATGAGAGATGAAAATTTTGGTAACGGATTGTGCGAAACATCGTGAGCGTCTATTTTGAAGAAGCGGGAGAATACAGAGACACAGTCGTCGGGAGGGTTATTAATTAGTGCTATGTTGAGCTTCGGTTGCATCTTCCAAATCAGTATATGTTCAGCAATCGTCAGATCTGGAGCGTGCGTCTGTCCTCGCCGCCCAGAGATGCCTCGGGTGACGATGTTTCCAGTATAGAAGGTTTTGTTTTCTGGTTCTTGGAGTTGTTGGTGTTGGTACGGCCGATAATGCGGGCTCTCGGTCATGCCGATGTAGTGTATTCTATTATACGGACCGAGAGCCATGTAGAGTGTGCGTTCATTCTCTGGCCACTTCTTCATGGCACATGTGAAGCCGTCTAAGCTATTGTAGGGTCCGTACCAGTCCACAATCACCGCGACAGGCATTGCCGATTTCTCCTTTATGCAGTGGCAGGCATCGCGGATGCGGCCGTCGTCCGCGCCGGCCTCCCGGCCCGCGCTGCGATGCCGGGTGATACCGGGTTCAGCGGTCCTTCGGCCGGGCAGCCAGCGTCTCGTCGAGGCTGGCGGCGGTCAGCACCGCCTCCGCTCACGCTTCCAGCTCGTCAGCCGACGCCCCGCGGACCCGCGCACGCACCGCCTCCGGCAGAGCGCCGAAACGCAGCTCCAACTGGCGAGCAACGATCCCGGCCCGGCCCTGCTCGACTCCCTCGGCTCGGCCCTGCTCAAGCCACGCCTCCGCCACCGTGCCCATCAGCGCCTCCCACCGCTCCGGCTTCGTCCGGCGCAACGACCCCTCCAGCCGCTCCAGCGTCAGGTTCATGCGCTCGGCGATGTAGCGGATTATATGCCGCTCGAATCCGCTCCCCGCAACCGGCCCGCCCGTCATCAGGTCCAGCAGCTCCGGCTCGACCTCCTGCGCATACGCCACCTTCAGCGCCAGCAGCCCTGCCCGCACCTCCGGGGTCCGCGACAGGCGCCGCGGCGCAATCTCCCCCAGGTCGTGCACCACGCAGGCGAACTCGCGCAGCCACGGTCGCAGCGCATCGGGCGCCTCCACCATCTCGGGCACCGAGCGCGGCACCGTCCAGCGCGCGCGGCGCAGCTCGGACGGGCGAGGTGCCCCGCCCGAAGGTCTTTCGGGGTCCGCCGGCTCGCCAGCACCGGCTCGGGGGCATCTCCTGGATCGGGTCAGATACATGACCTATCATCAACTCATGATCAAGGTCAATATCGCCGACGCCAAGGCGCATTTCTCGCGCTATCTGGAGAGCGTCGAGAGCGGAGAGACGGTGCTCGTCTGCCGGCGCAACGTGCCGGTCGCCGAGCTCCGCCCGGTGCCGAAACGGCCCGCGCAGCCGCGTCCGGTGGGAATCGATCGGGGGATGGTCGTCCCGTCCGGCTTCTTCGAGCCTCTCCCCGATGATCTGCTCGACGCATTCGAGGGCCGAAAGGACCCGGTGTGAGGCTGCTGCTCGACACCTGCACCTTCCTCTGGCTGGCCGCGGACGACCCACGACTGACCCCGGTCGCCAGGGCTAATTCGTTCTATGAGCATTTGCGTTCTGTGACAGTGGGTTGACGGTGATACTGGACTTCCCCGCCACGATTCGATATACATGCCGCGAGGCATCCGTGGGGACGGGGAAGCGGTGGCGGCTCTCTCGGAGGTGGCGGTCGACATCGTGGCGGCGGCGCACGAGGCCCGCTTCCGCGACCTGATGCAGGCGCACCACTATCTCGGTGCGGTGCCGGGGATGGGCGAGACGGTGCGCTATGTCGCGCACCATCACGGTCGATGGCTGGCGCTTGTGGTGTTCTCGGCGCCGGCACTGAAGTGCGGCGCGCGCGACCGCTGGATTGGCTGGGACTGTGGCGTCCAGTTCAGCCGCCTGCCTCTGGTGACCAACAACGCGCGCTTCCTGCTTCTGCCCGGCGGCCCGCCCAACCTCGGCTCGCGGGTGCTGTCGCTGTGCACGCGCCGTCTGGTGCGCGACTGGCCGGCCCGGTTTGGCCACGAGGTGCTGCTCGCGGAGACGTTCGTCGACCCCGAGCTGTTCCGGGGCACGGTCTACCGCGCGGCCAACTGGGTCGAGGTCGGGCGCACTCGCGGCTTCGCCCGCAGCGGGGCCGGCTACCGCGCGCACGCCCGCCCCAAGCTCGTGTTCCTTCACCCCCTGCGTCGGGACGCGCGAGCCCGGCTGCGCGCCGCCGACCTCGACCCCCGCCTGCGACATGGAGTGGCGAAGATGACGCTCACCGCCGAACAGATGCGCGCCCTGCCCGAGTGCTTCCAGAACATCCACGACCCCCGCCGCCGCCAGGGCCGGCGCCATGCCCTGCCCACGGTGCTGGCGCTCGCCGCCGCCGCGACGCTGTGCGGGATGCGCGGCTACAAGGCGATTGACGAATGGGTCCATGACCTCAGCCCCAAGGTGCTGGAGCGCTTCCGCGTGCGCCGCCGCGATGGCCGATACCGCCCGCCCAGCCTGTCGGCGATGCGCAGCCTCCTGGTGCGCATCGACCCGGCCCAGCTCGACGCCGCGCTGAGAGCTTGGCAACAGACCCACGGCTCGGGCGACAGCGCACTGGCCATCGACGGCAAGACCCTGCGCGGCGCCATCGATGACAAGGGCAAACAGACGCATGTGCTCGGCATCATCGGCCACGACACCCAGGCGCCCTGGGGGCAAAAAAAGTCGGCATGAGGCCCGACGCCGACGAAGGAGAGAAACGCACCAACGAGGTCGGCACCGTCCTGCCCCTGCTCGAGACCCTGCCCGACATCGCCGGGCGCACCGTCACCGCCGATGCCCTGCTCACCCAGCGCACGCTGGCCTCCTACCTGCTCGGTCGCGGCGCGCACTACCTGTTCGCCGTAAAGGGCAACCACAAGACCCTGCTCAGCGATATCCGCCTCACTCTCGACCCGGACATCGCCCGACGCGCGCCGGACTTCGAGGACCACACCCCCAAGCCCGAGCACGGGCGCCGCGAGCGCCGCTCCCTCTGGGTCTGCGACACACTCAACGACTCTCTCGACTTCCCCGGCGTCGCACAGGTCTTCGCCGTGCGCCGCGAATCCGTCGCGGTCAAGTCCGGCAAACACCGTTGCGACACCGCCTACGGCATCACCAGCCTGACCTCCGGGGCCGCACCGCCGCACCGCCTGCTCGCCCTCCAGCGCGGACACTGGACCATCGAGGCGACCCACCACATCCTCGACTGGAGCTTCGACGAGGACCGCAGCCGTATCCGCTCGGGCCACGGACCAGAGAACATGACCCGGCTGCGACGCTTCGCCATCGGCCTCATCAAGGCGCGCGGGCTCGCCGTCGCCGAGACCATGCGCACTCTCGCCAGGAACCCGAGGCGGCTGCTCGACTGGCTCAAGATGACCGACAACGCCGCCCCCGCACCGGCTCCCGGCTGACCGCGCCTGCCCCGCTCCCATCCATCCTCTGCCCGCCCACCCTCGGCACGCGCCGGGTACGGGCGCTCATGCCCGCATGACCCCGACTCCGGCTCCCGTGCTCCGGCAGGACCCCTGTAGGGCGGCACGATGCCAGCCCCATCCAGCGTCCACCCCCCGCCCTGGTCGCCAACACAAAGCGCACGGACCTTCATCGAACGCTCCGAAACGGCGGCAAACATCAGAACAAATTCGCCGTGCCCCGGTCGCCCGGACGCGGTGCCGCGACCCCGGCAACGAGGTCTACCTCAGCGCCCTCTCCGGCTGGGAGATTTCGATCAAGCACCGGCTGGGCCGCCTGCCGCTGCCGGAACCGCCGACCCGTTACGTGGCCAGCCGCCGGAGCTGGCTGCTGATCGAGCCGCTCCCCTTCGACGAGGCGTGCGCCGCCCACGACGCGCTCCTGCCGCCTCACCACCGGGACCCGTTCGACCGGGGGCTCGTCTCGCAGGCGATTCTGCACGGCATGACGATCGTCACCCCCGACCCCGAGATCGCCCGCTATCCGGCTCCGGTACTCTGGTAGCTTCCCGCCGGCAGCGGCGGGCAGACTCCGCGGTGTCGTGCGCCTGATGTACGGACTCCGGTGCTCCGGCAGCTTCCCGCCGGCAGCGGCAGCGGCATTGGACAGTGACCGAAACAAGGTGCAGCAATTCCCGCCAGGCGGGAACATGCCCTCGAAATCCCCTCGACTGGACGCCCTGGTGGTCGGAATCGCGCCGGAATCCCCCCGCGGCGCGGCCTCTCCGGGCGCTGGCGGGAATTGCTGAACAAGGTTGCTGACCGTACCCGGAGGGGCCTCGCTCCCGCAGGATGGCGCGCTCGATACGTGGCAAAGTCATTCTCGTCAGCGTCCATTGGCAGCGGCTGAGCCGCTCCGATGCGCATTCTCCTCACCGAAGACGATGATGCGCATTCTCCTCATCGAGGACGACCCGGAGACCTCCCGCTTCATCCGCAAGGGGCTGGAGGAGGCCGGCCACGTCCTGGACCTCGCCGGCGACGGCAGGCAGGGACTGCTGCTCGCGCTCGACGCCGAGCACGACGCGGTGGTCGTCGACCGCATGCTCCCCGGGCTCGACGGCCTGTCCATCGTGCGGTCGCTGCGCGCCGCGGGCCGCACCACTCCGGTGCTGGTGCTGAGCGCGCTCGGCGAGGTCGACGACCGGGTGGAGGGCCTGCGCGCCGGAGGCGACGACTACCTCGTCAAGCCCTTCGCGCTGTCCGAGCTCTCGGCCCGGCTGGAAGCGCTGGTCCGGCGGCGCGGCGCCGGCGCCGATGCCGCCGCCGCGCCCGCCACCCGGCTCGCGGTGGCGGACCTGGAGATGGACCTCCTGGCCCGCACCGTGAAGCGCGCCGGGCGGGCGGTCGAGCTCAAGCCCCGCGAGTTCCGGCTGCTCGAGTACCTGATGCGCCACGCCGGCCAGGTGGTCACCCGCACCATGCTGCTGGAAGCGGTGTGGGACTACCACTTCGATCCCCAGACCAACGTCATCGACGTCCACGTGAGCCGGCTGCGCCGCAAGGTGGACCGGGGCTTCGGCCCGCCGCTCATCCACACCGCGCGCGGCGCGGGCTACATGGTCCGCGAGCCATGACCGCCATCCTCCCGGCACTGTCCTCCCGTGATCCCGGGCACCCGCGGCATCGCCATGGTCCGCGAGCCATGACCGTCCGCCCTCCCGGCGCCGGCCTCCCATGACCTCGATCACGCGCAGCATCGCGTGGCGCATCGCCGTCGGGTACGCGGTGCTGTTCGGAGCGTCGGTGGCCGCGCTTCTCGTCTTCATCTACATCTCGACCCAGGGCTACATGACCCGGCAGATGGAGGCGGTGATCGAGGCCGAGGTGCAGGGGCTGGCGGAGCGCTACCGCGTGGGCGGGGTGCGGGGCCTGCGCGCCCTCGTCCGCGACCGGATGGCGCGCAACCCCGCAAGCTCGTCGATCTATCTGCTCGCGGACCCGACGTTCCGGATTCTGGCCGGCAACCTGAGCGACTGGCCGCAGGCGGCCCGGAGCGCGGACCCGTGGGTCGAGTTCGAGCTGTACACCACGGACGAAGCCGGCCGCCGCGAGACGCACCGCGCAAGAGCCCGGCATTTCCAGCTCCGGCGCGGCTTCCACCTCCTGGTCGGACGCAACCTGAGGGACTTCGAGGAGATGCGCGCGGCCATCGTGCGCAACGTGGCCTGGGGCGCCGTGGTCGCCGGAGTCCTCGCCATCGCCATCGCGTGGTGGCTGCGCCGGAGCGTGACGACGCGCATCGAGTCCATCAACCGGACCGCGCGCCGCATCATGGAAGGCGAGCTGTCGCAGCGCATCGAGAGCCAGGGCAGCGGCGACGAGTTCGACGCACTGGTCACCAACCTGAACGCGATGCTCGCGCGCATCGAGACCCTGATGGACGACGTGCGCAGGGTCTCGGACAACGTCGCGCACGATCTCCGCACTCCGCTCGGGCGACTGCGCACCCGGCTCGAGGCGCTTCGCGAGGCGGGCGGCGACGATGCGGCGGCGGCGCTCGCCGAGGATGCGCTGCGCGAAGCCGACCAGATGCTGGCGACCTTCAACGCGCTGCTTCGCATCGCGCGCATCGAGACCGGACAACGCCGACACGCCTTTGCCCCGGTGGACCTCGCCACCATCGGGGACGATGTCGCCGATCTCTACGCGCCGGTCGCCGAGGCGCGCGGCATCACGTTCCGCCACTCCGGGGTCGCGGCGCCGGTCGTCGGGGATGCCGACCTGCTCTTCCAGTCACTCGCGAACCTGCTCGACAACGCGATGAAGTACACCCCGCGGGGCGGCTCGGTGGCCCTGCACGTCACCTCCGACCACGACACGGCGACCGCGGTGGTCGGCGACACCGGCCCCGGCGTGCCGCCCGAGGAGCGCGAGGCGGTGCTGCGGCGGTTCTATCGGCTCGAGCCCGCGCGCGGCACCCCCGGCAGCGGACTCGGCCTGAGCCTCGTCGCCGCCGTCGCCCAGCTCCACGAGGCGGTGCTGACGCTCGACGACAACGCGCCGGGGCTCGTGGTGCGGCTGCGGTTCAGGCGGGCGGGACAGCGCTCGCAGGCGGCACCGGGCGCACCGCCGGAAGGCATGTCCTCGAAGTCGGGGCCTGCAATGGCGGGATAGCGCTCGCAAGTGGCGCCGAGGGCTCCTCCGGCGCGTTCGCCGTCCGATGACGGACACTTGGCGTCGAGGCCGGCCGCACTCCTCCCGGTTCCGGCCGCACGCGCGGCGGGCGGAGTGAACGCTCCCCCCGCCGCGCGATGCGCCTCCGTGCGCAGCTCAGCCGCGGTCCAGGTCGATCGCGACGTAGCGCCGGTGTTCTCCGCGTTCGACGAGCAGCAGCACCGGCTTGTCCCCGGCGGCCGCCGACCGGACCGCGCCGGCCACATCGCCGGGAGCGTTCACCGTCGCGCTGCCCGCACGCACGATGACGTCGCCGGGCCGGAGCCCGTTGCGCGCGGCCGGGCTGCCGGGGGCGACCTCGGCGATGGTGACGCCCGCCTTCCCCGGCTCGCCGCGCGGGGCGAGCATCACGCCGAGCTTCACTCCGTCGCCGTCCGGGGCCGGGGCCGCGGCGAGCCGGTGCCGCCCCTGCGCGCCGATGGTCGCGGTGAGGGTCTCCCGGGCACCATTGCGCCACACCTCGATCTCGACCTCCGTCCCCGAACCGATGTCCGCGACGATGCGGGGCAGGTCCTTCATCGTGTCGAGCGTCCGGCCATTGAACGAGAGAATGACGTCCCCGGAGCGCAGCCCGGCTGCCCGGGCCGGCCCGTCCTCCATGACCGACGCGACCAGCGCGCCCTTCGCGTCTTCGAGCCCCAGCGCCTCGGCCAGCGTCTCGTCGACATGCTGGATCTGCACTCCGAGCCATCCTCGGTCGACCCTGCCGTCCGTGCGCAGCGATTCGATGACCGGCCTGGCGACGTTCGCGGGGATCGCGAACCCGATGCCGACGCTGCCACCGTTGGGGCTGAATATCGCGGTGTTCACGCCGACCACCCGACCGCCGCGGTCGAACAGGGGACCTCCGGAGTTGCCGCGGTTGATCGGAGCGTCGAGCTGGAGGAAGTCGTCGTAGGGGCCGGAGCCGATGTCGCGCCCGCGGCCCGAGACGATGCCCGCGGTGACGGTGCCGCCGAGCCCGAAGGGGTTCCCGACCGCGACCACCCAGTCGCCGACCCGCGTCCGGTCGGAATCCCCGAACTCGACCGCCGGCAGCGGCCCGCCGGCGTCGACCTCGACGAGCGCGAGATCGGTCTTCGGGTCGACGCCCACGACCTCGGCCTCGAGCTTGCGTCCGTCCTGCAGCGTCACCGTCACCGCGTCCGCCCCCCGCACCACGTGGTGGCTGGTGACGATGAGCCCGGACGCGTCGACGATGAACCCCGAGCCGACGCCCTCGGCCCGCGGCGGACCGGGAATGGCGAGCTCCGGCATCGACCGGAAGTGCCGGAAGAACTCGGGAAGCTCCGTTCCGGGCCCCTGCCACTGTCTCCGCCACTTCATGCGCGAGTGCGCGGCGGGCCGGATGGCGCGGGTGACCTCGACATTGACGACCGCGGGCCGCACCTCGCTCACGAGGTCGGCGAAGCCGCCCTGCATCGCGGCCATCGTGGCAGTGCCCGTGGCAGTACCCGTGCCCGGCGCGGCGTTCGCCGGGCTCCAGGGCTCGCCGACCGCGACGGCGCCGACGACCGCGGCCGATACCGCGGCCGCGACCAGAGTGCGTCCGGTCCGGGATCTCCGTGAAGTGGTGGTCCGGGGTCTCCGGGGAATGGTGGTGCCGGTTGTCATGCGTCTGCCCTCCTGTGTGCGTTTGTGCATCGCCGGGACCGACGAATGCGATCCGGCGTGAGGGCAGGATGGGCCCGGGCGGGTTGCCGGCCGGTGGACGGATCATGAACGTTTGTTCATGGTTGCGGGCGTGAGCGGGAATCGCCGGCGCCGCGGCGTTTGTCGCTGGATATCGACCCTCCCTTCAGGCGCACTTCTCATTGGACGAGCAGCAATTCCCGCCAAGCGGGAACAGGCCCCTGAAATCCCCTCGACTCGGCGTCCCGAGGGTCGAAATTGCACCAGAATCCCACCATGGTACGGCCTCTCCGGGCGCTGGCGGGAATCGCTGTTGGACAAGACTCGGCGTTCCCACGAGCCGGGCTACCCGGCTACCATGGACGAAGCTCGGACTTTCACGACGTGGCGGATGGCGCGGTCCATGCCGTCGCCGGCGCGCCAACCCGACTGCCATGGACGAAGCCCGGACCTTCACGACCGCATCGCTGCCGCACGCCGTCCTGTCCGCCAGCCGCATCCGCGAGCTCCGCGACGCACCGGGCACACGCACCGAACCGCATCGAAGCTCACAGGGAGAGCCAGCCCGATGAACCTGCCCGAACCGTCATCCATCCGCCGCATCGGCGTCATCGGCGCCGGCACCATCGGAGCCTCGTGGGCCGCGTACTTCCTCGCCCGCGGGATGGACGTGCAGGCGTGGGACCCGGCGCCCGGCGGGGAGACCGCGCTGCGCGCGTTCGTCGAGCGCGCATGGCCCACCCTCGAAGGACTCGGTGCGGTCGTGGACGGCGCGAGTCCCGGGCGGCTCACCTTCCATCCCGGCCCCGCCGCGGCGATCGAAGGCGTCGCGTTCGTGCAGGAGAGCGCTCCGGAGGACCTCGACGTGAAGCGGGCGCTCTACGCGGACATCGACGCCGCGCTGCCGGCCGACGCGGTCATGTCGAGCTCGACCTCGGGCCTCGTCATGTCGGAGCTCCAGGCCGGATTCCCGAACGCGGCGCGCTTCGTGGTGGGGCATCCGTTCAACCCGCCGCACCTCGTTCCCCTCGTCGAGGTGGTAGGGGGCGCGCACACCGATGCGGCCGTGGTCGACTGGACCGTCGGCTTCTACGACGCGCACGGCAAGAAGGCGGTCCGGCTCAACCACGAGGCGCCGGGCCACCTCGTCAACCGGCTGCAGGCCGCGCTGTGGCGCGAGGCGATGGACGCGGTGCTCACGGGGCTCGCGAGCGTGGAGGATGTCGACGACGCCATCAAGTACGGTCCGGGGCTGCGCCTGAGCGTCATGGGTCCGTTCGAGCTGTGCCACCTCGCGGGCGGTCCCGGAGGATTCTCGAACTTCCTCGACCACTTCGGCGACGCGCTCCAGCACTGGATGGACGACATGCGGACGGTCGAGCTCACGCCGGACGTGCGGGCGAGGCTGAAGTCGCTCGTCGCCGGGGCCGTCGGCGAACGCGAGTACGCGTCCATCGCGAGCGAACGCGATACCCTGCTGCTGCCGGTGCTCGGCACGCTCGCGCGCACCCGGCGCGAGCACGGACTGTACTGAGGCCGGAAGCGCCGCCGAGCGTTCGACACCGGGGAGAGGCGCGGCTGACATGGTTCGAGCCGGGCGCCTGTACCGAGGCCGGAAGCGCCGTCGAGCGTTCGACGGGTCGCGTCCATCAGCCACCGCCGCGGCGAGGGTTCCCGTATCGGGGCCGGAGGCGCGGCCGAGCGTCGCCGGGCCGGGGAGCCGCGGCGCAAGCCGGGAGGGTCCTGATGATGGGTATGGAGCTCGAAGGCAAGGTCGCCGTCGTCACCGGGGCGGCCGGAGGATTCGGACGGGAGCTGGTGCGCGGCCTGCTGGGCGCCGGCGCGAAGGTGGCCGCGCTCGACGTCGACGAGAGGCGTCTCGACGAGCTCGCGGCCATGCACGAGGCGTCCTCGGGGACGGGCCGCCTCGTCACCGCCCGCACCGACATCTCGCGCCACGAGGAGTGCGAAGCCGCGATCGCGCAAGTCCGCGCGAGCCTCGGGGGGCTGCACATCCTCGTCAACAACGGCGCGCTGGGGATGGGGGTCATCCGCATCGACCACATGACCGAGCTCGTCGGGATCCACGAGATCACGCCCGGAATGTGGGACCGGTTCGTCACCGTGAACCTCTCCGGGGCGTGGTACATGACCCGCGCCGCCATCGACGGGATGCTCGCGCAGGGCTGGGGGCGCATCGTGAACGTCACCACGAGCTTCTTCACCATGCTGCGCGGGCGGTTCCACCCCTATGGCCCGGCCAAGGCCGGGCTCGAGGCGATGTCGGCGGGACACGCCGCGGAGTTCGGGGGCCGGGGCGTCACGGTGAACGTGGTGGTGCCCGGCGGACCGTCGGACACCCCCATGGTGCCCGTGGAGGCCGGCTTCGACCGGAGCGCGATGATCCCGCCGTCGGCGATGGTGCCGCCGGTCCTCTGGCTCTGCTCCGAGGCCGGGGGCGCGTACACCGGGCATCGGTACGTGGCCGCGAACTGGGACACCGGAGCCGATCCGGCGGATGCGGCCCGGGGCTGCCGCGCTCCGATCGGGTGGCCGAACCTGGCGCAGAGCCCGGTCTGGCCGGGAGGCAGGCCGGATGAATGAGCTCTGGCCGTGCGGGGCCGGCGCCGTGCCGGGTGCGGCGCCCGAGGCGGAGCGGCCCGCGGCAGCTCCGAACACGACCGGAGGACAGCGATTCCCGCCAGCGCCCGGAAGAGACCGTATCGTGTTGGAATGTGGTGCGATTTCGACCTTCGGGGCGTCGAGTCGAGGGGATTTCGAGGGTCTGTTCCCGCCTGGCGGGAATTCCTGACCGGAGGAGACGTTCGATGGATCTGAATCTCAGGGGCAGGACGGTGCTGGTGACCGGCGCGTCGAAAGGTATCGGGCGAGGGTGCGCCGAGCTGTTCGCGGCGGAGGGCGCGAACGTGCATCTCGCCGCCCGCAGCCGCGATCTGCTGGAAGCGGCAAGCCGGGAGATCCGCTCGAGCCACCAGGTCGACGCCCGGGTCCATCCCCTCGATCTCTCCGCCCGCGGCGCGGCGGAGGAGCTCGCGGAGCGCTGCGGCGACGCCGACATCCTGGTCAACAACGCCGGCGCCATCCCGGGCGGCGACATCGACCGGGTCGGCGAGGCGCGCTGGCGCGAGGCGTGGGATCTGAAGGTCTTCGGCTACATCAACACCACCCGCCAGTTCCATCGCCTCATGCGGGAGCGCGGCCACGGGGTGATCGTCAACGTGATCGGGCTCGCGGGAGAGAAGTTCGACGCCGGCTACATCGCGGGCACCACCGGCAACGCCTCGCTCATGGCGTTCACGCGCGGCATCGGCAGCACCAGCATCGACCACGGGGTGCGCATCCTCGGCGTGAACCCCGGCGCGGTCGCGACCGATCGCATCCGCACGCTGCTCACCACGCGGGCGGAGTCGGAGCTGGGGGACGGCTCGAGGTGGCACGAGTTCTTCTCGAAGCTGCCGCTCGGCCGGGCCGCTTCGGTGGAGGAGGTCGCGAACGTCGTGGTGTTCCTCGCTTCCGAGCGCGCGAGCTACCTGAGCGGAATCGTCGTCACCATCGACGGAGGACAGGCCGCGCGCGGCGGGAGCTTCTGAGCGGGAGCTTCCGAAGGCTTGTGGCTCTCGCCAGACGTCTGTTACGGGCGGGGCGCTGTCGACCGCTACCGATCGATGCGCTCAGGACGTCGGAACGGATGCCCTCCTGGTGGAAATGCGCACGTTCGAGAGAACAATGTCCCGGATCGCCGGGCTACAGGCGCGGGTCGAAGGCGCAGGAGATCGACTCCACCGCTGCCGTATCTACGGGTGGTACTGCTCCAGCACGATGCCGGGAATGCATTTGTAGTGGCGGACGTTCGCGGTCATGAGGGAGGTGCCGGACTGCACGGCGGAAGCGGCGATCAGTGCGTCCGCAACACGCATGCCGTCCGACAGGGCGTAGCTTTCGATGTACGTTGTCGCCCGGTGGCCGATGTCCTCCGTGAGGGGGAGCACCCGCCACCCGTTGAGCCGAATCGTGTGACGCAACGAGCGGAGTTCTTCCTTGTCACGGACACCCTGGACGAGCTCCATGCAGGTCACCGCCGACAATTCGACGGAGAGGCATTCCCGAACGGCATCCCGGGCCGAGCTGCGTCCACGCATGAACCATATCAATACGTCGGTATCAATCAGCATGCCACCGTCTCTTGCGCAGGCCTCGAACATGGGCGTCCACGTCGCTCAGGTCGTCGCGGTCCGCCCACATGCCGAAGGCGGGAAAGCTCCCCTCGCCGCGGTGCGTCGCCTCCCCCTCGGCCTCGATACCCACCAGCCTTGCCCGGGGCTTGCCACGGTAGGTGATGATTACCGGTTCACCTCGGTCCAGGTGCGCCAATACTTCTCCCACCCGGCTTCTCAGTGTCTTGGCGGTGATCTCCATTTCGAGTGCTCCTGCAAATGTCACTTCCAAGTGTACACTGTGAGCGAGCCGCTGACGCAGACCAGGCTTGCCGCCGGAACGGTTTCGAGCGGCGAATCATAATCCTGTCATAAACAATCCTTGGGTGATTGCGGCGCCGGACTGGACGATAATCGGGCGGCACTCGAGGATTCCGCTGACGATCGACAGCGGCCCGGAGAACCACTTCCATGTTCACCCACAATCCCTTCGCCGAGCTCCCGGCGTTCATTGCGCCGGCCGTCATGCAGGCGTACGTCATCGTGATGATCGTCCTGGTGGTGGCCGGCACCGTGTTCGACATCATTCACAAGGGAAGCGCCAGATACTTCTTCGAGAGCTGGCGCAGCTCGACGAGCAGGGGGTCGAGGCGGGTCGGCGGCGGAGAGCTGGCATCGCTGGCGGTCCGGACGCTCTGCGTGGAAGTGCTGACTTCGGCGGAGTTCTGCACCGTGCGGCGGAGGATCGCCCACCTCCTGACGATGTACGGCTTTCTCGCCTACGTCGTCACCACCGCGGTCATGGTCTTCGGCTATCCGAGCGCGGACCCTCCGGCGCCGCCCGTCCTGCCGGTGCTGTGGCACGTCGGGGCGCTGATGGTCTGCGCCGGCGGATACTGGTTCTGGTTCGTCATCCGCGCCGACGTCTCGGCCGAGGGCAGCTCGCCGTTTCGCGTCATGCACGCGGACCTCTTCATCCTCTCGCTCCTCGCGAGCGTGACCCTGGGGCTCGTGTGGTCGTTCCTGCAGGGAGCGGGCGCATCGGGGTGGACCGGCGTGCTCTTCATCCTCTACGTCATCGCGACCACCGTGCTGTTCGGATCGGTTCCCTGGTCCAAGTTCGCGCACATGTTCTTCAAGCCCGCCGCGGCGCTCCAGAAACGCGTATCCGAAGCGGACGGGTCGCGAAGCAGCCTGCCGCCACCGGCCGACAAGCCGGAGGTGTTCGGCAGCGCCCGCCGGCTGCCCCAGAACTACTGAAGCGCCGCCGAATCTCTCCGTTCCCCCGACAACTGGTCGAATCCCATGCCAACTTTCGTCTACATGACCCGCTGCGACGGCTGCGGACACTGCGTGGATATCTGTCCATCGGACATCATGCACATCGACAGGACCTATCGCCGCGCCTACAACATCGAGCCCAACATGTGCTGGGAGTGCTACTCCTGCGTCAAGGCCTGCCCCCAGAACGCCATCGACGCCCGCGGCTACGCCGACTTCGCCCCGCTGGGGCACAGCGTGCGGGCGCTGCGCGAGGAAGCGAAGGGCACGATCTCCTGGCGCATCGAGTTCCGGGACGGACGGGTGAAGAACTTCGTCTCCCCGATCCGGACGACCGCGTGGGGGTCGATCCCGTCGCCGGCCGAGCTGCCCGCGCCGGGCGCCGACGCCATGCGGTCGCAGGAGCTCGCGCACGAGCCCGATGCCCTCAACATCGCAAGCCTTCCGGCGTTGACGCCGGACCAGCTCAGGCAGGGAGTGGTCTGATGGGACTGTTCAACCGGCGGAAGACGGTATTCGTGGATGCGGACGTCCTCGTGGTCGGCGGCGGCATGGCCGGCTGCGGCGCCACCTACGAGTCCCGGTACTGGGGACGCGATCTCAGGATCGTGTGCGTGGAGAAGGCGAACATCGAGCGCAGCGGCGCGGTCGCCCAGGGCCTGTACGCCATCAACTGCTACATGGGCATGCAGTGGGACGAGAACCAGCCCGAGGACCACGTCCGGTACGCGCGCAACGACCTCATGGGCCTCGTGCGCGAGGACCTCGGCTACGACATCGCGCGCCACGTCGACTCCACCGTGCACAAGTTCGAGGAGTGGGGCCTGCCCATCATGCGGGACCCCGAGACCGGCCGCTACCAGCGCGAAGGCAAGTGGCAGATCATGATCCACGGCGAGAGCTACAAGCCGATCGTCGCCGAGGCCGCCCGCAAGGCGGCCACCGAGGTCTACAACCGGATCATGGTGACCCACCTGCTGATGGACGAGGGCAAGTCCAACCGGGTCGCCGGAGCCGTCGGCTTCAACGTGCGCACCGGCGACTTCCACGTCTTCCGGGCCAGGGCGGTCATCGTCTGCGCCGGTGGCGCATCGCACATCTACAAGCCCCGCGCGGTGGGCGAGGGCATGGGCCGGACGTGGTACGCACCGTGGAGCAGCGCCTCCGCCTATGCGTTGCCGATCCTCGCCGGCGCGAAGATGACGCAGATGGAGAACCGGATCGTCCTCACCCGGTTCAAGGACGGCTACGGCCCGGTCGGCGCCTACTTCCTGCACCTCAAGACCTACACCGAGAACGCCTACGGCCAGGAGTACGAGTCCCGGTGGTACGACCACACCAGGGCGCTGGTCGGGGACTACGTCGACCGGCACCCGGTGCCGACCTGCCTGCGCAACCATGCCTTCCTCGAGGAGGTGAAGGCGGGCAACGGGCCGATCCGCATGGTGACGAAGGAGGCGTTCCAGGACCCCCACAAGGAGACCGTCGGCTGGGAGAACTTCCTCGGCATGACCATCGGGCAGGCGGTGGTGTGGGCGTCCCAGAACATCGATCCGAAGCACATCAATCCGGAGCTGACGACTTCGGAGCCCTACGTCATGGGCTCGCACGCCACGTGCTCCGGCGCCTGGGCGAGCGGACCGTCGGACTACGCGCCCGACGAGTACCAGTGGGGATACAACCGCATGATGACCGTCGACGGCCTGTTCGGCGCCGGCGACACCATCGGCGGCACCGCCCACAAGTTCTCGTCCGGCTCCTTCACCGAGGGCCGGATCGCGGCCAAGGCGGCCGTCAACTACGTGATGTCCCTCGGCAACGAGCAGCCCCGGGTCGGCGAGCGGCAGTACGAAGACCTCGGGCGGGTCATCTTCCAGCCTCTGGACAACTACAGGGTCGGCCGCAACGAAATCGTCGCGGGCACCGTGTCACCGAGCTACATCCTGCCCATCAACGGTCTCCAGCGGCTGGAGAAGCTCATGGACGAGTACGTCGGCGGCATCAGCGCCCACTACACGACCAACGAGCCGCTCCTCACCCGGGGGCTGGAGCTGCTGGGGATGCTGAAGGAGGACCTCGACCACCTCGCGGCCGAAGACCTGCATCAGCTTCAACGGGCGTGGGAGCTCCACCACCGCGTCCTGGCGTCGGAGTCGGTGGCGCGGCACACGATGTTCCGCGAGGAGACCCGGTGGCCGGGGTACTACTACCGCGCCGACCATCCGAAGCTCGACGACGACGAGTGGCACTGCTTCACCCTGTCGCGCTACGACCGGCACTCGGGCGAGTGGGAGCTGGAGAAGGCTCCGGTCTATCACATCGTGGACTGACCGGCATCGTGGACTGACCGGCCGGTGCAACGCCCCGGGCGGCGCGCCCTTGCGCGTCAGCTCCTGCGCCCTTCCCCGGCGCCCCGCGCCCGATGCCGCGCGGGCGGGAAGCGCCTCCGCCGTCTCGCAGCGCGCGAGCCGCCACCCGCACGAGGTCCGAGGGCGACTCGATCCTCTTCAGCTCCGCCCGGCCGGGCTCCCCGGCTTCGCCTCAGGCGCCGGAATGCCCCTTGAGCTCCACCTTGACGTTCTCCTCCGCCGACAGGCCCTCGTAGTACCCGCGCAGGATGCGGAGAACCTCGGGGCGGCTGAAGGTGTCCGGCACCTCGTCGCCCTCCGAGAGCATCTTGCGCAGCTTCGTCCCCGAGAGCAGCAACCGGTCCCGCGGGTCGTGCGGGCAGGTGCGCATCGACGCCATCTGCGCGCAGCGGTCGCACCAGAAGGTCCAGTCGATCCGGATCGGCTGCGTCTCCAGCGACCCCGCGTCGATCTCGTCGAAGATGTGGTGGGCGTCGAACGGGCCGTAGTAGTCGCCGACCCCCGCATGGTCGCGCCCGACGAGCAGGTGCGAGCAGCCGTAGTTCTGGCGAAACAGCGCGTGCAGCAGCGCCTCCCTCGGCCCCGCGTAGCGCATGTCGAGCGGATAGCCGGCGTGCATGACGGTGTTCGCGACGAAGTAGTGCTCGATGAGTGTGTCGATGGCGCGGGCCCGCACCGGGGCCGGGACGTCGCCGGGCTTCAGGTTGCCCAGCAGCGAATGGACGAGCACCCCGTCGCAGATCTCGATCGCGATCTTGGCCAGGTACTCGTGCGAGCGGTGCATCGGGTTGCGGGTCTGGAACGCGGCGACGGTGCTCCAGCCGTTCGCTTCGAACCGGGCCCGGGTCTCGGCCGGGGTCAGGAACAGCGCGCCGAACTCGTCGGGGAAGCTTCCGGCGGAGAGCACCGTCAGGCGCCCGGCGATGTTCACCTCGCCCTGCTCCATCACCATCCTCACCCCGGGATGTTCCGGGTCCGTGGTGCGGAAGACCGAGCGGCACTCGTGGGCCTTGTCGATGGTGTACTTCTCGGAGACCTCCAGGATCGCCATCGGCGCCGGGCCGCCGTCGCCATCACTATCGCTATCGCTGTCACTATCGCCGGGGCCGGGGCCCGTCAGCGCGACCTCGTCGCCGGCCGCGATCGCGGCGGCGGCGCCGGCATCGACCGACAGCGTGATCGGGATGGGCCAGAACAGGCCGTCCGCGGTGCGCATCTCGTCGCACACGCCGCGCCAGTCCGCCTCCCCCATGAAGCCGGCGAGCGGGGTGAACCCGCCGATCCCGAGCATCACGATGTCCCCCGCCTCGCGCGAGGTGACCCGCACCGCGGGCAGCCGTCCCGCCCGCTTGCGGGCCTCGGCGAGCGCCTCGCCCTCGGGCATCAGGGGCCGCAGTGACGCACCGCCGTGCGGGCGAACGAGACTCGCCATCGAAAGCACCTCCTGGCCGTGGCTGCGCGGACCGCGGGAGGTCTTTCGCGGGGCACTTCCCTCCCCGCAGACCTCCTGGCCGCATGTGCGGATCATGGACCGGGCCGGACTCGCTCGTCGAACAGGTCACGCCATCCGCGAACGGTGCCGGGATTCGCCGACCGGTCCCGATGTTCGGCGTGCGTGCCGCACCGAACCGGCATGGCCACGGACCGCCGTGCCGTTCACCGGCGCCGGCACGGGGTCCGGCCATCGCTTCGCGGGCTGGCGCCAGATGCGCGACGGGACCGCCTGCGTCAACGATAGGGAGATGTTCGGCCAGGGCAAGCAATTTTCTCTTGAGCCGGCATAAGCTACGCTTATCGGCGGGGAGGGAGACGGAAGGACGAGCGACCGACGGGACCCGCCGGCCGGGCCGTGGCGCGGGGGTGGAGCGGCAATTCCCGCCGGGCGGGAACATGTCCTCGAAATCCCATCGCCCGGGCGCTCCGGTGGTCGAAGTCTCGCCGGAATCCCCCCGCGGTACGGCCTCTCCGGGCGTCGGCGGGAATGGCTGCGGGTGGAGAAGCCGGAGAGAGCGCCGGGAGGACGATCGGCCGATGAAGCTGCCAGCCACCCGTACCGGAGCCGTTTCGCCCCGGCGCCCCGCCGCGCGCCCCTCCCCGGAGCGCGCACCGTGATCGACCGCCGCCTGCAGGTGTTTCACGCGGCCGCGGAGCTCAACAGCTTCACCCGCGCCAGCAAGCGGCTGCACATGACCCAGCCGGCCGTGACCTTTCAGATCCGCCAGCTCGAGGAGCATTTCAACACCAGGCTCTTCGACCGGGAGCACAACCAGATCGAGCTGACCGCGGCGGGACGGCGGCTGGAGGAGTACGCGAGCCGCATCCTCGCGCTGTACGCGGAGATGGACGGTGCGCTCAGGGAGCTGACCGACGACATGGCCGGCACGTTGATGCTGGGCGCGAGCATGACCATCGCGGAATACGATCTGCCGAGGCTGCTCGTGGACTTCAAGCAGCGGTTCCCGGAGGTCGGCATCAACCTCCTGATGTCCAACACCGACGGCATCGTGCAGATGGTGGTGGAGAACCGGATCGATCTCGGGCTCGTCGAGGGCCCGGTGCACAACCGCAGCCTCGCGGTGCGGCGCTACGACGTCGACCGGCTCGTCGTCGCCCTCCCCCCCGGACACGCGCTCGCCCACGAGCCCCGCATTCCGTTCGGGGCGTTGCGCGGGGTTCCGCTCATCCTGCGCGAGGAAGGCTCCGGCACCCGGGAGGTGTTCCTCGAGCACGCCCGGGCGGCCGGCCTGTCCCTCGAAGACTTCGACGTGGTGATGGAGCTCGGGAGCCCCGAAGCGATCAAGGGCGCGGTCGGAGCCGGCCTCGGCGTCACCGTCATTTCGATTGCGACCCTGCGAAAGGAGATCGAGCTCGGCACGCTGCGGGCCGTGGACCTCGACCCGCCGGTCGAGCGGCCGTTCTCCTTCGTGCACCAGAAGCAGCAGTTCCGGGCCCCCGTCGTCGAGGAGCTGCTGCGTTTCGTGACCGGTGGCGCGCCCGCCTGATGCCGGCCGGAACGCCGCCGCGTCGTGCGAGCCGGCCGCGAACGCTCCGTCCCCGCGACGCGCACGGCGTGTTGCTGGCGCTGCTCTCGGCGGTCGGGCTCGGACTCGCGATCGCGATCGCACGCTATGCCTACGAGGGCGGCACCAACGGGCTGACGGTCGCCGTGGTGCGCTCGCTCGCGCTCGCCGGGGCGCTGTTCGTGTACTGCCGGGCGACGGGGCGCACGCTTGGCCTGCGGCGCACGGACCGCCTGCGCTGCGCGGCGCTCGGACTGCTGATGTCGATGGGGTTCTACGGAAACGTCGGCGCCGTGGAGTTCATCTCCATCGGGCTGACCGCGTTGCTCTTCTTCACCTTCCCGCCTCTGATCGCCCTCATCCAGACGGTGACGGACCGGGCCTGGCCCGCCCCCGCGAAGGTGGTCGCGGTCGCGACGGCATTCGCGGGGCTGGCGACGATGCTCGGGGCGTCGCTCGGCGCGTCGGACCCGCGGGGCGTCGCGCTGGTGCTGGGCGCCGCGGTCGCGGTGGCCCTGAACTCGGTGGGGATGGTGCGGCTCGCGGGCCACATCCATCCGCTGGTGGCGATGTTCCACATGGCGGTAACGGCGGCCGTCGCGTTGCCGGCGCTGGCGCTCGCGACCGGCAGCGTGCAGCTCCCCGTGTCCGGAGCCGGGTGGGCCGGGATGCTGGGAGTCGTCACGTTGCAGTGCGTATCGCTGCCGCTCTACTACGTCGCCGTCGCCCGGATCGGGGCGCTGAAGGCCGCGATGCTCACGAACGTCCAGCCGGTGGTCAGCATCACCGCGGCGCGCGCCCTGTTCGGCGAGCTGCTGGGCGCCACGCAGCTCGTCGGGGGAGCGATGGTGCTCGCCGGGGTCATGCTCATGCAGTGGCACGACGGGCGATCGAGGCGCCGGCCGGCGCCCTGAACACGGTCCGGGAGACCTCCGCGGCTTGGCCGATGCCGGCGGCGCCGGCCGGCGTCCTGACCGCGGTCGGGGAGACGGCCGCGGCTTGGCCGATGCCGGCGGCGCCGGCTGGCGTCCTGACCGCGGTCGGGGAGATCTCCGCGGCTTGATGTCGACCGGGAGTCCGCTTCTCCACGGAGCCGCAGCGATTCCCGCCAGCGCCCGGAAGAGGCCGTACCGTGATGGGATTCCGGCGCAATTTCGCCCCTCGGGGCGTCCGGTCGAGGGGATTGCAGGGGCCTGTTCCCGCCTAGCGGGAATGGCTGACGGGGCCGTTTCTCCAGCAATTCCCGCCAGCGTCCGGAGAGGCCGTACCGTGGCGGGATTCCGGCGCAATTTCGCCCCTCGGGGTGTCCGGTCGAGGGGATTGCAGGGGCCTGCTCCCGCTTGGCGGGAATTGCTGACGGGGCCATTTCTCCCTACGGGTCGCCTTCGTGAAGCGGTACACTGAAGGGTGACTCGGCCGCCCTGCATCCATCGTCACCCCGACCGCCACGTCGACCGCGATGAGCGAGACCCCGGATTCATCCCCGACCGCCGGCGAAGGTGCCCGCGCGCCGCTGCTCGCATGGAGGCCGGAGTACAGCCTCGGCATCCCGGACGTCGATCACGAGCACCGGGCGCTGTTCGACCTCATCAACGAGCTGCACGCACGCCTGTACCAGCCCGGGTCCGAGAACACGGTGACGGACTTCCTCGGCGAGCTGTTCTCGAAGATCTCCAGCCACTTCGCCCTGGAGGAGAAGCTGATGCGCGACGGGCGATACGCCGAATTCCCGGCGCACAAGGCGGACCACGAGCGGCTCCTCGACGAGATCCGGGACCTGATGGACGACTACGAGGAGGCGGGGTACGCGGACCTCGATCGGTTCGCCGGAGATCTGGAACGCTGGTTCTCCGTGCACTTCTCGACCCACGACGCCGCCCTGCACCGGTGGGATGCGCCGCCGCCCGCCTGACCGCCACTCCTCACCGAAGCCTCTGCGCAGGAATAATGTATAACATCCCGATCAAGAAATTGCATATCGATATCCATGAAAAAATCAACTCTCATCTTTCCGCCCAACTCCGCGATGGCCGTCCGTCATCAAATCGAATGCGGATTCATTGAGTGAAAAGTGATATTTGACACCGAGCTTGTACAACATGGCGAAGGTATCTTCGAAATCGACGGAGAAGGCATTGCAGACGTCGGGCAGCTTGATTTGGTTGCGTGACTCCGGGCGTGGTTGCTCGTTGGTGACAACGATCTTTCCGCTTGCCACACCGTGAGCGACCAGCCAGCCGTCCGCACCGCTGGCGAACTTGGCCTTGGCTTCGTCGTGATACTGTGCGTGGCGCGTTACCCAGAGCATGACCCGAGTGAAGGCGGCGACGACTTCCTCACTGTCGCTGCCGAGAAAGAAGCCTGCGGGTACGGACTGACCGACCCACTCCACCAGGTCATCGTCACTGCGGCCGAGGAGCAATTCCTGTCTGACACGATCGATGCTGTGGATGTGCCCGAGCGAATGGCCGTGCAGGACGCTGTCCCAAAACCCCGGACAAATCGAAAACGCGTAGTATCGATTCTTCGCCGTGATCAGCACGTCGGAATCGATGAGATAGCCGGGTGCCGAGCTCATGGCAGCGTGATTTCGAGCTTGCGGGCATACTCCTGGAACGTGCCACCATACAGTCCTGTCAGGTCGCAGGCGTCCTTGAAGCCGATGCGTCCCTCCCTGGCCGCCCGTATCAGGTGGGAAGCGAAGAGCCGGCCGACGCGATTATTCTGATTGTTGTAGAAATCTCCGCCGTCCGTTCCCGTCTGTCTTTTTCGGTGTTCCCTTCGAGCATGATCGTTGTAGAACCTGAAGAATTCGTCACCTTCCATCAAGCCCAGATCCATTGCCCGACGCCCGATCACTACCGGGCTGACCTTGAAACGCCTGGCCAGATTCTCCAAAGGTGCTTCGTTACCGGCAGCCCGACGCCAGGCGGAGCGAATCTCTGCAGAAGGCACGAGGAATTCGGCCGCCGCCCGATCGCAAAACCGCTCTACCTCTCCGCCGCCCGGTTGCAGCCCCTTGAAGCCGGACAAACCTTCGCCCGCATCGCCCAGCCACAAATGCGCCAATTCGTGCGCGAAGGTGAACATCTGGGCGGACCTGGCGTCAGCCCCGTTGACGAAGATCAACGGGGCATGGGGGTCGCTCAGGGCAAAGCCGCGGAACTCGTTCACATCCAGCTTGCGATGGGTGTTGTTGCCGACGATGCCGTTGATCACCGCCATGACGCCGAGTGCTTCGACGGCCCTGCGCAGCTCGCCCACGGCAGCCGTCCAGGTCGGCACCCGCGTCGCCCAGCCGTCAACCAGCCCAAGCACCCGCCGCATGTCCCGGCCGATGGCCGCCGGGTCGTCCGAAAGCGACGCGGCGCCGACGAAGCCCACCGGCCCGGTTTCAGCTTCCATCCGCTCTTCCCGCAGCCATGCCTGCCGTCGCCGCATGAGGTGGACGGTGTCCATCAGCTCCGGGCTGATGCCCTGGGGTCGTCGGTTTTCGACCGTGCGGAAGTCTGCAAACGACAAGTGCATCGCCGGCGGTTCCGGCAGGAAAAGAAAGCCGAATGGCGCCCGTGTCGCCTTGGCGAAGCCCTGCAACTGTCTCAACGTGGGCCGGATGGATGCGCTTTCCCAGTCCGCCAACCTCGGGAACCGGCCGCGCAGGTCGGCCAACTCGAGCCCGGCGCGCTCCCGAGCCCAGCGAAGGACTTCCGGACTGACTGCTACTCGGGTCATGCTGGAACGTCACACATCACGGAGGTCATCCACCAGACTGGCTCCCGAGTCTTCGCAGGCACCGCATGCGCATCGCCGAGCGTGCGTCCTCTTGCTCGAGTCCGAACCGCCTCGCACGCCGGCAGCGCCACGCTCCCACCAGCATCGGACACGCCCGCAATATACGTGCATTCCGGCGTACGTCCATGGCGATGTACGGCTCCCGACGACGCAAGCGGACGGGGCTACAGGAACCGGAACCCGCCCAGCTCCGGCCGGAAGTCGATGACGAAGCTCTGGCGCTCGGCGAGCCGGACCTCGACCTCGCGCTCATGGTCGAAGCCGCTCGCGCGCCCGGTGTCGCGCAGGCGGACCCGGATCCGGTGCGGGCCGGCGGGGATGTCGAAACGCTCGTAGACCGAGGAAGGACCGTCTCCGGCCAGGCCGGACGGCGGCAGCGCCGCGTGGTAGACGCGCTCGCCGTCGATCTCGAGCTCGACGACGACGGGGACGCGCTCGCGCGGGCAGTCGACGCCCGAGCGCATGTTCGCGGCAAGCGCGGCGAGCTCCTCCGCACTCAGGGTGCGGCAGGGCTCGCGACGTTCGCCGGCGTGGCTGAAGCTCAGCTTGACCACGGCCTGGTCCGGAGCGATCCGCTGGTAGGGCGGACGGGCCGAGAAGGTCGCGACCACGACCGCGAACCCGGCGTAGAGCGCGAGCTGCGCGGCGACTCGGAAGACACGCGAAGACACGCTACCGAGCTTCCGTCACCGGGTCTGGCGGGCCGGGGCGTCCGGCGTGGAGCGCAAGCTGCGCGACCACCCGGACGACGCGCGAGGACACGTCACCGACCTCCCGCCGATGTGTCCGGTCCTTGGCTCCGGGAGTGGCCTTGGCTCTGGGAGCGGGTCGCCACGTCACCGGCCTCCTGCGGCGCATCCGGCGCGCCACTGGAAAGCGCGTTGAGGGCGGCGGGTGGCCGGCTCCTCCGGGGTCGGCCCCGGGGCGCATCCGGCGCGCCACCGGAAAGCGCGTTGAGGACAGTCGCGGCCGTCGCCATGTCACCGGCCTCCCGTCACCGGGCCCGGCGGGCCGGGGCGTCCGGCATTGTCGGAGTCGTCCGGCGCGCCCGCGTGGCCGGTGTGCGCGTGGCCGGCATCACCGGCCGGCCTACCTCGCCGCTCCGCCCTCGATGCTTCGCCCTCCGCTTCGGTGGCGGCGCGCCGATGGGGGCCGGCGGCTCGCAGCTCTTTCCGGAAGCGCTCGATCCGGCGGCGCAGCCGCGCGCCGCCGCTCACGCCCGGCCACGTCCATGCGACACGCTCCCGCGGCACGCGGCGGCGGAGGTACGGGTCCCGCTCGCCGCCGATGCGCTGCTCCATCCAGTCGATGCCCTGCCGGTAGTGGCAGCTCCCGGCCCGGCAGCCGGTGAGGAGCACCCCGTCGACCCGCCCCCGCGTCACCAGGAAGTCGATGAACGACGGAGGCAGGTGCCCGATGCACGGCAGCGCCACCACGCCCGCGCCGGTCTTGCGGATACCGTCGAGGGCCACGCCGTGACGGCAGCCGAACACCAGGACCCGCTCCGGCCCCTCGATGGCCCCGGCGGCGTCGATCACCCGCTCGCGCAACGCCGCGATCGGGATTTCGGGCAGGTCGATGCCGGGAGACAGGCGGCTTCGCCGGCGGAAGGGAGTCGCACTGGGGCAGGCGCCGACGCACAGGCCGCAGCGCACGCAGGTGTCGGGGTCGACCACCGCCTCCTCGGCGAAGGCGGCGCCGTCGCTGCGGGGGCGGAGCATCACCGCGTCGAACGGACAGTCCGCCACGCAGCGCCCGCACCCGTTGCAGTTGTCGAGGTCGACGACGGCCGCGGGCGTCCGGCGCAGCGGCGGAAGCCACGGCACCGCGAGCAGCAGGAGCGTCAGGGCGGCCACCGCCCCCCACAGCGCGAGTCCGGGGCAGTGGTCCTGCAGGGGCAGGGGGAAGAGATAGAACCAGTCGAGATCGAGCGTTCCGGGGACCCGGGCGAGGTCGGCGGGGGGGTGGCTCACCGCGGGCCGGGCGATCGAGATCGCGAGGAGCGTCCCGAGCGTGCCGAGCGCGAGCAGCCGCGGGGGGTTCACCCGCGGGCGCGACAGGCGCTGGATGTGGACCCACATCACGAACAGCATCGCGAGCGGCACGAAGATGTGGATGAACACGAGGAGGGTGAAGAACCGGCTGCCCAGCGTGCTCGGATGCAGGAAGTTCCTGGCGATCGGCTCGCCGAACAGCGGCAGCGCGTCGAGCCATTCGGTGGTCGCGACCGCCACGTACTGGGCCAGCTCGTCCCACACCACCCAGTAGCCGCTCAGCCCCGCCGCGAACATCAGCCACAGGAGGGGCACGCCGGTGAACCACGCGAGCCAGCGCGCGCCGCGCATCCGGTCGAGGAGGTACTCGCGCAGCAGGTGGAGCATCACCACCAGCACCAGCGCGTCGGAGGCGTAGCGGTGGAGGCTCCGCATGACGCCGCCCGCGTACCACTGCACGTGGGTGATGCGCTCGATCGAGGCGTAGGCGTCCTCGACGCCGGTGTCGAAGAAGACGTAGAGGTAGATCCCGGTGGCGGCCACGATCCAGTAGAAGAACCAGGCGAGGGCGCCGAGCTGGCAGAGCGGATTCAGCGCCGGCGTGAACGCCGCGTCGAAGCCGCTTTCCACGCGCTCGAGCGCGCTTCCCAGTACGGACTTCGGGCTCACGCCGGATTCACGAGAAAGCGGCCGTCATTCCCGCGAGCAAGGGGAATGACATGGTCCGCGTCCGGAGCGCGGATGCGCCATGACTGTCATTCGGTGCGCCTCAGGCGGAGTGACGGGCCCGCCCGCCGTCGCGCCAGGCCCGGGCGATGAACGCGCCCACCGCGCCCAGACACACCAGGCCCACGCCGGCCGCGACGAAGATCGAGTAGTCGAAGCGGTAGCGGCCGGCATTGGGATCGTAGACCGTGCACAGCAGCCTCACGCGCTCGATCCAGTCGCCGAGGGCGGATGGACCGGCCGGCCGGCCGAGCGCGATCTCCTTGAGCGGCTCGACCAGGAACGGCGCCGCGATGCTGTCGCCGTAGATCTGGCGGTAGACGCGCCCCTGCCCGTCGATCACGGTGGTCTGCGCGAGGTGATCGTATCCGCGCGGCGATTCGGCCCAGGTGAAGCCGAGCTGGTCGAGGAGCCGGCCGATGGTCGCCGGGTCGCCGCTGAGAAAAAGCCAGTCGGACATCGACACCCCCTGCCGGTCCGCGTACATGCGCATCTGCTCCGGGGTGTCGAAACGATGGTCGAAGCCGACGGTGGCGACGGAGAAGCTCCGCTCTCCCAGCGCCTGCCGCGCCGACCGCACCGTGCGCGCGAGGCTGCGGGTCACGACGTTGCAGGTATCCGGACAGCTCGTGTAGACGAGGCTCAGGACGAGCGGCCTGCCGCGCAGGTCGCCGAGCCCGACGCGGCGCCCGCGGGTATCGACGAAGCGGAGGTCGTCGAGCTGGACGCCGATGGCGCCCTGGCTGCGGGCGAACGCCTTCTCGGCGTCGAAGCCGCCCGATGCGTCCGCCGCGCCGACCGTCGGCGCGGCGAGGGCCATTGCAAGCGAGCCGGCGGCGAGCCGGAACATCGCTCGAAGACCCGTCCACGAAGTCATGGCGAATTCCGGTTGCGAAGCGGGCCGGCGGCGGGCCGTGAAACCGCTCGAAGACCCGGCTGCGGAGTCATGATGGATTCCGGCTGCGAAGTGGGCCGGCGGCGAGCCGGAACATCGCTCGAAGCGCCGGACCGGCCACCGGCTCAGAACGCCGCGTCGGCCAGCGTCCCGAGCAGCAGCAGTCCGAGCTGGACGAGAGACGCGTGGAAATTCGCCATCGCGCCGGCCCGGCCGGGGTCGCGGGCGAGCCGCAGGCTGCCGCGCAGGAACACCGCGCCGCCCGCCACGGCGCCGGCGAGATAGATCCAGCCCATCCCGAACAGGAACGGCAGCAGCGACACCGCGACCAGGACCACGGTGTGCGCGAGGATCACCCGCGCCGCGGCGCGTTCGCCGACCACCACCGGCAGCATCGGCACCCCGGCCCGCCGGTAGTCCTCCCCGAAGGCGAAGGCGAGGCTCCAGAAGTGCGGCGGCGTCCACAGGAAGAGCACCACCGCCAGGATCACCGGCGCCGGCGACAGGCCGGGGTCGATGGCGGCGGCGCCGGCCAGCACCGCGAAGCTGCCGGCGAGCCCCCCGATGACGATGTTGAGCCACGTGCGCCGCTTGAGCCACAGGGTGTAGACGACCCCGTAGGTGAACGCGCCGAGGAACACGAACAGGGCCGCGAGCGCGTTGGCGGCGAGCGCCGCCGCAGCCACCGCCGCCAGCAGCAGCGCCACGATCCCGGCCGGCCAGAGCCACGCATCGGAGTAGCGTCCGGTGACGAACGGGCGCGAGCGGGTGCGGCTCATGCGCGCGTCGAGGTCCCGCTCCGCATACTGGTTGAACGCGCCGGCCGCGCACGAGGAAAGCAGCACCGCCAGCGCCAGCACCGCCATGGAGCCCGGGCCGATGCCCGGCCCCGGAGCCGCCGCCGCCCCGGCGAGCGCGCAGAGCATGATCGCCACCCCGATGCGCAGCTTGAACACCGAGAGCAGCAGGCGCGCGCCGCCGCTCATGGCCCCGGCTCCCCGGCCGGCGTCCCGGTGGATGGATCGAGTGGGCATCCGTGGCGCAGCCCCCGGTGGACTCTCGCCGCTCGCGCTACCGGAGCGGCCATATCTCCGAGAGGTACTTCCAGTTCACGAAGTAGTAGAGGACGAAGCACACGAAGAACACCCCGACCAGCGCCACCGTGCCCGGAATCTTCAGGGTGCCGGCGCTGCCGTACTGCCCGACCACCGCGGCTTCGGGCGCCGCCGCCGGCCCCGCCGTCCGGGGGGCGGGCGGCCCGAGCTCGACCGGCCCCTCGACCCTGCGGCCGAACAGCACCGAGCCGACCACCACCGCCACGTACATGATGCCGCCGACCGCGGCGAGCACCGCCGAGAGTCCGTTCAGGCCCATCATCAGGAACGCCGCGCCGGGGTACTCGTAGGGCAGCGCGGTGCCGGCGAAGGTCATGTCCCAGTGCCGGCGGGCCACCCCGAGGGTGCCGGCCCCCATCATGAACACCGAGATGCCGGCCACCCCCAGCCCGAACACGTAGGGCTGCCACTGCGCCACCTTCTTCATCACCAGCTCGCGGCGGAAGATGAGCGGGACCACGAGGTAGGTGATGGCCATGAACGCGAGCGTGGTGCCCGCCACCACCGTGCCGTGGAAGTGGCCGGGCACGTAGAGGGTGTTGTGCATGATGAGGTTGATCTGCTCCGTCCCCATCACCACCCCGGAGATCCCCCCGAGGAACCCGAACATGAGCAGCGACAGGAACATCCCGGAGAACGCCGGGTTGCCCCACGGCGCCTTGCGCAGCCACTCGAACAGGCCGTTGGTGAGCCCGCGCCGGCGCTGCGCCGCCTCGATCGAGCCGGGCACGGTCATGCCGTGGATCATGCTGCCGAGCACCGCGAGGTACATCGCGTAGCTCGTGTTGAAGATCTTCCACTCCGAGCTGACCCCCGGCTCGACCAGCATGTGGTGGGCGCTCGCGATCTGGAGGAACAGGATGTAGAACAGGAACGCGAGGCGGCTCACCTTCTCCGAGATCGGCTTCGCGCCCAGCACCATCGCCGCGATCGCGTACCACACCGCCACGTGGGCGGCGACGTTGATCTGCTGCGACGAGTGGCCCATCGCCCACCACACCGTCTTGTACACGAGGGTGTCGATGTGCTCGATGATGCCCACCGACCACAGGAAGGTGGGAATGAGGATGATCGCGCCCGATGCGATGGTGAACACCGCGATGATCGCCGCGGTCAGCGCCCCGAAGGTGACGAGGGGGATGGAGCCGTCGTAGGTGCGCTCCTCGCGCGCGATGACCAGGGTGCCGAAGAACACGAAGCAGCCGATCAGCGCCCCCACCGCGAACAGCAGCAGGCCGAGGTAGAAGTGCGGCGCCGCCTTCATCGGCACGTAGGAGGTGAACATCACCGTCGACTGGCCCTGCAGGACCGCCACGTTGACGATCACCGCGCCGGCCAGCATCAGGCCGAATCCGGCCCACGCGATGCGCGGGGTGGCCAGCCGGCAGTTGAGCAGCACCGCGGACGCGAAGTACAGCACCGCCATCTCGAAGAAGATGATCCACACCAGCAGCACGTCGAGCCCGTGCGCGGTCAGCGCGAGGTAGAACCAGTCCGCCGGCAGCAGGTGCACCGCCGGCCAGCGGGTGAGCGCCACCAGCAGCCCGAACAGCCCGCCCACCGCGAGGAACACCACGGCCGCGACCGCGTTGGCCTTGATGAGGTTCTCGGCGGGGAGGTGGACCTTCAGCCCGGTGGTGGGGCAGGTGCGAAACGCTTCGGCCATCGCGCTCCCTCCTCTGTCTCTCGACCGTCAGGCGCCCGGGCGGTGCCCGGCCCCGCGGCGGCGCTCCGGGCTCCCGTGCCGCTTCGCCGCCTCCTGTCCGCCACCTCCCGCCGAGGGCCCTCGAGGCCCATGCGGCGGTGGCTCCGGCCCCCATGCCGCTTCGCCACGACTCCGGGGAACGGCCACCAGCCAGGGCCAACGGCGCTTCGGGGCTCCCGTGCCGCTTCGCCGCCCCTTCCCGGCTGCCGCCGCCCCTCCGGCAAGGTGAGTGAGCGAACACTCACATCATCCGCCTTCCCGTGCGAAGCCGGACTCCCGTCACTCGGTCACGTAGATCTTCCCGACCATCAGGTGATGGCCGATGCCGCAGAACTCGTTGCACACCACGCTGTACTCGCCGGCGCGGTCCGGCTGCACGGTCATCACCAGCTCGTAGCCGGGGTGCACCTGCACGTTGATGTTGGTGGGCTGGAGCGAGAAGCCGTGCTGCCAGTCGAGCGAGGAGAGGTGCAGCCGGTAGCTCTGGTCCTTCTCCAGCTCCAGGATCGGCCACCACTGCCAGAGCCGGGCGATCATGTACACGTCGCTGCCGGGCGGCGGACGCACCACCGGAAAGCCGGCCTCGTCGCGCACCCTGTGGCTCTCCACCATCGCGTTGGTCTTCCCGGTGAAGCGCTCGGCGCTGATCCGGTAGGCCTCGTTCGAGAGGTTCTGCTCGCCGGCCCCGTGCCAGTAGATCATCATGAAGAACATCACCAGGCCCCACACGAAGGCGATGGCGATCCAGACGAGCTCGGTGCGGGCGACCGGTTCGCGCCACCAGATGCGGGCGCTCGGGGGCGAGATGGCCATGATCGTCTCCCCGTGTCGTCGAATGGCGGTTGTCGGGACCTGGCTGGAAGCGCGTGCTACGGCGCGACCGGGATCTGGACGATCTCGATGATTCCCCAGATCAGGTAGAAGACGGTCGGGATGACCACCCCCAGGAACAGCAGCAGAAAGGGGTTGTCGAGCAGGCGCTGCATGAACGGCACGCGGCCGTCTCCTTCGGCCGGCCGGCCTTCATCGGAATCAGGCATGGATTTCCCCTCCTCCTCAGCTCCGTTCGCGCCGGGCGCGCGGACGGACTGACGGCAGTCCGGTGTTCCAAGCCGGGATGCGACCTTCCCATCCTTGATTTATGTCAAGGGAGCCGGTCATGCCCGTCTCACTCCAGCAGCCGCTGCAGCAGCGGAAAGGTGACGAGCGCGAGTCCGAGGAGGATGCCGAAGAACACCAGGGTGCGGTGCTCCAGGCGCTCGCCGCGGCGGACCTCCATGCGTTCCAGCAGCCAGTCCGCGGCCAGGTACAGCGCGATTCCGGCCAGAGTGAAGTAGATCGCCGCCATCGCGGGCGCCCGTTCCCGGTTTCCTGGCGAGGCCATGCCTCGGGCCGGCGAGCCATGCTCGAAGCCGCCCGAATCGTCCGAAGCTCCGGCGCGTCCCGTCGCGAGCCCCGTACCCTTCCGTCAACGAGGATGCCCGGTATGGCCGTGCCGCAAGAGAAGGCCGCTGCACGGCCCCGGCCGGCTTCGCGGATTCCGGCCGCTCGAGGAATCCGGCCGGCCCATCCGCCGGAATGATGCGCCGGCCGCGATCCACCGGCCTTGATCATGATCAACGACCCGCACGCCCCCGGGCTCGAAGATGACCGGACCTCGCCTCCCCGTGAGCGCTCCCGCGTGGATGCCGGTGCCGGGCCTCACAGGGATGCGAGCCTCGCCTCCTCGTGAGCGCTCCCGCGTGCGCCGTGCGGGGCAGGCGGCGCGAGTGCCGGCCGAATCGAGTGCCGATCGAATCGATGGATACCGCCGACGCGCCCGGGTCGTCACCGCCGGTCCGCCGTGCATGGCGGCGCCGCGCCGCCCTGCTGGTGCTGGCGTCCGCGCTCGGCCTCGGCGCCGGATGGCTGTCGCTCGCCGGGCCGTGGCGCGAGCCGGCCCACGAAGCTTCGCCGGCGCCGGGGGTGCTGTGGCCGAACCCCCGGCCGATCGGCGCGTTCTCCCTGCGGGACCATCGAGGCCGCGCGTTCACGCGCGAGCGCCTCGACGGCGTCTGGACCTTCCTGTTCTTCGGCTACACCCACTGCCCGGACATCTGCCCGGCCACCCTCGCCACCCTGCGCCGGGTCGAGCACGACCTCCCCGCACATGCCCCGTCGCCCCGGCAGCACGTGCTGGTGTCCGTCGACCCGGCCCGGGACACGGTGGAGCACCTCGCGCGGTACGTGGCGGCGTTCGGGCCGGAGCTCATCGGGGTGACCGGAAGCGACGGCGAGCTCGCGCGGCTCGCCCGGGACGTCGGCGCGGCGTACTTCCGTGGCGAGCCGGACGACGACGGCTCCTACTTCGTGGACCACACCGCTTCGATCATGCTGGTCGACCCCCATGGACGGCTGGTCGCGCTGTTCGGAATGCCGCACGACGCCGCCGCCATCGCGGCCCGGTTCCTGAAGCTGGAGCAGGCCGCGGGCGCGGCGGGACAGGCGCCGGCCCGCTCGGGACGCTGACGGGAATTCCCCCGCCACGTGTCGAGCCCGCCATCCCGCGAGAACGCGCTCCCTTCCGGGTGTACCCAGGGCTCTCCGGAAGTCGTGACGAGCGGATCGTCAGACGCTCGAAACGGGCCTTCGATGCCGAAAGACCGCCGGCCGCCGTGCGACATCCCGGTCGGGCGGCCGAGGGCTGCGACTTTCGAATGCTCCCGCGGGTGTACCCGGCAGCCCTGCTTCGGGCGCCGCCCTCAGTCCCTGGCGCGCGCCCGCAGCCCCTCCATGTCGAGCAGCACGATATCCTGTCCCTGCATCCGTATCAGGCCGTCCTTCATCAGCCGGGCGGCGACCCGCGAGAACGTCTCGGGCTGGATACCGAGTCGCGAGGCGATGACGTTCTTCGGAGCGGGGAGATGGATCCCGGATGAGAGGGGCACATCGGCGGGGACCTGCTCGACCAGATAGCCCGCGAGGCGGGACACCGCCGGGTGCAGGGTCAGCTTCTCGATCTCGTCCACCTGCTGGCGAAGCCGGCCGCTGAGGCTTGCGAGCATCCGGAAGCAGGTATCGACCGATTCATGCAGCACGCCGCGCATCACGTGGCTGTCGAATCCGAAGAGGACGCTCGGCCTGATGGCCTCGGCGCTCACCGGATAGCCGTCCGCGGGATCCATGAAGATCATCGCCTCCGCGAACATCTCCCCGGGCTGGACGATCTCGATGATCTTCTCGCCCCCGCTCGGCGAGCTGCGGAAGAGCTTGAGCTGGCCCGAGTTCAGGCGGAAGAACTGCCGGGCGGGTTGTCCGTGGTCGAACAGCCGCTGGCCGTGGTCCAGCCGGACCACGCGGGTGCTGTCGATCACGATCCGAAGCTGGCGCGTATCGAGCGCGGCGAAGAGATCGATGCCGCGCAGCTCGTCCGCGATGTCCCTGCCCGCACCTCTCATGGACAGATACCGGAGCAGACTGTCTGCACGCTACATGTTCGTGGACCCCGACTCCATGTCGCCGGTGCGCTTCCCGCGGTACCGGCTCCGTACCCGGATGCGTATCCCGGCGCCGGTGTCGCGAGTGCGTCGTGTGCTTCCGGGCCGCCCGCTCGTCAGGCGACCCGGCGACCGGTGATCGCTTCGCGCAGGCCCTCCAGCAACCCTTCGATCTTCGCCATGCGTTCGCGCAGCCCGCCGATTTCCGCATGAAGTCCGTTCGCCCGGTCGTGAAGTCCGTTCATCCGGTCGTGAAGTCCGTTCACCCGGTCGTGAAGTCCATTCATCCGGTCATTCATCTGCTCACGGAGATCGTTCAGCTCGCCGCGAAGCTGCCGGCCGGTCGCCGCGATCGCGATCAGGATCACCACGCCGGTGCCGATCACGGTCCACGCTTCAGGAGTCATCGTCATCACCTTCCCATCCGTCACCCTGGCGTGATGGTGCATCAATCCCCGCGAGGCTCCATGAGCCCGAGTGCGTTCGCCTTGTCGGCATCCGGCCCGTCGAGTATAGGCGACAGTCGCCCCGGTGGTGCGCCCCGGTGGCCGGAATCGTGCCGCGGTCCCATCGCGGCACGGCCTCTGCGGGCGCTGGGGTAAGGGGGACCGAATCAGCCCCGCACCCTCACCCCCGGCCCTCTCCCGGAGGGAGAGGGGAGAATACGGGTGTCTAATTCAGACATTGCCAGTGGCCCAGCAATTCCCGCCAGGCGGAGACATGCTCCTGAAATCCCCTCGACTCGACGCCCCGAGGGTCGAAATCGCACCACGATTCCACCCCGGTACGGCCTCTTCCGGGCGCTGGCGGGAATCGCTGCCCGGCCGCGAGTCGCGCGTTGACAGTGCGGGGGCGATGCTACAGACTCGCGCCCCGGAGTCAGGTGTCCGACGGGCGGCTTGCCAGCGCCGTCCGGGATGAAACGGGAAGTCGGTGCGCGATGCCTGTGCGGATCGCAAGTCCGACACTGCCCCCGCAACGGTAGGCGAGCAGGCCGGGCAACCGGTTCGCTTGCGAGTCCGGAGACCGGCCTGCCTCCAGTGGAGTCTGCGTTACGGGCAGGTGGTGCAGGCGGCTTCGCGACAAGGTCCTTCCCGCCTTGGCGCTGTCCTCCGAAGTCGCATGCCGAGCCTCGGCACGATGGAAGAGGAGAGCAATGATGAATCTGGCGTACTCTCGTACCGGCCTTCAGGCCGTTCCCGATCCCAGGCGTCTGCTGCCGGCGTGCGCCGCGGCGATGCTCGGGGTGATCATCCTGTTCGGCGTGGCGCTCGCCAACGGCGACACCATCCACAACGCCGCACACGATACGCGACACGCGGCCGCCTTCCCCTGCCACTGACCGGAAGCCGGTGTTCAGACGCATCGTGTTCTCGGCCGTCGCGGCCGGGTTGGCGGCCGGCGTCCTGCTGACCGCCATCCAGCAGCTTCGGGTCTTGCCCATCATCCTGAAGGCGGAGACGTACGAGGCCGCAGAGCCCGAGGCCGAGCCCGAGGCTCATGCTCATGCCGACGGCGGCGGCCATCGTCACGACGGCTGGTCACCGCGGGACGGGATCGAGCGCACGTTCTGGACCGGTGTCGCCAACGTCGCGATGGGGATCGGATTCGCGTTGCTGCTCGCGGCCGCGTTCTCGCTTCGCGGCGACGTGAGCTGGCGGCAGGGGCTCCTGTGGGGACTCGGCGGCTACGCCGCGTTCTTCGCGCTGCCGGCCCTCGGCCTCCCGCCGGAGCTGCCGGGCACGGAGGCGGCGGCGTTGCCGGACCGTCAGGCGTGGTGGCTCGTCACCGTGACGCTCTCGGCGGCCGGAATCGCGCTGCTCGGCCTCGCACATGGCCGGGCGTGGAAGGCGGCGGGGGCGGTGCTCATCGCCCTCCCGCACCTGATCGGCGCCCCGCATCCCGACACCGGGACCGCCCTGGTCCCGCCCGAGCTCCTGCGGACGTTCATCGTCGCCACCGCCATCGCCAACGCAGTGTTCTGGGCCGTGCTCGGCGCCGGCAGCGCGATCGCCTTCAGGAGGTTCGCGTAGCGCGCGAAGGCGCGCACGGGTCCGGGCGGCGGGCACTCCGCGCCGGACCGCAGCCCGCTGGAGACGAGACGGCCATGACCGACGAACGTCCCGAAGCAGCAGTCACCGAAGACGGGATCAACCGCAGGGCGAACGAGAAGGCGCGCAAGCGCAAGGCCGTCCGCGACAGGATCCTCGCGACCAAGACCATCGAGAAGGGCCTGCTGATCGTCCACACCGGGAAGGGCAAGGGGAAGTCCACCGCCGCGTTCGGGCTGGTGGTGCGCGCGCTCGGCAACGGCATGAAGGTCGGCGTCGTCCAGTACGTGAAGGGCAAGTGGCAGACCGGCGAGCGCGTGGTGTTGGAGCGGTTTCCCGAGCAGGTCGAGATCCGCACCATGGGCGAGGGGTTCACCTGGGAGACCCAGGACCGCGCCCGCGACATCCGGGCCGCGAAGAACGCATGGGAAGCCTCGAAACGGATGATCGAGGCGGCGCGCGGCGAAGACCCGAAGTACGACATGGTGCTGCTCGACGAGCTCAACATCGTGCTTCGCTACGGCTACCTCGATGTGGCCGAGGTGGTCGGGTTCCTGTCGAGCCGGCCCGAGATGCTGCACGTCGTCGTCACCGGCCGGAACGCCAGGCCCGAGCTCGTCGAGGCGGCCGATCTGGTCACCGAGATGACCATGGTGAAGCACCCGTTCCGGGCCGGGGTCAAGGCGCAGAAGGGCATCGAGTTTTGACCGCGCCCGCCGCCGCGTCCGCCGTGATGCCGCACCGGTTCGTGCGGCCGGGGCGCGGAGATGTCCAGCCTTCCGCCTGCCGGGGAAGGACCATTCAGAAGTCGCGGTCGCTGGCCGCCAAGCCGGACTATCGCACGGCGATCGGTGGTCTTTCAGCATCGAAGACCCCGTTCGAGCGTGTGATGAACCGCTCGTCACGACTTCCGGATAGCTCTGCCCGCCGGGGAAGGAGCAGCCCGGGCGGGTCCGCGCCCGCCGCCGCGAACCGGTGAGAGATGGCGGCTCGCTTCATGCTTCAGGGCACGGGCTCCGACGTGGGCAAGTCGCTGCTGGTGGCGGGCCTGTGCCGCGCGTTCACCCGCCGCGGCCTGCGGGTGCGTCCGTTCAAGCCGCAGAACATGTCGAACAATGCCGCGGTGACCGCGGACGGCGGCGAGATCGGCCGGGCGCAGGCGCTCCAGGCCCGGGCCTGCGGCGTGCCGCCGTCCCGCGACATGAACCCGGTGCTGCTCAAGCCGCAGACCGACGCCGGCTCCCAGGTCGTGGTGCAGGGCGAGGTGTGGGGCAGCGCCCGCGCCCGGGAGTACTACCGTCTCAGACGCACCCTGCTCCCGCGCATCCTCGAATCGTTCGAGCGTCTGGGACGCGACGCGGACCTGATCCTGGTGGAGGGCGCGGGCAGCGCGGCGGAGGTGAACCTGCGCGCTGGCGACGTCGCCAACATGGGGTTCGCCGAGGCCGCCGATGTGCCGGTCGCGCTGGTCGGCGACATCGACCGGGGCGGGGTCATCGCGAGCCTCGTCGGGACCATGCTCCTGCTGTCCCCGTCGGAACGCGAGCGCGTGACCGCCTGCATCATCAACAGGTTCCGCGGGGATGTCCGGCTCTTCGACTCCGGCATCGAGGTCATCGGCCGCAGGACCGGCCTGCCCTGCCTCGGGGTCGTCCCGTACTTCGAGCGCGCGAACCGGCTGCCGGCGGAGGACTCGGTGGCGGTGGGCCGCGGCGCCGAAGCCCGGTGCGGCGCCGAAGCCCACCGCGGCGCGGCGCTCAGGGTCGCGGTCCCGGTGCTTTCACGGATCGCCAACTTCGACGACCTGGACCCGCTGGCGGCCGAGCCGGGTGTCGAGGTGCGGTTCGTGGAGCCGGGACACGCCCTGCCGGGCGACGCCGACCTCGTGGTCCTGCCCGGCTCGAAGGCCACCATCGGCGACATGCGCTTCCTGCGGTCGCAGGGCTGGGACGTGGACCTCCGGGCGCACCTGCGCCGCGGCGGCTGGCTGCTGGGCCTGTGCGGCGGATACCAGATGCTCGGGCGCGGGATTCGCGACCCCGAAGGCATCGAAGGCGAGCCGGGCGAGGAGCCGGGCCTTGGCGTTCTCGACCTCGACACCGAGCTGACCGGCGACAAGCGGCTCGTGGAGGCCAGCGGCACCGAACACCTGACCGGACAGCCGGTCCGGGGATACGAGATGCACGTGGGCGCGACCACCGGCCCCGCACGGTCGGCCCCCATGCTGACCCTGAACGGACGGCCGGACGGCGCGGTGTCCGCCGACGGCAAGGTCATGGGGTGCTACCTGCACGGCCTGTTCTCGAGCGACGGGTTCAGGGCCGCGTTCCTCGAACGCCTGGGCGGCCGGGCCGCGTCCGGCCTTGTCTTCGAACGCCGGATCGATTCGACCCTCGACGCCCTCGCCGAGCACCTGGAGTCGAGCCTGGACCTCGACACCGTCCTTCAGACGAGCCACCAGAGCAGCGCGAGGGTCAGCGCGGCCAGCGTGCCGGCGGTGATGTAGAGATGGAGAGAGCGCTCGATGTCGCCCGCGTCGAGCCGGGCGCGGCCGTTGCCCATCCAGGCGTCGTCGACGGTCTCGTGGGGATAGGTTCGCGGCCCCGCGAGGGCGAAATCCAGCGCGCCGGCAACCGCCGCTTCCTGCCAGCCGGCATTCGGCGAACGGTGCCTGCGCGCATCGCGGACCATCACCCGCCAGGCGCGGCCGCCGTTCGCGCCGGGCATCAGCCACGCCGCCGCCACGAGGTACAGACCCGCCAGGCGGGCGGGCAGCCAGTTCACGACGTCGTCGAGCCGGGCCGCGGCGGCGCCGAAGTGGCGGTAGCGCTCGGTGCGGTGCCCGATCATGCTGTCCAGGGTGTTGACGGCCTTGTACGCGAACAGCCCCGGCAGCCCGGCCGCCACGTACCAGAACAGCGGCGCCACCACCCCGTCGGAGAAGTTCTCGGCGATCGATTCGACGGCGCCGCGCGCGACTCCCGCCTCGTCCAGGCTCGCCGGGTCCCGGCCCACGATGTGGCTCACCGCATCCCGGCCCGCGTCGAGGCTTCGCTCCAGACCCCGGGCCACCGCCCCGGCGTGGTCGTGGAGCCCGCGAAACGCGAGCAGGGTGCTCGCGACCACCGCTTCCAGCACCCAGCCGTGGGTCCATCGCTCGACCAGGAGCCGGTCGATCGACCAGCCGGCCGCGATGCCGGCGCCGGCCACCACCACCACCGTCGCGGCGCCGCCGAGCACGCACAGCCAGCGCGGCGACGCCGTGTACAGCAATCGCTCCGCGAGCTCGACGAGCCTGCCGAGCACCGCCACCGGATGCGGCACGCGCCGGTAGAGCCAGGGCGGGTCTCCGGTGGCGGCATCGATGAGCAGTGCCGCCAGCACGACGTGAAGCTCGAGGCCGGGTCCGCTCATGGCGCCGGCATCACACCACAGGGAGCCGGACGACACCAGGAGAGCACGAGATGAGCAAGGTCGGAGTCATGATCTGCGGCCACGGCAGTCGCGACGTGAATGCGGTGGACGAGTTCGACGCAGTCGCCCGGGGCCTGCGCGAACGGCTGCCTCAGTACCAGGTCGAGAGCGGATTCCTGGAGTTCGCCACCCCCATCATCCGCGACGGTCTCGACAGGCTGCACGAGGCCGCTCACGACCTGGTGCTCGCGGTCCCCGGGATGCTGTTCGCGGCCGGCCACGCCAAGAACGACATCCCGTCGGTGCTGCGCACCTACGAGGCCGGCCATCCGGGCATGGAGATCCGCTATGCCCGCGAGCTGGGCATCGACCCGAAGATGCTCAAGGCGGCGGGGGACCGCATCCGGCAGGCGCTGGACCGGGCGAGCGGGGACGTCCCGCTGCACGACACCATGCTGGTGGTGGTCGGGCGGGGCACCTCCGACTCCGACGCCAACTCCAACGTCAGCAAGGTCATGCGCATGTTGTGGGAGGGCTTCGGGTTCGGCTGGGGCGAGGTCTGCTACTCCGGGGTGACCTTCCCGCTGGTGGAGCCCGGCCTGCGGCACGCGGCGCGGCTCGGCTACCGCCGCATCGTCGTCTTTCCCTACTTCCTGTTCACCGGCGTGCTCGTCAAGCGCATCTACGACCACACCGACCGGGTGGCGGCCGAGCACCCGGAGATCGAGTTCCTCAAGGCCGGCTACCTCAACGACCACCCCATGGTGCTCGACGCGTTCACGGACCGTGTCCACGAGATCCTGAACGGCGAGAACAACATGAACTGCAAGCTCTGCAAGTACCGCGCGCAGGTCCTCGGCTTCGAGGCGGAGGTGGGGCTGCCGCAGGAGAGCCACCACCACCACGTGGAGGGAGTCGGCACCGGCGATCACGTCCATGCGCACGGCTCCTCCGACGGCGACGGCTCCTCCGACGGCGATGGCCACCATCACCACCACGGCGACGAGCATCACCACGGACACCACCACCGGCACGACCATCACCACGGACACCATCCGTATCCGCACGCCGATCATCCACATGGCCCGAGGAGCATGACCGGCGATTGAATGAGCGACCGACAGGCGGCACCGGCTCGGGCGGCGGGGCGGCTGCATCGAGATTCGGGATGGATTCGCATTCCGGCGCCGGAGCCATGAGCCGCAGCTACGAGTACGTCCGGGACCCCGAGGCCATCTATCGGCTCTCCTCGGAGCGGGTGGCGGCGGCCACCGACGTCAGCGGGCTTCCCGCGGAGCTCGCCACGATCGCGTACCGGCTGGTGCATGCCTGCGCAATGCCCGACATCGTTGGCGATCTCCGCTGGCACGGGTCCCCGGCCGGGGCCGCGCACCGCGCGCTTCGCGCCGGCGCCTGCGTGCTGGCGGACTGCGAGATGGTCGCCGACGGCATCATCCGCGACCGGCTGCCGGCGGAGAATACGGTGCGGTGCAGCCTGAACGACCCGCGCGCGCGAGAGATCCGGCGGCGCGAGCGAACGACCCGTTCCGCGGCCGCGGTGGCGCTGTGGCGCGAGCACCTGCCGGGCTCGGTGGTGGCCATCGGCAACGCGCCCACGGCGCTGTTCCGGCTGCTGGAGACGCTGGCCGGCGCACCCGAGCTGCGGCCCGCCGCGATCCTCGCCTTTCCGGTCGGGTTCGTCGGGGCGGCGGAATCGAAGCTCGCGCTGGTGGAAGCGGAGCTGGACGTCCCCTTCGTCACCCTGCTCGGCCGCCGGGGGGGAAGTGCGATGGCCGCGGCCGCCGTCAACGCGCTTTCCGGCCCCCTGGCGCCATGAAGCCCCGGTCCGCATTCGCGGAGCTCGCCGAGGCCGGCACCGGGTGCGGCAGCTCTCATTGTGGCGCCCGAGTGCATCGCAAGGCGCACCATTCCTCCGGTCCCCCAAGGCTCGTTTCTTGTCCGGCGAGGGGCGGTGCAGGCAGGTTCGGCGGTCCATTCGGGAGAGGATTTCGTTGTCGATGCACCGGTTTCGGCCTCGAGGAGGCACCACCCACCGCAAGGACGGCAACTTCACAGCGATCACCAGCCGCCGACCGCGACAAAATGTTCATGGCCGCGCTCATGGCCGCACTGGCCACCCCGCCGCATGAAAGGGCGCCGGGCCGCAACGCGGCGATTACTGGAGGCGCGGGGCCCTTCCCGAATGCACTTTCACGGCAAAAAATGGTCCTGCCCGGTCCCCCCCGTTCGGTGCAATCGAGGCCGGACCGAACGCCGGGTCCGCCCCGCCGGAGGACCGCGGGCGGACATGACGAGAATTGCCGCACCGGGTGCGGGCTCCTCGACCGATGAGGCCCTGGCTCACGGTGGTGGGCATGGGCGACGACGGCCCGCACGGGCTGGCGCCCGCGGCTCGCGTGGTGGTCGAGCGGGCCCGCGTGGTAGTCGGCGGGCAGCGTCATCTCGACCTGCTGGCCGACCTGCCGGGGCCCGGAGAGCGCGAGCGCATCCCTTGGCCGCGGCCGTTCGGCGCCCTCGGCGAAACGCTCGAGCCGCTGCGCGGCCGGGCGGTCTGCGTGCTCGCGACCGGTGACCCGACCTGCTATGGCGTCGGCTCCATCCTCGTGGAGCGGTTCGGGCTGGAAGCGGTGCGCATCGTCCCCGCGCCGTCCGCGTTCAGCCTGGCCTGCGCGCGGCTCGGCTGGGCGGCGCAGGCGGTGCAGACTCTGAGCCTGCACGGCCGGCCGCTGGCGCTGCTGCATCCGTTCATCCAGCCCGGCGTGCGGCTGCTGGCGCTGAGCGCGAACGCGGGTACGGCCGGCGAAGTGGCGCGGGTCCTGCGCGAACGGGGCTACGGCGGAAGCCGGCTCACGGTGCTGTCGCACCTCGGGGGCGGGAAGGAGCGGATGCACGTCTCGACCGCGGGCTCGTATCGGGCCGGCGACGCGGTGGCGGATCTGAACACGCTGGCCATCGAGTGCGTGGCCGACCCCGGCGCGGCGCTGGTTCCGCGTACCCCCGGCCTGGCCGACGCGCTATACGAGCACGACGGCCAGCTCACCAAGCGCGAGGTGCGGGCGATGACCCTCGCGGCGCTGGGTCCGGTCCCCGGTCAGCTTCTCTGGGACGTCGGCGCCGGCTGCGGCTCCATCGGCATCGAATGGATGCGCACCCACCCCGACTGCCGCGCCGTCGCCATCGAGCCGGACGCCGGCCGCGTCGGGTCGATCGCCGCCAACAGCGCCGCGCTCGGCACGCCGGGGATCGAGGTGGTGAGCGGGCGCGCGCCGGCGGCGCTCGAAGGACTGGCGCCTCCCGACGCCGTCTTCGTGGGCGGCGGGATCACCGCGCCGGGCCTGCTGGACCGTTGCTGGTCCGTGCTCGGGCCGGGCGGCCGCCTGGTGGCCAACGTGGTCTCGGTCGAGGGCGAGGCGGTCCTCGACCGCTGGCACCGCACGCACGGCGGCCGCCTGACCCGCATCGCGATCACCCGGTGCGAGCCGCTGGGGCGCCGGCGCGGCTGGCGCCCGCTGATGCCGGTGACCCAGCTCGCCGTGACCAGGGGGGCCGGCGAGGCTGGCGCGAAGAAGGGCACGGAGGAGCCGGCGGGATGAAGGAGAGCGGCACGGTCCCGATGCCACTGCCAGGACGTTGGATTGATTCCTGTGTCTTCGCCTGGCGGGATGAAGGAGAGCGGCGCAGTCCCGCTGCCACCCGCCGCGGACAGCCGGCCCCGCCGGGTCGCCGTCGCGGGCGGGACCGAGGACGGAGCGGATACCGCTCAGGGGCAGTCGGCCCGCTGCGGCGATTGCCTATTTGTTCTCGGAGCTTCGCCGCACGCGGGCGGATACCGCTCAGGGGCGGTCGGCCTGCTGCGGCCGCCGATCCGCCGTCGCGAGGGGTGCCCGATGTCGCCGGGGGCGCGGCGGTCCGCCCGACAGTCCGCGGTCCGCCCGTCGTGAGACGGTGCTTCGAAGGCGCGGCCGCAGCGATGGACACGGCGGAGCACAGGGGATGAAGGGAACGCTGTACGGCCTCGGGGTCGGTCCCGGCGACCCGGAGCTGATCACCCTCAAGGCGCTGCGGGTCCTGGAGCGCGTCGGCGTGCTCGCCTATCCGGCCCCGGAGGAAGGGGAGAGCCTGGTGCGCACCATCGTGGCCGGACATCTCGATGGGCGCCACGAGGAGATCTGCATCCGGATGCCCATGGTGGCGGCCCGATTCCCGGCTCGGGACGTCTACGACCGGGCCGCCGTCGAGCTCGGCCGGCACCTCGACGCCGGGCGCGACGTGGCCATGCTGTGCGAAGGGGACCCCTTCTTCTACGGGTCGTTCATGTACCTGTTCGGGCGCATGGCCGAGCGGCACGCGGTGGAGGTGGTTCCCGGGGTGTCGTCGCTCATGGCGTGCGCCGCCACCCTCGGCGCGCCGCTCGCGGCACGCAACGATGTGCTCTCCGTCCTGCCGGCAACGCTCGCGAGCGAGGCGCTGGCGCAACGCATCCGCGATGTCGACGCGGTTGCCATCATCAAGGTCGGTCGGCACCTGCCACGGGTCCGGGCCGTGATCGAGGCCCTGGGGCTGACCGCGCACGCCCGCTACGTCGAGCACGCGACCATGACGAACCAGAGGATCCTGCCGCTCGCCGAGGTCGACGCGGCCGCCGCGCCGTACTTCTCCATGATCCTGCTGCACGCCCGCGGCAACGCGTGGAACGTGTGACGCCGGGGCCCATCGGGGAGCGTCTTTCCTGATCCGGGGAGCGCTGAACATGGTCAACACCGGCCACGAGACCGGCCGGGAGAAGCCCCTCTCCCCTCGGGAGAGGGGTGGGTGAGGGGAGGGGTCGGGATGGGAGCTTGGGGTGTGAGGCCCACGCGCCGAAGGGCGTCCTGATCGCGCTTCCTGACCGCTCCATCCGTCGGGCGATGAAAGCCGTTGTGCATCAAGCCTTCAGCCCGAGCGGCGCTTGAGCGGCCGCGCCCGCCGCGCACTTGCGGAGACAGTCCCGGAACCGCCGCGCGGCTTCCGGGCGGCACTATAGGAAGCGGTAGATAACAAAGCAATGCGGGAAGGAGCGGGCGCTGGTGCCATCAGGCGGTTGCGCCCCGAGGCCGGAAGCAGCGCAGCCGAAGCGGAATTCGCTTCCGCCTTGCGGGACGTGATTGTCACGCCATGACCCCGGCGGCGGCGTGACCAAAGTGACTGCGGGATTGACAGGCGTCCGCGCTGCATGGACCACGGCCGCCATGCGAGCATGGTTGCCGACACGCCACTGAAGACAGGCAGCACACCCATGGCCTCAACACCCATCATTGGAACCCCCGCACGCGAGAACCTGACAGGCGGCCCCAGCCCAGACCGTATTGAAGGCAGGGGCGGCGGCGACTGGATGTCAGGAAGAGGCGGTGGCGACACGATGCGTGGCGGCAAGGGCCGCGACACGATGTACGGCGGCAGCGGCGACGACGAGATGCTCGGCGGCGACGACAACGACACGATGCGCGGCGGCGCGGGCGTCGACGAGATGAGTGGCGGCAAGGGCCGCGACACGATGTACGGCGGCGTGGGCGACGACACGATGTACGGCGGTGAGGAAGACGGCGGGAAAGACAGCGGCCAAAACGTAACCTGATTACCACTCAAGCGAAGCGCAACTTGAGCAGCCTTTCCGGCATCGGCGGCGTCCTGAGCGCCACGTAGACGAGTCTCGGAATGATGTCGGGCAGGTCGAATCGACGATTGAACCGGTACTCGAACTCGGCCAGATAGCGCTGCGCATACTTGGGCCGAACCGCATGGTGGGTCCCACGCAACGCGCTCTTGATGTTGCCGAGAATCGTGTTGACCCATCGAAACTCGGGACGCTCGACCGCAGCCCGTCCCCGGCCGACCACGATGGACTCGTGCGCGCAGCCCGCCGCCGCCACCCCATGAAAGCACGCCAGCCCGTCGGAGCGGACCGCGGTGCCCGGACACAGATGCTGCTGCGCCCAGGCGGCGATTTCGGTGAGACGGAATCCCTTGACCACGGTGAGCTTCACCCGTATCGGGTGGCCGTGTGCGTTGGTCTCGACCGCGGCGACGAACGGCGTCTTGCCCGGTGCGCCCCGACCGCGCTTGCCGCCGCTGCGCTCGCCCCCGAGATAGGCGTCGTCGAGCTCGATCCGACCGCCGAGCGGGTGGGTGCGGTCGCGCTCCATCATCACCTGCATCAGATTGTGGCGCATACGCCATGCGGCGTTGTAGGAGATGCCGAGCTGGCGGTGCAGCTTCATCGCCGAGGCGCCCTTCTTGTCCTGGGTCATGAAGTAGATGGCCTGGAACCATACCGTCAGGGGCAGCTTGGTCGCCTCGAAGAGGGTGCCGGCGGTGATCGAGGTCTGGCGGTGGCAGCGGTGGCACTGCTGGAGCTTGCGGGTGGTCAACTGACAGCCTCGGTCGTGGCCGCAGTTCGGACACCTGAAGCCGTTGGGCCATCGCCACCGGTACAGGGCGTTGAAGCATTGCTCTTCGGTGCCGTAGAGGGAGAGGAACTGGTTGAGGCTGATACCTTTCTGGAACTGGACCGGGTTGCGAGCCATGTCGATTTCCTTTTCCTATCATGAAGTTACAGAGCGACATCTGCTAAGTGATGCTTAGATTCAAGGGTAATCAGGAAACGTAATAGGCGGCGGCGGCAACGACACGATGCACGGCGGCGACAAAGGCAACGTGATGCTCGGCGGGTCGGGCAACGACAAGATGCACGGAGGGGCCCACGCTGACGTTTTGGCAGGCGACCTCGACATCGCCACGCTGAACAAAAATCCGGACTTTAACCGCGCTGTGAAGTTGGAAAAGTCGGACGGTGGCGACGACACGCTGGACGGCAAAGGCGGCGATGACGAGTTGTACGGCGGTACCGGCAAGGACACGCTGACCGGCGGCGCAGGCGACGACATACTGTTCGGCGGATCGGGCGACGACACGATCATGGACTTCGACGTCCAGTCCGAACACGAGTCGTGTCCCGACAATGTGGTGCCCCTTCGACGCGCAAATCTCCACTAACCATGATCAATTCTGGGGGCACACCCCGTGTCCCTGCCCGGACCCGGTGCGCATGGCGTGCCCGTTTTCCGCGGCTCTATGCCGCGGCCTCATTGAAGCACGACCGCCTACTCAGTCAGGGACTGATCGAGTACAGTTTTCCGCGGCTCTATGCCGCGGCCTCATTGAAGCACCCCTGCGCGGTCGCAGAAGACGATCCAGTTTAACGGTTTTCCGCGGCTCTATGCCGCGGCCTCATTGAAGCCGCACCTGACCTTTCGGTCCTCGGGGACCTCGTCCGTTTTCCGCGGCTCTATGCCGCGGCCTCATTGAAGCAGGTCATCCCGCGTCAGATACTGTGGCTGCTGCACCGGAGTTTTCCGCGGCTCTATGCCGCGGCCTCATTGAAGCGGCAGCTCGCGTACCGCTCCGCGCAGACCCTCAACGCGTTTTCCGCGGCTCTATGCCGCGGCCTCATTGAAGCTTGTTGGTGCAGATGACGAGACCCTGCAGGATCCCAGTTTTCCGCGGCTCTATGCCGCGGCCTCATTGAAGCTGTCTGGGCGGCAATATCCTGACCGCGTTGGGTGACGTTTTCCGCGGCTCTATGCCGCGGCCTCATTGAAGCCGGGACGGGGCGGGGCGCGTGTCGTAGTCGGTGAGCAGTTTTCCGCGGCTCTATGCCGCGGCCTCATTGAAGCAAGGGCTGCTCCAGCCGATAAGCCAAAGACTCGTGTGGTTTTCCGCGGCTCTATGCCGCGGCCTCATTGAAGCAAGGAGACAAAGGCGATACCGGATCTCAGGGTGGTAGTTTTCCGCGGCTCTATGCCGCGGCCTCATTGAAGCGTCTTGAACGGGGAGGCGACGAAGCCCCCGTTGATGGTTTTCCGCGGCTCTATGCCGCGGCCTCATTGAAGCAAGGCTACGAGCTGGGATTCTATGCGGGCCACAGCGCGTTTTCCGCGGCTCTATGCCGCGGCCTCATTGAAGCGAGCTCTGACTGCACTCCACTGTTGTACTCCTTAGCTAGGTTTTCCGTGGCTCTATGCCGCGGCCTCATTGAAGCTCGCGGTCCCGCCCGTCTTTGACACTTGTGCATACATGTCGCCGCGAAACACGTAGCGATGGCTCCGTGGATCAAGGGGTTACGGAGATCTGCACTCGATATCGGCCGGAATTACATAGATACATGATATGGGCGAGGAGATGTTGTATGAAACCAGCAGCACATGTACTATTGGATACATGTACATGCGCCAGTCCAACCAGAAGCGCGCCGATGGCTCCGTGCTGAGCCACCTCCAGATCGCCGAGAACGTCTGGGACCCCGTCAAGAAACGCTCGCGCGTTCGCATCATCTACAACTGCGGTCGTGGCGACGACCCCAAGGCCACCGAACGCCTGCGCCGCCTCGCCCGCAGCATCCTCAAGCGTTGCTCACCCGAAGAGCTCGTCGCCGAGGACCCCTCGTTGCGCGTGGTCGACTCCTGGCCCTACGGCGATATCTACGTGCTCGAACACCTCTGGCGACAGGTCGGATGGCGCTCGGATACAAGCAGTTGCAACGCGTCGAGCAGGCGTGGCGGCAGCTCAAGAGCGGGCTACGTGTGCGCCCGGTCTATCACTGGGCGGTGCATCGCATCCACGCTCATATCTCATTGACAGTCATCGCGCTGTTGCTTGAGCGCATGGCCGAGCATGCGTGCGCGGATACGTGGCGCAACATCCGCGACGATCTGAAGGGCATCCAGCTTGCGCAATTGATCGGGTCGAACGGGACGCTGTGGCAGGTGACGGAGCCGCGTCCGAGCGCATCGAACCGACTGAAATCACTTCAGATTACTCCCCCTCCGGCGATTGTGAAGCTGGGCTGAACGCCTGGTGACATGGGTATTCCCGCGAATGCTCGTAAGGGATTGATCTGTCTACTGAATCCCGAATCTCGTATCTATGTGGTGTCAAAGACGGGTGCGAGGGATACCCCCCGGCGGGGAGCCGACCGCACGGCACGCCTGCAAGATGAATGGCGTCGAGCCCTGCGTGCCTGCCGTGAAAGCACACTCGGGAAGGACGCCCGGGCCTCCGGGAGCCGCCGCGTTGCGACAGTGGATTGCGCTCGAGGGCAACCATCATCGTACGCCCTGGACGATGCAACGGAATCCGGCAGCCCCAGGCCAGAGCCCCAGGGCATGGTTGACAACAGACTCGTTCCCAACGATATTGATGCCAACAATAACGTTGTGAGAACAGACATGATACGAAACGCTCATGGTCGACGCCGTGCTGGACCACCCCGTAGAATGAAAATTGGTGCTCGTCGCGCGGGCGGACTTCGGGCCACATCGGGGTCGCCTACCGGTCGCAGCCCGCAACCGGAGCGCCGCAAGGTGTGAATGCCCGGTGCCGCCGACCGGCGGCGCACAGGCTGCGTTGCGCCGAATCCCAGAGTATTTTCACGGCAAAAGGCGGGAGCAACTGGGTCGACGGAGAGAACTTCTTCGACCGCTAGACGGAGCTGGAAGCGCTGGAAGAGCGGGTGCGGGAAGGAGCCCACACCCTGCTGACCGCGCAGCGGCGGATGGGCAAGACGAGCCTCGTGCGGGAGCTGCAGCGCCGGCTGGCCCGAACGGGAGAGTTCGAGGTCGTCTTCGTCGACCTGGAGGCGGCCGCCGACCCGGCCGATGCGATCGCCGAAATCGGGGTTCAGGTGAAGCCCGTGCGCGCGGCGTGGGACCGGATCATGACCGGCTTCGCGAATCTGATGAGGAGGGCCGGCGGCCGGATCGAGGAGCTGTCGGTTGCGGACCTGAAGGTGAAGCTGCGCGCCGGGATCGATGCCGGCAATTGGCCGCGAAGAGGGGGCGCGGTCCTTGCCGCCCTGGCGGAAAGCGGCCGGCCGGTCGTGCTCGCGATCGACGAGCTGCCGATACTGGTGAATCGGCTGCTGAAGGACAAGACGGGGCGCATGACGCCGGAGGGGAAGCGGGACGCGGACGCCTTCCTGAGCTGGCTGCGCAAGGTGGGGCAAACGCATCGGGGTCGGGTCACGCTGATCCTGTCGGGCAGCGTCAGCCTCGAGCCGCTGCTTGAACAGGCCGGGCTCAGCGCCCAGGCCAACATCTTCTCTCCCTGTGACCTGCAACCGTGGAGCGAGGAAACGGCCGTTTCCTGCCTGAAGGCGCTTGCCGGGTCCTATGGGGTCGGGCTTGCGCCGGAGGTCCGCCGGGACATGTGCCGCAGGCTGCGCTGCTGCATCCCGCACCATGTCCAGATGTTCTTCGACAGGATGCACGGTCATCTGCGGCGCGCCGGCCGGAAGGACGCGTCGCTGGGCGATGTCGAAAGGGTCTATGTACGGGAGATGCTGGGCGTCCGGGGGCAGGTGGACCTCCAGCATTACGAGGGCCGGCTGGAGACGGCGCTCGGAAGAGCGGGGTACACGGTCGCGCTGGAAATCCTGACGGCGACGGCAGTCGATGGCGATATCGCTGCCGAAACGGTCGACCGGTACCGCAACTGGTTCTCGATGCGGGACGCGCACGATGGAGACGGCGCTCCCGCGGTCGACGATGTGCTGCATGTGCTGCAGCACGACGGCTGCCTCGAACCCCGGGAAGGCGGTTACCGGTTCGTTTCCGGGCTCCTGGAGGACTGGTGGCGCGGGCGCTACGGGCAGAGGTTCGTGCCCGTGTTCGACCGGCAGCCGTGAGGACGGGAGCCGGGGCGATGGCTGTGACCGCCAGGAAATACAATCCGGGTTTTCTCTCGATCGATGAGCTGGTCGCGACCTTCTGCGTCCGGAAGGCCGAGTACGAATCCCTGATCGAGGCGCTGCGCGAATGCGCGGGCAGCGCGAACACCCATCAGATCGTGATCGGGCCGCGCGGCAGCGGAAAGACGAGCCTGCTGCTGCGGGTCGCTGCGGAGGTTGTTCGCGATGCCGATCTCTCGGCGCGCTTCTTCCCGATCGTGTTCGCGGAGGAAAGCTACGAGGTCTCGACCGTCGGCGAGTTCTGGCTCGAATGCCTTTCCCGGCTGGCCGACCAGGCGCCGCGCCGGGAAGGCGGTGTCGACCTGCAGCGCACCTTCGAGGATCTGCGCGCCATCCATGAAGACCAGACGCTGGAGGGTCGTTGCCTGGGGGTATTGCAGGACTTTGCGGACTTGGAAGACAAGCGCCTCGTGCTGATCGTCGAGAACCTGAACATGATGTTCAGGGATATCGGCGACGACGATGCGGGCTGGCGGCTGCGGAAGACGCTGCAGACCGAACCGCGGATCGTTCTGCTGGCGAGCGCGACCAGCCGGTTCGACCAGATGGACGACCCGAAGGAAGCGCTCTACGAGCTGTTCCGGGTGGTCCAGTTGCATCCGCTCGACACGGAGGACTGCGCGATCCTGTGGCAGACCGTGTCGGGGCAGACGCGGGCGCCGCAGACGATCCGGGCACTGCGGATTCTGACCGGCGGGAGTCCCAGGCTGCTGACCATCGTGGCCCGGTTCGGCGCGAACCTGTCGTTCCACGAGCTGATGGCCGATCTCCTCGATCTGGTCGACGACCATACCGAGTACTTCAAGAGCCACCTCGACGCGCTCCCCGCGCAGGAGCGAAAGGTGTATCTCGCCCTTGCCGATCTCTGGAAACCGGCGACCGCGCGCGAGATTGCCGACCGGGCCAGGCTCGGGACCAGCAAGTGCAGCGCCCAGCTTGCCCGTCTGGTCGTAAGCGCCCCGCAAAGGGCGTTATTGACGTGCGGAGGGGAAGGGCTTCTGGAGTGAGTCTCGGGCCAGGGCAGCGGGGGCGAGTCGGGTCGGCAGCAGGGCTTCAATCTCGCCGAGGGACTTCGCCTTCGGCAGCTCGGTGAACACGTGACGCAGGTAGGCGTAGGGCTCGAGACCGTTGGCCTTGGCGCACTCGATGAGCGAGTACAGCCGGGCGCTCGCATGGGCGCCGGCCACGGTATCGCAGAACAGCCAGTTGCGGCGCCCGACGCAGAACGGACGAATGGCATTCTCGACGGGGTTGGTATCGATGCCGTAGCGCCCGTCGTCGCAGTAGCGCACCAGCGCCTCCCACTGGTGGTCGAGATACGCCATCGCCTTGCCGAGCACGCTCGAGGGCGGGAGGGTGCCGAGGGTGTCGTCGAGCCAGGCCCGCAGCGCATCGAGCACCGGCACGCTCTCGCTGCGGCGCACGTGCGCACGGTCCTCTGGCGGCTGGTGGCGGATGCGGCGCTCGATGGCGTAGAGCGTTCGGATCCTCTCCAGCGCGTAGAGGGCGCGCCGCGCCTTCGCAGGCGGACTCGCCGGGAGCTTCTTCGGATTCAGCCCGAGGCTCTTCAGCGCATCGACCAGTGCGCGCCGGGCGTGCGCCCAGCACGCCAGATGCACCAGGCGCTGCTCGCGCACCACCGGCGCGTAGCCGCTGTAGCCGTCGGTGTGCAGCGTCCCGGTGAACCCTTCGAGCAGCCGCTTGGGGACCGCCCCCGAACGGGTCGGGTCGTAGTCGAACAGCACGATGGGCGGCTCGGGACCCGCGCTCATCTGCGCCCAGAGCTGAGACTTCGACTCCGGCGCCTTCCCAGGCTCCTTGAGCACCTGCACCGGGGTCTCGTCCATCAGCAGGCAGGGCCGGTCGAGCAGCTCGTCGCGCAGCACGTGGATGAGCGGCGCCACGAGCTCGCCCGCCCCCACCATCCACCGCGCCAGCGTCGTGCGCGACAGCTCCACCCCGATGCGCCGAAGCTGCTGGCACTGACGATACAGCGCCAGCGCGTCGGCGTACTTCGCCGTGGCGATGAATGCGAGCAGCCCCGCGCTGGCCATGCTCTTCGCCAGCGGCTGCGCCGGCAGCGCCGCGGTGCGAAGATGCCCCTCGCAGCGCGGGCAGCGGTACTTGCCGCGCACATGACGCAGCACCCGCACCTGGGCGGGAATGATGTCGAGCTGCTCGCTCACCACCTCGCCGAAGCGCTCAAGCTCCACCCCATGCTGCGCACAGGTGCGCTGCGATGCCTCCAGCCGATGCTCGATGACGACGCGCGGCAGACCCTGCGGCAACGGCGCGCGCCTCGGCCTCGCGCGCCGGTGGGCCGCGACCTCGGAGCCGGGCTCGCCCTCGCAGGGCTCGGGTGCGCCAGCGCTCGCCTCGGCCTCGTTGAACAGCCCCAGTTGACCGTCGGGCATCTTCTCCGACGAGGGGGCAAAGCGCCGGGCGAGGAGCAGCCGCACCTGCTCCTGCAAGTGCTCAATCAGCGCGTCGCGCTCGGCGAGAGCGCACTGGTAGTGATGCACCTGCGCGTGCAGCGAGGCGAGAGTCTCGTTCGCACATTGCGGGGCGGGCGGGCTCATGGCCCGTAGGGTAAACCGCTTCGACCGGGCAGGGGGATCAAACTTTCTGATGCACCGATCAAATTTACTTTTCCCCTTCAGTACATCGATGCGTAGTGCAGCGACGCATGGGGGCGGGTGCGCCACAGGTCATAGCCATCGAGCAGAAAGTTGAGCTGCGCCCCGCTCAGGCTCACCACCCGGGTGGCGTGGCGCGGCCATGCGAAGCGTGCACGCTCCAGGCGCTTTTGCCACAGCACGAACCCGCACCGCTCCCAGTACAGGACCCGGCACTGGGTGCGCCGACGGTTGGTGAACACAAAGAGCTGCGCCGAGAACGGGTCCATCGCCAGGGTGTCCTGCACCAGCGTGGCAAGCCCCGTAATCTGCTTTCTGAAGTCCACCGGCTCGACGCACAGCCACACCTCGATGCCCTCGTGCGGCGGACGGATCATGACAGCCGGCTCGCGCATTCGAGCACCGCGCCCACGCGTGCGTCCTCGGCCTGTGCGCAGACCTCGACGACGACGCCGTTGGGCAGGTGCACGCGAAACGCCGCGCCCGCCGGTGGGCAGAGGCGCACCGGCACGAACGTCGGTGGCGCCGGCTCGCTGAGAACGCCGCGGCGCTTGAGTGTCGAGCGCGCCGTGTACAGTGCGCTGACCGACAGCCCGTGGGCCTGGGCATACGCCTTCAACGTCAGCCCTTGCTGGCGGGCCGTGCGCAGATGGTCGAGCCAGAACCGCTCGCGCGGGCGCACACTGCGGGACCGCGAGCTCGTTTGTGCCATCCCCTCACCCTCCACACAACGATGGAGCGTGCACTGTGGCACCGACAACGACCTTACGGAACGACGTACTTCACGAGTCGCTTACGTCTGGTCGACAAGGGCGCGGTGGAGGTGAGCGGCGGCAGCGCGCGGCGCAAGCTCTACTACCTGACCGAGCGGCTCTACAACATCTACTACCTGATGCGCCGGGCGCGCGGACCGGCGCCGCTGATCGATGCGCTGATCCGCTTCATGGAGGCCTTCTACTCCACCGACAAACTGAAAGAAATCGGCGCCCGCATGGCGCGGGAGGCGCGGGGGTTCGACGGCGGTGCGTTGGCGATCTACCGGTTGGCTTTCGAGCGTCTCGTCGGACTGCCGTCCCTCGAAGCGCATCGCGAAGAGCTGCCGTCGCTTGCGCCGCCTGCCTTTGCCTATGCGCCCAGTGAATTTTCAGCGGTATCTGCGGCGCCGCCGGCTGCGACGGATCTCTTGAGGAAAGCGCTGGCGCTGGCGGAAAGAGGTCAGTTGGAAGACGCCGTGGCGACCTGGGATGAGGTTGTCCGGAGGTTCAGGGAGAGCGACTCGCCGACGCTGCACCGTGAAGTGGTAGCAGCCATGGTCAGACGGGGGCACGCGCTGATCGCCCTGAACCGGCACGGGGAAGCCCTGGAAGCCTGCGACGAAGTGCTGGAACGCTTCGGCAAGAGCGATTCGCCGACGCTGCACCGTGAAGTGGCGGCAGCCATGGTCGGACGGGGTCACGCGCTGATCGCGCTGGACCGCGTCGACGAGGCGATAAGCACCTGGGGCGCTGTGGTGGAACGCTTCGGGGCCGACGACCGGCCCGGACTTCTCACCATGGTCGCGAATGCCCAGACACACAGGTGCGCCTTGCTGGAACAGTCGGGCCGATACGAAGAGGCGCTCGCTGTCTGCGACGAGATCGAACGGCGTTTCGGAAACAGAGACGAGCCGGAAATTCTGAAGCAGGTTGCCTCGGCCCTGGTCAGCAGGGTGGAGGTTCTGGTCTTGTTGAACCGGCTGGACGAAGCGCTTGAGGCCTGTGACGAGGCGCTCCGGCGGTTCGGGAGCGACGAGGAGTCCTGCGGTATCGAGGCAGTCGCACGAACTCTCGTTTACAAGGGCGCCCTGCTGGTCGATCTGGACCGGACCGGGGAGGGGATCGCGGCGTGGGACGAGGTAGTCCGGCGCTTCGAGGCGAGCGATGCGCCGACGCTTCGAGACGTGGCGGAAGTGGCGCTGTGCAGGCGGGCACAGCACGAATTGACCGAAGGACGGGCAAGGATCGCTATCGCGTTTCTCGACCGTGCTCTTCTGCGGGCGCGGGCGGGAATTCCGGACCGCAGGTTGCAGGGCCATCTGATCCGGGCGCGGGCGCACTTGGCGGAAGGCGATGGCGAAGCATGCGCCGGGGATGTCGAGAGGGCACTGTCGATCCTTCCCGAATTGAGCACGTTGCCGAGGGACGTGCTGGTGGCTCTGATCGATCTCTCGGCGGGCGTCGGACTGGAAAGGATGTGCGATCTGATCAAGTCGTCGCCCGCCGGCGATCTCCTGCTTCCGTTGAGGACAGCCCTGGAGCGCGCACTCGGGATGGAACCGAGGGTGGCCCGGGAAGTCGAAGAGATCGCCGAAGACATACGCCGGGAATTGCTTGTCGGGCGCGAGCTCCCGCCCCGGGGCTTCGAACCGGTGTCAAGCTGAAGTATCGAAGGGGGATACTCGCACCGTTCGCGCCTCTTCTGCCCGATCTCGCGTTCATGTACTGCTCCGGGGCCAGTCCGGCTCGCATTCCAGTCCATCGTCTTCGGGATGCCAGATGCGGTCGAGCGGGAATCCGGTCCGTTGCGCCAGTCTCACGGCGAGCGTCACGTCGCCGGTGGAGACGAGGTCTTCGAGCATCTCTTCGAGCTCGGCCAGCTCGACCGCGTTCATTTCCTTCATCGTCCCACCCCGCCGTTCGTATCCGTACCGCCGGTCCTTCCGGCCGTGCGCTTGCTGCCGCGTTGCGGAACGACCATCCTGCCGTCGGCCAGCTCGATCACGCCGCTCAGCAGGCGTCGGAGGGACTGGGACATCGCGATGTTCGCATCGACCGCCCACAGTCGTGGCTTTCCTCCGGCCGTCTTCATCTTTCTTCCTCGTGTTCGCTCACGGATACACGCCCCCGATCTCGGACATCCCCTCATGTCCCGCCGTCAAGGGACCTCGGAGATTTCACGATACACGCATTGCTCCCGGAGCATGTGTACAAGCTGGCAGGCGATTCGGCCCCGGGCCGCTCAGCCAGTCCCGGTCGGCGCGGCCGCATCGCTCGGAATCGTCCACCCGATGATCGATGATCCTCCTCATGGCGAGGACCGGTCGAGCACGACCCCCCATGCAGGAGACAGGCGGGGCACTCGCACCGGTCACGTATTTCGTTCGGCATATTCAGCTTCATCGATGCATTGACGAGACTCCGGGCCATCGGAATCGCCGATGCCGGGCCACCCGGAGGGGCCCCGTTCCTGCGCGATGGCGCGCTCGGCACGTGGCAAGGTCATTCTCGTCAGCGGCCTCGGGAGGTTCGAGGTGGAAGATTTCGAGCTCGCCAACGTTCACGTCGTGGCCGCCTTCGGCTTCGCCCTCGCCGCGGTCTTCGGCTTCGTCGCCAACAGGACGAGCTTCTGCACCATGGGCGCGGTGAGCGACCTGCTGCACATGGGCTCGCGCGGCCGCCTCGGGGCGTGGCTCTTCGCCATGGGGCTCGCGATCCTCGGCACCCAGGCGCTCGACGCCGCCGGGCTCGTCGACCTGGGGGACGCGATCTACCTGACCCCGAGCTTCGGCTGGCTCGGCTACGTGGTCGGGGGCGTCGCCTTCGGCGTCGGCATGACGCTGGCGGCCGGCTGCGGGCAGCGCAACCTCGTGCGCCTCGGCGGCGGGAACCTCAGAGCCCTGGTGGTGCTGCTGGTGCTCGGCATCACCGCCTACGCCACGTTGCGCGGCCTGCTGGGGCTCGCCCGCATCACGGTCTTCGAAGCCCCCGACATCGACCTGGCGCTGCACGGGCTCGACGACCAGGGGCTCGCGACGATGCTCGCGGCGGCGCTCGGGATGGAGGACGCGGACCCGCTGCGCGCCGCGCTGGCGGTGCTGCTCGGCGGCGGCCTCGTCGCGTTCGCGCTCGCGCAGCCCACGTTCCGGCGGAGCTTCGACGACCTCCTGGCCGGCGTCGTCGTCGGCGCGGTCATCACCGGCGGCTGGTTCGTCACCGGCTACATCGGCAACGACGACTTCGACCCGGTACCGCTCGAATCGATGACCTTCGTCGCCCCGACCGGCAACGCCATCAGCTACCTGATGACCTTCACCGGCTCGACCATCAACTTCGGGATCGCCGCGGTGCTGGGGATGATCGCCGGCTCGTTCGCGTACGCAACGGCCTCGGGCCGCTTCCGCATCGAGACCTTCAGCACCCGCGCGGAGATGCTGAGCCACCTCGCGGGCGGATTCCTGATGGGATTCGGCGGCGTGCTCGCCCTCGGCTGCACCATCGGGCAGGGCGTCACCGGCGTCTCGACCCTGGCCGCGGGCTCGTTCATCGCGCTGGCCTCCATCCTCTTCGGCAGCGCGATCACGATGAAGGTCGAGTACCACATGCTCGACGACATGGGCTTCGCCGCCGCCCTCCGGGCCGGGCTGAAGGAGCTGGCGATGCCGTGGCGGGATACCGGGGAGGACTGAGTGGCGGACCGGGCTGACTGGAAGTCGCCGCCGGAAGAACGGCTGATGGACGGACCAGCGCTATCGCTGGACGAGTACGCGGACGCGGTCGAAGCGGGCTGGACCCACCACGAGCTGGTTCGCGCCATCATCCACGACCTGCCACGGCGCTTCCACGCGCTCACGGACACAGAGCAGGAGAGCGTCCTGAAGCTCCCGCCAAGGCTCACGCATACGCGATGGGACGCACTGCTGGCCGCGACCGCCGAACACATCGCCGCCCTGCATGGGCACGCGGCGCCGAGCTGGGTCGATGAACCGAAGCGCTTCCTGGCGGAGACCTGGGTGGTCACCGACGTTCACTGCATCCGAATGGACGCCATCGCGTTCGCGCCGGCGGCTTTCATTCGCCACGGCGCGCTGCCCGATCCGAAGGATTTCGACCACCGCGGCGGGGAACGCCATGCCTGGCTCCCTTGACCGGGAGGCGCTGATCGAGCTGCTCGACGAGCTTGCCGAACGTCTCGAGCGACGCAGGGTACGAGCACAGGTCTACATCATCGGAGGCGCAGCGATGAGCCTCGCGTTCGATCGCACGCGAACGACGCACGACGTGGGCGCCAGAATCGACGCCGGACACGGTGCGTTGAGCGAAGCGGTGCAGGCGATCGCCGGGGAGAGAGGGCTCCCGGGAACATGGCTGAACGAACAGGCAACCGCCAACATGCCGAAAGCGCCCGACACGCGTGCGCGAACGGTCTACGACTCACCGTACCTCACGATTACCGGCGCATCGGCCGAGCACATTCTCGCAATGAAGCTCGAAGCGGGACGAGCGGCCGATGAAGACGACATCAGGACACTGATCCGCCACCTGCGGGTCCGGTCGATCGACGAAGCGCTGGCGGTACACGCCGGGCTGTTTCCCGAATCGACCCGGCGGACCAGGGCGAGACGGATCCTGTACGCAGTGCTCCACGGCCCGGGCACGGAGGGCCGACATGCGACGCCGCGGGGCGACGACGGCAAGAGCTGACCCCCCAATGAAGACCACTGCCCGTGCCGTCGGCGTCGGCGGTGGCGGTGGCCTGGCGGCTAAATGTCTCATCTGCCGAGCGCGACGTCGTCGGCGTCGGCGGTGGCGGCATTCGCACGCATCCTTCCGCGAAACCGCCGGCCGCGCGGGCTCGCCGCTTGCGGTGGCCGGCATCATCTCCGGCCGCGCGATCACGATGAAGGTGGAGTACCACATGCTCGACGAGATGGGCTTCCTTCCGGCGCTCGGGGCCGGTCTCGAGGAGCTGGCGATGCCGTGGCGGGCGACCGAGGAAGGCTGAATGGCCGGTCGGCAGGTGTTGGCGGACCCGGCCGGACGCCCCGTGGCGCCGCACTCGCTACAATGGGGCCTCGACGGCCGCTCACCCGATACCGGGCCGCGGCCGGTCATGGGCGGGTTCGAGCGTGCCGCGCCACGACGCTCGGGACACAGTATTCCGGAGCCTTGTCGATCATGAGCGGGTTCGAGCGCGCCGCCGCCCTCGCCGACATCCCCTCCGGCGCCATGCGGTGCGTGCCGGTCCGGGGGCGCGACGTGCTGGTCGCCAACGTGGACGGCGAGGTGCTCGCCACCGACGACACCTGCACCCACGAGGACGCGTCGCTCTCCTGCGGAGTGCTCGACGGCGCGGTCGTACGGTGCCCGCTGCATGGGGCCACGTTCGACCTGCGAGACGGCGCGCCGCTCGACGAGCCGGCCGAGGAGCCGCTGCGGTGCCACGAGGTCAGGATCGAGGACGGCGCCGTCTTCGTCCGGCTGCGTGAGGAGTGAGGTCGGAGAAAGCCTGCATGGCCGTGATGGGCGGGAAGCCCGCGGGAGAAACCACGAGAGAGACGAGACGCGGGTCGGCTGATCCCATCAGGGCCAGCGGCGGAAACCCCGCATCGACAAGCTGGATACAAGAGTGCAACCTGCTTGACCGTCACACCGAAACCGGCCCTTGCGCTCCGGGAAGCGTCCATGCAGCGACCACGGCGACCTGCCCGGCGAGGTGGACGTCGAGCGCGTCAGGCAGTGACGTGAAGAGCGAGCCTGGAGAAATGGTCATGGCGATGTCCGAACCCACGCCACGAAGCGGGACCGCCGAGGCCGGCCTCGAAGCCGCCACCGGCAACCCGGACGCCACCGGCGATGCGGACGCCACCGCCCTGATGCGCTCGATCATCCAGCGCATCGCCACCGGCCCCGAGCTCGGCAAGGACATCACCCGCGACGAGGCGCGGCGCGGGATGCGGTCGGTGCTCGACGGTACCGTCGACCCGGTGCGCGCCGCGGTCTTCCTCATCGCGCTGCGCATGAAGCGCGAGACCGACGACGAGAACCTCGGGGTCCTCGACGCGGTGCGCGAGACGACCGGCGCCGTCACCGCCCCGGTCGACGAGATCGTGGACCTGTCCGACCCCTACAACGGCTTCAACCGCAACCTCCCGGTGTCGGCCTTCCTCCCCGCGGTGCTCGCCGCGTGCGGAGTGCCGGCGATCTCGCACGGCGTGGAGTCGATGGGGCCGAAGTTCGGCGCCACCCACCATCGCGTGCTCGCCGCGTGCGGAGCCCCGGTCGCGGCGGCGCCGGCGGAGGTGCGCGACCGTCTCGCCGACCCGGAGACGGGATGGGCGTACTGCGACCAGTCGGTGTTCAACCCGAGGCTGCACGCGCTCGCGGAGCTGCGCTCGCTCATCGTCAAGCGCCCGGCGCTCGCCACCGTGGAGGTGATGGCGGGTCCGGTGCGCGGGCGGCGGCGGACCCACGTGGTCACCGGCTACGTGCACAAGCCCTACGCCCGGATCTACCTCCTCCTCGCCCGGCACGCGGGCTTCGACTCGGCGCTCGTCGTGCGCGGCATCGAGGGCGGCATCATTCCCTCGCTGCGCCAGAACGCGAAGGTGTGGACGTACCGGGACGGCGTGGACGGGCACGACTCGGACATCTCCCCCGCGGAGCTCGGCATCGAGCAGGCGGTGCGCGCGGTGCCCCTCCCGGAGGGCGTCGAGGGCTACCGGCGCAAGCGCGACGAGACCGGCGGCGAGGTCGACGGCGCCGCCATCGCCCGGGCCGCCGCCCGCGCCGGTGTGGAAGCCCTGGACGGGGCGCCGGGGCCGGCCCGCGACAGCCTGGTCTACGGCGCCGCCCTGGTGCTGCGCCATGTCGGCCGCGCGCGCCGGCTCGACGAGGCCGCCGCCCTGGTGCGGGCCGCGCTCGACGACGGCCGGGCGCGCGCGCGTTTCGAACGCCGGTGACGGTCGCGCCCGACGCCGCCGCCCGACCCGAGGAGCCGAGGATGGGACGCCAGGGCCCGAGCATCGAGACCCCCTACGGCTGGGTGGTGGTGTTCGCCTCGCTCGCCCTGCACAGCATCAGCCTCGGCGCCCCGACGATCCTGTTCGTCGCGCTGAAGCCGATCGCGGCGGACCTGGAGGCCGCGCGCGCGGTCCCCTCCATGGCGTACTCGCTGCTGATGATCGGCACCGGCATCGGCGGCATCGCGATGGGCCGGTGGATGGACCGGCGCGGAGTGATGCAGCCGGTGCTCTTCGGCGCGGTGATGATCGCCCTCGGGGCGCTGCTCGCGAGCCACGCCGAGGGCCGGTGGAGCCTGTTCATCGCCACCGGCCTGCTCATGGGCCTGCTCGGCAAGGCGGCGATGATCGCGCCGCTGGTGGCCAACGTGACGCGCTGGTTCGACCGGCGGCGGGGGCTCGCGGTGGCGATCATCACCTCCGGCCAGGGGCTGGCCGGCGCGGTGTGGCCGGCGGTGGTGCAGTACTTCAACGATCTCGTGGGATGGCGGGGGACGTTCCTCTACTTCGCGGCGTTCGCGGCGGCGACGATGGTGCCGGCGGCGCTCCTGCTCCGGCCGCGCCCGCCGATCGTGGCCCCGGATCGCTCCCCCGGAAGGAGCGGCGCCGACGAGCGGCGGGTGCTCGATCTGCCGCCGCACGTCGCGCAGATCATGCTGTGGGTGGCGGTGATCGGCTGCTGCACGGCGATGTCGGTCCCCATCGTGCACCTCGTCAGCCACGTCACCGACCAGGGCTACACGCTGGAGCAGGGGGCGCGCGTCCTGTCGGTGCTGTTCGTGGCCGCGTTCCTGAGCCGGCTCGGCTTCGGCATGCTCGCCGACCGCATCGGCCCGGTACGCACCCTGCTCATCGGATCGGTGTCCATGGCCGCGATGCTGCTCGCCTTCGCGTTCACCACGAGCTACCCGGGTCTCTTCGTCGCCGCGCTGCTGTTCGGGCTGGGGTTCTCGGGCATCATGCCGTGCTACCCGCTGATCATCCGCCAGATGTTCCCGGTCGCCCAGTTGGGCGGGCGCATCGCCGCGCAGTACATGTTCGCGGCCGGGGGCATGGCGCTCGGCGGATGGCTCGGCGGCGTGATCTTCGACCTGACCGGCAGCTACTCGCCCGCGTTCCTGGTCGCGTTCGGGTTCAATGCGATGAACTTCGCGGTGATGGGCTTCTTCCACTTCCGCCAGACGCGGCTCGCGCTCACCCCGCGGCCTGCGTGACCCGCAACGGGCGCCCTCGGCCTTCGAACACGAGGCAGGTCCGCACCTCGATGCTCTCGCGCGGCGGGGCGTCCGGGTCCTGCCCCTCGAGCTGGAACGCGCCGTGCGGAGTGAACCGGGCGCGGCCGTCGTCGAGGCTGTCCCAGCCCTTGATGAGGAGCACCTCGTCGCGCTCCATGCGCGGCGCCCAGTACCAGCGCTGGTCCGGAGCGTGGGCGAGCTGGTAGATCTCGCCGACCCGGTCGGGGAACACCTGGTCGGTGGCGACGAGCTGGTCGGGATGCACGCTGCCCGCGTCGGCGAGCGCGATGGGCGTGCGCAGGACCGGCCCCCGGATCGGCCGCCACACGTTGACCTGCACGATGCGTCCGCCCGAGGACAGCACGCGATCGGCTTCCTCCGCCCCGAGCGCATCGGCCGCGCGCTTCGGCCCCGAGTCGACGGTGTAGTCCACGTGCACCCGGCTCGCGGGCCCGCGGAACCCGTCCGGGTTCGCCGCCCCCTCGGTGCTGTCGGAGCGGCGGGTGTGGTCGAAGACCGCGACCCGGTCCGCGCCGGTCACCCCGGCGAGCAGGGCTTCGAGCTCGCGGTCGTAGACGCCGGCGATGGCCTCGTCGTCGTACAGATCCTCGACCGCGGTCTCGTGCCGCACCAGGAGGAACCCGTGGCGGTCGAGGGAGAGCCGGTCCGCGACCCGCCGCATGTCGCGCACGTCCACGTGGCGGACCTCGGTCTCGAAGTGCACGCGCGGCTCGCCGCCGGTGAGCGCGGCGCTCTCGAAGTACGGCTTGGCGTCCTGGGGGACGATGAACGTCAGCGCGCCGCGCACGTCGTTCGCGCTCGCGGGGCGGGCGGGCGGGACGGGGGTCGCGTGGGGAGTCACGGGCAGCGCGTTCCTCAGTCGTCGGGCGTGGCGGCGCGATCATGCCATGTCGGGCGGTTTCCCGTGCGGCGGCGCGGCATCGAGGCCCCGGAAAGCATTCCCTGATTTCGGAGCCGTGATGCTGCGAGAGCCACTGCCAGCGCTCTGGCCGGGTTGTTGCCGGCACGAAGCCCAGCGCGTCGTCGGGCGGTGACAGCATGGGCGGTCGTACTCCTCCGGGGATGCTTGTGGAAGCCGCCGGGACGCATTCCCGAGTCACCGCATGGCAGGACGTCATCGGCGATGTCGCGCGGCGCGGTACCCGATGCTCATCCGGTCCGTGACGCAGCATGTTCGCTTCGATGACGCCCTCGAAGACCTGCTCGGAAATCGGGTTGATCACAGCGCCTCGGTCCCCTCGCCGAGGATGGCGAGGTAGCGCCCGTAGCCGAACAGGCGATTCCGCTTCCGTCCGGTCAGCTCCTGCGCCATGCCCATCTCCTCGAGGATCTTCATCCCTGTGGACACCGCCGGAAATGAAAGCCCGGTGCGATCGGCCAGCTTCTGAAGTGAAATGATCGGGCGCTCCTGCAACGCCTGATGGACGCGTAGCGCCGACCCCGAGGCGCGGCCTCTCTGCCGGATCCGGACCTGATCCTCCTGGAACAGCGACAGAAGCCGCTGCGCGGTAGATACCGCCTCTTCCGAGGTTTGCGTCACGCCGTCGAGAAAGAACGCGAGCCACGCCTCCCAGTCGCCCGTCCGCCGCACCTCGTTGAGCAACGCGTAGTAGTCGTCGCGATGTCTCTTGAAGTAGAGGCTCGGATACAACAGCGGTTCTCGCAGCACTCGATCGTGACACAGCATCAACGTGATCAGCAGGCGCCCGATCCGCCCGTTGCCGTCAAGGAAGGGGTGGATGGTCTCGAATTGCACATGGGCGAGTCCCGCTCGCAGGAGCACGGGCAGCCCGGAATCCCGCTCGTGGAAGAATCGCTCCAGGTCGGACATGCAGTCGAGAACCGCACTGACCGGTGGCGGAACGAAACGCGCGGTTCCCGGGCGACGGCCGCCGATCCAGTTCTGGGAGCGTCGGAACTCTCCCGGGTCCTTGTCGCTGCCCCGGCCTCGCGCCATCAGCTTGGCGTGCATCTCGCGGATGAGGCGGTTGCAGAGCGGAAAGCCCTCGCGCAGTCTCCGCAACCCATGCTCCAGCGCCATCACGTAGTTCGAGACTTCGATGACGTCATCAAGAGGGACACCGGGCACCTCGTCCATCTCGAACAGCAGGAGATCCGACAGCGACGACTGCGTGCCCTCGATCTGCGAGGACAGCACCGCCTCCTTCCTGACGTAGCGGTAGAGTAACAGGTGGGTGTCGGGTAGCAGAGTGGAGAGGCTGTCCACGCGACCCAGCGCCAGCAACGCCCTCTCGAAGGAGCATTGCAGGGCCGACAGGTCCAAGGCAGGCTCCGGCGGCAGCCTCGAGGGCACGAACGCCCGGACGGTCTCGCCGCCAACTGTCGTGGCTTCGTATCGGCCGGTTTCGCCTCGCTGCATGGGGAGATGTCCTGTTGAACAAATCTGAATAGCGTGCGTCGTTATTAATACATATTGGGTAAATATAAACGAAAAGAACATCCCGAGCAAAATCCACACCGCCGGTGGCGACCGCGCCGGCATCACGAGGATGCTCCCCCGCACATCGACATGACTGCGATGCGCGCTTCGTGAGATCAGGTCGTGAAGTCAGCGATTCCCGCTCACGCCCGGAGAGGCCGTGCCGTGGTGGGATTCTGGCGCGACTTCGACCTTCAGGGCGTCCAATCGAAGGAATTTCAGGAGCATGTTCCCGCTTGGCGGGAATTGCTTGCGTGAATTGCTCACGCTACCGCCCTGCAGGCGATTCCAGCAGCACGCGGAACTCCGCCCGCAGCCCCGCATCCACGCTCGGCGGGATGTGGGCAGGGAAGTGGCGGGACAGCGTCTCGCGCACCCGCTCCGAGGCCCGCTCGACGACGTCCGTCGAGCCCTGCTCGCCCCACTCCTTCGGGCTCGCGCGATCGCCGACTTCCGGATACACGTACTCGCTCTGCATGAGCCCGAGGGTCTGGGGATGCCCGAGGAAGTGGTTCGGGCCCTCGGTGCACACCTCGCGCATGGTCTCGACCGACAGGCTCTCGTCGTCCACGTCGACCCCGCGCACCGAGCGGTTGACCGCGCCCAGCATGTCGCTGTCGATGACGAAGCTCTCCAGGCACACCCCGAGCAGGCTCCCCAGCATGCCCGCCGACTCGTAGACGAGGTTCGCCCCGGAGTGTCCGGCCAGCGCCGTGGTGTAGCCCTTCTCGTAGCCGGCCTGGGCATCGGGGAGCTTGGAGTCCGCCATCCCGGCCGCGACGCCGGTCGGCAGGTCGTAGAACCGGCCCATCTGGGCGCACGCCGCCATCAGCACCGCCTGCTCGCCGCTGCCCCCGCTCATCGCCCCGGTGCGGAGATCGGAGACGAACGGCCACGGTCCGAAGATCGCCGGGTGTCCGGGCGAGAGCGCGTTGACGTAGACGAGCCCGGCCAGCACCTCGGCCACCTCCTGCACCACCGCGCCGGCGAGCGCGGCGGGGCTGGTGGCGCCGGCCTGGCCCGCCGCGAGCAGCAGCACCGGCATCCCGCCGCGCACCGCCGCCTCCAGGCACCGGCACGCGTCCTCGGCGAAGCGCAGCGGCGGCACCACGAAGCAGCTCGACATGCTGACGAAGGGCCGCGCCCGCCAGCGCGCCTCGTCCCCCGCGACCCGGTGCAGCATCGCGAGCGATTCGTCGACGTGCTCGGGCTGCACCCAGCTCGACCCGACGTGCTTGGCGGTGCCGGAGACGGCGGCGTAGCAGGTGTTGAAGTCGAGGTCGCGCGGGTCCTCCATGTCGCGGCACACGATGGGCCGCTGGAAGAAGTGGATGTGCTCCAGGGTGTCGACGAGGCGGGCGATGTCGTAGAGGTCCCGCAGGGTGGATTCGCGGTACTCGCGGGTGCGGGGATCGACCATGTGCACCGCAGCGCCGGCGGTCCCGAAGTACACCCGGCTCCCGGAGAGCTCCAGGTCGTGCCGGGGGTCCTGCCCGTGGAGCACGATGTCGCGGGCGGCCTTCGCCACCGTGTCCTCGACGAGCGCGCGGGGAAAGAGGAGCCGGCCCTCGGGGCTGAGCCGCCCGCCGACGCCGGTGACCGCTTCGATGCAGCTCGGGATGGCCTCCGACAGCCCGACCCGCTCCAGCACGTCGAGCGCGGCGGCGTGGATGCGCCGCACCGCGCTCTCGTCGAGGGGCCGGTACCGGCCACCCGGCATGCCGGGGCGTACCGCCTTCTCCTCTTCGCGCAACGGGGCCGCCCGGAGCCTGTGCCGTGCCGACCTTCCGCCCATGCGCCGACCGCCGACCGCCGCCTCGCTCATGGTGCCTCCCGCCGTCGCGCGGCGCAGGACCGTCCGGGTCGCCGGACACCCGGGATATTCTGGCTCCACACCGACTTCGGTGTCGAGAACAAAGGCCGGCAGTCAGCCATTCCCGCCAAGCGGAGACATGCTCCCGAAATTTCCTCGACCCGGCGCTCCGAGGGTCGAAATCGCGCCAGGATCCGACCACGGCACGGCCTCTCCGGGCGCTGGCGGGAATTGCTGGCCGACAGTCCGCGCCGTCCGCGCGCCGTCCGCGCTTGCCCCCGACACGCGCCCGGTACATGATGGCGCCGCGCCGCCCGGAGCCCCCCGCGAGTGAAGATCAGCGCATGAAGATCAAGGACGTCCGCGCCAGCGTGCATCGCCTGCCGATCCACCTGCCGGGATTCGAGAGCCCGACCGAGTATCGTCACCACGTCTTCTGCGAGGTCGAGACCGACGAGGGCCATGTCGGCTTCGGCCTCACCGCCCGCTTCCTGACCCGCGCCGTCGCCAGCGCGCTCACCGACGACATCCTTCCGGCGGTGCGCGACATGGACCCGCGGGACCTGGAGGCCGTGCACGAGCGGGTCGGGCGGGTCGTCAGCGAGCGGGGCATCATGACCGGCGCGAACCTGGCCGCGGCATCCTGCCTGGACCTCGCGCTGTGGGACCTCGTCGGCAAGGCCGCCGGCCGCACCGTCGCCCAGCTTCTGGGAGGCTACCGGGACAGCGCCTCGGTCTACATGACCTACGGGTTCGGAAACTACGACCGCGATCAGCTCGCCGACCTCGCGCGGGAGCTCATCGACGGCGGGCACCGGCGCCTGAAGATGCTGGTCGGCGTGCCGGGCCTCGGCTGGCGGGAGGACGCGGCCCGGGTGCGCCACGTGCGCGACGCCATCGGCGGCGGCATCACCCTCGCCCTCGACGCCAACGAGGGCTACTCGGTGAACGACGCGGTCCGGCTCTGCCGCGCCATCGACGACTGCGACATCGCGTGGCTGGAAGACCCGGTGCGCAACAACGACATCCGCGATCTCCGGCACCTGCGCCGCCACACCGGCATCCCGCTCGCGGCGGGACAGATGGACGGCCACTCTTCGCGCTTCCGCCAGTACCTGGAGAACGACGCCATCGACATCCTTCTCCCCAATCCGATGTTCAACGGCGGCATGACCGAGACGCGCCGGGTGGCGTATCTCGCGCAGATCTACGAAAAGCCCGTGTCCGACGCCGGAGGCGCAACCTACTTCAGCCTCCACCACGTCGCCGGCTTCCGCAACGGCACCCACGTGGAGTGCCACTTCAAGTCGCGGTTCATGGAGGAGAACCTGTTCGTCGACGCGCCCAGGCCCCGTGACGGGAGGCTCCGCGTCCCCGACGCGCCGGGCTTCGGGCTCACCGTCGACCGCGATCTGCTGAAGGACACCCGGGTCGCGGACTGACGGGTCCGGCGCCGCGCCCGGCAACGCGCGGCCCCCCGCCGCTCGCGGGGAAGAGCGGGCACAACCACAGAGGAGTGAGGAAACGATGAAGAACGCCTTGCAGTCCGTGATGATCGCCGCCGCCGCCGCCGCCGCATTGCCGCTCGGCGCCGGGCAGGCCCAGGCGGAGGCGCTCGATCTGAGGCTCTCGGTCGAGAGCACGCCGGGCTCCGCCACCCAGCACATGCTCGCCTCGTTCCGCGACGCGCTGAAGGCGGAGATGGGCGATGCGGTGGAGATCGAGTTCTTCGACAGCGGCACGCTCGGCGACGAGATCGTGCACATGCAGCAGGTGCGCACCGGCCAGCTCGACGTGGTGCCCATCGGCTCCGACGCCGTTCAGCTCGACGCCAGGTGGGCGGTGTTCGACATCCCGTTCCTGTTCTCCGACCGTGAAGCGGTGGCCAGGGTCCTGGACGGGGAGATCGGCGCCCGGCTCGACGCGTCGCTCCAGGCGAGCGCCGGCCTGAAGGTGCTCGGGTTCGGCGAGATCGGCTTCCGCAACATCTCGAACAACGTGCGCCCGATCGTCCGGCCGGAAGACCTCGACGGCGTCAAGCTGCGCGTGCCGGGGAGCAAGACCCGCATCCTCGCCTTCGAGATGCTCGGCGCGGCGCCGATCAACATGAACATCGGCGAGGTCTACCTGGCCCTGCAGCAGGGCACCGTCGACGGTCAGGAGAACCCGCTCGGGAACATCCGGAAGTGGTCCTGGTACGAGGTGCAGAAGTACATCTCGATCTCGCGCCACGTCTATACGCCGATCACCTTCGTGATGAACCTTCGCCGGTACGAGGGCCTGACCGGCGAGCAGCGGGCCGCGGTCGACGCGGCGGCGCGCTCGGCGGTGCTCGCGAGCCGGGAGTACGGGGCGCGGAACGACGCCGGCCTGCTCGCGGAGATCACGGAGCTCGCGAAGGGCAAGGTCGCGTTCAACGACATCGACGTCGCGGCGTTCCAGGCCGCGGCCGCGCCGATCGCGGCGGAGATCGGCAAGATCGCCGGCGAGGAGTTCACCGCGTCGGTGATGGCGGCCATCCGGTAGGGACGCGAGCCATGGGTCCGGCGACAGGCTCCGGCGAAGGGAACGGCGAAGGCCGGACGCCTCGTTCGGCCGGCGCGCCGTCCGAAACGCTCGCCGGCCGCATCGCCGAGGCGTCGATGCGCCTGGAGCTTCGCGATCCGGACGAAGGCCTCGGCCCTGTCGACCGCGCCGTCAACCGGGTGGCGGAGATCATCGGCATCGCCGCCCTCGGCACCATCGTGGTGACCATCTTCGCCAACGCGGTCGGCCGTTACGCGTTCAACTGGAGCATCATCTGGGCCGAGGAGCTGGTGCTCCTGCTGGTGCCGTGGCTCGCCATGACCGGCGTCTTCCTGTCGGTGCGGCGCGGCACGATGATCCGCATCGAGTACTTCTTCGAGAAGCTGCCGCGGGCGCTGCGCCGGCCGCTCGGTCCGCTCGGACACCTGTTCTCCGCCTGCGTGCTGACGTTCATGGCCGGGATCTCCGTCCAGTTCGTCCTGCTGTTCGGATCGGACCGGGCGCTCTACCTGGAGGTCCCGCGCATGTACTCGTCCTCCGCGCTGGTGATCGGCGGCTTCGCGTCGGCGGCGGCCTTCGTCGCGATCCTGGTGCGCGAGCGGCGCGACGCGCGCCACAGGGCGGAGGACGGGCACTGATGCCCGCCGGTCCGGCGGTGCCCACCACGGGCGGCGGCCCTGTCCCTCTGGCGCGGGGCGGAGGATGCGCACCGATGCCCGCCGGTCCGGCGGTGTCCGCCACGGGCGGCGGCCCTGTCCCTCTGGCGCGGGGCGGAGGATGGCGCACTGATGCCCGCCGGTCCGGCGGTGTCCATCACGGGCAGCGGCCCTGTCCCTCTGGCGCGGGGCAGGTGATGCGCACCGATGCCCGCCGGTCCGGAGGCGAGCCGGGCGCGCCCGGCGTCCCGACCGGCGGCGGCCCCCGGGGCGCGTACCCCGCCGGCGCCGCGGCGGGGGCGGCCGGGTGATCGGCGCCGCGGCATCGATCGTGGTCCTGTGCGCCCTGCTGGTGCTGCGGGTGCCGATGCTGGTATCGCTCGCGGCCGCGGTCATTCTCAACTTCCACCTCTCGGGCGCCTGGGCGCTGACCCTGCCGCAGACCATGCTCTCCGGCATGAACCGGTTCGTCCTCATCGCCCTGCCGCTCTTCGTGCTCGCGGGCGGGCTGATGAACGCGGGCGGCATCTCGGCCAGGCTGTTCGAGTTCGCGCGGGCGCTGGTCGGCTGGATGCGCGGCGGCCTCGCCCACGTCAACGTGCTCACGAGCATGTTCTTCGGCGGGATGATCGGCTCCTCGACCGCCGACCTCGCGGGGACGGGCTCCATCGTCATCCCGGCGATGAAGCGCAACGGCTACCCCGCGCCCTTCTCCGCCGCGCTCACCGCGTCGTCGGCCGGCATCGGCCCCATGATCCCGCCAAGCTCGCCGATGATCCTCTACTCGGCGGTGACGGGCACGTCGCTCGGCGGCTGTTCCTGGCCGGCGTGATCCCCGGAATCCTGCTCGGCCTGAGCCAGGCGCTGATCGTCGCCTGGCTGGCGCGGCGGCGCGGCTGGAAGCCGTACTCCGGCTTTGCGGTGCGCGAGATCATGCGCGCGGGGCGGCGCGCGGTGCTGTCCTTCGGGCTCCCGATCATCATCGTCGGGGGCCTGGTCCTCGGGGTGTTCACTCCGACCGAGGCGGGGGCGTTCGCGGTGGTCTACGCGCTCGTGCTCGCCATCGCCGTCTACCGGGTGCTGACGCTGAAGGGCCTCTACCGGGTCATGGTCAACGCCGTGCAGCTCACCGGGGAGCTCCTGGTCATCGTGAGCCTGTCGTTCGCGCTCGGGGCCGGGCTGACCAATGCGCACGTGCCCGAGGCGCTGACCGTCATCATCGATCTCTTCTCGTTCGGCGACAGCCAGTTCATGCGCATCCTCGCGATGCTGATCCTCGCGATCATCGCCGGCATGATCCTCGACCCGCTGATCCCGGTGCTGCTCCCCATCATCCTGCCGACGCTGCTCGTCTTCGACGTGGACCTGCTCCACTTCGGCGTGCTGATGGTCATCGCGGTGGTGATCGGGCAGGTGACGCCGCCGCTCGCTATCGCCCTCATCATCGCCGGGCGCATCGCCGACGTGGACCAGATGGTGGTCCTGCGGGCGAACATGCCCTTCTTCTACGCCCTCGTGACGTTCATGCTGATCGCCATCGCCATCCCGGACCTGGCGACCTGGCTGCCCGGCCTGATGCGCGACTGACGCACGGCCGAGGGCAGGGCTCTCCGGAAGTCGTGACGAGCGGTTCATCAGACGCTCGAATCGGGTCTTCGATGCCGGAAGACCGCCAGCCACCGGGCGAGATTCCGGTCCGGCGGCCGGCGGCCACGACTTCTGAATGGTCCCGCGGCCGAGGGGCGGGAGGCCGGTACGGTCCGCCGCCCCGGCGTACACTTCGGGCGGCGACCCGCCGCGTTGCGCGGCCATGCTCCGGAGACCGCCAACCATGACCACCCCGGCCAGCCGGCACTTCCTCCAGATCCCCGGTCCCACCAACGTCCCCGACCGGATCCTGCGCGCCATCGAGCGCCCGACCATCGACCACCGCGGACCGGAGTTCGGGCGTCTCGGCGGGCGGGTGCTCGCGGGCCTGCGGGAGATCTTCCGCACCCGCGGCGACGTGCTGATCTTCCCGTCGTCCGGCACCGGCGCCTGGGAGGCGGCGCTCGTGAACACGCTCTCGCCCGGCGACACGGTGCTGATGAGCGAGACCGGGCACTTCTCGACGCTGTGGACGGCGATGGCGCGGCGCCTCGGCCTCGACGCGGAGGTCCTGGAAGGCGACTGGCGCACCGGGGCCGACCCGGCCCGGATCGAGGCGCGGCTCGCGGAGGACCGCGCTCGCGCGATCAGGGCGGTCGCGGTCGTGCACAACGAGACCTCCACCGGGGTGGCGAGCCGCATCGGGGCGGTGCGCGCCGCGCTCGACGCCGCCGGCCACCCGGCGCTGCTGCTGGTCGACACCATCTCCTCGCTCGCCTCCATCGACTACCGCCACGACGAGTGGGGCGTCGACGTGACGGTCGGGGGGTCGCAGAAGGGACTGATGCTGCCGCCGGGGCTCGGGTTCAACGCGGTGAGCGCGAAGGCCCTGGCCGCTTCCCGGTCGGCCGGGATGGCGCGCTCGTACTGGGACTGGGCGTCGATGCTCGGCCCGAACGAGACCGGCTTCTTTCCGTACACGCCGGCGACGAACCTGCTCTACGGCCTCGCCGAGGCGATCGACATGCTTCGCGAGGAAGGTCTCGACAACGTGTTCCGGCGCCACCACCGCCACGCCGAGGCGACGCGGCGCGCGGTGCGCGCGTGGGGGCTGGAGGTACTGTGCCGCCGCCCCGAGGAGTACTCGTCGTCGCTCACCGCGGTGCGGGTGCCGGAGGGCCACAGCGCCGACGCCCTGCGGCGCACCATCCTCGAGACCTTCGACATGTCGCTCGGCAACGGGCTCGGGCGTCTCGCCGACTCGGTGTTCCGCATCGGACATCTCGGGGCCTTCAACGACCTGATGCTCGCGGGGACGCTCTCCGGCATCGAGATGGGGCTCCGCCTCGCCGGCGTGCCGCACCGGCGCGGCGGGGTGGACGCGGCCCTCTCCTGCCTCGCCGACGCGGCGTCCCGCGACGCCGCGGCCCCGTCCGGGCGACCCGAAGCGCGGGCGCCCGGGGAGACGCCGGCCGGCGGTCCGGCCCCGCCGGCGCAACCGCCGGCTCCACACCCGGCCGTTGCGCGCATCGCGGGGCTCCCCGGATGAGGCATCGCTCGCACCTGCGCCCGGGAGACCCGGGACTCGCCGCGCGCCTGCGGCGGGAGGTCGAGGGCGAGGTGTGGTTCGACCCCGCGAGCCGGGGCCGCTACGGCACCGACGCCTCCATCTACCAGATCGATCCGATCGGGGTGGTGGCGCCCCGCAGCGCGGAGGACATCGCCCGCACGGTCGCGATCTGCCGCGAGGCCGGAGCACCGGTCCTGCCGCGCGGCGCCGGCACCTCGCAGTGCGGGCAGACGGTCGGCGAGGCGGTGGTGGTCGACACCAGCAGGCACCTCGACCGGGTGCTCCACTTCGACGAGGCCGCGCGCCGGGTCACGGTCGAGCCCGGCATCGTGCTCGACCGGCTGAACGCATGGCTGAGGCCGAAGGGGCTGTTCTTCCCCGTCGACGTCTCGCCCGCCAACCGCGCCACCATCGGGGGCATGGCCGGCAACAACTCGTGCGGCTCGCGCTCCATCCGCTACGGCAACATGGTGCACAACGTGCACGCGATCAGCGCCATCCTGGCGGACGGGAGCGCGGCCCGGTTCGGCGAGGTGACGGCGAATCTCGCGGGATTCACGGGCGGCGAACGCCATTCGGACCTCATCCGGCGCATGCGCGCGCTGGGCGCGCGTGAAGCGGACGAGATCGCGCGCCGCTTCCCGGCCCTGCTCCGCCGGGTCGGCGGCTACAACATCGACACCCTCGTGCCCGGCCATGCCGCCGGCGGCGCCCACAACATGGCCCACCTGCTGGTCGGATCGGAAGGCACCCTGGGGTTCTTCACCGGGGTCGAGCTGGACCTCCAGCCGATACCCGCCCACCGCGTCCTGGGCGTGTGCCACTTCCCGGCCTTCCACGAGGCGATGTCCGCCACGCGGCACATCGTCGCCCTCGACCCGAGCGCGGTGGAGCTGGTCGACCGCACCCTGATCGAGCTCGCGCGCGACATCGATGCGTTCCGTCCCACCGTCGGGCGGTTCGTGCGCGGGGCTCCGGACGCGCTGCTGCTCGTGGAGTTCGCGGGCGAGGACCGCGGCGCCCTCCTCGCCCGGCTCGCGCGGCTCGGCGAGCTGATGGGCGATCTCGGCTTTCCCGGCGCGGTGGTCGAGGCGGTGGAGCCCGCGTTCCAGCGCGCGGTGTGGGACGTGCGCAAGGCCGGCCTCGACATCATGATGTCGATGAAGGGCGACGGGAAGCCGGTCTCGTTCGTGGAGGACTGCGCGGTGCGGCTGGAAGACCTCGCCGAGTACACCCGCCGTCTCGACGCCATCTTCGCCCGCCACGGCACCCGCGGCACCTGGTACGCCCACGCCTCGGTCGGCACCCTGCACGTGCGCCCGATCCTCGATCTCAAGGTCGAGGACGGCGCTCGCACCATGCGGGCGATCGCCGAGGAGTGCTTCGAAATGGTGCGCGAGTACCGGGGCTCGCACTCCGGCGAGCACGGCGACGGCATCGTGCGCAGCGAGTTCCACGAGGCGATGTTCGGCCCGCGGCTGGTGCGCGCGTTCGAGGAGGTCAAGGACGCCTTCGACCCCGGCGGCCTGTTCAATCCCGGCAAGATCGTCCGGCCCGAGCGCATGGACGACCGCGAGCTGTTCCGCTACAAGCCCGGCTACGCGCCCATTCCCGTCGAGACCGGGCTCGACTGGTCGCAGTGGGGCGGCTTCGACCGCGCGGTCGAGATGTGCAACAACAACGGCACGTGCCGGAAGTCGAGCCCCGGCGTGATGTGCCCCTCGTACCGGGTGACCAGGGACGAACGCCACGTCACCCGCGGGCGCGCGAACACCCTGCGCCTCGCGCTGACCGGCCAGCTCGGCCCCGACGCCCTCGTCTCGGACGCGATGGCCGAGACCATGGCGCTCTGCGTCGGGTGCAAGGGCTGCCGGCGCGAGTGCCCCACCGGCGTCGACATGGCGCGGATGAAGATCGAGTACCTGCACCAGCGCCGGAAACGGCGCCGGCCGTCCCTTCGCGAGCGCCTGGTGGCGTCGCTGCCCCGCTACGCACCGGCCGCGAGCCGGCTCGCGTGGCTGATGAACCTCCGGGATCGCGTGCCGGGGCTGCCGGCGGCAACCGAACGCCTGCTGGGACTGAGCGCGAAGCGCACCCTTCCGCGCTGGCGGAGCGACCCGTTCCGGCCCGATGAGACCCCGGATCGCGCAAGCGAGGCGGCTCGGGGTGGAACGCATGGTGAATCCGGCGCCCGGCCGGCGACGGCGGGCATGGACGGACGCCGGGCGACGGCCCGGCCGGCGACGGCGGGCATGGGCGGACACCGGGCGACGGCCCGGCCGGGCGGCGCCCGCCGGGCATCGGATTGCTCACCCGCCGCGCGGAACGGAGGACCGGAGGTGGTCCTCTTCACCGACACCTTCACCACCTGGTTCGAGCCCGGAAACGCCCGGGCGGCGGTGCGGGTGCTGGAGGCGGCGGGCTGCCGCGTCCGGCCTGCCGCGCCGCCGCCCGGCGAGCGCCGGCCGCTGTGCTGCGGGCGGACGTTCCTCGCCGCCGGCCTCGTCGACGAGGCCCGGCATGAGCTTGCCCGCACCCTCTCCGCGCTGGCGCCGTCCATCGAGCGGGGAGTCCCCGTCGTCGGCCTGGAGCCCTCCTGCCTCCTGACGTTCCGCGACGAGGCGCTCGCGCTCGGCTTCGAGCGGGAGGCGGGACGGGCGCGGTTCCTCCTGTTCGAGGAGCTGATCGCCGGCGCCGGCGCGCAGCGGAGCCTCGACCTCCCCCTGCGTCCGCTCGCGGGCAGGCGCGTCCTCCTCCACGGCCACTGCCACCAGAAGGCGTTCGGAGCCATGCCGGCTCTGGAGAGCACGCTCCGGCTGGTGCCGGGGCTCGAGGTCGAGACCGTCGCGTCGAGCTGCTGCGGCATGGCCGGCGCCTTCGGCTACGAGGCCGCCCACTACGAGACGTCGATGGCGATGGGCGAGCTCGACCTCCTGCCGGCGGTACGGGCGGCCGGGCGGGACACCATCATCGTTGCGGGCGGGACGAGCTGCCGCCACCAGATCGCCGACGGCGCGGGCCGTGAAGCGCTGTACGTCGCGAGGGTGCTCGACGAGGCGCTCGCTTGACGCGGCCGGGGCCGGGACGCCGATGGAGACGCTCGGTCCCGCGCCGGGGAGATAGTCGCGGCAGCGGTCGAGCACCGCTTCATCGTCCGGCTCTGGAAGCAGGTCCGGCCGCCATGGGCGGTCCGGCTGCCGGGCGGCCGCCCCGGCCGCCGCGGTCCTCTGCTGGCGCAGCATCAGCCACGCCGCGATGGGGGCCCCGATGGCGACGGCCAGGATCGTCCGGCTCTGGAAGCAGGTCCGGCCGCCATGGGCGGTCCGGCTACCGGGCGGCCGCCTCGGCCGCCGCGATCCTCTGCTGGCGCAGCATCAGCCACGCCGCGATGGCGACCCCGATGGCGACGGTCAGGATGATGATGGTCGCCAGCGCGTTGATGTCGGGCCGCAGGCCGAGCCGGATGCGCGAGTAGATCAGGATCGGCAGGGTGCTCGACCCGGGGCCGGTCACGAAGCTCGCGATCACCAGGTCGTCCAGCGACAGCGTGAACGCCAGCAGCCAGCCGGCCATCATGCCGGGCGCGAGGCGCGGCAGGGTGATGTCCATCAGCACCCGCAACGGCTTCGCGCCGAGGTCGAGCGCGGCCTCCTCCAGATCCTGCCCCATGCCGGTCAGCCGCGACTGGATGATCACCGCCACGTAGGCCAGCGAGAACGTGATGTGGGCGATGGTGATGGTCGAGAAGCCGCGCTTCGACGGCCAGCCGATCCACTCGTTGAGGGTGATGAACAGCAGCAGGAGCGAAAGGCCCGTGATCACCTCCGGCATCACCAGCGGCGCGCTCAGCATCCCGCCGAACAGCGTGCGCCCGCGGAACCGGCCGAAACGCACCATGGCCAGCCCGGCCAGGGTGCCGAGCAGCGTGGCCGCGGTCGCGTTCACCACCGCGATCCGGAGGCTCAGCCACACCGCCGCCCACACCTCCTCGCTCCGGAACAGCTCGACGTACCAGCGCAGCGACCAGCCGCCCCACACCGGCACCAGCCTGGAGTGGTTGAACGAGTAGACGATCAGAAGGACCAGGGGGATGTACAGGAACGCGATGCCCAGCCAGAGCATCACGGTGAGAAAGGAGGAGCGGCCGTGCCGCATGGCCTACCCGAGCACCTCGTGGCCGCGGCCCCGGCCACGGACGGAACGCCCGTGCCGCATGGCCTACCCCCTCTCCGCCTCTCTGGCCTGATAGTGCTGGTACACCATCATCGGCGCCACCAGCAGCACCAGCAGGACGATCGCCACCGCGGAGGCGATCGGCCAGTCGTGGTTGGCGTGGAACTCGTTGTAGAGCACGCGGCCGATCATCTGGACGTTCCCGCCGCCCAGCAGATCGGGCACCACGTACTCCCCGGTCGCCGGGATGAACATGAGCAGCGAGCCGGCGATGATGCCCGGCGCCGTCAACGGCAGCGTCACGGTGAAGAAGGCGTTGATCGGCCGCGCGCCCAGGTCCGCCGCCGCTTCCAGCAGCGAGCCGTCGAGCTTCTCCATGTTCGCGTAGAGCGGCAGCACCACGAACGGCAGGTAGGTGTAGACGATCCCGAGGTAGACCGCGAAGTCGGTGTAGAGCATCCGGATCGGCTCGTCGACGAGGCCGATCGCGATCAGCAGGTTGTTGATGGTGCCCTGGTCGGCCAGCAGGCCCATCCAGGCGTAGACGCGGAGCAGGAACGACGTCCAGAACGGCAGGATGACCGCCATCAGGAGCAGGTTGCGCGCCACCGGCGGGGAGCGGACGATGCCGTAGGCGATGGGATAGCCGATCAGCAGGCTGACGAGGGTCGATATCGCCGCGATCCTGACCGAGTTGACGTAGGTGCTGGCGTAGAGCTCGTCCTCGAGGACGTAGAGGAAGTTGTCGAACACGAGCCGGACGGTGAGGATCCCCTCTTCGGTCCATTCCAGCAGCCCGGTGAACGGAGGGCTGGCGATGATCGATTCCGCAACGCTGATCTTGGCGACGATGAAGAACGGGAACAGGAAGAAGACCAGCATCCAGACACAGGGGACGAGGACGACGATCCGCTGCCATCTCGCCTGGACGAGACGGGACAGCCTGGCTCCGGGCGAAGGACGATCCGGCATGACTTCCGCCGCCGCCGCCACCGCCGCTACCTCGCCAGCAGGACCGGGCTGGAGTCGTCCCAGGACAGGACGACCTCGTCTTCCCACTGGATCGCATGCTGCCGGTCCCTCGGCCGGACCCGGTTCGGCGCGGAGACCTCGATGAGCGATCCGCCGACCCGGACCTTGTAGACCGACAGGTCGCCGAAGTAGCCCATCTCCTCGACGACCCCCTTCACCCGCACCGTGCCGAGCGCGCCGTCCCCGGACTTCGCCAGATGGATCTTCTCCGGCCGCAGCGCGATCCAGACCCTGGCGCCGTCACCCACCGGCATGCCCTGGTCGACGCGGATCGGGCCGAGGTCGGTATCGACGTCGACGTGATCGGGGCCGGCCTCCGTGACCCGCCCTTCGAGCATGTTGGTCGAGCCGATGAAGTCCGCGACGAACCGGGACTCCGGGAACTCGTAGATCTCGGTCGGCGTGCCGACCTGGCGGAACCCGCCCGCGTCCATCACCGCGATCCGGGTCGACAGCGTCATCGCCTCCTCCTGGTCGTGGGTGACGACGATGAAGGTGATGCCGACCTGCTCCTGGATGTTCATCAGCTCGAACTGGGTCTGCTCGCGCAGCCGCCTGTCGAGCGCCCCCAGCGGCTCGTCGAGCAGGAGCAGCTTCGGGCGCTTGACCAGCGCCCGCGCCAGCGCCACGCGCTGCCGCTGCCCGCCCGAGAGCTGATGCGGCTTGCGCTTGCGGAGCTCCTGGAGCTGGACGAGCCTCAGCACCTCGTCGACGCGCTCCGCGATCTCCGCCTTCGGCGCCCGGCCCTGCTTCAGGCCGTAGGCGACGTTCTTCTCCACCGTCATGTGCGGAAACAGCGCGTAGCTCTGGAACATCATGTTCGTCGGCCGCTCGTAGGCGGGCACCGCCGACATGTCCACCCCGTCGATGCTGATGCTTCCCGACGTCGGGGTCTCGAACCCCGCCAGCATCCGCAGCAGGGTGCTCTTGCCGCACCCGGAGCCGCCGAGCAGGCAGAACAGCTCGCCCCTGTAGATGTCGAGGTCGACGTTGTCGACGGCCACGAAGTCGCCGAACTTCCTGGTCACGCCCCGCAGCCTGACGAACGGCGACGCGCCGGGGTCGAGCCACGGCGTCCCGCTCACCCCTTCAGGCCCCGTTCCCGGACCGAAACCTCACTGCCCGGCCTTCACCTCGGTCCACACGCGGGTGACGAGGCGCTCGATCTTCCTCGGCGGCACCGCCAGCGTATACATCCGGGCCACCGCCTCCGCCGGCGGATACGACGCCGGGCTGCCCGTCACCGCGGGGTCGACCATGTCGCGGGCCGGCCCGTTCGCCGTGGCGTACCACGTGAAGTTGGAGTCCGCCGCCGCAACCTCCGGACGCATCATGTAGTCGAGGAACTTGTGCGCCGCCTCGACGTTCCCGGCGTCGGCGGGAATGACCCAGCCGTCGATCCACAGTTGCGCCTTCCCGTCGCCCTCCGGCAGGAAGAAGTCGAGCACCACCCCGGTATTGGCTTCCGCCGCGCCGGACATGGCCAGAAGCCCGTCCGGCCCCCACGTGAAGGCGACGCAGAACTCGCGTTGCGGCATGCGCTGATAGGCGTAGTTGTCGAACGTCTTGATGTAGGGACGCACGGCCAGGAGGGTGTCCTTGACCTTCGCGTAGTCCTTCCGGCTCGTGGAGTCCGGGGGAAGGCCGAGATACGCGAGCGTCGTCGGGATGACGTCGGTGGGAGAGTCCAGGAAGGCGACGCCGCACTTGGCGATCTCCTTCATGTGGACGGGGTCGAGGATCAGATCCAGGGACCCGATCGGGGCATCCGGGTAGGTCTCCAGCACCAGCTCCCGGTTGTAGGTGACCCCGTGCGTGCCCCACATGTAGGGGACGATGTAGCTGTTGCCCGGGTCCCACTTGCCGTCGAGCTGCTCCATGATCTCCGGCATCATGTTCTGCACGTTGGGCAGCTTCGACTTGTCCAGCGGCTGCAGGATGCCGGCCGGGATCAGGCGCGCGATCTGGCTGGAGGAGTGGGAGACCACGTCGTAGCCGGAGTTGCCGGCCAGGAGCTTCGAATCGATCGCCTCGACCGAGTCGTAGTGGTCGTAGACCACCCTGATGCCGGTCTCCTTCTCGAAGTTCGAGATCGTGTCCTCGGCGATGTACTCCGCCCAGTTGGTGACGTGCAGCACCTCTTCGGCGCCGGCCGGTGCGGCGGCCAGACCCGCCACCGACGCGGCGAGGACCGCCCGCTTCAGCTTCGATACCGTCGTGTTCATTGCATCCCCCCGTTCGTGTGAGGCCCGTCGTGATCGCCGACCGGGCCGATTCGCGCGGCATCCGCGCCCGGCACCCCTGCCCCCCGTCGCCCCGCTCGTTCCGCGGGCCGGCTCCCGGGGCAGGACCGTCCTCCCGCGTCCCTGAACGCCCCGGACCGGGCCGCTCCCCGACGCACGGCGCCTTCTTCGGCCGGCGGGCGTTCCGGGCGATGGGCGTCCCGATGGAGAACGCTCACTGTCCTATCCGGCGACGGACCCGGCCACGTCGCGGATCGCCCGCTCCAGAATGTCGAACATCTCGTCGATCTGGCGTTCCGTGATGATCAGCGGCGGCGAGAACACGCACATGTTCAGCAGCGGCCGCACGATCAGCCCCAGCGCCTCGCAGCGCTCGTCGATCCGCCGGCCGAACTCCCGGTCGAGCGCCAGCCGGTCGCCCTCCCTCGGCAGGCGTCCCTCCACGCAGCCGACCAGACCCAGGCCCCGCGTTTCGCCGACGATCGGCGATCCCCCGAGCGCGTGAAGCCGTTCCAGGAAGTGCGGCGAGACCCGCCGGACGTGCTCGAGGATGCCTTCGTCCTCGAAGATCCCGATGTTCTTCAGCGCCGCCGCGCAGGAGACCGGATGGCCGGAATACGTGTAGCCGTTGGAGAACAGGACGTCCTCCTGCCCCGGGCCGGACACCGGGTCCAGCACGCGGTCCGAGATCAGGCACGCCCCCAGCGGCAGGTAGCCGGAGGTGAGCCCCTTGGCGCAGGTGATCAGGTCCGGCTGGATCCCGAACACGTCCTCCGACGCGAACCAGTGGCCGAGCCGCCCGAACCCGGTGACCACCTCGTCGGAGATGTAGAGCACGTCGTGGGCGCGGCAGACCTCCAGGCAGCGCCGGTGGTAGCCCGGGGGCGGAATGACGACCCCGCCCGAGGCGAGCACCGGCTCGGCGATGAAGGCGCCGACCCGGTCCGGCCCGAGCTCGGCGATGGCCGTCTCCAGGTCCGCGACCTTCGCGTCGCACCACGCCTCCGGGCTCATCCCCTCCGGCCGCAGGGACGGATTGACGTCGGGCAGCAGGCGCGTCAGCTCGTCGTCGACGTCGAACCAGCTCCTGCCGCGCTCCTTGCCGGTGACCGAGGCGGCGAGGTACGTCGACCCGTGATAGGCCTTCTCCCTGGAGATGATCACCTTCTTTCGCGGCCGCCCCAGCCGGTTGTTGTAGAAGTGCGCGAAGCGCAGCGCGGTGTCGACCGCGGTGGACCCGCCGGTGGTGAAGAACACGGTGTTCAGGTCGCCGGGGGCGAGGTCGGCGAGCTTCTTCGCGAGCAGCGCTCCGGGCTCGCTGGCCGTGTTCCAGGGGGAGTGGTAGGAGAGCCGCATCACCTGCTCGGCGATGGCGTCCGCCATGTCCCGGCGGCCGTAGCCGATCTGCGTGCACCACATCCCGCCGGGACCGTCGATCAGCCGCTTGCCGTCCGGCGTCCAGACGTGGATGCCCTCCGCCCGGGCCGAGATCGTGCGGTTCGCCCCGCCCCGCAGCCACATGGCGTCCCAGGGGTGCAGGTAGTGCTCGTTGTCGTAGTCGCGGATGGCGGCGGCGGAGTTGCTGAGTGGGGACATGGGGCCTCCTGGTGCTGGTGACCGGCGGCATGAGGGCCCGCGGGCACATCACGCCGAGCCGGATGAGCGGGACGAAGGGGCCGGCTCCTCGCCCGGGACCCGGGCGCCGTGCTTCCGGGCGCGGGGCCCCGCACCCGGGCCCGAGCCGGGAGCGACAGCCGGTTCCGACCGCCGGTACCGACAGCCGACTCACCGGGGCCGGCCCTCCATGCGCGGCTCCCCGCCCGGCTGCCGGTTCGCACCGATCCGGCCCGGCAAGGGCCGGGGACCGCGTCCGGCCCGGTACGGCAAGGCCCGGCAAGGGCCGGGGACCGCTTCCACCGGGCACCCCCGCGCCTCGGGTACGGGCCGGAAGCTGTCGGGTCGTCACCCGGGCGCCGCGGCGGCGGCCTTCGACGCCTGCGCACTCGAGCGCGACATCCGGCCGTTTGTCTCGGCGACGGTACCCCGCGCCGGTGCGTGCCGCAAGGTCATCACCGGGATCGCGGCCCGCAGCGCCTCGTGGTGCGAGCGCACCCCGTACTCGCGATCCGACAGGATGATTCCGTCGAAGGCGCTCGACTCCATGGCCTCCCAGGTCCATTCGATCAGCCGCGTATCCTCCCGGTCCGCGCAGCGGTCGATGCGGCCGGACAGATAGCGCGACAGCCGCAGCGCCCGGCTTTCCGCCGGATGGCGGTAGGCCGCGCCGCGCAGCAGGGTGCGGCGCGCGTCGAGCGGGTACTCCTGGTAGAAGAGCGTGGAATCGGGATAGAACGCGATCACGGTGTTCGGGAACAGGCCGACGTACAGCCATGCACGCCGGTGGGACACGGGAAGCTCGGGGCGCTCGGGCAGGATCTTCTTGTAGTGCCGGACGCTCCAGAGCCGGCCCGGCCGCTCCGTGAACCTTCCGAACGAGCGGGTCGTGCCGTCGATCAGCGGCTCGTCGCAGCAGCTCTCTCCGTAAAGCTCCCGAAGGCCGGGGTGCGCCACGGGCACGTGGTAGCCCTCGTTGTCCACGTCACGCACCGCCTTCCAGTTCACGGCCAGCTCCCGGACCCGGAAATCGCCGGCGGCGGGCACCATCGCGCGGGTCGCGTAGGGCGCCACCTCCGCATCGTGGCGTGCGAGCACCTGCGAGACGGCAGGCTGGCCACCCGGAAGGAACCGCACGAAGACGAACCCCATCCAGATGTCCGACTCGACGGGCTTCAGGCCATGCTCGATCCGGTCGAGCTTCGGGAGGCTGTCGGGGAAGGCCGCGCCGCGCAGGGTGCCGTCGAAGCTGTAGCGCCAGCCGTGGAACGGGCAGGTGATCATCCGATCGCACCGCCCGCGGCTTCGCGCAACCACCCGGGAGCCCCGGTGCCGGCACAGGTTGTGGAACGCGCGGACCCGGCCGTCCGCATCGCGCAGGATCAGGGCGCGTTCGCCGGCGATGTCGAACGCGACGTAGTCCCCCGGCGCCGCGACATCCGACACGTGGCACGCCAGTTGCCAGTGACGGCGGAACAGGACGTCCTTCTCGACCTCCGTCAGCTCCTCGCTGCGATAGGTCCAGGGCGGCAGTCCGCCGCGGTCCCACCCGCCCGGAGCGCCGGCCTCCGCCGCGGGCTCGGGACGCTGGCGAGAGCTGCCCGGAATCACCCCCGCAGCTTCCCGTTCTGCGGGTCGTAGGGAGACTCCGGAATCACCGTCGCCCGGTGCATCGTGCCGAGAATGTCCATCTCCACCGTGGCGCCGACCTCCGCGAACTCCGGCCTCACCATCGCCAGCGCCAGCGACTTCCCGATCCGGAACCCGTAGCTCCCGCCCGTCGCCCGGCCGACGAGCTCCCCGTCGACGAACAGCGGATTGTTGCCGAGCGCGTCGGCGTCGGTGGCGTCGCGCACCTCCAGGGTGACGAGCCGGTTGGCGAACCCGCGCTCCATCCAGCGCTGCAGCGCGTCGCGGCCGATGAAGTCGCCCTTGTTCGGATGCACGAAGCGGCCGAGCCCGGACTCCAGCGCCGCGTACTCGATGGAGAGCTCGGTGCCCACCATCCGGTAGGACTTCTCGAACCGCATCGAGTCCATGGCGCGGATCCCGAACGGCGCGATTCCCAGGTCCGCGCCGGCCTCCATCAGCGCGTCGAAGATGTGGTTCTGGTACTCGACGGGATGGTGCAGCTCCCATCCCAGCTCTCCCACGTAGTTCACCCGCAGGGCGAGGCACGGGGCGAGCCCCACGTCGATCCACCGGCCGGTCAGCCACGGGAACGCGGCGCTCGACAGGTCCGCATCGGTGACCCGCGCCAGCAGCTCGCGGGACTTCGGCCCCGCGACCACCAGCACCCCGAGCTGACTCGTGACGTTCTCGAGCCGCACCGAGCCGTCGCGCGGCATGTGGCGCCGGATCCAGTCGTGATCGAGGCGCTGGAAGGCGCCGGCGGACACGAGGTAGAAGCTCTCCGCGCCCTCGCGCCAGATGGTGAACTCCGAGAGCACCCCGCCGCGGGTGTTCAGCGCGTGCGCGAGCCGCACCGGGCCGCTGCGGGCCGGGATGCGGTTTGCCACCAGCCGGTCCAGGAGCGCCTCGGCGCCCGGCCCCGCGAGCCGGCACTTCGCGAACGCGGTCATGTCGAGCAGGCCGACGTTCTCCGCCACGTTGCGGCATTCCCGGCCCACGTGCCCGAACCAGCGCGAGCGGCGGAACGACCAGTCGTCCACCGGCTCCACCCCTTCGGGCGCGAACCAGTTCGCCCGCTCCCAGCCGAGCTTCTGGCCGAACACCGCTCCGAGCGCCTTCAGCCGGTCGTGGCACGGCGCGGTGCGCAGCGGCCGCGCGGCGGGGCGCTCCTCGTCGGGGTAGTGGATGGTGAAGACGTTGGCGTAGGCCTCCTCGTTCTTCTTCACCAGGTAGGACTTCGTCGCGTAGTCGCCGAAGCGGCGCGGGTCGACCCCCATCATGTCGATGGTCGGCTCGCCCTCCACGATCCACTCCGCGAGCTGGAAGCCCGCGCCGCCGGCCGCGGTGATGCCGAAGCTGTGGCCCTCGTTGAGCCAGAAGTTGTCGATGCCCCACGCGGGGCCGATGATCGGGCTGCCGTCCGGGGTGTAGCAGATGGCGCCGTTGAACACCTGCCTCACCCCCACCTCGCCGAACGCGGGCACGCGGCGGATGGCGGCCTCGATGTGCGGCTCCAGGCGCTCGAGATCCTCCTGGAACAGCTCGTACTCGCAGTCCTCGGCGGGGCCGTCCACGTAGCACGCGGGGGCGCCGGTCTCGTAGGGGCCGAGAATGAGCCCGCCCCGCTCCTCGCGCAGGTACCAGGAGCCGTCGGACTCGCGCAGCACCCCCATCTCCGGCAGCCCCGCCGCGTGGCGGGCCTGAATCTCCGGGTGCGGCTCGGTCACGATGTACTGGTGCTGCACCGGGATGACGGGAACGTCCAGGCCCGCCATCGCGCCGGTGCGGCGGGCGAAGTTCCCGGTCGCGCTGACCACGTGCTCGCACACGATGTCGCCCTTGTCGGTGTGCACGCGCCACTCGCCGCCGGCGGTCGGGGAGATGCCGGTCACGGTCGTGTTGCGGTGGATCCCGGCCCCCCGGCTGCGGGCGCCGGTCGCGAGCGCCTGGGTGAGGTCCGCCGGCTGCACGTAGCCGTCTCCGGGATGGCGGATCGCCCCGACCAGGCCGTCGATGCTGCACAGCGGCCAGATCTCCCCGACCTGTTCAGGGGTCAGGAACTCGACATCGACCCCGATGGTACGGGCCACCCCCGCGTACTGGCGGTACTCGTCCATCCGGTCGCGGTTCATCGCGAGCCGGATGTTGCCGACGAGCCGCAGGCCCGTGCTCTGCCCGGTCTCCTCCTCCAGCGTGCGGTACAGCTCCACCGAGTACCTGTGGATCTGGCCGACGGAGTAGCTCATGTTGAACAGCGGCAGCAGCCCCGCCGCGTGCCAGGTCGACCCCGAGGTCAGATCCCGGCGCTCCACCAGCACCGTGTCGGACCATCCCTTCTTCGCGAGGTGGTAGAGGGTGCTCACCCCGACCACGCCACCGCCGATGACCACGACGCGAGCGTGCGATTTCATGTCCGATCCCTCCGGCGGATGCGCGGCTTCGCGCCGAAGTCTAATCCAGCGGGCCGGCGGCAACGAGCGCCGCCCCCGGCGCGGCGGCGCTGTCGAGTCCGGGCCGGGTGAGGTGCGGCACGGATGCAGCCCGCCCCCGGGGCTCTCCGGAAGTCGTGACGAGCGGTTCATCACACGCTCGAACAGGGTCTTCGATGCTGAAAGACCACCGATCGCCGTGCGATCCTCCGGTCGGGCGGCCGGCGACCGCGACTTCTGAATGGTCCTGGGTCCGCCCGGGCGCAGTTGCGCTTACCATTGCGGTACGGAAATCCCGACCGGCGGGGCCATGCACACACCGTCCTTCGAGACCGCCGCATCAGCGCATGACGATCACGAGCCGATGGCTCGCGGACCGGCCGCCCGGGCCCGCCCGCTCGGCGCGCCGCCGCCTCGCCTCGTCGCCCTCGACCTCGACGGCACCCTCGTCGACTCGGCCCCCGACATCGCGTGGTGCATCGACCGGACGATGCCGCGGTTCGGCATTCCGCCGCGCGGCGAGGCGCTGGTGCGGCGGTGGGTCGGCAACGGCGTCGAGCGGCTCGTCGAGCGCGCCCTGACCGGCGGGACGGAGGCCCGGGCGGAGCCCGCGCTGCTGCGCGCGGCCTGCGGCGCGTTCCTGGACCTGTACGCGAGGCACGGGCGCGACCGCAGCCGGGTCTATCCGGGGGTGCGGGACGGGCTCGCGGCCCTGCGCGCGCACGGTGCGGCCCTCGCCTGCGTCACCAACAAGCCCCATGCCCCGGCCGTCGGCCTGCTCGCCCACCTCGCGCTCCTCGACGCCTTCGAGCTGGTGGTCGGCGGCGACTCGCTGGCGCGGCGCAAGCCCGACCCGCTGCCGCTGCTCCACGCCTGCTCGGAGCTCCGCGCGGCGGTCGGGGACACGGTATTCGTCGGCGACTCGATCAACGACGTGCAGGCGGCCCGCGCCGCCGGAATGCGCGTCGCCTGCGTGAGCTACGGCTACAACCACGGGCGGGACGTCGCCGAGGCCGCTCCCGACGCGGTCATCGACTCGCTCGCGGAGCTCGCCCCGCTCTGCTTCGGCGCGCCCGGGCCCCGGCCCCGCCCGGATGAACGCGAGGACCCGCGATGAACGAGCCGTGGATCGCACCGTCGATCCTGTCGGCGGACTTCGCCCGCCTCGGCGAGGAGGTGGACGCGGTGCTCGCCGCCGGCGCCGACCTCGTCCACTTCGACGTGATGGACAACCACTACGTCCCGAACCTGACGTTCGGTCCGCTCGTGTGCAGGGCGCTGCGCGAGCACGGCGTGACCGCGGACATCGACGTGCACCTGATGGTGAAGCCGGTCGACCGCATCATCCCGGACTTCGCGGCGGCGGGCGCCACCTGGATCACGTTCCACCCGGAGGCGACCGAGCACATCGACCGTTCGCTCGGGCTCGTGCGCGGCCACGGCTGCCGGTGCGGCCTGGCGCTGAACCCGGCGACGCCGCTCGGCGCGCTCGACCATGTGCTCGACCAGCTCGACATGGTGCTGCTCATGTCGGTGAACCCGGGCTTCGGCGGGCAGTCCTTCATCCCGTACGTCCTGGACAAGGTGCGGGCGGTGCGCCGGCGCATCGACGACACCGGCAGACCGATCCGGCTGGAGGTCGACGGCGGGGTCAACGCCGGCAACATCGGCGCCGTCGCCGAGGCCGGCGCGGACACCTTCGTCGCCGGATCGGCGATCTTCGGCGCCGGCGACTACGCCGGGGCCATCGCCCGGATGCGCGCCCGCCTCGCCGGCGTCCGCCGGGCGGCCCGCACCTGATGGTCCCGCCGCGCGCCGGCCTCGATGCGGGCGCCCGGCCCGAACGGCGCCGGTCGGGGACGGCTCGACGATATCGGCGGAAGACGGCTCGACGAGGCCGCCCGGAGAATGCCGGCGCCGGACGGATACGTGGAGAAAGGCCCCGGCCCGGGTTCCCCGGCGTGGCGCGCGCGGGCACTTGCGGGTCGCGGTGGTGTCAGACGCATGCCGGTGACGTTCCGATACTCGATCCGGGTCCGGCGGGGACCCGGCGCCTTCGCCACCGGGATGAGGACGGCATGAGGCACTGCGATGAGCGGTGAGCGACGGGGCCGGAGCCGGGCCCGCGGGGGCGGCCGGGCGGCACGCCGGGCGGCGCGCGCCGAGGCGCGCCCGGCCGTCGTGCCCTACGTCACGCGCCGGGTGCCGGTCTACGACGTGATGTCCGCCGAGGGCCTGGAGCTCATCGAGCACAACGCGGAGACGATCCTGGAGGAGGTCGGCGTCGAGTTCCGGGACGACCCCGAGGCGCTCGCGCTGTGGCGCGGCGCCGGGGCCGACGTCGACGGGGAGCGCGTCAGGATCCCCCGCGGCCTCGCCCGCAAGCTCGTGGCCGACTCGGCGCCGGCGGAGTTCGTGCAGCACGCGCGCAACCCCGAGCGCAGCGTGCGCATCGGCGGCCCGCACATGGTGTTCGCCCCCGCCTACGGCCCGCCGTTCATCCGCAGCCTCGACGAGGGCCGGCGCTACGCGACCATCGAGGACTTCCGCAACTTCGTGAAGCTCACGTGGCTCTCGCCCGGCCTGCACCACGCCGGAGGCACGCTCTGCGAGCCGGTCGACCTCCCGGTCAACAAGCGCCACCTCGACATGGTGTACAGCCATCTCCGCTACTCGGACAAGCCGTTCATGGGCTCGGTCACCGCCCCCGAGCGCGCCGAGGACACCGTCTCGATGGCGAGGATCGTCTTCGGCGACGCGTTCGTGGACGCGAACGCGGTGGTGACCAGCCTGATCAACGCCAACTCGCCGCTCGTGTGGGACGCGACGATGCTCGGCGCGCTCAAGGTCTACGCCCGCCACAACCAGGCCACGGTGGTATCGCCGTTCTGCATCGCCGGCGCGATGTCGCCGGTGACCATCGCCGCCACCTGCGCCCAGCTCTGCGCCGAGGCGCTGTCGGGGATGGCGTTCGCCCAGCTCGTGCGTCCCGGCGCGCCGGTCATCTTCGGGACGTTCTCGAGCTCGATGTCGATGCAGTCGGGCGCGCCGACCTTCGGCACCCCGGAGCCGCAGCTCGTGCTCAACGTCATCGGCTCGCTGGCGCGCCGCCTCGGGGTGCCGTTCCGCAGCGGCGGCGGCCTGTGCGCATCCAAGCTGCCCGACGCCCAGGCCGCGTTCGAGGCCGCGAACACCCTCCAGCACGCCATGCTCGCGGGGGTGAACTTCATGCTGCACGTCGCCGGCTGGCTCGAAGGCGGGCTCGCGATGGGGTACGAGAAGTTCGTGATGGACGCCGACCAGGCGCGGATGATGCAGGTGTTCCTCGACGGCATCGACCTCTCCGAGAACGGCCAGGGGCTCGACGCCATCCGCGAGGTCGGCCCCGGGAGCCACTTCCTCGGCTCCGCCCATACCCGCGCGAACTTCGAGAGCGCGTTCTACCGCTCGCCGGTCACCGACAACAACAGCTTCGAGCAGTGGGAGTCCGAAGGCGGGCTCGACTGCGCCGCGCGGGCCAACCGCCTGTGGAAGGAGATGCTCGCGGGCTACGAGGCGCCGCCGATCGACGAGGGCGTCGACGAGGCGCTGCGGGAGTTCATCGACCGGCGCAAGGCGGCTCAGCCGGACATGAGCTACTGAAGCCCGGAAGCGCCCTCACCATGATCGATCGCACCACCATGCACGTCGGGCCGCTCGGCGCCGCCATCGATGTCCTTCGCGCCGAGGCGCTTTCGGCGACGGCCTCGTCGGCGTTCATCGTCCGTCAGCTCGAGCTGAACAACCTCGTCGCCAACAGCTTCCTGGAGCGCATCCGTCCCTATCCGGACGACGCCGACCCGGCCGAGGTCGCGGTCGGCCTGATCGCCGATCTGGGGTGGGAGGCGAGGCGCTTCGCGATCGACGAACGCGGCTGGTTCCTGCCGATCGCCATCTACTGGCGCTGCGCGTCCACGGCAGGTTCACCGTCGGGGCCAGCGAAACGGCCATCGTCACGGAAGACGGCTGCCGCCCGCTGTCCCGGATAGCGAGAGGGCTGCTCGAAGTCCATTGAAGCCCTGCCGCCGGCAGGACCATTCAAAAGTCGGGGTCGCCGGCCGCCAAGCCGGACTATCGCACGGCGATCGGTGGTCTTTCAGCATCGAAGACCCCCGTTCGAACGTGTGATGAACCGCTCGTCACGACTTCCGGAGAGCCCTGCTGCTGCCGGCTCGGCCCCGGCGGCGGCCGGGGTGCGTGACGGGCCCGGCATCGAGTCCCCGGCTCAGACGTCCGTTCCGCGGACCGCATCCGCCTGCGCGACCGCGAGCGCGGTCATGTTCACGATGCCGCGCACCGTGATGGTCTGGGTGACCACGTGCGCGGCGCGCGCGGCTCCGATGAGGATGGGCCCGATGGAGACCCCGCCGCCGAGGCCGCGGAGCAGGTTGTGGGCGATGTTCGCGGCCTCGACGTTGGGCATCACCAGCAGGTTCGCCTGCCCCCGCAGGCGGCTGTCCGGCAGCAGCCGGGTGCGGACCGGCTCCGAGAGCGCGGCGTCGGCGTGCATCTCGCCGTCGACCTCCAGACCGGGCGCGGCGTCGTGGAGCATTCTCGTGGCGCGGCGCATGCGCCCGGCGGTGGGAGAGTCGTGCGTGCCGAAGTTCGAGCGCGACAGGAGCGCCACCTTCGGCTCCATCCCGAAGGCGCGGATCTCGGTGCAGGCGAGCAGCGTCATCTCCACGATCTCCTCGGCGCTCGGCTCCGGCGTGATGTGGGTGTCGCAGATGAAGAACGTGCCGCTCGGGAGGATGTGGGCCGACATCGTCGAGAGGTCCCGCACCCCCTCGCGGGGGCCGACGAGGCCGCGCACGTAGCGCAGGTGTCCGTGGAAGGCGCCGACCGTGCCGCACAGCATCGCGTCGGCGTCTCCGAGCCGCAGCGCGAGCGCCGCCACCGCGGTGCCCCGCGACCGCACGACGTGCTTGGCCTCGTCGGGCGAGACCCCGCTGCGGCCCATGACCCGGTGGTACTCGCTCCAGTAGGTGCGGAAGCGGGCGTCGTCGAGGATGTTCACGAGGTCGAAGTCGCGCTCGGGCGCCAGGTCCAGGCCCAGCGACTCGATCCGCGACAGGATCACCTCGGGCCGGCCGACGAGGATCGGCCGGGCGAGCCCCTGGGCGACGGCCTGCCGCACCGCCTGGAGCACCCGCCGCTCCTCCCCCTCTCCGTAGATGACGCAGGGCTAATTCGTTCTATGAGCATTTGCGTTCTGTGACAGTGGGTTGACGGTGATACTGGACTTCCCCGCCACGATTCGATATACATGCCGCGAGGCATCCGTGGGGACGGGGAAGCGGTGGCGGCTCTCTCGGAGGTGGCGGTCGACATCGTGGCGGCGGCGCACGAGGCCCGCTTCCGCGACCTGATGCAGGCGCACCACTATCTCGGTGCGGTGCCGGGGATGGGCGAGACGGTGCGCTATGTCGCGCACCATCACGGTCGATGGCTGGCGCTTGTGGTGTTCTCGGCGCCGGCACTGAAGTGCGGCGCGCGCGACCGCTGGATTGGCTGGGACTGTGGCGTCCAGTTCAGCCGCCTGCCTCTGGTGACCAACAACGCGCGCTTCCTGCTTCTGCCCGGCGGCCCGCCCAACCTCGGCTCGCGGGTGCTGTCGCTGTGCACGCGCCGTCTGGTGCGCGACTGGCCGGCCCGGTTTGGCCACGAGGTGCTGCTCGCGGAGACGTTCGTCGACCCCGAGCTGTTCCGGGGCACGGTCTACCGCGCGGCCAACTGGGTCGAGGTCGGGCGCACTCGCGGCTTCGCCCGCAGCGGGGCCGGCTACCGCGCGCACGCCCGCCCCAAGCTCGTGTTCCTTCACCCCCTGCGTCGGGACGCGCGAGCCCGGCTGCGCGCCGCCGACCTCGACCCCCGCCTGCGACATGGAGTGGCGAAGATGACGCTCACCGCCGAACAGATGCGCGCCCTGCCCGAGTGCTTCCAGAACATCCACGACCCCCGCCGCCGCCAGGGCCGGCGCCATGCCCTGCCCACGGTGCTGGCGCTCGCCGCCGCCGCGACGCTGTGCGGGATGCGCGGCTACAAGGCGATTGACGAATGGGTCCATGACCTCAGCCCCAAGGTGCTGGAGCGCTTCCGCGTGCGCCGCCGCGATGGCCGATACCGCCCGCCCAGCCTGTCGGCGATGCGCAGCCTCCTGGTGCGCATCGACCCGGCCCAGCTCGACGCCGCGCTGAGAGCTTGGCAACAGACCCACGGCTCGGGCGACAGCGCACTGGCCATCGACGGCAAGACCCTGCGCGGCGCCATCGATGACAAGGGCAAACAGACGCATGTGCTCGGCATCATCGGCCACGACACCCAGGCGCCCTGGGGGCAAAAAAAGTCGGCATGAGGCCCGACGCCGACGAAGGAGAGAAACGCACCAACGAGGTCGGCACCGTCCTGCCCCTGCTCGAGACCCTGCCCGACATCGCCGGGCGCACCGTCACCGCCGATGCCCTGCTCACCCAGCGCACGCTGGCCTCCTACCTGCTCGGTCGCGGCGCGCACTACCTGTTCGCCGTAAAGGGCAACCACAAGACCCTGCTCAGCGATATCCGCCTCACTCTCGACCCGGACATCGCCCGACGCGCGCCGGACTTCGAGGACCACACCCCCAAGCCCGAGCACGGGCGCCGCGAGCGCCGCTCCCTCTGGGTCTGCGACACACTCAACGACTCTCTCGACTTCCCCGGCGTCGCACAGGTCTTCGCCGTGCGCCGCGAATCCGTCGCGGTCAAGTCCGGCAAACACCGTTGCGACACCGCCTACGGCATCACCAGCCTGACCTCCGGGGCCGCACCGCCGCACCGCCTGCTCGCCCTCCAGCGCGGACACTGGACCATCGAGGCGACCCACCACATCCTCGACTGGAGCTTCGACGAGGACCGCAGCCGTATCCGCTCGGGCCACGGACCAGAGAACATGACCCGGCTGCGACGCTTCGCCATCGGCCTCATCAAGGCGCGCGGGCTCGCCGTCGCCGAGACCATGCGCACTCTCGCCAGGAACCCGAGGCGGCTGCTCGACTGGCTCAAGATGACCGACAACGCCGCCCCCGCACCGGCTCCCGGCTGACCGCGCCTGCCCCGCTCCCATCCATCCTCTGCCCGCCCACCCTCGGCACGCGCCGGGTACGGGCGCTCATGCCCGCATGACCCCGACTCCGGCTCCCGTGCTCCGGCAGGACCCCTGTAGGGCGGCACGATGCCAGCCCCATCCAGCGTCCACCCCCCGCCCTGGTCGCCAACACAAAGCGCACGGACCTTCATCGAACGCTCCGAAACGGCGGCAAACATCAGAACAAATTCGCCGTGGTAGATGACGCGCTTCGGCGCGTTGCGGGCGCGCTCGAACAGGGGCTTCATCACCAGTCCGGACCGGAACACGAACCCGGTCAGGCGTTCCCGGTAGGCGTCGAAGTCGTCGATGGGACGGGTGGCGACGCCGGAGGACATCGCGGCGCGCGCCACCGCGGGCGCGATCTCGGTGAGCAGCCGGGGATCGAACGGGCGCGGGATCAGCATGGAGGGACCGAACCGGGACCACCGGCCGCCGTATGCCGTGGTCACCAGATCGGACGGCTCGCGTCTGGCCAGCCCGGCCAGCGCGTCGACGCAGGCGAGCTTCATCGTGTCGTTGATGTCCGTCGCCCCCGCGTCGAGCGCTCCGCGAAAGATGAACGGGAAGCACAGGACGTTGTTGACCTGGTTCGGATAGTCGGAGCGGCCGGTGGCGACGATCGCGTCACGCCGCGCCCCGCGGGCGAGGTCGGGCAGGATCTCCGGCTCCGGGTTCGCGAGCGCGAGAATGATCGGGCTCTCCGCCATGCGCCCGACGTGCTCCGGCTCCAGCACGCGCGGCGCGGAGAGCCCGAGGAAGATGTCGGCCCCGCCGATGACGTCGGCGAGAGTGCGCGCGCCGGTATCGACCGCGTAGCGCGCCTTCCACCGGTCCATCAGCGCCTCGCGGCCCGTGTACACCACGCCCGCCACGTCGGTGACGACGACATTCTCGCGCCTCAGGCCCATGCTCAGCAGCAGGTCGAGACAGGCGAGGGCCGCCGCGCCCGCGCCCGAAGCGACGAGCCGGACCTCCCCGATGGACTTGCCGACGAGCTCCAGGGCGTTGCGCACCGCCGCCCCCACGATGATCGCGGTGCCGTGCTGGTCGTCGTGGAGCACCGGGATGTTCATCCGCGCGCGCAGCCGCGACTCGATCTCGAAGCACTCCGGCGCCCTGATGTCCTCCAGATTGATCCCGCCGAACGTGGGCTCGAGGCTCGCGACGATGTCGCAGAAGCGGTCCGGGTCGGTCTCGTCGACCTCGATGTCGAACACGTCGATGCCGGAGAACTTCTTGAACAGCACCGCCTTGCCTTCCATCACGGGCTTCGCGGCCAGCGGCCCGATGGCGCCGAGGCCGAGCACCGCGGTGCCGTTGGTGACCACCGCGACGAGATTGGAGCGGGCGGTCAGGCTCGACGCCTCGGCCGGGTCGGCGGCGATCGCGTCGCAGGCGGCGGCGACGCCCGGGGAGTAGGCGAGCGAGAGATCGTGCTGGCTCGCCAGCGGCTTGGTGGCGCTGATCGCGAGCTTTCCCGGCACCGGGAGGCGGTGATACGCGAGCGCGTCGTCGGAGAGTCGATCGGACATGGGTCTCTTCGCCGGCGGCGGGCGGTGGCGGGAGGCGGGCGCCAGGACGCCGGAATTGTAGACGTATCGACGCCACCGCCCCACCGGACGGCCGCCGGACGGTCGCCGCGCCGCCCGGCTCGCGCGGGAGCGGGAAGGTGGCGCCGGCCGGGAGCTGGGTGGCCAACGCGGCCGCCCGGCTCGCGCGGGAGCGGGTGCTATGATCCTGCGCCTTGCGCAGGCGCTCGCGAGATGACCGGAGATCGCAACAAGCTTCCCACGCGGTCGTCCTCGGCCGAGGTCGATGCCTTCCTGCGCGACGTGGCGGCGATGACGCCGGCGAAGCGCACCACGGCGCAGGGCCGCCTGCTCTTCGCGATGGATGCGACCGCGAGCCGCGAGCCGGCGTGGGACCGCGCCTGCGCGATCCAGAGCGAGATGTTCACCGAGGCGGCCCGGGTCGGCGGCCTCGCGGTCCAGCTCTGCCACTACGGCGGCTTCCACGGCTTCGAAGCGACCCCCTGGCTCGTGAGCTCCGGGGCGCTGCTGCGTCACATGGGCGCGGTGCGCTGCGCGGCCGGGATGACCCAGATCGAGCGCGTCCTGCGTCACGCGAAGGCGGAAGCGGAGCGCGCGCGGGTGAACGCGGTGGTCTTCGTCGGCGACTGCGTCGAGGAGGACATCGACCGGCTGTGCGCCGCCGCCGGCCCCCTGCGCCTGCTGTCCGTCCCGGTGTTCGTGTTCCACGAGGGCCACGATCCGGCGGCCGGGCGGGCCTTCCGGGAGATCGCGACCCTGACCCGGGGCGCGTACTGCCGGTTCGATGCGTCGAGCGCGGCGGAGCTGCGCGACCTGCTGCGCGCGGTCGCGGTCTACGCGGCGGGAGGACGCGAGGCGCTGGAGGATCTCGGCCGCCGCGAAGGGGGGGCGATCAGGCTTCTCGCGCACTCGCTCCACCGGGCAAAGTAGCGGCGCATGCACCCGATCCTGCTGCTCGTCGCGCTCGTCGCGGTGCTGTTCCTCATGAGCTGGTACAAGCGGGTCCCCCGGGCGAGGCAGCATCAGTTCCGCATGAAGGCGCTGCTGATCGGGGGCGGGATCATCCTGTTCCTCGCGCTGGTCACCGGCAAGCTGCATCCGCTGTTCGCCGCGCTGGCCGCGCTCGTGCCCCTCGCCTACCGCGCCATCGGCCTGTTCCAGACCTTCAGCACCATCCGGGCGTTCACCCGCCGCATGAAGGCGGGCGCTTCACCCGGCCCCACGCCGGGCCGGACCTCCGAGGTCGAGACCGCGTTCCTGCGCATGAGGCTCGATCACGACACCGGAGAGATGGACGGCGCCGTGCTCCAGGGCCGGCACGAGGGGTGCGCGCTTCGCGGCCTCGGCCTCCCGGAGCTGCTCGATCTGCTGGACGAGTGCCGGTCCGACCGGCAGTCCGTGGCGGTGCTGGAGGCGTACCTCGACCGCGTCCACGAGGACTGGCGGGCGCACCGCCGCCCGCCGCCCGGCGCGCCGTCGGACGGAATGACCGAAGAGGAGGCGCGCGCGGTGCTCGGCGTCGGGGCTGACGCGGCGCGCGAGGAGATCGTCCAGGCGCACCGGCGCCTCATGCAGCGGCTGCACCCCGACCGCGGGGGCTCGGACTACCTCGCGGCGAAGCTCAACGCCGCGAAGGACCTGCTGCTGGACGGGTGAGCCCCGCCCCGGCCGCATCCGCCTCCGGCGCGACCGCGAGCTCAGTCGTCGAACGCGACGATCACGCGGCGGTTCTGCCGTCCCTTCTTCTCGATCTTCGTCACCCGCACCCGCCCGATCTCGCCGCTCGAGGCCACATGGGTGCCTCCGCACGGCTGCAGGTCCACGCCGGCGATGTCCAGCACCCGCACCCGCCCCTGACCACGCGGCGGGGCGACGGACATCGTGCGCACCAGCGACGGGTTCGCGTCGAGCTCCTCTTCACCGATCCAGCGCGCGGTCACGGGATGGTCCCCGGCGACCAGCCGGTTGAGCCGCTCGGTGAGGTCCGTCCTGTCGAGGGTGCTCTCCGGCAGGTCGAAGTCGAGCCGGCCGCTGCCGTCGCGGATGGACCCGCCGGTGACCGGCGCCGGAACCAGCGAGCACAGCAGGTGCAGGCAGGTGTGCATCCGCATGAGGCGGTGCCTGCGGTCCCAGTCGATGCGGGCGGTGACTCCGGCGCCGACGAGGCCGGGATCGACCGGGGCCTCCGGCACGTGCACGATCTCGCCCGGGGCCCCGCCCTTGCGGGTGTCGGCGATTCGAACGGTGGCGCCGTCGCCGAGAACCAGCTCGCCGCGGTCTCCGGGCTGGCCGCCTCCGAGCGGGTAGAAGACGGTGCGGTCGAGGCGGACCCCCGTGTCGTCCACCGCGGTGATGCGTGCGTCGCAGGACCGCGCGTACGCATCCTCCCTGAACACTTCCTCCGTCATCGGCTCGCTCCGTATCGTGCCCGGCGCGCCTCACCCCTCCGTCACCGGGCCTCCATGGCCGCGAGCCATTCAGGCCCGCGGCCGCCGCGCGCACGGCGGATCAGGCGTGCTCGCGCCGGTACTGCTCGATCATCGCCGCCATCTTGTCCTTGGCGAGAAGCTTCTCCTTCTTCATGGTGCCCAGACTCAGAGCGTCCAGCGGGACGACGCCCGTCTCCGCGTCGCGGACCTTTGCCTTGAGTGCGTTGTGCTCCTGGTACAGAGCCTGGAACTGCTCGTTGTCGTTGAGGAGAACCTCAACGATGTCCTGGTCGTACTCGAACATTGCACCTCCCGGACGTGATGGTTGAGGAACGTGTCGGCACCTCCTCCCGGAGCACCCTCTGCCCGACGGGTGCGCCATGCCTACACTAGCCCATATCCACTCCCCTCTCAACGATGGAGGACCCGGCCCGCGGGGGCGGCGCGCCGGCTCCGTCGCCGCGACCGGCGCGGCGGGCCAGCGCCCGGTCGAGCCATCCGGCCTCCATCTCCGGCGTGGACTCGATCAGCCGCACCGTGTAGTCCGAGCGAGGCGTTGCGAACACCTCGTCGCGGGCGCCTTCCTCCATCACGCGGCCGTCCTTGAGCACCGTGATCTCGTCGGCGATGGCGCGCACCATCGCCATGTCGTGGGTGATGAAGACGAAGGACACCCCCACTTCACGCTGCAGGCGCATCAGCAGCTCCAGGATGCCGTCGGCGACCAGAGGATCCAGCGCCGAGGTCACCTCGTCGCAGATCACGAGATCGGGCTCCGCCGCCAGCGCGCGGGCGATGCACACGCGCTGCTTCTGCCCGCCGGAGAGCTGTCCCGGATAGCGCCGCGCGAGCTCGGCCGGCAGATCGACCATTCCCAGCAGCTCGCGGGTCCGCTCGGCGGCGCGCGGCGCCCCGGCGCCCAGATAGACCGATACCGCACGGCCGATGACCTCCGCGATGGTGTGGCTGGGGTTCATCGCCACGTCCGGATTCTGGTAGACGAGCTGGATGCGGCGGCGCGCCTCGCGGCCGCGGCCGGCCAGTCGAGGCGCAAGAGGCGAGCCGTCGAACCGCAGGCTTCCCGAACCGTGTGGCAGCAGCCCGCAGATGACCCGGGCGAGCGAGGACTTGCCGCTGCCCGACTCGCCGACCACGGCGACGCTCCGCCCCCGGCGCACGGTCAGGTCCACGCCATGCAGCACCCGGACACGCCCGTAGGAGGCGTGGATCGAACGGGCCTCGAGGAGCGGGCCGGTGCGCGGCGCAAGGGGTCTCGAGGTTGCGCCGCGCACGCCGAGCAGCGCCCGGGTGTAGGCGTGTCCGGGCTTGCGCAGCAGGTCCCCGGTCGGCTGCTCCTCGACCTCGGCCCCGGCGCGCAGCACCTTGATGCGGTCCGCGATCTGGGCGACCACCGCAAGGTCGTGGGTGATGTACAGGGCGGCCGCGCCCACATTGCGCACCGCCTCGCGGATGATGGCCAGCACCTCGATCTGGGTGGTGACGTCGAGAGCGGTGGTCGGCTCGTCGAAGACGATCAGGTCCGGACGGCCGGCCAGCGCCATGGCGGTCATGGCGCGCTGAAGCTGGCCGCCGGAGACCTCGTGCGGGTAGCGATTCCCGAAGGTGTCCGGGTCCGGCAGCGCCATGCGATCGAACAGGTCCACCGCGCGGTCGCGCGCCCGGCTCCGGCCGATGCCGCCGTGGACCCGCGCCACCTCCAGGATCTGGGCGAGGATCCGGTGCGCCGGGTTGAACGCCGCGGCCGCGCTCTGGGCGACGTAGGCCACCCGGCGTCCGCGCACGCCGCGCAGCACCGCCGGCGACGCGGTACGAAGCTCCGTCCCGTCGAGAACGATTTCTCCTCCGGAGATGCGGCACCCGCGACGCGCATATCCCATCGCGGCGAGACCCAGAGTGGACTTGCCGGCGCCGGTCTCGCCGATCAGTCCGAGCACCTGCCCGCGGTCGAGGGAGACGTCGACGCCGCCGACGATCGGCTGCCAGGCCGGTCCGCGTCCCGGCCTTGCGACGCGCGCATCGACGTGCAGGCCGGTGATTCGAAGCAGGGGCGCCGGCATCACCGCAGGTCCCGGTTCGCGTTGCGCTTCAGCATCCCGTCCGCGATGAGATTCACGGCGATGGCCAGGACCGCGAGCGTGATCGCGGGCAGCAGCGGGGCGGTGCGGCCGAAGGTGATGGCCAGCGCGTTGTCGCGCACCATCCCCCCGAGGTCGGCGAACGGCGGCTGGATGCCGAGCCCCAGGAACGACAGCGAGGAGACGAAGATCGCCGCGTTCACGAACCGCAGGCCGAGCTCGGCGATCAGCGTCGGAGCCGCATTCGGCAGGATCTCGCGGAACAGGAACCACCCCATGCCCTCGCCGCGCAGCCGGGCGATCTCCACGTACTCCATCGCGTTGATGTCCGCCGCCACCGCCCTCGAGAGGCGGAAGACCACGGTCGAGGCCAGCACCGACATGACCACCACCAGCACCGGGATCGAGGTGCCCAGCACCGAGAGCACGATGAGGGCGAGGATCAGGGACGGAAACGCCATCACCGCGTCCACCACCCGGGTCGCGACGAGGTCGAGCCAGCCGCCCGCCACCGCGGCCGCGATCCCCAGCGTGCAGCCGATCAGAAACGAGCCGAGGGCGGCCGCGAGTGCGATGAGCACCGTCACCCGGGCGCCGTGGAGGATCCGGGTCAGCATGTCGCGGCCGATCCGGTCCGTCCCCAGCCAGTTGGCGGCGTTGGGCGGGTCCCAGGCTCCGCCGACCACCTCCGTCTCGCCGTACGGCGACAGCGCGGGCCCGACCGCGGTGGCCAGGGCGAAGACGATCAGCACCGCGATGCCGACGCGCATCCCGGGGTCCGCCTCGATCAGCCGCGCCTTCACCGGGCCGGACGCCGCCGCCGCGGGTTGGCGAGGATGGCGAGGATGTCCGCGCTCACGTTCAGCGTCACGTACACGCTCGCGAAGATGAGGCCGCAGGCCTGCACCAGGGGCACGTCGCGCTTCGCGACCGCGTCGACCATCAGCTTGCCCATGCCCGAGTAGTTGAAGACCGCCTCGACCACCACCACCCCGACCACGAGATAGGCGAGCGTCAGCAGCACGATGTTGAGGATGGTCGAGAGCACGTTCGGCAGCGCATGGAGCAGGATGATGCGCCGCCGCGTCGCGCCCTTGAGCTCCGCCATCTCGATGTAGGGCTGGCTCATGACCGAGAGGACCGCGGCCCGGGTGAGGCGCATGGTGTGGGCGGAGACCACCAGCGCGAGCGTGGCGCACGGCAGCACCAGGGCGCGCAGCCTGTCGAGCAGGGGCATGGCGTCGGTGACCCGGGACAGGGCCGGGAGCCAGCCGAGCTTCACCGCGAACACGTAGAGCAGCATGTACCCGACGAGAAACTCGGGCATCGACACGAAGGCGAGCGTGGTGGCGGATATGCCCTTGTCGGTGAGGCGGTCCTCGTAGAGCGCCGCGACCAGTCCCAGCCCCACCGCCAGCGGGATGGCGATGAGCGCGGCGATCGCGGCCAGGGCAAGGGAGCGCCCGAGGCGCCCCGACACGAGCTCCGCCACCTCGCGGCCGCTGGCCAGCGAGCGGCCGAGGTCGCCGGCGAGGCAGCCCGACAGCCAGTCCAGGTACCGAGCCGGGGCCGGGCGGTCGAGCTCGAGCTCCCTGCGTATCGCCGCCACCGCTTCGGGGGTGGCCTGCTGTCCGAGTATCGCCTCGGCGACGTCGCCGGGCAGCAGCTCGGTGCCGGCGAACACCATCACCGACACGATGAGCAGCGTGGCGAGCCCGGAGAGCAGGCGCTTCAGGACCAGCCCCGGCAGCCCCCCGATCATCGGCCGGAACGGGAGTGCCGGCGCAGGGCATGCATGGGCGGCCGGCCCCGAAGGCGGACGCTTCGGGACCGGAGGCTCGGCGTATCTTCGTCGTGCGGGGGGCTCAGGACGCCAGCCACGCCCGTTCCGCCGCCCGCGCGCCGGAGAGCGAGAACGCCCCGCTCGGGAACAGGCCCATCACGTTGGACCGCGCCGCGTACAGGTTGTTGATGAAGAACGGGACGCACGCCCCGCCGTCCTCGTGAATCATGACCTGCAGGTCGTGATACATCTGCTTGCGCCGGGAGAAATCGGTCTCGCCGCGGGCGGCCAGCAGGAGCTCGTCGAACTGCGGGCGGCGCCAGGCGGTGTCGTTCCACGACGCATCCGACTTGTAGGCGGTGGACAGCATGATGTCCGCGGTCGGCCGCCCGCCCCAGGCCCCGATCATCAGGTCCACCTTCATCCACACGCTGGACCAGAAGCCGTCGGCCGGCTCGCGGGCGATGTCGATGCCGAGGCCGGCCTTCGCCGCCGTCTCCCGAACGAGGGCGGCCTGGTCGATGGCGCCCGCGTGGGTGGCTTCCGAGGCGTGGAGCTTCAGCCGTCCCGAGTGGCCGGACTTCCGGTAGTGGAACGCCGCCTTCTCGGGGTCGTACTGCCGCTGAGGGATGTCGGCGGCGTGGAACGGGTCGAACGGCGGGATGGGATGGTCGTTGGCGATGGAGCCGTAGCCGTTCAGGACCTTGTCCAGGATCTGGTCGCGGTCCACCGCGAGCTTCATGGCCATGCGCAGGTCGGCGTTGTCGAACGGGGGACGGTCGCACAGCATGAGCAGCGGGCGATGGCCCGGCCCCGGGCTGTCGTGGACGGTGATGTCGGGGTCGCTCGCGAGAAGCGATGCGGTCCTGGTGTCGAGGCGGCCGATGATGCCGAGCTCGCCGGTCATCAGACCGTTCAGACGTGCCGCGCCGTCGCTCACCGACGCCAGCTCCACCTCGTCGAGGTTCCCGCGATCGGCCTTCCAGTAGTTCTCGTGGCGGGCGCCGATGAAGTGCTCTCCCGGGGAGAACGACTTGAGCCTGAAGGCGCCGGTGGCGACGCCGGCGTCGAAGCTCGTGGTTCCGGCCGGTACGACGAGCAGGTGGAAGTCGCTCATCAGGTACGGCACGTCCGCATTGGCCGTCTTCATGGTGACCGCAATCCGGTGCGGGCCGTCCGCCCTGATGTCCGCAATGCCGTCCATCAGGCCCTTGGCGCCGGATTTCGAGTCCTCTCCGCGGTGCAGGTCGAGCGAGTAGACGACATCCTCCGAGGTCATCGTCTTGCCGTTGTGGAACTCCACGCCCCGGCGCAGCTCGAACGTCCAGCTCAGGGCGTCGGGCGAGGAGTCCCAGGAGGTGGCCAGCTCGCCGAGCAGCTCGTTGTCGCGGCCGATCTCGGTCAGGCAGTTGCCGAACGCGAATCCGACCAGCGCGTGGTAGCGCGAGGTAAGCGTGCGCGGATCGAGCGAGTCGGTGGATGCTCCGCCCGCTTCGGCGATGACGAGCCGGCCGCCACGCTTCGCCGCGCCCCACGCCGACCGGACGCCGGCCACGGCGAGGCCGCCGGCCGCCGCCATCCCGGCGAGGAACCGCCGCCGGTGGATGGGCATGGCGGGGATGTGGAATCGATCGGTCATTGTGCGTCCCTCCTGTGTGTTTCGAGTCGCCGACGCAGTTGCGGGTCCCGCCGGGACCGAGGCCGCGCGCGCGGCGAGCGCGGCACCCGATTCCGCGCAATGGGCGGCAGGTCGCCGGACCCTCGCCGGGACGATACACCGCCGACAGCGATTCCCGCCAACGCCCGGAGAGTCCGGTAGTGTCTCAATTCGACTTTCTTCCTCAACACGACATAACGGTCCCGGAGTCAAACCGAGACACTACCGAGAGTCCGTACCGTAGTGGGATTCCGGCACGATTTCGACCACCAGGGCGTCCAGTCGAGGGGATTTCAGGGGCCTGTTTCCGCCTGGCGGGAATGGCTGCGCCGCCGATGACGTCCTGCCCACTTGTACCCGCGTCGTTTACACTCGCTTCGGACAGCGTTGCCGGACGCGGACCCCATCACCTCGAGCACATGACGCCATGAACAGGATGCCGATCGAGAAGTACCAGCGGTTCCCGCCGGTCGACCTGCCGGACCGGCAGTGGCCGGGCCGCACCATCACCCGCGCCCCGGTGTGGTGCAGCGTCGATCTCCGCGACGGCAACCAGGCGCTCGTCGACCCGATGGACGGCCGGCGCAAGCTCCACATGTTCGAGACCCTGGCCGGCATGGGCTTCAGAGAGATCGAGGTCGGCTTCCCCTCGGCATCGAAGACCGACTTCGACTTCGTGCGCAAGCTCATCGACGAGGACCGCATCCCCGGGGACGTGACCATCCAGGTCCTCACCCAGTCCCGCGAGCCCCTGATCCGGCGCACCTTCGAGAGCATCGAGGGCTGCCGGCGCGCCATCCTCCACCTCTACAACTCCACCTCGACGTTGCAGCGCCGGGTGGTGTTCGGCCTCGACCGCGACGGCATCACCGACATCGCGGTCACCGGCGCGAAGCTCGTGCGCGAGCTTGCCGAGGACATGAACGGCTCCGAGATCGTCTACCAGTACTCGCCGGAGAGCTTCACCGGCACCGAGCTCGACTTCGCGCTCGAGGTCTGCGAGGCGGTGTGCGAGGTGTGGGAGCCGACGCCGGAGAGGAAGGCCATCATCAACCTGCCGGCCACGGTGGAGATGGCGACCCCGAACGTCTACGCGGACCAGGTCGAGTGGTTCATCCGCAGCTTCCGGTACCGCGAGAGCTGCGTCATCAGCCTCCATCCGCACAACGACCGGGGGACCGGGGTGGCGGCGGCGGAGCTGGCGGTGATGGCGGGGGCGGACCGGGTCGAGGGCACGCTGTTCGGCAACGGCGAGCGCACCGGCAACGTGGACGTCGTCAACCTCGCGATGAACCTCTTCACCCAGGGCATCGACCCCGGGCTCGACCTCTCCGACATCGACCGGCTCAAGGGCGTGGCGGAGTTCTGCAACCAGCTCCCGGTCCACCCGCGCCACCCGTGGGCGGGCGAGCTCGTCTACACCGCGTTCTCCGGATCGCACCAGGACGCGATCAAGAAGGGCATGAACGCGATGGAGCGGAGCAACTCCGGCGCATGGGAGGTCCCCTACCTGCCGGTCGACCCGCGCGACGTGGGACGCGACTACGAGGCCATCATCCGCGTCAACAGCCAGTCCGGGAAAGGCGGGGTGTCGTACCTCCTCAAGGCCGACCACGGCCTCGATCTGCCGCGCAGCCTCCAGGTCGAGTTCAGCCGCATCGTGCAGGACGTCGCCGACCAGAGCGGCGGGGAGATCAGCTCCGAGGACATCTGGAGGCTCTTCGAATCGGAGTATCTGCGCGACGACGGCCCCTACGCATTCGTCGAGCACTGGTCGGTGCCCGACACCCACGCCACGGAACGCCGCAAGGTCACCGCCACGATCCGGTACCGCGGCGAGGAGCGCACCATCGCCGGCCGGGGCAACGGCCCCATCGCGGCGTTCGTGAACGCGCTCGAGACCGACTGCGGGGTGAAGATCGCGGTGAAGGACTACCACGAGCACGCGCTCGGGCGCGGCGCCGACGCGACGGCGATGGCCTACGTGGAGGTCGCGGGCGAATCCGGCGACACGCTGTTCGGCGTGGGCCGGCACCCGAACATCACGAACGCGTCGCTGCGCGCGATCCTGTGCGCGCTGAACCGGCGCCTCGCCAGAACGGGCTGAGCCCGGAGCGCGCCGGGACGGGCCGGAACGGCGGCGCGCCCGGGATGGAAAGCCGGGTGTACGCCCGGAAGGGAGGGAAGCCGGGAGCGCGTCCGGGAGGGGAATCGGGGGCGCGTCCGGAGGGGACGCCGGGGACGCGTCCGACGAGCCGCTGACGAAGGTGCGCCCGAGAAGACGATGGCGAATCCGTTGAAGCTGTGGGAAGGCGAGGTGCTCCCGGAGTGGGTCGACGCCAACCGCCACATGAACGACGGCTGCTACGCCGTCGCCTTCGGCGAGGCGAGCTGGCGGGTGCAGGACCATCTCGGGCTGCACGCGGAGTACCGGGAGCGCACCGGGGGGACGCTCTACTCCGTGGAGGCCCACCTCACGTGGGACCGCGAGCTGCCGCTCGGGCGGCGGCTGCACATCGAGAGCCTGGTGCTCGGCGTGGACGCGAAGCGGCTGCGGGTGTTCCACCGGCTGTTCGCGACCGGCGAGGGCTCCCCGGCGGCGACGATGGACGTGATGATGCTGCACGTGGTGCGGGGCGGGGACGGGGTGCGGACCGCGCCGTTTCCCGCCGACATCGCCCTGCGCCTGGAGCAGGTGGCCGCGCGGCATGCGGAGCTGGGGGTTCCCGAAGAGGCGGGGCGCGCGGTGCGGAACATCGGGAATCAGGCGGCCTGACCGTTGCCGCCGGCCCGGAGCGGCCCCGGCACGCCGCGGGCGACGGACGAAGCGGCCCGAGAACGCACGCTGCATCATTGTCCGGGGGAAGGCGCGATATCAGTTTGGCAGTATCTTGATACTACACGGTGTCGAAGATGCGGCGCCGGATTCGGCGCGGGCCACGGCGGCAGCCGCGATTACGCATCCGCCACTTCGACGATCGCCTCGATCTCCACCGGAATCCCGTCCGGCAACGACCCCATCCCCACCGCCGAGCGCGCGTGGCGTCCCTTCTCGCCGAACACCTCCACGAACAGGTCCGAGCACCCGTTGATGACCGCGGGCTGCCGGCCGAACTCCGGCGCCGCGTTGACCATCCCGAGGACCTTCACGATGCGGCTCACGCGGTCCAGAGAGCCGAGCTCCTGACGCATCACGGAGATCAGGATGAGGCCGACCTCGCGCGCGTGCCCGTAGGCTTGCTCGACCGGGATGTCCGCGCCGACCTTCCCGGAGACCGCGGCCGGGCCCTTGCCCGCGAGGAAGAGCAGGTTTCCGGTGCGTACCGCGTGCACGTAGTTCCCCGCCGGCTCCGGTATGGGGGGCAGCTCGATGCCGATTTCACTCAGTCGTTCGTCGATGGTCATGGCGTTGCTCCTCGCTCCTCAGTCTTCGACCCGGTCCGGGTCCGCATGGATGGCGCCAGCGTGCCGGGCGCCCTGGTCGGGCCATTCTCTCGCAGATGAGCCGCTCGTTCAGGATTTTCGACGCCGAAACATCCGCCCGTCACCGTGCGATCTTCCGGCCGGGCGACTGGTGACCGCGCCAATGACCGCGACTTTTGAATGGTCCTGCCTCGGCGACAGGACTCGCTTGATCTGATTCGCGAAGTGAGCAACAGTGCGCCGTCCCATTCGAGTCTCCGGGTGTCATGTGTGGTGCTTCCATGATTCGGAGATCTCGGATGACTTCTCAAATCAACAAGATACCAAGATCCTGCCTATATGGACCACCAAGCTTCATCTGGTTGCCGCGGATGACCGAAGCGCAGTAGGGTTCTCGCTGTCCGGGGGCGAGGCGGGCGAGGCGACGCAAGGACGGGGGCTGCTGGTTCGCGAGGAGGTCATGATGAAGAAGATGGGCGAATCCGGGGCCACGCGGCCTCTCGCGGTTCTTCAGCCGGGACGGGGACGCCTCCGAACCATGCGCGTATCCGCCCTCCATCACAGCGCTTGCATGCCCCCCCCCCCCCCCCCCCCCCCCCCCCCCCCCCCCGCAAACGGGACCCGTCGAGGACTTGGCGCGGGCCTGGGGCGATGAGCGGCCGGCGTGCAGCGGCGCTGCCGCCGGACGGTTCGCGCCCCGCAAATTCCGAACGCGGGGCTATGCTGATGGGCGCGCTCCGGTGGGCGGCCCGCTGGCTGCGGCTCTGCTCTTCCCGCCGCGTCAATACCGCCTCGGCGCGCCCGGCGCTCGCCGCCGTTCTGCTGCTCGCGCTGGGCGCGGCCTTCGCGCCGCAGGCCGCGCATGCGAGATGGGCGGCCGGCACGACCACCCCAGGCGATGGACAGGTCACGGTGAGTTGGACGATTGGTTTCGCCGGTGCTGATGAATATTATTTGCTTCGCTGGAGGGAAAGCTCCAAGACCCAATGGTCCGAGCACAGGGTCAACTGGAACAGCAGCTGGAATTCACGCCATACGGTGGGGCATACCTTCACTGGCCTCACCAACAATGTGGAGTACACGTTCCAAATTGTGGGCTGCTGTATTTCTCCACTCTTCCGCACAGCGTCCGGGACAGTAACGGCGACTCCGGTACCCCCTCCCCCCGCGGCGCCGACGGGCGTCAAGGCCACGCCGGGCGACGGGCAGGTGACGTTGTCCTGGACCAATCCCGGAAACGCCAACATCACGCGCTGGGAGTACCAGGTCGGCTCGGGCAATTGGCAGAAGATTGACGGGAGCGGCGCCGCCACCACGAGCCACACGGTGACGAGACTGAACAATGGGACGAGCTACAGCTTCAAGGTGCGCGCGGCGATCGGCGACCAGGTCGGCGCGGAGTCCGCCTCGGTGTCGGCGACGCCCCAGAAGGCGCCCTGCCAACCCTGGCTGGACGACGCCCCCGCCGGTGTCGGCCCGGACTTCACGGCGGATGTCACGATCCAATCGAACTGCGGAAACATCACCAGGATGGAGTACCAGACCAAAGCCGTCAGCGCCGGGTGGCCTTCGTCGTGGCAGACCTTGTCCACCGAGAGCATAGGGAACAACAGGAGTCTCTCGCAGGAATTTTCCTTTGCTTTTCGGCTCAGCCTTTCCGTGGGCGGCCCGCGGGACGTTCGTATCCGGGCGCTCAATAGCGGCGTTGCCGGCCCCGCGGAGACTCCGCGGCGTATCGTCTGGGCCGGCCCTCCCTCCGCTCCTCAGGGGTTGCGCGCCCAGCCGGGTGCCGGCTCGATCCAGCTGACCTGGAATCTGGCGGCGACTCAACAGGCCGTCAGCGGCTGGGCCTGGCAGTCGAAGTTGGCGACCGCCTCCAACTACGGAGGATGGGACACCATTTCGGGCGCCAACGCCAGCACCACCAGCCATACGGTGGAGAACCTGACCAGCGGCACCGCCTGGAAGTTCCGGGTGCGCGCGATAAATGCCGCCGGCGACGGCGCGGTTTCCGCCGAAGTGACGGCGACGCCGCTCGGGGTGACGGTCTCGAAGTCCTCCCTGACGGTGCCGGAAGGCGGCAGCGGCACGTACACGGTGAAGCTGGATGCCGCGCCGGCGGAGAACGTGATCGTGACGATCGGGGGCGCGTCGGGCGACGTGACGGTGGATCCGGCGTCGCTCACCTTCACGCCGGGGAACTACGGCACGGCGCAGACGGTGACGGTATCGGCGGCCGAGGACGACGATGCGGTGACGGAAGCTCTGGTGACGCTGACCCACGGCGCCCAGGGCGGGGGGCTGGACCGCGTGGCCATCCCTTCCGTCAGGGTGTCCGTGACGGAGAACGACACGGCGGGGGTGACCGTGTCGGTTTCCACTCTGACGATCACAGAGGGCGGCTCGGGCGAGTACACGCTCGTGCTCGACTCCGAACCGTCGGACGACGTGACCGTGAGCGTGCTGGCGGACGGCGACCTGGGCGACGTAAGGGCGATTCCGTCGCAGCTGACCTTCACGCCCGCGGACTGGCGCACCGAGCAGACGGTGACGGTAACGGCGGCCGAAGACGCCGACGCGAAGACGGACCCCGCGGTGAGGCTGACCCACGGCGCCGCGGGCGGCGACTACGGCGGGTTGAGGATCGGCTCGGTCACGGTGAACGTGACCGAGGACGACCCGCCCCTGAAGCCGACGAACGTCGTGGAGACGCCGGGCGACGGGCAGGTGACCCTGACCTGGGTGAATCCGCGGAATCCCGACATCACTCACTGGGAGATTCAGCAGCAGGCGCGCGTCAGTCGCAACCCCGCCTGGACGACCTGGAAGCGCATCGCCGGTTCCGGCGCCGCCACCGCCAGTCACGTGGTGGAGAACCTGAACAACGGAACGTTCTACGCGTTCAGGATCCGCGCCGTGAGTGCCGTCGGCGACGGCGCCGAGTCGGACGATGTGATCACGTTGCCGACCCGGTCGGGCAAGCACATCACCCTGGCGCCCGACGGCGCCCGAATTACGGAGGGGAATGACGGCACGAGGCGCGTCTTCATCGACATCATCCTGGGCGAGCCGGCGCCGGCGGCTAGCGGCGAAGGGGTTTCACTAGGGCCTGTTAACGCAATTTCTGATAGACTCTGGACCTACGGTCGATGAAGAGGATTCCAGAGCTATGGAGCTCACGCAAGCGCACTACGAGCGCATCGCGCATGTGTTTCCGCGCCAACGGGGCAATGTCTCGCTCACTCATCTGGCGGTGCTCAACGCCATCCTGTATGTGGCCGAGCAAGGCTGCAAGTGGCGCGGGCTGCCGGCCCATTTCGGCAACTGGCACACCATCTACACGCGGATGAACCGCTGGGCGAAGAGCGGGGTGCTGGACCGGGTGTTTGGGGAGCTGCAGCGCCAGGGCATCATTCGGGTGAAGGTGGAGGTGCTGTCGCTCGACAGCACGGCGGTCAAGGTGCATCCGGACGGGACGGGGGCGGAGAAAAAAACGGTCCCCAGGCCATCGGGAAGTCGCGCGGGGGCTGGACCACCAAGCTTCATCTGGTTGCCGCGGATGACCGAAGCGCAGTAGGGTTTTCGCTGTCCGGGGGCGAGGCGGGGGATGCGCCGCAAGGACGGGAGCTGCTGGCCCGCACGGCGCTGCCGGAATCGGCGCGCTCTCTGGTGATGGACAAGGCCTACGAGGGCGACGAGACCCGCGCGCTGGTCGCGGAGTTGGGGCTTGAGCCGGTGGTGCCGCCGAAGGCGAATCGGGTTTCGCCATGGGAGTATGACCGGGAGCTGTACAAGAGGCGCAACGAGGTCGAGCGTTTGTTCCGGCGGCTGAAGCGATTCAGGCGGGTGTTCACCCGCTTCGACAAGCTCGATGTGGTCTTCAGCTTCTTCATCTCCTTTGCGCTCATCGTCGATGCGCTCAAATCCATATAGTGTTAACAGGCCCTAGGAGGATCTGGAGGGCTCGCCGTCGTGTTCGAGTTCGGCAGCGCCTCGACGGCGAAACAGAGCCCGATTACCCGGGGCGGGACAAGTTGCACGACACCGAATCCGACTGACGCGGACATGTGCTGGCCTGTTCCCGCTCTGGTCATTGTCGACGCTGGCCAGAGCAACGGCAGGTTTCAGATCGCCATTCTGGGCGACAGGAATATCGAACCGGACGAGACCATCGTGCTGAATGCGACGCCCACCGCCGATGGCTGGACCGGGGACTCGATGACGCTGACCATCGTCAACGACGAAGTCCCGCCCGCCGCGCCGACGGGCTTCAGCGCCACCGCGGGCAACGCGAAGGTCACGCTTTCCTGGGACAACCCGAACGACGCCAGCATCACCCGCTGGGAAGTCCAGCAGCGCACGGGCGGCAGCGGCCCCTTCGGGCGCTGGCTGCCCATCGCCGGTTCCGGCCCCGCCACCACCAGCCACGTGGTGACGAACCTGACCAACGGCGCCGCGTACGCCTTCAAGGTTCGCGCGGTGAACGACATCGGCGCCGGCGCCGCATCGTCCGCGCAGGCGGCGACGCCGCTGCCGCTGCCGGCCGCGCCGACCGGCGTCCGCATGACCGCGGACGACGAAGGGCTGACACTCTCCTGGGACGATCCGGGTGATGCCGGCATCACCCGCTGGGAATTCCAGCTGCGGCGGGGCGGCCGCGACTTCGGGCGCTGGTTGCCCATCCCGCGGAACGACCCGGAGGTCGACTTTTCCGTCCCCGGGAGAGTGGCCATTGGTGTATTCGGGCCCTACGGCGTCGCCCACGCTCTCAGAGTCCGCGCGGTGAACAGCGCCGGCCCCGGCCCGGTGTCGGCCGTGGCGTCGCTGACGCCCCTGCCGCCCCTGCCCGCCCAGCCGACGGGGCTCAGCGCGACCGCCGGCAACGCGCGGGTGACGCTCGTCTGGACCGACCCGGGGAACGCCAGAATCACCGGCTGGGAATTCCAGCAGCAGGCGGGCGACGGCGGCTTCGGCCCCTGGCTTCCCATCACCGGTTCCGGCGCCGCCACCACTCGCCACGTGGTGGCGAACCTGACCAACGGCGCCGCCTACGCCTTCAAGGTGCGCGCGGTGAACATCGCCGGCCCCGGCCCCGCGTCGGCCGAGGCGACGGCGACATTGCAGAGCCTCGCGCCGGCGGCGCCGACGGGCTTCAGCGCCTTCGGCAGCAACCGCAAGGTGACGCTGCTCTGGAACAATCCCGACAACCCGAGCATCACCCGTTGGGAGGTGCAGCAGAAGACCGGCAGCACGGGCAGTTACGGCGGCTGGAACCCCATCTCCAGCTCCAGCGCGAGCACCACCAGCCACGCGGTGACGAACCTGGTCAACGGCACCGTCTATGCCTTCAAGGTTCGCGCGGTGAACGCCGCCGGCAACGGCGCCGAATCGCCCGAGCAGACCGCCACGCCCGCCGCCGTGCCCGACCGGCCGACCGGCTTTCGCGCGCAGCCGGACTTTGGCAGCGTGATCCTGACCTGGGACAACCCGAACGACGCCGCCATCACGGCCTGGGGGGTGCGGTACGGGCCTGCTGAGCGCGAGCTCCAGGACTCCGACTGGAAGACCATCCAGGGTTCCAACGCGAGCACGACGCGCCATGTCGTGAAGTCCCTGGCGCCGGGCTTCGCCTTCAGGTTCCAGATCCGCGCGGTCCGCGGGCGGGCTCTCGGACCCGCGTCGGCCGAGCTGCGGGTTACCGTGCCGCAACGTGGCGTGACCGTCTCGACGCCCTTGCTGAAGGTGGATGAAGGCGGCACGGGGAGCTACACGCTGACGCTGGAAACGGCGCCGCTGGGCGAGTTCGTGGAGATCGAAGTCGCCGTCTTCCCCGAGAGCGACATCGTGAGTGTGAGCCCGACAGTCCTGGGGTTCACGAGCGCGAACTGGACCAGGCCACAGAAGGTGACGGTGACGGCGGCGGCCGACGAGGACGCGGTCGCGGAGCCCGACGTGACCCTGACCCATACGCCCGCGGGCGGCGGTTACGACGAGGTGGCTATCGATTCGGTGACGGTGGCCGTTACGGAAACGACGCCGATCCTGCAACTGCTGACCGATCCCGACCCGGTGGCGGAAGGCACGTCGATCAGTTTGACGGTGACGTCCGACAAGGCGCGCACGGGCAGGCTGCCGGTCAGTCTGACGCTGTCGGCCCGGGGTGCGAGCGGTATCGACGCGAATGACATTCCGGACGGGCTGGGTCCGCGCAGCTTCAACGCGGAGTTCGGCCAGAGCGCCAGCAGGACGGGCACGGTGACGATCCCGACCAGCACCGATGCGGACGTGGAAGGCGTGGAGACCTACACCGTCACGCTGAACGATGCGGCCGGCTATGCGGTCGGCGGCGACGTGACCGCGAACGGAACGCTGAGCGACCCCATTCCCGAGCCGGATGCGCCGACCAACGTCCTTTTGACGGCGGGCGACGGTGAGGCGAAGCTGACCTGGAACGATCCGGATGACGCCAGCATCATCCGCTGGGAAGTCCAGCGTAAAGAGGGGAGCAAGGAATGGGGCGGCTGGACGAACATCGCCTTGACCGACCTCGACACATCCGTATCCGGGAAGCTGTCCTGGACAGCGCAGAATCTGACGAACGGTACCGGGTACCGCTTCCGGCTTCGTGCGAGAAACGTGGGCGGCGCCGGCGATTTCTTGCAGACGCAGCAGGTGACGCCGGTGAAGCCGCCGTTCGTCGGCACGGTGACGGTGGAACCGACCAAGCTGACGATCGCCGAGGGTTCAAACGGCAGCTACACAATGGTGCTGGACAAGCAGCCGCCGGGCGATGTGACGATTTCGATTGGCCTTACGGCCAGCACGCTCACGCTGGTCAACCCGGACCCGGGAAACAGCAGCCTGACGTTCACGCCCGCGGACTGGGACACGCCGCAGACGGTGACCGTGAGCGCGCCGGTGGACGCCAACGCGGTGGACGAGGCGCCCGCGACGATCCTCCACGCCGTCACGGCTGGCGACTATGATTCGGTGATCGACAGCGTGACGGTCAGCGTCACGGACACCACGCCGATATTGCAGCTGCTGACGAACCCCTTGACGGTGACGGAAGGCACGGACATCAGCCTGGAGGTGACGTCGGACAAGGCGCAAACGGGGACGTTGCCGGTAAATCTGACGCTGGCGGCCCAGGGCGCCGCCGGTTTCACCGCGGACGATATTCCGGGCACGCTGGGTCCGCGGAACTTCGATGCGGTCTTCGGCGCAACGCCGAGCCTGACGGGGACGGTGACGATTCCGACCAGTTCGGATTCGACGAACGAAAGCGCGGAGACCTACCGGATCACGCTGAACGACACGGCGGCCTACGAGTTGGGCGCTGCTACGACGGCGGACGGCACGTTGAACGACGGCGGCAGCAAGCCGGTATCCGTGCCGGCGACGCTGGCGGTGGCGGAAGACGCCGGCAACGCGACAGTGACGATCACGACGACGGAGGCGTTCGGCGAGGCGGTGACGTTCAACGTGAGCTACGGCAGCACGAGCGCGACATCCGATGTGGACGCGACGGGCCACGGCACTCCGGCGAGCGGCGACTACGACAACGACGCGGCGACGTCGGTGGCGTTCGGCGCGAGCGAGACGACGAAGGACATCGCGATTCCGATCACGGACGACGATCTGGACGAGTCGGACGAGACGTTCACGGTGACGATCGCGCCGGCGGCGGCGCTGCCGGCCGGCTTCGCGCTGGGCGCCTCCGTGACGACGGTGACGATCAAGGACGACGACGCCTCGCCGATTCTGGCGGCAATCGAGGACGTGACGCTCCAGGCGGGTCAGACGGTGGACATCACGGCGGTGGCCACCGACGCGGACAACGACACGATCGGCTACACGTGGTCTCGCAAGGCCGGCGAGACGGCGCCGGCGATCCCGCCGGGCACGGCCCTGAATCAGGCGCAGTTGACGTTCGTGCCAGCGGCGGCGGGCACGTACACGATGACGGTTACGGCGAACGACGGCAACGGCAACACGGACACCGAGGAAGTCGTCATCACGGTGACGCCGGCCCCCATTTCGCTGAGCATCGCGGACGCCTCGGCTTCGGAGGACACGGGCACGCTGTCGTTCACGGTGACGGCATCGTCGGCGCCGTCCTCGGAGGTGACCTTCGAGTACACGGTGACGGCGGAGAGCACCGACACGGCGGTCGAGGACTCGGACTTCACGGCGGTGACGACGGCGGTTTCGGGGACCATCGCGGCCAACGCGCAGACGGCCACGATCGCGGTGACGCTGATCGACGACAACGTCGAGGAGGCCGACGAGACGTTCACGGTGACGTTGTCTTCGCCTTCCGGGGCGACGATTTCCGACGCGACGGCAACGGGCACGATCGAGAACGACGACACGGCGACGCTGTCCATTGCGGCGCCGGCGGTGACGGAGGGTGATTCGGGCAGCACGGACATGGTGTTCACGGTGACGCTGGACAGCCAGAGCGCGCAGGAGGTCACCGTGGGCTACGCGGTGGATGCGGCTTCGACCGCGACCTCGGGCACGGACCACGCGGCCTTGGAAACCGGCACGCTGACCTTCCCCGCCGAAACGGCGACCCAGACGATCCCGGTGTCGGTGACGGGCGACGAGCTGGACGAGTCGGACGAGACGGTGGTGATCAAGCTGTCGAGTCCCGTGAACGCCGTTCTGGGCACGGCGACGGGGACGGGGACGATCACGGACGACGATTCTTCGCCGGAGTTGGATGATATCGACGACGGGACGCTGCGGGTCGACCAGACGGTGAGCATCAAGGCTTCGGCCACCGATGCGGACGGCGACACGGTGAGCTATGAGTGGTCGCGCAAGGCTGGCGAGACGACGCCGGCGCTGCCGCAAGGCACGACCCTGAACCAAGCGCAACTGACCTTCGTCCCGACGGCGGCAGGCACCTACACGATGACGGTGACGGCCTCGGACGGCAAAGGCAACTCCGACACCGAGGACGTCACGATCACGGTGACAGAGGCCGCGAGCGTGTCGGTGCCGGCGACGCTGTCGGTGGCGGAGGGCGCCGGCAACGCGACGGTGACGATCACGACGGAGGCGGCGTTCGGCGAGTCGGTGACGTTCACCGCGACCCTCGCCGACGGCACGGCGACGGGGGCTTCGGATCCGGCGGGCGCGGACTTCGACAGCGACGCGGTTTCGGTGACCTTCGGCGCGTCGGACACGACGAAGGACATCTCGATTCCGATCACGGACGATGCGCTGGACGAGGGCGACGGGGAGACCTTCACGGCGACGATCACACTGGCGGAGGGCAGCGCGCTGCCGGCGGGCTTCACGCTGGGCAATGCCGCGACCACGGTGACGATCACCGACGACGACGCTTCGCCGGTGCTGACGGCGATCGACGACGTGACGCTGCGGGTCGGCCAGACGGTAGACATCACGGCGTCGGCGACCGACGCGGACAACGACACGATCAGCTACGCCTGGACGCGCAAGGCCGGCGAGACGGCGCCGGCGATACCGCAGGGCACGGCCCTGAACCAGGCGCAGTTGACGTTCGTAACGGCGGCTGCGGGCACGTACACGATGACGGTGACGGCCTCCGACGGCACGAACACGGCGACCGAGGAGGTGACGATCACGGTGAGCGCCGCGGCCACGGTGTCGGTTCCGGCGACGCTGACGGTGACGGAGGGGACGGACAGCAGCGCGACGGTGCGGGTGACGGCGTCGGCGGCGCTGGGCAAGTCGGTGACGTTCGACGTGAGCTACGGCGGCACGGCGACTGGGGCCGCCGACCCGGCGAACGGGGACTACGACAACGACGCGGTGACGTCGGTGGCGTTCGGCGCGAGCGACACGACGAAGGACATCGTGATTCCGATCACGGACGACGGTCTGGACGAGTCGGCGGAGACGATCACGGTGACGATCGCGCTGGCGGAGGGCAGCACGCTGCCGGCGGGCTTCGCGCTGGGCAATGCCGCGACCACGGTGACGATCACGGACGACGACGCCTCGCCGGTGCTGGCGGCGATCGAGGACGTGGCGCTGCGGGTCGGCCAGACGGTGGATATCACGGCGGCGGCGACCGACGCGGACAACGACACGATCAGCTACGCCTGGACGCGCAAGGCCGGCGAGACGGCGCCGGCGATTCCGGACGGCACGGCCCTGAACCAGGCGCAGTTGACGTTCGTGACGGCGGCCACGGGCACGTACACGATGACGGTGACGGCCTCCGACGGCAACGGCAACTCCGATACCGAGGATGTCGTGATCACGGTGAGTCCGGCCTGGAGCGTGTCGGTTCCGGCGACGCTGACGGTGGCGGAGGACGCCGGGAACGCGACGGTGACGATCACGACGGAGAGGGCGTTCGGCACTGCGACGACGTTCACTGTGACGTACGGCAGCACGGCTTCGACGTCGGACACGGACGCGACGGGCCACGGCACTCCGGCGAGCGGCGATTACGACAACGACGCGGTGACGTCGGTGGAATTCGGCGCGAGCGACACGACTAAGGACATATCGATTCCGATCACGGACGACGATCTCGACGAGGGCGACGGCGAGACGTTCACGGTGACGATCGCGCCGGCGGCGACGCTGCCGGCGGGCTTCACGCTGGGCAATGCCGCGACCACGGTGACGATCACGGACGACGACGCCTCGCCGGTGCTGACGGCGATCGAGGACGTGACGCTGCGGGTCGGCCAGACGGTGGACATCACGGCGTCGGCGACGGACGCGGACAACGACACGATCACCTACGCCTGGTCGCGCAAGGACGGCGAGACGGCGCCGGCGCTTCCGCAGGGCACGGCCCTGAACCAGGCGCAGTTGACGTTCGCAACGGCGGCGGCAGGCACCTACACGATGACGGTGGAGGCCTCCGACGGCAACGGGAACACGGACACCGAGGAGGTGACGATCACGGTGAGCGCCGCGGCCACGGTGTCGGTTCCGGCGACGCTGACGGTGACGGAGGGGACGGACAGCAGCGCGACGGTGCGGGTGACGGCGTCGGCGGCGCTGGGCAAGTCGGTGACGTTCGACGTGAGCTACGGCGGCACGGCGACTGGGGCCGCCGACCCGGCGAACGGGGACTACGACAACGACGCGGCGACGACGGTGGCGTTCGGCGCGAGCGACACGACGAAGGACATCGTGATTCCGGTCACGGACGACGGTCTGGATGAGGCTGCGGAGACGATCACGGTGACGATCGCGCTGGCGCAGGGCAGCACGCTGCCGGCGGGCTTCACGCTGGGCAATGCCGCGACCACGGTGACGATCACCGACGACGACGCCTCGCCGGTTCTGACTGCGATCGCGGACGCGTCGTACACGGTCGGCCAGACGGTGGACATCACGGCGTCGGCGACCGACGCGGACGACGGCGACACGATCAGCTACCTCTGGTCGCGCAAGGCCGGCGAGACGGCGCCGGCGATACCGCAGGGCACGGCCCTGAACCAGGCGCAGTTGACGTTCGTGACGGCGGCGGCGGGCACGTACACGATGACGGTGACGGCCTCGGACGGCAACGGAAACACGGCGACCGAGGAGGTGACGATCACGGTGAGCGCCGCGGCCACGGTGTCGGTTCCGGCGACGCTGACGGTGACGGAGGGGACGGACAGCAGCGCGACGGTGCGGGTGACGGCGTCGGCGGCGCTGGGCAAGTCGGTGACGTTCGCGGTGAGCTACGGCGGCACGGCGACTGGGGCCGCCGATCCGGCGAACGGGGACTACGACAACGACGCGGTGACGACGGTGGCGTTCGGCGCGAGCGACACGACGAAGGACATCGCGATTCCGATCACGGACGACGGTCTGGACGAGTCGGCGGAGACGATCACGGTGACGATCGCGCTGGCGCAGGGCAGCACGCTGCCGGCGGGCTTCACGCTGGGCAACGCCGCGACCACGGTGACGATCACGGACGACGACGCCTCGCCGGTTCTGACGGCGATCGAGGACGTGACGCTGCGGGTCGGCCAGACGGTGGACATCACGGCGTCGGCGACCGACGCGGACGACGGCGACACGATCAGCTACGCCTGGTCGCGCAAGGTGGGCGAGACGGCGCCGGCGATCCCGCAGGGCACGGCCCTGAACCAGGCGCAGTTGACGTTCGTAACGGCGGCTGCGGGCACGTACACGATGACGGTGACGGCCTCGGACGGCAACGGGAACACGGCGACCGAGGAGGTGGTGATCACGGTGAGCGCGGCGCACACGGTGTCGGTGCCGGCGGCGGTGGCGGTGACGGAGGGCACGGACAGCAGCGCGACGGTGCGGGTGACGGCGTCGGCGGCGCTGGGCAAGTCGGTGACGTTCGACGTGAGCTACGGCGGCACGGCGACGGGGGCCGCCGATCCGGCGAACGGGGACTACGACAACGACGCGGCGACGACGGTGGCGTTCGGCGCTAGCGACACGATGAAGGACATCGTGATTCCGATCACGGACGACGGTCTGGATGAAGCTGCGGAGACGATCACGGTCACGATCGCGCTGGCGCAGGGCAGCACGCTGCCGGCGGGCTTCACGCTGGGCAATGCCGCGACCACGGTGACGATCACGGACGATGACGCCTCGCCGGTGCTGGCGGCGATCGAGGACGTGACGCTGCGGGTCGGCCAGACGGTGGACATCACGGCGTCGGCGACCGACGCGGACGACGGCGACACGATCAGCTACCTCTGGTCGCGCAAGGCCGGCGAGACGGCGCCGGCGATTCCGGGCACTCCGACCCTGAATCAGGCGCGGCTGACCTTCGTGCCGACGGCGACGGGCACGTACACGATGACGGTGACGGCCTCCGACGGCAATGGCAACTTCGCTACCGAGGATGTCGTGATCACGGTGAGTCCGGCCTGGAGCGTGTCGGTTCCGGCGACGCTGACGGTCGCGGAGGGCGCCGGGAACGCGACGGTGCGGATCACGACGGAGCGGGCGTTCGGGGTTGCGACGAACTTCAATGTCACGTACGGCAGCACGGCGTCGACATCGGACACGGACGCGACGGGCGCTTCGGCGCCGGCGGACGGCGACTACGACAACGACGCGGCGACGACGGTGCAGTTCGGCGCGAGCGACACGACGAAGGACATCGTGATTCCGATCACGGACGACGCTCTCGCCGAGGGCGCCGAGACGTTCACGGTGACGATCGCGCCGGCGGCGACGCTGCCGGCCGGCTTCGCTCTGGGCGCCGCGACGACGACGGTGACGATCACCGACGACGACGCGGCGGGCGTGACGCTGTCGGCGACGACGCTGACGGTGGCGGAAGGCGACAGCGGCACGTACACAGTGAAGCTGAATACCGAGCCCGCCCATGACGTGACGGTGACGGTGGCGGGGACTTCGGGCGACGTGACGGTGGCGGGCTCGCCGCTGACGTTCACGGATCAGAACTACGCCACGGCGCAGACGGTGACGGTGAACGCGGCGGAGGACGCGGACGGGGACGCGGACCCGGTCGTGACGCTGACGCACAGCGCCGCGAGCGACGACGACGACTACGACGAAGTCACGATCGACTCGGTGCAGGTGACGGTGACCGAGAACGACGAGAAGGGCGTGACGATCACGCCGACGACGCTGACGGTGGCGGAAGGCGGCATCGGCGAATACACGGTGAAGCTGGATACGGAGCCTTCCGGCGACGTGACGGTGACGGTGGCGGGCGCGTCGGGCGACGTGACGGTGGCGGGTTCGCCGTTGACGTTCACGGATCAGAACTACGCCACGGCGCAGACGGTGACGGTGAACGCGGCTGCGGACACGGACGCGACCGACGACACGGCGACGCTGACGCACAGCGCTTCGGGCGGCGGCTACGGCTCGGTGGATGTCCCGGACGTGAACGTGACGGTGACGGACGGCACGCCGGTATTGCAGCTTCTGACGAATCCGTCGGCGGTGACGGAAGGCACGGCGATCAGCCTTGAGGTGACGTCGGACAAGGCGCGAACGGGCACGCTGTCGGTGAGTCTGACGCTGGCGGACCGGGGATCGAGCGGTTTCGACGCGGACGACATTTCGGGTTCCCTGGGTCCGCGGACCTTCGACGCGGAGTTCGGCACGACGCCGAGCCTGACGGGCACGGTGACGATTCCGACCAGCACGGATTCGGACGTGGAGGGCGCGGAGACCTACCGGATCACGCTGAACGACACGGACGACTACGAGCTGGGGACCGACACGATGGCGGACGGCACGCTGAACGATCCCGCCCCGTCCATTTCGCTGAGCATCGCGGACGCCTCGGCCGCGGAGAACGCGAGCTCCGGGACGATGTCGTTCACGGTAACGGCGTCGTCGGCCCCGTCTTCGGAGGTGACGTTCAAGTACACGGTGACGGCGGAGACCGCCGACACGGCGACGGCTGGCACGGACTTCACGGCGGTGACGAGCGCGGCCAAGGGGAGCGGGAGCATCGCGGCGAACGCGGAGACGACCACGATCTCGGTGACGTTGCTCGACGACAACCTCGAGGAGGCGGACGAGACGTTCACGGTGACCTTGTCGGAGGCTTCCGGCGCGACGATTTCCGACGCGACCGCGACCGGCACGATCGAGAACGACGACACGGCGACGCTGTCCATCGCGGATCCCGCCGCGGTGACGGAGGGTGATTCGGGCGGCACGGACATGGTGTTCACGGTGACGCTGGACAGCCAGAGCGCGCAGGAGGTCACCGTGGGCTACGCGGTGGATGCGGCTTCGACCGCGACGTCGGGGACGGACCACGCGGCGCTGGCGGCCGGCACGCTGACGTTCGCCGCCGGCACGGCGACGCAGACGATCACGGTGTCGGTGACCGGCGACGAGCTGGACGAGTCGGACGAGACGGTGGTCATCAAGCTCTCGAATCCCGCGAACGCCGCGCTGGGCACGGCCACGGCGACGGGCACGATCACCGACGACGACGCTTCTCCAGTGCTGACGGCGATCGAGGACGTGTCGTACACGGTGGGCCAGACGGTGGACATCACGGCTTCGGCAACCGATGCGGACAACGACACGATCACGTACGAGTGGACGCGCAAGGCCGGCGAGACGACGCCGGCGATTCCGGAGAACACGGCCCTGAACCAGGCGCAGTTGACGTTCGCGGCGGCGGCGGCGGGCACCTACACGATGACGGTGACGGCCTCCGACGGCAACGGCAACACGGCGACCGAGGAGGTCGTGATCACGGTCAGGCCTGTTCCGACCGGTCCCCCAGCGAAGCCGACGGGGTTCACTGCCGCGGCGGGCGACGAGGAGGTGAAGCTGACCTGGGACGATCCGGGCGGCTCCGGCATCACCTGGCAGTTCCGGCAGCGCAAGGGGGGGCGCACGCAGGGCGCCTGGACGAACATCGACGCCGGCGACATCGACGAGTCCGTCTCCGGGAAGCTCTCGTACACGGTGGGGGATCTGGATAACGGCGCCGAGTACGATTTCCGGATTCGCGGGAAGAACGCCGCCGGCAACGGCCGGCAGTCGGACTGGGAGTCGGCCACGCCGACGCCGCCGGCCACGGTCGTTCCCGTCGCGCCGACGGGTTTCGGGGCCAAGGGAGGCAACCGTCGGGTGACGCTGTACTGGACGGACCCGAAGGACGCCAACATCACCCGCTGGGAGATTCTGCGGAAGAAGGGCAGCGCCAGCTTCGGAACGAACTGGACGCCCATCGCCCGTCCCGGCAACCCCGGCAGCGAAGCGGCCACGCTGCATCACGCGGTGACGGGTCTGGAAAACGGCGCCGTCTATGCCTTCAAGCTCCGGGCGGTGAACGCCATCGGCGCCGGCGCAGCATCGGCCGAGGCGTCGGCGACCCCGAAGGCGCCGACGGCCGCGACGCTGAGCGCCACGGCGGGAGCGACGGGAGAAGTGACGCTGAACTGGACCGTTGCGGACGGCGACCCCCATGCGCTGGTCGAGCACGCCGAGTCGCTCGGCATCTGGCAAAGCCGGTACCGCCCGAAGGGAGGGGACGGAACCACCACCCTGACCGACTGGCAGACCATCCTGCACACGAGGACGAGCGGCGCCTCGCGCACCGCCGGCACGAATCTGTCCCTGACCATCCCGCACGGCGGCGTGGTGGAGTTGCAGATCCGCGCCAGCGGCAGCAAGCGGGGAACGACAGCGTCTACCTGGGGTCCCTGGTCGAACACGGCGACGATCACCCTCAACGACGCCGACGATCCCCGGAATGCGGCCCTGACGATCACCGGCGCTCCGGTCGAGGTGGCGCGGGGCAAGGAAGCCACCTACACGGTGGCCTTGAAGAAGCCGTATGCGGGCACGCTCAGCATCGCGAGCAGCGACACGACCAAGGCGACGGTGGACCCGGCTTCGCTGACCTTCACGAGCGGAAACTACGAAACGGCGCAGACGGTCACGGTGACCGGCGTCGCGGCGGGGTCTGCGACGATCAACCACGCCTACCGGCTGAGCGGCGCCAGCGTGGACTTCATTCCCGACGCGGGCGCGGTGACGGTGACGGTGGCGGAGCCGACGCCGGCCGTTTCGCTGAGCATTGCGGATGCGTCGGCTGCGGAGGCCACGGGCGCGATGTCGTTCACGGTCACGGCGTCGTCGGCGCCGTCCTCGGAAGTGACGTTCAAGTACGCGGTGACGGCGGAGACCGGCGACACGGCGACGGCGGATCTGGACTTCACGGCGGTTCCGACGAACGCCAAGGGGAGCGGAAGCATCGCGGCGAACGCGAAGACGACCACGATCTCTGTCGAGTTGATCGACGACGACTTCGAGGACGGCGCCGACGAGACGTTCACGGTGACGCTGTCGGATGTTTCCGGCGCGACGATTTCCGACGCGACGGCGACCGGCACGATCGAGGACGACGATACGGCGACGCTGTCGATCACGGGTCCGGCGGAGGCGGTTGCGGAAGGGGATTCCGGCGGCACGGACATGGTGTTCACGGTGACGCTGAACCCCCGGCACGCGAAGCGGGTCACCGTGGGCTACGCGGTGGATACGGCTTCGACCGCGACCTCCGGGACGGATCACACGGCGCTGGCGTCCGGCACGCTGACGTTCGGGGCGTCGAAGCAGACGATCAAGGTGTCGGTGACGGGCGACGAGCTGGACGAGCCGGACGAGACGGTGGTGATCAAGCTCTCGAATCCCGTGAACGCCGTTCTGGGCACGGCAACGGCGACGGGGACGATCGCGGACGACGACGCCACGCCGGTGCTGGCGGCGATCGAGGACGTGTCCTACACGGTCGGCCAGACGGTGGACATCACGGCGTCGGCGACCGACGCGGACGACGACACGGTGACGTACGCGTGGACGCGCAAGGCCGGCGAGACGACGCCGGCGCTGCCGCAGGGCACGGCCCTGAACCAGGCGCAGTTGACCTTCGTGACGGCGGCGGCGGGCACGTACACGATGACGGTGACGGCATCCGACGGCAACGGCAACTCCGCCACCGAGGGGGTGGTCATCACGGTGACCACGGCACAAACGCCGAAACTTGCGTTGAGCGGCATGGCGAACGGCGAAGAGGGAGGCAGCCTGAGTTTGACGCTGACTTCGGACATCAATATTGCCGGCACGCTGGACGTGGCCTTCGCGGTACAGGGAAGCGTTGCGGCCACGGACAACGATGCGTCGGCGGCCGACTTCAACGGCGGCACGCTGAGCGGCATCGCCACGGCCAGTTTCGCCAACGGCAAGACGGCGACGGTGACCGTGCCGCTGACCGACGACGGCGATCTTGAAGGCGACGAAGGATTCCGCATCGCGCTGGCGTCCGGCAGCGGCTATACGGTAGCGACATCGTCGAAGACGTTGGCCGGGACGATCACCGACAACGACGGCATTCGTCTGGTGGCGGCCAGCGGCAAGGGCCTTTTCGAAGGGGAGACGTTGCGCCTTGCGCTGGAGGCGGTGACGACCACCAACGGCGGCGCCGCCTACAGCAAGGACGAGAACTTTTCCGCGACCCTTGCGGGCGTGAGTTGGAGCTATCAAGGGGGCGCTGCGGCGGCGGTCGACTTCGATACGGTGCCGACCAGCGCGACCTTCGCTTCGGGGGATGCGAGCGTTGATTTCTTGGCTGCGAGCGACGGGGACGCGCAGGAGAGCTACAGCATCAAGCTGGCGGCGGTGACGGGCCATACGGTGGTGAGCGGGTCCAATGCGGTCACCGGCAACATAGGGCCGATCGTGACCGCCAAGTGGTCTGCCGCCGCCTACTCGGCGACCGAAGGCGGGACAGTGGGGCTGACGCTGACGCTCGATGCGCCTGTGGTGAAGGACATCACGGTCTTCATCGACATCACGGACGGCAGCGCCGCGAGTCCGGGAGACTTCGCCGCGGTCGACCAGTTGTCTCTCAAGGCAGGCCAGTCGTCCGCAATCCTGAGCATTGCGTTGAAGCAGGACAGTCTGGCGGAGGGGGACGAGACCTTCGATGTGATGATCACCGGCAGCAACCACCCGTCCTCGGTCATCGTCGGCGACCCGGACACGGCCACGGTGACGATCATCGACGACGAGGCGGGCGTTCGGGCGACGCCGTCGCTGTTGAAGGTAACCGAAGGAGCCACCGGCGCATACACGGTGGTATTGACGACCAACCCTGCGGGCGCCGTGACCGTGACGCCGTCAAGCGGCGACACTTCGGCGGCGACGGTCTCTCCGGCGTCGTTGACGTTTACCGCCGGCAATTGGGACAGGCCGCAGACGGTGACGGTGACGGGCAAGGAAGACGACGACGGAATCGGCGAGACGGTGGTGGTGGATCACGCGGTGTCGGGCTACGCGGGCGTGACCAGCGCCCCGTCGGTGACGGTGGTCCTGACCGATAACGAGACGCTTGTGCCCGCGGTGGTGGTTTCGCGTTCCCGGTTGACGGTGACGGAGGCCGGCCCCGGACAGGAAACGTACACGGTGCGGCTGAACACGAATCCGGGCGGCGACGTGACCGTGACGCCGTCGAGCGACGACACTTCGGCGGCGGTGGTCTCGGGCGCGTTGACCTTCAACACAGGCAACTGGGACAGGGCGCAGACGGTGACGGTGACGGCTGTGGACGACAACGACATGGTCGGCGAGAGCGTGACGGTGAGCCATGGGGTTGTCGGCTACAGCGGCGTGAGCAGCGGTCCGTCGGTGTCCGTGACCCTGATCGACGACGACGTTGTTTCCGCCGGGGTGACGGTGGCCCCGACCGTTTTGACCGTCACCGAGGGAGCCAGCGCCACCTACACGGTGAAGCTGGACACGGCGCCGTCGGACGACGTGACGGTGACGGTGTCCGGCGCTTCCGGGGACGTGTCGGTGACGGGTTCGCCATTGACGTTCACGGATCAGAACTACGGCGCGGCGCAGACGGTGACGGTGAGCGCGGCGGAGGACGCGGACGGGGATGCGGACGCGGTCGTGACGCTGACGCACAGCGCCGCAAGCGATGACGACGACTACGACGAGATCGCGATCGCTTCGGTGCAGGTCACGGTGACCGAGAACGACCCGAAGGGCGTGACGATCACGCCGACGATGCTGACGGTGGCGGAAGGCGGCAGCAACACCTACACGGTGAAGCTGGACACGGAACCGTCGGGCGACGTGACGGTGACGGTGGCGGGCGCTTCGGGCGACGTGACGGTGGTGGGCTCGCCGTTGACGTTCACGGATCAGAACTACGCCACGGCGCAGACGGTGACGGTGAGCGCGGCTGCGGACACGGACGCGACCGACGACACGGCGACCTTGACGCACAGCGCCTCGGGCGGCGGCTACGGCTCGGTGGATATCGGCAATGTCGACGTGACGGTGACCGACGACACGCCGGTGCTGCAGTTGCTGACGGAACCGTCGGCGGTGACGGAGGGGACGGCGATCAGCCTGGAGGTGACGTCGGACAAGGCGCTGACGGGCACGCTGGATGTGAGCCTGACCCTGGCGGATCGGGGGAGCAGCGGCTTCGACGCGGACGACATCGAGGGCGCCTTGACCCAGACCTTCACGGCGACCTTCGGCCAGACCGCGAGCCGGACGGGGACGGTGACGATCGACACCAGCACGGATTCGGACACGGAGGGTGCGGAGACGTACCGGATCACGCTGAACGACACGGACGACTACGAGCTGGGCGCGGACAAGACCGCGGACGGGACGTTGAACGATCCCGCCGCGCTCGAGCCCCTCGTCGCGCCGAGCGGCTTCACCGTCGCCGCGGTGGGCGACGGCGAGGTGAAGCTGACGTGGAACGCCCAGCTCGGCGCGGGCGTGACCGGCTGGAAGATTCGGCAGCGCAAGGCGGGCGGCTCGTGGAGCTCCTGGACGCTGATCGACGCCGCCGACCTCGACGAGAGCGTCGCGGGCAAGGTGTCGTACGCGGCGGACGAGCTGGAGAACGGTTCGGAGTATCGCTTCCGCGTCCGGGCGGTGGGCCCGGACGGCGACGGTCCGGCGTCGGGCGTGCTGAGCGCCGTGCCGTTGGCGGCGCCCGCCGCGCCGACGGACTTCAGGGCGGGTCTGAGCCGCAACCACGGCGAAGTGCTGTTGAGGTGGAAGACGGTTCCCGCCGACTCCAGCATCACCGGCTTCAAGTACCGGCAGAAGGCGGGCTCGGGCGAATACGGCGCATGGAAGCCGATCGCCGGATCCGGCCCGAGCACGACGAGCCACACGGTGACGGGGCTGAGCGGCGGAACGACCTACACCTTCCAGGTTCTCGCCGAGAACGCTTCGGGCGAGGGCGATCCCTCCGTCGAGCGCGAGATCACGATCGACTGGGCGGTTTCGTTGCCCGCGGCGGTGACGGTTGCGGAGGGCGCGGGGAACGCGACGGTGACGATCACGACGGGGGCGGCGTTCGGCGAGTCGGTGAAGTTCACCGTCGCCTACGGCACGACGCAGACGGTCCAGGACAGGGACGCGACGGGCGCTTCGGACCCGTCGGACGGCGACTACGACAACGACGCGGTCACTTCGGTTACCTTCTCCGCGACCGAGAAGACGAAGAACATCGTGATTCCGATCACGGACGACGAGCTCGCCGAGGGCGACGAGACCTTCTCGGTGTCGATTTACGCGGCGGAGGCGCTGCCCGCGGACTTCGCGGTGTGGGTCGCCGCGACCGTGGTGACGATCGCCGACGACGACTTCAGGCCGGTTCTGGCGGCGATCGAGGACGTGACGCTGCGCGCGGGCGAGACGGTGGACGTCACGGCGTCGGCGACCGACGCGGACAGCGACGCGATCAGCTACGCCTGGACGCGCAAGGCCGGCGAGACGACGCCGGCGATTCCTCAGGGCACGAACCTGAACCAAGCGCAGTTGACCTTCACAACGGCGGCGGCGGGCACGTACACGATGACGGTGACGGCCTCGGACGGCACGAACGAGGCGACCGAGGACGTCGTGATCACGGTGAGTCCGTCCTGGAGCGTTTCGGTTCCGGTGACGCTGACGGTTGCGGAGGGCGCCGGGAACGCGACGCTGACGATCACGACGGCGGCGGCGTTCGGCGAGTCGGTGACGTTCGCCGCGAGCTTCGCCGACGGCACGGCGACGGGCGCATCGGATCCCTCGGGCGCGGACTACGACAACGACGCGATTTCGGTGACCTTCGGCGCGAACGACACGACGAAGGACGTCTCGATTCCGATCACGGACGACGCTATCGACGAGGCCGACGAGACGTTCACGGCGACGATCGCGGTTGCTGAGGGCAGCTCGTTGCCCGCCGGCTTCACGCTGGGCAACGCCTCGACCGCGGTGACGATCACGGACGACGACGCGTCGTCGCTGTCGATCGCGGGCCCGGCGGAGGCGGTGACGGAGGGGGATTCCGGCGGCACGGACATGGCGTTCACGGTGACGCTGTCGCCCTTGAGCGCGAAGGCGGTCACCGTGGACTACGCGGTGGACGCAGACAACTCGACCGCGACTTCGGGGACGGATCACGCGGCGCTGGCGGACGGTACGCTGAAGTTCCCCGCGGGGACGGCGACTCGGACGATCACGGTGTCGGTGACGGGCGACGAGCTGGACGAGTCGGACGAGACGGTCGTCATCAAGCTCAGCGATCCCGAGAACGCCGCGCTGGGCACGGCGACGGCGACGGGGACGATCGCGGACGACGATGCCTCGCCGGTTCTGGCGGCGATCGAGGACGTTGCGCTGCGGGCGGGCGAGACGGTGGACATCACGGCTTCGGCGACGGACGCGGACGGCGACGCGATCACCTACGCCTGGACGCGCAAGACGGGCGAGACGGCGCCGGCGATTCCCCAGGGCACGGCCCTGAACCAGGCGCGGCTGACCTTCGCGACGACCGCGGCGGGCACCTACACGATGACGGTGACGGCCACCGACGGCGCCGGCAACGCGGACAACCGGGACGTTACGATCACGGTGACTTCGGCCGCGAGCGTGTCGGTTCCGGCGACGCTGACGGTGGCGGAGGACGCCGGCAACGCGACGGTGCGGATCACGACGGAGCGGGCGTTCGGGACCGCGACGACGTTCAACGTGAGTTACGGCAGCACGGCATCGACGTCGGACACGGACGCGGCGGGCGCCGCGACGCCTTCGGACGGGGACTACGACAACGACGCGGTGACTTCGGTGACGTTCGGCGCGAACGACTTGACGAAGGACGTCTCGATTCCGATCACGGACGACGCGGTCGTCGATGACGCCGAGACGTTCACGGCGACGATCTCGGCCGCCGCTTCGCTGCCGGCCGGCTTCTCGCTGGGCAATGCGACGACGACGTTGACGATCACGGACAACGACGAGGCGGGCGCGACGGTCACGCCGACGGAGCTGACGGTCGCGGAGGGTTCGAGCGCCGGCTACACGGTGAAGCTGGACGCGGCGCCTTCGGGGGACGTGACGGTGACGGTGGCCGGCGAGTCGGGTGACGTGACGGCGAATCCGAAGAGTCTGACGTTCACGCCGCTGAACTACGGCACGGCGCAGACGGTGACGGTGAGCGCGGCGGACGACTCGGACCGTCTGACGGACGCGGCGGTGACGCTGACGCACACGGCGACGGGCGGCGGCTACGGGGATGCGGACATCGCTTCGGTGACGGTGAGCGTTACGGAGGACGACGCGCCGGCGAAGCCGACGGGTCTGGCGGCGGCGCCGGGCGATCGGGCGGCGGCGCTGTCCTGGGACGATCCGCGCGACGCCTCGATCACCGGGTATCAGGTCAGCCGGCGCAACGTCGGCGCCTCTCGGTGGGGCGGCTGGGCGAACATCGACGGTTCGGGCGCCTCGACCGTGAGCCACACGGTGACGAAGCTGAGGAACGGGACGAGCTACGAGTTCCGTATTCGTGCGCGGAACGGGGCCGGCTGGGGTCCGGTTTCGGACGCGGCCAGCGCGACGCCGGCGCCCCTTCCCGCGCCTGTGGTGACCGCTGAGGCGGGGGACGGGCAGGTGATTCTGCGCTGGAGCCAGCTGCCGGACGCCGGCATCCGGGATTGGGAGTGGTCGTACCGCGGCGGCTCGCAGAAGAGGTGGCTGAACGACCTGCGCCGCACGAGGCTCACCAACAACCTCAACCACAGGACCGTCTCCAGCTACACGGTGACGGGGCTGACGAATGGCACGGAGTACTCGTTCCGGCTGCGCGCGTACAACGGGAGCTGGTCGGCCTGGTCGGCCACAGTGAAGGCGACGCCGGGCAAAGCGACGGTGGCGGTGCCGAAGACGCTGCGGGTCGGCGAGGGGGCGGGCACGGCGACGGTGCGGGTGACGGCCTCGCGGGCGCTGGGCGCGTCGGTGACGTTCGACGTAAGTTACGGCGGCACGGCGACGGGCGCCGCGGATCCGGCGGACGGCGACTACGACAACGACGCGGTCGCTTCGGTGACCTTCAGCGCGAGCGACACGTCGAAGGACATCGCGATTCCGATCACGGACGACGGTCTGGACGAGTCGGACGAGACGATCGAGGTGACGATCGCGGCGGCGCAGACGGAAGGCGGCGGGCTGCCGGCCGGCGTCGCGCTGGGCAACGCCTCGACCACGGTGACGATCGCGGACGACGACGCTTCGCCGGTGCTGGCGGACATCGCGGACGTGTCCTTGGCGACGGGCGAGACGGTGGACGTCGAGGCGGCGGCGACCGACGCGGACGGCGACTCGATCAGCTACGTCTGGACGCGCAAGGCGGGCGAGACGACGCCGGCGATTCCGGACGGCACGGCCCTGAACCAGGCGCGGCTGACGTTCGCGACGGCGGCGGCGGGGACGTACACGATGACGGTGACGGCCTCGGACGGCAACGGCAACACGGACACCGAGGAGGTCGTGATCACGGTGACGCTGGAGAAACCGGCGCAGCCCGCCAACGTCTTGCTGACGGCGGGCGACGGCGAGGTCAAGCTGACCTGGAGCGATCCGGAGGACGCCGGCATCACGATGTGGCAGGTCCGTCAGCGCGAGGGGAGCAAGCGCTGGAGCGGCTGGACGGACATCGCCTTGACCGACCTCGACGCATCCGTTTCCGGGAAGCTGTCCTGGACGGCGAAGAATCTGAAGAACGGTACCGGGTACAGCTTCCGGCTGCGGGCGAGAAACGCGGCCGGCGCCGGCACATACGTGCAGACGGCGCAGGCGACGCCGGAGAAGGTGCCCTTCGTCGGCACGGTGACGGTGGAGCCGACGGCGCTGACGATCGCCGAGGGTTCGAGCGGCAGCTACACGGTGGTGCTGGACAAGCAGCCGCCGGGCGACGTGACGATTTCGATCGCCTATACAGCCAGCTGGCTCACGTCGGACAAGACCAGTCTGACGTTCACGCGCGGGAACTGGGACACGGCGCAGACGGTGACGGTGAGCGCGCCGGAGGACGCCAACGCGGTGAACGAAGCCGACACGACGTTCTTGCACACCGTCACGGAAGGCGACTACCAGGCGGTGATCGACAGCGTGACGGTCAGCGTGACGGACACCACGCCGGTATTGCAGCTGCTGACGGACCCGTCGGCGGTGACGGAGGGGACGGCGATCAGCCTGACGGTGACCTCGGGCAAGGATCTGACGGGCACGCTGGATGTGAGCCTGACCCTGGCGGATCGGGGGAGCAGCGGCTTCGACGCGGACGACATCGAGGGCGCCTTGACCCAGACCTTCACGGCGACCTTCGGCCAGACCGCGAGCCGGACGGGGACGGTGACGATCGACACCAGCACGGATTCGGACGTGGAGGGCGCGGAGACGTACCGGATCACGCTGAACGACACGGACGACTACGAGCTGGGGACCGACACGACGGCGGACGGCACGCTGAACGATCCCGCCGCGGCGCCTTCGCTGAGCATCGCGGACGCCTCGGCCGCGGAGAGCACGGGCACGCTCTCGTTCACGGTGACGGCGTCGTCGGCCCCGTCCTCGGAGGTGACGTTCAAGTACACGGTGACGGCGGAGACCGCCGACACGGCGACGGCTGGCACGGACTTCACGGCGGTGACGAGCGCGGCCAAGGGGAGCGGGAGCATCGCGGCGAACGCGGAGACGACCACGATCTCGGTGACCTTGATCGACGACGACATCGAGGAGGACGACGAGACCTTCACGGTGACTTTGTCTTCGCCTTCCGGGGCGACGATTTCCGACGCGACGGCGACGGGCACGATCACCGACGACGACGCCTCGCCGGTGCTGACGGCGATCGAGGACGTGACGCTGCGGGTCGGCCAGACGGTGGACATCACGGCGTCGGCGACCGACGCGGACAACGACACGATCACCTACTCGTGGGCGCGCAAGGCCGGCGAGACGGCGCCGGCGCTTCCGCAGGGCACGAACCTGGAGCAGGCGCAGTTGACGTTCGTGACGACGGCTGCGGGCACGTACACGATGACGGTGACGGCCTCGGACGGCACGAACACGGCGACTGAGGAGGTGACGATCACGGTGAGCGCCGCGGCCACGGTGTCGGTTCCGGCGACGCTGACGGTGGCGGAAGACGCCGGGAACGCGACGGTGCGGGTGACGGCGTCGGCGGCGCTGGGCAAGTCGGTGACGTTCGACGTGAGCTACGGCGGCACGGCGACTGGGGCCGCCGACCCGGCGAACGGGGACTACGACAACGACGCGGCGACGTCGGTGGCGTTCGGCGCGAGCGACACGACGAAGGACATCGTGATTCCGATCACGGACGACGGTCTGGACGAGTCGGCGGAGACGATCACGGTGACGATCGCGCTGGCGGAGGGCAGCACGCTGCCGGCGGGCTTCACGCTGGGCAATGCCGCGACCACGGTGACGATCACGGACGACGACGCTTCGCCGGTGCTGACGGCGATCGAGGACGCGTCGTACACGGTGGGCCAGACGGTGGACATCACGGCGTCGGCCACCGACGCGGACAGCGACACGATCACCTACTCGTGGGCGCGCAAGGCCGGCGAGACGACGCCGGCGATTCCGGACGGCACGGCCCTGAACCAGGCGCAGTTGACGTTCGTAACGGCGGCTGCGGGCACGTACACGATGACGGTGACGGCCTCCGACGGCAATGGCAACTCCGATACCGAGGAAGTCGAGATCACGGTGACGGCGGCGCCGAGCGTGACGGTGACGCCGACCTCGCTGACGGTCGAGGAGGGTTCGAGCAACACGTACACGGTGAAGCTGGACACCGAGCCGTCGGGCGACGTGACGTTGACGGTGGCCGGCGAGTCGGGCGACGTGACGGCGAATCCGAAGAGTCTGACGTTCACGGATCAGAACTACGGCGCGGCGCAGACGGTGACGGTGAGCGCGGCGTCGGACGCTGATGCGACGGCGGACGCGGCGGTGACGCTGACGCACAGCGCGACGGGCGGCGGGTACGAATCGGCGACGATCGATTCGGTGAAGGTGACGGTGACCGAGACCACGCCGGTATTGCAGTTGTCGACGGATCCGTCGGTGGTGACGGAGGGGACGGCGATCACCCTGGAGGTCACGTCGGACAAGGCGCTGACGGGGACGCTGTCGGTGAGCCTGACCCTGGCGGACCGGGGATCGAGCGGTTTCGACGCGGACGACATTTCGAGTTCCCTGGGTCCGCGGACCTTCGACGCGGAGTTCGGCACGACGCCGAGCCTGACGGGCACGGTGACGATTCCGACCAGCACGGATTCGGACGTGGAGGGCGCGGAGACCTACCGGATCACGCTGAACGACACGGCGGACTACGAGCTGGGCACGGACACGACGGCCGACGGCACGCTGAACGACGGCACGACTACGGCTGTCCCCCGGGTGGTCGTGGAGCCGACGTCGCTGGCGGTGAACGAGGGCGGCGGCAGCCAGTACACGGTGAGACTGGCGGGGGTGGCGCCGACCGGTAAGGTCCGGATAAAGATGGTTCCCCGGTATGAGAGCGAGGACGAGGACGAGGACGAGGACGAGAGCGAGAGCGAGGTCGAGGTCGAGGTCGAGGGCGAGGACGAAAAGCGCATCCTCCTGTTCGAGCCGTATAACTGGAACAAGCCGCAGACGGTCACCGTATACGGTCCGATAGCTGACGAGCATGGCGATTACAGCCACACGGTCGAGCATGTGGTGGAGGCGCCCGGCACGAATTACGCCGATGTGACGGCGGACTCGGTGTCGGTGTCGGTGACCGATACCACGGCCACGCTGACGCTGGCCGACGACCCCGCAACGGTGGTGGAGGGGACCGACATCAGTCTTTCCATCACCTCGGATCGCGAGCTGACGGGCACGCTGCCGGTGAGCCTGACGCTGACCGACCGCGGTTCGAGCGGCTTTGCCGCGGCCGACCTCTCCGGCGGCGAGCTGACCTCGATCTGGGTGGCCGACTTCGGCAGCGAGGGTGGCACGACCGGCACGGTGCTGATTCCGACCAGCGTCGATACCGCTGACTCGGAGGGGGCCGAGACCTATACCATCACGCTGGTCGATGACAGCCACCACAACGGCTACAAGCTCGGCGAAGACGTCACGGCCGAGGGCACGTTGAACGACGGCCCGTCGAAGTCGCCGACCTCGACGGCGGCCAAGGGAGTGACGGTCACGCCGACCGCGCTGACGGTGGACGAGAACGGCACCGCGACCTACACGGTGGTGCTGGATGCGGCGCCGAGCGGGGACGTCACGGTGACGGTGCTCGGCGCCGACCTGGAGGCGGTTTCGGACGGCGATGTGACCTTCACCACCGAGGGACAGGGGGCCGACGGCAGCGCGTGGGGGAAGCTGACCTTCACGACGGCGAGCTGGAGCACGCCGCAGTGGGTGCGGGTGTGGGTGCGCGAGGACGCCGACATGGACGTCGATGCCGTCATGACCCTGACGCATACGGCGAGCGGGGGCGGCTACGACTCGGTCACGGTCGACAGCGTCACGGTGACGGTGACCGAGACCGACAAGGCCGGCAGCGAGTCCAGGCAAGGCCCGCCGGGTGCGGCCCTGCCGCCGCCGCCGGATCGCCCGCAAGGGTTCGAGGCCGAGGCCGGCGACGGGGAGGTGACGTTGTCGTGGCAGGACCCGCGGGACTCGACGATTACCGGCTGGCAGGTGCGGTTCCGCCGGGCGGGGGAGCCTTGGAAGTGGACCGATATCCCCGATTCGGACGAGACCACCACGCGCCACACGGTGACGGGTCTGGTCAACGGGGTGAAGTACCGGTTCCTGATTCGGGCGGTCAACGCCGCCGGGCCGGGGCCCCGGTCCCGGCGGGTGGAGGCGATCGCGGGGATATTCCACGGCCTGGTGGCCCCGCCGCCCGCCCAGCCGCAAGGGTTCGGAGCCGAGGCCGGCGATGGTGCGGTGACGCTCACCTGGCAGGACCCGCGGGACCTGACGATTACCGGCTGGCAGGTGCGGATGCGCCGGGCGAGCGAGGGCTGGGGGGAGTGGACCGACATTGCCGGTTCGGACGCGACCACCACGCGCCACACGGTGACAGGTCTGATCAACGAGACGGCGTACTGGTTCCAGGTCCGTGCGGTCAACGCCACCGGGCCGGGGGTGATGTCCCGGGAGGTGGTGGCGACGCCGCGCGACCCGGCGCAGGTGGCGCGGGCGAATGCCCTGCACGGCGCGGTGCTGCCCGAGTTGGCGGGGGCGGCGCTGTCGCAGACGGTGCGGGTGCTTTCGGGGCGGGTGACGGCGCTGGCCGACGGCGGCGCCGCGGCGGGCGAGCTGGAGTTCGGCGCGCTGCCGACGGCGCCGGACCCCCTGACTCCGCAGCTCGGGGAGCCGCGCGGTCCGACCGAGCGCGAGATGTTCGACGGGGCGGCGTTCCTGCTGCCGCTCGGGACCCCGGCGACCGGGACGGGCACGGCGGTGTGGGGCCGGGGCGAGTGGCTGTCGCTCTCGGGCTCGGAGCCGGAGGTCTCGTGGGATGGCGGGCTGTGGTCGGTGCATCTGGGGGCGGACCTGCGCCTGCGTCCGGACCTGCTGGTCGGGGCCGCGGTGTCGCATGCCGAAGGGGAGGTCGATGCCGAGACGGCCACCGGGGACGACGGCCGGGTGAAGAGCACGCACGAGACCACCCTCACGTCGGTGTATCCGTACCTGGCGTGGCTGGCCGAGGATGGCTCGCACCTGTGGGGCAGTATCGGCTACGGGTCGGGCGAGGTGCGGATTGCGGAAGAGAATGCGCCGGTGCGCACCACGGACCTGGGCCAGTGGAGCGCTGCGGTGGGTGGCCGGAGGGTGCTGACCGAGGATCCGGACCTGATTGCCGGAGGCACCACCAGGCTTGCGGTGAAGGGCGAGGGCTCGGTGGGGCGGTTCGACACGGCGGCCGATGACGGTCTGACCGCGCTCACGACGCACACCACCCGGCTGCGTCTGGCGCTGGAGGGGTCGCACGAACGCGCGCTGGCCGACGATGCGACCCTGACCCCGGCGGTGGAGGCGGGGGTGCGATATGACGGCGGCGACCTCGGGCAGGGGGCCGGGGTGGAAGCGGGGGCGGGCGTGACGTGGCTCGACCCGGCGGCGGGGCTGACGGCGGAGGTGCGCACCCGTCTTCTGGTGGCGCACGAGCGGGACCGGGACGAGTGGGGCGTGAGCGCGCTGCTCCGCCTTGACCCCGGAGCGAACGGACGGGGGACCACGCTTGTCTTCGGTCCCTCGTGGGGACGGACGGAGAGCGGTCTGGGGCAACTGTTCGATTCCCGCCCGACCTCGGCCGGCGCGGCGGCAGACGCGGAGAGCCGTCTGGAGGCCGAGGTCGGCCACGGCTTCGGCTTGGCCGGTCCGGGGCCGCTGGCGGTGCTGACCCCGTATACGGGGCTCAGCCTGGTGGAGTCGGGCGAGCGGACCCTGCGGCTCGGCACCCGCTACCGCCTCGGCGATGCCCTCGACCTCGGGGTCGAGGGCACCCTCCGGTCGGGGGCGGCGGGCGAGCAGAGCCTGATGCTGCGCGGCGGGCTGCGCTGGTGAGGGCGGCCGCCGACCGGAGTCCCGTCCGGCGATGATCGCGGTCTGCGACGCCGCCTCCATCAAGGTGCTGGCCGGGCTCGACCCCGTGCGCAAATGATGCCTGCGCTGGATCGGAGCAGCCTCTACGGAGCCTCTCCGCTCCTGACGCAGCGCGCCGGACGGTCAAGGACGCCGAAGGGTTGATCGCGATCATTGGCTACGCGATGATGCGGGGCGCGCGTCCGGCGGGGACACGCGTGGCCGGAGGCGGAGGATGCGCGGCGGCGTGCGAGCCGTCCGGAACGGCCCGGGTGTCGCGTGTCCGATCCCCTCCTGCGCGGGCCATGCGTGGCCGAAGGACAGCAGGGAAGAACAGGCAGGATCGACCAGGAGTCGCGCCGGACATGCCCCCGATGACCACCCCGATGATCACCCGCTCGTCGATGCCCGGTCCGTGAGCCACGTTGCATGAGCGACTCCGGCGCCACCGGCCGACCCGGCGATCCGCGCACCGCGAGCGCGGACTCCGATGCCGCCTACGTCCGCTTCGACAACGTCCAGAAGAGCTACGACGGGGTGACCCTGGTCGTCAAGAGCCTCGATCTCGACATCGCCAAGGGGGAGTTCCTCACCATGCTCGGGCCCTCGGGCTCGGGCAAGACGACGTGCCTGATGATGCTGGCCGGGTTCGAGCCCGCGACCCACGGCGAGATCTTTCTGAACTCCCGACCGATCAACAAGGTGCCCCCGCACAAGCGCGGGATCGGCATGGTGTTCCAGAACTACGCGCTGTTCCCCCACATGACGGTAGAGGAGAATCTCCTGTTTCCTCTGGAGGTGCGCCGCATGTCGCGCGGCGAGGCGCGCCGGCGGGTCGCGAAGGCGCTCGCCATGGTCGAGCTGCCGGACTTCGGCGGGCGCCGCCCGGCCCAGCTCTCGGGGGGCCAGCAGCAGCGGGTCGCGGTGGCCCGGGCGCTGGTCTTCGAGCCCGACCTGGTGCTGATGGACGAGCCTCTGGGCGCCCTCGACAAGCAGCTCCGCGAGCAGATGCAGTACGAGATCAAGCACATCCACGAGAACCTGGGAGTGACCGTCGTCTACGTGACCCACGATCAGAGCGAGGCGCTCACCATGTCGGACCGCATCGCGGTGTTCGACGACGGCGTCATCCAGCAACTCTCCACCCCCGACGAGCTCTACGAGCGGCCCCGGAACAGCTTCGTCGCGCACTTCATCGGCGAGAACAACACCCTCCACGGCACCGTGACCGAGATGCGCAAGGGCGAATGCCGGGTGGCCGTCGACGGCGGCCGGGAGGTCTCCGCGCTCGCGGTCAACGTGGAGGCCGTGAACGCGCGCACGACGCTCTCCCTGCGGCCCGAGCGGGCCGAAATCGGCCCGGAGAGCGCCGACGGGTACAACACGCTCGAAGGTACCGTCGAGGAGCTGATCTATCTGGGCGACCACATCCGGACGCGCCTGAAGGTCGCCGGGCACGACGACTTCATCGTCAAGGTGCCGAACACCCACGCGCACCGGCCCCTGAAGGTCGGCGAGGCGGCGACGATCGCCTGGCGCACCGAGGACTGCCGCGCCCTGGATCCGATCGCGGGCTGAAGTCGGACGAGGCAATCCCGCCGAGTCCGTTGACGTGCAGGCCGGTACGGGAACCGGCCGACAAGCCGGTCAGGAGCCGGCCGACAAGCCGGTACGGGAACCGGCCAACAAGCAAGGAGACGACCATGAAGAATCATACGTTTGTCCGGGCATTCACGGTGGCTGGCGCGGTCGCGCTCGGGGCCGGTCCGGCCTCGGCCGCCGACCTGACCGTGGTGTCCTGGGGAGGGGCGTACACCGCCTCGCAACAGAAGGCCTACGGGGAGCCGTGGGAGCAGAAGACCGGAAAGAAGATCCACTGGGAGAACTACAACGGCGGCCTGGGCGAGATTCGCACTCAGGTGGAGTCGGGAACCGTGATCTGGGACATCGTGGATCTCCTGGCCGACGAGGCGCGCGTGGGCTGCGACGAGGGCCTGTTCGAGGAGATCCCCGACGAGTACCACGTCATGACGAAGGACGGGAAGTCGCTCGACGAGGACCTCATGGTCCCCCGCCCCAACAAGTGCGTGGCGCCGATGATCTGGTGGTCCTACATGATGTTCTACGACGAGCCGGCGTGGGCGGGCAAGACGGCGCCGTCGTCGATCGCCGACTTCTTCAACGTGGACGACTTTCCCGGCAAGCGCGGCATCCACACGTGGCCGCAGGCGCTGATCGAGATGGCGCTCGTGGCCGACGGAGTGGACCCGAACGCAGTCTACGAGGTGATGGACACCGACGAGGGGATCGACCGCGCATTCGCCATGCTCGACCGGATCCGGGACCACTCGGTGTTCTGGTCGTCGGGGTCGAAGCCCCTGGAGCTGGTGAAGTCGGGTGAAGCGTCCATGGCCCTCGCGTACAACGGCCGCGTCGGCGCCGCGAACCTGAGCGAGGACGCCACCTTCGTGCCGGTGTGGGATGGCCAGGTGCTCGAGGAGGAGTGGATCGTCGTGCTGAAGGGGGCTCCCAACAAGGAGCTGGCGTTCGAGTTCGCGTCATTCGCGAGCGCCCCGGAGCAGCTTGCGGGTCAGGCCCGGTACATCAACTACGGCCCGATGCGCAACTCCTCGTTCGACATCATCCAGACCGGCGAGCCGTGGTTCCACAACGGCAAGGAAATCCTGCCGCACATGCCGAACCGCCCGGAGGTCCTGCCGCGAAGCATCATCGCCAACCCGGACTGGTGGGCCGACAACCGCGACGCCATCCAGGAGCGGTTCGACGCCTGGCGGGCGCGGTAGCCGCGTGACATGCCGTCCCCCCCTCCGGCCGATCGCCGCTCCGGCCGGAGGGGGACGGGCGGTGTCCTGCCGCCCGCCCGGATCGCATGCCCGGACTGCACGCCCGGACTGCACGCCCGGACCGCACGCCCGGACCGCACGCCCGGACCGCACGCCCGGACCGCACGCCCGGACCGCACGCCCGGACCGCACGTCCCGGAAGCGACGGATGACCACCCCGTGATCCCGACGAGCTGACGATGGCCGTCAACGTCCTCGAGGTTCCCACGTCGGCAACCGGTGAATTGCTCACGGCCGACGGCCGGCCGCTGAAGGAGAGCCTCCAGCGGTCGCTCCGCCGCCGCAAGCTGACCGCCCTGGCCCTGGTGGCCCCGGCGGTCGTGTTCCTGTTCGTGCTCTTCGGCATGCCGGTCGTCTACCTGATGACGTGGAGCGTCGACGACAGGCTCATCAACGAAGTCCTCCCCCGCACCTTCGAAATCTACGACCGGTGGGACGGCGAGGCGCTGCCCTCCGAGCCGCACTACGAGGCGATGTTCATGGACATCGCGGACGCCACGGGTCTTCAGATCGGCCGTGGCAGTACTCGCATGAACTATGCGAAGTCCAAGTGGAAGAGCCTGATGAAGAAGACGAAGCGCAAGGTCAAGGCGCTTCTGGGCAAGGACCCCGACTTCGCCGGCCCCTACCGGGAGGCCCTGCTCGAGATCGACGGGCGATGGGGGGACATCTCGTTCTGGCACTCCCTCGGCATCATGCAGGACCGGTACACGGCGGGGTACTACCTGAATGCGTTCGACCTCAAGTACGGCTTCGGCAACGAGGTGGTCCGGCAACCCGAGAATCGCCGCATCTACAACACGCTGTGGCTGCGCACGCTGCTGATCAGCGTGATCGTCACCGCGGCCTGCCTGGCGCTCGGCTACCCCGTCGCGCACCTGCTCGCGACCCTGCCGCTGCGCTACTCCAACCTGCTGATGATCTGCGTGCTGATGCCCTTCTGGACATCGCTGCTGGTGCGCATCGTGGCGTGGATGATCATGCTGCAGCAGGAGGGGGTGGTGAACGACACCCTGGTCGCGCTCCACGTGGTCGATGACGAGAACCGGCTGCCGATGATGTACAACTTCACCGGGACCGTGATCGTCATGGTCCAGATCCTGCTCCCCTTCATGATCCTGCCGGTGTACAGCGTCATGCGGGGAATCTCGCCGGCGTACATGAAGGCCGCCCAGAACCTCGGCGCGCCGCCGGCCGTCGCGTTCGTCCGCGTCTATCTGCCGCAGACCCTTCCGGGGGTGGGAGCGGGGGTCATCCTCGTGTTCATCGTCGCCATCGGCTACTTCATCACCCCCGAGCTGGTGGGCGGGAAGGACGGCCAGATGATCGGCAACTACATCGCCCGTCACCTGCGGTCGACCCTCAACTGGGGGCTCGCCTCCGCGATGGGCGTCATCCTGCTCGCCGCGATCCTGGTGCTCTACTGGGTCTACGACCGGATCGTGGGCATCGACAACATGAAGATGGGCTGACCGATGGCGCTCCCCGCCTGGTACACCACCGGCCAGCGCGTCTGGCACCGGACATACCTGGTCTACTGCGGCATCGTCCTGTTCTTCCTGGTGATGCCCCTCATCGCGGTCATCCCGCTGTCGTTCACCTCGTCCCCGTTCCTCGACTTCACTCCCGGCATGCTGCGGCTCGACCCGGAGGCGTTCTCGACCCGGTGGTACAAGATGATGGTCGGGGACTGCTCGGCCGCGGACATCACCACGGTGTGCAGCGACAAGTGGATGATCGGCGCCAGGAACAGCCTCCTCATCGCGATCGTCGCCACCGTGCTGGCCACCGCGATCGGCACCGTGGCCGCGCTGGGCCTGAGCCGGTCGCACCTCGTGGGCCGGCGCGCGATCATGGCGTTCCTGATCTCGCCGATGATCGTGCCGCTCATCATCACCGCGGCCGGGATGTTCCTCTTCTACGCGGAGCTCAGGCTGGTGGCGAGCTTCACCGGCGTCATCCTCGCGCATACCGTGCTCGGACTGCCCTTCGTGGTGATTACCGTCACCGCGACGCTGGTCGGCTTCGACCACTCGCTGACCAGGGCGGCCCAGGGACTGGGTGGAACGCCGGTGTACAACTTCTTCAGGGTCCAGCTTCCGCTGATCGCACCGGGGGTCATCTCCGGAGCGCTCTTCGCCTTCATCACCTCGTTCGACGAGGTGGTCATCATCCTGTTCCTGGGCGGCGCCGAGCAGCTCACGCTGCCGAGACAGATGTGGGCCGGCATCCGCCAGGAGATCAGCCCGACCATCCTCGCCGCGGCGACGGTGCTGGTGATCCTCTCCATCCTGCTGCTGACCACCGTGGAGCTTCTCCGCCGCCGCTCCGAGCGCCTGCGCGGGATGTCCCCGGGATAGGACGGCCCGGGGCCGCCGCCGGCGTCCCCGGCCGTGCTGCCGGTAGCGTTCCGCCACTTGCCGGAGGCCGGGTCGGCGGCGAATCCGCCCCGGCGCTCCAGCGGCCGTGCTGCCGGTAGCGTTCCGTCACTTGCCGGAGGCAGGCCGCTTGTCGGATGCCGGATGGGGTCGTTTCAGCTTCACGTGGGCATCGCCGGTGGTGAAGCGTTCCGTCACTTGCCGGAGGCAGGCCGCTTGCCGGATGCCGGATGGAGTCGTTTCAGCTTCACGTGGGCATCGTCGGTGGCGAGCCGCCGGTAGTAGCGGCAAGCCACATGTGATCCGGCGGTAGCGCGCCACCCTCTCCACGCCAGGGGAACGCCGCCATCAGGAACTCGGCGTTGCAGGTCGTTCTCGTCGTCCTCGGCGTGCCCGTGCTCGCCATCGTGCTGCTGCAGGCGCATGTCCTGTACGAGGACATCACCCGACCGGCCGTCGCCGGCTGGCCGCCGCCCGACGACCGGGTCCGGTTCCCGGAACACCGCCCGTGGGCGGAGCGGGCGCTGGCGCGGGTCGCGGCGCTGCCGCCGGATGAACGCGCCGACCTGATCTCCGCCATCGAACGGTCGATGCAGCCTTTCCCGGAGTGGCTGGCCGCTCTGAACCGGAGACCGGTGGAGATACTGTGCGTCGGGGAGAACCACGAGCCGTACCTGCGCCGCTTCCTGGCCGACCGCCTGTTCCCGTCCCTTGCGGCGGATGTGCTGCTGCTCGAGGCCACGCCCGGCGAGGTCCGGCGGATCCGGGCTCGGGTCGAGGCCGGAGACGAGGAGGTCATGATGCTGGATGCCGACATCGCGCGGCTCCTGCGCAGCGCGCTGCGGGCGAACCCCGGGCTCGTCGTCGACGGCATCGAGGAACGTCCCGAGCAGCGTTCGGCGCGCGTCCGGCCGGGCGCCGGCTCGCGCGAGAGCTCGATCGAGGCCAACTTCCGGACCCGGTACCGGCCGGGACGCCGGCACGTCGTGCTCTACGGCGCGTTCCACTGCTCGCACCGCGGAAGCTGGCTCTTTCGACGGCTGCGCGAGCGGCCTCCGCGAGGCGCACCCGCCGGCGCCGTCCTCAACGTCCGGGTCGCCTGGGAACGCGTGGAGGCCCCCTTCGAGGCGTTCGTGCACTTTCTCGACGGGGTCGGCATCGCACCCGGGGACTTCGTGATCACCGACCCCGCGACGCTGCCGGCCGAGATCGCCGACTGGTTCCCGTTCCTCAGCGCGAACGAGCTGGGGGCGTTCGGAACGGTCGCGGTGTTCAGGTACCGGGGCTGAGCGCCGGGACCGGCGCGCGGGCGACACCGGCGGCCGTGATGGCCGACATGACCGTGATGGCGGGATGGCTGGCACGCACGGGCTGGCATCTGCCGAGCGGCGGGGCGGGCGGGGCCGACAGCGCGTTCGCGGCGGAGGCGCCGGCCGGGCAAATGCATGAAAGACAACGGGATGGAGAGAGTGCGCAGGAAGCTTCCGGAGGCGTGTCAACACCATGTCATCACGAAGGCCGAATCGTCGCAGCAAGCCTTCCGGGGGCGCTGGTATTCGTCCGGACGGGCCGCGTGCGGACGCAGGCACCAGCGCGATTTTGCGCCGCGTCAATCGCGGACGTCGCGTTCGGCGATGCCGGCGAGTTCGACCGGGGGACGGTCGGGGAAACGGGCGACCAGCGACAGGCTGCCGCCCATTGCCTCCACCGTCTTCTTCAGCGTGGACAGCAAGAGGTCGCTGCGCTGCTCCAGCCGCGAGACCGCGTCCTGGCCGATGCCGAGCTCGCGCGCGACGCTCGCCTGGGTGAGCTCGCGGGCCTTGCGCAATTCGCGCAACGTCATTTCCTCGGCGATCAGTTCGGCAGCGCGCTCCTCGATCCGGCGCCGCCGCTCGGGGTCGAGCCCCGCGATCACGTCTTCCACATCCAGCGCCATTACGTTTCTCCTCTTCTCCATCCATCGGCGAGCCGGGCAAGGTGCCGGTCGAAGCGTTCGTCGGCCTTGCGGATCAATTCGCGGTAGAACCGTCGTCCGCGGCCGCCCGACTTGTCACCCGCCACCAGAAGCATGGCGCGGCGTGCGGGGTCGAACGCGAAGGCCACGCGCCACTCCCCGCCTGCCGCGCTCAGCCTCATCTCCTTCATGTTCACATGCCGTGAACCGTTCAGCGTATCCACCTGCGGGCGTCCAAGCTGCGGACCGAACTGCCGCAGAAGGCGCGTTGTGGTCAGGATCGTATCCTGGACCTCCTGCTGTAAAGCAAAGAACTCGGGTTCGAACTCTTCGGCAATCCGGACCCGCCATTTCATGGCGGGAGGGTGGCGCCGCCGGAACATGAAGTCAAGGACATGTCCGGGCCTTCAGTAATTTCCGTCAGGCGGGAACAGGCCCCTGAAGTCCCCTCGATTCAACGCCCATCGGCTCGCGCGAGCCCGATAGTCCACCGCCCGCCACCCAGGCCATGCTCCACCGAGTACGCCGGAGACCAGTCCGCCCCGCCCCACCCGGTCGCCAGCGTCTCCTCCATCACGTAGTCCCGGTGCGCGTCGAGGGCCGCCGCGACCTCCGGGGTTCCCTCGATGCGCAGCGTGATCCGGTCCGAGACGTCGAGTCCCGCCTGCTTGCGGGCCTCCTGGACGGTGCGCACCAGCTCGCGGGCGAGGCCCTCGCGCTCCAGCGCTTCGGTCAGCGACGTGTCCAGGCCCACGAGGCAGCCGCCCTCCTCCGCGCAGGCGTAGCCCTCGGCCGAGGTCGACTCGACCAGCACGTCCTCCGGCTCGAAGAGATCGATCCCGCCGCTCGTCTCCGTGCCGGAGGCCCGGCCGGCCGCGCCCGCCGGAGCGACGGCCTCGCCACCGTCCTTCGGGCCGGAGGCCCGATCGCGCGCATCGGGCGCGACCGCCGGAGTGATGGCCTCGCCATCGTCCTTCAAGCCGGAGGCCCGATCGGGCGCATCGGCCGCGCTCGCCGGAGTGACGGCCTCGCCATCGTCCTTCGGGCCGGAGGCCCGATCAGGCGCATCGGGCGCGACCGCCGGAGTGACGACCTCGCCGCTCTCCTTCAGGCCGAAGGGCCGGCCGGCCGCGACCGCCGCCGCGATGGCGCTGCCGTCGGCGGACGCCAGCGCGGCGCGGATGGCCGGAACCCGCCGGCCGAACCGCTTGCCGATGCGGGGCAGGTTGGGCTTGATGCGGTAGCTCACGAGCTCGGCGTCGGGCGCGAGCATCTCCACCGCCTTCACGTTCAGCTCTTCGAGAATCTGGGCCTCGTGGCGCATGACGAACGCGGCCGACGCCTCGTCGGGGGTGCGCACCAGCAGCCGCGGAAGCGGCTGGCGCACCCGCACCCCGCTCGAGCTCCGCGCCGCCCGCCCGAGCCCGACCACCCGCTGCACGACGTCGATCTCGGCAAGCAGCGCATCGTCGCGCGCCGCCGGGTCCGGCGCCGGCCACTCGCTCATGTGCACGCTCGGCGGAGCCGCATCGTCCACCCCGCGCACGAGGTTCCGGTGCACCGCCTCGGTGATGAACGGCATGATCGGCGCCATCAGCCGGTTGGCGGTGTGCAGGCACTCGTAGAGGGTCAGGTAGGCGGCCTGCTTGTCCGGTCCGGCCGCCGCCTTCCAGAACCGGCGGCGGTTGCGGCGCACGTACCAGTTGCTGAGCTGGTCGACGAACGACTCGATCGCCCGCCCCGCCGCGTGCGCGTCGTAGGCCTCCAGCGCGTCCGTCACCTCCGCCACCGTGCGGTGCAGCAGCGCGAGCGCCCAGCGGTCGATCTCGGGGCGCTCGGCGAGCGGGACGTCGTCCGTCAGGTCGACGCCGTCGAGCTTCGCGTACATCACGAAGAAGGCGCAGGTGTTCCACCACGTGTTGATGAACCCCGACGCCACCCCGCGCACGAGGTCGACGGAGATGCGCTTCTGCACCTCCGGCGCGATCCGGCACGCCAGGTACCAGCGCAGGGGGTCGGCGCCCACGTGATCGAAGACGTCGTAGGGATCGACGATGTTGCCGAGCGACTTCGACATCTTCTTCCCGTCCCCGTCCACGATGTGGGCCAGGCAGATGCAGTTCCGGTACGCGACGCTGTCCGACACCAGCGCCGCGATGGCGTGCAGCGAGTAGAACCAGCCGCGGGTCTGGTCGATGGCCTCGCAGATGTAGTCGGCGGGGAACCGGCTCTCGAACAGCTCCCGGTTCTCGAACGGGTAGTGGAACTGGGCGTAGGACATGGCGCCGGAGTCGAACCAGCAGTCGATGACCTCCGGCACGCGCCGGTAGGTGCGCCCGTTGTCCGGATGCGCGAAGGTGATCTCGTCCACCGCGGGCCGGTGCAGGTCGACCCCTTCGAGGCTCCGCCCGCACAGTGATTCGAGCTCCGCGATCGACCCGATGCACAGGAAGTCGCCCTCGCCGTCGGTCCACACCGGCAGCGGCGTGCCCCAGAAACGCTCCCGCGAGAGCGCCCAGTCGACGTTGTTGGCGAGCCAGTTCCCGAAGCGTCCGTCGCGGATGGTCTCCGGCACCCAGCGGATGGTGCGGTTGAGCTCCACCATCCGGTCCCGGATGCGGCTCGTCGCGATGTACCAGGCGTGCTTGGCGTAGTAGATGAGGGGGTCGCCGGTGCGCCACCCGTGCGGGTAGCTGTGCAGGCGGCGTTCGGAGCGGAACATCAGTCCGCGCGCCTCGAGGTCGGCGACGAGGATCGGGTCCGCGTCCTTGAAGAACTTCCCGGCCACCGGCTCGACCTCGGGCACGAAGCAGCCGTCGAGCCCCACCCCGTGCACCACCGGCAACCCCTTCGCCTGGCCCAGCCGGATGTCGTCCTCGCCGTAGGCCGGGGCGCAGTGCACGATGCCGGTGCCGTCCTCGACGGTCACGAAGTCGGCCGTCCACACCCGGCAGACGGGTCCGTCGGCGGGCAGATGGTCGAACAGGCGGGTGTAGCGCATCCCCTCCAGGTCGGCGCCCCTGACCCGCTTCTCGATGGTGTACTCCGCGCCGCGCAGCACGGCGCCGACAAGGGCTTCGGCGAGGATCAGGGTCTCGCCGCCGGGTGGAGCCGATGCGCCGGCGGCATCGGGCGAGCCCGCCTCCGCCGCCCGCTTGCCTTTCGCCGGCCACTCGCCTTCCGCCGATCTCTCGCCTTCCGCCGATCTCTCGCCTTCCGCCGCCCGCCCGCCTTCCGGATGCGCTGCGCGGACCGAAGCGGGCGAGCCCTCCGCCGGCGCGGCGCCGGATGGGTCCGCGCCGGCTGCGCCGGTGCGCACGAAGACATAGTCGACCTCCGGGTGCACCGCGAGGGCGAGGTTCGAAGGCAGGGTCCACGGCGTGGTGGTCCACACCAGGAACGAGGTTCGCTCCTCGCCCTCGACCGGGAAGCGGACGAAGATCGAAGGGTCCTCGACCTCCCGGTACCCGAGCGCGACCTCGTGCGACGAGAGGGTGGCGCCGATCCGGGGGTCGTAGGGCACCACCTTGTACCCCCGGTAGATGAGGCCCTTGTCCCAGATTTGCCGCAGCAGCCACCACACCGACTCGATGAAGGAGCTGTCGAGGGTGTAGTAGGCGTCGCCCATGTTGACCCAGAAGCCCATGCGCTCGGTCATCCGCTCCCAGTCGCCGATGTAGCGCATCACCGATTCGCGGCACCGGCGGGTGAACTCCGCCACCCCCACCCGGCGCTCGATCTCCGCCTTGTCGAAGATCCCGAGCTCCTTCTCGATCTCGTGCTCGACCGGCAGGCCGTGGGTGTCCCAGCCGGCCTTGCGCGGGCAGTGGTAGCCCTGCATGTGCTTGAAGCGCGGGAAGATGTCCTTGAAGGTGCGGGCGAGGACGTGATGGATCCCCGGCCGCCCGTTGGCGGTCGGCGGCCCCTCGTTCCAGCAGTAGAGCGGCCGGCCCTCGCTCCGGCGCTGCGCCTCGTTGAACATGTCGTGCTCGCGCCACAGGGCGAGCACCTCCTGCTCCAGCTTCACGCCGTCGTAACGGCTCGGCACGTCCGTGAAGCCCTGCGTCCTTCCAGTCCTTCCCGTCCTGCCTTCCATCGTCTTGCTCTCCAGGCGTTCGTCGTGCTCTCCAGGCGTTCATGGCCGGGTCGGCCACCCCGCCGCCAGGGGCGTCGGCGAGAATTGCCTTGCCGCGTATCGAGCGTGCCACCCCGCAGGAGCAGGGCCCCTGCGGGTACAGTACCTTGACCGCAGAAGACTCTGGAAGATCAGGGTACCAACAACACCATCAGGACCGCCGCCCATGCCCCGAACCCGCCTCCGGCTCGCCCTTGCCGCCGCGCTGTTTGCCGCCCTGCCCGCAATAGCCGGGCCCGCGGCCGCCAAGCCGGTAGTAGGTCAGTCTGACTCCAGGACCGCCATGTCGGTCGAGGAAGAAGTTCAGACTGACCCTCTACCCACTACCGCCGAGCCGCTTTCCCTGACGCTCGTGCATGTGAACGACTGGGACCGGATGGAGGGCATTGACGGCCGGGGCGGCGCGGCGAAGATTGCGGCGGTCGTCTCCGAAGAGCGCGCCCGCGCCGAAAAGGCGGGCGGGGTCGCCATCGTCACCTTCGGCGGCGACATGATCTCGCCCTCCCTGCTCTCCGGGCTGGACAGGGGCGAGCACATGATCGAGCTTGCGAACGCCATCGGGTTCGATCTTGCGGTGCTCGGCAACCACGAATTCGACTTCGGCCCGGAAATCCTCGAACAGCGGCTCGAGCAGTCGGAGACGGTCTGGCTCGCCGGCAATGTCCGCTACCGGGGCGAGCCGGGCTTTCCCGGAGCCCGGACCACGAAGACCGTGGAGCATCGCGGATACCGGATCGGCTTTCTCGGCTTGGTCACACCCGAAACCGGGAAGATTTCCTCTCCGGGCCCGGATGTCGCCTTCGCCCCCTTCGTCGAAACGGGCGCCGCCCTTGCCGCCGAATTGAGAGAGGGCGGGGCCGACCTCGTGATCGCGCTGACCCACAACGACCTCGCGCAGGACCTGGCGCTTCTGCGCGCGTCCGGCGGAATCGACGCCGTTCTCGGGGGTCACGACCATCTGGCGATCGCCTGGTATGACGGACGGCAAACCGTGCTGAAGGCCGGCTCGCAGGGCGCCCATGTCGGTGTGCTCAGGCTGACGCTCAACCGCATCGAAGATCGGAAGGGCAGCATCCGGCCGGTCTGGACGCCGGATTACGAGCTGCGTTCGACCGAAGGCGTGAAAGACCTGCCCGCGCTCGCCGAAGCCGTCGAAAAGCGCCGCAAGCAGCTGGGCAGCCTGGACATCGTGGTCGGCAGGACGATGACCGAGCTGGATACGCGCCGCGTGTCGGTGCGTTCGGGCGAGAACGCCTTCGGCAACCTGGTAGCGGACGCCATGCGCGCCGCCGTCGGCGCGGACATCGCGCTGACCAATGGCGGCGGGATTCGCGGGGATACCGTCCACCCGGCCGGCTCCGAAATCACCGGCACGCTGGTGCTGACGGAGCTGCCCTTCGGCGACAGGACCGTGAAGCTCGCACTCTCCGGCGCAGCGGTCAGGGAGGCGCTGGAGCACGGCGTCTCCGGTGTCGAGGGCGAGAGCGGCGCCTTCCCGCATGTTTCGGGCCTCGCCTTCTCCTTCGACGCCAGCCGGCCGAAGGGCGGCCGGGTCGTCGAGGTCGTTCTGGGCGGCGCGCCGCTGGAGGATGACAGGACCTACACGCTTGCGACCAGTGACTTCCTCGCCGGGGGCGGAGACGGCTACACCATGTTCGAGCGGGCCGAGAGACGCATCGCCGGCAGGGACGCCTCCTTCATGGCCCCGCAGGTGATGGAGTTCGTCGAGACGGTCGGCACGGTCTCTCCGGCGGTCGAGGGACGGATCGTCCGCCTGGACTGAGGAAAGGCATCCCCGACGCGGCACGCGCGTCCGCCTGCCGCATCGCTCCCCGGCGTGAACCGGTGAAGCGTTCGCGCCGGGCCATGCTGCGGGGCGGCGGAGCGGCACGCGTTGCGCAGCCCATCCGGCCGCCGCGCACGCACGGGGCGTGCGGTCACAGGCGCAAGGGCTGGTAGTGCCTCGGTTCGACTTTCTTCCTCGGCACGACATAACGGTCACGGAGTCAAACTGAGGCACTACCCAAGGGTTCGGCCCCCGCGTACAGGCCAGCCGTGTCGGAGACGAACGCGCTACCCTCGTCCACGGCCAGGAAACGCACGAGGCTGCCCCTCACCGCCTCCGCGTCGCGCTCCGACAGGGCGCCGGTCCTGCGAAGAATCAGGGCGTCGTCCAGCGTGAACAGCTTGAGACGAACCTTGCAGGGGACGCTGAGCCCGGCTTCGCACCAGTCCAGAATCGCCACGTCGCTGGGCCAGTCGCCGCCGGTCGATGTGATCATGGCCAGAACCATCTGGTCATGGGCCGCATTGAAGTCGGGAGAGGAGACGACCAGAGCCGGCCGGCGCCTCTCGGTCTCCCTGTCGGTGAACGGAAACGGCACCACGACCACGTCGAAGGGCTCAAAGGTCATGCCAGGCTTCCTCGTCCTGCGCCGACGTCCACTCGCTCATGGTCTCCGAGACGTCCCGTGCGGCGCCGTCTCCGCCCTGGAGCACCTTTCGGGCGACCACTTGCTCACCGTCCGTCTCGAACGCGAGCGTGTCGCCCGCATAGAGGCCCGCCGCCTCGCGGATGCTCCTCGGGATCGTGGTCCGCCCGCTCGCCGTGACCCTGGAGAATTTCATCGACTTCATCGACGACCCCCGGCGGCGCTCCCGCACGTCAATCGACCTTCGCGCGACGACTCCACGTCGCCGCTCCACGACCCGACCGGCATTGCCGGGTAGAATCGCACCCGCCGGCCACCCTGCGGAATGGGCGGACGGCGCATCGTTTGTAGGACGGAGACGACATGCCCCGCATCACGCTTCCCGACGGCTCGACCCGGTGCTTCGAAGGCCCGGTGACGGGAGCCGACATCGCCGCGAGCATCGGCAAGGGACTCGCCAGGGCCGCACTCGCGATCAAGGCCGACGGCACGGTGCGCGACCTCGCCGCCACCATCGACACCGACGCGTCGGTCGCCATCGTGACCCGGGATTCCGAGGATGCGCTGGAGCTGCTGCGCCACGACGCGGCCCACGTGCTGGCCGAGGCGGTGAAGGAGCTCTGGCCCGAGACCCAGGTCACCATCGGGCCGGCCATCGAGAACGGGTTCTACTACGACTTCGCCCGCGAGGAGCCCTTCACCCCCGAGGACCTGGAGCGCATGGAAGACCGCATGCGCGAGATCGTCGACCGCGACGAGCCCATCTCGCGCGAGGTGTGGGACCGCGACGAGGCGGTGCGCTTCTTCCGCGAGTGGGGCGAGGAGTACAAGGCGGAGATCATCGAGGGCATCCCGGGCGGCGAGCCGGTCTCGCTGTACCGCCAGGGCGAGTGGATCGATCTCTGCCGCGGACCGCACCTCCCCTCCACCGGCAAGCTCGGCAAGGCGTTCAGGCTCATGCGCGTCTCCGGCGCGTACTGGCGCGGCGACTCGGGCAACGAGATGCTCCAGCGGGTCTACGGCACCGCGTGGGCGAACGAGAAGCAGCTCGATGCCTACCTCCACATGCTGGAGGAGGCCGAGCGGCGCGACCACCGCAAGCTCGGGCGCGAGATGGACCTCTTCCACTTCCAGGACGAGTCGCCCGGCGCGGTGTTCTGGCACCCCAGGGGCCAGCGGCTCTTTCAGACGCTCATCCGCTACATCAGCGAGCGCCAGACCGCGGCCGGCTATGTGGAGGTGAGCACGCCGGAGATCATGGACCGCAGCCTGTGGGAGTCGTCCGGCCACTGGGAGGCGTTCCGCGAGCACATGTTCACCTCCGAGACCGAGGACGGCCGCGTCTTCGCGCTCAAGCCGATGAACTGTCCGGGGCACGTGCAGGTCTACAGGAACGGCCCGGTCAGGAGCCACCGCAGCCTGCCGATGCGCATCGCGGAGTTCGGCAAGGTGCACCGCTACGAGCCGTCCGGCGCGCTGCACGGTCTGATGCGGGTGCGCGCGTTCACCCAGGACGACGCCCACGTCTTCTGCACCGCCGGGCAGATCACGCAGGAGGCGACCGCGATGTGCGATCTCATCCTGTCGATCTATCGCGACTTCGGGTTCGAGGACGTGCGCATCAAGTTCGCGGACCGGCCCGGGACCCGGGTGGGCGCGGACGAGATCTGGGACAAGGCGGAGGCCGCGCTCCGGATCGCGATCGACTCGACCGGCCTCGCGTACACGTACAACCCCGGCGAAGGCGCGTTCTACGGGCCGAAGCTCGAGTTCGTGCTGCGCGACGCCATCGGCCGCGACTGGCAGTGCGGCACCGTGCAGGTCGACTTCAACCTTCCGGGCCGGCTCGGGGCGTCCTACGTCGGCGAGGACGGCGAGCGCCACGTGCCGGTGATGCTGCATCGCGCCATGCTCGGCTCGATAGAGCGCTTCACCGGAATCCTCGTCGAGCACTACGCGGGGCGCCTGCCCCTGTGGCTCGCGCCGCAGCATGCGGTGGTGTGCACCATCACGTCGGACGCCGACGCCTACGCGGGCGAGGTCGCCGGGGCGTTGCGCGCGCGCGGCCTGGCCGCCGAGACCGACGCCCGCAACGAGAAGATCTCGTACAAGGTGCGCGAGCACTCTCTCGCGAAGGTGCCGGTCATCCTCGCCGTCGGCAAGCGGGAGGTGGAGCGGCGGGAGGTGTCGATGCGGCGGCTCGGGAGCCGCGGCCAGAGGGTCGCCGGCCTCGGCGAGGCGGTCGAGATGCTGGCCCGCGAAGTGGCCGTGCGCGGCGGCGCGGTCGACGAGGCGGCCGCCGCGTAGCCGGCTCGATACCGGGCCCCGAAGTCCTCCGGGAGCGCGGGCGGGCGCGACGGGAACATCCATGACCGGCCCGCCGCGGAGGTGGTCGTCGCCCCCGCCGCCGTGGACGGCGCGACGGAAAGCGACGGGAACACCTATGACCGACTACGACTACATCATCGTCGGCGCCGGCTCGGCCGGGTGCGTGCTGGCCAACCGGCTCTCCGAGGACCCGGCGAAGCGCGTGCTGCTCCTGGAGGCGGGCGGGCGGGACGCGAGCCCCTGGATCTCGATCCCGGTCGGCTTCGCGAAGCTGATGAACGACCGCCGCTACAACTGGTGCTTCGAGACCGAGCCCGAGGACAACGTCAACGGACGGCGGATCCCCGTCCCGCGGGGACGCACCCTCGGAGGGTCGAGCGCCATCAACGGCATGCTCTACGTGCGGGGCCAGCCGCTCGACTACGACATCTGGTCCCAGCTCGGCAATCGCGGCTGGTCGTACGAGTCCGTCCTGCCCTACTTCCGCAAGTCCGAGCACTTCGAGCGATCGGACACCGGCGCCATCGGCGACGCCCGCGCCACCGGCGGCCCCCTCGTCGTCACCGACCAGTACGAGCCGCACGAGATGGCCGACGCCTTCATCGAGGCGGCGGTCGCCTGCGGCTACCCCCGCAACCCCGACTACAACGGCGGCGACCAGGAAGGCGTGGGGTACTACCAGTTCACCATGCGCGACGGACGCCGGTGCAGCACCGCGCAAGCCTTCCTGCGCCCGGCGCGCCGCCGCCCCAACCTCCACGTCCGGACCCACGCCCACGCCAAGCGGGTCCTCTTCGACGGCAGGCGCGCGGTGGGGGTTGCCTGCGACGTCGATGGCGAGGCGCGCGAGACGCGGGCCGGCGAAGTGATTCTCTCGGCCGGCGGCGTGCAGTCTCCCCAGTTGCTGGAGCTCTCCGGGGTGGGCGACCCCGAGCATCTGGCGTCGCTCGGGATCGACGTCGTCCACCCGCTCCCCGGGGTGGGCGAGAACTACCGCGACCACTTCTTCCCCCGCATGAGCTGGCGGGCGACCCGGCGGATCACGATGAACGAGCGCACCCGGGGCCTGCGGTTCGCGATGGAGGTCCTGCGCTACGCGGTCACCCGCCGCGGGCTGCTCACGGCCGCGCCCGCGTTCGGCCACGGCTTCCTGAGGACCCGGCCGGAGCTCGCCGGGCCGGACGTCCAGCTCCTGTTCATGCCCGCGAGCTACGGCGACGCCAACGACCGGACGCAGCTCGACACCGCGCCGGGCATGACCCTCGGGGTCTACCAGATGCGCCCGGAGTCGGTCGGCTCGATCCATGCCCGCAGCGCCGACCCCTGGACCCCGCCCGCGATACGGCCGAACTTCCTCTCGGCGGAAGAAGATCGGGTGAGCCTGGTGGGCGGCATGCGCATCTGCCGCGAGATCATGGAGCATCCGCGCATGGACTCCTACCGCTCGCACGAGCTCCGGCCCGGCCCCGACTGCCGCACCGACGACGAGCTGCTGGAGTACTGCCGCGACACCGCCCAGACCGCCTATCACCCGGTCGGCACCTGCAAGATGGGCAGCGACCCGATGGCGGTGGTCGACGACCGGCTGCGCGTGCACGGCGTCGAGCGCCTGCGCGTGATCGATGCGTCGATCATGCCGACGCTGACTTCGGGGAACACGAACGCCCCGACGATCATGATTGCCGAGAAGGGCGCGGACCTGATCAGGGAAGAGCATGACTAGACAAACTTCTGGGCGAGCGTTAGATTGATTCACGTCACCCAAGGGGTGACTCATCTTTTCTGGTGGCTCCCCGCTGGGGAGCCGGGGCCCCGGTTCGGGGCCCCTTCTTTTGCCCCCGGGTGTGGTCATGGACCGATATGCGTTGTTCGTAGACGCGGGATACGTGTACGCGGAAGGAGGAAAGCTTTGCTGCGATACCCCTTCTCGGCGGAACATCAATCTGAATGTTGTCGGATTCAACGAAGAGCTTCGACTTCTGGCAAGTAAACAATGCGGGCTCGATGCGCTCCGCACATATTGGTACGACGGTGCACCTGGTGGCGTCAGGACTCCGACCCATCAGGATATCGCTGCGCTACCCAACGTGAAGCTCCGGTTGGGGAGCATCAATTCTCGAGGTCAACAGAAAGGAGTAGATGCTCTCATCTACAGAGACCTGATGACATTGGCGCGTGAACGCGCAATTTCTGATGGTTTCCTGCTGTCTGGAGACGAAGACCTGCGCGAGGGAGTGCGAGCGGCGCAGGATCAGGGAGTCCGCATCACGGTAATCGGAATCTCCCCCTCCAGCGGACCGGCAAATCAGTCTCGTGAACTGGTATTCGAGGCTGACGAGAGTGTAACCCTCACACGAAACGACCTCGCGCCATTCTTCACCGTCGATTCCCGGCCCCGTTCCACGGAAACCCAACCTTCCGACACGTCCCGAATCGGCAGCGAATTCGCCGAGCAATGGCTCCAGAAAGCCTCTGCGCAGGAAGTCGGGAATCTCCTCTCGCAGCGTCCGAGAATTCCTCGTCCACTCGATGCGGAGCTGTTCCGCCACGCGGAACACGCTTTGGAAGTCTCGCTCCACCATGACGATGAAAAGAGACGCACCATCAGGAGAGCCTTCTGGGACGCAATCGGGAGCTTCCGCCCGACCTCCCGTTAGACCTGCTCGGATCACACCGTCCGCAGCACGACGCTCAGTCAGACGGAGTCGAGCGAGTCACCGGTTTCGAATTCGACTCCGAACCCGGTGTCGGGCCGCGATTGCGGCCCGATCCTCCATGTCGGTCCGCTCCATTCACTCCCGATTTCTTCTGCCCGGCATTTTCCGCGCCAGCTCACCGCACGCCGCCGCCGCCGGCGATCTCCATTGACTTTCCAGTAACTGGAGGGTTTAGCCTTGCCGTGGCCGGCGGGAACACCGGCCCACGACGACCATCCCGAACCAGATGCCCAGCGATCCGTCCAGTCCCGCCCGCGCCGCCGCCACGCACGATCCGGTATGCGGCATGCGGGCCGACCCGCAGACCGCACGCGCCTCGTGCATGTACGACGGGGCCGCGGTGGGCTTCTGCTGCGACGGGTGCAGGCGCCGGTTCGTCGCCGAGCCCGGGCGCTACGCGCAGGCCATCGATCCCGTATGCGGCCACGCCGTCGAGCGGCTGCGTCCCGGCGCGACGGCACGCCACGAAGGGCGGCGGTTCTGGTTCTGCGGCGAGCACTGCCGGGAACGATTCGCAGCGGAGCCGGCGCGGTTCTCCGGGGGCAGGGCCCCCTCCTTCGCCGCGGCTCATGCACCCCCTCCATCACCGGCAAATCCCGGCACGGCGCCCGCCGCCGGCGCGTCGGCCACCTCTTCAGCGAAGCCGGATCGCTCGCCGGCAAACCCCGACGCGGCGCCCGCCGCCGGCACTGACACGACCGGAACGGGCTCGGCTCCCCCGGCCGTCTGCGCCTACACCTGCCCCTGCCATCCCGAAGTGCGCAGCGACGTCCCCTCGGACTGCCCCGAGTGCGGCATGGCGCTGGAGCCGGAGATGCTCGCACCGGCGCGTACCGGGCATGTCTGTCCCATGCATCCCGACGTGGTGCGGGACGCCCCGGGAAGCTGCCCGACCTGCGGCATGGAGCTCGAGCCGAGAGCGGCGCGGCCCGGCGATCGGCCGAGTCCGGAGCTCGCCGACCTGCGCCGCCGGCTCGTGGCCGCCTGCGTTCTGACCCTGCCGGTCGTCGCGATCGCGATGAGCGAGATGGCGCCGGGACTCGACGTGCGGAGCCGGTTCGGGCCGGCGTGGTTCGGGTGGTCCCAGGCGCTGCTCGCCACTCCGGTGGTGCTGTGGTGCGGATGGCCCTTCTTCGTCCGCGGGTGGACCTCGTTCGTCACGCGCAAGCTCAACATGTTCACCCTGGTGGCCGTCGGCACCGGCGCCGCATGGCTCGCCAGCACGGGCGCGCTGCTGTTTCCGGACCTGCTCCCCGAGGCGTTCCGCATCGACGGCGCACCGCCGCTCTACTTCGAGGCCGCCGCGGTCATCGTGACCCTGGTGATCCTCGGGCAGGTGCTGGAGCTTCGGGCCCGGGCCCGAACCGGCGACGCGATCCGCCGCCTGCTCACCCTCGCCCCCGCCGTCGCGCGGCGGCTCGACCCCGATGGAACGGAGCGTGAGGTCGCGATCGATCGAATCGTGGTCGGCGACCGGCTGCGGATACGGCCCGGAGAGCGGGTCCCGACCGACGGCACGGTGCTCGACGGTACCGCGATCATCGACGAGTCGATGGTCACCGGCGAGCCGGTCCCGGTCGAGCGCAGGGCCGGAGGCCCGGTCACCGGCGGCACCGTGAACCAGGCCGGCGCGTTCACGATGCGCGCCGGGCGGATCGGTTCCGAGACCCTGGTCGCGCAGATCGCCGCGCTGGTGGGAGCCGCCGGCCGATCGCGAGCGCCGGTCCAGGCGGCCGCGGACGTGGTGGCGGGCTGGTTCGTCCCGGCGGTGGTGATCACGGCGGCAATCACGTTCGCCGCCTGGGCCGCGTTCGGTCCGGCGCCCTCGCTCGCCAACGCCTTCGTCGCCGCGGTGTCGGTGCTGATCATCGCCTGTCCCTGTGCGCTCGGACTGGCGACCCCGGTGTCGGTGATGACCGGCGTCGGCCGCGGCGCCCGCGACGGGGTGCTGATCCGGGACGCCGAGTCGCTGGAGCGCCTCGAGAAGGCCGACACCCTGGTGGTCGACAAGACCGGCACCCTGACCGAAGGCCGGCCGGCGCTCGGCGCGGCGTTCTCGGTGGGAAGCATCGCGGAGGAACGGTGGCTCGCCCTCGCGGCCGGCATCGAGCGCGCAAGCGAGCACCCGCTCGCGAGCGCCCTGACGGAAGGCGCCGAAGCGCGCGGCCTTCGCATGGAGCCGGCCGACGAGTTCGAATCGCTCACGGGCCGCGGGGTGCGCGGACGCATCGGCGGGACCGAGGTGCTGGTCGGGAACGAGGCGTTGCTGCACGAGTCGGGTATCGAGCCCGGCGGTGACGCGGCCGATCGTGCCGAGTCGTTACGGGCGCGGGGGGCGACGGTGATGTGGGTCGCGATCGACGGCGAGCCGGCGGGGCTCGTCGCGGTCGAGGATCCGGTCAAGCCGCACGCGGCGGACAGCCTCCGGGCGCTGCGGGCCATGGGGCTCCGCATCGTGATGCTGAGCGGCGACAACGAGACCACGGCGCGCGCGGTGGCGCGCGAGCTCGGCATCCGCGAGGTCCGTGCCGGCATGACGCCGGCGGAGAAGCACGGCGCCGTCGCCGGCCTCCAGGCCCAGGGGCACGTGGTCGCGATGGCGGGCGACGGCATCAACGATGCCCCCGCGCTCGCCCGCGCCGACGTCGGCATCGCGATGGGGACGGGCACCGACATCGCCATCGAGAGCGCCGGCATCACCCTGGTGAAGGGCGATCTGCGCGGAATCGTGAAGGCCCGCACACTCTCGATGGCCACGATGCGCAACATCCGGCAGAACCTGTTCTTCGCGTTCGCCTACAACGCGGTCGGCATCCCGGTCGCGGCCGGGGTGCTCTATCCGGTCCTGGGGGTGCTGCTGTCGCCGATGCTCGCGAGCGCCGCCATGAGCGCGAGCTCGGTCTCGGTGGTCACGAACGCGCTGCGGCTCCGCAACACGGTCCTGTAGCCTGGGTGTACGTCCGATTTGTGGAGCGTCTGGACCGAGGGCGGGATGTCTTCGCTCCCAGGGTTTCCCGGGACCGGAAACGAGGGATCTCGCAAATCGGACGTACACCCAGCAGCAATTCCCGCCAGCGCCCGGGAGAGGCCGTACCGTGGTGGAATTCTGGTGTGATTTCGACCTTCCGGGTGTCGAATCGAGGGGATCTCAGGGGTCTGTTCCCGCCTGGCGGGAATTGCTGTACACCCAGGGGCGACTGTAGCTTCGTTTCGGCGACGGAGGGGCGGGTCATGCGGATCGGCGAAGCGGCGAAGCGCTCGGGGATGGCGGCGAAGACCATCCGCTTCTACGAGGAGGCCGGACTCATCGAGCCCGCGCCGCGCACGGGCAGCGGCTACCGGGAGTTCAGCGACGACGACGTGCGGCGGCTCCGGTTCATCCATCGCGCCCGCAACCTGGGATTCAACCTCGACGAGGTCGGGCGGCTGCTCTCGCTGTGGTCCGATCGGGAACGGGCGAGCGCGGACGTGAAGCGGCTCGCCCTGGAGCATGTCGGACGGGTGGAGGCAAAGATGGCGGAGCTGCGCTCGATGCGCGACGCCATCCTCCACCTCGCCGAGCGGTGCCACGGCGACGACCGCCCCGAGTGCCCGATCCTCGACGAGCTCGCCGGCGAAACGCGCGCCGAATGAAGCGGCCACGCGGGGCCGGCCGAGCCACACGAAGGAGAAACCGATCATGATGCGTCACGTCATCGCGCCTGCATTCGCCGTGCTCGCCTGGGCCGCTGCGATGCACGCCTTCGCAGCCGAGGCTCAGGAACGCTGGTACGACACGGCGCGGGTCGAATCCGGTGGAAAGGTCTACGCGCTGCACTGTGCGGAGTGCCACGGCGCACGCGGCGAGGCGACGCCGGACTGGCGGCGGCGCGAGTCCGACGGGTCGTTTCCGCCGCCGCCGCTCAACGGCACGGCACACACGTGGCACCACCCGTTCGAGATCCTCGCGCGACAGATCCTGTTCGGCGCGCCGGGCGGCGGCGGAAAGATGCCCCCGTTTCGGAGCACGCTCGCCGACGAGGAAGTGATCAACGTCATCGCATGGTTCCAGAGCCTGTGGCCGGACGAGATCTACACGCAGTGGTGGGCGATTCAGCAGCGTTCGATGCAGCAGTAGAAGCCGGGGACGGCGCGGGCGCGGGGGGTGTACGTCGCATCTGTGGGATTCACGAGATTGCGGCGACGCGGCTTGCGGTGGAACCGCACGCCGCCTGGAAGTCCTGCGCCCGCTTGCCCGCCTGGAGCGAGAAGACCTCCTGCCGTCTCCGCCGCTCCGACTCCAGTATTCAACTCCAGGATGGCCGTAGCCCCCTGTCGTGCGATCTGCATCGAGGAACCCGCATCCCTCGCCTTCGCACTACGGGCGTGGCTGATCCTTGACCCAGGCCAACCGAAGCCGGATCCCTTCGCAGTTCCGTTCCCCGGACACGCAGTTCACCGCCTCCACCGGAATTCCCATTGATCTGGAGAACGCCTGGAAATCCGGGAACGACTTGTCGGTCACGCTGAACGAATGCACCAGCATGACCGCCCGCGTTGTCTGGTACCGCTGAGCCTCATAGATGGCCGAGGCCGTCCGATGGAGCAACTGATAACGGATTCTGTCCATATCGTCGACCCTGAGCCCGAGAGACGCGCAAAGGGCCTTCAACCGACACTCCTTGCCGGGGCTGCCATCGTTCCAGGCCGAGACGAGGTCGCCGAACGGCTCGTCCACCTTGCCCTCGACCGCGATCACCGCATAGCCATGGACCGAGTTCACGAAGGCGAGGAGGTCGGTCTGGCTTCGGCGCCCGGGTGTTCGGAGATCCACCTCGCGTTCGAACAAGCCCTCGACCAGAGTAGCTCCTGCATAGTCAGGGCAGGTTTCCAAGACCGAGCGTACCTTGTCCGGAATACCACCGGCACCAACCCAGGAATACGCCAGTTCATAGGCTGAGTAGCCCCGTTTCCAGTGTCGCTCCCGCTTGGCGAGATACGGGATCACATCCTCGGGCTTCACGATCTCCTGAGCGTGGAAGAAACGATTCTTCTGGACGTGGCAGAAACGACTCATCGGGGCCTCCTGCGGTGTTCCGTATGGAGATTATATACGTAGGTCGATTTTGCGCGCCACCACGGCGACCATCCCCTCGGTCATTGCGCCGAGAAAATGGAAGCCGACATGCAACAACCGGAATTCAGCAGGGAGGTCGTCGCCGTCCTGGTGGCGGCCATCATTGGAAGCGTGATCGATCCAGAGGCCGTTTTTCCCGAAGCGCGTCCCCAACCTCCTCCACCGTTCGACGAATCCTCTGCTCCTGCTCTGGAGGTAGAGGAGCGTCTAGCCAGTCTTCTGCTCCATTACGACTTTCGCGTACACGAGCTAGAACCCCCTGGATTGTCGGCTCCACGCGAAAGCGGAGTACGCAGAGGTTCGCTCGATGCTCCTCGCGACGATGGAGTATCAGATGCGGCTCGCCTCGCCTCGCGGGTCGGCGCACCAGGGCCGTACCGCGCGAAGGCGCGGGCCAGCTCGGCCGGGGTCGCGTCCGTCGCTGGCGGATGCTTGCTCATGCTGTCGCCACCACGGTGGGAATTGGAACAGCATGGTAATCTGTCACACGCCGTTCAGCCAGTAGCCCGTTGTCGGGCTGCCTGCTGAATACAACAACCCATTCCAGGGCAGGGAGTCATGACCCGGCCCGGGTGAATAGGCAGGGTTCCTCACATCTACTGTGCTGAACGGCACGGCCCGACGCCCTTTTCCGGCGTCGGTTCTCCTGCTTCGCAACGGAGGTATGTCCCATGCGCACTACAGCCTTCCTGCTGTCCTTCACCCTCGTCACGCTCGCCGGTTGCGGCGGTGACGATGGAAACGTCCGGCCTCAGTCCATCGCATCTGCCCCGCGTACCGCCACGGATGCAGCCGCAGCGAATCCAGCCCGTACCCGGATGGCTATCACCGAGGCTGCGACCTCGCTCCCGCGGTTCGGGAGCATCACTCAGTCGTCGAACCACGGGGTCTCCGGCATCACGAGCGATGCGGCTTCGACGACCTTCGACGGTTCCGGCTTAGCGGTGACGGTGACCCGTCAGGACGGCAGCAGTCTTCAGCTCAATTCCGAGACCGATACGGTTCCAGGCTACGCACCTACCGGAGCATCACCCATCGCCGGACACTCGTTACGCGCTTGGGGGATGGCTCGCTCTTCCGACACGTCCGTATCGATCGGGTCCGCCGCGGTCACCTCGCACAACTCCGACCCGACGTAATATCTCGCTTGGGGCCTGTGGATGCATGTCACGGGAGATGCCGAGCAGGTCACGGGCATGGAGGTCGGCGCCTTCGTCGATGGTCCCGAGATATCGAGCGCTGTGGATGTTCCGTTACTCGGCATCGCCACCTATCACGGCGTCGCGTCCGGCTTCGCAGTACAGCGGATGGGCACCGAAGGGATCGCGGCTGGTGTTCCGCAAGGAACCACCCTCATCGGCGGCTACGACGGTTCTCTCGATCTGATCGCCGACTTCGGCGCGGCGCGAATTTGGGGAACCATCGACGAAATGTACGTGACCGGCGTCGCAGTTTTGCCCGATGGCCAAACAGAGGCATTTGAAGGCGCGAATTCCACGGTCATTCACCTTCAACCTCTCGCCATCGCGAGCGACGGCACTTTCAGGGGTGAAGGCGTGACCGTCACGCACCCGCTGTACACGATTGTTGACTCCGAAGGGGCGTGGGGTGGGCGCTTCTCGACCATCGACGATGCGGACGGGAACCCGCGTCTCGTCGCCGGGACGCATGGCGCTTCCTGGACATCGTCAGGAGGCACGAAAGCCATTTTCTTGGGCACGTTGGTCGGCTCTAACGAGTAGGAATCACCGAACCCTTTGCACGCACGCACCGCGCCCCGGCTAGCCTCCGGGACGCACCCCTTCTGGGAGAGGCGAGTAGACTGCACCACCGCCTTCGGTGTTGAACGGCAGTAACATGAACGAGCGTCCCGGCCGTTGCCGCGGCCGGGACGCTCAACCACCACTACTGGAGAACTACGATGAGCAGAGTACCAGCAGTGTCCAATCGGGATGTAGACGACCTATCCGAGGACATCCTGCAGGTTACAAGTCTGGCGGTGGACCACTCCAAGAACCGACCCATAATGGTTCTGACCGCTGGATACGTCCAGCACAAACAGGCTGATGGGGATCGGATTGAACTCGCTCTGTCTCCGCCGGCTGCCGCGCGGCTATCACGTCTTCTTGCCGAGGCCGTGGAGAAGTACCTTCACGGCGACGACGCTGAATTGTCTCGAACAGGATAATCTCAGCGGTCACCATGACGACAGGATACCACCAACGACTTGGCGGGCGCGACGCCGGAGACTCTGGGGTAGTGGGTCAGTTTGAAATCTCGCCGTTGGCGCGCCGCTTCTTGTAGCGACCGCGTGGCCCAGGCGGCGTGGCCTCGTCGATGAGACGCACGAGATCCGCGATCTCCCACAGCCGGTTCGTCACGCCAGCCTCCATCGCCGGCGTCACTCTCAGCGTCTGATGTAGCCGGCAGAAATTGTAGTGGAAGATGTGGAGCGCCACCGCATGCGCGTGGTTCATCAGCTTCTTCGAGAAGGCGCTGGTCAGCCGGGTAAAGCGCCGCATCGACATCCGCATGGTGAGGTTCTGACGCTCAACGTAGGATGTGCTGATGTGCTTCCGGTCGGGCTCACCCTCGACCACCTTCACCTTGATGCCTGTGCAGTCGGCGGGCGAGTACTTCCGCTCGTGTGTCTTCTCGCTCTCGTCGCCCGAGCCGTACAGCTTGATGAGCTGCGCGTAGTCCACGTCGCCGCCGAACGCGCCCTCGACCGCCTCGAAGTAGGCGACACGGCCGTCCGTGGTGAGCTGGACGCGGTGCGCCAGCCGCCGCCGTAGGTCGTCCATCAGCTCAATGGCTGTCATGCTGGAGCGGTCGCCGATACGCCAGGTCGGAATCAGCTTCGTTTCGGCGCACAGCGCGACCCACGTCCAGACATCACCCGCCTCGGGCGGTGCCGACTTCGCACGCGGGACGTTTTTCTTCTTCGCGTAATAGACGAGAACGACTAATCGTTGAGCTTGCCCCCCGAAATGAGGTATACGAAGAGTGCGCATCAGTCGGTGGTCCGCTCTGCCGGGCCTCCTGCTGAATACAACAGCCTCTAAACCGGCACTGGTTTTGCCACCGGGGCCCGGCGAATAGGCAGGACTTCAACGCGATGATCACCGTGCTGATGCGCACGGCCGGCGCCATTTCCTACGGCACCGGCATCCACGTCAGCACAAGGAGACCATTATGTCCAAGAAAGGATGGCTATTCGGCATCGTGATGTGCCTCTTCGTTGCAGGTGCGACCGCCCAGATGCGGTACTATCGGTTCAGCGACGGAACGACGGGGAGCTCCAGCAATTACGGATCGGGAACGACCTATCACCGATTCAGCGACGGAACGACAGGAAGGTCCAGAAATTACGGGTCGGGAACGACCTATCATCGGTTCAGCGACGGAACGACAGGGAGGTCCAGCAATTACGGGTCGGGAACGACCTATCACCGGTTCAGCGACGGAAAGAGATGTACGTCAAGAAGTTACGGAACGAGAACCACGTACACCTCGTGTTGGTGAAGGAAGCAATGTCACGGCGGGGCCTTGCACGCCCCGCCGCATTTCAACCCGATCACCACACGGGAGACGCCGATGAATCCCTTGCTTGCCATCGTGATCGTGGCGTTCTGGCTCACGGGCTGCGGAGGCGGCCCGATGCTTGCGGAACCTGCGGTGAGCCAATCCGACGTGAACCAAGCCCGCCGAGCGCTCGCCACGCACCGTCTTGACCCCTCACGCAATCTCGTCAATTCCGAGATGCAGCCCACACTCGACCGAGTGTGGGACTCTTTGAAAACGCCTCTCATCCAGACGTGCAGTCGGGTCTTCTCCAGCGGATGCTGGAACTCAATCAGCAATATGCGGGTGATCGCGGTCAACCGCAACGACGTGAACGCCTACGCGGACGCATCGAACTTCACAATTGGCGTCCATGCCGGATTCATGCGCTCTGCCGGCAGTGATGACGAGGTAGCGGCCGTGCTCGCGCACGAGGCTGCGCACCTGCTGTTCGGCCACGCGCAGAAGAGCAAGTCGAATGCCGCCACCGGCGGGTTGCTGGGCGGCATCGCAATGGGTGTGCTCGGTGTCGCCATGCACCAGCCCGGCATGGACACCGACTACATCGGCGACATGATGGAAGGTGGATTCAGCGCAGGGTGGAGCGTCGGCTACCTCGCGTACTCGCCCGAAATGGAGATCGAAGCTGACCAGTTCGCGATGTACGTATTGAAGCAGGCCAACCGACGACTGACTGCGGGGACGGATCTGATCGTGCGGCTGCACCGTGGCGATGTGCCCGCGCCGGTGCGTCGCGGCAAGGGATGGGCGAGCTATCTCTCGACCCATCCATCCAACGATTACCGTCTGGCTGCGATACAGACCACCTTGGCTGCCATTCGTGGGGGCGCAATGTGGCCACTCTCAAAGCACGAAGCAGATCAGCGGGAAAGGCGCCGGCTCGCGGAACAGGTACGTAAGCGCAAAGCCGCACTGTGCAAGACTCTGGTGGCGGAATACCCCGAGTGCGAATGGTGGCACGGAAAGTTCGATTGGGGATATATCACCGATTGCCCGTTCGGGTGGTCGAAGAAAGCAATCGACGGACGTGGCGCATGCGTGCAATAGGGAGCTACTAAGGCACAACTCCAGAATCCGGCGGGGTGGACGGGCCCCGCCGGGAACACACCTCGAAGGAGAGCTCCGTCACGCCCTCGTAGCTCTCAACGCTGGAGCCTGAGTCACCAACACGATGGCTCCCGGCGCCGTGTGCTCGACGACGAGCCCCTGGAGCGTCGGCTTGTCGGTGCGCTCGACGACCTTGGCCCGTACCTGCTTCGTGGCGCGGTCCTTGAGTCCGACGACCGCGATCTTGCCAACGGCGGCCGCGGCCCGCACCCTGCTCGGCGAGTTCCTTGCGCTGCGCATTGCTCATGTTCTTGCGCTTCCCGCCGATGTACGTCTCGTCGGCCTCGGTCGGGCCGGTGAAGCACGCGGCCTTGTTCGTCGCCCACACTTCGCGGATGCGGTGCAGCATGAACCAGGCGGTCTTCTGTGTGACCTTGATGTCGCGGTGGAGCTTCATCGACGAGACCCCCTTGAGGCTCGTCGTCTCGAGGTAGAACGCGAAGACCCATTTGCGCAGCGAAACCTTCGAGCCTTCGAGGGCCGTGCCGGTCTTCACCGAGAAGTACGCGCGGCAGTCGGTGCAACGGTAGGGTGACTTCGCGTGCTTGGCTTCGTGGGTCCGCACGCTGCCGCAACGCGGGCAGCACCGGCCCTCCGGCCAGATATGGGACTCGAACCACGTGCGGGCCGAATCCTCATCGGGAAACATCTCCCCGAGTTCGATGACGGAAATGCCTTTACAGTGAACCTTCCCGGGTGCTTTGTGGGGCATGATCGTTCTCCGAATTGTCAGTTTCGATCTTGCCCGGATTGACTCACGAAAATCAACCTACGTATATAATCCTATTCCGTATGATATGAGGTCTTCGGACCAGGACCCCACTCCTGCCTGAAATCGCGCCTGTATCCGACTGGAGCGCTCGGAGGCTTTCCTCGGTGGACTCGCGCCCTATCCGAGCCGATCGACGATACGGGAGATCGCCTCTGCTACGTCAGTCGCCGCATCCTCGTTCAATCCACTCTGTCTCAGGTCTCGCGTCAAGTGCGCGAGAATCGCCGCAGGGCCTTTCGCTTCCGCTCCCAGCTCGTCCCGGTCGGGGAACACGTGTCGTTGCGGCCGCACGGCATCCATCGGCGTGGCGTCACATCCGCAACGGCAACTGATCGCCCGTGAGCTGGCCGGCCAGCCGCTGCTTCGCGAGCGTCGAGAAGCCGTGGTCGGGCTCCGCGGCAAAGGCATTCCGGCCCATCTCGACGGCCGCGACCGACGCGCTGCACAGGCCACCGAACGGCTCCCAGATCGTGTCTTCCTCGTTCGACGCCGCCTTGACGATGCGGCGCATGAACTTCAGCGGCTTCTGATTCAGGTGAGCGGTCGCATTCCTCCCGGGGCTGTGTACCCGCGGAGCGACTCGGCGGCCGTTGCCCCGGTAGCGCTCCGCGCCGTTGAGGGGTGGATGCGACCAGACGTTGGTCAGCCCGTGCTCGTGGCGCCACGGATGGCGAAGCCGTGCCCATTCCGCCGCGGTCACGGGTTGCCGCCCGTCCATCGAGTAGTAGGGACGCCCCCCGGGGTCGCCGTTCTCGTTCGCGAAGGCGACGAGCCGGCCCATCATCTCCGAGGGCGGGAAGTACCAGAGCCAGTCCTGGGTAAGGTACTTGCGGGTGGCGGCGTTCTTCACCCCGCACGCCTCATTGGCGCGATACAGCGGCATCCCGGTCCGCTGCCACTCGGACCGTAGCCACCGGCAGGCGGACATCGTGCCGTGTGGGGTCGCGAACTCGAGGCGTCGCCGGTAGAAGGCACAGACCTCGGTCACCGTCGGCAGCCGGCGGATCGTGTCCCCGTTCACGTTGCCGGCGATGTGGCCGATGCCCTTGTCCCACAGAATCGTCTGGACGTACTCCCAGCCTTCCCGCGCCAGGAGGGGATGCACGGTCGCCCAGCCGATCTCGGTGTTCCAGAACCACAACGTCGTGGCCGGATGCGCATGCTTCGACCATGCAACGACATGTTCGGCGTACCACTCTTCCAACCCGTCCGGGGTGCGGGGATCGCCCGGAAATCCGCCGACACCGTATGCACCGTCGGACACGATCAGGTCCGGACGGGGCCAGTCGTCGTAGACCTCCTCGGCCGGCCCCGGATACAGCGTGCTGCAGCCTCTCGCCACCACCTGGGCGCTCTCCATCAATCAACCGCGGACCGCACCGGGATACGCGGACATTCTCGCATACCCTCAACATGGCAGTACTTCTCCGAGGGCTCCATCCTCGTAAGCCGAGGGCTACGCGGGCAAGCTCCGGAGTCGTTCACGGTGTCGTCCCGCGGCTGCCCTGGCGGCAGCCGTCCCGGATGACCTTCAGGCTTCGGCGCAGATGTCGTGCGCGGCTTGCGGTGGAACCGCAGACCCGCCTGGGCTACCCTCCCGCCGCTTGACGAGAAGCCCGGGCCGGCGCGGGCCATGTCCTTCCCACCCTCGACATCGGCCCGCCGCGCGGATCGGGCGGAGCCCCGATACGATTCCCGGCCGGGTCCGCAATGAGCGGTCCCGGCAGCTCATGCTGATTCGGAACAGGAGAACGTGGACATGTACGAAGAGCTCGCCCTGTACATCGACGGCGAATTCCGGCAAGGCAGCGAGGGCGCCGGCGAGGACGTCGTCAACCCGGCGACGGAAGAGACGCTGGCGTTCCTCCCCCACGCCTCGAAGAGCGACCTCGACCGGGCGCTCGAGTCCGCGGCGCGCGGGTTCAGGACATGGCGCGACACCTCCGCCTACGAGCGCGGCAGGATCCTGTGGAAGGCCGGCGAGCTCATCCGCGAACGCGCCGACGCCATCGGACGCACCCTCACCATGGAGGAAGGCAAGACGCTCGCCGAGGCGGCGCTGGAGGTGAACGTCGCCGCCGACATCTTCCAGTGGTACGCCGAGGAAGGCCGCCGCGCCTACGGACGGCTGATCCCGAGCCGGCTTCCCGGTACGCGCCAGATGGTCGTCCGCGAGCCGGTGGGACCGGTGGCGGCGTTCACGCCCTGGAACTTCCCCGCGGTGACTCCCGCGCGCAAGATGGCGGGGGCCCTCGCCGCCGGCTGCTCGTGCATCCTCAAGCCCTCGGAGGAGACTCCGGGGACCGCGGTCGCGATGACCCGCGCCCTGCACGAGGCGGGACTGCCCAGGGGCGTGCTGAACCTCGTGTTCGGGGTGCCGTCGGAGGTGTCCGGGCACCTCATCCCCTCTCCCGTCATCCGCAAGGTGACCTTCACCGGCTCCATCCCGGTCGGCAAGCACCTGACCCGGCTCGCCGCGGACGGCATGAAGCGCACCACCATGGAGCTCGGCGGACACGCGCCGGTGGTGGTCTTCGACGACGTGGACGTGGACCGGGCGGCCACCGTCGCGGCCGGCGGCAAGTTCCGCAACGCCGGCCAGGTCTGCGTCTCGCCGACCCGCTTCTTCGTGCACGAGAAGGTCTACGGGAAGTTCGTGAAGAAGTTCACCGAGATCGCGTCCGGCATGAAGCTCGGCAACGGCCTGGACGCGTCGGTGGACATGGGGCCGCTCGCCAACGACCGGCGGGTCGCCGCGATCGACGGGTTCGTGGCCGACGCCCGCAGTTGCGGCGCCGAGGTGACCGCCGGTGGCGAGCGGGTCGGCAACCAGGGCTACTTCTACTCCCCCACCGTGCTCGCGGACGTGCCGGACACGGCCCGCATGATGTACGAGGAGCCGTTCGGCCCGGTGGCGCCGATGCAGCCGTGGTCGGACTTCGACGAGGTGATGGAGAAGGCCAACGGCCTGGAGTTCGGCCTCGCCGCGTATGCGTTCACCACCAGCACCGAGCGCGCGACCCAAGTCTCCGAACGCCTGGAGACGGGACTGGTCGGCGTGAACCACTGCGCGATCTCGTTCGCCGAGACCCCGTTCGGCGGCGTCAAGGAGAGCGGCTACGGCCACGAGGGCGGCATCGAGGGCCTGGACGCCTACCTGACCAGCAAGTTCGTCACCCAGATGAACGCGTGACGCCGCGCGATCTCGGCCGCCGAGACCCCGTGCGGCGGCGGCAGGGAGAGCGGCTACGGCCACGAGGGCGGCATCGAGGGCCTGAAGCGCCTGCCTCGCCTGACCAGCAAGTTCGTCACCCGGATGAACGCGTGACGCCGCGCGTTCCCGTTCGCCGGGACTCCGTTCGTCCGCAGCGGCGCGCAGTACTCGTGGACGACGGGAGCGGCACTGCGCAATCTCGGCCGCCGGGACTCCGTCGGTGGCGTCAAGGAGAGCGGCTGCGAGACCGGGGGCGTGGAGCGCCGCTCAATCGCCCAGCACCTCGTGCAGCCGCGCCGCGACCTCGTCGAGGGCCTCGTCCTCGATGACCAGCGGTGGCAGGAGCCGGATCACGGTCGGGCCGGCCGGGAGCGCCAGCACCCCGCGCGCCATGAGCGCCTCGATGCAAGGACGCGCCCGCTCCTTGAGCTCGATGCCGATCATCAGGCCGATCCGGCGGACGTCGCGGACCTTCGACGGCGTGCGCCGCCCGAACGCATCCGCGAACCGCGCCCCCTTCGCCCGCGCCTGCGCGGCGAGCCCATCGCGTTCCATCACCTCGATGGTCGCGAGCGAGGCGGCGCAGGCGAGCGGATTGCCCCCGAAGGTCGAGCCGTGCATGCCGACCTCGGCCGGCACCCTGTCGCCCGCCAGCACCGCGCCCATCGGCACGCCCCCGGCCATCGCCTTGGCGAGGCACAGGAGGTCGGGCGCGACGCCGTGGTGCTCGCAGGCGAAGAACCGCCCGGTCCGGCAGAAGCCGGTCTGCACCTCGTCGACGACGAGCAGCGCGCCGTGCGCGTCGCAGACCTCGCGCGCCGCGGCGAAGAACGCGGCATCGCCCAGCCGTACCCCGCCCTCCCCCTGCACGATCTCCACGATGACCGCCGCGGTCTCGTCGCTCACCGCGGCCTTCAGCCGCTCGACGTTGTTGAACGGCACGAAGGCGAACCCTTCCAGCAGGGGTGAGTAGGCGTCGCGGTACCTGTGGGTGGCGGAGAGCGCGCCCATGGTGCGGCCGTGGAATCCGCGCATCGCGCACACGAAGCCGCGGCGACCGGTCGCATGCATCGCGAGCTTGATGGCCGCCTCGTTCGCCTCGGCGCCGGAGCTGCACAGGAACGCCCGCGAGACGCTCGGCGGCGTGATGGACACGAGCTTTTCGAGGAGCCGGGCGCGAACGTCGTTGTAGAAGATCCCGGGACAGGTGATCAGGGTCCGCGCCTGCTCGCCGATGGCCCGCGCGACATCGGGGTGCGCGTGTCCGACGCTCGCGACCCCCACCCCCGCCACGCAGTCGATGTAGGCGCGGCCCGACGCGTCGTAGAGGGTCGCCCCCTCCCCGCGCACGATGGCGACATCGCGCTTCGGAAACACCTCGAAGGCGTAGCGCCGCTCGGTGGCCGGGATGTTCATCGGCGCCCGCTCATGGCGTCACGCGCTGCGGAGCGCGATGGTGGCCACCGGTGAGTGCCGGCACCGGAAGACCCGGGCACGATGGTGGCCACCGGTGAGTGCCGGCACCGGAAGACCCGGGCGCGATGGTGGCCACCGGTGAGCGCCGGCACCGGAAGGCGCGAGGAGTGACGATGGCAGCCGAAGAGTCGCCTGCGCCCGGAACGGCGACGGCGACGACGGCAGACGGACCGGGCCACTCCCCCTGAGCGCCTCGACGGCACACGGCTTCGTGGTCCATCGGATCCTCACCGGACGACCGTCCCCGCTCCGTCGAGCGCGGACCGGACCGGATGCTCCACCCGACCATCGCCGATGACGACCTCCGCCGCCCCGGCGTCGAAGAGCCGGCGCAACGCCAGCATCTTGCGCTTCATGCGCCCCTCGACCTGCGCCTCGCGCCGGGCGAGCTCCGCCCGCGACAGTGTGGCCACCACGCTCGCGGGATCGCCGGGATCGTCAAGGAAGCCCGGCGCCTCGATGAGCTGGACGATGCGCTCGGCGCCGAGGGCGGCCTGGAGGACGTTCACGATGTCGTCGTTCTCGGAGTTGATGGCGTAGCCGTTCTCGTCGGCGATGGGGATGGTGAGCACCGGGGTGTATCCGCCATCGAGAAGAGTGCGGAGCAGCGTCGCGTTCACCGCCCGCGGCTTGCCCGAGAAGTCGCGCCTGATCAGCGTCTTCCCGCCTTCGCGGACCCGGATCCCGCGGTTGCGTTGCCCCTCCACCACCCGCGCGTCGATGCCGGACAGCCCGATCGCGTTGACGCCGCGGCGCTGGCACAGCTCGACGAAGCGCTTCGAGCGCAGCCCCGAGTACGCCATCATGATGACGTCGAGGGTGGCCTCGTCGGAGAGCACGCTGGTGTAGCCGGACACCGAGGTCAGGGTCCGGCGCGGCGAGCCGAGGCGCACGGCGAGACGGTCGCGCACCGCGTTGGCGCCGAGCACGACAACGCACGGGACGTCGAGGGACGCGAGATCACCGGCGACCCCGGCGAGGTTCACGGCCTCGCCGCCGCCGACCTTCACGATGTACATCGGTTCACGACTCCGGGCCCGCCGGGAGGCGGCGGGGACTATACATTGCGAGGTCATCCCGATGTCGGCGTGCGGAATCCGGTCCAAGCCGATCACCGATTCCGGCGCAAGCCGATCGCCGATTCCGGCGCAAGCCAGCCTCGACGCCGCCCGCCAGTGACTTGAAGGCGCGCTTCATGGAGGACCCGAGCTCCGGGAGGAATGCGCATGCGCCGATACTCGATCCCACCTGCACGGAGACGGGCGTCAATGGTCGAGCCGGGGAATGCCGCTCCGCTCCGCTGCCGCGTACAGGGCACGATCTCGCGTGCCGAGCGGCAGGTTGCGGCGGACCGCGAGCTCCAGGTAAACGGCATCGTAGACCGACAGGCCGTACTGATCGGCCAACGCTGACGTTCGACCGAATGCATCCCGGGCGTGGCCCTCGTCGATGGTCGGCGCGAGGGCGGAGAGACGTTCCAGCGCAAGCCTTCGTTCCGGAGCCGTGATTGCCTTCCGCCGCTCGGCGACGAGCAGACCATTGGCGACTTCCAGGAACCAGAGCGGCGGCACGATCACCTCGGCGCCCTCCTCGACGCGTTTCAGCAAGGCTTCGGCCGCGGAGGACGCCTGGCTCGGCACCACCCAGGCGAATGCCATGGAGGCATCCACGACGAAGGCAGCGCTCACGGGCGTCCTTCTTCCACCATGGATTTGATGTCGTCGGAAGTGAGTGCCGGTTGGTCCCCGCGTCGCATCGCAATCGCTCGGCGCAGCGCTCGGAGGCCCTCTACGGCTGCGCGCACTTCCTCTCGCGCCGGCCTGCCTACGGGCACGATCCGGGCGACGGGCTTGTCGTGCCGGGTGACGACCACCTCCTCGCCTCGCGCCACGCGGTCGAGAAGCTGGCCGAAGCGGGTTTTCGCTTCGAGTGCAGTGATGCTTGCCGCCATGACCACTCCAATGGAAATTGACCATTGACCAGTCAGTTTAGCCCATTCTTGCCCCCCCGTTGCGACGGCCGCACGGGGGGCCGGAACGGGCGGTGGGTCCCTCGTCGACTTGCTCGGGAACCGAATCTCCGCCGAGGCGCTACTCGGTCAGGCGCAGATTGGCGTTGACCCCTTCGAGCAGCTCGTTGAGGGACGACCTCAATTCCGTCGGCACCGTCGCACCGTCTCCCAGGGTAATGCGGAGATGCAGCTTCAGCGGGACGCCCGCCGCTGTGGCGACGATGTCCGGCAGCACCTCGACCAGATCCTGGAGCTCGTGGGGCTCCAGATCGGTCGCGAACCCCCCGGTCGATGGTGTCGAGAATTTCCTTGTGCCTGAGCATCTTCGGCAGCCTGGGATTCTCGGCAAATGCGCCCGCCAGATCCTTCACCCGGCGCGAGGCCTCGTCGGCGCGCCAGAGATCGTTTTGCTTGAGGTTGGGCCGGTTGCCCAGGCGCCATGTCCTGGGCAGCTCGCCGGAACCGCCGGCGGCGGATGCATCGGGGAACTCGGCCTCGTCGAGGAACCGCTGTTCCGCGTGCGCCCTTCGCTTGCGCACGGCCTCGGCGACCCCGGCGATATTGGCCACTGCCGCGGTGACGTGCGGACGGAAGGCGTCGGCATCGGCGATCGAGGCGGGCTCGAAGAAACGGCGGCGCAACACCTCGGCCACATCCTGCCTCTGCACCGGCTGAATGCCCGCCTCCCTCTGCCGATTGAAGATGTCGAAGACCTGTTGCGTCAGCTCCTTGCCGAACGCATCGCCCTTCGCAGGATCGGAAGCGAGCAGCGAGGCGACCAGGGCGCAGCGATCCACCTTGACGGTCGCCTGGCAGAGGTGCTGGAAGAAGTCGATCAGCCGGTCGCGCCAACCGTCCCCCATCGCGGCCTTCTCGCGAGCGTACATGAGCACCTCGTCGATCAGCACCAGGGTCGCAAGACCCTGCGCCTGCGGCCGCGACAGCAGGTCGGTGAGCAGCGGCTCGGCGGGCGGCGTCTCGCGCTCCTCGTTCGCGCCGTCGGGATGAAGCAGGCGCAGACCGTCCGCGCCCGCGACCTGGAACGCAAGCACGCTCCAGGGATGCCTGAGCCAGCGGAGCTCGCCCGCCGGTCCGAGCACCTCCATGCCCTTCTCGACGTCGAGCTTGTCGAAGCAGAGCGCGGCGACGCGCGCCGCCGGCAACGGTGCGCCGGCATGGGACCGGAACTGCTCGACCGCGGGCAGGGGCGGCAGCGATTCCGGGTCGCATGCGAGGTGGCGGAGCGTCACCAGCGTATGGGTCTTGCCCCCGCCATAGGTGAGCTCGAGCTGGCGTATGGCCTTCGTGTTCTTTCCGGCGAGGCGGAGCGCCACGTCGCGCGCGAGCTCGCGCAGGGAAAAGGTCGGGTAGGTGAGCGCGAAGAAACGGCCCGGGTCCTCATAAACGGGCCGCACGCCCTTCTGCGTTGCCACATCGTGGAGGTCGGCGGCGAAATCGGCGAGCGAGAGCTCGCCCGTGCGCACGTCCTCGCGCAATGTCACGACCTTGTGCCAGGGCGTCCATGGAAGGGTCTGCGGCATGTCGGCGTCCCTCGACGGGTTCAGGTCACAACGCTTTCGAGGCGGCGGGCCAAGGCGTCGAAGTCATTGTGGCGCTTCCGGCGGGTCGCGAGGTTCTCGTGTGCGGGTCGGACCATTCCGGGAACTCGCCCTGCCGGGATCATCCGCTCGCCAGCCGAACGAAATCCGCAATCTCCGCCTCCCGGTATCGATGACCTCGTGCCGCCCGTCATCGGGCGAACAGACGCACGATGAACCGCTCGCCGTCCTCCAGGAGATCGGGCTCCGTCCCGTTGTGTTGCCTCATGCCGCGCACGATCTTTCTGGGCACTCCCATCCCCATGTGCTCGACATAGCCGTAGTCTCGCATCACGTCCTTCAGTAGCTGGTTTCGGGCGGCTCTGGCTCCGGCGCGCATGCGTTCGGTCGTTATGCCGTTGGGAAGCCTGCCGGGCGAGACGACCTCCAGCCGGTCTCGATACACCGCCAGCTCGATATCCGTGCTCGCCAGGAGGTAATCCCGGTGGATGAGCGCATTCACGACAGCTTCGCGTACCGCCTCGTCCGGATAGGCCGGCCGCTCCACGCGGCGCCCACCGCCTTCGAGGCCGGCGGTCACGGGGGTGTTGCGCCCGACGAACTCCAGCGCCTGCTCGACAAGACCGGTTTCCAGAAGGTCGCCGTTACGGTCCAGCAGGGGTGTCATTGGACCGCGCAGCGTTTTCCGTTCAACTGCCGCGTAGTCCTTTTCCGGTCCGGGAAACGCCGCCGCATCGATGCCGGCCTGCGGCAGGAAGCGATTCGGCACGGTCCCGAAGAGCAGGAGGCCCGAAAGGCTCGCGCCGTCCTCGACCATGATCTCCGTGTTGACCAGCAGGGTTCGCCAACCGGATTCATCGTCGTTCTCCGGTACGTCCTGTTGACGAATCGCTCCGAGGTAGCCCCTGAGTCGACGGCGGTCCAGATCGCCGAGCGTCGACCCGGAGACCGGACGCAAATCGGCGCGGAAGGCACCGCGCTGCTGGAAGAGCCGGCTCAGCTCCTGGGGCATCGGCTCCCGGCTCTGCGTGCCGACCCGGATGAAATAGGCGCTTCTGTTGTTGTGCCACTGGCTGTGGACATCGACGCCGCGCGGCGCCCGCACGATCGCCACGTCGGCGCCGGGCCGAACATCCCTGACCATCTCGAAGAACGGGATGATGCCGGGCCGGATCTTGTCGCGGCACGCCGTCATCACCCACTCCTCCAGACGGTCCCGCGTCAGCCCGACGACGACGCCGGCATCGTCCACGCCGAGCAGCACCATGCCGCCTTCGAGGTTCGAGAACGCGACCAGTTCCCTGGCGAGATCGTGATTCCGCACATCGTCGCGCTTGAACTCGACGCCGGAATTCTCGCCGTTCGCGATGATCTCGAGAAGCTCCGTGCGTGTCGTCATGCTCAAAACCCGTATTTGGAGCGACGCATCTCGAAGGCGTTCCTGCCGCCCTCCAGCGTCTCCTCGACCAGCGCGCGGACGGCTTGCGAATCGATGGATCCCCTGTGCTCGCGCGCGATTTCCGCATGACCGACACCGGCCTCGCCGGATGCGGTGAGGCCGAGGATCAGCTCGGCGTCGCCGAGGACGGGAATGTTCGCATTGTGCGTCGAGAACACGAACTGCCGCCGCCGCTTTTCCCTCCGCATGATCGGAACGATCCCCTCGGTGATGAACCGGTTGTCGAGATCGTCTTCGGGCTGGTCGACCACGAGCGGCACCTCGGCATCGAGCAGCAGAAGCAGCAGGACCGCTGTTGCCTTCTGTCCCCTGGAGAGCGCCTCCAGCGGTCGCCATGCCTCCGGCTCGCCCTCGGGCGCCGTGTTCAGCTCGATGTGGGTCGTTGCCGGCAGATCCAGCTCCGCGATCCTCATGTGCAGGTCGCGCCCGGCGTCGGCGATCCGTTCCGCCGCACCGGGCGGGAGGTGGTACTTGGTGATCAGAGCAGCCTTGCCTCCCCGGCAACACTGCGAAAGTTCGCGCAGGGACAAGGAGTCGGACTCGCGAAAGCGGTCGAGCGCCGCTTTGAGATTCCCCCCGATGGCAGTTCGGAACAGGTCTTCCATGGGCTCCAGGTTTGCCGCCATCCTGACTTCGGCTCTGACCCGCCCGGGGAGCTTCGTGGCGATCTCCTCCGCTGCCTTGTCGAGTGCGCGATATTCCCGCGCCTTGATATCCTCCCATTCCGAAACCAGCTTGCGGCGGTGCGCTTCGTGCGTCTCCATGTCCCTTCGGAGACGTTCCAGCCGGTCCCTCAGCGGCCGCAGATGTTCAAGCTGCTTGCGAAGCTCGATGAATTCGGCGCCGTCGATGCCGGATTTCTGGTGATCGCGCAGCAGCCTTTCGTAAGCGCGTTCGATGGCCTCGCGCCGCTCGTCCCAGCGGTCCCGGACATCCGCAATCGCCGCGTCGGCCTCGGACAGGGCGGCGGCAAGCCCGACGCGGGTCTCGCCGAGACGCGCACCCAGGGTAAGCAGAATGCCGTCCATCCCGCGCAGGATATCCGCGTTCGGCAGCGGCTCCAGCGCCCTGGCGGAGACGAATGCGGCGTCGATGGGGAGCTCCTCGTCCAACGTCTCGTGCAACGTCCGGAAGGACTCGAGTCGTTCCTCCAGGATCGAGAACAGCCGCTCTTCCCTGACGAGCAGGCTTCGCTCCCTGAACCGCTCTTCCAGCCCCGCCTCCTGAAAGCGCCTCTGCGTCTCTTCCAGGCCGGGCAAGGCGTCGAGCCGGGCCGTCAGCTCCTCGATTTCCCGCCAGGCCTCCACGATGCGGCGGCGCGATTTCTCGAGCGCCAGCCGGACCTCCGCCTTGTGCGCCGAGAGCGGCGCATCGCGCCTCGCGCGGCGCTCGATAAAGGCTGTCAGCTTTTCCGGCCTCGCGGTCAGCTCGGAGATCTCGTGCTGGCCGAACACCTGCACGCCCGGCATCAGGTCCCGCGGCGGTATGGCCAGCACCTCGCCCGCCTCATCCTTGACGACCGGCGGATTGGGCACGGTGCGCTCGATGACGTAACGCGCTTCCGATGGATGATGCGAGCGGACCAGCAGCGAGATCTTCGTTCCCGGTTTCAGGACATGCCGGACCGTCTCCTCATGCACCTTGCGCGCCTCGTCCCCCAGGGGGTCGAGGCCGAGCGCATGGCGGATGCTTTCGACCACCGTGGACTTGCCGGCGCCGCGGCCGCCGATCAGCACGTTGAGATTACCGTTGAAGCGGATGGACGCGCCGTCCAGAAACCCGCCCTCCCATGCCACGGCCGCCAGCTCGGCATGGGGCTCCGGCGGCGGGTCGCTGTGCAGCCGGATGCGCGACTCCGGATCGAGAAAGGCCTGACGGAACGCTTCGACCGAGATCTCCGACATCTTGATGAAGCAGGAGGCGCTGTCCTTCTTCAGGTCTGCCGGATCGTTGACATCCGAGGCGTTGACGACCGCCACCGGGTTCGTACGCTTGTAATCGGGATTTTTGTTCTCGAGAATTGTCCTGAAAGATTGCGGCGCATCCATGACAGGCCCCGGCAGTGCGCAGGCCAGCAGATCGGGCGAGGTCCAGACACCGATGCGGGGCTGGCCGCTGAGGGTCTTCAGCAATCCGCCCCTGGAAGCCACATGCGCGGCGATGGCGACCGCGCCCCATTCGCGCGCCTTTGCAAGCAATTCCCGGGAATCGAGACTCCCCGCGGGGGAAGATTCGTCCGAGTCCCGGACGCCGCACTCGCCGATGAACCGTTCCAGATTTTTGTCCTCTTCGGGATCGAACAGGCACAGGAAATGGACACCGTCCTTCGTTACCGCCTCAAAGCCCCCGAATGCGAAAATGTCCGCCTCGCGGCAGGCTTGAACAAGATTTCTGGATGTCTCGACGCGGTAGTGATCGGTGACTGCCACCACCTCGATGCCGGTCTCGCGGCACGCCCGGACGATCGCTTCGTCGTAGTCCGCCTCCGATTGGAACCCGGTCGATTTGTCGTAACGCCGGAGATAGTCGAACGGATTGATCTGCAGGGCGCAGCGATAGAAACGCGCGCCGTTCGGGAGCGTCAGGGCAGACCTCGGCAGGTCGGGCCCCTCGGTTGCCGGGCTGGTTGCCGTCATCGTCCTGCGTTGCCTCTCGCCTGCGGCGCGCATGTTACACCTCCAGCCTTGCCTGCCGCGGCGGGACGATGCCGGCGCGGGCGGCGATGTGACTGGACAGCGATTCGAGGATCGCCCGTTCTTCCGAGCCGGCCGGCGAGCGAGAGCTCGCCCGTGCGCACGTCCTCGCGCAATGTCACGACCTTGTGCCAGGGCGTCCATGGAAGGGTGTGCGGCCGACGCACAGGATGAAGATGTCCGTCATCCCGCGATGCTGGTCCACGACCTCCCGGATGCGCTCCGACTTCAGTGCTTCGTCGACACCGCCGAGCAAGGGGTCCTGGCAGACCCGGATACGTACGCGCCTCCGGCCCAGGGTTGCGAAGAGCCGCTCGAACAGCGGCTTGAGGATGTACTGGTCGTAGCGGAAATCTTCGGGGATGACGAGGACGTTCATTCCGGACCTTCCTCATCGTCTCTGCCGCCTTCGTCGCCTTCGCCGCCTTCCGTGAAGGTGACCGCGGTCTCCATCCAGCCGCCGGCGAGGAGCCGGCCCAATCCCTGGCCCTCCCGCAACTTCTGGATGTCGGGCAGGTCGGCGACCGGGCGGATGACGGCGTCCTCCGTGTCCTCCGAACGGCAGACGACAGACATGTGCTGGAAGGTATTGTCGTTCACCATGGAGAGCAGCTCGGGCGAATGGGTCGTCGTGACGACCTGCACCGTGCCCTTCCGGGTCTGGCGCTCGATCAGGTCGACCAGAAGATGCAGCCGCGCCGGGTGGATGCCGTTGTCGATCTCCTCGAAGAAGTAGAGGCCCGCCGGCTCCTCGTCGAGCAATGCCGCCAGCATGGCGAGGAAACGCAGGGTCCCGTCCGACGCACTGTAGGCGGAGATCCTCCTTCCGCTCTTCTCTCGGACCGCGAGCTGCACCAGACCCGTCGTGGGGTCGCGCGGGAACTCGAAGTCCGCCACGTCCATCGGAGTGAGCTCGCGAGTCCAGTCGAACAGGGCTTCCTTCTTCCCTTCGTCGACGCAGATCTTCTGTAGCACCGTGGGCAGGTTCTCGCCGCTGTCTCCCAACGTCACCTGACCGGGGAAGGCGGGCTTGCGCATGAGGTCCGGCGCCGGGTCGAGAAAGCGACAGTGGCCGAGGAGATCCGTCACCTGCCCGGCGTAGTCCTTGTGTGCGCGAACCACATTTCCGGAGCCTTGAAGCTGGGTCAGGGCGGGCTGATCCCACTTGGCCGGGACCCTTTTGCCATACTTCCTTTGAGTGCCGGTCTTTGCCATGCGGAGCAGAAGATGCGCCTCGTCGTCCTGATTGCGAACGGGATCGGGCGAGGGAGGATGGGTCGTATAGATCGTCTGATTCCCGATTTTGAGGACTTCGCGCTCGACCCGAAAGCGGTCTTCGTCGTCGAATTTCACCGCTATCTCATAGTCGGCGCTCGAATTGCCGACTGGTTCCGCCGTGATTCGAAGAGACAGGGTCTCCTCTTCGAAGCGGACGAGCTCATTGGCGGCGCCGCGAATCGCCTCCCACTGGACCTGCCCGCCGGCGCCGTATTTCCCGCCGATAGTCTCCGCCAGCGTGTAGCCGCGGCCGATGCCGTGCAGGAAGCGGAAGGCGTCACGGATGTTGCTCTTGCCGCTCGCGTTGGCGCCGACGATTACGGTGAAGGGGCCGGCGCGTAAAGTTTCATCGGCGAAGTTCTTGAAATTCCTGAGCCTGAGCGAGGTAATCATGGCCGCGTCTCCAGCCCGAGCGTACCCTGGCGCGGACGGGAAAGGCCGGCGCGCGCGGCGATGTGGTTGGACAGCGATTCGAGGATCGCTCGTTCTTCCGAGCCGGCCGGCGCGAGCTCGATCAGCGCCTGCAGCAGCCGGGCGAACAGGGCATGGCGCCCGAGCCCGTGGTCGTCGATACAGGCATTCACCCGCGCCTCGTCGCCGTCGCGCCAGAGATGCATCAGCCGGTGCGCCCGGTCGATCAGCGGTACGGGGCGGCCGCCGGGTCCTTCCCGTCCGAGCCACTTGGCCTTGCGCCGGCTCCAGGGCAGCAGCCTTGCCTTGCCGCCCCCGCCCCCGCTCCCGCCCCCGTTCCCGGAGCCGGAGCCGGTATCGGCCTCTTCGTCGCAGGGCTAATTCGTTCTATGAGCATTTGCGTTCTGTGACAGTGGGTTGACGGTGATACTGGACTTCCCCGCCACGATTCGATATACATGCCGCGAGGCATCCGTGGGGACGGGGAAGCGGTGGCGGCTCTCTCGGAGGTGGCGGTCGACATCGTGGCGGCGGCGCACGAGGCCCGCTTCCGCGACCTGATGCAGGCGCACCACTATCTCGGTGCGGTGCCGGGGATGGGCGAGACGGTGCGCTATGTCGCGCACCATCACGGTCGATGGCTGGCGCTTGTGGTGTTCTCGGCGCCGGCACTGAAGTGCGGCGCGCGCGACCGCTGGATTGGCTGGGACTGTGGCGTCCAGTTCAGCCGCCTGCCTCTGGTGACCAACAACGCGCGCTTCCTGCTTCTGCCCGGCGGCCCGCCCAACCTCGGCTCGCGGGTGCTGTCGCTGTGCACGCGCCGTCTGGTGCGCGACTGGCCGGCCCGGTTTGGCCACGAGGTGCTGCTCGCGGAGACGTTCGTCGACCCCGAGCTGTTCCGGGGCACGGTCTACCGCGCGGCCAACTGGGTCGAGGTCGGGCGCACTCGCGGCTTCGCCCGCAGCGGGGCCGGCTACCGCGCGCACGCCCGCCCCAAGCTCGTGTTCCTTCACCCCCTGCGTCGGGACGCGCGAGCCCGGCTGCGCGCCGCCGACCTCGACCCCCGCCTGCGACATGGAGTGGCGAAGATGACGCTCACCGCCGAACAGATGCGCGCCCTGCCCGAGTGCTTCCAGAACATCCACGACCCCCGCCGCCGCCAGGGCCGGCGCCATGCCCTGCCCACGGTGCTGGCGCTCGCCGCCGCCGCGACGCTGTGCGGGATGCGCGGCTACAAGGCGATTGACGAATGGGTCCATGACCTCAGCCCCAAGGTGCTGGAGCGCTTCCGCGTGCGCCGCCGCGATGGCCGATACCGCCCGCCCAGCCTGTCGGCGATGCGCAGCCTCCTGGTGCGCATCGACCCGGCCCAGCTCGACGCCGCGCTGAGAGCTTGGCAACAGACCCACGGCTCGGGCGACAGCGCACTGGCCATCGACGGCAAGACCCTGCGCGGCGCCATCGATGACAAGGGCAAACAGACGCATGTGCTCGGCATCATCGGCCACGACACCCAGGCGCCCTGGGGGCAAAAAAAGTCGGCATGAGGCCCGACGCCGACGAAGGAGAGAAACGCACCAACGAGGTCGGCACCGTCCTGCCCCTGCTCGAGACCCTGCCCGACATCGCCGGGCGCACCGTCACCGCCGATGCCCTGCTCACCCAGCGCACGCTGGCCTCCTACCTGCTCGGTCGCGGCGCGCACTACCTGTTCGCCGTAAAGGGCAACCACAAGACCCTGCTCAGCGATATCCGCCTCACTCTCGACCCGGACATCGCCCGACGCGCGCCGGACTTCGAGGACCACACCCCCAAGCCCGAGCACGGGCGCCGCGAGCGCCGCTCCCTCTGGGTCTGCGACACACTCAACGACTCTCTCGACTTCCCCGGCGTCGCACAGGTCTTCGCCGTGCGCCGCGAATCCGTCGCGGTCAAGTCCGGCAAACACCGTTGCGACACCGCCTACGGCATCACCAGCCTGACCTCCGGGGCCGCACCGCCGCACCGCCTGCTCGCCCTCCAGCGCGGACACTGGACCATCGAGGCGACCCACCACATCCTCGACTGGAGCTTCGACGAGGACCGCAGCCGTATCCGCTCGGGCCACGGACCAGAGAACATGACCCGGCTGCGACGCTTCGCCATCGGCCTCATCAAGGCGCGCGGGCTCGCCGTCGCCGAGACCATGCGCACTCTCGCCAGGAACCCGAGGCGGCTGCTCGACTGGCTCAAGATGACCGACAACGCCGCCCCCGCACCGGCTCCCGGCTGACCGCGCCTGCCCCGCTCCCATCCATCCTCTGCCCGCCCACCCTCGGCACGCGCCGGGTACGGGCGCTCATGCCCGCATGACCCCGACTCCGGCTCCCGTGCTCCGGCAGGACCCCTGTAGGGCGGCACGATGCCAGCCCCATCCAGCGTCCACCCCCCGCCCTGGTCGCCAACACAAAGCGCACGGACCTTCATCGAACGCTCCGAAACGGCGGCAAACATCAGAACAAATTCGCCGTGCTCTTCGTCGCCCGGCTCATCGTCTTCCAGCCCGTCGAGCAGGGCTCGGCCGGGGCGCGCGAGGATGGCGAAGCGGTCCGAGAGATCCCGGTCGGAGAGGTTGCAGGAGAGCGCATAGAGGATGCAGGCGCCGGCGGGCGCCTCGCCCAGGCCGAAGTCGCCCCGATGCAGCAGATAGTAAGTGGTCACATCGTCGAGCCCGCTTGCGGCGTCGGCATCACCGTCGGCGGTCAGCACGCGGCCGACAACGAAATCGACCACCATCCGGCGCACCTCGCGCAGGAATTCGGAGACCGTCAGCAGCGCGCCCGGGTCGTCCGCCTTCCTGACCGCCGGATGTCTGGAGAAGGCTTCGAGCGCCGGTCCCGTCGCTGCCCACACGAAGTCCGGCCCGCGAATGCCGGCATCCCAGAAGTCGCGCAGCTTGCGTGTGATGTTCTCCCGCATTCCGGAGAGCACGGCGCGGTCCCAGCCCGGCCGGGCCGGCGGCCGCTTGCGGCAGACAAGCCAGACCGAGGAGGCCAGCGCGGCGGAGGCAAGAGAACGCTGGCGGTTCTGCATCTCGGTCCGGATCGGCCAGGAGCCGGTCACGACGAAGCCGGCGCGGATCAGCGCCGCAACCAGGGTCTCCCAGGCGTCGGGAGACTTGTTGGCGAACACGACGACCAGGCGCCCCTCCGGGTTCAGCGCCTCATGGCAACGCTCGAAGGCGCGGGCCATGCCGTCTTCATAAATTTGTTTCGACAGCGCCCGGTCGCCGCCGAACCGGCTGGCGTCGTCGATCAGCTCGCCGTCGCCGTCCGCCGCATTCCATTTCGGGCCGAGGGGGTCGGCGAAAACGGGGACGGCTTCCGGCATGACGCCATGCAGCGCGCGCCGCAGCCAGACATGGAAGAAGTCCATCAGGTCCGAATAGGGGATGGCGTCGTAGTAGGGCGGGTCGGTGCAGATCACGTCGAAGCGGTCGGACAGGGTGTCGGTGGCGGATTGCTGCAAGACGGTCGCGACGGGAGCGCCTTTGGCCGCGCCTTGCAGGTGTTCGACGACGCGGGCGATCCACTCGACGGCCTGGATGAACCCGCCGGTCGTGTCGGTCAGCGGACAGGACTCGGCGAAGTCCCACACGACGGGGAGTGCGAACCGGGCGAACGTACTGCGGATCTTTTCCGGATCGTTGGTCCAGGTTGCGAGCGCACTCCCCCGGTCGGCGAGGCGGCCCAGCGACGGGACCAGACAGGCCATGATCGCCTCGCGCCATGCTTCCGGCACGTCTTCCATCCCATCAGCGCACCGGCGTATCTCCCGCAACACCGAGCCCAGCGCCAGAAGCTGCCGGTCCGTGAACAGCTTCGCCCACCGATCGAAGCCATAGAGCGGGATGCGAAAACCGAGAGCCTCCTTGCCTGGCAATGGCTCCTCCGGCAACCCGAACGGAATGTCGGCATATAACGCTTCCAGCTCGCCGGCGGAGACCTCCGCGGCGCGCAGCTCCTCGTCCTCCGGCAGGCGGTACTCCTTTCCCTTCGGCCCATCCACGACGACGGCGGTCATCACCGCGCCCAGCCGCCCGGCGCGGCCTTCGAGGCGGATGTCCTCCATCGTCATGATGGCCAGACAGCAGGGGCAGCGCGCGCCGCTGCGGGTCATCGTGCCGGCGCCGAGCCGCTTGTCGTGCTCGCGCTGCTGCGCCGCATTCCCGCCGGTCCGGGACACCCCGATCTCGACGCCGAAATCGACGCCGGACCCGTCCTCCTTCGGCGTCATCGCAAGCAGAACGCGCTTGCTGTCCTTCTTGCAAAGCCAGCGGGTCTTGAGCAGCGGCAACACCGCCCGGCAGCCCTTGCAGCGCACCGTGCGCGCCCACAGATACGCCACCGTCGGCTTCGCCACCCAGCGCGGATTGCGCGGGTCCGCCAGATACGCCGCGTCGAACCCGTCATTCAGCGGCCCGGCATCGGTCTCGCCCCTCTCGTCCGGCGCCAGCAATGCGAGCGGCCGCGCCTCGAACGGCGGGCCGCCGGGCGCGAGCGCCTGGAACTCGGCGTAGACGGGATAACGCCCCGCCAGCGCCGCGCGGACGCGGGCCAGCACGTATCGGCCCCAGGCGCGCACCTGCCACGGGTGTAGATCTAGAACTGACACGAGCTAATACTCCTAAATGATCGAATTCTAAAGATTTGTGGAAAACGCCAGACGAAGAAGAACCCGTCTCCGGTGACACTTTGTCACCGCAAGCAAGCTCAGAGGGGAGTGTTTTCCAATCCTGAAATGAGCCTGAACGAGGAGCGAGAGTGAGCGGTTGGGGGAGCGAAGTCGGGTTGTGGGTGGGAGGAGGCATGATGGGTGGGGGGATCGCGGGAGTCAACCAGAGTCCTGATGGTGTGAGGTGTGGTTTTCTCGATGAGTGGTAATGAGCCCTGTGGAGCTTGTGGACGAGAGGCGCGAGAGTGTGGGCAGGCGGTGGGCAACGCGTCAGCGTTGTCCACGGGCTGTCCACACGGCCCGAAGGGCTCGCGCCGGTCCGCAGGACTCGTCCACAAATCCACAGGGCGCGGGGTGGGGTGCGATGCCCTGTGCCTGGCGGTGAGCGCCTCGGCTACGCGGCGCATCCCCATGCGCGCCCGAGGGCACGGAACAGCGCGTTGCGCGCGGCGTTGACGGCGAGGGCGGCCTCGAAGTCGCTGTGGGCATGGGCCACGGCGTCGAGGGCTGCGAAGGTCACCTCGGGCTTGAGCCAGCGCGCGGCATCGGGCAGCGACTTGAGCTTCTCGTAGGGGGTGGCGAGGTCCTGGTCGCGGTAGCGCTTGCGGACCCGGCCCTGGGCGTCGCGCTGCTCGGTGGCGAACAGGCAGGGGCGATGGTGGTTCAGATAGGGCGAGAGGACGCCCTGGGTGAAGGCGTTGACCTCGGGGGCGAAGCGCTGGGGGATGTGGTCGTAGCCGAGGTAGGAGCGAATCACTGCGCCGTTCTTGCTCTCGACCAGGGCGTTGTCGTTGCACTGGCGCGGGCGCGACTTGGTGAACTGGCCGATGTGGAGCTTGTTCAGCAACGCGGCGACGCGGGGGTTGATGTACTCCGAGCCGTTGTCGGCATGAAAGCCCCGAATCTCGAACGGATAGGCGCGGATGAGGGCTTCGAGCACCGGGACGAGGAAGCGCTCGGAGATGGCTGGCACGCAGCCGATGTGCTCGTACTGGGTGACCTCGTCGACGGTGTTGACGTAGTACACCCCCTTGGTCCCGTCGCGGTCTCCCTGGTGGACGGTGTCCACCCGCAGCCATCCGGGCTGTCCGTCGGGGCGGGGCTTGCGTCGCTCGCCGATGGCCACGACCCGGGCGCGGGTCCGGGTGAACACGCTGCGCCGGGTGCGGTAGGTGCGCGAGGCGCGCAAGTTGTACAGATGCCCGTTCGACAGCCCCGCCAGACGCACGAAGCGCGCATCGCCGAAGAGCTCGTACTGGCGGCGCAGCACCGCCCGGGTGGCCGGCCCGCAGCGCTGGCCGAGGGCGGCGTCGACCTCGGCGAGCAGGCGGATATCGGCCGCGGTGTAGCGCCTCGTGAAGGGACGCGACGGCCCGGCGCCGCGCCGGTCGCGGATGCGTCCGGTCGAGCGGTGCTGGGCAATCAGCCGGGTGAGCTGGGCCCGTGACAGCCCTGTCATCTTCCCGAGATACGCCTTCACCGCGCCCTTGTCGGCCTTGCCCAGCGCCGCGTAGTCGAACTGCGTCAGGGTGCGCCGGATGAACTCGTAGGCCGAGGCCCGCTCGGCGAGGGTGAAGTCGACCGGCTCGTTGCCTTCGGCGACGCGCCGCACCTGCTCCAGGGTCTGCACCCGTTGGGTCTGTAGGGTCACGATCATTCTCCGATGATCTCCGAATCGCTCCCGCTACAGGCTCATGTGTCACTGGATATCGACCCTCCCTTCAGGCTCATTTCTCATTGGACAAGACTCGGAATTGCACGCCCTCCGCGAGCGCGCTAGGCTCGAAAGCGAGCGCCGATCCGGCCCGCGCGCCGTTGCGGGTCATCATTCTCGGGGGCGCTTGTCCATCAACGACCAAGGGAGCTGTTCCATGAAACTGACCCGACGTACGTTCGCCGGGATGGCCGGCGCGCTGCTCGCCGGCCTCGGCGCCGCCACCGGCGCGACGGCCCAGCAGCAGGGCGGCACGCTCGTGATGATCGTGCAGCCCGAACCGCCGAGCCTCGCCTCGTACCTGTCGACCTCCGGTCCCATCGGGATGGTGACGTCGAAGATCTACGACGGACTGCTGGAGTACGACACCGAGCTCCAGCCGCAGCCGAGCCTGGCCGAGTCCTGGGAGGTCTCGCCCGACGGCAGGTCCATTACCTTCAGGCTGCGCCAGGGCGTGAAGTTCCACGACGGCGAGGCGCTCACCTCCGCCGACGTGAAGTTCTCCATCATGAACGCCGCGAAGGTCACCCATCCGCGCGGACCCAACACCTTCGCGGCGGTGACCGGCATCGAGACCCCGGACGACCACACCGTCACCCTGGTGCTGTCCGAGCCCGCCCCGTACATGCTGATGGCCTTCTCCGGCTACGAGACGCCGATCCTGCCCGAGCACATCTTCGGCGAGGGGGACCTCCGCGCGCATCCGAACGCCAACCAGCCCGTCGGGTCCGGGCCGTTCGTGTTCACGGAGTGGAAGAAGGGCCAGTACATCCGGCTCGACCGCAACCCGGACTACTGGAAGGAAGGGCGGCCGTACCTCGACCGGATCGTCGCGCGCTTCATCCTCGACTCCTCCACCCGCACCGCGGCGCTCGAGAAGGGCGAGGCCCACTTCGCGGCCATGGGCGCGGTCCCCTTCAACGACGCGAAGAAGCTCGCCGCGAGCCCCGACCTGACCGTCACCACCCGGGGCCACGAGATGTTCTCGCCGGTCTCCGAGCTCCTGCTCAACACCGAGCGCGAGCTGCTCGCGGACAAGCCCGTGCGCCAGGCCATCGCCTACGCCATGCAGCGCCAGTTCATCATCGACAACATCTGGTTCGGCTACGGCAACCCCGCCACCGGCCCCATGAGCTCGAACTTCGCGCCGGCCGGGCTGTACAGCGGCGACGTGAAGACCTACGAGACGGAGGACGGCGTCGAGATCGCGAACCGGATCCTCGACGAGGCCGGCTACGCGAAGGACGCGGACGGCGTGCGCTTCGATCTGATGCACGACTCCCTGCCCTACGGCCAGGAGTGGACCCGCTTCGGCGAGTACGTGCAGCAGCAGCTCGGCAAGATCGGCATCAAGGTCACCATCCGCCAGGAAGACGTGGCGCGCTGGCTGAAGCGCACCTACCACGACCACGACTTCGACACCACCGCGAACTACCTCTACAACCTGGCCGACCCGGTGATCGGGGTGCACCGCGCCGTGCACTCGGGCCAGATCAAGCCGGGGACGGTGTTCACCAACGGCTCGTACTGGTCCGACCCCGAGGTCGACAGGCTGCTCGACATGGCCAAGGTGGAGCCGGACGCAGACAAGCGCAGCGCCCTCTACGACCAGGCGCTGAAGATCGTCGCCGAGGAGATCCCCATCATCTGGATCCACGAGATGAACTTCCCCACGGTCGTGAACAACCGGTTCGCGGACGTGATCGTCTCGGCGCTGGGCGTGTACGCGAACTTCGACCGGGCCTACATGAAGTAGCCCGGCGAGCATCGGTCGCATGACCCTGCGGATGCGCCGGCCACCGCCCCCGGTGGTGGCCGGCGCCGCGCGTTCGGGATCGGCCCGGAGCCTGTTCGGACCATGACCGGCCCGCGGCTCCTGCGCTACGTCGTCCGGCGGCTGCTCCAGGCGGTGCCGGTCATCCTCGGCGTCACCGTGCTGTGCTTCCTGCTGCTCCAGCTCGCGCCCGGCGACCTGGCCGAGGTGCTGGCCGGCGAGTCCGGCGGCGCGTCGGCCGAGTACATCCAGGAGCTCCGCGCCCGCTACGGACTGGACAAGCCGGTGCTGGTGCAGCTCGGCGTCTACGTGAAGAACGTCGTCTTCTTCGACCTCGGGTTCTCCTTCCGCCACAGCTCCAGCGTCTCGGACCTCCTGCTGGAGCGGATGATGCCCACCCTGCTGCTGATGGGCACCACCCTGGCGCTCTCGGTCGGCGTGGGGGCGCTGTCCGGGCTCTTCGCCGCCATCTGGGTCCGCACCTGGCGGGACCACATCATCTCGCTGGGGGCGATCGTCGCGTACGCGACGCCGCTGTTCTGGGTGGGGCTGATGCTGATCCTGGTCTTCTCGGTATGGCTCGACTGGTTCCCCACCTCGGGGATGGAGAACGTGGTGATGTTCCACGAGGGGTGGGACCGGGTGGTCGACATCGCCCACCACCTCGTGCTGCCGGCCATCACCCTCTCGCTGTTCTACCTCGCGCTCTACACGCGCCTGATGCGCGCCACCATGCTGGAGCAGCGGGGACTCGACTACGTGACCACCGCGCGGGCCAAGGGCCTCACCGAGCGTCAGATCACCTTCCGGCACGTGCTGCGCAACGCCCTGCTCCCGGTAGTGACCATGGCCGGGGTGCAGGTGGGCGCCCTGCTCGGCGGCTCGGTGGTGGTGGAGAGCGTGTTCGCGTGGCCGGGCCTCGGGCAGCTCGCCTTCGAGGCGCTGTTCTCGCGGGACTTCAACCTCCTGCTCGGCATCTTCTTCATCTCCGCCTGCCTCGTGGTGTTCGTCAACATCGTGGTGGACGTCGTCTACGTGCTGCTGGACCCGCGCATCCGGGTGGACGAGTGAACACCTTCCGGCAGCGCTTCTTCGGCAACCCGCGGGTGATCGGCGGCCTCGCGTGGCTCGGGCTCGTCGTCATCGTCGCGGTCGCGGCGCCGCTCCTGTCATCGCACCATCCCTTCGAGATCGTGGCCCAGCCCTTCCTCACGCCATCGGCCAGGCATCCGTTCGGCACCGACTCCCTCGGGCGCAGCATCTGGGCGGGGCTCGTGCACGGGGCGCGGACCACGCTGGTCATCGCCATCCTGGCCACCCTCGCCTCCGTCGCCTTCGGGACGCTGGTCGGCGCGCTCGCCGGCTACTTCGGCGGCTACGCGGACGACGGGCTGATGCGGCTCACCGAGTTCTTCCAGACCATCCCGTCCTTCATCTTCGCCATCGTGCTCGTCGCCATCCTCACCCCCTCCGCCACCAGCCTCATCGTGGCCATCGCGGTGGTGAGCTGGCCCCCCATCGCCCGCGTGGTGCGGGGCGAGGTGCTGTCGGTGAAGGCCCGGGAGTACGTGCAGGCCGCGGTGCTGGCGGGGCAGGGGGACATGGCGATCCTCTTCCGCCAGGTGCTGCCGAACACCCTGTCGCCGCTGATCGTCACCGGCTCCCTGCTCGTGGCCACCGCCATCCTCATCGAGAGCGCCCTCTCCTTCCTCGGCCTCGGCGCCCCGAACCTGATGAGCTGGGGGTTCATGGTCGGGGCCGGGCGGAGCTTCCTGCGCGACGCGTGGTGGCTGGTGACCATCCCCGGGGTGGCCATCCTGCTGACCGTGCTGTCCATCAACCTGGTGGGGGAAGGGCTCAACGACGCCCTCAACCCCCGGCTCTCCGACCTGTGAATGCGAATGTGAGCGAGCCGGTCCTCGGCATCGAAGACCTGCGCGTCGCGCTGCCCGCGTGGTCGGATCGCCCGCTCGCGGTGGACGGGGTCTCGCTCACCATCGCGCGCAACGAGATCCTCTGCGTGGTGGGCGAGTCGGGCTCGGGCAAGTCGGTGATGGCCAAGGCCATCCTGGGCCTGCTGCCGGCTCCGCACGTGCGCGTGGTCGACGGCGCCATCCACTTCGAGGGCCGTGACCTCCTCCGGGCCGGCGAGGAGGAGATGCGCGCCGTGCGCGGGGGGCGCATCTCCATGATCTTCCAGGAGCCGATGGTGGCCCTGAACCCGCTGATGAAGGTCGGCGCGCAGACCGACGAGATCTTCCGCGTGCACACCGGCATCGGTGCGCAGGAGCGGCGCCGGCGCGTCGTGGCGCTGTTCGACGACGTGCACCTGCCCGATCCCGAGCGCATCCCGGAGAGCTATCCCCACGAGCTGTCGGGCGGCCAGCGCCAGCGGGTGATGATCGCGATGGCGCTCGCGCTGGAGCCCGCGCTCATCATCGCCGACGAGCCCACCACCGCGCTCGACGTGACCACCCAGGCCCAGATCCTGACCCTGCTCAAGGAGCTCCAGGGCAGGCACGGCACCGCGGTGATGTTCATCACCCACGACTTCGGGGTGGTGGCGGAGGTCGCGGACCGGGTGGTGGTGATGCGCGACGGCCGCCTCGTCGAGACCGGCGCGACCGGGGAGGTGCTCCGCGACCCGAAGGCGGACTACACGAAGGCGCTGGTCGCGGCGGTGCCGAGCCTGCACCCGCGGCACGCATCGGCCCCGGACCGCCCGGCGCCGGCACTGGCGCTGAGGGGGCTGAACAAGGTCTACGGCGGGCGCGCGGGCCTGTTCGGCGGACGAGGACGGCGCGTGCACGCGGTGCGCGACGTGGACCTGGAGGTGCCCCGCGGCCACTCCGTCGCCCTGGTCGGCGAGTCGGGCTCCGGCAAGTCCACCCTGGCGCGCTGCGTGGTGGGCCTGGAGAAGGCCGACGGCGGGGACATCCTGCTCGACGGCGAGAACATCGCGGGCTTCTCCCGCCGGCAGCTCAAGCCGTACCGGCACCTGGTGCAGATGGTCTTCCAGGACCCCTTCGCTTCGCTCAACCCGAGACACCGGGTGGGCGACATCATCGCGCTCGGGCCGACGCTGCGGGGCACGCCGAAGCGCGAGGCGTGGGACCGGGCGCGCGAGCTGCTCGGGATGGTGGGGCTTCAGCCGGAAGCGGTGGGGCGCTATCCGCACGAGTTCTCCGGAGGCCAGCGCCAGCGCATCGGCATCGCCCGCGCGCTCGCCATGGAGCCCGCCCTGATCCTCGCCGACGAGCCGGTCTCGGCCCTCGACGTGTCGGTGCAGAAGCAGGTGCTGGACCTGCTCGACGAGCTCCGGCAGTCCCTCGCGCTCTCCATGCTCTTCATCACCCACGACCTCCGGGTCGCCGCCCATGTGTGCGACGAGATCGCGGTCATGCGGCACGGGGCGATCGTGGAGCGAGGGCCGACCTCGGAGATCTTCGCGGACCCCGGGCACGAGTACACCCGCCAGCTCCTCGACAGCGTGCCCGGGAAGGGCTGGGAGCACTGACCGGGACATGCCGCCCCTGCCGGACGTCGGGGAACGCATCGTCCAGTATGCGTTGCTCGCGCGCATGCACCAGCCGATCGGCTCGCTGCTGCTGCTGTGGCCAACGCTGTGGGCGTTGTGGATCGCGGGGGCGGGCGAGCCCGACCCGGCGGTGGTGCTGGTGTTCGTGGCCGGCGTGTTCGTGATGCGCTCGGCCGGGTGCGTCATGAACGACTTCGCGGATCGGAGGATCGATCCCCACGTGCGGCGCACGAGGCGCCGGCCCATCGCGAGCGGCCGGGTCACGCCGCGGGAAGCGCTCGTGGTGTTCGCCGCGCTGTGCCTGGTCGCGTTCGCACTGGTGCTGACGCTGAACCGGCTCGCCGTGATGTACTCGTTCGCGGCCGTGGCGCTGGCCGCGAGCTACCCGTTCATGAAGCGATGGACGTACCTGCCGCAGGCGTACCTGGGCGTCGCGTTCGGATGGGGGACCCCCATGGCGTTCGCCGCGGTTGCCGGCGGAGTGCCGCCGCTCGCGTGGCTGCTGCTCGCGGGGGTGGTGGCCTGGGCCGTCGCCTACGACACGATGTACGCGATGGTCGACCGCGAGGACGACCTCAAGGTCGGAGTCAAGTCGAGCGCCATCCTGTTCGGCGGCGCGGACCGCCTCTTCGTCGGAGCGAGCCAGGTCGCGGTGCTCGCGGTCCTCGCATTCGCCGGCCGCCAGGCCGGGCTCGGCGCGTTCCACACCGCCGCGACCGCGGCCGCCGCGCTGCTCTTCCTGTACCAGCAGTACCTCATCCGCGACCGCGAGCCGTCCGCCTGCTTCAGGGCGTTCCTGAACAACAACTGGGTGGGCGCGATCATCTTCGCCGGCATCGCCGCCGACTACCACTGGTCGTGACGGACCGCTTCGCGTCGCGCGGCCGGAGCGGGTCCGGCAGTCGGGCAACCCGTGCCCGCCCGAGCGCGACCATCACGCAGGCGAAGCGGCAGATCGCCTCGATGGGTGTGGCATGATCCTTCGACAAGATCGCAGGCGACGGCTCGCCGAGACCACGCGCGGCCGGCCTGTACTCGCGAACACTTATCGATCCGGCGTGGCTCGTCCTGACAATGTCGTGCCCCTTCGACGGGCAAACATCATTGGCACTGATCAGCTCTGGGGACACACCCCGTTCCATCCACATAGGACCGCCCTTCAGGAGATTTCGGGGATCTGGGCTCCGAGAAACCGCCGTTTAGTCTTAGTGGCGAGGCGCTTCCTGAGCGATTGCGTCTTCGGGAAGGGTCCTCCCGATTTCGCCCATGCGTTGCAGTGGGCAGGATCATCGTCCAACGGGTCCCAACCGATCTGTACACCGACGTTTCGAAGCATCCCCGCCGGGAAGCAGACGACTGCGGAGAATCGTCCAGCCGACCATTCTTCGGTGGTCCTCTCCAAGCATTCCAGCACCTTTTTCGCCCCGAGAGAAAGTCCGCCGTATTTGTCACTGGACGGCTGGAATGCGCCGGAGGAAATTCGATGCCCTCCGTCGGGGGCGGGCTTGATCCAGTGCTCGGAGATACCCCGCAACATAATATCTTCGTCTTGAATCTGCTCGTGGTCGTGGGGTCTTACGCACCCGTCCGCATCCCGCTGAGGGGCGCGCATCGTTGCACAGCTCATTTACCGGCGCAGCTCTTGGAAGAAAGGAGCGATTTCCTCAATGTCGAGTGAATTACCCAAGGAAAACTCCTTGATTCGTCCATCGTTTGTGCATTCGAAGTAGACATGTGCCGTACCATCGGGGGCAATCGCCACCTCAACTTCGTAAGCACCGACGAACCACTCCAGTTGCAACCCACCGTCAGATAGAGGAACGAAATCCGGGACAAGCTGCGTGCAATCCCGGATCACCGACATGAAACGACGAGCATGCTGCGCGACTTCAGGCCGAACGGGGATTCCATCGTACCCGTCCCATCCCGGAGGGAGATTGACGAGTTTTTTGATAGACGTCTCGACCTCGGCCGGCAACTGGGGGGGTAATTCCTCCGCCGTTGTCCGCTCGAATTTGGTGGTAGTGGCCGAGCTTACCAGCATCCATGCGCAGATCCGCTCGTATGCGCGCCTGCGATGCAGAGTTCCATTCACCCATACTCGGAAAACCGTCGGGCTCCTGAGCGGGGCAATTTCCTCTGCGTCCGAGACAATCGAAAGACTTGATCGCTCGTGATCTCGATACTCGGACAGGGGCGGGCAGGAATCGGTTCCGGGTTCTGCATATGTCGGCTCAAGTGCCATTACGGAACATCTCCTTTCTCGGCAATTTCTATTGCGGTGTCAACGAGTTCTTCAAAAACAACCGGCAATGTCTCTCGGGGAATTTCCCGGTCTGGAATCGGGACTGTATTGATGTCGAGTTCCAGCCGACAGAATTGCCTCGCATTCGCAGGTCGCGCGGAGGGCACACCGGCAACAATGATTATTTCGAGCCCCATGCCCTCTGCGGCAGACCATGTCGCCAACCGATTGATCTCCAAGCCGTCACCATATCGGGACCTGCGCCTCCTATTGATCCGGTACATTAGATCGCGGCTGCCATCGGCGGCGACTGAAACGGCGGGCAACATGCCATCTAGGCAGGCATGGGCCTCCTGCAGAGAGCTGGTCGGGAACATCAGATTGGCCCCGAATGCAATTCGATTGACGGAGGGGCAGTGTGTTCCTAGCCACTGACTCATCAATGCGCGGAATGGCGGGGTGGCGCTGGGGAATGGACCAATGTTCAGCAGATTATCAGGATCCGGAGTCGTGGAAAATGCCCGCCAGTGGATTTGTCCCTGCTGGCTATCGACTTGGAGCCGACCGTTATTCCACGTACCTTCCTCGATGATCCGCAGCCGTGGCTGTTGTGGCGGCCGCTTCACCACTTCCGGCGGCCAGATCCACCCGAGAACGATTCGTTCTCTTTACAGTCTCCAATTAATTCAATGGGTTACTTCCATCGAGACAATCATCATCCGGGATTCCGGCCAGCCGAAGATCGCGATGCACCCTTACGCGGCATGGCTGTCTCCGGACGGTTCGAACCTGTGGGCGAGGGTCGGGTCGACGAGGAGTGCGACGCGGCGTACGCCGTGGACTGGCGTTTGCGAGCACCGCGGCAGGCGGGCGCGGAATGCTGAGCGAGGGTCCGGAACTGATCGCAGGCGGTGTGAAGCGGTTTGCGGTCCGGGGCGAGGGCGAGCATCGACAGAGCGCCGCAACCGCCGCCGAGGACAGCCTCATGCTGCGCGGCGTGTTGCGCTGGGAGAGCCGTCGCAGGGGCGGGCTCTCCGTTCGGAGGCGGCGCCCGCCGCGCACTCACGGCGAGTATCCCGGGACCCCGCACAGGGTCTTCGTTCGCAGGCACTCGCCGGGTCCGGGCAAGGACCACCCGGAGGCTCCTGAACGACGGAACCCGTGGCTACCGTCGAGCCCGCCACCGGCGCCGGCCCTCATCCGCGACCGGTCACCAGGATTGCACCGCATCGTTCTCCGAGGGCGCACGGCTCGCGAACGAACGGGAACGTTCGCGAGCCGTGCGGGAAAGAAGGTTGGTGCCGGCTGTCAGACTCGAACTGACGACCTGATGCTTACAAGGCAACTGCTCTACCAACTGAGCTAAGCCGGCGGCGGCATCCGTGCCGGGGCCGAGGTTCCGAGGCAGGACGGCGGAACTCGGCGATCCCGTGGGAATTCGGTGACCCCGTGGCGCACGGGTGAGGCGCTCCGTCGGTTCGCGTGCCCGATCCCGCGCCACATGGCGTTGGGCCAGCGACGCCCCGGGCAGTGCGTCATCCATCACTCCGACCAAGGCAGCCAGTGTACGTCGTACGCGTTCGGGACCCGTTGCCGCGAGAGGGGGGGCGTCCCCTCGATGGGCTCGGTGGGCGACTGCCATGACTGTGAGCATGCTTTGCGACGCCGGACAATGTGAGTTGCCCGGTGCCAGCGGGCCGTGACCTGACCCTTGCTACGACTCCGCGCAAAGGTCGTCCAGTCTAAGGCGGTCAATATATTTCGATCTCCATTTTCCCGAAGAAGTACTTGAAGGACCAATATACCCAATACGGCAGTGCGATCCCTAAAGTAACAACAGATAGGATCAACAGGGCAATCGATAGCCCGAAGTACTCCCAGAAATTACCGACAAAAACGATTTTTCCCTTAGTCATGTCTCTGCTCCTGGTAGGTGCATTTCCGGCTGCCGGAATTGGCGATTGGCGCCGGGCCGTTGGATCATCGCGCAGAGACACGCGAAGTCCTGCCTATTTGCCGAACGCAGGTAGCGAATCCGCGCCGGAGTTGGCTGTTCTATTCAGCAGGTGACCCGGCCCGGGTCTTGCGCGATGATGCAGAATCGATCATAGCACGAGCGGGGGAACGCACTACTCCTCCTCGGAGTCTGTCTGCACCGTAGGAGGCCATGACGGCAATGGGAAGCAAGATGAGTGAGGACTGATCCGTCCCGCGGAGCGGAATGGGGTCCGTTGGGCGCACGGGCAGTGAGTGAGCCGCGGTGCCCGCGCAGTCCTTCAGGGGGTTGGATGGCCGAACAGACCCTCCCATGAGGCCGTCCTCAGGCCGCCCACAGGCCCCGCAGCCGCCGCACGTTCAATGCCAGACAGACCAAGTCCCACTCGCCCCGCACCTTTCCAGACCGCGCACACTGAATCGGCGAAAGCCGAGCACCTGCTTGATCCACCCCTTGGCAAGGATGGAACGGCAGCCGAAGCCGAGGTTCGCGGCGCGCTCGATTACATGCTGAGGATCTCGGACCGCTGAGACTCGCACAGCAATTCCCGCCAGACGGGAACAGACTCCTGAGATCCCCTCGATTCGACACCCTGAAGGTCGAAGTGACGCCAGAATTCCACCACGGTATGGCCTATTCCGGGCGCTGGCGGGAATTGCCGGGACCCGCATTCGACGGTTGACGGAGTAGCGACCGGTCGCTACCTTGGACATATGAGATCAGTCGGGATCAAGGTGCTGAACAGCCGGTTGAGCGAGTATGTCAGGCTCGCCGCGTCGGGAGAGACGGTCCTGGTGACGGACCGGGATCGGGTGGTAGCGGAGCTGGGACCACTCAGGGAGACTCGGAGTCCGGTTCTCGCCGATGCCTTCCTGGCCGATGCGGTGCGGTCCGGCGTGCTCGTGCCGCCGGCGCTGTCCGGTTCGGGGCCACCGCCGAAGCCGCCGCCGGTCACCCGGCTGGACGAGGTTCTGGCGGAGCTGGACGAGAGCCGGCGCGACCGATGATCTATCTCGACACATCGGTCGCGCTTGCGCATCTCCTCGCCGAGGATCATCAGCCCCCGGCAGCGCTCTGGGACGGGGTCCTGGTCTCCAGCCGGCTGCTGGAATACGAGATATGGACTCCGCTGCACGGGCGCGGGCTCGCCGGATCGCATGGCGAGGCGGCCCGCTGGCTGCTCGGGCGGGTCGCGCTGCTGGAACTCGCCCCGCGGGTTCTGGCGCGGGCGCTGGAGGCGTTTCCCGGCCCCGGTCCGTTGCGGACCCTCGACGCCCTGCATCTGGCATCGTGCGCATATCTGGTCGAGAACGGCCAGGAGGTGGCGCTCGCGAGCTACGATCGGCGGATGACCGCCATCGCTCGCGCCATGGATTTTCCACTCTACGACCTGGAGGCAGCGCGGAACCCGTGACTGGCAAGAGCGCGTAGAGGGCGCACCGGGCGTGCGCCCAACACGCCAGATGCACCAGGCGCTGCTCGCGTACCACCGGCGCGTAGCCGCTGTAGCCGTCGGTGTGTGAAACGATGGAGCGTGCACTGTGGCACCGCCAACGACCTTGCGGAACGACGTACTTTACGAGTCGCTTGCATTTCGGCTGCATGACGGGGAGTACCGGCTGCTGCCGGCGGCGACGGTGCTGGCGAATCGCGGGGTGGCGATGGCGAGCGAAGTGCAGGCCGCCTTGCCCGCTATACTTGTCCGATACCCACGGGAGTCCGACGATGCTCGCGATCCGCCTGCCCGCCGATGTCGAAGAACGCCTGGACCGGCTCGCCAGGGCGACTGGACGCACCAAGGCATTTTACGCACGCGAGGCGATTCTCGAGCATCTCGACGAGCTCGAGGACCTGTACCTCGCCGAACAGCGCCTGATCGACAACCGGGCCGGAAGGTCGCGAACCTGTACGCTGGAAGAGGTGGAGCGCGAGCTTGACCTGGCGGATTGAGCTCGACGCCGGAGCACTGAAGGATCTGCGCAGCCTCGACAGGCAGACTGCGCGACGTATCACGCAGTTTCTGCGCGAGCGTCTCGGGGCGATGGACGACCCGCGCCGGCTCGGGGCAGCGCTGAAGAGCCCTCGGAGCGGACCCGGCGCAACCCCGCTGTGGCGATACCGAGTCGGCGGCTGGCGGGCGAGCAGCCAGAGCAGCGAGCCGGTGCGGTGGCGCAACCCCGCTGTGGCGATACCGAGTCGGCGACTGGCGCATCGTCGCCCACATCGAGGACGAAGTCCTGCGGGTGCTGGTCCTGAGGATCGCCCACCGCCGGAAGGTCTATCGTCGGCCGGACCGGGCGAATCCCGGACAGGCCGCTCCGGATTGACCAACCGACGCATGGTCTCCGACGGGTGACGACTGCGCTCAGCCGTCTCGCGCCCGCACGCTGACCTCGCCGGACCGGCAGCGGAGCACGCCCGCGGGGTGTTCGACGAGCAGGGCGCCATTGCCGTCGATGCCGCGCGCCGTCCCGTCGACCGGCGCCCCCGCGGACAGCACGCGCACCGGCCGCCCCCGCAGCGCGTCGCGCTCGCGCCACCGCGCGGCGACGGACGCCATGCCGCCGTCCCGAAGCCGCTCGCGGGCGTCGAGGAGCGCGTTGGCGGCCCGCGCGGCCAGCGCGCTGCGTGCCGGCACCCGTCCGAACGCGGTCGCAAAATCGGTCCACGGCTGACCGATTCGGCCGGAGTCGGCCGGCGCGAGGTCCAGATTGAAGCCGACCCCGAGCACGCACGCGGCCGGGCCCGACCCGGAACGACTCACCTCGACCAGGATGCCCGCAAGCTTTCGGTCCTCGACGACCAGGTCGTTCGGCCACTTGAGCATCACCCCGCCGAACCCGTCGGCGGCGAGCGACTCGGCGAGCGCGGCCCCGGCGGCGAGCGACAGCCCGCCCGGCCCCTCCCCATGCGCGGCAAGGCGCCACGAGACCGACAGCACCAGGCTTCGCCCCACCCCCGAGACCCAGCGCCGGCCCCGGCGTCCCCTGCCCGCGGTCTGGACCTCGGCGACGCAGAGCTCCGGGGCCGGGGCGCCCTCCCGCAGGCGCGCGGCGAGGAAGGAGCTGGTGGAATCGACGGCGAAACGCGCGTGCACCGCCTCGGACCCGAGACGCGGCATGGCGCGCCGAATCCGTCCCGCATCGAGCAGGTCGACCGGCGCCGGCAGGGAGACCGCGTCCCGTTCGGCGATCGTTTCGACCCCGAGACCGGCCAGCCGCCCGAGCGCTCCATCGAGAGCCGTCGCGTCCATCCCGCACCCGCGCGCGAGGGCGTCGCGGCCGCGGGGCCGTCCGTCGGCCAGGGCCCGGACGACCCGGGCGGCCGGCTCGATTCCGGGCGCACCGTTCACGGGACGGGGCTCCGGAGGCCGGTCAGGCGCCACGGACCCCGAGAACGCCCGTCGGCCAGGGCCCGGACGACCCGGGCGGCCGGCTCGATTCCGGCTGCACCGTTCACGGGACGGGGCTCCGGAGGCCGGTCAGGCGCCACGGACACCGAGAACGCCGTGCAGCGTGCGGGCGAGGCGCGCGAGGTCCGTGTCCCGCGACAGCCGGTGGTCGCCGTCGCCGACGATCTCCACCGTGACGTCGCTCGAGCGCAGCCTCGCGGCGAGGCGGAGCGACGTCCGCCACGGCACGTCGTCGTCGCGCCAGCCGTGAATGAGGCGGACCGGACAGTCGAGGGGGATCGGGTCCCGCAACTGCAGCCGCGTGCGGCCGTCCTCGACGAGGCGCAGCGTCACCGGGTACGGATCGTCGGAGTACTCGCTCGGCACGTGGATGACGCCCCGGGTCGCGAGCGTCTCGCGTTCGCTCGCGGATAGTCGCGGCCACATCCCGTCCTCGGTGAAGTCGGGCGCCGGGGCGACGCCCACCAGGGCCCGCACCCGCTCGGGCAGACGGCGGGCCACGAGCAGCATGATCCACCCGCCCATGCTCGACCCCACGAGGACGAGCGGCCCCCGTGTGACCGCCCCGATCACCGCGCAGGCGTCGTCGGTCCAGGAGCCGATGGTGCCGTCTTCGAATCGTCCGGACGACGCGCCCCGACCGCGATAGTCGAAACGCAGGTATGCGTGCCCGGCCTCGGCGCACGTGCGGTGCAGGAACCGCGCCTTGGTCCCGGACATCTCCGACGCGTAGCCGCAGAGGAACACGACCGTCGGGGCCCGGCCCGGCAGGAAGCGGTAGCCCACATGCCCCCCGCCGGGGAGGGCCAGTACGGACGGTACGTCCCGGTCGTCGGGGGTCGCGGCGCGCGACTGCGGCGATCGAGGCCCGCCACGGCGCGATGGTACGGACGGTACGGACGAGACGCCCGGATCGTCGGGGGTCGCGGTGCGCGACCGCGGCGACCGAGGCCCGCCACGGCGCGACGGTACGGACGGTACGGACGAGACGCCCGGATCGTCGGGGGTCGCGGTGCGCGACCGCGGCGATCGAGGCCCGCCACGGCGCGATGGTACGGACGAGACGGACGAGGCGCCCGGATCGCCAGGGGTCTCGGCTTCGCCGGAAGTCCCGGAGCGGTGTTTCGTCATCCGGGGACCGCCTCGCCCGGCGCAAGCCAGCGCGCCGCCGGATGGCGCCGCGTGCATTCGAGGAGCCGGGCGACGAACGTCCACGTGGACTCCTCGTGGACGGCGTGGTGGGTCAGCAGCCCGGTCGGCTCGTCCGGGTCCACGGAACGCGCACGACGCGACGCGAGATGACCGATCGCGGCGGCGAGCGCCCGACCGCACCCCACGAAGCCCCGGCCGTCCCGCCAGTCCACCACGTCGACGTGGCAGTTCGCCTGCCTGAGCCCCGGCACCGGCTCCGCCGCGGGACGGGGACCGAAGGTCGACAGGCCCCCGAATCCGATGCGCGGCAGGCCCGGCAGCAGGTCCGGGGCGATCCGGTTCCAGGGCGGGACCAGCACCGGCCGGAGCCGGTCGCCGGCGATCCCGCCCAGCCTCCGGAAGCCCCTCGTCAGCTCGGCCGCCACCTCGTCCGGCTCCCGATGGCTCGCGAGCTCCGACCTCTTCCCGCCGGGCGCGGCATGGCTGCGATGCGCCCATCCGTGCTGCAGCACCTCGACCGGCGCCGCTTCGATCCATGACGCGAGAGCGGGCTCCGCAAGCGCGGGGATGACCGCGAGCCCCACCGTCACCTCATGCGCGCGCGCCAGACGGACAAGGCGTTCGAGCCCCGGCGCCGGCGCCGCGGCATCGTCGTCGCGCCACCACAGGGACGCGACCCGCCCCTGGTCGCGCCAGGCGTCCAGCTCGTCGGTGAGGTCGGACCAGTCCATGGAGACTTCGCGGGCGCCGGCCGGCCGGCGCAGTTCGGGACCGCCGGGCGAAATCATACCGGCAGCGGAGGAATGCGGAAGCATGCGAACGCGCCCCGCGTCTCCCGGCCGGACACGGTGCCCCGGCCATCGCTTCAATCCCGGAAGAAGCGGGTGGCAGCATGGCGGTCGTTGCGCTCTTGCAGCTCGCCGCCACGACCGCCGCTTCAACCCCGGAGGCGGCGGCACGGCCGGTGCTCGGCTCCAAGCCTCCGGTGCATCTTCGACGTCCGTCGGGTAGTGTCTCAGTTTGACTCCGGGGCCGTTGCGTCGCGTTGAGGAAGAAATTCGAGCCGAGACGCCACCCGTCGTCGGGAAGGGTGTACGTCCGGTTTGCCAGAGCCCTCGTTTCCGGTTCCGGGAGACCCTGGAGACAAGGGCATCGCGCGCACGGTTCGCAAAGACGGGATGCCCCTGGTCCGGAAAAGAAGCCCCTCTCCCCCCGGGAGAGGGGTTTGGGGTGAGGGGGACCGACTCATCGCCGCGCCCTCACCCCCGGCCCCTCTCCCGAGGGGAGAGGGGAGAATGCGGGTGTCTTCGGGCCGCACGCCGCCTCCACTTCATGTGGCGCGAGGGTCAACCCGGCCATGAACATTCCGACACCGAGCCAGGGAGTGCCTCGGCTTGACTTCGGGGCAGTGATGTCGCGCTGAGGAAGAAAGTCAAAATGAGACACTACCGTCCGTCGCTTCAGCCCCGGGGGAAGCGGGCGGCGGCGCGGGCGATCCCGAGAACGGCATCGGCGCTCTCCCGGGCGCCGTCGAGCCGGACCGGGCGGCGCTCCGGTGTGCGGCGTTCCGGCGTTCTCCGCGCGGCCGCGCACTGGATCGCCTCGAGCAGCGCCGGCGCGGTCAGGCCGTCCTCCTCGACCACCCGCGCGATCCTGGCTCCGGCGAGGACTCGGGCGCGGATCGACTGCTCGCGCTCGCCTTCGGCCGAGAACGGGACCAGCACCGCCGGCACGCCGGTGGCCAGGACATCGGTGGCGGTGTTGTAGCCCGCCTGGGAGACCGAGACTCGCGCCCGGGAGAGGATCGATCGGAAGTCGGCGCGGTTCGGCTCCACGATCGCGTTCGCCGGCGCGACCCGGCGCCAGCCGGCCAGGGCGTCGGCGCCGGCGTTGGGGCCGACGAGCACCCGCCACCGCAGGCGGTGGTCGCCGCGAGCGCTCTCGAGCGCGGTGTCCACCAGCCGGTGCGCGACCACCCCGCCCCCGGCGGAGACCACGATCTCCCCGTCGCCCACCCCGGGCGGCGCGTCCGGCCCCGGCCCCTGCGCGACATACCCGGTGTACCGGATGCGGTCCCGGATCCGCCCCGTCTCCGGAAAGCTCGCGTCGAGCCCGACGAAGGTGGGGTCGCCGTGCACCAGCACCGCGTCGTAGCTCTCCAGCACCCGGTCGGCGGCGGCCCGGACTCGGGAAGGCTTCGACGGCGGCTGGAGTACGTCGCGGATCGAGCTGACCAGCCGGCACCCCGCGGCCCGGGCCCGCTCGACGAGCGGCTCCAGCTCGAAGCCGAGCAGCCTCCGGCCGAACGGCCAGGTCTCGGTGACGAGCACCTGCGGCGCATGCTCCTCGAACGCCGCGAGCAACGCGGCGCGGCGGGCGGCGCGCCAGGCGTCGTCCACCTCGCTGCCGCGCGCGTCCACCAGCGCGCGACAGCTTGCATCCGCGGCCCGCGCGGCGGGGAGCGTCACGACCCGGACCCGGCCGGGGTCGACCTCGGGGACGCCCACTCCGCCGGACACGAATGCGACGCGGGCCCCGCGCTCGGCAAGGGCGCGCGCGATGGCGGCGGCGCGACGCCGATGGCCGATCCCCATCAGGTGCTGGACCCAGATCATGACCCCGGGCGCGGTGGAAAGCGCACTCACCTCATGCTTCCAGGCTGCTCGGCCAGGCTGCTCCGCGAGAGCGTCGATGGGCCATGACCCCGGACGCGGTGGAGCGCGCTCACCTCATGCTTCCAGGCTGCTGGGCCAAGCTGCTCCGCAAGAGCGTCGATGGCCATGACCCCGGACGCGGTGGAGCGCACTCACCTCATGCTCCCGGACTGCTCGGCCAGGCTGCTCCGCAAGAGCGTCGATGGGCCATGACCCCGGCGCGGTGGAGCGCACTCACCTCATGCTCCCGGACTGCTCGGCCGGGCCGCTCCGCAAGAGCGTCGATGGGCCATGACCCCGGCGCGGTGGAGCGCACTCACCTCATGCTCCCGGACTGCTCGGCCGGGCCGCTCCGCAAGAGCGTCGATGGGCCATGACCCCGGACGCGGTGGCAGGAGCGCTTCGCCTCCGATTTCCCGTGCAGGGAGCGGGCATGACCCCGGCGGTGGAAGGAACGTTCACCGGAGGCCGCCGCGGGGCGCGGGTCCCGGCGGGACCGGTACGGACGACGACGGCGCGGCGCTGGTCCCGGCGCACTGTCCATCCCGGCCGAGCCGGATGTTCGGCTCTTCGAGCACGAGCTCCCCGGTCCGCGGGTCGAACCGGAACCGGTGCGCACAGGACCAGTCGAGGCGCACCGGGGCCTTGCCGGTAAGGCCCCAGTCGCAGGCGAGTCCCAGCGCCGCCTTGATGACGCCCTTGTGGGTGACCGCGACCACACCGGGCGCCATCCCTCCGTGATCGGATGATGGAGGGAGGCCCGTAGCCACCGGGCCGGCGGGTGTCGAGGCGCCCGGCGCCATCCTTCCGTGGCCGGGTGACGGAGGGAGGCCCGTGGCCACCGGGCCGGCGGGTGTCGAGGCGCCCGACGCCATCCTTCCGTGGCCGGGTGACGGAGGGAGGCTCGTGGCCACCGGGCCGGCGGGTGTCGAGGCGCCCGACGCCATCCTTCCGTGGCCGGGTGACGGAGGGAGGCCCGTGGCCACCGGGCCGGCGGGTGTCGAGGCGCCCGGCGCCATCCTTCCGTGGCCGGGTGACGGAGGGAGCGAAGGCGCGGTGCGAAGGCGGGAGCCGTCCCGAAGGGCATCGACTGGCCGCCGACTCCAGGAGCTTCGGTCACCTGCACCGGAAGGATCACCGCCGGAAGGACCGCCGTCGGAAGGATCGCCGTCGGAAGGATCACCGCCGGAAGGACCGCCGTCGGAAGGACCGCCGTCGGAAGGACCGCCGTCGGGCCGCGGGTGGGCGACGCTCCGGGCCCAGTCGACGATGCGGGCCTGCACCTCGCGCGGACTCTCTCCGCCCGGTGGCCGGAAGTCCCGCCCCCGCGCCATGTTGCGCGCCACGCCGTCCGGGTCCGCCGCCGCCATCGAGGCGCGGGTCTCGCCCTCCCACTCGCCCCAGTCCATTTCCATGAGGCGCGGGTCGAGCACCGGCGTCCCGAGTCCGAGCAGGGCCGTGGTCTCGACCGCGCGGGCGAGCGGGCTCGAATGCACCGGGAACGACGCGAACCGCGCCGGGAGCCGGCGTCCGGCCAGCGTCCGGCGCCCCCGCTCTCCGAGCGGCACGTCGGTCCGGCCCTGGATGCGTCCCGCTTCGTTCCACGCCGTCATGGCGTGCCGGATCATCACTACCTCGATCACCGGCCAGACTCCTCCTCCCGGTCGCTCTCCGCAGTCTCCTGCTCGGGGTTGTCGGGCGCAACCTCGATCACCGGCCAGGCTCCTCCTCCCGGCCGCTCCGGGCGCCGTCCCGGCGCCGCCACCGCCTCGCCGATCCACCGGTCGAGCCGGCGCGCGGCCGTCTCGATCCCGTGCCCGGCCCGGACGCGGGCGCGGGCCGCGGCTCCGGCCTCGGTCAGCGCCGCAGGGTCGGCGAGCGCCCGCGCCACCGCGTCCGCGAACGCCGCCGGATCGCCCTCGGGCACGAGCCAGCTCCCCTCGCCGTGGGCGACGACGGCGCCGACGCCGCGCGCGTCCCCGGCGATCACCGGGACCCCGAGCGCCTGGGCTTCGAGCATCGCCATGCCCAGCGGCTCTCCGAGCGCGGGCCACACGAAGAGGTCGCAGGCGCCGACGATCCCGTACAGCACCGGCGATGACCGCGGGCCGGAGAAGGTCACCCGGCCGGCGGCGCGGAGCGGCGCGAACGCGGCTTCGACCTCGGCGCGCGCGGGGCCGTCCCCCGCGACGAGCAGGTGCCAGGGGACGTGCGCGATGCGCTCGAGCGCCCGCGCGAGCAGCCTGAACGACTCCGCCTTGCGCCCGCGGCGCATCATCGCGACAGAGGCGAGGAGAGGGGCCGACGGATCGGCGCCCACGATGCGGGCGAGGCGGGCGCGACGGCGCGCCCGCGCGCCCGGCGGTGCGAGCGCGCGCACGTCCAGGAAGGGCGCGAGCCGGACGATCGGCGCATCCTCGCCGAGCAGCCGCTCCAGACCGGGGACGTCGTCGGGATTGAGCGTGATCAGCCGGTCCGCGCAGGCGAGCGCGGCCGCCACCGCACGATGGCCATGCCGCCACCGGCCGCGCGCCTGCTTCGGCGCATGCGACGCCTCCGCCACCAGGTAGGGAATGCCCAGCCGGGCGCTCACCCGGGGCCCGATCCAGTCGGGCGCCTTGTGATAGAGATGGTAGGTGAGCCAGCACCCGGGCGCCCGGGACGAGCCGAGCCACCGGCGCGACAGCTCGCCCGCCTGCGCCTTCGCGACGCGCGCGAGCCGGAGCTGGCGGCGGAGGTCGCCGGCGCCGTCGAACGTCCTCAGCCGCGAGGCGGTCTCCACCTCGTATCCCGCATGTACGAGCGCGCGCACCAGCAGCCCGGCAATGCGCCGGTCGCCGGACGCGGTGGGGTGATCCGGCACCTTGAGCGGTGCGTAGAACGCGATCCTCACGCTGCGCACCCGCAATCCTCGCAACGGCTCCGGGGCTCGCCGTCACGCGGGAATCCGGGGGAGCCCCCGGGCGCCCCGCGGGCCGCGGCGGGAACATTTCATGTGCTCCGGAGGCGGGAGGCCGCCGGTCCTCTCCTCTGTCGCGGGAATCCGGGGGAGCCCCCGGGCGTCCCGCGGGCCGCGGCGGGAGCATTTCATGTGCTCCGGAGGCGGGAGGCCGCCGGTCCTCTCCTCTGTCGCGGGAATCCGGGGGAGGCCCCGGGCGTCCCGCGGGCCGCGGCGGGAGCATTTCATGTGCTCCGGAGGCGGGAGGCCGCCGGTCCTCTCCTCTGTCGCGGGAATCCGGGGGAGGCCCCGGGCGTCCCGCGGGCCGCGGCGGGAGCATTTCATGTGCTCCGGAGGCGGGAGGCCGCCGGTCCTCTCCTCTGTCGCGGGAATCCGGGGGAGGCCCCGGGCGTTGCCGGGAGCGGTCGTCATGACGCGGGGCCGCCGGCGGCGCGAGGCGGCGCGGGACCCGGCCCCGGAGCCGAGCGCGATGCCGCGGCCGCCGTCAGCCGCGCCGCGATCCTCCCCACGCCATCCTCGAACGAGAACCTCGTCTCCATCACCCGCCGGCCGGCCCCGGCGAGGCGGGCGCGCAGCGCGGGGTCGGCGATCGCGCGTTCGAGCGCCGCGGCCATCGCGCCGGGGTCGCGCGGCGCGACGAGCAGCCCGTTGACCTCGTGCTCGATCAGCTCGGGCGTTCCCGACACCCGGGTCGCTACGCACGCGGCGCCGAGGAGCTGGGCCTCCATCAGCACGTTCGGCAGTCCGTCGCGGTCGCCGTCGGCGGTGATGCGCGAGGCGAGGACGAACAGGTCCGCGCCGGCGAAGTGTCCGATCACCCGGTCGTGCGGGAGGCTCCCGTGCCAGCGTACCCGGTCGCCGAGGCCGAGGGCGGCGGCCTGCCGGCGCAGCCGCGCCGCGAGCGCGCCGCCGCCCACGACGTCCAGCGTCCAGGCCGGCGCGGGGGGCAGCATCGCGAGCGCCGCGAGCAGGTCGTCGAAGCCTTTCTTCTCCACCAGCCGGCCGACCGAGAGGAGCCGCACCGGATCGGACCGATCGGAGCCGTCGCGGGGCGGCCGGTCCGCCGTGCGAGCGGGAAACCGCGCGCGGTCCAGGCCGTGGTAGACCAGCTCGACCGCGTCCGGCGACGGTGCGAGGGCCGCGAGGTGATCGAGGTTGGCGCGGGCGCAGGTCACCCCGAACCCGGCGTCGGCGAGCTTCTCCCGCTTCTCCCACTCCGGCGTCGTCCACACGTCCTTCGCATGGGCGGAGAAGCTCCACCCGATGCCGAGCATCGCGCTCGCGTAGCGGGCGACGGACGCGGGGGTGTGCAGGAAGTGCGCGTGAATCGACTCGACCCCGCCGAGCTCCGCCGCCAGCACCAGCGCCTGGCCGAAACGCCGCACGCGGTTGCGGGTGCGGTCGCGCGCCAGGTCGGCCAGCCACGTCGAGCGGGCGCGCCGGTACCCCGGGAGCCTGCGCGCCGCCTTCCAGGCGCGGAGCACGCGGCCCGGGGCCTCGTGCAGGTACTCCGGCAGGTAGTGCACGGGGGAGCGGACCTCGGCGTGGATCGGATGCGTGAACCGATCCGTCGGGCGCCGCAGCGACACGATGAGGAGCTCGAGCCCGCGCCGTTCCAGGGCGAGGATCTCCTGCGCGATGAACGTCTCCGACAGGCGTGGCCAGCCCTTGACGACGACCGCGACGACCCCGGCGCGAGGCGCACGGGTTCGCGTTCGCGTTCCCGCCGAAAGGCGCGGCCAGCCCTTGACGACGACCGCGACGGGGCGGCGCACGGGGGTGGGCTCAGCGCGGGGCGTCGCCCGCGGCGCGCAGGGCGCGGGGACGCTCACCGCGCGCATCGAGCCACCGCTCGACGAGCCGATGGATGTTGTCGAGGCCCTCCAGCAGGCCGGGCACCACGACATCCGACGGGCGTGGCTGGCAGAGGATCCCGCGCAGCGCCCCGGCCATGGCGGCGGGGTCGCGTCCGCGCTCGTCGCTCAGCATCCGCACCAGCCCGAGCTGCTCGGCCCGCGACGCCCGGATGGTCTGCTCCCGCCGCGGGCGGCGCCTCGGCACGATGACCGCCGGCTTGTCGAAGGTGAGGATCTCGCAGAACGTGTTGTACCCGCCCATCGCGACGACGCCGGCGGCGCGGGCCATCAGGTTCTCGAACCGGGCGTCGAAGGTGATCGCCTCCACCCGGTCGAGCCGCGCGATGCGCATGCGGAACTGCTCGCGCCGGCGCGGGCGCATGAAGGGCCCGAACACGATCAGGGCCGGATGCGGCAGCCCCGGGTCCGACTCGTAGGCGCCGACGACCCAGTCGATGAGGTCCTCGCCATCCCCTCCCCCGCCGGGGGTGACGAGGACGAAGGGCTCCGGCAGGGCGGTCGCGGCGGGGATCCCGGACCCGTCGCCGGAGGCCATGCTCTCGAGGTAGCCGGTCCAGGTCATCTTCCGCCGGATCGAGGCCGAGAGCCCCAGGCCCTCGAGCGGGTCGTACACCTGCGGCAGCCCGTAGACGAGGATGTCGTCGTAGAGCGTGTCGAGCGCCGACATGGCGTTCTTCCGCTCCCACTCCTCCGAGAGCAGGGCCGGGTCGTCCATCACGTCGCGCAGCCCCAGCACGAGGCGGGTCCCGCGGGCCCGGAGCGCTTCGAGCGTGCTCTGGATCTCCCCGCGCAGCCCGAGCGGCTCCTTGTCGACGATGAAGATGTCCGGCGCGAACACCTCCGCGGTATGCCGGATGATGGAGGCGCGCATCCGCAGCACCTCCGCGATGTCCATGTGCAGGCTGAGCGAGGAGTACTCGCCGTTGCGCAGCTTGATGACGCCGGGGACGCGGACGAAGTCGACGCGGGTGCGGAAGTCGAAGCTCCCGATGATCGGCGAGCCCGAGAGGATGAGCACCGACAGCGCCTTGCGGCGCGCGACGAGCGAGTGCGCGATGGTCCGGCACCGGCGCAGGTGCCCGAGTCCGAAGGAGTCGTGGCTGTAGACCAGCACCCGGTCGAATCTGGGGGATGCGATCACGCCTGCACCGATCGGTTCGTCGAGGCGCGCGAGCCTAGCCCGCATCCCTCGCCAAGTCACGGTTGCCGGTGCGGGCGCGGCCATTCCCGCCAGGCGGGAACATGCCCCTGAGTTCCCCTCGACCCGGCGCCCCGAGGGTCGGGATCGCGCCGGAATCCCACCACGGGACGGCCTCTCCGGACGCTGGCGGGAATTGCTGCCGGCGATGCCGGCCGATGGCGGAATCGACGGCGGCTGCGATAGGATTCCCGCGCTTCGCATGCGGCGGAAGCCGCGGGAGATCGGCGGGCGGCGGTCACCGGCGGAGCATTTGCCTGCCTCGGCGCATTCCTCGGGCGCCGCGATGCTCCGGAGCTCGGACACGACGAGGATCGAGGTCGAGCATGCGCCTGCCGGTGCGGTTGCCGATGAGCTCCGAGACCCCGCCCCTGCCGGGGAGGGTGCGGGACGCGATCCGGCGCCAGCAGGAGTCGGGCGAGATCGTGGTCGGCTGGATTCAGCTCGCGATCGTGGCGACGTTCTCCGTCCTCTACGCGCTCTCGCCCGAGCCGTACACGGCCGAGCCGGCGTTCGCGCCGGAGCCGTGGGTGCTCGGCGCGTACCTGCTCTTCACCCTCGTGCGCGTGGTTCTGGCCCACCGGCGCGCCCTCCCGGACTGGCTGCTCCACGTCTCGGTCGTCGCCGACATGGCGCTGCTGCTCGCGCTCATCTGGAGCATCCACGTCAAGTACGGGCAGCCCGCGTCGTTCTATCTCAAGGTGCCCACCCTGCTCTACGTCTTCATCTTCATCGCGCTGCGGGCGCTCAGGTTCGAGGCGCAGTACGTGCTGCTCGCCGGCGCGGCGGCGGCGCTCGGGTGGCTGCTGATGGTGCTCTACGCGGCCCGCATGGCGGCCGGCCACCCGATGATCACCCGCGACTACGTCGAGTACATGACCTCGAACCGCATCCTGCTCGGCGCGGAGTTCGACAAGGTGATCTCGGTGCTGATCGTGACCGGGATCCTCGCCGTCGCCATCACCCGCGCGCGCGACCTCCTGATCCGCTCGGTGGTCGAGGGCGCCGCGGCGGCGGAGCTCTCCCGCTTCGTGCCGAGCGAGGTGGCCGCCCAGGTCAAGACGTCGGAGAAGCGCGTCGAGGCGGGCGCCGGCGAGGTCCGCGAGGCCACGATCTTCTTCAGCGACCTCCAGGGGTTCACCACCTTGAGCGAGGGGATGACGCCGGTCGAGCTGATCTCGACCCTGAACGAGTACTTCGCGGCGGTCACCGAGCCGATCGTCCGCCACGGCGGGGTCGTCAACCAGTACCAGGGGGACGCCATCCTGGCGACCTTCAACCTCCCCGGGGCGCTGGACGACCATGCCGCGAGCGCGGTGCGGGCGGCGATCGAGATCCAGCGCCTCCTCTCCGCGCGCACCTTCGGCTCGGGTCTGCGGCTCGCCTCGCGGATCGGGATCAACACCGGTGTCGTGGTCGGCGGGCTGGTCGGTGCGCAGGATCGTCTCGGCTACACCGTGCACGGCGACGACGTGAACCTCGCGGCCCGGCTCGAGGCGCTGAACAAGGAGTACGGCACGCGGATCATCGTCTCCGGGCGCACCCGCGAGCTCGCCGGCCCCGACCGCTTCGCGTTCGAAGCGCTGGGAACGGTGACGGTCAGGGGGCGCAGCCGCCCGGTCACGATCCACCGGATCGACGTCCCGGATGCCTGAGCGATGCGGCCACCGTCCGGGGCCCCGGTCTCGCGGGGCTGCGCGCATCCATCGGCGCGACGGGAGTCGGCGCGACGGGAATCGGTGCGACGGGAGTCGGTACGGCGGGAGTCGGTACGGCGGGAGTCGGTACGGCGGGAATCGGCGCGGACCCCCGAGACCGCGGCCGAGCCGCGCGTCCGCCCGGCTGCCGCGACGCCTGCGCTCCGGTCAGGAGCCGGACCCGAGCCGCAGCCACCGGTACCGGTTGCCGCCGAGGACCTCGATGCTGCGTGACTCGCCGCCGCGCTCCACGGTGAGCGTCACCCGGTCGCCCGGTCCGCGCCCGCTCCACAGCTTGCGGTAGAAGTCGGCGAGGCCGTCCACGGGAAGGTCGCCGGCGGTGACGATGACGTCGCCCGGCTCGATACCGGCCCGCATGGCGGGACCGCCGGCGGCGAGGCTCCGCACCACGACCCGGCCGTCGTCGCGCTCTTCGGCGAAGACCCCGAGCCACGGCCGCGGGGGATTCGCCGAGCGCCCCGACACGATGAGGTCCGCGAGCACCGCCTTGAGCTGCGCGACCGGCACGAACATGTTGCCGGGCCCGCGAGCGGGCCCACGATCGGGTCCATGATCGGGCTCACGATCGGACTCATCATCGGACCCGTGATCGGGCCCACGATCGGGACCATCATCGGGACCGGGGATGGCGTCGGGCACGATGAGCGACCCCACGCCCACCAGCCTGCCGCCGGTCGACATCAGCGCCGCTCCGCCGAAGAAGCGGTGCGGCGGGCTGGTGAAGATCGCGTTCTCGAGCAGGTACTCCCAGTACCCCGCGAATGCCCGCCGCGACACCGTCACCACCGGCATCACCGCACCCGGCCCGCCGAACGACGCGATCACGGCGGGCGTGCCCTCCACGAGCGCGTCGGAGTCGCCGAGCGCCATCGGCACCACCTTGTCGAGAGGGGCCCGCGCGCGCAGCAGCCCGAAGCCGGTCTCGTGGTCGTAGGCGATGACGTCCGCCGCGACGCGCTGTCCGCCTCCGGTACGGACCCACGCGTCGGTGGCCTCCAGGATGAGATAGCCGATGGTGACGACGAGCCCCGCACCGTCGATGACGATGCCGCTCCCGAGCCGTTGGCTGCCGAGGACCGCCGCGGTGCGTGCATCGTCGGGGACGCGCGCCTCCACCGCGACCACCGCGCTGAGGACTTCCATCAGGTCCGGCGGCGCGGCGGCGGCGCGCGGCCACATGCCGGGGAGCGCTCCGGCGAAAGCACATGCGAGCACGAGGGTCCCGATTGCGCGGACTGCCCGATCGGGACGTGCCGCCGCGTGCGCCATCACCACCCTCCGCGGTTCGAATCCACCCTCGCGGACCGGACCGGCCAGTCCGCCGCCGGTTCCGGTGCATCGGTCCGTCGGTCCCGCGGCGCCGGGCCGCGGGACGCCGGCATCCCGGCCCGACCCGTCACCATCACCGATACCGTCAATGTACAACACATCGCGTCGGGGAATCGCGCGGGCAGGCTCGAGAGGCCGGCGCGCCGGCGCCGTCCCCGGGCGTCGAGTTCGCGCACAGGAGGCCACACCGTCGGCCGCCGACGGCCACGACGGGCCGGGGCCATGTCACGAGTGCGCCTGCGAGAAGCCACGCCGCCGGTCGCCGATGCTTCCGGGCCGGGGCCGACCCACGAGTGCGCGGGGTGCTCGCGCCGCCGGTCAGCCAGTGGCGCGGGCTTCGAGCGCCGCGACGGCGGGCAGGGTCTTCCCTTCCAGGAATTCGAGGAAGGCGCCGCCGCCGGTGGAGATGTACGACACCTGTCCGGCGACGCCGAACGCTTCGATGGCGGCGAGGGTGTCGCCGCCGCCCGCGATGGAGAACGCGGGCGAGCGGGCGACCGCCTGCGCGAGCGCGCGGGTGCCGGCCGCGAACGGCTCGAGCTCGAACACGCCCACCGGTCCGTTCCAGACCACGGTGCCGGCGGACTCGATCACGCCGCCCCAGGCGCGGGCGGTCTCCGGTCCGATGTCGAGGATCATCTCCCCGGCTCTCACCTCGTCCACCCCTCTGACGACCGCGGTCGCGGAATCCTCGGGCGCCTCCGCCACCACCACGTCGCCCGGCACGGGGACGCCGCCGCCGCGTGCGCGCATCGCGTCCCGGATGCGCCCCGCCTGCCCGACCAGGCCCGGCTCGTGCAGCGAGGCGCCCACCTCGTGGCCGGCGGCGGCGATGAAGGTGTTGGCGATTCCGCCGCCGACGATGAGCTGGTCGACCCTTCCCGAGAGCGCCTCCAGCACCCCGAGCTTGGTGGATACCTTCGAGCCGCCCACGATCGCGACGAGCGGTCGCGCCGGGTCCGCGCACGCCTTGCCGAGCGCGTCGAGCTCCGCGCGGAGAAGCGGTCCCGCGCAGGCGACGGGGGCGAACCGGGCGACGCCGTGCGTCGATGCCTGGGCGCGGTGCGCGGCGCCGAACGCGTCCATCACGTACACGTCACACAGCGCCGCCATGCGTCGCGCCAGCGCCTCGTCGTCGGCCTTCTCGCCTTCGAGGAAGCGCACGTTCTCGCAGAGCACGACCTCGCCGGGCGCGACATCCAGGCCGTCCCCGGTCAGCCGGTCCCCGGTCAGCCGATCTCCGGTCAGTCGGTCCCCGGTCAGCCGGTCCCCGGTCAGCCGGTCTCCGTCCAGCCAGTCTCTGGCCAGCCGGACCTCGCGCCCGAGCAGCTCACCGAGCCGCCGCGCGACCGGCGCGAGCGAGAACGCGGGATCGGGCGCGCCTTCCTTCGGCCGCCCGAGGTGCGACATCACCATCACCCGCGCGCCGGCGCCCGCCGCCCGCCGCAGCGTCGGCAGCGCGGCCCGGAGCCGGGCGTCGTTCGTGATCCGGCCGTCCTTCAGGGGAACGTTCAGGTCTTCGCGGATCAGCACCCGCTGACCCCCGAGGTCCAGGTCGGTCATGGCGAGGACGTTCACGTTGCGGTTTTCCCGACCCCGGACTCCGGCATTCCGGATCGATGCTCGCGCAAGCGCGCGGCGACATCGGGCCTGCTTCCGACGGCGCCGGCCACTCGTCGCTCCCGTCAGGCCGCGTTCATCAGCGCGACGGTGGTGTCCAGCATCCGGTTCGAGAAGCCCCACTCGTTGTCGTACCACGCGACGACCTTGACCAGCCGGCCGTCGATGACGCGGGTGAGACCGGCGTCGTAGGTCGACGACGCCGGGTCGTGGTTGAAGTCGACCGACACCAGGGGCTCGTCGCAGTACGCGAGCACGCCCTTCAGCTCCTGCTCCGAGGCGGCCTTCACCGCCGCGTCGATCTCGTCCCTGCTCGTGTCGCGCGCCGCGGTGAAGGTGAGGTCGACCACCGAGACGTTGATGGTCGGTACCCGGATCGCGAACCCGTCGAGCTTGCCGTCGAGCTCGGGCAGCACGAGCCCCACCGCCTTCGCCGCCCCGGTGCCGGTCGGGATCATCGACTGGGTGGCGGAGCGCGCGCGGCGCAGGTCCGAGTGGTAGACGTCGGACAGCACCTGGTCGTTGGTGAATGCGTGAACGGTGGTCATGAGGCCCCGCTCGATGCCGACCCGGTCGTGGATCGCCTTCGCGAGCGGCGCGAGGCAGTTGGTGGTGCACGACGCGTTGGAGATGACGGTGTGCGACGACGAGAGCGACTGGTGGTTCACGCCGTAGACCACGGTGGCGTCCACGCCGGCGCCGCCGGGGGCCGAGATGATGACCTTCTTCGCGCCACCGTCCAGGTGCCGGCCCGCCTTCTCCCTGCTCGCGAAGAGCCCGGTGCACTCGAGCACCACGTCGACCCCGAGCTCGCCCCACGGCAGCTTCGCGGGGTCGCGCTCGGCCAGCACCGCGATGCGGTCGCCGTTGACGACGAGGTGGCCGCCGTCGACCTCGACCTCGCCCGGGAAGCGTCCGTGGGCGGTGTCGTGGCGGGTGAGGTGGGCATTGGTCTCGGCATCGCCGAGGTCGTTGACGGCGACGATCCGGATCTCGTCCGTTCGCCCGCTCTCGTAGAGGGCGCGGAGGATGTTGCGTCCGATGCGTCCGAACCCGTTGATGCCTGCCTTGATGGTCATGTTCGTCCTCCAGGTGCTCAGATGTCCGGCGCCGCGGGAATTTCATCCGTCGCGGCGCATCGCGCGCGAGCGCCGGGCGGTCTCGATTTCACGTGCCTTGCCGGCCGCTTGCGCGACCGCCGACTCCACGTTCCGGTTGCGCCGCTTCTTGCGGCGCGTGTGCGATCACCCGCGCGATCACCGTCTCCACCAGCGCCGCCACCCTCTCCGCGGTCAGGCCGAAATGCTCGTAGACGTGCTGGTACGGGGCGGACTTGCCGAACGAGTCGACCCCCGCGACCGCGCCGTGCTCGCCGACCCAGGCGCGCCAGCCGGCGGTGACCCCGGCCTCCACCGCCACCCGTGCCCGTATCGACCGCGGGAGCACCGAGGCGCGATACGCGTCGTCCTGCGCCTCGAACACGTCGGTGCTCGGCATCGAGACCACCCGCGCCTCGACGCCCCGCTCGGCGAGCAGGGCGGCGGCGTCCGTCGCGACCCCGACCTCCGATCCGGTGGCGACGAGGACCGCGTCGTTCCCCTCCCGGAGCACGTAGCCGCCGCGCGCGATGGCGGCGACCTGCTCGGGGGTCCGGGGCTGGTGGGGCAGCCCCTGACGCGAGAACAGGAGGCTCGTCGGTCCCTCGCGGCGCTCGATCGCCGCCTGCCACGCGACCATCGACTCCACCGCGTCGCACGGCCGCCACACCGACATGTTCGGCATCAGCCGCAGGGTCGCGGTCTGCTCGACCGCCTGGTGGGTCGGGCCGTCCTCGCCGAGGCCGATGGAGTCGTGGGTGAACACCGAGATCACGCGCTGGCCCATGAGCGCGGCCATGCGGAGCGCGTTCCGCCCGTACTCCGAGAACATGAGGAACGTGCCCGTATACGGAATGAAGCCGCCGTGCAGGGCGATGCCGTTGCCGATCGCGTTCATCGCGAACTCGCGCACGCCGAAGAAGACATAGCTCGCATCGCCGTCCTCGCGGGTCAGCACCCTGGAGCCGCTCCACTTCGTGAGGTTCGAGCCGGTGAGGTCGGCGGAGCCGCCGATCAGCTCCGGCAGCACCGGCCCGAACGCCTCCAGGGCGTTCCGGGACGCCTTGCGCGAGGCGATGTTCTCGGCCGCGGCCTGCGCCGCCTCCACGTGACGGGCGCAGGTCGCCGCCCAGTCCTCCGGCAGGGCGCCCGACATCCGCCGTTCGAGCTCGGCCGCGTCCCCGGGGCGGGCGGCGCGGAAGGCATCGAGCCGCGCCTGCCACTCCCGTCGGCACGCCGCCCCCCGTTCATGGGCGTCCCAGCCCGCGTAGATGTCGCCGGGGATCTCGAACGGCGGGTGGGGCCACCCGAGCGCCTCGCGCGCCCCGGCGATCTCGTCGTCTCCGAGCGGCGCGCCGTGCGCGGACGCCTTCCCTGCCTTGCCGGGCGCCCCGAAGCCGATGACGGTCCCGCAGCACAGGAGCGACGGGCGGTCGGCGGCGGCGAGCGCCTCGCGGATGGCGGCATCGACCGCGGCCGGATCGTGGCCGTCGACGCCACGCACCACGTGCCAGCCGTAGGCGTCGAACCGGGCCGGGGTGTCGTCGGTGAACCACCCCCCGACCTCGCCGTCGATGGAGATGGCGTTGTCGTCGTAGAACGCGATCAGCTTGCCGAGACCCAGCGTGCCCGCGAGCGAGCACGCTTCGTGGGAGATCCCCTCCATCAGGCATCCGTCGCCGAGGAACACCCACGTGCGGTGGTCGACGACGGTGTGCCCGCCGCGGTTGAAGCGCGCCGCGAGGACCTTCTCCGCGATCGCCATGCCCACCGCGTTGGCGAGGCCCTGGCCGAGCGGACCGGTGGTGGTCTCCACCCCGGGCGTGTCGCCGTATTCGGGGTGGCCCGGGGTCATCGAGTGAAGCTGGCGGAAGCGCCTCAGCTCGTCGAGCGGCAGCGCGTAGCCGCTCAGGTGGAGGAGTGCGTAGAGGAGCATCGAGCCGTGCCCGTTGGAGAGCACGAAGCGGTCCCGGTCCACCCAGGCGGGGTCGGCGGGATCGTGTTTCAGATAGTCGTTCCAGAGGACCTCGGCGATGTCCGCCATCCCCATCGGCATCCCGGGGTGGCCGGAATTCGCGTGCTGCACCGCGTCCATGGCCAGCGCGCGGACCGCGTTGGCGAGATCTCTGCGTGAAGGCATCGCTACCGGCGTCTCCTGTCGGTTCGGCGCGCCTCCCGCCCATCCCCCGGGGATGCGGTTTCGGGAGATCCTGCGCCGGTGGTTCGAAATCCGCCCCGGCCGGGGCGCCCGCCGGAGATGCGCACACGGGCGGCGGAGATCGGCCGATTCGCGAAGGCGCCCGATTCTCGCCGAGCGGATGGTGCGGCGCAAACGCTACTGCTACCGGGCAGTGGGTCAGTTTGACTCCAGGATCGCCATGTCGGTCGAGGAAGAAGTTCAAACTGACCCACTACCGCGGTCCGGTCCAGCGGGTGGTGCGAGCCGCATCGGCATTCAGGCGTATGCGGGCAGCCCGGGTCGGGCGGGCGGCGGGCAGCGGACGGTTCCGCACGGCATCGGAGCGGCACGGGCATCGGAGCTTGCTCGTCAACGTGGAGGCGGATAGCGTTGCCGCGAGCCCGGCGCGCGCATTCCGGGGCACATTTCCGGGATACTGGAGCGACGACAGGGGCGAGTCCCGCGCACCCCATCAACCGGTCCGACCGCCGACATCAGTTCCGGCGCCACGAAGGGAGAGACCGATGACCCGCCGCCGTCTTCCGATCGGGATCCAGAACTTCCGTCGCCTGCGGGAGACCGGCAGCTACTATGTCGACAAGACCCCGCTCGTCCGGGCGCTGGTCGAGCAGGGCGACTACTACTTCCTGTCCCGCCCGCGCCGCTTCGGCAAGAGCCTGCTGCTCGACACGCTGGGGTCGCTGTTCGCCGGCCACGAGCCCCTGTTCCGGGGGCTGGACATCCACCCGCACTGGGACTGGTCCTCGCCGCATCCGGTGGTGCGGCTGAGCTTCGACGGGAAGTACAACGAGCCGGGGGAGATCGAGGGGGACATCATCGAGCAACTGGAGGGCATCGAGAGCGAGCACGGTCTCGCGCCGGCCCGGACCTCCGATACCGGACCGAGACGTCTCCGCAACCTTCTCCGTCGTCTTCACGACACCACCGGCCGGCCGGCCGCGGTGCTGGTGGACGAGTACGACAAGCCGATCCTCGACGTGCTCCACGACCCGGACCTTGCGAGGGCCAACCGGGACTACCTGCGCGGCTTCTACGGCGTCGTCAAGGGCAGTGCCCGGCATGTCCGCTTCGTCTTCGTCACCGGGGTGAGCATGTTCTCGAAGGTCAGCCTGTTCTCGGGGCTGAACAATCTCGAGGACATCAGCCTCGACCCGCGCTACGCCACGGTGTGCGGCTACCGGGAGGCGGACCTGGACCGGGTGTTCGGGCCGGAGCTGGCCGGGCTGGACCGCGCCGAGGTCCGGACCTGGTACAACGGCTATCACTGGCGGGGCGGGGAGCGGGTCTACAACCCCTGGGACGTGCTGCTGCTGCTGCGGAGCCGGGAGTTCCGTCCCCACTGGTTCGAGACCGGGTCGCCGGAGTTCCTGTTCCGGATGCTGATGGAGAAGTCGGTGAGTCCGATGGAGCTGGAGGGCCGGCTGGCGGGGATGTCGCTGGTGTCGAAGTTCGACGTGGGGGACATCGACATCGAGGCGCTGCTGTTCCAGACCGGCTACCTGACCATCTCGGAGGAGGTGAGGGAGGGTCACCGGACCCTGTACCGACTGGACTATCCCAACCTCGAGGTCCGGGTCAGTCTGAACGACGGGCTGCTCGGGTGGCTGGGGAAGAAGGGGGTGGAGCCGCTGGAGCGGGGGCGGGAGCTGTGCGCGCTGCTGGAGGCGCACGACTTCGCGGGCTTCGGGGAGAAGCTGCGGGGGTGGCTGTCGGGGGTCCCGTACCAGTGGCACGCGAAGGGGGACCTGGCACGCTACGAGGCGTGGTATGCGAGCCTGCTGTACATGTGCCTGTGCTCGGTGGGTGTGGAGCTGCGGGTGGAGGAGGCCTCCTCCCGCGGGCGTGCGGACATGGTGGTGCGTCTCGGGGGTCAGGTCTTCGTGGTGGAGTTCAAGATGGCCGAGGGCGAGGGTGACCGCGAGGCCGCGCTGGATGCGGCGCTGGCGCAGATGCGCGAGCGGGGGTATGCGGAGAAGTACCGTGCGGAGGGGACGCCGGTCCACCTGATCGGGGTGGCCTGCGGTCGCGAGGCGCGGAACCTCCTCGACATCCGCGCCGAGCCCGCGTGAGTGGGGGCGGAGATCTTCATTGTAGCTGTGCAGATACTCGCGCAGGTACCTCTCCCACCAGCCATTCTCGCCAGGAGGGAACAGGCCCCTGAAATCCCCTCGACGCGACGCCCCGAAGGTCGAAATCGCACCACGATTCCACCACGGTACGGCCTTTCCGGGCGCTGGCGGGAATCGCTGCTCTCCCGCCGAGACACCGATGTGAGACGTGCCGGGTGACGACGACGCGGTTCGCGCGATCTCCGAGACCGTCACGCGGAGGCCACACCGGCGCAACGCGCGGAGGTGCTCGTCCGGTGAGAGGGGCGGATGGCGCAAACGACTGCGGACTCGGTGGAGCGCTTCGACGAAGCGGCGCCGGGTACAGGACGGAGGTGTCGAGGAAGGCGACTTCGACCGGCAAGGGTCAATAGCCCATGTCAAGTTCCCGGGCGTCGGCGGCGAGCTCGTCGAGCGCGCCGCGCCGCGTCCGTCACGTGCTTGTACCGACGCAGGTCCTCGAACCGCACGCGGCGGTGCGTGCCGGCCTTGCGGAATGGGACATCGCCCGCTTCCAGAAGGCCGACCAGAAAGGGCCGCGAGACGTTCAGGTAGTCGGCGGCCTGCTGCGTGGTCAGTTCGGCGTCGTTGCGCAGCACGGCGACGGTGCTCCCGGCCGCCATGTCCTTGAGGATCTCGAGGAGCAGCGCTGCGACCGGCGGCAGGAGTTCGACGGACTCCCGGGCGTGGACGCCTGCGACACTGAGCGTCAAGGCACGGTCCGTGCGCAGGAAGGCGGCGAGCCGCTCACTGGATGCGCGGGCCACTTCAGCGTCCGCAGGTGAAGGCGCCTGGGAGCGGGTGTGTGCGGTCATGGCGCTGGGCATGCGGTCGTTGCTCGCGGAGACGGTAGCGCCTGCCATGCGCAGGTGGTCAGTCCGTCTGGTGCGCAGTGTCGAAGTGACACGCCTCCCAGTGTCCGGGCTCCTTCTCCACCAGCTTCGGAGCCTCTGCCCGACACCGTTCCCGGGCGTGGGCGCAGCGGGTGTGGAACCGGCACCCGGACGGGACGTCGACCGGGCTCGGGAGGTCTCCCTCGAGCCGGATGCGTTCGGTCCCGCGCGACCCGCGCCGCGCGGGCACCGCCGAGAGCAGCGCCCGCGTGTACGGATGGCGGGGATTGCGGAACAGCGCCCTGCGGTCCGCCCTCTCCACCACCACCCCGAGGTACATCACGGCAATCTCGTCGCAGATGTGCTGCACCACCGCCAGGTCGTGGGAGATGAACAGGAACGTCAGGCGCAGCTCCTCCTGCAGGTCGCACAGCAGGTTCAGGATCTGCGCCTGGATCGCGACGTCCAGCGCCGACACCGGCTCGTCGCAGACGATGAAGTCCGGCTGCAGCGCCAGGGCGCGGGCGATGCTGATGCGCTGCCGCTGGCCGCCCGAGAACTGATGGGGGAACAGGTTTCTCTGGTTGGGGCGCAGTCCGACCAGCGAGAACAGCTCCGCCACGCGTTCCTCCCGCTCCGCGGGAGCGCCGATCCGCTGCACGTCGAGCGGACTCCGGACGATGTCGCCGGCGGTCCGGCGAGGGTTCAGCGACGAGTACGGGTCCTGGAAGATGATCTGCATCCGCCGGCGCACGTCGAGCATCGCCGCGGGCCGAAGGGACCGCAGCTCCACGCCGTCGAAGACGATGGCGCCCCCGGTCGGCTCGACCAGGCGCAGCGTCGCCATGCCCAGCGTCGTCTTCCCGCATCCGCTCTCGCCCACCAGCCCCAGCGTCTTCCCCCGCTCGACCGAAAGGCTCACTCCGTCCACGGCCCGCAACGTGGGCCGCGCCCCGAACAGGCGGGGCCGCGCGAGCCGGTAGTGCACGCGGAGGTCGTCGAGGACGAGCAGGGCGGGGTTCGTCATGGCCGGTGACGGGCTTCCGGGCCGTCCGGCTCCAGCCAGCACTTCACCGACCGGGACTCGCCCAGGCGCGAGTATCCGGGCAGATCGCGGCACCGCGGCATCGCCGACGGGCAGCGGGGCGCGAACGGACAGCCCTCCAGCCCGCGCAGCAGGTCCGGCACCGTACCCGGGATCTCCGGCAGCCGCACCCGGACGCCGGCCGGGTCGTCGACGATCTCCGGCATCGACCGCAGCAGTCCGCGGGTATACGGATGGCGCGGGTCGTCGCTGATCTCGTCGAGGGGGCCCTCCTCGACCTTGTGGCCCGCATACATCACCAGCACCCGATCGGCCATCTCGGAGACCGCGCCGAAGTCGTGGGTGATGAGGATGATGCAGGTCCCGCGGGCGTCCTGGATCTCCTTCAGCAGGTCGAAGATCTGGGCCTGAACGGTCACGTCCAGCGCGGTGGTCGGCTCGTCGGCGAGCAGCACCGTGGGCTCGCAGGCCAGCGCCATCGCGATCATGACCCGCTGGCGCATTCCGCCCGAGAGCTGGTGGGGATACTCGCGCACGCGCCGCTCCGGGGCGGGTATGTGCACCATGTCGAGCAGGCCGACCGCCTCCTTCCACGCGGCGGCCCTGCCGACCGGCCGGTGGCGGCGAATCGTCTCCGCGATCTGGTTGCCGATGGTGTAGACGGGATTGAGCGAGGTCATCGGCTCCTGGAAGATCATCGACATCTCGCCGCCGCGCACGGCGCGGATCCGCCTCTCCGGCACCCGCACCAGATCCTCGCCGTTCAGGAGCACCCGGCCGGCGGTGATCCGTCCCGGCGGCGAGGGCACCATGCGCAGCAGCGCGAGCGCGGTCATGCTCTTTCCGCACCCGCTCTCGCCGATGATCCCGAGGGTCTCCCCGCGGCGCAGCGAGAAGCCGATGTCGGAGAGGATCCGGACCGGCCGGCCCTTCACCGTGAAGTCGACGCAGAGGTTCTCGACCCGCAGGACGACGTCCCGCGAATGCGGCGCTGCGCCGGCCGTCACGCCACCCTCGGCCCCCATGTCTCCGCCCCCTCGCTTCGCGTCCCCATGAGAAACGGGGACTGTCGCCGCCGCCCGCTCCGCGGCGGGCACCCCGAGCGCCCCGCCGCGTGTGCCGACGAGAAGCTTCGCGCCCCGACGAGGAACGGGGACTGTCACCGCCGCCCGCTCCGCGGCGGGTACCCCGAGCGCCCCGCTTCGCGCCCCGGCGAGGAACGGGGACTATCGCCCGCGCAGCTTCGGATTGAAGGCGTCGTTCAGTCCGTCGCCGATCAGCGCGATGCACAGGACCGTCACCAGGATGGCGACGCCCGGAAACGTCACCGTCCACCACGCCTCGAAGAAGAAGTCCCTTGACAGCCCGATCATCTTTCCCCACGTCATCACGTCGGGGTCGGTCAGGCCGAGAAAGCTCAGGGCCGCCTCGTAGATGACGGAGATGCCGACGCGGAGCGTCACCGCGATGATGAGAGGCGGCAGGGCGTTCGGCAGGATCACCCGCAGCATCAGGCGCCGGTCGGTCGCGCCGACCGCGCGCTCCGCGGTCACGTACTCGCGTTCCCTGATCTTGAGGAACTCGGCGCGGGTCAGCCGCGCTTCGGTCGTCCAGGTCGTGATGCCGATGGCGATGATCACCGTCCACAGATCGTGCGAGAACACCGCCACGATCACCATGGCGAACACCAGCGGGGGCAGCACCTGGAAGAACTCCGTCACCCGCATGAGCGCGTTGTCGATCTTCCCTCCGTAGTACCCGGCCACGGCGCCGATGGTGATGCCGGCGAACACCGCGAAGATGGTGGCGGTGATCGCGATCGCCAGCGTCGTCCGCACGCCGTGGATGATGCCGGTGAACACGTCCCGGCCGAGGTAGTCCGTTCCCAGCAGCGCGCCTTCGCCGGGCTCGCGCAGGGGCGCGCCGACGATGGCGAAGGGGTCGGCGGCGAGGATGATCGGCCCGAATGCTCCGACCAGGACGATGAGACCGAGGCTGACCGCGCCCGCCACCGCCACCCGGTTCGTGCAGAACATCCGGACCGTTTCCCGCCACCAGATCTCCGGCCGCTCCGGAAGCTGCTCGACGGTGAACGGACGAGGGTCCCGATCGGCGCCGGTGTTCATGAATTCAGGCCACCTGCCGCGCGCTCCGCGAGGCGCTCCGGGCCCGCGGGCTCCGCGAAGGCCATCGGCGGCCTCTCCGGCCAGACCGGCATCGCGCGTTCCGCGGGGCGCTCCGGGCCCGCGGGCTCCGCGAAGGTCATCGGCGGCCTCTCCGGCCAGACCGGCATCGCGCGTTCCGCGAGGCGCTCCGGGCCCGCGGGCGTTCCCGGGCCCCCCGCGCGCACCTTGCCGGTCCGGGGCGAGGCCACGCTACGTGATCGCCCTGATGCGCGGGTCCAGCGCGCCGTAGACCAGGTCCGTGACGATGTTGGCGACGATGGTGGTGACCGCCGCGCCGAACAGCACGCCCATGATGACCGGGTAGTCGCGCCGCACGATGGACTCGTACAGCAGCGGACCGAGGCCCGGCAGGCTGTACACGGTCTCGACCAGCACCGCGCCGGAGAAGATCGCCCCGAGCTGGAGCCCCGCCACCGTGACCACGGGCAGGGCGGCGTTCTTGAGCGCGTGCTTGTACGTGATGGCGAATTCCGAAAGCCCCTTTGTCCTCGCGGTCCGGATGTAGTCCGCGCCGAGTACGTCGAGCATCGACGCCCGGGCCAGCCGGCTGTAGCTCGCGAGGTAGAGGATGGCCAGCGTGAACGTCGGCAGCACCAGGTGGTTCAGCACGTCCAGGATCCGGTCGAGCGTCCCTTGCGGCGCGGGCACCGAGTGCAGCCCGTAGGCGGGGAAGAGCGGCAGGTGCAGGGCGAACGCGAGCAGGAGGATCATGCCCAGCCAGAACACGGGAGTGGCGTAGCCCAGCAGCGAGAACATCGTGACCACGTGGCTGAAGAGCCCCTGCGGGCGAAGCGCGGCGACGACGCCCATCAGGGTGCCGAGCGCCACCGCGATGACGAACGCCGAGAGGGTCAGCATCAGCGTCGCCGGCAGGTGGAGCAGCAGCAGGGACAGCACCGGCTCGTCGTAGTAGTGGGAATACCCGAGGTCTCCGGTGAGCATCTTGCCGAGGTAGGTGAGGAGCTGGACATGCACGGGCCGGTCCAGCCCGTATGCGGCCCGGATGGCGGCCGCGAGCTCGGGGTCGCCGCCCCCCGCCTCGGTCATGATCGTGTCGACGACATCGCCGGGGGCCAACTGGAGCAGGAGGAAGTCCAGCACCACGACCGCCACGATCAGGACGGCCCCGAACAGCAGTCTCTCGACGATGGCCCTGGACATGGCTCAGAACGGCTCCGGCCGATCCCCGGGAAGCGTCCCGGCCCGGCGCGACGGCGCCGGAGGCGGATGCGCCCGCCCGGGTCCCGCAATCGGGACGGCCCCGAACAGCAGTCTCTCGGCGATGGCCCTGGACATGGCTCAGAACGGCTCCGGCCGACTCCCGGGAAGCGTCCCGGCCCGGCGCGACGGCGCCGGAGGCGGATGCGCCCGCCCGGGTCCCTCGGGCGGGCGCATCCGCCTCCGGGGATTCCGGCGGTCCGGAAACGCTATTCCTGCGGCGTCTTCCAGTAGACCAGGTCCCACGCCTCCCCCCACCCGTAGGACGGCAGGTAGAGGTCCTGGTGATGGAACCACTGGCTGACGACGTCGAACAGCCAGTTCATCGGCATGTCCTCGATCAGGATCTTCGAGACCTCGTCGTACAGCGCCTGGCGCCGGTCGAAGTCCGCCTCCTCGGCCGCCTGCGCGAAGAGCCGGTCCACCTCCTCCCGGCAGTAGCCGGAGGTGTTGGTATACGCCTGCTTCTTGATGTTGTCGCACACGTACAGGCGGCTCACGCCTACCGCCGGGTCGACCTTGTCGCCCGGCCAGTTGAGCGACATGTCGAAGTTCCAGGCCGCGATCCGCTTGCCCCAGGCGGCGAATCCCGCCATCGGCTCCTGGTTCACCTTGATGCCGATGTTCTTGAGCGTCTGCGCGATGTACTCGCCGGGCACCGAGTTGAGGTCGGGCCGGAACGGCTGGCCGATGTAGATCAGCCCGAGCTCGAAGCGGACCCCGTCGTCGCTGGCGGGGTAGCCCGCCTCGTCCAGCAACGCGTTGGCCTTGTCGACGTCGTACGGATAGCCCGTGATGTCCGGGTTGTCGAAGATGTTGGTGAACGGCAGCGGCCCCTGCGAGGGCCGGGTGTAGCCCGCGTGCAGCACCTCGGAGATGTAGGCGCGATCGATGCCGTAGGCGATCGCCTGGCGGACCAGCCTGTTGCTGAGCGGACCCTCCCGGTTGTTGAACTCCAGCACGATGGAGCTGCCCGAGACGCTCTTCATCTCCGTGAGCGCGAGATGGTCGACCTTCCTGAACTCGTCGATGTCGGTGAGGCGCATGACGCCGCTCGCGTCGGCGAGCTGGAACTCGTCGCGTTGCAGCCCGATCCTCCGCGCCGTCTTGTCCTTCACCAGCTTGTAGATGATCCGGTCGAGATGGGGCCGGCCCTCGACGAAGTGGTCGGGGTTGCGCGCGACGATGTAGTACTGGTCGGTCCTGTACTCCTCGAGGACGAACGGGCCGGAGCCGACCGGGTCCTTGTGCGCCGGATGCTTCATGAAGTCGCCGTCGCCGTAGACGTGCTTCGGCATGATCGGGAGCTGGCGCGGCGTCGTCGCGGCCACCAGGAGCGGGCCGTGCGGCTTCGAGAGGTGGAAGACGACGGTGTGGTCGTCGGGGGTCTCCACCCTCTCCACCGGACCGAACATCTGCGGCCCGAAACGGTGATGCTCCCGGACCACGCCCAGCGAGAAGGCCACGTCGGCGGAGGTCACCGGCCGGCCGTCGTGGAACGTCGCGTTCTTCGCCAGGTTGAAGGTGTAGGCCAGTCCGTCGTCCGAAACCGAGAACGACTCTGCCAGGTAGGGCACGGGACGGTTGTCCTCGCCCAGCCGGACGAGGCTCGCGAAGATCTGCGACGACACCAGCCCGACCTCGAATGCGGAGTGCAGCGGGTTGAGGCTCGGGATGTTGCTCGAGAGGTACGTCATGGAGCCGCCCTTCTCCTGGGCGACGGGCGCGGCGGACGCGAGCGCCAGCGCCGTCGCGGCCAGAAGTGTCGCGACGTTCCCGCGCAGGGCCCGCAAGGCGCTTCCGTGTGCATCGATCGATCTCATTGCGTCTCTCCTCCTGTCGTTTGCGTGAATGCTCGAACCCGCCTGCGGCCTGATGCGATCCGCTGATGCGATCCACGGCCGCAGGACGTGGCCGTTGTCGAAGTTGCCCTCGCCGGAGGACACCGCCGACACGCCCTGATGCGGCTCACGGCCGCAGGACATGGCCGTTGTCGGCCTCCGTCCGTGCCCCGTCGCGCATGGCGAACCGGCCGTTCACCAGCACGTGGACGATACCGCTCGCGTAGACGCGGGGCTCCCCGATGGTACATCGGCTGCGGATCGTCTCCTTCGCGAAGACGGTGACGTCTGCGGCGAGGCCCGGCCGCAGCAGGCCGCGGTCGCGCAGCCCGAGGCGCTCGGCCGGCAGCGAGGTCATGCGGCGGATGCCCTCCTCGATCGACAGGACCCCGCGGTCGCGCACGTACGTCCCCAGGAAGCGCGCGGCCCAGCCGTATCCGGACACCGACCCCACGTGCTTCGCGAGCGCGCCGTAGGGAGCGAGCGCCAGCGTGTCGGACATGACGGCGCATTCGGGCTGGCGCAGGCAGAGGTCGATGTCGTCGTCGTCGAAGCTGTGCGACGTCCACAGCAGGCCGCCCATGCGTTCGCCTTCCTCCTCCATCAGGTCGAGCGCCGCGTCGAAGGGGGAGGTGTTGCGCATCCGGCCGATGTCCGCGAACGTCTCGCCCACGAGCTGCGGGTTCGCCTCGCTGTCGAGCAGGGCGATCCGGTCCCAGCGCCCGTCGGTGACGAGCAGCCACATGTGCCTGGGGTTGCGCTTCATCCGCTCCCGTGTCCCGGGGTCCTTCAGCCGCTCGAGGATGCGGGGAGTGCCGCCCTCCAGGGCCCACGGCGGCAGGATTGCGCTGACGAGGGTGTGGCTCCAGTCGTGCGGGATGACGTCGAACGCCACGTCCACCCCCTGGCGCCGGACGGAGTCGATCATCTCGAGGCTGTGCTCCATCGCGTGCGGCGGAGCCCCGTACTTCGGCTGTATGTGCGAGATCTGCAGCCGCGCCGAGGCGTTGCGCGCCGTGCACAGCGCCTCGCCGAAGCCGAGGTCGTAGTACGCGTCGCGGTTGCGCACGTGCGTCGCGTACAGCCGGTCCCGGCGCGCGGCGACCTCGCACAGCGGAATGATGTGCTCCGGAGCGCAGATGTTCCCGGGCCAGTACTCCAGCCCGGTCGAGAACCCGTAGGCGCCCTGGTCGAACGCCTCGACGAGCAGCTCGACCATGCGCTGCGTCTCGTCCATGTCCGGAGTTCGAAGCTCGTCGCCCATTACCGCGCGGTGGATCGCGCCGTGTCCGACGAACGCGGCCACGTTCACGCCGAGCCCGTTCGCCTCGAGGCGCTCCAGGTACTCGCCGAAGCTCCGCCACCCCAGGTCGACGCCGCAGCCCTCCGAGTACCCGATGGCCCTGCGCTTCGCGTCGCCGGCGCGCACGACCGGCGCGCAGCTATGTCCGCACTGCCCGATGACCTCGGTGGTGACGCCCTGGTGCACCTGGCTCTCCGCCCGGCCGTTCACCAGCAGCGTGAAGTCGGAGTGGGTATGGATATCGATGAATCCGGGGCACACGGCGAGCCCGTTCAGCTCGATGCGCTCCTTCGGCTGAACCCCGGCCAGATCCCCGATGCACGCGATCCGGCCGTCCCGGATCCCGATGTCGGCCCGGAACGAGTCGCGGCCCGACCCGTCGAGGATCTCTCCCCCGGCGAGAATCACGTCGATCACGGTCTGCCTCCTCCGGTTGATGGTCCCCCGGTGGCCGGTCTCCCGGTTGACGGTCTCCCGGTTGACGGTCTCCCGGTTGATGGTCCCCCGGTGGACGGTTCCCCGATTGACGGTCCCCCGGTGGCCGGTTCCCGGGTTGACGGTCCCCCTGCTTCCGGGGCAGCAGTTCCCGCCAGGCGGGAACAGACCCCTGAAATCCCCTCGATTCGACGCCCTGAAGGTCGAAATCACACCACAATTCCACCACGGTCCGGCCTCTCCGGGCGTTGGCGGGAATTGCTGGTAGTGTCTCATTAGCGCGACATCACTGCTCCGAAGTCAAGCTGAGGCGCTCCCTGGGTTCGGTGTCGGAATATTCACAGCAATTCCCGCCAAGCGGGAACAAACCCCTGAAATCCCCTCGATTCGACACCCGGAAGGTCGAAATCACACCAGAATCCACCACGGTCCGGCCTCTTCCGGGCGCTGGCGGGAGTTGCTGGAATATTCATGGCCGGGTTGACCCTCGCGCCGCATGAAGTGGAGGCGGCGTGCGGCCCGAAGACACCCGCATTCTCCCCTCGGGCCGGAGCACGAGGTCTCCGAGCCGCTCGCCCGTCGCCGGGCTCAGGAGAAGACACCGTATTCTCCCCTCTCCCCCCAGGGCTAATTCGTTCTATGAGCATTTGCGTTCTGTGACAGTGGGTTGACGGTGATACTGGACTTCCCCGCCACGATTCGATATACATGCCGCGAGGCATCCGTGGGGACGGGGAAGCGGTGGCGGCTCTCTCGGAGGTGGCGGTCGACATCGTGGCGGCGGCGCACGAGGCCCGCTTCCGCGACCTGATGCAGGCGCACCACTATCTCGGTGCGGTGCCGGGGATGGGCGAGACGGTGCGCTATGTCGCGCACCATCACGGTCGATGGCTGGCGCTTGTGGTGTTCTCGGCGCCGGCACTGAAGTGCGGCGCGCGCGACCGCTGGATTGGCTGGGACTGTGGCGTCCAGTTCAGCCGCCTGCCTCTGGTGACCAACAACGCGCGCTTCCTGCTTCTGCCCGGCGGCCCGCCCAACCTCGGCTCGCGGGTGCTGTCGCTGTGCACGCGCCGTCTGGTGCGCGACTGGCCGGCCCGGTTTGGCCACGAGGTGCTGCTCGCGGAGACGTTCGTCGACCCCGAGCTGTTCCGGGGCACGGTCTACCGCGCGGCCAACTGGGTCGAGGTCGGGCGCACTCGCGGCTTCGCCCGCAGCGGGGCCGGCTACCGCGCGCACGCCCGCCCCAAGCTCGTGTTCCTTCACCCCCTGCGTCGGGACGCGCGAGCCCGGCTGCGCGCCGCCGACCTCGACCCCCGCCTGCGACATGGAGTGGCGAAGATGACGCTCACCGCCGAACAGATGCGCGCCCTGCCCGAGTGCTTCCAGAACATCCACGACCCCCGCCGCCGCCAGGGCCGGCGCCATGCCCTGCCCACGGTGCTGGCGCTCGCCGCCGCCGCGACGCTGTGCGGGATGCGCGGCTACAAGGCGATTGACGAATGGGTCCATGACCTCAGCCCCAAGGTGCTGGAGCGCTTCCGCGTGCGCCGCCGCGATGGCCGATACCGCCCGCCCAGCCTGTCGGCGATGCGCAGCCTCCTGGTGCGCATCGACCCGGCCCAGCTCGACGCCGCGCTGAGAGCTTGGCAACAGACCCACGGCTCGGGCGACAGCGCACTGGCCATCGACGGCAAGACCCTGCGCGGCGCCATCGATGACAAGGGCAAACAGACGCATGTGCTCGGCATCATCGGCCACGACACCCAGGCGCCCTGGGGGCAAAAAAAGTCGGCATGAGGCCCGACGCCGACGAAGGAGAGAAACGCACCAACGAGGTCGGCACCGTCCTGCCCCTGCTCGAGACCCTGCCCGACATCGCCGGGCGCACCGTCACCGCCGATGCCCTGCTCACCCAGCGCACGCTGGCCTCCTACCTGCTCGGTCGCGGCGCGCACTACCTGTTCGCCGTAAAGGGCAACCACAAGACCCTGCTCAGCGATATCCGCCTCACTCTCGACCCGGACATCGCCCGACGCGCGCCGGACTTCGAGGACCACACCCCCAAGCCCGAGCACGGGCGCCGCGAGCGCCGCTCCCTCTGGGTCTGCGACACACTCAACGACTCTCTCGACTTCCCCGGCGTCGCACAGGTCTTCGCCGTGCGCCGCGAATCCGTCGCGGTCAAGTCCGGCAAACACCGTTGCGACACCGCCTACGGCATCACCAGCCTGACCTCCGGGGCCGCACCGCCGCACCGCCTGCTCGCCCTCCAGCGCGGACACTGGACCATCGAGGCGACCCACCACATCCTCGACTGGAGCTTCGACGAGGACCGCAGCCGTATCCGCTCGGGCCACGGACCAGAGAACATGACCCGGCTGCGACGCTTCGCCATCGGCCTCATCAAGGCGCGCGGGCTCGCCGTCGCCGAGACCATGCGCACTCTCGCCAGGAACCCGAGGCGGCTGCTCGACTGGCTCAAGATGACCGACAACGCCGCCCCCGCACCGGCTCCCGGCTGACCGCGCCTGCCCCGCTCCCATCCATCCTCTGCCCGCCCACCCTCGGCACGCGCCGGGTACGGGCGCTCATGCCCGCATGACCCCGACTCCGGCTCCCGTGCTCCGGCAGGACCCCTGTAGGGCGGCACGATGCCAGCCCCATCCAGCGTCCACCCCCCGCCCTGGTCGCCAACACAAAGCGCACGGACCTTCATCGAACGCTCCGAAACGGCGGCAAACATCAGAACAAATTCGCCGTGCCTCTCCCCCCGGGAGAGGGGCCGGGGGTGAGGGTGCGGCGATGATTCGGTCCCCTCACCCCAAACCCCTCTCCCGGGGGGAGAGGGGCTTCTTTCCGGACCAATCGCCGGGCTCAGGAGAAGACACCGTATTCTCCCCTCTCCCCCCGGGAGAGGGGCCGGGGGTGAGGGCGCGGCGATGATTCGGTCCCCTCACCCCAAACCCCTCTCCCGGGGGGAGAGGGGCTTCTTTCCGGACCAATCGCCGGGCTCAGGAGAAGACACCGTATTCTCCCCTCTCCCCCCGGGAGAGGGGCCGGGGGTGAGGGCGCGGCGATGATTCGGTCCCCTCACCCCAAACCCCTCTCCCGGGGGGAGAGGGGCTTCTTTCCGGACCAATCGCCGGGCTCAGGAGAAGACACCCGCATTCTCCCCTCTCCCCTCGGGAGAGGGGCCGGGGGTGAGGGTGCGGCGATGATTCGGTCCCCTCACCCCAACCCCTCTCCCGGCGGGAGAGGGGTTTCTTTCCGGACCAGGGGCATCCCGTCTTTGCGAACCGTGCGCACGATGCCCTTGTCCCCAGGGTCTCCCGGAACCGGAAACCAGGGCTCTCGCCAACCGGACGTACACCCTTCCCGACGACCGGTGGCGCCTCGGTCCGACTTTCTTCCTCAACGCGACACGACGGCACCGGAGTCAAACTGAGACACTACCCGCCGGTCGAGGAGCGCCGCCCCGGAGCACCGCGGCGGCGCCTATACTCTCCCGCTCCGGAATCCGCCACGACCTCTCGCGCCCCCCGAATCTCCATGGCTTCCACCAGATCCCCCGCCGCCCCGGCCGCGGCGCCGGCGAAGCTCCGCTCGGCATTCCTGCGCACGCTCGTCGAGCGCGGCTTCCTCCACCAGTGCACCGATCTCGAAGGGCTGGACGCCGCCGCCGCGGCCGGCCGGATCACCGGCTACATCGGGTTCGACGCGACGGCCGACTCGCTCCACGCCGGAAGCCTCGTCCAGATCATGATGCTCCGGCACATGCAGCGCACCGGCCACCGTCCCGTGGTGCTGATGGGGGGAGGCACCACCAGGGTGGGCGACCCCTCCGGCAAGGACAGGAGCCGGCGGCTGCTCTCCGGCGAGCGCATCGCGGCCAACATCGCCGGCATCCGGCGCGTCTTCGAGCGCTTCCTCGACTTCGCGGACGGCGCGGCCCTGATGGCCGACAACTCCGACTGGCTGGACACCCTCCTCTACATCCCGTTCCTGCGCGAGTACGGCCGGCACTTCTCGGTCAACCGGATGCTCGGCTTCGAGTCGGTGAAGCAGCGCCTCGACCGCGAGCAGCCGCTCTCCTTCCTGGAGTTCAACTACATGATCCTCCAGGCATACGACTTCGTGGAGCTCGGGCGCCGCCACGGATGCCGCCTGCAGATGGGCGGCTCGGACCAGTGGGGGAACATCGTGTGCGGGGTGGAGCTCGGGCGCCGGGTCGCGGGCCTGGAGCTGCACGGCCTGACCTCGCCGCTGCTGACCACCGCGAGCGGGGCCAAGATGGGCAAGACCGCGGACGGCGCGGTGTGGCTCAACCCCGACCGCGTCTCGCCCTACCAGTACTGGCAGTACTGGAGGAACACCGAGGACGCCGACGTGGGGCGCTTCCTGCGCCTGTTCACGGAGCTGCCGCTCGGCGAGATCGAGCGGCTCGAATCGCTCGAGGGGGCGGAGATCAACGAGGCGAAGGCGATCCTGGCGACGGAGGCCACCACGCTCTGCCACGGGCGGGAGGCGGCCGGGGCGGCGGCGGAGACCGCGCGAAGCACGTTCGGACCGAGCGCCGGAACGCCGCCGGGTCACGATGCGGCGGGTGCCGGCGCTCCTCGCCGCCCCGCATTCGAAGGGCCGGCGACCGGGGCTCGCGGGGCGCCCGGCCTTCCGTCGATCGAGATCTCCCGGACCCGTCTGGACGAGGGCGTTCCGGCCTGCGACCTCCTCCGCGAAGCGGGCCTCGCGAAGAGCAACAGCGAGGCCCGCCGGCTCATCCGGGGCGGCGGCGCCCGCGTCAACGACGTGCGGGTCGAGGAAGAAACCGCCGTGCTGGGACCGGGCGACGTTGCGTCCGGGGGCGCCATCAAGCTCTCGGCCGGCCGCAAGCGCCACGCGCTGGTGCGCGTCTCCTGAAGGCGCGCCCCGCGCCGCCGGGCGCGGGAGACGATCGGCTCGACCGCAGCGCCCGCGACGGAGGAGCAGGCTCGACCGCAGCGCCCGAGGCGAATGGCCGGGGCGACTCCGGCAATGGCCCGAGCCAGTCCCGTGACCGTGCTCGACCGCATCGCCCGCGACGGAGGAGCAGGCTCATCCGTCGCGCCCGAGGCGAATGGCCGGGGCGACTCCGGCAATAGCCCGAGCCAGTCCCGTGACCGTGCTCGGCCGCATCGCCCGCGACGGAGGAGCAGGCTCGACCGTAGCGCCCGAGGCGAATGGCCGGGGCGACTCCGGCAATGGCCCGAGCCAGTCCCGTGACCGTGTTCGGCCGCATCGCCCGCGACGCAGGGCCGTGACGAGACCGCCGCTCCCGCGCCCATGAATCCACGCGAGCCCTTCGACGTGGCCGGAGCGCCGGGTCTCCTCCCGGTCGGGCCCGCATCGAATCCGGCCCGCGGCCGACACCGAAGTTCTCCGGATTCGCCACCATCGCGATCCCGATTCCGACGCCGGCGGGCCCTCGCGCCGATTTCCCCGGCGGGCGAGCTGCCGCAGCATTTCCCCTCGCAAGACGGGGCAGCGCCGGAGGACGGGAATCGCACGAACGGGATTCTCGTCCGCGACCGCCTCCTCATCCTTGCAGGACGGGGCAGCGCCAGGGGATGGGGACCGCGCCGACGAGCGGGCGGTCCCGCGCTCCCACCGCGAGGACGGGACGCCCACCGCGGGAACGGGACTCCCACCGCGGGAACGGGACTCCTACCGTGGGAGCGGGACGCCCGCCGCGGAAACGGGACTCCCACCGCGAGGACGGGACGCCCACCGCGAGGACGGGACGCCCATCACGGGAATGGGACGCCCGGGTCCCGGCGGTGGTGGAGCCGCCTCGATACAGGCCCTGAGAATACAGGTCCCGGGAGCCGGGACGCGCTGGTTCGGGGGACCCAGGTCATCGTGTCGCAGGGAGGTCCGGTGTCGGTGCGCATCGTCGGAAACATCATGCTCGCAGCGGGCATCGTAGTGCTGGGAAGCGCCTGCCAGGCGCCGGGGCCGCGCGAGCTTTCCCGCGGACACGTCACGGAGACCGCACCGGCGGAAGCCTCGGGGATCCCCGCTCCGGTGCCGCCGGCCCCATTCGTTCCGCCGCCGGCGCCGGGAGCGGCGCAGGAGACCTATACCGTCGTGGTCAGCGAGGTCCCCGTGAAGGAGCTGCTGTTCGCGCTGGTGCGCGACGCCGCCGTGGACGCCGACATCCATCCGTCGGTCGAGGGATTCGTGACCCTCAACGCCATCGACCAGCCGCTGGACGCGATCCTGGACCGCATGGTCGGGCAGCTCGATATCCGCTACCGCCGCCGCGACGGCGTGCTCGTGGTCGAGCCGGACACCCCGGTGCTGCGCCGCTACCGGATCGACTACGTCAACGTGGCCCGCGACGTCCGCTCGCGCAGCTCCACCGCGACCCAGGTGTCGGCCGGAGGCGAGGGACAGGCGAATCTCGGAAACAACTCCTCCACCGAGATCGACAGCCTCTCCAGCAACCGGTTCTGGGAGACGATCGCCGCGGCGGTACGGGCGATCGTTCTCGAACGCGACGCCGCCGGGGCCGGCGGCGGACTCGCGCGGGACCCCGGAGGCGAGCCGGCGGCCGAGCCGGGCGTCGCGCCGGAGCCGGGCGCCGGGAGCGCGGTGATCCCGAACCCGGAGGCGGGCATCCTCCTCGTGCGCGCCACCGCCCGCCGGCACCGCGAAGTCCGGGCCTATCTCGACGACGTGATCGCGAGCGCCCGTCGGCAGGTGCTCGTCGAGGCGACGATCGTCGAGGTCGAGCTGAGCGAGCGGTTCCAGGCGGGGGTCGACTGGGAGCGGCTCGCGCGCAACGGCGGCATCGGCGCGAGCCAGAGCCTGCTCGCCGGCAACCTCGCGACGCCGCCGTTCTTCCTGCTGAGCTACCGGAACGGGTCGCTGGGGCTGACGGTGCGGCTGCTCGAGGAGTTCGGCAAGGTGCAGGTGCTCTCGAGCCCCAAGCTTGTGGTCCTGAACAACCAGACCGCGGTCCTGAAGGCGATGCGCAACATCGTCTACTTCGAGGTGAACGTGGAGACGGCGAGCGGGACGGACACCACGCCCGGGACCGCCAGGATCGACACCGACGCCCGCACGGCGCCGGAAGGCATCATGATCGCGGTCACGCCGCACGTGAGCCATGCCGGCGAGATCATCCTGAACGTGCGGCCGACCATCACGCGGGTCAACCGCTTCGTCAACGACCCGCAGCCGGACCTCGCGGCGGCGGGGGTCACCAACCCGGTGCCCGAGCTGCTGGTGCGCGAGATGGAGTCGGTGCTGCGGCTCAACTCCGGTCAGACAGCGGTCCTCGGCGGACTCATGCAGGACAGCCAACGGGGCGACACCGACCGGATACCGGGGCTGTCGGCGGTGGCCCGCATCGGCGCCGCGTTCCAGTCCCGCAGGAACGAGCTCGTCAAGACGGAGCTGGTGATCTTCATTCGCCCGAGGGTCATCCGGACACCGAGTGTCGAAGAGGACCTCCGGGACTTCCGGTCCTGGCTCCCGGCCACCATCGAGGCCGCGCAGCCGCCGGCCGGGGACCGCCCGCCCGCCGGGGAGCAGCCATGAACCCCCTCACACGCGCACTGAAGCTCGCCGAAGATCAGAGGCTCGGCGAAGACCTGAAGCTCGGCGAAGACCTGAAGCTCGGTGAAGACCCGAAGCTCGGCGAAGACCCGAAGCTCGGTGAAGACCCGAAGTTCGATGAAGACCCGAAGTTCGCCGGGGACCTGAAGCTCGGCGAAGACCTGAAGCTCGGTGAAGACCCGGAGCTCGGCGAAGACCCGAAGCTTGGTGAAGACCCGGAGCTCGGCGAAGACCCGAAGTTCGCCGGGGACCCGAAGTTCGCCGAAGACCCGCAGCCGGGTTCGGTGACGCGGGCCGCCGGCCGGTCGTTGCCCCCGGCGGTCCCGCGGAGCGGGCCGCTCGGTCCCATCCGGGCGACCAGGGACGACCCGGTGCCGCTGGACCTCGCGCTCGGGCCGCTCACGGTCGACGATGCTCCGGGCCCGGAGGCGCCGGGTGAAGCCCGGCTGGCGCCGATGCTGGCGACGAGAGGCGATCCCGACCCGGCCACCACGCCACCGGCCACACGGTCCATCGACCATGCCTCGGGGACGGAGATGCCGCGTGAAACGCGGCCCGCGCCGATGCGGACGACGAAGACCGGGGTGAGCGCGGACGCGGCCTTTCCCGGCGACAGCTTCGTCACGCCGAAGCCACCGGCGCACACCGCGCCTGCCGGAACCGTCGCCGGCGTGCGTTCCGATGCCGCCGGCGCCCCTGCGGGCGATACGGAAGCAACGCGAGCAATCGCCCGCAGTGATTTTCGATCCCTGCGCCGGGGTCGCGGCATCGCCCGCCGCGTCGGGACCGCGCTTTCGTTGCTTGCCGTCGCCGGCGTCGCGGCAGCGGGTGGAACCTTCCTCTGGAAGACCGGGTACGCACGCCATTCGCTGGTCCGGCACCTGCCTCCGTTGCCGGTGGCGGCGATGGTTCCGGCTTCGGTACATGCGGCGAACGCCGAGGTTGGCGGAGTCCGGGAGGCGGCCGCGGGGCCGGCGCTGCGAACCGCAGCCTCCCCGGCCGGCCCGGGGGCAGCGCCGGAAGGCGGGGAGCACGTGGCCGGCCCGTCGGCAGCGCCGGAAGACGGGGAGCACAGGGCCGGGCCGGCGGCAACGCCGGAAGGTGGGGAGCACAGAGCCGGGCCGGCGGCAATGCCGGAAGGCGGGGAGCACGTGGCCGGCCTGGCGGCAACGCCGGAAGGTGGGGAGCACAGAGCCGGGCCGGGGGCAGCGCCGGAAGGCGGGGAACACAGGGCCGGGCCGGCGGCAACGCCGAAAGGCGGGGAGCACGTGGCCGGCCTGGCGGCAACGCCGAAAGAGAAAGAGTACGCTGTCGGACTGGTGGCGGCGGCGCACTCGGGGCGCCTGACCCACTCGTTGGAGGCTCCGGGGCCCGAAGGTCCTCCGAATCCGTCGGCGGTGGCGCCGGGCGGCGAGCGACAGCCGCTCGACTCGACGGACGCTGCGAGGAACACGGGGCTTCCGGCTGGCTCGACGGCGGTTGCGGCGCCCGCGGCGCCGGGCTCGCCATCGACCGGCGCGCCGATTCCAGGTTCGCCACCGGCCGGAACTCCGGCTCCGGGAGAGTCCGCGGACCCGCGAGGGGTTGCCGCGCACGGACACCCGGAGCTTTCGACCACTCAGTCATCCCACCGGGGAGAGTCCGCGGATCCGCGGGGAGTTGCCGCGCACGGACGTCACCCGCTCCGGACTCCGCCCGGACCACCGGGAGAGCCCGCGGACTCGCGGGGGACCGCCGCCGCCGGACACGCGACACCGGCGCCGGCACACGACGATGCCGGGCCGCGGTCGGACTCGGGCTCGGGCTCGGACCCGGACTCGGGCCCGGACTCGGACTCGGACTCGGGCTCGGACTCGGATTCGAACTCGGGCTCGGATTCGAACTCGGGCTCGGATGCGGGCTCGGATGCGGATTCGGGCTCGGCCCCCCGCATCATCATCCGGAAGCGGGTACGCGCCGATCACGTCGCGGCATCGCTCGAACAAGCCTACGCGGCGTACCTCGCCGGCGACGTCGACACCGCCGCGCAGGCGTATCGAGCCGTGCTCGGGCACGCGCCCCGCAACCGGGACGCCCGTCTCGGACTCGCGGCCGTCGCGGCGCGGGCCGGCCGGTGGGCGGAGGCGGCGGACCACTACGCGACGCTCCTCGCCTTCCACCCGGGCGACACCGCTGCCCGCGCCGCCCTCGTCGCCATCGGCGAGCGGGACCCCGCGCGCGCGGAGAGCCGCCTGAAGGCGTTGCTGCGGGTCGAGCCGGAGGCCGCGCACCTGCACCTCAGCCTGGGGAGCCTCTACGCCTCGCAGTCGCGATGGCCCGAGGCGCAGCAGTCCTGGTTCGACGCGTACCGGCTCGATCGCGGCAACGCCGACCACGCCTACAACCTCGCGGTCAGCCTCGACCACATGTCGCGGTCGCGGAGCGCGCTCGGCCTCTACCGCGAGGCGCTCGTCCTGGCGCGAAGCAGTCCCGCAAGCTTCGAGGCCGAAGCGGTGCGACGACGCATCCGCGATCTCGAAGCGCGCCCGGATGCGGAGCGCGTCGCCGAACATCCGGCCCCGGAGGCGCCCGCCGCGGCGACCGGGCGATGAACGGGCGAGGACACAGGCCGGCATGTCTGCCACGTCGCCCCGAAGGCGCCCACCGCGGTGGCGGCCGGGCGATGAACGACTGCCCGCCCGCCGGTACCCGCGCGGTGACCACAGGGTCCCCCGGGGGCGCTTCGGCGGCACGAGACGGTACAAACGACCGCCCGCCGGCCGGTACCCGGATGGTGACCGCAGGGTCCCCCGGGGGCGCTTCGGCGGCACGAGACGGTACAAACAACCGCCCGCCGGCCGGTCGGACGGTGACCGCAGGGTCTCCCGAGGACGCTTCGGAGGCACGAGACGGTACAAACGACCGACTGCCGGCCGGTATCCGGGCGGTGACCGCGGGCTCCCGGTCCCCCGGGGGCGCTTCGGGGACACGAGGTGGTGTACACGAGGCGCCGCCGGGACGCCGCCGGCAGCGCTCGGGGAGCGCGGGGAGCCCGGCGTGACCCGGGACGGCGTACACGAGGCGCCGCCCCCCCGCCCGCGCTCCCCCGGCGACGGCCCGCCCGCGCGGGACATCGGCGAGGTGCTGGTCGCGAAGGGGGTGGTCGGCGAGGACCAGATGCGGATCGCGCTGATCGAGCAGAAGCACCGGGACGAGCCCCTCGGGCGCATCCTCGTGCGTCTCGGGTTCGCGACCGAAGGGGTCATCCGCGACCTGCTCGCGGGCGTGCTCGGATACGACAGCGTCGACCTGTCGAAGGTGCTGATCGACAGCGAGGTCGTGAAGCGCGTGCCGCGCGGGATCGCGCGCCGCTATCGCGTGCTCGCGCTCACCCTCGACGGGCCGGCGCGGCAGCTCACCGTGGCGACCACCGATCCGTTCAACGTCGTCGCCATGGACCAGGTGCGGGCGCTGTTCGACCCGGGACTGGCGATCCGGGCGGTGCTCGCGGGCGAGGTGGAGATCGACAAGGCCATCGAGCAGCTCTACGGGCACGAGCTGTCGATCGACGGCATCCTCGCGGAGATCGAGACCGGCGAGATCGACACGCGGGCCCTGGAGGCGGGGGACGACGAGTACGGCCAGCCGGTGGTGCGGCTCGTCAACGCGCTCCTCTCGGATGCGGTCAAGCGCGGCGCGTCCGACATCCACTTCGAGCCGGCGCACGAGTTCCTGCGCATCCGTTACCGCATCGACGGGGTGCTGCGCCAGATCCGCAGCCTGCACCGCGACCACTGGGAGGCGATCGCGGTGCGGGTCAAGGTGATGGCGTCGATGAACATCGCGGAGCGGCGCGTGCCGCAGGACGGCCGGATCTCGCTGTCGGTCTCGGGACGGGACATCGACTTCCGGGTCTCGTCGCTGCCCACCATCGACGGCGAGAACATCGTGCTGCGGGTGCTCGACCGGCACAGGGGCATCGTGGCCCTCGACCGGCTCGGGCTCGACGACGACTCGCTCGCCGGACTGCGCCTGATGATGGCCCGTCCCGAGGGGATCATCCTCGTGACCGGGCCGACCGGGAGCGGCAAGTCCACCACGCTCTACTCCATGCTGCACCATCTCGACACCGAGTCGGTCAACATCATGACCCTGGAGGACCCGGTCGAGTACCCGATGGGCAGGGTCCGCCAGACCGCGGCGAACGAGGCCGCCCGTCTGACCTTCGCGAGCGGCGTGCGAAGCCTGCTGCGACAGGATCCCGACATCATCCTGATCGGCGAGATCCGCGACGCGGAGACGGCGGAGATGGCGTTCCGGGCCGCGATGACCGGGCACCAGGTGTACTCGACCCTGCACGCCAACTCCGCCGCCGGCGCGGTCGCGCGCCTCGTCGAGACCGGAGTCTCCACCGGCGTCATGGCCGGCAACATCATCGGCATCATGGGCCAGCGGCTCGTGCGCAGGCTCTGCGCGCGTTGCCGGGAGGCGTACGAGCCGGCGCGGCTGGAGCGCCGGATCCTCGGTCTCGACACGGGCCCGGAATGTCCGCCGGTGTATCGCCCGCGGGGATGCGAGCGCTGCGAGCACCAGGGCTATCGGGGCCGGCTCGCACTGCTGGAGCTGCTCAGGTTCGACGCGGAGCTCGACGAGCTCGTCGCGCGCGGGGCGACCACCCTGGACATCTCGAAGGCGGCGGCGGCCAGGGGCTTTCGTGCCCTCGCCGAGGACGGCATCCGCCGGGTGCTGGAGGGCGTGACGAGCCTCGACGAAGTCTCGCGGGTGGTCGATCTGACCGACCGGGTCGGCGGCCGATGCCCCTGATGCGATACAGGGCGGTCGACGAGCGCGGCCGCCGGCGCAGCGGCGAGCTGGAGGCGGCCAACGCGGGCGACCTGGAGGCCCGGCTCGCGCGGCTGGGGCTCGACCTCGTGACTTTCCGGGAGGTGAAGGCCCGGCGCGCGGTCCGGCGCGGGCGGGTGCGCCGCGGCGACCTCGTGGGGTTCTGCTTCCACATGGAGCAGCTCGTGACCGCCGGGGTGCCGGTACTGGAAGGGCTCGCCGCGCTGCGCGACTCCACCGGCAACCCCCGCCTGCGCGAGGTGCTGGCCGACATGGTGGAGTCGATCGAGGGCGGCGCGACGCTGTCCGGCGCGATGCGCGAGCACCCGCGGGTATTCGAGGCGGTGTTCGTCAACCTCGTCCACGCCGGCGAGCTGTCGGGCCGGGTGGGGGAGATCCTCGGGAGCCTCGCCGAGCACCTGAAGTGGCAGAACGAGCAGATCGCGCTGATGCGGCGGCTGCTCACGTACCCGGCCATCGCGGGCGGCGTCGTCATGCTCGTCGTGCTCTTCCTGATGACCCATCTCGTGCCGCAGCTCGTCTCCTTCATCGAGGGGATGGGGCAGGAGCTCCCCGCCCACACGCGGGCGCTCATCCGGGTCTCGGACGTGTTCGTCGCCTACTGGTACCTCGTGCTCGCCGCCCCGGTCGCCGCCTTCCTCCTGCTGCGCGCGCTCTGCCGCGCGAGTCCGGCGGTGGCCTGCGCGGTGGACGCGGGCAAGCTCCGGCTCTGGCTGGTGGGCCCGATCACGAAGCGGATCCTCCTCGCCCGGTTCGCGGGCAGCTTCGCGCTGCTCTACGCATCGGGGATCACCGTCCTGGAGTCCATCCGCATCTGCGAGGGAATCGCCGGGAACCGGGCGGTCGAGGACGCCACCCGCCATGCGGGCAGGAAGATCGCGCAAGGGGCGGGGATCAGCGCGGGGTTCGAGGCGACCGGGCTGTTCTCGCCGCTGGTGCTGCGGATGCTGCGCCTCGGCGAGAGCACCGGCGCGCTCGACACCGCGCTGCTCAACGTGAGCCGCTACTACAACCGCGGCGTGACGGAGTCGATGGAGCAGCTCCAGGCGATGATCGGGCCGGCGATCACCGTCGTGCTCGGCGCGATCCTCTTCTGGGTCATCTTCTCCGTGCTCGGCCCGATCTACGACCTGATCGCCGCGATCGGCATCTGATGGCGACGCGGCGCGTCTTCGTCGTTTCGAGCGCGGGAATGGCCGCCTACCACCGGCACGGCTCGAAGCTGCTCGGCCCGTTCCGGTTCGATGCGGACGAAGACGGGCACGCCGAGTTCGCGCGCTACCTGGAGCGGTTCCCGGACGACATCACCCATGTCGTCGCCGACGTGGTGGAGGAGGAGTTCCGGGAGGAGGCGGTCCCGCACGTCGCCGCCTGGGAACGCCGTGCGCTGCTTCGCACGAGGGCGGCCCGGGCGTTCCCGGGAGCACGCTACCTGCATGCGGCGCGGATCGGCCGCGAGCCGGACGGCCGGCGCGACGACCGCGTGCGGCTGAGCGCCATCACCCGCCCCGAGACGCTCGCTCCTTGGCTCGCGCCGATGGCGGAGCGCGAGGTCCCGCTCGCCGGAATCCACTCCCCCGCGATGCTCACCGCGGAGCTGCTGAAGGCGGCCGGAGCCCTGGGCGAGCACGTCCTCGTCGCTTCACTCCAGTCCGGCGGCGGGCTCCGGCAGACCTGCTTCCGGCACGGGAAGCTGCGGTTCTCGCGCCTCGCCGTCCTGCCCCATCCCGCCACCGGCGGGCACGCGTCCCACATCCTCGCCGAGATCGAGCGGACCCGCCGCTACCTGGAGAGCCTCCGTCGCCGGGGACCCGCCGATCGACTCGACATCCACGTGCTGAGCCACGGCGAGCCACTCGAAGCGTTGCGGCGAGCGCTCACGCGCGGCGCCGGCGAGGACAGTGGAGGTGGCGGCGGCGCCGGAAGGGACGGCGGAGGCGAAGGTGGCGGAGGCGGGAACGACGGCAGGGATAGCGGAGGCGCCGCCGGCAGGAACGGCGGAGGCATCGTCGGCAGGAACGGCGGAGGCATCGTCGGCAGGGATGGCGGAGGCGGCATCGCCGGCAGAGATGGCACGGACGCCTCCGCGCGGTACGACGTGGTGGATCTGGCCATGGTCGCCCGCCGGCTCGGTCTGCGCCGGTGGGACGGCGAGGCGACCGCCGATCGGCTGTTCGTCCACCTTCTCGCAAGCCGCGCGCGCCGCAATCACTACGCGACGCCCGAGCAGACCCGCCGCCACTCGGCGCTGCGGCTCGGCCTCGTCCTGAAGACGGCGAGCGCGGCCATCGCGACGGGGGCCTGCCTGTTCGGTGGAGCCGTCGCCCTCGAAGGCGCCGCCGCGCGCGGCCACGCCCGGGCGCTCGCCCTGCACGCGGCGCTCTACGAACGCCGGTACCACGCGGCGCAGGCGGCGCTGCCGCCCGCGCCCGCCGCGCCGGCCGAGCTGGAACGGGTGGTCTCGATGGTGAACGCGCTGCGGCGCCGGCGGGCGGACCCGGTGGATCTTCTCGCGCGCCTGAGCGGCGCGCTGGCGGACTTCCCGCGGGTGCGCATCGAGGCGCTCTCGTGGCGCGCGAGCGACGATCCGGAAGCCCCCGTCGGCGCCCAGGGCCGTGACCACACCGGAACGCACTACCGGCCCGCAGAGTCGGCGGCATCGTCACCGGGTGTCGGCACCCAGGGCCATGACCGCACCGAGACGCGCCTTCCGGGCGGCGAGCCGCGGCGCGATCCCCGGCCGCTGTTCCAGGCCGCGCGCTTCAGCGCGCGGATCGAGCCCTTCGACGGCGACTACCGCGCAGCGATCGACACGGTCCGCCGGCTCGCGGACACGCTCGCCGCACACCCCGGCGTCGAGCACGTGCGGATCCTGAGCCTGCCGCTGGAGCTCGGGTCGGAACACGCCCTCACCGGAGCTGCCGGGACCACCGGCGGCGAAGCGGCCTTCGAGATGCGAGTGACGTTGCGGGCCGATGTCTCCGGCGGAACAGAGACCTGAGCCGATGCGCGGGATCGACTGGCGCGCGTTGCGCGGGACGGAGACCTGAGCCGATGCGCGGAGTCGACTGGCGCGCGATGCGCGGGATGGAGACCTGAGCCGATGCGTGGGGTCGACTGGCGCGCGCTGCGCGGCTCCATGGTCCTGGTCGCATTCGTCGCGGCGATCGGGGCCGGCGTGACGGGCGGCGCGCTGCGGCTCCACGCCGAGGCGTCGCGCGGCTTCGACCGGGAGAAGGACCGGCTCGAGGCAGTGCGGGCGCGCTACCGGACGATCGACGAGCAGAAGCGGCAGATCGAGACCTGGCTGCCGGCGTACCGTTCGCTGCAGGCGGCCGGCGTCATCGGAGAGGAGCGGCGTCTCGAGTGGATCGAGACCCTGCGCACGGCCGCGGCGCGGGTGGGGCTGCCGTCGCTGCGCTACCGGATCGAGCCCCGGACGGCTTACGGGGCGGAGCCCGGTCCCGCTGCCGGCGGCCACGGCGCGTTCTCGACGGTGGTGCGCATCGAGGCCGGCCTGGCGCACGAAGGCGACCTGGAGCGGCTGATCGGGGAGCTGGCGGGCGCGGATGCCGGGCTGTTGCGGATGGAGCGTTGCAGCGTCCGCCGCTCGGGGCCGGACTTCATCATGCGCCCCGGGGCCGTCAACCTGAGCGCGGAGTGCGGTCTTCGCTGGATCACGCTCGCGCGCACCGGGAGACGGGAGTGAGCCGCTCGGCGGGAATGCCGTTCGGCGCGCCTGCCGCTGCGCGATCGACCCGGCACGACGCCCGACGCCGGCGCATTCCGGGCCCCGACGCGGGCGCTACTGCCTGCTCCACCCCACGCGACGCCCGACGCTGGCGACGCGGCAGTGCGGGCCACGGCGCGGACGCTACTGTGCGCGCCACCCCGCGCAACGCCCAGCAGCGGCGCCGGGGCATTCCGGGCCCCGGCGCGGGCGCCGCCGCGGGTCCGGCGGCGACGCGAAGCCGGGCGGGGGCGCTCGTCCTGGCCGGCTTGGCCACCGTCGCGCTTGCGCTCCTCGCACCGGCCGGCGACTCGCACGCACAGTCCCGCATCGGGCGGCTCTTCTCGACCCCGGAACAGCGCGCCGAGCTCGATCGGCTTCGCGAGAGCTCCGGCGCCGAGGAGGCCGCGGCGACGGCATCCGAGCCGCCGGCGCGGGAGTCGCGGCCCGGGGTCGAGCGCGAAGCGCCGGTACTCGCGGCGACGTTCAACGGAATCGTCGTTCGCGGCGACCGCCATCGGGCGGCGTGGATCGACGGTGTCGAGATCCCCGCCGGTGGTTCGACTCCCGCAGGGGCCCGCGTCGAGTCCGGACGCGCGCCCGGCGGGCGGCTCCGCGTCCGCCTGTCGCTCGGCCGGACCACCGCCGTCCTCGCGCCGGGACAGTCGGTCGACGCGCACGGAGAGGTGCGGGACGGGTACGAGTGACGCCCGGGGACCCTGGCAGCGGGGAGGACGGACCGCGAGGGAGCATCGCGACGACCGGCGGACGCCGGACCGGCCACGGGCCGGGCGGACCGTCAGACCCGGTCCCCGGCCTCCAGCATCGCGCGCAGGCGCTCGATGTTCGCCCGGGCGCGCGCCTCGTGCCGCTCGCGGAAGAACTCGGTGAAGCAGAACACCGGCCGCGCGGCGAGCGATGCCAGGAACTTCTTCTGCCTGGAGGCGAATTCCGCATCCGACAGGTGTGCCAGCTCCGCGCGTACCGAGCGGCTGTCGTCCAGGAACTCTTCCCAGGGCCGCCCGAAGCTCGACAGGTCGATATCCAGCATGAACGATTCGTCCCGCGTCCGCGGCGGCGGTTCGAGATGCGTCGTCGCCATGATGAGGTCGTACACGTTCGACCGGAACTTCTCCGCCCCCCGCCCGCCGGCCCGCGCCGTGAACAGCGCCGCGCTGCGCAGCTCGTTGTCCCTGACCGGAATGTCGTAGATCGCATCGTGGAACCACAGCGCCATCTCGACCGCGTCGGGCTCGTCCATCCGATCGGCGGCGAGATCGAACTGGCGCAGGCAGTGCTCGATGTGCGCGGCGGTGTGGTAGCGGCGATGCGGCTCGCGGTACAGCGCGTCGATCTGGTCGAACACCGCGCCGGCGTCGCCCCCGATGCGACGCCTCCAGAGCAGCTCGAAACGTGGTCGATCCAATGCATCGGCCTCCCGAATGCGGCGGTGCGATCCGGATGGAAACCTGCGGGAACGGACGCTTCGTCGGCGCGTGTCCGGCGGCAGCCTTACCCCACCCTCCGACCTTCGACTCGAATGCCGGCAACGCGGGAACGGGCGCTTCGTCGATCCGTATCCGGCGGTGACGGGCAGTGTGCGGGCGGCAACCCGCAACCGCAACACGCTTGCCGGTGAGGCAGCGATTCCCGCCAGCGCCCGGAGAGGCCGTGCCGCAGTGGGATTCCGGCGCAAATCCGACCACCAGGGCGTCCAGTCGAGGGGATTTCGAGGGCATGTTCCTGCCTGGCGGGAATTGCTGCCGGTGAGGGGTGTACGCACCGAGGAGGTCCTGCAGGTGGTCGGCACCGAGATGGGGCTCGACGACGCAGCGCTTCGCGTCGAGTCCCTGAAGCTGGCTTTCCACGAAGCCGGCGGTCACTTCGCTTCGCACTGCGACACGGAGGCGGCGCGCACGCCATCGCTCACAGCGTAAAATGCCGGTGTACGCCAGCTTGCCCGGCACAGATGCACGAACGCGGGAGAGGTCCCGACCTCTGGGAGAAGCTGCGCGAGATGCTCCTCGAAGAGTCCGACGAAGGCCAGCGGCTGCGAAGCTCACACCCGTTCAAGGGGATCGTCACCGAGACGGAGCGACGATGGATACGGGCCGGTGACGCGCCGGCAGCTTGAGCACATCATTTCGTGCCGCCGCGGCGATTGCCAGACAGCATTGCCAGACAGCAGAGGTTGATCGTCATCGGCAGTCAGGCGATCCTGGGGCAGCATCATCGCCCCCATGGTCCGAGTGCTCGGCGTCTCCCCGAGCGGGTTCCATGCGTGGCGAGACCGTGCGCCGTCGCGGCGCCAGCGCTGCGACGAGGTCCTCAAGGCGTGCATCGGGCGCATTCATCAGCGCAGCCGCGGGACCTACGGGGCGCCCCGCATTCATGCCGAGCTCGCCGAGGATGGGGTGCGTGTCGCACGCAAGCGCGTGGCGCGGCTGATGCGCCACATGGGCCTGGCGGGCGTGTCCAGACGCAAGGGCACGCGCACCACACGGCGCACCCCCACCGCGCGTCCCGCCCCGGACCTCGTCGCACGGCGATTCCAAGCCGACGCCCCCGACCGGCTGTGGGTCGCCGACATCACCTGCGTGCCGAGCCTTGCGCCGGATTCGTCTTCCTCGCCGTCGTCGTCGATGCGTTTAGCCGCCGGATCGCTCCTGCTACAGGCTCATTTCTCATTGAACAAGCAGCGATTCCCGCCAGCGCCCGGAAGAGGTCGTACCGTGGTGGAATTGTGGTGCGACTTCGACCTTCAGGGCGTCGAGTCGAGGGGATTTCAGGGGCATTTTCCCGTCTGGCGGGAATTGCTGTTGAACAAGACTGACGGTTGACACGTGACTCGATGTGAACCACCATGAACCATTCTTACCCAATGCGTTTACATTACATAAGCGATTCCACAATGACCGCCAAGATCCGCTTCTCCGTCGCCCTGGACGAGCACGAAACCGAGAATCTCCAGCTTCCGTTGCGTTTGGTCGCCACGCACCCCGAACGGCGCAACGCCTGATCCGGGCCCCCGCCGTGCCGCGCAGCAACCTTCCCTTCGGCAGCGAATTCTCCCCAGCTCAAATCGACCTCCCGGTCCTTCTGGACTTGGCGCACAAACATGGTACCGACTGGAGAGGTTTCGAGAAGGCAGTGCGCGATCGCTATTTCGCCGAGAACCTGACCTCCGACTACAACAAGAGCAAACTCGCCAACAACACCAAGCTGTCCCTGCGTGCTTACGGCCTCATCGGCGAGAAGGACGCCACTCTCACCGATACGGGTCGGGCACTGCATGACCTCCATCACGAGGAAGTCGCGCTCTACGAAGCCTTCGGCCGCCACATCCTCAAGCACTGTCAGGGCATGAACTTCGTCCAGTGTCTGCTCGATATGCAGGCCGCTGGCGAAGACATCGACCTCAACAAACTCCGCCGCTGGCTCGAAGAGCGCGGGCTCACGGTTCCGCGCGGCGGGAAGCACATGAGTACGCTGCGGCTGTGGCTCGAGAAGGCCGGAGTCTTTGTCACCCGCTATCGTGTCGATGAAGCTCGTCTCAACGAAATCCTTGACCTCAATGTCGAGGAATTCGAGGTGCTGGCCATCTTCTCCCCCGAACAACGCGCCTATCTGAAGGCCCTCGCCAACATTGACGGCGGCGGTCCGCACTCCTCCAACGACATCGAATGCCTCGCTGCCGCCACCTACGGCGTCGCTTTTAACGAAAAGAACCTGCCGAAACAAGTTCTTTACCCGCTACGGGATGCCGGATATATCGAACTCGAACGCGGTACGAAGGCGGTCGGTCGCGGTGCCAAGCCTTTCTTAGTCACCGCCACCGGCAAGCTGGTGGCCGATCTCATTGCGCCGCTGATCGAACAGATTGAGCAGCTGACTCAGGCTGATCTTCGGCCTTTGTTGCGCAAACCGCTCAAGGAGATCCGCGAAGACCTGCAAGCCAAGGATCGCCACATCCGCGGCCTTGCGCTTGAAGCACTCGCCTTCAAGCTGATGCGGCTCATCGACCTGACCTACGTGGCGACCCGGCTTCGAGGCACCGCCACCGGCGGAGCCGAAGTGGATCTCGTCTTCGAGAGCACGCGGCTCGTCTTCTCTCGCTGGCAAATCCAGTGCAAGAACACCGCCCGCGTGTCGCTCGACGACGTGGCCAAGGAAGTGGGGCTCACACACTTCCTCAAGAGCAATGCCATCGTCATGGTCTCGACCGGCGAGATCGGCGGCGAAGCCCGCCGCTACGCCAACAAGATCATGGCCGACTCGAATCTTTGCGTCGTCATGGTGGACGGCAATGACCTCGCGCTCATCGAGGCGCGTCCGGCATCCATCGTGGATGTGTTTACCCGCGAGGCTCGTCACGCAATGGATCTCAAGAAGCTCGAACTGTAGGGGGCGGCGGTGTCGAAGAAAAAACATCCGATCTCCAGGGCTTTTCACGAAACGCCTCTTGGACAGATCATCCACGGAGACAGCCGCGATGTGCTCACCACCTGCGACGGTGAGTCCGTGGACCTCATCATGACCAGCCCTCCCTTCGGCTTGGTTCGGAAGAAGGACTACGGCAACGTCGAGGCTGACGAGTATGTCGATTGGTTCAAGCCGTTCGCTGCCGAGTTTCACCGCGTCCTCAAGAGCAACGGCAGCTTGGTCATCGACATCGGCGGCGCGTGGAACAAGGGCTATCCCACACGCAACCTCTATCACTTCAAGCTACTCATCATGCTGTGCGAAGAATTCGGCTTCCACCTCGCGCAGGACTTCTACTGGTGGAATCCGTCAAAACTACCTACGCCGGCCGAGTGGGTGACGGTGCGCCGGATTCGGGTGAAGGACGCTATCAACACCGTCTGGTGGTTGTCCAAGTCGCCTTGGCCCAAGGCCAGCAACCGCCGTGTTCTCCAGCCCTACAGCCCGAGCATGCAGGAGCTGTTGGCCAAGGGCTACCGGGCGAAGAAGCGCCCGTCCGGTCACGATATCAGCGAGAAATTCCGCATCAACAACGGTGCGGCCATTCCACCTAATCTCATTGCGATCCCAAACACCGAGAGCAGCAGTTTTTATCTGCGCTACTGCGAGGACAAGGGCTTCAAGCCTCATCCGGCCCGTTACCCGGCCGAGTTGCCCGAGTACTTCATCCGCATGCTGACCGACCGTGGCGACGTCGTGATCGATCCTTTTGCCGGGAGCTGTGTCACCGGGGAGATCTGCGAGCGTACTGAACGGCGCTGGATCTGCATCGAGCTGTTGAAGGACTACTGCCAAGCCGCCTTGGGCCGCTTTGTCCGCGGTCCGCGTGAGACGGCCAAGCCCGTCACCAATCCCGGTGACCCGTCTAACTACTACCGGGTACCCCGGCCCGGTATTCTGTGGAATGGCGATGCCGATGATTCCCGGCTCTTCGAGGACGGTGGTAAGCAACGCCACCTCAAGTCCAAAGAGACACCGTCCGGGAAGCCACAGCAGTCCCAAACCGGTCCCAGTGGCCATGACGAAACTATTGGCCTTTCCGCCGCACCACCGGCTAAAAAATAACGAGGATCCTCATGAAGATCAACCCATTCCAAACCCGCGAGCCCTCGGTCAGTGACAACCCCCGTCTCCGCACACCCCAGAGGGAAGCGTACGCCGAGCTCGCCCGTTTCGCTGGAGACCCGGACCAAGAGGAGCGCGAAGTCGGAATCGTGCTGCCCGTGGGCTGCGGAAAGTCGGGCTGCATCACGATTACCCCCTTCGCTTTTCGAGCCGCCCGTACCCTGGTCGTGACCCCTGGCGTCAAGATTGCCCAGCAGCTTCATGGCGATTTCGATCCGACTCGCCCGGATATGTTTTACATCAAATGCGGCATTCTGAACGGTCAACCTTATCCCGAACCCGTTGAAATCCGGGGCACGACTACCAACCGGGCTGACCTTGAGGAAGCAGATCTCGTGCTGACCAACATCCAGCAGCTTCAGGGCGACGAAAACCGATGGCTCCAGAGTCTGCCGTACGACTTCTTTGACCTCATCCTGTTCGATGAAGGTCATCACAACGTCACGCAGAGCTGGAATACATTGAAGGAAAAGTTTCCGACCGCCCGCATCGTTAATTTCAGCGCCACGCCTCTGCGCGCGGACGGCCAGCGCATGGCTGGACGAATCCTCTATTCCTACCCGGTGTCCCGCGCCATTCAGGAAGGCTACGTCAAGCGCCTCAAGGCCATCGTCCTCAACCCCCGAACGCTCCGCTATGTTCGCCGCGAGGACGGGCAGGAGATCGAGGTCAACCTTGATGAAGTGCGTCGCCTCGGTGAACAGGACGCCGATTTCCGGCGCAGCATCGTGACCTCCACCGAGACGTTGAACACCATCGTTGACGCTTCGATCCGCGAACTGGACAGGCGCCGGCAGGCCACTGAAGACAACCGACTGAAGATCATCGCCTCAGCGCTGAACTACGAGCACTGTCGCCAGATCGTTGAAGCATACTGCGCCCGCGGTCGCCGCGCCGACTATGTGCACTCCCGAGAGAACAGCGCTGCCAACGATCGCGTCTTGCAGCGTCTGGAAAACCATGATCTGGACGTGATCGTGCAGGTCCGCAAACTCGGCGAGGGGTTTGACCACCCCTTCCTTGCCGTTGCGGCAGTGTTCAGCATCTTCGCCAATCTCTCACCCTTCGTTCAGTTTGTCGGCCGCATCATGCGCGTTATCAAGCAGAACGACCCCAGCCACGTTCTCAACCACGGCAGCGTGGTCTTCCATGCCGGCGCCAACGTCGCTCGCCAGTGGTCCGACTTCCGGCAATACAGCGAAGCCGATCAAGAGTTCTTCGACCAGCTTCTCCCCATGGAGGATCTCGACTTCAGTTCAGGCAACGATCTTGAAGTGGCAATCACGCCCCGCAACTTCAATGACGGTGAACGCATTGACGTGCGCAGCCAGACCGCCGTCCGGCTTGAGGAGATCCCTCTCCTTGTGGACGACCCCGAGGTCCTTGCCGCTCTCAGGGTTCTCCGAGAGAGGGGCTATTCATCAGACGAAGTGAAACAGGCGTATGACGAGCTGGAACCTGTTCCCGTGACCCGGGTCCGGAAGCGCCGAGCTATGCGTAGCAGCCTCGACATGCGTGTGCGCACCGAAACAAGACGGATTCTTGCGGAGCGCGGCATCAACCCAGAGGGTCGCGATCTCGACCGACTGCGCCGTGGTCGGACCAATTTTGTCGTCCTCAAAACCGCAATCGACCGGCAGGTGAACGCTGCCGTTGGCCATCAGTCTCGCGAGCGTCACGAGTTCACCCGGTCCGAGCTGGATCAGATTGAGAGTGATTTCCCCCGTATCGTCGAGTGCGCGGTGCAGGAGATCTTCGGTGCCACGAGTTAGATCCCTTCGCATCCGAGCCGAGGTGGATGTAGCCCAGCGCGCTCACAACTGCCAAGGCAATGCCCGGCACCGCATCGAGCGCGGCAACAAACGACTCAAGGTCCGCACCGGCCGGAGCTGGGATCATTACTGCCTCGAATGTGCCAGAACCATTATCAATCGCGACATTAGCGAGCTTGAAGCGCTCGCTCGCTTGCTGAATCCGGATTTCTGAGATCAGGAAATCACGTACTCCTAGAGAATGTTAACACTATATGGATTTGAGCGCATCGACGATGGGCGCAAAGTAGATGAAGAAGCTGAAGACCACATCGAGCTTGTCGAAGCGGGTGAACACCCACCTGAACCGCTTCAGCCGCCGGAACAAACGCTCGACCTCGTTGCGCCTCTTGTACAGCTCCCGGTCATACTCCCATGGCGAAACCCGATTCGCCTTCGGCGGCACCACCGGCTCATCGACCGTAGGTCCAGAGTCTATCAGAAATTGTGTTAACAAACCCTAGTCTGGTACTCGTGCCCCCACCCCGCAAAGCGGGCAACGTCCGCTGCGGTCGTTGCGCACGGCGGCGAGCAAGCGCGACTCCGGGTCTCTGGGATTGTCGCACCGGTACGGCACACATTCGCAGACGAGCGTCGCGAACTTGGCCGTGTCGGCGGGCGATATGAAGCGGTCCGAAGTAAACCACGGGTCCGTCGGCGGAGTGTATCCCCGATTGTTGCAAAAAACGCAGGATGTTGTTGTGATTAAATCTCCAGCGTTCCGAGTAGCGAAAACCTGAAATAGATCGTCATGACGCTGAAGCAGACGCCTTGATTCCGAGCGATTTAAGCCTGTGGCTTGGATTCACAGATGGTGAACCTGAGCTACACGCCCCATGGGACGTGAAACCCCATGAATATCGGCTGATCGGGCGCACCAACAGAGATTTTTTTGCAACTGGCGGGTATCCGCAACCGGCGACGACCGCGGCGAAGGCAACGGAGGCGAGTGTTCGGTGCATGGCGACTCTCCCGAGGGATAACGGGTGGCAATTGTAGTGTTTTACGGATTAGCCTGAAGCACACTTCTCTCCCCGTGACATCTGGAGCGTGCTCGAAGCACTCCCCCAACGCGTGAACGACCTGCTGAAGAAGTACGAATCGCCGAGCACGAGTGAATTCGAGGACTTCGAACGCGAACTCCGCGCCCTGTTCGCCCACACCGAGTGCGCGGTCACCGAACAGGCGCTCGCCCGACACGACGTGGACCTGCCGTTCGTGCTCATCGACGGCGAGGTCCATCGCCGGGCGTGTCGCAGTGCCCAGAGACCTACCTCACCACCGCCGGCCCGGTGTCGGTGACCCGCACGCTGTACCGGGCGCGGCGCGCGGCGCGGGCAGTGGCGGCGCTGGAGCGCCGGGTGGGCATCGTCGAGGGGTACTGGACGCCGCTCGCGGCGCGCCACGGTGCGCTGCTGGTCTCGCATCTGACCCCGCGAGACGCCGAGCAGGTGCTGGCCACCCTCGGGCCGATGCAGCCGTCGAAGAGCAGCCTCGACCGGCTGCCCAAGGCGCTGTCGGCGCGCTGGGAGGCGCAGCGCGAGACGTTCGAGACCACGGTGCGCGAGGCCAGCGTCGCGGTGCCGGAGGCGGCCCGTGCGGTGGTGGTCTCACTCGACGGGGTGATGGCGCCGATGCGCGGCGGATACCGCGAGGCGGGCTGTGCCACGGTATCGCTGGTCGATGCCCAGAGCTCACGTTTGCCGGCCAGGGGTGTTGCAAGCTGCCACACCGGACAGACCATTTGCTCCTCGCGTGCGCGGTTGAAGTTTACACAGAATCTCGTCTAGCATGACAGCATCCCGACCACGTTCCCGTTCGGTAGCACATGACATCGATCCGGCAGAGCCAGTCCGTGCAGACCACCGGCAACCCTTCGCAGACCGGACCCGAGGTTCTGGAAGAGTACTTCGAGAGCCATGCAACAGGCGTCGAGCTCGAAGCCGAAGATTCGCCACCACCAGAAGATCCGGAGCCCTGGGATCCAGAGAAGATCCGGGTCCACACAAAGCACTATTCGCTACGTCAGGTGGTGGACATGGTTTCCGACGGAGACATCGATCTCGCTCCGGATTTCCAGCGCCAGTACGTATGGAAGCCACGGCAGAGGTCGGGGCTGATCGAGTCTCTCCTGCTGGGGATCCCTCTGCCGTCGTTCTACTTCAACGAGGACGATACGGGCCGGCTCCAGGTCGTCGATGGGGTCCAGAGGCTTACGACGATTTCCCAGTACGTGACCAATCCGGCCGTCAAGCTGGGTGACGTGACCTATCTCCATGACCTGGAAGGTCAGGGCTTCGACGAGCTGGCGCCGCTTTTTCGTCGGCGCCTGAGCAGCGCACAGTTCGTCGCCCATGTCATCGATCCACAGACTCCCTATCGGGTGAAATTCGATATTTTCCGTCGAATCAACACCGGCGGAGCTCCTCTGAGTGCCCAGGAGATCCGCCACTGCATGAGCAGGACCCGATCACGCGAGTTTCTGAAGGATCTGGCAAGCCATGGGAGCTTCGTTACGGCTACCGGAGGATCTCTGGAGAATCATCCACGGATGGCGGATCGGGAAGTGGCGCTGCGATTCGTCGCCTTCCGGCTGTATGGCTCCAGAGAGTATGCGCAGCACGCCAGCTTCGACGAATTCCTTGGCTTCGTGACGAGGAAGATCGACGACGCATCGACCGATCGGGAGCTCGATCATCTTCGTTCCGACTTCGTCCGTGGAATGGCCAACTGTCACCTGGTGTTCGGTGAGCACGCTTTCCGCAAGTGGCCATGGGAGGCGACTCGAAAGAGTCCGATCAACCGCGCGCTGTTCGAGAGCTGGGGAACCGTACTGGCCGACTACGAGGAATCTGCGGTTCGCAGGGCATCCGGGGATCTGGTACATCGTGCTCGCGAGATGATGACCAGCGACCCCGAATTCGTCGCATCGATCAGTAGCAGCACGGGTGATGTTCGCAACGTGCGAATCCGGTTCGATAAAGTCCGTGCGGCGGCCGCGCAGGCGTTTCGGGGGCGCGTTCGGGGGCGCGGCCGTGATCGCTGAGATCCGTCTGGAAAACTTCAAGAGGTTTCGTGATATCGCCCTGAAAGCGGCAAACCTCACTGTCCTGACCGGAGCCAACGGCTCCGGCAAGACCTCGATCCTCCATTCGCTCCTGCTTGCCCGGCAGATGGCCAGGCAACCTGGCCGCAGCCATGTCGAGCTGAACGGAGTCGACACTCTGGAGCTGGGGAGCACCGAGGACGTCATTCACCACGAGGCCAGCGACGAGCTGGCTGTCGTTGAAGTGCTCGATACCGGGGGCAAGCGCTGCCGTTGGTCGTTTGGTACAACCGGTGGCAGCGATGCACGCACGCTGAACGCAGTTGTAGTCGACAGGCCTGATGGCCATCCAGGAGCTCTTGCCGGACCTGCTCCGCAGTTCTGCTACCTGTGCGCAGAACGCTTGGGGCCGCGCGACGTGCTCAGTGCGAGCGCCGCTGATGCTGCCGAATTCGATGTCGGTCCACGGGGGGAGTTCGTGGCCCAGGTCCTGGCGTCGGATCGGTCACGTGTCCGTACCGGACGGATCGACAGTTCTTCGACGGAGCCACCGTCGGCTGGCTTGCTGCATCAGACCGAAAGCTGGATGTCCGGAATCGTTCGTCCCACTCAGATCGAAGCCGTCTGGTTTCCAGAAACGTCCGTTACCCGCCTGCGCTTCAAGACGCCCGGACTTCGAGCCGAGTGGACGCGCGCACCCAACGCCGGATTCGGCATCTCCTGTGCGCTGCCGATCGTCGTCGCGGCACTGCGTGCGGAAGCTGGTGGGTTGCTCATCGTGGAGAATCCAGAGGCCCACTTGCATCCTGCTGGTCAGTCGAGAATCGGCGGCTTTCTTGCGCAGGTCGCAGCGGATGGAGTTCAGATTTTCGTCGAGACCCACAGCGATCATGTACTGAACGGCATCCGTGTGGCAGTCGCAGACGGTCGAGCCGCACTTCTCCCGGAGGAGGTCGTGATCCACTTCTTCCGCGCCGAGGACGATGAAGGTCCGGCCCTTCAATCGATGGAGCTTGGACGAACCGGACAGCTCTCCGACTGGCCCGCCGGATTCTTCGATCAGACGCAAGTCGATCTGGCGCTGCTGGCTTCCAGGCGGCGACCCCCGCCGTGACTGCACGGCTCGTACTTGACGAGTGCTCGTGGACGGCGGCGACGGGTACCGATGCCGGTGTGCTGTCGAACGCAATCCATCAGTTGCTCGAAAGGCTTGACGTGGCCCGCCAACGAAATGAACGCGTCGCCAGGCACAAGGACTACTACGAGACGGGCCTTGGCGGTGACATAAAGCTTTTTTCCGCTCTTTTCGATCCGGACTGTCCTCTAGGGCTCGATCGTGATCTCGCTGAGCGGTTCAGGTTGGCTCTCGATCGAATGATTGAATTCGACGACTCCGAGCTGACCGAATACGTTGTCGAATTTTACGGACAGGTACACTTTGCACCGGGGATCGCATGGGCTCACGCCCGTTGCTCGCGACAATGTCATGCTGCAGTCCTGCCACTGCCTCTCGAAGGAGTTCCACGCGGCTCTGTGCCGGTTGCCGTTGCAGATTCTACTACCAGGATCGTCTTCATAACCGAAGGGTCCGGGCACGTTGAATTCTTTCGGTCACTGATCGTTCTGGAGGATGCGGACAGGGCCAGGTTCGAACGTCTCGCGCCATCTGCCTTTCCGGCGCTGCGGTGGGCCGACAACGTTTGGCAAGGTCTGGGAGATTTCAGCTGGTCGTACATCAACGTCAGGGCCGAGCTGGTCTGCTGCCTGGGTGGCCTGAGTGATCATGGCGCCACGTGCTTTCACGAGCATCGCGCCGACGACCCGCAGCGCTTGCCGGGTTTCCTGTCGGCGACAGTCGGCACGAAGGTTTCGGATGAAAATGGGCGTACCAAGAGGCACGGGCCTTCCAGGCGGGACCGTACTCGGCGTCATCGTGGAATCAACAAGGTGTTCTGGTGGCACGTCAAGCTGCAGCCGCACGCGGACCGGATTTATTTCCTGTACGAACCGCCCTCGAAGAGCGCATCCCCATCTGAACACGGCAGTATCGTCGTGGGCATCTTCAAGGACCATTGCATCATTCCGAATTGAGCAGCCGTCTCTGCAGCTCCACGAACTGCTCGTGCGAGCGCACCAGCTTCTCGCTCAGTTGCCGCATGACGTCCAGCGCCACCTCCGGGTTCTCCGCCAGCAGCTTGAGGAACATCTCGCCGGTGATGCGCAGCGCGACGAGCCGGTCCCGGGCCCGGATCGTTGCGGAGCGGGGCGAGCTGGTCAGGACGCCGAGCTCGCCGACGAGCTCGTTCGTGCCGAGCACGCCCTCCACCACCGGGCCCGCCTCGGTCTCGGCGACGATCTCGACCGCACCCTCCATGATCACGTAGGCGCCGTCCGGCGCGTCGCCGGCCTCGAACAGCACCTCGCTCGCGTCGAAGGTGCACCGCTCGCTCGTGAACGCGAGGAGCTTGAGCTTCGAGAGCTCGAGCTTCGAGAACATCGGCACCTTGCGGAGCATCTCGGCTTCGGTCGCGAGGTCCATCGTCATTCTCGGGTCACTCTCGGGTCATTCTCGGGTCACTCTCGCATACCGGCCATCTTGCAGGAGAAGACACATGCCGGTGCGGGTCAACCGCAGGGATCTCCAGAAGTCGTGACGAACGGTTCATCAGGCCCTCGATCCGGGCCTTCGATGCCGAAAGACTGCCCATCACCGTGCGATCTTCGGGTTGGGCGGCCAATGATCGCGACTTTTGAATGGTCCTGGGGTCAACCGGCCAGCGCCAGCTCGTGGAGCGCCGTTCCGGGCCGGTTCAGCTCCGCGAACGTACCCTGCTCCACCACCTTGCCGCCCCCCAGCACGATCGTCTGCGCGAAGCGCTCGGCGAGGCTGGCACGGTGGACCACCCAGATCAAGGCGCGGGATTCGAACTCTTTCAACAGGTTATCGAGGATTCGGGTCTGCGACGAGGCATCGAGCGGCGCGGTCGCGCGATCGACCACGAGCACGTCGGGGCGCTTGAGCACCGCGCGCGCGAGTGCGAGCTTCTGCCGTTGTACCGGGGAGAGACGCGAGCCCGCGATGCCGACGGGGGAGTCGAGTCCGCACTCGGTAATCGCGCGGCGCAGCCCGAGCGCGTCCACCACCTCGCCGATCATCCCGGCGACGCGCGACGCGCTGCGCTGGCGCCCGTAGGCGAGGCGGCCGAAGAGGATGTTGTCCTGGATCGACACGGATGCGTTGAAGCGCCCGGCGTCGAAGAACTCGATGGGGATCTCGCCGGCGCCGAGCCCCTCGGAGAACCGGCGGCGCGCCAGCACCAGGCGCTTCTGCATCGGCTCGTCGATGAGCCCGAGGCGATGGCGCGCGGGCACGAGCCTGAAGGTGAGCGACAGGAACATCGTCCGGTCGTCGTCGTCGAGCCCGTCCGCGCGTTCGGACTCCGTGCGCGCGAGCAGGCTGCGGAACTCGGGCAGGTCCTCGGCGGAGATGAAGCTGAACTGCTCGAACAGCTCGCTGCCCGGGGCGACGTCCGCGAAGAGGTCCACCATCACCCGGGCGACCTGGCGGCCGATGTCCACGAAGTCGTCCATCAGGCCGACATCGTCCAGCACCTTGCGTACGTATGCATTGCCGGCGAGGTCCTCCGGGTCGAACGTCCGGTCCTTCGGGGTGCCGAAGAGCAGGTTCTCGGCCACCGTCATGTTGACGTTGTAGACGTCGCGGTCGAACGGGTCCACGAGGTGCTCGACGCGCAGGTCCGCGAGCCTCGCGCGGAGCGTCCTGCGCGCTTCCAGCACGCCGCGCGCGAGCTCCGGGGCGGCGTGCGGGTCGACGCTCGACCGGAGTCCGAGCCGATAGATGTCGTCGTCCATGTCCACGATGGAGAGCACCTCGATGGCGCGTTCGTTCATGGACTCCTCGTCGTCGACCCCCGCGCCGGCGTAGTCGATCCAGTCCGCGCGGATGTCGAGGGGCGAGTTCCCGGCCCGCTCGGCCTCGGTCCGGAGCCGCTCCCACTGCGCGCGGCCGGCCTCGTCGTAGGCGGCGGCGCGCGTCGGGCGGTGCTTGAGGCTGTACAGCAGGTTGTCGCGCAGGGTGCCGGAGAACAGGCTCGTCTCGGGACCGACGTAGGCGAGCTGGCGCCCGGTCACCGCCCGCGGCGCGGCGAGGAGGTCCACGGCGCCGGCGAGGAGCTGTCCGGTGGCGGGACGCTTGAGACCCGCGATGATGTGGGCGAGCCGGTCGCTGCCGCAGCCCTGGCCGCCCACGACCGCGAACGTCGCGGGCAGCTCGGCGGTGAGGGAGAGCCCGCCGGGGAACGTCGTCTCGCTCTCGTCCTCTTCCTTGAGGTCGAGGTTGGCGGCGACGAGGGCGCCCGCAACCGGGACCCGCGTCTCCGGCTCGGCGTCGAGCTTCTCTTCGTCGAGCATCCCCGGCGCCTGGAACGATTCGAGGAGCAGCTCGTACTTGCCCCTGGCGTCCTCCTTGACCTGGTAGAAGTTGAGGAGCTCCTTCCATGGGCCGGCGAGCTTCTCGTAGGCGGCGATGACCGCCACCAGGGAGCCGAAGGTCAGGTCGCCCCGGATCACGAGGTAGCCGCCGATGGAGTAGAAGAAGAACGGAGTGATCTGGGCGATGAAGTTGTTGGCGAACTTGATGAAGAACTTCAGGCGGTAGATCAGGACCCGGACCCGGTAGATCTCGCCGACCCGCTCGGTGTACTCGGCCCGTTCGAGCCGGGAGGTGTCGTGGGTATGGACCTCGCGGATCCCGGTCACCACCTCCCCGATGCGTTCGGAGAGCGCGCGGGCGAGCCGGACCCGCTCCTTCTTCCTCGCGTTGAGCTTGCGCTGCAGCTTCGGGATCAGCCACATCTGCACCGGGTACAGCGCGATGGCGGCGGCTCCGAGGACGGGGTCCTCGATGAACATGAAGATCAGCAGGGTGACGAGCATCCCGCCCTGGAACGCGGGGAGCGCGATGGAGTCGCCGATGTAGCCGCCGAGCGGATCGGTCTCCGCCACGATGGTCGAGACCAGCTCGCCCTGCGAGGTGCGCCGGAACCGCGGCAGCGGAAAGCGCAGCATGCGCACGAAGAGGTCGTAGCGCAGGCGCCGGAGCATGCGCTCGCCGACGACCCCGCGGTAGACGTTGAGGAAGTACTTGAAGCCGCCGTTGACGAGGACGAGCGCGAGGAACGCCGCGCACAGGACGAGGAGGTACTCGACCTGCCCGAGCGCGATGCCGAGGACCTCGGCCGGGAACGCGGCCGCGTCGGCGTCGATCGCCTCGTTGACGATCAGCTTCGGAAGGTAGAGGAGGAGGTAGAAGAAGGGAAGCGAGGCGACGGTCAGCGCCAGCAGGAGGATCTGCTCGCGAAGGCTGTACCTGAGCACGAACTTGAAGATGGTGGGTTCCATGTCCGCATTCCCGATGGGCGGCGTGGGGTCCCGCGCCTTATAGCCCACGGGTATGCGGGGGAACAACGGCGGGCCGATGCGGACGCGATCCGGGCGCGTCACGAGATGCAGGCGATCCAGGACTCTTCGAGCGTGGCGGCGGGGAAACGCTCCCGGAGACGGGCGGGGGGGCCGACGAAGCGCATCGCGCCGTCGTGGAGCACGCCCATCCGGTCGCACAGGCCGCCCGCGTCCGCGAGCAGGTGGGTGCTGAGGAACACCGTCGCGCCGTCGTCGCGCAACGCGCGGAGGCGGCGCCTCGCGAGCACCCGGGCCTTCGGGTCGAGGCCGCTCATCGGCTCGTCGAGCACCAGCAGGGGCTTGTCCGCGATCAGGCAGGCCGCGAGCCCGAGCTTCTGCGCCATGCCCTTCGAGTAGTGGCGGACCGGTTCGTGCAGGGCGGACGGCGCCAGGTCGAGGGCGGCGAGCACGTCGCGACTCCGGTCCGGACCCGCGACGCCCCCGTGCATCCTCGACATGAGGCGGAGGAACTCCCGCCCGAGGAGGTGGCGCGGGGGCATGAAGCGTTCGGGCAGGTAGGCGAGCGGACGGCGCGACGCCGGCTCGGCCGCGGGCCGGCCGAAGATGCGGACCCGGCCCGCGTCGGGGCGGCACAGATCGAGCAGGCACTTGATGCAGGTGGTCTTGCCGGCGCCGTTGGTCCCGACGAGGCCGAATATCTCGCCCGCGCGCACCTCCAGCGAGAGGCCCTCCAGCACGGCGCGGCGTCCGAGCCGTTTGGACACGGCGGAGAACTCGATGGCGTTCGCGCGGGGCGCCCGGCGGTCCGCCTCGGGCGATTCGCGTCCCACGTGCGGCGGACCGATCAGATGATCCCGAGAGCCGCGGACCGGTCGGCTCAGTAGAGGTAGACGAGGTTGCAGCGCTGCGCGTTGCCCGCGATGTCGTACTCGTTGGTGGTGGCGCCGGTCATGCACGCGGTCGCCGCCTCGCTCACTCCGCGGTGCGAGAACGTGGCCGTCCCGGTGAAGCGCAGCGCGCCGGTCAGAGGACGCTGATCGTCGATCTTCAGGTCGAGCTCACGGGCGATGTCGACCGGAATATTGTTCCCGAGGACGAAGCCCAGCCGCTCCGCCTGGGTCGCGGTCGGGGCGCCGGTGGTCGTCGAGTAGTCCCGGGTGAGGCCGAGCACCATGTAGCCGTTGAAGGCGTTCTGCGGCGCCATGGTGGCGGCGCGGTACCGCGTCGCGCTCGTGGCCCCGCCGTCGTAGCTGCCCTGGAGCAGGCCGGCCCTCGTGAGGTGCACCCACAGCGCCGACGCCTCCCCCCAGTCGGCGGAGTCGATGCCCCCGTTCGCGTCGCCGCCCGCGGTGATGGACGTGTCGCCGATGGCCGAGGCGGCGGCCGCCGCGGTCATGTCGCCGGGGACCTGCCGGTAACGGTCGATGAACCCGTAGTAGGCGGCCTGGACCCCGGCGTTCATGTCCGCGAAGTTGCGGACCCGGGCGCCGTTGACGAGATCCTGACCCTTGAGGATCCCGCCGAGAAGCAGCCCGACCACCACCAGCACGATGGCGATCTCGACGAGGGTGAATCCGTGTTGTCTGCGTGGCATGGTCGAAGCACCTCCGAGGTTGCGGCTTGAGGGATCGGCCTCTCCTGCCGGGGAGCCGGCCGTTCGTGCGGTGCGCGGACATCACCGGATGTCCCTGCGGGCCCGAATGCCCGCGGCGGACGCGGACCCGTTCGTACCGCCCGAATCGGCGGAGTCCGCGCACCGGCGGTATCGGTGATGCTATCCGCGCGCGCTGCGCGGGGCATCGGCACCGGAGGCCGTCGTGCGTCGGCCGGCAGCCCGAGGGCTGTAGGCCGCCGGAGCACCCGCCCCGGAGCCCGGCATTACGGCGCCACGAGGCGGCGCGCCGGCCCGTCTCTCGCGAGCGCACCCGTTTCACGGGCCGTTCGCGCTCCCTTTCGCCGTCCTGTCCGGCCACTCGCGGCCGGCGGCGCCCGGTCTCCGACCGCGAGGTCCTCTCGCCCGCCTCGCCCTGGAAGCGCGCCTCCGGGACGGCATCATCCGGCCTCGCGGCCGCCGCGCCGACCGGCCGTTTCCCGCCGCCCCCGCCCACCGGCCCGCGCCTCGATCTCCGCGAGCCGCGCGCCGAGGAACCGGATCTCGTGCGGGTCCCGGACCCTGCCGCTGTGGAGCAGGCCGCCGATGATGATCCGGGCGGTCTCCAGCTCGCCGATGTCCGCCGCGATCAGGGCGCTCATGTCCCGGACCCAGGCCGGCACGCGCGGGCCGGTGGCGTGCTCGGTCACCGCCCTGGCGTATCGCAGGGCGAGCACGGGGTCCCCGAGCCGGTGCTTCGCCATCACCGCCACATGCGCGAGCCACGGCCAGCGGCGGTCCGGGTCCTCCAGGAACCGCCGGTGGACGAGTGCGAACATCATGCGCTGCCGGCCGGGGTCGGATACCGACCCGTACAGTCTCGCCGCCGCGAGCAGGGGCGCCTCGGCCCGCGGGTCCAGGTCGATGATCGCGTCGAGCCACTCCGCCACCCGCTCGTAGTCGAGCCGCATGAAGGGGATGCTCGCCCCCGGCTGGCGGTCATGGACAAGGAGCCGGAGCATGAGCGCCCTGGCGAACGCCGCCGGGTCTCCCAGCGCCGCGACCCGCAGCGCGGGACCGGCAGGGACCGGCCCCAGGGACTGCGCCTCGGCGCGCGGGTCCGGCCGCCACGCATGCCAGCCGAGCTGGAGCGCGAGCATCGCCACCAGAAGCCATCGCACCGCCGGCGGCACCCTGGCGACGGGCCGTTCGCGGGAGCGCGCCGCGCGGCCCCCCGCGGCGGCGGCCGCGATCACAGGGCCCTCCGGTAGAGATCGAACAGGGCCGCGACCCCGAGCAGCGCGGTGTACACCGTGGCCTGCGCCACCGCGAAGCCCAGATCGGAGAGGGTGCCCGTACCGTGGATCAGCCACTCCGACTCGGTGAACCGGTCGAGGTCGGGGAACAGGTACGCGAGCGCGTCGACGATCGTCCGCACGAGCGGCCAGGCCGCCGACCCGGACCCGGCCCCCGGCGCATGGGCGATGAGCTGCAGCGCCGCCATCGACCGCGAGAGCACGTAGAACCCGAGCACGGTGCTCATCGCCCACGCGACGTGGGTGAAGGTGAACACGCTGAGCAGGCTCATCGCGGCGACGATCAGGAGCTCCAGGGCGAGCGACCCCGCCCACAGCGCGGTCTGCGGCAACGGTGCGAACCACGCCAGCGCCAGGGCGCAGGCGGAGGCCGAGAACAGGGCGGCCGCGCCGAATCCGGCGAGCTTGCCGGCGCAGTACACCCCCCGCGGCATGGACGTCGAGAGCATCAGGTCGAGCCCCTTGTCGTGGGCGTCCCCGACGGCGCTCGACACCGCGAACGCGCAGACCGTGAACACCGCGCACCACCGCAGCCAGGCTCCGAGAAGTCCGCTGCGATAGCCCTGCGTCCCGGTGATCGCGACCTCGCCCGCAAGCATCGCGAGCACGCAGCCCGTCGCCGCGAACCCCGCGACGAGCCACGCGAACCGGCTCCGCACCGCTTCCAGGGCCGTCACCCGGGCGATCGCGAACACGGCGCTCACCGGGTCGGCCTCCGCGTGCGGACACCGGCGGCCGGGCCAGCTCATGGCAGCACCCGCGCCTCGACCAGCCGCGCCATCAGCACCGGGGTGGAGACCCACGCCACGATGTCGTCGAACCCGCACGACGGGGGCGGCGGCACGGACGACTCGTCCGCATCGTCGCAGCCGCCGGCGCCCCGCGAGTGCACCCGGCTGACGAACGTCGCGTCCGCGTCGGCGTTCTCCATCTCGTCGGCCGCTCCACCCGGCGGGGGCGCGAGCGCGCGGCCGGTCGCGGCGCCGATACCGCCGAGCCCGTTGGGCCCGAACGAGTGCACCAGGGCCGGAGCGGTGCGGGTGAGGGCGGTCGCGACGCTCTGGTGCTTGAGCTCGACGGTGCCGGCGGTGCCCGGATCGTCGCCCCGGGTCAGCACCGTGATGTCGCCGGTGTCGGTGAGGTCGAGCCGGCCCGCGGCCGGCGGCTGACCGGTCAGGAGGCGGCGCGAGAACTCCTGCGTAACGCGGTATCCGAAGTGCCGTCCCCAGGGGTCCGCGCGCGGCATCCCGAGGGTCCGATACGGCAGGACCCCCTCCAGCGCCGCGCCGGCGCACACGGCGGGGGCCACGCCGTCGATGCCGTCGGAGACCACGTCGGGGCACGGCAGGGCGCCGCGGGCGAGCGCGTGCCCGATCAGCGCCTCGCGGATCTCGCCGAGCATCCGCTGTGCGTCCCGGACCCGGGCCGCGTCGATCTGGGCCCGCAACGGCGCGAGCATCGTGCCGAGCACCAGGCCCAGGATCGCGATGACGACCGCAAGCTCGACGAGCGTGAATCCCGCCTGGCGGCCGACCCGTGCGGACCCGCGGGCCTGCCGGGCGGGTTCGCGCGTCCGCCGGGGCCGCACCGCCGGTCCCCCGGCACTCGCCGAGCCGCGACCCGCGTTCCCTGCGGACCCGTGGACCCGCCCGGCGGACTCGTCCGCCCGTCGAGCCCCCGCCGCCGGTCCCCCGGCACTCGCCGAGCCGCGACCCGCGTTCCCTGCGAACCCGTGGGCCCGCTCGTCAGGCTCGCGCGTCCGCCGGGGCCGCACCGCCGGTCTCCCGGCACCCGCCGAGCCGCGACCCGCGTTCATGGGACCGTCCCCGGCGGACCCACCACCCGAACCTGGTCGTTGAAGTCCGCGGCGAGCGCCGCCCGGCGGGCCGAGTCCCCGCCGGCCGCGTCGTGGGGCGGCTCGTAGTACGCCCCGGAGCAGGTCCCGCCGCAGCCGTCGCGCGCCTGGTGCGGGAGCGCGGGGCCCGACCCGACGAGCAGCGCGGGCACGTCCGTGCGCGTCCCGCCCGACGCATGCAGCACGAGACATCCCGCCCCCGACGCGATGCAGCGTCCCGGCGACGCGCCGGCCGCCCCCGTCTCCTCGCCCGATACCGCGACCCGGACGTACCGGTACCAGCCGTTGTCGACGAACCACCGCGGCACGCCGTCCCGGGCGACGCTGAGGTCGTACTCCAGGCCGGTGAAGGTGAACGTGGCGAGGGTGCCGGTGTCGACCGTGAGGGTGCGCTCGACGGACATCCCGGTGGTGACCGTGGCGGAGCACGCCGGGTCGGCGCAGGCGACTTCGTGGTTGCGCCCCCGCACCGACACGGTGAACGACGCCGGCACGGTGGCGGTCACGGTCACCGTGCGGGTGCGGGGCGCCGCCGCGGACGGGTCCGCGTCGAGGGCGGCCGTTCCACGGGGGAAGATCCAGGCCGCTTCATCGTGCCCGACCCGGACCTCGCGCTCCCGGAGCTGCGGCCCGTCCGGGATGAAGGCGACGCCCGGAGCGTGGCGGTACGGCTCGCCGGCGCAGTGGACGCCGTCGTCGCCGTTCCAGGCGCAGGCCGCGGGCCGGGTCACGACCTGGGGCTCTGCCGAGGCGAGCGCGTAGAGCTCGGCATCGGTCGGCGGCGGCGTCGACCCGATCGACGAAGGATCGGTGGTGGTGACCACCGCGCCCGAATCGATCGTCCACCGCAGGGTGTACCCCGTGTCGTAGAGCTGGCCGGGCAGCGCGTGGACCGGCAGCATTCCGTGACGGGCGCCCCCCGCTCCGTCCGCGGTCGCGTGGTAGAGCATCGTGCGGGTCGGGTCCGCCCGGGGGTCGCCGGCGTAGGGAGCGAGCCACGGGTACGCGCCGTGGCGCGACCGATACCGCTCCAGGACCACCGCCATCTCCCCGAGGGCGCGCTTCTCGGCCGCGCGCAGCAGCTCCTCGGCCGTGATCCAGGCGATGCGGTCGTTGAACGAGTCCGCCTCGGTCGCGGTGTCGCGGGAGTCCGGATACAGGATGAACTCCTCGCCGGCGCGGCCGGGACAGTCCGCGTGCGCGCTCGCGCCAGCGGCCGCGTCGCGGCAGCCGTCGGAGTCGGCGTTGTCGTAGGTCACGCCGTTCACGGTGACCGAGTCCAGGTAGTGGGCGGGGCCGGGGGCGGGCCCCGCCCGCGTCTGCCCCGTCAGCGGCGGACCGGGCGCGATCACCACCGCGGCGATCTCCAGCGGCTCGCCGCCGCTCGCGGTCACGACGCTGCCGTGCGCATCGACGAGCCGGAGCCACGGGTATGCGGGAGGCGTGTCGAGAAGGCCGGGATTGATCGGCGGGTCGGCCGCGCCGCCGCCCCTGTGGTTGACGAGGTTGCGCGACACCGCGTACCACAACGGCTCTCCGGACCCGTCGCGAAGCTCGACTCCAAGGGCCCGGTCCGGGCACGGAGACGCCTCGCCGGCCCGGGCGAGCCGGCCGAGGAGGTGGCGGTCGGACAGTCCGCTCGTCACGCAGTCGGCCTCGCCGTCATAGCCGCCCGGGTCCGAGTTGCGGTCCGGAAAGGGCAGCACCCCCGGCGCATGCGCCTCCCCGCCGCCCGCCAGGCCGGCGCCGACGGACCAGCCGATGAGCGCCCGCTTCGCGTCCGCCAGCGCCCGGGTGGTCGCCGCGGCCTCTCGCGCCCGCGCGGATGCGGCGGCGTCGAAACGCGCGAGCAGGATCCCGGCGCCGACGACGATCGTCAGGGCCAGCGCCGCCAGCAGGACGGCGCCGCCCTGTGCGCGGCGCGTGCCGGGACGGCCGTGGCAGCCGTGGGGGCCGCCTCGAATGGCGGCGGCCGGATGGGGGCGTCTCTGCGATGAACGACGAGCCATGGTGGCGGAAGGGCCTCGCCCTGCCCCCGCACGGGGCGCGTGGATGGGGACGAGGATCCTGAGCCGGGAAGCCCGCCGGCGGAAATCGGCCGAGGTCCCTTTCGATGTCGGACGGGAGCCCGGCGGGTGTCGGATTCAGCGCCGTGCCGATGCCGGGTTCAGTGTCGTGCCGGCGCCGGGTTCGGCGGCGTGCCGGCGCCGGGTTCGGCACCGTGCCGGCGCCGGGTTCGGCACCGTGCCGGCGCCGGGTTCGGCGGCGTGCCGGCGCCGGGTTCGGCGGCGTGCCGGCGCCGGGTTCGGCGGCGTGCCGGCGCCGGGTTCGGCGGCGTGCCGGCGCCGGGTTCGGCACCGTGCCGGCGCCGGGCTCAGCACCGTGCCGGCGCCGGGCTCAGCACCGTGCCGGCGCCGGGCTCAGCACCGTGCCGGCACCGGGCTCAGCACCGTGCCGGCACCGGGCTCAGCACCGTGCCGGCACCGGGTTCAGCACCGTGCCGGCGCCGGGTTCAGCGCCGTCCGGCGGCCTCAGCCGGCACCGGCCGCCGCGCCCGCGATCCGATCGAACGCCTCCCGGTACTTGCTCGACGTCTGCTCGATGATCTCCGCCGGCAGCGCGGGCGCCGGCGGGGTCTTGTCCCAGCCGAGGGTCTCCAGGTAGTCCCGGACGAACTGCTTGTCGAAGCTCGGGGGGCTGGTGCCGGGCGCATACTGGCTCGCGGGCCAGAATCGCGAGGAATCCGGCGTCAGCACCTCGTCGATGATCACCAGCTCGCCGTCGGCGTCGAGTGCGAACTCGAACTTGGTGTCGGCGATGATGATGCCGCGCGCCGCCGCGAACCCGGCCGCCTCGCGGTACACGCGGATGCTCGTGTCCCGCACCCGCTCGGCCAGACCCCGACCGACGAGCCCCGCCGCCGCGTCGAAATCAATGTTCTCGTCGTGCGCGCCGGCCTCGGCCTTGGTCGAGGGGGTGAAGATGACCTCCGGCAGCCGGTCGGCCTGCCTCAGTCCCGGCGGCAGGCGGATCCCGCACACCGTCCCGGTTTGCCGGTAGTCCTTCCACCCGGAGCCGATGAGGTAGCCGCGCACGATGGCCTCGATGGGCAGCGGGTCGAGACGGCGCACGACCATGGTCTGATCGCGGATCGACGCCCGCACCCCGGCGTCCTCCACGAACTCCTCGATCCCCGCCGTCGCGCAGTGGTTGCGCACGATGCCTTCGATCCGCGAGAACCAGAAACGCGACAGCCCCGTAAGCACCGCGCCCTTCCCCGGGATGGGGTCGGGGAGCACCACGTCGAACGCCGACAGCCGGTCCGTGGCCACGATGAGCAGATGCTCGTCGCCGGCCGCGTAGATGTCGCGTACCTTGCCGCGCCCGACGAGCTCCAGGCCCGGCAGGTCGGTTTCGAAGATGGCGGTCATGGCTGCTTCCGAATCGGCGCCGGCGGCTCCGGCCGCGGCAGAGTGCGCGATCATACGGCCGGACATCGGTATCTCAAGCCCCGGGCCCGACAGCCCCGGACTCGGCAGCCCCGGGCCCGACAGCCCCGGGCTCGGCAGTCCCGGGCTCGGCAGCCCCGAACTCGGTCGCCCCGGGCTCATCCGGAACGCCGCGGGCCAGCGCCGGCAGGTCGCCGTCGAACCCGGACGCGTACCGCATGAAGCCCGCCTTGAGCGGCGGGATGCGGTCGGTGAGCGCGAAGCCGGCCTCGCGCAGCCACCGCACGGGGGGCAGCGGGTTCGAGAACAGGTGCCGGAAGCCGCCGAGCACCGCCTGCATCAACGCGTTGTGGCCGCGCCGCCAGCGCTCGTAGCGGCGCAGCGTCGCCCGCGATCCGATGTCCCGCCCGAGCCCGCGCGCCCGGCCCACCACCTCGGCCAGGGCCGCGGCGTCGAGCAGCCCCAGGTTCACCCCCTGCCCCGCGAGCGGATGCACGACATGGGCGGCGTCGCCGGCCAGCGCAATCCGGTCCCGCACGTAGGCCCGGGCATGGAGATGGCGCAGGGGGAACGACGCGCGGGCGCCCGGGGCGGTCACGGCGCCGAGCTTCCACTCGAAGGCGTCGGCTACCTCGAAGCCGAATGCGTCCGCGCCGAGCGCGCACAGCTCGGCCGCGTGCGCGGGGGTCGTCGACCACACGATCGACGAAGCGCCGTTCGCCAGCGGAAGAAAGGCGAGCGGACCGTCGGGCAGGAAGCGCTGCCACGCCGTCTCGCGGTGCGGCAGGGCGGTGCGCACCTCGGCCACCACCGCCTCCTGGCGGTATTCGCCTTCGACGACGCCGACGCCCGCGAGATCCCGCACCCGCGAGCGTGCGCCGTCCGCGCCGACGACGAGCGATCCGCGCAGGTCCCGGCCGCCGATCAGGGCCCGTGCCTCGCCACCGCCGACCGCGAGCTCCTCGAGCTCTTGCCCCCGGTGCCATTCGACGTGCGGCAACGCCTCGATCCGCCGCTCGACCGCCCATTGCACGACCGCGTTCTCGATGATGTGGCCGAGACACGGCTCGCCGATCCCGGCGCTGTCGAAGTGCACCTCCGCGGAGCGCTCCCAGACGTGCATCTCGCGCATCGGCCCGACCCGCTCCGCGGGCAGCATCGGCCACGCTCCCACCGCGCGCAGGATGCGCTCCGACGCCACCGTGAACGCGCTGACCCGCGTCTCGAAGCCGGGCCCCGGGGGCGGAGCGGGGGCGGCCGATCGTTCGACGATCGCGACGCGCAGGCCCGTCTCCCCCAGGGCGAGGGCCAGCGTCGCGCCGACGAGCCCGCCTCCCGCGACGATGACGTCGTACCTCACGGGCGGACCCCCAGGGCGAGTCCGGACGACCGGCCGGCGAGACCCGGCGGCGCGCCGATGGACTCACCGCACGCACCCATCGCGTTGGGCCTCACGGGCGGACCCCCAGGGCGAGTCCGGACGACCGGCCGGCGAGACCCGGCGGCGCGCCGAAGGACTCACCGCACGCGCCCATCGCGTTGGGCCTCACGGGCGGACCCCCAGGGCGAGCCTCGGTACGCGTCCGGCGAGACCCATGGCGCGGCGGGCGAGCGCACGTTTCAGCGCCGGTGCGAGGTCCAGGGCCACCAGCGCCGGGGCGCGCAGCGGCGCGATCGGCGAGAAGCGGTGGCCGAAGAGGTCGACGAGCCCGTCCGTGAACCGCGTGACCGCGGCATGGTCCGGGGCGCGCCAGCGCCGGTAGCTCTCGAGTACCGAGTCGCCGCCGGGGTCGCCACCTTCACGGTGCGCCTCCGCAACCACCTCGGCCAGGCAGGCGGCGTCGCGCACCCCGAGGTTGAAGCCCTGGCCCGCGACCGGATGCAGGTGGTTCGCGGCATTGCCGACCAGCGCCACGCGCTCGGCGACGATGGACTGCGCGCGCACGAGCCGCAGCGGGAACGCCGTGCGCCCGGTCTCCGCCTCGAACCCGCCCAGGCGGCCCGCGAAAACCGCGTCGAGCGCCCCGGCGAACTCCCGCTCGCCAAGACCCGCCAGCTCGTCGGCGCGCGTCTCGCCGCAGCTCCACACGAGCCCGTAGCGTTTCCCGCCCATCGGCAGCAGGGCCGCCGGACCCCCGGGCGCGAACCGCTCGAACGCGGTATGCTCGCGAGGCGCACGCGCCGCCACCACCGCCGCGATCGCGCACTGCCGGTAGTCGCGTACCGACGTGTCGATGCCGAGCGCAGCGCGCAGCTCCGAGCGCCCCCCATCGGCCACCGCCAGCAACGAGGCGCTGACGGACAGCGACGCGCCGGCCGCGTCTTCGGCCTCGTGCACGACGACCTGTCCGCCGGACACGGCCGCCCCCGCAATGCGGCCGCCCGCGACGTGGACCGCGCCGCGCCGCGCCACCGCATCGCGCAGCGCCGCCCCGAGCGCACCGGCCGCCACGACGCTTCCGAACCGTTCGACCCCGCACTCGGGCGCCTCGAGCCGCGCCGCGCCGAACCGGCCCTCCTCGGAGACGTGGATCGATTCGATCGGGGTCGCCGCGGGGGCGAGAGCCTTCCACACCCCGAGCGACGCGAGCACGCGCTCGGTGGCGAGCGACAGTGCGAGCGGGCGCGGAGCGAACGCGGGCGAGGGCTCGGCGGCGCCGAGCCAGGGGTCGGCGAGCAGCACACTCGCCCCCGAGTCGCCGAGGGCGCAGGCGAGCGCCGCGCCGACCGCGCCGCCACCGGCGACCGCGACGTCGAACCGGGCGCCGGCGGCGAGCGGGGCACCGGCGGCGAGCGGGGCACCGGCGGCGAACGGGGCACCGGCGGCGAGCCGGCTCCCCGCGGTCGGGTCCGTCGGAAGAACGACGTGGCCGCCGGGGTCGCCGCCACGGTCCCCGGCCTCCCGCCGGGCCTCAGCCCGAGCCGACAATCGACTCGATCTCGTCGATCGACTTCGGTGCCGCCGAGGTCAGCACCTCGCGGCCCGTGCGGGTCACGAGGACATCGTCCTCGATGCGGATGCCGATGCCGCGCAGCCGCCGGGGCGCCTTCTCGTCGCCCGGCGCGACGTAGAGCCCCGGCTCCACCGTCATGACCATGCCGGGCTCGAGCATCCGGGACTGGTCCTCGATGCGGTAGTCGCCGACGTCGTGCACGTCCATGCCGAGCCAGTGTCCGGTGCGGTGCATGTAGAAGCGCTTGTACTTCTCCTTGTCGATGAGGCGCTTCGTCCTGCCCTTGAGGGCCCCGAGGTCGACGAGCCCGTCGACCAGCACGCGCACCGCCGCCATGTGCACGTCGTCGACGGTGCGCCCGGGCTCCACCGAGCCGATGGCCGCCTCCTGCGCCGCCAGCACCACCGAGTACAGCTCGCGCTGCGCCCGGGAGAATCGTCCGTTGACGGGGAACGTCCGGGTGATGTCGGAGGCGTAGAGGTCGTGCTCCGCGCCGGCGTCGATGAGCAGCAGGTCCCGGTCCCGCAACCGATCGGCGTTGTCGGTGTAGTGCAGCGTGCACGCGTTCGCGCCGCCGGCCACGATGGACGGATACGCGGGCGCCCGGCATCCCGCGCGGGTGAACTCGTGGAGGAGCTCCGCCTCGATCTGGTACTCGCTCATGCCCGGCCGGCACACGCGCATGGCCCGCTCGTGGGCGGCGGCGCTCACCTCGGCCGCCTTCGACATCGCGCGGACCTCCGCCTTGCTCTTGAACAGCCGCATCTCGTGGACCAGGTGGTCCAGCATGACGAACTCGCCCAGGCCCCCGCTGGAACGCGCCCCGCCGCGCACTTTCGCGACCCAGGCGAACATGCGCCGGTCGAACTCCTGGTAGTGCCCCATCGCGTAGTACACCCGCGACCGGTTCTCGAGCAGCCCCGGCAGGATGTCGTCGATGTCGCCGATGGGAAACGCGTCGTCGGCCCCGTGGCGCTTGCACGCCCCTTCGAGCCCGAGCCGGGACCCGTGCCACTGTTCCGCCGCGGGGTCGCGCTCGCGGCAGAACATCACGAACTCGCCCTGCTGGCGGCCCGGCGCGAGCACCGCCACCGCATCGGGCTCGCCGAACCCCGTGAGGTAGTAGAAGTTGCTGTCGGGTCGATAGGGGAAGTCGACGTCGCGGTTGCGCGGCCGCACCGGCGCGGTGGGCACGATCGCGACGCTTCCCTCTCCCATCATGTCCATCAGGCGCCGCCTGCGGGTGGCGAATTCACGTCGATGCATGACGAACGATGCTCCGGGTCGGACGAAAACGCGCCATGCCGGCCGGCCCCCGGGGAGGACCCCGGCTCCGGCGGGCGACCGGGTATCCGACGACGGCGGTGAAGCGGATGCCGGCCGCCTCTCCGGGGAGAGTCCCGGCCCCGGGGCCGCCGGACGATGCCGCGCCGTATCCGGCGGTGCGGACTTCGTGCGGACTTCGCGGCGAGCGCGCACACCGGATGCTATCACCGCGGTACGTCCCTTCTCACGCTGCGGGCGGGCAGTTGCAGGGATCGTTTTTTGTCGGCCCGGCGGGCGCCGAGGCGTGCTCAAGCGGCCCATTTGTGGACGCGATTCGTTGTCCATCTGCCGAATCGAGCCTCCTGGAGCTCCCGGCGTCCCCGCCGCAGGCGACTTCGCACCGGTTGCCGACACTCGAATACGACAAAAAATGGTCCTGCGGCAGTTGCGGGCGGCGTTGACCGTCGATCCCGTCGTTCCCTATAGTTTCCTCGATGCGGTGCGCGCCGCGGGCGGACCGCGCCTTCGGCGAGCCGCAGTGCGTGACACGCTCTCGCCTTGCCGCACTCCGCCCATCGACGCCGGAGCTTCCATGGACACTCTCGACACAAGGGCTCTCGACACGAGGGCGCTGGAAGAGAAGATCGACCGGCTCATTCGAATCTGCGACCGGCTCGAGGACGAGAACCGCGCACTGCGCGATCAGCAGAACAGCCTGATCGCGGAACGCGCGACGCTGGTGGAGAAGTCGGAGCTGGCGCGCTCACGGGTCGAGGCGATGATCACGCGCCTGCGGGGGATGGAGGCCGGCACGTGAGCGACGAACGCGAAGTACTCACCGTGCGCATTCTCGACAAGGATTACCGCATCTCGTGCCCACCGGAGGAGCGAGAGAGCCTGATCGTGGCGGCGGGCGAGCTGAACCAGCGCATGCGGGACATGCGGGGGGACACCAAGGTGCTGGGGGCCGAGCGCATGGCGGTGATGGTCGCGCTCAACGCGATCCACGAACGCGAGCAGGCGGCATCGAAGCAGGCCGGCGTACTCGACGCGGCGCGGAGCAAGGTTCTGCAGATCGAGGCAAAGCTCGACGCGGCCATCGGCCGACGCGAGAACACCTGACCGCATCTCTCGCAGGATCACTGCCGGTGACGCCGCAGGACCGCCGCCGCCTGCTTGTGGACAATCCGTGCCGCCCGTTAGACTGATTCCGACGCCCCCGTGGTGTGCGAGAGTGCGCCTGCAACCTCTCGAGCCTGATTTCATGCTGCCGGGAGCCGAACGGCACGCCGTTGTGCAGGTCCGCGCCAGAAGCGGAAAGCCTGAAGCGTGTCGCCAGGCGCCCCCCTGAACCCGAGTGGTTCAGAGGTCATCGCGCACTACGGCGCCTACGGGGTGCGTCACTCCCATCGCGGCGACCGGCCCGCAGCCCCGACTCGATCGCAGCACGAGGCGCGGAGGATGGACACACCCGCCGAACGCCGCGCGTTGCGCCGCGAGATGCGCCGCCGGCGGCGCGCGTTGAGCGGACCGGAGCGTCGCGCGGCGGCGCGGGCACTGTCGGGCCGCCTCGCCGGCACCCGCTGGTTCCTCAACAGCCGGACCATCGCCGTCTATCTCGCGAACGATGGCGAGGTCGACCTCTCCCTGCTCGTCGAACGGGCGTGGGCGATGGGCAAGCGCACCTACCTCCCGCGGCTCTTCGGTCCCAGGCTCTGGTTCCTCCCGTTCCATGCGCAGAGCGCGCTCGCCGGCAACCGGTTCTCGATCCCCGAGCCGGTGGAGCCGCCTCGCCGGCGCATCCGCCCGATGTTCCTCGACCTCGCGCTGTTTCCGCTGGTCGCCTTCGACGGGTGCGGGAATCGTCTGGGCATGGGCGCGGGGTACTACGACCGCACGTTCGAGGCGGTCCGCCGCCGCAGCGCATGGCCGGGACCGAAGCGGGTCGGGGTGGCCTACGAGATGCAGCACGTGGAGGCGCTCCCCGCGGCCGGCTGGGACGTCCCCCTCGACGCCATCGTCACCGACCGCGCCACCCGCATTCCGTGACCGCGATGCGCCGGACGCCGGGCCGGTGGCGGGCGCTCTGCGCCCTCGCATTCAGTGGCTCTGCGTGCCTCGCCTCTGTGTAGACCGTGTTCCAGTCGGCGGCGGGCGTCCTGCGCCCTCGCATTCAGTGGCTACAATTCCGCCGACGCCGCACCCGCGGCCCGAAGGAGCGCCCGACCCATGCGTTACTGGCTGATGAAGACCGAGCCGAACGAGTTCGGCATCGACGATTTCGCGAGCTGTCCGGACCAGACCGAGCCGTGGGACGGGGTGCGCAACTACCAGGCGCGCAACATGATGCGCGACGAGATGAAGAAAGGCGATCGGGTGTTCATCTACCACTCGAGCTGCGACGAGCCCGGCGTCGTCGGGATTGCGCGGATCGTGCGTGAGGGCTATCCGGACCCCACCGCCTTCGACCCCGGGGACAAGCACTACGATCCGAAGAGCGACCCCGACCATCCCCGCTGGTATCTCGTCGACGTGAAGCTCGAGCGCAAGCTCCGCCGCACCATCACCCTGACCGAGCTGAAGGCGCAACCCTCTCTCGAAGGCATGGCGCTGGTGCGCCGGGGTAACCGGCTCTCGGTGATGCCGGTGAGCGGGGAGGAGTGGGAGCACATCCTGTCGCTGGAATGACGCGGGACGAAGCTCCGGTCTTCTCCCTCCGCCGCCTTCATGGCCATCGGTTACTCATTTTCGGCCCGGGCGCGGGGATGCCCGTTCAGGTGATCGAGCAGAAACGGTGGGAGTACCGAACCAGGGACGAGACCTGGAGCGTCGTGGTGACGCCTCGTCGCACACCACGAAGTCGGGACGCAGGCAGAGCGTGCGGGCAATGCCGATGCGGGCGATGCCGATGCGCTGGCTCTGCCTGCCGGACATGGCTTCATGCGTTCGGCTTCCGTTCGGCTGCGTCCGGATTTGACGTAGCGGGGCGCTAACCTCTCCCGGAAGGACCACCTGCCCGGAGAGAGAGCCATGCCGAGCGCCTGGGAACAACGTCTGATTGCCTTCTACCTCGTGAACGTCGCCTCGGCCCTGCGTCATCGGGACGTGGGGGCTTCCTGCCTGGCCGAGTGGGTATGCGACCGCGAGAACCGGCCGGCATTCGCAGGTCGCAGGAGGCGGCCGCGCAGGCCCTTGGACGAGGACGACCGCGAGGAGGGGATGTGCGCCCGGAGGTGGCGCACCCTCCGGGCGGCCCTGCGCGAGGAGTACGCGGCGGTCAGGACCGCGCGGCCCGATCGGACCGCGCAGCGGCTGCGGCGTCTTGCGAGGACGACGGGGCTGACTCGCACCGATGTCGACATTCTCGAGCTCGCGCTTCGCTACCAGACGCAACCACTCATCGAGTCGATGATCGACGACGTGTTCCGCAGGTTCCGCAGGACGCCCGTCAACGTCCTGGGGCCGGCCTTGCCCGCTCTGCTCGGCGTTTCCACGAACACGGTCCAGGCCCGCCTGGTCAGGGACGGGCCGCTTGTCCGGTCGGGGCTCGTCAGGGTCGACGACGACGGAGACATCTCCGTCCTCGACCGGCTGCACCGGCTCACGGCGGCTCCGGCCGACCGCGGGCTCGAGGCGCACCCCCTGTTGCTGGATGCAGCGTCCGGGAGCGAGCTCGAATGGTCGGACTTCGACCATGTGGCCGAGGACCGCGATCACATCGAACGGGTGCTCGAAGGCGCGCTCCGAGACGGTGCACCGGGGGTGCACATCCTCCTCCATGGTCCATCCGGGACCGGCAAGACCGAGCTCTGCAAGGTCCTGGCCGAGCGGCTCGGGGTGACTCTCTACAGCGTGGGCGAGGCGGACGAGAGGGGCGGGGAGCCATGCCGGGGCGAACGGCTCAGCGAGTTCAGGCTCGCTCAGCGCCTCCTCGCCGGACACCGCGGGTCGATACTGCTCTTCGACGAGATGGAGGACCTGCTCACGGACCCGTTCGACCCGTTCCCTCTCCGGAGGCTCTCCCGTTCCCGGTCCCGCTTCCGCTTCCGGGATACCGACTCGAAGGTGTACATGCACCGGTTGCTGGAGAACGCGCCGACCCCGACCCTGTGGACGATGAACGACGCCCGCCGGGTGAGCGAGCCCATCCTGCGTCGCATGATGTTCGCGCTCGAGCTTCGCCCCCCGACCACTCGCGTCAGAACCCGGGTCTGGGCGCGGCAGCTCGAGCTTCACGGCATCGAGGCGGGGCGCGAAGACGCGCTCTCGCTCGCGAGGGAGTTCGACGCATCCCCCGGGGTGGGGGCAGGCGCGATGGCGGCGGCCAGGCTCACGGGCGGAGGCGTCGATGCGGTGCGCCACGGGATGCGGAGCCTTTCGCGCGTCCTGGGGCGTGGCAAGCCGCCTCAGAGCCCGCCGTCGCGCTTCGACCTCGCGCTCATCCGATCCGACGCCGACCCGGCCACCCTTGCCGAGCGGCTCGTGCGGAGCGGGGAGCAAGGCTTCTCGCTCTGCCTTCAGGGTCCGCCCGGGACCGGCAAGAGCGCCTTCGTGCGCTACCTCGCCGAACGCCTCGGGCTCGAGGTCCTGCAAAGGCGGGCGTCCGATCTGCTGTCGCCGTGGGTGGGCGATACGGAGCAGCGGATCGCGGACGCGTTCGCCGAGGCGCGCGACACCCGGTCGTTCCTGGTCTTCGACGAAGCCGATTCGCTGCTCGCCGACCGGCGCCTCGCCGTGCGGACCTGGGAGATCAGCCAGGTCAACGAGATGCTGACCTGGATGGAGAGCCACCCCCTGCCCTTCGCGTGTACCACGAACTTCGGCGAACGCCTCGACCCGGCCACCCTGCGGCGGTTCGTCTTCAAGGTGAAGCTCGACTACCTCGCACCCGCCCAGATGGAGGCGGCGTTCCGCGGCTGCTTCGCGCTCCCGCCGCCGGCCGGGACCGATACGCTTTCCGCGCTGACGCCGGGGGACTTCGCGGTCGTACACCGCAAGGCGGAGGTCCTCGGCCAGCTCGGGGACCCGGAGGCGCTCGCGGCCATGCTCCGCGCGGAGTGCGACGCGAAGCCGGACCGGCCGCACTCGATCGGGTTTCGGCCGTAGGCGCCGGGGCGGCGCCGTGGTCGCTCTCATGTTCATTTTTTAATAATCGGGCCTGTAATGCTCGCTTGCGGACAAGCGGAGAGACGGATGAGTCCGATGTTCGACAGTTCGATAACAGTCCCGGGCCGAAGGAAGTTTCTGTCGCTGGCGGCTGCCACGGCGTGGTCTTCTGCCTTTCTGCCGTTCGGCTTCCTTGTGCCGGCACAAGCGTCCGGAGCCGGGAAGGCCGATGTCAACGCGCTCGTCTATCCAGGTTTCGACTGGAGCATGAGCCACAAAGGGGGCGGTCCGCGCCCTGAAGGTCCGTTCGTCGCAGTCCTCGGAGCCGGCGCCGCGGGTACCGAGGCGGTTCGGCGATTGCCATCGATCTGGGAGGAAGACGAGAAGCATGCGCTCTGGGTGAACGGCAAGAAGCATGAATGCTTGTTCAGAGCTCCTTCGAGCGTTCACGAATTCGTCGCCGGGGTCCTCGAATCGGTCCTCGAATCGGATGGCCCGTTGTCGGAGTATCGCTGCGAGCCACATCGATCTCCCCTCTCGCTCCTCTCGCGCTCCGATCGACAGCCGGTGCGCCTCGACCTCGCCGTCATCTGTTGTGCATTCGATGATGAACCCGCCTTCGACCGCGCGGCGAATCTCGCCGCGGTCCTCGCGGCGCACTCGGTGCGAACGGTGATGGTGGGCCGGCCCCGCCACGAGCGTTCGATGGCGAGCCGCGGGCGGCCCGATTCGTGCGGCGTCAATCTCGGTTCCTTGCAGAAATTTCGCCTCTTGCACATTGGCGGACCACCGTCAGCCTCGGACCGGGTGGAAGGCTCCGAGATGGCGGCGGCGGCGAACGTATTTGTGAGCTTTATCCATTCGGCGAGCTTGATCGGCTGTGATTTCGGCGATTTTCGCGATCTGCTGTTTCACGCCGGACATGTCTCGCGCGGCGCGTCCGGAGAGAACGATGGCTGGCCGGTCATCGCCGGAAAGGATACGGACGGCAGTGCGGACGACGACTGTGTGGATCCTGCCTTTCGAATGGACCGCTGGGCAGTCGTCTCCGTCACCGTTCCCAGGGAGGGTGGCGCGCGATCTCTCCGTGACGCGATGATCGAACGCCTGCGGGAACGGCAATGGCCGGATCACCGATGGAGCCCGATATACGTCAGTGTCGGCGCTCGCCCGAGCACGACCCTTTCGGAATATCATCACATGATTCAGCAAATGATCGAAGCCTGCGGCTGTGCCGACGGTGATCGGCTTATTGCACACACCCGGTTCCATACCGGAGAGCCCGACAGGCTGAGCGTACACCTTCTGGCTTTGCAAGTGGCGAGAGCCTGACGCGCGGCCGCCTTGTCGTTGGTGAAGAGAGCTCCACGATGCGCCATGAACGGGTCAAGGATCTTGTGCTGCTCGCGGTGCGCCTCCAGGCAGCGGGCGGACTCACTCTGAATGAGATTCAGGATGCTTTCTCCATCAGTCGGCGGACCGCTGAACGTATGCGAGACGCGGTCGGGGCGGCGTTCGGTCGGCTCGAACGTGTGGACTCGGACGACGCCAGGCACCGTTGGCGGCTGCGGTCGGGTGTGGTTCACAAGCTCGTCAGTATATTGCCCGAGGAGCTTGCGGAGCTCGAGTCCGCGGCGACGGCCCTCGAGCGGGCCGGCGTCGACGAGCGGGCGGACACGCTCCGGGAGCTGGCCACCAAGCTGCGCGCCCTGTTGCGAAGCGACTCACTTGAACGCCTCGGGCCCATGGTCGAAGCGCTCATGCAGGCGGAGGGCCTCGCCATGCGGGCGGGCCCGAAGCCTCGTCTCGACCCACACCTGCTGTCGCGCCTGCGGGAGGCGATCACGACCCGCCGCTCGGTGGAGTTCCGGTATCTCGCCCGGACGACCGGCCAGCGAAGCCGGCAGTGCGTCCAGCCCCTCGGCCTCCTCTACGGAAACCGGGCCTTCCTCGTCGCATCGAGCGACTGGAGCGAAGAGCCGCGGCTCTGGCGTCTCGCGAACATGGAGGACCTGCGGCTCACCGGCGAAGCGTTCGAGCGGGACCCGGACTTCGATCTGGCGCGGTACGCGAAGCGTTCGTTCGGCACGTTTCAGGAGAAGCCCGTGCGGGTCGTCCTGCGCTTCGACGCAGCCGCTGCGGAGGACGCGTCGCGCTTCGTCTTCCATCCGGACCAGGCCATCGAGCGCCATGACGACGGTTCGCTCACGGTTCGGTTCGAGGCAGGGGGCATCGACGAAATGTGCTGGCACTTGTTCACCTGGGGGGACAGCGTCACCGTCGAGCAGCCCGCCCGGCTCCGCCGGCGCCTTGCCGGGATGTGCAGGTCACTCGCCACGCACCACCGAGCCTGAATTTGGTTATACTTGCCCTGTGGACACAGGTCGGGTGCAGAGTGGTGGCGCCGGATGGACACCAGAACACGGATGCGCCGGAACGGATCCTCCTGATGGAACACATGTCACTGTGGAGCATCCAGCATGGCTGATGCCGCCATAGCCATCGCGCCTCTCCTGGAGGCTGTCGCCGCGCGTCTGGACGACACAAGGCAGCAATTCCTCATGGACTGCAAGCAACTCCTGTCCGAGTTGACCCCCCAGCTCGCACTGGCCAGGACACTTGAAAGCGAGTTCGGCCGGTACCTCGCGCCTCGCTTCAACGTACTCGACTACCTGCGTGACAACGAGTACGGGCTCTCCCGCATCATCGCGGCTTTGCTCGATCCGCGAGGAACACATGGCCAGGGTCCTCTTTTTCTGCGGAAGTTCCTCGAAGGTATCCCTTTCTTCAGGTCGCGAGAAGCACTCGATCTGGAAGGCGACCGGGTGTCCGTGAGCGTCGAAAAGGTGATCGCTGACCAGCGCCGGATCGACATCGCGGTGCACATCGTCACACTGGATGGGATCGAGTACGGTCTGGCCATCGAGAACAAGCCCTACGCCGCAGATCAGGAGGATCAGGTCAGCGATTACCTGACTCACCTGGAAGAAAGATACGAAGAGGGAAAGTTTGTCCTCGTTTACCTCTCCCCGAAGGGCGAAGGTCCGTCCGAGTGGAGTATACGGGAGGAACAGCGGGAGAAGTACAGAGATCGTCTCGTTCTCATGGCGTACTGTGGACGGAACGGTCAGAACGAACAGCATCCGAAATCACCCTGCGGGCGGGACGAATCGCATTCGCGATCACTCGATAGATGGTTGGGAACGTGCCGGGTAACTACTCACCCGATCTTAGGAGGTGTCCGAAGGATTCGTAGAGCGCGAAGCGGCCGCTTCGCCCAAGGGACGCCAAGCGGCTTCGTAGGTCGGTCGTTGACAGCATAGGAACGCGGCACTATGGTACGGCTCCCATACAGGGGGATGGGAGCACGACGCGGGTGGGCTACTTCGGCTCGAAGGCGACCTCTGGGCTGTGTCAGCCGCTGATTGCGATGATGCCGCCGCACCACACCTACATCGAGACCCATCTCGGTGGGGGTGCCATCATGCGGCGCAAGCCCGCGGCGCTGCGCAACATCGGCATCGATCTGGATGCGCGCGCGCTCGATGCGTTCGAGTGCGAGTACCGCGTCGAGCTCGTGCACGGCTGTGCCCACCGCTATCTGGCCGAGTTCGCGTTCGAGGGCTCGGAACTCGTCTACTGCGACCCGCCGTATCTGAAGCGCACCCGCAGCTCCAAGCGCCGCTACCGGTTCGACTACGATGAGACGGACCATGTGGAGTTGCTCGGGCTGCTCGCGGCGCTCCCCTGTCAGGTGATGGTCTCGGGCTATCCCTCGACGCTTTATGACGAGCGGCTGGAAGGGTGGCGCAGCGTCGAGTGGCAGGTGATGAACCAGGGCGGGGTGCGCACCGAGAAGCTGTGGTTCAACTTCGCGCCTGAGCGGCTGCACTGGGCACGCTACGCGGGGCGCAACTTCACCGACCGCCAGCGCATCAAGCGCAAGGCCGAGAGCTGGGCCCGGCGCTACGCGGCGCTGCCTCATCCCGAGCGCCTCGCGGTGCTCGGCGCGATGATGGCGGTCGAGGCCGAGCGGTAGGGGTCACCGATGGCCACGGTCAACAAGGCGTCGCTGCGCGCGGAGTTCGATGCGCTCAAGGGGCAGTTCGAGTCGCTGTGTGCCGCGGGCAAGATGCACGAGGACAGCCGCGCCCTGTTCAAGGCTCTGCTGATGCTGTTCGAGCTGCTGATGGCGGTGTTCATGGAAAAGCACACGCCGAAGAGCAGCGCCAACTCAAGTCTCCCCGCCTCCCAGAGCCCCGATGACGCCACCACCCGCACCCGCCCCGGCGCCAAGGGCAAAGGACCCGCATCGAACGAGGCGCGCGCTGCAAACACTCGCACCCGGACCTACGTCACCGAGCTGCGCGTCGATGCGTGCGCGCGCTGCGGCGAAGACCTCACCGACACCGCCTGCACAGGCCACGAGCGCCGCTCCCTCGCCGACATCGTGTTCGAGAAGGTCGTGCGTCACGCCGACGCCGAAATCAAGCACTGCGCGCGCTGCCACACCGAGACCCGGGCGCGCTTCCCCCGCGAACTCCCCGGCCCGCTGCAGTACGGCCCCGGCGTCAAGGCCTACGTCGTGCACCTGCTCGTCGCCCAGATGCTCTCGCTCAAGCGCGTCGCCCAATCGATGCACGCCCTCATCGGCCAGCTCCTGTCCGAGGCGACGCTGCTCGGCTACGTTGCCCAGCTCCATCAGGCGCTCGCCGAGTGGGAGAATCAAGCCCTCGAGCGCCTCCTCCTCGCACCGGCGATGCACGTCGACGAGACCTCGTTGCGTGTGGACCGAAAGAATCACTGGATTCACGTCTACTCCGCCGGGACGCTCACCGTGAAACGCCTCCATCCCAAGCGCGGATGCGAGGCCATCGAGGCCATCGGCATCATCCCGCGCTACGGGGGCGTGGCGGTCCACGACTGCTGGGCCTCGTACTTGAGCTACGCGCACTGCGACCACGCACTATGCGGGGCACACCTCCTGCGCGAGCTCACCTTCATCGTCGATGCTCACGACTACGCTTGGGCCAAGCGCATGAAGCGCCTGCTCCTCGACGCCTGCCACCACGTCGCCAAACGCGACGAGAAAACGCTTACCGAAAGCGAGTACAAGGCCGTACAGAAACGCTACCGCACCATCCTCACCCAGGGGGAACGCGAGCTTCCACCGATTCCCCCTCGACAAAAGGGGCAGCGTGGCAAAGTGGCCAAGTCCGATGCACACAATCTGTGGGACCGATTGAAAAAGCACGAGAGCGCCGTGCTACGCTTCGCCAAGCACCCCGCCGTCGCGTTCACCAACAATCGCGCGGAACGTGACCTGCGGATGAGCAAGGTCAAGCAGAAGGTCTCCGGATGCTTCCGCACCCGAAAGTACGCCGAAGCGTACTGCCGAATCTCAAGCTATCTCCAGTCCATGGCGAACCAAGGATACAATCCCCTGGTCGCCATTCAGATCGCTCTCGCCGGGCGCGCTGTCGATAACTTGCCCGAGTAGTTACGGTGTGCGAACTCTTCCCACCGCCTGAGCTGCATCCACATGGATGATTGCGTCCGGCCGTGCCGCGTGGATGGCCTCGCTGATTTCCGCAACCGGCTGGATCACCCCTGTTTCACCGTTAGCCCACTGAACCGACGCGTAGACACTTCGTGTCGAGGAACGTGCGGCGGTTCGACCGAACGCCTCCGGGTCGGCTTGTCCATGCCCGTCGACCGGAACGACGATGAGGTTCGCGCCGCGGCTTCGCGCGCGCTCGGCCGGCTGCATCGTTGCAGGGTGCTCCACCGCGCTCACGATGAGCGTCGAATCGGGACCTGCCCCTCCGAGTACCGTATTGCTTGCCTCGGTTCCTCCCGAGGTCAGCACCACGTGTTCTGGATCGATTCCCGGAAGCAACGCCGCTGTTGCGTCTCGTGCTCGCGTCAGCACTCTTCGGGCACTGGTTCCCGCACCGTGTTCGCTTGAGGGGTTGCCCCATGCATCGCGCATTGCTGCGGTGACTGCTTCCACGACGCACTCGAGGGGTCGCACCGTCGCGTTGGCGTCGAGGTAGATTTCCTCGGTGATTCTGTGGTTTGGCGCACATGTGCCGCGATACCCCATTATGTGCTTCCTCCGCCGCCTAACCGTCGCGCCGCGAATCGCGCTCTGTCCCGTCCGGGGTTCGGGCCGGTTGGGGCTCCTCGGTGGCTACGCGGGCCCGAGCCTCACCGCCTGCGTGCTCCGAAGGCTCCGACGATGCCGGAGGCCTCGAACGCGCCGGCGGCCTCGGCGTGCGCGGGGCCGTGGAAGCCGCCCCGGATCGAGCGTCCTTCGGCGGCATGGGCGAACGCGCCGGCGGCGTCGAGCGGGATGCCGTCGAAGCGGATGGCGCCGACGGGCCAGGGCGCGCCGCTCGCTTTCGATCGGATGTTGCCGAGCGACACCTCGACGGTGTCGGGGGCGGAGGTGCTCCAGGTGAGCGCGGCGTCTCCGAGGAGGCGGGTGCCGGTCGCGGGGTCCTCGACGGCCGTCCCGACCATGGGCCCGGACCACCGCGCGGTGGCCGAGGGGCGGGAGCCGGTGCGGTCGCCGCCGGCGAACCCGAAGTGCGTCGCGCGTCCGAGCTCCGGGCCGGGCTCGTCCGCGAGGCCGAACACGGCGTGGGTCATCCAGTAGCCCCAGGTGCGGCGGGCCTCGGCCCCGAGGGAGTAGACGAAGCCGGTCGCGCCGTCGTGGATCTCATCGCGTGCGACGACGCCGGCAATCTCCGGGGGGAAGAGGTCGGAGAGTGCGCGGTCCGGGGGGACGCCGGGGGCGTCGCCCGGCCACGTGCAGCGGGTGGCCGCGCATTCGGGGGGCGCGACCCGGCGCCCGTCGGCCCAGGCGCCGGTCGCGACGAGCGCGTCGGCGCGCCTGGCGAAGTCGCGGGCCCGCTTCTCCTGCTGGCTCAAGGTCTCTTCGGCGGGTGGCCCCTTGTTGCCGAGGAGCTCCCTTCCGATGTGGTCGCCGAGGTCGGACCCGAGCTGCGCGAAGTCCGAGCCGGTGCATCCGGCGAGGAGAAGGGCGGCGGCGGCCCCGAGGGCGCGCGACGTTCGTCGCGGTGGTGCGGTCGCTGGCTGCGCCATGGGGATGGACCCTCCCTTCGCGTCCCGCACGCCTCGTGGCTCGTGCGCCAGACTACCCCAGTGATGTCCACCGTTGCCACAGGGCCGGTTCCCGAGCCCGCGTTCCGCGCGGGGCTCGTCGATGCCGCGCGCGGCGCGCTCGAGGCGGTGCCGGAGGTGGCCCGGGCGCATTTCGAGCGCGCCCGAGGCCCGCCGGGAGGCGGCGCTCGCGCGCTCGTTTTTCTCCAGGATGATGCACGGTACTCCGAGCCGGCGCAGGCGCGCCCCCAGCGCGATGCCGCCCTGGCCACCGCCGATGATCACCACATGGGGCTGCACGGTGGCGCCGAGCTCCGCCTGCTCGCGGGCGCGCGTCTCCGCCCAGGTCTCGCGATCCCTGAATGCGCCGTGGGCCACGCCCTGCTCGCGCGTGGGGCCCTTCTTCTCTTCGTGCCCCTTCAGTGCCTCGTCGAGCTTCCCGAGCCACGTCCGCACCTTGTCCGTCGGGCTTGATGCCTCCATGCCTTATCTCCTGACCGTGGTGAAATCGAGATGCCGGATCGCCTCCGGTGGACTTGCGTCCTGCGCCCTGCGCCCGGGGGCCGGCGATCCGGGAGACCGCTTCGGTGTGCCGCCCGTCACCGTGCGATCTTCCGTTTGGGCGGCCAATGACCGCGACTTTTGAATGGTCCTGGGGCTGTCCGCTGGCGGGGCGGAGCGGTGACGACAGGTTCTCGGCAGGCTCTCGTCAGGCTCTCGTCAGGCTCTCGGCAGGCTCTCGTCACAGGGCCAGTGCCCGCTTCAGGTCGTCGTGCTCGAAGGCGCTGGCCATGCGGTCGATCTCGGCGGCGCGCACGCCGACCGCTTGCGCGGTCTCGCGCCAGGTCGCGGTGACGGTCGCGACTTCCCTGATGACCGAGCGAGCCTGCGCCAGCGTCAGCGCGAAGAACCCGGAGGCGGCCTCCAGCAGATCGAGCGAACAGGTGCCCTCGTCGAGATCGATGCTGGTCGTCAGGACCCGCGCCTTGAGGTCCGCGGGCACGGGATTGAGGTCGTAGGCGGGAGAGAGTGACCATCCCGTCCTTCCGAGCCGCAGGAAGCCGTGGTTGCGCAGATGATCGTCGACATTGGAGACCAGCACGTTGAAGACGACGCGCCGATAGAGAGCGTGGGCGTCCGTCTTTCCCTGGGCGCCATGTTCCGCGAGAACATCGACGATCTCGGGATAGCTGCCGCGCTCGCCGTCTCTCGCGCCCATCATCGCCATCGCCGACAGGAACGGAATGCGGGTTGCGCCCTGGCGATCGAAGCGCCGTGACAGCATGACCTTCCTGCCGGCGACGTCGATCAGATCATGCGTGGGCGTGGCGATGCCGGCCCGGCCGGCCAGACGCAGCGCGATCTCCTCCCAGGTTTCCACGCTGTAGTCGTCGGTCTCCTTCGGGAGCTTGGCGATCGAGAGGCGGCCGTGCCGGTCGACGACCGACGCCTTCGGGCGCGCACCGCCCAAGGAGGAGCCGGGAGCGAAGATGCGCTGGAGATCTTCGTCGGTTTCCTCGTCGCGGAGAATCCGCTCGGTGATCCGAAGCAGGCGGCCAAGCTCGACCAGAGCCGGTACCCCCGCGCGGGCCGGAGCCTGGAACGTGTTGTCCCCGGCCCGGCGGAAGCGCAATGCGCCCAGTCGGGACGCGTCCGCCACGCCGAGGAGATAGTCGCTCTCCAGGAGCGTGCGGACGGCCCGGCCTTCGCGTTCGGCGAGACGGCGCTCGGCGCGCCGCATCAGCCGGCGGCCCCAGGTATCGGGCGCTGAATCACCGACGGCCCCGAAGGTCGCGAGCCCGGCGGGCGGCGCGAAGGCGCCGCGCCCCAGGGCAAGGGCCGGCTCCAGCGGGAACCTGTCAGGGTCTTCCAGCCAGGCGCCGTCATACTCGAAGACGATGGTCTCCGTGCCGCGAACACGATTGCTCCGCGCCAGCCCGACCGGCCGCGGGCGGCCGTCGAGATCGGCATGGACCTCGAAGTCAGTCATCGCGGGACAAGCCGGCAGGACCATTCAGAAGTCGCGGTCGCCGGCCGCCAAGCTGGACTATCGCACGGCGATCGGTGGTCTTTCAGCATCGAAGACCCCGTTCGAGCGTGTGATGAACCGTTCGTCACGACTTCCGGACAGCCCTGGACAAGCCGGCCGGCCGCCTGACGTGGACATGCCTGGGCAGCTCGGCGCTGGCGAGGGCCTGTCCGACGCGGTCATTGCCGATGTCGGCAATCCGGCTCAGGCCGTCGAGCAAGCCGAGCGCATGCAGGACACCGGCGTAGATGCCGATGCCGACACCGGTGTCGCCGGCTTCGACCCTTTGCAGGGTGGAGCGGGACGTGAAGGCGCGTTCCGCCACGACCGCCATGGGCAGCCGCCGACGGCGACGGGCATCATGGATGTCTGCTCCAAGCTTGCGCAGTGCCCGCCGAACGGCGGCGGGAGGATTGTGAGGGGTCGGCATATGTCACCTTCGCACTACGGATCGAAGAGATATGTAGCACGAAGTTCACAGTTCTTTCCACTCCGACCCTGGAGCGGCCGTCGCACCCTTGAACGAGGGAAAGTGAACAAGCTGTTCGTAACGGATAGACTCGGACGCCCGGGACATTCCGGATGGGCAACCAGAGCATGGGGGAGAGTTCGATGAGACTGATTTCCATGAGGATGCAGAAGTACGTCGTGATGCCCGTTGCGACCGGTCTGGTGCTTCTCGCCGTCGCCGCCTGCGGGGGGGGGGGGGGGGATCAGGAATGATCAGGCCCTCCTCCAGGAACAGAAACTGAAGATCGCCTACGCCGAGGCGCTGGCCGCGCTGAACACGCTGGAGGACGACCCCGGCGACGCGACCGATGCGGAGAAGGCTGCTGTAGATGCGGCGCTCGAAAAGCTCTGGGCGGCGATAGCGGCGGCGGTGGACGTCTCGGACGAAACGAAAGCCATGTACCTCGCCACCACGATCGCATCTCGCCTCGCTGCGGCGCGGGCTGTCCTCCAGGAGCAGAACCTGAAGACCGCTTACGATGCGGCGTTGGCCACGCTGAATACGCTGAAGGACGACCTCGACGACGCGACCAATGCGGAGAAGGCTGCCGTAGACACGGCGCTCGCGAAGCTCAGGGCGGCGATAACAGCAGCGGTGGATGTCCCGGACGAAACGAAAGCCATGTATCCCGCCGCAACGATCGCATCCGAACTCGCTACGGCTTGGGAAAACGTCATGGATGCACGTCGTCGTGCGGCGAACGCCGCCGCAATGCGGGCGCGGGCGGCGAGACAGGAGCAGGCGATCAGGGCCGCTTACGACGAGGCGTTGGCCACGCTGAATACGCTGAAGGACGACCTCGACGACGCGACCGAGGCGGAGAAGGCTGCCGTAGATGCGGCGCTCGCAAAGCTCAGGGCGGCGATAGCGGCGGCGGTGGACGTCTCGGACGAAACGAAAGCCATGTACCCCGCCACCACGATTGCATCCGAACTCGATGATGTTTGGCAGCTCGCTGCGCTTTGGCAAAGCGTCACGGGGACTCCGGCGCTGGACAAGGCTTCGGCAATCACTCTGACGGGCGCGCAGGCAGTTCGGGACACTGTTGAGTCTCGGACGGCGAGGGCAAAGAGCGCTCTTTCCAATTTTCCGCCGCCCGCCAGTGGTGGCCAGCTCGTCTCGGCCGTGTATGGCAAGAACATTGATAACGGTTCTGCGTTGGTAGCTCCTCCTTCGTGTACCGGTGAAATATGTAAGTGGGATGCCCCGAATCTCCCGAGACCCATCGAGATCTACTTTGGGGTTGAGGATGCGGAGGAACTGGACAATGCCAGCATGCTCTGGGGAGCCACTCCCTCAGTGCTCACCAAGCACGGCATCACGACGCAGGAGTTCAGAACCAGCGGGGAGAACTGGGAAGAGTCCATCCCTCTACGCATTTATGGCGCCTTTATGGAGCATAGCTTCTTCGCCCTCAGAATTGAGGGCCGGAGGTTTTTTGCTAGGGCCTGTTAACGCAATTTCTGATAGACTCTGGACCTACGGTCGATGAAGAGGATTCCAGAGCTATGGAGCTCACGCAAGCGCACTACGAGCGCATCGCGCATGTGTTTCCGCGCCAACGGGGCAATGTCTCGCTCACTCATCTGGCGGTGCTCAACGCCATCCTGTATGTGGCCGAGCAAGGCTGCAAGTGGCGCGGGCTGCCGGCCCATTTCGGCAACTGGCACACCATCTACACGCGGATGAACCGCTGGGCGAAGAGCGGGGTGCTGGACCGGGTGTTTGGGGAGCTGCAGCGCCAGGGCATCATTCGGGTGAAGGTGGAGGTGCTGTCGCTCGACAGCACGGCGGTCAAGGTGCATCCGGACGGGACGGGGGCGGAGAAAAAAACGGTCCCCAGGCCATCGGGAAGTCGCGCGGGGGCTGGACCACCAAGCTTCATCTGGTTGCCGCGGATGACCGAAGCGCAGTAGGGTTTTCGCTGTCCGGGGGCGAGGCGGGGGATGCGCCGCAAGGACGGGAGCTGCTGGCCCGCACGGCGCTGCCGGAATCGGCGCGCTCTCTGGTGATGGACAAGGCCTACGAGGGCGACGAGACCCGCGCGCTGGTCGCGGAGTTGGGGCTTGAGCCGGTGGTGCCGCCGAAGGCGAATCGGGTTTCGCCATGGGAGTATGACCGGGAGCTGTACAAGAGGCGCAACGAGGTCGAGCGTTTGTTCCGGCGGCTGAAGCGATTCAGGCGGGTGTTCACCCGCTTCGACAAGCTCGATGTGGTCTTCAGCTTCTTCATCTCCTTTGCGCTCATCGTCGATGCGCTCAAATCCATATAGTGTTAACAGGCCCTAGTGCGGCTCCTGTTGGCGGGCCCATCCCTGAAGATGTTCCCTATCTCTTCCGGCTCGGCTCGGCCTACGGTGCCCCGACCGGTTCCAGGCCCAGTGGCGCGGCGACCTGGCGGGGGCTCATGGTCGGCTCTCCGCAGGCCGGCCCTGCCGGGGGCAACATCCTGCAGGGTGATGCGACGCTGACCTTCGACTTGACCGACAACTCGCTCGACGCGGCGTTTACCGACATCCAGGACCTCGACCGGAAGGCGGCGCACTCCACCACCAGCGTTCGGTTCGACGACGTGCCGGTCGCCGGCGGGGGCACATTCACCACGGGAAGCACCGGAGACCTGATCTCGGGCAGATTCTACGGCCCCGGCCATGCGGAGACGGCCGGCGTATTCGAGAAATCCGGGATGGTCGGCGCGTTCGGCGCCAGGAAGCAGTGAGAGCGTTCATCGCTGCTTGACGCACGCACGCTACCCGCGAGCCCGCCACCGACCGCTTCGTCGAGGAGCCGCGGTTCGGCGCGGTCCGGCTTCGGAGGCGCCCCGGGCCGATCCTCGAAGATTCACCCGCACGCGAGCGCGCGGACCTGCCGGCCTCCCGGGCCGGCAGGTCCATTCCGGATCGAATGGACTGAAGTGCCACTTGATGTGACCGTCCAGGGATCCACGCACCCCCTCGACGTCGTGGACCGACCGGATTTCGATCCAGTCGCCCCGCACGAGAAGCCGCGTGACGCTCTCCAGACAGGGCCAGGAGATGGAGGTCCGGGTTCTGTTCCTTCCGAAAAGCGGCGCCAGCGCGCGCTCCGGGAGCTCCCGGATTTCGAACGGCGCCCGGCCGGGGACGGTGCGCAGTATCATCCCCGGCGCCACCGACCTGCGGACGGCGGTTTCGATTATCCCAGGATGAGGATCTGCAAGGTTCCCGGCCGTCGTCGTCATCCGTTCAGCTCCGTCGGCAGGCATTTCCGCCAGGCGGGAACATGCCCCTGAAATCCCCTTGATTCGGCGCCCTGAAGGTCGAAATCACACCGGAATTCCACCATGGTGCGGCCTCTCCGGACATTGGCGGGAATCGCTGCTCCGTCGGTGGTATCCCTGTGATGGCCGGGAGAAGCTGTCACGATGCCTTTTACGGGCAACTTACGGGCAACTTACGGGCAACGCGCCCCGAAGACTCCAATACGCTCCGGAGACCCCCCTCGCACGGAAGCCGAGCGGCGCCATGAACACAGGCTCGAGCTGCGCACCGCCCCATGCGGCTCGCAGTGCAGCACCAGCACCACGCATGGGCGATACCTCCCCATGTACCGGCGGGGCGGGGACCGGCCCATGTCCTCGGGCGGACGGTGACGCCATTGCGGTGCCGCACCGCCGTACCCGGACCCGCCGCGCATGACTTCCCGTCCCGCCATTCGGGTACGCGGCGCCCGCCAGAACAACCTCAAGGGCGTCGACCTCGACCTCCCGCTCGGCGAGCTGCACGTGGTCACCGGGGTGAGCGGGTCGGGGAAGTCCTCGCTCGCGTTCGACACCGTGTACAGCGAGGGGCAGCGCCGCTATGTCGAGACGTTCTCCTCCTACGCGCGGCAGTTCCTCGACCGGATGGACAAGCCCCGGTTCGACGAGGGCGGCGGCATCGACGGCATCCCGCCCTCCATCGCCATCGACCAGACCAACCCGGTGCGGACCTCGCGCTCCACCGTCGGCACCATGACCGAGCTCAACGACCACCTGAAGCTCCTGTTCGCGCGCGCCGCGACGCTGCACTGCCGGGGCTGCGGGGCGCCGGTACGGCGCGACTCGCCGCGGTCGATCCTTGCCGCCATCCGCGATGCCGGCCTCGACCGGATCATGGTCACCTTCGACGTGCCGGTGCCCGAGCGATTCACCCCGGCCGAGATCGTCGCCCTGCTGGCCGGACAGGGATACACCCGGGTGCACCGCGCGCACCCGGACCGCATCGAGGTCGTCGCCGACCGGCTCCGGCTGGGTCCCGGCGCCGGCATCGACCCGAACTCCGGCACCAGCTCCGGCACCGGCATCGACCCCGACACCGGCACCGGCCCGAACCCCGGCGCCAGCCCGAACTCCGGCGCCAGCCCGAACACCGGCACCGGCCCGAACCCCGGTACCAGCCCGGACCCCGGCACCGGCCCCAACGCCAGCCCCAACGCCAGCCCCAACGCCAGCCCCGGCGCCGACGCCCGCGCCCGCGCGGCCGAGGCCGTCGAGCGGGCGTTGCAGGCGGGCCGCGGCCGCCTCACCGTGTACCGCCTCGACGCGCAGCGCCGCGCCCGCGAGGCGAGGCGCTTCTCGACCACGCTGCACTGCGCCGGGTGCGACATCGAGTACCGCGAGCCGGTGCCGAGCATGTTCTCGTTCAACTCCCCGCTGGGGGCGTGCGAGACCTGCCGCGGCTTCGGGCGCACGATGGGGATCGACTACGGGCTGGTGGTCCCCGACGAGTCGAAGACCCTCGCCGAGGGGGCGGTCCGCCCCTGGCTCTCGAAGAGCTACCGGCAGTGCCAGCGCGACCTCGTGCGCTACGCGCGCCGGCGGGGGGTCCCGCTCGACGTGCCGTGGCGGGCGCTCGACGACGCCGCCCGCGAGTGGGTCGTGGAAGGCGAGGCGGACTTCGACGAGGATGGCTGGTACGGCGTGCGCCGGTTCTTCGACTGGCTGGAGACGAAGAGCTACCGGATGCACATCCGGGTGCTGCTCTCGCGCTACCGGAGCTACCGGGAGTGCCCCGCGTGCCGGGGGGCGCGGCTGAAGCCGCAGGCGCTGCTGTGGCGGGTCGGCACCCGCACCGGGGCGAGGAAGGCGCTCGGCCGCGCTCCGGCGCACCGCCCGCCCGACGCGACCCTCGACGCGGAGGCGGCGGCGCGGCAGCCGGGCCTCTGCATCCACGACGTGATGCGCCTGCCGCTCGACCGGTGCCGGCGCTTCTTCGACGAGCTCCGGCTGCGCGCGCCGCTCGACGACGCGACCGAGCTGCTGCTTGCCGAGATCCGCGCGCGGCTCGGATACCTGGTCGAGGTCGGCCTCGGCTACCTCACCCTGGACCGCCAGTCCCGCACCCTGAGCGGCGGCGAGGTCCAGCGCATCAACCTCACCACCGCGCTCGGCACCTCGCTCGTGAACACCCTCTTCGTGCTCGACGAGCCGACCATCGGGCTCCATGCGCGCGACATCGCCCGCGTCGTGTCGGTGCTGCACAAGCTCCGGGCAGCGGGCAACACCCTGCTGGTGGTGGAGCACGACCCTCAGGTGATGCTCGCGGCGGACCGGATCGTCGACATGGGGCCGGGCCCCGGCGAGCGGGGCGGGGAGATCGTGTTCCGCGGCACCCCGCGCGCGCTGCTCCGCTCGCGGCGCTCGCTCACCGCGGCGTGGCTGCGCGGCGAGCGCCGGATGGAGCCGCGCGCGCCCGCGCCGTCCGAACACAGCGGAGCTCGCGGAGCACGTACCGCCGAGCCTGAACCGGATGCATGGAAGGCGCCCGCGCCGGCCAGGCACAGCGGAGCTCGCGGAGTCCATCCCGCCGAGCCTGAACCGGACGCATGGAGGGCGCCCGCGCCGTCCGGGCACATCGGGATTCGCGGCGCCCGCGCCCACAACCTCGCCGGCATCGACGTCGACATCCCGCTCCGGCGCTTCGTCTGCGTGACCGGGGTCAGCGGATCGGGCAAGTCCACCCTGGCCGTCGATGTGCTGTACCGCGCCGCGTGCAAGCGGCTCGGGCGCGCCGTGGAGGCGCCGGGCGAGCACGCGGCGGTCCACGGGCTCGACGCGCTGGACGACGTGGTGCTCGTGGACCAGTCCCCCATCGGCAAGACCACCCGCTCGAACCCCGCGAGCTACGTCGGCGCGCTCGATGCGATCCGGAAGCGATTCGCGGCCGAGCCGGTCGCCATCGAACGCGGGTACACCGCCGGGACGTTCAGCTTCAACTCCGGCAACGGGCGCTGCCCGAGCTGCGGCGGGAACGGCTTCGAGCACGTCGAGATGCAGTTCCTGAGCGACGTGTACCTGCGCTGCCCCGACTGCGACGGCCGCCGCTACCGGAGCGAGGTGCTCGACGTGAAGATCCGCCCGCCGGGGGAAGCCGGCACGGCCTCTGCCGGTTCCGGGAACGGCGACGCCGCGCGGGCGCCCGACGTCGGAGCCGGAGCCGGAGCCGGAGCCGGAGCCGGAGGCGGTGCGCGGGCGGCGGCCCGGCGCTCCGGGCGCCGCCCGGCCCGTCGCAGGCGCGACGAAGAGGCCGGAGGCGATACCGGCGGCCCGGGCGGGGCCCCGCGATCCATCGCCGACATCCTGGAGATGACCGTCGACGACGCCCTCGCCTTCTTCGCCGGGAGTCCCGACGTCGTGCGTCCGCTCGCGCCGCTGGCGGCGGTGGGGCTCGGCTACCTGCGGCTCGGCCAGCCGGTGCCGGCGCTCTCGGGCGGCGAGGCGCAGCGGCTGAAGCTCGCGCGCCATCTCGCGGCGCGCGATGCGCGGCATCGCCCCCGGCACGTCCTGTTCATGTTCGACGAGCCGACCACCGGGCTCCACCTCCAGGACGTGTCGCGCCTGCTCGCGGCGCTCGACGCGCTGCTCGCGGTCGGGCACTCGGTGCTCGTCATCGAGCACCACCTCGACGTCATCGCCGCCGCCGACTGGATCGTCGACCTCGGCCCCGAGGGCGGCAGCGGCGGCGGGCGGGTGGTCGCCACCGGCCGGCCGCACGCCGTCGCCCGCCGGCGGCGGAGCCATACCGGTGCGGCGCTCGACGCGCACTTCGCCGGGCGGAGCCGGGGCGCGGTCCCCGCGGACGCGGACGCGGCCGGGAAGCCGTCCCGGGGCCACGGCGCGAGCGCCACCCGCAACGCCGGGGGGCTCCAGGCGCGCGACAGCCGGCCGGGAGGGGCCGGGCGCCCCGGCGCGATCAGCATCCGCAACGCGCGCGAGCACAACCTGCGCGGCGCCGACATCGACATCCCGCGCGACCGGTTCACGGTCATCACCGGGGTGAGCGGGAGCGGCAAGAGCACCGTCGCGTTCGACATCCTCTTCGCCGAGGGCCAGCGCCGGTATCTGGAGTCGCTCAACGCCTACGCCCGCCAGTTCGCGCAGCCGGCGGCGCGTCCCGACGTGGACGCGATCTTCGGCATCCCGCCGTCGGTGGCGATCGAGCAGCGGACCTCGCGGGGCGGCTACAAGAGCACGGTGGGGACGATGACCGAGATCCACCACTTCCTGCGCCTGCTCTTCGTCCGGCTCGGCACCCAGCACTGCCCCGACTGCGACATCGCGATCGAGCCGCAGACGCCGGACGCCATCGTCGCCCGGGTGCTCGGGCGGCACCGGGGGCGCGAGGTCGCGGTCCACGCCCCGCTGGTAGTGGCCCGCAAGGGCTACTACACCGAGCTTGCCAGGTGGGCCGCGCGGCACGGTCACGCGACGCTGCGCGTGGATGGAGACCCCCTCCCGACCGGTGCGTGGCCGCGGCTCGACCGCTACCGGGAGCACGACATCGACCTCCCGCTGGGAACCGTCGCCGTCCGCGCGGACCGCGAGCCGGCGCTGCGCGCGACGATCGAGCGCGCGCTGGGCCATGGCGGGGGGCGGGTCCGGATCGCCGACCGCCGCGGCGAGACCCTCTACTCGACGACGCGCGCCTGCCCGGGCTGCGGGAGGAGCTTCGACGAGCTCGACCCGAGGCTCTTCTCCTGGAACTCGCGGCACGGGTGGTGCCCCTCGTGCTTCGGGACCGGGCGCGAGCTGCGCGGCTTCGACGACACCCAGACGGGCGAGGAGGCGCACTGGTCGGAGGACGGCCGCGGGGAGGGGCGCGAGTGCCGCGCCTGCGCCGGGCGGCGGCTGCGGCCGGAGGCGCTCGCGGTGCGCTACCGGTCGCACACCATCGCGGACCTCGGCGCCCTCGACGTCGCCACGGCGCGCGGTACGCTCGCCCGGATCAGGCCGCGGGGACGCGAGGCGGCGATCGCGCGCGACGTGCTCGCCGAGCTCTCGACCCGGCTCGACTTCCTGCGCCGCCTGGGCCTCGGCTACCTGCGGCTCGACCGCGCCGCGCCCACCCTGTCGGGCGGCGAGGCGCAGCGCATCCGGCTCGCCGCGCAGCTCGGATCGAACCTGCGCGGGGTGTGCTACATCCTCGACGAGCCGACCATCGGGCTGCACGCGCGCGACAACGCGATGCTGCTCGACACGCTCCGCGCGCTTCGCGCCAGGGGCAACACGGTGGTGGTGGTCGAGCACGACGAGGAGACCATCCGCAGCGCCGAGCACATCGTCGACCTCGGCCCCGGCGCCGGGGTGAACGGCGGACGGGTGGTCGCGCACGGACCGATCTCCCGGATTCTCGCAAGCCCGGACTCCCTGACCGGACGCCATCTCTCGTCGCCCCTCCCCCACCCGCTCCCGGGCGTCCGGTCGCCGGAGCGCTCGAAGGAGCCGGAGCGGCGCCTGTCGATCCGCGGCGCCAGCCTGAACAACCTGCGGGACATCGACATCGACCTTCCGCTCGAACGGCTGGTGTGCGTGACCGGGGTGAGCGGCAGCGGCAAGAGCAGCCTGGTGCGCGGGGTGCTGCTCGCGAACCTGGCGGCGGCGCTGCGCCGCCGGCGGGGCGGGCGGCCGAAGTGGACCGGATGCCGGGAGATGCCGGGCTTCAAGGCGGTGAAGCGCGTGCTGGAGGTCGACCAGACCCCCATCGGCAAGACCCCCCGCTCGTGCCCCGCCACCTACGTCGGGATCTGGGACCACATCCGCCGCCTGTTCGCGGGCGCCACCGAGTCCCGCATCCGCGGCTACGGCGCGAGCCGCTTCTCGTTCAACGTCGCCGGCGGGCGGTGCGACGCCTGCGAGGGCCAGGGCGTGCAGCGCATCGAGATGAGCTTCCTGCCCGACGTGCGGGTGCCGTGCGACGCCTGCGGGGGGCGGCGGTTCGCGCCCGAGACACTGGAGATCCGGTACCTCGACATGAGCATCGCCGAGGTGCTCGGCGCGAGCGTCGACGAGGCGCTGCCGCGGTTCGAGGCGCACCCCCGCATCCACCGCACGCTGGCGCTGCTGCACGACGTGGGGCTCGGCTACCTCACCCTGGGGCAGAGCAGCCCCACCCTCTCCGGCGGCGAGGCGCAGCGCCTCAAGCTCGTCACCGAGCTCGCCAGGGTGGACGCGAGCGCATCGCGAAGCGCCGCGGCGCGGGCGCTCTACGTGCTCGACGAGCCCACCATCGGGCTGCACATGGCGGACGTGGAGAAGCTCGTCCGGGTGCTGCACCGCCTGGTGGACGCCGGCAACACCGTCGTCGTGGTCGAGCACAACCTGGACGTGGTGGCGGAAGCCGACATGGTGATCGACCTCGGCCCGGAGGGCGGCGCGGGCGGCGGGAAGGTCGTCGCTTCGGGGACGCCGGGCAAGGTCGCCGCGGTCCGGCGCTCGCATACCGGGCGGGCGCTCTCGGCGTTCCTCGGCGGGCGGCGGTGAGGCAGGCTCTCCGGCGCCATTGATGCAGATGCGGCGCGCCGTCGTGGTCCGGGTCGGCACGAATCCCGAGCCATCGTCGGCCCGCGCGCCGCGCGCCGCGCGTCGCGCGCCGCGGGTCGGTGCGGTCGATGCGCTGCCCGAGCTGGGCGGCGTCGATATCGGGTCCGTGGCGTGCCCTGCCCGACACGGCGCCAACCACGCGTTCGATGCGCGAAACGCGATGGTATGCTCAGGCGCGCCGCCAGCCGATTTCACGGGGTTCGTTGCCGACGCCGCATTTTCGTTCGAACCGGGCAGGCCCCTGAAATCCCCTCGATTCGACGCCCTGGAGGTCGAAATCACACCAGAATTCCACCATGGTGCCGCCTCTCCGGGCACTGGCGTGAACCGTTGTGGAGCCAGTGGCCGTATTGACTTTCATGTCAATACATGATGCGCTTCGAGATGCAGTTGCGCGACGCTGGCTCACCCGGGTCGAACCAACGATGCCGAGTGAACCCATGGTCCGCGCCTTGTATGCCTCTGCGGAGATTTATCGTCTCATCACCGGCCCTTGGGCAGACACGGCAGAAGAGCTCCGATGCGGCAGGCTCTGAGCAGACTTCGACAGATTTGTCGAGGGTCGAGTGGTTCCCGTGGCTTTGAACACCTCTTGCAGCCACCCGAACAAGACCTACCTGTCTCGGCTGCACCCTGCCCAGGACGAAGTGTGGGAAATTCGAAGTCGCGCTCCCAAGCCGTCAATCAGGGTTTTTGGTCGATTTGCGGACACGGACTGCTTCGTGGCATTGGGTTGGAGACTCAGAAAGGAGCTCGGGGGGTCGGGTTCGAATGAGTTTCGCCACGAAGTGCGCAGTTGCATGGCTGCCTGGATGCGTATATTCCCTTCATACAATCCGTTTACCGGAAGCACTGTCGATGAATACATCTCGGAAAAAGCCATTTCTGTCTGAGGTTCTTGATGGCGACAAGATCCCGTTCGGAACGCTCTCTTATTTCCGAGAACGCTTCCGTGATCGCCTGTACGACCTGGTGATGGAGGAGTTTCTCAAGCAAGGTGTGGAAAGCGGTTTGACGCGCGCCGACGTTGCTCGACGAATCGGTCGTCGACCGGAGCAGATTACGCGTTGGTTCGGTGCGCCCGGCAATTGGACCCTGGAAACCGTTAGCGACCTCTTGTTGGCGATTGCCAAGTCTGAACCCAACGTAACCTTGCTGTCCCTTGAGAGACGTCCGGTTCGAAACTACCGTGGCCAGCCTTCGCTGCCACATCGCCCGAACGAGCCGACAAGTTCCCGGCCGCCCACTTCGGCGTTCGAGGCAAACGAGAAGCGAGACAGTCTCAGCGCACGCCACACGACCTTTGCTCGCCGCCAACGTCCTCATCCAGATTCTCTGGCAGAATTCTCTGGCAGACACCCGGAATCGTGGAGGTCGGTATGAAGCTGCTTGCAATTGAGGATAGCCGTGTTACGTCCTTGTTCCGGACGACGAGGCAAAGCGGCCAACCCTATCTACCTCATTTCATCGCCCAGGTAGAGGAACGGTATCGTTTCGCAAGCGCACCTCGTTCCATCGACGAATTGGGAGGGAGCAAGGTTGAATTCAGGCATGGTTTGTTCGAGGATAATGCTATCGATACACTCGACGTTTACCCCGATGGTCTTGTTGTGGCGTCTCGCTCTGACACGGATTTCATGGGTGTGCCCCCGGAACTGATCAGTATCAATGAAGGTATGTCCGTCGAAGGGGTACGACATTGTCAGGACAAGCCACGTCGGCTCGATACGTTTCCGCGAGCACAGGCCATGCATGGTCGAATCGTTGGCTCTGCACGAGCGAGCGCAGGGTGAGAATGGCTTGCCCGCCGGGCAGGCCCCAGCGCATCCCGGAGCGCTTGAGCCGTTCGGTGACCAAGGTCTTGCAGGCCGCCTCGACGACCCCGGAGCCGATGGGCAGGCCCCGCGCCTTGGCCTCGGCGTAGCCCATGCGGTGGCGATTGCCGCGGAAGTAGCCGAGCACCTGTGCGATGCGCTCCTCGTCGGGATATCTCGTGCGCAGATGCACCAGCGCGCGGATGACCCGCTCGACCCCGGCGGGCTCATGACGCAGCCGGTGGCGATAGGTGTTGAGCTGCGTCGCCGCCTTGGGCGAGGCGGTGCCGTAGGCGGCGTCGAAGGCGTCGCTGAGCTGCTCGACGGCGTGGTAGAAGTCGATGAGTTCGACGCCCTCGGGCAGCGCACCGGAGAGGAACGTCCAGTTGTCCTTCGCCCCGTCGGCGAGCTTGACCACGGTGAGGTCCGGGCGCGGGGCGCGCACCGCCGCGACCTCGGCGGCAACCATCGCCTTGAGGCTCGCCTTGCGCGGCTGCGGCATCCGGCCCATGCGCACGCTGTACAGCCGCTCGCCCTGGGCATCGACCAGCGAGACCGTGGCACAGCCCGCCTCGCGGTATCCGCCGCGCATCGGCGCCATCACCCCGTCGAGCGAGACCACCACCGCACGGGCCGCCTCCGGCACCGCGACGCTGGCCTCGCGCACCGTGGTCTCGAACGTCTCGCGCTGCGCCTCCCAGCGCGCCGACAGCGCCTTGGGCAGCCGGTCGAGGCTGCTCTTCGACGGCTGCATCGGCCCGAGGGTGGCCAGCACCTGCTCGGCGTCTCGCGGGGTCAGATGCGAGACCAGCAGCGCACCGTGGCGCGCCGCGAGCGGCGTCCAGTACCCCTCGACGATGCCCACCCGGCGCTCCAGCGCCGCCACTGCCCGCGCCCCGCGCCGCGCCCGGTACAGCGTGCGGGTCACCGACACCGGGCCGGCGGTGGTGAGGTAGGTCTGGGCACTGCGACACGCCCGGCGATGGACCTCGCCGTCGATGAGCACGAACGGCAGGTCCACGTCGTGTCGGGCGAGCGCCTGTTCGGTGACCGCGCACTCGGTGCGGGCGAACAGGGCGTGGAGCTCGCGCTCGAAGTTCTCGAACGAATGCGTGTCGGACGATTCGTACTTCTTCAGCAGCGCACTCACGCGCCGGGGGAGTGCTTCGAGCACGCTCCAGACATCTTGGGGAGTGGGTTTGTCGGTCGGCGTATGGGATACTTCCATTGGGGCAGCCCTCCACAGTGTTGGGATTTCGCGCACAGCATTGTTGCAGAGGATCACTGCCCCGTCTTCCCCTCTGAGCTTGCCTGCGGTGACAAAGTGTCACCGGAGACGGGTTCTTCTTCGTCTGGCGTTTTCCACAAATCTTTAGAATTCGATCATTTAGGAGTATTAGCTCGTGTCAGTTCTAGATCTACACCCGATTTCATCGATGAATTTATCGTTGACTTTGTTGCCTGGCTGAAGAGTAACCATGGTTATTCTGCAATCGAAACGCATGCGGTCAGCAAGATGTATGAAAGCACGTTGCTAGTTGAAACTGATTCCGATGTCTTCCGGCCATTCGATCCGTATGCCGAAATACTCCGAATTATTGAGAAGGCACTCCAGGATGCCTCTGGTCTGGAAATTTCATACGAAAACTTCGGCCTCATGCTATCCGCCGACCAGACCCGAAATCCCGCCTTGAAGCCACCTCCCTTTCGATTTGAGAGAAAAGAAGGGATCGACTTTTCTCGCCATCAGTTCTTCTCGGTAGCGCCGCTGAAGACCAGGCAGCATCTAGAAGTTCTTGAGCGATTGGAAAAGTTGACTTGATTTTTTCATGAGTATTCTCGGGACTCTGATTCATCTCCTTCGCGCTCATCGTCGATTCGCTCAAATCCATTATAGTGTCAAAAATCCCTAAATGTCAGGAAGCCAACATGAAAATCACGGTCACAAGCGTATCAATCAAGGACCAGGACAAGGCACTTGAGTTCTACACAGAGATTCTGGGATTTGTGAAGAAGGAAGACCAGCCACTCGGAGGCGGGGCCCGTTGGGTAACCGTTGTGTCACCGGACGCAAAAGATGGCACCGAGCTTCTCCTTGAGCCGAATGCCGATTATCCCGCGATGAAAGCCCTCAAGGAATCCCTGGTCAAGGATGGCATACCTTTTGCCATGTTTGGTGTGGACAATGTACAAAGAGAGTACGAAAGACTCAGGGCGCTTGGCGTCAAGTTCACAATGGAACCGACAGGGATGGGACCAGTGACCATTGCCATATTTGACGACACCTGCGGCAACCTGATACAGATTGTTCAAAAGTAGCGACTGGGAGCAACCCCGCCCGCGTGGCGGGCCGGGGCTTGTGCGCTCCGGGCGGGTGGGGCAAGCACAACGCACACGGACACCCGGTACGGGTGATGCTCACCGTGGTCAGGGGATTCCGTCTTACCGTGTCCGTCTCGCCGAAATCGCCGCCTGGGCGCAGCAGCATCTGTGCTCGAGCGACGAGGTCCGCTCCGACGGGCTGGCGTGCCTTCATGGGGGGCGGCTGCGGGCTGCGGTCGAGAGGGTACGGCGTCACTCGGTTGAGCGCCGATCGTCCATCGTCGTCTGGAATGGCGTGCCTCCGTCGCGTGCCGTTTTGGGGGCGGGTTGCCGACGTGAAGCGCCGGGCTTGAGAAATTCCCGCGAATACGGCGACATCTTCAAAGGGTGGTGGCTACGGGTGGGATCGAACCACCGACCTCACGATTATGAGTCGTGCGCTCTCACCGGCTGAGCTACGTAGCCCGGAGGGGGGCGAACCTTACCGAACAGCGCGGCTCGGACGCAACCGACGGGGATGTTCCGGCAGCGGTTCCCGCCAGCGCCCGGAGAGGCCGTACCGTGGTGGAATCGTGGTGCGAACTTGACCTTCGGGGTGTCGAGTCGAGGGAATTTCGAGGACATGTTCCCGCTTGGCGGGAATGGCTGCTGAAAGACCACCGGTCGCCGTGCGATAGTCCGGCTTGGCGGCTTGGCGGCTTGGCGGCTTGGCGGCTTGGTGGCTTGGTGGCTTGGTGGCGGCCTGGCGGCCGGCGGCCGCGACTTTTGGACGGTCCCGAATGTTCCGGCGGGGACGTTCCGGGTGCGCGTCCGGCTGGTATCGACTGAAGGGAGGCCATGGCCCGCTTCTCCGCGAACACCCCGCACGACCACGCCGCGAGCGGGCGCATCGGGGTCCTCGTCACCAACCTCGGCACGCCGGACGCGCCCGCCGCCGGCGCCGTGCGGCGGTACCTCGCCGAGTTCCTGGCGGACCCGCGGGTCATCGAGGTCCCGCGATGGGTGTGGCGGCTCGTCCTGCACGGTGTGGTCCTGCGCATCCGTCCCCGCCGCTCCGCCCGCGCATACGCGAGCATCTGGACACCCGAGGGCTCGCCGCTGCTCGTCCACTCGCGGGCCATCGCCGCGGCGCTGGAAGCGCGGTGGGGCCGCACGGCGCCGGACCGCGTGAGGGTGGCGCTCGGCATGCGCTACGGCAGCCCTTCCATCCCCGAGGCGCTGCGCGCGCTGCGCGAGGCGGGCGCGGACCGCATCGTGGCGCTGCCGCTCTACCCTCAGTACTCGGGCGCCACCGGGGGCTCCACGTTCGACGCCGTGGCCCGCGTGCTGTCCGGCTGGCGCCGGGTGCCGGCGCTTCGCTTCGTCGACCACTACCACGACGACCCCGGCTACGTCGCCGCGCTCGCCGCCTCCATCGAGGCCGCATGGTCCGAAGGCGGCCCGCCGGACCGGCTGCTGTTCTCGTTCCACGGTCTGCCGCGGCGCTATCTCGACGCCGGCGACCCCTACCACTGCGAGTGCCACAAGACCGCGCGCCTCGTCGCGGAGACACTCGGGCTCGATCCGGAACGGTGGCTCGTCGCGTTCCAGTCGCGGGTCGGGAGGGAGGAGTGGCTGCGCCCCTACACCGACGAGACGCTCGTCGAATGGGGGCGCCGGGGCGCCGGCAGGGTGGATGTCGTCTGCCCCGGCTTCCCGGCCGACTGTCTCGAGACGCTGGAGGAGATCGCGATGCGAGGGCGCGAGTCCTTCGTGGCCGCCGGCGGCGGGCAGCTTCGCTACCTCCCGGCCCTCAACGCGGGAGAGGCGCACATCGAAGCGCTGGCGGCCATCGTCGAACGCGCCATGCCCGACTGGCTCGCGGACCCCGGCGATGACGAGGCGGTCCGCGAACGGCGCACCGCCCGGGCCCGCGCGCTCGGCGCGTCCCGCTGACCCGTACTTCTCGCCAGGTTGCGAGCCAGGGCGTGGAGATGGCCGCATCGGCAAGGCGAACGCGAGCGCGTGTCGAGAGCGCGTTGCGCGCCCGATCGCATCCGTGCGATCGTGCGTCGCCACGGACCCGACGACTCATGCGCCGCAACCAGATGAAGCCAGCGGCCCGACAGCTTCTGCTCGCGTTCGCGGTACCGGCCGTGCTCGCGGGCGCCGTCGGCGCGGACAGCGACTGGCCTCTGTGCGGGCCGGGATACCGGTTGCCGGAACGGCCGGCGCCGGAGGCGGCCGAGCCGGACGCCGACCCCGGAGCGATCCGGCTGTCCGCCGACGCAGCCGAGATCGTCGAGGACGGCGTCACGAAGCTCACCGGCAACGTCATCGTCCAGCGGGGCCCGCATCTGCTCCGCAGCGACGAAGTCGTCCACGACGAATCCAGGGGGACCATCGAGGCCACGGGCGGCGCCAGATTCTGGGACGAGGGAGTGTTCGTCGCAAGCGAAGGCGCCCGGGCGGAGCTCGGCGAATACGTCTTCGCCCTCATGCCCGAGAGCTCGTTCATGCTCGAGAAGGCGCACGCGCACGGCGATGCGGCCGAGGTCAGGGTGTTCGGCAGCGAGCGGGTCGTTGCCAGAGACGTGTCCTACACGACGTGCAACCCGGGCGACGCCGGCTGGCGCCTCACCGCCCGCGAAGTTGAGCTCGACCGCGTCGAGGATGTCGGCATCGCCAGGGGCGCGTCGCTCGAATTCATGGGCACGCGGGTGCTCTACCTCCCCTGGGTCAGCTTTCCCCTGAGCAGCAGGCGCAAGTCCGGATTCCTCGCCCCGTCGTTCGGCACGAGCGGGTCGAGCGGCGCCGAGGTGGTGGTCCCCTACTACTTCAATCTGGCCCCGGACCGCGACGCCACCCTCACCGCGCGGGCGATGAGCGATCGCGGCGTGCAGGCGCAGGGGGAGCTCCGCTTTCTCTCGCGCGACTTCGGTTCCGGCCGGCTCGCGGCGGAGCACCTGCCGCACGACTCGACGTTCGACGGCGACCGGACCGCGCTCGACCTCGCGCACCGGCACCGATGGTCCGACCGGTGGTCGACGGACGCCCGTCTCGAGTGGGTCTCGGACGAGGAGTACCTGGAGGATCTGGGCACGAGCCTTTCGCAGAGCAGCCGTTCGCATCTCCCCCGCCGGCTCGACGCGGCCTACCGCGGCGACGGCTGGGACGCACTCGTGCGGTTCCAGGACTTCATGACCCTGGACCGGACGCTCGGGCCGGAAGATCGGCCCTACGCGCAGCTCCCGCGGGTCGCGGTTCGCACGAGCCGCCCGGAGAGGAACCGGGCCCCGAATTTCGGACTGGAGGCGGAGCTCACGTACTTCGATCACGATGGACGCACCACGGGGACCCGCACGGACCTCCAGACGTTCGTCACCCTCCCGAGCTACTCCGCCGGAGCCTTCATCAGGCCGAAGGCCGCCCTGCATGTCACCGCATATCACCTGAACCGGACCGACGAGGAGGCGGCGGCGGGCCTCGACGACAGCCCCGCGCGGGTGTTGCCGAGCCTCGGTGTCGACGCCGGCCTGTTCCTCGAACGCCCCCTCACCCTCTCGGAGCGGCCGTTCACCCACACCATCGAGCCGCGGCTCCACTTCCTGCTCGTGCCGTACGAACGCCAGGACGAGATCCCGATCTTCGACACCGTCCGCTCCGGCTTCAGCTTCGCGCAGCTCTTCCGCGAGAACCGGTTCTCCGGCCGTGACCGCTTCGGAGACACCGCCCAGGCGACGCTCGCGCTCACCTCCCGCCTGCTCGACGCGCGCGGAGGCGAGCGCGTCCGGGCGAGCATCGGCCAGGTCCGCTACTTCCGCGACCGCAGGGTGGCCCTCGACGCGGGCGCCGCGCCGGAGACGTCCCGCGCCTCCGACCTCGTCGCGGAGCTCGAGGCGCGGCCGGCGCGGGACTGGCGGCTGAGAGCCGGCATTCAGTACGACGCCGGCGACCACCGTACCGGGAAGAACGTCCTGAGCCTGCGGTACCAGCCCGCCCCCCGCCGCTTCGCCGACGTCGGGTACCGGCTCGTGCGCGACACCGGCGTCCCGGGCCGGACCATCGAGCAGGCCGACCTGTCCTTCGCGTGGCCGTTCACCGCAAGCTGGCGAGCCGTCGGCCGGTGGAGCTACGCCCTCGGCGGGGACCGCGGCCGGACCCTGGAAGCCTTCGGCGGCCTGGAGTACGAGAGCTGCTGCTGGGGGTTCCGCGCGGTGGTGCGCCGGCACCGGCGCGGCGGCCTCGCAAGCGACGGCGGCGGCCGCTACTCCACCGCCCTCTACCTCCAGATCGAGCTCAAGGGCTTGACGGGCGCGGGGAACAGGGCCGACGCTCCGGTCACATGGGGGATCCCCGACCACGAGAACGAATTCCGATGACTCACCTTCCGTCCCTCCTCCGGCGCTGGCGGGTGCGTGCCGTCGCGTGCGCGATGGCTGCGCTGTGCGCGCCGGGCGCCGCCGCCCAGTCCGGGACCGAGTACGAGATCGACCGCGTCGTCGCCGTCGTCAACGACGACATCATCGCCAGGAGCGAGCTGGACGCCCGGCTGAAGCAGGTGCGCGAGCAGCTTCGCCAGTCCGGAACGCGTCCGCCGCCGCCCGACGCCTTGCGCAGGCAGGTGCTCGAGCGGCTGATCGTCAGGCGGCTCCAGCTCCAGCTCGCCCGCGAGTCGGGCATTCGCGTCGATGACGAGAGGCTCAACCAGACGCTCCTGCGAATCGCCGAGGAGAACGAGCTCACGTTGCGCGAGTTCCGGGACGCCATCGAACGCGACGGCTACGATTTCGCCCGGTTCCGCGAGGATGTCCGGGAGGACATCATGATCGGGGAGGTGCGCAGGCGCCGGGTCGAGAACCAGATCAACATCTCGCAGCGCGACATCGACGACTACCTCTCGATGATGGAGCGCCGGGGAACGGAAGCGGACCGTCACCGGTACCGGATCGGACACATCCTGATGGCGGTCCCCGACGGCGCATCGTCCGGGGAGATCGACGAGGTGCGCGCGCGCGCCGCCCGCGTGCTCCGGGAGATCCGCGCCGGAGCGGACTTCGCGAACATGGCGGTCACCCACTCCGACGGGCAGCAGGCGCTCGAAGGGGGCGACCTCGGCTGGCGCCTCGCCTCCGATCTTCCGACCATGCTCGCCGACGCCGTGCTCGGGCTCGGCGTCGGCGAGGTCAGCGAGCCGGTCCGCAGCGCGAGCGGCTTCCATCTCGTGAAGCTCGTCGACCGGCAGGGAAGCCGGCGACAGATGATCCGGCAGACCCGCGCCCGGCACATCCTCCTCGCGCTCGACGCGCTCACCGACGACGCCGAGGCCCGTCGCCAGCTCGGAGTCCTGCGCGAGCGCATCGTCAACGGCCAGGACTTCGGCGAGCTCGCCCGCATCCATTCCGACGATCCCGGCTCCGCCTCCAGGGGCGGAGACATGGGCTGGCTCGACCCCGGCAGCACCGTCCCCGTCTTCGAGCGCACGATGGATTCGCTCGGTCCGGGGGCGATCAGCGAGCCGTTCCGGTCCAGGTTCGGGTGGCATCTCGTCCAGGTGATGGAACGGCGCGAGCGCGACGCCACCGAGATCTCCCGGCGGGCGGAAGCGCAGCGAAAGCTGCGGGCCAGGAAGATCGAGGAGAACACGCTGGCGTGGCTCCGCCGGGTGCGCGACGAGGCCTACGTGGAGTACCAGCTCGAATGACCGGACGCCCTCCCGCGCTGACGCCGGGAGAGCCGGCCGGAATCGGTCCCGATATCACGCTGGCCGCCGCGGCGTCGGGCGGCGGACCCTTCGTCGCCTTCGCGGACCCGGACGTACTCGGACGACGGGCCGGGCTTCTCGGACTCGAGGTCCGGGTCCGGATCGTCGATGCGGAAATACCCGGCCTGCGGGCGATTCCTCCGGGCGAGCTGCCCGTGGTTCCCGTCTCCGCGCCGCGCGGTGTCGTCCCCGGGCGACTGGACGCGGCGAACAGCGCCTACGTGATCGAGTGCATCCGCGCCGCGGTCGCCGCGTGCCGCGACGGCGCCGTGGCCGGGCTCGTGACCGCGCCGGTGCACAAGGGCATCATCAACGACGCCGGGATCGCGTTCACCGGCCACACCGAGCTGCTCGCCGACCTCGACGGCGGCGCCCGCCCGGTCATGATGCTCTGCACCCCCGGGCTCAGGGTGGCCCTCGCCACCACCCACCTGCCGCTGCGGGCGGTGCCCGACGCCATCGACGCCACGATGCTGATCGACGTGGTCCGCGTCGTCGCGCACGACCTGCGCGAGCGCTTCGCGATCCCGGCCCCCCGCATCATGGTGTGCGGACTCAACCCGCACGCCGGCGAGGGCGGGCACCTGGGCCGGGAGGAGATCGAGTCGATCGCACCGGCGGTCGAGGCGTTGCGCGCCTCGGGGGTCGACGTGCGCGGCCCCGTCCCGGCCGACACCGCGTTCACCCGCGAACGGCTCGCCGGCGCCGACGTCGTGGTCGCGATGTACCACGATCAGGGCCTGCCGGTGCTCAAGCACACCGGCTTCGGGCAGGCCGTCAACGTCACCCTCGGGCTCAGCTTCGTGCGCACGTCGGTCGATCACGGGACCGCCCTCGACCTCGCGGGCACGGGCCGGGCCGAGCATTCGAGCCTGGTGTCCGCCCTGGGCCTCGCCCGCGAACTCGCCCGGGCGCACCGCGAGGCGACCCCCGCGCACCGCCCGGAGCCATGAGCCGCACCGCCCGGAGCCATGAGCCGCACCGCCTCCGGCCAACCTGCCCCGCCGCCTCGCGACAGGCATCCACGCAGACGGTTCGGGCAGCACTTCCTGCACGATCGGACGGTGGTCCGGCGCATCGTGGAGGCAATCGCACCGCGGCCCGGCGAGCTCGTCCTGGAGATCGGTCCCGGCCGCGGCGCCCTGACCTTCCCCCTGCTGGCGGCGGGCTGCGAGCTCCACGCCGTCGAGATCGACCGCGACCTCGCGGCCCGGCTCCGTGCCCGCACGCCGCACCATCCGAACCTGACGGTCCACGAGGCGGACGCGCTCGAGCTCGACCTCGCCCGCGTCGCCCCGCCGCCGGGGCGGCTTCGAGTGACCGGCAACCTTCCCTACAACATCTCGACCCCCCTTGTGTTCCGGCTCCTCGCCACGCTGCCGAGGATCGCGGACATGCACCTGATGCTGCAGAAGGAGGTGGTCGACCGCATGGTGTCCCGGCCCGGCACCCGCGAGTACGGGCGGCTGAGCGTCATGGTGCAGCTCGACTGCGAGGTCGAACGCGTGCTCCGGGTCGGTCCCGGGGCATTCTCACCCGCGCCGCGCGTCGAGTCCGCGGTGGCGCGGCTCCGTCCCCGGTCGCGCGCCGCCGCGGACCCCGCATGCCGGAGCCGTCTCGATGCCATCGTCCGGTCCTGCTTCTCCAGGCGGCGCAAGACCCTGCGCAACGCGCTGCGCGGCCTCTGCGACGAGGGAGTCATCGCCGCCTCGGGCCTCGACCCGCGGGTACGGCCGGAGATGCTGGGCATCGAGGAGTTCGTCGGGCTCGCGCGCACGAGCATGGACCACGAGCGAAACGCTCATGACCGGACCGACCACCCCGCCGCATGAAAGGGCGCCGATCGCAACGGGGCGGCTCCTGGTGGCGCGGACACTTGCCGGACGACGAGACGCCGCCCTTCGGTCCGGCAGTGCTGCGGAGCAGCGTCAAGGAGGTCTGCGAGGAGATGCGGCGCCAGGCATGGCGCCCGCAGCGCCCGGACTGGCTCTTCGCCCGGGCCGCGCACGCCGCCAAGGCGGTGTGGGGCACCCGTTCGGGCGAGGGGCGGGACGCCCTCGACCGGAGCACCGGGTACTGGACGGAGATGGTCGAGACCCGTGCGGACCGCCTCCGCGACCGGGACTTGTACCGCGACAGCGATTACCGCCAGCGCCCGGAAGAGGCCGTGCCGTGGTGGAATTGTGGTGCGATGAGTCGAGGGGATTTCAGGGGCCTGTTCCCGCTTGGCGGGAATTGCTGGTACCGCGAGCTCTTCCTCAGCCGGCTGTGCCAGTCGTGTCAGGATCGGATCTTCCTGGCCCTCTTGTCGCGGATCGACGGTAGTGTCTCATTTTGACTTTCTTCCTCAGCGCGACATCACTGCCCCGAAGTCGAACTGAGGCACTCTCTGGCTCGGTGTCGGAATGTTCATGGCCGGTCTCATGGCCCCGGGTTGACTCTCGCGCCGCATGAAGTGGAGGCGGCGGGCGGCCCGAAGACCCCCGCATTCTCCCCTCATCTCGAGGGGAGAGTTCGAATGGCTCTTGCCGGAGTCGCCGGGCTCAGGAGAAGACACCCGATCTTCTCCCCTCTCCCCCCGGGAGAGGGGCCGGGGGTGAGGGTGCGGCGATGATTCGGTCCCCCTCACCCCAAACCCCTCTCCCGGGGGGAGAGGGGCTTCTTTCGGGACCAAGGGCATCCCGCCTTTGCGAACCGTGCGCGCGATGCCCTTGTCCCCAGGGTCTCCCGGGACCGGAAACGAGGGCTCTGGCAAACTGGACGTATACCCTTCCCGACGGCGGGTGGCGCCTCGGCTCGACTTTCTTCCTCAACACGATACAACGGTCCCGGAGTCAAACTGAGACACTACCGGATCGACGGCGAGGGTTTTATGACGCTGGCGTTCGGGTTCGTATCGTTTTCAGGCTCATCGCGCGGGGAGGCGGCATCGCGCTGCGCGACGCTGGCATGCGGGGGAGCTTCGTCATCCGGTCGGTGGACGGTGCCTCCGGGACGGTCGTCTCGCGAATCAGTCACTCGTTGCCTCACCTGGAATGCAAATCCCCGACATGGCTCTGTCGAAATCGCCGCGGATTCGCTGTGCGTCGTGGACGAGTGCGTCGTACCCGCAGTCCAGGGTCGTCAGATCGAGATGGTCCGGTGGTGTCCAGACATCGCAAAGGATGCCGAAAAATGTGGATTCCGGGACGGGAATCGCCGCCGTCGTTCGGCTCCCTTTCAACCGCACCTTCATGGCGTGGTCTCTCCTGTGTGTCTGCATCCGGCAGTGAATCGGACGCGTAGCCAGTGGTTGCAGGCGAAACCACGTCGAGGCCGCCTGCCTGCCGTCAGGCACTTACGAAAAATCAATACGCTCAGCCCACATTGTGGAGCCTTTTCAGGCATGTTTCGAGCATCCGCAACATTGCGCCGGACCGGTAGGGGGCAATGGCGAGGTCGGCATCGTGCCGGCTTCGCAGGTATCCGACAAGCCCTGTGAGCGCGGCGTGCGGGCCGAGGCTGCGCGTGAGGAGCGCGTCCAGGGCGCGCTGGCTCGGACCTCCTCGCAGAGCACCAGGCTCCCCGCGGTTGATCGTCTCTGCGCGGCGCGCGGGGACCGCGCCGGATGGGTTCACCTCATTCATCGTGTGCTTCACCAGGGGAGACCGTTCGGTCGCCGGGTGGGTGGCGAGTTGTCCACATTTTCTGTGGAAAACTCTGTGGACAAATCGCCGTCAAATCGCGCTCGTGCTGATATGCAAGGGGTTCGAGACAGATTGGCGAAGAAATCGCCACTTCATTTAATTATATTAAATTCAATGGGTTATATATATTTTCGCAGTGTATGATACGCTCTCTGTATCGTGACCCGGACTGTCATGAAACGATCATCCGGGATGTGCATAAGTCGAATTCAATCCAAGCCGGATCAAACATTTAGTCGGTCATTTTCATCCGTTTCCGAAGAAGAAGGCCGAGTACTCCGGTCGAGTGCGGACGCCTGCGGACATCCCGCATCGAGCCGCGTCCATACCGGGCCGTGATGCCGGTTCGCGTCTCCGCCCGGACCGGCCTGCGAGGCGGCTCGGCTCCCGAACCGGACAGGAAAGCGCACGGACGCGCCGTCAGCTCGCGAGGTGTGTCCGGAGCGCATCGATGACCGGACCTGTCCGGGGCTCCCGCCCCCGCCAGAGGCGGAACGACTCCGCCGCCTGCTCCACGAGCATCCCGAGGCCGTCGGTGGCGACCGCCGCGCCTTCCCCCGCACCCCAGCGAACGAAAGGCGTCGGAGCCGCCGCATAGGCGGTGTCGTAGGCGACCCCGCCGGCTCGGAGGGTGCCGGGGGGCAGGGACGGAAGATCGCCGGCGAGGCTCGCGGCGGTCGCATTGACCACCACATCGAATCCCGCCGCCTCCAGCGCATCGAACGCGGCCGCGCTCACCGGCCCCTGCCCGGCGAACCGCCGGGCGAGCGCGACCGCCCGCGACGGAGTCCGGTTGGCGATCACGAGCGTGCGCGGCGACTCGTCGAGCAGCGGTCCGGCGACGCCCCGGGCCGCTCCGCCGGCGCCCAGCAGGAGCACCGAGCGGCCCCGGAGCTCGACCGCGAGATTGCGCACGAGGTCCCGCACCAGCCCGACCCCGTCGGTGTTGTCGCCGCAGACGTCCGCTCCTTCGAACCACAGCGTGTTGACCGCCCCCGCCCGCTCCGCGCGCCCCGAGCGGCGGCTCGCGAGTGCGAACGCCTCCTCCTTGAACGGGATCGTCACGTTGAGCCCGTGCCCCCCTTCCGCGCGAAAGCGCTCGACGGCCTCCCGGAAGCCCCCGGGCGCGACATGCAGCGCGTCGTATGCCACGGACTCACCGGTCTCGGCCGCGAACCGCCGGTGGATGAACGGTGACTTGCTGTGAGCGATGGGGTGACCCATCACCGCGTAGCGGTCCGGCATGAGAGGTGTACGATCGGAGTCCGGGAGTGGGGGCGGCGCAGTGGCGGCAACGGCGGCGGCCTGCGATTGTAAGCCGGGACTCGCGCACGCAGTAGCCGAGCGTCTGCGCGACGCAGTGGCGGCAACGGCGGCGGCCTGCGATTGCAAGCCGGGGCTCGTTCCCCTCGACAGCCTCGCCGACAGCTCTACCGACAGCTCCGCCGGACGGCCGGCGGGACCAATCGAAGGTCGCGATCACTGGCCGTCCCCGCGGACGGCCGCACGGTGGCCGGCGGCCTTTCGGCATCGGAAGCCCCGGCCGGGTGCGGGACGGGCCGCCCGTCACGACCTCCGGATGGCCCCGGCGCATCCGGCGCATCCGGCGCATCCCGGGTCGGGACACGCCGGCGCAATCGAGGAAATGACGGACATGATCGATCCGCGAAGATTCGATGACCTCGCCCGCCGCATCCAGGCGAGCCTGCCGCCGGGGCTCGACGAGGTCCGCGAGGACGTGACCCGCAACATCCGGGCGGTCATCGCGGCCGGGATCGCCCGGATGGACCTGGTGGAGCGGGAGGAGTTCGACGTGCAGAGCGCGGTGCTCGCCCGCACCCGCGAGAAGCTGGAGGCGCTGGAGCTCCGGGTCCGGGCGCTCGAGGAGCGAGCCGCGGCATCGGAGCCCGGCCTCGAATAGGGAGCGCGGAGCGCAGCGGCGGGAGCATTCGACGCCCGCCGTCCGGCGTGCGCGCGGAACGCAGCGGCGGGAGCATTCGACACCCGCCGTTCGGGGTGCGTGCGGAACGCAGCGGCGGGAGTATTCGACACCCGCCGTTCGGGGTGCGCACGGAACGCAGCGGCGGAAGTATTCGACGCCCGCCGTCCGGCGTGCGCGCCGTGCCGGGGCGGCCTCCGGCACGGCAGCGCGGGCATCTCCGGTGATCGAAGGCGTCCCGCCCGCGCGCGCCAGTCAACCGGACACGCCGGGGACAGCGATCGAAACATCGCCCGCGCCGCAGGCGCACCCGGAACCCGCCCGACGCCGCATGTCGGGCGCGCTCCCGGCCGATACGACGCGGGCCCCGCGCCCCTGTCGCGGCGCACTCCCGTCGCGCATGCTCGCACTCATCGTCGAACGGGGAGCCGCGGATGTCGCTCGCCACCGTCCTGAGCCGCGCCAGCGTCGGCATCGAGGCGCCGCCGATACAGGTCGAAGTCCACATCACCGGCGGGCTGCCGAAGTTCGCGATCGTCGGCCTTCCGGAGGCCACCGTGCGCGAGAGCAAGGACCGCGTGCGCAGCGCGATCATCAACTCCCGGTTCGAGTTCCCCCGGCGGCGCATCACCGTCGGCCTCGCACCAGCCGAGCTCCCCAAGGACGGAAGCCGGTACGACCTCCCCATCGCGGCCGGGATCCTGGCCGCAACCGGACAGCTCTCCCACGAGCGGCTCCACGAACACGAGCTGATCGGCGAGCTTGCGCTCGACGGCAGGCTTCGGCGCACCGGCGGCTCGCTTCCCGCGGCGCTGCGGGTGCGCGACGCGGGCCAGATTCTCGTGATCCCGGCCGACGACGCGCACGAAGCCGAGCTCGCGGCCGGCGCCCGCCTGTTTCCGGCGCGCCATCTGGGGGAGGTGCACGCGCAGCTCATGGGCGACGCCTCCCCGCGGCCGACCGTGGCCGTGCCCCGGGCCGGGTCCCCCGCGGTCGAGGACCTGCGCGACGTGCGGCGCCAGTACGCGGCTCGGCGCGCGCTGGAGCTGGCCGCGGCCGGCAGCCACAACCTGCTGATGCTCGGTCCCCCGGGCACCGGCAAGACCATGCTCGCGACCCGGCTTCCCGGGATCCTCCCGCCGATGACCGAGGGGGAGTCGCTGGAGTCGGCGATGGTGCGGTCGGTGAGCGCGCTCGGCTTCGACCCCGCCGACTGGAGAGTGCGGCCATTCAGGTCGCCGCACCATTCGGCGTCTCCGGCCGCGATCGTCGGCGGCGGCGCGATGCCAAGGCCCGGGGAGATCTCCCTCGCGCACCACGGAGTGCTGTTCCTGGACGAGCTCCCGGAGTTCTCGCGGATGGTGCTCGAGACGCTGCGCGAGCCGCTCGAGTCGGGGTCCGTCACCATCTCGCGGGCCAGCCGCCAGGCGAGCTTCCCCGCCCGGTTCCAGCTCGTCGCCGCGATGAACCCGTGTCCGTGCGGCACCCTCGGAGACCCGGCCGGGACCTGCCGCTGCACCGAGGAGCAGGTCCTGCGCTACCGCTCCCGGGTCTCGGGACCGCTGCTGGACCGCATCGACCTGCACGTCGAGGTGCCCCGCCTGCGCGACGACGACGAGTCCGCGAGTCCCGAACCGTCGGCGACGGTGCGCGAGCGGGTCGCCCGGGCCCGGGCGATGCAGGTCGAGCGGGCGGGAAAGCCGAACCAGGGACTCGCCGTGAGCGAGATCCGGGAGCACTGCACGCCGGTCCCGGGCGGCCGCAAGCTGCTTGCCCGCGCGATGGAGAAGCTGCACCTCTCGGCCCGGGCGCGCGACCGCGTGCTCAGGGTGGCGCGCACCATCGCGGACCTCGCGCAGTCGGACCGGATCGAGGACGAGCACGTGGCGGAGGCGATCGGCTTCCGGACCCTGGACCGGGGCACGGGACGGGGACCCGCATGACGGGGCTGCATGGGCACAGCAATTCCCGCCAGCGCCCGGAAGAGGCCGGACCGTGGTGGATTCTGGAGTGATTTCGACCTTCAGGGTGTCGAATCGAGGGCATTTCAGGGGTCTGTTCCCGCCTGGCGGGAATGGCTGGCATGGGCACACCCGGGTACCGGCAGGGCCCGGCAATGGGGGATAATTTCCGCGCGGCGCGACATCGAAGCGCCGGGACGCACAAGTGACCGGTCGCCGCGCGCCAGGAAAGCGAATGCAGACTACCGACGCTGATTACCGCATTCGGGTCGACGTGAAGAGCACCTACGTCTCCGAGCACTCGTCCCCGGACGAAGGACGGTACGTCTTCGCGTACACGGTGACGATCCGCAACGTCGGCAAGGTTGCCGCGCAGCTCCGGACCCGCCACTGGATCATCACCGACGCCAACGCACGGGTGCAGGAGGTGCGCGGGGACGGCGTGGTCGGAGAGCAGCCGCATCTCGCCCCGGGCGAGGCTTTCCGGTACACGAGCGCCGCAATCATCGAGACCCCGGTCGGGAGCATGTACGGCAGCTACCAGATGGTGGCGGACGACGGGCACCGCTTCGACGCGCCGATCCCCGCCTTCAGCCTGTCCGTGCCGAACGTCGTGCACTGATGCCGGCGTGAGGCCGCAGCTTCCGTTCGTCGACATCCGGGGGGTCCGGCGAGAGCGGCTCTCGCGGCGAGCCGAGAACGGCCGGGAGGCTGCGCGCCGGATGCCGCGGATTCCCGGCAGCGGACGAGAGCGGCTCTCGCGGCGAGCCGAGCGCGGCCGGAAGGCATCGCGCCGCGTAGCCCGCTTCCTTCAGGACTGACCCCGGAATGCCCACCTACGCGATCGGCGACATCCAGGGTTGCTACCGCGCGCTGCGGTCGCTGCTGCGCGAGTGCGGGTTCGACACCCGGAACGACACGCTCTGGTTCGTGGGGGACCTCGTCAACCGGGGGCCGGCCTCGCTCGACGTGCTGCGGTTCGTCGCCGACCTCGGCGACCGGGCCCGCACCGTGCTCGGCAACCACGACCTGCATCTGGTCGCGAGCGCCCGCGGAGCTCGGCGGCTGCGGGCCGGGGACACCTTCCGGGACGTGCTCGACGCCGCGGACGGCGAAGCGCTCGTCGACTGGCTGCGCGAACGGCCGGTGATCCATCGCGACCCCGGACGCGGGTTCGTCATGGTGCACGCGGGCATCGCCCCGGCGTGGACCATCGACGACGCGGTCGTCCACGGGGACGCGCTGTCGCAGGCGCTGCGTGGGCCGGACCATCCGCGGCTGCTCGCCGGCATGTACGGCAACGAGCCCGATCGGTGGCGGAGCTCGCTGACCGGGCTCGACCGGCTGCGCTTCATCACCAACGCCTTCACCCGGATGCGCTACTGCCGCCGCGATGGCCGGCTCGACTTCTCCGACACCCGTCCGCTCGGCGCCCAGGCCCCGTCGCTCGTGCCCTGGTTCACGCTGCGCGACGCCGGCGCCGACCGCACCCGGATCGTGTTCGGCCACTGGGCGACTCTTCAGCTCCACGCCGCTCTCCCCCGGGACCTGCACGTGCGCCACGTCGACACCGGGTGCGTGTGGGGCGGCCCGCTCACCGCGCTGTGCCTCGAAGACGACCGGACGTTCAGCGTCGGCTGCGGCAGCGGCCTCGGGCCGCCTCACCGGTGACCGGCTCGAGCATCGGAGCGCTCCCTGGCGTCTTCCGTATGTGAGAATCCGCGGACTCGCCTCACCGGTGACCGGCTCGAGCATCGATGAGCGCTCCCTCGATCACGATCGTTGCGGCGATGGCCGAGAACCGCGTCATCGGGCGCGACGGCGGAATACCCTGGCGCCTTCCGGCCGATCTGGCCCGATTCCGCGCCTTGACGATGGGCAAGCCGGTCATCATGGGACGGCTCACGCACGAATCGATCGGAAGAGTCCTCGACGGACGGCACAACATCGTCCTCTCCCGCCAGCGCGGCTTCCGGACGCCGGGCGTCCCCGTGCGGGAGCTCACGGTGGTGCATTCGCTGGAGGAGGCGTTCGAGAAGGCGCGCGACGTGGTGTCGTCGAGCCACGTGGAGGAGATCGCGATCGTCGGCGGCGCGAGCGTCTACGAGCAGGCGCTGCCCGGCGCCGACCGCATCCATCTCACGGTGGTGCACGCATCGGTCGACGGAGACGCCCGGTTTCCGGAGCTCGACCCCGGAGCGTGGCGGGAGGTCTCGCGCGCGAAACGCGCCGCCGACGCGCCCAATGGCTTCGACCTGAGCTTCATCGAGCTGGAGAGGCGGACCTTCGGGTCGGCCGGCGCACCGGAGGACGGTCCGCCGACAGCCCTCGCCGGGTAGCGTCGGGTCGGAGACCCCCCCAATCGGGCCATCAGAACGGGTGCAGGTCCGATTCGCGAGATCCCTCGTTTCCAGTCCTGGCGGACCCCGGGACCGGAGACATCCTGCTCTCGTTCGCGAGGGCGGGACGCTCTGGCTCCCAGGGACGCCACAAATCGGACGGATACCTCATCGAAATCCGGCCCTTGCAGTCCGTTCACGATCGTATATACATTTGCGCCCTGTTCTTGAGGATCCCGACCTGGAGAGCGATTGTCCATGAGCTTGATCATCTCGCCCAACGTTCAGCGGAAGCTGACGACGAAACACGACGTCACGAGGGACGAGGTCGAGCAGTGCTTCATGAACCACGACGGTCCGTATCTCACGGACGAACGCGAATCGCACGCAACCAATCCCCCAACCTTGTGGTTCATCGGGAAAACCGATGTCGGTCGTCAATTGAAGGTCGTGTTCGTTCCCGAACACGGCAACCTGTACCTTCGAACCGCATTCACACCGACCCGGAAGCAGGCCAGCGTGTATTTCGACGCCACCGCTCGACATTCTGCAGGAACAGATGAATAGGCCCACATACGGAGTCCTCCGATGAGCAAGCACGGGGATGTCCCCACGCCGGACGAAGCGTGGGAGTCCGGCGAGCTGGGCGACGATCCAAAGTTCGCAAGGATCTTCGAAGGCGACATTCAGCCGCGGGTCGACGAGGCGCTCGCCATGCAGCCGATCTCCATCCGGCTGCCGAAATCGCTCGTCGAGACCTTCAAGCTGCTCGGCCAGGAGCACGGCCTGGGCTACCAGCCGCTGATGAGGCGTGTGCTCGTTCGCTTCGCCGAAGCCGAGATGAGGCGTGTGCTCGGCGAGCACGTTGCCGAACGAGCAACGGCGCGCGGTCGCGGACACGGATGACGACGACCTGCCGCCACGGGCTGCTGTCGGCTGACGAGAGGCGGTCCGGTCACATCCGGCCCAGACGGCATCACGCTCGTCAGCGAGGGCTCGTCCAGCAGCGGGGATGAGGCCGGCGACTGGAACGAGTGGCGCTACGACCTGCCGGTCTCGGGGGAGGGCGACCGATCCCCGCCGGACGACGACGACGGGACGTCGCCCCTCGGCTCGACAGGGCCGGGGCGCCGGGCTTCGCGGCTACGGTGGCTGCGCCCGCCGCGCGTGGACTGGCTCTTCGCCCGGGCCGCGCACGCCGCCAAGGCGGTGTGGGGCGCCCGTTCGGGCGAGGGGCGCGATGTCCTCGACCGGATCACCGGGTACTGGACCGACATGGTCGAGATCGACCGCCAGTTCGTCGGCGTGCGCGCAACGGCCCGCGTGGCGTGCAGCGAGTTCGCGCTGCCGACGCTGGCGCGCACGCTGTATTTCGGCTGCGAGCCCGGCCACGAGGCCGCGTGCGCCTCGGGGACGGTGCGCTGCGACTTCGCGCGCGCGGTCTCGTCACCCATACGCCGATGCGTTCGGCCGCCGCGTTCCGTCACACCGCGACCGGCGCTCTTGTGACGCTCCGCGAGCACCACGCCCTTGCATCCCCGTTCGGCCGCCGCTTCCCGTCACACCGCAATCGGCGCTCTTATGACCGGGTGGTGCTCGTAGCCGACGAGCGTGAAGTCCTCGTAGGTGAAATCGAAGATCGACTCGACGTCCGGGTTGAGCTCCATGCGCGGAAGCGTGAAGGGCTCGCGCCCGAGCTGGGTGTCGGACTGCTCCAGGTGGTTGAGGTACAGGTGCGCGTCGCCCAGGGTGTGCACGAACTCGCCGGGCTCGAGTCCCGTCACCTGGGCCATCATCATCGTGAGCAGCGCGTAGGACGCGATGTTGAACGGCAACCCGATGAAGACATCGGCGCTGCGCTGGTAGAGCTGGCACGAGAGCCTTCCCTCGGCGGCGTAGAGCTGGAACAGGAGGTGGCACGGCGGCAGGGCCATGCGGTCGAGCTCGCCGACGTTCCAGGCCGAGACGATGTGGCGCCGGGAGTCCGGGTCGCGGCGGATGCCGTCCACGACGCGCGCGATCTGGTCGACGGCGCCGCCGTGCGCGGTCGTCCAGCTCCGCCACTGCGCGCCGTAGACCGGGCCGAGCTCCCCCCGCTCGTCCGCCCATTCGTCCCAGATGGTCACGCCGTTGGCGTTGAGCCACGCGACGTTCGTCGAGCCCTTGAGAAACCACAGCAGCTCGTGAATGACCGAGCGCATGTGGATGGACTTCGTGGTCACCACCGGGAACCCCGCCCCGAGGTCGAACCGCATCTGGTAGCCGAAGACGCTCAGCGTGCCGGTACCGGTGCGATCGCCCTTGCGCGCCCCGTGCTCCCGGACATGGCGCATCAGGTCGAGGTACTGCTTCACCCGAGTCGCCCTCGGCCGCCCTCTACGCCCCCGCGCACCCGTCGAGGCGCATCAGGTCGAGACCCGAGTCGCCCCACCCGCGGACCGTGACCGCGCATCACACGTCGAGGACAGGGGCACGGTAAAGTGCCCGTACTGCGGGTCGCCCTTCCTGCGGACCGCGACCGCGCATCACACGAGGGTGAGCAGAATCGCCTTCTGCGCGTCGAGCCGGTTCTCCGCCTGAGCGTAGATGATGGAGCGCTCGCCCTCGGCCACATCGCCGGTGATCTCGTACCCGAGGTGCATCGGCATGTCGTGCATGACCCTGGCGCGGCTGTCCGCGAGGAGCTCCGCGTTGACCTGGTAGGGCAGCATCAGCGCGCAGCGCCGATCCTTCTCCTCGGCGAACGCGGGGTCGTTGAAGTACTCCATGTCGATCCAGGTGTCGGTGTAGACGTAGTCCGCGTCCGCGACCGCCTCCCTCGCATCGAGGGTCTCGGTCAGCAGGCCGAGCTCCAGCAGCCGCTCGCGGCTCCCGGCATCGACGACCGCCTCGTCGCGGATGGGGCAGACCAGGGTGAGCTCCACCCCCAGCGCGGCCGAGACCGACACCAGCGAGTTCACCACGTTGTTGTAGGCGCCGATGTAGGTCAGGCGCGCGCCGCGCGGGTCCCCGTCCCGGTCCTCGGCGATGGTCAGCATGTCCGCGAGCACCTGGCAGGGGTGGTAGAGGTTGCAGCACCCGTTGATCACCGGGACGGTGGCGCCCTCGACCATGTCGAGGAGGTCCGAATGGCTCTTCAGCCGGGCCATGAGGCAGGCGGAGTTGCGCGAGAGATATCGCGTCTCCGAGCGGATGTCGCTCAGGGTGAAGTTCGTGGTGCGCCAGTCGAGGTTGATCGCGTGACCGCCGAGCTCGGTCATGCCCGCTTCGAACGACACCCGGGTGCGGGTGGACGTCTTCTGGAAGATCATCACCAGGGTCCGGCCCTGCAGGTGGCCCTGGAACTCCCAGCGCTGGCGCTTCACCCGCCGGGCGAGCGCCAGCACTTCGCGGACCTCGCCGTCGTCCCATGACTTCCAGTCGACAAGGTGCTTCGGCGCGTCGGTCATGCGTCCGGCTCCCTGAATGGCGCATCGGGTCGCGCACTGAATTCCGCATTGGGCTGCGCACCCTGGGTGGTGGCTCCCCGGCGCGTTCGCCGACGTTCGGTGCGCATCGCGCGACGGCCGGAATGGTGCGTCCCCGCACGCAAGGAGCGTCAGTGCGGCACCCTGGCGACGAGGCGGGCGGTCCAGGGTGCGTCCCCGCACGCAAAGAGTGCCAGCGTTGGCCGGCGAATCCAAACGTTCATGCGGGCCGCGGCGCCCACGACCACCGGCGCCGACGGTCGGCCGGTCATGGCGTACCGCACCGTCGGGTGAACCGCTCCCGCAGCACGCTCTTCTGCACCTTGCCCATCGCGTTGCGCGGAAGCTCGTCGGCGAAGAACACCCGCTTCGGAGCCTTGTAGCCCGCGAGCTCCCGCCTGAGCGCCTCGATCACCGACTGCTCCGTCGGCATGTCCGCGCCCGGCGCGCGCACCACCACCGCGGTGACCTGCTCGCCGAAGTCCGGGTGGGGCAGCCCGATCACCGCGGACTCCGCCACGCCGTCGATCCTGTCGATGAGCAGCTCGACCTCCCTGGGGTAGACGTTGAATCCGCCGCTGATGACGAGGTCCTTGCCCCGGCCGACGATCGAGACGTAGCCGTCCTCGCTCACCCTCCCCAGATCGCCGGAGCGGAAGTACCCGTCGGCGGTGAACTCCTCGGCCGTCTTCTCCGGCATCCGCCAGTAGCCCGCGAAGACGTTCGGCCCCCTGAACTGGATCTCTCCGGCCTCGCCGGGTCCGGCCGGCACGCCGTTCTCGCCGCTCACCCGCAGATCGACTCCGGGCAGGGGCCGGCCGACGGTGCCGGCGCGGCGCTCGCCGTCGAGCGGGTTGGAGGTGCTCATGCCGCATTCGGTCATGCCGTAGCGCTCGAGGATGGCGTGGCCGGTCCGCGCGCGGAACTCCTCGAAGGTCTGCTCCAGCAGCGGCGCCGAGCCGGAGACGAACAGCCGGATGTTCGCGCACTGCGCCGCTCCGAACCCGGCCTGTGCGAGCAGGCGCACGTAGAAGGTGGGCACGCCCATGAACACCGTCGCCCGTGGCAGCAGCCGGCCGGCCTCGGCCGCGTCGAACCGCGGGCGGAAGATCATCGGCGAGCCGTTGAGCAGCGACGTGTGGCAGGCCACGAACAGCCCGTGGGTGTGGAAGAGGGGCAGCATGTGCAGGAGCACGTCGCCGGCGCGGAACCCCCACGCCGCGTGCAGCACCTCGGCGTTCGAGAACAGGTTGGCGTGGGTGAGCATCGCGCCCTTCGGCCTGCCGGTGGTGCCGGAGGTGTAGAGGAGTGCGGCGAGGTCGCCGGGCTCGCGCTCGACGGTGGGGAAGGCGTCGGGCATCGGACGGCTCGCCTCGATCAGGGTGCCGCCGCCCCCAGGGCCGTCCTCACCCGTGCCGAGGGTCAGCGGCTCGCCGATGCCGTGGCGCTCGCACAGCCCGGCGGCGCCGGCCGCGGACTCCGGCCGCGCCACCACCAGCCGGGGCTCGGCATCGCCGAGGAAGTAGTCCACCTCCCGCTCCGGATACGCGGGGTTGAGCGGCAGGTAGACCGCGCCCGCGCGCAGGCACGCGAGGTAGAGGACGAGCGCCCGCGGCGACTTCTCCACCTGGACCGCGACCCGGTCGCCGGGCGCCACCCCCCGCTCGCGCATCAGGCACGCGAAACGGGCGGACTCCGCCTCGACATCGGCGAACGTCCACACCGCGCCGTCCGGAGCCTCCAGGCAGGTCGACGAGCGGTCCGCGGGGAAATGCGCTTCGAGGAGGGCGTAGAGGTTGGCGTTCGTCATCTGGCGCGACAGGCTCGGGCGTTGCTCCGCGTTCGGGAGCGGGCGTTGCTCCCGCGGTCGAGTGCACGTGTGCGGGCCGGCACGGCCGCCGCTCCCGCTCCGCACGCGTGCCTCGACCGGACGGCGATCATGCGCCACGTCGCGCACGCCCCTCAAGCGCGGCGCGGCGCCATCAGCAATGCCCGCCAGCGCCCGGAGAGGCCGTACCGTGGTGGAATTGTGGTGCGGCTTCGACCTTCAGGGCGTCGAGTCGGAGGGATTTCGGGGGCCTGTAGTGCGCGACGACTCCAGCCACTGAGACCGGCGCTGCGGGTCCCCACGTTTCCACCGCCGAGCAGCGCTCTTCGTGACGGCACAACGGGCGAGAGAAGTGGGCGCCGCAGGGGCAGGTTATTCCCGCTTGGCGCTGAACGCCCCGGCGATGCCGTTGTTGTCGATCACACCGCCAGCTTCTTCATGGTTCCGTCCGTAGAATCGCCCGTCGATACCGGCTGCGCGAAATGCGCCACGGCTCATGCGGAGGCCGCGCCACCGCATGTCGGGATGTGTGCGGCCGGTCTGCCGTTCGGCGATCCCGGTGATGTCCACATCGACACTGCTTGCCTGGAAGTTGACGGTCAACATGGTGTCGCCGATCAGGGGACGACCGAGTGCGCGCCCGGTATAGGCGTTGCCAGAATCGGATCATCAGAGTTCACAGTAACCCCGGCGATCGTGTTCTTGACTATTTCGCTGGCAGCGGGTGTAGATCTAGAACTGACACGAGCTAATACTCCTAAATGATCGAATTCTAAAGATTTGTGGAAAACGCCAGACGAAGAAGAACCCGTCTCCGGTGACACTTTGTCACCGCAGGCAAGCTCAGAGGGGAAGACGGGGCAGTGATCCTCTGCAACAATGCTGTGCGCGAAATCCCAACACTGTGGAGGGCTGCCCCAATGGAAGTATCCCATACGCCGACCGACAAACCCACTCCCCAAGATGTCTGGAGCGTGCTCGAAGCACTCCCCCGGCGCGTGAGTGCGCTGCTGAAGAAGTACGAATCGTCCGACACGCATTCGTTCGAGAACTTCGAGCGCGAGCTCCACGCCCTGTTCGCCCGCACCGAGTGCGCGGTCACCGAACAGGCGCTCGCCCGACACGACGTGGACCTGCCGTTCGTGCTCATCGACGGCGAGGTCCATCGCCGGGCGTGTCGCAGTGCCCAGACCTACCTCACCACCGCCGGCCCGGTGTCGGTGACCCGCACGCTGTACCGGGCGCGGCGCGGGGCGCGGGCAGTGGCGGCGCTGGAGCGCCGGGTGGGCATCGTCGAGGGGTACTGGACGCCGCTCGCGGCGCGCCACGGTGCGCTGCTGGTCTCGCATCTGACCCCGCGAGACGCCGAGCAGGTGCTGGCCACCCTCGGGCCGATGCAGCCGTCGAAGAGCAGCCTCGACCGGCTGCCCAAGGCGCTGTCGGCGCGCTGGGAGGCGCAGCGCGAGACGTTCGAGACCACGGTGCGCGAGGCCAGCGTCGCGGTGCCGGAGGCGGCCCGTGCGGTGGTGGTCTCGCTCGACGGGGTGATGGCGCCGATGCGCGGCGGATACCGCGAGGCGGGCTGTGCCACGGTCTCGCTGGTCGATGCCCAGGGCGAGCGGCTGTACAGCGTGCGCATGGGCCGGATGCCGCAGCCGCGCAAGGCGAGCCTCAAGGCGATGGTTGCCGCCGAGGTCGCGGCGGTGCGCGCCCCGCGCCCGGACCTCACCGTGGTCAAGCTCGCCGACGGGGCGAAGGACAACTGGACGTTCCTCTCCGGTGCGCTGCCCGAGGGCGTCGAACTCATCGACTTCTACCACGCCGTCGAGCAGCTCAGCGACGCCTTCGACGCCGCCTACGGCACCGCCTCGCCCAAGGCGGCGACGCAGCTCAACACCTATCGCCACCGGCTGCGTCATGAGCCCGCCGGGGTCGAGCGGGTCATCCGCGCGCTGGTGCATCTGCGCACGAGATATCCCGACGAGGAGCGCATCGCACAGGTGCTCGGCTACTTCCGCGGCAATCGCCACCGCATGGGCTACGCCGAGGCCAAGGCGCGGGGCCTGCCCATCGGCTCCGGGGTCGTCGAGGCGGCCTGCAAGACCTTGGTCACCGAACGGCTCAAGCGCTCCGGGATGCGCTGGGGCCTGCCCGGCGGGCAAGCCATTCTCACCCTGCGCTCGCTCGTGCAGAGCCAACGATTCGACCATGCATGGCCTGTGCTCGCGGAAACGTATCGAGCCGACGTGGCTTGTCCTGACAATGTCGTACCCCTTCGACGGACATACCTTCATTGATACTGATCAGTTCCGGGGGCACACCCATGGCAGCGGCACAACCGGGGAAGCTGCTGTGCGCCACGGCCGGGAGTCGGTATTAGGTCCTGTCAGCACAATTTCTGACAGACTCTGAGGTCCTTTTTCTGGTGATGGACAAGGCCCGCGAGGGCGACGAGACCCGCGCGCTCGTAGCGGACCTGGGGCTTGAGCCGGTGGTGCCGCCGAAGGCGAATCGGGTTTCGCCATGGGACGATGACCGGGAGCTGTACAGGAAGCGCAACGAGGTCGCGAGCGTTTGTCCTGGCGGCTGAATCATCACGATCCGGCATCACCCTGAACTCGCTCCGTCGACCACGACCCGGAGTGTCCGCTTGCCTCCGGCGGGCGGTCAGGCGACCTTCGCAACCGAGGTCACGAGGCGGTATCCAAGCTGCTCCAGCGCCAGCTCGACCTGACCGATGTGCGAGCGATGATCGAGGTCGAGCAGTCTGCGCACGGTGATCTCGGTGACGCCAAGATTGCGCGCCAGGGCGACCTTCGTCATGCCGCGTTCGAGCATTGCGTTGTGGAGTGCGACCTTGGCCGTCACGAGCGGCGACAGCGTGACCGCGGGCTGCCCCGGACCTGGTTGGCTCGGGGTCGGGACCCGTTCGCGGTCGGCAATACGGCCACCGAGGGCGACGACGAGGGCGTCCTCGGCTTCATGTATGGCGTGCTCGGCATCCTCCCCGAAGGTGATGGCTTCGGGCACGTCGATCACCCGCGCGATGACCTGATGCTCCGACGGAACCAGATCGAGGGGATAGAGAAATTGCATGCCGGTCGTTCCTACAGGTCCTCGGGATCGATGCCGAGCTGGCCGCAGACCAGCTTGACGTAGCTGTTGTCGAGATCCTTCGATCCGTGCATCTTGACGATTGACTTGCGGCCTCCGTATCGCACGTAGACATGTCCGCCTTTGCCGCGGCCCGCGTCCACCGTGGCGCCTCGCGCTCGAAGTTTCCTGAGAAACTGGCGAGCTTTCATGGCGCCCAATCGTCGAACAGATATGCGTGGTTCGTCAACCACAGGGATTTCACCATGAGCGTTTGGCGAAGGATGTGGAGGCGGTCGGCGTCCGTGCGCGGCGAGGGGCGCCGGGGTCGTGGACGGGGCTGGCCGGAAACCCCGCACTTTCGTCCGGCTTGCGGCGCCCGGAACATCCGCGGCGATCGGGGCGGCCCGGCGTCGGCGGTGATCCGCCTCCGTCTCGCATCGGGGACGACGCCTCATCGCGCACCGGCCGGAGCGAGGCCGAAGTACTCGCCGATCGTGATGCGTCTCCGCCCCGCCGCGGTGTCGAGAGCGAGCGCCCCCTGCGCGTCGACATCGGCGGTCCGGCCTTCGACCGGCCCGCCGATCAGCCGGACCTCCGTGTCCGCGCCGAGCCGGTCGGCGCGGATGCGCCAGGCGCGGCGTATCGGCTCGAAGCCTTCGTCGGCCCAGCGGCTCGACCAGGCGAGGAAGTGGCTCGCGTATGCCTCGAGGACATCGCCGGCGGTGACCTCGGGCGCGCCGCTCGCGTGGATGGAGTTGTACTCCTCCGGCTCGGGCTGCGGCGGGTGCATCGCGACGTTGACGCTGGCCCCGAGCACGAGGGCCGGATAGGGATCGCGCGCCGGGTCGGTGGCCGCGACGTCGAGACGCGCCGCGAGGAGGCCGTTGACGAGCAGCCGGTTCGGCCACAGGAAGCGCAGCCCGGTCATCGGCGAGACCATCTCCGCCATCGCGCCGCCGACCGCCAGGGCGTGGACATAGGCGAGCTGCCAGGACTCCTCGTTCGGGTAGTCGGGCTCGATGATCAGCGCGCAGTGCAGGTTGCCGTCGTACCCGATCCACGTCCCGCCGCGCCGGGTGCGCGCGCTCGTCTGCTCCCGGGCCCAGACCAGGGTGCCTTCGCCGGCCCCCTCCGCGGCCCTCGCCAGCGCGGCCTCCACGACGCTGCCGGCGCGCTCCAGCGCGACGAGCTCGAACTGCGGAGGGAGGCGGGGTGGTTTCTCGCTGGTGGGCATGGTGTCTTCCGGTATACCACGCAACGCGTCTCCCGGACGGCTCTGCGTGGCGAGTTCCATCGCGTGCGCCGGGCTCTCCCGGGCTCCCTGCCTCGTTCGCCCCCGACCGTTTGGCTCCCGGCGCCTCCGCACGGCATGCAATGTGCCGTTCGCCGTCCCGTTCGAAGCTGGCGGTGTCAGGTATCGCCGGCGAAACGAACCTCCCCCGGCGTTCCTGACGCTCGATCGCCTCGCCGCGCGTACCGGCGCGTACCGGTGAACTATGCCGGCTCGGGAAAGCCGGATACAGTCCCGGGCGCTCCCCGCTCCGGCGCGATCCGGCCGTCATCGATTCGGCGCAGACCCTCCATGTCACTCGGCATACCGCACACGCGCTTCCGGGCCTGCGCTGCTCCTTGCCGACGGAGACCGGCTGGGGCCATGTCGGTCGACGTACCGCACATGCGCCTCCGGGCCCTTGTGGCGGCGGCATTTCTCGCGCTCGGCGCTTCCGGTGCGGCGACGCCGGATGCGGCTGCGGCGACGGGCATGGAACCGGCCCCGGTTCCGGAACGGCTGGCGGTCGAGGATCGGGTCCGCGCCGTCATCGGCGCCGTGTGCAGTGCCGACGACCCGGCGCCGGATGCGCTCACTCTCCCGCTCGGCGGGGCGATCGAGCTTTCGCGGGGGCCGCTCCGCATCCGTGACCGGGTCATGGGCGTCCGCCACTCGCTGATGCTCCCCGATGGCGCCCGCATCCGGCTCGACCGCATCGAGACCGACGGCCTCCTGCGCCGGGTGGTGGCGAGCTATGCGGAGCCGACACCGTCCGGGCGCCGCCCCGTGCTTCTCGCGGTGGCGGGCAGCGCGTGCAACGTGATGGCGGGCCGGCGGCTCGTCTACGACGCGGACGGAACGGCGCGCTCGATCGAGTTCCTCCTCGGCAGCCTGGAGCGGGCGGTGCGGGTCGAGCCGCTGAATCCCCCGGTGCCCGGCCCGCCGGCGATATCCGGGGGCGAAGGTCCACGGGTCCGGGTCGGGCACGTCGACTCGGGCGTGAACTACCTGCTGCCGCGGGTCGCCTCCCGGCTCGCCCGCGACGGGGACGGCGCGCTGGTCGGCTTCGACTTCGGGGACCTCGACGCGCGCCCGTTCGACGCCGACCCGGCGCGCAGCGCGTTCCATCCCCGGCGCCACGGGACCCGCACCGCGTCGCTGATCCTCGCGGAGGCTCCGGTCGCGGCGCTCGCTCCCTACCGCTATCCGCGTCATCACATGTCCCGGATGCGGGACCTCGTGGAGCACGCGGCGTCGGCCGGCGTGCGCATCGTGAACGTCTCCATGGGGAGCCGGCGCCGTTCCGACTGGGCCGATTTCGAGGCCGCGGCCCGGGCGCGTCCGGAGATGCTGTTCGTCGCCTCCGCCGGCAACGACGGCGCCGACATCGACGAGACGCCGGTCTATCCCGCGGCCCTCCCCCTGGAGAACCTGCTCACCGTCACGTCGTCGGACGACTCCGGACTCCCCGCGCGCGGCTCGAACTGGGGGCGGGAGAGTGTCGATCTGGCGGTGCCCGCGGAGCGGGTCCTGGTCACCGGCTTCGACGGCCGGGCGCGCGAGGCGTCGGGCTCCAGCTACGCCGCGGCCCGGGTCTCGGCGCTCGCCGCCTGCCTGCTCGCCGCGCACCCCGAATGGACCGCGCGCGAGCTGAAGTCCGCCATCCTGGCGCGGGCCGAGAAGCCGGTGAGCGCCATGGTTGCCTACGTGGGCGCGGGGACCCTGCGCGATCCCACCGGAGCCGACCGCGGCGCCTGCGAGGCGGAGCCCGGGGAGCCGGCCGAGATCCCGCTCGGCGTGTGGACTTCCGAGCACCTCCATCCCGGTGGAAAGGAGTCTCAGCATACGCGCACGGGGGTGCGCCGGCTCCAGAAGGACCTCGACCACGGAGAGGAGTCCCCGCATACGCACACGGGGGCGGGTTACGAGCGGGATGCCGGCGCCTGGAGCAGGGAGTCCCCGCACACGCACGCGGAGGCAGGTTTGGAGCGTGACGCCGGCGCCTGGAGCAGGGAGTCCCCGCACACGCATACGGTGGCCCTCGACGTGGTCGTCCTGAGCGGAGCGGGCTGGCGCATTCCGGAGATCCACCGCGCGGTCGCCCGCGCCGCGGAGATCCTGGGCCAGTGCGGGGTGGCGGTCGCCCGGACCCGGCTGCGCATGGTCGAGGCTCCCCGCCGGTACCGGTACCTCCATGACGCGTGGAGCCGGCGGCTCGTGAAGCGGCTCGACCCGGCGCGGCCGGCGGTGTTCTTCGTCGAGGAGACCCTGCGCGAGCCGGCCTTCGAGGCCGAGGCGTTCGGCCAGGGGAACACGCGGAGCCTGCGCGCGTTGCGGGATACCGTCTGGATCACTCGCGCGGCCAGGGACGTGGGAGTGGTGCTCGCGCACGAGCTGTTCCACGTGCTCGCCGATCTCGGCCGGCACGAGAGCGAGCCCGGCAACCTGATGAACGAGCGCGTCGCCGCCGGCAACACCCGGCTGCGCGACTGGCAGTGCGAGCGGCTGCGCAAGGTGGCGACGGCGTTCGGACTGGCGGCGCCGGCGCCATAGGGTCAGTGTCGGCGCCATGGACTCGCTCTCGATCCAGGCCATCAAGGCAGCGATCGGCGAATCGCTCAAGCCCCCGGCGGAGCGCGACAATACTCGCTGCGACGACCTCGCCGCCGCTTGCAACTGCAGCGAGGACTACCCCGAAGGCTGGCGCGCCTTCACCGAGCGACGTCCGCCAGAGTTCCGCGGACGGTAGGAGTCGTCGACCGCCGGTACCGCGCCGTTCCATCAAGACGAGCACGCGCGAGCGTCGCCGCCGAGTCCCGCGTTCCGATCTCCGGCAGGCAGGCTCGATGCCCTCGAACATCGGATAGCGCCTAACCGACTGCTCCGCCAAGTGGACGGCGCGGAGATGCGACGGAGCAAGGAAGCTCGTGGACTGCGGACTACCGGGCGACCTCCACGATCGGCGGTGTCGTACCGGGGAACCAGACACCGGTGTACGCGACCACGTCGACGAGGCAGATCGTGACATCGACGGCTCCGGCGCGAATGCTGGCGATCTCTTCCGAAGAGAGAGAACGGCCGAGCGCCTCGGGGCCATCACCCGTTCTCTGAAAATACCGCAGCCAAGCGGAACCGTCCGCGTCGAATTGTACCCACGCGCCGTGGCAGAGGGCATTGCGCCAGACCGCGAGCTCGCGCAACCGGCGGACAATGTCGCTTCCCACGTCTGCCGGAACGCGATCGTCGTTCTCGAACGCCTTGTCGATCTTGGAAGTGAGCGAAGCCAACGTGTCGGTCAGGGACCTCTCGAGTTTCGTGCGCCACTTCGGGAACGCCGCTTCCGCTTCACCGCTGTCTGCGTACTCGCAGGTTGCGGTAAGGGCGAAAAAGGCCCTCGCGAGGGTGTCTTCCAGAAACCCGAATGCGGCGACCGTTCGTCCGAGCTCCTCCCGGAAAGCCGGGCTGCCTTTGTGCGTCGGCCACTTGGCCGGCAGCTTGTTCCTGTCCACTTGAGCTGGCGGCATCGTTTCACTCCGTGGCTCGGATTGGCTCGTACGATCCGGACGGGCAGCGACACTTCGCTTCCGACGTCGTTCATGCTGTGGGTTCGAACGCCGTTCCCGGCCTGGGCCCAACGTACCACGGGACACGTCCGGCGGAGGGGGGGCCGCATCTCAGCCGCCAGAGCGGAAATCGCGAAGTGGCCAGGGGTCATTTGCGTCCTGTGGGCCTTGTGTCTTGTTCGTAGTGTGGATTGTACGGGTTAGGTATGTGCTGTTTTAGAGGACACTGCCAACTACGCGGACAAGACTGAAATGTCCAGTACCTCGAGTCGAGCATGACCAGTCGTCAAGTCTTGAACTCCGCGGAATCGGCGGCAATATTGGCTCGAGAGCGCGAAGGGTCCGATCATGAGCAAGAACAAGACGTCGGCGGCCGGCAACGTGGTCCCGTTGCGCGCGGCGAAGGAGACGGGGCGTGCGTCGGAGAAGAAATGGGGCAAGGACGTCATTGCGCTCGGCTTCTGCATCGTGCCGTCGCTGCTGCTGCGGGCGCAGAACCGGCTGGGCCTCAATCCGACGCAGCTCGCGGTGCTGATGCAGATCTGCGACTTCTGGTGGGAACGCGAGCGTAAGCCCTATCCGAGCAAGGCGGTGCTGGCGGAGCGGCTGGGCCTGAGCCCGCGTCAGGTCCAGCGTCACATCGCGGACCTGGAGACCGCCGGGCTCGTCGAACGCGTCGAGCGGCGGGCGCCTCACGGCGGGAAGTTGACGAACGTGTACGACCTCGGCGGTCTGGTGAAGCGGCTGAAAAAGCTGGAACCGGACTTCCGCAAGGTGGAGGAGGACGCAAGGAGAGCCCGCAGGGCGGTCTCCCGGCGGGGTTTTCGAGTCAACGAGGCCATCGGCAAAGGGAATCCGGCCTGACCGGGTCGGGCTCGGAAAACAAAAACCCCGGGCGCATACCGTGTGGCAGAGGCGGGTCCGGGGTGTACGAGGAAAATATGGTGGATCGGGAGCCAGGCGTCAAGCCCTTCTCCTATACGGACGAGACTCTCGACGAGCTGGAGACGGCGCTCTCGCACGAGCGTCTGAGCACGTATCTCGACGCCGCCGGGGGGGATCGGGAACAGGCGATTCGGCTCCACGCCTGGAACACGGCGGTCAGCGCCGCCTTCTACGGACCGTTGCAGGGCCTGGAAGTGGCTTTGCGCAACGCCATGCACAGCCGGCTCGCCGATCGATACGGCCCGGCATGGTACGACCAGCCGGGCGCGGGCCTCGACCGGGGTGCCGTGGCGCGAACCGCGGGCGCGAAGTCGGAGCTCGCACGCGACGGTCATGGAGACGATCCTCCCCGGATCGTGGCGGCGCTGTCGTTCGGGTTCTGGGTCTCGCTGCTCGGTCCCGGTGGTCGGACCGAAGCCGGGCACAAGGCGAACTACGAGATGACGCTGTGGCGGCCGGCGTTGCGCGGGGCGTTCGCGCACCGCGCGAAGCTGAGGCGCAGGCAAGCGCACCACCCCCTCAATACTCTGCGAATCCTGCGCAACCGGGTCGCCCATCACGAGCCGATATTCGCGCGTGACCTGACCGCGGATCACGAGCGCGTTCTCGAGGTCGCCGGATGGATTTCGCCCGCGGTCCGGACATGGCTCGAGCACCACAGCCGGGCGCCTGCCGTGATCGAGGTGGCGAGGGACGCCGGCAACGTTCGATTTTGAAGGTGCGGTGGCGTCTGCAAGGTGCGCGACGGCATCGGGTCTGGACCCTTCGGCGGCCGGCAGTTTCTCACGGCTCCCTCAACGTAGCTTCCCCGAAGCCGGCCGTTACGCGATTCATCCGTGCAGAACGCTCCCCGCGAGAACGATGAATAGAACCACGTGCAGACCAAGGAAGGCCAAGGGGATCCACCGCTCGATGTCGGTCACGGAGCGATAGATCCTTCCCCGTCCCTCCTCGGCACGCCGCCACTCATGCGCGTAGAGCGACGCCGGAAGGCACTGCTCGAGATCGTGGATGATCTCGAACTTCACAGTGTTCAGGTCTCGGTGCGACTTAATGATGCGATGCCAGAGCACCGATACCAGAACGCCCAGGATCGGTACGAGCATCGTCCAACAACCCGAATCGGGGTTCGAGGACTGAAATCCGCAAAGCGGGGCGCTTACCTCGCTCCGGCGGTGTCCCGATGGAGGGCCGGGGCACGGTCTAGGCGGAAGGGCGTGCCGGTCCCTGTCCCTATCCCCCGAACGCCGCGATCCCCGTCTGCGCCCGGCCGAGGATCAGCGCGTGGACGTCGTGCGTGCCTTCGTAGGTGTTGACCGTCTCCAGGTTCATCAGGTGGCGGATGACGTGGTACTCGTCGGCGATGCCGTTGGCGCCGTGCATGTCGCGGGCCATGCGCGCGATGTCGAGCGCCTTGCCGGCGGAGTTGCGCTTGAGCATCGACACCGCCTCGTGCGGGGCCGCGCCTTCGTCGAACAGCCGCCCGAGCCGCAGGCAGGCGGCGAGGCCGACGGCGACCTCCGTCTGCATGTCCGCGAGCTTCTTCTGCACGAGCTGGTTGGCGGCGAGCGGCCGGCCGAACTGCCGGCGCTCCAGCACGTACTCGCGCGCCGCGTGCCAGCAGAACTCCGCCGCTCCGAGCGCGCCCCAGGCGATGCCGTAGCGGGCGCGGGTGAGGCATCCGAACGGCCCCTTGAGGCCGGAGGCGTCCGGCAGCTCGCTGGCGGCGGGGACGAAGACGCCGTCCATCGAGATCTGGCCGGTGGCCGACGCCCGCAACGAGAACTTGCCGTCGATCTTCGGGGTGGACAGGCCCTTCATGCCGCGCTCGAGGATGAATCCGCGGATGACCCCTTCGTCGTTCTTCGCCCACACCACGAAGACGTCCGCGACCGGGGCGTTGCTGATCCAGGTCTTGGTCCCCGTCAGCAGGTAGCCGCCGTCGACCGTGCGGGCGCGGGCGGCCATCGAGCCGGGGTCGGAGCCGGCGTCGGGCTCGGTGAGTCCGAAGCAGCCGATGAGTTCGCCGGTCGCGAGCCGCGGCAGGTAGCTCGCGCGCTGCGCTTCGCTGCCGTAGGCGTGGATCGGGTGCATGACGAGGCTCGACTGCACGCTGACGGCCGAGCGGTAGCCGGAGTCGACCCGCTCGATCTCGCGGGCGACCAGCCCGTAGCTCACGTATCCGGCGCCGGCGCAGCCGTATCCGTCGATGGTGGCCCCGAGGAGCCCGCGCTCTCCCATCTCGCGCATGATCGCGGTGTCGAAGCGCTCGGAGCGGTGCGCCTCGAGGATGCGGGGCATCAGGGCGCTCTGCGCGTAGTCGCGGGCGGTATCCCGCACCATGCGCTCGTCCTCGGTCAGAGCGCTCTCGAGAAGCAGGGGGTCGCTCCAGTCGAAGCGCGGCGGCGAGGCGGCTCGGCCCTCTCGGAGGTGCTCGGCAGGCTGGGACATGGTGGTGTCTCCCTGTGACGGAGATGGCGGGGGCGGGCCGGCGCCACGCCGGCCCAAGGTCGGGGCGGCCGCCGGCTCAGGCCGGATCGAAGTACCCGCGCGGTACGTCGTCGAGCTTCATGCCCTCGATGCGGATGAGCTTCGTCGCGCCGTCCCGGCGCGGCGAGTGGATGTCACCCTCGTGGTAGACGTGCGCGTCGCCCCGGCGGAGGGTATAGGTGCGCATCGCCTCGGCCACCCCGGGCGCCTCGCCCTCGCACGGCCTGACCGCGCGCCAGTCGGTCATCTCCGTCCGGCCTTCGACCTGCGCGTACACCGCCCAGCTCGGCCCGTGATCATGCGGGCGGCTCTCGCTGGCGCCTTCGTTCACGTGGGACAGGATGCAGAATCCGAGTTCGGGGTCCTCGTGGATGATCCTGCGAGGGGAGTTGTTGTCGGGCCCGAAGTGGGCCGCGACGAAGCCGTCGTCGTTGCAGGCTCGCGCGCAGCAGGCCCGGATCGTCTCGCGCGCCGCCTTCGTCTCCTGCTCGCGCAGCGCGGCGCGGCAGTCGGCGGCAAGCTGTTCAAGCGTGTATTCCATGCGGGGATCCTCCAGCGGAGTCGCTCCACTCCGGGCTTCTCGTCAGGTCGCGCCCGATGCGGCGAATGCATGCCGGGCCGCGAAGCGGGCGGAGCCCGTCCGGGCTCGCGTCCGCAACGGCGAGCGGGCGGGACATGCGGTGCGGGTCCGGGCTGCGGTGGATTATGCCACCGCGGCGGCACGGGTCCGATGTGCGGGCCGCCGCGGATGCCGTCGAGCCTCCGGAGCCGCGGCGGGCGCCGGCGAGCCGTGCGGTTCAGCCGCCGGTGCCGGGACGCGAGGCGCCGCAGCGCCAGCAATCGGTGAACTGGCCTTCCATCCGCTCGCCGCACGAGGCGCAGCGCCACGGCGGTCCGCACTCGGGCGCCGCCGCCACGATCCCGTCGACGAGGGCCCGGGCGCGATCGAAGTCCCGGTCGTCGACGACCCAGAGCTCCGGCCAGGTCTCGTTGACGGGGAGCTCGCCGGCGCCCCCGAGCAGGAAGTCGTTGCGGACGACGCAGGGGATGGCGTGGTTCTCCAGCACCTGGCGCGCGTGCCCGATGATGGTGCTGTCGTCGGATGCGTAGACCTTGCGCATGCGCCGCATTATCGCTGCGTGGCGCGGGGACGGAGCCTTCCGCCGGCCGCCGTTGCGGAAGGCTCCGACGCCACGGGCGGAGGACCACCGCGGACGCGGGCAACGCGGGCCGCGCGCGTCGGGCCGGCGGCCGGTCCGATTGCGCCGGTGTCCGTCCGGGGCGCGGCGCGACACGCCTCGGATGCGGACCACGCGGGGCCGGCCGGCCTCCGCCCGCGCGATCTCATCCGTCCCACTCCGGATTCCACACGATCTCCCACAGGTGGCCGTCGGGATCGGCGATCCATGCGCAGTAGCCGCCCCAGCGCACCGTCTCCGGCGCCTTGACCACCGTCGCGCCCGCCGCCTCGGCGCGCGCCGTGAGGCCGTCGACCTCCGCGGGCGACGCGACGTTGCACGAGAGTGTGGCGCCGGAGAAGCCGTCCGGCGGGGTGGGCTCGACTCCCGCGTAGCGGGCGAGCTCGTCGCGCGGGAACAGCGCGAGGCGTACGCCCGCCAGCCTGAAGTAGATCACCCCCTTCGGCGGACGGGCATGCTCGAGCCCGAGACCCTCCATGTAGAAGCGTTCGGATCGCTCCATGTCGGCGACCCCGAGGGTGACGACGCTGATCCCGGACAGGGCCGTCTCGTTCATGGGCGGGTGCCTCCGGATTCGGGAACGCGCAGGCCCGTTCCCCGGGCATGGGCGAGGCGGCCCGAAAGCCGCGGTCGCCGGCCGTCCGACCGCGACGGTCGCACGGTGATCGGCGGCCTTGCGGCTTCAGGACCCGATCGCGGCCGCCAGCGCGCGCTCGCCGGGCGCGAACAGGTAGCTTCCGGTGTCCGCGCGGGAGAACTCGATGAGCCGGTCGTGGAGTCCGTCTCCGGACACCCCGAACATCCGTTCGAGCTGGATCTGGTGGCGTTCGCGGGCGCGGGCGAAGGCGAGGAAGTACAGCCCGTGCCGGGCGAGCGTCGCGTAGGGGGCGCTGCGCCGGTACACCTTCAGCGCCACGCCGTCCCTGGTGACGTCGGTCCGCGAGACGTGGGAGTCGGGGGGCATGTCGTCCCCTTCGAGCTCGATGCTGTCGGCCCTGGTGCGGCCGACGACCGCCTCCTGGGTGGCGACGTCGAGCGCCGCGAACTTGTCGAGATCGTGCGCCCAGCGCTGGACGAGCACGATGCTGCCGCCGGCGCCCGGCCCCTCGGGGACGACCGCGGCCTCGGTGCGCCCGGCGTCGTCCCCGGGGTTGGCGGTGCCGTCCTCGAAGCCGATGAGGTCGCGCGACGCGAAGTAGGTGAATCCCGGCTGCTCCAGGGCGAGCGCGAAGTCGCCGCGCAACCCCCGATGGAGCGCGAGGGTGCGGGCGACGTTCTCGTCCTCGCCGTCGCCCTGGAGCCAGACCCAGAGGTCGCACTGGGTGGCGGGAGCGACGTGGCCGTCGACCCCGCGAATGGTCTCGAAGTCGCGCAGGTCGGGCGGGACCGAGTCCGGCGCGAGCGCCGACCACAGCCGGCGTCCGAACGCGACGACGATGCGGGCCGGCCGGTCGACGCTGCTCCGTGCCGCCGCCAGCGCCGAGGCGGCGGCGCGCGCCGTCCGGCGGCGGTCGACCGGGCCGGCGACGCGATACTCCAGGAATCGGTGGTAGCGCGGGGCCTCGTCGAAGATGGCGCGCTGGGGGGTATCGGCGATCATGGGGGGTGCGTTCCTCGCGATGGCCCCCGGGAGAGTCGCCGGAGCGATACGAGGTGCCGCCGGGGTGTCGCCGGGGCCGCGGTCCCGCCGCGGCCCCGGCCGGATGCGCCCTACGGCGAGAAGGAGACCGTGTCGGGGATCTCGGAGATTCCGCTGTACTTCAGCATCGCCTCCTTCATGCGCCTCTCGTTGTGGCCGAGCAGGTTGTTCCACTCCGCCCACCAGTTGAGGAAGTTCTTGAAGGTGGAGTCCGGCTCCGAACGGATGCCGAAGTAGCCCGGCAGGGCGGCGCGCGGCTTCGGGTTGTTGAACGTGCCGAGCCCGGGGTTCTTCTCCTTGGCGATCATGCTCGAAAGCACCGTGGTGGTGAACGCGTCGGCCCGCCCCGACGACACGGCGAGGATGATCTGGGAGAGCTCCTTGAACTGGATCTGGGTCGCCTTCGGCGCCCACTTCTCGAGCAGGAGCTGATCGGACGTGCCGGTCATCACCGCGACCTTCACGCCCGGATCGTTGTAGTCCGACCAGTTCCTGCCTTCGAACCCCTGCCGGTTCACGGTGACCCATTCGATCCAGTAGATCGGTCCCGCGAAGTCGATGGCGGTCGCCCGGATCGGGGTCGCCTGCATGCCCGCCGCCATGTCGACCTTCCCGCTCGAGATCGCGAGCACGAGCTCGCTCCAGCCTCCGACCTCGACCATCTCGAGGTCGACCTTCATCTCGTCGGCGACGTCCTTCGCCATCTCGACGAGGGCTCCGCCCCACTCGTTGGTGGACTTGTCCTTGACGAAGTAGGGTGGGTAGTTGAACACCGCGAACTTGAGCTCTCCGCTGCTCCTCACCCGCTCCCAGGTGGATTCCGCCGTGGCGGCGCCCGACACGCCGGCGAGGATCGCGGCGGCGAGCGGGAGCGCCAGCAGTCCGGCAATGCGCTTCTTCATGGGATGGCCTCCTTCGACACTGGTCGGATTCGCTTGGGCCCTGCCGTCGAGGCAGGGGAATGGCCACCGTGTGGCGGCCCCGCCGCACGGCGAGCCGGCGGCCCGGCCGCCGGAAGAGAGCGCCCCGCGCCCCGGCGCGCCACGCTGCGCAATCCTCGTTCAAAGCGGGATCACGATCAACCCCTGGCCGGGTTGGGTAGTGTCCCATTTTGACTTTCTTCCTCAGTGCGACATCACTGTCCCGAAGTCGAACTGAGGCACTCCCTGGTCCGGTGTCGGAATATTCATGGCCGGGCTCGTGGCCGGGCTCGTGGCCGGGCTCGTGGCCGGGCTCATGGCCGGTTTGACCATCGCGCCGCATGAAGTGGAGGCGGCGGGCGGCCCGAAGACCCCCGCATTCTCCCCTCATCCCGGGGGGAGAGCTCGAACGGCTTTTGCGGGAGTCGCCGGGTTCAGGAGAAGACACCCGCATTCTCCCCTCATCCCGGGGGAGAGCTCGAACGGCTGTTGCGGGAGTCCCCGGGCTCAGGAGAAGACACCCGCATTCTCCCCTCTCCCCCCGGGAGAGGGGCCGGGGGTGAGGGTGCGGCGATGATTCGGTCCCCCTCACCCCAAACCCCTCTCCCGGCGGGAGAGGGGTTTCTTTCGGGACCAGGGGCATCCCGCCTTTGCGAACCGTGCGCACGATGCCCTTGTCCCCAGGGTCGCCCGGAACCGGAAACGAGGGCTCTGGCAAACCGGACGTACACCCTTCCCGACGACGGGTGGCGCCTCGGTTCGACGAAGAGCCGCCCCCTCTGCCTTCCGTTGTCGGACTGTCGGCCCTATGCGTTGATCAGCAGGTTGTTGTAATCCTCGACCGTCACGAAGTCGAAGTCGTCCGCCGTCAACTGGATCGCGTTGACCCCCTTCACGATGATCTCGCCCTCGTACTTGTCCGAGGTGATCACGGCCCCGCCGGCTTCCGCGCTGTCGGTGATGGTCAGATCGGCAAAGCTGAGGAACTTCGTGTTCGGAGCGTCGTCGGTCGCGGCCTTGATGACGATCTTGTCGGTGCCGTCCTCGAAGTCGAGGATGGTGTCCACCCCGTCTCCGGAGCGGAACAGGAAGTTGCCCACCCCCCTCGCCGCCGTGCAGGAAGTCGACGTCCTTGCCGCCCAGCAGGTTGTCCGCGCCGCCGTCGCCGAACAGGCGGTCCGAACCGCCGCTGCCGTCGAGGACATCGTTGCCCTCGCCGCCTTCGAGCAGGTCGTCACCCGCGTCGCCGCGAAGGGTGTCGTCGCCGGCGCCGCCGTAGAGCCGGTCGTCGCCCGCGCGCCGTGAAGGGTGTCGTCACCGTCCCAGCCCCAGAGCTCGTCCACGCCCCCGGTGCCGGTCAGCGTGTCGCCGTCGAGGGTGCCGTTGAGGTAGACGCCGAGCTTTTCGATCCTGGCCTCAATGTCCTTGATCATCTGCTCCGGCGTGGGGTCAGGGTTGTCCGTGCCGTCTTCAACCGGCACGTAGTTCACTTCAGCCAGCACCTTCGGCGAACCGTTGCCGTCGTCGAGCACGATCCTGAAATGGTAAGTCCCGAAATATCCGGCGGGGTTATGCACCACCTTGAGATCGCCGTCCTGCCAGCCGCCCGGGCCGTCGTGGCGGCCGGTGACCATGATGCTGTCCTCGAGCTCGAAGGCGTTCCTGGGTCTGAAGTCCAGGATGCAGACGTAGGAATCGGGGTTCAGGATGTAGACGTCATTGCCCCCGCTTCCCATAAGGATAATGGTGTGCCCGGGATTCTGGGGGCCCGTCCCGGCTGCCGCATCCTTTCCCTTCGTGGCATCGGTCAGGTACCCGCCGCCTCCACCACCACGCACGATCCCATGCCATCCGGCATGGCCCCGGACCGGGTGCATTCCGTGGCCCAGGTACGGAACGTGGCCCGGAATCCATGCGCGGTCGTGCGATCGGCGTAGCCAGCCCTCTTCAGCAGGTTCATGAACGCCGCACCGCTGAGCGGCTTGCCGGGCCTGCTCTGCGACGGAAAGATCAGCCCCGAGCCGTCGCCGAGGGCCGCGCGCGTTCGAGCACCTCGCGCGCCGGCTGTGACAGCGGCTGATCGTGGTCTCGCTCCATCTTCATGCGCGATGGCGCCTTCGGTCGGCAGCGCGCCCTCGATCAGCCTAGCCGGCGCCGGGGCCTGGGTGACGCCTTCCTCGCACTGGCGGCAGGCGTATTTCGGCCGCACCGTGACGATCACCCGCAACTGCGTCGGCACGATGTCGAGCCTCTCGGCGCGACCCTCGCCGATCCGCACCATCTCCCCGCAGCCGCAGGGGCAGAGCGTGCTCTCCGGCTCGATCACCTGTTCGATCCGGGGCAGGTGTTCCGGCAACTGGCCGAGATTGCGCGCCGGGAGAAACCGCTTCTGCGAACGGGGCGGCGCCTGGTCTTCCGCCGCCGCGGCCTCGACCTCCGCGGACGCGCCCTCAAGCTCCTCGAACGCCCGCTGGCGCTCGTCCGCCGACAGCTTTTCCGACCTCTTGCCATACAGAAAGGACGGAAGCGGGGACCGGCTCCCGCCGGCCCGGCCGCTTCGCCCGGACCGCCGCCCGGCTCCGCCTCCTGGGCGGCCCGCTGCCATGCGTCGGCGACCGGGACGGGCCGGCAGCGTTGCGCATGGATCGTCGGCCACGACACGGGCCAGGTCGGCATCGGCCGTTCCGGCGAAGCGGCCTTTCCTCTCGCGCCGGTAGTCGCGTTTAAAGGCCGCGGTCCGCCTAATCGTCCGCATGGAGGTCGGCCATCAGGCCGTCGACGTCGCCGACCGTGACCAGCTCGCCCCGCCGCGCCGCCTCCATCGCCGCGACGGTCTCCGCGTTCGGCGCCAGGGGTTCGAATGGCAGGCGCTTCTCGGCCGCGATCCGCACCATCATCAGGCGGAAGGCGTCGGAGACGGTGAGGCCGATCGCGTCGAGCACGGCGGCGGCCTCCTGCCTGGTCTTCTCGTCGATACGGGCGCGGACGACGGTGCGCATGTGTCGATCCTCCAGATCGAGCTACAATGTAGCCTGATTGCATGACGGATATCCACGCCGCGGCCGGCACTCATGGCGCACCGATATCGATGCGCTCGCCCCAGGGCGGCGGGTTCCGGAAGGGTCCGGAGCCGGACTGCCAGTCGCACCACAGCACCGGGAAGCCGGGCTCCGCCTCGGGGTAGAGGGAGCACTCCATGTCGGTGAAGTAGAGGCAGACCGCGGGCCGCGCGTCGTGCTCCCCCAGCCAGGCTTTGCGCTGGTCCACATATGAGAAGGTGGTGGCGGCGCACTGGATCGTGCCGAGGCGGTGCTACGAGACCCGTATCGTTCCGGAGGTCAAGGATCTGACGAGGGCGCGGGCGCGACGCGCAGATTGGTGATGACGCCGGCGAGCCCGTCCCATCGCGCCGCCTCGGCGACCTTCGCCGCATCCACCACAAGCCGCGCGTCGCCCTCGACGGTGATAAAGCGCTTGGCGCCATGCTGGGACAGCAGCTCCTTCGCTCAGTCGGACCTTTGCGTGGCCGTTCTCGCCGGCGGCGAGGAAGTCATCGCCCCGGCCGCCGTCCGCGATGACGCCGCCGCCGGCGTCCGCGAACCAGTCGTGGCCGTCGCCGCCGTTAAACGTGTCATGGCCCTGGCCGCCGAGAGCCCTCATCGGCTCATCCCATGCATACCGCCGCCCGCAGTTCTGGCCAGGATCGAAATCGTCCCCTCGGCCATGCTCCGGCCAACGACTCGGGAAATGGAAAGACAGAAGATCGAAGCCCTGCGCATCCATGTCGTGAACGTCCCGGTGCGGGCCGTCCATTCGCACGGGAGCGGCGATGTGGCCGCGATCCGGAGCGTGCTGCTCGAGGTGACGACCGATGCGGGCCTCACCGGCTGGGGCGAGGCGTCGCCGTGGCCGGTCTTCACCGGGACCGTCGAGGGCAACGCGGCCGCGCTCCACGTACACCTTCGCCCGCGGCTTCTCGGAGCCGACCCGGTCCAGGTCGAGAAGCACCTCGCCACCGCCGATGCGCTCGTGGTCGGCTGCCCGGAGGCCAAGGCGGCGCTCGAGACGGCCCTGCTCGACATCGTCGGGCAGATGACCGGGCTCTCGATCGCGGAGCTCGTCGGCGCGCGCCACCGTGCGGCCGTGCCCCTGAGCTTCTCGGTCGCCAACCCGGATTTCGACGCGGACCTCGAGGAGGTCGCGCGCCTGTACGAGGACGGGGTCCGCCTCTTCAAGCTCAAGACCGGCTTCGCCGACCATGCGTTCGACCGGATGCGGCTCGAAACGCTGCGCGACCGATACGGCGACTCCCTCAGCCTTCGCGTCGACTACAACCAGGGGCTGAGGGCGACCGACGCGATCCGCACGCTGCGCGACCTCGAACCCTTCGACCTCGCCTTCATCGAGCAGCCGGTGAAGCGGCACGAGCGGGCCGCGCTCGCCGGGATCACCCGCGCCCTCGACACCCCGGTCATGGCCGACGAATCGGTCTTCGGTCCGCGCGAGGCGCTCGCCGGGGTCGAGATGCGCCTCGCCGACATCTTCGCCCTCAAGATCATGAAGGCGGGCGGGATACGCCGCGCGCTGGAGGTGGCCGCAATCGCCCGGCTCGGCGCCATCGACGTCTACGGCGGCTGCATGTTCGAGACCGGAATCGCCCACGCCGCGGGCGCCCAGCTCATGGCCGCACTCCCGGACCTCCATCTCGGCTGCGAGTTCTACATGTCCACCTACTATGCCCGCGAGGACCTCCTGACCGAGCCGTTCCCGGTGCGCGGCGGCCTCGTCCACGTGCCGGCCGGGCCGGGGCTCGGCGTGGCCGTGGACCCGGATCGACTGGCGAAGTACCGCACGGACCTGTTCGAGTGAAGCCCGTCCTCGACCGTGGAAGAATGAAAGGTCCACAAAATCAATTGACGGTGATTCCCGGGTCAGCCGCCGGCCAGCCCCAGCTCCTCGATCATCCGCTCCCGCATCCGGAACTTCTGCGGCTTGCCAGTCGCGGTGAGCGGCATTTCGGTGACGAAGCGGACATGCTGCGGGACCTTGTAGTGGGCGATCCGCCCGCGGCAGAACTCCCGCAGCGCCTCCTCGGTCGGGCTGCGGCCGGGACGGGGCACCGCCCAGGCGCAGACCGCCTCACCGTACTTCTCGTCGGGCACGCCGAAGACCTGCACCGCGCCGATGTCGGGATGGGTGAGCAGGAAGTCCTCGATCTCCGCCGGATAGACGTTCTCTCCGCCCCGGATCAGCATGTCCTTGACGCGGCCGACGATGCGGCAACAGCCCTGCGCGTCGATCGTCGCGAGGTCGCCGGTGTGCATCCAGCCGTCGACGATCGCTTCGCGCGTGGCCCGGGCGTCCCCCCAGTAGCCCTGCATCACCGAGTACCCGCGGGTCAGCAGCTCGCCCTGGACACCGACCGGGGTGGTGCGGCCGTCCCTGTCGACCACCTTCACCTCGACATGCGGCTGGACCCGCCCGACCGTGGAGACCCGGCGCTCGATGCTGTCGTCCACGTCCGACTGGAAGGAGATGGGGCTCGTCTCGGTCATGCCGTAGGCGATGGTGATCTCGCGGCAGCGCATGTCGCGCACCACGCGGCGCATCAGCGACACCGGGCACGGCGCACCGGCCATGATCCCGGTACGCATGGCGGAGAGGTCGAAGCGCGGGAACTCCGGGTGGTCGAGCATTGCCGCGAACATCGTCGGTACCCCGTGCACCGCCGTACAGCGCTCCGCCTCCAGCGCCACCAGCGTCTCGCGCGCATCGAATCCCTCGCCGGGGAAGACCATGGTCACGCCGTGCGAGGCTGCCGTCAGGTTGCCGAGCACCATGCCGAAGCAGTGGTAGAGCGGCACCGGGATGCACAGCGCATCTCCGGGGCGGAGCCGCATCGCGCGCGCGCACGAGACGGCGTTGTTGACGATGTTGTGGTGGGTGAGGGTCGCGCCCTTCGGAGCGCCGGTGGTGCCGGAGGTGAACTGGATGTTGATCGGATCGCGCGGCCTCAGTCCCCCGGAGATCGCGTCGAGGCGCCAGCGCTGGCCGCCGCCGCCCCGGTCCATGACCTCGTCGAAGCTGAAGCACCCCGGCGGCGGGTCGGGACCGAGCTGGATGACGGTGCGCAGCGCCGGCAGGCGTTCGGCGCGCAAGTGGCCGGGCCGGCAACGATCGATCTCCGGGGCGAGCTCCCGGATCATCCCGACATGGTCGGAAGTCCTGAACTGCCGGGCAGTGACGAGCGCCTTCGCGCCGACCCGATCGAGGGTGTACTCGAGCTCCGCGGTCCGGTAGGCGGGATTGATGTTGACGAGGATCAGCCCGACGCGCGCGGTGGCGAACTGGGTGATCAGCCACTCGGGCCGGTTCGGCGCCCAGATTCCGATCCGGTCTCCCTTGTACAGGCCGAGGCTCAGGAGCCCGGCCGCGAAGCGGTCCGCCCGCCGCGCGAGCTGCCGGTAGGTCCAGCGCTCGCCGCCGGCCCGGAACACCGCCGCGGTGCGCCGGCCGTGACGGCGCACGGCCTCGGCGAGGAACGCGGGGAGGGTCGCCTCGACGAGCGGGTGGGCGGTGGATCCCCTGACGTGGGAGAGGCCGTCGACGGGGGCGACGCCCCGGCCTCCCGCTCCCGGGCTCATCGTTCCGGGCTCGCCGATCCGGCCTCCCGCTCCCGGGCTCATCGTTCCGGGCTCGCCGGCCCGGCTTCCCGCTCCCGGGCTCGCCGGCCCCGCTCTTCCGCTCCCGGCCTCACCGTCACATTCCGCGCCAGTCGCCGGCCTGCTCGAAGGCGGCGGCGGCGCGGTAGATGACGGCCTCCCGCCACTTCCCGCCCACCAGCATCATCCCTACCGGCAGTCCGTCGCTCATGCCGCAGGGAACGGACATGGCGGGATGGCCGGTCACGTCGAACGGCGCGGTGTTCGGCAGCATCTCGAAGGCCCGCTGGCAGTACAGCGCGAGGGAGGCGTCGCGCGGCGGCAGCGGGGTGGCCTTCATCGGCAGGGTCGGCATGAGCAGCAGGTCGTAGGCGCCGAGCACCCGGTCGTACTCCTCCCGGAGCTGCCGGGCGAGGTTCTGCGACTTGGCGTAGTAGTGCCCGCGGTGGTGCTTCAGGTAGTAGCTGCCGATGAACATGGAGATCTTGAGGGTGTCGGAGAGCTCGTCCGCCCGGCTTCGCCAGTGGGCGTGGAAGTCGAGGAGCGAGGTGGTGTACAGGCCCTCCCAGCCGGTGCCCATGCCGTTGCCGTACATCATCTGGCTGGTGAGCCCTTCGAGGGCGATCGGGGTCCAGATCGCGGGACCCTGGAGATGGGCGGGGATCGAGACCTCGTCGACCGTCGCCCCGAGCCGCCTGAACGTCTCCGCCCCGGTGCGGACCTTCGCGTCCACGTCCGGCTCCGACACCGGATGACCGAACCCCTCCTTCACCACCGCGATCCGCAGGCCGCCCGCCCCCCGCCCCACCGCGCCGACGTAGTCGTCCACCTGCGGGTGGTACTGGCGCGGGTCGAGCCCGTCCTCCCCCGCGATCGCCTGCAGCATGACGGCGTTGTCGAGCACGTTCTGCGTCATCGGCCCGGTGTGGTCGATGGTCGCCTCGATGGGCATGACGCCGGAGTAGGGGACGAGCCCGTGGGTCGGCTTCATCCCGTAGCAGCCGCAGTACGACGCCGGGATCCGGATCGAGCCGCCCTGGTCGCCGCCGATCGCCATGTCCACGAAGCCGCCGCCGACCAGGGCGCCCGACCCCGACGAGGAGCCGCCCGCCGAGTAGCCCCGCCGGTGCGGGTTCTCCACCGGCCCCGTCGCGTTGGTGTGGCTGCCGCCGGAGAGGCAGAAGTACTCGCAGTGGGCCTTGCCGGCGATGGTCGCGCCGGCGTCGAGCAGCCGGGTGACGATGGTCGCGTCCACGTCCGGGGTGTAGCCCTTCAGGGTCGAGGCCCCGTTCATCATCGGCACCCCCGCGAGGCATACGTTGTCCTTGAGGGCGACCGTGCGTCCGTGCAGCGGGCCACGCGGCGCGCCGCGCACCTCGGTCTTCACGTACCACGCGTTGAGGGGGTTCTCCTCGGGCGAGGGGCGGCGGCCGGCGGTGCGCGGATACAGCACCGGCGGCAGGTGGTCCGGCATCGCGTCGACGACGTCGTAGGCGTCGAGGGTGCCCTGCATCACGTCGAGGAACTCCTGGATCCGCGTGTCGGACAGGTGCATGCCGAGCTCGGCGACGATCTCCTCGAGCTGGGCGTGAGTGGGTCGCTGGACGGTCATGTAGGCACTCCTTTGGCTGAGGGCGGAGCCCGGGTGGCGCAGCGCCGCGGCCGACGGCGCCGGTGCGCCTCCCGGCGCCGGTACGGGAGCGGCGGGCGGGGGCGGCACTCCCCGAGCGGAAGCGGCGGAGGGAAGCAACATCCCCCGAGCGGAAGCGGCGGGCGGGGGCGGTACCCCCCTGACGGAAGCGGGCGACGCAGGCGGTGCGGCCGTCGCGGCCCCGGTCGCGGCAAGCGGCGCTACGGCCGGCGTTCCCGAGCCGCCGCCGAAGCCGGTGAACTCCTCGATCAGGGCGGGGTCGGCCGCGTCCGAGCCCTTCACCTCACCGGTGATCAGGCCCTTCTGCAGCAGCAGCACCCGGTGGGACAGCTCGGTGATGAAGTCGAGGTTCTGCTCCACCATCACCACGGTGACGCCGCGCCGGTGGGCGAGGTCGCGCAGCAGCTCGATGATCCGGTCGACGATCGAAGGCTGGATGCCCTCCGTCGGCTCGTCGAGCAGGATCAGCTCGGGCTCGGAGACGAGGCAGCGGGCGATGGCGAGAAGCTGCTGCTCGCCGCCGGACAGCGCGCCGCCGTCCCGGTCGAGGAGGGGCTCGAGCTGCGGGAGCTCCGCGAGGACGCGCCGGATCGCCTCCTCCTCGTCCTCGTGGTGGTGCGCGGCGAGCCCCATGCGGATGTTGTCGCGCACGCTCAGGTTCGGGAAGATGCCCCGCCCCTGCGGCACGTATCCGATGCCGCGTCCGGCCCGCTCGCTCGCCCGCTCGCGGGTGAGGTCGACACCGGCGTAATCGATCACCCCCGCGGCGGCGGGGACGATGCCCATGATCGCCTTCAGCAGGGTGGTCTTGCCCATGCCGTTGTGGCCGAGCACGCCCACGATCTCGCCTTCTTCCACCCCGAAGTCCACCCCGTGCAGGACCGGCACCCTTCCGTAGCCGGCCCGCAGCGCCTTCACCGAGAGCAGCACGCTCACGGTGCGGGCCTCATGCCCGGCGCCCCCGGGCGGATCCCGCGGATTCTGCCGGCGCCGGTCCGCAGCTTTTCCCGTCGGCGACTGTTCCCGCCGACGATCCTCATGCCCGGTGCCCCAGGTAGATCTCGCGGGCCTTCGGGTCGGCGGAGATCGCCTCCATGGTGTCCTCCATCAGGATCCGCCCTTCGTGGAACAGGGTCACCAGAGACGAGATCATGCGGATGAACTGCATGTCGTGCTCCACCACGATCAGGGTGGCGGTCCGGTTGACCTCCCGGATGAGCTCCGCGGTACGCGCCGTCTCCTCGTGGGTCATGCCGGCGGCGGGCTCGTCGAGGAGCACGAGCCAGGGCTCGGCCGCGACCACCATCCCGAGCTCCACCCACTGGCGTTGCCCGTGCGCGAGCCGGCCCGCCACCCGGCTCCGGATCTCGCCGAGCCGGAGCCGCTCCAGGGTCTCGGCGGTCAGGCTCCGGGCGCGCGCCGGCGGATGCCAGCGGCGCGCCGAGAGCCAGACGTTCTCCTCGACGTCGAGCCCGTCGAAGACGCTCGGCACCTGCGTCTTGATCCCGACGCCGAGCGCCGCGACCTCGTGCGGCTCCCGGCCCGCCACGTGCGCATCCCGGATCACCACCTCGCCCGCGCTCGGGCGGAGCTGCCCGGTGAGGCACTTGAAGAACGTCGACTTGCCGGCGCCGTTGGGGCCGATGAGGCAGCGCAGCTCGTTCTCCCGGAGCGCGAAGTCCACCCGGTCGACCGCCCGCACGCCCCCGAAGTGCATCGAGAGGCCGCGCGTCTCGAGCACCACCTCTCCCCTTCTCATTCGGCCTCCCCGTTCCCGGTCGCCGCCCCGCGCGCGCGGCGCACCCGCATCCGGCGCTCGCGGGCGATGCGCGCGCGGCGGCCGCGCCGGTCGGTGAGCCACTCGGCAAGGGTCGGAACCACCCCTTTCGGCACCACGAGCACGAACACCACGAGGATGATGCCCAGCACCAGCGTGTTGTTGATGGTCGACTGGGTACCGAGGGCGGAGGTGAGATGGAAGAGCCCGAACGCGCCGAGGACCGGTCCGACGAGGGTCCCCCGCCCCCCGACGATCACCCAGATGATGGTGAGCGCCGCGTTGTACAGGTTGAAGACGTCCGGCGTCACCCGCCCCACGCCGTTGCAGAACAGCACCCCGGCGAGCCCCGCCAGCCCGGCGCCGACCGCGAAGATCCCGAGCTTGTAGAGCCGCGTGTCGTAGCCGAGGAGCTCCGCCCGGAGCTCGTTCTCCCGGATCGAGACGCAGACCCGGCCGAAACGGGTGCGGACCAGCCAGCTCGTGAAGACGTAGGCCACGATCAGCGCGGCCATCGCGACGTAGAACACGTGCTGGGGGAGCAGGATGGCCGAGGCGTCCCACGGGAGGTTCAGCGGCGGCGAGGTGATGCCGTTGAAGCCGCCGAGCAGGGACTTGCCGATCCGGTAGTCGGGGCCCGAGGTCCGCCGGAGGAGGCTGTAGAGGATGAGCGAGACGGTCAGCGTGATGACCGCGAGGTACACGTCGCTCACCCGCCCGTAGAACATGATGTAGCCGAGCGCCGCGGCGAAGGCGACCGCGACGAGTACCGCGACGAGGATCGCCCAGCTCGACCCCCCGAAGTTGATCGCCGCGATGGTGTAGGCGTAGGCGCCGAGACCGAAGAACGCGGTCTGGCCGAAGCAGAGGATCCCGCCGTAGCCCCAGACGAGGGCCAGGCTGAGGGCGAGCACGCCGAGCGCGATCGCGGTGGTCAGGTTGATGATCGTGAAGAGCTCCAGCACCGACGGCGCGACGAGGGTGAACAGCACCCCGGCCCCGGCGACCGTCAGGGTACGCCGCACGTCCCGCGCCGGCGTCACAGGCTCTTCTTGAAGATCGTGCCGGTGATCCCGCGCGGCATCAGGCGCAGGAGCACGATGGCGGTCAGGAGGAGCGCGACCTCGCCGATGGTCGGTCCGGTCAGGAACGAGGCCACGCCGTTCACGCCGCCGAGCAGCGCCGACGCGGAGACGGTGCCGGCGAGGATCGCGGCCCCGCCGGAGATGACGGTGATGAACGCCTTGGCGATGTAGACCGCCCCGATGGTGGGCAGCACGCCGGTGATGGGCGCGAGCAGCCCGCCCGCGAGGCCGGAGATCGCGGCGCCGACCCCGAACGTCACCATGTAGATCCGCGAGGTGGAGACGCCCAGCGCGGAGGCCATCTCCGCGTTCTGCATGGTCGCCCGCGCGACCAGTCCGAGCCTCGTCCCCTTCAGCACCACGAAGACCGCGATGCAGAGCGCGGCGGTGATCCCGATGAGCAGCAGCTCGTAGGCGGAGGAGGTGTACTCGCCGATGGACAGCGCCCCGAGGGGCGGGGAGATGGTCGTCGCGGTGGACGCCCCGAAGATCGAGGTCACGAGCCCGATGAAGAGCAGGCTCAGGCCCCAGGTGGCGAGGAGGGTGTCGATCATCCGGCCGTAGAGCCAGCGGATGAGCAGCCGCTCCACCACCACCCCGATCCCCCCCACCACCAGGGGCGCGAGGATCAGCATCGCGACCCAGATGTCGACCCCGGCGTTGGTCGCGACCACCACGGTGTAGCCGCCCAGCATGAGGAACTCGCCGTGGGCCAGGTTGATGACCCGCATCATGCCGAAGATGATCGCCAGCCCGAGGCTCACCAGCGCCAGGTTGGCGATCCCGTAGACGATCTGCAGACCGAAGGCGACCGCCAGATCCATCACGCCACGTCCGAGTCCGGCCTTGCCGGCCCTGCGACCAACCGGTCCGCCGCCTACATCTCGATGCCGGCCGCCTCCAGCCCGTTCTCGAACTTGAACACCGACTGGCTCGGGTCGGCCACCAGGTCGCAGACCAGCAGGGTATCGGTCGGCGGCTGCGCCTCGTAGGTCTCGATGATGTGGAACGCCTGGTCCCTGAGCTCCGCGAGGTAGACGGTCTGGAGCGCGTGGTTCGTCTTCGGCTCGATCGTGACCCGGCCCGAGGGGCCGTCGATCCCGAGCCCCGAGCGCAACGCCTCGATGACCGGGACCCGCTCCGCGGTGCCCGCCTGCCTGACCGCCTCCGCCCACAGCCGGGCGCCTTCGTAGGAGCGCGCCGCCAGCTCGTTCAGCGCGGGCGCGTCGCCGCCCATGTGGGCCTTGAAGCGGGCCGTGAAGTCCCGGTTCGCCGGGGTGTCGATCTCCTCGAAGTACGAATAGGCGCAGATCATGCCGTCGCCTTCCTCGGCGGAGATGAGCTTGTGCTCGTTGCCGACCCCGAACGTGGTCGAAGCGATCGGCACGCTGGCGCTCATGCCGGCCGCCGCGTACTGCCGGTAGAACGAGACGTGCGCCCCGCCGACCAGGGCCGACATCACCATGTCGGGCTTCGCGGCCTGGATCTTCTTGATGGTCGGGCCGAAGTTGGTGACGTCGAGAGGGAAGAACTCGGTCTCCACCACCTCGCCGCCGTTGTCGGCCACGTACTTGCGCACCCACTGCGCGGTGATCTGGCCGTAGTTGTAGTCCGCGGCCACGATGTAGACCTTCCTGCCCCACTTGTTCATGGTGTGGGGCACGAGCTTCTCCACCGTCTGCGCCGGGGTCGAGCCGGTGCAGAAGCAGTTGAAGTCGCACACCCCGCCCTCGTAGAGGGTGTTGTAGAAGTACAGGACCTGGAAGCGGGAGAAGGTCGGGCGGATCGCCTCGCGCGAGGCCGAGGTGATGCCGGCGTGCACGACGTCGGCCCGGTCGCCGGCCGCGGCCTGGGTGGCGTACTGGGTGTAGTACTGGATGGTCGACTGCGGGTCGTAGAGCTTGAGCTCGACCTCCCGGCCGAGCAGCCCGCCCGCCGCGTTGATCTCGTCCACCGCCATGCGGGTGGCGTCGGCCATCGGCTTTCCGTAGATGTCGAGTCCGCCGGACTGGTCGAGGATGCTCACGAACCTGATGGTGTCGGCGGCCTGCGCGCGGCCGATGATCGCCGGACCGGCCAGGGCGGCGGCGGAAGCGCCGGCGAGAAAACGTCTGCGGCTAACGGTCATGGTTGCTTCTCCGGTTGGGGTTGTGTCGCTGGTGGTCATGGCTCCTCGCCGGACGGCTCCCCGGCGCCCCGGTCGCCGTCGCGGCCTCTCTCGAGCGAGGCGCTCAGCCCCCGCACTCCGTCGCCGATGTCGAGCCCGACCTCCTCGCCCAGCTTCTTCACGGCGGGGAGCTGGAGCGCGAGCTTCAGCATCCCGTCGACGACCTGGTTCACTGCGGTCCCGTCGCCACCGGTCCCGTCTCCCCCCGCGCTCGCGCCCGGGCCGAGGCCGGTGATGTGGTTGACGCGGATCGATTCGATCTTCTCGGCCGGCTTCATCATCTTCTCGACGATGCCGGGCAGCGCCTCGATGCGCGCCCGGTCGAGCTTGAGGCCGATGAGCCCGGGGCTCTGCGCGTTCTCCGCTTCGACGAGGGCCGCGGTGCCCCGGGCCCGCGCGAGGAGCTCGTCCCTCTCGGCGTGCGCCCGCGCGAGCGTCGCCCGGGCCTGGGCCTCGGCCATCGAGACCAGGGTGCCGGCCTCGCTCCGCACCCGGGTGTCGTCCACTTCCGACTGCTCGGCCGCGCGGATGAGCGCGAGGGCCTTCTCGCGCTCCGCCGCGGCGCTCTCGCGCGCGGTCCGCACCTGCTCCTCGGCGCTGGCCTCGCGAGCGCGCGCCGCGTGCGCCTCGCTCTCGGCCGCCGCCTGCTCGATGCGCTTCGCGGCCAGCGCGACCGCGTTGTCGATGGTCGCGGTCCGCGTCGAGAGATCGGATTCGAGCTCCTGGCGGCGCAGCTCCCGGTCGCGCTCGATCTCTGACAGGCGGACCTCGCGTTCGCGCGCGATCCGGGCCGCTTCGCGGCGTCTCTCCGACGCGGACTGCTGCTCCGCGATGTCGGCCTGACTTGCGGCCCGTGCGGTCTCGATCTCGCGCCGCTGGGCGATCGTCGCCTCCTCCTCTTCCTGGGAGAGGAGCAGCTTGCGTTTCGTGGCGTCGAGCCGGCTCTGGTGCACGGAGACCTCGGCGTCCGCTTCGATCGCCGCGCGTTCCTTCCGGTTGGTCGCGATGATCTCGGCGAGGCGCCGCATGCCGAGCGCGTTGAAGGCGTTGTTCTCGTCGAGCGCGTGGAACGGGGTCTGATCCAGCCGGGTGAGGGAGACCGACTCGAGCCGGAGGCCGTTCCGGGCGAGCTCCTCGCCCAGCATCCGGCTCACCTCGTCGGTGTACTTCGCGCGTTCGTCCTGCAGGCTCTCCATGCTGTAGCCGGCCGCCACCGAGAGCACCGCGTCCACCAGCTTGCCCTCCAGCGTCTCCGCCAGGTCGGACGCGCGGAAGGTCTTGCCGGCCAGCGCCTGGGCAGCCGTCGCGACCCCCTCCTCGGTCGCCTCGACCCGGACGTGGAACTCCGCGCCGACGTCGACCCGCAGGCGGTCCCTGGTGATCACCGAGTGCGGTCCGAACCGCTCGATCTCGAGCTTCGAGGTGCGCATGTTGACCTCGGACACCTTGTGCAGGAACGGGAGCGCGAGACAGCCTCCGTCGAGCACCACGCTCTGTCCGCCGAGACCGGTGCGCACCAGCGCCCCTTCGCGGGTCGCCTTGCGGTAGTAGCGATTGAGGAAGAGAACGCCCAGGCCCGCGAGCACGAGCAGGACGATGACGGCGAGGAACCAGGCCATCGTTCCGCCCCTACGAACCGTGTACGTCCACCCGGCGGTGCGATTCGCCGCCAGGGGCGGGGGCGGTGGGGCCGGCGGCGAGCAACCCGATCAAGATGCCCTCCAGTGCTTCCGGCCGAGGAGCATGCTGGACCGGTGGCTCGTGGGAGCGCGGAACTGTAGCGGCCCGCGAACCCGACCGCAACACACACACGGAAGGGGATCGGATCGCGGCGCGGCGCATCACGCCGCCGCGGGCGCTGCCTCGGCCGCCGGCTTCTCGAACCGCGTCGCCACCGACTCGTGCACGGTGAGCAGGGCGGGCACCAGCAGCAGCACCAGGAAGGTGGCGAACGCGAGGCCGAAGGCGACCGAGACCGCCATCGGGATCAGGAACTGGGCCTGGACCGAGGTCTCGAACATCAGCGGGGTCAGCCCGCCGATGGTGGTGAGCGAGGTGAGCAGCACCGCCCGCAGCCGGAAGCAGGCCGCGTCCACCACGGATTCGCGCCACGCGACCCCGCGCCGCTTCAGCTCCTTGTAGAAGCTGACCAGGATGATCGAGTTGTTCACCACGATGCCGGACAGCCCGAAGAAGCCGAACAGCGACAGGATCGTGAGGTTGATGCCCATCACCCAGTGCCCGAAGATGGCGCCGACCAGGCCGAACGGGATCACCGACATCACCACCAGCGGCCAGCCGTAGGAGGCGAAGACGAAGGCGAGCACCAGGTAGATGAGCGCGAGCGCGACACCCGCGCCCCAGGCCATGTCGGCCAGCGTCTCCGCCTGATCCTCCTGGCGGCCCTTGAACGACCACTCGATGCCGTGGCGGGCGGCGACCCGGGGCAGTGGTCCCGCGTTCAGGTCCGCGACCACCGCATTGGCGTTGGTGACCGCGGGGTCCACGTCCGCGGAGACCTTGATCGCCAGCCGCCCGTTCTCGTGGCGCAGGACGTCGAAGCCCCGCCTCGTCTCGATGTCGACGGCGGTGAGCAACGGCATCACCCCCCCTCCGGGGAGCGCGACGGAGAGGTTGTCGAGGCTCGCGATGTCGTCCCGCTCGTGGTCGGGCAGCATCACCCGTACCTCGATCTCCTCGCCCTCGTGCTGGAAGATCTGGGCGACGCGCCCGTCGTAGGCCGCCCGCAACTGCCCGCCCACGTCGGACACGGTCAGACCGCGGGCGCTCGCCTGCGGGGTGAGCCGGACGATGAGCTGCTCCTGGCCGAACGGCAGGTCGTCCTCGATCCCGCTCACGCCCGGCACCGTCGCCAGCACCGAGGCGAGATCCAGCGCCGCCGCCTTCAGCGCCGCGGAATCGTTGCCGGTCATGCTGACCTCGATGTCCCGGCCGGGCGGCCCGGCGCGCACCTCCGTGAGCGACAGCGATTCGAGGCCGGGTGCGAGCTCGATGCGCTCGCGCCACGCGGCGATGAACTCGGTGTTGCGCGTCTCGCGGCCGTCGGGCTCGACGAGCTGCACCCGGAGGCTCGCGAACTGGTCCCCCCGCGAGCCCTGCTGGCCATCGGCGCGCTCCTGCTGCCCGAGACGGGTGACCGCGGTGTCCACCAGGTCCTCGCCGAAGTGCGCTTCGGTCTCCTTCAGGGTCCGCTCCAGGTGGCCGACGAACCGCTCCACCCGATGCGCCGGCGTGCCGGCCGCGAAGCTCACGCTGGCGAACAGGATCTGCCCCTCGGGGGTGGGGAAGAAGTTGAAGGCGAGCCGGTCGCCCCGCAGCAGGCCGACGCAGAGCAGCATGGCGGCCAGCGCGCAGCTCAGCGTGGTCCACGGCCGGCGGACCGCCCATGTCACCAGGCGCCGGAACGCATGTTCGCGGAACCGTTCGAAGCCGTGGTCGAACCAGCGCCGGAACGCGCCGGTCCGGGCCCCGGCGCTTCTGTGGAACGTGTGGTAGAGGTGCCCCGGCAGAATCAGGAAGCTCTCGACCAGGGAAGCGATGATCACGCAGATCACCACCAGCGGGATGTCGAAGAGGATCTGCCCGATGATGCCGCTCACCAGCATCAGCGGCATGAACGCGGCCACCGTGGTCAGCGACGAAGAGAGCACCGGCGCGAGCATCCGGTGGGCGGCGTCGCGCGCGGCGGCGAGCGGCGCTCCGCCCGCCTGGCGCCTGGTGAGCGCATCCTCGCCGACCACGATCGCGTCGTCGACGATGATCCCGAAAGCCATGATGAGGGCGAACAGGCTGATCATGTTGATGCTGCCGCCGAGCCCGTAGAGGACCCCGAGCGCGGCCATGAACGACACCGGAATCCCCACCGCGACCCAGAACGCCACCCGCATGTTGAGGAACAGGAACAGCACCGCGACGACGAGGATCAGTCCGCTCGCGCCGTTCCTGACCAGCAGCGCGGTCCGATCGCGGATCAGCTCCCAGGACTCGTCGTAGGCGAAGACCTCCACGCCGGGCGGCCACCCGCCGCGCTGTCCGTCGAGCCATTCGTGGAGGGCGCGGGCCGCTTCGAGGCTGTCCGACGTCTCCGCGCGGCGGAGCTGGAGGCTCACCGCGGGCCGGCCCTCGAAGCGGATGCGGACCTCGCCCTCCCGGGCCCGGCGTTCCACCGTCGCGACGTCGCCGAGGGCGAGGAAGCGCCCGTCGTCGCCGGAGCGCAGCGCGAGGTGCTCGAAGCCCACCTCGTCGCGTTGCTGGTCGAGCGTGCGGAGCTGCTTCGCGGTCTCCTCCCGGCCGATGCTGCCGGCCGGAAGGTCCACGCTGGTGGCCGCGACCCGGCGCGCGATCTCGGCGAGCGGCATGTCCAGCTCGCGCAGCACGGCGGACGGCACCTGGATGGCGATCTCCTCGGCCGGCAGGCCGAGGATGTCGACCTTCGCGATGCCGCGGTCGAGCAGGTCGCGCTCGATCCCGCGCACGATCGGGCGCAGGTTCTGCCCTTCGCGACCGGTCACGAGCAGGCGGGCCACCTCCTCGTAGCTGATGATGCGCGTGATCACCGGCTCTTCCGCGGCGCCGGGCAGGTTCCGCACCGACGCGACCCGCTCCTTCACCTGGTCGAGGGCGATGTCCATGTCGGTGCCCTCCTTGTACTCCAGGCGGACGAACGAAGAGCCCCGGCTCGATGTCGACGTCATCTCGCGTACCGTGTCGAGGCCGATCAGCTCGCGCTCGAGCGGCTCGGTGATGGCCGCCTCCACGTCCTCGGCCGAGGCGCCGGTCCACTTCACGGAGACGGTGATGATCTCGATGTCGAAGGTCGGGAAGAACTGCGTGTTGAGCCTGGAGAGGGCCCACACCCCGGCGAGAAGCATGATCGCCATCAGCAGGTTGCAGGCGACCGGGTGGCCCGCGAACACCGCGATGAGGCCCGCCGGGCGAGCGGGCGGGGGCGTGTCGGGAGCGGAGGTCGCGGTCATCGTGCGGCGGTCGCGGTCATCGCCGGGCCGGGGATTCCAGCCGGGCCGGAGTCATGCCGGCCGCGGGGTCGTTGGTCGATACGTCTTCATCGCCGGGCGACGCCCGCTGTCGGTCGGGGCCCGGGGCCGTTGGTCGAAGGATCATTGAGCGAGGAAGCGTCAATCGAGGGAGGCTTCGGAGGAGGGTCGTCGATCGAGACGGGGGTCAGCCGGGCGGCGCCCCGGCAACCTCGACCTTCAGACCGTCGATCGCGTTCGGCAGATGGGTCACGATCAGCCGGTCGTTCGGCTTCAGCTCCGGGCTGCGCAGGATCACCCGGGCGCCTCCATCGCCGGTGCGGGACTCGCCGACCCGCTCCGCCTCGACGCTCCGCATGCGTTCCCCGTCGAGCACGAACACCCGGTCGGTGCCGTAGAGCGCCTCGTGCGGCACCGCCACCGCGCCCTCCACCGCCGGAAGGTCCAGGACGAGCTCCACCGTGCGCCCGATCTGCAGCCAGGCGCCGCCTTCCGTCACCCGGAACAGTCCGTCCGCGCCGCCCGAGCCGCGATCCACCCGCGCGGTCAGCCGGTGCAGCACCGCCCGCACCTCCCGCCCGTCGACCGGCGCCCGCGCGTCCAGGCGTTCGCCCCGGTCCAGGGCGGCGCGCATCACCGGCAGATGACGAAGCGGGATCTGCGCGCGAAGCTCCAGCGCGTCGCCGTCGAACATCTCGACCAGCCGATCCCCGGGCCGTACCCGGGCGCCGGGCGACACGAACACCTCGGTGACCCTCCCGGCGAACGGCGGATACACCCGCGTCCGCTCGAGATCGAGCATCGCCTGCGAGCGCAGGGCCCGGGTCCGGGCGATCTGCGCCTCGATCTGCTTGCGGCGGCTCGCGTGCTCCCGGATCGCGAGCCTGCGCTGCTCGACCGCGAGCAACTGGCGTTCCTCGTCGCGGCGCACCCGATCGAGGCTCGACTCCGATCCCAGCTTGCGTTCGGCGAGGTCCCGCGCCCGCACCACCTCGCGCCGGGCGAGCGCGAGCAGCTCCTCCTCGTGCTTCAGAGCGGACAGGTTGTTCCGGTGGCGCAGGTCCTCGTGCTCCAGGTCGGCTTCGAACCCCGCCATCTCGGCTTCGCGCTGGGCGAGGACGAACCGGATCTCGCGGTCGTCGAGCGCGAGGAGCCGGTCGTCGAGCGCCACCCGCTGCCCTTCGAGGACATCGACCGTGTCCACGTCGGCGGCCACCGCCGAAGAGAGGTGCGTGACGCGAGGGGAGTCGACGAGGGCGAAGAGCACGAGCTGGGGCGTCACCGTCCCGGGCTCGATCGCCTCGACCGCCACCGGCCAGGATCGCTCCTCGGCGCCGAGCGACTCGCGCTCGGGCTTGCTCTTGACCAGCACCGCCATGCCACCGATGCCGACGGCGAGGATCAGCAGCGGTAGCGCGATGCGGACGATTCGAGAGAGCATGCGTTTCGAGGCGACCTCGCCGGTTCGAAGCGACCTCGCCGATGACGGAGGATCGACTCCCGGACGGCATGGTAGTTCAACTTCCGTGCGTGGTCACCGATCGAGCTCTCGACCAGCCATTCCCGCCTGGCGGGAATGGCTGGTTTGCGGCCGGGGTGGTGGTCTGCGTGTTCATGCTATGGTCGGTTTCGGCGGTAGTCGGCGGACCCTGACCCGGTCCATGCCGTCCGACACGCCGCTCCCCGGGGGCGGCGTCATCCGGAGGACGTGGCGATCATGGTGACCTCGATCATTCTGATGAACGTCGAGCGCCCGCTCGTCAACCAGGTGGCGGAGCAGCTCGCGGACCGGGCGGAGATCTCCGAGGTGTACTCGGTGGCCGGCGCCTACGATCTGGTCGCGATCGTCCGCGTGGCGCACAACGACGATCTCGCGACGCTGGTCACGGAGCACCTCACGCAAGTCGAAGGCATCGTCCACACCGAGACGATGCTCGCGTTCCGCGCCTACTCGCGGCACGATCTGGAGGAGATGTTCGCGATCGGGACGTGACGGGCCGAAGGCCGCCCGGAATGCGCGGCCGAGCGCCATCGGGCGCCGCCCACCGAACGGCGGCGACAACCCGGCACGGTCGTCGACCATCCACTGCCCGGCCTGCCGGGCGCGGAGAGCGGCGCGGCGGCAAGGACATTGGTCGAGACAAGGTTGCCGACCGCACCCGGAAGGCCCCCGTTCCTGCGCAATGGCGGGCTCGACACGTGGCAAGGGAATTCTCCTCGGCATCCCGAGCCGGGAATCCGGCTTCCAATCGCACGGCGAGGTCGTCGATGACGGTTTCGTGGTTTCTGGTGAGGTAATGAGATGAGATGCATGGTGATCAACCTGCCGCTCTCCCACGAACGGCGAGAGGGGATCGGGCACGAGTTCGAGCGGGTGGGACTCGACCATGAGCTCTGGCCGGCCGTGAGCCGGTTCGAGCTGACCGATGAGCATCGGGCGCTGGTGGACCATGAGGGAAGGTCCCGGCGTGGAATGGTGGAGATGGATGACGCGACGATCGGCTGCCTGGCGAGCCATCTCTCCCTGCTTCGGCACTTCCTCGAAACCGGCGACGACATGATCGCGGTGTTCGAGGACGATGCCCGACTGCATCCTGACATCGTGGACGTGCTCGATGCGCTCGAGCGCGGGGGGGGGGGGGGGGGGGGGGGGGGGTAAGTTCGATGTGGTCAAGCTCCAGCGCCGCGACAAGTCGAAGCGGTTCTATCCGACCTACCAGCTTCTCCCCGCCTACAGTCTCGGGAGACTGAGGTATCACGACTACGGAGGTGAAGGGTACGTCATAACGCGCCGGGCGGCGGCGCATCTTCTGTCCTTCCCGCGCACTTTGTGGGAGATCGACGAGCTCATTTCCCGATTCTGGGATGTGGGCCTGAGCCAGGTGCTGTACCTCAATCCCCCCGTCGTGTTCCACGACGAGATCTACCCGTCATACATCGAATCGGTGAGACGCCATGTATGGCGCGCGCATCGGCGGCGGCGGCGGCGGAATCCCCTCGTGATGGGGCGCGGGATGATGGCCGGCCTGTCGCGGGCCGCGCGGCGGTGGATGCAGCTCCGGGAGCTTCGGAAGCAGGATCGCGAAATCGACCCGTACAGCTTCTGAGGGGGAGGGGGCGCGGATGCGATGCATGGTGATCAACCTGCCGCTCTCCCACGAACGGCGAGAGGGGATCAGGCACGAGTTCGAGCGGGCGGGACTCGACCATGAGCTCTGGCCGGCCGTGAGCCGGACCGAACTGACCGATGAGCATCGGGCGCTGGTGGACCATGAAGGAAGGTCCCGGCGTGGAATGGTGGAGATGGATGACGCGACGATCGGTTGTCTGGCGAGCCATCTCTCCCTGCTTCGGCATTTCCTCGAAACCGGCGACGACATGATCGCGGTGTTCGAGGACGATGCCCGACTGCATCCTGACATCGTGGACGTGCTCGGTGCGCTCGAGGGGAGGGCCGACAAGTTCGACGTGGTGAAGCTCCAGAAGTCGGAATTCAATTTCGGTGACTGGAGGCGATTCTATCCGATCTATCAGATCTTGCCCGGCTACAGTCTCGGGAGGGTGAAGTATAGCGACTTCGGAGGCTATGGATATGTAATCACCCGCCGAGCAGCGGCACATCTGCTCGAGTCCTTCCCGCGCACCCATTGGGAGATCGACGAGCTCATTTCCCGATTCTGGGATACGGGCTTGAAGCAAGTGCTGTACGTCTATCCTCCCGTCGTGTTCCACGATGAGGTCTACCCGTCATACATTGAGCCGGGGAGGCAACATGTGCGGCGCGCGCATCGGCGGCGGCGGTGGAATCCCCTCATCAGGGGGCGCGAGACGATCGCTGCCCTCTCGCGGGCCGGGCGGCGATGGAGGCGGTTCCGGGAGCTTCGGCGGCAGGACCGCGGTATCGACCCGTACAGCTTCTGAGGAGGCTTCGGCGTCCCTTCCTTTGCAGAGGCGTCGCAAGCAGCGCAAGTGTAGTCGAACCGTCAGTTGCAGAAATCCCGCCGGCGCCCTTGCCTTCGGAATCGATCCGGCCGGCAGGGCGCGAGGTCGAAGTTCGGGACGCGTCCCGTGGCGAGCTCGCCGACGATCTCGGCGGTGAGGGCCGAGAGCGTGAGCCCGAGCTGTCCATGGCCGGTGGCGAACAGGACGCCGGGATGCGCCGGATGCGCACCGATGATCGGCAAGGTGTCCGGTGTCGACGGGCGAGGGCCCATCCAGCGGGTGGCCCCGGCGTCGTCCAGATTCGGGAACAGCGCCCTGCTCCCCTCGATGACCACGTCGCGGCGCGTCCAGCTCGGCGCCGCATCCGCGTCCGCGAGCTCCGCGCCGCTCGACACCCGGAGCCCGCCGGTCATCGGCGTCATCGAGATCGACCGGTCGCCGTAGTGGACCGCGGTTTTCAGGCCGACCCCGGACCGCGGTAGCATCGCGTGGTAGCCGCGCTCGGCGATGACGAGGAGACGGACGCCGATCTGCGAAGCGAGCCGGGGCGACCAGGCTCCGGCCGCGACGACGACCTTGTCCGCTTCCCAGCTCCCGGCGCGGCAGCACACGCGCGGAGAACGTCCCGCCCGGGTCTCGAGCCGGACGACCTCGTCGCGCACGACAACGCCCCCGGCCTCGGCGAACGCCTCCACGACCTTCGTGGTGAGCTCGAACGGGCTGCGCACGAACCGCTCCTCCGGCTTGTGGAACCCGCAGGCGACCGACGCCGGCATCGCCGGCTCGATGTCGCGGACCTCGCCGCCGGTCACGTACCGGGCCGGCGTGCCGCGCCGGTCGCTCTCCGCCATCGCTTCGCGCGCCGCCTCCGCCAGTGCCGGGTCCTGGTAGACGTAGAGCACGCCGTCGGTCCGCAGGACGTCCACGGCGCCGGCGGCCGCCACCAGCCGATCGGTCGCCGCATCCCCCCGCGAGAGGAGAACGTGCAGCGCGTCGGTGATGCGGGCGGCCTCGTCGGGCGTCCCCGCTCTCGCGAAGCGTGCGCACCAGGCGAGGTTGCGCAGGAGGAACCCCGCGCTCGTCTTCAGCGGATGGCGTCGATCGAGCAGCATCCCCGGAACCTTGCGCAGCAGGCCCGGCACCGACCTCGGAGTGACCATCGAGGTCGCGATCCGGCCGGCGTTGCCGAACGAGCAGGCTTCCCCCGGGGCGCCGCGGTCGACAAGCACGACATCGAAACCGAGGGTCCGCAGACGATGCGCGCACGCGGCGCCGACGATGCCCGCGCCGATGACGATGGCGCTTTCGCGATTCGAATGACTGGTCATGGAGCCTTGCGCGGCGGTCCCGCCGCGTGCCGATGCCCGAGGGCGCCGGCATCACCGGGCGTCGGCGCCTTCCCGCCCGGCCCCCGCATCCGGCGTGCCGCGCAACGGGCGTCCGTCCCGCCGGCGGTCAGCCGCGCGCCGCGGCGCGGGCCTCGCGGCGCCGCTCCCAGCGCGGCTGGCGGCAGATGTTCCCGAGGAACTCCAGCACCGTGTGCGCGGCGAGGTAGGAGGTGACGCCGGTCCCCACGTCCAGGGTCGGGTTCACCTCCACCAGGTCGAGTCCGACCACGTCGCAGTGCTCGGCAATCGCGGCGAGGGTGTCGCGCAGCTCCGCGTAGGTCATCCCGTTCGGCTCGGCCGACACGCAGCCGGGGACCAGCGGCAGGTCGAGCACGTCGATGTCGATGCTCACGTAGGTGCGCGCGTCCCGCGGGACCACCTCGGCGACGCCCTTCGGCCCGACGTCGTGGAGCTCGCCCATCGTCATCACCCGGTTGCCGTCGTCGACCGAGTCCCGGATGTGCGCCTCGACGCTCCGGAGGCTGCGGATCCCGACCTGGGTCAGGCTCGACACGTGCTCCATCGGAGCGATGTGGCGGAACGCGTGGGCGTTGGTGAAGCGCAGGTCGTGGATGAAGGGTGCGTAGTCGATGTGGGCGTCGAAGTGGATGACGTGCAGCGGCGCCTCGTTCTCGTAGCCCTTCACGATCGGGTAGGTCACCGAGTGGTCGCCGCCGAGCACCACCGGCAGCGCCCCCTTCGCGAGGACCGCCCGGGTGAGGCCGGTCGCGTTGTCGAACGTGCTCTTCACGTCGGTGGGCCATACGTCGACGTCGCCGACGTCCGCGATGGTCCTGTTGGCGAGCTCGTGGGCGAGGTAGGTGCGGCCGGTCTCCGGGTCGTGGAGCCCGAGGTCGGTCGCCGCAAACCGCAGCGAGTGCTCGCGGATCGAGCGCGGCCCCATGCGCGAGCCCGCGAGGAACGGCGAGCCTTCGTCGAAGGGGACTCCGTAGACCGCGATGTCGGCGCCGAGGGCGTCGAGATCGGTCACGATGGGCGCGCGCAGGAACGAGGGGATGCCGACGAACGGGCGGTCGAGCCTGATCCCGGCCCGTCTGCTGCTCGATGTCATGGCGGAACCTCTCCGTGGTGGGCGAGACCGGCCCGGGCAAGCGTTGCCGAAATGTCCGGCTCGCGCAACCGTGGCCGCCGGCGCCATGGACGCAGGCGCCACCGCACGACGGCGCGTGGAGAAAGAGTCAGCGATTCCCGCCAGGCGGAACATGTTCCTGGAGTCCCCTCGACCGGACGCCCTGGTGGTCGAAAGCGCGCCGGAATCCCACCACGGTACAGCCTCTCCGGACGTTGACGGGAGTCGCCGGGAAAGAGTTGCCGAGGTGTCGGCCATTCCCGTCAAGCGGGAACAGATCCCTGAAATCCCCTCGATTCGACACCCGGAAGGTCGAAATCACACCAGAATTCCACCACGGTACGGCCTCTCCCGGGCGCTGACGGGAATTGCCGCCGAGGTTGCTGCATTGCCTGCCATGTGCATATATTTGCGCATGGTGCGTAGCAGCCGGGCCATCATCAGACGGCTCAGGGCGGAAGGCTTTGAATTGGTGAGCATCAAGGGGCCGCACCAGAAGTTCAGGAAGGGCGCCATTACCGTGGTGGCGCCGCAGCAATTCCCGCCAGGCGGAAACATGCCCTCGGAACCTTCTCGGTGGGCCGCTCTGGTGGTCGGAATCGTGCCGGAATCCCATCGCGGCACGGCCTCTCCGGGTGTTTGAACATGCACGACGCAATTGCCGACAAGCGGGAAGAGCTGGCCGAGCTCTGCCGGCGTTACGATGTCGTACGACTCGAGGTCTTCGGGTCGGCCGCGCGCGGCACGGATTTCAATCCCGACACGAGCGATGCGGATTTCCTCGTCGAGTTCGACCCCGACAGCGACCTGCGGCCGTTCCATCGGTTTTTCGATCTCGCCGAGGCATTGCGGGACGTGCTTGGCCGTCCAGTCGACCTGCTCGAAACCCGAGCGATCGGCAATCCCTATCTTCGATCGGCCATCGACAAATCGCGCGAGATCGTCTATGCACCGTGACCCTCGCGTCCTGTTGTGGGATATCGAACGGGCGAGCGACGATATCGAGCGTTTCACCGAAGGCATGGAGCGCGACACCTGGCTGCAGGATCGGCGGACCCAGGCTGCGGTCGAGCGGAAGTTCGAGATCATCGGCGAGGCGCTGAATCGCCTCCAAGGCAGCCACCCCGAACAGGCAGCGCGGATTCCCGACCTGCGCAGGATTATCGGCTTCCGGAACATTCTGGCTCGTGGTTACGACATCATCGTGCCCGAAGATGTCTGGGACTATGCCCGCCACGATCTGCCGATCCTGCGCGCTGTTGTACGGGCGATGCTCGGCGAGCTGGGGGCTGCGGAGACGTGAATCCCGAACGCCTGCCTGCTCTTTGCGACCAACCAGCCGGAAGCGGTGTCAGCGGGCCGGTGACGAATTGCTCTTGCTCGGCAACGCTGGCGTGGCGCCGAATCATGTGTGCCCCGCATCCGCAATCCGGAGCGCGTCCGCAATCCGGAGCCGCCGGGGGCACCGGACGGCTCCGGATGCGGCGGTCGAGCGTCATCCGAGGTCCCGGAGCACCTCGTCGGGGTGGTCGCCCGGAACCACCTTGCCGTACACCTTCGCCACCTTCCCCTGCGGGTCGATCAGGTAGCTGATGCGCGCCGGATGCGAGGCGCTCGCATCGCCGGCGGCCCCGTAGGCGATGCCCATGGACTTGCCGGTGTCGCACAGCAGGTCGTAGGGGAAGTTGAACTTGTCCCTGAACGCCCGGTTCTCCTCCGGGGAGTCGAAGCTTGCGCCCAGGATCACGGCGTTCCTTGCCTGGAAGTCATGGGATCGATCACGGAACCCCTGGCCTTCCCTGGTTCAGCCCGGTGTGTCGGCTTTCGGATACCACCACAGGACGAGCCACCTGCCGGCGAACTGGTCGAGCGAAACGGTCGCGCCGTCCTGATTGGGCACCGAGAACGCCGGCGCCGGACTGCCTTCGGTGAGCAGCGGCATCGCATTCTCCTTGTTGGTTGAGCAACGCGGTTCGAGCATCGCATCGCGGCGGGCCCGAACCGCGCGCAATGATACCGTCTCGCGAAGGCCCCGGCGCCGCCGGCGCCCCGCACACGCGCGGAGTCAGCCAGGGACGCCGCCAGCTCGGACGCCGCCCTTACCGGCGCCCCGCACGCACGCGGAGTCAGCCCGTGTACCGCGTGACGGCCCGGACCTGCGGTGTTCGGGCGGCAGGACGGCGTCGCCCCGCACGTTCGCGGATCAGCCCGCCAGCGACCTCGCGGCCGCTTCCGCAATGCGATGCGGCGGCTCCGTGCGCCTCGTCGCAAAGGCACGTGAGCGAAGCCCGGCGCGCACGCGCGCCGCACGGCCGAACTCCTCGAACAGCCTGCGCGACAGCTCGTGCTCCTCGGGCTTCCACTCCGCATGCCACTGCACGCCGACGGTGAACGTGCGGTCGTTCCCGAGCCGCACGCCTTCGATGACGCCGTCGGGGGTGACCGCCTCGACCACCAGCGCGTCGGCCAGCTCGTCGATCCCCTGGCCGTGCAGGGAGTTCACCATCACCTCGGAGGCGCCCGCGAGGCGCTCGAACAGCCCGCCCCGGGTGAGCCGCACCGGATGGCGCAGCTCGAATATCTCCTCCACGGTCACGTCGTCGTGCCGCGGCATCCGGTGGTCGTCCTTGTCCTCGAGCAGATGCAGCCGGTAGTGCAGCGACCCGCCGAGCGCGACGTTCATCTCCTGGATGCCGCGGCAGATCCCGAACACCGGCACCTGCGCCGCCACGCAGGCCCGCACCATGGCCAGCGCGGTCGCGTCGCGCTCCGGATCGATGGGTTCGTCGTCGGGAAACGGCGGGCCGTCGTAGTGCCGCGGCTCGACGTTCGCGCGCCCGCCCGTCAGCACGAGACCGTCGATGCGCTCGACGAAGGACGCGACGTCGAGGCGCTCGCCGAGCGCCGGCAGCATGACCGGCACGCAGCCGGCGAACCGCTCGACCGCGTCGATGTTCTTCGCCCCGGTGCCATGGACGCGATGGCGCCGGTTCTCGAGCTCCATCACGCTCGCGGACACGCATACGAGCGGCTCGGGGTGCGGCTGCGGTGCGGGACGGGTCTGGTTCACGGGAGCGAAACCTAGCGCGCGCCCGCCGGACGGGCAAGTGGCTCGCCGACGGTGCAGCGATTCCCGCCAGCGCCCGGAGGGTCCGTACCGTGGCGGGATTCCGGCGCGATTCCGGCCCTCGGGGCGCCGGGTCGCGAAGCGGCGATCGCCGGCCCGGACCCGGGCGGGGATGATGCCGAGCCGCTCGCTCCGGGAGGACGCCGGGCCGCAGCGGCGATTGCCGGAGGCGCGGGCGCCCGGCCCGAGGGCGCCTTCGCGGCAGGCCCCGGCCCCGCGGCCTCCGGACCGCCGGGAACCGGACCCCTCTTCGGAGAAGCGCCCGTGACCATGCCTGAGCCACCCGGACCGGGCGGCCGGCCGGCACCGCGCTCCGCGCCGGCGCATGTACGCGCGCACCCGGTCCGCGGCCTCCCGGACCGCGCCGTGGTCTGGCTCTTCGTCACCCCGACGATCCTGGTCCTGCTCGCCATCAACATCTTTCCCCTGCTGTGGACCATCTGGCCATGAACGCGGTGAAGCGGCGATGAGGTGGCCGATGAGGCCGCGCACGAGGCCGGCGGCCAGGCCGGCGGCGGCGCTTCTTCCGGCGCGGCCCGTGGGAGAACACCGCGACGGTGCTGATCGCGGCCGGGGTGTTCATGCTGATGCAGCCGTACTGGATGCCCCTCTACACGTACTCGTTCGCCGTCATCCTGGCGGGCACGGTGGGGTTCGTCGTCGTGAGCCACTTCCCGGAGTGAGGCGATGGCCGACATCGGCGTCCGGCACATCCAGAAGCGCTTCGACGGGTTCGTCGCGGTGCACGACTCCTCGTTCACCATCCGGGGGAGAGTTCTTCGTCATGCCGGGGCCGTCCGGGTGCGGCAAGACCACGTGGACTGAGCGGCGGAGACCGCCGGGGGCGGAGGCGGATTGATATACTGGCTCCGGGGGATCGAGGCATGACCGTCGAACCGGCGCAAACCGTGGCCTTCCTGCGCCGCCGCGAGGCGGAGAGGCAGCGCATGCTCGACCAGCGCTTCCAGGTGGCGTGGAGGGAGTTCCACCGGATCGTGGCGATGATCGCCGCCGAGTTCGCGCCGCGCCGCATCTGGCAGTGGGGCTCCCTGCTCCATCGGCCCCGGTTCTGCGAGCGGTCCGACATCGACATCGCGCTGGAAGGACTCGGCGCCGCAGAACGCCTGTTTCGGGTCCATGCGCGCGCCGAGGAGCTGTCGACGCTCCCGCTGGACATCGTGGAGCTGGAACGTATCGAGCCCGAGTACGCGCACCTGATCCGCACCACCGGCCGGCTGGTCCATGGACCCCGCTAATCGCATTCTGGCCCTCGCCGCCGAGCTCGCCGTGTACTCGGCATACCTTCAGCGACTCGCCACGGAGGCTCGCGAGGCCTGAGTAGTGTTCAGGCGAACCGGGAGTCCTGGCCCCATGAATTGAAAGGACTCCTGCCTGCCGGCAATCGGACCGGTCCCATCGGATCGCCGTTGTGGCCACTACCAGGAGATATCGGATCAGCCGTAATGGTCGTTTCCGGTGGTATCGAAGTCGAAATCGTCCCCGGTGATCTGCGACGCCTGTATCCCGATCAGCGTGACGGACGCGCCATTCCAGGTGATCACGGTGTTCTCGCCGGACTGCGTGATCGTGAGATCCTCGAACTTCATCCTGCGGTTGAAGCTCATGATGTCTTCTCCGTCCTCGAAGTCGTGGATCGTGTCGTCGCCGTTGAATTTGCTCTTGTTTCTTCCGCTGAAAACGAACGTGTCGCTGCCCTCGCCGCCATGGAGCTGGTCATCACCCCTGCCGCCGTAGAAAAGATCGTTGCCCTTGCCCCCATAAAGCGTGTCGTTGCCGAGGTCGCCCTGGAGACAGTCGTCGCCCTTGCCGCCGTGGAGCGTATCGTCGCCCTCGTCGCCGTGGAGAGCATCGTCGCCCTTGCCGCCGTGGAGCGTGTCATCGCCCTCTCCGCCGAAAAGCCAGTCGTCGCCCTTGCCGCCAAAAAGGCTGTCGTTGCCGTCGCCGCCATAAAGCTTGTCGTTGCCGCCGCCGCCATGAAGCCTGTCTTTGCCGCCTTCGCCAAGAATCTTGTCGTTGCCGCTGCCGCCATAAAGCTTGTCGTTGCCGCCGCCGCTCTCCAGCCGGTCGTTGCCGCCGCCGCCGTAAAGCCGGGCGGGCGCGAAGCTGACCAATATATGGTTGCCATAGTCATCGCCGTACCGTGTGACGACGGGTACGCTCTCGGCGGGTGGGGTGACTGGGGTCCAGCTCCGATCGACCAAGTGAGCAGGCAAGCTGCCGGCATGAGGTCCGAAGGTGAAGTCGTCTTTATCGAGGGAGTCCGCCGACACCCCCGACAGCCTGATCCAGTCGTGACCGCCGTAGCGAATGACGGTATCGGCGCCGTCCTGCCGGATATCGAGCGCCGCAAAGCCGCCGGACAACCCGATGAGGTGAATCGTGTCGCCTTCCTCGAAATCGGCAATGGTGTCGGTACTGAATCCCTCCGCGAACGCGATCCTGTCTTCCGTCCTGAACTCGAATGTGTCGGCGCCGAGACCGCCATACAGGGTGTCATGGCCCCTGCCGCCCTTCAGGACGTCGGCGCCGCGACCTCCGAACAGCACGTCGTTGCCCGTACCTCCATCCAGCGTGTCGTCGCCGTCGCCCCCGTACAGGGTGTCGTTGCCGGCGCCGCCATTCAGGGTATCGGCGCCAAAGCCGCCATCCAGGGTGTCGTCGAGGAGGGTACCCTGAAGGGTATCGTCACCGTCGCCGCCTGTCCGGGAAATACCTTTCGGCATCGTTTCGTCTCCCAGGTGAAGCCTGCCTGTCCGTTGCGCTCACCGTCGATGATAGCGCGGATATAGCTCGAATACCGCAAAGCGGTGAATTCGGTAGTGGGTCAGTTTGACTCCAGGATCGCCATGTCGGTCGAGGAAGAAGTTCAAACTGACCCACTACCCTGATCTCGGGCGGCGGCAGCGGCCACGAGCCCCTGCACGGAGGGTTCGTCGGACACGGGATGCTCGACGCCGCCTGCCCCGGCCAGGTGTTCACCTCGCCGACTCCGGACCAGATGCTCGCGGCGGCGCAGGCGGTCGACCGCGGCGCGGGGACGCTGTTCATCGTCAAGAACTACTCCGGCGACGTCATGAACTTCGAGATGGCGGCCGAGATGTACGAGGGCGCGTCGGCCACAGTGCTGACCAACGACGACGTGGCGGTCGAGGACAGCACGTACACCACGGGCCGCCGCGGCGTCGCCGGCACGCTGGTGGTGGAGAAGGTCGTGCGCAGCCTGGTCGGGAGCTACGTGACCTCCCTCGACATGGCCGGGTGCTCGATCACGCTGTCGATGATGGACGAAGAGGCGCTGTCGCTGTGGGATGCGCCGGTGCGCACCGCGGCGCTGCGGTGGGGGTGCTGAGAGGACACGGGGCGGTCCGCATCGGCCGGGAATCGTTCGTGGAGGTCCGGACGAGGTGGTCAGCCAGGCGGAGCGGACGTTCGCATCAGAAGCGGTGCAGGCCCGTCGGGCCGGAGCATCGGCGCCAGTCGGGGGTCCCGGATGAGGCGGTCGCGCACGGCGGCATCGGTCACCCAGCGGCCGTGGGCCCTCGCCTGCTCGTAGAGGCCGGCGTGGACGTAGAGCTCGAGGATGTGGCCGAGCGAGGCGCTGCGCGTGTACTCGTTGCCGAGCGACGCCGCGGCGTCGAGCAGCACTTCGAGGTCCTGCGCGAGCGTGGTCGAGCCGGGTGCCCGGCGCTCCGCCGCCGCCCGCGCGGCGAGGTCCGCGCAGAGTCGCTGCAATGTCCCGAGGTGCTCCTGGTCGGGCGTATCGAGCGCCGCCTGCCGTGCCTCGATCGATCGCTGCATGGCCTGCATCCGCTCGAATCGCTCCGTGATGTTCTTCAACTGCCGGACACGCCGCTCGGAGCGCAGAATCCTGCGGCGCGATACGCTGGATTGGGAGAGGAAGTGCCGCACGAGAGCCGGACCGCCGAACGCCAGGGCGACCAGCCCGAACCACCCGCCGAATTCCGCCAGCCATTGCATCGGGACCACCCTCCTTAGTCCGAATCGAACCGCCTCTCCACCGGCCATCTCTCCACCGGCCGCCTCTCCATCGGCCAGCTCTCCATCGGCGAGCTCTCCACCGGCCAGCCCTCCATCGGCCAACGCCGGGCACGGGGCGGCCCGGACGGAGTCCTCCACCGTTGCTCGTCGACTCGCCGCAGCGCTCGAAGCCGATGGTGAAATCGTCGGAATCGCCCGCCGGTGGCCTCCGGGCAGCCTCCGCCGACATCTGCCGCGTACTCCGAAGGGAGCTGTCGCAGCCCTCCGCCGCCATCCGACGGCCGCCAGACTAACCGGGGACTCCGCTCGAGTCGTGCGGCCCAGGGCCCCGCCCTTGTAGGAGCGAAGCCCGCCCCGGCATGGCTTCAGGCTGAAGACGCCCCGGACCCGGCACCCCTGTCGCCGGTCGTCTTGCCGGGCCATGATCCATGCCCTAGTATCGGTCCCGGGGCTCGCAGCACAGGTTGCGGACGATGTGCCGCGGTCGCGGGGCGGCCCCCTTCCCGACCAGTACTCGCCCGCCGCGCTCGGTCGATCCACGGAACGATCGTCGGCGCCTCGCAGCCAGAACGCGACCGTGGAGGAGATCACGATCGGGGCCCTGCCCTTCCAGGAGATCCATCGGCAGCGGTCGACCGGTCCTTTGCCTGTTGCGCCATCGAGGCGCTCGCGTCGTGCCCCGCATCGGTCGGGACGTGCGGCCATCCCGTGCCGCCATCCCGGCCCGACTACAGCGTCAATCCCCACATCAGGAGAAACAGGATGAAAACGCTTCTCAAGCGGTTGTGCCTCCCGGCAGTTGCCGGTGGACTGCTCGCGGCCCTGTCCATCGGAGCCAGCGCGGACGAGCTGTCCGATCGCATCGCGGCCGGCGAGCCGGTCCGGCTCGGGTTCGCCACCGCCATTCCCTGGGCCTATCCCGGCGAGAACGGCGAGCCCCTCGGCTTCGTCAACGCCCTGACCCTCGTCGTGCTGGAGGAGATGGGCATCACCGAGTACGAGACCTCGGTCAACGAGTGGGCAGGCCTGATCCCCGGCCTGCAGGCCGACCGCTACGACATCATCACCGGCGGCATGTACATCCTGAAGAGCCGGTGCCAGAACATCAATTTCAGTGATCCCATCGGGCTGTTCGGCGACGCGTTCCTGGTGCCCGCCGGGAACCCGAAGGGCATCCACACCTACCAGGACATCATCCGCACGGGCGCGAAGCTCGTCACCGGCGCCGGCTTCAACACCGTCGAGGCCGCGAAGAAGGAAGGCGTTCCGGAAAGCCAGATGATGCTGGTGGCGGGAGAGGTCGAGATTCTCGCGGCGATGAAGGCCGGACGCGCCGACGCGGCCGTTCAGACCTTCTTCGGCGCGAAGGAGCATGTCGACAAGTCCGACGGGCAGTTCGAGGTCACCGACCCGGCCAGGCTTCCGAAGTGGACGCAGAACTGGGTCGGCATCGGCTTTCGCAAGAGCGACTCCGATTTTCTCGCCGCCTTCAACGAGGCGATGGCCAGGGTGATCGGCGGGGAGAAGTGGATGGCCGCGGTCAGTCCCTACGGCTACACGGAGCTCCAGTTGCCCGGGCCGGACGCCTCCACCGCCTACGCCTGCGCCCACCGGTAGCAGCCCGTTCGGCACGCCGCGCGCGGCGGAGCGGCGCATGGACCCGTCGCTCCGTCCCGCGCCGGCGTCGGGACGTGCCCGAGGATCCGAACGACAGGCGGAGCCCCCTCGTTGTCCTACCCCGACTTCCTGATCGAGTACCTGCCGAAGCTGGCCGTCGGCGCCTGGACGACGGTCCTGCAGATGCTCTGCGCGTCGGCTCTCGCGATTCTCGTCTCCTTGGTCTTCGGTCTGCTGCGGCTGCAGCGCAACCCGCTGGCCCAGGGGTTCGCCACGGTCTACATCGAGTTCTTCCGGGGCACCTCGCTGCTGGTGCAGCTCTACTGGATCTACTACGTGCTGCCGCTGCTCGGCCTGAAGCTGGGCGCGTTCGCATCGGGCTTCATCGCTCTGGGACTCAACTTCGGCGCCTACGGCGCGGAGATCGTGCGGGGCGCGATCCAGGCGGTCCCGAGGTCGCAGTGGGAGGCGGCCATCGCGCTGAACATGTCCCCGGTCCAGCGCATGCGCCGGATCATCATCCCGCAGACGTTCCCGATCCTGCTGCCGCCGGCGGCCAATCTGCTGGTCGAGCTGCTGAAGGGCACCGCCCTCGTCGCCCTCGTCACCGTGGTCGACCTGATGTTCGTGGCGAAGCAGATCAACGCCACGACGTGGCTGTCGGCCCAGACGTTCGGCACCGCACTGATCATCTACTACCTGATGGCCCGGTTCGCCCTGACTCCGTTCCTGCGCTGGCTGGAAGTGCTCGCCGCGCGCAGGGTGGGCAGGGCATAGGAGGCCGCCGGTCATGGAATGGCGCTGGGACTTCACCTTCGAGATCCTCCCGCGGATGCTCTGGGCGACGCTGAACACGCTGCTGGCGGCCGGAGTCGGATACGCGATCGCCCTGGTGGTCGGCCTGTTGTTCCTGCTCGGGCAGAGGACCGCATACCCCGTGCTCAACAGAGCGGTGAGGGAGTGCGTCGAGTTCATCCGCTCCACGCCGCTCCTCGTGCAGTTGTTCTTCGTCTACTTCGTGGGCCCGCAGTTCGGCATTGAGCTGTCCGCGTGGACCGCGGCGATGATCACCATCGGCCTGCACTACGGCACGTATCTGTCCGAGGTCTACCGGGGAGGGCTTGAAGCGGTGCCCGCCGGGCAGTGGGAAGCGTGCCGCGCCCTGAACATGGGCACCGTGAAGACCTACTCGCGGATCGTCATCCCGCAGGCGCTTCCGGCGAGCCTGCCGGGCATGGGCAACTACCTGGTGGGGATATTCAAGGACACCCCGATGCTGTCGACCATCGGGGTCGCGGAGCTCATGCACACCGCGAACGCGCTGGGCGCCGAGACCTACCGGTATCTCGAGCCGTACTCCATGGTGGGGTTCCTGTTCCTCATCATCTCGATTCCCACCGCTGCCTGGTTGAGGAAGTTCGAGGCGTGGGTCTCGCGCTCCCTCGGGGTTGTCGAGCGGGAGCACTGAGACGGAGCCATGTTGAAATGAACGACTGGACATTCCCGCTGCGACTGGACGAGGACGGGGTCATGGTGCGCTTCTCGAAGGTGACCAAACGCTATGGCGACCTGACCGTTCTCGACAGTCTCGACCTCGACGTCTCGGCGAACGAGATGGTCTCCATCATCGGTCCTTCAGGGTCCGGCAAGACCACGGTGCTTCGCATGCTGATGACGCTGGAGAGGATCGATGCGGGCGTGATCTACGTGGACGGCGCCCCGCTGAGCCACATGGAGCGGGACGGGAGGCTGGAGCCGGCCAGCGAGAAGTACCTCCGTTCACATCGCTCCAGGATCGGCATGGTGTTCCAGCAGTTCAACCTGTTTCCCCACATGACGGCACTGGAGAACTGCATCGAGGCGCCCGTCACGGTGCTCGGGCTCGACAAGGCGGAGGCCGAGCACAGGGCCCTGGAGCTGCTTGGAATGGTCGGGCTGCTCGACAAGAAGGACGAGCATCCGTCGCGCCTGTCCGGGGGACAGCAGCAGCGGGTCGCCATCGCGCGGGCGCTTGCGATGCGCCCGAAGGTCATGCTGCTCGACGAGGTGACCTCGGCGCTCGACCCGGAGGTGATCGGCGAGGTGCTGGCGGTGATCCGGCAGCTCAATTCGGAGCACAATCTGACCATGCTGATGGTCACCCACCAGATGGGCTTCGCGAGGGAGATCTCGGACCGGGTCTGCTTCTTCCACTCCGGCCGGATCGAGGAGCAGGGTCCGCCCGCGCAGATCTTCGGCGATCCGCAGAGCCCGCGGACCCGGCAGTTCCTCTCCGCGGTGCTGGAGGCGCACTGACGCCCTCAGCCCTGCGCGAACTCCAGCAGCAGGTCCTTGGCCTCCACGGACTGCCCGGCCGCCACGTGCAGCGCCGCGATGGCGCCGTCGCGCTCCGCGTGCAGGGCGGTCTCCATCTTCATCGCCTCGATGGTCATCAGCAGATCCCCGGCCGCCACCGTGCGCCCCGCGGCCACCGCCAGCGACGCCACCACCCCCGGCATCGGCGCCGCCACGTGGCAGGGGTTCGCCGGGTCCGCCTTCGGCCGGCGCACGACGGAGGCCGCCGCCGCGCGGTTCTCCACCCTGACCGAGCGCGGCTGGCCGTTCAGCTCGTAGAACACCCGCACCGAGCCTTCCTCGTCGGTCTCGCCGATGGCGAGGCAACGGATGACCAGGGTCAGCCCGCGGTCGAGCTCGACCGACACCTCGCGTCCCGGCGGCAGCCCGTAGAAGAACACGTCGGTCGGCAGCGCCGACACCGGGCCGTACTTCGTCCGGCGCTCCGCGTAGTCGGCGAACACCCTGGGATAGAGAAGCCAGGAGTACAGCTCCTCCTCGGAGAGCGACCAGCCGGTCGCGGCCTCCGCCTTCGCGCGTTCCGCTTCCGGGTCCGCGGCGGGAAGCAGCGCGCCCGGACGGCCTTCGATCGGCTTCACGCCCTTGAGGATCTTCCGCGCGAGCGGCTCGGGGAACCCCCCCGGCATCCGGCCGAGCTCGCCGCGAAACAGCCCCACCACCGATTCCGGGAACGCGATGTCGCGGTCCGGGTCCTCGACGTCGGCGCGGGTGAGGCCGCCGGAGACCATCACCAGGGCCATGTCGCCCACCACCTTGGACGTCGGCGTCACCTTCACGATGTCGCCGAACATCCGGTTCACCTCGGCGTAGGCGCTCGCCACCTCGTGCCAGCGCTCGGCGAGGCCGAGCGCGCGCGCCTGCTCGCGGAGGTTCGTGAACTGCCCGCCCGGCATCTCGTGCAGGTAGACCTCGGAGGCCGGCGCGCGCATGTCGGTCTCGAACGCCGCGTACTGCGCGCGCACCGCCTCCCAGTAGTCGGAGATCTCCCGGATGCGGACGGGGTCGAGGCCGGTGTCGCGCGGCCGGCCGCGCAGCGCCTCCACCACCGAGCCGAGACACGGCTGGGAGGTGAAGCCCGAGAGGCTGTCCATCGCGAGATCGACCGCGTCGACGCCGGCCTCGACCGCGGCCAGCACGCTCGCGGCCGCGATGCCCGAGGTGTCGTGGGTGTGGAAGTGCACCGGGAGCCCGGTCTCGGCCCTGAGCGCCTCGACGAGCTCGCGGGCGGCGGCGGGCTTGACGAGCCCGCCCATGTCCTTGATGCCGAGGACATGGGTGCCCGCGTCGCGGAGCTCCCGCGCCATGCGGAGGTAGTAGCCGAGGTCGTACCGGCGGCGGCGGGGATCGTGGAGGTCGCCCGTGTAGCAGATGGCCGCCTCGCAGATCCGTCCGGTGTCCAGCACCGCGTCGATCGCGACCCGCATGTTCTCGACCGAGTTCAGGGGGTCGAAGATGCGGAAGAGGTCGATCCCGGAGGCCGCGGCCCGAGCCACGAACCCCCGGACCACGTTGTCCGGGTAGTTGGTGTAGCCGACCGCGTTCGATGCGCGCAGCAGCATCTGGAGCAGGAGGTTGGGGATGCCGGCTCGAAGCCGCCGGAGCCGCTCCCACGGGCACTCGCCGAGGAAGCGCAGCGCCACGTCGAACGTCGCCCCGCCCCAGCACTCCAGGGAGAAGAGATCGGGGAGGTTGCGGGCGTAGGCCGGTGCGATCCGCGCCATGTCGTGGGTGCGCATCCTCGTCGCCAGCAGCGACTGCGGGGCGTCGCGCATGGTGGTGTCGGTGACGAGGACGCACGTCTGCGACCGCATCCACGCCGCCACCGCGGCCGGCCCGCCGGAATCGAGCAGCGCCTTCGCCCCGCCCGTCTCCGCGGCCGATCCTCCGGTATTGAGCGGCGTGCTTGCCCCGCCCGTCTCCGCCGCCGGCCTTCCGGCCTCGGGCGCCGCCTTCGCCCCGCCCGTCTCCGCGGCCGATCCTCCGGTGACGAGCGGCGCGCTTGTCCCGCCCGTCTCCGCCGCCGGCCTTCCGGCCTCGGGCGCCGCCTTCGCCCCGGTGACGGACGGCGCCGGCCGCGGGAGGGGCGGCCGCGGAGTGCGGGCGTGCGCCGGGGGCCGCGGCCGGCCCGTCACCTCCGGATGGCCGTTGACGGTGGTCTCGGCGATGTAGCGCAGCAGCCGGCTCGCCCGGTCGCGCGGACGGGTGAAGGCGAGCAGCTCCGGGTGGTCGTCGATGAAGCGGGTGGTGACCCGACCGTGCCGGAACGCCTCGTCGCCGACCAGCCGTTCGAGGAACGCGATGTTGGTGGCCACCCCGCGGATGCGGAACTCGCGGAGCGCGCGCGTCATCCGGGCGATGGCGCCTTCGCGCGACGGCGCCCACGCGGTGACCTTCTCCAGCAGCGAGTCGTAGTGCCGGGTGATGACCGCGCCGGAGTAGGCGGTGCCGCCGTCGAGGCGGATGCCGAATCCGGTCGCGACCCGGTAGGCGGTGATGCGGCCGTAGTCGGGGATGAAGCGGTCGAGGGGGTCCTCGGTGGTGATCCGGCACTGCACGGCATGGCCCCGCAGCGCGATGGCGTCCTGCGGCGGGCAGGCGGCGCCGGGGCCGTCGCCGATGGCCGCGCCCTCCGCGACGCGGATCTGGGCCTGCACCAGATCCACCCCGGTGACCTGCTCGGTGACCGTGTGCTCGACCTGGATGCGCGGGTTCACTTCGATGAAGTGGAAGCGGCCGGTGTCGAGGTCGTGGAGGAACTCGACCGTGCCGGCGTTGAGGTAGTCCGCCTCGCGCGCGATGGCGAGCGCATGGCCGCTCAGCGCCCCGCGCTCGGCGGGGGAGAGCCCCGGCGCCGGAGCGCACTCCACGATCTTCTGGTTGCGCCGCTGCACCGAGCAGTCGCGCTCGAAGAGATGGACGATGCGGCCGCCGGCGTCGGCCAGCACCTGGACCTCCAGGTGGCGGGCCCTGCGGATGAACCGTTCGAGATAGATGTCGTCCTTGCCGAACGCGGCGGCCGCCTCGCGCCGCGCGGCGAGCAGCGCCGCCTCGAACGCGTCCGGGGTCTCCACCACCCGCATCCCGCGCCCGCCGCCGCCCCAGCTCGCCTTGAGGATGCCGGGGAAGCCGACCACCGCGGCCGCCGCGAGCGCGGCTTCCGGGTCCGCGGGCAGGGCTCCGGTCGCGGGCACCGTGGGTACTCCGGCCGCGGCGGCGATGGCGCGCGCGGAGACCTTGTCGCCCAGCCGCCGCAGGGTGTCGGGGCGCGGGCCGATGAAGGCGATGCCATTCGCGGCGCACGCTTCGGCGAGCTCCGGGGACTCGGAGAGGAAGCCGTAGCCCGGATGGATGGCGTCGGCGCCGGTCTCGAGCGCGACCTCGACGATCCGGTCCACGGCGAGGTAGGCGGCGACCGGACCCATCCCCTCGCCGACGAGGTAGGACTCGTCGGCCTTGGAGCGATGCAGCGCGAGCCGGTCCTCCTCGGAGAAGACCGCGACCGTGGCCTTGCCCATCTCGTTGGCCGCACGCAGGACGCGAATGGCGATCTCGCCGCGGTTCGCCACCAGGATCTTTGCGAATTCACTCATCGAACGAGGCTCAGTACGGACCGGGCGCGATGGGGCCGCCGTCGGTGAACCGTTCGAAGCGGAAGCGCGCGAGGTCGAAGCCCGCCGGGCGGCCGAGCACCAGGTCGGCAAGGACCCGGCCCACCCCCGGCCCGATCCCGAAGCCGTGCCCGCTCAGGCCGGTGCCCACGAACAGGCCCGGGAGCGCCGGCGCCTCGCAGATGTAGGGCACGGCGTCGGGCGTCACGTCGATCATCCCCGCCCAGATCTCGGCGATGCCCGCCTCGGCGAGCCACGGGGCGCGCTTCGGCAGCCGGGCGCGCAGCCGCCGACCGACCTCCTTCGACGGCGGCGGGTCGAGCACCCTCATGCGTTCGAACGGCGTGACCTCGTCGGCGGACCAGCGCGTCTTCGCGCCCCAGGCGCCGGGGTAGCCGGCCGGGGGCTTCGGCCTGAGCCGCAGGTCCCGGGCGGACTGCTTCATCAGCCGCAGGAACTTCACGAGATCCCTGAACGACCGTGCGCACACGTAGTGCTCCACGAAGTCCCCGGTCGAGACGCTGTAGCCGCCGTCGGCGCGCCGGCGCATGGTGAGCCCCGGCGCGGAGATGTTCGGCAGTCCATGGTCCGGCGCGGGACCGGTACGCGCCACGGTGGAGCGAACGACGAGCTGCGGCAGGTCGAGCCCCGCGTTCGCGGCGAAGTACGTCGACCATGCGCCGCCGGCGAGCACGACGCGGTCGGCGCGTATCGGCCCGCGCTCGGTGTGCACGCCGCGCACGCGGCCGTCCGCCGTCTCCACGGTGCGCACCGCGCAGCGCTCCGTGACCGACACCCCGAGCCCTCTCGCCGCGCGCGCGAGCGCCGGCACCGCGACGAACGGCTCCGCGCGGCCGTCGCTCGGGGTCAGCATGCCGCCGACCCACCGCCCCTGCACGCCGGGGACCGCTTCGCGCGCCTCCCGCGCCGAGAGCATGCGGGTATCGAGCTGGTGCTCCTGCGCGATGTCGCGCCACTCCTCGAACCGGGCGAGGTCGCGCTCGTCCTCGGCCAGGTAGACGCAGCCCGCGGCGGTGAACGCGAGGTCCCGCTCGCCGGTCTCCCCGGCGAGCCCCCGCCAGATCCGGTTCGACTCCATCATGATCGGCAGCTCGTCGCGGTCGCGTCCCTGCTGCCGCACCCAGCCCCAGTTGCGGCTCGACTGCTCGCCCGCGACCCGCCCCTTCTCGATCAGCGCGACCTTCGCGCCGTGCTTCGCGAGGAACCATGCCGTCGCGGCGCCGATGACGCCGGCCCCGATCACCGCGACGTCGACGGCATCGGGCAGCGGATCGGAGAACACGATCGGAGTGGACTCCGAGATCATCGGCATGGCGGAATCATCATCGGCATGGGGGTCACCGGTGCGCGGGGCCGACCGCGACGCACGCGACACGAGCGCGGATGGCCGGGATCATCGGCATGGAGGAGTCACCGTTGCGCGGGACCGACTGCGACGCACGCGACACGAGCACGGATGGTCGGGATCATCGGCATGGGTGGTCACCGGTGCGCGGGACCGACTGCGACGCACGCGACACCATCGCGAATGGTCAGGAGCATCGGCATGGAGGTCACCGGTGCGCGGAGCGGAGAGCGGAACGCGAATCGGCGCAAAGCATCGCAGAATTCGGGCTGATTGCGATAGATCGGCGGAGTATTCTCCGTTCTCCCCAACCCACCGAGGAGCTCGCCATGCTGTTCGACGTTCGCACCTACACCTGCCGGCCCGGCACCATCGGCAGGCACCTGGCCCTCTATGCGGAGAAGGGCATGTCCGCGCAGAAGCGCCACCTCGGCGAGCCCCTGTTCTACGGCGCCTGCGAGACCGGGGACCCGAACCAGTACATCCACATCTGGGTCTACGAGAACGCGGCGGACCGGGAGGCCAAGCGCGCCGCCATGTGGGCGGACCCGGAGTGGCTGGCCTATGTCGAGGCGAGCGGCAAGGCGGGCTGGCTCGTCCGGCAGGAGAACCGGCTGATGGTGAACGCGCCGTTCTTCGAATCGGCCGTGAAGCCGAAGTGAGGCGGCTCGAAACGCCCGCCTCGACAATCGCCTGACGGCTTCCTCCTCTCCCTCGACGGCCGGCGCGGTGCGGGCCGAGGATGGAGCGGCTGCCGCGCGAACATTTCTACCGCGAGACCGGCCCCTCGACGGCCGGGGTGTCAGGAGCAATCGGCGGCGCCGGGCGGGCCTCGTTGGTTCAGCATCCGCCGGACCGCGCTCTCGTCCAGGCCCTTGTGGCCGATCACCACCAGGCGCGTGCCCCGGGCTTCGCCCTCGCGCCAGTCGCGGTCGTAGTAGTGCTGAATCCGGTCGCCCACCGCCTGGATCAGCAGGCGCATGTCCTTGCCCGGAATGTGGGCGAAGCCCTTCACCCGCAGCACGTCGTGCTCGACGATGGCCGCCCGCAGGCGCTGGAGCAGCGCGTCGACGCCCGGCGCATCCCTCACCGCCACGGTGAAGGTGTCGAAGTCGTCGTGGTCGTGGTCGTCCACGCCGTCGTGGTGTGACGGCCGCGCATCGAGGTCGTCCTCGGCGGCGGCTCCGAGACCGAGCAGCACCCTGGGGTCCACCGCCCCGTGCGCCGCCGTCACGACCTTGACGGCGGGCCGCAACTGCCCCGTGACCTCGGTGGTGACCGTATCGAGGACCCCGCCGTCGAGCAGGTCGGCCTTGTTGATGACGACCAGGTCCGCACAGCCGAGCTGCTCCTCGAACAGCTCCTCCAGCGGGCTCTCGTGCTCCAGCGCGTCGTCCTCCTCGCGCCGGGCCCGGACCGCCTCCGGGTCGGCCGCGAACCGGCCGGCGGCCACCGCCGGGCCGTCCACGACGGTGACCACCGCATCGACCGTGACCCGGGTGCGGATGTCGGGCCAGTTGAACGCCTTGACCAGGGGCTTGGGCATGGCGAGCCCCGAGGTCTCGATGACGATCCGGTCCGGCTTCCGCTCGCGGCCGAGCAGCGCCTCCATCGTCGGCACGAAGTCGTCGGCCACGGTGCAGCAGATGCATCCATTGGCGAGCTCGAGGATGTTCTCGTCCTCGCAGCCCTCGATGCCGCATCCCCTGAGGATCTCGCCGTCGATGCCGACGTCGCCGAACTCGTTGATGATCAGCGCAATCCGCCGCCCGTCCGCATTCTCGAGCAGGCGCCGGATGATGCTGGTCTTGCCGGCGCCGAGAAAGCCGGTGATCACCGTCGCTGGTATCTTCTCCGCCACTTCACTCGCTCTCCAGTCAGCAATTCCGGCCAGGCGGGAACATGCTCCGACGACGAAAAAATACCACAGGCACCGTCGACGACGACCTGCATCGCCGCTCCATCAGGAAGGGTGAACCTGCAACGCCTCGTGGAGGCGACGCGCGACCGGAAGCCCCCTCGCATTTCTCCCCTCTCCCCCCGGGAGAGGGGCCGGGGGTGAGGGCGGGAAGCCTCCGATTCCCTGTTTCCCCCCGGACATGCTCAGCCCAACCCCCCCCCTCACCCCAAACGGTCATGGTCGACGCCGTGCTGGACCACCCCGTAGAATGAAAATTGGTGCTCGTCGCGCGGGCGGACTTCGGGCCACATCGGGGTCGCCTACCGGTCGCAGCCCGCAACCGGAGCGCCGCAAGGTGTGAACGCCCGGTGCCGCCGACCGGCGGCGCACAGGATGCGTTGCGCCGAATCCCAGAGTATTTTCACGGCAAACCCCTCTCCCGGGGGGAAAGGGGCTTCTTTCGGCTTCCGGCCGGTTTCGTTGCCGGTCTCGGACGATCTTCAGTCCTCCCCGGATCGGGAAAGACGAGGAGCGACGTCGGCCGATGACTGACGTCCCCACCCCGTCCCCGGCACCTGCTCTGCAATGGCACATGGTCCTTCGGAATGGAATCGGAATGGAATCGGCGACCCCCTTTGCCGTGAAATGGGTAATCATCCCGAGCCGGAATCCGCACCACCTGCAACGAGGCAGGACACGAGGCGAAACATGATGATTCGACACGTCTTCCTGACTCTTGCGCTGCTCCTGCATTTCTCCCTCGCGGCCGCACAGCAGGCGTCCACCGCCGCAGACGTCGACCGGCTTCGTGCGCTCGCCGAGCAGGGCGACGCCGACGCACAGCTCAGGCTCGGACTCATGTACGACATCTTCGGCCGGGGTCCGCAGGATTACACGGAGGCCGTGCGGTGGTACCGCAGGGCCGCCGAGCAGGGGAACGCCTTTGCACAGAGACGGCTCGGCGTCATGTACGCCAACGGCCGGGGCGTGCCGCAGGACGACGCGGAGGCCGTGCGCTGGTACCGCAAGGCCGCCGAGCAGGGCGACGCCTCGGCACAGTTCAATCTCGGCGTCATGTACGCCAACGGCCGGGGCGTGCCGCAGGACGACACGGAGGCCGTGCGGTGGTACCGCAGGGCCGCCGAGCAGGGCCACGCCTCGGCACAGTTCAATCTCGGCGTCATGTACGCCAACGGCGAGGGCGTGCCGCAGGACTATACGGAGGCCGTGCAGTGGTACCGCAGGGCCGCCGAGCAGGGCCACGCCTCGGCGCAGAGCAATCTCGGTCTGATGTATGAGTTCGGACGAGGTGTCACCCTTGGCCCGGTCCGGGCACACAAGTGGTTCAACCTTGCGGCCGCCAGATTTCCAGCCTCTGACAAGGACCGTCGGGAGATCGCCGTAAGCGGTCGGGACCGGGTAGCGAAGCGCCTCACGGCCGCGCAGCTCGCCGAGGCGCAGCGGCTCGCGCGGGAGTGGCGGCCGACTCCGTGGGCAGGTCTTGCGCCATCGGCCGCCAGCGACGGCGGGCGGCAGGCCCGGAGTAGCCGCGCCGGGGTCGCCGCGGTGCAGCGGGCCCTTGCCCGGCTCGGCTACGACCCCGGCCCCGCCGACGGGGTCCCCGGCCCGAGGACCCGCGCCGCGGTCCGGGCCTTTCAGGCCGCGGCCGGGCTGCCGGTCGACGGAAGACCGTCCGAGGCATTGCGCCGGGCGCTCCGGTCCACGCTCGGCGAGTGAGGCAACGGGCGCAGCCGGCATATGGCGCCGCCGGCATATGGTGCCGCCGTCATGCAGCCTGGCCGAGCCGCCGGGCGGTCCGAGGAGATGAGACCGCCGTCTCGATTCCGAGCTCCGTGAGAGCCTCGGCCGGAAAGTCGACAAGGTTGTCGGTCACGATATGCTGCGCACCGCACCGGGTCGCCGCAGCCAGAACATGGCGGTCGTCGGCGTCGGGAAGGCCGAGCGTCCCGATCAGCGGCTCGTCTCCGGCAACCGGCGCTTCTGCGGAATGCTCGCTCATGGCGCGCCGCTGCGAGCGGACGCTCGCTTCGAGAGACGGCTTTCGTTCAAGGAGGCTCCGCGTCCACTCGTCGAGAATCCGTTCGGTCCATCGAGCCCGAAACAGTCCCACGTGATGCATGCGCAGCGGAACGTCGCGCTTCCGGAACGGAAACAGGACATTCGCATCCAGCACGACGACGGGACGATTCGCAATCTGGTTCAAGACGCATCGAGAGAAAGCACTCCCTACCGTTTCCCGTCGAATCCTCCGAGCAGACCCCTGTCGCGGCCGTTGACGATTCCTGCCATCTCCTCGTGGGCGGGCCGAAGAAGGTCGCGCGCACCTTGCTGTCGGCGTCGACGGGCGTCCGCAACGGCCATTGGCTACACACCGATCGTCATGGCGGGGCTACAGCGGTCCAAGCAGTTGAGGCTCGGCGCAGCCGAGCACACCACGTGCGCGGGCGCACTCGTCGTGCGTCGCAACGCGAAGGCGCCCGAGGAACCCACAGGGGCACATCTCCTCGTCGGGAACTGGCATTCGCTGCATAGCGGAGGGCCGGAAGTGCGGATAGAGCACGTGGCCAAGAGCGGAAAGACGATCGGGGCGGCCTGCCAACCGCTAAGAAACGGCCAGGTGCTGCTGGCGCGGCTCGAAGCTCGCAAAATTCGGGCTCGCGCGATCAGGAACAAGGACGAAATCGTGTGGAGACGGAAAGCGATCCGGATCGGGTTCAAGCGGGGAGCCCGATACACCCTGACGCTGACAGGCGATGACACGGCGGAGATCAGCGAAGCGACGCCGGGGCGCACGAGGCGGTCGCTGATGGTGCGCGGGACCCGCCCAATTGGGTGCCTGGCGCGAACCGCCCCGGGCTGGCACACCCGTCACGGCCTGGACCAAGAGGACGTGTCTCGAACAGAATGTGTGAAATCACAGGAGGAGTTCCGTAACGAGACAGACGGTGACGCTGCTCGAACTCCCGGCCCCCCACCGGGAGGCAGACGCGAACCGGGATCCGGCGCTCTTGTTTCGGTTCTGTTCCCGGCTGTCAGCATTTCGGCTCGGCTTGTTTCAGGAACCGCCATCGCACTGCCTCGGCAAGCCGTTTCCGTTCCTTTTTGCTGAGCGACCCCCAAGCGCCGCAGTGCGCCCGCTCGCTTTTGAGTGGTTCCCACCCCACTCTCATTTGCAGATCTCTGAGCGTTTTCGCGGGCAGGCAAGCGATCGCTACGAACCGTTCCCGAGCCCACTCGTCTGGGTTCTTTCCTCCGCACTCCAGGATCTTCTTCGCTGCGAGAGACATGCCTTCATGGGGGTCTCGAGCTGGGCTCGAAAGGTTGAAAGCCGATGAGCGCAGGCGGGGCTGGCCGTTGCGCTGGATGTGAGCATTGGTGATTCCGCGAATGAGGATGTCATCCGCGTAGAGCTGGTCATGGTCGTGGGGTATCACCCGTCCGTCGTGGTCCGACGGCGGGTCGACCGTCATCGGGCAGTCCATCTAGGGGGGAAGCTCCCGGAAGAAGTCCGCTACTGGCGAAAGGTCAAGTGATCCGCCGAGTTCGATTTCTTCACTCCTCCCGTCCGATCGGCACTCGAACAGGATAGTGGTGGCGCCATCGGGCTCGATTTCGACCTCGATTTCGACTTCCCCGATGTACCATTCCAGTTGCACGCCCCCGTTCGGAAGTGGAACCAGGTCAGGCGCACTGCTCGTGTATGCCTCGACCTCTTTCAGGAACAGCTGGGTGTGCTCGGCCACTCTTGCGAAGGTGGGCAGCCCGTCGTATCCGTCCCAGCCCACACTGAGGGCCGTCAGCTCGTTCAGCGTCCCCCGGGCCCGCTCCGCGAGAGACGGCTCTGGCCGCTCCAGCGGCCAAGCGTTGATGCGTCCGGGCACAACGCGCCACGTGCGAACCCAGGTTGCGGCGTTCTCCGCTCCCTGCCCTTGCACTGGCTCGGACTGCAGCCACCCTTTGTCTTTAGACCAGTCCCCCCAGTCCACGATAGATGCTCTTGCCTTTCCTCGGAGGATCGCCTCCGAACTCATAGCCGAAGTCAGGTGGAATGCGGTCGCTGCTTGGTTTGCTTCATCGAACTCCAGCTTGAGCAGAACGCAAACGCCGGAGTCTTCTGCCGGGTCACTGAAGGCTTGGTTCAGAGATTCCCGCCAGCACCCGGAAGAGGCCGTACCGTGACGGGATTCCGGTGCGATTTCGACCTTAAAGGCGTCGAATCGAGAAGATTCCAGGGGCCTGCTCCCGCCTGGCGAGAATTGCTGCTGGGCCCAGCTCGAACCAACTGTGTTGTCCTCGCGTCGAGGGGTGAGACGAGGGAGTATGAGCGTGGCCCGATTCGCCTGATCGAACCCTGGCTCCGACGGGACGAGAGCGTCGTAGACCCCTGCCGGATCACCGAACGTACCGCTCCGATGAATCATGTCGTCCTCTCATCAAGGTCCGTGGCGAAAGCGTGCGCCCGTTGCCATAGTGCGCTCATCCGCTCTGTCACTTCGACGGCTGACGGCAGGCTCCCCCTGTCGAAATGTTGGTTCATTGCGAGGAAGACCTCCGTGGTATCGAGCGATTGGAGCCGCGGTTCAACGACCACCGACAGCCGGCTCTCGGATTCTGGGAGCACAATTCTCGCGCTTCCCCCGAAGCGCGATTCTCCTTCGACGAGCCCTACCGGCTTACGGAGCAAGCGACGCCCCAGGTAATCAATCGCTTTCTCCCCAGAGTCCTGGTCGTAAACCATCTCGATGTTGAATCCGAATGCGGTCGGGATCGCACCTCTCAAGGCGGTTGCGGCGCATGCTCGCTCCAGTGTGCGTCCAACGTCAGCGATCTCGTCCACCTTCGCAGGGTATTCCACCGATACCCGCGTCCAGAGCTTGGACGTCTCCAGAACAATCCTTTCTCTGGGAAGTCTGATCAGCCGGCCCGGGGCGGGCGAGGCTTGGCCCGCGGAGACCGTCAAGCGCAGCCCCACGCCCTCCGCAACTACCACGGTGCCGGCAGCCGCTTCGAACGCTGAAACCTCGCTGTCGAGCCGCAGGGCCTCAAGGCCCGCCAATGTGGTGTTCATTTGGAGGACCGTTTCGTTGCGAACTCCCATCGGGGTTCCTCCTTTCGCAAACTGCCATTCACACTCGGCGGTCTTCTTCACGCCGATATCCGAGGGATCGGTCGGCGTCCACGCGCGTGCTGGGTTCCGCGTGCTTGGTCACCAACCCGTCTAGTAATGAGAACATCCGCGGAGTGGCCTGTGCAAGCAGACCGACCGACAGTGCAGCCGGCCGGGTGCCGGGGCTGCTGGAGTGTTTTCGGAAGCCGCCGCGCGCGTGTGGTCAGGCGGCGGGCAGGGGCGTGATGGCCGAGAGGGCGACAGTGTTCAGGGCGCGGGCCGCTTCGCCCTGGGTCACGTTCCTGAGCGCGGCGGCGCCGGAGACTGTCGCCGTGTTCCTGTGTCCGGTCCGGCCGCACCGCCGCTTCCCGATCATCCGACACCTTCCTTCCGGCCGTAGAAGCCGAGCCGCTCCGCGTCGCTGAAGGTGACGTCCGGCGTCTCGTAGTAGGAGAACACGGCGATGATGCGCGCCCGGCCGCCCTCGACGGGGGAGACGCGGTGGGCCGTGTTCCTGCCCTTGAAGACGTTGAGCGTGCCGGGCGCGAGCGCAAGGGTCCGCATCCGGTCGTCCTCCCCCGCCAGCAGCCGGCCGACGCCTTCGTAGTTCGGGTCCGAATCGCTCCTCAGACCGCTGCGGTACTGGAACTCGCCGCCGGCCATCGGCGCCTGCAGGAGGCAGGTGGTGGTGAACTCCGAGCGGTCGAAGTGCCAGTTGAGCGCGTCGCCCGCGTGGTAGGCCATGACGTTGATGCGGGCAAGAGGGTCCGCCATCGGGTAGAGGCGAGGCTTGTCCATCGCCGCGGCCAGGAAGTCGATGAGCGGCCGCCACTCGTAGATCCGGGTCACGAGGCTCGCCGCGATCCGATCGCCGCACACCGTGTGGTTGACCGTCTCGAACCGCGCAAGCGCGGGGTGACCCGCCTCCAGGCCCTCGATGTGGTCATCGAAGTAGATGTTGTGCTCCCGGGAGTGGGTGAACGCCTCCGTCCGCAACGGCGGCTCCACCTCGGCCACGCAGCGCTCCAGCGCCTCCGGCCGGATCAGCCCCGGGAGACTGAACATGCCGGTCTCCCGCAGGTCCCGCCGGCAGCCGGCAAGCAACGCCCGACCGCCGAAGTCGGCGGGGCGGTCCAGAGGAAAACGGTCGAGGTCGAGGAATTGCCTCATGGCGCCGCTCCTCCCTGCGGGAAACGTTCCGCCCTTGACTATCGCACAGCTCTTCCAGTGCACTCCATCGACCCATCGGACAGACAGCCATTCCCACCAGCGCCCGGAGAGGCTGTACCGTGGTGGGATTCCGGCGCGATTCCGACTCTCGGGCGCCGGGTCGGGGGGAAGCCGGGAGCATGCTTCCGCCAGGCGGGAATCGCTGTCGGACAGACGGAAGCGGGCGTCGGCGACACTGCGGAGACCGCGCGACGGAGGCACCGATGACGAGCACGAGGGACGAAGCCGGCGGGGCGGCGCGGCTACGCGGCTACGCGAGTCCGCCGCCCGCCCTGGAGGAGCACTGGTGACGAGCACGAAGGACGAGACCGCCGGCCCTCTGCGCGGAGTGCGGGTCATCGACCTCACCACCGTCCTGCTCGGCCCCGTCGCGACCCAGATGCTCGGCGACCTCGGGGCCGACGTGATCAAGGTCGAGTCGCCCGGCGGCGACGCGGTGCGCGGCGCCGGTCCGCCGCCGGTCGAGGACGGGATGGGCGCGATCTTCCTCACCAACAACCGCAACAAGCGCGGCATCGTGCTCGACCTGAAGGACCCGCGGGGCCTGGAGGCCATGATGCGGCTCCTCGCGGGCGCGGACGCGTTCGTGCACAACATGCGCCCGCAGGCGATCGACCGGCTCGGACTCGACTACCCCGCGGTGCGCGCGCGCAACCCGTCGATCGTGTACTGCGGCGCCTGGGGGTTCCGCCGCTCGGGGCCCTACGGGCACAAGCCCGCCTACGACGACATGATCCAGGCCGCCTCGGGGCTCGCGGCGCTCCAGGCGACGGACGGCGAGCCGCGCTACGTCACCTCCGTGGTCGCGGACAAGGTGACCGGGCTGCACGTCGCGGTGGCGGTGCTGGCGGCCCTCCTCGACCGCGCGCGGGGCGGCGAGGACCAGCGCATCGAGGGCCAGCGCATCGAGGGCCAGCGCATCGAGGGCCAGCGCATCGAGGGCCAGCGCGGCGAGGGCCAGCGGGTCGAGAGCCAGCGAGTCGAGGGCCAGCGCATCGAGGGCCAGCGGGTCGAGGGCCAGCGGGTCGAGGGCCAGCGGGTCGAGGGCCAGCGGGTCGAGGGCCAGTGCATCGAGGGCCAGCGTGGCGAGGGCCAGTGCATCGAGGGCCAGCGGGTCGAGGGCCAGTGCATCGAGGGCCAGCGGGTCGAGGGCCAGTGCATCGAGGGCCAGCGGGTCGAGGGCCAGCGGGTCGAGGGCCAGCGCGGCGAGGGCCAGTGCATCGAGGTGCCGATGTTCGAGACGCTGGTCGCGTTCAACATGTTCGAGCACCTCTACGGGAAGACCTTCGAGCCCCCGCGGGGGTCGATGGGCTATCCGCGCGCGCTCTCCCCCGGCCGGCGGCCCTACCGCACCCGGGACGGCTGGATCGGCGCACTCCCCTATACCGACCGGCAGTGGGCGGCGCTGTTCGAGATCGCGCACCGGCCGGACCTGGCCGAGGACCCGCGGTTCCGGACCCTGCCGAGCCGCCTCGCGCACATCGACGAGGTCTACGCGATGCTCGGCGAGCTGCTGGCCGAGCGGACCACCGCCGAATGGCTGGAAGCGTTCGACGCCGCGAACATTCCGTCGACGCCGGTCAACCACCCGGACGACCTCGTCGAGGACCCCCATCTCGTCGCCACCGGCTTCTGGGAGACGGTGGAGCACCCGGAGCTGGGGACGCTGCGCTTTCCGGGCATCCCGGCCCGATTCTCGAAGACCCCCGGCGCCATCCGCCGCGCCCCGCCGAAGCTCGGCGAGCACAGCGTCGAGGTCCTCGGCGAGATCGGCTACGGGCGGGCCGAGATCGAGGCGCTCGTGGAGGCCGGGGTGACCACCGACGGAAGCCGGCCGGCAACGGGGCGCGCGTGACGCCGCCCGTCAGTCCGCACCCGCGGCCGGCCACCCGGCCATCCACCCTGCTCACCGCTAACGAGAGAGGAGCCCGCACGCAATGGCCATGACCTACGACTCGATGATGAGCTACGCGGTCCCCGAGGTCGTCCGGACCCTGAGCGACACCGACTGCATCCTCTACGCGCTCGGGGTGGGCTTCGGCGCCGAGCCCGAGCATCCCGGCCACCTGCGCCACGTCTACGAGAGCGGGCTCGAGGTGCTGCCGATGATGGCGAACGTCGTCGCCTACCCCGGGTTCTGGCTCAGGGACCCGGCGACCGGCGTCGACTGGAAGCGTGTGCTGCACGGCGAGCAGACGTTCACGATCCACCGGCCGCTTCCGGTCGGCGTGCCGCTCCGCGGCCGGACCCGGATCGTCGGAATCGACGACAAGGGTCCCGCGTTCGGCGCGTTCATGTTCGCGCGCCGCGATGTCGTGGAGGAGGCGACGGACGAGCCGGTCTGCACCCTGGAGCAGACGACGCTGCTGCGCGGCGACGGCGGCTGCGGGGGAAGCGACGCGCGGCCGAGGCCCGTCCATCGGCTCCCCAGGCGCGAGCCCGACCTCCACCACGACCTCGCGGTGGCCTCCGGGGCGGCGCTCGTCTACCGCCTGAGCGGCGACCGCAACCCGCTGCACGTGGACCCCGCGGTGGCGCGGGCGGCGGGCTTCGAGCGGCCCATCCTCCACGGCATGTGCACCATGGGCTACGCGGGGCACGCGGTGATGGCCGCGGTGTGCGGCTACGACGGCGGGCGCATCCGCACCATGCAGGTGCGCTTCACCGCCCCGGCCTATCCGGGGGAGACGCTGCGCACCGAGATGTGGACCGACGGCGACGTCGTGTCGTTCCGCACCCGCGCCCTGGAGCGCGACGCCGTCGTGCTCGGCAACGGGCGGATCGAGCTCGCCGCCTGACGCCCTACCTCTCCGGGCGTCGGTAGGAATCGCTGGGTCGACGGGAGCGTTCTTGCAAATCAGAAATTCATTTCTAAAATGCAAGACATGTTGACCCGAAAGACGAGTACGCTCCTGCGCGCCCGCCTCGGGGCCTTTCCCGCCGTCGCGCTGGTCGGTCCCCGCCAGTGCGGCAAGACGACGCTGGCCCGGTCTCTGGGCGGACGATACTTCGATCTGGAGCAGGAACCCGACCGCCTGCGGCTCGACCTGGAGTGGGACGAGGCGGCGAACGGACCCGCGCTCGTGATTCTGGACGAAGCACAGGCCTGGCCGGAGATATTCCCGCGGCTGCGCGGCGCGATCGACGGCGACCGGCGCCGTAACGGCCGATTCCTGCTGCTGGGCTCGGTCTCCCCCTCTCTCATGACGCAGGTCTCCGAGTCGCTCGCCGGACGGCTCTCCATCGTCGAGCTCACCCCTCTGCTCCACACCGAGCTCGGGAGTGATCCGCAACGACGCCGGCTCTGGCTCTTCGGCGGCTATCCCGACGGCGGAGTGCTGGACGGCAGAGGCTTCCCCGTCTGGCAGCACGACTACCTGAACCTGCTGGTGCAGCGGGACCTCCCCAACTGGGGCCTGCCCGCCCATCCCCGGACGACGCATCGCCTGCTGCTGATGCTCGCGGCGGCGCACGGCCAGGAATGGAATGCCAGCCGGATCGGGAAGAGCCTGGCGCTCTCCTATCACACGGTCGATCGCTACCTGGACTACCTGGAGGGCGCATACCTGGTGCGACGCCTGCCCGCATACCACGCGAACCTGCGCAAGCGCCTCGTCAAGCGTCCCAAGGTGTACTGGCGCGATGCGGGGCTGCTGCACGCGCTGCTGAACGTGCGCGACCGGGACACCCTCCTGGCCCAGCCGTGGGTCGGCGCGAGCTGGGAAGGGTTCGTCATCGATCAGACGCTGGCCACGCTGCACGCCACCGGCAGGCCGTTCGAGGCATTCCATCTGCGCACGAGCGACCAGCGCGAGATCGACCTGCTCGTCCGCACCGGCCCGGAGCTCTGGGCGATGGAGATCAAGCTCACCACCCGCCCCGCCCTCCGCGACATGGCGCGGCTCGAGGCCAACGCGGACCTCGTGGGCGCGGACCGGCGATTCCTGGTGTGCCAGCGCAGCGACTTCATCGAGAGCGGAGCCCGGGTCATCTGCGACCTCGAAGGCCTTGTGGGCCGTATCGAGCAAATCGAGCAATCGGCGTCGGACTGACACTCCACCATCAGCCCGACGCCGCGTTCACGGGTGAAGGCAGAGGCCAAATGGACACATGAACTCGGTGGAGTTGACCCGTTTCCGTGGATACCGAACCCTTTGGCCGTTGGGAAGGAGGAATCCACGATGCCACGAACCCACCTGCCGTACCCGCCCGAGTTTCGCCACCAGATGGTGGAGCGGGTCCGTTCGGGGCGGGCCATCCGAGAGCTCGCCCGCGAGCTCGAATGCTCTGACCAGACCCTGCGCAACTGGGTCCGCCAGGCCGAGCGCGACGAGGGGCGCCGCGACGACGGGCTGACCACCGCGAGCGGGGGCCCGCGCCCGGCGCTCAGCAGCGCGAGGGCGAGGCGCCCGTCTCCGGGCGCGATGCTCGCCTTCGGAGCTTCCCAGGCGTCCCCGGTCCGTTCGGCGACGAGCAGCACCTCGAGACGGTCCGCGACCTCGCGCGCGGACACCGCGAGCCGCTCCACGTCGCGGCGCGAAAGGTAGCGGATACCGTCTTCGGTCATCATTGTCATCATTCCGGTCCGGCGGCCGCAGACGCGAGATCGGGAAGTGGCAGGAATCAGACTGCGCCGCTGAGCCAGGACGCTGGCGGTCGAGCACGACAACTGAGCACGACCCGGCAGTGGTACTATCCAAGCGCGGTTTCGTCCGCCGGTTGATCCACGCGACGAACCGGGCGCGGATTTTCGGAGCGGCAATGGCGCAAGGTTCGCGATCGGCGGAGAGCAGACCCGACACCGGGATCGGGCTGGTGGAGCTGTCCGTCGTGCTTGTCGCGAACCAGAACGATCCTTCGATCCTCAACCCCGATTTTCTTCGCTACAACGGAATCGTGGACAAGGCGTTGAATTTGAAAGAACCGTCCATATCGACCTCCGTGTTTTCCCAAGTGATGTTCGAAGGCGATATCGCCGTCAGGGCCGAACCTCACCGGTTTGTGTTCGAGCAAAAGGGCGAGCCGCTTGCCGAGGATGCCTGCGTGGCTCCGGAATTGGCAAGACGGTTCGTGCAGACGGTCACGCACACTTCGTACAGCGCGGTCGGAATCAACGCCAGGAGCTTCAGATCGCCGACCGGCAGCTCGCGGTACACTGTGGCGGATACTCTGCTGGACGACAGCAAGTGGATGTCTTTCAGGGATGTACGGCCGGATGTCCATCTGAAGGCGGTTTACGGTTGCGAAGGCAGAAGGATTACCCTGGATGTCGGCGGTGTCAGCGCGAAAATGGAAGACGGCGCCATGAGCCACGGACTGTTGTTTCAGGTCAATATTCATCGGGACATCTCGGAGGAGACCCAGGAGGCGCGTATCAAGAGGGTGTTGGCCATTCTCGGCGCCTGGAGGGACGACATTGCCGATTTCGACGACCTCGTGGCAAAGTTCCATGCAAAGGTGACATCCCGATGACGGCACAAGTACAGACGGTCGAGGCCACCATGACAGGGTCGTCCGGGGGTCGGTTCGATTGGTCGACATCCAGATCGACGGTAGTTCATGTGCCATCCGAGTCGGTTCCCTGGTTACCCAACGTCTTCTCGAATCATCTTGTCTGGATATTCAGGAGGCTCGATAACGGTGAGCGGTTGTTCGAGGAAATGTTGAGGCCCGTTGCCGATAGTACGGTTGCTGGCAGTGCGATGGCGGATTCAAGTACATCGAGTCCGGACAGCCGATCTTCCAGAATAGTCGAACTCATGGAATTTGCCGGTGGCCGGAACGGCGAACTGCGGGATGCTCTGAAAAATCTGGACGAAGCAGCAGGCGAGGCGCGGGAAGAAGGCTATCCGGCGCCGTCGGATGCGGCACTGGCGAATGCGCGCCGGTTGTTGCGGGCCATGTACGAACTTTCGCCCCGGCGTTTCGAGGTCTATCCGACTCCGGACGGCGAGGTCGCCATCGATGCGCCGGGCGGGCGCGGACGCTCGGTCCTGCTGCTTTGCGACTCGGACGGCGGCGCCCTGTGTCTGGTCAACATGGGCGGCAGGCACAGGCGCGCGCGCTATTCGGATACGAGCCTGTTGCCCGACGGTTTCGTTCGAGAAGCGCTGGCCGAGCTGGCGCGGCGGGACGAATTGGCCGCGTGACGGCCGGCGACGACATCAGGCCGGAAGAAGACCTCGGCCGGGACGTATTTTCCAGCGATGCCTCTTCCCGGCAGCTCCACAAGGCGATGATCGACGCCGCGCTCGAAGGCTCGCTCGAAGGCGCCCTCAGCTTCGAGACCGAGGCACTCGTGCAGACCGCCATGACCCGCGACAACCTCGAGGGCGCCCGCGCGTTCTTCGAGAAGCGCGAGCCGAGGTTTACCGGTGAGTAGGCCCGACCCGGTGGGCAGGCTCGATCCGGCAAGCAGGCCCGACCCGGTGGGCAGGCTCGATGTCGACGGGCTGCAACGCGCGCTCCGGCGCTTCGCGGACGCGCGCGACTGGGAGCAGTTCCACGCCCCGAAGAACCTCGCCGCGGCCCTCTCGGTGGAGGCGGCGGAGCTGCTCGAGATCTTCCAGTGGCTCGACGAGGCGCAGTCGCGCGCGGTGCGGCCCGGCCACCCGCTGCACGAGCGCGTCGCCGAGGAGATCGCCGACGTCCAGATCTACCTCCTGCGCCTCGCCGACAAGGTCGGCGTCGACCTCGACGCCGCGGTGCGGCGCAAGATCGCGCGCAACGAGGAGAAGTACCCGCCGGAGAAGGCCCGGGGCAACGCGACGAAGTACGACCGGCTGTAGCGTTGCGGGGAATCTGGAACGGCAGAAGGCCGCATGGGCATAATGCGCCGTCACCGGCCGCTCCACGCGCAGAGCCCGGCGGATTTTCGGACCGGGCCCGGCTTCGAGGAAGCTTCACGGGCGATCCCGGTGGCGGTCCCGATGGTGGTCGCGGTGGCGGCTATCGGCGAAAGTGTCGAAACGAGGCCATGAACGACGCGATCCCGAGGCTGGACGATGACGAGCTGGCGCGCCTGATCGAGGGGGCGGAAAGCACGCGGGTCGAGTTCAAGGAGACGCTGGGGGGCAACGCACGGGAGCGGCTTCGGGAAGCGATCTGTGCGTTCGCCAACGATCTTCCCGGCTCGGGCCGACCGGGCATTGCAGTCGTCGGGTTGCGGGACGACGGCACTCCCGCCGGCATCGTCGTCACCGACGAGATGCTGCGTACGCTGGCCGACATGCGCAGCGACGGGAACATCGTGCCGCCACCGACGCTCCTGTCCGAGAAGCGCTCGTATCGAGGACACGATGTCGCCGTGGTCACCGTCCTCCCGTCCGACTCGCCCCCGGTGCGCTACAGGGGCGCGATCCAGATTCGCAACGGTCCGCGCCGGGGCACGGCGACGGCCCAGGAAGAGCGGATACTGAACGAGCGGCGGCGCTACGGAGACCGTCCTTTCGATATTTCGCCGGTGCCGGGGACCGGTCTCGCCGATCTCGACCGACGCCGGTTCGAGGATGAATACCTGCCCAATGCGGTCGACCGCGAGCTCCTGCGGGCCAACGACCGAAGCCTGGAAGAACGCCTGGCCGCAGCCAAGATGATCGCTTCCGTCGACGACGTGCGAACGACGATTCTCGGATTGCTGGTGCTCGGGGTCCGTCCGCGGGACTTCATCCCGGGCGCGTACATACAGTTCCTGCGCATCGGAGGGAGCGACCTGTCGGACCCGATCCTGGACGAGAGGACGATCGACGGGACGATCTCCGAAATGCTGTCGCGTCTCGACGACAAGCTGCGGTCACTCAACCTTCGCCGGGTCGACATCGTCAGCCGGAACATCGAACGCCGCACCGACAGCTACCCCCTGGTCGCCTTGCGGGAGCTCGCACGGAACGCGGTCATTCACCGCGATTACGAAACGACGAACGCTCCCGTTCGCGTCACCTGGTTCGACGACAGGATCGAGATCCAGAATCCCGGTGGACCCTTCGGATCGGTCACGACGGCGAACTTCGCCCGCCCCGGGATGACGGACTACCGCAATCCGAACGTGGCGGAGTCGATGAAGGTGCTGGGGTTCGTCCAGAGGTTCGGCGTCGGAATCCCGACCGCGAAACGCCTGTTGCGCGAGGCGGGACACCCGGAGCTCGAGTTCGAGGTCGAGTCGACACACCTGCTCGCCACGGCGAGGGCCGTTCCCGGAGCCGCGGAAGCTGCGTGATGGCCGCGCCGGTCCTGACCTTCTTCAACAACAAGGGGGGCGTCGGCAAGACGTCCCTAGTCTACCATCTGGCCTGGATGCTGTCCGGGATCGGCGAGCGCGTTCTGGCCTGCGATCTCGACCCGCAAGCGAACCTCACCGCGGCCTTCCTCAGCGAAAGCGTGCTGGAGTCGCTGTGGGAGGAGGACGCGAAAGACCGGACCATCTACCAGTGCGTCCAGCCCTTGACGGAGGTGGGGGATTTGCGGGCGCCGCGGGTTCACCCGGTCTCCGAAACGCTGGGACTGATTCCCGGCGACCTGGCGCTCTCCAGCTTCGAGGGCAGCCTGTCGAGCGAATGGCCCAATGCCCTGGGCGATTCCGGTCTGTACCGCCCGTTCCGCATCCTCACCGCGTTCTGGCAGATCATGCAGCGCGGCGCCGAGGCCATCGACGCGACGATCGTCCTGGTGGATGCCGGTCCCAGTCTGGGCGCCCTGAACCGCTCGGCGCTGATCGCGACCGATCACGTCATCGCTCCGCTGGGGACGGACCTGTTCTCCCTCCAGGGTCTGAGGAATCTGGGCCCGACGCTGGCCCACTGGACGGGAGAATGGTCGAAACGCCGGGGCAACTGGAGCCCGCCCGGCTTTCCCCTGCCCGGGGGCGCCATGAAGCCGATGGGATACATCGTCCAGCAGCATGGGGTGCGTCTGGGCCGGCCGGTGCAGGCCCATGACAAGTGGGTCAACCGCATGCCCGAGGCCTACCACCGGTACCTGTTGAAGCGCGACAGCGGCCCCTGGCCCGACAAGCCGGCCAACGATGGGCACTGCCTTGCGACCGTCCGGCACTATCGGAGCCTGGTTCCGATGGCGCGGGAGGCCCGGAAGCCCGTCTTCCGCCTGACCGCTGCCGACGGCGCGATCGGCAGCCACGCCGCGGCCGTCTCCGACGCCTGGCGCGATTTCAGAAGCCTGGCGGAGTCGATCCGGCAAAGAGTCGGACTCTCGACATGAACAGCGATTCCCGCCAACGCCCGGAGAGGCCGTGTCGTGGTGGGATTCCGGCGCGATTCCGACCACCAGGGTGTCCAATCGAGGGGACTTCGAGGGCATGTTCTCGCCTGGCGGGAATGGCTGCGACATGAAGCACCGCAAGAAGCGGATATCGAGCGCCGAGCCCGCACCCGACGGGATGATCCATCTCATCAGGACCGCAAGGCTTGCTCGCAGAGCCCGGCGGCTGGCTCGCCCGCACCGGGGGTCCGCCGCCGGCCAACCCCAGCGTTGAAGTTGTTCCCGCAACGCAGCGGACGGACACAGGCGACATGGAAGCAGGCAATCGGTTCTTCGACCGCCCGGTCCTCAACTCTCCATACGAATACCCGGCGCGGCATTGGGAGCTCGACGATGACGGGCAGCCCACCAACCGGATTGTCGACCGCCGGCGCGATGTCTCGTTCGTCACGCCGGTCCCCGCGCCGAAGAAGGGAAAGCGCACGCAGCGGACGCTGATCTTCGACGAGGAGGCGCGGCGGGCCGCGACCGCCGATCAGCAGTACGATCTCGCGCAGACCATCAACCACGTCCGCGTTGCGGTGGACCGCTGGCGGGCGCTGCCGGACTCGGCGAAGTGGCGGGTCACGCCCGAAACGGCCCGGTTGCTCCGCCACTGGCGTTCCCACGAGTTCATCGGTTTCCGCCCGTTTTTCTGCCAAGTCGAGGCCGTGGAGACGGTGATCTGGCTGACCGAGGTCGCCCCCGGTTCCGGCAAAGCGAACCGGCAGCTCCTGGAGCACCTCGATTCGGCGAACCGGGAGGCGAACCCCAATCTTGCGCGGCTCGCCCTGAAGCTTGCCACCGGCGCCGGCAAGGACAGCCCCGAAGGGCAGTGGAAGGAAGCGGAGATCGCGCAGAGCGCACCGTCGAAGGCCCCGACCGGCGGCGATATCCGCCAGGGCTTCGTCTACGAGCGTGTACCCCACATCACGCTGAAATCCATCGCCAGCAACACCGAGATCGACGTGATCTGGGAACGCTGGCAGGAGACCCTCGAACCGCTCCGCATCCGACTCAACGACTGTCTCGGAGAGCGCTGGGAGGAATGGGAAGTCCCGCGAGAAGCCGGAGGGGACTGGCCCATCGATGCCACCGCCGCACACACCGAATGGTGGGAGGCGCGCCTCGCCCGCCAGAAGGAGATCGACGCCTCCATCGCCGCCAGGGCGGACACCGAGTATCTCTACGACAGGCCCCATGAGGACAAGTCCCGCATCCGCGTCGCCGGCCCCTTCACCGTCGAGAGCCTGGCGCCGCACCGGATGCTGGCGGTCGACGAGAACGACGAGTTCTTCACCTCCACCGGAATCGCCGAACGAAGAAGGCCCGATTACGGCGAGGCGGCCCACTTCACCGACATGATCCTGGAGAACCTCAGGACGGCCGGCGTGCAGCAGGCGCGCAAGGAGGATCGCATCGTGTTTACGGCGCTGACCCCCTGGCCCGGTTACTATGTCTGCGCCGAGGGCCGCTACGCGAAGGGCGGCGGCGAGGACGGCGCCACCCGCCGCGCCGGTGTCTTCGTCGGGCCGGAGTTCGGCACCGTCGCGCGATCCGACTTGGTGGACGTCGCGCGCGAGGCCGCCGATGCCGGCTTCGACGTGCTGATCGCCTGCGCCTTCAGCTACGACGCCCACGCCACCGATTTCGACAGGCTGGGGCGCATCCCGGTGCTCAAGGCGCGCATGAACGCCGACCTGCACATGGCCGGTGACCTGAAGAACACCGGCAAGGGCAACCTCTTCGTCATCTTCGGCGAGCCCGACATCGATATCCTGGAGGAGGACGGCGCAGACAGAATCCGGGTGTCAACGGGTGTAGATCTAGAACTGACACGAGCTAATACTCCTAAATGATCGAATTCTAAAGATTTGTGGAAAACGCCAGACGAAGAAGAACCCGTCTCCGGTGACACTTTGTCACCGCAGGCAAGCTCAGAGGGGAAGACGGGGCAGTGATCCTCTGCAACAATGCTGTGCGCGAAATCCCAACACTGTGGAGGGCTGCCCCAATGGAAGTATCCCATACGCCGACCGACAAACCCACTCCCCAAGATGTCTGGAGCGTGCTCGAAGCACTCCCCCGGCGCGTGAGTGCGCTGCTGAAGAAGTACGAATCGTCCGACACGCATTCGTTCGAGAACTTCGAGCGCGAGCTCCACGCCCTGTTCGCCCGCACCGAGTGCGCGGTCACCGAACAGGCGCTCGCCCGACACGACGTGGACCTGCCGTTCGTGCTCATCGACGGCGAGGTCCATCGCCGGGCGTGTCGCAGTGCCCAGACCTACCTCACCACCGCCGGCCCGGTGTCGGTGACCCGCACGCTGTACCGGGCGCGGCGCGGGGCGCGGGCAGTGGCGGCGCTGGAGCGCCGGGTGGGCATCGTCGAGGGGTACTGGACGCCGCTCGCGGCGCGCCACGGTGCGCTGCTGGTCTCGCATCTGACCCCGCGAGACGCCGAGCAGGTGCTGGCCACCCTCGGGCCGATGCAGCCGTCGAAGAGCAGCCTCGACCGGCTGCCCAAGGCGCTGTCGGCGCGCTGGGAGGCGCAGCGCGAGACGTTCGAGACCACGGTGCGCGAGGCCAGCGTCGCGGTGCCGGAGGCGGCCCGTGCGGTGGTGGTCTCGCTCGACGGGGTGATGGCGCCGATGCGCGGCGGATACCGCGAGGCGGGCTGTGCCACGGTCTCGCTGGTCGATGCCCAGGGCGAGCGGCTGTACAGCGTGCGCATGGGCCGGATGCCGCAGCCGCGCAAGGCGAGCCTCAAGGCGATGGTTGCCGCCGAGGTCGCGGCGGTGCGCGCCCCGCGCCCGGACCTCACCGTGGTCAAGCTCGCCGACGGGGCGAAGGACAACTGGACGTTCCTCTCCGGTGCGCTGCCCGAGGGCGTCGAACTCATCGACTTCTACCACGCCGTCGAGCAGCTCAGCGACGCCTTCGACGCCGCCTACGGCACCGCCTCGCCCAAGGCGGCGACGCAGCTCAACACCTATCGCCACCGGCTGCGTCATGAGCCCGCCGGGGTCGAGCGGGTCATCCGCGCGCTGGTGCATCTGCGCACGAGATATCCCGACGAGGAGCGCATCGCACAGGTGCTCGGCTACTTCCGCGGCAATCGCCACCGCATGGGCTACGCCGAGGCCAAGGCGCGGGGCCTGCCCATCGGCTCCGGGGTCGTCGAGGCGGCCTGCAAGACCTTGGTCACCGAACGGCTCAAGCGCTCCGGGATGCGCTGGGGCCTGCCCGGCGGGCAAGCCATTCTCACCCTGCGCTCGCTCGTGCAGAGCCAACGATTCGACCATGCATGGCCTGTGCTCGCGGAAACGTATCGAGCCGACGTGGCTTGTCCTGACAATGTCGTACCCCTTCGACGGACATACCTTCATTGATACTGATCAGTTCCGGGGGCACACCCGTGTCAACCGGGGTCACCCTTTGCTCGCTCCCGCGCTGGCCGCACAGGACCTCCACACCGTCGAACCCGCCTGGGGGACCGACGACAACCACGGTCACGGCACCGAGATGGCCGGACTGGCTTTGGCGGGAAACTTGATGGATCTACTCGACGGCAAGGGTCCGGTAAAATTCGACCATCGCCTCGAGTCCGTGAAGCTATTGCCACACGGCGGCGCGGGCGGTCACGATCACCGCCATCACGGTCTTCGCACAATCGAGGCCGTAAGCCGACCAGAGATCACCGCTCCGAATCGGGCAAGGATCTTCAGCATGGCCGTGACAGCCCGAGATAATCGGGATCGAGGTCAGCCATCCGCCTGGTCTGCCGCACTCGATTCGCTGGCTGCGGATGTCGACGGATACGGTGCTCGACCGCGCTTGCTCATTGTGTCGGCCGGAAATGTAGATGATCCCAATGCATGGTCCCAATACCCTCTCAGCAACGAGACGGACGGAGTGCACGATCCGGCCCAGGCTTGGAACGCTCTCACGGTCGGCGCCTGTACGGAGCTTGTCCGGATCACTGAATCGGATGCAGGTGGTTATAGGGCAGTCGCCCCCGGAGGTGGCTTGAGCCCGTTCAGCACAACTTCGACGACATGGCAGAGGCATTGGCCGTTCAAGCCAGACGTGGTGTGCGAAGGGGGAAATGCAGCCAAAGACGCACTCGGGAGCGTCTCGATGCCAAGCCTCAGCCTCTTGACGACCCATCACCGCCCTGCCGCCCGACCCTTTACCACCATGAATGCCACGAGTGCGGCGACAGCGCTTGCATCGCGGCTGGCGGCTCGGGTGATGGTTGAATATCCGGAATTGTGGCCGGAAACCATCCGTGCTCTCATTGTCCATTCCGCACAGTGGACGGATACAATGAAGCGGATGTTCTTTCCCGCAAGCAAGATTCCGTCGAAAGACGACTACCTGAAACTGGCAAGATGCTGCGGGTTTGGAGTCCCCGACCTCGACCGTGCGCTCTGGAGCGTCTCGAACTCTCTGACCATGGTCGTGCAAGAGAGCTTGCAGCCTTTCAAGAAGGATCCTGGAAGCCTACCTACAACGCGCGAAATGCATCTCCACGCTCTGCCGTGGCCTGGCGACGCACTTGAGGAGCTGAAGGAGACGCAGGTAGAGATGCGCGTGACGCTCTCTTACTTCATCGAACCGAGTCCTTCGCAGAGGGGTGTCACTTCACGATACCGATACGCGTCCCATCGCCTTCGTTTCGACGTGAAGAGATCTCTCGAATCGATCGATGCGTTTCGAGGCCGGATCAACGCAGCAGCACGAGATGAGGAGCAAGGGACCGCACGGGACGATAACGACCCGGCGTGGCTGATCGGCACACGGAATCGTCACAAGGGCTCTCTGCATGGAGATATCTGGCGCGGAAGCGCCGTTGATCTCGCGAGCCGAGGATACATCGCCGTCTGTCCTGCCATGGGCTGGTGGAGGACACGTCCCAACCTCGAGCGGTACGATCGGAGTGCGCGATACGCCTTGGTGGTCAGCATCAAGGCTCCGGAAACGGACATCGATCTGTACACCGCCGTCGCGAACCGAATAGGCGCGCCGGCAGTCGTCGGGACCTGAGACGCAGCTTCGTATCGCCGAGAACTTCGCTGTCTTCGTCGTGAGGTCCTCTGGCTGCGCGAAGAACGTGACATCTTGAACCTGTCTAAAAATTGCAGGATATCCAGTTTTCTGTAGTGTCCCACTTTGATTTTCTTCCTCAACGGAACATCACTGCTCCGAAGTCAAACTGAGGCACTACCGTTTGCAGGCCCTCCGCATCGTTGTCACCTCACAATCCCGCGCGGAGCGGAGCAAACGCGGAATAGTCCCCGGCTCTGTCGGCGAGAAACGGATAGATCTTCCTCACCCGCTCGATCACGTCCGTATCGACTTCGATGGTCTCGAACTTCTCCGCCGTCTGCGGAAAGCGCAGGCCGGGGCTGCTCTCGTCGATCCACGGCGGGCAGAAGATCGAGTTGCCGTAGTCCTCGCCGGCCCGGTTCAGGCTGAGGAAGCAGATCTGGTTCTCGACGGCCCGGCATACCGAGAAGTGGTGCCAGCTATGGAAGGACTCGTCGCGGGCATGGGCGCTGCAGTGCAGCACCAGTTGCACGCCATGGGTGATGGCGAGGGTGCGCGTGAGCTCCACAACGGCCTCGTTCGTCCGCTCGCGTCGGCACAGTCCCGCCCGCCTCGCGTTCAGGCCGGTTGCACGGCAACGGGACGAGACCCCGCGCCCCCATCCGGAGAGTCGCGTCACCGAGTGGCCCGGTTCGCCCGCGCCAGCACCGCGTGCAGCAGCACGTTGACGCTCGGCGCCGCGTCCTCCTTCTCCACGTTCTCGGCCTCGTTGTGGGTGATGCCCTTCTCGCAGGGACAGAAGACGAGGGCGGTGGGGCAGACATGGGTCATGTTGTAGGCGTCGTGCCCGGCCTGGCTCTGCATGTCCATGTACCGGACGCCCAGATCGTCGGCGGCGTCGCGCACGAGCTGGACGCAGTCCGGATCGAAGCGCTCGTCGCCGAAACGCCAGCGGTCCACGATCTCGAAGTCGACGTTGCCCCGCCTCGCGCAGTCCCCGACCGCGGCCTCGACGTCGGCCAGCATGGACTCGGCGCCGGCGACTTCCGGATGCCGGAAGTCGATGCTCACCTGCGCGAACTCCGGCAGGATGCCGACCGCGTTGGGCCAGATCTCGATCTGGCTCGCGGTGCTCTTGCCGCCCTCGGGGTGGTACTTCCAGCCGATGTCGTTCACCGCCGCGATCAGGTAGGCGGCGCCCACCAGCGCGTTGCGGCGCTGGTCCATCGGCGTCGGTCCCGTGTGCGCGGTCTCGCCGGTGATCCGCAGCCGCATGCCGCGGGTGGCGTATCCGCGGGTGACCACGCCGACGGCAACGCCCTCGGCCTCCAGGACCGGCCCCTGCTCGATGTGCAGCTCGAAGTAGGCGTCGATGTCGCGCCCGCCCATCGCGGTGTCGCCGATGTAGCCGATCCCGGCAAGCGCTTCGCCGTAGGTGACGCCGTCGTTGTCGGTGCGGGCGTAGGCCCAGTCGATGTCGCGCAGGCCCGCGAACACGGCGGATGCCAGCATCGGCGGATTGAAGCGGGCGCCTTCCTCGTTCGACCAGTTCACCACCTCGATGGGCCGGCGGGTCTCGATGCGGTGATCGTCGAGGGTGCGCAGGATCTCCAGCCCGGCCAGCACCCCGAGAATTCCGTCGAACCTGCCTCCCGTGTACTGCGTGTCGAGGTGGCTCCCCACCAGCACCGGCGCCGCGCCGTGCTCGCGCCCCGGCCGGCGGGCGAAGATGTTGCCCATCCTGTCGACGGTCACCTCCGCGCCCGTGTCCCGGCACCAGGCGACGAAGAGGTCCCGCATCTCCTTGTCCGACGCATCGAGCGCGAGCCGCCGCAGGCCCCGGTCCCGCCCCGGCCCGATGCGGGCCGACGCCATCATGGTGTCCCACAGCCGATCGTCGTCGATCTTAAGGAGGTTGGCGCGATCGTTCATGGAGGATGCTCCCGGTCGGGAAGTTTCGAGAGTGTCGCACGCCGCGGCGAAGCGACGGAGCATTCCAATGGACCACGGGTAGCGCCTCGGTCGAGCGCACCCCGCTCCGGTATCATCGTTCCGCCATGCCCCGCCTCGCCGCGAACCTCAGCTACCTCTTCACCGAGCGTCCGTTTCTCGACCGGTTCGAGGCGGCGGCCCGTTGCGGGTTCCGGGCCGTCGAGCACCAGTTCCCGTACACCGAGGCGTCGGAGTCCGCCATCCGCGAGCGGCTCCGGGCGCACGGTCTGCGCGCGGTGCTGTTCAACCTGCCGCCGGGGGAGGAGGGCGAACGCGGGCTCGGCGGGCTGCCCGGGCGCGAGGCGGAGTTCCGCGAGGGGCTGGAGCTTGCGCTTCGCTACTGCCGGGCCACCGGCTGTCCCCGGCTGCACGCGATGTGGGGGGTGCCGGACGCGCGCACGAGCCTCACGGAGAGCCGGGCCACCTTCGTCGCCAACCTGCGCGCGGCGGCCCCGCGCGCGGCCGGGGCCGGGGTCACCCTGCTGGTGGAGCCGCTCAATCCGCGCGACAACCCGGGCTACCCGCTCAATCGCCAGGCCGATGCGCACGCGCTCGTGGCCGAGGTCGGCGCCGCGAACGTCAAGGTGCAGTTCGACCTCTACCACTGCCAGGTCGTCGAGGGCGACGTGACGCCGAAGCTCGATCGGTGGGTGGGCGGCCCGGACAGCAACGTCGGGCACATCCAGATCGCGGGCCCGCCCGGCCGGACCGAGCCGGATGCCGGCGAGCTCGACTATGCGTGGCTGCTCCCGCGCATCGACGCGCTGGGGTACGCGGGGTGGGTCGGCTGCGAGTACCGTCCGGCGGCGGGCACCGAGGCCGGTCTCGGCTGGGCGCGCCGGTGGGGGATCCGCCCGCCGCCCGCGGCGCAAGGGGTCGGATCGGACGCCTGAGCCGTCGCCTCCGCGGCGCCTCGTCGGCGCCCTCAGAGCTGGCCCGCGGCGGCTTCGCCGCGCGAGAAGGCGTCGAGGTAGCCGGGATCGTCGAACCGTGCCGGATGGAACGCGGCGGCGTATGCGGGCAGCGGCGCCCCGAGGACGTGGGCCGCGAGCAGCTCGCCGCCGGCGCAGGCGCCCATGATCCCGAACCCGGACCAGGCGGCGTTCACGTATGCGCCCGCGACCGGAAGAGGGCCGACGAGGGGGCGGTTCTCGGGCGTCTTCACGTAGTAGCCGCCGTCCACCGTCATGCGGGGCAGGCGCGCGAAGTAGCGCGCGAGCGACGGCAGCATCCGCGACCATCCGCGCAGCGCGACCTCCGGCAGCCGCTCGTCGAACGGGACGGGGAACACCGGAGCCACCGTCTCCGTGTCGTACGTCCACAGCATCATCAGCCAGTGCTCGCCGGGGGTCCCCGCGGGGCGGCCGTGGATCCCGGCCGGGAACGGCTCGACGAGCGGACGGGTCTCCTCGTCGTCGGCGAGCACGGCGCGCTCCTCGCCGGACCACGGCAGCTCCACGGGATCGGCCCAGACCAGCAGGGGGGCGTCTCCCGGCACCGCCCGCTCGGCATCGCGGAACACCACCTTCAGGTGGCGTTCGCACTCGACGGGAAGCGCGACGCCCAGGGTGTGCGCAAGCTCGGCGAGATGCGGACCCGGCGAGAGCACCACCGTGCCGGTGTCGATCTCCAGGCGTTCGCCCGGCCGGGCCACGGACACCGTGCGGACCCGCCCGCCGCGGCCGTCGATGCCGGCCACCCGTCCGCGAACCAGCTTCACCCCGCGCTCGCGCGCGCGCTCCAGCATCCACATGCCGAGCTGCTGGGCGCTCAGCCACCCGCACCGCCGCGCGTGCAGCACCGCGACCACCGAGGGATCGAGATACGGGAACGCCGCGCGGATGAGGGCGGGGTCGGTGATCAGGTCCGCGCCGGACGGAGCCCCGTCGAACCCGCGCACCGGTGAGCGGACGTACCCGGGGCTCGACGCGGAGCCGTCGTGCACCCGAAGCTCGCCGGCCCCGAGGGACTGCGCTTCGCCGGCCGCGGCGCGGAACGCGTCGATGCGCGCCGGCTCGGCGGTGGCGAAGAGATAGCCGCGCCGGTTCAGGAGGAGCCGGCCGCCGCTCTCGCGCTCGATCCGCTCCAGCAGGTCGATGCTGCGGTTCATGAGCGCGACCATCGCGTCACCCGGCCCGGGCCACCAGTTGCGGTAGCACTCGGTGGACTTGTCGCTGGTCAGGGCCAGCGGGTCGCCGGCCTCGACGAGGACGACGCCGTCGACGCCCTCCCGCACCGCGAGATGGAACGCGGCGGAGATGCCGGCGATGCCCGCGCCGACGACCGCGACTTCGGCCGTCGAGCGGCTCATGTCCGGCCCCCGGAGCCGGCCGCGCGGCGGAGCGGCGTTCGGTAAGATTCGGCCGTCCCGGCCGCCCCCGGCGGCCGCCGCGCGAGAGCCCCAGCCATGAAGTACGCCGAGTCCATCCTCGATCTCATCGGTGACACCCCGCTGGTCAAGCTGAACCGCATGGTCGACTCCGGCATGGCGACCGTGCTCGTCAAGCTCGAGAACTGCAACCCCGCCGGATCGGTCAAGGACCGGATGGCCTGGAACATGGTCCGCCGGGCGGAGGAGGCCGGCCTCGTCGGCCCCGGCGCGACGCTCGTCGAGAGCACCTCGGGCAACACCGGCCTCGGACTCGCGATGACCGCCGCGGTGCGCGGATACCGCTGCATCTGCACGATGCCGGACAAGATGAGCAAGGAGAAGATCGACATGCTCAAGGCATACGGCGCGGAGGTCATCATCACCCGCACCGACCTGCCCCACGACCACCCCGAGAGCTACGTGGAGATCGCCAGACGCATCGCGGCCGAGACCCCCGGCGGCTTCTATACCGACCAGTACTACAACATGCACAACCCCGAGGCCCACTACCTGACCACCGGTCCGGAGATCTGGGGGCAGACCGACGGCCGGCTCGACGCCCTGGTGGGCGGGATCGGCACCGGCGGCACCATCTCGGGCGCGGCGAAGTACCTGAAGGAGAAGGCGGCCGAGGCGGGACGGTCCATCTTCGTGTCCTGCCCCGACCCCGCCGGCAGCATGTACTGCGACGCCTTCTACAAGCGCGAGATCCGCACCCCGGGCATCTACCGGGTGGAAGGCATCGGCCACGACTTCATGGTCGGGACCCTCGACTTCTCGGTCATCGACGAGGTGCTGGAGGTCTCGGACAAGGACTCCTTCCTCGCCGCCCGCCGGCTCGCGAGGCGCGAGGGCATCTTCTCCGGCGGCTCCGCCGGCACCGCGGTCCACGGCGCGCTCGACGTCGCCCGCCGCCTCGGGCCCGGCAAGGTGGTGGTGGTGATCATCCCCGACTCCGGGGACCGCTACCTCAGCAAGTGCTACGACGACGAGTGGATGCGCGACATGGGCTTTCTCGGCCCGGAGCAGCGCCTCGGCACCGTGCGCGAGCTGCTGGAGTTCAAGCCGGGCCGGGTGGAGTTCGCGCGCGGGGACGAGACCATCGCGTCGGTGGCGAAGCGCATGGCGGACCTCGGCATCTCGCAGATGCCGGTTCGGGCCGGCGATGCGGCCGAGCCCATGATGATCATCCACGAGGTCGACCTGCTCCAGAGCATGGTCCGGGGCGAGTGCACCGCCGAGTGCGACGTCATGCGGGCGGCGAAGCCGATGCACGGCATGGTGGGGCTCGACGACTCGCTGGCGAAGGTGCAGGAGGTCTTCGACGCCGAGAACGTCGCGATGGTGGTCGAGGACGCGCACGTCGTCGGCGTCATCTCCAAGATCGACATGGTGGAGTTCCTCGCCGCGCGGAGCTGAGGCGGGCCGGGGGGCGAGCTCCCGCCGTCCTTCGGCGGACGTCTCCCAAGTTCAATCAGGATGTGCTCGATGCGGAGGCCGGGGGGCAAGCCCCCGCCGTCCTTCGGCGGACGGCGGGAGCGTCATCCGCCGGTCGAAAGACGCGATCCCGGCGGCTCCGCGCCAGCCCGGCAAGGGCGCCGATTCAGAGGCGGATCGGCAGCGCCTCGACCGGCTTGCCGGTCAGGGCGAGCAGCGCATTGGCCATCGCCGGGGCCAGCGGCGGCAGGCCCGGCTCGCCGACGCCGGTCGGCGGATCGTCCGACGGCACGATATGCACCTCGACCGGCGGCATGTCGGGCATCCTCGGCATGACGAAGCGGTCGAAATTGCTCTGCTCGACCACCCCGTCCCGCAAGGTGATCTCCGCGCCGTCGAGCGTCGTGCCGATCGCCATCAGCACCGCGCCCTCGACCTGGGCTTCGACCGAGCGGGGATTGACCGCGAGATTGCAGTGCATCGCACTGGTCACCCGATGCAGCTTCGGCGCACCGCCCTCGATCGACAGCTCCACGACATGGGCGACGACCGAGCGGAACGACTCGTGTACCGCGACCCCCCAGGCGCGGCCGGCCGGCAGCGTCTTCACTCCGTAGCCGGATTTCCGGACCGCGAGGTCGAGTGCCGCCAGATGCCGCGGGTGCCTTCCCAGCAGGTCGCGGCGCAGCTCCACCGGGTCGCGTCCGGCCTCTCGGGCGATCCGGTCGATGAGGGTCTCCATCACGAAGGCGGAGTGGGTATGCCCGACGGAGCGCCACCACAGGATCGGCACCGGTACGGCGGGATGATGCACGGAGACCGCAATCGGCAGGTCGTAGGCCGTGTCGGCGACGCCCTCCACCGCCGTCGCGTCCACCCCGTCCTTGACCAGAAAGGCTTCGAACGCGGTTCCCTCGAGGATCGAAGGGCTGACGATGGTGTGCTTCCAGGCCGCGACCCGGCCGTCTTCCCCCAGGCCGATCTCGGCCCGGTGCATGGCGAGCGGGCGGTAGTACCCGCCCCGGATATCGTCTTCCCGCGTCCAGACCACCTTGAGCGGGCCGCTCCGCCCGGCCGCGAGCCATGCCTTCATCACCCGCGCCGCGTCGGCCAGATAGTCGGCGGTCGGAGTGGCGCGGCGGCCGAAGCCGCCTCCGGCGAACATGGTGTGGATGCGCACCTGTTGCGGCTCCAGCTTCAGGATCTGCGCAACCGTCGCCTGGTCGATGGTCTGGAACTGGGTGCCGGTCCAGATGTCGCAGCGCCGGCCGGCGCCGGTTCCGGACACCTCGATCACCGCGTTCAGCGGCTCCATCGGTGCGTGGGCGAGGAACGGGAAACGGAAATCCGCCCTGATCGTCCTTTTCGCGCCGGCCATGCCGGAAAGGTCGCCGGCGCGGGCGGGCAGGCCGTCGCGGTCGAGCAACGCCCCGAACTGCGCATCGAGCGTGCGGCTGTCGGGCAGCTCGGCCGGCGCCTTCCACTGGATATCGAGCCTGTCCCGGCCCATGCTCGCGGGCCAGAAGCCGTCGGCCACCACGGCGACGCCCGTCGCGCCGCGGTCCAGATCGACCCGCATCACCCGATCGACACCCTTGACCGCCCGCGCCCGCGCGGCGTCGAAGCCGGCGACGGTACCGCCGAAGTGCGGCGGGCGGGCGATCAGCACGGTCTTCATTCCCGGCCGGCGCATGTCCATGCCGAAGGTCTGCCGGCCGGTGGACTTGTCGGCCGCGTCGAGCCGGTTGGCCGGCTTGCCGATCAGACGGAACTCGCTGCGCTTCTTCAGCGTGACCGAGGCGGGCACCGGCAGGGCCATGGCGGCCTCGCTCATCTCGCCATAGCCCGCGCTTCGGCCGTCGGCCGCCATCAGCCGTCCGGCGCGGGTCCGCACGGTCGCCGCATCGACCTTCCATTCGCGGGCGGCGGCCTCGACGAGCATCGCGCGCGCCCGTGCGCCCAGCTCCCGGTACTGGGTGAAGCTGTTCTGGATGGAGTTGGAGCCGCCGGTCATCTGGATGCCGAAGGCCGGGTCCTTGTAGGCATCGCCCGCCGGGGCGAGCTCCGCGCGCACGCTGCTCCAGTCCGCGTCCAGCTCGTCGGCCAGGACCCGGGCCAGCCCGGTGTGGGAGCCCTGCCCGAACTCCAGGCGGTTGACCTGTATCGTGACGACGCCCTTCCGGTCGATGTGCACGAAGGCGCCGGGCTGCTGGCTCGGCTTCAGCTCGCCGGCGGCGTCCTGCGACGCCGTGGCCCCGGCGGTGCCCGCGATGCCGGCGGAAGCCAGCCCGACGGCGAGCCCGGAGGCCCCGGTCAGCTTGATGAAGCGGCGCCGGCTCATGTCCGTCCCGGCGGCGGCGCGCCAGGCGGGTCCGATCCGGTCCATGAGTGAAGGGCTGGTCATGGTGTGCGTCCCCCTGTTCACAGGTTGGCCGCGGCCGCCTTGATGGCCGCCCGGATGCGTCCGTAGGTGCCGCACCGGCAGACATTGCCGGCCATCGCACTGTCGATGTCGGCGTCGCCGGGTGCGGCGTTGCCGCGCAACAGGGCGACCGCGCTCATCACCTGCCCGCTCTGGCAATAGCCGCACTGCGGCACGTCCTGCGCGACCCATGCCTCCTGGACGGCGCGCCCGATGCGGTCGCCGCCGATCTGCTCGATGGTGACCACCGAAGCGCCTTCGACGCCCGCGACCGGCGTCACGCAGCTACGCACCGGCCGGCCGTCGAGGTGGACCGTGCACGCGCCGCACTGTGCGAGGCCGCAGCCGTACTTCGTCCCGGTCAGATTCAGCGAGTCGCGAAGCACCCAGAGCAGCGGCGTCGATTCGTCGACATCCGCGGTCACGCTCCGGCCGTTGACGTTGAAGCTGATCATCTGGAGTTCCTCTCCTGTTCGGACGCCGCGCCCGAAGCGGCGTCGGTCTGTCGGACAGCCGGGCGGCCTGGTCGAGGTGCGTTCCCTTTTCGGGATCGAGCCGCCGGACTCCCTTCGCATCCTGCATCGATCTTCCCGCTGCCGCCGCGCCGCTTCACTCCGGCCGGTGATCACTTGCCGTGGAATCGGTGATCACGCTGACAGTGGAACGGGTGATCACTTTCCCTGGATTGCGCAGACAAGGCGCGCAACGACCGGTCCATTATATCCACAGGCGGCCCGTCTCGCACCGGCCTCGGCCGGGGTCCGTCCGCCCAGCGCCGCGTGCGGCCTCTCGACATCGCGGAGGCGGACCCGATCGCGGACCCAGGCGGGGTGTACGTCCGATTTGCGAGGCCCTTCGTTTCCGGCTCCGGGAGCCCCGGGATCGAAGACATCGCGCTCTCTCCCCTCATCCCGAGGGGAGAGCTCGAACGGCTGTAGCCGGAGTCGCCGGGCTCAGGAGAAGACCCCCGATCTTCTCCCCTCTCCCCCCGGGAGAGGGGCCGGGGGTGAGGGCGCGGCGATGATTCGGTCCCCCTCACCCCAACCCCTCTCCCGGGGGAGAGGGGCTTCTTTCGGGACCAGGGGCATCCCGCCTTTGCGAACCGAGCGCACGATGCCCTTGTCCCCAGGGTCTCCCGGGACCGGAAACCAGGGCTCTCGCCAACCGGACGTACACCCTTCCCGACGACGGGTGGCGCCTCGGTCCGACTTTCTTCCTCGACGCGACACGACGGCCCCGGAGTCAAGCTGAGACATTATCGTCACGGAGACATTACCGAGGTTTGCACTCGGCCGCTGTCTCGGCTACAAAACGCCCGAACGGGCCGCTGCCGTCGTGCGGACACGACGGCGGGCGGTCGGCATTCGGTACGGGGAGGATGAAGGCATGACGAAGACGATGGGCGATTCCGCGATGCGCGGCCTGCCGCGGCGGTCCGGGCGGAGCGTGACCGCCTCACGCGCGCGCGACCTTCGTACCCCCCCCCCCCGAGGATTCAGCATCCGGGCGCGGGGCTGATCCGGTGGGCGCCCCCGGGAGACCCGCCCGCCGCCTGAGCGCGGCCCTCGCTGCCTTTCTGCTGCTGACCCTCGCCGCCGCCCTCGCGCCCCAGGCCGCGCAGGCGCAGCAATCCTGCGCACCGTTGGTGGCCCCGACGATATCGGTCGCGGCGGCGGGTCCCGGACAGCTGACCGTGACCTGGACCCTGTCCTCGTACCAGGAAAACGTTGACAATTGGAACCTGCAATACCGCAAGACGGGAGGCAGCTGGACCACGGTACCGATCTCGAACGCCGCCGCACGCAGTCACACGATCACCGGCCTGGAGGCCGGCACGGCCTATCAGGTGCAGCTTCGAGCAATCCTTCAGGCTACCCTCTGTCCCCCCGGTCCTACGTCAACAACCGCCACCGCCACGACCTCCGGCACCGCCGGCACCCCCGTCCTCACCGCCAAGGCGGGCGACGGGCAGGTCACGCTGTTTTACTACCACCCGGGAGGGAGCATTCCTTCCAATAATGCTTGGTCCTACAAGATAATCGGGACATCCATCAACCAAGAGTTTCTCAGTTCCCTGGGCAAGACTTCGGGGAGCTATACGGTAACGAGCCTGCAAAACGGCAGAGCGTATACCTTCGAGGTTGAATACGTTGGTTCAGGCGGAATTCAAACCTCGAATCAGGTCACCGTCACCCCGAACCCGCCGCCCCCTCCGGTGCTGATCTCCGACCCTGACAAGCGCGTCAAGGCGGGGACCGGTGGCACGGTGGTGGTGTGCTACAACCTGCTTTCGGTCTCCTATGACGGCACCACCTATCTGGAGAAGCGCTCGGGCCGGACCGCCGTGCCGGCGCACAGTGCGCTCAAGGACACCACGAACGGCGTGTCGATCACGGAGGCGCCCGCCGTCATCAGCGCCCAGGTTCTCGGCACCGGCAACATCAACTTCGATCCCTGCGCCACGGTGGGCCCCGGCACGCACACCGTCACCTGGGAATGGAACGGTCCCGGCGGCACCGCCTCGAAGGGGACGACCTCGACCACGTTCACGGTCGTCCCCCATCCTTCCACGGTTCCGGCCAAGCCGACCGAAGTGCGGGCCAGGAGCGAGGACGGAACCGTGTCGCTGTTCTGGAGGTCTCCGGCCGACAATCGCATCACCGGCTGGAAGTTCCGCCGCAAGGCGGCCGATGACGACAACTGGGGCTCGTGGACGACGATCGGGTCCATCACCTCGAGCGGCGGCATCGACGGCACCAACCTCGGGGGCCTGACCAACGGCACCGTGTATGTGTTCCAGATCCGGGCGACGAGCGCCAACGGCGACGGCGCGGTCTCCGACACGGTGGCGGCGCGGCCGATGGCGGATCCCTCCTCCGTCACCGCCACGGTCGCGCCCGCGAAACCGGCGAAGTTCCGGGCGACGGGGGGCAACGGGGAGGTGACGCTCCGCTGGGCCGACCCGGAGGACGGCAGCATCACCCGCTGGGAGTACCAGCAGAAGAGCGGCAGCGGCACGTTCGGCAGCGACTGGACCCTCATCGCCGAGTTCGCCTACGTCAGCGATCACAGGATCACCGGCCTGCAGAACGGCACCAAATACACGTTCCGGGTCCGGGCGGTGAACAGCATCGGCAACGGCGCGGTCTCCGACGAGGCGTCGGCGACGCCGCAGGCCAAGACCATCGCCCTGACGGCGTCCTCGACGACGGTCGCCGAGGGCGATTCCGGCCACACCGATATCACGATCACCGCCACCTTGAGCGAAGGCGCGCCCGCGAACTTCGAGGTCATTCTCGGTTGGGACACCGTATCCGGCACCGCTACGCTCCAGGACAGCAACGACTGCTCCAGCCCGTCGGACATCGACGTCTGCTTTGTGGGCGATACCTCCATCGCCATCGCCGCGGGCGAGAGGGTGGCCACGCGGACTCTCCGGGTACTCGGCGACACCCGGTATGAGGATGACGAGACCGCCTATATCCTGGCTTACGCGTCCGGCGTCTCGGGCTGGACCGGTGGCAGGCTGATCCTCACCATCGTCGACGACGACGATGACCAGGTCGTCGCCCCCGCTGCTCCGACCGGCTTCACGGCGACGGCGGGCAACGGCCAGGTGGTGCTCAACTGGAGCGACCCGGACGACGCCACCATCACCGGCTACCAGTACCAACAGAAGACCGGCGGCAACTTCGGCGCCACCTGGACCGCCATGTCGGGCTCCGGCGCCAGCACCACCAGCTACACGGTCGGGAGCCTGACGAACGGCACGGAATACACGTTCCGCATCCGGGCGGTGAGCGCCGCCGGCAACGGCGCGGTGTCGGACGAGAAGAGCGCGACGCCGGTGGCGGCGCCCACCGCCGGGGTGACGGTCTCGACGCCCACGCTGACGGTCGATGAAGGCGGCAGCGGGACCTACACGATGCGGCTGAACACGGCGCCGTCGGACACGGTGACGGTGACGGTGGGCGGCGCCTCCGGCGACGTGACGGTGGAGCCGGCGAGCCTGACCTTCACCACGACGAACTACGCCGACCCGCAGACGGTGACGGTCCGGGCGGGGCGCGACGAGGACACGGACACCGACACGAACGTGACCCTGACCCACGGCGCCTCGGGCGGCGGCTACGGCTCGGTGACGATTGCCTCGGTGGTGGTGTCGGTGACCGACACCACGCCGACCCTTCAGCTTCGCACCGACCCGGAGGCGGTGACCGAGGGGACGGCGATCGCCCTCACCGTGACCTCGAACCGGGCGGTGCCGGGAACGCTGCCGGTGCGCCTGACGCTGGCCGACCGGGGGTCGAGCGGCTTCGCGGCGGCGGACCTCCCGGGCGGGCTCGGGCCGCGGACCTTCAACGCCGCCTTCAACGGCGGCACGACGGGGACGGTGACGATTGCGACCGGCCGGGATTCCGACACCGACGAGGGGCCGGAGACCTACCGCATCACGCTCAACGACGCCGCGGGCTATGCGGTGGGCACGGACGTGACGGCCGACGGCACGCTGAACGACGGCCCGGCGCCGTCCACGGGAGGCGGCGGGAGCGTGACGGTGCGCGATACGGCGCCGGACTTCGGCGACGGGTCGGCGCCGGATCTGGACCTGACCTCGGGCGAGGCGATGGCGCCCGTGGTGCTGCCCCGGGCGACGGGGGGCAACGGCGCCTTCACCTACACCCTGACCTCGGTACCGCCGGGCCTGGCGGGCCTCGTGTTCGACCCGGCGACGCGGCGGCTCTCGGGCACGCCCTCGGGGAATGGCCGCTACACGTTCACCTACCGGGCGGACGACGGGGACGGGAACCGGCGGGATGAGGACGCGGCGATCCTGACCTTCACGGTGATCGTGGAGGACGGGCGCACGAGGCTGGTGAAGCAGACGGTACGGCGCACGCTGGCGGAGGTGGCGCGCCGGGCGCTGACGGGGGCGCTCGACAACATCGGGGCGCGGCTGGCGGCGGCGCCGCTGAGCGGGCTGACGCTGGCGGGGGAGACCGTGCCGCTCGACATGTCCGGCGCAGACGCCGGGACGGGCCTTGGGACGGCGGGCCGGGCCTGCACATCGGGCGCCCCCTGGCGGCAGGGCCTCGGGCGGACCGGCGCCGGAGCGCCGGGCTGCGGCGGTCCCGAGCCCCGGAGCGTGGAGTCCGACGAGCTGCTGAACGCGAGCGCCTTCTCGCTGGCGCTCGGCGCGGCCGAGGACGCGCCGGACTTCGACCCGCACGCGCCGCGCTGGGCGGTGTGGGGCCGGGGCGACTACGGGACCTTCGCGGGGCGTCCCGAGGGGATGCGCTACGAGGGCGAGCTGCGCACGGGCTGGCTCGGGGTCGATGCGCGGGCCGGGGCCTGGGTGGCGGGGCTTGCGGTGAGCCACGGCCGGGGCGAGGCGGACTACGACATCGACGACGGGCAGGCGGGCCGTCTGGAGACCGAGCTGACGGCGCTCTACCCCTACGGGCGGTGGACGGTGTCGGAGGGGCTGGAGCTGCGCGGCGTGCTGGGCGCCGGGCGGGGCGAGGCGCGCCACCGGGGGGACGGCGGGGCGGAGGCGACCGGGGACCTCACGATGCGGATGGCGTCGGCGGGCCTGCGCTACGACCTGCCCCCGCTCGCCGGCGTCGCCCTTGCGGCGCGGGCCGATGCGAGCGCGGCGCGGATGGAGACCGACGCGGGGCCGGCCCCGGTCCACGGGCTGACCGCGGAGAGCTGGCGGCTGCGGGCGGGGGTGGAGGCGTCGCGGCGCCTCGCGCTCGATGACGCGACGGCGCTGACCCCGTTCGTGGAGGCGGCGGCGCGCCGGGACGGGGGCGACGGGCTGACGGGGACGGGGCTGGAGGTCGCGGGCGGGGTGCGCTGGACGGCGCCGCGGGTGCAGGTCGAGGCGCGGGGCCGGTGGCTCGCGGCGCACACGGAGGCGGGCGCGGAGGAGCGCGGCGTGAGCGTGACCGCGCGGGTCGGCCCGGGGGCCGAGGGGCGCGGCCTGTCGCTGATGCTGCGCCCGCGCTGGGGGGCGGGCACAAGCGGCGCGGAGGCGCTGTGGCGGGACGCGCTGCCGACGGCCTCGACGGCGGACCCCGCCGCGGCGCTCGATGCGCGCATCGGCTACGGCCTCGGCGCGGCGCCCTGGGGCCTGGTGACGCCGTTCGCGGAGACTGGGCTGGCCGGGGACGGCCGGCGGCTCCGGCTCGGGACGCGGCTCGATGCGTCGCACCGGCGGCTCGGGGTCGAGCTTGCGGGCGAGCACCGCGAGGGCGGCGCGGCCGGGCCGGAGCAGGCCGTCCGGCTGGACCTCAGGCTGCGGTACTGAGCGGGGGGTGCGGAGAATGACGAAGAGCGGAACGCCGTTCGCGATGAACGGCGGAGCCCTGCGGGCCGCGGCGTTCGCGGCGGCCGCGCTCATGCTTGCCGCCTGCGGCGGCGGGGGCGCCTCGAAGACCGGCGGCCCCCGGGTCCTGTCGGACGTGGACAAGGCGCGCGTGGCCCGGCTCGAAACGCTGCGCGAGGGCGCCGACACGCTGCGGATGACCGGGCTGCACGCGCGCTGGTCGCTCGCCGCCGAGGGGGAAGAGGACATCGAGGACGCGTTCGTCGAGCCTGTGACGTGCTCGGGGGCGCGCTGCGAGGCGGCGGACGGCGCGGCGCTGGCGGCGCGGGACCTGCTCGACCTCTCCGGCATCGGTCCGGGCGCGGGCGCAGCGGAGACCGGCGCGCGGGGCGGGCTCGACACGGTGCGGACCACCGGCGGGCTCGCGCTCACGGAGACGCTGCCCGGGCTGACGGTCACCGTCTCGCCGCGGGCGACGAGCTGGGGATTCTGGGGCGCGCACGGCTTCGCGGCGCTGACGCTCGGCACGGGCCCGCTGTCGGCGGAGGTCGAGGGGACGGCGATGCGCGGCACGTTCTCGCTGGCGCGGGCCTGGGCGGCGGGCGCCGCCAGCGGCAGCAATCCGGCGGGGGCCTGGCGCGCGACCTGGACCGGCATCGCCGAGGCGAGCCCGACGGGGGCGTTCGAGCGGCGCCAGGGCACGGCGACGGTGACGGTCGCGGACCTGTCGCGCCCCCGGGTCGATGTCGACATCGCCCTCGACGGCGTCGACGCGCCGCTGACCTGGACCGGCATGCCGCTCGCCGCCGGGCGCTTCACCGCCGGGACGGCCGGGACGGACTACCTCGAAGGCCACTTCCACGGCCCGGCGCACGAGGAGGCCTGGGGCGTGTTCGACACCCGGGACTACCTCGGCGCCTTCGGCGCGAAGAGGACGCCGTGAAGAGCCTCCCATGAAGAGCCTCCCATGAAGAATCTCGTGGTGTGCTGCGACGGCACCGGCAACGAGTACGGCACGAACAACACCAACGTGGTCACCACCTACGCGCTGGCCGAGGAGAGCGCCCGCCAGCGCCGCTACTACGACCCCGGCATCGGCACCGGCGGCTGGGTCTATGAAGAAGAGCGCGGCACCGTGCGCGCGGCGATGGACCAGGCCACCGGGTACGGCCTTCGCCGGAACGTCGAGCAGGCGTACCGGTTCCTGATGGCGGCGTACGAGCCCGGCGACCGGGTGTATCTGTTCGGCTTCAGCCGGGGCGCGTTCACGGTGCGCTCGCTGGCCGGGATGCTGCACCGCTGCGGTCTGCTCCCCCCGAGCGCGACGAACCTCGTGGAGTACGCATCCAGACGCTACCACCACCCGGGCGCCGATGCCGGGAGGGATGCCGAGGTCGATGCCGGCTTCCGCGCGACCTTCGCGCGGGCCTGCCCGGTGCACTTCATCGGGGTGTGGGACACGGTGGCATCGCTGCTGCTCAACGCGGGGCGGGCATGGCACGACACCGGGCTCACCCCGGAGACCGCGTTTGCCTGCCAGGCGGTGGCCATCGACGAGCGCCGGCGCGACTTCCCGCCGTGCCTGTGGGACGAGACGAGCCGGCGCGACGGCCAGGGGCTGGAGCAGGTGTGGTTCGCGGGCGCGCACTCCGACGTCGGCGGCTGGTACGACGAGCGGGGGCTGTCGAACCTCGCGCTCCAGTGGATGCTGGGCAGGGCGCGGGCGCGCGGGCTGCATGTCGACACGGACGCCTTGGGGCGCCCCGCGCACCGGGGCGACCCGCTGGGGACGATGCACGAGTCGTTCGGGGGGTTCTGGCGGTTCCGCGGCAGCCGGCGGCGGGTCCTTCCGCGGGGCGCGCGCATTCACCGCAGCGTGGTGGAGCGGATGCGGGACGAGGCGTCGCGATACGCCCCGAGGCTCCCGAAGGACTACGTGGTGGTCGACTGAAGGGGTGCGGCCGGGGCGGACCCGGCGACTGGACCGCCGCCGGGGCCCGAGAGACGACGTGCCCAACCGCCGCAAGTGCGTCACCGGAGCGCCCGGGCGGTTTCTCCGGAGAGTGGAAGTCCGCCCCGCCGGCCGGCGCCCGCGGCCGGCACGTCGAACCGGAGGCCCTGTTCTCCAGCCGGCGCGCTCGCCGCACGGAGAACGAGCTCTCCCGCGGGGACGGGCATTCGCACCGGCGCCGCCAGCCGCCACTCCTCGTTGCCGAGCTCCACGTACCACTTGCCGGGCGGCAGCGTGGGCAGGCGCCCCCACCAGCCACCCCCGGCCTCCGGGGTCATGGCGACCATGACGTCGGCGCCGGCCCGCGCGGCGCGGGCGAAGCGAAGTTCCAGCCGGACCCCGCCCGCTGCCCCCTGGGCGCCGTCCAGATGAGCTCCGCCGCCTTCGTGACGGCCTTCCTGACCTCGGCCCTCGCCCGCTGCTCCCTGGGCGCCGTCCGGGCCGGTGAGGCGTACCCGCACGATCCCCGGCGCCGGGAACGAGACGGCGGCTTCCAGCCCCCGGCGCGTCGCCTCCGCGTCGCGGGCGAGCGAGCGGTTGATCTGCATCCCCCGCCGGTAGTAGTCGCCGGCGACGAGCCCGTCCCAGGTCGCGCTGGCGAGCACCAGCATCACCGCTCCCATGATCACCGCGGTCGCGGGGACCGCCAGAACCATCCACACCAGGGGCTCCCGGTACCAGGGCGGCGGGCGAGGGGTGCTCGAGGTCGTCTTCCGGGCGGATGCCATGGCCTTCCTCACTGCCCCGGCGCCCCGCGGTCCGCAGACGCCCGCATCGGCGGCATCATCGGCGGACCCCGGTCAACGGGTCAACCAGGGTCATTTCACGCTACCGATCCTCGCGATGACACGAAAGGGGTGACCTGCGCGGCAGGGTGCGGCGGGGTCCTCCGGGCGCGGTTTCGCAGCGGTCGGGGTCGGTCGGCCGGCCCTCGGACGCGGAGGCTTGCTGCGAGAGGGGGTGGCCGGAAGCCGGCTCAGTCGGAGGACAGGACGGCGTCGAGCGCGTCGTCGCGGTGCATCATGAAGTGGAGATGGGCGTCGGGCAGGTAGCGGAAGCCGCGATGGAACACGACGGCGAGCGCGATGTTGTTGAGGGTGGCATGGTTGGCGGGCGCGTGGCGCGCACGCACGCGGCTCGCGTCTTCGCCCATGGTGGCGTCGCGGCGGTAGTGGTTGGCGTTCTCGACCTGCCAGTGGCCGCGGTTCCAGGCGAGCAGTTGGGCCGGTCCGGCGCGCCGGGCGGGGGCCGAGGTGATGCCGTAGGCGGTCTCGGTCGAGGTGGTGCCGGTCTTCGCGTTGGTGCGTGTGCGCACGACGCGGAACGCTTGGCGGGCGCCGGGGAAGGGCGCGAGGGTGCCGGCGAGCAGCTCACACGCGGCGATGCGGCGCGTCTCGATGCGTCCGTGCGCCTTCACCGGGTCATCGGCGTGGCGGCGCACGGCGGCGGTGTCCCAGTCGATCGCGGCGAGCTGCGCGAAGCTGTCGGGGCAGTTCGCCTTGATTGCCAACACGTAGTCGGCGCCGTGCGCCTCGACGATCGCGCGCGCGGTGTCGCGGGTCGCGTGCAGCGCGTCCAGGGTGAGCACGCAGCCGGTGAGGTCGACGTCTTCGAGCAGGGCCCGCAGCGCGGCGGTCTCGCCGCCCTCGTCGCGGCAGCAGCGGCTCGCGAGCGGCCGTCCGGCGTGGGTGACCAGCGTCACGATCTCGAAGTGGGCGTCGGGGCCCGCGTGCCGGTTGGCGCCCCGGATGCGCTTGCCGTCGGCGGCCAGCGCCGGCGTCGCGCCGCCCTCGGCGAGGCGCGGCGCGGCCCACTGCACCAGCACCGCCTGCAGGTCGTCCGGGTCAGTGTCCATCAGCACCCGGCACAGGGTCGAGTCCGACGGTGCGACCCGGCGCCCGGTCGCCGGGTCGGTCCACGCGCCGAGCGCCCGCAGCTCCGCCTCGCTGAGGTGGCGTGCGAATCGCTCCGTCGCCGCCGGCCCGTGCTGGCCGGCGAGCCGTGCCAACGCGCAGACCGACAGCACGGTCGGCAGCGAGTGCTTGCGGCCCTGTCCGCGCCGTGCATCCGGCACCTGCGCGAACAGGTCGCGCAGCGACCGCAGCTCGGCGCGCGTGTAGCGCACCGGGGTCGCCCGGCACTGCCACTCGGCACGGTCCAAGGGGGCCACCAGCCTGCGGCGCGCGTCGCGCCGCAGCGCCCGCACATACATCTCCTTCGGCTGCTCGTGCGGGTCGGTGTACGCCCCGTTGTGGCGCGCGAAGCCCTTCGTACGCCCCACCCGCACCCAGTTCGACGCCGCGTAGCATGTGCCCCGGAACCGCGCCGGGTCGACGAACGTCTCCGCCAGCTCCAGCGGATGGCCATACCGCGCCGCCCAGTCCGCGCTCAGCCGGCGCAGGCTCCGGCCCAGCACCCGCGACGCCAAGTGCGCGACCCCCGACCCCTCCGGCAGCACCAGGAACCGCGTGTTGTTCGCGATCAGGTGCAGCCGCCGGAACTGCACCGAACGGTGCCAGCCCAGCCAGCGGTCGCGCGGACCACACTTGAACGCCCCCGACTGCCAGCCCACCAGCGCCAGCCAGTGACCGCGCCACGTCGCGACGTGGCGCAACCCCCGGCCCGCAAACTGCCGGAACCCAAGGTAGTGGTGCGCCGCCATCAGCGCGTCCCAGCGCCGACGCTCGTCGCCGCGCACCGCACGCACCTCGACTTCGCCAACGACTACCTCGGCCGGGTCAAACCCATCTCGCATCCCGCCAGCATGCACCAAGCCGACACGAAAAGCCAGACCCTGGCACACCAACTGCCCAGTCAATCAGCTACTGCTAGCGTGAAATAGCCCTGACGGGTCAACGGGCCCCGGATGCCGAAGAACGTGTTTTGGTTGATAATCGCGCGGTACCTGACGGTGTCCGCAGGGGGCTGCCTTGGACGACAGGGGAGAGAGCTTGCGATGAGTGGATTGTGGTTCACCGAGGATCACGAATGGATCCGCGTCGAGGACGATGGCGGGGCCGTCGTGGGCATCACCGACTATGCGCAGGACCAGCTCGGCGAGCTCGTGTTCGTGGAGCTTCCGGAAGTCGGGGCGGAGCTCGACCAGGGCGAGGAAGGCGCGGTGATCGAGTCGGTCAAGGCCGCCGGCGAGCTCAAGCTCCCGGTCAGCGGCACGGTGACGGAAGTCAACGATGCCCTCGTGGACGAGCCGGGACAGGTCAACGCCGACCCGCTCGGCGACGGCTGGTTCTTCCGGGTCCGGGTAAGGGATCTGTCGGAGCTCGAAGGGCTGATGGACGAGGAGGCCTACCGGGCCTTCATCGAGTCGCTCGACTGAGCAGGGGCGCCGTCCTTCCGGCCCGGCCCGGTCCCGGAAGATGCGGAAGAGAACCCGGCGGAGGTGGCGAGGCGCCGTCCTTCCGGCTCGACCCGACCCGGCTCGCCTCGACTCAGCCCGGTCCGGTTTCGGTCCCGGTTCCGGCCCTGGCCCCGGCGCCGGGAGCCCGGTTCCGGCGCCGGGCGCCGGTGCACCCGAAGGCGCCCGGTGACCGCACGTACCGGCGCCGGCGGGACCATCGCGGTCCGGAGCCGTCCGGACCGCGGACGCCTCGCGACGACAATGCGACGCGCCTCGGTGCGCGTCATCCGGACTGGAACGCCAGAGAGAGGATCCGATTCCCATGGCCGAGACCCGCCCGCTCGATGCGCTCGAGATGCGGGATGACTTCGCATCACGGCACATCGGCCCCACCCCGCAGGATGTCGACGCGATGCTCGAAGTCATCGGCGTCCCCACCCTCGCCGACCTCCTCGATCGCACCGTCCCCGCATCGATCCGGCACGACGAGCCGCTCGCCCTCGACCCCGCGCTGACCGAGCGCGAGGCGGTGGAGGCGCTCCGCGCCATGGCGGACCGCAACCGCCCGCTCGTCTCCATGATTGGGATGGGCTACTACGGCACCGTCACCCCGCCGGTGGTGCTGCGCAACGTGCTGGAGAGCCCGGCCTGGTACACCGCGTACACCCCCTACCAGGCCGAGGTCAGTCAGGGCCGGCTCGAAGCCCTGCTCAACTTCCAGCAGATGGTCATGGATCTCACCGGGATGGAGCTCGCCAACGCCTCGCTGCTCGACGAGGCGACGGCCGCGGCGGAGGCGATGGCGATGGCGCGGCGCGTCTCGAAGTCGAAGTCGGCGAGGTTCTTCGTCGACGCCGACTGCCATCCGCAGACCATCGCGGTGGTGCGGACCCGCGCCGCGCCGCTCGGGATCGACGTGACGGTGGGCGACCCGTACCAGGCGTTCGGAGGCGAATCGCCGGGAGAGGACGTGTTCGGGGTGCTCGTCCAGTACCCGGGGTCGAGTGGAGCCCTGCGCAACCCGTCGGCGGTCGTCGAACGGGTGCATGACGCGAAGGGGCTCGCGGTCTTCGCCACCGACCTGCTCGCGGCGTGCCTCGTCGAGCCGCCGGGCGCGTTCGGCGCGGACATCGTGGTCGGCAGCGCCCAGCGCTTCGGGGTACCCATGGGCTTCGGCGGACCGCACGCCGCGTTCTTCGCCACCCGCGACGCATACAGGCGCCAGACCCCGGGACGGATCATCGGCGTATCGGTCGACGCCCGGGGACGCACCGCGCTGCGCATGGCGCTTCAGACCCGCGAGCAGCACATCCGGCGCGAGAAGGCGACCTCCAACATCTGCACCGCCCAGGTGCTGCTCGCGGTGATGGCGGGGATGTACGCGGTGTACCACGGCCCGGAACGGCTGCGCGCCATCGCCGAGCGTGTGCACCGGCTGACGAGGGCGCTGGCGGCGGGACTCGCGGCGGCGGGCCGCGAGGTGGTGACCGCGGCGTACTTCGACACCATCACCATCCGCGTCCCCGGCGAGGCCGGGGCGCTTGCCGGTCGGGCGCGCGACGCGGGGTACAACGTGCGGCGGGTGGACGGCGACCACATCGGCCTGTCGCTGGACGAGACGACGCGGCGCGAGGATGTGCAGGGAGTGATCGCGGCGCTCGGCGCGGACGCCGGTGCCGATATTGGTGTTGGCGCCGGCGCTGGAGCCGGTGTTGGCGCCGACGCCGGCGCCGATGCCGGTATTGGTGTTGGTGCCGGCGCTGGAGCCGGTATTGGTGCTGGAGCCGGTGCTGGCGCTGGCGCCGATACCGATGCTGGTACCGGTGCTGGTGTTGGCGTCGGGGCCGGTATTGGCGCCGCCGGCCCGGAGCTCCCGGACATCGATGCGCTCGACGCCGCCGCACCAAGCGTGATCGGCGACCTCGCGCGGCGCGGCGCCTTCCTCACCCACCCGGTCTTCCACGCGCATCACAGCGAGACGGAGATGCTGCGCTATCTCCGGCGCCTGGCCGCGAAGGACGTGGCCCTCGACCGTTCGATGATCCCGCTCGGCTCCTGCACCATGAAGCTCAACGCCACCGCCGAGATGATCCCGGTGACGTTCCCGGGGTTCGCCGCGCTCCATCCGTTCGTGCCCGCCGACCAGGCGTTCGGATACCGCGAGCTGTGCACGGGGCTGGAGCGGATGCTGTGCGCGATCACCGGCTTCGACGCGGTGTCGCTCCAGCCCAACGCGGGCTCGCAGGGCGAGTACGCGGGGCTGCTCTGCATCCGCCGGTATCACGAGTCGAGAGGGGAGGGCGGGCGCGACGTGTGCCTGATCCCCGCCTCCGCCCACGGCACCAACCCCGCCAGTGCGATCATGGCCGGCATGCGGGTGGTGGTCGTCGCCTGCGACGAGAGCGGCAACGTCGATCTGAGGGACCTGGAGCTGAAGGCGCGCGAGCACCGCGACCGGCTCGGTGCGCTGATGATCACCTACCCCTCGACCCACGGCGTGTTCGAGGAAGGCATCATCGACATCTGCAACGTCGTCCACGAGCACGGCGGGCAGGTGTACATGGACGGCGCGAACCTCAACGCGATGGTGGGCCTGAGCCGCCCCGCGCGCATCGGCGCCGACGTCTCCCACATCAACCTGCACAAGACCTTCTGCATCCCGCACGGCGGCGGCGGACCGGGCATGGGCCCCATCGGGGTCCGGGCCCACCTCGCGCCGTACCTGCCGGACCACCCCGTGGTCGCCGGAGTCAATCCCGCCGCGGACCCGTCGGGCACGGTGGGCACGGTGTCGGCGGCGCCGTGGGGGTCGGCGGGGATCCTGCCGATCTCGTGGGCGTACATCGCGATGATGGGCGCACGCGGACTGCGGCGCGCGACCGAGATCGCGATCCTCGCCGCGAACTACGTCGCGGCGCGCCTCGGCGGCGCGTTCCCGGTGCTCTACACCGGCGAGACTTATCCCGTGCTGTACACGGGCGAGAACGGGTTCGTCGCGCACGAGTGCATCATCGACCTGCGCCCGGTGAAGGCGTCGTGCGGGGTGACGGTGGAGGACGTCGCGAAGCGGCTCGTCGACTTCGGGTACCACGCCCCCACGATGTCGTTCCCGGTGCCGGACACCCTGATGATCGAGCCGACGGAGAGCGAGTCAAAGGCCGAGCTCGACCGCTTCTGCGACGCGATGCTGGCGGTCCGCGCCGAGATCGCGCAGATCGAGGCGGGGACGGTGGCGTACGAGGACAGCGCGCTCGCCCACGCGCCGCACACCGCGGATTGCCTTGTCGCGGAACACTGGGATCGGCCCTACTCGAAGGAACGGGCGTTCTTCCCGCTGCCCGGCTCGCGCGAGGACAAGTTCTGGCCCCCCGTCGCCCGCGTCGACAACGTCTACGGCGACCGCCACCTCGCCTGCGCCTGCCCACCGCCGGAGGCATACGACGAGGCGGCGGACTGAGGTGGGAGCCCCGGCCGTGTCCCCGCCTCACACGGGGCCGGGATGGCGGCGGGTCCCGCAGGGAACCGTCGCATGCGATTGCCTCGAGCGCCGTGACCACTTGTCGAGTGACTCGACAGCAGAATGCCCTCTACCTTGATACACGCACTCCATTGTTCGCCCGCAGGGACAGGAACCGGAGCTCATGACCGTTGCCAACGCGGAGCCGGTACCTCGGCCTCGTCGTTCCGTTCCGGCGCCTGGAACATCTCTGGTGGCTGCCACGGAGGCATATGCCGTCCATGTCCGCGCGGCGGTCGAATCCGTGCGGTGCTCTTTCGGTGATCGCGAATCCGTACATGCCGCCTGGACGGACGTGATGGCCAGCCGATGGAGCGGGGAGCCGCTCACGGCTTCCGAGCCCCCCGCACTCCGGGCAGCCTGGGCGCTCGTGAGCATGCGCATTGTCGGCCGCAGCATTGGAGCGCTGTCCGCGCGCACCTCGCTGCGTGATGCAGAGGTCTGGTTCCTCGGGTCCCTGCTCCCGTCGAGCCTGATTTCCGACGGCGTCGGTGAGCTTGCGGACCACGAGGCAGTCGCGGCGCTCGAGGCAATCCCATACGACGATTCCCTGCGGGACCTGTTGCCATACGTTCTCGATGCTCATGGCCCCGGAAGCAGGGCAAGCGTGATGAAGGACCCGGACACACGGAAGTCCCGTCGCGCAAAGAGAGCCGGCGGAATCTTCTACACACCGTCGGATGTGGCGGAGTACATCACACGCGAGGTACTCGTCGAGCTCGGCCAGGAGGTCGAGTCGGCGAGCATTCTCGATCCTGCCTGCGGGTCCGGCGTGTTCCTGCGAGCCGCACTGGATTTCGTCGTGCGACACACACCGGGCCTGGATCGTTTCGACTTCGTCGAACGCAACCTCTACGGCATCGACATCAACCCTCTGGCCGTCGAGGCCGCCTGTTTCGTCCTGCTTCACGAGTGCCTCCTGTCGCACTGCGAGCGACAGGAGGGGTCGCCATGGTCGCTGTGGCACCGCATCCGATGCAATCTCTGCGTGGCGGACGCGCTCAGGTTCCAGCGCTCGACGCCGAAAGACGATCGGTCCGAATCGCTGACCGCCCTCCGGACGATACTGGCCGACACCTGCGTGCCACCGGCAAGCCGGGGTCTCGACCTGGAGCCGGAGGCTGCGCCATTCGATCGAGGCGTAGCTATCGGAAGCGTATTTCCCGCGCTCGCTCAAGGTGCGGATGCCGTCGTGGGCAACCCGCCCTACACAACCATCGGTCCTGGCTGCGACGCCGCATTTCTCGAACAGCGCTTCGCCTCTCTTGCTGCGGGCAATGCCGCCGGCTCGGACTACTTCCCGGTATTCGTGGAGATGATGTGGAAGCTTGCCCGGACGGATCGGTGCTCATCGGGAATGGTCGTCCCGCTCTCGATTGCCTGCAGCAACAGAGCCCAGATGAAAGCGGTGCGCCGCGCCGTCATGGGCAGCGGAGGACGCTGGCGCTTCGCGTTCTTCGATCGAGAGCCGCATGCGCTCTTTGGCGAGGAGGTGAAAACCCGCAACACGATCCTCTTCCGCTGCAAGCACGTCGACGAGGCATTCAGGGCTGCGACCATTGAAACCGGTCCGCTGCGCAAGTGGACCAGTCGACAACGGGCACGACTCTTCGACACCATCGACTTTACGCCGCTGCCCGACAATTCAATCGCGTCCGGCATTCCCAAGCTCTCGGGAGCCGGGGCGGTTGAAGTCTTCCGGCGACTTGCGCGGCAGTCCGCGCGGCTGCGCGAGATGTGCGCGTTCGTGAGCTCGTGCCGGCCGGAGGACACCGCATCACGAGATCGGACCAATTGCGTTTTCGTCTCGGGTACCGCCTACAACTTTCTCAACATCTTCCGGACGCATCGCCATCTGCCGCCTCTCCGTGCGCCGTGGAGCTCCAGCACGGTTCATGCCCTGGGCTTCGCCAGCGAGGGTGAAGCTGCGCGGGCGTTCGCCATCCTCGGCAGCCGTGTCGCTTTCTGGTTGTGGCACGCGACCGGAGACGGATTTCACGTCACGCGAGCATTCGTCATGAGTCTGCCGTTCAGCGACAGGCTCTTCAGCGAGACCGAAAAAGATGATCTGGCGAGGATCGGAACCCGCTTGTGGAACGAGATTCAGACGCAACAGGTCATCAGCGTCAACGGAGGCCGACAGACGGTCGCGTACCGGCCACACGCCAGCAAATGCCTCCGGGACGAGATTGATGCATTACTCCTCGCGGCACTCGACGCAGAGCCGAGCTTCATCGAATACCTGCGCGCGTTCACACGCTCCGTCCTGACGGTCGATGAGAGTGACGGTACGCGTCGGCGCTTCACCGACTCATTCACCGATGGAGACCGCCAATGCCTCGGGTAACCGACGCCGTCAAGATAAAGAGCAAGCTGTCCAGGGAGGAATGGCGCGAGTACACCAAGACCGTATGGCACATCGCGAACGTTTCTCACGACGAGCACCCCGCCGTCTTCCCGGTCGAGATTCCGCATCGCCTGATCAAGCTCTTCAGTTGGCACGGCGAGACCGTCCTCGATCCGTTCGCCGGCGTCGGTACGACAGCCGCAGCCGGCGTACCGCTCGGACGCAAGGTGGTCTGCGTCGATCAGAGCAGGAAGTACACCAACATCATCCGTCGTGACTGCGGTCACTTGACGAATGGCGGGTTGACTGCCACGGATCTGATGGACGTCGTCCATGGCGACAGCCGGGACCTCTCGTTCATCGAGGACGGTTCCGTCTCCCTGGTCGTCTCCAGCCCGCCATACTGGAACAAGGCCCACTACGGCACGGCGCGCGCGAACCTCGGCAAGGTGACCGGCTACAGCCGTTTCCTGCAAGAGATACGACCTGTTTTCGAGGAGTGCTTCCGAGTCCTCCGCCCCGGCCGCAAGTGCTGTCTGGTGACGGCCAACGTGAACCAGCACACCGACCATGGCCTGCTGACCTTCCCTCTCGCTTCGGACTTCGGCGCCATCCTCCGAGAAATCGGATTCGTCATGGTCACCGAGATTATCTGGTCGAAGGACGGGACGGGTGGACGGTGGGGCTCGGCGAACGGGCAACGGCCGATCTTCGGGAGCTATCCCTATCCGCCGAACTTCCTTTTCAAGAACGTCCATGAGTACATTCTCGTCTTCTCGAAGCCACCTGCAAGGAAGTCAAGGGGTCCCAAGGTCATCCCGTACCATGAGTTGATGGCTGAACCCTCACGTCCCGCAAGGGAGAGAGTCAGGTAGCTGAAGGAGACAGCGATGGACTGCGAATTCCATCTCCAGGATCCTGCGCGATCGGATCCCGTCTATCTGCTCGAGTCGATTCTCGATGCATCTCGCGGCGCGGTCTCGTGTACGGGGATGTTCGCCTTCGCGTCACGAACCGGGGTCGATTCATTGATCGCCGATCCCGAAATCAAGGGATTTCTGCGCAAGTCGGCGATGTCCCTGGTCGTCGGTATCGACGCGGTGACCAATCGCGACGCACTCGTCCGGCTTCAGGAGCTCGAGCAGGCGAACAAGCACTTGAGTATTCGGGTCTTCTGGAATCCGACGAGCGGCCTGTTCCATCCCAAGATCGCACGGTTCAGGTATCCGGATGGTGGTCAGTCGATGATCGTCGGCTCCGGCAACCTTACGCTCGGTGGGCTTCGCCAGAACTTCGAGGCATTCAGCGTGATGCGGGTCAAGGCCCACGAATGCCTGGACACCTCGTCGCTGGATCGCTTTCTGGTCGAGCATCAAGCCAACTTGCGCCCTATCGACAATGAGGCTCTCGATCGCGCTGCGCAAAACATCACGCACGCCCCCCGTCGTCGGCCGATCACTGAATCGGAAACCCCTGCTCCGTGCGACGATATCGAGCTGCCTGCCGGCGGCACCGATCGATTCCTCGTGGCTCAAGTGCCCAAGGCAGGTGGGCGATGGCACCAGATTCACTTCAATGCCGACGTGATCGAGCAGTTCTTCCGAGTACGGCCAGACTCGACCCAACGAGTCTATCTCGTTGAATGTCGTCAGGACGGGAGCTTCGCGGAGCAGGAAGTGCGCCCGTGCGTCTACAGCCCGGCCAACAGGAATTACAAGATAGAGATCGCTTCACATCGAGGAGTGCACTACCCGAACACCGGAAGGCCCGTCGCCGTCTACCGTGAGCTCCAGGCGCGCTCGTTTGCATACATGCTTCTGATGCCGGGCGACCCCGGTCATGACGAAATGTACGCGTTGACCGAGCGCGTCCCGAACATTGGCAGGGGAAGACCCCGGGTGATTGCGACCGGCACCGACATTCGCAGCTCCTGGACTGCATGTCCGCTTCTCACGGCAATCGCCGGGAATGTCGGACACGGGTCGACGGTCTGACCACCGGTACACCCAGTCCCGGTTCCCGGCCCCGGCTTCGCACCGGAGCGATTCAGGCCCTCCAGAAGGCGTCGGCCGCGGCGACATCCACGTCCCCTGCACCAGGGTCGCGTATCTCATCCGGTCAGCGACCGCGAGGCATACGGAGCCATGTTTCCCCGTCATGGTGTGAAACAATTTTCGTCGGGCGGCACTGTCGCAGTCTTCTCGGGCAAGCACGGCAGCCTGTGGCGATCCTCGCCGTAGTCCCGCCGCGACGATCCGGTGCGGATCGAAGGACGCGCGGACGGCATGGGCAAAATCGAAGCCGCGCCGCACGAAACGGGCATTTCCTGGCATCGTCCCATTCGAAATTCGAGTTCCACACCCAGGCAGCGCGCCTCTCGACGCTCGCGGCACGCGAGCGCCGCATCGGGAACATCGGACCCCCCGCACGCCACGGACCGGGCCCTCGGTGGGCGCTCCTCAGTTCCCGGCGATTGTCATCTGCTCGACGAGGATGGATCCGATGCGGATGGCGCCCCGGGCGTCGACATCGGCACCGACCTCGCGGATGCCGAGGAACATGTCCGCGAGGTTCCCCGCGATGGTGATCTCCTCCACCGGATACGCGATCTCCCCGCCTTCGACCCAGAAGCCGGCGGCGCCGCGCGAGTAGTCGCCGGTCACGATGTTGATGCCCATGCCCATGAGCTCGGTGACCAGCAGCCCGGTATCCATCTCGGCCAGCAACGCTTCGAGCGACTTCGGTCCGGCGTCGACCGTCAGGTTGTGGACGCCCCCCGCGTTGCCGGTGGTGGACATGCCGAGCTTGCGCGCCGAATAGCTGTCGAGGACGTAGCTCTGGAGCACCCCGCCGGTGACGAGGTCGCGGGGTGAAGTCGCCACGCCCTCGCCGTCGAACGCGGCGCTCGCGAGCGCCCCGCGCAGATGCGGCTGCTCGTGGATGCGCAGGTGGTCGGCCATCACCCGTTCGCCGAGCCGATCGACGAGGAAGCTCGCCTTGCGGTAGAGGTTCGCGCCTCGGATCGCGGCTACTAAATGGCCGATGACGCCGCGCGCGATGCCCGCTTCGTAGAGCACCGGGGCGGTGCGCGTGTCGAGCTTGCGCGCCCCGAGCCGGCGGACGGTGCGTTTCGCCGCGGTCAGGCCGACCTGCGGCCCGGCCTCGAGCCGGGCGGGGTCGCGCGCCGCCGAGTACCAGTAGTCGCGCTGCATCCCCGAGGAATCCTCGGCGATGACGACGCAGCTCAGGCTGTTGCGGCTGCTCGAGTAGCCTTCCAGGAAGCCGTGGGAATTGCCGTAGACGTAGTCCCCGTCGTGCCGGGAGACGGATGCGCCGTCGGAGTTGGTGATGCGCGAGTCGTGGTCGCGGGCCGCGGTCTCGGTCTCGAGCGCGAGGGCGATCGCCTCCCCGGCGTCGATGGCCCACGGATGGAACAGGCCGAGGTCGGGCGGGTCGGCCGCCATCCGTTCGGGGTCGGCGAGCCCGGAGAACTCGTCCTGCGCGGTGTGGCGCGCGATCCGGCACGCCGCCTCCACCGTCTCGTGCACCGCGGAGGGCGTGAAGTCCGTGCTGCCCGCCGAGCCCTTGCTGTTACCGAAGTACACGGTGACGCCGAGGCTGTTGTCCCTCGTGTGCTCGATGGTCTCGACCTCCCCGAGCCTGACGTTGACGTCGAGGCCCGCGGTCCGGCTGATCGCGGCCTCCGACGCGCTCGCGCCCTTGCGGCGGGCGGTTTCGATGGCCAGTGCGGTGATCTCGCGCAATGAGTCGAGATCCGGTTCGTACGGACCACTGGCGCTGGTGTTCTCGTCGTTCATTCGGGCTGTTCGCACGGTGGGAGCTTGATGGAGGGACGGGATTCTAATCGCAATTCTTCGATCCCCGATGCAAACGGGCGCGGAAGCGCGAAATCGGCCGGTGCCGCGCCGGCCCGTGCGGTGCGTGTCCGGGCGGCTGTCCGATGGCGGATCGCGCACCTGGCCGCCCGTCGGGAACAGGAGCGGAGGCGAGGCGGCGGTCGGACGCCGACTTGATCGAGTCCCCCCACCCGCGGGGCGGGGCGGCGGCCGGAGGAAGGCGTCGGACGGGCACTGGTTCGGTCGAGCCTCTACCTGCGGGGCGAGGCGTCGGACGGACGCTGGCCCGGTGTCACCTCGGCTGCATCCGGATGGCGCCGTCGAGGCGGATGACGGAGCCGTTGAGCATCGGATTGGCGGCGATGTGCGCAACCAGCTCGGCAAACTCTTCCGGATGGCCGAGCCGGCGGGGAAACGGCGCCGACGCGGCGAGGCTCTCCCGGACCTCGGCGGGCAGCCCGGCCAGCATCGGTGTTTCCATCAGGCCCGGGGCGATGGTCATGACCCGGATGCCGAGTCCCGCGAGATCCCTCGCCACCGGCAGGGTCATGCCCACCAGGCCGCCCTTCGACGCCGCGTAGGCCGCCTGGCCGATCTGCCCCTCGTACGCGGCGACGGAGGCGGTGGCGATCATGACCCCGCGTTCGCCGGTCTCGTTCACCGGGTCCAGGCCGGCCATGTCCGCGGCGCACACGCGCATGACGTTGAAGGTACCGACCAGGTTGACCTCGACCACCCGCCTGAATCCGTCGAGCGGCGCCGGCCCGTCCCGCCCGACGATGCGCTGCGCGGGCGCGATGCCGGCGCAGTTCACGCAGACGCGCGCGGCGCCGTGCGCAGCGCGGGCGCGGGCGATCGCGTCCTCCACGCCAGCGGCATCGGAGACGTCGCAGGCGAGGCCGAGGCCGCCGACCTCGGCGCCGACCGCTCCCGCAGCCGCTTCGTCCACGTCCAGCACCGTGACCTTCGCGCCGGCCACGGCGAGCCGGCGCGCGGTCGCCGCCCCCATGCCCGAGCCGCCGCCGGTGACGACGGCCGGATGTCCTTCGATGTTCATGTCGATACCCGTCCTGTCGATACCCGGCTCCCCGCGGTCGTGGCGTCCCGGGCGGCGCGCCAGCCGGTATTTTCGACTCGCCGCACACTGCGTCCGGCCCCGGTGGAGCGCCGGTGGCCGGCGCGTTCAGGGCAGCACGATGGCCGGCAGCTCGTCGAGGGTCCGGATCTCTGCGTCGGGCGCGTCCGGCAGGCGTTCGCGTGCCTGGCCGAACCGGTTGCACCACGCGACGCGGAACCCGAAGGTCGCCGCCGCCGCCGCGTCCCACGCGTTCGACGACTGGAAGCTCACCTGTCCGCGCCCGACCTCGAGCTCGTCCATGGCGAGCTGGTAGACCTCGGGCGACGGCTTGTACATGCCCAGCTCGTCGACCGAGATGACCGCGTCCAGCAGAGCGCCGATCCCGGCGTTGTCCACCGCCGCTTCCAGCATCATCGGCGAGCCGTTCGAAAGAATGGCGTTGCGCAGGCCGGCCTCCCTGAGGGCGCCCAGCACCCCCGGCACCTCGGGGTAGCAGTCGAGCTCCAGGTAGGCGTGGAGGAGGTCGTCGCGCAGCGCCGCGTCGCCGACTCCGTGGGCGTCGAGCGCGTAGTCGAGACCGTCCGCCGTGACCCGCCAGAAATCGACGTAGCGGTCGAGGATGGTGCGCTGCCAAGTGTACTCGAGCTGCTTGGCGCGCCACGTCCCGGACACCGCGTCGGCGCTGTCGCCGAGCCTCGGGCGGTGCCTTCCCACCGCCGAGTGCACGTCGAACAGCGTGCCGTACGCGTCGAAGACGCAGGCCGTGATTCCGATGAACCTCGTCAATGTCGTCACTCCCTCACCATGTACTTTCACCATGTACTTTCGGACCCACCCCCGGATGCGTCGGCCGGACGCGAGCGGACCCCGCGGGCCGGGCCTCCTCACCACGTACCTTCACATCCACACGCGGATGCGCTCGGCGAGCCGGCCGATGGCATCGATGTCCCCGAGCTTCAGCCCCCAGTTCATCGCGAGCCCGTCGTCCTCGACCCGGGGCAGGACGTGCACGTGGAAGTGCATCACCGACTGCGCGGCCGCGGCGCCGTTGCACTGCACGAGATTGAGTCCGTCCGGGTCCAGCGTGCGCGCCAGCGCCGCCGCCACCTTCTTTGCGGTCACCGAGGTGCGGGCGAGCGCCTCGTCGGGCACCGCGTACAGGTCGGGCGCGTGCGCCCTGGGAATGACCAGCGCGTGGCCCTCGCTGGCCGGGTTGATGTCCATGAACGCGAGCGTCGCTTCGTCCTCGAACAGCTTGAACGAAGGGATCTCGCCCGCGACGATCTTGCAGAACACGCAGTCCGGGTCACGCCGCATCGCGAGCCTCCCTACCCTCCGGAGCCGGCCGGCCCGGCGCCCCGGCGAGTCTACTGCCCCGTCCCTTCCGGCGCGAGGCACCCTCCACGCCGAGCTCGAAGGTGACGTCGCCGGTCGCCGCGCCGCCCGCATCGAAGCTCCGCTCCACGAAGACCCCGGCGCCTCCCGCGTCGAGCAGGATGGCGGCCGATGCCCGCGTTCCGTAGTCCGGCCCGATGATGAACCGTGACGCGCGCCACTGCATGCGTCCGGGGTCGCTTTCGGTGTCGGCCGCGGGCGCTTCGTCGTGTCGCGGATCGCCCGGTGCGGGCCGGACCCCGGGCGCGGCACGCTGTCGGACGGGCGCTTCGTCGTGCCGCGGCCCGTCCGGTGCGAGGAGGGCGAGGAGATCGGAGGCCTGCACCTCGGGGCCGGCGAGAAGCCGCTCCAGCTCCGCCTTGCCGCCCGTCACCCGGGGCCACGGAGTGTCGAGGAGATGGTTGCTCAGTCCGTACACCCCGGGGTCGAGCCGGACGACGCCCCGGGAGCGGTTCGACGCGAACGCCAGCGTGTCCCCGTCCATGGCGAGCAGGCTGAACCCGTTGTAGCGATGGCCTTCTGCCATGACGCGGCCGAGATATGCCTCCGCCGGCTCGTCTCCGGCGACGAACCCGCTGACGAGCGCCCCGCGGGACGGGGCGGCGGGGAGGCGATCCGCGAACGGGTCCCGGTAGTTGGTGATCGCCGCGAAGCGGCCCGCGGCGCCGGCTCCCATCCCGACCCCCAGCCACGTTCCGCCCGCCTCCAGATCCCGGCCCGCGAGCACGCCGGGGGCGTCGTCCCACCAGTGGACGGGCAGGGCGGGGCGGGCGTGGTGCTCGTCCCGGTTCGCGGCGACCACGAGGCGATGGCGCGCATGGCGTTGCCATGCGACGAAGATCAGGCACATGGGACGGACCTCTCCCGGCGCGTCACATGCTCCGCCGGTACTGTCCGCCGACCTCGAACAGGGCGCCGGTGATCTGCCCGAGCGAGCGGCAACCATGCGACGAAGATCAGGCACATGGGACGGGCCTCTCCCGGCGCGTCACATGCTCCGCCGGTACTGTCCGCCGACCTCGAACAGGGCGTCGGTGATCTGCCCGAGCGAGCAGCAACGCACCGCGTCCATCAGGACCGCGAAGACGTTCTCCTCCCGGATCACCGCGTCGCGCAGCCGTTCGAGCGCGGCCGGCGCCGCCGCCGCGTGCCGTTCGTGGAACGCGGCCAGCCGCTCGATCTGGCGCTCCTTCTCCTCCCCGGTCGAGCGGGCGAGGGCGATCGTCGTCGCGTCGGGCGGCGGGTCCGGGTTGAGGTAGGTGTTCACTCCGACGATGGGAAGCGAGCCGTCGTGCTTCTTCCGCTCGTAGAGGATCGACTCGTCCTGGATCTTCCCGCGCTGGTAGCCCGTCTCCATCGCCCCGAGCACGCCGCCGCGGTCCGCGATCCGGTCGAACTCCGCGAGCACCGCCTCCTCCACCAGATCGGTGAGCTCCTCGATGATGAACGCGCCCTGGTTCGGGTTCTCGTTCTTCCCGAGGCCCCACTCCCTGTTGATGATCATCTGGATGGCGAGCGCGCGCCGCACCGACTCCTCGGTCGGGGTGGTGATCGCCTCGTCGTAGGCGTTGGTGTGCAGGCTGTTGCAGTTGTCGTAGGTCGCGATGAGCGCCTGCAGGGTGGTGCGGATGTCGTTGAAGTCGATCTCCTGCGCGTGGAGCGAGCGCCCGGAGGTCTGGATGTGGTACTTGAGCTTCTGGCCGCGCTCGTCCGCGCCGTACTTCTCGCGCATCGCGACCGACCAGATCCGCCGCGCCACCCGCCCCATCACCGAGTACTCGGGGTCCATCCCGTTGGAGAAGAAGAAGGAGAGGTTCGGCGCGAGGTCGTCGATGCGCATCCCGCGCGCGAGGTACGCCTCGACGTAGGTGAAGCCGTTGGCGAGGGTGAACGCGAGCTGCGAGATGGGGTTCGCTCCCGCCTCGGCGATGTGGTAGCCCGAGATCGACACCGAGTAGAAGCTCCGCACCCGGTGCCCGATGAACCACTCCTGGATGTCGCCCATCACCTTGAGCGAGAACTCGGTGGAGAAGATGCAGGTGTTCTGCCCCTGGTCCTCCTTGAGGATGTCCGCCTGCACCGTGCCGCGCACGTTGGCGAGCGCCCACTCGCGGACCGCCTCCGCTTCCTCGCGCGCCGGCTCGCGCCCGTGCCCGCTCCGGAACCGGTCGAGCTGCTGGTCGATGGCGGTGTCGAGGAACATCGCGAGGATCGTCGGGGCCGGGCCGTTGATGGTCATCGACACCGACGTGGCGGGATCGCACAGATCGAAGCCGTCGTACAGCGCCTTCATGTCGTCGAGGGTCGCGATGGACACCCCGGAGTTGCCCACCTTGCCGTAGATGTCGGGACGCCGGGCGGGGTCGAACCCGTAGAGCGTCACCGAGTCGAACGCGGTCGAAAGCCGCTTCGCCGGGGCGTGCCCGGAGAGCATCCGGAACCGGCGGTTGGTGCGGAACGCGTCGCCCTCGCCGGCGAACATGCGCGACGGGTCCTCTCCCTCGCGCTTGAAGGGGAACACGCCGGCGGTGAACGGGAAGCGTCCGGGCAGGTTCTCCTTCATCAGGAACTTCAGGATCTCGCCCTCGTCGCGGAAGCGCGGCAGCGCGACCCTGGGGACGGAGGTCCCGGAGAGCGTGACGTGGCGCAGGGCGGTGCGCGTCTCGCGCCCGCGCACCGCCACCACGTACTCGTCGCCGGAGTAGCTCTCCACCAGCGCCGGCCAGCCCTCGATCAGCGCCCGGGCCTGCGGATCGAGCGCCTGGTCACGCGCGTCCTCGAGCCGGGCGAGGGCGGCGGCGCCGGACTCCCCGGCGTCCTCGAGGAGACGGCGCGCCTCGCGCAGATGCTGGCGCTCCCGCGCGAGCGCCACCTGCCGCTCGATGCGGGCGTGGTACCCGCGCACCGTCTGCGCGATCTCGGAGAGATAGCGGGTGCGGCCGGCGGGGACGATGGCGCGGGTGTGCGACGAGGCGCGCACCTCCGGCGCCGGCAGAGCGCCGTCGGCCCAGTCGACGAGCCCGCGCGCTCTCAGGACCGCGGCCAGACGGTGGTAGAGCGCGGTCACCCCGTCGTCGTTGAACCGTGACGCGATGGTGCCATGGACCGGCATCTCCTCGACCGGAGTCGAGAACGCCTCGCGGTTGCGCTGCACCTGCCTGCTCACGTCGCGCAGCGCGTCCCCGGCGCCCTTGCGGTCGAACTTGTTGATGGCGACGAGGGCGGCGAAGTCGAGCATGTCGATCTTCTCGAGCTGGCTCGCGGCGCCGAACTCCGGCGTCATCACGTACACCGGCACGTCCACGAAGGGAACGATGCCCGCATCGCCCTGGCCGATGCCGCTCGTCTCCACGATCACGATGTCGAAGCCCGCGACGCGGGTCGCGGCGACGATGTCCGCGAACGCGGCCGGGACCTCGTTGCCCGAGACCCGCGTCGCCAGGGAGCGCATGTAGACGTTCGGGTGGCCGATCGCGTTCATCCGGATGCGGTCCCCGAGCAGCGCCCCGCCGGTCCGGCGCCGCGACGGGTCGACCGCGAGCACCGCGATGCGCAGCGCGTCGCGCCGGTCGAGGCGGAGCCGCCGCACCAGCTCGTCGGTGAGCGACGACTTGCCCGAGCCGCCGGTGCCGGTGATGCCGACGACGGGGGGCGAGGCCAGGGCGCCCGAGCGCTCGCGGATCGATGCGCGCAGGGAGGGGTCGAGGCTGCCGTCCTCGATGGCGGTGATGGTCCGCGCGAGCGCGCGGCGGTCGCCGGCGGCGAGCGCGTCGAGGTCGCGCGGCGCGGTGCGGCGCGTATCGGGACCGCAGCGGGCGATCATGTCGTCGACCATGCCGCGCAGGCCCATGGCGCGGCCGTCCTCCGGGGAGTAGACCCGGGCGACGCCGTGCGCGTGCAGCTCGCGCATCTCCTCGGGGACGATCACGCCGCCGCCGCCGCCGAACACGCGGACCGCGGACCCGCCGCGCTCGCGGAGCATGTCCACCATGTACCTGAAGTACTCGACGTGTCCGCCCTGGTACGAGCTCACCGCGACGGCGTGGGCGTCCTCGTCGAGCGCGGCGACCACGATCTCCTCCACCGAGCGGTTGTGCCCGAGGTGGATGATCTCGGCGCCCGCCGACTGGAGGATCCGGCGCATGATGTTGATCGACGCGTCGTGTCCGTCGAACAGGCTCGCCGCGGTCACGAAGCGGAGCCGCGCGGCGGCGCCGGCGGCGCGCTCCCGGCGGGAACCGGTGCGAGGCGGCGGTTCGACGAGTGCGGGTTCGGCCATGTCCTCGTCTCCGGTAGCGGTCTTCGCGGGGGCCGGGGCCGGGGCCGGGGTCCGGCACGGGCATCGCCCGGCCCCTGACGCTGCCGGCGTCATGCGGACCTCCCGATGACGATGACCCGGCGCCGGATGTTCAGCCATTCCCGCCAGGTGGGAACAGACCCCTGAAATCCCCTCGACTCGACGCCCCGAAGGTCGAGATCGCACCACGATTCCACCACGGCACGGCCTCTTCCGGCGCTGGCGGGAATCGCTGCCGGATATATCCGGCAGCGTCTCCATGACTCGAGGTGCTGGTAGTCTACGCTGTCCCGGCCTCGAACCGGCGAGGCATGCGCAGGAGCGAGCTCATGCAGGAGTCGACACCGGCGAGCCCCGCTCGCACTTCGACGCGCCGCGCGGGGACTTCCGCATCGAAGGCGTCGCGGCAATCCGCGGCGCCGGCCGGTTCGGGGCCGGAAGGCGGCTCCGCCCCCGGAAGGTCCCCCGCGTCCCCGGCCTCGGCGAAGGACGCCGGCCCACCGGAAGCGGCGGCGCGTCCGCGCCGGCGGCGCTCCCGGTCCGCCGCGCCGGACCCGGATTCCGCGCCGCCGGGCTCCGCGCCGCCGCCCGGGATCGACCTCGGCGACCCCGCCCTGTACCTGAACCGCGAGCTCACCTGGCTCGAGTTCAACCGCCGGGTCCTGAACGAGGCGGAGGACGAACGCACGCCGCTGCTGGAGCGCGTCAAGTTCCTCGCCATCGTCAGCTCGAACCTCGACGAGTTCTTCATGAAGCGCATCGGCGGCCTGAAGCAGCAGGTGGGGGCGGGCGTGCAGGAGCTCACCGTCGACGGCCGCACGCCGCAGCGGCAGATCGACGAGGCCCAGGCCGTGGTCGCGGAGATCGAGTCCCGCAAGGAGCGCATCGTTCCCGAGGTGCTCGGCCGCCTCGCCGAGCACGGGATCGAGGTGATCGACCACTCGGACCTGGACGCGAAGGAGCGTGACGAGCTGCGCAGGTACTTCGTCGAGAACATCATGCCCCTGCTGACGCCGCAGTCGATCGACCCGGCGCACCCCTTCCCCTTCATCTCGAACCTCTCGCTCAACCTGCTGGTGACCCTGGGCTACAAGGACCGGGGGTCGACCACCGCCCGCGTCAAGGTGCCGATCGGCGCCGGCCTCCCGCGCTTCCTGCGCCTCGGCGGGCACGACCGGTTCCTGCCCCTGGAGCAGGTCATCTCGAACAACCTCGATCTGCTCTTCCCGCGCATGAGCATCGAGGCGTGCGAGCCGTTCTACGTCACCCGCAACGCGAGTCTCGCCCGCGAGGCGGACGTCGCCGACGACCTGCTCGCGATGATCGAGTCCGAGGTACGCGAGCGCCGCTTCGCTCCCATCGTCCGGGTGAAGATCCGGCGGGGCATGGACCCGTACCGCCGGAGCTGGCTGGCGGCCGAGCTGGGCCTGGACCCGGACCGGGACGTGTTCGAGTCGGAGTCCATGCTCGCCATGCGGCACCTGTTCGAGATCGCCGGGCTCGAATTTCCCGCCCTGCGCGATCCGCCCGCGCACCCCGTCGACCACGCCAGCCTGGTCGACGAACGCAGCATGTTCTACGTGATCCGCAACGCGGGCTCCATTCTGCTGCAGCACCCCTACGAGTCGTTCTCGAACTCGGTCGAGCGCTTCGTGGCCGAGGCGAGCGCCGACCCGAAGGTGCGCGCCATCAAGATGACGCTGTACCGGACCTCGGGGGAGACGAAGATCCTCGACTACCTGCTCGACGCGGCCCGCAACGGCAAGCAGGTCGCGGTCGTGGTGGAGCTCCAGGCGCGGTTCGACGAGGCGGCGAACATCCGGTGGGCGAGCCGCCTGGAGGAGGCGGGGATCCACGTCACCTACGGGGTGATGGGGCTGAAGACCCACTGCAAGGTGATTCTCGTGGTGCGCCAGGACTTCTACGGTCTGCGCCTCTACGCGCACGTGGGCACCGGCAACTACCACGCGGGCACCGCGCGGCTCTACGACGACCTCGGGCTGCTGACGTGCGACGAGGCGATCGGCCGCGACCTCGTGGAGCTGTTCAACTACCTCACCACCGGATACACCCCCACCCGACGCTACGCGAAGGTGCTCTCCGCGCCGAAGCTGCTCAAGCGCTCGATGCTGTCGAAGATCGGCCGCGAGATGGAGCACCAGGCGAGCGGCGGCACGGGCCACATCCAGCTCAAGACGAACGCGCTCGAGGATGCCGACATCGTCCGGGCGCTCTACCGGGCGTCGGGGGCCGGCGTGCGCGTCGACCTCATCGTGCGCGACACCTGCCGCCTGCGGCCCGGTCTGCCGGGGGTCTCCGAGAACATCCGGGTGATCAGCGTGGTCGGCCGGTTCCTGGAGCACAGCCGGATCTACTACTTCCGCAACGGCGGCGACGAGGAGTACTACATCGGCTCCGCCGACCTGATGAAGCGCAACCTGGAGCAGCGGGTCGAGATCGTCGTTCCCGTCGAGGCGCCGGCGCTGCGGGCGGAGCTGCGCGCCGTTCTCGACCTCCACCTCGCGGACGAGCGCAGCGCCTGGGACATGCGGCCCGACGGAAGCTACGCGCAGCGCCGGGCGGAGGATCCGGACGCTCCGGGCTGCCAGCAGCGGCTCATCGCACTCGCCGACGAGCGGATACGGGAGGCCCGACGGCTGCGCAGGCGCAAGCCCCAGCTCATCGTGCGCCGGCAGCGGCAGTCGGGGTAGCGCGCCTGCCGCCCATGCCGTCCCGGCCCGTCAGCGCGCCCGGGGATGCGGTCTCCGGGGCGTCGCCGACTTCCGGGATCGGGAGGCGCGAGTCCATGAGATGGGCCTCCCCGATCTTCGATACAGTATGCGGGCGCGGTTTCCGCCACTCCATCCGACGAGGGCCGACGAGGGCCAGCAACGATGTCCGACCCCATCGAGTTCTACTTCGACTTCTCCTCCCCCTACGGCTACCTCGCCGCCGAGTGCATCGACGACCTCGCGGCGCGTCATGGCCGCGACGTGGCGTGGCGTCCCTACCTCATGGGCGTGGCGATGAAGGTCACGGGCTCCGCCCCGCTCGTGCGCCGGCCGATGGTGGGCGCCTACTCCAGGCATGACATGGCGCGCAGCGCCCGGCGTCTGAAGGTGCCGTTCCGGTTTCCCGAGCCCTTTCCGATCGCGACCATCGCGGCCTGCCGCGCCGTGTACTGGACGGAGCGGGCCGGCGCCGAAGCGGCGAAATCCCTGGCGAGGGCGCTCTACCGCGCCTACTTCGCCGATGGGCGGAACATCTCCGAGGCCGACATGGTGGCGGACGTCGCCGCCACTTCGGGCGCCGACCGTGACGCACTGCTTGCAGGCATTCAGGAGCCCGCGATCAAGGACCGCCTGAAGGAGGTGACGAACGCCGCGGTCGAGCGCGGGATCTTCGGCTCGCCGTTCTTCGTGGTCGACGGCGAGCCGTTCTGGGGTCACGACCGGATGGACGAGGTCGAGCGGTGGCTCGAGGCGGGAGGCTGGTGACGCTCCGGCCGGCCAGAATTCCGGGCGAAGAGGGTCTCGGTGGAAATAACCTGCTGAATCAATTGAAGATGGTCGGGAGAACCAATCATCCCGATGCAAGGTTTCATCCGCGCTGTCCGCCGCCCCGTTTCTGGTAGAGTCCATTGCCGTGCGTCATGAGAACCGGCCGTCTCCCGGAGGGGGCGGATCGGGCGTGACACGCATCGGCCGCCCACCGGCGGTAGTGGGTCAGTTTGAACTTCTTCCTCGACCGACATGGCGATCCTGAAGCCAAACTGACCCACTACCCCACTGGCGCCTCGGTAGACGGCGCGGGCGGAGGCGGGCAGTATCGTCTCGACAACGTCAGGAAACTGCGACATGCAAGGAGGAGTCATGTTCAAGAAACACGCACGATCCATCGTGGCGGCCGGCCTCGCCGGCTCCGTCGCACTGGTGGCGGCGCTCGACGCGAGCGCGCAGGAGCGGGTCCGCTGGAAGATGCAGAGCACGTGGGGGAGCAACATCCCGGGCCTCGGCGCCTCGGGAGTCCGGTTCTCCGAGCGTATCGAGCAGATGTCCGACGGCAACTTCCAGGTCAGGTTCCAGGAGCCGGGCGCCCTGGTGCCGAGCCTGGAGGCATTCGACGCGGTCTCCAAGGGCTCCATCGACGCGGCCTGGACGACCCCCGGCTACCACGTCGGCAAGCTGGGCAAGGCCATCTCGTTCTTCACCGCCGTCCCGTTCGGACCCCAGATCAACGAGTTCCTGGCCTGGAGGTGGTTCGGCGGAGGCCGCGAGATTCTGGAGGAGAAGTTCTACGCTCCCCACAACGTGACTTCGCTCGTCAGCTTCTGCATCAGCCCCGAGACCTCGGGCTGGTTCAAGGAAGAGATCACCAACCCGGCGGAGCAGCTCAAGGGGCTCAAGATGCGGTTCTTCGGCCTCGGGGCCCTGGTGATGCAGAAGATGGGGGTCTCCACCCAGCTTCTCTCCGGCGCCGACATCTTCCCGGCTCTCGAGAAGGGCGTCATCGACGCCACCGAGTTCTCGATGCCGATCACCGACATCACCTACGGCTTCCACCAGGTCGCCACCTACAACTACTTCCCCGGCTGGCACCAGCAGGTCTCGTGCAGCGAGGTGCTGATGAACAAGGAGAAGTACGAGGCCCTGCCCGAGGCCTACAAGGCCATGCTGCAGGCCGCGGCGCGCGAGCAGGTGATCTGGACCTACGCGGAGACCGAGGCCACGAACCCGGTGGCGATGATGGAGATGCAGGAAAAGCACGGGGTCGTCGTCAAGCGCTGGGACGACGAGACCCTCGCCACGCTGGAACGCGCGTGGCTGGAGGTCATCGAGGAAACCTCGGCGGAAGAGCCGCTCTTCAAGGAAGTCGCGGACAGCTATCTCGCCTGGCGCCAGAAGTTCCGCATCTGGGGTGACGCCCAGGCGCTGAAGGGCACCTACCAGTAGGCGGCATTCCGCAAGGAATGTTCAGTCGCCCGTCCGAAGCGCCCGGGACCCGCCGAGGTCCCGGGCGCACAACCTCCGAACCGGGCTGAGCCACATGGAACGGACCGACGCGAGCAGCCGGGACGAAAGACCCATCGGGCTGTACATCCTCGCAGGGCTCATCATCGTGGCGGCGGTGCTCTTCGTCGCCATCTGGAGCCTGCCCGACGCCGGGCGGCGGGAGGTGCTCTACTTCGCTCAGGACTACCTCCCGATCGCGATGTTCATGAGCCTCGCGGTCCTGCTCTTCTCCGGCTTCCCGGTCGCGTTCATCCTGGGCGGGCTCGCCCTGCTGTTCGGCCTCGTCGGCTACTTCATCGACTCCTTCTCGCTCATCGAATTCTTCAACTTCCTGCCCCGGATCTGGGGACAGGCGGCGGAGAACCTGGTGCTGGTCGCGGTACCCGCGTTCGTCTTCATGGGCATCATGATGGAGCGGAGCGGAATCGCCAACGAGCTTCTGTACTGCGTGCAGGTCCTCCTCAAGCGGGTGCCGGGGGCGCTTGCCCTCGGGGTGACCATCATGGGCACCATCCTCGCGGCGATGACCGGCATCATCGGCGCGTCGGTCACCATGATGACCGCGCTCGCGCTCCCCACCATGCTCAAGCAGAAGTACAGCCCGGCGCTGTCCTGCGGGGTCATCGCCGCCTCGGGGACGCTGGGGATCCTGATCCCGCCGAGCATCATGCTCATCATCATGGCCGACCTCATGGCCGTCTCGGTCGGCAACGTGTTCATGGCCGCGCTGCTCCCGGGCCTGGTGCTCGCCGCGCTCTACCTCGTCTTCGTGGTGGTGGCGGCGACGCTGCGGCCGTCTCTGGCCCCGCCGCTGCCGCCGGACCTGCTGGCGGTGCGCAAGGGGGAGCTCGGCCCGCTGCTGATGCGCGCGTTCGTCCCGCCGGTGTTCCTCATCGGCATGATCAAGGGCTCGATCCTGTTCGGCTGGGCGACGCCGAGCGAAGCCGGGGCGGTCGGGGCGGTCGGGGCCCTCATCCTTGCCGCCTTCGCCGGCAACTTCAATCGGCGGGTCATCACCGGGGTCTGCCACACCTCGGCCCGCACGGTGGCGATGATCTTCTTCATCATCATCAGCGCCACCTGCTTCGCCTACGTCTACCGGTCGCTCGGCGGCGACGACATCGTGGAGTACCTCATCCACGAGGCGGGTCTGGGCTCGTGGGGACTCCTGTTCCTCATCATGGCCATCGTGTTCGTACTCGGCTTCTTCCTCGACTGGATCGAGATCACCCTCATCGTCCTGCCGGTATTCTCCCCGCTGGTGGCCGGACTCGACTTCGGGGATCACGTCGCGAAGGCCGACATCACCTACTGGTTCATCATCCTGATGGCGGTGAACCTCCAGACCTCGTTCCTGACCCCGCCGTTCGGGTTCGCGCTGTTCTACCTCAAGGGCATCGCGCCGAAGGAGATCAGGATCCAGCAGATCTACCTCGGGATCATCCCCTTCGTGCTGCTGCAGGTGATTGGAGTGATCCTGGTGCTGACGTTTCCGGACCTGGCCCTCAAGCTGATGCACGGGATCTACGACTGAGTCTTCCGGGGCCGGACCAAGGAGAGAAACCCATGGCCGAACTCCCGTTTCGCCCTTCCGACAACTACTGGACCCGGGAGTCGGACCTTCCCGCCGCCATCAGGCTGGCCGATCGGCTCCGGCAGGCGGTCGACCGGGTCGGACGTTTCGGCTCGTGGTTCATCCTCCCGCTGGTGCTGATCACGTGCTACGACGTGACGCTGCGCAAGCTCAAGTTCTTCTACGTGTGGGTGCTCGAGAACTTCGGCCGCATCTGGATCTTCGAGTCCACCATCCTGCAGGAGCTGGAATGGCACATGCACACCGTGCTGTTCACGCTCGTGCTCGGCTACGGCTACATCCACAACAGCCACGTGCGGGTGGACCTCGTCCGCGAGAGGCTCTCGTTCCGGCGCAAGGCGTGGCTCGAATTCCTGGGAACCTCGGTGTTCCTCATCCCCTACATCTGCATCGTCATCGGGTTCGCCATCGTGTACGCCTACGACTCGTACATGATGAACGAGATATCGGCCTCCGCGGTGGGGCTCGAGCAGCGCTGGATCATCAAGACGGTCCTGGTCGTCGGGCTCGTGTTCGCCCTCGTGGCGGGGGTCGCGGTCTGGCTCCAGACGGTGACCGTGCTGTGGGGAAATCCGGAGCACCGCTATCCGCTCATGACCATGGAATGGCCGGAGTTCGCGGGGCAGACCATCGAGGGCAAGCGGCGGCTGGTGCTGGACGAGGACGGAAACGTGGTGGTGGACCCCACCGCGAACCCGGACGACCTCGAGATCCCGCCGGAGGCCGCGGCCACGTCCCGCGCCTGACCGGGGCCATCCGGTCCGGGTTCCGGGCGCCGCCCCGGCTGCCGAGTGCGGTGTTCCAGGGGAGTGCAAGGGGAATCAGTCCGTCATGCGACGCCGGCAACAGCCGATCCACCTCAAGGACCTCGACTGGTACAAGTACGTCCGGCGCTACTTCTGGGACGACGAGACCACCCCCTACCTGATACCGGTCGAACGCCTCCACCGGCGCCAGGCGGACTACGAGATACTCGCCTGCGTCGTCTTCGTCTCCCTCCTCTACGGCGCGGTCATGCTCCTCACGATGAGCGGCCGGGCCGCCTATGCCGACTCGTTCGGGGTCTCGCTCTACTGCTTCATCGTGGTGTGCGCCGCCCTCGTCTTCGGCGTGACCCGGCACTTCCTCGCCGCGAGCGCATGCGTGCTCGCCCCGGTCGGGGGGCTGGTGTTCAGCCTCTCCTTCGACATCTACCCGGATCTCGGCGCCTGGGACCGGGTCCTCCTGATCGCGTTCTCCCTGGTGTGGCTGCGCTACTCGATGCGGCTGATGCACATCGCCAGGCGCTACGGGGAGATGCCTCCGCCGCCGGCGTGAACGTGAGGGGATGGACGGCGGACGCGGGGTGATCCCGAGCCGGGCCGCTTCGTGCCCACTGAAGGGCGGGCGCTCCCGTCGCGACCGCGTTCGCGTTCGAGACCGCCCGACCGGGATACTGCACGCAGATGAGCGGACGCACCGGCGGTGAGACCTCGACGCTCGAACGGCTGGCGGCCGGGACCGGACTCTGGTGGCCGCGGCACCGTACCGCCTTCCTCGCGCTCGGCGGATGCCTCACCGCCGCCGACGTGTTCCTCGGCGACGGCTGGAACACGTTCGCGCCGATGCTGGGCTGGGCGATGCTCCTCGGCGTGCACTACCTCCTCGCCCGGAGCCTCGCGATGGACGACGAACGGGCGGAGCGGCGCACCGAGGACCTGCGGCTCCGGGCTTACGACCAGGCCCACATCGACGACATCGGCGGCCGGCACGACCTCATCGTCGACGCCCATCACCACCTGTGGGACCTCGAACGGAACTACCACCCCTGGCTCTGCGACGAGCCTCCGGTCGAAGGGCGCCACGGCGACTGCCGCGCCATCCGGCAGAGCTACCTGACCGAAGACTTCCGGCGCGACTGGGAGGGCTTGCGGGTCGTCGGCTCCGTGTACGTCGAGGCGGAGTGGGATCCGGCCGACCCCGCGGGGGAGACGGCGTGGGTGGAGTCGATCGCGGCCGAGACCGGCTTTCCCACCGTCATCGTCGCCCAGGCGTGGCTCGGCCGCGACGACGTGGAAGAGGTGCTGGCCGCCCAGGCGGGGTTCGCCCGGGTGCGGGGGGTGCGCGAGAAGCCGGCGGTGGCCGCCCATCCGAACGAGGTCGTGCCCTACGCGCCGGGGTCGATGAGCGACCCGGCGTGGCAGCGGGGCTATGCGCTCCTCGAGGCCCACGGCCTCTCCTTCGACCTCCAGGCGCCGTTCTGGCACCTCCCGGAGGCGCGGGCGCTCGCCGAACGCTTCCCCGGCATCCCGATCATCCTCGACCACACCGGACTTCCCACCCTGCGCAGCCCGGAAGGGCTCGCCGCGTGGCGCAGGTGCATGCGCACCCTGGCCGAAGCGCCGAACACGGCGGTCAAGATCTCGGGGCTCGGCGAGCCGCACCTCCCCAGGTGGTCCGTGCGCACCCACCGCGACGTGGTGCTGGAGACCATCGACATCTTCGGGGTGGACCGCTGCATGTTCGGCAGCAACTACCCGGTGGACCGGCTGTACGCGCCCTACGGCGCCATCATGCGCGGCTTCCGGGAGATGACGAGCCGGCTCTCGCTCGGCGAGCGGCGCCGGATGTTCCTCGAGAACGCGATGCGCTGGTACCGGATCGGTCCGGAGAGCCTGGTGGATCCGCCTCCACCCGCGAGCGCGTTCCTGGAGAGGGAGGCGCGGGCCACGGATGGCGCCCCGCCGGGATGAGCCGCCGGCCCGTCCCCGACGCGGAGCCACTCGAAGGTCGCGGTCACTGGCCGCCCAACCGGAAGACCGCACGGCGGCCGGTGGTCTTCCGGCATTGAAGACCCGGTTCGAGCGCCTGATGAACCGCTCGTCACGGCTTCCGGACAGCCCCGGTCCCCGACGGCCTCGTCCGCGGAATGCGACCGGTGGGTGCTATGCTCAACCCGCCGTCGGCATCGCGCGACGCGCGGTCCCGCCGGCGCCGGCGCGGACGCGGAGCGCGATGACGCTCGCCACCTGCCGCATGGATTGCGCGTCGTGCGACCCGGAACCCGCGCCATGCGGCCCCACGCGTTCAATCGAAGAGGAGCCTGCCCGCCGTGCACACCGCCGACTGGTACTTCGACGTCATCTCGCCCTTCGCGTACCTGCAGCTCGTGCGCTTCGATCGGCTGCCCGAAGACCTGCACGTCAGGTATCGCCCGGTCCTGTTCGCCGGGCTGCTGGGACACTGGGGTCACAAGGGGCCGGCCGAGATCGAGGCCAAGCGCATTCATACCTACCGCTTCTCGCAGTGGCGGGCCGACCGCGAAGGGATCCCGCTGAGATACCCGCCGGCGCATCCGTTCAACCCGCTCCGGGCGCTCCGGCTCTGCATCGCCCGCGGCGGCGATGCGGCGACGGTCCGCGCGGTGTTCGATCACATCTGGCGCGACGGCATCGGCACCGACAGCGAGGCGGGCTGGCGCGCGTTGGCGGAACGGCTCGGCATCGACGACGCCGACGCCCTCGTCTCCGCGCCGGAGGTGAAGGACGGGCTGCGCCGGACGACCGGGGAGGCGGTCGCCGCCGGCGTCTACGGCGTTCCGACGTTCCGCGTCGGCGACGAGCTCTTCTGGGGTGACGACGCGACGGGGATGATGCTCGACTACCTCGCCGACCCGCACCTGTTCGAGACCGGAGAATTCAGCCGCATCAGCCACCTGCCGGCCGGTGCGCAACGCAGGGTGGTGACTCGGCCCGGCGCCTGATCGGCCCAGCCGGTCGTTCGGGTCGATGGCGACGCCGGCCTTGCGCGACTCGGCCGGACAACCGATCGGCCGCAACCGGCAACGGAGTCCATACGACCGGCATCATGTTCCGGTGCCGTGAAGGGAGAGAGCGATGACCCGACGTCGTCTTCCGATCGGGATCCAGAGCTTCCAGCGCCTGCGGGAGACCGGCAGCTACTATGTCGACAAGACCCCGCTCATCCGGGCGCTGGTCGAGCAGGGCGACTACTACTTCCTGTCCCGTCCGCGCCGCTTCGGCAAGAGCCTGCTGCTCGACACGCTGGGGTCGCTGTTCGCCGGCCACGAGCCCCTGTTCCGGGGGCTGGACATCCACCCGCACTGGGACTGGTCCTCGCCGCACCCGGTGGTGCGGCTGAGCTTCGACGGGAAGTACAACGAGCCGGGGGACATCGAGCGCAACATCCTGACCCAGCTCGCGCTGATCGAACGCAATGCCGGTCTCCCGCCCGCTGCCTGCACGACCGGCCCCGAGCGCCTTCTCGACCTTCTCGACCGCCTTCACGACACCACCGGGCAGCGGGTGGTAGTGCTGGTGGACGAGTACGACAAGCCGATCCTCGATGTGCTCCACGACCCGGACCTGGCCACGGCCAACCGGGACTATCTGCGCGGCTTCTACGGCGTCGTCAAGGGCAGCGCCCGGCATGTCCGCTTCGTGTTCGTCACCGGGGTGAGCATGTTCTCGAAGGTCAGCCTGTTCTCGGGACTGAACAATCTGGAGGACATCAGCCTGGACCCGCGCTACGCCACGGTGTGCGGCTACCGGGAGGCGGACCTGGACCGGGTGTTCGGGCCGGAGCTCGACGGACTGGACCGCGAGGAGATCCGGACTTGGTACAACGGCTATCACTGGCGGGGCGGGGAGCGGGTCTACAACCCCTACGACGTGCTGCTGCTGCTGCGGAGCCGGGAGTTCCGTCCCCACTGGTTCGAGACCGGCTCGCCGGAGTTCCTGTTCCGGCTGCTGATGGAGAAGTCGGTGAGTCCGATGGAGCTGGAGGGCCGGCTGGCGGGCATGTCGCTGGTGTCGAAGTTCGACGTGGGGGACATCGACATCGAGGCGCTGCTGTTCCAGACCGGCTACCTGACCATCGCGGAGGAGGTGAGGGAGGGTCACCGGACGCTGTACCGTCTGGACTATCCCAACCTCGAGGTCCGGGTGAGCCTGAACGACGGGCTGCTCGGGTGGTTGGGGAAGAAGGGGGTGGAGCCGCTGGAGCGGGGGCGGGAGCTGTGCGCGTTGCTGGAGGCGCACGACTTCGCGGGCTTCGGGGAGAGGCTGCGCGCGTGGCTCTCGGGCATTCCCTACCAGTGGCACGCGAAGGGGGACCTTTCGCGCTACGAGGCGTGGTATGCGAGCCTGCTGTACATGTGCCTGTGCGCGGTGGGAGTGGACCTGCGGGTGGAGGAAGCCTCCTCCCGCGGGCGTGCGGACATGGTGGTGCGTCTCGGGGGTCAGGTCTTCGTGGTGGAGTTCAAGATGGCCGAGGGCGAGGAGGGCAGCGCGGCGGCGCTCGATGCGGCGCTGGCGCAGATGCGCGAGCGGGGCTATGCGGAGAAGTACCGTGGGGACGGGACGCCGGTCCACCTGATCGGGGTGGCCTGCGGACGCGAGGCGCGGAACCTTCTCGACCTCCGCGCCGAGCCCGCATGAGCGGGGGTCGCGAAATTGCGGGCACGACTCCGGCGGCCGAAGCCGGCCCGGGGTGCTCCGGCATACCCGCGTTCCGCGAAAGCGAGCGGCCGGTTGCCTGTGTGGACCGCGCCGGCGAGTGGTATGCCGCGCCGGCCTGCGCCTGGATGCGCGACCAGGTCATCGACGGGACGTGCGAGCCAGCGCTTCAGCATCTGTACCGCGCGATGGCGTCGAAGATGAGTTTTGAAGGCACTGTGCCTCTCAGCGCGCGACCTCCGCGACGACGGCCCCCACCAGCCTGACGAGGTCACCCGGAGCGAGGCCGATCTCGAGGCCCCTCCGGCCGCCGCTCACGTGGATGCGCTCGAACGCGAGGGCGCTCTCGTCGATCGCGAAGGGAAGCCGGCGGCGCTGGCCCAGCGGGCTGATCCCGCCCCGCACGTAGCCGGTCGCGCGCTCGGCCGCCGCGGGGTCCGCCATCGCGGCGCGTTTCGCGCCGAGCGCCGAGGCGATCGCCTTGAGATCGAGCCGTGCGGTCACGGGGATGATCGCGCCCGCGAGCGACGCACCCGCGAGATCGACCACCAGAGTCTTGAACACCCGTTCCGGCGCGATCCCGAGCGCCTGCGCGGCACCGATTCCCCAGGGCTCGCCGGAATCGCCCGCGTCGTACTCGACCACTTCGAACTCGATCCCCGCCCGCTTCGCGGCGGTGACCGCCGGTGTCATGGCCCCGCCCCCTCAGCTCGACCGGCGCGCCGGTGCGGGCGCTCTCCTCGGCGGCCTCGCCCACCAGCACCGACCAGCAGCCGTCCGCGAGGCTCACCTCCGCCCGGCCGGAGCCGGCCGCCGCGAGCCGCCGGAACCGCTCGTGCTGGAAGAAGGTCGCGCCGTGGTGGTCGCCTGCCCGGAGAATGCGATTTCATCGTCGTCGGCGCGGGGTCCGCGGGCTGCGTGATCGCGAATCGGCTCTCGGTGCACGGCCGATGGCGGGGCTGCTGCTCGAGGCGGGACCGCGAGGCCACTGGCTGAGCAGGTGTATAGTGTCAGGGTGTCCACGAAACGGGACCAGATCCATCCTCCTGTCGGGGGGGGGGGGGCAAGGCAAATTCGTTCTCGTGCGCCCATGAACGCCTCGGAAAGCGTAACCTCTTGATGCAACGGCTCTTTTTCGGCTCGCGGGAATTCCGGACGAAGGGAATCTCGACGGAAGTAACCCCTTGAATTAATTGGAGATGATCGAGAGAACGAATCAGCCCTGGGGGGGGAGTTGACAGGAATTGCCCGAGTGGTCGAAAACGCGGACATCGGAGCGGCAAGCTATTTCCGGACCAGACGCAGACCAATGGAGCGCGGCAATCGGTCCCCGCGCGTTGCTGGAGTGTCTGGAACGAGAAGATCGCAATGACCCGTTCCGACTCCAGGCCGTGAAAACGATCCGACTCTTTCGCACGCGCGGCCCACGAGGCAGTCACGCGCGCGCCGATTCGTCGGTTTTATCCGCGCACCCGCATCCGCAAGGCGCACGCATCCGCAAGGAGAGAGAGACGATGACCCAGACCCGCATCCTTTTTCGGCTCAGTGTGCCGATCAAGGAATTCCAAGAAGACGGCGTCTATGTCGCCGGCTGTGAGGCCCTTGAGGTGTACAGCCAGGGCGACACTCGGGATCAGGCACGGGAGAACGTACAGGAGGCGTTGACCCTGTTCGTAACCTCGTGCTATGAGCGCGGGACTCTCGAACGCGTCCTGCTCGCTTCGGGGTTTACTCCCGAGAGCCGCTCAGCGTCCGGGACTGTAGACGATGAGTCCGAAGCGATGGTTCATGTTCCACTCTCCCTCGTAGCGCATGCCCAGGCTCACGCCGCCTAGCTGGCAGACTCTTGTCCGGATATTCGAGGCAGATGGCTTCGAAATCGATCGGCAGGAGGGCGAGCATCTGATCATGGTAAAGCCGGGCGTCGATCGCCCGGTTGTTATTCCAAAATACGCCGAGGTTGTGGTCTTTATCGTCAAGAACAACATGCGTACAGCCGGAATGTCGCGAAAGCGATATCTCCAGCTCCTTGATTCCTGACCGACGTTCTCCGGATGGCCCCGTTGCCGGAGCGCGGCCATGCAGGCCTGCCCGTCCAGCGTCATGTAGCGCAGATGCTCCTGGAATTTCATGTTCGTGATGTCGGTGATGCCGTTCTTCGCGACTTTGAACAGTCCTCTCCATGAATGTCGACGGTTCGAAGAACCGCGGGCGCGGGGATCGGGATCGGCCCCGCGGGATCGCCGGTGAGGCGGCGTGTGCTCAGCCCGCCGCATGTCCGGCAAGCTCCGGGTACTCCGCAGCGAGCACCGAGAAGGCGCGCCGAACCTCCTCGCCCTCGCCGGTACGCTCCGCCTCCGGCATGCGCTCGACCGCCTCGAACACCCGGTGCTTCACGAAGAAGCGCCACTCCACCGGAAGCTGCGCGAGGATCGCGGTCAGCGCTTCGTAGTTCTCCCGCGTCCACATCCGCTCGAATGCGTTGCGGGCCTCGCTGTATCCGAAGCCTCGATGACCGTCGCCAGCGGCCATCCGCTCGCGCAGCGCGCCGGTCGCCTCTTCGTCCACCGCGTCGTCGGCGATCACGACGCCGTACTCGGCGCGCGCCGCCTCCGGGGTGACGAAGCCGCGGCGCACGTCGGTCAGCACCCGGTCGGGCTCGCGCTCCAGCGGGCTGCCGTATCCGCCCGCGCCCGCGCTGGTGATCCGGATCACGTCGCCGGGGTTCGCGGTGACGACGTCGGTGTTGCCCAGATTCACCTCGCGGTTCGAGCCGGGGTTGAGCAGGAACGAAGAGGGCTTGCCGGCATGGCCGCCCCGCATGCCCCAGGGGGTGAAGTGGGAGCGGTCCCGGTTGCGTGCGGTGACCACCGTGTGCGGGGAGAACACCTGGAACTCGAGCGTGGTTCCGGTGCCGCCCCGCCGGCGTCCGGCCCCGCCGGAATCGGTGGCCAGGCCGTACTTCAGGATCTTCACCGGCACCTCGGCCTCGTTGATCTCGACCGGGGTGTTCTTCAGGAAGCCGTAGCTTGCGCCGGAGCCCTCGGTCCCGTCGCGAAAGGCGAACCCGCCGCTGCCGCCGGTGATGGGGTCGAGATTCGCCATCAGGCGCCGCCCGGTACGCGGGTCGGTGGTGCGCACGTTGATGAGCGGGCCGCCGTCGCCGCAGGCCGCGGGCATGAGATCGGGCAGCGCGCGGGCGAATGCGCCGAACACGCACGACTGCAGCCGCATGGCCCCCAGGCTGCGCATGCCCACCGCTGCGGGGTACCTTGGATTCACCAGCGATCCTTCCGGGATCACGCAGCGCGCGGGACGCAGCAGCCCGGAGTTCAGCAGCACGGAGCGATCCATGGTGTACATCACGTAGATGTACGGGATCATCAGCAGCACATGGCGGGGGTCCCCGCCGGTGGGGATGTTGAGCGAGGACGTGAGCTGGGGATCGGTCGCGGAGAAGTCGAAGGTCACCTCGTCGCCCTCCACGACAAGGCAAATTCGTTCTCGTGCGCCCATGAACGCCTCGGAAAGCGTAACCTCTTGATGAAGCGGCTCTTTTTCGGCTCGCGGGAATTCCGGACGAAGGGAATCCCGACGGAAGTAACCCCTTGAATCAATTGGAGATGATCGAGAGAACGAATCAGCCCTGCCCTCCACGACCATGTTCACCGCGATGCGGCAAGGCTTGCCGTTCACGGAGTCCTCGTCCATGTAGTCGGCGAAGAAGTACTCCCCGTCCGGAATGCGTTCGACGAGCCGTCTCGCCTGCCGCTCGGCATGGTCGAGCAGGTCCCGGATCCCTTCCCGGAAGGTGTCGATGCCGAACCGTCCGATCATCTCGTGGACCTTGCGCTCGCCGGTGGCCATCGCCGCGACCTGGGCCTTGAGATCGCCCCAGTTCTGCTCCGGCATGCGCACGTTCATGAGCATCACGTCGACCAGCTCGCGGTTGAGCTCGCCGCGCCGGTAGAGCTTCATGGGCGGAAAGCGGATGCCTTCCTGGTGCACCTCGGTGTTCGCCCGCGAGAGGCTCGCGGGCACCGCGCCGCCCACGTCCGTGTTGTGGACGTGGCCGACCGAGAAGCACACCAGCTCGCCCTCGTGGAAGATGGGCTTCCACAGATGGATGTCCGGGGAGTGCGTGCACACGAACCCGCTGTACGGATCGTTCGTCATGCACAGGTCGCCTTCCTCGTAACCGTCCACGAGGCCGATGGCGCGCCCGTAATCGAGGCCGACGAACCAGGTGGCGCCGAGATCGCAGGGCGAGGCGAAGGTCTTGCCGTCGGCGGTGGCGAGACCGGTGGTGAAGTCTTCGGTCTCCTTGACGAAGGTCGAGTGCGCGGTGCGGAACAGGGTGTGGGCCATGCTCTCGGTGGCGGCGGCGCAGTGGTTGGCGAGGATCTGCAACGTCACGCGATCGATTGCCATGGACTCGCTCCTTGCGGGTTCTCAGGGGCCGGCGGACCGGTGGGTCGCGGGGGCGGGGGACAGGATCAGGTTTCCGAAGCCGTCCACCTCGCCGAGAAGTCCTTCCGGCACGCACGTGGTGCAGTCGCTCTGGGCGATGACGGCGGGGCCGCACAGGTGATGCCCGGGAACGAGGTGTGCCCGCAGGTACAGAGGGACGGAGCGCAGCGCCCCCGCCATGAACACCTGAAGGCGCCGTGCGGGCTCCGGCGCGGCGTCGACGCGTTCGCGTTCCGGAAAGTCGGGCTTCGGGCTCGCGCCGACGATGACCATGCGCAGGCTGATGACCTGCACCGCAGCCTCGCGGTCCGCGTGCTCGTAGACCTGCTCGTGGCGCCGGTGGAACGCCTCCGCGATCCCCGCCAGGTCTCCCTGCGCCACCTGTCGCGGATCGAGCTCGGTCTCGATCTCGTAGGACTGGCCCCGGTAGCGCATGTCGGCGGAGTACACGAGGCGATGGTCGCCGCGGTAGCCGTGCTCCTCGAACAGCCACTTGCGGGCCCGCGCTTCCAGCGTCGCGCAGGTGTCGCGGATGACCGGTATCGCGCCCTCGTCGAGGTCGAGGAAGACGGTGGCGATGAAGTCGTTCTTGACGTCCGCGATGAGTCCCCCGAGCGCGCTCAGCACGCCGGGGGTGGGCGGGACCACGACATGCGACATGCCGAGCTCCCGGGCGAGGAAGCACGCGAGCATCGGGCCTGCGCCCCCGAACGCCTGCATCGCGAACTCCCGGTGGTCGATGCCGTCGCGCGAGATGAGCTTGCTCACCTCGACGTACATGCCGGATACGGCGATGTCCACGATGGCCTGGGCGGTCTGTTCGATGCCGCGCCCGATGCGCCCGGCGAGTGCGGCCACCGCGGTGCGGGCCTTGTCCGCGTGGATGGTGATGGCGCTGTTCTCCAGCTCGAACTGTCCGATGTATCCCAGCACCGCGAAGGCGTCGGTGATGGTGGGGCGCTCGCCGCCCCGGTCGTAGCAGGCGGGACCGGGGGTCGAGCCCGCGCTCTCCGGCCCCACCTTGAGCACCCCGAGCTCGTCGACCCATGCGATCGAGCCGCCCCCGGCGCCGATGGAGGTGACGGCGACGGTGGGAATGTAGATGGGAAGCTCGCCGATCATCTCGCCGGCGCCGTACTGGGGCATGCCGTCGCGGATGAAGGCGATGTCGGCGCTGGTGCCGCCGATGTCGAGGCTCATGGTGTTGCGGAAGCCGGAGAGTCGGGAGACGAAGCTCGCGCCGATGACGCCGGCTGCGGTTCCCGAGAGGATCATCTGCGCGCAGGCGGTCTTGCCGAGCTCCGCGCTCATGACTCCGCCGTTCGATTTCGTCACCAGAGGCTCGGCGGGGACGCCGGCATCGGCGAGGGCGTGCTCCAGGGAGGTGAGATAGTGCGCCACGCGGGGCTGGACGTAGCCGTGGATGACGGCGGTGGTGGTCCGCTCGTACTCGCGGATGATCGGCCAGACGTCGCTCGAGCAGAACACCGGCAGCTCCGGCGCGAGGCGTCCGATCATGGCCTTCGCGGCGTGTTCGTTCTCCGGATTGCGATACGCGTTGATGAAGGCGAGCACGATGCCCTCGGCGCCGAGAGAGCGCGCACGCGCGACCGCGGCATCGACGCTCGCCTCGTCCACGGGAAGGTCCACGGAGCCGTCGAAGCGCATGCGCTCATCGACGGCGATGACGTGGTCTCTGGACACCAGGGGAGCCGGGCGCTTCGACTGGAGATCATGGGGGTCCGGCATTTTCAGCCGCGCCACCTCGAGGACGTCCGTGAAGTTCCGGGTCGTGAGAAGGCAGAGCCGGACCCCCTTGCGCTGGATCACCGTGTTCACCCCGACCGTGGTGCCGTGGGTGAAGTAGACGATGCTCTCGGGTGCGACGCCGTAGCGCCGGCCGAGCTTCGCGATGCCCTCCATGACCTCCGCGCCCGGCTCGTCCGGGGTGGAGAGCACCTTCAGCGTATGGAGCGCGTTGGTCTTCTCGTCGAATGCGCAGAAGTCGGTGAAGGTGCCGCCGATGTCGACACCGACGCGGTAGGCCATGTCCCGATCTCCCTCCTTGCAGCGCCGTGCGCCCGGCACGGGCCGTGGAGTGGGTCAGCCCGCCGCGACGTCGACCCCGTGCACCGCCTTCGCCGCCTTCCGCGAGATCCGTCCCGCCGCGACGTCCGCGGCCACCAGCGCCGGGTCGCGCTCGTGCGGGTCGCCGAAGCCGGCGCCGCCCGGAGTGTGCAGGACGAGCCGCTCTCCGGCCGGGATGCGCTGCGTGCCCTTGCCGTTCAGGACCGCGCCCGAGGCGAGCCTCACGCCGCCGCGCTCGCCCTCGTGGCCCCCGTGGCGCCCGCGCGGGGGATGGACGACGCGGTCGAACGACGCCAGCAGCTCGAAGTCCCTGCCGATGGCCGACTCGATCTCGATGACCTGGCCGAGCCCGCCGCGGTGCCGCCCGTGGCCGCCCGAATCCGGCCTGAGCTCCTTGCGCCAGAACACCACCGGCGAGACCGACTCGTTGATCTCGACCGGCGTCCCCCGCACCCCGCTCGGGTACGCGGTGGCGGAGAGCCCGTCCTTCGACGGCCGCGCGCCGGTGCCGCCGTTGCACACCGCGGTGACCGCGAACAGCGCGCCGCTGGTCTGGTTGGCGGCCCGGTCGCTCTCGCCGCGCATGGTGACGTTCCACAGGCACGCCGCGCCCTCGGCCGGCACCCGCTCGGGGACCGCCTGGGTCAGCGCGCCGAAGACCACGTCGGGCAGCATCTGGCCGATGATGTGGCGCGAGCACACCGCGGCGGGGTAGGGCGCGTTGAGCACGCACCCCTCGGGCGCGATCACCCTGAACGGCGCGAGCGAGCCCCAGTTGTTCGGCACCCCGGCGGAGACGATGCACGAGAGCCCGAAGCAGGTGTAGGCCGAGGTGTACGCCATCGGCACGTTGACTCCGTGGCTCGACTTCGGCGAGGTGCCGTCGTAGTCGACGGTGATGCCGTCGTCCGCGATCCGGAGCTTCGCGACCAGGTCGAGCGGGCGCTCGTAGCCGTCGATCCGCATCGAGCTCCGGTACTCGCCCTTCGGCAGCTTCGCGATCTTGTCGAGCACCGCGCGGCGCGAGCTCTCGCAGATGTACTCGCCGAGCTCGTCCAGGTCGTCGAGGTCGAACTCCGTCATCATCTCCACCAGGCGCTCGCAGCCCACGTCGTTGCACGCGGCCAGCGAGTACACGTCGCCTTCGGACTCGACCGGCTGGCGCGTGTTCGCCCGCACCATCGCCATCAGGGTCTCGTTGAGCACGCCGCGGTCGGCGAGCTTGAGCATCGGGATGTAGATGCCCTCCATGTGCACGTCGGTCGCGTCGGGGCCGAAGCCGATGCCGCCGATGTCGGTGAGGTGCGAGGTGCAGGAGAACAGCCCCACGAGCCGGCCGCGGTGGAAGCAGGGCGTGGTCAGCACGAAGTCGTTGAGGTGCCCGGTGCCCATCCACGGATCGTTGGTGATGTAGATGTCGCCCTCGTGCATCGTCTCGGCGGGGAAGTGGCGCAGGAAGTGGTTGACGGACTCGGCCATGGAGTTCACGTGCCCCGGGGTGCCGGTCACGGCTTGCGCGAGCATCCGTCCGCGGGGGTCGAACACCCCGGCGGAGAGGTCGCCGGCCTCGCGCACGATGGGCGAGAACGCGGTGCGGAGCAGCGCCTGCGCCTGCTCCTCGACGACCGCGATCAGGCGGTTCCACATGATCTGCATGCGGATGGTCTTCAGCGCATCGGTGCTCATCGGGTCGTCTCCTCCGAGGGTGGCGGCTCCGGCGGCTCCGGCTCCCGCCGCCGAGGCGGACCGGGCGCCGCGCGCATTGTGCCCGATCCGGCCGGGTCGCCGATATCGTCCGGTCGCGCGTTCCGGGTCCGGCCGCGCAACGGTCCGCGCGAGGAAAGTGTCCGCCGATGAATGTCGGCGCAGCGATTCCCGCCAGGCGGAAGCATGCTCCCGATTCCCCTCGGCCCGGCGCCCCGAGGGTCGAGGTCGCGCCGGCATCCCGCCACGGTACGGCCTCTCCGGGCGTCGGCGGGAATCGCTGATGCCGGCGCAGGACCATTGACTTGCAGAGCGGGTCCGGGCTCCAATTCGCCATCCTCCCGGAGTGACGGCGATGGTCCGAGCCGTGGTCGACACCGGCGCGATCGCCGAGCGGTACCACCGCGACGGGTTCTGCTTCCCTGTCCACGTGCTGAGCGAGGCGCAGGCGCTTGCCTGTCGCGCCGAGCTCGAACGGCTCGAGGGGCGCGTGGCCGGGGGGACGCTGGGGAACAAGGGCCAGCTCAACTACTGCCACGTCGTGTTCCGCTTCGCCGACGAGCTGGTCCGCCACCCGCGCATCCTCGATGCGGTGGAGCAGATTCTCGGACCCGACATCCTGTGCTGGGGATCGACGTTCTTCACCAAGGAGCCGCGCACGCCGTCGTACGTGAGCTGGCACCAGGACCTGCGGTACTGGGGGTTTTCCGGCGACGACGAGGTGTCGGTCTGGCTCGCGCTCGGCCGGGTCACCGAGGCGCACGGCTGCATGCGCTTCGTGCCCGGCACCCACCGGCTCGGGCTGCTGGAGCATCGCGACACCTTCGACGAGGCGAACTTCCTGACCCGCGGGCAGGAGGCGGTGCTCGACGTGGACGAGAGCCGGACCGTGAAGGTCGAGCTGGAGGCCGGCCAGGCCTCGCTGCACCACGGCAGGCTGCTGCATGCCTCGGCGCCGAACGTGTCGGACGAGCGCCGGGTCGGCTTCGCCATCAACCACATCGCGCCCGCGATGCGTCAGGTGGTGGCCGAGCGCGACTACGCCGTCCTCGTGCGCGGCGAGGACCGGTACGGTCATTTCGAGCTGGTGCCGCCGCCCGAAGACGACCTCGCGCCCGAGGCGCTGGCCCGGCACCGCCGCATCCTCGACGCGCAGGCGCAGGCGCTCTACGAGGGGACGGACGCGGCCCGGACCGCACCATGAATGCCGGGCGGGAGTGTCGGCGGTCCGGTATCGGAGAGGCGGACGGTGCCGTCTCGGGGAACGACTCCGTCCGCGCCGTTCGAACGTGGCGCCGACCGTTTCGTCCGGTGGACCCGCATGTCCGGCTCCGCCGGCGGCCAGGCGTTGCGGGTATCGTCCGCGGCGCCGGACGGCCGTCACCGACAGGAGCGCGGACATCCCGGACATGCGCCGGGCAGCCCCCGGCAGTGCATCCGGCGGCGCGAACGCGGCGTCCGCTCACGCACCGGCCGCGAACGACCGGATGCGGTTCTCGAGGTCCGGCGGCGCACGAAAGACGAACGTCTTCCTCCCGATCCGCCGCTGTTCCAGGAGCTCCAGCGCCGCGAGCCTGAACAGGTCCGCGCGACCGGTCGCATGGGCGACACGGTGGCTGGTCGTGTGCGATCGGATCGTGTACTCGGATTCCGGGTGCCGCATCGCATGGGCGAGCAGGCCGAGCTGGCGGTGGTTCAGATCGGTCGAGCGCTTCAGCATCCGTTCCACTTCTCCGATCTGATCGATCTTCCTCTTGATGTACGACTCGACATCCGCGAGCGCGCGCAGGATTACGTCGACCTGATGCACGATGAAGTAGGTGAGGTCGTTCCCGTCGGTCTCGGTGTGCAGGAACGCGCGAGCGTACCGTCCCGGCGCCTCCGCCAGATAGCGGCTGATGGAGGTGAGCTCGAACATCCAGTAGCCGTGGCGGAGCATGGACCAGTAGAACAGCGCACGCGCCAGGCGTCCGTTGCCGTCCTGGAACGGGTGGTCGTATGCGAGCCAGAAGTGCAGCGCGATGGCGCGAATGACCGGATGGAGGAATGGACGGTCATCCCCGCCCCGATTGGCGAAGCGGAGCATGGCATGCATTCGATCGGGAAGCTCGCGCGCCGGGGGCGGAGTGTGCAGGACACGCTGGTCGCGTTCGTCCCACACCCGGACACGCGCGTCCTCCGGGCTCTGGACCCGTCCCTCGGCGTCCGGATCGTCCATGGTGTCCGCGGAGAGGGTCGCGTGCAGCCGCAGGACGGCCTCGGTGGTGAGCGGCTCGTCCCGCAGGCGGCGGATGTCTGCCATCGCCCGGTAGTTGTTGAGAATCATCCGCTCGCTCCGATCCCTCGGGCGCCTTCCGGAGCGGAGCAGGTTCGCGGCAACCCCGCGTGTCGTGGACGCTCCTTCGAGCTGGCTCGAGGTGATCGCCTCCTCGATGAGCGAGCTGACGATGAACCGATCGCGCATGTCCGGATTCGTCACGTGCTCCGGGGTGCCGATCCATCCTCTCGCCTGACTGTCGATCCGGTGCAGCGCGTGCTGCACGTGGTCGGGGAGCATGCAGACGAACGGCCGACCGCGCACGTCGCGCAGCGGAAGCTGGCGATGCTGGGCGTCTCGTGACAGCCTGATCCCCAGCCACCACTGCTCGTGGCTCAGCCCGTCGGGAGGATCGAGACGGCGCAGCCGATCCCAGTGTTCGTAGCGGCCCCTCACCGTCGGCTCCAGCGGGCGTCGCAACAGGGTTGCGAGCGCGCCGGCATGTCGGGCAAGCAGATCGGACAGCGGTCTGGGAGCCTGGGGAAGCTTCATCGACCGGTACCTGGACGCAGGAAATCGTCAATTCCGACTCGATTGATGATTATTGCACCGGATTTGCCACCATTCGTCAATCTCGCCCGAATTGATGAATATTGTCAGGATTCAATCAGTCATCATCGAATTCGTCCGGAGTCGATGCGTCCCGGTTCTCCGGCAACCGGGGTACAGTCCCCAGGCCCGGACGCATCGAGGAGCGTGTCGCATGGCCCAAGTCACCGAGCTGCTGGCCGATCACGCGGTCGCCGACCCGTACTCGCACTTCGCGGGTCTGCGCGAGGCGGCGCCGCTGCACCGGGACGAGTGTCTCGGGGCGTGGCTGGTGCTGCGCTACGATGACGTCCGGGCCGCCTTCCGCGATACCCGCCTCTCCTCCGACCGGGTGAGTCCGTACTTCGAGCGCCGCCGCGTTCGTGGCGGCAGCGAGCGCGAGCGTACGACCTTCGAGGTGCTCACCCGCTGGATCGTGTTCAGCGATCCGCCCCGCCACACCCGGCTGCGCAAGCTGGTGGAGTACGCCTTCCGTCCCCGGGCGGTGGAGCGCATGCGCGGCTGGATCGCATCGCTGGTCGACGAGCTGGTCGAGGGGCTGGGGGACGAGCGCGAGCTCGACTTCGTCGAGCGTTTCGCGAGCCCGCTGCCGGTGCGCGTCCATTCACTACTGCCTGGGAGCGGCCATCGCGCGCCTGGAGGGCGCCCTCGGCCTCGGTGCATTCCTGGAGCGGTTCCCGCACGCGTCGCTCGCCGCCGCCGACTTCGAGTGGGACCCGCTCATTCTGAGCCGCTCGCTCAGGCGCCTGCCGGTCCGCCTCGGCTGACCGCTCGCTCCATGCGGCGGAACGTTCATGGCCGGGTTGACCACCCCGCACGCATGAAAGGGCCCCGGGCCGCAACGCGGCGGCTGCCGGAGGCGCGGACACTCTCCCCGAGCGTACTTTCACGGCAAAACGAAGGTCTGCGACGATGAAGCCGATGCCCCCGACCGTTCGAATCGTTCCATCGCGACGGATATCCCGTCGCCCCACGCGTTCCCGCCGGCCGTCGCCGCGCATCCGACGCCTCGGGGGATGCGTGGCCGCAGCCGCGCTGGCGTGCGCGAGCGTCGCGGGCGCGGCGACTCCCGGGGCCTGGACCATCCAGCAGACCGAACGGCATGCGGTGCGCGTGACCGTTCTGACGGACGGGCTCGAGCATCCCTGGTCGCTCGCTTTTCTTCCCGACGGAAGGATGCTCGTGACCGAGCGGCCCGGCCGTCTGCGCTACGTCGAAGCGGACGGTACGCTCGACCCGACTCCAGTTGCCGGCCTCCCTGCGGCGGTGGCGGAAGCCGGCCAGGGCGGGCTGCACGATGTGGCGCTGCATCCGGATTTCGAGCGCAACCGCGTCGTCTACATCGCCTACGCGGGCGAGAGCGGCCGCCGCTACGGCACCGAGCTGGCCCGCGGCCGGCTCGAAGGCCACCGGCTCGCCGATGTGGAGGTGCTGTTCCGGGCCCTGCCGAAGTCGCGCGGAGGCCGCCACTTCGGCGGGCGCGTGGTATTCGACGGAAAGGGGCACGTGTTCCTGACCCTCGGGGACCGCGGCGACCGGCCGCGCGCGCAGGACCTCGGCGATCACGCGGGCTCCGTCATCCGGCTCGCCGAGGACGGCGGCGTGCCGCCGGACAATCCGTTCGTGTCGACCGACGGCGCCCGGCCGGAGATCTTCTCGCTCGGCAACCGCAACGTGCAGGGCGCGGCCCTCAACCCCTGGACCGGCGAGCTGTGGACCCACGAGCACGGTCCGCAGGGCGGCGACGAGGTCAACGTCATCCGCTCCGGGGCGAACTACGGATGGCCGGTCGTCACCTTCGGGAAGAACTACGGCATCGGCACGTCGATCGGCGAAGGCACGCACCGGGGCGACGTGGCGCCGCCGCTGCACCAGTGGACCCCGTCCATCGCGCCGTCGGGGATGGCGTTCTACGATGGCGACAGGTTTCCCGGCTGGCGCGGGAGCCTGCTGGTCGGCGCGCTCAAGTACCGGCTCCTCGCGCGGCTCGAGCTCGACGGCGGGCGCGTGGTGCGCGAGGAGCGGATGCTGGAGGATGTCCTCGGCCGTATCCGGGACGTGCGGGTCGGGCCGGACGGGCTCGTCTACCTCCTGAACGACCACCCGAACGGGGTGATCGCTCGTCTCGAGCCTGCCGGCGGCTGATGCGGCCCCGTCCCGCCGCGCCCCGCCGACTCATGATGATCACGAGGGCGGACAGGGGCGGACGATGACGGCGGGGGTGGCCGGAGAATCGCACTGGCCGGCATCATCGCCACTGTCGAGCAGAGCTGGGGCCAGGCCGGCCTCGCGCGAGCGGACCACGCACCGACCTTCGGTACACGCATGTTGCCGGGCACACTGCTGGACGGCGAATGAACGGAGACGACCCATGAGCTTCGTGCGGACATCAGCCGACGCCTGGCAACGGGACATACCGGGCGCACGCTGGTTCAGGGCCGACCTCCACGTCCATACCATCGACGATCATCCCGGCGGCAGGGCCGATCTGCCTGCCGAGCTGTCCGGTGGTGACCCCGCGGCCCCCGATGTGCTTGCGCGCTACGCGGCGCTCTTCCTCAGAGGCGCGTTCGCAAACGGCGTGCAGGTCATCGGCCTGACTCCGCATTCTCCTCGTACCGGCAGCATTCCCGAGACCAGTGCGGTGTGGAGCATCGTCGAGGAGTGGAATCGCGGAGTCGACGACGACGGAATTCCTTTCCGGGAGAAAATTTACGCCGTGTTTCCGGGGTTCGAGCCTAATGTCAACGACGGAGCAAACGGAATTCATCTCCTCTTTCTCTTTGATCCGGAGATCGGCCGCGGCCGCTACCTGTCTCTGTTCGATGCCATCATGGATGGCCGGCAGCCCTGGGAGCGTGGCGCACTCCGGCCGACGCGGCGGGACGCGCGCGCTGTCTTCGACACTCTCGACCGCAGCCAATCGGAGAGCATGCGGTCCGGCGCGCCCTGGCGTTACATGGCCCTGGCGCCTCACTTTCAGGGGGCTCACGGCATATTTCGCGAGATGCGAAGTGAAGTGCTCGCGAGATTCCCGTGCGATCGCCTCTCAGGCTACGAGCTTGGAGATGACAGGCTGCCGTCGGACTTCAGCAAGGGAAAGAAGCCCGCCAGCTTTCTCCAGCCCTTCATGGATGAACATCGGCAGGGGTTCTTTCATGCCAGTGACGCCTGTTCCATCGAGGCGCTCGGCCGGCGCCACACGTGGGTGAAGCTCGCCAGCCCGCGCATCGAAGCGCTGCGTCAGGCGTTTGTCGCGAACGATTCGCGCATGCGGATCGGATTCGAGCGCAACGACGACGGAGAGATGCGACCGAGCGGGGACGCGCCGGACGTCACGCTGAGCAAGCGTCCCTGGCTCAGGAGCGTGGACATTCGCGGAACCGCTTCGTTCTTCGGCACGCAAGGGAATGCCGACTCCCGCTTCCGCCTCAGCCCCGATGTGACCTGCATCATCGGGGGGAGCATGACTGGAAAGAGCACCCTTCTGGACGGCCTGCGGGTCCACGTCGACGCCCCTCTGCCGAACGACGAGACCATCCGCGGCCAGGTGCAAGCCAGAGGGCGCGACGTCTTCGGCGCCGGAGCGCCGGTGGTCGAGATCGACTGTCCGGGGAGTGACCCCGCGGCGCCGCTCCGCGAACGGTGGCCGGCGCAATTCTTCGCTCAGAACGAGCTTCAGCGCCTCTCCGTCGAGGCATCCGCGGTCGAGGACATTCTTGCCGGACTGGTTCCGTCGGAAACGCCGGGGATCGAGGAGCGCCGCCGGGAATTGCAGGCGCTGGACAAGCAGCTTCGCGACATGGCGAAGCGTCTCTGCGGCCTCGACGAGAGCCTCTCGGAAGCAGAGCAGGCGCATGTGCGGGCCAGGAACGCCGGGAACGCGCTCACCGCATTCTCCGAAGCGGGTGTGGAGGGCCTCCACCAGGCCAGTCGAGACCGGCAGCGTTGGACGGAGACGAAGCGGGTCGCCGAGAGGATTCGAGCCGACATTCATCGCATTGCGCTGACCGTGAATTCGATGGACGTACCGGGACCCGCACACGCCGGGACGGCGGGCGCGTCGGTCCCCGAGAGCGAGACGCCCGATGACGGCAATCCGGAACGACGATGGAACCGAATCGGCGAGCAAATCAGGCATCTCGAGCAGGAGCTGGACCACTGGCTCGTCGACGTGGACCGCAAGGTGACCACCCTGGAGAGATGTCAGGACGAGCTTCGTATCGCCGTCGAGCGCGCGTTGGCCGAACGCGGTCTGGACGCCGGAAAGCTTCGGGAAATCCAGGAGCTCAACCGTCAGGCGTCTCTTCTTCCAAGCCATGAAGCAAATCTGGGCCGGACGCGACAGGACCTCCACGATGCAGAGAAGCGGTTTGTCCGGACACTGGAGGGACGCCGATCACTCGTCGGCGAGCAGCGCAAGGCTTTCGACCGGGTAGCGGCCGAGGTCGAGCGCGAGTTCGGAGGGCGCATTCGCGCGCGGCGCGCCGACCACGGAGACTTCCGGCCCCTGGACACATTTCTGCGCAGCTTGAAGCAGAAGGGAGTCACGCGCTGGTGGAACGACCTGGAGGCGCACCAGAAGCCCTCGCCCGACAAGCTGATCGATGGCCTCGGACCGGATTCCGGCCATGAGAGCATGGAGGAAAGCCCGGAATGGGTGCTGGCAGGCCAGGAACGCCCGGACCCGCTGCTGGACGATTCCCTGGAAGGCATGGGAATGAGCGATGCCGTGCAATCCACGTTTCGAGAAAGCATGACGCGCGCCAGGCGACGCGACCTCGCCGCCCTTCGCTGCCCAGACCGCTACTTCCTGGAGCTGCGGATGGACGACGGAAGCTACCGGCGTCTGGATGAGCTCTCGGGGGGACAGCGGGTCAGCGTGCTGCTGTCGCTCCTGCTGGAGACGGAAGACACCCGCCCTCTGGTCATCGACCAGCCCGAGGACGAGCTGGACAACCGGTTTCTTTTCGAGACGGTGTTGCCGGCTCTGAAAAGGCTGAAGGGCTGCCGCCAGGTCATCGTGGCAACGCACGACGCAAACATCGTCGTGAACGGAGACGCTGACATGGTGATTCAGCTCGAAGCCACGGCAAGCCGCGGCCGAGTGGCGTGCGCCGGGGCGATCGAGGAGCCGGCCGTCCGCGACGCCATCGTGCGCACCGTCGACGGAGGCGAAGAGGCGTTTCGCCTTCGTCGGCGCAAGTACGGCTTCTGAAGGGCTCCGCCATGGAATGGCTCGACGTGCTGCGGCGGATCGAAGCGGGGGAAGACGCCAGGACCGAGTTCAAGAGAGGGCTCGGGGATCTCTCGGACATCGGCAGGGCCATTTGTGCGTTCGGGAATGGAGACGGAGGGTTGCTGGTTCTCGGTATCGATAACGCAGGCGCGATAGTCGGCGTGAGGGAGGGCGCCGAGGGGGTGCAGGAGCGGCTGACGAGCTTCTTGCAGAGCGGCTGCAGCGTACCGGTCTCGGCCCGTTGCGGAAGACACGAGGATCCGAATGGGTGGGTCCACTGGATAGACGTACCTCGTCAGCCGCGTGGCTTCGAACCTCTTCACCATGACGGGCGTTTCTGGGTCCGCCGCGGGCGGGCCAGCGTTGCGCCGTCCCCGACCGAACGCCAGGCGCTCTTCAACGATTTCGGCTTCGTGCTGACCGAAGAGCAGGTGATTCGGGCAGCGAATGTCGACGATATCGACCACCACGCCTTCAGGACCTACATGCATGCGCAGGGCCTCGACACCGACGAGGGTCCGCAGCCGCTGCTCGACGAGGACATGAGAAACGCGGGGGTCCTCGCGATGTCGGATGGAGCCCTGCACCCGACTCTGTACGGCGTCATGGTATTCGGACGGGACCCGCAGAATCATCCACAAACGACGAGGCTGGCCACTGATGCGGCGCACGATGCGCGAATTCAACGGTACCGAGCCGGAGCTCGTCAATGAAGGTGGTGGGAAATTCGTCCGGGTAACGTTTCGTCTCGATCCGGTGGTCGACTGAGGCTTCCCAATCCCGCGGCGGGACGGGCAACGGTACGATCTCCACCTCGCTCCACCTCGCGAATCGACGTCCGCGAGCGGGCGGGGGTCGAGGGTCGGTTCGGAGTCGGGGTCCTGATCGGGGCGGTATGGCCGCCCTGCGCCGGCCCGACGCCCGGCGGCGCCATCGGCATCTCTCGCGAAGGGTGCCGGTCGGCCCGGAAACCGGGTCCGGCCGAATCAGAGGTCCCCGTGCAGCAGCTTGTACACCGCGCTGCAGTCGAGCTCGCCGGCGCCGTTGTGGCACAGCACGCGAAAGAGCGCCGCCGCGCCGGCGCCGAGCGGGGTGCTGGCGCCGGTCTCCGCCGCCGCGCGCTGGGCCAGCCCCAGGTCCTTGGACATGAGCGCCGCCTTGAAGCCGGGGGCGAAGCCGCGGTTCGAGGCGGCGGCGTCCACGATGCCCGCGACCGGGTACATGTGGTCCATCATCCACGTCTGGCCGGATGACGTGGAGAGGACCCCGTAGAGCGTCTTCGCGTCGAGTCCGAGCGCCTCGCCGAGGCAGGCGACCTCCGATGCCCCGACGATCGCGATCCCGGCCATCATGTTGTTGCAGATCTTCGCGGCCTGTCCGTGTCCCGGCTCCCCGACATGGACGATGTTGCGGCCCATCGCGGCGAGGACCGGCCCGGCCCGCGCGAAGCCCTCCGCGGAGCCGCCCACCATGAAGGTGAGGGTGCCCGCCGCCGCGCCCGTCACCCCGCCCGAGACCGGGGCGTCGATCATCTCGTAGCCGGCCTCCCGGGCCGCCGCCGCGACCTCCCGGGCGCTCGCGATGTCGATGGTCGAACAGTCCGCGAGGAGCGCCTCCCGCGGGGCATGGCCGATGATGCCGTCATTGCCGCCGTCGCCGAGATACACCGCGCGCACGTGCCGTCCTTCCGGCACCATCGTGACCACCACCTCCGCCCCGGCCACCGCGTCGGCAAGGCCCACCGCCTCGCTCGCCCCGGCGGCGGCCGCCTCGGCCAGCGCCTCGGGCGAGACGTCGCAGGCACGCACCTGGTGCCCCTCCGCGAGCAGGTTGCGGACCATCGGCAGTCCCATGTTGCCGACGCCGATGAACGCGACTCGAGTCATTGGATTTCCCGTTCTTCAGGCGCCCTCGCCGGCGGGTAGCGCCTCAGTTTGGCTCCGGGACCGTCATGCCGCGTTGAGGAAGAAAGCCAGACTGAGGCACTACCTGCCGGCGTGCTTCCGCGCCGCCTCGCCGATGTTGTCCACCCCGCGCCGCTCCAGCAGCCCGTCGAGCCAGTCCGGGTCCATCTCCGGCACCGACGAGAGCAGGAGGTCGGTGTACTCGTGGTGCGGCGGCTGGAACATCTCGTCCTTGGGGCCCGCCTCGACGACCTTGCCCTCCTTCATCACCACCACCTCGTCGGCGATCGCGCGCACCGTCGCGAGATCGTGGGTGATGAACATGTAGGCGAGGTTCAGATCCTCCTGGAGGCGGTCGAGAAGCTTCAGGATCCCCTCCGCGACGAGCTGGTCGAGGGCGCTCGTGACCTCGTCGCAGATGATGAACTCCGGCTCGGCCGCGAGCGCCCGGGCGATGCCCACCCGCTGCTTCTGACCCCCGGAGAGCTCGGACGGAACCCGGTGGTAGTACTGCGACGGCTCGAGCTCGATCTGGTCGAGCAGCTCGTCCACCCGCTTCTTCAGGTCCGCGCCGCGCAGCCCCCGGTAGAAGGCGACCGGACGCCCGATGATCTCGCCGATGCGCTTCTTCGGATTCAGCGCGGTGTCGGCCATCTGGTAGATCATCTGGGCCTGGCGGAGCTGATCCTTCGAGCGGTTCCTGAAGCTCGCGGGCAGCACCTGGCCGTTGTACCGGATGTCGCCCCCGGTGGGCGGCAGGAGCCCGGTGATGCACCGCGCCGCGGTGGACTTGCCCGAGCCCGACTCGCCCACCACCGCCACGGTGCGGCCGCGGTGGATGTCGAAGGAGACGTCCTCCAGGACCTTGACCGGACCGTACGCGGCGCTGACGCCGTTCATGGAGATCACCGGCGTCTCGTTCCGGCCCGCCAGCGGCTTCTGCGTGCGCTGGAAGCTGCGCACCGCCCACAGCGACTTGGTGTAGTCCTCCCTGGGGGCCTTGAGCATCGCGCGGGTGTCGGCTTCCTCGACCTCGTCGCCCTTGAGCAGCACCTTGATGCGATCCGCCATCTGCGCGACCACCGCCAGGTCGTGCGTGATGTAGAGCGCGGCGGTGTCGAACTGGTCGACGATGTCGCGAATCGCGGCGAGCACCTCGATCTGGGTGGTCACGTCGAGCGCGGTGGTCGGCTCGTCGAAGATGATGAGGTCGGGCCGGCAGCTCATCGCCATCGCGGTCATCGCGCGCTGGAGCTGTCCGCCGGAGACCTGGTGCGGGTACCGGAAGCCGATCTCCTCGGGGTTGGGCAGGCGAAGACGCCGGTACAGCTCCATCGCGTCTTCCTCGCTCTCCTTCCGGGTCTTGATCCTGTGCTGCACCGGCGCCGCGGTGTGCTGGTCGATCAGCTTGTGGGCGGGGTTGAACGACGCCGCCGCCGACTGCGCCACGTAGGCGATGCGGGCGCCGCGCAGCATGCGCAGGTCCTCTTCCGGCGAGGAGGTCAGCTCCATGCCGTCGAACTCGATGGAGCCGCCGGAGATGCGGCAGCCGTCGCGGGTGAAGCCCATGGCGGCGAGCCCGATGGTCGACTTTCCGGCCCCGGACTCCCCGATGAGGCCCATGACCTCGCCGCGGTGCAGGTCGAGGTCGATGCCGTGCACGATCTCGAACCACTTCTCGTCGGCCCGGCCTTCGATGCGAAGGCCCCGGATTCTCAGCAACAAGCCCTTCCTGTCACTCATGGCTTCACTCCTTCAGGCCGGAGGAGAGGTGGAGCATCCAGTCCACCACGAAGTTGACGGCCACCGTCAGCAGCGCGATCGCCGCGGCCGGGATCAGCGGGGTCACCTCGCCGAACGAGATGAGGGTCGCGTTCTCGCGCACCATCGAGCCCCAGTCCGCCGTGGGCGGCTGGATGCCGAGGCCGAGGAACGACAGCGCCGAGATGGCGAGGAACACGAAGCAGAAGCGCAGCCCGAACTCCGCCACCAGCGGCGCGGTCGCGTTCGGCAGGATCTCGCTCACGATCAGGTACCAGGTCTTCTCGCCGCGCAGCCGGGCCGCCTCGATGTAGTCCATCACCACGATGTTGCCGGCCACCGCCCGGGCGAGCCGGAACACCAGCGGCGAGTACAGCAGCGCGATCACCAGGATGAGGTTGACGACGTTGGTGCCGACGATGGTCAGCAGGAGCAGCGCGAACACGAGCTGCGGGATCGCCATCAGCGTGTCCACGACCCGCCCGCAGGCCTGGTCCACCCAGCCGCCCAGCGTGGCCGCCATGAGGCCCGTCAGCGACCCCACCAGGAAGGCGATGGCGGTGGTGAGGAGGGCGATCCCCACCGTGTTCCGGGCGCCGTAGATGATGCGGCTGAACATGTCGCGCCCGAGCTGGTCGCCTCCGAGGATCATTGCCTCGTCGGGCGGCGCGTAGGAGCTCCCCACCACCTCCGCCTCGCCGAAGGGCGCGATCACCGGGGCGAACACCGCGGCCACCACGTACACGACGATGACGAACAGGCCGAAGGCGGCGGTCAGCGGAGCATTGCGCATCACCTTGGCGATATCGCGCGGGAGGGTCTGCACCAGGAACTCGCGGAAGCTGTAGGCGAGGCCGAAGCAGGCGAAGAACAGCCCGATGGCGACCGCGATGTAGCGCAGCCACACCTCGCCCCCGAGCAGCCCCATCAGGAACGAGATCAGCGTCAGGCTGAACAGCACCATGAACGCGTCGCGCCGGTGATAGTAGGCGGCCAGGCACGAGGCCGCGATCATGAGCGTGTAGAAGACGATTGCGAATGTGCTCATGACGTGGCCCTCACTTCGGATGCCGCAGCCGCGGGTTGGACAGGATCGCCCCCACGTCGGCGGTCAGGTTCAGCAGGATGTAGGTGGCGGCGAACACCAGACAGCACGCCTGGACCACCGGGAAGTCCCGCTTGGTGACGCTGTCGACCAGCAACTGGCCGACCCCCGGATACACGAAGACGATCTCCACCAGGACCACGCCGGTGATGAGGTAGGCGAGGTTGAGCGCGACCACGTTGATGATGGGGGCCAGCGCGTTCGGCAGGGCGTGCACCGCGATGACCTTCCAGCGCGGCTCGCCCTTGAGCCGGGCCATCTCGATGTACGGCGAGGCGAGCAGGGCGATGATCGCGGCCCGGGTCATGCGCATCATGTGCGCGATCACCACCAGGGTCAGGGTGATGGCGGGCAGCAGGGTGACGAAGACCCGCTCGGTGAACGGCATGTCCGCGCTCACGCTCGAGATGGAGGGGAACCACGGGTTCTGCACGGACAGGAACAGGATCAGGATGTAGCCCAGGAAGAACTCGGGCGACGAGATCGAGGTGAGGGTGGTGACGTTCGCGATCCGGTCGAACACCGACTCGCGGTACAGCGCGGCCAGCACCCCCAGGACGATCGAGATGGGGACGGAGAACGCCGCCGCCAGCGCCGCGAGAAAGAGGGTGTTGGTGAATCGCGGACCGAGCTGCTCCGCCACCGAGCGCTTGTTGGCGAGCGAGGTTCCGAAGTCGCCCTGGAGGGCGCCGCCCAGCCATTCCACGTAGCGCACCGGGGCCGACCGGTCGAGCCCGAGCTCCTCGCGCATCGCCTTGACGGTTTCCGGAGTCGCGGCCTGGCCGAGGATCTGCTCGGCGAGGTCGCCCGGCAGCAGCTCGACCGCCCCGAAGATGATGATCGAGACCACGAGCAGGGTGACGAAGCCAAGCCCCAGCCGCTTGGCTACCAGTGACAGAACGCCCATACGCACTCCTCCTCTCCGGCGGCCGGGCCGTGCAGGCCTGTACCCGAGCCGCCGGCTTTCATCGCGCTCGCGTGGACCGTGCTATTTCATTCGCCGCTCCACGGGCGCAGGTCATGCGCGACCTTCATCGTCGCACTCCTTCCGGCCACATGGCCCGTGCTCCCTTGCCGATCGTGCACCCCCGCGCGCCTCCCCGTCCGGCGCGATGCCGCACCGCCGCCGGACGGGGGTCGCACACGTCCCGGCGCCGGGCAGACGCCGAATCAGGCGAACGACCAGCGTTCCATCCAGCGCTCGCCGTCCAGGTCCCAGTTCGAGGCCATCTGTTCCGGCAGCGCCAGCTTGTCGGAGGTGGCGAAGACGTAGGAGGCGAACATCGGGACGATGGTGCCGCCCTCGTCGCGCACGATCCGCTGCATCTCCGCGTACATCTCGCGGCGCTTGCCCTCGTCGAGCTCCGCGCGGGCTTCGAGGAGCATCCTGTTGAACTTCTCGTGCTCCCATACGGCGTCGTTCCAGGGTACGCCCGCCTCGTAGGCGGTCGCGAACATCCAGTCGGCGGTGGGCCGGCCGCCCCAGTAGCAGGCGCTGAACGGCTTCTTGTTCCACACGTTCGACCAGTAGCCGTCGTTCGGCTCGCGCACGATGTTCAGTTCGATGCCGGCCGCCCTGGCGCTCTCCGCGAACAGGGCGCCCGCATCGACCGCGCCCGCGAAGGCCGCGTCCGCGACGCTCAGGTCCACCGAGAGCGAGTCCATGCCGGCCTGCTTCAGGTGGTGCTTCGCCTTGTCGGGGTCGTAGGTGCGCTGCTCCAGGTCCCTGGCGAAGAAGCGCTGCCCGGGGCCGATGGGGTGGTCGTTCCCGGCCACGCCGAAGCCCTGCAGGATCTTCTCCACCATCTCCTTGCGGTCGATGGCGTGCTTGAGGGCCAGGCGCACGTGGTTGTCGCTGAACGGGGCGACGTTGGTGCGCATCGGGAAGCTGTAGTGCTGGTTGCCCGCGATCGAGTGCACCCTGATTCCCTTGCGGCGCTTCAGCAGATGGACGGTCTTCAGGTCCACCCGGTCGATGGCGTCGACCTCGCCGGTGATGATGGCGTTGGTGCGGGCGGCCGGGTCGACGATGGTGATCATCTGTATCGCGTCGAAGTGCCCGCGGTCCGGGTCCCAGTAGTCCGCGTACCTCTCCAGGTCGATGCGCACGCCGGGATCGAAGCTCTTGATCCGGTACGCCCCCGCGCCGATGCCGGACTGCCAGTCGGGCTTGCCGCCCTCGCTCGGCATGACGGGGAGGTGGTAGTCGCTCACGATGAACGGGAAGTCGGCATTGCCGGCGCCGAGGGCGAAGACCACCGTGTGCCTGCCGTCCGCCCTGATGTCGGTGATCGGCGAGACGATGGGCTTGGCGGCCGACTTCGAATCCTCGCCGCGGTGGTGGTTGATGGACGCCACCACGTCCTCGGCCGTCACCTCCCGGCCGTTGTGGTAGGTCACGCCCCTGCGCAGCCGGAAGTTCCAGGTCGCGGCGTCCGCCGAGGCTTCCCAGCTCTCGGCGAGCTGGCCGACCAGCGAGCCGTCTCCGGCCACCTCGGTCAGATAGTTGTTGTACCCGTGAGTCATGGGGATGGTGAAGCCGTTCTCGTGGGTGGCGGGGTCGAGGCTGTCGACGGTCTGGCCGTGCGCCTTGCCCATGCGCATCACGCCGCCCTTTCCGGCGGCACGGGCGAAGCGGAGGGGGAGGGTGAGGGAAGCGGCGCCGGCGGCGCCGGTCTGGAGGAATCTGCGACGGGTTGTCCTGCTCGTTGTGCCGTTCATGGACGACCTCCCTGCGTGGCGTAGCGGATACGGTCCGAGCGCAAGGCGCGGAGCGGGGCGCCGGACTGCGCCATGCCCCGGGGGCTCCGGGCGCTCGGGCCCCCGGTGGTGCCCTCGGACACGAGCGGTTGGCGGTGCTCGACGGCGGGGCCGGGGTCCCGGGCGCTTGCGCCCCTCGGTTGCGTCTTGGACGTGCGGCCGATGGTGGCACGGTTGATGATGATCGGCAAACGGGCGAGGACCAGGTTGTTGACCAGATCAATGACCAGTAATGGAGTCATATGCCGCACGAGCTCGCGCGGCGCGCACGCCTGCACGATGTGACGGCACATCCGATGCCGGCGGCGGTGGCAGGTGAATCACGCGGGGGATTTCCCGGAAGCCGCCGAGCTTCCGATTCGGGGTGCGAGCCCTGGATTGACCGCAATGACGCCGGCTCATGAGGCGCCCGGACGGCTGACGGCCGCCTCCACCCGCGCCGCGCAGTACTTGAACTCCGGGATCTTCCCGAACGGGTCGAGCGCCGGGTTGGTGAGCGTGTTCGCGGCCGCCTCCGCGTAGCAGAAGGGCACGAAGACCACGCCGGACGGCACCGCGCCGTCGGCCCGGACCTTGAGCTCGATAACGCCGCGGCGGGTCGCCACCCGCACCGGGTCGCCGGCCGCGATGCCGAGCTTGCGGAGGTCGAACGGAGAGAGGCTGGCGACCGCCTCCGGCTCCAGGGTGTCGAGGACGCTGGCCCGGCGGGTGATGGCGCCGGTGTGCCAGTGCTCCAGTTGCCGGCCGGTGGTGAGCACCATGGGGTACTCGTCGTCGGGCTGCTCGTCGGGGGGGACGATGGAGGCGGGCACCAGCCTTGCGCGTCCGTCGGGGGTCGGGAACCCGTCTCCGAACACGATGTCCATGCCGGGCCTGTCCGGGGCTTTGCAGGGGTAGGTGACGGCGCTCTCGGCCCGCAGCCGCTCCCAGGTGATGTTGTCGAGCGAGGGCATCACCGTCTTCATCTCCGCGAACACGTCGGCGGGGCCCGCGTAGCGCCAGTCGAGGCCGATGCGCCGCGCGATCTCCTGGATGATCCACCAGTCCTGACGCGCATCGCCCGGCATCGCGAGGGCGGCGCGCCCCATCTGCACCTGCCGGTTGGTGTTGGTGACGGTGCCGTCCTTCTCCGGCCACGCCGACGCGGGCAGCACCACGTCGGCGTGGAACGCGGTCTCGGTGAGGAAGATGTCCTGGACGACGAGGTGCTCCAGCATCGCGAGCCCGGCCCGCGCGTGCGCGGCGTCCGGGTCCGACATCGCGGGGTTCTCCCCCATGATGTACATCCCCCTGACGGCGCCGGCGTGCACCGCGTCCATGATCTCCACCACCGTCAGTCCGCTCCTGGCGTCCAGCGAACGGCCCCAGAGGTCCTCGAACCGGGCGCGGATGTCCTCCGCCTCCACCGACTGGTAGTCCGGGAAGACCATGGGGATGAGCCCCGCGTCCGACGCCCCCTGCACGTTGTTCTGGCCGCGCAGCGGGTGCAGCCCGGTGCCGGGGCGGCCCACGTGGCCGGTGATCATCGACAACGCGATGAGGCAGCGGGCGTTGTCGGTGCCGTGGGTGTGCTGCGAGATCCCCATCCCCCAGAAGATGATCCCCTTCTCCGCCTTCGCGTAGGTGCGGGCGACCTCCCGGATGCGCTCGGCCCCGATCCCGCAGATGGGCGCCATCTCCTCCGGCGTGAAGTCCCGGATGTGCCGCGACAGGGCGTCGAACCCCGAGACGTGGGCCTCGATGTACTGCCGGTCGTACAGACCCTCGGTGACGATGACGTTGAGCAGCGCGTTGAGCAGCGCCACGTCGGTGCCGGGGTTGAACTGGAGCATGTGGGTGGCGTGGCGCTTCAGGGCCTGGCCGCGGGGGTCCATCACGATGAGGGTCGACTTCTTCGCCGCCTGCTTGAAGAAGGTGGCGGCGACGGGGTGGTTCTCGGTGGGGTTGGCGCCGATGACGATGATGACGTCGGAGTCCTCGCACGCGGTGAACGGGGCGGTGACCGCGCCGGAGCCGATGCCTTCGAGGAGCGCCGCGACCGACGAGGCGTGACACAGCCGCGTGCAGTGGTCGACGTTGTTGGTGCCGAAGCCCTGGCGGACGAGCTTCTGGACGAGGTACGCCTCCTCGTTGGAGCCCTTGGCGGAGCCGAAGCCGGCGAGCGCCGAGCCTCCGTCGCGGTCGCGGATGGCGGCAAGCCCGCCCGCGGCCCGGTCGAGCGCCTCCTCCCAGGCCGCCTCGCGGAAGTGGGTGAGCGGGTTCGCGGGATCGACCTCGCAGTCGGCCGACTTCGGGGCGTCGGCGCGCCGGACGAGCGGGGTGGTGAGGCGATGGGGATGGGTCACGTAGTCGAAGCCGAACCGTCCCTTCACGCACAGCCGCTTGTGGTTGGCGGGACCGTCGCGGCCCTGCACCGCGGCGATGGCCCTGGTCCTGGCGCCCCCACCGGCTTCGTCCCCGATCCTCCCCTCGGGGCTTCGCGCACGGACTTGAAGCGCGGGCTCGGGGGCGTCACCCCCGGCTTCGTCCCCGGTCCTCCCCTCGGGGTGGCCGGCCGACGAGGCTTCGGGCCGGCTCGCCCTTCGGGGTCCGGCTTCGTCCCCGGCCTTCCTCTCGGGGTGGATCCCGAGCTGGTAGGTGATCTGGCAGCCGACCCCGCAGTAGGGGCAGACGCTCTCCACCTCGTCGAGCTCCAGCCGGCGGTCGACGCCGGCCTCGTCGACCAGCGACGCCTCCATCAGCGCCCCGGTCGGACACGCCTGCACGCACTCGCCGCAGGCGACGCAGGTGCTCGCGCCCATCGGGTCGTCGAAGTCGAACACGATCTTCGAGCCGATGCCGCGGTAGGCCATGCCGATGACGTCGTTGACCTGCACCTCGCGGCAGGCCCGCACGCAGAGGTTGCAGTGGATGCAGGCGTCGAGGCTGACCCGCATCGCGGGGTGGCTCGGGTCGGGCGCGACCGCGGCCCGGCGCGGAAACCGGCTCCCGGTGACGTCCAGGCGCTCGGCCCACTGCCACAGCCTCGAATCGTGCTGGTGCGCGGTCTCGCGCGCCGGCTGGTCGGCCACCAGCATCTCCATCACCATCCGGCGCGAGGCCCGCGCCCGTTCGGTGCCGGTGCGCACCACCATGCCCGGCGCCGCCCGGCGCTGGCACGATGCGGCGAGCACCCGCTCGCACTCGACCTCCACCATGCACGCGCGGCAGTTGCCGTCGGCCCGGTAGCCGGGCTCGTGGGCGTAGCACAGGTGCGGGATGTCGGTGCCGAGACGATGCGCGACCTGCCAGATCGTCTCGCCGTCGGATGCCTCGACCTCGCTGCCGTCGAGGGTGAATCGGACCGGATCAGTCATCCTGGGCTCCCGCATCGTCTCCGAAGTACCGCATCACCGAGTTCAGGGGATTGGCCGCGGCCTGGCCGAGGCCGCAGATGGAGGCATCGCTCATCGCCCGCCCCAGCTCCGCGAGCAGCGGCTCGTCCCACCGCTCCCGCTCCATCAGCTTCACCGCCTTCTCGGTGCCCACCCGGCACGGCGTGCACTGGCCGCAGCTCTCGTCCTCGAAGAAGCGCATGAGGTTGAGGGCGACGGCCTTCATGTCGTCCCGGTCCGAGAGCACCACCACCGCGTGCGAGCCCACGAAGCACCCGTGCCGCTCCAGCTTGCCGAACTCGAGCGGCAGGTCGGCCATGGAGGCCGGCAGGATGCCGCCGGAGGCGCCGCCCGGGAGGTAGCCGCGGAGCTCGTGCCCATCCGCCATGCCGCCGCAGAACTCGTCGACCAGCTCGCGAAGCGTGACGCCGGCCGGCGCGAGCTTCACCCCCGGCGACCTCACCCGCCCCGAGACCGAGTAGCTGCGCAGCCCCCTGCCGCCGTTCCGGCCGTGGCCCGCGAACCATTCCGGGCCCTTCTCGACGATGTCCCGGACCCAGTACATGGTCTCCACGTTCTGAACGAGCGTCGGGCGACCGAACACGCCGACCTCGGCCACGTAGGGCGGGCGGTGGCGCGGCAGCCCCCGCTTGCCCTCGATCGACTCGATCATCGAGGACTCCTCGCCGCAGATGTAGGCGCCGGCGCCGCGGCGCAGGTGCAGCGCCGTGTGGGAGTCGAGCCCGGCCGGGCCGAGCTTCGCCATCTCGCGGAGCAGGATCTCGCGGATGAACGGGTACTCGTCGCGGAGGTAGATGTAGACCGCCTCCGCCTCCACCGCCCACGCCGCGACGAGGACGCCTTCGAGGAAGCGGTGGGGGTCGCGCTCCAGGTAGTAGCGGTCCTTGAACGTGCCGGGCTCGCCTTCGTCCGCGTTCACCGCCATCAGCCGGGGGCCTTCGTAGCCGCGCACGATGCGCCACTTGCGGCCGGTCGGAAATCCGGCTCCGCCGAGCCCCCGGAGGCCGGCGGCGTCGAGCTTCGCGGCGATGTCCTCGAACGTGTGCTCGCCCGCGAGGCAGGCGCGCAGCAGGGCATGGCCGCCATCGCGCTCGTAGGCGTCGAGCGCGCGGTACTCGGGAATGACGGGATGGAGGTCGCCGGCGTCGATGACGGCGCGGATCGCCGAAGTGTCCGCGTGGTCGACGTGGCGGTGGCCGGCCTCGGCCACCGGGGCGGTGTCGCACCGGCCCATGCACGGCGCCCGAACCACCCGCACGTTCTCGCCCAGCGCGCCGGGCAGCGATTCCAGCAGGGCACGGGCGCCGGCGAGCTCGCACGAGAGGCTGTCGCAGACCCGCACCGTGATCGCCGGCGGCGGCGCCTCGCCTTCGGCGAGCACGTCGAAGTGCGCGTAGAACGTCGCGACCTCGAACACCTCGGCCATCGGCAGGCGCATATCGTGGGCGAGCGCGGCGAGGTGGGGCGCGGAGATGCAGTGCCAGCGGTCCTGGATCAGGTGCAGGTGCTCGATGAGGAGGTCGCGGTCGCGGGGCCGGTCCCCGAGCAGAGCGCGGACCTCTTCGAGCGCGGCCGGATCGACCTGGCGGCCCTTCGGCCGGCGGCGGGACTCTCCCCGGCCGGAGCCGGGGTGGCGGCGACGCTTCGGTGGTTCGGTGGGGGTCGACATTCGCACCTCGGGGAGACGGCTCGATGGCGCCGCCGCTTCGTTCACGCCCGCAGCGCCCGGGCCATCGTGCGCGCGATGTCGGCCGGGGAATCCGGGATGCTCACTCCGGCCCCGCGCAGCGCATCGAGCTTCTCCCGCGCGGTGCCGCGGCCGCCCGCGATGATCGCGCCGGCGTGCCCCATGCGGCGGCCGGCCGGCGCGGTCGTCCCCGCGACGAAGCCCGCCACCGGCTTCGACGGACGCATCCGGCGGAGGAGCTCGGCCGCCTCTTCTTCCTCCATCCCTCCGATCTCGCCGATGAGGATGATCCCGTCCGTCTCCTCGTCGGCGAGGAAGAGCTTCAGGCAGTCGACGAAGCCGATGCCGTGCACCGGGTCCGCGCCGATCCCCACCACCGTGCTCTGCCCGAGGCCGAGCGCGGTGCACTGGGCCGCGGCTTCATACGTGAGGGTGCTGGAGCGCGACACGATGCCGATGCGCCCGCGGCGGTGGATGAGCCCGGGCATGACGCCGAGCCGGCATGCGCCGGGGGTGATGATGCCGGGGGTGTTCGGTCCGACGAGGGTGGTGGGCGTTCCCTCCAGCGCACGCCTGACGCGCACCATGTCGAGCACCGGCACGCCCTCGGTGACGCATACGACCAGCCTCAGGCCGGCGTGGATCGCTTCGATCATGGCGTCCGCCGCGTGCTCGGGCGGAACGTACACGACCGACGCGTCCGCCCCGGTCGCCTCCACCGCGTCGGCGACCCGGTCGAAGACGGGGAGGTACAGATGGCGGCCGCCGCCCCTGCCGGGGGTCACGCAGGCGACGAACCGGGTGCCGTAGGCGATGGACCGCTCCGCGTGGAACGTCCCCTGGCGGCCGGTGATGCCCTGGCCGATCACCCGGGTGCCGGCGTCGACGAGGATGGCCATCAGCGCGCTCCGGCCGCCGCCTGCACCGCGCGGGCCGCGGCATCGCCGAAGGACTCGGCGTGCACGGCGTCCACCGCGGTGTCGCGCAGCACCTTGCGGGCGAGCTCGCGGTTCACGCCCTCGAAGCGGGCGACGATGGGGACCGTCCGGCCGGCGGCGCGGCACGCGGACGCGAGCGCTTCGGCGACGACATCGCAGCGGGTGATGCCGCCCCCGACGATGTTGACGAGCATCACCCTGACCCGCGGATTCTCGAGAACGAGCCGGCACGCGGCCGTGATCTGCTCGCGTCCGGCGGCCGGGGGGACGTCCAGGAAGTTCGCCGGCGCCCCGCCGTGCAGCCTGAGGATGTCCATGGTGGCCATCGCGAGACCGGCGCCGTTCACCACGCAGCCGATGTCGCCGTCGAGGGCGATGTAGTTGAATCCGTGGCGCGCCCGCTCGAGCCTGCCTTCCCGATCGCGTTCGCGCAGATCGTCGATGTCGCGATGGCGGAACATCGCGTTGTCGTCGATGCTCATCTTGGCATCGAGGGCAAGGAGCTCGCCCTCCCGGGTGAGCGCGAGGGGGTTGATCTCGATGAGCGACGCGTCGCAGGCGACGTAGGCGTCGTAGAGGCCGATCATCAGACGCTCGGCCGCCGCCCCATGCGGCTCGCCGAGACCGATGTCCGCCGCGAGACACCGCGCATCGGCGGCGTTCAGCCCGTCCACGGGGTCGATGGTGGCGTGCGAGATCCGTTCCGGATGCTCGCCGGCCACCGACTCGATGGACGTCCCGCCGGCATCGGAGCCGACGAGGACGACGCGGGACGCGGTGCGGTCGAGTCCGAGGGCCAGGTAGTGTTCGCTCGCGACCCGGCACGCGGCCTCGACGTACACCCGGCGCACGTATTCGCCGTCGCTCCCGGTCTGGGGCGTGACCAGCTTCGAGCCCAGCAGCTCGCGCGCGGTCTCCCGCACGTCTGCCTCGGAGGCCACCATCTTCACGCCTCCGGCAAGGCTGCGGTCGCCGGCGCGAATCTGGGCCTTGACGACCCAGCGCGAGCCCCCGATGCGGCGTGCGGCAAGCTCCGCCTCCTCCGCGGTGAACGCGCATTCGCCCGGCGGCGACGCCACTCCGTACGGACGCAGGAGCTGCTTGGCCTGGTACTCGTGGATGTCCATCGGGGAGCGCCTCTGAGAGCGCCGGTGGAAGGCAGCCCGGTATACGATATACCATGCCTCCGGCATCGACAATGAATACTCTGACTCAACAGCAATTCCCGCTCTCTGAGAGAAGGTAGAGGAATCAGAGGGTTGGGGAGGAGGCGAGAAAGAGTTTTCGTAAACTTGCGAGCGGGAATTCAGCAGAATGGCCCTCACTTCTCCAGCGATGGGTGAGCTCTCATGGCCAGGCCGCATCTGAGGGGCACGTCGAGCACACCGATGCGCAGGGCGTGCAGCACCGGTTCCGATATCTCCACGCCGCCCCCCTCAACGACACCCACTTCGAGCTGGAGGTGAACTTCCTCGAATACTGGGAGACCCGGCCCGACGGCAAGACCCGGCACTTCTCGTGGGTCACCGACCTGCCCATCGACGACTCCCGCGTGATGGCGCTGATGCGCGCCGCTCGGGCGCGCTGGCGCATCGAGAACGAGACCTTCAATACCCTGAAGAACCAAGGCGACTGCTTCGAGCACAACTTCGGCCACGGAAACAAGCACCTGAGCACGGTGCTCGCCTACCTGATGATGCTCGCCTTCCTCATCGACCAGTGTCAGCAGCGGTGCTGCGCCCTGTTCCAGGCCGCGCAGGCGAAGGCCGGGCGGGCGCGCTACTTCCGGGAGCGGCTGCGGGCGCTGCTTGTGGACTTCCGGCTCCCGGACTGGGAGACGGTGTACCGCACGCTGGCGTTCGGCCATCGTGCCCCGGTGCCCATCCCCTTCGACACCTCGTGAGCGCACGCCGGGGCCGGGGGTGCGACGAGCAGGGGCTTCAGGGGGAGAGAGAGGAGCCGACGGGGACCGCGCGCGAGACCGCGAGGGCGGCGCTTGTCCGACCGCTGCCGCCTCCCCCAACCCTGCGGCTCCTGCCCGCCATGCGCATCGACGACCCGCCCTGGCGGGAGTGGCTGTCGCAGCGTCGCTGCGATTGACGCTCCCGGCGCCGACGCCTTACATTGTGCAGAGATCGGAATGGGGCCGGTTCGGCATGGCGACAGTCAAGAATGCGGGAGAGCGACGCTGGGTCGTCCACTTGGGCAGTCCCGATGAATCTCGCGTGATCGTCGAAGTGAACATGAACGAGGAAACCGCCAGGCGCATCGCGGAGCGCGAGACCCAACGGATCGCGGCGTTGAATCCTGGGCGGGACGATCTCGATCCGCAGAGCGTGGGCTCGGCGGTGATGTCGGTACTGGGGTTGTACGCGGCCGGCGCGAACCCCTGATCCGTCCTATTCCTCCTGCCGCAGCCCAGCGACGCGTTCCGCCTTCTCCTGGGTCGGGAAGCCTGACAGCGACAGGGTCTGGCGCCAACCGCCAGTCGGGTCGGCGATTTCGACGCGAAACGCGCCGTCCGGCGTTACCCTGACGACACGGCACGCGGTTTGTTCGCCCAGATGGGCCTCCAGAAGCGGCACCAGATCCTGCGGCGTGCGGGCGAGATCGTGTCCTCGGAGAAAACTGCCGTCATTGGTCAGGATCGCGTCAATGCGGGCAAGATCGCCCGCGGCCGCGACTTGGGCGTCTTCGAATGAGAGGCGCTCGTAGCCCAAGGCGGCGTTGAGCACCTCCTCCGTCAGCGGCAGGACTACCAGAAACCGCATGAGTTCGGCGGCCAGCCGGCGTTCGCGCCGACCTCTCCCCGTGCCCTGGCCCGCACCATGGTGACAGATCACCCCGAAGGCGGAGGCGCAGACATGGCCTTTGACGACGTCCGCTTCGGCGAAAGTCAGGGCTCGTGCCGCCGGAACCGCGTTTTCTCTCTGGAGAAAAACGTCGAGCAGTACGTTGGCGTCGAACAGCACGCCGAGGGGTTCGCCGTGCCGAAGACGGGTCTCGAGGTCAGGCGGCACCGGACCGAGAGGCGCGCTGCGCGTCGGGTTCCGAAGTGGATGTTGCTCCAGCGGCGGCCTGTTCGTCGACAAGAGCGCCGAACATCTTCTCCACGGTCGGCGACAGGCCCACCCCGGTGACCCGCTTCACCGGAGCCTTTGGCTCGGCATCCGGCCCCTCGTCGCGTTTCTCCGGCACAGCCATGGCTCTCTCCAACGGTCGGCGTACCGTGCCACAGGAGGCTTCGCTTGGCAATTCGTTCACGCTGGGCCTTCGGCCATCGTCTCACGCATCACCTCATGCGCCTCGGTAACGAACTCGTCGAGGTCGTTCTCGCGCCTGGCGTCGAGCAATTGTTCCCGGTTCTGCGTGGCCAGCATATAGGCCATCCGCTAGGCCGCCTCGATGAGCGCAAGGTGACCCGGCGACAGCGCCGCCGGCGTCTCGCCAGCCATTCCCGCCAGGCGGGAACAGGCCCCTGCAATCCCCTCGACTCGACACCCTGAAGGTCGAAATCACACCAGAATTCCACCACGATACGGCTTCTCCCGGGCGCTGGCGGGAATGGCTGTCGTCTGTCGGCACGTCGTGCCCGCGGAGCGGGAATGTGGTATATCTTGCCCGCATCGGCCCTTGCCGGGGCGCGGGCCATCGCCCCCGCGACGGTCCCCGGACGGAACAGGCGGTTCCTCATGACGCAGACGGTCATCGAGCGCGCACCCTGCCACACCGTCCCGGGCGGTGCGGCCCCGGCCCGCGGGGCATGGCTCTACCTACCCCCCCCCCCCCCGAGACTCCGGGCGTGGGGCTGAGCCGCCGGGCATCGCGCCGAGCACACCCCCGCGCCTGAAGCGCGTCCCGACCTCCGGGCGCTGTCCGCACCCCCCCACGGCCCCTGCCGCGGCCTGCCCGAGGCCGTGGCGCCATCTTCCATCCGCACCCCCGCCCGGCCGGCCCCGGCGCGCGCCCTCATCGGTCGATGAGCGCCGCCGGGCGGCGGGCTTCACCCAGGAGACGACCCCATGACGCAGGACCTCTCCCGCACCGGCGGCCATGACGACGACACGCTGCATGGCGGCGACGGCAACGACACCCTCGACGGCGGTCTCGGCAACGACACCCTCACCGGCGGCGCCGGGGGCGACACCCTGTACGGCGGTGACGGCAACGACACCCTTGACGGCGGCGAGGACGCCGACCGGCTGTTCGGCGGGCGGGGCGACGACACCCTGACGGGCGGGCGGGGCGGCGACACGCTGTGGGGGGGTCTCGGCGCCGACACCTTCGCGTTCGCGGTCGGGGACGGACACGACAAGATTGTCGACTTCGAGGACGGCGACCGCATCGAGATGACCGGGGTGGCCGGTGGGTTCGAGGGGCTGGTCATCGAGCAGGACGGGGCCGATGCCGTCATCCGCTACGGCGAGGGCGACACCATCCGGCTGTCGGGGGTGTCGGCGGCGGCGCTGGGCAAGGACCGCTTCGAGTTTCTTCCCGCCGAGGGGGACCCGCAGGGGGGTGACGAGGACGACGACACTCCGAACGGTGACGGGGGCGGCGGCGAGGACGAGGGCGACGGAGAAGGCGAAGGCCCCGTCCTGGCGCAGGTGACCCGGACGGAAGGCGAGGAAGGCGACGGGGCCGGCGCCGCCGCGCAGAAGGCCGCCGGGGTGACGCGGAAGGGCGGCAAGGGCGACGACACCCTCGACGGCGGGGACGGCGACGATACCCTGAAGGGCCGCGGGGGCGCCGACACGCTGAACGGCGGCAAGGACAACGACCTCCTGAAAGGCGGCAATGGCGCCGACACCCTGAACGGCGGGCGGGGCGACGACACGCTCAGGGGCGGGCGGGGCGCCGACACCTTCGTGTTCCGGGCCGGAGACGGCCACGACACCATTGCCGATTTCGAGGACGGCGACACGATTCGCCTCGACGGGGTGACCGGGGGGTTCGCGGGGCTGGTCATCGAGCAGGACGGGGCCGATGCCGTCGTCCGCTATGGCGACAGGGGCGACACCATTCGGCTGAAGGGCGTGTCGGCGGACTCCCTGGACGAAGACGACTTCACGCTGCCGGCCGGCTCCGGAGGCGGCGACAAGGTCACGTCCGGCACCGGCGAGCCGGCGAATCCGCCGCCCCTCGTGTACGGCGCCGGCCAGCCCGCGAATCCGCCGCCCGGCGCGGCGCAGACCCAGACGTCCGGCACGGGCGGGACCGGGAACCCACCGACCGGCGCACCGCAGACCCAAACGACCGGCGCGGGCGGCGAGACCACGGACCCGCCGGCGCCCGAAGGCGTCACTCGGCATGTCAGCTATGACGGCGAAGGCGTCTTGTACAAAGGTGTGTTGTTCGACGCTCACCTCGGCGGCGGCGAGGGCGACGACACGCTGCACGGCGGCGACCGCAACGACCGGCTGGAGGGCCACGGCGGCGACGACACGCTCTACGGCGGCAAGGGCGACGACCGGCTGGAGGGCCACGGCGGCATCGACACCCTCCACGGCGGCGACGGCAACGACACGCTGGAGGGCGGCGACGGCGACGACGAACTCTACGGCGGCAATTACTGGAACGGAGGGGGCAGCGGCAGCGGCGACGACACCCTGCGGGGCGGCACGGGCAACGACACGCTGAAGGGCGGCGACGGCGACGACACCCTGACGGGCGGCACGGGCGCCGACACCTTCGTGTTCAGCCCCGGGGACGGTCAGGACACCATCACCGACTTCGGGGACGGCGACACGATTCGCATCGAACGGGTGAGCCACGGGTTCGCGGGGCTGGACATCGAGCAGGACGGCGCCGACGCCGTCATCCGCTACGGCAAGGGCGACAGCATCCGGCTGACGGGCGTGTCGGCGGACTCCCTGAGCAATGGCGACTTCGCGTTTCCCGACGCCGATGCCACGCTGGAGGGCGGCGACGGCAATGACCGCCTCTACGGCGGCGAGGGCGACGATGTCATCCGGGGCGGCAAGGGCAATGACCGCCTCGACGGCAGGGGCGGCGACGATGTCCTGAATGGCGGCGAGGGCGACGACTACCTCCGCGGCGGCTGGGGCGACGACAAGCTCTACGGCGGCAAGGGCGACGACACCCTCTACGGCGGCTGGGGCAAAGACACCCTCGACGGCGGCGAGGGCGACGACACTCTCCACGGCCACGGCGGCCACGACAGCCTCGACGGCTACGGCGGCACCGACACCCTGTGGGGCGGCGAGGGCGACGACTACCTCAACGGCGGCTACGGCGACGACACGCTCCACGGCGGCGAGGGCGGCGACTACCTCTACGGCGACAACAGCAGTGGCCTGCTTGAGGTCGGCGGTGACGACACGCTGTACGGCGGCGACGGCGACGACTACCTCTACGGCCAGGCCGGCAACGACACCCTCCATGGCGGCAACGGCACAGACAGACTCTACGGCGACGGCGCCTGGGCCAGCGATGGCTACGGAGACGGCGGCGACGATACCCTGTACGGCGACGGCGGCAACGACAAGCTCTATGGCGACTTCTACTGGGGCGGGAAAAACAACGGCGGCAACGACATCCTCGACGGCGGCAAGGGCGACGACGAACTCTACGGCGACTCCTTCAATAGCAAAGGCAAGGGCGGCAACGACGTCCTCCACGGCGGCGAGGGCGACGACACCCTCTACGGTGACTCCTTCAGTGGCAAAGGCAAGGGCGGAGACGACACCCTCGAGGGCGGCAGGGGCAATGACGACCTCTGGGGCGGCGGCGGCGCCGACCGGTTCGTGTTCGACCGGGAGTCCGACACCGACACCATCCACGACTTCGAGGACGGGAAGGACATCCTCGTCATCAAGGGCGGCCTGAAGCTCTCCGACCTCGACATCAAGCAGCGCGGCGGCGACGCCGTGATCAGCGGTCCTTCCGATACCTTCTCGATCGTGATCGCGGACTTCGATGCCTCGCTGCTGACCGCGGACGACTTCGACTTCATCGCCTGACCGGCCGGCGCGCCGGTCCGACCCCCCGGCGCTGACGACGGAGCGGGGGGTCCGGTGTGCCGGCCATCGGCCCGGAGGACCTGCCGGAGTGCGCGGGCGGCGTGTCCGCCACCCGGCCGGCCCGCGGCGGCGAGCCTCTCCGCCGCGGGCCTCGCTCCCGTCGCGTCCCGGGACCTCCTCCCGGGCGGGAGTGCGGTCCCGCGCAGCCTTTTGATACGCCGCTCCGGCGCTACCTCAGTCGAGCGCCGGCGCCGAGACCCGCCTCCTCCGCCCATTGCGCCGCCGGCACCTTCCGGCCGCCTTCCGGCCGCACGCGCCTGACGAGAATCTGACCGTCGGCGGTCGCCACCTGCACGCCGTCTTCACCGACGCGGGTGATCTCCCCGGGCTGGACGCTCTTCGCTTCGCCGACCTTCGCGCTGTCGAAGACAGCCACCCTGACGCCCTCGAAGGTGGTCCAGGCGCCCGGTGCGGGGTTGCAGCCCCGGATCAGGTTCCAGGTGGTCTGCGTGGGCATGTGCCAGTTGATGCGCACCAGGTCGCCCCGGCACCAGCCTTCGTAGGTCGCCCGCGAGTGGTCCTGCGCGATCTTCGGCGCCTTGCCGTCGCGCACCCGGTCCACGCTCTCGATCATGGCCGCGACCCCGAGGGGAAAGAGCTTGTCGAAGTAGAGGCTCCCGAGGGTGTCGTCGTCCGTGATCTCGACCTCCTTCTGCATCAGGATCGGTCCCTCGTCGAGGCCGTTGTCCGGCCAGAAGACGGAGAGCCCGGTCCTCGTCTCGCCCCAGATGACGGGCCAGTTGATGGAGCTGCCGCCGCGGTGGCGCGGCAGCAGCGAGGGGTGGTACTGGATCGAGCCGTGGGTGGGGACGTTCAGCACCTCCTCGGGGACGAACGCGGTGACGTAGGCCATCACGCAGAGGTCCGGGCGAAGGGACGCCATCTGCCCGGCGGCTTCGGCTCCGCGCCAGGACCGGGGCTGGAAGACGGGCAGTCCCCGCTCGGTCGCGCACTGCCTGATCGGATCGAGGGGCCGGCCTTCCCGGTCCGGCGCGCAGTACACGCCCACGATGTCCTCGCCCCGATCGAGCAGCGCCTCCAGAACGCTCTTCCCGAATGCCTGCTGTCCGTGCACGATGATTCTCATGACTGATTCGACTCCTGTCGTCGCAGCCGGCGACCGCGACCCTTGAATGGTCCCGCGCCCGAGGCGGGCGGGCTGGACAACGGCTGCGGGTGCTCCGCAAGATCATACCCTTGGCCGGGCGCGCCCGGCCAAGGCGGCGGGCCGGGCGGCGGGCCGGGGCCCCCGGGCCGGCCTCCGCAACCGGCAGCTTCAGGGACGAACCTCACCGTACCCCATCGGAGACAGCGACATGAGCTTCCACGATTCGACCCACCTCGATGCATTCTTCGGCGCCGCTCTGGCGGAGACCGATCACGCGCTTGCGCAGAGCATCCAGGACGAGCTGCATCGCCAGCGGAACCGGATCGAGCTGATCGCGTCGGAGAACATCGTCTCCCGCGCGGTCCTGGAAGCCCAGGGCTCGGTGCTCACCAACAAGTATGCCGAGGGCTATCCGTCCCGGAGGTACTACGGCGGCTGCGAGTACGTCGACGTGGCCGAGAGCCTCGCCATCGCCCGCGCCCGGGAGCTCTTCGGCTGCGCATTCGCGAACGTGCAGCCGCACTCCGGGGCGCAGGCCAACCAGTGCGTGATGCTCGCGCTGCTGAAGCCCGGCGACACCATCCTCGGCATGTCGCTCGCCGCCGGCGGGCACCTGACCCACGGCGCGGCGCCCAACCTCTCCGGCAGGTGGTTCGACGCGGTGCAGTACGGGGTGCGGCGCGAGGACGGCCGGATCGACTTCGACGAGGTCGAGGCGCTGGCCCGCGAGCACCGGCCCCGGCTCATCATCGCCGGCGGCTCCGCCTATCCCCGGACCATCGACTTCGAACGCTTCCGCGCCATCGCCGACGAGGTCGGCGCCTGCCTCCACGTGGACATGGCGCACTTCGCCGGTCTCGTGGCCGCGGGCGTCCACCCGAGCCCGCTGCCGCACGCGCACGTCGTCACCACCACCACCCACAAGACCCTGCGCGGCCCCAGGGGCGGCATGATCCTGAGCAACGACGAAGCGCTGGGAAGGAAGATCAACTCCGCCGCCTTCCCGGGGCTTCAGGGTGGTCCGCTGATGCACGTCATCGCCGGCAAGGCCGCCGCCTTCGGCGAAGCGCTGAAGCCGGAGTTCAGGGAGTATGCGCAGCGGGTCGTCGACAACGCCCGGACGCTGGCCGGCACCCTGCTGGAGCACGGCTTCGGCATCGTGTCCGGGGGCACCGACACCCACCTCATGCTGGTGGACCTGCGTCCCAGGGGCCTCACCGGCAAGGCGGCGGAGGAGAGCCTTGACCGGGCCGGCATCACCTGCAACAAGAACGGCGTCCCCTTCGACGAGCAGAAGCCCACCATCACCTCCGGCATCCGTCTCGGCAGCCCCGCGGCCACCACCCGGGGGTTCGGCGCCGCGGAGTTCAGGGAGGTCGGCGAGCTGATCGCCGGGGTGCTCGGCGCACTGGCCGAGCACCCGGACGACAACTCCGCGGCGGAGTCCGAGGCGCTCCGCCGGGCGGAGGCGCTCTGCCGCCGCTTCCCCATCTACCCGGGGGTGGTCGTCCGCGAGCAGGCGGCCTGACCTGCGAAGGCGAATGCCGGGGCAGCGGCTCAGGCTCGGGCCGCCGCCTGCCGCTCGACGTCCTCGCTGCCGATGGCGCCTTCGCGCCGCGCCGCGTCGACCTCGTCGCCGGAGTAGCCGAGCACTTCGCGCATGATCTCGGAGGTGTGCTCGCCGAGCAGCGGTGAACGCTGAACATCGGACGGAGAATCCGAGAGCTTGACGGGGTTGCCGACCGTGAGGTAGGCGCCGCGGGTGGGATGGTCCACCTCGACCACCGTGCCGGTTGCCCGCAGAGACGGCTCCTCGGCCAGCTCCTTCATCGAGAGGATCGGCCCGCACGGCACGTTGAGCGGGTTGAGGATCTCCATGATCTCGAACTTGTCCTTCGTCATCGTCCACTTCTCGATCTCGTCGAACATCCGATCGAGCCTGGGCAGACGCGCTTCCGGCGTACTCCACTCCGGGTCCTCGAGCCAGTCCTCGCGTCCGATGGCCTTCGCGAGCGCCGGGAACGCGGCGGCCTGGGTGATGACGTAGATGTAGGCGTTCGGATCGGTCTCCCAGCCCTTCGTCTTCACCACCCAGCCGGGCTGTCCGCCGCCCGAGGCGTTCCCGGAGCGCGGCGCGGCTTCACCGAACGTGCCGTTCGGGTACTGGGGATACTCCCGGAGAGGGCCGTGGGCGAGGCGCTGCTGGTCCCGCATCTTCACCCGGCACAGGTTGAGCACCCCGTCCTGCATCGCGCACTCGACGCGCTGGCCGCGCCCGCTCCGCTCGCGGTGGAAGAGCGCGGTGACGATCCCGAGCGCGAGGTGGAGCCCGGTGCCGGAGTCGCCGATCTGGGCGCCGGTCACCAGCGGCGGGCCGTCGTCGAATCCGGTGGTGCTGGCCGAGCCCCCGGTGCACTGGGCCACGTTCTCGTACACCTTGCAGTCCTGGTAGGGACCGGGCCCGAAGCCCTTGACCGACGCATAGATGATCCGGGGGTTGATCTCCCGGATGCGCTCCCACGAAAACCCCATGCGGTCGAGCGCGCCGGGGGCGAAGTTCTCCACCAGCACGTCGCACTCCTCGACGAGGCGCCGGAAGATCGCCTTGCCGCGCCCGGTCTTGGTGTCGAGCGTGATGCTGCGCTTGTTGTGGTTCAGCATCGTGAAGTAGAGGCTGTCCACTCCGGGGAGGTCCCGGAGCTGGCCGCGGGTCGCGTCGCCGACGCCCGGGCGCTCGACCTTGAGCACGTCGGCGCCGAACCAGGCGAGAAGCTGCGTGCAGGTGGGTCCCGACTGCACGTGCGTCATGTCCAGGATGCGCACGCCCTCGAGTGCCTTGCCCATGGAATGCTCCCCTTCTTCGTCTTCGGTGTCCCGGCCCGGCGCCAGCCGCGCCGGCCGCTACTTGTACATGGTCTGGTTGCGGGTCCCCGGCGCGTACTCCCGCGGGTCCACCCAGATGTTGACCACCGCGGACCGGCCGGTGCCGCGCACCGCTTCGCGGGCGCGCTCGAGCGCCGGCGCGATCTCCGACGCCTCGCGCACCTCCTCGCCGTAGCCGCCGAGCATCTCGGCGAACTTCGAGAACGGTATGTCGCCCAGCAGGTTGCCGATGTCGCCGCGCTCCTCGCCGTACTTCGAGATCTGGCCGAAGCGGATCTGGTTCATTGCGGAGTTGTTGCCGATGACGGCGACGTAGGGCGCGCCGAAGCGGTTGGCGGTCTCCATGTCGAACGCGGTCATGCCGAAGGAGCCGTCGCCGTAGTAGCACAGCACCTCCTTGTCCGGGTGCACGAGCTTCGAGGCCATCGCGAAGCCGGTGCCGACCCCGAGCGAGCCGAGGGCGCCGGGGTCCATCCAGTGCCCGGGCGAGCGCGGCTGGACCGCCTGGGCGCTGATGGTGACCACGTCGCCGCCGTCGCCGATGTAGATGGTGTCTTCGGTGAGGAACTCGTTGAGCTCCCAGGCGACGCGGTAGGGGTGTATCGGGCTCGCGTCGGACTTGAACAGCGGCATCAGCCTTTCGGTCTTCGTCCCCTCGAGTGCCCGCAGCTCGTCGAGCCAGGGCTGGCGGGCCTTCGCCCGGTTGTCCGCGCGGCCGGTGGCCGCGTCGTGGACCGCCTTCAGGACCGCGCCGGGATGACCGGCGATGCCGAGGGTGACATCACGGTTCCTGGCCACGGTGCGGTAGTCGAGGTCGATGTGCACGATGGCCGCCTCGCGGCTCAGCCGCTTGCCGTAACCCATGCGGAAGTCGAACGGGGTGCCCACGATGACGATGACGTCCGCCTTGCGGAACGCGTCGCTGCGGGTGCGGTTGAAGTAGTGGGGATCGCCCGGCGGCAGCAGCCCGCGGCTCGCGCCGTTCATGTACGCGGGGATGTTCAGCGCGCGCACCATGCCGATCGCCTCGCGGTGGCCGCGGGCGGACCACACCTGGGAGCCGAGCAGGATGGCCGGGCGCTCGGAGCGCACCAGGAGATCGGCGAGACGCTCGATGTCGTCCGGGTCGCCCATCGACCGCGTCGAGGCGCGATAGGCGCCGGCATCGGCGCCGGGAACCACCGCGTCCGCCATGGCGATCTCCCGATCGAGCACGTCGCGCGGTATCTCCAGGTACGCCGGCCCCGGCGCTCCGGTGAAGCACTCGCGCGCGGCCATCGCGACCATGTCCGCGACCCGTTCGGTGGAAGGGACGGTGGACGCGAACCTGGTGATCGGCCGCATCATGTCGACATGGGGCAGGTCCTGGAGCCCCCCCATGCGGTGCTGGGACATCGCCGCCTGGCCGCCGATGTGCAGCACCGGGCTCTCGGACCGGAACGCGGTCGCGATGCCGGTGACCGCGTTGGTGCACCCGGGGCCGGCCGTCGTCACCACGCATCCGAGCCGGCCGGTCTGGCGTGCGTAGCCGTCCGCCGCGTGCGCGGCGACCTGCTCGTGGCGCACGTCGACGACCTTGATGCCCTCGTCGATGCACCCGTCGTAGATGTCGATGATGTGGCCGCCGCACAGGGTGAAGATGGTGTCCACGCCCTCGCTCGCGAGGGCTCTTGCGACGAGGTGGCCGCCGGATACGACGTCGGCGTCGCGGCTCTTGCGCGCGAGGGTGTCCTCGGCGGTGCGCGACGTGGTCTGCTGGGCAACGGTGGACATGACGGTTCGGCTCTCCTTCGTATGCTCGGGTCGTATGCTCGGGCCGGGTCGGCGACCGGCGGGTCGAAGCGCGCCGGCTCAGTCGAGCCAGTCGACGTAGTCCTCGACGTGCCGGCGCAGATCGAGGGTGTGCTGGCGCACGAGGCGCTCCGCAAGCTCGGTGTCCCGCGCTTCGAGCGCCTCGATGATGGACATGTGGTCGATGATGGACCGGGTCGCGCGGTCTTTCTCCGCGATGGTGCGCATCCGGATGGACCGCATGTGGAGGAAGAGGTTCTCGGTCATCCGGGACAGCAGGTCGCACCGGCTCAGGCGGAACAGGGCCTGGTGGAAGGCGACGTTGGCCTCGGAGTACTCGTCGATGCGGGCCTCCGCCGCGCCGTCGTCCCCGTACGAAGAGAACATCGCGCGCAGGGTGGCGATCTCCTCCGCCGTCGCGCCTTCGGTGATCAGCCGCGCCGCCATGCTCTCCAGCGCCGCCCACACCGTGATCATCTCCAGCACTTCCTTCTTCGTCTTGCGGGCGACGAAGGCGCCGCGCCGCGGAATCGTGCGCACGAAGCCCTCGTTCTCGAGCCGGCACAGCGCCTCGCGCACCGGTGTCCGGCTCACCCCCAGCTCGATGGAGAGCTGCCGCTCGTCGAGGCGGTGCTCCTCGCCGCCGGCGTAGACGTTCATCGAGGTGATGGCGGACCTGAGCGCCTCGTAGATGCGGTCCTTCAGCACCACGGGGTTCTCGACCGGCCTCAGCGACAGGTTTGCGACCGCCATCGGAGCATTCTCGTCAGCCAGACATGGTATATGGTATGCAAAATGCCAGATGCCCGAAAGCGCGGACGGGGGTGCCCGTTCCCCTCGGGCTCCGGACTCACCCGGCCTCCCCGCGCCGGAGCAGCCTGCGCGCCAGGGGCAGCGCGATCAGCACGAGGGCCAGGAACATGCAGGTCGCGGAGATGGGGCGCTCGATGAAGATGGCCGGGTCGCCCTGCGAGGCGAGCAGGGACTGGCGCAGCGACCGTTCCGCCAGCGGCCCGAGCACGATGGCCAGCACCGCGGGAGCGACCGGGTAGTTGAGCTTGCGCAGGAAGTAGCCGACCACGCCGAACAGGAACATCAGCCAGACATCATGCATCGTCTGGGTCGGCGCGTAGCCGCCGACCACGCACAGGATGTAGATCGTCGGGGCCAGGATCGTGAAGGGCAGCGTGAGGATCCTGACGAACAACGGTATGAACGCGAGGTTGATGAGCAGCGCGACCAGGTTGGCGATGTACAGGGACCCGATCAGTCCCCACACGAAGCCCGGATGCTCGCTGAACAGGAGCGGGCCGGGCCGCAGGCCCCAGATGATCATCCCGCCGAGCAGGATCGCGGTGGTCGGAGAGCCGGGGATCCCGAGCGTGATCATCGGCAGCATCGACCCGGTGGAGGCGGCGTTGTTGGCCGCCTCCGGCGCGGCGACGCCCGATATGTTGCCCTTGCCGAAGCTGTCCGGGTCCCTGGAGAACGTCTTCGCCAGTCCGTAGGACATCAGCGAGGCCGGCGTCGCCCCGGCGGCGGGCAGCGTGCCGACGAAATAGCCGACCGCCGAGCCGAGCGAAGTGGTGCCGATGTACCTCCGCACGTCGCGGACGTTGCGGAAGATGTCCAGCAGCGACAGCCTGACCTTGTGGACGATGACCTTGCCCTTGGTCTCCTCGAGGGTCCAGAGCATCTCGCCGATCCCGTAGATGCCGATGGCGAGGACCAGGAAGTTGACGCCGTGCAGGAACCCCGAGATGTCGCCGAATATGAGGCGCGGCTGGCCGGAGATGATGTCGAGCCCCACCGACGCAAGCACCAGGCCGATGAGGATCGAGAACACGGTCTTCGGGATGTCGTCGCCGCTCAGGCCGATGAACGTGGCGAAGGCCAGGATCATCAGCGAGAACTCCTCGGCGGGTCCGAACTTGAGGGCGAACTCCGCGAGCGGCGGTGCGAACAGGGTGAACAGCACCACCGAGATCGTGCCGCCGATGAACGAGGCCACCGCGGCCGCGGTCAGGGCCCGGTCCGCCTTGCCCGCCTGCGCGAGCGGCCGGCCGTCGAACACCGTCGCCACCGCGGTCGAGGCGCCGGGGATGCCGAGCGTGATGGAGCTGATGGCGCCGCCGTACATGGCGCCGTAGTAGATCGCGGCGAGGAAGATGATGGCCGCGGTCGGCGGAACCAGGAAGGTGATCGGGAGGAGGATGGCGACTCCGTTCACCGAGCCGAGCCCCGGCATCGCCCCCACCAGCAGCCCGAGGAGGCAGCCGATGACGATCATCGCGAAGTTGGCGGGCTGCACGGCCTCGGCGAGGCCGCCGCCGAGCAGTGCGAGAATGCCTTCCATCTACCTTCCCCGGTCCTGCGGCAGGCTTCGGACGGTGCTCGAAACAGGGTTGCCGGCCGCACCCGCAAGAGAGCCCGTTCCCGCGGAATGGTCCGCTCGACCCATGGCAGCTCGACCCATGGCAGGATGATCCTCGTCGGAGTCCTTCCCGCCTCAGGAGTACATCAGGTCGTAGATCGGGTAGAACAGCGGCTCGGTGATCGCCTTCGGGAGCGGGATCTTCAACGCCCACTCGAACAGGACGAAGATGAAGACCGGGATGCCGATGGTCAGCGCGACGGTCGCCATCCAGGAGTGGCGCCCCACGAACCTGATGTAGAACAGCAGGAACAGCGTCAGCGACGCATAGATCCCGACCCAGTGGGTGGCGGCGAGCAGGAACAGGATGGCCCCGGCCGAGATTCCGACCACGACCACGGTGTCACGGGACATGTAGGGATCGAGGTTGCGCGACTCCGGGGTGATCTTCCCGAACCAGCGCCAGATGGTGGCCAGTGACGCGAGCAGCATGCCCGCGGAAAGCCAGAACGGCCACGCCCCCGAGCCCGGCCCGCGCTCCGGAACCCATCCGATGTTGAGCTCCGCGCTCTTGATCATCAGGCCGATGGACGCGAGGGCGGTCAGGATGCCCATCACCAGTTCGGCGGTGCGAACGGTCATGACGGTTCCGCGGTTGGTGGAAGCGGTCCGGGCCCGGCGGACCGGGGCCGCCCGGTACCGGGCGTCGCCCGGGGACGCGCGCCGCGTCCCCGGTTGATGCAACGCGGCCGGTACCGGACTTCAGCCGGTCCCCGGCGCCTCACTCTCCGGTGATCGCGCCCGCGCCGACGCTCTCGATCAGGTCCCGGTGGCGCTTGAGCTGCGCGACGTGGAAGGCGGCGAGATCGTCGCCCGCGACGAACTCGGTGCAGTTGATGCCGTCGTCGGTGCAGAACGTCTGCCACTCCTCGGATTCGAACAGCGTCCGGAAGAGGTCCATGTACCACTGCCTCGCCTCCGCCGACATCCCGGGGGGGCCGTTGATGGAACGCTGCATGTAGTACTCGATGTCGTGGCCCAGCTCCTTCGCGGTGGGGATGTCCGGGTAGGCGGAGGCGCGTTCGCCCGTGAACTGGACGAGCGGCTTGCTCTTGCCGGCCCGGTAGAACTCGTTCTGCTCGGACGGGTTGTTGACGGTCGAGTCGATGTGCTTGCCGATCAGGTTCTTGGCCACCGTGCCGCCGCCGGGAAACGGGATGTAGGTCACCTCGTAGCCGAACGCGCTCTCCATCATCGCGGTCAGGATCGAGTCCTCCTGGCCGGAGCCGGTACCGCCGACCTTCCACCCCTTGCCGGCCGCCCTGACCGCGCCGACGTACTCGTCGAGGTTGTTGATGTCCGTGCGATCGGCGTGCACCCAGAGCAGGAACGTATCGAGGGCCATGCGTCCGATCGGCGTGAACCGGGTGACGTCGACGCCGAGCTCCTTCTGGATGATGGGCGTCGTGTAGTAGCTGTTGAGGGTCACCATGATGACGTGATCGTCGCCCTCCTTGTCCTGCAGGTAGCGCAGGGCTTCGGCGCCGGAGCCGCCGGGCTTGTTGATCGGGATGAACGGCCGCGGGGAAAGGTCCTTCTTCTCGATCAGCCCCTGCCACATGCGCGCCATCTGGTCGGCGCCGCCGCCGGTGCCGGCCATGATGATGAATTCGACGGGCTTCTTCGGCTCCCATGCCGACGCGGCGCCGGAAGCGGCCAGCGAGCCGCCGACGGCGAGCGCACCGGCCAGCCCGGCCGCGATGAGCTTCCTGGAATGAGTCATTGGATCTCTGCTCCTCTTCATGAGTGGTGGACCGCTGCCGTGCCCCGCCCGGCGGGCCGTGGCTTCCGTCCGCGAGCCGGCGGGCACGATCGGCTGGTTGGTATACGATATACCAACCAGCCGGTGCGGGGTGGATATCACAACCGGAACCGGGCCGCAACTTTCATTGCGCACACTCAGCCACTCCCGCCAGCGCCCGGAGAAGCCGCGCCATGGTGGAATTCTGGTGTGATTTCGACCTTCAGGGCGTCCAATCGAGGGGATTTCAGGGGCCTGTTCCCGTCTGGCGGGAATTGCTGGCGCACACTCAGCCATTCCCGCCAGCGCCCGGAGAGGCCGTACCATGGTGGGATTCTGGCGCGATTTCGACCCCCGGGGCGCCGGGTCGAGGGGAATTCAGGGGCCTGTTCCCGTCTGGCGGGAATCGCTGGCGCACACTTTCATTCCGCACAGACGCACACCGGACGTTGACCGGGCGCCGATGCGCCGCCCGGCGCGCCGGAGAGAGCCGGGGAGGACCGAATCGATGACCACGGCACGCGGCGGCAAGGCGGTCTACGGGGCGAGCGTGGGGATGCTGCTGCTGGAAACCCGGTTTCCGCGCATCCCCGGCGACGGCGGCAACGCGGCGACATGGCCGTTCCCGATGCTCTGGCGCGTCGTCTCCGGCGCGACCCCGGACCGGGTGGTGCGCGACCGCGGCGGCGTCGTCGACGACTTCGTCGCGGCGGCCCGGGAGCTGGTCGCCATCGGCGCCGACGGCATCACCACCAACTGCGGGTTCCTGGTGCTGTACCAGGATCGGCTCTCGATGGCGTGCGGGGTCCCGGTGGCCGCCTCGTCGCTCCTGCAGGTGCCGTGGGTCGAGCGGCTGCTGCCGCCGGGACGGCGGGTGGGGGTGGTGACGGTGGAAGCGGAGAGCCTCACCCCGCGGCACCTGGAGTGCGCGGGAGCGCGGCCGGACACCCCGGTCGAAGGGACCGAGGGCGGCGCCGAGCTCACCCGGGTGCTGCTCGGCGACGAGCTCGAGCTTGATGTCGACCGGGCCCGGGAGGATGTCGTCGCCGCGGCCCGCCGGCTCGTCGAGCGCAACCGCAACGTCGGCGCGATCGTCCTCGAATGCACGAACATGCCGCCGTACGCGGCCGAGCTGTCGCGCGCGACCGGGCTCCCGGTCTACGACTTCCACAGCTTCGTGTGCTGGTTCCAGGCGGGGCTCCGGCCGCGCGCGTTCAAGGCCTGAACGCGCCGGCCCGCATCCGTCAGATCACCGCCTCGATCCCGAAGTCCTCGAAGCCCTGTCGTTCGAAGTTCTCCCGGAACATGTCGCGCAGCCTGACGGCGGCGGCGGCGTAGGCATCCGGATCGTTCCACGCCGAGCGCGGGTCGAGCAGCGAGGCGTCGACTCCCGGACACGAGGTCGGCATCCGCAGGCCGAAGACGGGGTGCTCGGCGGTCTCCACCCCCTCCAGGCGGCCTCCGAGGGCCGCGTCGAGCAGGGCCCGGGTGTCCCGGATCGAGATCCGGCCCGCCTCGCCGGCGGGTCCGCCGCTCCATCCCGTGTTGAGCAGCACGCAACGCGCGTCGCTCGCCTGCATCTTCCGCGCGAGCAGCTTCGCGTAGACGTTCGGGCGATGCGACATGAACGGCGCGCCGAAGCACGCGCTGAACGTCGCCTGCGGCCGCCCCGCGAGCCCCACCTCGGTGCCCGCGAGCCTGGCGGTGAAGCCCTGCACGAAGTGGTACATCACCTCCCGGCCTTCGAGGAGCGACACCGGCGGGAGGACTCCGAAGGCGTCGGCGGTCAGGAGCACGATGGTCTCCGGGTGGGCGCCGCGCGCGCCTTCGGCGACGTTCGGATTGCAGGCGAGAGGGTAGGAGAAGCGGGTGTTCTCGGTGATCGAGCGATCGGCCAGATCGAGCTCCCGCGGGTCGGTGTCCTCGATCCGCCTCCCCGGCAGCGGCGGCACGTTCTCGATGATCGTCCCCGGCATCGACAGCGCCGCCGCGATCACCGGCTCGGCTTCCTTGTCGAGATCGATGAGCTTGGCGTAGCAGCCGTCCTCCAGGTTCGAGATGCCGGAGTCCGTCCAGCCCGTCTCGTCGTCGCCGATCAGGCGCCGGTCCGGGTCCGCCGACAGGGTCGTCTTGCCGGTGCCGGAGAGGCCGAACAGGATCGCCGCGTCGCCGCTCTCGCCGACGTTCGCCGAGCAGTGCATGGACAGGAAGCCCTGGTCCGGGAGGAGGAAGTTCATCACCGTGAAGATCGTCTTCTTCACCAGCCCGCAGTAGTCGGCCCGCCCGGCGACGAGGCAGATGCGGTTGCGGAAGTCGATGATCACGGCGCGGTCGGACCGGCTGCCGTCCCGCTCGGGGTCGCACCGGAAGGACTGCACGTTGAGCATCGTCCAGCGCCGCTCCTCGGCGCTCTCCATGCCCGCGACGTGCTTCGGGAACATGTTGCGCGCGAACATCGCATGCACCGCGTACTCGCCCACGAACCGGTAGGGGACGGAGTACGCCGGGTCGGTGCCGGCCCACACGTCCTGCACGTACAGCGGCCTGCCGCGTGCGTTCACGTGCCCGGCGACGCGGCGCAGCAGTCCCTCGTAGTGCTCGGGGTCGTAGGGCTTGAGGCTGTCCTTCCACCAGATCCGGTGCTCGACCTCCGGCCAGGCCACCGCGAACGTGTCGGCGACGGGCCGGCCGGTGCAGGTGGGATCGGTGTGGAACACGAGCGGGCCGCCGGCGCCGAGCCTGGTGGGAAAGCACTTGCGGTCCGTGTCCGGGCCGTCGAGCCGGACGCGGCCCCGGTCGCTGGCGACGGCGTCCTCGAAGAGGCGCGCCCTGGACAGGTTGTACCTGAATCCGATCCCCTTCAGCCCGAGCTTGCGCTCCAGCGCGGACTTCAGCTCCATGACGCTGGCTTTCCCGGCGCCGATTCTCTTCGGGCCACCCGGACCGATGCGGCTCCGTCCGAATTGATCGTCAAGGGAGTCTCCGAAGGCGGGAAGGGGGGTGGGGGAACGAGAATACGGTGCGGGAACGGCCTCGGGCAACCGCGCGCCGTGTCCACCCGGCTGCGAGGCCCGGAGGCCGGCGATGGCGCGCGAGATTGCGATCGGCCGGGGGTTGGGTTCAAACTCGCAACCGCGCACCGGCGGAGCTCCGCCACGCACACCCGACACCCTGCGACGATTCCGGCGCCCGCTTCCGACCATCGTTTCATGCCCGACCGGCCGACCCCGCGATCCGACACCGACGCCGCGCTGCGCGCGTCGGGCGTGTCGGTCATCGAGACCGAGGCAAGAGCGCTCTCCGTCCTCGTGGAGAGAGTGGACGACCGGTTCGCCGCCGCGTGCCGGCTCATGCTCGCGTGCCGGGGGCGCGTCGTGGTCACCGGGATGGGCAAGTCGGGCCACGTCGCGCGCAAGATCGCCGCGACCCTGGCCAGCGCCGGCACGCCCGCGTTCTTCGTTCACCCGGGGGAGGCGAGTCATGGCGACCTGGGGATGATCACCGGGTCGGACATGGTGATCGCGCTGTCGAATTCCGGCGAGACCGACGAGATCCTCACCATCCTTCCCATCATCAAGCGCCTCGGCATCCCTTTCGTGACGCTGACCGGCAACGACAACTCGCGCCTTGCGAGCGAGGCGGACGTGAACATCGACGTGAGCGTGGAGCAGGAGGCCTGTCCCCTGGGCCTTGCCCCGACCGCAAGCACCACCGCCTCGCTCGCGATGGGCGACGCGCTCGCCATCGCGTTGCTGGAAGCCCGGGGGTTCAGCGCCGAGGACTTCGCCCGATCGCACCCGGGCGGCCGGCTCGGCCGCCGCCTGCTGCTCCACATCGGCGACGTGATGCATACCGGCGCCGATGTGCCGCGGGTGGGCGCCGGTGAGACGGTCTCCAGCGCGCTGGTGGAGATGACCCGGTCCCGGCTCGGAATGACCGCGGTCGTCGACGCATCCGACCGCGTCCTGGGCGTGTTTACCGACGGCGACCTCCGGCGCGCCATCGAGAGCGACGTCGACATGAAGCGGACCCGGATCGACGAGGTCATGACCCGGAGCTGCGTCACCGTCGCGCCGGAGATGCTTGCCGCGCAGGCGGTCCACCTCATGCAGCGGCACGCGATCAGCTCGATGCCGGTCGTGGACGGCTCCATGCGCTTGGTGGGGGCGCTGAACATGCACGATCTGCTGCGGGCGGGGGTCATGTGACCTCGCCGATGGACGCCCGGTGGACGGTGGCGGTGGCTCCGGTCCTGCGCTGGGTCCCGTATGCGGCGCTGCTGGCGGCGGCGGGGGCGAGCGGATGGATCCTGTACAGCCTCGATTTCGGCGATGGTCCGATCGAACGGGCGTCCCCGGATGCGCCGGATGCCTACATGGAGAGCTTCGTCTCCGTGGAGATGGATGGCGCCGGCCGGCCGGGGCGGCGCATCGAGGCGAGCTACATGGCGTACCACCCCGACCGGACGATCGAGCTCGCCAATCCTCGCTACGTGCTCTATCGCGAGGAGGGCGAGCCGTGGCACGTGCGGTCGGAGCGCGGAACGATATCCCCGGACGGGACCGTGCTCCGGCTGGTGGGCGGGGTGGGCGTCTGGCGCAATGGCCCCACCGGAGCCCGCGACCTGGACATCCGGACCGGGCGCCTGATGGTGCTGGCCGAGTCGGAGTATGCGGAGACCGGGGAGCCGGTCACGATCCGCACCCCGACGAGCGTCTCCTCCGGCGTCGGCATGCGGGCCTGGCTCGACGAGGCCCGCTTCGAGCTCCTCTCGCAGGTACGAACCCATGTGGACGGACGCACGCCCCGGCGGTGAGCGCCGGCGCCGGCTCCGGCGCCGGCTCGTGGCCGCGCTGCTGCTGGCGGGCGCCGTCCCGCTCCACGCGCTGCCGACGGACAGCGATCAGCCGATCGACATCGTCGCGGATGGCGCCGAGCACGACGGCGCCAGGCGAACCACGACCTACCGCGGGAACGTCGTCATCGAACAGGGCAGCCTCCACATGACCGCCGACACCGTCGTCGTCCTGTTCGACCAGCACGATCGGGTGGCGAAGATCACCAGCATCGGCGCGCCGGTCCATTTCAGGCAGTTGCCGGAAGGCGAAGCCGGCCACCGCAAGGCCTGGGCGAACCGGATGGAGTACTTTCCCGAGCAGGACCTCATCAACCTGTCCGGCGAGGCGCGCTACGAGAGCGGCGGGAGCCGCGTGCAGGCGGGCCGGCTCGAGTACGATTCGCTCAACGCGCGCCTCAGGGCGCTGGCCGACGCCACGGCCCCGTCCTCGGGCGAGGACGCTCGGGCGGCCGGGAAGGAGCCGGAGCGCGTCAGGATCCGGATCGAGCCGCGGAAGAAGTCGACGCAGTAGAAGACCGGCGCACGCGGCGTCCACCCGCCGAGGACGCTGACGAGAGCCACCTTGCCACCTGTCGAGCGCGCCATTCAGCAAGCACGGGCTCCCTTCCGGGGGCGGCCGGCAGCCTCGTTTCAAGCCCCGTCCTGAGCGCCCGCGCGCGACACCCCGATGGCCATCCTCGCCGCGCACCGCCTCGCGAAACGGTACCGCAACCGTCTCGTCGTCAACGATGTCAGCCTCGCCGTGCGCAGCGGTGAGATCGTTGGCCTGCTCGGACCGAACGGAGCGGGCAAGACGACGAGCTTCTACATGATCATCGGGCTCGTCCCGTGCGATGCGGGCACCGTGCGGATCGACCACGACGACCTCGGCGGCCGCCCCATGCACCTGCGGGCCCGGGCCGGTCTGGGCTACCTGCCGCAGGAGCCGTCGGTCTTCCGCCATCTCTCGGTACGGGACAACGTGATGGCGATCCTGGAGACGCGGCCGGGACTCGGCCGCGCCGACCGCGAACGGCGGCTCGGGACGCTGCTCGACGACCTTCAGGTCTCGCACCTCGCCGACCAGCGTGGCGACCGCCTGTCGGGAGGTGAGCGGCGCCGGGTCGAGATCGCGCGCTCGCTGGCGACCGAGCCGCGGTTCATGCTCCTCGACGAGCCGTTCGCGGGCGTCGACCCGATCTCCATCGGCGACATTCAGCAGATCGTCAGGTACCTCGCCGGACGCGGGATCGGGATCCTGATCACCGATCACAACGTGCGCGACACCCTGCACATCTGCGATCGGGCCTACATCGTCAACGAGGGGGTCATCATCGCGCAGGGCGCCCCGGAGGCCGTCCTCGGCGACGCAACGGTCCGGGAGGTGTACCTGGGACGGAACTTCAGGCTCTGAGCGATTACAATGACCGCAACGCTCCATGGCTTCATCACCCCCGGTCGATGAAACAGTCCTTGCAGCTCCGGCTGAGCCAGCACCTGGCCATGACGCCCCGGCTCCAGCAGGCCATCCGGCTGCTCCAGCTTTCCACCATGGAGCTGCACACCGAGGTCCGGGAGGCGCTCGACTCCAATCTCATGCTGGAGGCGGACGAGAACGAGGACGATGCCGCCGACGCCTTCCCCGAGGCCGAGGTCGCTCCGGCCGACATTCCGCGCGAGCTTCCGGTCGACAGCGCGTGGGAGGACATCTACGACCCCGCTCCGTTCGGCGCCGCCGGGCCGGCCGGCGAGCACGACGGCGCCGACCCCGTCGCCCACCGGGCCCAGACCGAATCGCTGAAGGATCGGCTCCTGTGGCAGATGTCCCTGATGCGGCTTGGCGACACCGACCGGGTGATCGCGGCCGCGCTCATCGACGCCGTGGACGAAGACGGATATCTCACGCTGACCCTCGAGGACATCCGGCAGAGCCTCGACCCCCGGCGCGAGGCGCTGACGCCCGAACGGGTCGAGGCGGTGCTTCGCCAGGTGCAGACCCTCGAGCCCTCCGGGGTCGCGGCGCGCAGCCTGGCGGAGTGCCTCGCGATCCAGCTTCGGCAGCTTCCCGCCGGCACCGAGTGGCGCGATGCCGCGCTCACCCTGGTGGCCGGACACCTCCCCCTGCTCGCATCGAAGAGCTACGAGCGGATCATGGCCGTGCTCGGACTCGACCGGCCCGGGCTCCAGCGCGTCATCGACCTGATCCGCTCTCTCTCCCCCCGCCCCGGCGCCGCCGTCGAGTCCTCCACGCCGGAGTACGTGACCCCCGACGTACTCGTGCGGAAGGAGAACGGCTCGTGGCGGGTCGAGCTGAACCGGGACGCGTTCCCGAAGCTGCGCATCAACTCCCGTTACGCGGGCCTCATCCGGCGCGCGGACGACAGCGCGGACAACGAGACCCTGAAGAGCCACCTGCAGGAGGCACGGTGGTTCATCAGGAGCCTCGAGAGCCGCGGCGAGACGCTGCTGAAGACGGCGGCGTGCATCGTCGAGCGCCAGAAGGCGTTCCTGGAGCACGGCGAGGAGGCCATGAAGCCCATGGTGCTCGCGGACGTCGCGTACGCCATCGACATGCACGAGTCCACGATTTCCCGGGCCACCACGCGGAAGTACATGCTCACGCCCCGCGGCGTGTTCGAGCTCAAGTACTTCTTCTCGAGCCATGTCCGCACCGACCGCGGCGCGGAGGCCTCGTCGACCGCGGTCCGCGCCGTACTGCGGAAGCTGATCGCGTCCGAGGACCCGGCCAGGCCCCTGAGCGATCAGAAGCTCAAGGAGATCCTCTCCGGGCAGGGGATCAGGATCGCGCGGCGCACCGTGGCGAAGTACCGGGAGGCGATGACCATCCCTTCCTCGACCGAGCGCAGGGCGCTTTGACCGGGCCGCTCCCCGGTCGGACCGCGGTACGATCGCGATCGATCGTGCCCGTATCCCGCATCAGCAATCGTCCAGTGAGGAGGTTTCCATGCAGATCAATCTGACCGGGCATCATGTCGAGCTGACGCCGGCCCTGAGGCGGTATGTCGACCGGAAGGTCGGGCGCGTCGCCCGGCATTTCGATCAGGTCACGAGCGCACGGGTGATCCTGACCGTCGAGAAGCAGTCCAGCAAGGCGGAGGCGACGCTGCATGTCTCCGGCGCCGACCTCTTCGCCAACGCCACCCACCACGACATGTTCGCCGCGATCGATCTGCTTGCCGACCGCATCGACGGCCAGGTGCGGCGGCACAAGGAGAAGCTCACGGACCACCACCGATCGGAAGGCGGCATCAAGGCCCGGTTCTGCTGATCCGCATACGCCGCCCTTCGCCGGAACCCACGCCGGTCGGCTTCGCCGCAAAGCGCAGTGGACGGGAGCTCGCTCGGACACCGCCGCGGCGGATTCGCGGCGCCGATCCCCATCGCCTGCCGATGCCCGGGCGCGGCGGTGGCGGGAGAAGCCCCGCCCACCCTCTCCGGGGCGGCGGGCTCCCGGATCTCGACCGGCGCCGGCCTGGCGGATCGGCCGCGGCCGGAGAACGATTCGCGATGGTGATCCTCGATCGGAGCCTCCCGCCCGAGCGCGTGCGCTGCGACGTGCCGGCGGCGAGCCGGAAACGCACCCTCCAGATCCTGGGAGAGATCTTCGCCGGCGCCGACCCGGCGCTCACGGCCCAGGGCGTGTTCGATCTTCTCGTCGCGCGCGAACGCCTCGGCTCGACGGGCCTCGGAGGGGGCTGCGCCCTGCCGCACGCCCGCGTGCCGGGTCTCGGCCGCACGCTCGCGGCCTTCCTCCGGCTCGGCAGGGGCGTCGACTTCGACGCCCCCGATCACGTGCCCGTCGACCTGGTCTTCGGGCTGCTCGTGCCGGAGGAGTCGACGGACGAGCATCTGGAGACGCTTGCGGAGATCGCCCGGGTCTTCGCCGACGCCGGGGTCCGGGCGTCGGTCCGCGCGGCGGAGGAGCCGGCACGGATACGGAAGATCCTGGTCGGCAACGGGCTCCCCGGCTGATCCGGACCCGTGCCGCCTTTTTGTCTACCTGTCTGACCGCAACAATACCGCACGATGCGCCACGATAGCGGGCTGAAAGCCGGTGCGGTAGACTCGCTTCGCACTCCGGGGTCAGCATCAGGGAATCATGCCGTGGCGCCAGATACCATCGCCGTCATCGCGAGCATCGTCGTATCTATTGCCGGCGCCGGCATCGCCCTTGTCGCGGTCATCATCCGGGCACAGCACGCGACACACCGGGATATCAGCGAGGTTCTCCGCGACGTTGCCGACCTTCGCGAGCGCATGGCACGGCTCGAAGGGCTGTTCGAGGGGCTCATCCGCCGCGAGCCGGCCGCACAGGGGACGGGCACGGCATGAACGCCAACACCTTCGACACTCACGCCGCCGTCACCGCGTTGCGCGAAGCCGGTCTCGACGAAGCGCCCGCCGTCGCCATCGTGAACACGGTTCGCGATGCGGCCGGCGCCGACCGGGCCGATCTCGCCACGAAAGCCGATCTCGCCGAAGTGAAGGCCGATCTCGCCGAAGTGAAGGCCGGCCTCGCTGGCGTGCGCTCCGAGCTCGCGACCATCCGATGGACGATCGGCTTGCTCGCGGCCTTCATGTTCGCCATCGGCCTTCGGGTGTTCGGGATTCTCTGAACCGCCTCGCGCCCGTGCATGGAACGGGGTTCGCCCGCCGCGAGTGCCGAAGCGTGCACGTCCGGTGTCGAAGCCAGGCGGGCCGGGACCCGCGAAGACCCCGGCCTGTGTCTCCTGGTGGGCCGTGCGCGGAGAATCAGCCGATTGCAGCCTCGCCGCCGTGCGCTCTTGCGCATACTCGACCCGTTCACCGCCACGAATCGCGAAGCAGGCGACGAAAGCGTGCTTGAGGAGCCGCCGGTCGCCCTTGATGGCGCGGATTCCGGCCCGGATTCGGCTCTCGGCTCGACTGGCAGGTGCCGCAGGGCGATTGATCCGGTTGGTGGCCAGGGACGGAATCGAACCATCGACACGCGGATTTTCAGTCCGCTGCTCTACCAACTGAGCTACCTGGCCGCGCTGCGGGCACCGGGAGAGGTCCCCGGAGGGCGGCGTATTTAATCGGCCGCGGGGCGGGGGGTCAAGCTGCGAGACCGGCGCGAGCCGGTCAGCGCGCGAGGCGGTCCATCAGGCGGCGCAGGAAACGCTCGCACTGGTCGACCTGGTCGAGCTCGATGTACTCGTTCGGCTGGTGGGCCTGGTCGATGGAGCCGGGGCCGCAGATGACGGTCGAGAACCCCGCCTCCTGGAACTGGCCGGCCTCCGCCGCATAGGCCGCAGCATGGACGGCATTGTCGCCGGTGAGGGCGCGCGCGATGCGCTCGGCCTCGCCGTCCTCCTCCGGGCCGAAGGCGGGCGCCTGGTTGTCCATCCGGGTCTCGATGTTCGCCTCCGGCGCCACCCGCCGCATCGCCGGCAGCACCTCGGCCTCGTACCAGGCCCTGAAGCGGTGCACGTGGACCATCGGATCGTCCTCGGGGATCTGCCGGATGTCCCACAGGAAACGGCACCGGCGGCTGATGATGTTCGCGGCGGTGCCGCCCTCGACGACCCCGACGTGGATGGTGGTGAACGGCGGCTCGAAGGGGAGCGCCGAGACGTTCGCCTCCGCTTCGCGCGCCATCTCGTCGAGCTTCCCGATCAGCCGCGCCGCGACCATCACCGCGCTCACCCCGCGATGGGTCTGGCTCGAATGCGCCTCGTGGCCGGTGACCACGGTCTCCATCACCGTGATGCCCTTGTGCGCGGTCATCACCTTCATCGAGGTCGGCTCACCGACGATGACCGCGGCGGGCCGCGGCGCCTCGGCCGCAATCCGGGCGATCATGTCCGGTGCCCCGAGGCAGCCCACCTCCTCGTCGTAGGACAGCGCGAGGTGGATGGGACGCTTCAGCCCGCGGGCGAGCATGTCGGGCACCAGCGCGAGCGCGATGGCGGAGAAGCTCTTCATGTCGCAGGTGCCGCGCCCGTACAGGCGGCCGCCGCGCTCCACGACCTCGAACGGGTCGGTATCCCACGGCTGCCCGTCGACCGGCACCACGTCGGTATGTCCGGAGAGCACCACCCCGCCTTCCGCGTCCGGCCCGATGGTGGCGTAGAGGTTCGCCTTGGTGGCGTCCCCGTTCGGAACGATGTGGGAGTCCACGCCATGCCCGGCGAGATAGTCGCGGACGAAGTGGATCAGGTCGAGGTTGGAATCGCGCGAGACGGTGGGAAAGCCGACCAGGGTCTCGATCATCTCTCGGGGTGAAGGGGTCACGTCGTCGGGCTCCCTCGGCTGGACCCGGCGGCCGGCCGCCGGGTGTCGTCATTGATGGCAAGGTATCCGCGAGCGTCGGCGGAAGCCTCGGCCGGACCTGGCGCGGCCGACCGCCGGATGTCGTCCGCTGCTCGCATCCAGGACTCCGGTCCGCCCCCTGAAGGCGGCCGTTTCAATCTCCATGCGTTCGCGCACCGGCCATGCCGGGACGGCGGCACGGGATCAATGAGCGGCAGCTCGGTCGGGTCGCGGCTCCACTGCCCCATCGGGGTCGCTCTGGCACCCGTGGCTCCGGAACGATTGTCGAAACTCGGCGGGCATGGGTCAATGCAGGGCGCGGTGACGGGACTCGACGCCGATTGCGGAATCTCGCATCGGTACGCCGAAGTTGCTGCGTGCGTTACACTACCCTCGATCGCAACTGGGGGACGACGCGGATGAACCATCCCTCCTGGACCGCCATTATCTCGCAGGACGCAGGCTGGTGGATCGGATGGATCGCAGAGATTCCTGGAGTGAATGCCCAGGAACGCACGCGGGAAGAACTGATCGAATCACTGGCCGAGGTGCTTCGAGAAGCGCTTGAAATGAACCGACACGACGCACTCGCACACGCCAACGGACGCTTCGAGGAGGTGGCCGTCTCACTTTGACCTGAAAGTAACTACTCACCCGCACTTGGTAGCCGCATGAAGAAGTCGTAGGCCCCGAAGAGAGCGGCTCGGCCAGGGCCGAAGCAAGGACGCCCTCACTTCGCCCTTGACAACATAGTGTGGTGTCCCGCAAATACGAGTAATATGATAATATCGGCCTCATCAGCAACAGGAGGCCACCGGATGCCACGCGGACGCCCACTTCCCCCTTTGGTGCTCACCGACGAGCAGCACGAACAACTGACTGCTCTGTCCCGTTCCACCTCCATGCCTTTCGCTCTGGTCCAGCGCGCTCGCATCATTCTGACCTGTGCCAAGGGGCTGACCAATACGGCGGTGGCCGAGCAAGTGAACGTCTCCCTCTCGGCGGTGGGCAAGTGGCGCCGCCGGTTTCTCGACCGCGGGGTCCAGGGACTGCATGACGAGCTTCGTCCGGGGCGGCCCCGCACCTATGACGATGAAAAGGTCGCCGAGCTGATCAACCGGGCCTTGCAGGAGAAGCCCGACAACGCCAGCGCCTGGAGCGTGCGCCTGATGGCCCAGGCCGAGGGCGTGTCGAAGAGCACCGTGCAACGATGGTTTTCCCTGTTCGGGCTCAAGCCGCATCTGAGCGACACCTTCAAGCTGTCCAGCGACCCGTTCTTCATCGAGAAGGTGCGCGATGTGACCGGCCTGTATCTCAACCCCCCGGACAACGCGATGGTGCTGTGCGTGGATGAGAAGAGCCAGATCCAAGCCCTCAATCGAACCCAGCCCACCTTGCCGCTGGGGCTGGGCTATGTCGAGGGCTATACCCATGACTATATCCGTCATGGCACCACGACGCTGTTCGCCGCCCTGGATGTGGCCACCGGCAAGGTGCTCGGGCGATGCTGCAAGCGACATCGCCATCAGGAGTTTCTGGCCTTCCTGCGGCTCATCGACCGTGAGACGCCGCCCGAGCTCGACATCCATCTGGTTCTGGACAATTATGCGACCCACAAGCATCCCAAGGTCCGGGCGTGGCTCGCCAAACGCCCGCGCTTCCATCTTCATTTCACACCGACCTCCGCCTCATGGATCAATCAAGTGGAACGCTGGTTCGGCCTCATCAGTCAGCGGGCCATCAAGCGGGGCTCGTTTGACAGCGTTGCTCAACTCGTCAGCACGATTGAGCGCTTCATCGCACAGTACAATGACGGCGCATCCCCTTTCGTATGGGTTGCAACGGCGGAGTCGGTCTTCGGCAAGCTTGAACGATTATCTTCTCGTATTTGCGGGACACCACAATAGCGCCGCGTCGCTATGTTGTGGCTCCCATACAGGCGGTGGGGGGTGGCGCGGGTGGGCTACTTCGGGTCGAAGGCAACCTCGGGGCTGTGTCAGCCCCTGATTGCCATGATGCCGCCGCACGACACCTACATCGAGACCCATCTCGGTGGGGGCGCCATCATGAGGCGCAAGCCCGCGGCGTTGCGCAACATCGGCATCGACCGAGACGCCCGCGCCCTCGATGCGTTCGAATGCGACTACCCGGTCGAGCTCGTGCACGGCTGCGCCCACCGGTTCCTCGGCGCGTACCGGTTCGAGGGCACGGAGCTCGTCTACTGCGACCCGCCGTATCTGAAGCGCACCCGCACCTCGAAGCGGCGCTACCGGTTCGACTACGAGGAGGCGGACCATCTCGCGCTGCTGGAGCTGCTCCAGGGGGTGCCCTGTGCGGTGATGGTCTCGGGGTATCGCTCGGCGCTGTACGAGGAGCACCTTCGGGGCTGGCGCAGCGTCGAGTGGCAGGTGATGAACCAGGGCGGCGTGCGCACCGAGAAGCTGTGGTTCAACTTCATCCCCGACCGGTTGCACTGGGCGCGCTACGCGGGGAAGAACTTCACCGACCGCCAGCGCATCAAGCGCAAGGCCGAGCGCTGGGCTCGGCGCTACGCGGCGTTGCCGGTCGCCGAACGTCTCGCAGTGCTCGGCGCGATGATGGCGGTCGAGGCCGAGCGGTAGGCGCCTCCCATGGCGACGGTGAACAAGGCGTCGCTGCGCGCGCAGTTCGACGCACTGAACGCGCGCTTCGAGGCGCTGTGCGCCGCGGGCAAGATGAGTGCCGAGAGCCGCGCCCTCGTCGACGCCACCGCCCGGACCCGCCCCGGCGCCAAGGGCAAGGGCCCCTCGACGAACGCCGAGCGCTGCGCCCACACCCGCACCCGCGTGCACACCCGAAGGCTCACCGTCGATGCCTGCGCGCGCTGTGGCGAGGACCTCACCGACACCGCAGCCACCGGCCACGAGCGGCGCGCCCTCGTCGATATCGTGTTCGAGAAGGTCGTGCGTCACGCCGACGCCGACATCAAGCACTGCCCGCGCTGCCACTCCATACAGCGCCTTGGCGACATCGAAGATGTGCTGCTTGGCGTGGAAGATATCGACGCTCTGGATGGCGTCCGGCACATGCTCGTCGGCGAAGTTCCAGATCCAGGGCGCGCCATCGCCGAGGACGACCCGGCGCTCGACGCTGAACAGGTCACGGCGCTTGCTCTCGCGCCACACCCGACGGGCAAAGGGGGCAAGCTCCTTGTCCGTATCGCGGGTCGCGACCGATTCGATGGCCGCGTTATAGGTGACGGAGCCGGCGTCGCGAAGAGGCTGTCCCGAGGGGTCGCGGCCGCTTGCGGACCAGAGGACGGCGAGCTTCACTTCCCGGGTGCGGGCCGAGCCATCGGGCTGCTTGCCGGCGCGCCCTGCGGTCTCGGCCCGGCGCACCGGCACCGCCGTGCCGTCGAGACCCAGATGAGAGTGGCGGCGCTCGCCGGCTCTGCCTCGACGACCTCGCGTTCGTCGCGGGCGACCTCGCGGCCCAGGGCCTCGGCGTGGCGCTCGACCTGCTTGGGTTGGACCGCAAGGCCGGCCAGCTCGCGCAGCAGCGAGCTGGAGTTGTCGAAGCTGAGCTGCGCAGCGCACAGGCCGACCATGCGCATCACGCCGGGCGACAGGGACTGGTCTTGCAGGCCCAGCGCCTGGTCGCGCGGGCTGAAGCCGCTGGCGCACGCCGCGCAGTGATACCAGGCTCGTTCCAGGGTCAAGGGTCCCAGGGCCGTGGTGAAGGTCTTGGAGCGGCGCCCGGCACGATGGGCGGTGGCGCCACAGGCGCAGGTGCGCTGCGAGGGCTCACCGTCGCAGAGGTCGGCGTTGAGCCGAGCCGCCAGCAGCGCGGCGGCGGTGGCGAGCGCAGTCTCGCGGACGACACGCTCGACCACTTCGGAGTCGAGGCCGTCGGCGCATCCGTCGATCAGACGGTCGATGTCCCTTGAGACTTCCCGCTGGAGCGCGGTGGTGAAGGCCCCCTTTTTTGGCGCTGGCGTCCCGTGCGGATTCCAGCCGTGCCTGGGCCAGCGCCTCGCTGGCCTCGAGGAACTCCAGCGACAGGGCCTTGAAGCGGCGGTACTGCTCGACCTGGGCGCGCGTTGCCGCCACCTCGTGTGCGCGAATGCGCACCGACCTCTGGCGGCCATTGAGTGAGCGGTGGAGCACGTGTCCGGGATGCCCGGGGTCGCCGTGCTCGGCGCAGTGGCAGTTCGGCTTGCCGCACCGTGACGCGGTCTGTGACAGTGTTCCGGGGCGCAGGTCGCCGAGCGTGGCAAACTGGCTCTGCGCCTGGTTGCGTCGTTGCTCGAGGTGGTGGATATCGGTCATCGGTCTCTCCTGCGGGCATGACTTGTATGTAGATTATTACAAGACATGGCACCGCAATGGCAAGCCCACCGCCACCAACGCCGACAACTCACAAATTTGTCGTACACCCGTAGTTACCTCCATCCTTCCCAACGGCCAAAGGGTTCGGTATCCACGTAAGCGGGTCAACTCCATCGGATGGCTCCAAGGTGGCTCGCAGGCGCGAGCGTGACCCCGGAGCTTCGCGTTGGCAACACGAGCCGTGTGCTCAAGGAGGCATGAAATGACCGGGTCTTGCAGCCTATACATAAATTCAGTCAGTTACAGACGAATTCTCAGCTAAATTATGAGGGGATCTCTAAGGCGCCAAACCCATCCTTCCCGTCCGTCAAACAGAACGAAATGCGAGACTTCGGCGAGTACCGGATGGCGCGCTACGTGCTCAGCGCATATGACCTACTCGAACGCGGGCACCCTCTCGGTCTTCATGCCAACGCTGTATAGGGGGACTGCGCTACGGCTACGCCAAGACTCGACTCGAAGTCGCAAGCGTTTCGTGCGCATGCGTTGAGCGATCCAAGTAATCTGAGAGGTTGAATGTCTGTTTTTCGCACTCGCGTTGGAATTCCACCATCCACTCTCCAGCCAACCGTTGGAGTGTGTTCTTGTCCTTACGCAAACACAAGTTCGAAACCGGGTGAGACGCCAACTCCGTAGCGGCCTGCAACGCAGAATACGCATTTTCGCCAAGTTGATCTGCGTATTTTCTGTACAACGATTCGATATATCCTTCTAGGCGGAACCAGTCGCGCTGGAAGGCGTTGAAGTTTGAATCTTCTTCTTTTCTTGCGTTTTTCGGCACTCGTATGGCAAGAATAGTCTGAACCAATTTCTTGCCATGTTCCTTGGGGAACTCATACCGACGCAAGCCATCAAACGCGTCTTTGAATTCCCGCTGCATCTTTCGGACGCGATCGTGGTTCACGACAAAGGCAATGTCAGATTGAATCTTGTCGCGGGTGTGAGCGAACGAAAAGGAAATGATGTCGCCCGGCGCTGTCATTCCATTCGCGCATACTTTCCTGTAACAGCCAATAGTGAATCTCAGGGCGCGTTGTGCATTATAGCTGTTTGTGACGCGAATATACGGGCCATAGGTATCAGGAACACCCTCTCGCGTCCCAGCCATGACATAGTCGAAGTTCAGCTTTTCCGTCCTGTGTCTGAGATCCACATGGCAATAGATCGCCGATGGTGGAGCATCGACTGCAAATATCTCCCATTCATCCTCCGTGGTTTCCTCGAACACTGCCCGTGCGCACTTGCGTGCGTAATCACAGGCTTCTCGATTGGTGACCAAGCGGTAGTCCTTGCTCACGACACCAAGGACTTCATTGGTTCTGCCGTTGAGTATCGCCATTCTGTTGGAGATGGGGATTTCCATTCCCGAATGGTTGCCGGAGGGCTTGGTGAAGATCGGCTGGGTTTCAACAGGGAAGAACAACTCTTCGACGTTTGTGATACGCGGCATGATCGGCCTATCCTCGCAATTCGCTTGTAAGCGACTCATGAAGTACGTCGTTCCGTAAGGTCGCTGACGGTGCCACAGTGCACGCTCCATGTCGACTGCGAGAGTGCGCGCCCACGCAACCAGCCTGTTGATCCCGGCGCTCGTGGAGTCGATAGCCTCGCCAGGATATCCGGACGAAACGCCGCTCGCCTGCGTCAACCGACCATCCAGCGTCACAAATTGATCGGATTCGGCCGGCGGGCGCGCCCTGATCACACCCGGTCTCCGAGGTCGAGCGCCTGCCCGAGCTGGTCGAGGCGCTCCGCGACGGTGTCGCCGATCGGGCTGAGACGCAGCGTGTCCACTCCGGCATCGCGGTACTGCCGGATCCGCTCGCGCACCATGGCCGGGGTTCCGATGAGGCTGCTGCGCAGGATCAGATCGTCCGGCACCGCCGCTGCGGCCTCCTCCCGGCGGCGGTCGAGCCACAGCCGCCGCACCTCGCGCGCCGCCTCCTCCCACCCCGCGCGGCGGAACGCGTCGTTGTAGAAGTTCGTGGTCGCGGAGCCCATCGCGCCGAGCTGGAACGCCATCGCGGGCTTGAGCTTCGCCACCGTCTCGTCCACGTCGTCGGTGATGCGGAGCCGCCCGCCCGCCTGGAGGTCCAGGTCCGAGAGCGTGCGGCCGGCGCGGGCCGCGCCGCGGGCGAGCGGCTCGAAGAAGACGTCCGCGCGGTCGGGGACGAACGAGGTCCCGAGCCATCCCCGCGCCCGCTCCCCGGTCAGCTCGAGGCTGCGCGGGGCGAGGGTGGCGAGGTAGACGGGAAGCTCCGGGCGAGGGGCACCGGACAGCGCGATGGCCTTGCCCTCTCCGTCCGGCAGCGGGAGCGTGAAGTGCCGGCCCCGGTAGGCGATACGCTCGCCCCGCAACGCCATCTCGACGATGTCCAGGGTCTCGCGCAGACGCCCGAGCGGCCTCGCGAACCGCACCCCGTGCATCCCCTCCACCACTTGCGGGCCGCTCACCCCGAGCCCCAGCACGAACCGGCCGCCGGTCATGCGGTCGAGGCTCGCCGCGGTCATCGCGATCATCGGCGGGGCGCGGGCGGTGATCTGCATGATGCCGGTGCCGAGACGGATACGGGAGGTGACCGCGGCGAGATACGCGACCGCGGTCGCCGCATCCTGTCCCCAGGCCTCCGCCGACCACGCGAAGTCCACCCCGAGGTGCTCCGCCTCGCGCACGTACTCGACGACGTCGGACCAGGCATCGCCGTTGCCGCCCGCGCCTCCGAAGGAGATCGACGTTCTCATGCCATCCCCCATGCGTATCGTCCGCCCGGCAGGCTGCCCCGTCGGCGGCATGTCGTGAAGCCGCGTCCGGGCGGTGTCGGGGCTCGTTTGCCGTGAAAGCACTCCGGGATGCGGCACGACGCTTCCCGTGCACCGAGAGGGGGGCGGTTCCATCGCCCCATCCCAACCCCCCCCCCTCACCCCAACCCCTCTCCCGGGGGGAGAGGGGCTTTTTGCCGCCGGTCGCCGACAGGAAGAAGGCCCAGCGGCCGGTGGGCGCCGGTCTGCCGCATCCGCCGGCGCCGCGATACCGCGCCGGGCGGCCTCCCCGGATGGACTCATCCCCGGGATCGGCCCGAAGCCGGTATCCGCCCCTCCTCGACCCCGTGACACGCGACCTCCGTCGCGCCGATCCGCATCGGCCGGGGCGCTTCGCGGCGACAGCGTTCGTTCGCGTGCGGGCAGCGCGGATGGAAGTGGCACCCGGACGGCGGATGGATCGGGCTCGGCACCTCGCCCGCGACCGGGGTGCGGGCGCGCCCGGTCATCTCCAGGTCGGGGATCGCGTCGAGCAGCATCCGCGTGTACGGATGCCTCGGCGCCGCGAACAGCGTCCGGGCATCGCTCCACTCGACCAGCCGCCCGAGGTACATCACCCCCACGTAGTCGGAGATGTGGTAGACGACCGCGAGATCGTGGCTGATGAACAGATACGTGAGCCCGAGCTCGCGCTGCAGCGCCTTCATCAGGTTCAGGATCTGCGCCTGCACCGAGACGTCGAGGGCCGAGGTCGGCTCGTCGCACACCAGGAAGTCGGGCTGGCTCGCGAGCGCCCGCGCGATCGAGATGCGCTGGCGCTGCCCGCCGGAGAACTCGTGCGGGAACTTCGTGCCGTCGGCCGGCGAGAGCCCCACCTGGGTCAGGAGATGGCCCACGCGCGCGGAGGTCGCGGCCCGGCCCCGCATCAGGCGGTGCGCCCGGATCGGCTCGGCGATGATGTCGCTGACCCGCCAGCGCGGATTGAGGCTCGCGTAGGGGTCCTGGAAGATCATCTGCCAGCGCTTGCGCACCGGCTCGATCTCGGCGCGGGTCTTCAACGTGGCGAGATCGGTCCCTTCGAACTCGATGTGCCCCCGGGTCGGCTGGTAGAGCCCGACCACCAGTCGCGCGACGGTCGACTTCCCGCAGCCGGATTCCCCCACGAGGCCGAAGGTGCGCCCGCGCGGAATCGCGAAGCTCACCCCGTCGACCGCCTTCAGCATGACGCGGCCGGCGCCCTCGAACACCCGGTTCAGGAGCGGTGGCGAGACGTCGAACTCCTTCGCGAGCCCGTCCACCCTGACGAGGACGTCGCGCCCGCCGCCGGATACCGCCTCGTCGATCATCGGCCGCTCCGGGCGTTGGCGGGAACCGCGGCTTCGTCGTAGAGCCAGCAGGCGACCTGCGCGCCGCCCGCGGGAACGAGCTCCGGACGTTCGACCCGGCAGCGCGCCATCGCACGCGGACAACGCGGGTGGAATGCGCAGCCGGCGGGGATCTCGGTCAGGCGGGGCATCGCGCCGTCGATCTGGACGAGCCGCTCGATGTCGTGGCCGATCATCGGGATCGACCCCATCAGGCCGTGCGTGTAGGGATGCAGGGCCTCCCGGATGACCTGCTGCACGGCGCCGACCTCCACGATCCGCCCTGCGTACATCACCGCCACCCGGTCCGCGGTCTCCGCGATCACCCCCATGTCGTGGGTCACGAGCATGACCGCGGTGCCGTGCTCCGCGCACAGGCGCTTGAGCAGGCTGATGATCTGCGCCTGGATGGAGACGTCGAGCGCGGTGGTCGGCTCGTCGGCGATGATCAGCTTCGGATTCGCGGCGAGCGCGAGCGCGATGACCACCCGCTGGCGCATCCCGCCGGAGAACTGGTGCGGGTACTCGTCGATGCGCCGCGCGGCGGCGGGGATCCCCACCTCCTCGAGCAGCTCGATGGCGCGCCGCCTCGCCGCCGCCTCGTCCAGGTCGAGGTGGGTGCGGATCGTCTCGATGAGCTGTCTCGCGATCGAGTACAGGGGGTTCAGCGACGTGAGGGGATCCTGGAAGACCATCGCGATGCTGCGGCCCCTGAGCCTGCGCATCCGCTCGTGGCGCAGGTCGTCGATCCGGCGTCCTTCGAACAGGACCCGCCCGGCCGCGATCCGTCCCGGGGGCTCCAGCAGACCGATGATGGCGGCGCCGGTCAGCGACTTCCCGGCCCCGGACTCCCCCACCACGCCGAGCACCTCGCCCGCGTCGATGTGGAACGAGACGCCGTCGACCGCGACCAGGACGCCGCGCCGGGTCGGGAACTCCACGCGAAGCCCCTCGACCCGCAGCAGCGGCGCGCCGCCCGTCATCGGCTTCGCCGCGTGAGCCGGACGCTGGAGGCGGGACGAGCAGGGCCGCGGCTGTCCACCGGCGCCTTCACCGCAGCTTCGGATTGAGTGCGTCGCGCAGCCAGTCACCGAGCAGGTTGACCGCCAGCGCGAGCGCGACGAGGGCGACGCCGGGGAAGATCGTCATCCACCACTCGCCCGAGAACAGGAAGTTGTTTCCGAACCGGATGAGCGTCCCGAGCGAAGGCTGAGTGGGCGGCACCCCGACCCCCAGGAACGACAGGGTGGCCTCGGTGAGGATCGCGATCGCGAGGCTGATGGTCGCGATGACCAGCACCGGCCCCATCACGTTCGGCAGGACATGCCGGAACATGATCGAGACGGGCCGGCGGCCGATGACGCGCGCCGCCTGCACGTATTCCTTGCCCTTCTCCACCATGGTCGAGCCGCGCACCGTGCGCGCGAACTGCACCCAGTTCGAGAGTCCGATCGCGAAGATGAGCACCAGCAGCGCGACGTCGTCCTGCATCCCGCGCGGCAGCAGCGTCTTCGCGAAGCCGAACAGCAGCAGCGCGACGAGCACCGCGGGGAAGCTGAGCTGCACGTCCGCGACCCGCATGATGAAGTGGTCGAGCCGCCCGCCGACGTATCCCGACACCAGGCCGAGCCCCACCCCGAGCACCACGGAGAACAGCACGCTCGCGAACCCGACGATCAGCGAGACCTTCATCCCGAACATGATCGCGGACAGCACGTCGCGCCCCTGCTCGTCGGTGCCGAGCGGGAACCTCCAGCTCCCCCCCTCCATCCACACCGGGGGCAGGAAGGCGTTCATGAGGTCCAGGGTGGCGACGTCGTTGGTGTTGTGCGGCGCCAGCCACGGCGCGAAGAACGCGGAGACGAAGCACACCATGGTGACGACGAAGGCGGCGACGGTCACCGGCGACGTGCGGAAGCTGTGGAAGACGTCGCTGTCGAAGAAGCGGCGCACGCGGTCGGTGGCGCGCGCGAGGAAGCCCGCCGCCGCGGCCGGGCCGGGGCCGGCGCCCCCCGCCGCCGCGGCCGGACGCCCGGCGGCACGGCCGGGCCGCGCGGCCGGGTCGGGAGCGTGCGCGGGGCCGGTGCCGGTGGTCATCGCCGCGGCGCTCTCAATGGGCCCGGGTCGCGCCGTCGAGACGCAGGCGCGGATCGATGGCGTAGTACAGCAGATCGACGATCAGGTTGATGACCACGAAGATGAACGCCACCAGGCACAGGTAGGCCGCCATCACCGGAATGTCGACGAACTGGATCGCCTGCAGGAACAGCAGCCCCATCCCCGGCCACTGGAAGACCGTCTCGGTGATGATCGCGAACGCGATGAGCGACCCGATCTGCAGGCCGGTGATGGTGATGACCGGCACCAGGGTGTTCTTCAGGGCGTGGCCGAAATTCACCGTGCGGTTGCGCAGCCCGCGCGCCCGCGCGAACTTGATGTAGTCGGTGCGCAGCACCTCCAGCATCTCCGCGCGCACCAGCCGCATCAGGAGCGTGAGCTGGAACAGGCACAGCGTCACCGACGGCAGGATGATGGACCTGAAGCCCTCCCACGACGCGAGGTTGCTCTCCCATCCGATGTCCACGGTGGCCCCGCGCCCGAACGACGGAAGCCAGTTGAGCCACACCGAGAAGGTCAGGATCAGCAGGATCCCGATGAGGAACGTCGGCAGCGAGATGCCGACCAGCGAGGTCGTGAGCAGGAGGCGCGAGATCGCCCCCTCGCGGTGCAGCCCGGTGTAGACCCCGAGGGGCACGCCGATCGCCAGCGCGAGCACCGCCGCCACGAACACCAGCTCCAGGGTCGCGGGCAGACGCTCCGCGATCGCCTCCTCCACCGGCACCGACAGCCGGTACGACTGGCCGAAGTCGCCCCGGACCGCGTTGCCGGCGAAGCGGGCGAACTGGACCGGGAACGGATCGTTCAGCCCGAGCGCTTCCGCCATCCGCTCGCGCTCCTCGATGGTCGCCTCGATGCCGACCATGTTGTTGACCGGATCGCCGACGTAGTTGAACAGCGAGAACGAGATGAACCCGACCGCGAGCATCACCAGGATGGACTGGAAGAGGCGGCGGACGATGAAGGCGAGCATGGCGGGGTCTCATCGGCGCCGCGGCCCGGACGCTTTCGGGTCCGGGCCGCGGCGGCCTGTCGTGTCGGGCACGGGCGTGCTCCACTCTCCCGCCGCCGATGCGCCGGACATCCGGCGCCCCGGCGGACGAAGGCGGCGGGCGCAGGCGCCGCCGGACGGCTGCCCGAGCGCGGGCTACTTCATCACCACGTAGCGCAGGTCCACGTCGTTGTGAGGCCGCTGCTTCACTTCCGCGACATTGCTGCCGATCCCCCACGCCAGCGCCTGCTGGTGCAGCGGAATGTGCCCCACCTCGTTCTTGTGGATCTCGAACGCCTCGCGGATCATCTCGTTGCGCTTGTCGACGTCGGTCTCGCCGGCGATGAGATCGGTGAGCTCCTCCACCCGCGGATTGGTGTAGCGCCCGCAGTTCCAGGTGCCCTGGCCCTCGCCGTCGATCGACATGAGCTGCAGCAGCGGGTTGTGGGCGTCGTAGCTGCCCGGGGTCCAGCCGAGCATGAAGAAGCTCGTGTTCCACTGCTCCTTGCGGCCGATCTTCTGGAAATGCAGCGACTTGGTCTGCGCGTTGAGCTTCACGTCGATGCCGATGCGCTTGAGCATCGGGACGATGGCGAGGCAGATCGCCTCGTCGTTGACGTAGCGGTCGTTGGGGCAGTCGAAGGTGACCGGAAAGCCGTCCGCGTAGCCCGCCTCGGCCAGCAGCGCCTTCGCCGCCTCCGGGTCATGCGGGAACCGGTCGTTCATGTCCTCCTGGAACCCGTTGATGCCCGGCGCGATCATGAGCCCGGTGGGGGTCGAGGCGTTGCGCATCACCACGCGCCTGATGGCGTTGATGTCGATGGCCTGGTAGAACGCCTTGCGCACCCGTGCGTCCCGGAACGGGTTCCTGCCCGATCCCGGCATGTCGAGCAGCTCGTCGCGATGCTGGTCGAAGCCGAGGAAGATGGTGCGCAGCTCCGGCCCCTGGAGCGCCTCCACCCCGGCGGTGCTCTCGAGGCGCGGAACGTCCTGCAGGGGCACCGGATACATCAGGTCGATCTCGCCGGAGAGGAGCGCCGCGACGCGGGTGGCGGCGTTGCCGATCGGGGTGAAGACCGCCTTCGTCAGGTTGTGCTGCGGCGTGCCCCACCAGTTCGGGTTCGGCACCAGCACGGTGCGGGTGTCGGGCACCCACTCCTCCAGCATGAACGGGCCGGTGCCGTTGACGTTGAGGTTCGCGAAGGTCTTGACCGTCGCGCCCTCCTCCAGGCCGAAGGCGTTGTTCGCCTCCAGCCACTCCCTGTCCATGATCCAGAAGTTCGGGAGGTTGAGCAGCAGCGTCGGGTCCGGGTACCTGGTGACGATGTCGATGGTGTGGTCGTCGACCTTCTCGATCCTCTCGATCGAGGCCACCACGAACGTCATGTTCGACGCCGGCAGCCGGATGCGATCGAGCGAGACGAGCACGTCGTCGGCGGTGAAGTCGCTGCCGTTGTGGAACTTCACGCCCTGGCGCAGGTTGAACCGCCAGGTGGTCGGACTCGTCTGCTCCCAGCCGGTCGCGAGGGCGGGATGCAGCGACAGGTCCCAGGCCCGATGGAGCAGCCCCTCGTAAAGGTTCGACTTCATCGTGTTGGTCGGTCCCTCGTTGTTGGTATAGGGGTCGAGCCCGAGGATGTCGCCGGAGGTCGAGTAGCGGAACGTCTTCGCACCGGCCGCGGTCCCGGCCGCGAGGACGGCCGCGGCGGCGGCGGCGATGATGATGCTCTTCGGTCGCATCGGAGGTGTCTCCTGTGAGGGTGTCGGGGTCGAGGGGACATCACGCGGGCCGGGGCGTGCCGCGCCCGGCGGACGTCGCGGCTATTTGACTCCACCGCGGGCGGTGCCGCAACGTGGCACGTCCGGACACCACGACTCGGAGACCATCGGGAGCCATGCCTTCGGACACGATCGAGATCCAGGCGGCGGTATGCCGCGAATTCGGGGCGCCGCTGGCGATCGAGACGCTGCGGCTCGACCCGCCACGGGAGGGTGAGGTCCGCGTCAGGGTACGCGCGAGCTCGATCTGCCACTCCGACATCATCTACATGGACGGTGGATGGGGCGGGGACCTGCCGGCGGTGTTCGGACACGAGGTCGCGGGGGTGGTGACCGACGCCGGCCCCACCGCGCGGCTGGACGGCATCGGCGCCGGAGACCGCGTCCTGGTGTCGCTGCTGCGCTCGTGCGGGCGCTGCGAGCACTGCGAAGCGGGTGTCCCGACCCAGTGTGCGGCCGACTTCGCGATCGATTCGGCGCCGCGGCTGAGCGATGCGCGAGGCCGGCCGGTGCGGGCCGGCCTGCGCGTGGGCGGCTTCGCCGAGAGCGTGGTCGTCGACGCCTCGCAAGTGGTGAGGATTCCCGCGGGCGTCGCCGACGAGGCCGCCTGCCTGATCTCCTGCGGGGTCATGACCGGATTCGGCGCGGCGATCAACACCGCGCGAGTGCGGGCGGGTGATTCGGTTGCGGTGGTCGGCTGCGGCGGCGTGGGGCTCAACTGCGTCCAGGGGGCGGCGCTTGCGGGAGCCCTCCCGCTGGTGGCGGTCGACGTGACCGACGACAAGCTGGAGCAGGCGAGGGCGTTCGGTGCGACGGAGACGGTCAACGCCGCGGACGATGACGCGGCCGGGAGGGCGCTCGCCCTGACCGGCGGGCGCGGCTTCGACGTGGTGATGACGGCGGTGGGCAGCGCGCGCGCCATCGGGCAGGCGCTCCCCCTGCTGGCGCGCGGCGGCGCGCTGGTGGTGGTCGGGATGCCGCCCGGCGACGAGCGGGTGGCCCTCGACGCGACCAGGCTCTCGCACTGCGGCCAGCGCATCCTCGGCTGCAAGATGGGCGACGCGCGGCTCGGGGTCGACGTGCCGAAGCTGCTTCGCCTGTACCGCGGCGGACGGCTCAGGCTCGACGAGCTGATCTCCTCGCGCCGGCCGCTTGCGGAGATCAACGCGTCGGTCGGGCTGGCGCGGCAATCGCGGGACCTGCGCCACGTGATCGTGTTCCCGGACCGGCCCGGCGCCGCGGCTCACCCGTAGCGCGCTGCCGCTGCCGGCGCCGGGTAGCGCCTCGTTTCGACCCTCCTCCTCAACGCGGCATCGCCGCCCCGGGGCCGGACCGGGGCACTGCCCGGCGTTGCGGAAGTCGTGAAGGTGAAACGGAAATGACGGACGATGCGCGGGCCGCCGCCTTCCGTCGGGCCGCCGCGAGCGTGCCGCCATCGACGTCCGTGTCAGGTCGCCGGATTGCTGCGCGGGCCGCCGCTTTCCGTCAGGCCGCCGCGAGGGCCTCGCGCAGAAACGCGGACAGCGGCTCGTTGACCGCCGCCGGCGACTCGGCGAGCGCCATGTGCCTGAGGCCGGGCAGGACCACGAGGCGGGCGCCGGGGATGAGTCCGGCCATGGCCGCCGACATGGCGGGGGTGTTGCCCGGGTCGTCCTCGCCGGTCATGACCAGGGTCGGGCACGCGACCCGCTCCAGGCCCTGGACGATCTCGGCGTCGCCCTCGGCGAGCACCCGGTAGATCCGCGCAAGGACGGCCGGATCGTTGCCCTCGATCCACCGCCGGACGAGGGCGATCGGCTCCGGCACCGCGGCGCGGAACGCCGGCGAGAACCAGCGCTCGAGGGCGGAGTCCACGTTCGCCGCGGGCCCGTGCTTCCGGGCGTGCCGCACGCGCTCGCGGACCGCATCGCGCTCGGCCGGCGTGCGGTCGTGGGCCGAATGCAGTATCGCCAGGGCCGAGAGCCGGTCCGGGTGATCCAGGACGAAACGGCGCGCGATCATGCCGCCCAGGGAAAACCCCACCACCGCCGCGCGCTCGATCCCGCATCGGTCCATGAGCCTCAGCAGTTGCCCGGAGAACATGGCGAGATCCGGCGGGCCCTCGGGGGGCGCGCTCTCGCCGTGTCCGAGCAGGTCGTAGGTCAGTACGCTGAAGTACGGCGCGAGCGCCGGGAGCTGCCACCGCCACATCGCCCGGTTGAGCCCGAAGCCGTGGACCAGCGCGACCGGCGGCCCGCTCCCGTGCCGCTCCCAGGCGGTTTCGCCGGCGTCACGGACGCTCATCGCGGGTGTTCGTCGCCGGCCTGCCTTCTGCAGGCCCACGCGATCGCGAACCCCCCGCGCCGGCCATCCGCACCACCTCCAGCGCATGGCGCTCGACATCGGCCATGTCCAGGTCCGGCGTCAGGCGCTCCATGTCGATGGCGGGCTGGAGCTTCATGGCGCAGGGCCTCCGGGGTGGTTCGTGGCGGGTCGGTGATCGGCGATATCCTACAAGGAGCGGCGCGATCCCCGACAGCGGCGGTAACCGGAGGGAGTATCCCGGCCGCGGCGCGGGTGTCTATACTGTCCGTCGATGGAACAGGAAACGGCAATGACGGACGAGAGCGGCGGACATCGTCGCCGATGGGCGCCGGAGTGGATCGCGGTGCTGACGCTCGCGGTCGCGATCATTGCGCTCGGCGGCGGCATGTTCGCATCCCTGAACGCCATGGAGGGCCGCATTCGGGAAGACATGCGGGCCATGGAGACCAGAATCCACGGCGAGATCCAGGTACTGCGCGACGACATGCAGTCGATGGAAGCCGGCATCCGCAAGGACATGGGTGCGATGGAGCTTCGCATCCGCAAGGACATGGCTGCGATGGAGCTTCGCATCCGCAAGGACATGGGTGTGATGGAGCGGCATCTGCGCGAAGACGTGCGCGAACTGCGAGGCGATGTCGGAATGCTGCGCGAACGAGCGGCTGGCATCGACCAGCGAGTCGCCCACCTCGACGAGCGGGTGGCGCATCTCGACCAGCGGGTGGTGCATCTCGACGAGCGGGTGGTGCACCTCGACGAGCGGGTAGTCCACCTCGACAACCGGATGTCGCGCCTGGAATCCCGGTTCGACGAGGAATTCCCGCCCCGGAGCGCTCCCGATCCTTCATCGGCGACCGGCCGGGCGGGTCCTCCTCGGAACGTGCGCCTGCAGGTCCTGCCTCCCTTCATGACGAGGGCGATGCGCTCGCCCTGACCCGAGAGGACGCCGAGGTCCGCGACGGGGTCGCCGTCGACGACGAGCAGGTCCGCGAGCGCGCCGGGCGCCACCGTGCCGAGCTCGCCGGAACGCCCGAGAAGCTCCGCGTTCCCGCTGGTCGCCTGGCGCAGGATCTCGACGCTCGGGAGCACCCGGGCCCGGATCCCGAACTCGGTCAGCTGATCCTCGTGCATGGCGCCGAGCAGGTCGGTGCCGAACCCCATCTTCACCCCGGCGTCGCGCAGGATCTCGAGCGAGGCGATGCCGGCCTCGCTCCGAGCGGGACTTGCCGCCGAGCCCCCGGTCCTTCCGCGCCGCCATCACCCGGCGTCCGAACGGCTTCCTCCCGGCGGTGCGCCGGAGCCGCACGGTCCGAGGATCATTCTTCCGCGGGCACGTATCCCTCCGGCGTCGCCGAGCCCTCCCCGAAGAAGAACTTCTCGAGCTCACGCTCCAGGAACCGCCTGGCCGAGGGGTCGGTGACCTTCAGGCGGTTCTCGTTGATGAGCATCGTCTGGTGGGCGAGCCACTGCCGCCACGCGGGCTTCGAGACGTTCTCGAACACGCGCCGGCCGAGCTCTCCCGGCAGGGGCGGGAAGTCGAGCCCCTCGGCTTCCTCTCCCAGCCTGACGCACTGCACGGTCCTCGCCATCTGCGCTGCCTCGCCGCATCGGGGTGCCTGGCGCGCAGGCCTCGCCGACTCCCGGCTTGCGGACGCGAATCGGCGAAATGCGCACGCTTGCCGCGATTGTCCAGGATCGCGGAGGAAGAATCGATCCATGCGCGAGGCCCGCAGCCATTCCCGCCAGTGCCCGGAGAGGCCGTACCGTGGTGGGATTCCGGCGCGATTCCGACCCTCGGGACGCCGGGTCGAGGGGGAGTTCGGGAGCATGCTTCCGCCTGGCGGGAATTGCTGCGAGGCCCGGAGGACGGGCGGTGCGCCGCCTCCGGCCAGCCTCGTCCCGCTCCCGCGGGCAAGCGGTGGCCGCTTGCGCACCGTCACCGAAAATCAGTCTCACCTTCCCGCTCCCGCGGGCAAGCGGCGGCCGCACCGGCGTCCCCCGCAACCCGGACCGCGTCGACCGGCTCCCTACTCCCCCGCGAGCTGCTCGATCAGCCGCTTCACCGGCGCCGCGAGGCCGATGTCCGCGACCGCGCCGGGCGGGTGCCAGCGGGTCTCGCCACCGTCGGCGACCGTATCGCCGCGGTCGCCGCCAATCTCGACCAGGAAGGGATGCACGTCGAGCGTGAAGTGGGTGAACCCGTGCGCGATCGGGGCGAGCGCGGTGACCCCGGCGGCGTGCACGCCGAACCGCGCCCGGCACGTGGCCTCGACGTCGGCGGCCGGGTCGCACTCCGGGAAGCACCACAGGCCGCCCCAGACGCCGCTCGGGGGGCGGCGTTCGAGGAGCAGCGCGCCGCTCGCGTCGCGCAGCATCAGGAACGCGCTCGCCCGGCGGGGCACGGCGCGCCGGGGCCGCGGCGCGGGAATGCGCGCCTGCGCGCCGGCCCGCCGCGCGATGCACCCGGCCTCGATCGGACACAGGGAGCACAGCGGGCGCGAGCGCACGCAGAGCGTCGCGCCGAGGTCCATGATTGCCTGGGTGTAGGCGGCCACGCCCACATGCGGCGTATGCCGCTCCGCGAGCGTCCACAGGGCGCGCTCGATCGCGCCCTGTCCGGGCCAGCCGTCGATGCCGTGGTAGCGACAGAGCACCCGCTTGACGTTGCCGTCGAGTATGGGGTGCCGGTCGCCGTGGCCGAGCGCGAGGATCGCCCCGGCGGTGGAGCGGCCGATCCCCGGCAGGGCGACGAGCGCGTCGACATCGCGTGGCATCACGCCGCGATGACGCTCCCGCACCGCGACCGCGGCGCGATGCAGGTTGCGCGCCCGCGAGTAGTAGCCGAGCCCCGACCACAGCGCGAGCACGTCGTCGAGCGATGCGTCCGCCAGGTCCGCCAGCGCCGGAAACCGCGCCATGAACCGCTCGTAGTACCCGATGACGACGCCGACCCGGGTCTGCTGGAGCATGACCTCGGACACCCACACGCGGTACGGCGTCGGGTCGCGCTGCCAGGGGAGGTGCTTGCGGCCATGGCGCGCATGCCAGCCGATGAGCCGCCCGGCGATCGGCGCGAAGTCATCGCCCCCGGCGGTCATGATCCGGCCCGGGCGGGCCCGCGGCGAGCCGGCGGCCCCCCTCCGGAACCGGCTTCAGTCATCGTCGAAGGCGCATGCATTGCGGCTTCCATGGACACGGCGGCGGCGGCGGGTGCGGTCCGCGAGATCCCTCGTTTCCGGTTCCGGACGACCCTGGGGACAAGGGCATCGCGCGCACGGTTCGCAAAGGCGGGATGCCCTGGTCCCGAAAGAAGCCCCTCTCCCCCCGGGAGAGGGGTTTGGGGTGAGGGGGACCGAATCATCGCCGCGCCCTCACCCCCGGCCCCTCTCCCGGGGGGAGAGGGGAGAATGCGGGTGTCTTCGGGCCGCCCGCCGCCTCCACTTCACGCGCCGCGAGGGTCAACCCGGCCATGAATACTCCGACACCGAGCCAGGGAGCGCCTTGGTTTGGCTTCGGGGCAGTGACGTCGCGCTGAGGAAGAAAGTCAAAATGAGACACTCCCCGTTTCCGCAGGGCTCTCCGGAAGTCGTGACGAACGGTTCATCAGACCCTCGATCGGGGCCTTCGATACCGGAAGACCGCCCGTCACCGTGCGATCTTCCGGTCGGGCGGCCAATGACCGCGACTTTTGAATGGTCCTGCCCGTTTCCGGGTCCCGAATGCCGGGAGACCGCCGATCACCGCAGGATATTCCGGTCTGGCGGCTGGTGACCACATCTTGTGAATGGTCCTGTATCTTCCCGCTTCGGACCCGGCGGGAACGGACCGCTTCGAGCCGAACGCGCCGCGATGCGGAGGATCCGGAATGAGCAGATTGCGAGCACCCGCACTGGCCCGAGCGGCGGTCCTCGCGGCCATGGCCCTGTGCCATGCCGCGGCGACGGCGCAGGAGTTCACCCTGGGGAGCGTGACGATCTTCGAGCCCTGGTCACGCGAGCTGCCGCCGAACGCCCCCAACGGCGCCGCCTACTTTCGAGTGGAGAACAGCGGCGGCGAGCCGGACCGAATCGTCTCCGCCCGCACGGACATCGCCGAAACCGTCGAGATCCATACCCACGACATGGAAGGCGGGATGATGAAGATGCGCCAGGTCGAGTCGGTCGAGGTGCCGGCCGGGGGCGAGGTCCGGCTCAGGCCCCACGGACTGCATGTGATGCTGCTCGGACTGAAGGAGCCGCTCGTCGACGGCGCCGTCTACGCCCTGACCGTCGTGTTCGAGAAGGCGGGCGAGCTGGACGTTCCGGTCGCCGTCCGGCGTACGGAGTAGTCCGTCAGCAGCAATTCCCGCCAGGCGGGAACATGCCCTCGAAATCTCCTCGATTGGACGCCCAGGTGGTCGGAATTGCGCCGGAATCCCACCACGGCACGGCCTCTTCCGGGCGTTGGCGGGAATTGCTGGTCCGTCAGGACCATTCGGAAGCCGCGGCCGCCGACCGCCGGACCGGCCTCAGCCGGCGCCGGTCCTCTCCCGTGCCCGCGTGATGGCGGCGCGCACCTGCCCGGGGGCGGTGCCGCCCGGATGGCTCCGCGCCGCCACCGAGCCGTCGAGGGTCAGCACCTCGAACACGTCGTCCTCGATGACCGGTGAGAACGCCCGCAGCTCGTCGAGCGTCAGCTCCGACAGCTCCCGGCCCGTCTCCACCGCGGCGCGCACCGCGCGCCCCACCGCCTCGTGGGCGTCGCGGAACGGGACCGCCCGGCGCACCAGGTAGTCGGCGAGGTCGGTGGCGGTGGTGTGGCCCAGGCGGGCCGCCTCGCGCATCCGCTCCCGACGGCACTCCAGGGTGCCGAGCATCCCGGCGAAGGCCCGGAGGCAGTCGGTGACGGTGTCGGCGGTGTCGAACAGCGGCTCCTTGTCCTCCTGGTTGTCCCGGTTGTACGCGAGCGGCTGGCCCTTCATCAGCACCAGCAGCGCGTTCAGATGGCCGATGACCCGCGCGCTCTTCCCGCGCACGAGCTCCGCGACGTCCGGGTTCTTCTTCTGCGGCATGATGGACGAGCCGGTGCACCAGGCGTCGCCGAGCTCGACGAACCCGAACGGCGCCGACATCCACAGCACCAGCTCTTCCGACATGCGCGAGAGGTGCACCATCGCGAGCGCGCAGCCGGAGGCGAACTCGACCGCGAAGTCGCGGTCGCTCACCGCATCCAGCGAGTTCCCGCACAGCGCCTCGAACCCGAGCAGCCGCGCGGTCATGCCGCGGTCGATCGGGTACGGCGTCCCCGCGAGCGCGGCGGCCCCGAGCGGCATGCGGTTCACCCGGGCGCGGCACTCGGCGAAGCGTTCGGCGTCGCGCGCGAGCATCTCGAACCACGCGAGCATGTGGTGGCCGAAGGTGACGGGCTGCGCGGGCTGGAGGTGGGTGAAGCCGGGGAGCACGGTGTCGGCCTCGCGCTCCGCGAGGGAGAGGATCACGCCCTGCAGCGCGCGGACCGCCCCCGCGATATCGTCGAGCGCATCGCGCAGCCAGAGCCGCACCGCGGTGGCGACCTGGTCGTTGCGCGAGCGCCCCGTGTGCAGGCGCTTGCCGGCGACGCCGACCCGCTCGGTGAGCACCGACTCGATGTTCATGTGCACGTCCTCGAGCGACGTGCGCCACTCGAAGGCGCCCGCCTCGATGTCGGCGAGGATGCCCTCGAGCCCGGCGACGATGGCGTCGCGGTCCTCTACGCTCAGCACCCCGACTTCGGCGAGCATCGCCGCGTGCGCGATCGAGCCCCGGATGTCGTGCTTCGCGAGCCGCCGGTCGAAGCTCACCGACTCGGTGAACCGTTCCACCAGCGCGTCGGTCGGCTCGGTGAACCGGCCCGCCCAGAGCCTGGCGGGCGGGATTTCGTCGCTCACTGGAAGGTCTCCGGAATGGACGGTCCTGGATCGGGGCGGGATGTGGACCCGGCGCAGACTATAGCAGATCTCCCCAGCGCGCCTGCAACGCGGCGAGCGCGACCAGCGCCGCGGTCTCCGTCCGCAGCACCCTCGGCCCGAGACGCAGCCCCGCGAACCCCGCGGCCCCGGCGCGCTCGACCTCCCGGGGCGAGAGTCCGCCTTCGGGGCCGACGAGCAGGCGTACCGGCTCCCCGGACACGGGCGGTGCGAGATCGGAGAGCGACGCGTCGGCGCGGGGCGACAGGACGAACGCCGGACCGGCGCCATCGCGCGCGAGCCAGGCGCCGAGGTCCTCGACCCCCGCGACCTCGGGCACCCGCGTGCGGCCGGACTGCTGCGCCGCGTGCACCGCGACCGCGCGCCAGTGCGCCATCCGCCGCTCCGCCCGCGACGGGTCGAGCTTCACGACGGTACGTTCGCAGACGATGGGGCGGATGGTCCGCACGCCGAGCTCCGTCGCCTTCCGGACCACGAGGTCCATCCGATCGCCCTTGCAGACCCCCTGGCCGAGCTCGACGGCGAGCGCCGACTCGCGGTCGACGGGGTCGTGCGCGCCGACTTCGGCCTCCACCGCGCCGCGGGATGCGCGTACAAGCGTCGCCCGGTACTCGCCCCCGCGCCCGTCGAACACGGTGAGGGCGTCGCCGGGGCCGAGCCGCAGCACCCTCGTGACGTGATGGCCGACGGCCCGCGGCAGGACGATCCGCCGACCGGCGGCGAGTGGCGGTTCGACATGGAGGCGAGGGACTTGCATGGACATCGCGCCGCGCGGGGCTCGCGCCCGCCGGGTGGCGGACCTGCCGTCCGCGCACTCCGGCAGGTCCTCCGGGCCGATGGCCGGCACACCGGGCCCCGCTCCGTCTTCAGCACCGGGGCGGGTCGGACCGGCGCACCGGCCGGTCAGGCGATGAAGTCGAAGTCGGCCGCGGTCAGCAGCGAGGCGTCGAAGTCCTTGATCACGATCGAGAAGGCGTCGGAGGGACCGTTGATCACGGCGTCGTCGCCGCGTTGCCTGATGTCGAGGTCGGAGAGCTTCAGGCCGCCCTTGACGACGAGGGTGTCCTTCCCGTCCTCGAAGTCGTGGATGGTGTCGGTGTCCGACTCCCGGTCGAACACGAACCGGTCGGCGCCGCCGCCGCCCCAGAGGTCGTCGTTGCCCTTGCCGCCCTCGAGGGTGTCGTCGCCGCCGTCGCCTTCGCCCTCCAAGTAATCGCCGTAGAGGTCGTCGTCTCCCTCGCCGCCGTAGAGGACGTCGTTGCCGCCGTTGCTTTTTCTGCCGAACTCGAAGTCGCCGTAGAGGGTGTCGTCGCCCGCGCCGCCGTGGAGGACGTCGTCGCCGCCGTGGGGGACGTCGTTGCCGCGCTTGCTTCTCCCGCCGTAAATGAAGTCGCCGAACAGCGTATCGTTGCCGCCGTCGCCGTAAAGGGTGTCGTCGCCGCCGTCGCTGTAGCCATCGCTGCCGTAGCCATCGCTGGCAAAGCTGACGTCTCCGGTGAGTCTGTCTGCGCCGTTGCCGCCATGGAGCGTGTCGGCGCCGTAGCCGCCGTATAGGCGATCATCGCCGTCGCCTCCCCACAGGGTGTCGGCGCCGTGGCCACCTTTCAGGTCATCGTCGCCGTCGCCGCCGTACAGGCGATCGTCGCCGCCGTAGCCGTAGAGGTCGTCGTCGCCGCCGTGGCCGGACAGGGTGTCGTCGCCGTGGTCGCCGTACAGGACATCGTCGCCGTCGCCGCCCTCCAGCGTGACATCGTCGGCGTAGGGAAACTCGAAGTCACCCTTGCCCAGAGAGGCCGCCGCCACGCCCGTCAGCCGGACGCTGTCGCCGTCCCTGCCAAAGCGGATGACGGTGTCGGCGCCGTCCTGCTTGATGGACAGCGCCTCGAACCCGCCGGACAAGTTGTCGAACTTGATCTTGTCGCCTTTCTCGAAGTCGGTGATGGTGTGGCTCCCGTAGTCCATGTAGAACACGAAGGTGTCGGCGCCCCTGCCGCCCGTGAGGGTGTCGCCGCCGCCCACGCCGCCGTGCAGGGTGTCGTCGCCGTCGCCACCGTACAGGCGGTCACGGCCGAGGTAGCCGCGCAGAGTGTCGTCGCCGTCGCCGCCGTACAGCTTGTCGTTGCCGGTGCCACCGGATAGGTAGTCGTCGCCGTCGTCGCCGTACAGGCGGTCATTGCCGCCGCTGCCGTAGATGTGGTCGTTGCCCTTGCCGCCCCGGATGACATCGGCGCCGCCGCTGCCGAAGAGGCGGTCATTGCCGTCGCCGCCCGTCAGCGTGCGGTCGGCGTCGGGGAACTCGAAGTCGTCCTTGCTCAGGGAGTCCGCCGACACGCCCGTCAGCCGGATGCTGTCGCCCTTGCCATAGCGGATGACGGCGTCGGCGCCGTCCTGCTCGATGGCCAGCGCCGCGAACCCGCCGCCCTCTCTGTCGATGCGAATCGTGTCGCCGTCCCCGAAGTCGGTGATGGTGTCCTGGCCGTCCCCGGGCCTGAACACGAAGGTGTCGGCGCCCGTGCCGCCCGTCAGGGTGTCGTCGCCGTCGCCGCCCTCCAGCGTGTCGTTGCCCGCGCCGCCCCGCAGGGTGTCGTCGCCGCTGCCGCTGCCCCCTCCGTTCCAGTAATTGCCGCCGTAGAGTTCGTCGTCGCCGTCGCCGCCGTCGAGGGTGTCGTCGCCCTTTTGGCCATTCAGCTCGTCGTCGCCCTCGCCGCCGTTCAGGACATCGTCGCTGTCGCCGCCGAAGAGCTCGTCGTCGCCGCCCTCGCCGTGGAGGGTGTTGCCGCCGTCTTTCTCCGCCTCGATGTACCAGCCGCCGTAGAGGTAGTCGTCGCCGTCGCCGCCCCAGAGGGTGTCGCGGCCATCGTCGCCGTAGAGGTCGTCGTTGCCGTCGCCGCCGTACAGGGTGTCGTCGCCGCCGCCGCCCCGGAGGTAGTCGCCGCGGTTGCGGCTGCTCCAGAGGCCGTGGCTGGGGTGGTCGCCGTCGCCGTCGCCGCCCCAGAGGGTGTCGTCGCCGTCGCCGCCGTAGAGGTCGTCGTCGCCGTCGTCGCCGTGGAGGGTGTCGTCGCCGTCGCCGCCCTCCAGCGTGTCGTTGCCGTCGCCGCCGTGGAGGGTGTCGATGCCGCCGTGGCCCTCCAGCCGGTCGTCGCCCTTGCCGCCGTAGAGCGTGTCGTCGCCGCCGTGGCCCTCCAGCCGGTCGTTGCGGTCGCCGCCGTGCAGCGTGTCGTCGCCCTCGCCGCCGCCGAGGTGAGCGTCGAACAACACACCTTTGTACAAGACGCCTTCGCCGTCATAGCTGACATGCCGAGTGACGCCTTCGGGCGCCGGCGGGTCCGTGGTCTCGCCGCCCGCGCCGGTCGTTTGGGTCTGCGGTGCGCCGGTCGGTGGGTTCCCGGTCCCGCCCGTGCCGGACGTCTGGGTCTGCGCCGCGCCGGGCGGCGGATTCGCGGGCTGGCCGGCGCCGTACACGAGGGGCGGCGGATTCGCCGGCTCGCCGGTGCCGGACGTGACCTTGTCGCCGCCTCCGGAGCCGGCCGGCAGCGTGAAGTCGTCTTCATCCAGGGAGTCCGCCGACACGCCCTTCAGCCGAATGGTGTCGCCCCTGTCGCCATAGCGGACGACGGCATCGGCCCCGTCCTGCTCGATGACCAGCCCCGCGAACCCCCCGGTCACCCCGTCGAGGCGAATCGTGTCGCCGTCCTCGAAATCGGCAATGGTGTCGTGGCCGTCTCCGGCCCGGAACACGAAGGTGTCGGCGCCCCGCCCGCCCCTGAGCGTGTCGTCGCCCCGCCCGCCGTTCAGGGTGTCGGCGCCATTGCCGCCTTTCAGGAGGTCGTTGTCCTTGCCGCCGTTCAGCGTGTCGGCGCCCCCGCGGCCCTTCAGGGTATCGTCGCCGTCCCCGCCGTCGAGGGTGTCGTCGCCCTTGCCGCCCTTCCGCGTCACCCCGGCGGCCTTCTGCGCGGCGGCGCCGTCCCCGTCGCCTTCCTCGCCTTCCGTCCGGGTCACCTGCGCCAGGACGGGGCCTTCTCCTCCTCCTTCGCCCTCGCCGCCCTCGTCCTCGCCGCCGCCCCCGTCACCGTTCGGAGTGTCGTCGTCCTCGTCACCCCCCTGCGGGTCCCCCTCGGCGGGAAGAAACTCGAAGCGGTCCTTGCCCAGCGCCGCCGCCGAGACGCCCGACAGCCGGATGGTGTCGCCCTCGCCGTAGCGTATGACCGTATCGGCCCCGTCCTGCTCGATGACCAGCCCCGCGTACCCCCCGGACACCCCGGTCATCTCGATGCGGTCGCCGTCCCCGAAGTCGGCAATCTTGTCGTGTCCGTCCCCGACCGCGAACACGAAGGTGTCGGCGCCGAGACCGCCATTCATCCAGTCGCTTCCCCGACCGCCCTTCAGGATGTCGTCGCCACGCCCGCCCCACAGCGTGTCGTCGTCCGCGCCGCCGTCGAGCGTGTCGTTGCCGTCGCCGCCGTAGAGGGTGTCGTTGCCCGCATCGCCATACACGGTGTCATCGCCGGACCAGCCGTCGAGGGTGTCGCCGCCCGCACCGCCATGGAGCTCGTCATTGCCGTCGCCGCCCGTCAGGGTGTCGGCCATCTCACCGCCGCGCAGCGTGATGTCTTCAACTGTCATGGTCTAAGTTCCTGTTGGTAAAGCCCGCCGCCCGGCGGCGCGCATCGAGCGATGCGTGTGCCGGGACCGGCCGGGGGTGCGGATGAGAGATGGCGCCACGGCCTCCGCGGCCCATTGGTGGACGCGATTCGTTGTCGGTGTGCCGGGTTGAGCCTCCTGGAGCTCCCGGCGTCCCCGCCGCAGGCGACTTCGCACCGGTTGCCGACACTCGAATACGACAAAAAAGTGGTCCTGCGCGGGACCGCGCCCGGTCGGGGCGCGCTTCAGGTGCGGGGGTGTGCTCGGCGCGATGCCCAACGGCTCACCCCCCACGCCCGGAGCCTCGGGGGGGGGGGGGGGACATGCCCCGCAGGCCGGGGCCGCACCGTCCGGGACGGTGCGCCAGGGGGCGCGCTCGATGGCCGTCTGCGTCATGGGAATCCCCCTGTTCCGGCCGGGGACCGTCGCGGGGGGCGATGGCTCGCGCCCCGGCAAGGGCCGATGCGGGCACAGATATACCACATCCCCGCTCTCCGCGGGACACGACTCGACGTGCCAAACTGATCCACTACCGGAGACGGGTAGTGTCTCATTTTGACTTTCTTCCTCCGCGCGACATCACTGCCCCGCAGTCAAGCTGAGGCACTCCCTGGTTCGGTGTCGGAATGTTCATGGCCGGGCTCATGGCCGGGTTGCCCCTCGCGCCGCATGAAGTGGAGGCGGCGTGCGGTCCGAAGACTCTCGCATTCTCCCCTCATCCCGGGGGAGAGCTCGAACGGCTGTTGCGGGAGTCGACGGGCTCAGGAGAAGACACCCGCATTCTCCCCTCTCCCCCCGGGAGAGGGGCCGGGGGTGAGGGCGCGGCGATGATTCGGTCCCCCTCACCCCAAACCCCTCTCCCGGGGGGAGAGGGGCTTCTTTTCCGGACCAGGGCCATCCCGCCTTTGCGAACCGTGCGCGCGATGCCCTTGTCCCCAGGGTCTCCCGGAACCGGAAACGAGGGCTCTGGCAAACCGGACGTACACCCTTCCCGACGACGGGTGGCGCCTCGGTTCGACTTTCTTCCTCAACTCGACAGAACGGTCCCGGAGTCAGATTGAGACACTACCCGAAGACGGGTCTCGAGGTCAGGCGGCGCCGGAACGGGAGGCGCGTTGCCGACACTCGAATACGACAAAAAATGGTCCTGACAGGACAAGACTGGCGCGTGCCCGAAGCGGCCCGGCGTGCGATGATGCGCGCCTCGCACTCCCGGACGCTGCGGCCCGCGGCCGGTGCGGGTCCTCATCGCCCGGCCGCCGCCGGCCAGTCCGGGCCGCGCCCGCATCCACCATCCGGAGGAAGGACCATGATCCACCACCGTGAGGGCGTCCGTGCGTCCCACCGTACCGCACTGCGCATGGCGCCGTTCGTCGCGGGATGCCTCGTGCTCGCCGCCGGCCCGCGGGCGCCCGCCGCCGAGCAGGAGCCCCGGCTCGAGTCGGCGCTCCAGCGCCTGAGCTACGCGGTCGGGCTGCAGGTCGGGCAGTCGCTGCGCCAGCAGGGCCTCCACGAGATCGACACGGCGGCGTTCGCGGCCGCCCTCGAGGACCTGTACGCGAATCGTCAGCCACGGCTCACGCTGGAACAGATGCAGGCGGCCCAGACGGCGTTCCAGTCCGAACTCGCCGCGCGGCAGAGCCGGCAGGCGGCGGACAATCTCGCGGACGGTCAGGCGTTCCTGGCGTTGAACGTGGAGAACGAGGACGTGGTGCAGACCCCGGACGGGCTCCAGTACCGCATCCTGCGGGCGGGCGGGGGAGCGACTCCCACCGCCGAGGATCGAGTGGTGGTGCACTACCGGGGCCGGTTGCTCGACGGCACCGAGTTCGACAGCTCCTACGGGCGCGGCGAGCCGACCGAGTTCATGCTCGGCGCCGTGATCCCGGGATGGCAGGCGGCGCTGCAGCTCATGCCGGTGGGGTCGCACTGGGAGGTGTGGATTCCGGCCGGGCTTGCCTACGGCGAACAGGGCGCCGGCGGCTCCATCGGCCCCAACCAGACGCTGCACTTCGAGATCGAGCTGCTGGAGATCAAGCCGGGGGCCTGAGCCGGCCCGCGGTCGCCGCCCCCGGCAGTCCGCAGTCGGCCCGCGGTCGCTGCCCCCGGCAGTCCGCAGCCGGCCCGCGGTCGCCGCCCCCGGCAGTCCGCGAATCCGGCGCGTCAGACCTCCCGGGTCGCGCGGAACTCGACCTCCGGCCAGCGCTCGACCGCAAGCCCGAGGTTGACCATCGTCGGCGCGAGGTAGGCGAGGTTGCCGGCCCCGTCGAGCGCGAGGCGGGCGTCGTTCCTGCGGCGGAACGCCTCGAGGCGGACCGGGTCGTGGCTGCTCACCCAGCGCGCGGTGGTGACGTCGACCGGCTCGTAGCGGCTGTCCACGCCGTACTCGTTGCGCAGCCTCCAGGCCACGACGTCGAACTGGAGCACGCCCACCGCCCCGAGGATGAGGTCGTTGGTGGCCAGCGGGCGGAACACCTGCGTGGCGCCCTCTTCGCTCAACTGGTCGAGCCCCTTCTGCAGCGCCTTCAGGCGCAGGGGGTCGCGGAGCACGACGCGGCGGAACAGCTCCGGCGCGAAGCTCGGGATGCCCGTGAACTTGAGCGCCTCGCCCTGGGAGAAGGCGTCGCCGATGCGGATGGCGCCGTGGTTGGGCAGGCCGATGATGTCGCCCGCGTATGCATCGTCCACCCGGTCGCGGTCGCGGGCCATGAAGGTGATGGCGTTTGCCGCCTGCACGTCCTTGCCGGTGCGCACGTGGCGGATGCGCATGCCCCGGCGAAAGCGTCCCGAGGTCACGCGCAGGAACGCGACGCGGTCGCGGTGCTGCGGGTCCATGTTCGCCTGGACCTTGAACACGAATCCGCTGAACCGCTCCTCGCCCGGAGCGACCACCCGCTGCCCGGTCGCGCGCGGCCCCGGCGGCGGGGCCAGCTCGACGAACGCCTCCAGCAGCTCGCGCACCCCGAAGTTGTTGAGGGCGGACCCGAAGAACACCGGGGTCATGCGGGCGGACCGGTAGGCGCCGGCGTCGAGCTCGTGGCTTGCGCCGCGCACGAGCTCCACCTCGTCGCGCAGCTCTCCGGCCTGTGTCCCGAGCCGCTCGTCGAGCGCCGGGCTGTCGATGCCCTCCACGATGTCACCCTCCACGATGCGTCCGTCGTGGCGCGGGCTGATGAAGTGGACCCGGTCGCCGGGCAGGTGGTAGACCCCCCTGAACCGCCGCCCGCTCCCGATCGGCCAGGTCACCGGCGCGCACCGCAGTCCGAGCACGCTCTCGATCTCGTCGAGCAGCTCGACGGGGTCGCGGCTCTCGCGGTCGAGCTTGTTGACGAAGGTCACGATCGGGGTGTCGCGCAGCCGGCACACCTCCATCAGGCGGATGGTGCGCGCCTCGATGCCGCGGGCGGCGTCGATGACCATGAGGGCGGAGTCGACGGCGGTCAGGGTGCGGTAGGTGTCCTCGGAGAAGTCCTCGTGGCCGGGGGTGTCGAGCAGGTTCACGATGCGCCCGGCGTACGGGAACTGCATCACCGAGGAGGTGACGGAGATGCCGCGCTGCCGCTCGAGCTCCATCCAGTCGGAGGTCGCGTGCCGCGCCGCCTTGCGTCCCTTGACCGTGCCGGCGAGCCGGACCGCGCCGCCGAACAGCAGAAGCTTCTCGGTGAGGGTGGTCTTGCCGGCGTCGGGGTGGGAGATGATCGCGAAGGTGCGCCGGCGCGCGATCTCGTCGAGGACCGCACGGTCGGACAAGTCGGGGGCCATCTTCGGAGCCTGCCGGGGGTCCATCGGAACCTGCTGCGGCGCGCGGTGGCGGGTCACCCTCGGCGCCGACGGCTTCGGGCGCAGCGGCATGGGTTCATCGGAGCCTGCTGCGCGCGCGGTGGCGGAGGGCGGTGCGGGTCGCGGACAGCAACAGGTCGATCGAGCCTGCTGCGGGCGCGGTGGCGGAGGCCGGCGCCGGGTGATGCGGGGAGAGGCGACCGGGGCACGCGGCGCGCCCCGGTCGGATGGAAGCCCGCCGGCCCGCGGACCTTCGTCCCGGCCGGCGACGCGGACTGCGGGTGACTGCCGGCCCCGAGCTCAGCCCTGGGGCGTGACGTTCCGGGCCTGCAAGCCCTTCGGACCCTGCTCGACTTCGAAGCTGACGGTCTGGCCCTCCTGCAGGCTGCGGAATCCGGATGAGTTGATCGCGGAGAAGTGGACGAACACGTCCTCTCCGCCGTCCTGCGGGGCGATGAACCCGTACCCCTTCGAGTCATTGAACCACTTCACGGTACCGGTCGGCATTGATGCTTACCTCTGAACGGAAACAGGAACGCTTGCGGGCCATCTCAGCGACGAACGGGGAAACCAGGAGGCACTCCGAAGGGCATGACACAGCGTTGCAGCGCGCACGGAGTATAGCCCCAACTTCCGGCGCCGAGTCAATCGCCGCCGGCGGAAGGCCGCCGCGTACCGGAATCTGTTGCGGACAGGCAACGAACGCGTCCGGCCGAGGCATCGAAGGCCCGCGGACCTCGCGGACCTCGTGGACCCCCGGCCGCGGACTCCGGAGTCGTCCGCCGTGCGGGCTCACCCGCCGGCCTCCAGGCTCAGCATTGCGAGCTTGCGCCCCTTCCCCCACCGGTACTCTCCGAGGACGCCGGACGCGCGGATGACCCGGTGGCAGGGGATGATCCAGGCGACGGGGTTGGACGCGACGGCGGTGCCCACGGCCCGCGCCGCGCCCGGCGTCCCGATGCGGCGGGCGAGACCTCCGTACGAGGCGGCGCATCCGGGCGGAATCGCAAGCAGCGCGCGCCAGACCTTGATCTGGAACGGCGTGCCGCGCAGGTGCAGCCCGATGCCGTCCCCACCCGCCCCGGCTGCGAAGATCGCCCTCGCGATGCCGGCGGTGGCGGCCGGGTCCTCGATGAAGGTGGCCGCTTCGAAGCCGCGGGCGAGCCCGGCGAGCGCCTCTTCGCTCCGCTCCGGGGCGGCGAACGCGAGCCCGCACACGCCCCGGGCGGTACGCAGGACCAGGCACCGCCCGAACGGCGACGGGTGCGAGCCGTATCGAATGGTGAGCCCTCGCCCCCGGTGCTTGTACTCCCCCGGAGTCATCGCCTCGACGTTCACGAAGAGATCGTGCAGCCGGCCGGACCCCGAGAGGCCGGCGTCGTACGCGGCGTCCAGCACGCTGCGCGACTGCGCCAGCACCTTCTTCGCGCGCTCGAGAGTGAGGAACTGGACGTACTTCTTGGGGCTCAGCCCCACCTGGCGGCGGAACAGGCGCTGGAAGTGGCACTCGCTCAGGCCGGCGCGGCCCGCCGCCTCGGCAAGCGAAGGCTGGCGTTCGAAGTTGTGCGACAGCCAGTCGAGCGCGCATTCGACCCGTGACGCCTCGTCCTCGCGCCCCCCGGGCGCATGGTGCGGGGCGGTCGCCGCCGCGGCTCCCCGTGTGCTCATCGCCGCCCGTGTGTTCATCGTCGTGCCCCCTTCCGGTGTGGAATGCCTTCGTGTCGCGCACGAGAGCATCGCACCGCGCCGGAGGCCCGGCGACCCGGTTCTTGCGCCGGACCGCTATGGATCGAAGAAACGCAGTCCGCGCTTGAACGCGGCCGCATCGGTCACCGGCTCCGTGCCCGGGAACGCCTGTGCGGAGGCCGCGGCCTCGCGGCTCGACACCGCGACGACCAGCCCGCGGGCCGCTTCCCGGTCGGCGACGAGGCCGCGCCAGGCATCGGCGAGATCGTCCCGGTCGATGGCGCGCACCGCCTCGAGGAGGCGCTCGCGCCGGTCGAACCCGTAGTGCTCGCGGTCGATCTCGTGCCAGTAGCGTTCGGTGCGGTCGTCGAGCCGGGTCTCGGCCTCCAGCAGGGCGCCCTCCACCGCGGCCCGGTGACGCTCGAACACGGCCTGCGGCATGTCGCGGAGCGCGCCGCCGAACCGGTGGATGAACGAATCCACCTCGCGCTGGAGCGCCGCGGGCGGCGTGGACGGGGACTGGACCACCAGGGCCAGCCCGGGAACGTCGAGCAGCGGAAACGGGGTTGCAAAGACGATGTACCCGATCTGGCGCTCGGTGCGAAGCTCATGGAAGAACCGGTTTCCCGCCGCCTGTGCGAGCAGCGCCATCGTCGCCCGCTCGGGAAAGCCGCGGTCGCGCCCCTGCCGGTAGACGACAAGCGCATGGTCCTCGTGCCCGCTGCCGAGCCTCCGCGCGGGGTACGCCCCGGGGTCCAGCCGCACGACGCGGCCGCGCGTCACCGGCGACGCCCGCATCGAGCCGGGCAGCTCGCGCTCCAGCACGTGGCCGAGCGCCCTCGCGCCCGCGGCGGTGACGTTCCCGTGGGCGAGGGCGACCATCTCCCCCCGCTCGAAGAACCGCACCGCGTACTCGCGCAGGTCGTCGAGCGCCACCGTGTCGAGCGCTTCGAGCAGGACGTCCTCGGACCAGTATGGATCGAGAAGCAGCTCGCGCACCCCGCCCATCGCCCGGTGCGCCGGCCTGCGCTCGCCGGCGTTGCGCAGGCGTCGGGCGTACTCCTCCTTCTCCGCCTCGAAGCGATGCGCCGGGAGCGGCAGCGCGCGGAGCGTCGACACGACGCGCGCGAGCAGCAGGTCCTGCCGGTCGCTCCAGCCGGAGAGGCGCACGCTCAGCCCCCGCCGGTGGCGGTGGAGCGAGTAGGACTGCCCGGCCAGCGCGGCGGGATAGGCGAACTCGTCGAGCGCATCGTTCGCCATGCGCGCGAGCAGCGCGCTCAGCACCGCGTGCCGGGGCGAGTCGCCGGCGCTCGGGGAGCGGACCGAGAAGTAGAAGTTCGTGCGCGGCTGCCCGAACTCCACGTCGGCGTGGTGCCACAGGTCGAAGCCGGGCCGCCGGACGATCCGCTCCGGCCGGGCGCCGGCGCTTCGCGCGTCGATCACTTCGAGGTTGTCGGGCACGAACGGATTGGGCTCCGGCAGGGCGAACGCGTCGTGCGGCACGGCGTCGCGCCAGCGCGCCACGGTTTCGGCCGCGATCGGAGCCAGCCGGTACGGGGTGTCGTGAAACGGCGCGACGGAGTCGGTGGTCACGCCCTTCGCGACTACCGTCACCAGGACGCGGTCGGGGGTGAGCGAGGCGAGGAAGCGCCGTTCCATGCCAGGGTCGAAGTCGTCGAAGCGCCAGGGTGCGGTCAGCACCTCCGCGGCCGGGTGGACGTGCAGGGCGGAGGCGAGCGACACCGCCCAGGAACGGGGGGGCGCCTTCTCCAGGAAGCGGAAACCGATCCCCGCCATGCGTGCGAGCTCCTCGTGGAAGCGCGGCTCGATGCCCTCCGCGCGGATGAGATCGAGGTACGCGAACACCGCGGCGACGACATCGTCGCGATGGGCGAGCCCCGCGTCCGTCGCCTGGATGGTCACCTGGAACGTCGCGAAGTCCCGGTGCCGCAGGCCTGGCCCCGCGCTCAGCCCTTCCGCCCAGCCCCGCGCCTTCAGCGCCGAGAGCAGGCTTCCGCGGCCTTCGTGGCCGAGGAGGTGCGAGACGAGGCCGAGCGGGCGCTTCCGGTGGTACGGGCGCATCGGCGGAATCGCGAACGAGAGCGAGATGGTGCGGATCTCCCGGACCGGCTCGACCTCGAGCCGCGCGGGCAGGAAGCCCTCCGGGTAGAGCGGCGTCTCGATCCGCGGCGGGTCGTAGTCGAGGCGGGGCACGGCGGCGAACCGCGCCCGGACCCAGCCTTCCAGTACGTCGAGCGGCTCGCGGCCGACGACCACGAGCTTCATCAGGTGCGACGAGTAGGTGCGTGCGTGAAGGTCGATCAGCTCGTCGCGGACGTCGGAGCCGGGACGGTCGGCCAGCGTCTGCGCGTTCCCCGCCAGGAAGCGCGAGAGGGGGTGGCGGGGGTCGAGCGCCCGCCGCCACGCGGCAAAGCCGCGGAGCCGGTCGCTGCGGCGCCGCGACACGTACTCGGAGTGCACGACCTGGCGTTCGCGCCCGACGTACTCGCGGTCGAACCGCGGAGCGATGAAGAACTGGGCGAAGCGGTCGAGCGCGCCCTCGAGGTGTCCGGCATCGACATCGAAGAAGTAGCTCGTGTGGGCGAACGAGGTCGTGGCGTTGCTGGAGCCGCCGTGCTCGGCGAGGTACCGGCCGTACTCACCCGCGTCGGGGTACTTCTCCGTGCCGAGGAACAGCATGTGCTCCAGAAAGTGCGCGAGCCCCGGACGGTCCGCCGGGTCGCTGCCGCTGCCCACGTTGACGTTCAGCGCGGCCGCCCCCTCGTCGGCATCGGGGTCGGAGACGACCAGCGCCTCGAGCCCGTTGTCGAGCACGAACGCCCGGTAGTCCCGGGTATCGGCGGGGCTGCGCTCGATCCGGGCGCCGTGCGTCCCGGCGGAGGGGACTCCGGTGTCGTGCGCCCCGGCGGAGGGGACCCCGGCGCCGTGCGTCCCGGCGGAGGGGGCTCCGGCGCCGTGCGTCCCGGCGGAGGGGACTCCGGCGCCGTGCGCCGGCGCTGCGGTCACGACCAGCAGGGCGAGGAGCGCCGCGAACTCGCGGCGGCGTGAACTCATCATGCCGGAGCCGTACTTCGAGACGGGTGAAGAGACCCGGTTGGACCGCTCCCGCACCGGACCGTTCCGCCGGTCCGGGCCAGCCCGGGCCGGCGCGCGGGCGCGCTGCCGCGGTCCGATCAGCCGTTCTCCCTCGCCTTGCCCCCGAGGCACTTCGGAGACTCGGGCGCGGCGGCGCCGGTCCGCGCCCACGCATCCTCGGTCCAGGTATGCACCGCGAGCGCATGCACGCCGCCGCGCAGCTCCTCGTCCACGGCGCTGAACACCATGCGGTGCTGCGCGACCCGCGGCTTGCCGGCGAAGGCGGCGGAGACGACGACGACCTTGAAGTGAGTCTCGGAGCCGGCCGGCACGTTGTGCTGCCCGCTCTCGTTCACCACCTCCAGGTGCACCGGCGCCAGCGCGCCGGCGAGCTTCTCGCGCAGGCGTTGCTCCACGATCATCACCGCCTCCCGCCTTTCCTCCCGACACCCGGCAAGGATACGGGACCGTTCGATGCGCGGGAACACTCCCCGCGCCTGGACAGCGATTCCCGCCAGCGCCCGGAAGAGGCCGTACCTTGGCGGCCGCACGCACCACCACGGCGCCCGCCGCCTCACAGCGACAGGCGCCGGTCCTTCCCGCTCGTCCACATCGCGGTCTCCACGCCACCGAGGAGCGCGGCCACCGACTCGGCGAGCCGGGTCGAGAGCCGCTTGCGGACCTCGAAGCGCACCCCGAAGAGATCGGCCCGCTCGTTCGCCGCGAGGAGGTATTCGTCGCTGGTGACGAGCTCGTCGCACAGGCCCAGCTCCCTTGCCCGGCGCCCGAGCCAGTGCTCGCCGGTGGCGACCCTGTCGATGTCGAGCCCCGGACGCTGCTCGGTGACGAAGCGCTTGAAGATGTCGTGGAGCTCGTCGATGTCCTGCCTGAGCTTCGCGCGGTCGGCGTCGGTGTTCTCCCCGAACATGGTGACGGTGCGCTTGAACTCGCCGCCCTTGAACTGCTCGAAGTCGATGCCGTGGCTGTCGAGCAGGCGATGGAAGTTCGGGATCTGGGCGAGGACTCCGATCGAGCCGAGGATCGCGAACGGCGCGGCGAGGATGCGATCGGCCACGCACGCCATCATGTAGCCGCCGCTCGCCGCGAGCCGGTCCACGCTCACGGTGAGCGGGATGCCGCGCTCGCGCACCCGCATGAGCTGGGACGCGGCAAGGCCGTAGTCGTGGACGAGCCCTCCGGCGCTCTCGAGCCGCACCAGCACCTCGTCGTCGGGCCGGGCATGCACGAGCACCGCGGTCACCTCCTCGCGCAGCGAGGACACCGCGCTCGCGCGCATGTCGCCCTTGAAATCCAGCACGAACACCCGGGGACGGTCGGAGCGGCCCTCCTTGCGGCGGGCTTTCGCCTCGCGCTTGCGGGCCTTCGCCGTCGCCTTGCGCTCCTTCGCGCCGAGAAGTCCGCTCTCCAGCGTCTGCCTCAGCTCCCGATAGCGTGCCCCCAGATCGTGGACCTCCAGGCGTTCCGTCCCGGAACGCCCTCGCTGACGCGCCACGACGGCGACGACGACGATGACGGCGGCGGCCGCCGCAACGACGGTGACGGCTTCGGCGAGGAACAGGCCGTACTGCAACAGGTAGTCGAACATCGCGCAGGCTCCCGTGCTGGCGGATCGCACCCGATCTTGCCACGGCGCCGGCCCCGCCGAGCCGGACCGCGCGGCGCCGCGACCCGCGGCCCGCGTCCACACGACATCTGCATGGGGAACCGGCTGACGCCTCGACACGCCGCGCCGCGTGCGCGGGCCGCGTCCGGTCGAAGTCCCGTGAGATCCCGTGAGAGCGGCAGTCCGTCGATGCCCCGACCGGTCACGCCCGGTGGTTGCATCCACCGAATGCGGACACACGCACACGCGAGGCCGCCCGGCTCGCCCGAGGCGCGGGGTGCGGATCAGTCGGCCGCGGCGTCCCGAGGCGCGGCGGCGAGACGCAGGCGGGCGAGTGCATCGGCGGCAGTCTCCGCCACCCCGAGCAGCGCGCGCTGGTCCGGCTGGAGATAGCCGGCGTCGGTCATCTCGTCGAGGAACGCGATCAGGGAGTCGTAGTAGCCGTCGACGTTGAGCAGCACCGACGGCTTGTCGTGGATGCCGAGCTGGGTCCACGTCCACATCTCGAACAGCTCGTCCATGGTCCCGATGCCGCCCGGCAGCGAGATGAACCCGTCGGAGAGCTCCGCCATCAGGGCCTTGCGCTCCAGCATGGTGTCCACCGCGTGCAGCTCGGTGAGTCCCTCGTGCAGGAACTCGCGCTGGAACAGGTCGCGCGGGATGACCCCGATGACCCGGCCCTGCGCGGCCAGGGCCGCGTCCGCCACCGCGCCCATCATGCCCCGCCCCCCGCCGCCGTAGACGAGCTCGATGCCGCTCGCGGCGATGGCGGCGCCGAGCGCCGTCGCGGCGTCGCGCCACGACGGCGCGCGTCCGTCGCGGGACCCGCAGAACACGCAGATTCGTTTCATGCCGATCGGCTTCCGTGTGGCGCCCGTGTTTCCATGCACGCTCGCTGGCCGGCGCGCACGCTAAGCGCACCGGGCGGCGAAAGCAACGGGGCATCGATCCGCGGGCGCCGTCCCCGGCCGGGAACGGCGGGGACGGAGACCGCCCTGGAACGACGGAATTGCAGGGACGGAGGCCGCCCTGGAACGACGGGACGGCAGGAACGGAGGCCGCTCCGGAACGACGGGATGGCGGGGACGGAGGCCCCCCGGAACGGATGCGGCATCCGCGAGACGCCCCGACCGGGCCGCGGCCGGAAAGCCGTGGGTCTGCGACGCGAGGCCCGGGCGCGTACGATGGGCCGCGATGCGCCGGTGCGTCTCGTGGAGTGAACGATGGCCGCGGAGCTCCGCTTGGACCGCAATCTCGACTTCGAGTACGGGGTGCTCCAGACCGTGGCCCCGTACCTGCGGCGGGTGATCGCCCGCAATCCGGGCCCGTTCACGTTCCACGGCACCGGCACCTATGTCGTCGGACGCGGGCGGGTCGCGGTCATCGACCCCGGGCCGGCGCTCGACGACCACATCGAGGCGCTCGCCGAGGGGCTCCGCGGCGAGACCGTCACCCACGTGCTCGTCACCCATACCCACCGCGACCATTCGCCCGGCTGCGCCCTGCTCCGCCGCTTCTCGCCGGCGCCGACGCACGGGTACGGTCCGCACGGCTCGGGCCGGCCCGGGGAGGGCGGCCGCACGGTGGTGGTCGAGGAGGGCGCGGACTTCGAGTTCGCGCCCGACGTCGAGGTGCGCGACGGCGACGTGATCGAATGCGACGGCTTCAGCTTCGAGTGCGTCCACACCCCCGGCCACACCTCCAACCACGTCTGCTACCGGCTGCGCGAGGAGCGGGCCCTGTTCTGCGGCGACCACGTGATGGGCTGGTCCACCACCATCGTGTCGCCCCCGGACGGCCACATGGGCGCCTACATCGCGAGCCTGGAGCGGTTGCTCGAAGGGGGCGATCGGACCTACTGGCCGACGCACGGCGCGCCGGTCCGCGATCCGAAGCCGCACGTCGAGTCGCTCATCGCCCACCGCCGGCGGCGCGTGCGCGAGGTCGAGGCGTGCCTGCGCGAAGGCGTCGGCACGATCCGGGAAATGGTGGCGCGGCTCTACCCCGACCTGCCGGCGAGGATGCGTCCGGCCGCGGCGCGCTCGGTGCTCTCCACGATGGTCCTGCTGGTCGAGCAGGGACGCGCGGTACGCGCCGACGCCGCGTCCGGCCCGATGGACGCACGCTACGCCCTCGCCGGCAACCCGGGATGCTGACGGGAGCTGCCTTCCCGCGTCTTGAGCGCGCCATTCCGCGAGAACGGGGGTCCCTTCCGGGCGCGGTGGGGAGCTCTCGATGTGTTCAATCGGGCGCTCGACAATGTGCGTCCCTTCCGGGTGCGGTGGGCGGCCCTGTTTCGATCACTGTCCCGGGCGAGAGATGCGAGCTACAGATAGCGCAGCACGCGGCGCCGGCGCCGCGTGGAGATCACCGGCCGTCCCGCGGGAAGCGCCGCGGCCCGCTCCAGGACTTCGCCGGCGAACCGGGCCATGAAGCGGGTGATCCCGATGGTCGGAAGGGACGCCACGTCGCCGAGAGGCACCCACGACAGGTCGCCGAGCTCATCGTCGCCGCCGAGGTCGGCCGGGCCCGGTCCGAGCCGGGCGAGGAAGAACCGGGCATGGAACCGGATGGGGGAGTCGGCGGGAGTGATCGCGCGGCCGAGGTAGACGAGGCGCCCGAGCGCCGGGGCGACGCCGCGGCGGCGCATCTCGTCGAAGGTCGCGCCCGGGGCGCTCCCGACGTCGCCGGGGTCCGCGACCATGATCCCGGTCTCCTCGAAGGTCTCCCGCACCGCCGCGACGCCGAGTGCGGCGGCGGCGCGCGCGTTCCCGCCGACGCCCATGGCCGCGAGATGGGCGAGGTCGAGCGGCGACGCCGGCTTCGCCCCCCCGTCCGTCCGCTCCACCGCGCCGCCGGGGAACACGTAGTAGCCCGGGAGGAACTCCGAATCGGCGTGACGGCGCCCCATCAGGCACAGGGGTCCGGTTCCTCCGGGACGCACCACGATCAGGGTCGCGGCGTCGCGCGGCCGAACCGGCGGAGCCGGCCGCGGGGCCGGTGTCGCGTCGTTCATCGGCAGTTCCCGCCAACACCCGGAGAGGCCGTGCCACGATGGGATTCCGGCGCAATTCCGACCACCAGGGCGTCCAGTCGAGGGGATTTCGAGAGCATGTTCCCGCCTGGCGGGAATTGCTGGTCGTTCATCGAGGCTCGCTGGAGCGGCGGGGGAGCAGGGTATGATCTCATGGAATGTCTTTTCCGGGCTGCGAGGCTCAGGGCTATCTGCCGGGCTGTCTGCCGGGCTGTCTGCCGGACTTTCCCGGAGCCGTCCGGTCCGCCGGCCGGGGGGAGCCACGAGGACGACGCAGGACACGGACGCCGGCCGCGGGCCCTCCGCGATCGCGCGGCACGCGAGAGCGCGGGCATTGTCGACGGCATCCTTCACACCCTGCGGATGACATGAGAACCGTCTCGAGATTCCCCGTCCCCGACCAGGGCGCGACCGGCGGGTGGCATGCGCTTCGGTCCCTGCTGCCCTACCTGTGGCCGCGCGGGGCGCCGTCGCTGCGGCTGCGGGTGGTGCTCGCGATGGCGATGCTGCTCGCGGCCCGGGTGGCGTCGGTGTACATCCCCGTGTTCTACGCCCGGGCGGTCGACGCGCTCTCCCCCGGCGACATCGGGCTCATCGCGGTGCCGGTCGCGCTCATCGCCGCCTACGGCGCCGCGCGCATCCTGTCGCTCGCGTGCAACGAGGCGCGCGACGCCATCTTCGTCAACGTGGCGGAGCGGGCCATCCGCACCATCGCGCTGGAGGTCTTCCGCCACCTCCATGCGCTGTCGCTGCGGTTCCACCTCGGCCGGCAGACCGGGCGGCTCTCGCAGGCGCTCGACCGCGGCGGCCGGGCGATCTCGCTCCTGCTGCGGTTCAGCCTGTTCTCGATCATCCCCACCGCCATCGAGCTCGTGCTCGTGTTCGTCATCCTGTGGCACATGCTCGACGCGGCCATCGCGCTCACCACGATGGCGACGGTGGTCCTCTACGTCGCCTACACCGTGGTGGTGACGGAGTGGCGCATCCAGTTCCGCCGCCGGATGAACGAGGAGGAAGGCCGCGCGAGCAACAAGTCCATCGACAGCCTCCTCAACTTCGAGACCGTCAAGTACTTCGGCAACGAGGCGCACGAGGCGCGGCGGCTCGACGAGGCGTTGCGGGGATACGAGCACGCCGCGGTGATGAACCAGGTCTCGCTCTCGCTGCTCAACGTGGGCCAGGCCGCGATCATCGCGGCCGGGCTCACCGCGGTGATGCTGCTCTCGGCGCACGGGATCGTGGCCGGCACGATGACCATCGGCGGGTTCGTGCTCGCCAACACCTACCTCATGCAGCTCTACCAGCCGCTCAACGTGTTCGGCTTCATCTACCGCGAGATCAAGCAGGCGCTGATCGACATCGAGGAGATGTTCGGCCTCCTCGACGAGTCCGACGAGGTCGCGGACGCGCCCGGCGCGCGCGACCTCGTGGTCGACGGCGGAGGGATCGAGTTCGACCGCGTCGCGTTCGGCTACGACCCCCGCCGCCCGATCCTCGAGGACGTGAGCTTCACCATCCCGGCCGGGCGCACGCTCGCGATCGTGGGGCCGTCGGGCGCCGGGAAGTCGACGGTGAGCCGGCTGCTGTTCCGCTTCTACGACGTGGACGGCGGCGCGGTGCGCATCGGCGGGCAGGACGTGCGCGAGGTCGCGAAGCCGAGCCTGCGCGCGGCCATCGGCATCGTCCCCCAGGACACGGTGCTGTTCAACGACACCATCTACTACAACATCGCCTACGGACGGCCGGACGCGACGCCGTCGGAGGTCGAGCGCGCGGCGCGGCTCGCCCGCATCCACGACTTCATCGTCTCCACCCCGGACGGGTACCAGACGGTGGTGGGCGAGCGGGGGCTGAAGCTCTCCGGGGGCGAGAAGCAGCGGGTCGCGATCGCGCGCACGGTGCTGAAGAACCCGTCGATCCTCGTCCTCGACGAGGCGACCTCGGCGCTCGACTCCGCCACCGAGCGCGAGATCCAGCACAACCTGCGCGAGCTCGCGCGCGGGCGCACCACGCTCAGCATCGCCCACCGGTTGTCGACCATCGTCGACGCCCACGAGATCCTCGTGCTGGAGGCGGGCCGGATTGTCGAGCGGGGACGGCACGACGCGCTGCTGGCGCTCGACGGGACGTACGCGGACATGTGGCGCCGCCAGCAGGAGAGCGACGGCGGCGGCGCCCCGGGGCTGGAGGCCGCGGGCGGGGCGCCGGCTTCCTGACCGCGGCCGGTGCGACGACGTGGGCGGAAGCCGGTCCCCCGATCCCGGAGGCGCCGGGCTTCGTGTCCGGACGGGCTCCGCTCCCGTTCAATCCTCGAGTATCGGATACGAGCCATCCTCGTCGTGCGTCTCCGGCCCCACCAGCGCCGGAGAGAACACGCACACCAGCCGCATGTCGGTGCGCGCGTCGATGCGATGGCGGTCGTGCCGGTCGAGGGCGTACATCGTGCCCGGCCTCAGCGGATGGACCCGACCGGTGGCGAGATCGGTGAGACTGCCTTCGCCCTCGACGATGAGGTTGGCCTCGACATGGTTCCTGTACTGCATGGTCTGCGACGAGCCGGCGGCGACGGTGGTCTCGGTGAGCGTGAACCCCATCGCGTCGCGGCGCAGCAGGTAGCGGGCGCTGCTCCACACCCCGGGCTTCTCCCGGTAGCTTCCGCGCGCCTTCAGGTCTTCGACGGTGCGGACGATCATCTCGTTTCTCCTCGCAATGGCGATGACGGATTCCGCAAGGGCACCGACGAGAATGACTCTGCCACGTATCGAGCGTGCCATCCTGCAGGAGCAGGGTCCCTCCGGGTACAGTCAGCAACCTTGTTTCGGTCACTGTCCTGACGCGGCCGGACCGGTTCGTTCGGCCGCGCCCGCGCTGCGTGGCCCCTGGTGCGGCCTGTGCCGCTCGTGGCCAGGCGCCGGCCGCCGCCGGTGACGGCTCAGCGCCGGACCCGCTGCTGTTCGAGCTCCGTCTCCAGCTCCTCGATGCGGGCCTCGATGCGGGCGGCGACGTAGAAGTCCGCCTCCTCCGCCGACTCCTGGCTCGCGCGGCGGAGCTGGTCGAGCGCCTGGTCCGGGCGGCCGGACAGGTAGTAGTGCTCGGCCAGATCGGCCCGGCTTTCGAGCGTCCGTCCAAGCTTCTGGTGCGCATCGGCCCGTAGCCGGTACATCTCGGAGTCGATCGCGTAGAGCTGTCCGTACCGGTCGATGAGCCGCACCGTCTCGTTCGGCCGGCCGGCCGCGTTGAGCGCCGCGGCATGGCCGCGTACCAGCACCCGGTCGTCGGGATACAGGTCGAGTCCCTCGGAGTACAGCGCCAGGGCTCGCGGCAGGTTCCCCGTGCGGAGCGCGTTGCCGGCAAGCTCGGCCCGGAACGTCAGGTTGTCCGGATGCGACGCCACCAGGCGCTCCAGCATCTCGCCCGCCTCGTCGACCCGGCCGAGCCTGGCCAGCGCGATCGCCTGTCCGTAGGCGTTGGCGGTCGGGCTCTCCGCCTGGCCGGTCGAGAGCTCCTCGACGAGCAGGTCGAGCGCCTGCTGCGCATCGTCGGCGGTGTCCGCCCGGAGCCGGGCGTGGACCAGGTGGTACGCCTCCGAGCTTGCGTGCTGCCGGTACGGAAGCTGCCCCGCGCGGTCCCGGGCTTCCGCGATGCGGTTGGTGGTGATGGGGTGGGTGGAGAGGTACTCCGGGAGGCGGGGAGAGTAGCGCGCGGCGCTCTGGAGCTTCTCGAAGACTCCCGCCATCCCCCGGGGGTCGAACTCGGCGTCGGCCAGCATCCGGATCCCGACCCGATCCGCTTCCATCTCGTTCTGCCGGGTGAAGTTGATCCCTCTCTGCGCCGTCGCACCGAACACCGCGGCGGCCGTGGCGTGACCCGCCTCGACGTCCTGGGCGCCGACGAGGATGGCCGCGAGGACCCCGGCCAGCACCGGAAGGCCCGCGCGGCTCGCGTGATCGATGGCCCGGACGATGTGGCGCTGCGTGACGTGCGCGATTTCGTGAGCGAGGACCGATGCGAGCTCGCTCTCGGATTCCGTCGCCAGGATCATCCCGGAGTTGAGCCCGACGAATCCGCCCGGCGCGGCGAAGGCATTCAGCGCGTCGTCCTCGACCACGAAGAACGTGAACCCGAGGTCGTGGCGGCCGGACGCCGAGACGAGCCGGTATCCGAGGGACGCGATGTACTGCTCGACCAGGGGATCGTCGACCAGCGTGAGCCTCGCCCGGATCGCGCGCATGAACGCCTCTCCGAGCGCGCGCTCGTCGGCGGGCGAGATCGCCGCCTCCGCCGAGTCGCCGAAATCCGGCAGCTTCACCTGCGCGTCCGAGCGGCCGGCGAGGCCCGTCGCGCCGCCGACCGTCGCGAGCACCACCAGCAACGCCCGAACCGCCATGCGTGCGGGTCGGGCGCGCCAGGCCGAGCCGCCGGGCCGGCGAGGACTTCGATCCGGCAACGCCCGCATCCCCGTGTGTCCGGGGCGTGCGCGGCGGACCGCCCGCCGCGTGCGGCGAGGGTTCGGTAGACGTTCGTGGCTGCGCATGAATCCCTCCGGACTGAACGTGTTGACCGCCGTATGTATCGACTGCCGCGGGCGCGCCGCGTTCCGTTTCACGTCATCTTCACGTCATCGGGCGCGCCGCGTTCCGTTTCGCATTCCGCTTCGCGTGATTGTTTCAGCCATTCCCGCCAGGCGGGAACAGGTCCCTGGAATCCCCTCGACTCGACGCCCCGAAGGTCGAAACCGCACCACATTCCACCACGGTACGGCCTCTTCCGGGCGCTGGCGGGAACCGCCGTGATCGTTTCGCGTGATGCGGCCCCGCGGGCGAATCGTGGCATGATCGGGCCAGCGAGAGAGACGAGTCCATGCTCAGGAATGCCTTCTACGCCCAGTCCGGCGGAGTGACCGCCGTCATCAACGCGACCGCGGCCGGCGTGATCGAGACCGCACGGGCGCACCCGGACCGGATCGGCAGGGTGCTCGCGGGACGCAACGGCATCATCGGCGCCCTCACCGAGGACCTCATCGACACGAGCCTCGAGAGCGCGGAGTCGATCGCGGCCCTCAAGCATACGCCGTCGGGAGCGTTCGGGTCGTGCCGCTACAGGCTGAAGGGGCTCGACGAGAACCGGGCCGAGTACGAGCGGCTCATCGACGTCTTTCGCGCCCACGACATCGGGTACTTCTTCTACAACGGGGGCGGGGACTCCTCGGACACCGCGCTCAAGGTCTCGCAGCTCGGGGAGGCCCTGGGCTACCCGATGGTGGCGGTCGGCATCCCGAAGACGGTCGACAACGATCTCCCGGTCACGGACAACTGCCCCGGGTTCGGCTCGGTGGCGAAGTACGTCGCGGTGTCGATCCGGGAGGCGTCGTTCGATGTCGCGTCGATGGCCCTCACGTCGACGAAGGTCTTCATCCTGGAGGTGATGGGCCGTCACGCGGGGTGGATCGCGGCCGCCGGCGGCCTGGCCGCGAAACACGCCGGCGACCCTCCGCAGGTCATCCTGTTCCCGGAAGTGCCGTTCGACGAGGACGCGTTCATCGGGAAGGTGAGGGCGTCGGTGGAGAAGGACGGGTTCTGCTCGGTGGTGGTCTCCGAGGGCGTCCGCAACCGGGACGGAAGGTTCCTCTCCGAGGCGGGGACGAGCGATGCGTTCGGCCACGCCCAGCTCGGGGGCGTCGCGCCGGTGATCGCGAACCTCGTCAGGGCGCGGCTCGGGTACAAGTACCACTGGGCGGTCGCGGACTACCTCCAGCGCGCGGCGCGCCACATCGCGTCGCAGACCGACCTCGGCCAGGCATACGCGCTCGGCCGGGCGGCGGTGGAGATCGCGCTCGCGGGCCGGAACGGCGTCATGCCGGTGCTGGTGCGCACGAGCGACGAGCCCTACGCGTGGGAGGTCGGCGAAGCGCCGCTGTCCGAGGTCGCGAACGTGGAGAAGAAGGTCCCGCGCGAGTACATCACCGGGGACGGGTTCGGGATCACCGAAGCCTGCCGGCGCTACCTCGCACCGCTCATCCAGGGTGAGGCGTACCCGCCCTACCGCGACGGGCTCCCCGACTACGTCGTGCTCGAGAACGCCCCGGTTCCGAAGAAGCTCGGCACGGCGTTCTCACCGAGGTAGAGGGCTGTCGGCCGAAGACGGCGCGGCGGGCGCGCCGCCCTCAGCTCAGCAGCGGCGCGATCACCAGGCTCACGATGGCCATCACGTTGATGAGGATGTTCATCGAGGGGCCCGACGTGTCCTTGAACGGATCGCCGACGGTGTCGCCCACCACCGCCGCATGGTGGGTGTCCGAGCCCTTGCCCCCGTGGTGCCCCTTCTCGACGTACTTCTTGGCGTTGTCCCACGCGCCGCCCGCGTTGGCCATGGTGAGCGCGAGCAGCACGCAGGCGAGCAGCGCGCCGCCCAGCATCCCGCCCAGCGCCTCGGCGCTGATGCCGAATCCGACCACCCACGGCGCGGCGACCGCGATGACCCCCGGAAGGATCATCTTGCGCAGCGCCGCGCTGGTGGCGATGTCGACGCAGCGTTCGGTGTCGGGCTCGGCCTTGCCTTCGAGCAGGCCCGGGATCTCGCGGAACTGCCGGCGGATCTCGTTGATCATCTCGAACGCCGCCTTCCCGACCGCGTCCATCGTCAGCGATCCGAGATAGAACGGGATCACCCCGCCGATGAAGATGCCGATGAGCACGTGCGGGTTGTTGAGCTCGAGCCGGAAGTCGGTGCTCCGGGCCCCGATGGTCTCGATGAACGCGGTGATGATCGCGAGCGCGGCGAGGGCGGCGGCGCCGATGGCGAAGCCCTTGCCGATCGCCGCGGTGGTGTTGCCGAGCTCGTCCAGCGAGTCGGTGATGGCGCGGGTCTCCTTGCCGAGGCCGCCCATCTCCGCGATGCCTCCGGCGTTGTCCGCCACCGGGCCGTAGGCGTCGATGGCCATCGTGATCCCCACCGTCGCGAGCATGCCGACCGCGGCCACGCCGACGCCGTAGAGGCCGACCAGCTCGCTCGACACCGCGATGATGGCGCAGATGGACAGCAGCGGGATCGCGACCGAGCGCATTCCGACGGAGAGGCCCGCGATGATCACCGTCGCCGGCCCGGTGTCGCCGGCGCGGGCGATCTCGCGCACCGGCCGGCTGGAGGTGAAGTATTCGGTCACCAGCCCGATCACGATGCCGCCGATGGCGCCCGCGACCACCGCCCACCACACCCGCCCGTTGACGCCGATCATGTCGGTGATGACGTAGAACGACAGCAGGATGAACAGGACGGTCGCCCCGATGGTCCCGGTGCGGAGCGCGACCTCCGGCCTGCTGCCCGAGAAGTGGCGCACCACCATGATGCCGGCGATGGAGCACAGCAGCCCCAGCGAGGCGAGCCCGAGCGGCAGGAACATCAGGGATTCGCGCGCGCCCAGGGACTCGAGGACCGCGGGCGACAGGGTCGCCGCCATCGCGATGGTGGCGATCATCGCGCCGCAGTACGACTCGAAGATGTCCGAGCCCATGCCCGCCACGTCGCCCACGTTGTCGCCGACGTTGTCCGCGATCACCCCCGGGTTGCGCGGGTCGTCCTCGGGGATGCCGGCCTCGATCTTGCCGACGAGGTCCGCCCCGACGTCCGCGCTCTTGGTGTAGATGCCGCCGCCGACACGCGAGAACAGCGCGACGCTCGATGCGCCCATCCCGAAGCCGTGGATGGTGTGCGCGGTCTCCGGGTCGCCGCCGAAGAAAAGGTAGAGGACGCCGAGGCCCAGCAGCCCCAGGGACGCGACCGCGAGGCCCATGATCGAGCCGCCGAAGAACGCGACGGTCAGCGCGCCGGCGGCGTTGCCGGCGTGCGCGGCGGTGGTGGTGCGCACGTTGGCGCGGGTCGCGGTGCTCATGCCGATATAGCCGGCGCCGCCCGAGCAGAGCGCCCCGACCACGAACGCGGCGGCGGTGCCGGTGCCGAGGGTGAACAGCAGCACGACGATGACCACCGCGCAGAACAGCGCCAGCATCTTGTACTCGCGCCGCATGAACACCATCGCGCCGCGGTGGATCGCCTCGGCGATCTCGGCGACTTTGTCCTCCCCGGCGGGGAACTTCTTCACCTGGCGGTAGATGAGCCAGGCGGCGGCAAGGCCGACGAGGCCGAACAAGGTGGGTACGAGAGCGTTTCCGCTCATGGGAGCCTCCCTGATGATCGAGTTGGGAATCGAGTCGAGAGTCGAGTCCGGGAATGGGGCGCCGGCAGGGTCGTCCTCCCGCGCGCAACCCGCCGCGACGGTCGTGGAATCTTCGTGAAAGGCGGCGAAGTCTAGCGATGGTCATGCCGTGTCTCAATGCCGGGTCGAGGGGCAGGGTCGTGTGGCGGGTGACGGCCGGCTTGTGGCGTCTCCGGGACTGAGGGCAACCAGCGCCTGCGTCCGGCACACTGATCGGGACTGAAGGTGGCCTCCGAGCCCCGGGATGGAGCGGCGGTGCGCTGGTGGAGGAGCAGCACCACCTGCGGTTCCACAGCGTCATCGGCAGGCACGGCGAATTTGTTCTGATGTTTGCCGCCGTTTCGGAGCGTTCGATGAAGGTCCGTGCGCTTTGTGTTGGCGACCAGGGCGGGGGGTGGACGCTGGATGGGGCTGGCATCGTGCCGCCCTACAGGGGTCCTGCCGGAGCACGGGAGCCGGAGTCGGGGTCATGCGGGCATGAGCGCCCGTACCCGGCGCGTGCCGAGGGTGGGCGGGCAGAGGATGGATGGGAGCGGGGCAGGCGCGGTCAGCCGGGAGCCGGTGCGGGGGCGGCGTTGTCGGTCATCTTGAGCCAGTCGAGCAGCCGCCTCGGGTTCCTGGCGAGAGTGCGCATGGTCTCGGCGACGGCGAGCCCGCGCGCCTTGATGAGGCCGATGGCGAAGCGTCGCAGCCGGGTCATGTTCTCTGGTCCGTGGCCCGAGCGGATACGGCTGCGGTCCTCGTCGAAGCTCCAGTCGAGGATGTGGTGGGTCGCCTCGATGGTCCAGTGTCCGCGCTGGAGGGCGAGCAGGCGGTGCGGCGGTGCGGCCCCGGAGGTCAGGCTGGTGATGCCGTAGGCGGTGTCGCAACGGTGTTTGCCGGACTTGACCGCGACGGATTCGCGGCGCACGGCGAAGACCTGTGCGACGCCGGGGAAGTCGAGAGAGTCGTTGAGTGTGTCGCAGACCCAGAGGGAGCGGCGCTCGCGGCGCCCGTGCTCGGGCTTGGGGGTGTGGTCCTCGAAGTCCGGCGCGCGTCGGGCGATGTCCGGGTCGAGAGTGAGGCGGATATCGCTGAGCAGGGTCTTGTGGTTGCCCTTTACGGCGAACAGGTAGTGCGCGCCGCGACCGAGCAGGTAGGAGGCCAGCGTGCGCTGGGTGAGCAGGGCATCGGCGGTGACGGTGCGCCCGGCGATGTCGGGCAGGGTCTCGAGCAGGGGCAGGACGGTGCCGACCTCGTTGGTGCGTTTCTCTCCTTCGTCGGCGTCGGGCCTCATGCCGACTTTTTTTGCCCCCAGGGCGCCTGGGTGTCGTGGCCGATGATGCCGAGCACATGCGTCTGTTTGCCCTTGTCATCGATGGCGCCGCGCAGGGTCTTGCCGTCGATGGCCAGTGCGCTGTCGCCCGAGCCGTGGGTCTGTTGCCAAGCTCTCAGCGCGGCGTCGAGCTGGGCCGGGTCGATGCGCACCAGGAGGCTGCGCATCGCCGACAGGCTGGGCGGGCGGTATCGGCCATCGCGGCGGCGCACGCGGAAGCGCTCCAGCACCTTGGGGCTGAGGTCATGGACCCATTCGTCAATCGCCTTGTAGCCGCGCATCCCGCACAGCGTCGCGGCGGCGGCGAGCGCCAGCACCGTGGGCAGGGCATGGCGCCGGCCCTGGCGGCGGCGGGGGTCGTGGATGTTCTGGAAGCACTCGGGCAGGGCGCGCATCTGTTCGGCGGTGAGCGTCATCTTCGCCACTCCATGTCGCAGGCGGGGGTCGAGGTCGGCGGCGCGCAGCCGGGCTCGCGCGTCCCGACGCAGGGGGTGAAGGAACACGAGCTTGGGGCGGGCGTGCGCGCGGTAGCCGGCCCCGCTGCGGGCGAAGCCGCGAGTGCGCCCGACCTCGACCCAGTTGGCCGCGCGGTAGACCGTGCCCCGGAACAGCTCGGGGTCGACGAACGTCTCCGCGAGCAGCACCTCGTGGCCAAACCGGGCCGGCCAGTCGCGCACCAGACGGCGCGTGCACAGCGACAGCACCCGCGAGCCGAGGTTGGGCGGGCCGCCGGGCAGAAGCAGGAAGCGCGCGTTGTTGGTCACCAGAGGCAGGCGGCTGAACTGGACGCCACAGTCCCAGCCAATCCAGCGGTCGCGCGCGCCGCACTTCAGTGCCGGCGCCGAGAACACCACAAGCGCCAGCCATCGACCGTGATGGTGCGCGACATAGCGCACCGTCTCGCCCATCCCCGGCACCGCACCGAGATAGTGGTGCGCCTGCATCAGGTCGCGGAAGCGGGCCTCGTGCGCCGCCGCCACGATGTCGACCGCCACCTCCGAGAGAGCCGCCACCGCTTCCCCGTCCCCACGGATGCCTCGCGGCATGTATATCGAATCGTGGCGGGGAAGTCCAGTATCACCGTCAACCCACTGTCACAGAACGCAAATGCTCATAGAACGAATTAGCCCTGCATCGGCAGGGGGCTGCGCCATGTCGCGGTGCATGGCGAGACGTGGGTGAAGAACACTGATTGGACAACAGCGATTCCCGCCAACGCCCGGAGAGGTCGTACCGTGGCGGGATTCTGGCGCGATTTCGACCCTCGGAGCGCCGAGTCGAGGGGAATTCAGGGGCATGTTTCCGCTTGGCGGGAATTGCTGTTTGCCGTGAAAATACTCCGGAATTCGGCGCAACGCATCACGCATCCCGTGCGCTGCCGGTCGGCGGCACCGGGCGTTCACACCTTGCGGCGCTTCTGTTGCGGGCTGCGACCGGCAGGCGACCCCGATGTGGCCCGAAGTCCGCCCGCGCGACGAGCACCGATTTTCGGTCTGCGGGGTGGTCCAGCACGGCGTCGACCACTCCACTCCATGACCGTTGGACAAGACAGACAAGACAGACAAGACTGGGGGTTGAAGCCATCCTGCGTATTCGTGTAGGGTGGCGTCAAAGAGCAATTGGTGCGATTAGTGACCGTGACAAGACTCATACTCGGTATAATTAGCCGAGCCGAGCCGAGCCGAGCCGAGCCGAGCCGAGCCGAGCCGAGCCGAGCCGAGCCGAGCCGAGCCGAGCCGAGCCCCGAGTTGCGCGCGGCGCCTGAAGGCTTGGCGACAGTATCCTCAACCATGGCAACCCTCCCCACCGCCTGAGCTTCCGACCCAACTGCTTGGGCGGGGGAATCCTTCCTGTATCGCAGTCCGCCCCCGGCCCGGACGGGGTGACCCGGCCAGCGTGTTCGTCCGGCAGCAAGCCCTTCGCCGGGAACACCGTCCACGGTTCCGGCTGTCGACTCCCCCATCGAGCTCGCGCAGGCGGCCTTGGCCGCAGCAGGCTTGCTCTCTGCGCACACCTGCCCGCCGTTCACTCACTCGCGATCATGGACGAGTTGACCGCCCGGCGCATGAAACGGCGCCGGGTCGCAACGCAGCGAATCTCGAAGGCGCGGACCCCATTCCCGTGCTCTACCCAATCGCGTTCGTACTCGTCCTCTGCACCGTGTTCATCTTCCCGACGACCCGCGCCGTCGCCGGGCCGAGCTTGGAAGCCATACCCCGCGTCGCCGCCGAACCGAGAGTGGAAGCCATACGCGCCGCCGCCGAGCGAGGCAAGTCCGGTTGGCAGTTCATACTCGGACACATGTACGATTTCGGAGACGAAGGTGTTGAACAGGACGACGCGCAAGCCGCGTACTGGTATCGCAAGGCCGCCGAGCAAGGCAGCCTCGACGCACAGTATAGGCTCGGAGAAAAGTACAAATTCGGAGGCGAAGGTGTCGAACAGGACGACGCGCAAGCCGTGTACTGGTATCGCAAGGCCGCCGAGCAAGGCAACCCCAACGCGCAGTTCAACATCGGATTGATGTACAAATACGGCAGAGGTGTCGAACGGGACGACGCGCAAGCTACGTACTGGGACCGCAAGCTCTACGAGAATAAAATACAAAGTTCCGAGGCAAATCCCCTTGTAGGTCTAAGAACCGACGATATTAGAATTAACGCCGAGCACGGTGACCCCAGCGCGCAGTTCAGTCTCGGGCGCATATACGATTCCGGAAAATATACGACTTTACTAGGGCCTGTTAACACTATATGGATTTGAGCGCATCGACGATGAGCGCAAAGGAGATGAAGAAGCTGAAGACCACATCGAGCTTGTCGAAGCGGGTGAACACCCGCCTGAATCGCTTCAGCCGCCGGAACAAACGCTCGACCTCGTTGCGCCTCTTGTACAGCTCCCGGTCATACTCCCATGGCGAAACCCGATTCGCCTTCGGCGGCACCACCGGCTCAAGCCCCAACTCCGCGACCAGCGCGCGGGTCTCGTCGCCCTCGTAGGCCTTGTCCATCACCAGAGAGCGCGCCGATTCCGGCAGCGCCGTGCGGGCCAGCAGCTCCCGTCCTTGCGGCGCATCCCCCGCCTCGCCCCCGGACAGCGAAAACCCTACTGCGCTTCGGTCATCCGCGGCAACCAGATGAAGCTTGGTGGTCCAGCCCCCGCGCGACTTCCCGATGGCCTGGGGACCGTTTTTTTCTCCGCCCCCGTCCCGTCCGGATGCACCTTGACCGCCGTGCTGTCGAGCGACAGCACCTCCACCTTCACCCGAATGATGCCCTGGCGCTGCAGCTCCCCAAACACCCGGTCCAGCACCCCGCTCTTCGCCCAGCGGTTCATCCGCGTGTAGATGGTGTGCCAGTTGCCGAAATGGGCCGGCAGCCCGCGCCACTTGCAGCCTTGCTCGGCCACATACAGGATGGCGTTGAGCACCGCCAGATGAGTGAGCGAGACATTGCCCCGTTGGCGCGGAAACACATGCGCGATGCGCTCGTAGTGCGCTTGCGTGAGCTCCATAGCTCTGGAATCCTCTTCATCGACCGTAGGTCCAGAGTCTATCAGAAATTGCGTTAACAGGCCCTAGGGCCTGACGGTCCTGAATACGAAATCGTCGAAGAGGACGACGCACAAGCCGCGCATTGGTATCGCAAGGCCGCCGAGCAAGGCAACTCCAGCGCGCAGTTTAGCCTCGGACACATGTACGATTCCGGCGAAGGTGTCGAGGAGGACGACGCGCAAGCCGCGTACTGGTATCACAAGGCTGCCGAGCAAGGCGACCCCGACGCGCAGTTCAACCTCGGATTGATGTACAAATACGGCAGAGGTGTCGAACAGGACAAAGCTCAAGCCGTGCACTTGTTTCGCAAGGCCGCCGAACGGGGGGAACTCGCCGCGCAGAGCAAATTGGGGGAAATGTACGGAGGCGGCGAAGGAACCCCTCAGGACAACAGGCTGGCCCTGCGCTGGATCCGCGAGGCCGCCGAGCGAGGTCACTCCGATGCGATGTTCAAGCTCGGAAGTTCTTACCTTACTGGAATCTTTGCTCCCCTTGTCCCCAAGAACTACATACTTGCGTACATGTGGTACAGCCTCGCCACTGAGGGTCCAAGAAATCTTTTTGCGGGCATGTGGCGCTACGGCAGGGGAAAAATTCCTAAAATTCCGAGCTTGACTACCGCAGAATGGGATGTGGTCTTGACCATTTTCCCAGACAGCATCGCTTCTCTCCTCACCCCCGCCGAGATCGTTGTAGCGCAGAGACTTGCACGAGAATGGACACCCCGGCCTGCCGAATGGATAGTCAGGAACAGGGAGCATTTTATAATTTCGGAGTAGGATCACCTGTTAACCGCAACCTACGACGAATCCGCTGGTTCGTGAGTAATGAAGTGTAAAAAGATCCGCTTCTTGCATTCGATCCAGGCAAGCACCCTTGACGCGACTGAGACAATGCCACTCATTAAATAAAAGGAGATCATGATGATGGGTACCTACCTGAGTTTCGGTCGTTTTATGGGGTTGTTTCGGCCAAATCTCTTGAAAATGAAAATCTTGATATCCTTCATGCTTCTTGCTTCGGGACAAAGCGAAGGAGCGGGAAATTGTGGCAAATTAATAGATAGTGATAGGACAACTTTCTTGCCTCTGGCAATCGGTGAATGTTTTCTTCTGACAGGTCTTGATAATACGTTCGTTATTCCTGCGGACGGTTGTCTAGTGCAGACCGATATACGTCGTAAGAACAGTATGGGAAAATTTATAGAGAAAAATCCTGATTTTTATGAAAAATATATGAAAAAATATGTTGATAAAAGATCAACAGAAGGATTCGTCTACCGAGTCATCGCCCGTGAGGGTGCAAGCCCGAGAGTAATCTGCGAAACCGGCAAGTTCGATAACAAAGGGAACGTCGTCAAGTACCAGAATTAGGGAGTTTAGATCGTAACTACTCACCCATATTGTCGACGGCGCGACCGGCGAGGGGATCTGGATGGCAACGAGAGGGTTACCGGTGGGCGCAGCCGTGAACGATCTCGACCAGCGTAGTCGCATTCGAACGCATCGAGGGCGCGGGCGTCTCGGTCGATGCCGATAGTGAGATCGTCCTTTCTTCGGCTCTGGCCGAACCGCTCTCTTCGTGATCTACGACTTTTTCATGCGGCTACCAAGAGCGGGTGAGTGGTTACTTTAGATCTTAGATCTAGCATTCCGACACCGCAGAAGAATTGATGGTAATAATATTTTTTCTGTGAGGAGCATAACTATGCGTTACCCAACCGCATTCGTGATCGCACTCTGCACCGCGGCCGTCGCGTGCGTACATAATCCAGAGCCTGCTCTGAGCATCGCGGCCGCCGCCGAGCAAGGCGACCCCGGCGCACAGAACAATCTCGGTTGGATGTACCACAAAGGCGAAGGTGTCTCCCAGGATTTCGCGCAAGCCGCACACTGGTTCCGCAAGGCCGCCGAGCAAGGCGACCCCCAGGGGCAGATTTATCTCGGGCTCCAGTACAGATTCGGCTATGGTGTCCCCCAAAACTATAACCACGCCGTAGACTGGTTCCGCAAAGCCGCCGATTCGCAAAGCTCCTATGGGAAGTATCTTCTCGGAATCATGTATTATCTAGGCACGGGTGTCAGGCAGGACTTTGAGTTAGCATACATGTTTCTTAACCTCGCCGTCGTCGAATCCGGGGAAGTCCCCCCCGGACTCGCCGTGGAACTGAGAGACTTCATCGCATCGAATTACCTCACCCCCGAGGAACAAATCGAAGCGCAGCGCCTCGCCCGCAAATGGACGCCCATCGCCCCATAGACTTATGGCGGATTCCGGACCGTAGCTGCAGTCTTATTGAAGAGGAGCAGAACAAGAAAGGATCGATCCTGGCGGTCTGGCTAATGGCGACCGCCATGGTACTGGCAGTTGCGGCAGCGGATGCCAGCCCTCTCCACCTGAAGCGCGCGGAGCCCGACGGAGACCCGACACTATGGAAGCCCGGCTCAACCACGAGAACCCGAGGCCCTCGGGGAGCCCGGATCGGCGGTGCGCGTGGCGATGAAGGGCCGCCGGCGCGTGGTCGTGGCATGCGTCCTTGCCGCCGGCGCCGCGCACGCGGCGGCGCCGCTGCCGTTGCGCGACGGGGTCCCGACCCTCGCCCCGCTGCTCCGCGACGTCACCCCCGCCGTGGTCAATATCTCGATCAAGGAAAAGGCTTTCAAGCACCCTGACACCCGGTTTCGCTACAGCCCCCTGTTTCGCGACCCGTTCTTCCGCCGCTTCTTCGACCTGCCGGACGACGACGCCCCGGCGCGGCCGCCGCAGAGCGTCGGCTCCGGGGTGATCGTCGACGCCGGTCGCGGCTACGTGCTGTCCAACCACCACGTGGTCGCTGGCGCCGACTCCGTGACCGTCACCCTGAAGAACAATCGCCGCTTAGATGCCGAGGTGCTCGGCAGCGATCCGGGGACCGACATCGCATTGCTCCGGATCGAGGCCGAAGGGCTCGCCGCGCTCCCGATGGGCGACAGCGACGCGCTGGAGGTCGGCGACTTCGTCATCGCCATCGGCAGCCTCCGCGGGCTCGGGCAGACCGTCACATCGGGGATCGTCAGCGGGCTCAAAAGACAGGGGGTGAATCCCCAGTCCCCTGAAGGCAGGATAGTCGGGAGCCTAGTGGACTTCATCCAGACCGACGCGGCGATCAATTCGGGCAACTCGGGCGGCGCGCTGGTGAACCTGCGCGGCGAGCTGGTCGGCATCAACGCCGCCAAGCAACGCATGAAGGATGGCATCGGGTTCGCGGTGCCCATCAACACCGCGGACGAGACGATGAACCAACTCGTGAAGAATTACAAGATGCAGCGCGAGTGGATCGGGTTCGTGCCCGATGAATCCATGTCCGGTCTGGTCGAGGCGTACAGACAACTCGATCCTGACTTCGTGCTAGGCGTGCGAGTCTCGCACGTGGAGCCGGGCTCACCAATCGAGACTGCGGGGATCCAGGTCGGCGACTACGTCGTCGCGGTGAACGGCTCGCCGGTGGATGGCTCGCGCAACTTCAGGAACTACTTCGCACAGGTCTGGGCCAGCGGGGAGTTCGATATCGAGGTCCAGCGCGAGGGGAGCCGCATCCGGCTTGACGTGCGGGTCGGCGATGCGCCGGTCGCGGCGGACGTCCCCTCCGCGCTCGAAGGGGCGACGCTGCGCGACCTGGAGCAGGGCGACCTGGCGTATGGCCGCATCGAGGGGGTCATCGCCGCGGAGGTGGCGCGCGGGTCCCGCGCCGCGCACAACGGCATCCGGCCCGGCGACGTCATTTTCGCGGTGAACCGGCGCCCCGTGCGCGACGCCGGGGAGCTAGTGAGGGCGTTCGAGCGGGCCGGCCCCTTGCTCGCGCTCAACATCATGCGCGGCTTCAGAGAGTTCTTCATCGTGATCGACTCCTCGTTCCCCGTCGGCTCCCCATGACGGCAACTCTCTTTCACATGGTGTCCGGCGGTGCCCGTCCGGTCGCGCCGTACAGCCATGCGATCGAGGCGGGGTGCTGCGTGACGAGCTCTTTCGACGACTACGCGCGGATGAACGAGGTGTACCGGTCGTACTTCCGTAAGCACCCCGCAAAGGGCGTGATTGACGTGCAGTGGGGAAAGGCTCCTGGAGTGATTCTCGGGCGAGGGCAGCGGGGCCGAGTCGGGTCGGCAGCAGGGCTTCAATCTCACCGAGGGACTTCACAGGCCGAGCCGCTCTCTTCGTGGCCTACGACTTCTTCATGCGGCTACCAAGAGCGGGTGAGTAGTTACCTGTAATAATGAGGAGCAAGAACATGAAGAAAGGATCGATCTTGGCCCTGGTGGTCTGTCTGATGGCGACCACCACAGTACCGACAGTTGCGGTGGCAGACGAGGAGCAGTGGGATCAGCAATTGGGACTCGAAGCGGGAGTTGACCTGTCCGTCATTCCGGAACCGACGGCAGACGAGGAGCAGATAAGATCAGCAATAGGAATCCGAGCGGCGGTTGACCTATCCGTCATTCCGGAACCGACGGCAGACGAGGAGCAGTGGGATCAATGGGGACAGCCCTACGGACCGAGCTACGACTGCGAGACGGCGCAAGGTGTACCCGACATCATCGTGTGCCGCGATCCCTTGCTCTCGAGGATGGACATCGAGGTGGCTATCCTCCATCGAGACGGGTTGGAGGAATCGGAGGGAGTGGGAGAGGTGGAGGGAAATATGCTGGACGAGCAGCTTCGATGGCTGCAAGCGCGCGATGACGAGTGCGGTTTCGATCAACACTCCGGAATTGGCGCTCACTACGAAGCCGTGCCGTGCTTGATCGCCTACTATGCAGAGCGGATCGTCGAGCTCGGCGGAGGGCAACGGGTACTCAATGTACTCGCCAGGACCGGAACCTTTGCGCTGGGCGACGTGGTGCTGGATCTCGGCAGCGTGCGTATCGACCTCCCTCAAAGTCTACCAGTGACGAGTTCCCTGGCATCTTTGAAGTACAGGATGCACCCGAAGGACGAGGATCGCTCTCGGATGATGACGCTAAGAACGCCAAATCGGTTGTCGCACACTGGAGAAGAGGCTCAAGATCTGCTGGTGACGAAGGTCGGAACATCGGTGCCGGCAACGCCGCATTCGGTCTGCATCAAGGCGTTGCTCGGGGTGGGCACGCCCTCTTCGATGCGCCGCGACGTGTGCCGTGCGGGCACTGATCACTTGCCACGTGTGCCTCCCCATGAACTACATATGTGGGAGAGAGAGGGGTACGTTGTTCATATCCCGTGGCATCCGAAGGATCGCTCTGGGGATGCCTTCGGATACCGTGAGGTCGGAGAGCTGGATGATGATCGCACTCTGATCCATGTCCTTGAGCAATATACCGGTGCCGGTAGCACGGGAAGTATTGCTTTTCTGGCAATCGTGCGTGGCTTGCGCACGGGAGAGACCATTGAAGTCGAACATATAATCGAACATGAAGGGGTTTTCGATTATTGTGGGAACGACATCGACGAAGTCGCCATCGCGAATTCCGATACCCTGCGGCTGGTAACCACCATATCGACAGAGACGTTGGTCACCCTGTTCGACACGTTTCCCGAGCAGCTTCATGGAGTGACCGCATCGAACCGTGGTCGTCTGCGCACCCTGAAGGACAGCGGAAAGCTGGACATGGCCATGTCCATTATTGCGTATACCTGCATCGGACGTGCGCACTACGACTACGATATCGAGACTGGTCGCCGCACCTTGACGGATGTGACGCTGGAGGTGCCGGAGGACGACGACAGAGACATCACTATGGCCGTCCTATATCCGATGCAGGGCTGTCTGTTCGACTTTATTCAGGAGCGTCACACCACAATGCCCATCAAGTACCGGCCGACGGAGCTTCCTGCATTGCTCGCTGATTTCATCGACTCATGCGCAATCCCGCAGGAGTGAATGCGCTTGAATTCGACCGCAAGCGCATGGTTGTGGGCAGCGCGGCGGGCGATGGCCGGATCGCGTACCGGGCTGCGCGATGGCGCGGGTGCTGTCGCCAGTCGCGCCGGGGCTGTCGTCCGCGCGCGGCCGGTACGCAGGACAGTGAGCGAAACAAGGTTGCCAACTGCACCCGCAGGGCCCCGTTGTGGTGGCATGGTGCGCTCGACACGTGGCGAGATCATTCTCGTCAGCGTCCGCAGCGGATGCCAGCCCTCTCCACCTGAAGCGGGCGGCGCCCGCGCTCCGGCGCCCGCCTGTCGAGCTGCCGCCCGCCGGGCTACCATCGTGCGACCGGCCACACGGGACGACCCCTGCGATGGAGCCGCCCGATACCCGCCCCGAGACCTGGTATGCAGCCACCGCCCCGGCGTTCGGGCGCCGCCGTGCGCTCGCGGGGCGCGAGACGGCCGATGTCTGCGTCGTCGGCGCCGGGTTCACCGGGCTCTCCGCCGCCCTGCACCTCGCCGAGCGGGGGTATTCGGTCGTCGTGGTGGAGGCGGCCCGGGTGGGATTGGGCGCGAGCGGGCGCAACGGCGGCCAGGTCGGCAGCGGGATGCGGCAGTCGATGGGCGCGCTGGAACGAGCCGTCGGCCCTGCACGGGCCGCGGCGCTGTGGGCGCTGTGCGAGGAGGCGAAGGCGGTCATCGCCGAGCGGATGGCCCGCCACCGGATTCGATGCGACTGGCGGCAGGGCAATCTCCTCGCCTCCACCCGCGCGCGGTACATGGGGTGGATCGAGAGCGAGGCGGAGCTCTGCCACCGTCGCTTCGGCTACCGCGGCTACCGGATGCTGTCCCGCGCGGAGATGCGAGAGGAGGTCGCGAGCGAGTGTTACGTCGGCGGGCGGATGGACGAGGGCGGGGGGCACCTGCATCCGCTGCGCTTCGCCCTCGGGATGGCCGAGGCCGCGGAGCGCGCCGGCGCGCGGATCTTCGAAGGCTCACGGGTCGAGGGCATCAGGTGGAGCGCGCCTTCGCTGGTGTCCACCGCGCACGGTGTCGTCGAAGCGCACTACGTCGTCCTTGCCGGCAACGCCTATCTCGGTCGCCTGGAGCCGCGGATCGAGTCCCGGATCATGCCGATCGTCAACCACGTGCTGGCCACCGAGCCGCTGGGCGAGGATCGGGCCCGCGCCCTGATACGCAGCGGCGGCTGCGTGCACTCGACCAGGTTCGTCGTTGACTACTACCGGTGCACGGCCGACCACCGGCTCCTGTTCGGCGGCGGCGAGACCTGGTCCGACCGGCCGCTCGCCGACCCCAGGGGGTTCGTCCGCCGCTACATGCTCCGGGTGTTTCCGCAGCTTGCCGACGCGCGGGTCGACTACGCGTGGAGCGGACGGCTCGCGATCACGATGAGCCGGCTGCCGCACGTCGGGCGGCTCGCTCCGAACGGCTTCTACGCCCAGGGGTTCTCGGGGCATGGAGTGGCCCTGACCCAGATTGCCGGGAAGCTCATTGCGGAGGCGGTGGCGGGGACCGCGGAACGCTTCGACGTGCTGGCGGGGCTGCGGCACCGGGCGTTCCCGGGAGGCGCCTGGTTCCGCCACCCGCTGCTGGTCCTCGGGATGCTGTACTACGTACTGCGGGACAAGCTGTAGCGAGGCTTCGCCCCGGACCGGCGGGGCATGCGCGGCCGCGCACGAGATCCCCGGGAACACGTCACGCAAGTCCTGGCTCGATATATTATCGAATTCAGATAAACAAAGGTAAGGTGACTCAAATTGGATCCGCGGCAGAATCCCTACTCCCCGGGTGCCGGCACACCCCCGCCTGAACTTGCGGGCCGCGACGACCTGATCGAACGCGCCGCCGTAGCACTCGACCGCATCCGATCGGGGAGGTCGGCTCGAAGCTTCATCCTCTACGGGTTGCGGGGAGTCGGCAAGACCGTCCTCCTCAATCGAATTCGCCTCGATGCGGAGGCGGGCGGCATCGCAAGCGTCAGAATGGAGGCTCCTGAAGAGCGTTCACTGCCGGCCCTGCTCGTTCCGCCATTGCGGTCGGCTCTCTTGCGCATGAGCCGTGGCGAGGCACTCAGGGACAACCTGCTGAGAGGAATGCGGGCGCTGGCGAGCTTCACCAGGGCTCTCAAAATCAAGTATCAGGACATCGAATTCAGCATCGACGCCGATCCCGAGATCGGGCTGGCCGACAGCAGCGATCTCGACACCGACCTTGCGGATCTCCTCGAGGCTCTCGGCAAGGCCGCAAACGAACGTGCCACGGCCCTCGTGCTCTTCATTGACGAGCTGCAATATGTGCCGGAGGACCAACTGGCTTCCCTCATCGCCGCTCTCCACAACACCAGCCAGCAGCAATTGCCGATTACCATGGTAGCGGCAGGATTACCTCAACTGGTCGGTCGGACCGGGGATGCCAAGTCCTATGCAGAACGCCTCTTTGAATTCGCGCCAGTCGATCGCCTCGACGATGACGACGCCCGAGACGCCTTGACCGTACCAGCCTGCAAGGAAGGTGTGGCCTTCAGCCCCCAGGCCGTCTCCGAAGTCCTGCGCGAGACGAGTGGTTATCCCTACTTCCTCCAGGAATGGGGCAAGCACATCTGGAACGCCGCCGATAATTCCCCAATCACGTTCAGTGACGCACGACGTGCAACGAACGAGGCGCTTGCCGAATTGGACGCGAGCTTTTTCCGCGTACGGTTCGACCGCTTGACGCCGACCCAGAAGCGCTACTTGCGCGCCATGGCGGAGCTTGGCCCCGGCCCCCACCGGTCCGGGGATATCGCTCGCATTCTCGACCGGAAGGTCACCACGGTGGCTCCCGTGCGCAATTCACTCGTCGCCAAGGGAATGATCTACAGCCCCGCCCACGGCGACACAGCTTTCACCGTGCCGCTCTTCGATGGATTCATGAAGCGGACGATTCCACAACCATGAACATCCATGTCCCGTCCAGGCGGCGGTCTTCCGCGTCCTTCCCACTCCGCCATCACCCGACAACCGAACGGTTTCGGATTCGGTCGCTCCCACGAGTCGAGGAATGCGCCGCTTCCGTCGCGCCGGGCGCCGGCGAGCAGCATGTCACTCACGCTCAGACCCGGATGCCCGCCTCGCGAAGCAGCGAGGCCGTCTCGAACAGCGGCAGGCCCATCACCCCCGAGTAGCTGCCGTCGAGCCGTGCGACGAAGACCGCGGCACGTCCCTGTATCGCGTAGGCGCCGGCCTTGTCCAGCGGCTCGCCGCTCGCGCAGTACCGGCGGCGCTCGTCGAGCCCGATCTCGCGGAGCCAGACCCGGCTGACGCTGGTCGCGACCCGCGGCGCGCCAGCGCCGCGCGCGCTGCCGGCCCTCTCACGCACATCGCTGCCGGCCCTCTCACGCATGTGGCTGCCGACCCTCTCACGCACATCGTTGTCCGCGAGGCCGCCTCCGGCGCTCCGGGCACGGGTTCCCGCGATCGCCACCGCGCTGATGACATGGTGCATTCTTCCCGACAGCGCGCCGAGCATCGCCATCGCATGTTCCGGATCGCGCGGCTTCCCGAGCACCTGCTCGCCGAGGACCACCGCGGTGTCGGCCGCGAGCACCGGCCCGGTGCGCGCATCCCCGAACGCCGCGAGCCCGGCCTGCGCCTTCTCGCACGCCATGCGCTCGACGAACCGTCCGGGCGCCTCGCCGGGCTGCCGCACCTCGTCGATCGGCGCGTCGACGACGGCGTAGTCGACGCCGATCTGGTCGAGCAGCACGCGCCGGCGCGGCGACTTCGACGCCAGGTGGATCATCTTCAGCAATGCCGATCGGTCATCGGCGATGGTAGGGATGGCCGCGACGGATCGTGGACGCCCGGTAGAGCTGTTCGGCGACGACGATACGGGCGAGACCATGCGGCAGGGTGAGAGGGGACAGCGACCAGCGGTGCCCGGCCGCCTCGATGCAGGCCGGGGCGAGCCCGTCCGCGCCGCCGATGAGCAGTGCGAGCGCCCGGCCGTCCCGCATCCAGCCCTCGATCCGGCGCGAGAGCTCCAGCGTCGTCCAAGGCGCGCCGTGCTCGTCCAGGGCGACGACGCGGGCGCCGGCGGGGACGGCCGCGAGCAGCCGCCTCGCCTCGTCCTCGACGCCGCGCTCGGCCGGAGCCCCCCTGGCGCGCTTCGCGGGCGGGACCTCGTGGAGCTCGAGCGGAAGCTCCGGAGGCATCCGGCGGGCATACTCCCGATATCCGTCCCGCTCCCATCCGGCGCGGCGATGGCCGATGGCGATCAGGTGGATGCGCATGGACGTGGCCGGTCCGGGGCGACCGTGCCGCGGTGTCGGACGCGCTCGACCCCGAGCCCGGCCGGACCGTTCCGGCTCGGCGCCGGACCGCAGCGGCGGCGGACGTGCATTCGAACGATGGCGCGGCGCGGGGCCGGACGGCGTGACGAACCCGCCGGCCGGACCTGCCGCCCCCCGCGGGCGGACCGAAGGCGCCGCGCAGAGCCGCGGGTGCGTGACGGACCCGCCGGGCGGGTCTGCCGTTCCCCGGTATCGGAGCTCAAGGCGACTCCCTCCCCCACGAGGGGCTTGTGCGCAATCCCGCAAGGGACCTGCCGCCCCCCGGCGCCGGAGCTCAAGGCGACCCCGAGCCCGGCGACACCCGCTTGCGGGCGGCGCCGCCCCACAGCTTCTCGAGCTGGTAGGTCTCGCGGGTCTCGGGCGTCATGACGTGCAGCACGAGGTCGCCGAGGTCGACGAGCACCCACTCGCCTTCGCGCAGTCCCTCCACCCCGAGCGGCCGGCAGCCCGCCGCCTTGGTCTTCTCGACGACATGCTCGGCCGCGGCCTTGACGTGGCGCGGGGACCGTCCGCTGGCGATGACCATCACGTCGGTGACGTCGGTCAGGTCGTGGACGTCCAGCATGGTGACGCGCTGCGCCTTGCGATCCGCGAGGGCGCCGGTGACGAGGTGCGTCAGCGCGGCGGCATGGGGGGTCGCGGAGCCCGCGGCACGGGGGGGCGCGGAGCCCGTGGCATGGGAGGTCGAGGAGCCCGTGGCATGGGGGGTCGCGGAGCTCTTTCCGGGCTCCGCTGCGAGGCTGGCGCCACCCGCGCCACCCTGGGCACGGGCACGATGCGTCGCGGAGCCCTTTCCGGGCTCCGCGGCGAGGCGGGGGGGTCCTTCAGCATGGATGGGCATACAGGTCCTCTTTGACGATGATGTCGTGCACCCGGTCGGGGACGAGAAAGCGGATCGACTCTCCGCGCGCTCGCAGCGAACGTATGCGGGTGGCGGAGATGTCGAGGGTGGGAACGTCCCGCACGAAGAAGGCGAGGCCCGCGGGGGCGGTCCGGACCGCGTCGGGGTCGTCGCACCGGCGGTCGCGGAGGATGTCCGCGGCGGCCCCGTCGCGCGGGAGCGGCGCAAAGCCGGGGCGTTCGGCGACGACCACGTGGGCGAGCGCCGGAATGCGTTCGAAGTCGATCCAGGCGTCGAGTCGCGAGAGCGCGTCCATTCCCAGGATCAGACACAGCGACGCGTGCGGGAGTTCCTCGCGCATGGCCCGCAGCGTGTCCGCGGTCACGGTCGGTCCCGGGCGCGAGAGCTCGCGCCCGTCCGCCTCGATACCGGCGACATCCGCCACCGCCGCTTCGAGCAGACGCATGCGCACGTCCGCACTCGCCTCGGGCGCGCGCCGGAGCCGGGGACTGGGCGCGGGCATCAGGCGCACGGAGTCGAGACGCAGGGCGGCGCGCAGCTCCAGGGCGAGACGGAGGTGCGCGCAGTGCACCGGGTCGAACGTTCCGCCGAGGATGCCGATGGCTTGCCGTGAAACGGTCTTCATGCTTCGGGGCGGTCAGGCACGGCGGCGACCATGCCTCCCCGCGCGGGCGCCGGGGCCGCGAAGGCTGCGGTGGACGATGCGGGCGTCGATCAGCCGCGTACCTGTCCGTTGCCGAGCACGATGAACTTCTGCGTGGTGAGCCCTTCGAGCCCGACCGGCCCGCGGGCGTGCAGCTTGTTGGTGCTGATGCCGATCTCCGCGCCGAGTCCGTACTCGAAGCCGTCGCAGAAGCAGGTCGGAGCGTTCACCATGACCGAGCTCGAATCGACCCCGGTCATGAACCGGCGGGCACGGGCGAGATCGCCGGTCACGATGGCGTCGGTGTGGCCGGAGCCGTAGCGGCCGATGTGCGCCATCGCCTCGTCGATGTCGCCGACCACCCGCACCGCGAGAACGGGGGCCAGGAACTCCGTCTCCCAGTCCTCCTCCGTGGCCGGGACCGCGCCGGCGGCCAGCGCCCGGGCTTCCTCGCAGCCGCGGAGCTCGACCCCGGCATCCGCGAACCGCTCCGCGAGCGGCGGGAGCACCCGGGACGCGATGCCGCGCCCGACGAGCAGGGTCTCCATCGCCCCGCAGATGCCGTAGCGGTAGGTCTTGGCGTTGAACGCGACGGCGACCGCCATGTCCGGGTCGGCGCGGTCGTCGATGAAGACGTGGCAGTTGCCGTCGAGGTGCCTGATCACCGGGACCCGGGCGTCCCGGCCGATGCGCTCGATGAGCCCCCGGCCGCCGCGCGGCACGATGACGTCCACGTACTCGTCCATGGCGACGAGCATCCCGACCGCGGCGCGGTCGCGCGTCTCCACCACCTGGACCGCATCGCGGGGGAGCCCCGCGGCCGCAAGCCCCGCGTGGATGCACGCGGCGATGGCGAGGTTCGACGCCAGCGCCTCGGAGCCGCCGCGCAGGATGGTCGCGTTGCCGGACTTCAGGCACAGCGCCGCAGCGTCGGCGGTGACGTTGGGACGCGACTCGTAGATGATGCCGATCACCCCGAGCGGCACCCGCATCCGGCCGATCTCCAGGCCCGACGGCCGCCTCCGCATCTCGCTGATCTCGCCGACGGGGTCCGGGAGCGCCGCGATCTGGCGCAGCCCCTCGGCCATGGAGCGGATGCGCGCCTCGGTGAGCTCGAGCCGGTCGAGCAACGGGGCGGCGAGGCCGTTCGATCGGCCCGCGTCGAGGTCCTCGCGGTTCGCCGTCCGGATGGCGGGCGCCCGGTCCCCGATCGCGTCCGCGATGGCGATCAGCGCGGCGTTCCTGGCCCCGGTGGGTGCGCCCGCCATCGTCCCGGCCGCGGCCCGGGCGCGGGCGCCGACATCGAGCATGTAGGCGTTCAGGTCCCCGGTCGCGGCTTCGGGTCGCGAAGCCGCGCCGGCCGCGGCCATGGATGCGATGGGTCCGTCCTCCGTCGTGCCGCGGGTCGTGCGTTCGCGGCCGGTGATGCGGTCAATTATAGGGCGCGGCCGGTGGCAGTTTCACCCGGCACATCCCGAGCACGAGGCGTTCGAGGCCCGCCCACCCGTCGTCGCGGGACCAGCGGACCACGGCGCCGGAACGCGCTGGCGATCCCTTCAGCATCCGGTCCACCCCCTCGGCGACCCCCAGCAGCCGGACCCAGCCCCGGCGGGGCATGCGCGAGAGCGCACGCTGGACGAGGTGCCTGCGTCTCCACCACGCGCCGAAGCCTCCCCGCAGCACGTCGTCGAGCCGGGCGCCGCCTTCGACGCCGGCCGCGATGCCGCACACGCCGCGGATCGCCCAGGTGAGCGAGCCGAGGACGTGGATCGGCTCGAACCCCTCGTCGCGCAGGACCCGCAGGATCCGCACCGAGCGCGCGCCGTCGCCTTCGAGCGCCGGGTCGATGAGGTCGAACGCCCCGAACCGGGCGCTGTCCGCCACGGTGCCCATGACGTCGTCCACGGTGACCGGCCGCCCTTCGCAGAGCAGGCGAAGCTTGTCGATCTCCTGCGCGCACGCGAGGAGGTTGCCTTCGCTGCGCTCCGCGAGCGCCCCCGCCGCGTCCCGCTCGAAGGCGACGCCGCGCGCCGCGCCCCGATCGGCGATCCACCGCGGGAGGTCGCGGGGGCTCACCGGGAACACCTCCACCACGTCGCCGGCGCCTTCGAGGGCCTTGAACCACTTCGTCGAGGTCGAGCGGCGGTCGAGGCGGCGGCACGACAGCAGCAGCACCATGTCCGGCGGCGGGCTCGCCGCGTACCGCAGGAGGACGGGTCCGCCCTCCCGGCCCGGCGAGCCGTCGGGCATCCTCAGGTCGATGAGCCTGCGCTCGGCGAACAGCGAGAGGCTCGCGGCGCGGGCCTGGAGCTCGCGCCAGTCGAAGCCGGACTCCGCGTGGAGCACGATGCGTTCCGCGCATCCGGCCGCCCGGGCGGCGGCGCGGATCGCATCGAGGGACTCCTCGCGCTGCAGGGGCTCGTCGCCGTGGACGACGTAGACGCTCGCGAGCCCGCGCCTCAGATGACGTTCGAGCTGCTCGGGACGGACGCGCACGCTACGGGCGGCTCCCCGCGGTGCGGGTGCGGAGCGGGGGGCGGATCGTGGTCACCGGCCGAGCGACGCTGCGATGCGGGTGACGATCCGGGCGGCCGCGTCACGGCGCATCTCGGCGTGCGCCTCCTCCTGCTCGCGGATCTTCCCGAGCACCGCGCGGGTGTCGAACACGTAGTCGCGGAGCAGCGATACGGTCTGCGCCGGCACCAGCTCCTCGCCCTCCGGGCCGGTCACCCGGAACGTCACGTGGTAGGCGATCTCGAACTCGCTCTCCTTCCCGGTGTCCGGGTCGACGGACAGGACGCGCCGGTCGAGCCGTTCGTCCTCGAGCCGGAGCACGATGCCCGCCGGGCCGCGCGCCGGCTCGACGGGCACGCCCGCGCCGTCGAGAAGCCGGACGACCGCGGCGCGGACGTCGCGGGGGCCGGTGACGTGCACCGCACCGAGCTCGGGCGGGAGCGATGCCGTCCCGCGGAGCTGGTATCCGCACCCGCCGGCAATCGCGAACGCGAGCGCGAGCGCCGGCATCAGTGCCCGGCTCCGCAGTCCCGCAACAGGTCTCCCGCCCCCGATCGATGCGGCGATGCTCATACAGCAATTCCCACCAGGCGGGAACAGGCCCCTGCAATCCCCTCGATTCGACGCACTGAAGGTCGAAATCACACCAGAATTCCACCATGGCGCGGCCTCTCCGGGCATTGGCGGGAATCGCTGATGCTCATACGACGATGTTGACGAGCCGTCCGGGCACCACGATGACCTTCCGGATCGGCTTCCCGCCGATGAAGCGGGCGACGTTGTCGTTGCGCTGCGCCTCACGCTCGACCGCTTCCCGGTCCGCATCGGCGCCGACGCTGACGTGGCCGCGGAGCTTGCCGTTGACCTGGACCACGAGCTCGATCACGTCGCGCGACATCGCGGCCTCGTCGGCGACGGGCCACGGCGCGTCGATGACGGGGTCGCGGTGCCCGAGCGCCCGCCACAGCGTGTGGCAGACGTGGGGGACCACCGGGGCGAGCATCAGGACCACCGACTCCAGCGCCTCGCGCACCACGCTCCGCCGGGCGCCGGTGCTCGCGTCGAACGCCATGACGTCGTTGACGAGCTCGCGGCAGGCGGCGCACGCGGTGTTGAACTTGTAGCGGCGCCCGACGTCGTCGCTCACCCTGGCGATGGTCTCGTGGATGCGGCAGCGCAGCTCGCGCGCCGGGCCGTCGAGCCGGTTGACATCGAGAGCGGGCGCCGGCCCTTCCTCGACGTGCTCGCGCACGATGCGCCACAGCCTGCGCAGGAACTTCGACGCCCCTTCCACCGCGCGGTCGGACCACTCCAGCATCTGGTCCGGGGGCGAGGTCTCGATGATGTAGAGCCGGACGGTGTCGGCGCCGTACCGGGCGATCATCTGCTCGGGGTCCACGCCGTTGTTCTTCGACTTCGCCATCTTCTCGATGGCGCCGACCTTGACCGGCCGGCCGTCGGCGAGCAGGTGCGCGCCGGAGATGCCGCCCTTGTCGTCGTGCTTGATCTCCACGTCGGCCGGCGCGTAGTACCGCACTGCGCCGTCTTCGTCGCGGGAGAACGTGGGGGCCACCACCATGCCCTGGGTGATCAGGCTCGCGAACGGCTCGCGCGCCTTCGCGAGCCCCGCCTCGTTCATCAGCTTCTGGTAGAACCGCGCGTACATCAGGTGCAGGATGGCGTGCTCGACGCCCCCGACGTACTGGTCGACCGGCAGCCAGTAGTCGGCGCGCGCATCGAGCTTGGCGGTGTCGGCGTCCACGCATGCGAAGCGCGCGAAGTACCACGACGACTCCATGAAGGTGTCGAGGGTGTCGGTGTCGCGGCGCGCGTCCGCCCCGCACTTCGGGCAGGCGGTCTCCACGAACTCCGGGAGGCGGGCGAGCGGCGAGCCGCCGCCCTGGAGGTCCACGTCCTCCGGCAGCAGCACCGGGAGCTGGTCGTCGGGCACCGGCACCATGCCGCAGGCGTCGCAGTGCACGATGGGCACCGGGCAGCCCCAGTAGCGCTGGCGCGACACGCCCCAGTCGCGGAGCCGGTAGTTGACCCGGCGCGCGCCGCGGCCGGTCTCCTCCAGCCAGTCCGCCATGCGGTCGAAGCACTCGCGGAAGCCGAGTCCCGAGTACTCGCCGGAGTTGACCACGACCGCGTTCTCCCGGTCGGTCCAGGCGGTGGCCCGGATGTCCACCCCGGTGCCGTCGGCGGGGGCGATCACCTGGCGGATCGGCAGCCCGAACCGGAGCGCGAACTCGTGGTCGCGTTCGTCGTGTCCGGGCACCGACATCACCGCGCCGGTGCCGTAGCCCATCAGCACGAAGTTCGCGACCCACACCGGCAGGCGCTCGCCGTTGAACGGGTTGACGGCGTTCAGGCCGAGCGGCATGCCGCGTTTCTCCATCTTCGCGATCTCGGCCGTCGAGGTGCCGCCGCGCCGGCACTCCTCGATGAACGCGGCGACGTCCGGGCGCCGTTCCGCGACCGTCGCCGCGATCGGATGCCCGGCCGCCACCGCCATGAAGGTCGCGCCGTACACGGTGTCGGGGCGGGTGGTGAAGATGCGCAGCGGCGGCTGCTCGCCGTACTCCTCCGTCGCTTCGATCTCGAAGTCGATGTCCGTGCCCTCGGAGCGGCCGATCCAGTTGCGCTGCATGGTCTTGACCGGCTCGGGCCAGTCGATGTGGTCGAGCTCGTCGAGCAGCTCCCCGGCGTAGTCGGTGATGCGCAGGAACCACTGCGGGATCCTGCGCCGCTCGACCGCCGCGCCCGAGCGCCAGCCGCGCCCGTCGATGACCTGCTCGTTGGCGAGCACGGTCCGGTCCACCGGGTCCCAGTTCACATCGGATTCCCTTCGGTACGCGATCCCCTGCTCGAACAGCCGGGTGAACAGCCACTGCTCCCAGCGGTAGTACCCGGGCCGGCAGGTCGCGAGCTCGCGGCTCCAGTCGTAGGCGAACCCGAGCTGGCGGAGCTGCGCCTTCATGTACTCGATGTTCCGGTAGGTCCAGCGCGCGGGCGGCACCCGGTTCTGCATCGCCGCGTTCTCGGCCGGGAGGCCGAACGCGTCCCACCCCATGGGCTGGAGGACGTTGCGCCCGCGCATGCGCTGGTACCGGCTGATCACGTCGCCGATGGTGTAGTTGCGCACGTGCCCCATGTGCAGCTTCCCGCTCGGGTACGGGAACATCGACAGGCAGTAGAACTTCTCGCGCGAGGCGTCCTCGCGGACCTCGAACACGCGGTTCTCGTCCCAGAACGCCTGCGCGTCGCGCTCTGTCGTCTCGGGGTAGTAGCGTTCTTCCATCGCCATTCGGTCGTGGCCGCGGGGACGGCGCGAGAGGATAGCAAAATCGGGTGGCTCGAATTCGCCTACACTTGAGTCGCCGAAAGCTGACACGACGCAAGCTCTCGGGCGACTGGAATCCGACCGGCGTTGCGGCATCATCAGGAGGACCATCTGGACGGGATGACCATGGTGATGACGCCTGAAGCATGGACCGTAATCGGCACCGGAGTCGTGATCCTGATCGCGATCGCGACCTCCCACCGGCATCTCCGCGCGGAGATGAACGAGAAGCTCGATGGCCTGCGCGCGGAGACGAACGAGAAGATGGACGGCCTGCACGGGAGGATGGACCGGCTCCTGGCCGAATTCGGCGGGTTGCGCGAGCGCATGGCGAAGCTCGAAGGGCTCCTGGAGGGACTGCGCGAGGCGATCACCGAACGCAAGGCCGCCTGACTGCCGCGGCGCTCGCCGCCCCCGCCCGGGCCCGCTCCCGAGCTCTCCAGCCTCGCCCTAGCCCGTTGCGCGCCGCCGCACCTCATTCCGCCCGGCGCCGCCGTCTTCGCCGGCGCCCGGTTCGGCGATCGCGACGCCGCCGGGCACGTGCACCGTGGAGGTCGGGAACGCGATCTCCGCCCCGTGGCGGTCGATGATCCCGACGATGCGCAGCAGCACGTCCTGCTTCACCCGGTGGTACTCCGCCCACAGCTTCGTGCGGGTGTAGCAGTAGACGAAGAAGTCGAGCGAGGACGGCGCGAAGGCGTTGAAGTTCACCATCAGGAAGTTGTCGGCATCGATGTCCTCGTGCGCGCGCAGCATCGCCTCCACGTCCGCGACGATGGCGCCCATCACTCCCGCATCGTCGTAGCGGATGCCGATGGTCTCGTAGATGCGGCGGTTGCGCATGCGGGAGGGGTTCTCGACCGCGATGCTGGCGAACGCGCTGTTGGGGATGTAGAGCGGGCGGGTGTCGAACCCGCGGATGACGGTCTGGCGCCATCCGATCCGTTCCACCGTGCCCTCGATCTCGCGGTCCGGCGAGCGGACCCAGTCTCCGACCGCGAAGGGCCGGTCGAGGTAGATCATCAGCCCGCCGAAGAAGTTGGCGAGCAGGTCCTTCGCCGCGAAGCCGACCGCGATGCCGCCGATGCCGCCGAAGGCGAGCACGCCGGAGATGCTGAAGCCCAGCGTCTGCAGGGCCACCAGGAAGGCGGTGATCAGCACCGAGAGCCGGAGCAGCTTGACGATCGCGTCCAGGGTGGCTCGATCGAAGTCCTCGTTCTTCGCCTGCCTGTCGGCGATGAAGTTCATCTCCGCGATCCGGATGAACCGCACCACGAACCACGCGACCGTCGCGATGAGTCCGACGTCGCGGATCGGGTCGATCGCCTCGAAGATGGCGGCCCCTGCTTCCTCCTGGAGGATATCGATCGCGAACGCGATGCCGGCGATCCAGATGAATGCGCGGAGCGGCGGGCCGAGCGCCTCGACGAAGCTCTCGTCCCACACGCTGGGGGTGCGCGCCAGTGCGGCGTGCAGCCGTACGACGAAGCGCCTCGCCGTGAACGCGAGCACCGCGGTCGCGAGAACGGCCACGAACACCTGCACCACCCACGACTCGAGGCCGACGGTGTTCAGGAACTGGGTGACGGTTTCGGTTTCGCTCATCGTCGGTCGGTCGCGCGCATCGGTGTCCGGTCAAGCCGCCCCGAAGGCCGGTAGTGCCTCAGTTCGACTTTCTTCCTCGACGCGACATGACGATCCCGGAGTCAAGCTGAGGCACTACCCGAAGGCCGGGTTCGCCGAAGGCGCAACCCGCCTTCACCTCCACATCGGGTGCCGCTCCAGATCGGATTGCGCGGCGCCAATCCGATCCGGCGAGCTCCCGTCGGTCCGTCGGCCGGGGAACTCCTCGGCGGTTCGTTTCCACCTCGATTCCCGCCTTGACCGATCACGGATGCAGTTGCTCGGCAGGGCTCCTGCCCGGCGCCCCGGCCCGGGTTCCGGATCGCCGATCGGAACGCGATTATGCAAGAATCCGGAGCGTGGTTTGAATTCAGTCGATTGCCCGACGCTCCGAATCCGGAACGAAGCCGGCATCCGAGCCCGGATTGGACGCGGAAACCGGGGAAGGGATCCAGGCCGATGCAGGTGTGGAACCCACCAACCCATCAACTGTTACTTCGCGTGCCGGTGCGCGGAAACCGGAGAGGGGCTCCAGGCCGATGCAAGGGGTCGAAGCTGGAACCGGTGCGGCGCCGCGTCCCGAGGCGAGTGCGCCTCGTCTCTCCTGCGTCGCGGTGGTCGTCGACGACCCCGAGCGTGTCGCGGCGGTCTTCGAACGCGACCTGGGTCTGCCGTGCACCGAGGTGTCCGCCCCCGGCGGTGCGGTCCCGTGGGTCCCGGTCGGCGAGAGCGCGATCGCGCTGTTCGGGCACGGCGATGCTTTCGTGGGCGGGGCGGCGCGAAGCGGCGTCCACCACATCGCCGTCGCGGACCCGGACCCGGCCGCCCGTGCCGCCGAACGCGGCTTCGCCCATGCGGGCGCTTCGGCGGGGCTTGGCGGGGGCAGCCAGGTGGAGCTCGCGCCCCGCGACACCTGCGGCATCGTGACCCGGCTGTGCGAGCCGGTCGCCTCGGCCTCGGGGGTGGGCGCGAGCGACTGCGTGGAGCGGATCGACCACATCGGGGTCGCGAGCGAGGACAACCGCGCGGCCGGGGCGGTGTTCACCGGCCGGCTCGGCTGCCCCGTCGAGAGCACTCAGACCGATTTCGAAGTCTGGCAGCCGATCGAGAGCTTCACCTCCGACAAGTACGGGGTCGTCTACCACAGCCGGCCGCCGGAGCCCGTCGGCGGACTGCGGGCGAGCTTCCTCACCGTCGGCGATTGCGAGCTGGAGCTTCTGCAGCCGTTCGATCCGCGTCCGGCGGATGCACGCACGGAAGGACCGGTGCACGGAGCGCCCGGCAACACCCGGGGCGACAAGGGCGCCATCGCCCGTCACATCGAGCGGCGCGGCCCCGGCCTGCACCACCTTGCGCTGAAAACCCCCGACATCGACGCTACCCTCGCCCGCCTCGCCGGGGCCGGTCACCGGATGATCGACCGCGTCGGCCGCCCCGGGTCGCGCCGGGCCCGCATCGGATTCGTGCATCCCGCGTCGCTTGGCGGGTTGCTGCTGCACTTCGTGGAGCGCGACGACCTCTTGAGGTGGTGAGCGCCGAGCGCGGCCAGCATGTGCGCCATCACGAACGAGTCCTTGCCGCCCGACACGCACGCCATCACCCGATCGTCGTCCTCGATCATGCGGTAGTCCGCGACCGCCTTGCCCGCCAGCCCTCGCAGCCGGGCCTCGAGGCGCTTCATGCCTGCGGAGTCTCCCGGTTGCACGGATGCGTCCCCGCCCGTGACCGGCCTCACCTCCGCGCTCATGCGCCGAGGAACTCCTCCAGCGCGGCGTTGAACGGGCCGGCCCGCTCGACGTTGCAGAAGTGGGCGGCCTCTGCGAGCACCACGAGCTTCGAGCCCGCGATACGGTCGTGAATGAGCTCCGCCGCGGACGGCGGGGTGCCGGGATCCTGCTCCCCGACCACCACCAGCGTCGGCCGGTCGATCGCGCGGATGGTCTCGCGCTGGTCCATCGCCGCGATCGCCCGGGCGCAGGCGACGAATCCCTCCGGCGGGGTGGCGAGGATCATCTCCCGGACCCGGGCGACGTCGGCGGGCATCCGCTCCTGCCCCGCCTTGGTGAACCAGCGGTCGATGGTCGCGTCGACCACCGCGGCCATGCCGCCGCTGGCCACCGCCTCGATGCGGGCCTTCCACACGTCGCCGCCCCCCATGTACGCGGAGGTCGAGCAGAGCACGATCCGGTCGAACCGGTCGCCGTGCTTCGTGCCGGCCATCTGCCCCACCATGCCGCCCTTGGAGCAGCCCATGAAGCTCGCGCGCTCGATGCCGAGCGCGTCGAGGAGTCCGACCGCGTCCGCGGTCAGCAGCTCGATGCTGTACGGGCCGGGGGTGACGCCGGACTGCCCGTGGCCGCGGCTGTCGTAGCGCAGCACCCGGAAGCCGAGCCCGAGCAGGGTGTCGATCTGGTCGTCCCACATGGCGAGGTCCGACGCGAGCGAGTTCGAGACGAGGATGACCGGCGCGTCCTCCGGGCCATCGAAGCGGTAGTGCAGGGCGGTGTCGTTGACGTGCGCGGTCGGCATGGGCAGGCTCCGTGGGGTCGTGACGGCCGGGCGCTCCGGCATCGGGGGGAGGGCGCTCGTCCGGGCTGGTTCGTCGGGCTGGCCGGATTGGCCCCGCGACTGCGGATGCAGGCCGGTGAATGGTACCGCAGCGCCCGCGCACAAGCCTGTACCCCGGGCTCCCCCTCGATTCCCTGACAGGCGCCGAGGCTGCGAGGGATGAACGAGGGCAGGATATCCTCGATCCTGGAGACATCCCGGGACCGGAGCGAGGGACCTCGCAAATCGGACGTACACCCCGGGCCATGGGAGCATTTGAACTGACGGATCCGCTTTGTCAGTATCGCCGGGCGCAGGCCGCGGCGCCGGATCCGAAGGCCTCGGCGGGCGCGAACGACACGCGGTCGCACGACAACCCGACAACATGGAGGAGACATCATGAACATGCCGCTCGGACGCCTTGTCGCCGCTGCCGTCGCAGCGTCGGTGGCATTCGGATTCAGCAGCGCAAGCTTCGCCGCGAAGACGCTGCGCATGAGCAGCCAGTGGACCGAGACGACCGCCGGCGCGCAGGTCGACAAGTGGTGGGCGAGCGAGATCGAGAAGCGCACCAACGGCGAGATCAGGATCAGGATCTTCTACGAAGGCGTGCTCGGCAAGGCCAACGAGAACCTGGCCCTCATCCAGAACGGCTCCATCGACCTCGCCGCGATGTCGCCGAGCTATTTCCCGGCCGAGCTTCCGTTCCACTCGGCGCCGAACTCCATTCCGATGGCGATGGCGCGGGTCGAGGAGGCGACGGAGCTGATGGAGCGGCTGCTCACCGAGGTGCCGGAGTTCGACGAGGAGGCGAAGCGCAACGGGATGAAGCCCCTGTTCTACCACCACCTCAACCCCTACCTGCTGGTGTGCAAGGAGCCGGCGAGCGGCGTGGACGACATGCAGGGCAGGAAGGTCCGCACCTGGGGCAGGGACATGCCGCGCATGGTGCAGGCCGCCGGCGCGGTCCCCGTCACCCTGGGGCTCGCGGACCTCTACGAGGCGCTCGGACGCGGGACCGTCGACTGCATCCCGTTCTCCGTCGACCTGATGATCAACTACAAGATCCACGAGGTCGCCAGGCACGTGCACGACATCACGCTGTGGGAGGGGCCGACCAACGCGGTGTGGATCGCCCGCGGGGTCTGGGACGATCTCACGCCCGAGCAGCGGAAGGTCATCCAGGAGGTCTCGTTCGAGGCATCGTACCGCGATCGTGACCAGGTGCTCGCGGCCGGCGAGAAGGCGATTGGCGAGCTGAAGGCGATGGGCGTGCAGTTCCACGCCTTCCCCGAAGCGGAGAAGAAGCGCTGGAAGGACGCCAACCCCGACTTCTTCGCCGACTTCATCGAGGAGCAGAAGGCGGCCGGGCGCGGCGACGCGGCGATGAAGACCATCGAGATCTGGCGCGAGGTGGTCGGCGGCTGAGCGGAAGCGGATTCGCGCCGGTGGGGACGGGGCGGCGGGCGGCCGCCCCGCCCCCACCATCCCCCGGCCCGGCGTCGTCGAAATGGAGCTCGTGGATTCCCGCTCGTGCGGAAACGACGCAGTGTCATGATCGTGGTCATGACGACCGGCCCGCGGCAGGGCTGTCCGGGAGTCGTGACGAGTGGCTCTTCAGACACTCGAACCGGGCCTTCGATGCCGAAAGACCACCGATCACCGTGCGATCTTCCGGTACGGCGGCCGGTGACCACGACTTCCGAATGGTCCTGCGGCCCGCGGATGCGCGCTTGCGCGGGAATGACGCCGCCGGGGCTGTTGCCGTCGTTCCCGCGCAGGCGACCTTTCCCCGCCCCGCACGCCATGACTGCCCGGACAGCGCGCTGAGCGACGCGGTGTCGATCCGGTGAGCACGAGGTTCCCCATCGCCCGCTGGGTGATCCGCATCAACCTGTGGTGCGGCCTCGCCTCGGGCTTCGCCCTGCTCGCGATGATGCTGATGGGTGCCATCGACGTCATCGGCACCAACCTCGACCTGGTCGGGCTGCCCGCGCAGCCGGTGCCCGCGGCGTTCGAGTTCATGGCGACGATGATGGTGGTCAACGTCTTCCTCGCCATGTCGCTCGGGCAGGCGCGCCGGCGCCACATCCGGGTGGAGATCGTCCTGAACGTCCTGCCGGCGGGACTGCGCCGCGCCGCCGAGGCGTTCTCCGTGCTGTGCTCCGTGGCGCTGTTCGCGCTCGTCGCCTGGTTCGGCTGGAAGGCCGGGCTGCACGCCACCGGGGTCGGCGAGTACTCCTCGGGCCTCATCAACTACCCCGTCTGGCCGGCCCGCCTGGTCCTCGCGGCCGGGGCGACGCTGATGACCGTGCAGTGCACGTTCGACCTCCTCGGCCTGTTCGTCGAGCGGCTTCGCACCGACTCGACGGGTGCGGACCCGGAGGCGGCGCGATGACACGACTCCGCTCGCGTTCCATCGGCGGTGGGCGCGCATCCGCGCTGCGCCTCCTCCCGCTCGGTACCCTGCACGCCGCGCCTGCCGGCAGCGCGCGCGCATCCGCGCTCTTCGTCCCGTGCGCTCCCGACCCCCCGGAGCCGCTCGCTGGACAGCCACCCACCGACCCGGCGGGCGCAGCCTCCGGGGCAGCGCGATGATCGAGGTCGACCCGGTCGTCATCGGCTACGCCGGCGCGCTCTCGCTCTTCGTCCTGCTCGCCCTCGGGGTCCCGGTGGGCGTGTCGATGGGGGTCATCGGGGTGGCCGGCATGCTGCTCGGCGCGGGCGAGGCGCTCACCTTCGGGCAGCTCCGCACCCTGCCGTTCGCGGTCGTCAACAACTATGCGTTCGCGGTGCTGCCGATGTTCGTGCTGATGGGGGTGCTGGCCGAGGCGGCGGGGCTCACCTCCCAGGTCTTCCATGCCGCGGACCTGTGGCTGCGCCGGTTCCGCGGCGGGCTCTACCAGGCGGTGATCGTCGGCTCGGCGATGTTCGCGGCGATCTCCGGGTCCACCATCGTCAACGCGGTGGTGTTCACCCGCATCGCGTTCCCCGAGATGATGCGCTTCGGCTACTCGAAGAGCCTGTCGATCGGATCGATCGCGGGGGCGGGCAGCTTCGCGGCGATGATCCCGCCGTCGATCACCATGGTCATCTACGCGATCGTGACCGAGCAGTCGGTCGGGCAGCTCCTCGTCGCGGGGATCCTTCCGGGGCTCCTCACCGCGGCGGTGTACCTCGCCGGGGTCTACGTGCTGGTCCGGGCGAACCCCTCGCTCGCGCCACCGATCAGGGAGCAGGTGACGCCGCGCCAGCGCTGGCGCGCGGCGGGCGCGGTGTGGCCGATCGGGCTGCTGATGGCGGTGGTGCTCGGCGGCATCTACACCGGGCTGTTCCCGCCCTCGGCGGCGGGCGCGGCCGGGGCGTTCGGCGCGTTCTGCCTCGCGGTGGCGCGCAAGCGCGGCGCGCGGGGATGGCTCGCGCCGACGCTGCAGGACGCGGCGTCGATAAGCTGCGTCATCTTCGTGATCCTGATCGGCGGGCTGCTGCTCTCGCGCATGCTCGCGGTGGTGGGGGTCATCGACGACATGGTGGTGCAGATCACCGCGCTCGCCGACACCCCGCTCAAGTTCATGGTCCTCGCCTCGGTGCTCTACATCGTGCTCGGCTGCTTCCTCGACACCACGTCGATGATGGTCGTCACCCTGCCCTTCCTCTACCCGGTGACCGTGGCGCTCGGGATCGACCCGATCTGGTTCGGCATCGTGCTGGTGAAGCTCATCGAGATCTCGGTGATCACCCCACCGGTGGGCATCAACCTGTTCGCGGTCATGAGCGCGGTGGGGAGCCGGGCGACGTTCAGGCACGTGTATCTCGGGGTGGCTCCGTTCATCGTGTTCGACATCATCGTGCTCGGCCTGCTGATCGCGTTCCCGGAGATCGCGACCTGGCTGCCGCGGCGGATGATCCAATGACGGCCGGGACGGCGCGCACCGAATTCGCGCCGGCCCGGCGGGCGCACGCACGGCGATGTCCGGGAGTGCGTCCCGGGACGCGGCCCGATACGGCGACGCAGCCGTCCCGCGCCGGTGCGGACATACCGCCGCGAAGGGCCGGAGGAGGTCGGGCGTGAGCCTCCGGAGGCATCTCGAAACCATCCGCTTCGAGCCGCGCGGCCGGGTGGGACTGCTCACCCTCGACCGCCCCGAGCGCCTCAACGCCATCTCCGCGCGGATGATGGACGAGGTCGAGGCGGTGCTCGACGCGGCGGCGGAAGACGACGGGATCGGAGCGGTGGTGGTGTGTGGGGCCGGGCGGGCGTTCTGCTCCGGCTACGATCTGAAGGACGACGCGGCGAAGCCGGCCATGGACGCGCGGAAGTGGCGCGTGCGCCTGGAGCGGGACCTCGACTTCCTGCTGCGGTTCTGGAGCTGCCCGAAACCCACCGTCGCCGCGGTCCACGGCCACTGCCTCGCCGGCGGATGCGAGCTTGCGATGTCGTGCGACATCACCGTCGCCGAGGAGGGGTGCCGGTTCGGAGAGCCCGAGCTCAAGTTCGGCTCGGTCATCGTGAACATGATGATGCCGTGGCTCGTCGGGCCGAAGCTCACCAAGGAGCTGCTGCTCTCCGGCGACGACCGGCTGAGCGCGGAGCGGGCCGAGCGCATCGGGCTCGTCAACCGGGTGGTGGCGAAGGGAACCCACGTGGAGGAGGCGCTCTCCCTGGCGACCCGGATCGCGGCGCTCGACGCCGGCGCGGTGGTGCGAACCAAGGCCGCGATCAACCGCGGCTTCGAGATCATGGGCCTGCACGAGGCGCTGCGGGCCGGTCTCGACGCCGCAGTGGAGATCGAGACGATGGAGACGCCGTCGCGCGCGGAGTTCAGGCGGCGGGTCCGCGAGCAGGGCCTGAAGGCGGCGCTCGTCTGGCGCGACGCGCGCCTTGCCGATCCCGCCGGATCGGATGCGGGCTAGCGACTTCTTCTCGCTTCAGATCGCCCCGGCCCCCGTGGTTGCCGCCGAGCTCGGCCTCGACGAGTGAACCGCGCCGGGTTTTTCGGAGGCTGTTTTGTGAGTCACGCGGCCAGCGCCGTGCTCGTGTTGTCGGGCCACCGCCGCTGCGGCACACTCGATTTTCCGGGAAGTCGTCAGGTCGGTGCGATGGAGGACGTTCATTGGCTGGCTCCCGTGGATGCCCGAGTCTTGAGCACCTCGCAGGACGATGACCATCGACGATTCCGTATTCGCCCCCGTCGCGGCCCGCACCAACCTCTACCGCGACGAGGCGCGCGACGCGTGGCGCATCCGCATCCCGCAACGCGCCAACATCGCGCTCGACACCGTGGTCGCGCACGCGCGCGGACCGCGCCGGGACCACCTCGCGCTCGTCTTCGAGGACGAGGGCGGCGCCGCGCACCGCTACTCGTTCGCCGATCTGGACGCGCTCTCCGACCGCCTCGCGAAGGGCCTGCGCGCCCTGGGAGCCCGGCCCGGCGACCCGGTGGCGGTGCACACCGGGCAGCGCCCCGAGACCGCCCTCGCCCACCTCGCGATCCACAAGCTCGGGGCGGTGGTGATGACCCTCTCCCAGCTCTACGGGCCGGACACGGTGGAGCACTGCATCGCCGACTCCGGTACGAGGGTCGTCATCACCGACCCGCAGGCCTGGGGCTGCGTGCGCGACGCCCGGCCGCGCTTCACGGGTCTGGAGCACGTGCTGATGGCGGGCCCGCCGGCGGCCGGCGAGCGTCCGCTCGAAGCGTGCCTGGCCGCGGAGCCGGGCGGCGTCGGCTACGCCTCGACCGGCCCCGAGGACCCGGCCCTGCTGATGTACACCTCGGGGTCCACCGGGTTGCCGAAGGGGCTCCTGCACGGGCATCGCGTCATGCATGCCTACACCCCGACCATGACCCTCGCCTACAACCTGGAGCTCGACTGGCCGGACGCGGTGTTCTGGACCCCAGCCGACTGGGCCTGGGTCGGCGGGTGGCTCGACACCGTGCTGCCGGCGTGGCAGCACGGGCAGACCGTGGTCTCGACCCGGCACCGCTTCGACGAGGAGTGGGCGTTCGACTTCATGGCCCGCCACCGGGTCACGCACTCGTTCATGACCCCGACCGCGCTCAAGCGCCTCGCCCAGGTGCCGGCGCCGCGCGAACGCCGGGACCTCGCCACCCGGGTGATCTGCACCGGGGGCGAGAGCCTGCCCGGCGACGTGGTGCGCTGGGCGGACGAGGCGTTCGGCGTCGTGGTCAACGAGTTCTACGGCCTCACCGAGTTCAACCACATGGTGGGGTGCTGCAAGGCCCTCTACCCGGTGGTGCCGGGCTCGATGGGGATCCGCTACCCCGGCCGGCGCACCGCGGTCATCGACGGCGCCGGCAACGAGCAGCCGGACGGGACGGTGGGGGAAATCGCGTCGTGGCGCGAGGACGATCCGAGCCTGTTCCTCGGCTACCGGGGCGAGCCCGGGGTGCCGGAGCGCATGCGGCTCGGCGGGTGGCTCCGCTCCGGCGACCTCGCGGTCCGGGGCGAAGACGGCTACTTCCGCTACCAGGGACGCAACGATGACCTCATCAAGAGCGCGGGGTACCGCATCGGTCCGGCGGAGGTCGAGGACGCGCTCGTGCGCCACCCCCAGGTCGCGGAGGCCGCGGTGGTCGCCAGACCCGACCCGGACCGCGGCTCGGTGGTCATGGCCTGGGTGCGGGTGATGCCGGGCGTTGTGCCCGGCGAGGCGCTGGTCCGCGAGCTCCAGGACCACGTGAGGCGCAACCTCGCCGCGTACAAGTACCCGCGCGTGGTCGAGTTCGTCGACGAGTTTCCGCTGACCAGCTCCGGCAAGATCAGCCGCCGAACATTGCGCGCCCGGGCGGCCGGGGAGAACCTCGATTCCCCGACAGGCGCTGAGGCTGCGAGGGATTGAGGCTCGGGATGCGGGTTTTCGGGTCAGCATCCGGGAACCAAACGGTCCCCGTGCGCGGCGAGCTCCATCGTGAATGCCCATGGACGAGTACGAGTTCCGCATCCGGCTCGCGCTGACCGGCGAGGTCTTCGGGGTGCCCCCCGGCAAGAGCATCGTCGAGGTGCTGCGCGAGAACGGCATCGACGTCGAGACCTGCTGCGAGCAGGGCTACTGCGGCACCTGCATGACCCGCTACCTGGAAGGGGAGCCCGAGCACCGCGACGAGGCGCTCGACGACGAGGACCGCGAGCAGTACGTCCTCATCTGCTGCGCCCGCTCCCGGACCGGGGAGCTGGTGCTGGACCTGTGAGGTGGAGCCCGGCCGGGACCGAGCCGGCCCCCGATTCACGCCACCCGAGGACGGCGCGCGCCACCGGCCGTACCACACGATGCCGACCTGCCCGAGGCCGATGGCGGCAGCGACCTGCGCGGCGGCGGTCCAGAGGGTGGACTCTCGAAGGGCGAGGCTGGCGAGCTCGAATTCGGTCATGGCGCCGCCTCCGGTGGCGGCCGGGACCGCGAAGGCCGGTCCGCTCCGCTCCCGGTCATCCCGATCCCTCGGCCGATCCTTCGGCGGCGACAGGGAAATGGTCCCGTGGTTCAATAGCAGCGATCCCCGCCGATGCCCGAAGAGGTCGTACCGTGGTGGAATTGTGGTGCGATTTCGACCTTCAGGGCGTCGAGTCGAGGGGATTTCAGGGGCATGTTTCCGCCTGGCGGGAATTGCTGGTTCAATGCACCGCACTTGACGCGACGCCCGGCACCGCCCGCCGGCGGCGCACGTGCCGCGAGGCTCCGACAGCTCGGAGGACGATTCGGAGGTACAGCCCATGATCCCCCGCCACTACATCCGCAATGCCTGGTACGCCGCCGGACTCTCCGGGGAGTTCGCGGTGGACGACCTGCAGGGACACACCATCGCGGGGCGTCCGGTCCTGATGTGGCGCTCGCGCGACGGCGCCATCGGCGCCTTCGACAACCGCTGCGCGCACAAGCGGATGCCGCTCTCCGAGGGCCGCGTGCTGGAGAACGGGACCCTCGAATGCGCCTACCACGGTCTCTGCTACGACCCGAAGGGCGCCTGCGTGGCGGTGCCCTCGCATCCGGACGGACCGATCCCCGAGCGGGCGAAGCTCAGGCCCTTCCCGGTGATCGAGCAGGACGGCATCGTGTGGGTGTGGCCGGGCGACCCGGAGCGGCAGCACGAGTCGCGGCCGCCGCGGACCCCCGAGGTCGGCGACGACGGATACGAGACCATCAGCTCCGGCCCCATGCAGGTCCCGGCCAACTACCTGCTTCTCATCGAGAACCTGCTCGACATCTCGCACTTCTACCCGCTGCACGACGGCAACATCGGCGACGTCGCCAACAGCCGCATCCCGGTGAAGCTGGAGGAGGGCGAGGTCGACGGGAACCGCTACGTGAAGACCATCCGCGAGGTCGAGAGCTACGAGCAGCCGCCGTTCCTCGCCGACTGGTTCGGCTACGACGTGGTCGACCGTCACCACACCCACTGCATGGTCTCCCCGGGACTGACCCGGGTACAGATGCGGGTCGCGCCTCCGGGCCGGCTCGGCACCGAGGCCGAGCGCGGCTACGTGCTGATGCACACCCACACCCCGGTCGACGGCGCCAGCCACGTGTGGCGCTGGGTCGTGAACTTCAGGGCGGGCCTCATGTCGAGAGGCGACCCGAGCGTCTCCGCCGCGACGCGCTTCGGCGAGATGTTCCCGGCGGTGGCGGCCGAGGATCTGTGGGCGCTGGAGAAGCAGCAGCAGATGTTCGACTTCCCCGACGAGGGCTATGCCGAGGTGCACCTGCGCCCCGACAAGGCGCTGCGCCGCGCGCGGCAGATCTTCTCCGCCCTGCTGCGCAAGGAGCGCGAGCCCGCCATGGCCGCGGCGCCGGAGGCGGCGGCAGCCGGCGCGGACTGACGTCCGCCGCGCGCCGCGATCACGCCGCGCGGCCCGGTCGGGATGCGTCAGCGGGCCCGCGGCCCGGATGCGCGGTGATTCCCCCGCACGGTCACATGCCGCCGAACACCCCCTGCCCCCGCTCGTGGGCGAGCAGCATCGCCTTCCGGTTCAGCCCCCCGCCGTATCCGACGAGGCTGCCGTCGGCTCCGATGACCCGGTGGCAGGGGAGGACGATCGCGATGGGGTTGGCGCCGTTGGCGGCGCCGGCGGCACGGGCCGCGCCGGGGTGTCCGGCCGCCCGGCGGGCGAGCTCGCCGTAGCTCCAGGTCTCGCCGTAGGGGATGCGCGCGAGCTCGGCCCAGACCTTGCGCCGGAACGCGGTGCCCTCGGGCTCCACCGCCATCTCGAACTCCCGCAGCTCGCCCGCGAAGTAGGCTGCGAGCTCCGCGACCTCACGGGCGAGCCCGGCATCGTCGCGGACCCAGTCCGGCCCGGGCGCCAGCGGCTTCGCAGCTCCCCGGCGGGGCGAGTCCGGGCGCGACGGGTCGCGGTCCGGGATGGCGACGTGACGGACCGCGACGTCGTCCCTGGCGACGAGCAGCCGTCCGATGGGGGATGCGTACCAGGCGTATCTCACGGCGGTGTCCCCGGCCTCCATGCTCCGGTCGTTCGAGTATGCTGTCGCGCGGCGGGAATGGGAAATCGGGCGGCCGGGAGGGTAGTGCCTCGTTCCGGCTCCGGGGTCGTCATGCCGCGGCGAGGAGGAAGGTCGAAACGAGACACTGTGCCGGCGAAGGAGGGTCCCGGCTCGACTTGATGCGAAGCGTCCCGGCTCCGGGCCGGGCACCCGCCGGGCGAGGCCGTCCGACCGTTCCGCAACCGCATCGCCGCATCGGGCGGCGCGATGTTGCCCTGGCGTCGCGGCCCCCCGATGTTCTCGCGGTGAGCCCAATCCAGTCGTCCGCTTCACACGGCGCGGTGTTGACCTGGAGTCGCGGCCCCAATGTCAGGAGATCGTTCCGCCACGGAGCTCCGCAAGCTCCGAAAACTTCACGAGCTCCACGAGCTTCACGAACTTCACGAACTTCACGATCAAGGAGGACGCCATGTCCCGGCTGCAGCTTGCAATCAACGTGACCGACCTCGACCGGGCCGTCGAGTTCTACTCCCGGCTGTTCGATACCGCTCCCGCGAAGGTGAAGCCCGGGTATGCCAACTTCGCGGTCGCGGACCCGCCTCTGAAGCTGGTGCTCTTCGAAGGCCCGGAGGGGGCGACGATCAACCATCTGGGGGTCGAGGTGGAGACGGCCGAGGAGGTCATGTCGGCCGAGCGGCGCCTGACCGGGGCCGGCCTCGAGACGACGGGCGTCGACGAAACCGTCTGCTGCTTCGCGGAGAAGGCCGAGACCTGGGTGGTCGACCCCGACGGCGCGCGCTGGGAGTGGTACGTCAAGTCGGGGGATGCCGAGCAGATTCACAACACCATCGTCCGCAGCCTCCCGAGCGGAGCCGGGCCGGAATCCGCAGCCGTCTCCGACGGGTGCTGCGCATGAGACGCGCCGGGGCCGCATCGACACGGCTGCGGCCCGCACGCGTCATCACCCCGGGAGGGCTCCAGTGCAACGTCTCGAATCGAAGGTCCGTGCGATCCCCGGCTTTCCCAGGTCCGGGGTCGTGTTCCGCGACATCACCCCGCTGGTGGGCGATCCGGCGATGCTGCGGCTGGCCGTGCATCAGCTCGTCCATCCGTTCATCGGCGAGCCCATCGACGCGGTCGCGGGCATGGAGGCGCGCGGCTTCATCTTCGGCGCCCTGGCCGCGCAGGAGCTGAGCGTCGGGTTCGTGCCGCTGCGAAAGCCGGGCAAGCTGCCCTACGACGTGCAGGCGGTGTCGTACGAGCTGGAATACGGCACGGCGTCCCTGGAAGCCCACATCGACGCCATCAATCCCGGCGACCGCATTCTGCTCGTCGACGACCTCATGGCCACCGGCGGCACCGCGTCCGCAAGCTGCGAGCTCGTCGAACGGCTCGGCGGCGAGATCGCGGCGTGCGCCTTCGTGATCGAGCTCGACGACCTCGGAGGGCGGGCCAGGCTGCCGGGCCGCCGGGTGCACTCGCTGCTGCACTACTGAGAGCCCGCGGTCGAGAGCCCGCGGCGCCGTCGCCGCACCGGTCGGCACAGGTGAGCGCATGCGGACGAGGAGCCGGTGATTCTCCATCGCTGCGATGCCTCGGCGCCGGAGCAGGCCAAACGCATGCGCACGAGAGGGAGGACCCGGCCGGCGCGCCGGTGCGGGCGCTCTCCCCGGCAACGCATGCGCACGAGAGGAAGGACCTCATGACCGGGATGGTTGAAGGAAAGGTCGCGCTCGTCACCGGCGCCGGACGCGGCGTCGGAGCCGAGATCGCGAAGATGCTGGGAGCGCACGGCGCGAAGGTGATCGTGAACGACCCGGGCGGCTCCGCCGCCGGCGACGGCGAGGACCGGGGCCCGGCGCTGGAGACGGTCGCCGCCATTCGCGACGCGGGCGGCGAGGCGGAGGCGAGCTTCGACAGCGTCGCGGACTTCGCCGCCGCGCGGGGGATGGTGGAGCAGGCGGTCGACCGCTTCGGCGGGATCGACATCGTCGTCAACAACGCGGGGATCCTCCGCGACGCCATCTTCCACAAGATGACCGAGGACGACTGGGACGCGGTCATCGGCGTGCACCTCAAGGGGAGCTTCAACACCTCGCGGGCCGCCGCTCCCCGGTTCCGCGCGCAGGGCTCGGGCTGCTTCGTGCACATGACGTCGACCTCGGGGCTCATCGGCAACCTCGGGCAGGCGAACTACGCCGCGGCCAAGCTCGGCATCGTGGGCCTCTCGAAGTCGATCGCGCTCGACATGGCGCGGTTCGGCGTGCGCTCGAACTGCATCTCTCCCTTTGCGTGGAGCCGCATGATCGGCACCATTCCGGTCGACGACGAGGCGCAGCGGGCGCGGGTCGGGAAGCTCAGGCGGATGACTCCCGACAAGGTCGCCACCGTTGGGGTGGCGCTCGCCTCGGACCGCGCCGCCCGCGTCACCGGCCAGATCTTCGCGGTCCGCAACAACGAGATCTTCCTGATGAGCCAGTCGAGGCCGCTGCGCGGCCTGCACGAGGGCGCGGGATGGACCCCGGAGTCGGTCCTGGAGCACGCGTTTCCGGCCCTCGAGTCCCACTTCTACCCCCTCGATCGAAGCGCGGACATCTTCAGTTGGGACCCGGTGTGACAGGTGGTCCGGCCGCGATGAGCGCCGGCATCCATGCCTTCGGGGGCTACGTCCCGAGGCTGCGCCTTCAGCGCCGGGTGATCGCCGAGGCCAACACCTGGTTCAACCCCGCCCTCCGGGCCCTCGGCCGGGGCGAGCGCGCCATCGCCGGATGGGACGAGGACGCGATCACGATGGCGGTCGAGGCCGCGCGCGACTGCCTCGCGCGGCGCGGGCGCGAAGGGATCGCGCAAGTCGTCCTCGCCTCCACCACCCTGCCGTTCCAGGACCGCCAGAACGCCGGCGTCGTCGCCGAGGCCCTGCACCTGGCCGGCGCGCTGGGCACGCTGGACGTGGCCGGCTCGCAGCGGGCCGGCACATCGGCGCTCATGGCCGCGTTCCGGGTCGCCATGGGCGGCGGCGGACCGGTGCTCGTGACGAGCGCCGAGAAGCGCCGGACCAGGGCCGCGAGCCCGCTGGAGCTCACCACCGGCGATGCGGCCGCGGCCCTGCTCGTGGGCGAGGGCGACGGCGTCGCGAAGCTGCTCGGGCAGGCCACGTTCTCCACCGACTTCGTCGATCACTACCGCGGGCAGGACGAGCGTTTCGACCACGTGTGGGAAGAGCGGTGGGTACGCGACGAGGGACTCATGCGGATCGTCCCGCGGGCGGTCGGCCCCGCGCTCGACGCCGCCGGCCTCGATGCCGGTGCGATCGACCACTTCTGCTTCCCGTCCCCGGTGCGCCGCGCCGGCGCAAGCGTCGCGAAGCGGCTCGGGCTGGCCGAGCGCAGCGTGCGCGACAACCTCCAGGGGCGGTGCGGCGAGGCGGGGGCGGCCCACCCGCTGGTGATGCTCGCGCACGCGCTGGAGGACGCGGCGCCGGGAGAGCGGATTCTCGTCGTCGGGTTCGGGCAGGGATGCGACGCGCTCGTGCTCGAAGCCACCGGCGCGCCCGCGGCGGCCCCCGAGCGGGGGATATCGGGCTGTCTCCGGCGCGGGCGCGCGGACACCGGCTACCACCGCTACCTCGGCGTCAACGACCTGGTCGCCCTGGAGCACGGACTGCGCTCGGAGACGGACCGCCGGACCGGCCTGACCACGCTCTACCGGAACCGCGGGACGGTGCTCGGGCTCATCGGCGGGAAGTGTTCGCGGTGCGGCACCCTCCAGTTCCCGAAGTCGAACGTCTGCGTCAACCCCAACTGCCACGCCGCGGACACGCAGCGGGACCATCCGTTCTCGGAGATGCGGGCGACGGTCCGCTCCTGTACCGCGGACCGCCTGACCTACTCCGTGGCGCCGCCCGCGTACTACGGCATGGTGCAGTTCGAGGAGGGCGGCCGGGCGATGGTCGACTTCACCGACATCGACGCGGACGGGGCGCCCGGCGTCGGAGAGCCGATGCGGATGGTGTTCCGGGTCAAGGACTACGACCCCGGGCGCGGCTTCCGCCGCTATTTCTGGAAGGCGACGCCGGCCGGCGACGGCGCGGCGGCGCCGCGGACCGAGGGAGGCTGAGCCATGGCAACGGGGATTCGCGACCGGGTCGCCATCCTGGGGATGGGGTGCTCGAAGTTCGGGGAGCGCTGGAACGACAACGCCGAGGACCTGATGCACGAGGCGTTCGGCGAGGCGCTCGCCGACGCCGGCATCGAGCGGGACCGCATCGAGGCGGCGTGGCTCGCAACCGCCATCGAGGAGCAGCACACCGGCAAGTCCGGGCTCCCCCTCGCCATCGCGCTCCGCCTGCCGTACATCCCGGTCACGCGGGTTGAGAACTACTGCGCGAGCGGATCGGAGGCGTTCCGCGGCGCGGTCTATGCGGTGGCGTCCGGGGCGTGCGACATCGCGCTCGCGCTCGGGGTGGAGAAGCTCAAGGACACCGGCTACGGCGGCCTGCCGCAGCGCACCCGCGGTGCGGTGAACGACCTCTGGTGGGCGAACTTCTCCGCCCCCGGCGCGTTCGCGCAGCTCGCCTCCGCCTACCGGACCCGGCACGAGGTCCCCGCACGGGACCTGAAACGGGCCATGGCCCACGTCTCGGTCAAGAGCCACGACAACGGCGCGAAGAACCCGAAGGCGCACCTGCGCAACCGCATCGACGAGGACCGGGTGCTGAACGCGCCGATGGTCGCGGAGCCGCTCGGGCTGTTCGACTGCTGCGGCGTCTCGGACGGCGCGGCGTGCGCGATCGTCACCACCCCGGCGATCGCCCGCTCGCTCGGCAGGAAGGACCTCGTCACCGTGAAGGCGCTCCAGCTCTCGGTCTCGAACGGGACCGAGGCCCAGCACAACTCATGGGACGGCAGCTACTTCATGACCACCCGCAAGGCGGCGGAGCGCGCCTACGAGGAGGCGGGAATCGCGAACCCCCGCGAGGAGCTGAGCCTCGTCGAGGTCCACGACTGCTTCTCCATCACCGAGCTCGTCACGATGGAGGACCTCCACATCTCGCCCGAAGGCGGCGCGGTGAAGGACGTGATGGACGGCTTCTTCGATGCCGACGGCCCGCTGCCCTGCCAGATCGACGGGGGCCTGAAGTGCTTCGGGCACCCCATCGGCGCCTCGGGGCTGCGCATGATCTACGAGCTCCACCTCCAGATGCTCGGACGCGCGGGAGAGCGCCAGCGCGGGCAGGAGCCGGTGCTGGGACTCACCCACAACCTCGGCGGGTTCCCGCACCAGAACGTCTGCTCGGTGGTGATCGTCGGCCGGGAGGGCGTCTGATCCGGGAGGCCACCGTCCGGCCACCGTCCGGCCCTTCGAGATTGGCCCTTTGCCGGGCCGGAGACGTTCCCGAACCGGCGGACCGGAGATGTTCCCGAACCGGCGGGCCCCGATTCGGGAGCGGCTCAGGGGACGTCAGCGCGGGAGATGTCGGCGTTCAGGTCTTCGATCATCCCGTCCCAGGCGGTCGCCGACTCCATCAGTCCGTCCCAGAATCCCGGGTCTCGCCGCCGGTCGAAGTCCGCAAGGCTCGTCCCCTGCTGCTCGACCCAGGTGTAGTAGCCGAGATTGAAGATCCGCTCGCGGTCGAGCCGCGTCAGCTCGCCGACATGATCGATGCCCGCCCCCAGGAGATGCTGGCCGAACGCTTCCGCCGCCTCGATCTCGGAGAACGCGCCGGCGGAGCACGCCGCCTCGGCGCGCTCGATCTCCGACCGATACATCGCGGCGCCGTCCGTCGCCACCGTCAGCACGACGTCGCCGGCTCCGAGGGCCATGTACTTCGCGTACTTGATCGCGCCGAGGATGTTCGCGATCGATGAAAGACCGAGATCGCCGAGCGCCGCCAGATCCTCCTGGCCGACGTGCCGGCGCCTGGACAGATAGGCTCTTCCGGAGGCCGTGTTGAAGACGACGTTCAGCGCATCGCTCGCCCGGTCGGAGACGCCGATCACGAAGTCGGTGCCCATGACGTTGTGGACGAGCGGCACGTGCTTGTCGCCGATGCCCTGGATGTTGTGCTCGCCATAGCCGTTGTAGAGCAGCGTCGGGCATTCCAGCGCTTCGACGACGCAGGTCCGGGCGCCGAGCGAGCGCTTGAGATGGTCGCCCGCCGCCAGCGTTCCGGCCGACCCGGAGGCGCATACGAACGCGTGCGCGGTCTTGCCGCCATCGGCGTTGTGCGCCGCGAATATCCGCTCCAGCGCCGGCCCGGTGACCGCGCGGTGCACGACATAGTTCCCGTACTCCGAGAACTGGTTGAGGATCCGGTTCCGCCCGTTCCTTGCGAGGACATGGCAGGCGTCGTAGATCTCCTTGACGTTGCTCTCCGTGCCCGGCGTGCGGTGGATGTCTCCCGGGTCGACCACCCAGTCCTCGAGCCAGCGGAAACGTTCCCGGCTCATTCCCTCCGGCAGCACCGCCACCGACCGGCATCCCAGCAGCCTGGAGATCGCCACGCCGCCCCGGCAGTAGTTGCCGGTCGAGGGCCAGACCGCGCGGTGGCGCGTGACGTCGAAGGCTCCGGACAGCAGGCGGGGAACGAGGCACCCGTAGGCGGCCAGCACCTTGTGGGCGCCGATCATCGGGAACCGGCTGCCCAGTGCCACGATGATCCTCGCCTGCACGCCGGTGAGCGCGTCGGGCAGCACGATGTGCTCCGGGACCTCGACCAGCGCCCTGCGGTCCGCGCCGTTGTGCCAGTGCACCCGAAAGAGATTGCGGGCGTCGGCACGGTCGGGATCGACCCCGGCGATCTCTTCGGCCTTCGCCGCCAGACGCGACGGCGGATCGGCGAGCTCGGCGATGCGGGGCAGCGCCACCCCGAGCGCCCGCAGATGCGCCACGTTCCGCTCGTAGCCGTCCCGGTCGACGATCCCGCGCTCGAGTCCTGGTGTCATGTGTCCCGGTGTCATGTCCGTTCCATGTTCACTGCCGGTTGTCGCCCCGAGGTGTCCGGCCGGCCCAGGCGCTGCCGATGCTGCGTTCCATGTTCCATCCCGACTGTCACCCCATCGCGGCGCACGGCCGCCCCGGCCGGCGCCCTCGCTGTCGCGCAGCGCCACGAGGACGAGGGCGAAGGCGAAGGCGAAGGCGAAGGCGAGGATAGGAGCTTCGGCCGCCGATGTCAGGCGGCGGCTGCGTGATCACGAGCACCGGGGCAACTGACATACAATGCACCTGACGGTCCGCGATCAATCCGCGACCGATGCGTGACTGGCCCTGGAATCCGGGACGCGGTGCGGAATGGAATCCGGGACGCGGTGCGGAATGGAATCCGGGGCGCGATGCGGAATGGGAACAGGAGTGCGCATGGCCCGGGGAAGACCGAGAAAACGCCGAGGCGGCGCGACCGCAGGGCCGGGCGACGGCGCGACCGCAAGGCCGGACGGCGGCGCGGCCACAAGGCCGGACGACGGCGCGACCGCAAGGCCGGACGGCGGCGCCACCACCGGCCACGAGGCCGAGCTGTGGGCGATGGCCGATGCGCTCCGCGGCTCGATGGACGCGGCCGAGTACAAGCATGTCGTCCTTGGCCTCATCTTCCTCAAGTACATCTCCGACGCCTTCGAGGAGCGCCATGCGGCGGTGCTGGCCGAATGGGGTGCGGAGGCCGCCGAGGACCGCGACGAATACACGGCCGAGAACATCTTCTGGGTGCCGCCGCAAGCCCGCTGGGGACACCTGAAGGCGCAGGCGCGGCAGCCGACGGTGGGCAAGGCCGTCGATGACGCGATGGCGGCGGTCGAGCGGGACAACCCCGCGCTCGAAAGCGTGCTGCCGCAGGACTACGCCCGCCCGGCGCTCGACAAGCAGCGGATCGGCCAGCTCATCGACATGATCGGCAATATCCGGGTGGGCGACGCGGATGCGCGTTCCCGCGACGTGCTGGGCCGGGTCTACGAGTACTTCCTGTCACGGTTCGCGAACGCGGAAGGCAGGAAGGGCGGCGAGTTCTATACCCCGCGCTGCGTGGTCCGGCTGCTGGTCGAGATGCTGGAGCCGTACCGGGGGCGGGTCTACGACCCGTGCTGCGGCTCGTCGGGCATGTTCGTGCAGTCGGTCGAGTTCATCCGCGCGCACGCCACCGGCAACGGCAACGGGGGCGGGGCGCGCGGCGACATCTCCATCTACGGCCAGGAATCCAACTACACGACCTGGCGGCTGGCGAAGATGAACCTCGCCATCCGCGGCATCGAGGGCCGTATCGCCCACGGCGACAGCTTCCACAACGACCGCCATCCCGATCTGAAGGCCGACTTCATCCTCGCCAATCCGCCGTTCAATGTCTCCGACTGGGGCGGCGAGCGGCTCGCCGACGACCGGCGCTGGCGCTACGGGGTGCCGCCGAAGGGCAACGCCAACTTCGCCTGGGTGCAGCACATGGTCCACCATCTGGCGCCCGGGGGCACGGCGCATGAACATCGACACGACCTTCCTGCGGCGCTGCATCGATACGCTGGAGGCCGCCTTCGGCGAGGTCGGCAAGCATCGCCTGACGGACGATTTCATGTACGACATCTATCGCGCCGCCTGCGTGAAGGAGTTCGAGCTGGTGCTGGAGCAGAGCGGCAAGCTGCTGCGCAAGCGGCTTGCCGCCTTCTTCGCCAGCAACCGGCAGGCCGATCGCCTTGTCTTCAAGGACCTGTTCCGCCACGCCGCCCGACACGGACTGATCGAGGCCGACGCGGCGGAACGCTGGCTCGGCTACCGCGACAACCGCAGCGATACCGCGCACGACTACGGCGAGGGCTTCGCCGAGGCCACGCTCGGGCTACTCCCCGGACTCATCGCCGACGCCAGGGCGCTGGCCGAAATGATCGAGGCGGCACCGGATGACTGACCGCCTGCATCTCGAGCCGAAGCATCGGGCCATCCTCGAGGCGCTGCTGCGGGAGCACCTGCCGGATGTGGAGGTGTGGGCCTATGGCAGCCGCGTCAACGGACGGAGCCATGACGGCAGCGATCTCGACCTCGTGCTGCGCGGTCCGCGGTTGGAGGAAATTCCGATCGAACGGCTCGTGGATTTCGAAGAGGCGGTGCGGGAATCGAGCATCCCCTTCCTGGTCGAGGCCCGGGACTGGGCGAGGGTGCCGGAGCGGTTTCATCGGGAGATCGAACAGAATCAGGTAGTGCACTTGAGACCATCACGCTGTGCTGGATGTTGGCCGACGGTCCGTCTTGGTGATCATGTTGATTCTTGCTTGGGTAAGATGCTCGATCAAAAGAAAAATCGTGGAGAGCTATTTCCTTACCTTGGGAATAAAAATGTCCGGTGGGGGAGTTTTGAGATCAGAGAACTGAGTGAGATGCGTTTTGAGATCCATGAGCATGAACGATACGAGTTGAAGTACGGCGACCTTGTCATTTGTGAAGGTGGAGAACCAAGTCGCTGTGCCATCTGGAAAGACGAAATTCCGGGCATCAAAATACAGAAGGCACTTCATCGAATCCGATCTATAGATAAATTGGATAATCAGTTCCTTTATTATTGGTTTCTTATGGCAGGTCGGAGCAGTGCACTGGAACCCTACTTTACGGGGACAACTATCAAACATTTAACTGGAAAATCTTTAGCTGAACTTAAAGTACCATTACCCTCAAAATCGGAACAACATGCCATCGTCCATATCCTCGGCACACTGGACGAAAAAATCGAACTGAACCGGCGGATGAACCGGACGCTGGAGGCGATGGCGCGGGCGATCTTCAAGGATTGGTTCGTCGATTTCGGATCAACTCGTGCTAAAGAAGCGGGACGCACTCCATACTTGACCCCGGAACTCTGGGAGCTATTTCCCGATGCCCTCGACGATGAGGACAAGCCGGAAGGATGGACGAAGGGCACCCTTGCGGATATCGCCAAGTCTCCGAAGCGCGGCATCAGTCCCTCTGATGTTTCTCAGAGCACGCCGTACATCGGCTTGGAGCATATGCCGCGCCGCTCGATTGCACTCTCGGAGTGGGCAGGCGCGGGGAAAGTCAAGAGCAACAAGACTCAATTCAATAGAGGAGAGATTCTGTTCGGGAAGCTGCGGCCATACTTTCATAAGATCGGTGTTGCTCCCTTGGACGGAATTTGCTCGACCGACATTGTAGTTGTGGTTCCTCGTGCGCAGGAGTGGAGAGCATTTGCAGTTGCCTGCCTGTCCTCGGATGAGTTCGTGAATTACACGGACCGGACATCAACCGGCACCAGGATGCCGCGTACTAGCTGGAAGACAATGGCGCAATTCAAGATGTGCCTTCCATTGGAAGAGGCGGCTTGCGCCTTTCAGAGACTGGCAGAACCATTGATTGAACGTATAAGCGCAAATGGTAACTACTCACCCGATCTTAGGAGGTGTCCGAAGGATTCGTAGAGCGCGAAGCGGCCGCTTCGCCCAAGGGACGCCAAGCGGCTTCGTAGGTCGGTCGTTGACAGCATAGGAACGCGGCACTATGGTACGGCTCCCATACAGGGGGATGGGAGCACGACGCGGGTGGGCTACTTCGGCTCGAAGGCGACCTCTGGGCTGTGTCAGCCGCTGATTGCGATGATGCCGCCGCACCACACCTACATCGAGACCCATCTCGGTGGGGGTGCCATCATGCGGCGCAAGCCCGCGGCGCTGCGCAACATCGGCATCGATCTGGATGCGCGCGCGCTCGATGCGTTCGAGTGCGAGTACCGCGTCGAGCTCGTGCACGGCTGTGCCCACCGCTATCTGGCCGAGTTCGCGTTCGAGGGCTCGGAACTCGTCTACTGCGACCCGCCGTATCTGAAGCGCACCCGCAGCTCCAAGCGCCGCTACCGGTTCGACTACGATGAGACGGACCATGTGGAGTTGCTCGGGCTGCTCGCGGCGCTCCCCTGTCAGGTGATGGTCTCGGGCTATCCCTCGACGCTTTATGACGAGCGGCTGGAAGGGTGGCGCAGCGTCGAGTGGCAGGTGATGAACCAGGGCGGGGTGCGCACCGAGAAGCTGTGGTTCAACTTCGCGCCTGAGCGGCTGCACTGGGCACGCTACGCGGGGCGCAACTTCACCGACCGCCAGCGCATCAAGCGCAAGGCCGAGAGCTGGGCCCGGCGCTACGCGGCGCTGCCTCATCCCGAGCGCCTCGCGGTGCTCGGCGCGATGATGGCGGTCGAGGCCGAGCGGTAGGGGTCACCGATGGCCACGGTCAACAAGGCGTCGCTGCGCGCGGAGTTCGATGCGCTCAAGGGGCAGTTCGAGTCGCTGTGTGCCGCGGGCAAGATGCACGAGGACAGCCGCGCCCTGTTCAAGGCTCTGCTGATGCTGTTCGAGCTGCTGATGGCGGTGTTCATGGAAAAGCACACGCCGAAGAGCAGCGCCAACTCAAGTCTCCCCGCCTCCCAGAGCCCCGATGACGCCACCACCCGCACCCGCCCCGGCGCCAAGGGCAAAGGACCCGCATCGAACGAGGCGCGCGCTGCAAACACTCGCACCCGGACCTACGTCACCGAGCTGCGCGTCGATGCGTGCGCGCGCTGCGGCGAAGACCTCACCGACACCGCCTGCACAGGCCACGAGCGCCGCTCCCTCGCCGACATCGTGTTCGAGAAGGTCGTGCGTCACGCCGACGCCGAAATCAAGCACTGCGCGCGCTGCCACACCGAGACCCGGGCGCGCTTCCCCCGCGAACTCCCCGGCCCGCTGCAGTACGGCCCCGGCGTCAAGGCCTACGTCGTGCACCTGCTCGTCGCCCAGATGCTCTCGCTCAAGCGCGTCGCCCAATCGATGCACGCCCTCATCGGCCAGCTCCTGTCCGAGGCGACGCTGCTCGGCTACGTTGCCCAGCTCCATCAGGCGCTCGCCGAGTGGGAGAATCAAGCCCTCGAGCGCCTCCTCCTCGCACCGGCGATGCACGTCGACGAGACCTCGTTGCGTGTGGACCGAAAGAATCACTGGATTCACGTCTACTCCGCCGGGACGCTCACCGTGAAACGCCTCCATCCCAAGCGCGGATGCGAGGCCATCGAGGCCATCGGCATCATCCCGCGCTACGGGGGCGTGGCGGTCCACGACTGCTGGGCCTCGTACTTGAGCTACGCGCACTGCGACCACGCACTATGCGGGGCACACCTCCTGCGCGAGCTCACCTTCATCGTCGATGCTCACGACTACGCTTGGGCCAAGCGCATGAAGCGCCTGCTCCTCGACGCCTGCCACCACGTCGCCAAACGCGACGAGAAAACGCTTACCGAAAGCGAGTACAAGGCCGTACAGAAACGCTACCGCACCATCCTCACCCAGGGGGAACGCGAGCTTCCACCGATTCCCCCTCGACAAAAGGGGCAGCGTGGCAAAGTGGCCAAGTCCGATGCACACAATCTGTGGGACCGATTGAAAAAGCACGAGAGCGCCGTGCTACGCTTCGCCAAGCACCCCGCCGTCGCGTTCACCAACAATCGCGCGGAACGTGACCTGCGGATGAGCAAGGTCAAGCAGAAGGTCTCCGGATGCTTCCGCACCCGAAAGTACGCCGAAGCGTACTGCCGAATCTCAAGCTATCTCCAGTCCATGGCGAACCAAGGATACAATCCCCTGGTCGCCATTCAGATCGCTCTCGCCGGGCGCGCTGTCGATAACTTGCCCGAGTAGTTACCACGATGATATTTTTGACAACAAACTTGTGATCGAATTGCCGGAGCGCGTATTGCCTGTTTCCACGATTGCACCCAAGGATCTGTCGGCACTGTTCGATATGGAAGTCGAGGAGATAAAGAGCCTCTTGATCCCTGGAACGAGAAGGAAAATGGATGCGGTAGCCAAGACGAGAAGTTTAGCTATCCTGGAGAGTGCAATGAATGGCGACTACGAGCAGCCAAGCGACAGAGAACTACAGAAAATCTGCAAGCGCTTTGCAGAGGGAGAGGCGTGGACATCCATTTTCCCCGGTGTGGCTTCAATTAATATCACCACAGAATTGGATGGACCAACGATCAACCTTCGATTAACGAAGAATGAGGGAATGCCTGTTCAGTTATTGAAAGAAGATGAAGGGAGTGCAATTGTTGCAGTGCGTCGGGTGAATGAACTCGATTACTACAGTCTCGGTGCAGCGCAGCTTGCAAAAAAAATCGGCATCACACAACCTAAATCCCGCGCTGTCGTCGATCACCTTGATCTTCGTAAGGACACTGATTACTTTAAAGAAATAAAAATTGGTAGAGTAAAACATGCCAGATATTCTCACAAAGCCGTCAAGAAAATTAAAGATGCATTGGTTACCGAATCTATTAATGAGATCTGGGACGAATATCAGGCACGAAAAAAAGCGACAAGATGCCACAGCTTACAGAAATAGAGTGGCGCACTTGCCTGATGCATGGCGTATGTCTAAGGTAGGATTTGACAATGGATGGGTGTAGATCTAGAACTGACACGAGCTAATACTCCTAAATGATCGAATTCTAAAGATTTGTGGAAAACGCCAGACGAAGAAGAACCCGTCTCCGGTGACACTTTGTCACCGCAGGCAAGCTCAGAGGGGAAGACGGGGCAGTGATCCTCTGCAACAATGCTGTGCGCGAAATCCCAACACTGTGGAGGGCTGCCCCAATGGAAGTATCCCATACGCCGACCGACAAACCCACTCCCCAAGATGTCTGGAGCGTGCTCGAAGCACTCCCCCGGCGCGTGAGTGCGCTGCTGAAGAAGTACGAATCGTCCGACACGCATTCGTTCGAGAACTTCGAGCGCGAGCTCCACGCCCTGTTCGCCCGCACCGAGTGCGCGGTCACCGAACAGGCGCTCGCCCGACACGACGTGGACCTGCCGTTCGTGCTCATCGACGGCGAGGTCCATCGCCGGGCGTGTCGCAGTGCCCAGACCTACCTCACCACCGCCGGCCCGGTGTCGGTGACCCGCACGCTGTACCGGGCGCGGCGCGGGGCGCGGGCAGTGGCGGCGCTGGAGCGCCGGGTGGGCATCGTCGAGGGGTACTGGACGCCGCTCGCGGCGCGCCACGGTGCGCTGCTGGTCTCGCATCTGACCCCGCGAGACGCCGAGCAGGTGCTGGCCACCCTCGGGCCGATGCAGCCGTCGAAGAGCAGCCTCGACCGGCTGCCCAAGGCGCTGTCGGCGCGCTGGGAGGCGCAGCGCGAGACGTTCGAGACCACGGTGCGCGAGGCCAGCGTCGCGGTGCCGGAGGCGGCCCGTGCGGTGGTGGTCTCGCTCGACGGGGTGATGGCGCCGATGCGCGGCGGATACCGCGAGGCGGGCTGTGCCACGGTCTCGCTGGTCGATGCCCAGGGCGAGCGGCTGTACAGCGTGCGCATGGGCCGGATGCCGCAGCCGCGCAAGGCGAGCCTCAAGGCGATGGTTGCCGCCGAGGTCGCGGCGGTGCGCGCCCCGCGCCCGGACCTCACCGTGGTCAAGCTCGCCGACGGGGCGAAGGACAACTGGACGTTCCTCTCCGGTGCGCTGCCCGAGGGCGTCGAACTCATCGACTTCTACCACGCCGTCGAGCAGCTCAGCGACGCCTTCGACGCCGCCTACGGCACCGCCTCGCCCAAGGCGGCGACGCAGCTCAACACCTATCGCCACCGGCTGCGTCATGAGCCCGCCGGGGTCGAGCGGGTCATCCGCGCGCTGGTGCATCTGCGCACGAGATATCCCGACGAGGAGCGCATCGCACAGGTGCTCGGCTACTTCCGCGGCAATCGCCACCGCATGGGCTACGCCGAGGCCAAGGCGCGGGGCCTGCCCATCGGCTCCGGGGTCGTCGAGGCGGCCTGCAAGACCTTGGTCACCGAACGGCTCAAGCGCTCCGGGATGCGCTGGGGCCTGCCCGGCGGGCAAGCCATTCTCACCCTGCGCTCGCTCGTGCAGAGCCAACGATTCGACCATGCATGGCCTGTGCTCGCGGAAACGTATCGAGCCGACGTGGCTTGTCCTGACAATGTCGTACCCCTTCGACGGACATACCTTCATTGATACTGATCAGTTCCGGGGGCACACCCCAATGGATTCGTCTATGGCGCGCTTAGTGGCAAGGTGCGAATGTATGCGATTCATGCAGTGAACTACAACACTTTCCCATGACTGACGCAAACCTCACTCAAGTGGAAGCCGACGCGCTTCTGGCGATGGAAAAGCGCCGTGCGGACTCTGTCGATCTGAATTATCCGGATTTGGGAGGGCGGGTGACCGCTCCCTTGGTCTCGGTGGACGGACGCGAGCGGTTCTTTCTCGACCTTCGGCGAGGGAGGGCCGATCTCCGTAAAGGGACTTATCAGAATCGTGGTCGACAAGTCGTGATCCTGGCGCGGCTCGATTTCGGTGGTCCTCCACACAGAAACCAGGACGGCAGGGAAATCACCTCCCCTCACCTGCATCTCTATCGGGAGGGGTTTGGCGACAAGTGGGCCATTCCGGTTCCTCCCGACAGCTTCTCGAATCTCGGTCACCCGTGGCGAACGCTTGAGGATTTCATGCGGTTCTGCAACATCACCGAACCGCCACTCATCAGGTGGGGGCTGTTCACATGATCCAGGACGTACAGGCATTGGTGGACCGTTATTCGGCTTGGCTGAAGGACAGGACGAGTCTTCGCGAGGTGGGAGATTGCGTCGAAATCACCACACCGTACCTGGATCGGCACAACGACTACCTCCAGATTTACGCCAGGCGCACCAACGGCGGATTCGTGTTGACGGACGACGGGTATGTTCTCGACGACCTGGAGCTATGCGGGTGCGGGATCGATAGCCCGAAGCGTCAGACCATATTCAGGACGACGCTGAACGGATTCGGTGTACAGGCGAATGGAGGGGTGCTCGAAGTCAAGGCCACGTCAGGTAATTTCTCTCTAAGGAAGCACAATCTCGTGCAGGCGATGCTGGCGGTCAACGATCTCTTCTATCTGGCATCACCTGCCGTCGCCAGCCTGTTTCACGAGGATGTAACAGGGTGGCTCGATCTCTCCGATATCCGCTACACGCCGAGCGTCAAGTTCACGGGCAAGAGCGGCTACGATCATCGTTTCGACTTTGTCATACCAAAATCGAAGATCCACCCTGAGCGTGTCCTGCGTGCAATCAATCGACCAAACCGTGATTCCGCGCAGGCGATGGTATTTTCCTGGATTGACACCAGGGAAGTGCGTTCCTCTGAAGCTCGTGCCTACGCAATCCTGAACGACTCCGAGCAAGGGATCTCCGAAAACGTTCTGGATGCGATGAGAAATTATGACGTTCACCTGATTCCATGGTCGGCCCGTGATGAAGCTCGGGATGAATTGGCCGAATGACTTTCTTTATAGGATTCGAGGTCGACAGTGCCGCCGTCGAACGGTCGGAATACCCCGGCCGGGCTGTCGCGAACGCTTCGGATATCGCCTCCATGAATCGATGAATCGATCCAGGGCGGGAGAACTCTGATGCAACTCACCATCCATGACCGTGAGGCTTTGCGGGCGATTTCGCCAGCGGCGCTGTCGGCCTATGCCCGCATTGCCGGCTGGAGTCGGCATGAACCATACCGCGAGCACTCGGACATCTACATCGGCGATACGCTGCCGGAGATCGTCGTGCCGCAAACGGCGCGTCTTGGGGACTATGCGAGTGCGGTGGCGACGCTGATCGAGACCTTCGCGCAGGTGGCCGGCCAGGACGAGCTGACCGTGTACCGCTCGCTGGTGACGGCGGACCGCGACGTGATTCGCATCCGGGCGGCGGAGAGCGACGACGGTAGCCTGGGACTGACCGACGGCGTGAGCCTTGTCGAGGGTGCCCGCGACATGGTGCTGTCGGTGGCGTGTTCGCTTCACGACCCGCGATCGGTATATCGAGCCGGAGCGAATCGGGATGCGGCTGAACTGCTGCGGCAGATGCGGCTCGGGCAGACGGACCAGGGCGGCTTCGTCGTGACGTTGTTGACGCCGGTCGTGCCTCCGCCCATGCCGGCGCTGTTCGAGGATCCGGATGACTGCAACGCGCCGATCGCACGCCGGATGACGAGGCGGCTTGTCGAGGCGCTGGCCGCGGCGCATCGGGCCGTAGAACGCGCGGGTTCCGGCGATGGCGGCGCCTTCGCAGAGGCGGTGGCCAGCGGAGTGAGCGCCAATTTGTGCGAGGCGCTGGTCAGGATCATCGAGCCGTTCCCGGCGCTGGATGTTGGCGTCTCGTGGGCGCGGACGCGACCGATGACGATGCCGGGGACCGTTTCACGGTTCGGACAGGCGGATGCCGCGTTGCTGCGCGAGGCTGCGCGGTCCCTGCGGGAGCGTGCGCCGAAGCCACGGCGAATTTGTTCTGATGTTTGCCGCCGTTTCGGAGCGTTCGATGAAGGTCCGTGCGCTTTGTGTTGGCGACCAGGGCGGGGGGTGGACGCTGGATGGGGCTGGCATCGTGCCGCCCTACAGGGGTCCTGCCGGAGCACGGGAGCCGGAGTCGGGGTCATGCGGGCATGAGCGCCCGTACCCGGCGCGTGCCGAGGGTGGGCGGGCAGAGGATGGATGGGAGCGGGGCAGGCGCGGTCAGCCGGGAGCCGGTGCGGGGGCGGCGTTGTCGGTCATCTTGAGCCAGTCGAGCAGCCGCCTCGGGTTCCTGGCGAGAGTGCGCATGGTCTCGGCGACGGCGAGCCCGCGCGCCTTGATGAGGCCGATGGCGAAGCGTCGCAGCCGGGTCATGTTCTCTGGTCCGTGGCCCGAGCGGATACGGCTGCGGTCCTCGTCGAAGCTCCAGTCGAGGATGTGGTGGGTCGCCTCGATGGTCCAGTGTCCGCGCTGGAGGGCGAGCAGGCGGTGCGGCGGTGCGGCCCCGGAGGTCAGGCTGGTGATGCCGTAGGCGGTGTCGCAACGGTGTTTGCCGGACTTGACCGCGACGGATTCGCGGCGCACGGCGAAGACCTGTGCGACGCCGGGGAAGTCGAGAGAGTCGTTGAGTGTGTCGCAGACCCAGAGGGAGCGGCGCTCGCGGCGCCCGTGCTCGGGCTTGGGGGTGTGGTCCTCGAAGTCCGGCGCGCGTCGGGCGATGTCCGGGTCGAGAGTGAGGCGGATATCGCTGAGCAGGGTCTTGTGGTTGCCCTTTACGGCGAACAGGTAGTGCGCGCCGCGACCGAGCAGGTAGGAGGCCAGCGTGCGCTGGGTGAGCAGGGCATCGGCGGTGACGGTGCGCCCGGCGATGTCGGGCAGGGTCTCGAGCAGGGGCAGGACGGTGCCGACCTCGTTGGTGCGTTTCTCTCCTTCGTCGGCGTCGGGCCTCATGCCGACTTTTTTTGCCCCCAGGGCGCCTGGGTGTCGTGGCCGATGATGCCGAGCACATGCGTCTGTTTGCCCTTGTCATCGATGGCGCCGCGCAGGGTCTTGCCGTCGATGGCCAGTGCGCTGTCGCCCGAGCCGTGGGTCTGTTGCCAAGCTCTCAGCGCGGCGTCGAGCTGGGCCGGGTCGATGCGCACCAGGAGGCTGCGCATCGCCGACAGGCTGGGCGGGCGGTATCGGCCATCGCGGCGGCGCACGCGGAAGCGCTCCAGCACCTTGGGGCTGAGGTCATGGACCCATTCGTCAATCGCCTTGTAGCCGCGCATCCCGCACAGCGTCGCGGCGGCGGCGAGCGCCAGCACCGTGGGCAGGGCATGGCGCCGGCCCTGGCGGCGGCGGGGGTCGTGGATGTTCTGGAAGCACTCGGGCAGGGCGCGCATCTGTTCGGCGGTGAGCGTCATCTTCGCCACTCCATGTCGCAGGCGGGGGTCGAGGTCGGCGGCGCGCAGCCGGGCTCGCGCGTCCCGACGCAGGGGGTGAAGGAACACGAGCTTGGGGCGGGCGTGCGCGCGGTAGCCGGCCCCGCTGCGGGCGAAGCCGCGAGTGCGCCCGACCTCGACCCAGTTGGCCGCGCGGTAGACCGTGCCCCGGAACAGCTCGGGGTCGACGAACGTCTCCGCGAGCAGCACCTCGTGGCCAAACCGGGCCGGCCAGTCGCGCACCAGACGGCGCGTGCACAGCGACAGCACCCGCGAGCCGAGGTTGGGCGGGCCGCCGGGCAGAAGCAGGAAGCGCGCGTTGTTGGTCACCAGAGGCAGGCGGCTGAACTGGACGCCACAGTCCCAGCCAATCCAGCGGTCGCGCGCGCCGCACTTCAGTGCCGGCGCCGAGAACACCACAAGCGCCAGCCATCGACCGTGATGGTGCGCGACATAGCGCACCGTCTCGCCCATCCCCGGCACCGCACCGAGATAGTGGTGCGCCTGCATCAGGTCGCGGAAGCGGGCCTCGTGCGCCGCCGCCACGATGTCGACCGCCACCTCCGAGAGAGCCGCCACCGCTTCCCCGTCCCCACGGATGCCTCGCGGCATGTATATCGAATCGTGGCGGGGAAGTCCAGTATCACCGTCAACCCACTGTCACAGAACGCAAATGCTCATAGAACGAATTAGCCCTGGGGGGAGAGGGGAGAATGCGGGGGTCTTCAGGCCGCCCGCCGCCTCCACTTCATGCGGCGCGAGGATCAACCCGGCCATGAGCCCGACCATGAACATTCCGACACCGAGCCAAGGAGTGCCTCAGCTTGACTTCGGGGCAGTGATGTCGCGCGGAGGAAGAAAGTCAAAATGAGACACTACCAACGGCTCAGGTCCTGTCGAAGTGGCGTATCCGTGTTCTCCGGGCAACGCAACGCTCCCTCGGCGCGCGAGCGCCCCTCCACCACCTGCCGCGCGCCTGGGCGTATCCGTGTGCTCCGGGCAGCGCAACGCTCCCTCCGGGGAGGGGCGAGCCCCGAGGAGTGCCTCCGCGGGCGTCCGGTGGCCGGACGCCCGCGCACCGGCGATTCCGCGAAGGTCCGTCCCCTTCGGCAGGGACTCCTCCCACACCAGCCCCGGCACGCTCCCCGGCCGCGGCGGCGTCCCCGTGTCCGCCGCCGTTTTCTCCCGAAGCCCGGGACCGCGCACTACTGCGACGGCCGCGGCTTGTTCACGCCGAACCCGCCGACCATCCGGCCGAGGTTGTGGTATTCGGTGTAGAACGTTCCGACCGCGACGTCCGGCAAGCCGTCGGTCGTGTCGCCGCCTTCGGCGAACGTCCCCTCCCACTTGCCGGAGGCGTTCGCGACGGTGCCGTCCATGGTCCACTTGGTGCCGCCGCCCGCGATGGGCTGGTCGAAGCCCCCGTCGGCGGCGAACGGCTTCTTCAGCAGCTCGACGGACCATTTCCGCGTGGTGCCCGCCGTGGCGCTGCCAAGGGCACCCGTCCTGAACCCGTTGATCGTGCCCGTGACCGTGTTGGCGCTGAAGTCGGCCTCAAGCGTGGCGTTGGCCTCGAACCAGCCGGAGTGGCTGTCCGCGGCGGCGGTGCTGTTGATGGCGTAGTAGCCGCCAGCCCCGCCCGTGTACGTCGCCTTCCCTTGGAGCGAGTCCCTCGTCAGGTTGGTGATTTCGCGGACGACCCCGCCGCCGGGATCCCTCACGGCATAGAACGCGCTCGCGGTCCATGTCTTGTCGTCCCTGGATTTTTGAATCCACCAGCCGTAGGTGGCGTACCCTTCGTCCAGCAGAGGTGCGCCGGCCGTCGTCGGGGCGTCCGGATCGTCGGGCTTGAACTGCCACACCGCCTTGTTCTGGTTGAACGACGCTCCCGCCTTCTCCGCCCCGCCGAGCATGACGCCCAGCTTGTCCGCCGAATACTGGTCGGAGGTGAGCCGGGCCGCGCACACGTTTTCGCCGGAGGGCGTGCAGATGAACTCGCCGGGCACCGCGTCGAAGATGCCGCGGATATTGACGGTGGTTTCGCCCGCCTTCAGGGGATAGACCTTCACCCCGGCGGTGTTGGTGCCGGCGGCGAAGCCGAAGCTCGCCGACCGCGCGATCACGCCGGACTGGCCCTCCGTCTCTGTCTCCGAGAGCAGCCCATTGGAGAAGTAAGTTCCCCACTCGGCATCATCCGAGAATTTCTTCCCCGGCTGGGGCGTGGGGTCCGCGATGTTCCCGTAGACATACGCCTCGTAGCTGCTGCCGTCGCTGGGCGCCTCGGCCGCCACGTACTTCTTCCGCGTCCAGCCATGTCGCTTCACGGAGGCCGCGTCGGTGTCCTCCTTCATGTCCACATCCGCATCGCCCTTCTGCAGCCTCAAGGTCAGAGGCTTCTCAGTCGTCCAGTACGCGTTCCGATTGCCTTCGCCGCCGGCGGCGGAAAATCCGGCAATGCCGGTGTAGAGCTTCAGCGCATCCGCCGTCTGCTTCTTCTCGGCATCGGCCCTTTTCTTTCTTTCCGCCGCGGCTTCGTCATCGGCCTTTTTCTTGGCGGCCGCTGCCGCTGCCACCTCAGCCTTGTAGCCGTCAGAGTCCGCCGCCGTCACCGTCCCGCCGGTGTAGGTGGCCGTGCCATCGGCCATGACCTTGACCGTGCAGCCGTCGCCACCCGTCGCGCACCTGTAGGTGACGTCGCCGAGCGTCTTCATGGCATCGGCGGCGATCTCCAGCGTGCCGGTTTCCTTCTCGGCGGCCGCGGACACGGAGGTCATGTCCACTTTCATGGGGGCCGGGGGCGGGGGCGGAGGCTTCGGCTTGGTCTTGCTGCTCCCCCCGCAGCCCGCAAGGGCCAGCATGACCGTCAGGCACGCCGCCACGCCCAATCCGCAACCGGGAGTTCTGGATGACGTCATCATCACGAAACCTCCATTCATCCTAGAGGCCCCGTGAAGAGGCCCCGTGAAGAGGCCCCGTGAAGAGCGTGGGTCCAATCTAATCTGTCCGCTCAGAGCAGGCAATAACTAGTCTTGTCCAATGAGAAATGAGCCTGAAGGGAGGGTCGATATCCAGTGACACATGAGCCTGTAGCGGGAGCGATTCGGAGATCATCGGAGAATGATCGTGACCCTACAGACCCAACGGGTGCAGACCCTGGAGCAGGTGCGGCGCGTCGCCGAAGGCAACGAGCCGGTCGACTTCACCCTCGCCGAGCGGGCCTCGGCCTACGAGTTCATCCGGCGCACCCTGACGCAGTTCGACTACGCGGCGCTGGGCAAGGCCGACAAGGGCGCGGTGAAGGCGTATCTCGGGAAGATGACAGGGCTGTCACGGGCCCAGCTCACCCGGCTGATTGCCCAGCACCGCTCGACCGGACGCATCCGCGACCGGCGCGGCGCCGGGCCGTCGCGTCCCTTCACGAGGCGCTACACCGCGGCCGATATCCGCCTGCTCGCCGAGGTCGACGCCGCCCTCGGCCAGCGCTGCGGGCCGGCCACCCGGGCGGTGCTGCGCCGCCAGTACGAGCTCTTCGGCGATGCGCGCTTCGTGCGTCTGGCGGGGCTGTCGAACGGGCATCTGTACAACTTGCGCGCCTCGCGCACCTACCGCACCCGGCGCAGCGTGTTCACCCGGACCCGCGCCCGGGTCGTGGCCATCGGCGAGCGACGCAAGCCCCGCCCCGACGGACAGCCCGGATGGCTGCGGGTGGACACCGTCCACCAGGGAGACCGCGACGGGACCAAGGGGGTGTACTACGTCAACACCGTCGACGAGGTCACCCAGTACGAGCACATCGGCTGCGTGCCAGCCATCTCCGAGCGCTTCCTCGTCCCGGTGCTCGAAGCCCTCATCCGCGCCTATCCGTTCGAGATTCGGGGCTTTCATGCCGACAACGGCTCGGAGTACATCAACCCCCGCGTCGCCGCGTTGCTGAACAAGCTCCACATCGGCCAGTTCACCAAGTCGCGCCCGCGCCAGTGCAACGACAACGCCCTGGTCGAGAGCAAGAACGGCGCAGTGATTCGCTCCTACCTCGGCTACGACCACATCCCCCAGCGCTTCGCCCCCGAGGTCAACGCCTTCACCCAGGGCGTCCTCTCGCCCTATCTGAACCACCATCGCCCCTGCCTGTTCGCCACCGAGCAGCGCGACGCCCAGGGCCGGGTCCGCAAGCGCTACCGCGACCAGGACCTCGCCACCCCCTACGAGAAGCTCAAGTCGCTGCCCGATGCCGCGCGCTGGCTCAAGCCCGAGGTGACCTTCGCAGCCCTCGACGCCGTGGCCCATGCCCACAGCGACTTCGAGGCCGCCCTCGCCGTCAACGCCGCGCGCAACGCGCTGTTCCGTGCCCTCGGGCGCGCATGGGGATGCGCCGCGTAGCCGAGGCGCTCACCGCCAGGCACAGGGCATCGCACCCCACCCCGCGCCCTGTGGATTTGTGGACGAGTCCTGCGGACCGGCGCGAGCCCTTCGGGCCGTGTGGACAGCCCGTGGACAACGCTGACGCGTTGCCCACCGCCTGCCCACACTCTCGCGCCTCTCGTCCACAAGCTCCACAGGGCTCATTACCACTCATCGAGAAAACCACACCTCACACCATCAGGACTCTGGTTGACTCCCGCGATCCCCCCACCCATCATGCCTCCTCCCACCCACAACCCGACTTCGCTCCCCCAACCGCTCACTCTCGCTCCTCGTTCAGGCTCATTTCAGGATTGGAAAACACTGGATGCGAGCGTGGATCGGCAGGACCATTCAAAAGTCGGGGTCGCCGGCCGCCAGACCGGACTACCGCACGGCGACTGGTGGTCTTTCAGCATCGAAGACCCCGTTCGAACGTGTGATGAACCGCTCGTCACGACTTCCGGAGAGCCCTGCGTGGATCGGTCCGGGCATCCGCCCGGTGCGCAAGCCCGTCGGCGCCGGCGGTCGGCGTCTTCGTGTCCCGCCATTCGGGGCGACGCTGCCGCTATACTCCGCGCCCCGTTTCGCATCCCCCGGGTGCATCGAGGTCCGACCATGCGACCGAGCGGCAGGACTGCCGGCGAGCTGCGCGAGGTGCGCATCACGCGCGGCTACACCCGGCACGCCGAGGGCTCCGCGCTCGTGGAGTTCGGCGACACCCGGGTGCTGTGCGCCGCGACGGTCGAGGACCGGGTCCCTCCGTGGATGAAGGGCCGCGGCCGCGGATGGGTGACCGCGGAGTACGGGATGCTCCCGCGATCCACCGGCCAGCGCTCTCCGCGCGAGGCGGCGCGCGGCCGGCAGGGCGGCCGGACCCTGGAGATCCAGCGCCTCATCGGCCGCTCGCTGCGCGCGGTGGTCGACATGGAGGCGCTCGGGGAACGGACGGTCATCGTCGACTGCGACGTCATCCAGGCCGATGGCGGGACCCGCACCGCCGCGATCACCGGCGGGTACGTCGCGCTCGCGGATGCCGCCGCGCGCCTGCCGGCGCGGGCACGTCCGCGCCGGAATCCGATCCACGGCGCGGTGGCGGCGGTCTCGGTCGGCATCTACCGGGGGGAGCCGGTGCTGGATCTCGACTACGCCGAGGACTCCGAGGCGGAGACCGACATGAACGTGGTGATGAACGACGCCGGAGGGTTCATCGAGATCCAGGGCACGGCGGAAGGCCACGCGTTCCGCCGCGACGAGCTCGACGCGATGCTGGCGCTGGCGGGCCGCGGCATCGCCTCGCTCATCGAGCGGCAGCGGGCGGCCCTGGGCGGATCGTGAGCCGGGCGGAACGCGCCGGGCGGGCCGTCGAAGGCCCGCGTGCCACCGCGTAGCCCCGACGTGAAGGTCGTGCAGGCAGCCATTCCCGCCAGGCGGGAACATGTCCTCGAAATCCCCTCGATTGGGCGCCCTGGTGGTCGAAATCGCGGCGGAATCCCTCCGCGGTACGGTCTCTTCGGGCGTTGGCGGGAATTGCTGTCGTGCAGGTGAAGATCGTGCTCGCGAGCTCCAACCCCGGCAAGCTCGCCGAGCTGCGCGCGCTGCTGGAGCCGGCGGGAATGCATGTCGTCCCGCAGGATGCGTTCGGGGTCGAGCCGCCGGAGGAGACCGGGCTCACCTTCGTCGAGAACGCGCTCATCAAGGCGCGTGCCGCGTGCGCGGCCACCGGGCTGCCGGCGCTCGCCGACGACTCGGGCGTGGTCGTCGATGCGCTCGGGGGCGCCCCCGGGGTGCGCTCGGCGCGCTACGCGGGCGACGGCGCGAGCGACGCCGACAACCTCGCCGGACTCCTGGAGGCGCTCGCGGGCGTCGACCCGCCGGACCGCGGCGCCGCTTTCGTCTGCGCCCTCGTCCATCTCCGCCACGCCCACGACCCGTGCCCGATCGTGTGCGAGGGCGTCTGGCGCGGCCGGATCCTCGACGCCCCGAGAGGCGGCGGAGGCTTCGGCTACGACCCGGTGTTCTTCGTGGAGTCCCTCGGCCGGACCGCGGCCGAGCTGACGCGCGCGGAGAAGAACGCGGTCAGCCACCGCGGCCGGGCCCTCGCGCAGCTTCTCGACCGGCTCTCCGGCTGACGGGGCCGGGGAGGAGGCGGCAGCCATTCCCGCCAGGCGGGAATGGCTGGAGTGAGTGAGTGTGGACACCGGGGTCACTGCGGCGCAGACTCCGAGCAGGCCGTTCGTCGGCGGTCCGGAGCTTGCGGCACGGCCGTCTCGCGGCAAGCGGCTTGCGGCCGTGCGGGCCGGCCGGCGTCTTCCGGGGAGAGAGGCCGATGAATGACTCCGGCGCGGTGAAGGGCGCCACCATGCACACCGGACCCCTGGGCTCGACCGTCCACGTCATCCGCGCCGATGCGGATACCGTCGCGGGGCTCGCGGCCATCGACTGGAGCCGCCACTTCCGCCCGGTCTGCCTGGACCCGGTGCGGGGCCTCGTCACCTTGATGTCGCCATCGCATCCCCATGAAGACCTGTCCTCGATCTTCGACGACATCGTGAACGTCGCCGGGAGCATTCTCACCCGCACGGTGAAGAAGCTGCGCAGCCTCCGGCTTCGCGGGCCGGGCGAGCCGCCGGGTACCGGGATGGAGCCCGACTGCGCGTTCTACGTCGGTGAGCGCGCCAGGGGCTACTTCAGGGCGCGTCGCGAGGGCCAGACGGCGGTCGATGCCTACGTCGAGCGTGTCGCCCCCGATCTGGTGGTCGAGGTCGAGATCACCCGTGCGGACGAGGGCAAGGCCGAACGCTACCGGGACATCGGGGTGCGGGAGCTGTGGCGGCTGCATGGGCGCAAGGGAACGGTCGAGCTGCGGGCGGAGTTCCTCGCCCTCGCCCTCCGGAGTGCGCCGCGCAGGCTGGACGCATCGGTGGTGCTCGAAGGGCTCACGCCGGCCGATGTCTGCGAGGCGGTGGACGGCGTACGGTTCGGCGAGACCGATGTCGAGCGCAGGGAGGCGGTGGCCGGCATCGTGCGCCGGCGTCAGCGCCTGAGCCTGCGGGTGCGGGAGGAGGGGGAGGTGTACCCCGCGTAGCCCGTCGGGAAGGGGAGGCGCGGAGCTGCCGGACCTGCATCCCATTCCCCCGGAGTCATGCCACTGAGCATACTCTCTCTCACCTCCAGGCTCGTGCATTGCGCAATGAAAACGAATGGAAGGTCTCGTTTTCGGGCACGGGCCCGTATGTGATGCTGTGTACTCCGTAGATGTCCTCACCGTAGAGAAAGACATCCGGCTCCGTCACCTTCCACGCGTGGTGCTTCTTCACCATGGCCATCCACTTGCCTTCGCTGGGCGTCGTCGCGGCGTCGCGTCCGGATCACCCGGGATGCCCTCTCGTGCGCACGAGCGCGTCGAGCGCGACCGCGCCGCGGCCCTTCGCGCGGACCGCGAGCGGATTGACGTCGAGCTCCTCGATCCGGTCGCCGTGCGCCACCGCGAGCTCGGCGATGGCGAGGACCGCCGCGACGGCGGCGTCGACGTCGCCCGACGCGCGTCCCCGCCAGCCGCGGAGCATCGGGGCGCAGCGCAGCCCCGACAGGGCGTCCCGGACCTCGCGCTCGGTCACCGGCGGCAGCAGGGTGGCGGTGTCCGCGGCCAGCTCGACCAGCGTTCCTCCGGAGCCCGCCACAAGCAGCAGACCGAGCTGGGGGTCGCGGTGCAGCCCCACGATCAGCTCCGCGACGATGTCCGCCTCGAACCGCTCGACGAGCACCCCGTCGCCGAGGCTCAGGAGCTCCCGCGCCGCCTCCCGCACCTCGGCCGGCGCGCGCAGCCCGAGCCTCACCGCCCCCTGTTCGGTCTTGTGGGCGATGCCGAGCGCCTTCACCGCAACCGGTCCGCCGAGCGAGGCGGCGAGCGCCGCCGCCTCGTCGGGATCCTGCGCGACCGCGCCGCGCGGCACCGCCACCCCGAACCCGGCGAGCCATGCCTTCGCCGCCGCCTCGTCGAGGAGGGCCGGCTCGACCGGCGGCGGGCTTCGATGGGCGACGACCGGCGCCCGCGGCGGCGCGCGCCAGGCATCGCCCACCGTCGCCGCGCATTCGATGGCGGCGAGCGCCTCGCGCACGCCGGCAAGCGGCGCGATGCCGAGCCTCGCCAACTGCACCGCCCTCTCCTCGGGAAGGTTCTCCCCGAGGGTGGACGCGACCACCCCCTTGGCCCCGGCCGAACGCATGGCGCGGTCGAAGGCGTCGAAGGTGGTCTCCCACTCGGCGTCGTCGCAGCGGTCGGGGCGCGGGAAGTCGAGCACGAGCAGGGTCGCGTCGAAACCGCCCCGCGCGAAGGCGGTGAAGATGCCGGTCAGGGCGGGCCCGTCCCCCCAACTGAAGGTGTGGTAGTCGAGCGGGTTCGTCACCGCGACCAGCGGGTGCACGGTCTCCCGCACCGCGGCGGCGTGCGCCGGCGCCAATGCGGGCAGGGTCAGTGCGGTGTCCTCGACGGCGTCGCAGAGCACGCTGGCCTCGCCGCCGGAGCAGCACATCACGCCGAGCCGGGGGCCGCCGATGGCGCCGTGCACGTGGAACAGCTTCAGTGTCTCGAGGAACTCCGGGATGCCGCGCGCGCGGGCGAATCCGAGCCGGCGCAGGAACGCATCGGCGCCCGCGTCGGAGCCGGCGACGGACGCGGTATGGCTCAGATTCGCCGCCCGCCCGCGCTCCGAACGGCCGGTCTTCATGACCACCACCGGCACCGCGCGCTCGCGCGCCCGGCGCGCGAGCGCCTCGAACCCCCGCACCGAATCGAACCCTTCGACGTGCAGCCCGAGGGCGCTCACCCGGTCGTCGTCGAGCAGGGCGAGGGCAATGCGCGAGAGCCCGAGCTGCGCCTGGTTGCCCGCGGTGGCGACGTAGGCGACGGGCAGTCCGCGCCGCTGCATGGTGATGCTGATCGCGATGTTCGACGACTGGCTCACGATGGCGGCGCCGCGCTCGCCCGGCTCGAGCCTCCGCCCCCCGTGCTGGTCCGGCCACAGCGCGATACCGTCGAGGAGGTTGAGGAGTCCGTAGCAGTTCGGGCCGAGGATCGGCATCTCGCCGGCCGTCTCGACCAGGGCCCGCTGCAGGGCCTCGCCGTCGTCCGATTCGCGAAATCCCGAGGCGTAGCAGATCGCGCCGCCGGCGCCGCCGCGCGCGAGCGCGGAGACCACTTCCACCGTCGCGTGCCGGTTGACGCCGACGAACGCGGCGTCCGGCGCCCCGGGCAGGTCGGCGACGGACCGGAACACCGGGCGCCCGGCGATGCGGTCCTGCTTCGGGTGCACCGGCCACAGGGCGCCGTCGAAGCCCATGCGCTCGCACTGCCCGGCGACCCGGGCGGCGGCCAGTCCCCCGATGACGGCGATGCTCCGCGGGCGCAGGAGGCGGGCGAAGCGCTCGGCGGACGGCGCGCTGGCGGACGGCGCGCCGGCAAGCGGCGTGCCGGCGGACGATGTGCCGGCAAGCGGCGTGCCGGCGGACGGTGTGTCGGCGCTGGACATCGTGCGGTCAGGGAAGGTCGGCTACTACGCGGGACACGCGAGGCTCGCGATACGAAAAGACGACGCCTCCGGACGTGTCTCCGGACGTGAGCGGGAATCGCCGGCGCCTCGGGACATGCCGTAGTGCACGCGGCCAGGCCACGGGTTCGTGCCGGGCATCCCGATCAGGCGCCGAGCGGCCGCAGCAGGTCGCGTCCGATGATGTGGCGCTGGATCTCGGAGGTGCCGTCCCAGATGCGCTCGACGCGCGCATCGCGCCAGAACCGCGCGAGCGGGAGGTCGCTCATCAGCCCCATGCCGCCGTGGATCTGGATCGCCTCGTCGGTCACCCGCGCCAGCATCTCCGAGGCGTAGACCTTGGCCGAAGCGATCTCGCGGTCCGCCGGCAGTCCCTGGTCGAGACGCCACGCGGCGGCGAGGGTCAGCCAGTCGGCGGCGTCGATCCCGGTGATCATGTCGGCGAGCTTGAACGAGACCCCCTGGAACCGGCCGATGGGCTGGCCGAACTGCCGGCGCTCGGCCGCGTGCGAGAGCGCGAGGTCGAAGACCCGGCGCGCGCGCCCCACGCACATCGCGGCCACCGTGATCCGCGTCGCGTAGAGCCACTCGTTGGCGAGCTCGAACCCGCGGTGCGCCTCGCCGAGGACCTGCGCCGACGGCAGCCGGCAGTCGTCGAAGGTGAGGATGCAGTTGTGGTAGCCGCGGTGCGAGACCGAGTCGTAGCCCGGCCGGATCTCGAAGCCGGGGGTGCCGCGGTCGACGAGGAAGCAGGTGATGCGCTTCTTCGGCCCGCGCGCGGTCTCCTCCTCGCCGGTGGCGACGAACACGATGACGAAGTCGGCGAGGTCCGCGTGCGAGATGAAGTGCTTGGCGCCGTTGACGATCCAGTCGCCGCCGTCGGGGCGGGCGGTGCACTGCATCCCCCGAACGTCCGAGCCCGCGCCGGGCTCGGTCATGGCGAGCGCATCGGTGCGCTCGCCGCGCGCGGCCGGGTGGAGGTAGCGCTCGCGCTGCTCTTCGTTGCAGCCCATCAGGATCCCGGACGGACGGCCCCAGAACACGCTGAGCGCCATCGAGGTCCGCCCGAGCTCGCGCTCCAGCAGGGCGAAGGTGAGGTTGTCGAGGCCGCCCCCGCCGACCTCGACCGGCAGGTTCGGCGCGTAGAAGCCGAGGTCGATGACCTTGCGCCTGATCGCCGCGCCGAGCTCGGGCGGGACCTGCCCCGCGCGCTCGACCTCCTCCTCGTGCGGATAGAGCTCCTTCTCGACGAACCCCCGCACGGTATCGACCACCATCCGCTGCTCGGTCGTGAGTCCGAAGTCCATGGTCAGTCCTGCCGTTGCGTGCCGCGGTCCTTCGTACTCGAAGGACGAGCGCTCGAAGGTATCGGGGAACGCGACCGGTCCGCGCGAGCGGAACATGTGCGCATCGTGTCTCGCGCCTCGCGCAGCAGCGCCCCGGCGCCCCAGCCGGCATCGCCGGTGCGCTCCAGGGCCTGCATGATCCCGACGAGGTTGTCGTCGCGGATCCTTTCCAGCTCACGAATGGAGAGGCCCGCGGCCTGCGCGTCGGACTGCGCGGCGATCCGGTCGACCAGCGCGGCGTCGAGGTCGGGGACGTCGGTGAGCTTCGTCCACGGCCACTGGAGACACGGCCCGAACTGCTCCATGAAGTGGCGCATGCCCGCCTCGCCGCCCGCGATCCGGTACACCTGGAAGATGCCCATCTGCGCCCAGCGCAGGCCGAACGAGTAGCGGATCACGTCGTCGATCTCCTCGACCGTGGCGATGCCGTCGTGCACGAGCCACAGCGCCTCGCGCCACAGCGCCTCCTGGAGCCGGTCGCCGATGAACGCGTCGATCTCCTTCCCGACCACCACCGGCTTCATGCCGATGGATGCGTAGACCTCGCGCGCGCGCCCGACCGCCGCGGGGTCGGTGGCCCGGCCGCCCACGATCTCGACGAGGGGAAGCAGGTAGACGGGATTGAACGGATGCCCGACCAGCATCCGGCCGGGGTGCGTCAGGCCGCGCTGCATGTCGCTCGGCAGGAGCCCGGAGGTGGAAGACGCGATGACGGTGTCGGGGGGCGCCGCCGCATCGGCCTCGGCGAGGACGGCTCGCTTGAGGTCGAGCCGCTCCGGCACGCTCTCCTGGATGAACCCGGCGCCGTCGACCGCCTCGGCGACGCTCGTCGCGATGGTGAGCGTCCCGCGCGCCGGGCGCTCGGACCCGCCCTCCTGGACGAAACCGGCGTCGGCGACCGCCTCGGCGACGCTCGCGGCGGTGGTGAGCGCCCCGCGCGCCGGGCGCTCGGACCCGCTCTCCTGGACGAAACCGGCGCCATCGCCGAACAGGCGGGCGAACGCACGCTCGGCGTTGTCGAGCACCTCGCTCGTCTTGCGCGCGGTCTCCGGGTCCGGATCGAAGACCGATACGTCGATTCCGTGCAGAACGAAGCGCGCCGCCCACCCGCTGCCGATGACCCCGCCGCCGATGCACGCGGCGCGCTCGATGCCGGTCGTCATGAGGTCGTCGCGCCTCCTCCCGACTCGGCAGTTCCCGCCAGGCGGGAACTGCCCCTGAAAATCCCCTCGACTGGACGCCCTGGTGGTCGGGACCGGGCCGGAATCCCATCGCGGCCCGGCCTCTCCGGGCGCCTGGCGTGAAAATGCGCTCGGGAAGAGTGCCCGCGCCTCCAGCAATCGCGGCGTTGCGACCCGGCGCCCTTTCATGCGGCGGGGTGGCTGACAACGAGCGGACCATGACCGTTTGGCGGGATTGCTGCTTCCGACTCAGCCCTTTCGCAGCGAGAGCCTCTCCCGCACTTCCTCCGGCCCGAGCACCCGTACCCCCATGTTCTCCGCGATCGCCACCGCCCGCTCCACGAGGTCGGCGTTGGTGGCGAGGACGCCGCGCCGGAGCCAGAGGTTGTCCTCCAGCCCCACCCGGATGTTGCCGCCCGCGAGCACCGCGAGCGCCACGTAGGGAAGCTGGTTGCGGCTGATGGAGAACGCCGAGAACGTCCATCCCGCCGGCAGGTTGTTCACCATCGACATCAGGGTGCCGATGTCGTCGGGCGCCCCCCACGGGATCCCCATGCAGAGCTGCACCATCACCGGCTCGTCGATGAGGCCCTGGTCCACCAGCCACTTCGCGAGGACGAGGTGGCCGGTGTCGAAGATCTCGATCTCCGGGCGCACCCCGAGCGCCTGCACCCGCCGGGCCATGTCGGCGAGCATGGCCGGGGTGTTGGTCATGATGTAGTCGCCCTCGCCGAAGTTCATCGTCCCGCAGTCGATGGTACAGATCTCGGGCCGGAGCTCGGTGACGTGGGCGAGCCGATCCTCGGCGCTCGCGAGGTCGGTGCCCGCCTGGGAGAACGGCAGCGGCCGGTCGGCGGGACCGAGGGTGAGGTCCCCGCCCATGCCGGCGGTGAGGTTGAGCACCACGTCCACGCCGGAGCCGCGCACCCGCTCGACCACCTCGCGGTAGAGCGCCGGGTCGCGCGCCGGCTGGCCCGTCTCCGGATCGCGCACGTGCACGTGGATGATCGCGGCGCCGGCCCGCGCCGCGTCGATGCCGGCCCGGGCGATCTGCGCCGGGGTCACCGGCACCTTGTCGGAGCGGCCGGTGGTGTCGCCGGCGCCGGTCAGCGCGCAGGTGATGAAGGCTTCGCGGCTGGGGGTGAGCGCCATGGTGCAGTCCTCCTTGCGTCTGCGGGGTCCCGGGACACTCGGGGCGTCGCCGGACGTTGCCGCCGGGCGTTATCGATCTTCGCCGCTTCCCACGTCGCGGCTCCCGGCAGGGTCGTGGCTCTCGGCCGGCAACGTCTCGATGTCTTGCGCGTCGCCGGACGTTGCCGATCTTCGCCGCTTCCCACGTCGTTGCTCCCGGCAGGGTCGTGGCTCTCGGCCGGCAACGTCTCGATGTCTCGCGCGTCGCCGGACGTCGCCGATCTTCGCCGCTTTCCATCCGCCCGTCAGCCGGGTCGCGGCGCCGAAATCGTGGCTTGCGGCGCAACCTCGCCCGCGGCGAGACGGGCGTGGAACGCGCCGAACTCCGTCACCGGCGCGTCGCAGACGCGGCCTTCGCAGACGTAGGCCACGGGCGAGCCGCGCGGCGCCCGCTCGGCGAGCAGGGCCGGCAGGTCGGGCTCGTCGTCGGGAATCGCGACGACGAGCCGGCGCGGAGCGTAGCCGGCCGTGGCCCGGGCGCGCCACGGCTCGATCTCTCCCGGCGCGCCGCGGATGACCACGATCTCCGGCGGGTCGAGATACTCCTCCAGGGCAACCAGCAGCGTGGTATGCGCATGAGGGAACCGTTCGAGCCCTTCCCGGGCGGCGTGCAGTACACGCTCCGCCGCCGCGAGATATCGAGTGTCCCCGAGCAGGTGGCCGAGCCGTCCGAGGACGGTCGCGGCGACGCCGTTGCCGGACGGCGTCGAATCGTCCGTCATCGGCTTGGGGCGGTGGATCAGACGTTCGTGATCGTCGGCGGTGAAGAAGAACCCGCCGTGCTCGCGGTCCTCGAAGTGCGCGAGCATCGCGTCCGCCAGCGCGACGGCGAATTCGAGGTCGCAGGCGCGCCAGCGCGATGCGAGCAGCGCGAGGAGCCCGTCGGCGAGGCACGCGTAGTCGTCGAGATAGCCGTTGAACCGCGCCCGGCCGTCCTTGTACGTGGCGTGCAGCCGGCCGCCGCTCCACATGGTGGTGCGGATGAAGTCCACCGCGCGCTCGGCGGACGCGACGAGGTCCGGTGCGCCGAGGACGCGGCCGGCCGTCGCCATGCCCCTGATCATCAGCCCGTTCCACGAGGTGAGAACCTTCTCGTCGCGCCCCGGGCGGACCCGGTGGGCCCGCGCTTCGAAGAGCGCGGCAAGGGCGCGGTCGATCCGCTCCGAGGTCTCGGCTTCCGTGGCGCCGAGGTCGCGGGCCACGTCGGAGACCTCGCGAAACGCGTGCAGGTGCCAGTGGGCGCCCTCGAAGTTGGGCGGGCGGTCGAGCCCGAACCGGGACGCGAGCGCGGCGTATCCGTCGTCCGCGACGAGGCCGCGCGCCTCGTCGGGCGTCCAGACGTAGAACTTGCCCTCCTCGCCTTCGGAGTCGGCGTCGAGGGTGGAGTAGTACCCGCCCTCGGGCGACTGCATCTCGCGCATCACCCACGCCGCGGTCTCGCGGGCGACGCGGGCGAACGCGGCGTCGGCGGTGATCTGGTGCAGCTCCGCCGCCACCGAGAGCAGCGGGCCGTTGTCGTAGAGCATCTTCTCGAAGTGGGGGATCATCCACTCGGCGTCCACCGAGTAGCGGCAGAAGCCGCCGCCGACGTGGTCGTACAGGCCGCCGCCGCACATCCTGCGGAACGTGAACGTGGCCGCGGCCAGGCCGGCGGCGCCGTCCGCGCTCGCCGGACGCGCCGCGTAGTCGCGCATCAGCCGTTCCAGGTTCGTCGGATGCGGGAACTTCGGCGCATCGCCGAAGCCGCCGTGACGCGCGTCGTACGATCGCATGATCGCCGTGCGCGCGGCGTCGAGCGCGGCGCGGGTCGGCGGAGCGCCGCCGGCGCCGGCCCCGTCGCCAGCGGCGGGGTCGAGGCTCGCGAGCGCCTCGATGAGCGATGCGTTCTGCCTGCGGATGTCGTCGCGCCGCTCGCGGTAGAGCCGCTCCACCCCGGCGAGCACCTGGCGGAACGACGGCATGCCGTGGCGCGGCGCGTCGGGAAAGTACGTGCCGGCGAAGAAGGGCGCGTGGTCGTCGGGGGTCAGCATCACCGTCAGCGGCCAGCCGCCGGTGCGCCGGGCGAGGAGCTGGTGGGCGGTCTGGTAGATCCTGTCGATGTCGGGCCGTTCCTCGCGGTCCACCTTGATGTTGACGTACAGCTCGTTCATCAGCCGCGCGGTGTCCTGGTCCTCGAACGATTCATGGGCCATGACGTGGCACCAGTGGCACGCGGAGTAGCCGACCGAAAGCAGGATCGGCCTGTCCTCGCGCTGCGCCCGGTCGAGCGCCTCCGGCCCCCACGGCTGCCAGTCGACGGGGTTGTCCGCGTGCTGCAGGAGGTACGGGCTGGTCTCGTTCGCGAGCGCGTTGGTGCGGGCGGGACCGGACATGGAACGGGGACTCCGGAGTGCGGCCTCCGGAGCGTGAACTCCAGAGATGGATCGGCAGTATAGCCCGCCAGTTGCAAAACGTTCGTGGCCTGGTTGACCACCCCGCACGCACGAAGGGACACCGCCGGGTTGACCACCCCGCCCTCACCCCCGGCCCCTCTCCCGGAGGGAGAGGGGAGAATGCGGGGGCCTTCAGGTCGCGCGTCGTCTCCACAGAAACAGTGCGCTGCGATCAGCGGGCGGTGACGCACCGTTCCCGCACTGCCTCGGCCAGCGCCGCCGCGCCGAGCGTCCGGTCCACCGCCGAACGGATACGGACGCCGGCATGGCATATGATCGCGGACATGCTCATGCACCCGGACTTCGATCCCGTGGCCATCGCCATCGGACCCGTCAAGGTCCACTGGTACGGCCTCATGTACCTGATCGCGTTCGCGCTGGGGTGGTGGCTCGGGCGGGTCCGGGCGCGGGACGCCTGGCGCGGCTGGAGCCGCGACGACGTCGGCGACGTGCTCCTCTGGGTCGCGCTCGGGGTCGTCGCGGGCGGGCGGATCGGCTACATGCTCTTCTACGACCTCGAGCGGCTGCTCGCGGACCCGCTGTCTCTGGTCATGGTCTGGCAGGGGGGGATGTCGTTTCACGGCGGCCTGATCGGCGTCCTGATCGCGATGGGGTGGTTCGGCCGCTCGCGCGGACGCGGATTCTTCGAGGTCGCGGACTTCATCGCGCCCTTGGTCCCGCTCGGCATCGGGGCGGGCCGGCTCGGGAACTTCATCAATGGCCGGCTGTGGGGAACGCCGTCGGACCTCCCCTGGGCGATGGTGTTCTCCGACCCCCGCGCCGGAGACGTGCCCCGCCACCCCTCGCAGCTCTACGAGGCGTTGCTCGAAGGCGTGGTCCTGTTCGCGGTGCTGTGGTGGTTCACCCGGCGCCCGCGGCCGGCGATGGCGGCGTCGGGCGTATTCCTCGTCGGCTACGGCCTCGCGCGGACCCTGGTGGAGCTCGTGCGGGTGCCCGACGCACATCTCGGGTACCTCGCCTTCGGGTGGGTCACGATGGGCCAGGTGCTGACGATGCCGATGCTCGCGGCCGGGGTCGTTCTCATCCTGCTGGCAACGAAGCGCCAGGCGCCGCCGGCCGCACCGGCCTCCGCGGGTTCGAATCCGGTGAACACCCAGGACCATTCACCGGCCGCACCGTCCTCCGGGCAGCCCGCGCGCAGGAGGCGTCGGCGCCGGTGAGGGTGCGGGCCGGCACACGCAGCGGCGGACAGCCATCGGCGACGGAGCTCCAGGAGCTCTACAACGCATTCGGATACGTCCTGACCGAGGAACGGGCGATTCTCGATGCTCCGCCGGAGCACATCGACCTCGGCGCTTTCCGGAAGTATCTCGAACGCCTGGGGTTCGACACGACGAACGATCCGCAGCCGGTCTGCGCAACCGCGCTGTCGTCGTCGAATTCGACGGAGACCTGTGCGCCACCCTCTACGGGATCATGGCCTTCGGGAGAGACCCCCAGCGCTACCGGCGGACGCGCAACTTCCGCATCGAGTGCGTCGCCTACGCAGGCGACGACCGAGCTTGCGAAGTATTGCAGGTGGCGGGCGCCAGCGGCCGCATCGACGAGCAGGTCGAACGGGCGGTGGGATGGTTTCTGGGCCTCGGACGCTTCGAGTCCTACGGCGACCTTGTACGCGAGGACCGCCATCTGCTGCCCCGACGGGCCATCCGGGAAGCGCTGGCCAATGCGGTGACGCACCGCGACTACGCCATCACGGGCTCGAAGGTGCTGCTCGAAGTGTTCGAGAACCGGGTCGACGTCACCAGTCCGGGCACCCTGCCCAACCACATGACGGTGGAACGTGTCCGCGCCGGCGCGAACCCGCGGTCACGAAACGAATCCATGGCCCACTACATGGCCGCCATGGGCTTCATGGAACAGCGCGGCCGGGGCTGGCTGATCATGCGAAGCGAGATGCGTGCGTTCAACGGAACCGAGCCGGAGCTGATGCAGGACGAGCGCAACCGGTTCGTGGAGGTGACCTTTCACCTCGGTCCGCTTGAGAGTGCGGGGCCGACTTGCTGAACGCGCGATTTCCCGCGCACCCGTCGCCCCGAGTCGCAAGCGCGACCGCCGTATGGGAGACGCGAGCGCCCGGCTCGAGCATCCCATTCGGTGAATTCGACGCCTGCGCGCGAGCGCGAGCTCGTCCTCGGCAGATCCCCGCACTTCGCATGACAGGGTCCGTCGAGCCTCAGGCACCTACCGCCGCAGCCGCCGCATGACCGTGACGAGGTCCTGACCAGCATGGCCACGACGCCAGGAATCACGCCACCCCGCCCCATCCCGATCAAGGATCGCGCCTCCATCCTGTTCATCGAGAAAGGACGGCTCGATGTTCTGGACGGCGCGTTCGTCGTGGTCGACCGAGCCGGAGTGCGAACGCATGTTCCCGTGGGCGGGATTGCCTGTCTGATGCTCGAGCCGGGCGCTCGCGTCTCTCATGCGGGGGTTGCGCTCGCGGCTCGGGTCGGCTGCCTTCTGGTCTGGATTGGCGAGGCGGGGGTCCGCCTCTATTCTGCCGGCCAGCCGGGAGGCGCCCGTGCCGACCGGCTCCTTCATCAGGCGCGTCTCGCGCTCGACCCGGATGCGCGTCTGAAGGTTGTTCGAAAGATGTACGACATGCGGTTCGGCGAGCCTGCTCCACAGCGCCGGTCCGTCGACCAACTACGCGGGATCGAAGGAGCGCGGGTGAAGCGTCTCTACGAGGTTCTGGCCCGACAGCACGGTGTGGAATGGAAGGGGCGCCGGTATGACCCTCGGGAATGGCAGGCCGCGGACCTGCCCAACCGCTGCCTCAGTCAGGCGACCGCATGCCTTTACGGGCTGGCCGAAGCGGCTGTCCTGGCAGCGGGCTACGCTCCGGCCATCGGGTTTCTGCATTCGGGCAAGCCCCAGTCGTTCGTCTACGATGTCGCCGATGTCTACAAGTTCGAGACGGTGGTACCGATAGCGTTCCAGGTCGCAGGACAGGCGCGACGGGGGAAGCAAGCTGCCGCCGGTGATCCGGTCGGCGAGGTCAGGCGCGGCTGCCGCGACAGCTTCCGGAAAACCGGATTGCTCGGTCGGCTGATTCCCGGCATCGAAGAGATGCTGGCGGCCGGCGGAATCGACCCTCCAGCGGCCCCGGATGAAGCGCAGCCGATCGCAATTCCGGAGGAGCCGAGCGGCGATGTTGGTCATCGTGGTTAACAATGCCCCACCCCGGCTGCGTGGGAGACTTGCCGTGTGGCTATTGGAGATCAGGGCAGGGGTCTACGTCGGGAGCTATTCCCGGAGAACGCGCGAGATGATCTGGGAGCAGGTGAAGGCAGAGATCGACAACGGCGACGCGATCATCGCCTGGGCCGCACCGAACGACGTCGGGTACGACTTCGACACGTGTGGCCACAACCGGCGCATACCGATAGACGTCGATGGTCTGAAGCTTGTACGGTTTCTGCCCCTTCACGACGACGTCAGTGGCACGAATCACGATGCCATTTGTTCAGACCTTCCTGACTTCCTGAGCGGCGGGTGGACAGGTTCAGCCCATCTGCTCCATCATCCGCGCGCGCGAGAGGCATCGAAGGGGAAGCGGCGATGGACGCTCTCATCTTGTTGTTTATCGGCGCCATCCTTCTGGTGGTCGCGATCAACATCATCATGCTCATCATCACGTACCCTGGATTCGTACTGATGTCGGTAGTGGTGATTGCACTCATCTTCGCGGGACCCATCGGATGGGGAATCCTGGCCATCCTATGGGTACTCAGCAACCGAAGACCATGAGGATCCAGACGGGATTTCGGGGGGCCGGTAGGGTGGCAGCGAGGGGGTAACGTGTTCCTCGCCCACTTCGAGAGGAGCTACCATCACCCTGAATTGAATGCCAAGCGATAAACCGTCCACGGAAACGGGGCAGCTCCAGTATGGTCGCCCCCGACTACGATGGACGCAGCCTGTTCGCCCGGCAGGTGTTCTTTCCGATGGCGGGCATCACGGACGGTTGGACCGGACTTGCCCGAAATCTCAAGGCCGGAATCGACACCAATCTGATCGAGACGTACCGCGGCACGGAATCTCTTCCGTTCGAAGCCGGCAAGCACGGCAGGGCTGCGGTCAGCGATTCCCGCCAACGCCCGGAGAGGCTGTACCGGGGTAGGATTCTGGCTTAATTTCGACCCTCGGGACGCCAAGTCGAGGGGATTTCAGGGGCCTGCTCCGTAAGCGCCCCGCAAAGGGCGTTATTGACGTGCGGAGGGGAAGGGCTCCTGGAGTGAGTCTCGGGCCAGGGCAGCGGGGGCGAGTCGGGTCGGCAGCAGGGCTTCAATCTCGCCGAGGGACTTCGCCTTCGGCAGCTCGGTGAACACGTGGCGCAGGTAGGCGTAGGGCTCGAGACCGTTGGCCTTGGCGCACTCGATGAGCGAGTACAGCCGGGCGCTCGCATGGGCGCCGGCCACGGTATCGCAGAACAGCCAGTTGCGGCGCCCGACGCAGAACGGACGAATGGCGTTCTCGACGGGGTTGGTATCGATGCCGTAGCGCCCGTCGTCGCAGTAGCGCACCAGCGCCTCCCACTGGTGGTCGAGATACGCCATCGCCTTGCCGAGCACGCTCGAGGGCGGGAGGGTGCCGAGGGTGTCGTCGAGCCAGGCCCGCAGCGCATCGAGCACCGGCACGCTCTCGCTGCGGCGCACGTGCGCACGGTCCTCGGGCGGCTGGTGGCGGATGCGGCGCTCGATGGCGTAGAGCGTTCGGATCCTCTCCAGCGCGTAGAGGGCGCGCCGCGCCTTCGCAGGCGGACTCGCCGGGAGCTTCTTCGGATTCAGCCCGAGGCTCTTCAGCGCATCGACCAGTGCGCGCCGGGCGTGCGCCCAGCACGCCAGATGCACCAGGCGCTGCTCGCGCACCACCGGCGCGTAGCCGCTGTAGCCGTCGGTGTGCAGCGTCCCGGTGAACCCTTCGAGCAGCCGCTTGGGGACCGCCCCCGAACGGGTCGGGTCGTAGTCGAACAGCACGATGGGCGGCTCGGGACCCGCGCTCATCTGCGCCCAGAGCTGAGACTTCGACTCCGGCGCCTTCCCAGGCTCCTTGAGCACCTGCACCGGGGTCTCGTCCATCAGCAGGCAGGGCCGGTCGAGCAGCTCGTCGCGCAGCACGTGGATGAGCGGCGCCACGAGCTCGCCCGCCCCCACCATCCACCGCGCCAGCGTCGTGCGCGACAGCTCCACCCCGATGCGCCGAAGCTGCTGGCACTGACGATACAGCGCCAGCGCGTCGGCGTACTTCGCCGTGGCGATGAATGCGAGCAGCCCCGCGCTGGCCATGCTCTTCGCCAGCGGCTGCGCCGGCAGCGCCGCGGTGCGAAGATGCCCGTCGCAGCGCGGGCAGCGGTACTTGCCGCGCACATGACGCAGCACCCGCACCTGGGCGGGAATGATGTCGAGCTGCTCGCTCACCACCTCGCCGAAGCGCTCAAGCTCCACCCCATGCTGCGCACAGGTGCGCTGCGATGCCTCCAGCCGATGCTCGATGACGACGCGCGGCAGACCCTGCGGCAACGGCGCGCGCCTCGGCCTCGCGCGCCGGTGGGCCGCGACCTCGGAGCCGGGCTCGCCCTCGCAGGGCTCGGGTGCGCCAGCGCTCGCCTCGGCCTCGTTGAACAGCCCCAGCTGCCCGTCGGGCATCTTCTCCGACGAGGGGGCAAAGCGCCGGGCGAGGAGCAGCCGCACCTGCTCCTGCAAGTGCTCAATCAGCGCGTCGCGCTCGGCGAGAGCGCACTGGTAGTGATGCACCTGCGCGTGCAGCGAGGCGAGAGTCTCGTTCGCACATTGCGGGGCGGGCGTGCTCATGGCCCGTAGGGTAAACCGCTTCGACCGGGCAGGGGGATCAAACTTTCTGATGCACCGATCAAATTTACTTTTCCCCTTCAGTACATCGATGCGTAGTGCAGCGACGCATGGGGGCGGGTGCGCCACAGGTCATAGCCATCGAGCAGAAAGTTGAGCTGCGCCCCGCTCAGGCTCACCACCCGGGTGGCGTTGCGCGGCCATGCGAAGCGCGCACGCTCCAGGCGCTTTTGCCACAGCACGAACCCGCACCGCTCCCAGTACAGGACCCGGCACTGGGTGCGCCGACGGTTGGTGAACACAAAGAGCTGCGCCGAGAACGGGTCCATCGCCAGGGTGTCCTGCACCAGCGTGGCAAGCCCCGTAATCTGCTTTCTGAAGTCCACCGGCTCGACGCACAGCCACACCTCGATGCCCTCGTGCGGCGGACGGATCATGACAGCCGGCTCGCGCATTCGAGCACCGCGCCCACGCGTGCGTCCTCGGCCTGTGCGCAGACCTCGACGACCACGCCGTTGGGCAGGTGCACGCGAAACGCCGCGCCCGCCGGCGGGCAGAGGCGCACCGGCACGAACGTCGGGGGCGCCGGCGCCGGCTCGCTGAGAACGCCGCGGCGCTTGAGTGTCGAGCGCGCCGTGTACAGTGCGCTGACCGACAGCCCGTGGGCCTGGGCATACGCCTTCAACGTCAGCCCTTGCTGGCGGGCCGTGCGCAGATGGTCGAGCCAGAACCGCTCGCGCGGGCGCACACTGCGGGACCGCGAGCTCGTTTGTGCCATCCCCTCACCCTCCACACAACGATGGAGCGTGCACTGTGGCACCGACAACGACCTTACGGAACGACGTACTTCACGAGTCGCTTACCCTGCTCCCGCCTGGCGGGAATGGCAGGGCTGCGGTCAGGATCGTGGACGACCGAGGCATCGAGAGCCTGAAGATCGTGGAGCTGACGTGATGGGCCAACCGTCCGGGGGAACGGTCGAGCGTGCCAGGAGCAGGGTTCGGGTTCCTCCTCGCATCGCGGCATCTCCCGACGACATCGCGGATTTCTGCCGGCGCTGGCGGATCGCCGAGCTGTCGCTGTTCGGCTCGGTGCTTCGCGACGACTTCGGGCGGGAGAGCGACATCGACGTGCTTGTGGAGTTCGAGCCCGGCGGCGTACCGGGCATCCGGTTCGTCAGCATGGCATCGGAGCTGTCGCTCCTGTTGGGCAGGCCCGTCGACGTGCTGACCCGATCCGCGGTCGAACGAAGCCCGAACCATATCCGCCGGAAGGAGATTCTGGAGTCGGCCGAGGTCGTCTATGCGGCACGATGATTCATACCTGCTCGACATGCTCGTCGCGGCGCGCAAGGCGGCTCGTTTTGCGCAGGGTCTCGACCATGAACGATTCGCACGGAGCGACCTGCACCAAGCGGATGGACAAGGACAGTCCGTGCTCTCCCTATTCCATACCACCAATCTCCACCACCAATCTCCGTCAGGCGCTTCAGCCAACGGAGTGCCTTTTCACTCAGCCTGTCCTTCTCAGCCCGTCCCTGGCCCGGAAGCCAGAGCCTCTGCGAGCTCCAGGGAGTCTACGGGCCAGTAGCACTCCGGGCGAGGGTTGCGAACACGCGGGCTCCCCGCTTCCGGGCGGCAGCGCAGGATGGAGTCCACCCATTGGCCGGGAAGGGCGTCCAACCCATGGACGGCGCCCAGTAGCGCGCCTGCAATCGCCGCGTTGGTGTCCGTGTCTCCTCCGCGCATCACGGTATCGACCACCCCTTCTTCGAGGCTGGTTGCGTGGAGAAGCTGGTATACCGCGTTCGAGAATGCGATCAGCACCCACCCCATATGGGAGCAGAAGTCCGCCATGGGTGGGTCCTTCGACGGATGCCCTGCATTGCGCAGGAGCTCTTTCACCTTTGAAGGGGCTCCCGTATCCTCCGCGATATCAAGCATCTCGCCGTAAACTTCACGCGGCGCCGCCCCGGCACGAACCGCGAACGCAATCCCACCCGCATAAATGGCATTTATGTGGCGGCAGACGGGATGGGGTGGGTGATCGCCGCGTCCCTGACAGCCCACTCGACGACCATGTCCCGGTCATGGTTCGCCCCGAAGATTCCCAGCGGGCTGACGCGCATCAACGCTCCGTTGGCCTGGCTGTCCCAGTCGCGATGATCGCGACCGTCCTCCGATTGGCTCAAGCCCTTGGAAATCGCTTGCCCAATATCGAACGGTTCGGAAAGCTTCCAGTCCACGTAGGCGCGCCGCGCCGCCTTCTGGCTGTACGTACCTTGTTCGACGAGAACGCGACCCAGCGCCAGCGCCATCTCGGAATCGTCCGTGGGCTGGCCGGCAATCGTTCCCCACACACCTCCATCGGAAAGCGCGCGGAGGCCATCCGGGTAGGCCTGGAGAATCTCGTCAGGAGGCGAGAACTCTACCAGGCTGCCCAGAGAGTCCCCCGCGATCTGGCCGAGGAGGCAGCCCTGGGCGCGATGAATCCTGTTCATTCGGTCCCTCCCCTGCTTGTGCCGCAAGCGCTGTTGGTACCGTACACACTGTGAGCGAAGCGGGAAAGGATGTGGCGAGCCGCGGGCGATGCGCCTGTAACGGCACACCCTGACCGGGTCCGCACCCGTATTCCGACCCTGGCCTGCGTGGAAAGCCTGGCCACCGCGCCGCGGGCACACCCTGACCGGGTCCGCATCCGTATTCCGACGGGTGTCCGTGGTGGAAACGAACCTGAAGGCTGGCTGGCGGCGCAGAGCCGGGTGATGCGGCTCAAGGGCCGGGGGCGCCCGTGGTGGAAACGAAGGTTGGCTGGGGTTGGCTGGGGGACTAGGATTCGAACCTAGACTGGCGGAGTCAGAGTCCGCTGTCCTGCCATTAGACGATCCCCCAGTGCGATACGTCGCGCTACCGCTTGGAGTACTGGGGCCGCTTGCGCGCCTTGTGCAGTCCGACCTTCTTGCGCTCGACCTCGCGGGCGTCCCGGGTGACGAAGCCGGCGCGGCGCAACGGAGCCCGCCAGCTCTCGTCGTAGCGGATGAGGGCGCGGGTGATTCCGTGGCGGATGGCGCCCGCCTGTCCGCTGCCGCCGCCGCCGCGCACCGTGACCTTGATGTCGAACCGGTCGGCCATGCCGATGGTCTCGAGCGGCTGGCGCACGATCATGCGCGCCGTCTCGCGGCCGAAGTAGGTGTCGAGAGGACGGCGGTTGATGGTGATCCGCCCGCCTCCGGGCGCCAGGAACACGCGCGCGGTCGCGGTCTTGCGCCTTCCCGTGCCGTAATGGATGTGGTCTGCCATCATGATTGTGTCCGCCGGCTCGCGCCGATTCACGAGAAGTGGAGGGGAACGGGCTGCTGTGCCGTGTGCCGGTGCTCGGGCCCCGCGTAGACGCGGAGCTTGCGGTACATGTCCCGTCCGAGCGGCCCCTTGGGCAACATGCCCTTGACCGCTATCTCGATGACCCGGGCCGGCTTCTCCGCGATCATCTTCTCGAACGATGTGCTGCGGATGCCGCCGGGGTAGCCGGTATGCCGGTAGTAGGTCTTCCGGGTACGCTTGTTGCCGGTCAGCCCGACCTTCTCCGCGTTGACGACGATGATGAAGTCGCCGGTGTCGACGTGGGGGGTGAACACGGCCTTGTGCTTGCCCCGGAGCCTGTGCGCGATCCGGCTCGCCAGGCGACCGAGAGGCTGCCCGGTCGCGTCGACGACGAACCACCTGCGTTCGACTTCATGCTTCTTGGCGGAAAAGGTGCCCATGTCCGGCCAACGCTCGTCAGTGCCTGCGAAAAAGGCGGCGAATCCTATCCGGCGCCCGCCGCACTGTCAATTTTGAGCCCCGCCATTTTGAGCCCTGCCATTGATCCCTGCCATTCCAGGGCCCTCCGGAAGCTGGAGGTTCGGTAGACTGTACCGACCCGTACCGACCCGTGCGCCGGCGCATCCCCATGCCCGAACCCCGAGACCGCGACATCGATCGGCTGGACCGGCTCGTCATCGCGTTCGACCGCGCGCTCCGGGGTGTGGCGCGCACCAGCCCCGGTTCCGCTTCGCAGAGTCCCGCCGGCGACATCGCGGACGACACCCTCGAACACGGCGAGCGCCGCCACTCGGCGGGCCTGATGCGGGTCAACCACGCGGGCGAAGTCGCCGCCCAGGCGCTCTACCGGGGGCAGTCCCTGGTGGCGCGCGACCCCCGGACCCGGGAGGCGATGGAGCAGGCTGCCCGCGAAGAGAACGACCACCTCGTCTGGTGCCGCACGCGGCTCGAGGAGCTCGGCTCCGCGCCGAGCCTCCTCGACCCGCTCTGGTACGCCGGCTCTCTGGCCATCGGCGCCGCCGCCGGACTCGCGGGCGATCGGTGGAGCCTGGGGTTCGTCGTCGAGACCGAGCGCCAGGTGGTCGAGCACCTCGACGACCACCTGGCGCGGCTCCCGGACGGCGACCGCCGAAGCCGTGCCCTCCTGGAGCGGATGCAGGCCGACGAACGGAGCCACGCCACCCGGGCGCAGGCCGCCGGAGGCGCCCCGCTGCCGCCGGTCGTGCGCCGCGCGATGCGCGCCGCATCGAAGGTCATGACCCGCACCGCCTACTGGATCTGAGCCGGCCCGTGGGAGTCGAGATTGGGAGTCGAGATCGAACGGAAGTTCCTCGTGGCCGGCGATTCCTGGCGCGAGGCGGCGCCGGCCGGAACCCGGTACCGGCAGGGCTATCTTTCGACCGATCCGGGCCGCTCGGTGCGGGTGCGGGCGAGCGGGGACCGGGCCTGGCTCACCATCAAGAGCGCGGCGGTGGGGGTGGCGCGCCGGGAGTACGAGTACGAGATCCCCGCGCCGGACGCGCACGCGATCCTGGAGGAGCTCTGCGTGAAGCCGCTGATCGAGAAGACCCGCTTCGTCGTCGAGCACGACGGCCGCGCCTGGGAGATTGACGTGTTCGAGGGAGAGAACGCGGGCCTGATCGTGGCGGAGGTCGAGCTCGAGTCGGAGGACGAGGAGCTCACGCTCCCCGCGTGGGCCGGCGAGGACGTGTCCGGCGACATCCGCTACTACAACCAGCGCCTCGTCGAGCGCCCGTACTCGCGGTGGGCGGAGCAGCGATCCTCGGCCGGCTCGGGACAGTGATCGAAGCAGGATTGCCGGCCGCACCCGGAAAGGGCTCCGTTCTTCCGGAGTGGGCCCCGTTCTCGCGCGATGGTGCGCTCGACACGTGGCGGGGTCATGCTGGCCAGCGTCGTCAGGGCTTGTCGCCGCCGCTGCTCGGATACATCGGGATCGGGAACGGAGTGACGTTGCCGCCCTGCCCCGCGTCGAGGATCTTGTTGGCGCCCTCGCGCCGGACCTCGTCGATGCGGATCACGGCGTGGAACGGGACGTAGGTGCGCTGCACGCCCTCGAATTCCGACTTGAGCTTCTCCTCGGAGGGATCGACGAGGATCGCGGTGCGCTCTCCGAAGATGATCTCGCCGATCTCGACGAATCCGTAGAGCTCGCCGTGGCTCACGCTGCGTGCGTACAGCTCGTAGACTTTCCCGTGGCTGTGGAAGACGACTCGATAAACCCGCTTCTTTGCCATGCTGCACCGCGCTCGGGGGTGAAGGGAGAAAGGTGTCGGGAGAGGGGCGACGCGGGAATTATACGGGACGGCCGCTACTGTGCCGCCAGGAACCTCCGGTAGTCCTCCACCGCGTCTTCGACCGCGGCGTGGAACAGCTTCTCCCCCGCCTCCGGCGTCGCCAGCGACGGGTCCGAGCCGATGCGCCCGTCCGGGAAGCGGCGGCGATAGTCGGCCGCGTCCAGGATGGGTCCGGTGGGCGCGATGCGCGGAGCCATCGGGACGTTCCTGATCGCATCGGGGTAGCCGTAGAACGTGAGCGAGACTTCGGAAGGCGTGGCGTGGCTGCCCTCCGAAGTGCCGAACAGCTCCTTCGACAGCGCGCGGACCCGCCTTCCGTCGAACCAGTTGCCGAGCCGGCACCGCACCCCCGGCTCGTTGCCCGCGTGGCGGTTGAAGCTCGTGTCCGCGTAGATCTCCGAGAATGCGGCGTTCACGGTGGCGATGTTGCCGCCGTGCCCGTTCAGGAAGTAGCAACGCTCGAATCCGTGGCGGACGAGGGACTGGACGACATCGCGCACGACGGCGATGAGGGTGCTCGGGCGCAGGGTGATGGAGCCCGAGAACCCGAGGTGGTGCTGGGCCATGCCGACGCTGAGGGTCGGGGCGACGACGACGTCGATCTTCTCGTCCATGCCGCGGGCGACGATCTCGGGACACAGGGCGTCGGTGCCGATGAATCCGTTGGGTCCGTGCTGCTCGGTCGATCCGATGGGGATGACGATGCCGCGGGAGCGCTCGAGATACGCGTCGATATCCTGCCAGGTCGAGAGTTGGAGCAGCACCGGCGGCCTCCTTCGGTGTGGACGGAGCGCCGCGCATTGTAGGGGCCCACCCGCGATCGCGCCATGCACCGGGCGGCGGGGCAGCCATTCCCGCCAGGCGGGAACAGGCCCTCGAAATCCCCTCGATTGGACGCCCTGGTGGCCGGAATCGTGCCGGAATCCCATCGCGGCACGGCCTCTCCGGGCGCTGGCGGGAATCGCTGGCGGCGGGGTGGTGTCTCAGCTTGACTCCGGAACCGTTCTGTCGTGTTGAGGAAGAAAGTCGAGCCGAGGCGCCACCGCCGTCGGGAAGGGTATACGTCCAGTTTGCCAGAGCCCTCGTTTCCGGTTCCGGGCGACCCTGGGGAAGAGGGCATCGTGCGCTCGTTCGCAAAGACGGGATGCCGCTGGTCCCGAAAGAAGCCCCTCTCCCCCCGGGAGAGGGGTTTGGGGTGAGGGGACCGAATCATCGCCGCACCCTCACCCCCGGCCCCTCTCCCGGGGGGAGAGGGGAGAAATACGGGGGCCTTCTCCTGAACCCGGCGACTCCGTCAACAGCCGTTCGAGCTCTCCCTCCGGGGTGAGGGGAGAATACGGGTGTCTTCGGGCCGCCCGCCGCCTCCACTTCATGCGGCGGGATGGTCATCCCGGCCATGAGCGCTTTGCAATGGTCCTGGATCGGGGACTGGACAGGGCTCTCCAGAAGTCGTGACGAACGGCTCATCAGACCCTCGATCCGGGTCTTCGATGCCGAAAGACTGCCCGTCACCGTGCGATCTTCCGGTTGGGCGGCCAATGACCGCGACTTTTGAATGGTCCTGGGGGACTGGACCGGGGACATGCGCGCGGCCCGCCGTCGTGGCACTCTCCGCGTCCGGAGGCCACGTCCGTCGGAGGGAGCCAGGGCCCCATGTCGATCCGGAGAGTGCTGCTGGCGGGCGGCTTCGCGGCCTGCGTCGCGCTGATGGCGGCGGCGCTCTGGCTCCAGCACGTCGACGGGCTCGAGCCCTGTCCCCTGTGCGTGCTCCAGCGCGGGGCGATCATCGCGCTCGGGGTGATCATGCTGGCCGGCGCGATCCACGGTCCGGGCGCGGTGGGGGGCCGCGTCTACGGTGGGCTGATCACGGTCGTCGCGATCGCGGGGGCGGGGGTGGCGGGCCGCCATGTGTGGCTCCAGAACCTGCCTCCGGGCCAGACGCCCGAATGCGGCCCGGGGCTGGAGTACATGCTCGGCGCCTTTCCCCTCACCGACGTGATCGAGATGGTCCTGCGCGGCTCGGGCGAGTGCGCCGAGGTGCAGTGGACGTTCCTCTCCCTCTCCATCCCCGAGTGGACCCTGCTCACGTTCATCGCCTTCATCCTGTTCGGACTGTGGCTGCTCCTCGCGACCCGGGCCGGGTCCGCCGCGAAGCGGCGGCCGGGGGACGCCGGTGCGACGGGGACGGCACGATGAGCAGCGCGCCATGATCGGACGGCACCGGCGCGCGGTACGGGCGGGACGCCGGCGCGGCGGAGACGGCACGATGAGCAGCGCGCCGTGGGCGGACGGCACCGGCGCGCGGTACGGGCACGGCGCCGGTGCGGCGGGGACGGCACGATGAGCAAGGGGACCCACGAGTACCGGCCCGACCCCCGCAACGAGGCGATCCTCATCTACGTCAACGGCGAGCACGTGCCGCGCGACGAGGCCAGAGTGTCGGTCTTCGACAGCGGGTTCGTGCTCGGGGACGGCGTGTGGGAAGGGCTGCGGGTGCACCGCGGGCGGATCGCGTTCCTCGACGCCCACCTCGACCGGCTCTACGAAGGGGCGAAGGCGCTCGATCTCGATATCGGACTCGACCGCGCGGCCATGGCCGGGGCGCTCCACGAGACGCTGCGGGTGAACGCGATGGCCGACGACGTGCACATCCGCCTCATGGTCACGCGCGGCGTGAAGGCGACGCCGTACCAGGACCCCCGGATCACCGTGGGACCCGCCACCATCGTCATCATTCCCGAGTACAAGGTCCCGGACCCCTCGGTGGCGACGCGCGGGCTCCGCCTGTTCACCGTGCACGTGCGCCGGGGACCGTCCGACGTGCAGGACCCGAAGCTCAACAGCCACTCCAAGCTCAACTGCATCCTCGCCTGCATCCAGGCGACCAGGGCGGGCGCCGACGAGGCCCTGATGCTCGACCCGCAGGGGTTCGTCGCGACCTGCAACTCCACCCACTTCTTCATCGTCCGGCGCGGCGAGGTCTGGACTTCGTCCGGCGACTACTGCCTCGGCGGGATCACCCGCGGCAACGTCATCGCGCTGTGCCGCGACAACGCGATTCCCGTGCGCGAGCGCAACTTCAGCCTGACCGACGTCTACGGCGCCGGGGAGTCCTTCGTGACCGGCACGTTCGCCGGCGTCGCGCCGGTGGCGGAGGTCGACGGCCGGACCATCGGCACCGGCGGGCGCGGGCCGGTGACGGAATGCCTGCAGGCGCTGTACCTGGCGCTGATCGAACGGGAATGCGCGGGGTGAGCGCCGGCGGTCCGCCGGTGCGGGTCGCGATGTGGTCCGGGCCGAGGAACATCTCGACCGCGATGATGCGCGCGTGGGAGAACCGCGGCGACACCGCGGTGTGGGACGAGCCGTTCTACGCGTACTACCTGGATTCGACGGGCATCGAACATCCGGTCGACTCCGAGGTGATCGCGGCCGGCGAGACCGACTGGCGGCGGGTCGTCGAACGGCTGCTGGGAGAGGTTCCCGGGGAGCGTCCGGTCTTCTTCCAGAAGCACATGACGCACCATCTGCTGCCCGAGGTCGACCGGGAGTGGATGGACGGGGTCGTCAACTGCTTCCTCGTCCGGGACCCCCGCGAGGTCCTCGCATCGTATGCGCGGATGCGCTCGACGGTGACGGTCGAGGACGTGGGCGTGCCGCAGCAGGCGGAGCTCTTCGACCATTTGCAGGCGCGAAGCGCGGACACGCCGGTGGTGATCGACGCGCGCGACGTGCTGGAGAACCCGCGCGGGGTGCTGAGCGCGCTGTGCGGCCGGGTCGGAGTCGACTTCACGGACCGCATGCTGGCGTGGCCTCCCGGACCGCGCGCGAGCGACGGCGTGTGGGCGAAGCACTGGTACCACTCGGTGCGGAGCTCGACCGGGTTCCAGCCCTATACCGCGAAGACGGCCCCGCTTCCCGGACATCTGGAGCCGCTCGCGCGCGAGTGCGAGCCGCACTACCGCCGTCTGTGGGAGCAGCGCCTGAGGACGTAGCCGGCGCCTCGGGCGCTACCGGATGCCGGCCCGACGCGGCCGGACCGGACTTCCGGCAAGCGCCCCTGCCGTTCAGCTCCAGGACCCGTTCGAGATGCCGGTCCGACGCGGCCGGAACCGGAATTCCGGCAAGCGCCCCTGCCGTCCAGCTCCAGGACCCGTTCGAGATGCCGGTCCGACGCGGCCGGACCGGACTTCCGGCAAGCGCCCCTGCCGTCCAGCTCCAGGACTCGTTCGAGATGCCGGCCCGACGCGGCCGGAACCGGACTTCCGGAGCCCCGTTCTCGCGCATCCGGCCACGACGCGCACCCGGCCCTGAGCGGTGGAGGCCCGGTGGTCCCGCCGCCCGGCGGCCGCCCTCAACCCTCCATCAGGGAGTCGCAGCGCCGGGCGAGCGCGAAGTCGAGCTCGTGCAGGCCCCTGATCTTGTGGCTCCACCAGCTCACGGTGACCCGGCCCCACTCGGTCACCACCTGCGGATGGTGGCCGATCGTCTCCGCCAGCTCGCCGACGCGATTCGTGAACGCCAGCGCCTCGGCGAAGTTGCGGAACCGGTACGAGCGCCGGAGCCGGGGAACGTCGTCGATCGTCTCGACCCGCCACTCCGGCAACGCCTTCGCGTAACGCGCGATCTCTTCGCCGGTCAGCTTCGGCGCGTCGGGCCGGCAGGCTTCACACTCGGGAATGGCGGCGGTCATCGGTCAGTCTCTCCCGTCGGTCTCTTCCGGAGCGGATTTCACGCCCGGGGCTTCCGGGCCCGCATCCGCATCGAGGTATCGGCGTGGTGCTGTCCCACGATAGCCTTCTACGGCGCAGGCACCTGAAAGATCTCCGAGAAGAGCGCCTTCATGTCCTCCCAGGAGCGGGCGTCGACCGCCTCGTCGTAGCGCAGCGGCAGGCCGTAGCGCTCGCCGTTCGCGGTCGCCTCGGGGTTGGTGAACCCGTGCAGCGCGCCCTCGTAGGCCACGAACCGGAAGTCGGCTTCGGCGGCCGCCATCTCCTCCTCGATGCCGGCGATCTCCTCGTCGGAGACGAGGCTGTCGGCGGCGCCGTGGCAGACGAGCACCTTCGCCTTCACCTCGCCCTTCGACGGCCTGTGGAACGAGCCGAGCGAGCCGTGGAAGCTCACCACGCCCCTGAGATCCATGCCGATGCGTGCGCCGTGCAGCACCATGGCGCCGCCGAAGCAGTAGCCGATCGCCGCGATGCGGTCCGCATCGACGGTGGAATGTCCGGAGAGGACGTCGAATGCCGCCCTGAGCCGTGCGGCGCCGGCGTCCATGTCGCCCAGCACGGAGCTCATCAGGGCGCCCGCGCCTTCGGGGTCGGCGGCGGTGCGCCCGTCCCCGTACATGTCGACCGCGAGCGCGGTGAAGCCGAGCTCCGCCAGCATGCGGGCGCGGCCCCGGATGTAGTCGTCGAGTCCCCACCACTCGTGCACCACCAGCACGCCGGGGCGCGGGCCGGCGCCGGCGGCGTCGTACGCGATGTGTCCCCTGCACGTGGTGTCGCCCGCGGCGTAGGTCACGTCCTCCGTTCCGATGTCCTTCATCTTCGGCTCCTCCGTGGTTCCGGCTGCCGTAGCGTACCCTGTCCGTATCCGCTTTCGCGCGAGAGACCGTCCTCGGCGCATTGTTGCGCCTCATCCCGCCCGGCGCCACTTCCACGCCGCATGCGGCAGCCATTCCCGCCAGGCGGAGACATGCTCCCGAACTCCCCTCGGCCCGGCGCCCCGAGGGTCGAGACCGCGCCGGGGCCCCACCACGATACGGCCGCGGCGGGTGGTCGGCTCCTCCGGGGTCGGCCCCATCGAGATCGCGCCGGGATCCACCACGGTACGGCCTCTTCCGGGCGCTGGCGGGAATCGCTGGCCGGGTCGGTCGCGGCTTCAGAAATGCGGCCGGGTGGGTCATAGTCGGGCCGCCGGCCCACCGACCCGGAGATCGCCCATGGACGCCAGAACGAGACTCGCGACCCACCCTCTCCGCAACCGGCCGCGCCGCCTGCGCCATACCGCCGGGCTTCGTGCAATGGTGCGGGAGACGGTGCTCGCCCCGGCCGACTTCATCTATCCGCTGTTCATCGTCCACGGCGAGAACGTGCGCGCTCCGATTCAATCGATGCCGGGGATCTGCCAGCTCTCCGTCGACCGGGCGATCGAAGAAGCGGGGAGAGCGGCGGCGGCCGGGGTCCGCGCGGTGCTCCTCTTCGGCATCCCCGCCTCCAAGGATCCGATCGGCAACGAGAGCTGCGACGACGACGGCATCATCCAGCGCGCCGTCCGCGCGTTGAAGGAAGCGCTGCCCGATCTTCCGGTCGTCACCGACGTGTGCCTGTGCGAGTACACCGACCACGGCCACTGCGGGGTGCTGAACCACGAGAACCCGGTGCTTCCGGCCGGCTACGTGCTGAACGACGAGACCCTCGACATCCTCGCCCGCGTCGCGGTGAGCCACGCGCGGGCCGGCGCCGACATCGTCGCGCCGAGCGGCATGATCGACGGCATGGTCGCCGCCATCCGCGAGGGGCTCGACGAGCACGGATACGATCACGTCCCCATCATGTCGTACGCCATCAAGTACGCCTCGGCGTTCTACGGACCGTTTCGGGACGCCGCGCAGGGCGCACCGAAGTTCGGCGACCGGCGCACCCACCAGATGGATCCCGGAAACGTGCGGGAGGCGCTCCGGGAGGCGGCGCTCGACATCGAGGAAGGGGCCGACTTCCTCATGGTCAAGCCCGCCCTCGCCTACCTCGACGTCATTCGCCGGGTGCACGATGCGCACCCCGAGGCGCCGATGGTCGCGTACAACGTGAGCGGGGAGTACTCGATGGTCAAGGCGGCCGGCGAGCGCGGCTGGCTCGACGAGCGATCGATTGCCCTGGAGAACCTCACCGCCATCAGGCGGGCCGGCGCCGACCTGATCATCACCTACCACGCGCTCGAGGCCGCGGGCTGGCTGAAGGCCGGCTGACCAGAGGGCCCTCTGACCGGTAGGTCCTCTGACCGAAGGGCCCTCTGACTGGTAGGCCCTCTGACCGAAGGGCCCTCTGACCGAAGGGCCCTCTGACCGAAGGGCCCTCTGACCGAAGGGCCCTCTGACCGAAGGGCCCTCTGACCGGTGGGCCGGCCGACCGGGAGGCTTGCGGACCGTCCGGCGCCGCTCAGGCGGCGCGCACGTAGTACAGGTAGGAATCGAAGTCGAACGGCTCCTCGACGCCGCTCGCCGGGTGGAACAGCGACCGCGGCCGGGTGCTGAGCGGACCCAGGTAGACGTGCAGGGCGCGGCAGGTCTCACCGGGCTCGGCGCTGATCGCGTGCACGGTGCGCTCCCGGAGCGCGATGACCTCCCCGGGGCGCACCATCCGCCGGGTCGCGAGCCGCACCCGGCCGTCGGCGCGGCGGAAGAACCGGTTCCGCTCACCGCCCTCGAACACGCCGATCACCGCGCACATCGCGTGATCGTGCGGCGGCTGCAGGTGGCCGGGCTCGGTCTCGACGATGGTCACGGTCGCGGCTTCGTCCTCGAACAGCGTCAGGTCGCGACCGAGCAGCAGGTCGCCACCGCGCCGGGCATGGATGGAGTCGAGCCGCGGCAGGGTCACGATGCCGGAGGCGAGCGCCCGCACCGCCTCGCGCACCACCGCCCGGGTCGCGGTCACCGGATCGTTCGCCGAAGCCGCGTCCCGGCACTCGTTCACGAACTGTCCGGTATCGAATGGCGTGGCCATGATGCCCCTCACCGGCCCGCAAGCACCCTGTGCAGCCAGCTCGCGATGTCCCTGATCTCCTCGGCGCATACCGAATGCGGCATCGGATAGGTGTGGACCTCGACGGTATATCCGAGCTCGGACATCGCGGCCCGGGAGCGCTCCGAGAGCGCGAGGGCGATCACCGGGTCCTGGCTTCCGTGGGCGAGGAAGATCGGCACGTTGCGGCTTGCGGGATGCGCCTCCGCCGCCAGCGACTCGGCCACCGGCAGGTAGGTCGACAGCGCAAGGATGCCGGCGACCCGGAACGGAAGACGCAGGCCCGCGAACAGGGCGATGGCGCCGCCCTGGGAGAACCCCGCGAGCACGATGCGCTCTGCGGCGATGCCGCGGGCGACCTGCCCGTCCACCAGCGCCCGGGCGATGCCGGCCGACGCCCGCACGCCCGCCTCGTCCGCCCGGCGGTCGAGCTCGGGTCCCGCAATGTCGTACCAGGCGCGCATCGCCATTCCGCCGTTGACGGTGACGGGGCGCACCGGCGCGTGCGGGAACACGTAGCGGACGTCATCGAGCCCGGCGCGGCCGAGCTCCGCGGCGACCGGCTCGAAATCGTGTCCGTCGGCGCCGAGGCCATGGAGCCAGACGACGGCCGCGGTCGCGGGCCCGGACGGCTCGACGACGACGGGCGGGTCGAGCTCCCCGAGCTCCTCCGCCTTCACGGACGGCTCTCCCGCGGCCGGCGGCGCGGTCCACCGGTGCGGCCTTTGCCGGGGCGGCTGTTGCCGCCGCCCCGGGGCCGGCTCTGCCGGTGCGAATGCCGGAGTGCGGCCGGGGGTGCGGGGTCCGCCATCAGCTCCGCGCTCGCCACCTCGGCGGGGATGGCCTGTCCGATGAAGGCTTCGATGTCGGTCAGCGAATAGCAGAACCGCTCGCACGAGAAGCTCACCGCATCGCCCTTCGCACCGGCGCGGGCGGTCCGGCCGACACGGTGCACGTAGTCCTCGGCGTCCTGCGGCAGGTCGTAGTTGAAGACGTGGCTCACGTTCGGAATATGCAGCCCCCGGGCCGCGACGTCGGTGGCGAGGAGGATCGGCAGCTCGCCCTGCTTGAACCCGTCGAGCAGCGCCAGGCGCTGGTTCTGAGGCACGTCGCCGGTCAGCATCCCGGCGGAGAAGCCGTTGCCGGCCAGCCAGGCGTCGACCCTCTCCGCCTCGCGCTTGGTGTTGAAGAAGATGATCGTGCGGGTGACGTCCATGCGCCTGAGAAGTCCGATGAGAAGAGGGATCTTCTCGTTCTCGCCGACATGAAAGAGACGCTGGCTGACGGAGGCGACGGTGACGTGGTCCTCGGGTGTCGCGTCGACCATCGTCGGCGAGTTCATGTGCTCGTAGGCGAGCTCGCGGACCCGCATCGACAGCGTGGCCGAGAACAGGAGGCTGAGCCGTTTCTGCGGGGGCGGCATGCGTCTCAGCAGGTAGCGGATGTCGCGGATGAATCCCAGGTCGAACATCCGGTCCGCCTCGTCGAGCACCGCCACCCGCACGGCCCCGAGGTGATAGATCTTCTGCTTGAAGTAGTCGATGAGCCGTCCCGGAGTGCCGATCAGCACGTCGAGGCCGTCGCGCAGCATCTGGCGCTGGGAGTCGTAGCCGGTCCCGCCGAACACGACTCCGAACCGCAGGCCGGTGTGCAGGCCGATCTGCTCGGCGTCCCTGTGAATCTGGACCGCCAGCTCGCGGGTGGGCGCGATCACGAGAGCGCGGGGCTGCCCGTCTCCGGCACTGGCGGGGCGCGGCTCGCGCAGCAGCAGGTTCATGATCCCGACCAGGAACGCGGCGGTCTTTCCGGTGCCGGTCTGCGCCTGTCCTTCGACGTCGCGGCCCGCGAGCACCGCGGGCAGCGACTGCGCCTGGATCGGGGTGCAGTACTCGAAGCCGGCGTCCCCGAGACCGCGCAGGATCGACGGCTCGAGGTCCAGGCTCGCGAACTTCACGTGGGTGAGCAGCCGCTCGGTCATCGGCCTGCCACCGGGAGGCTGCCGCGGCCCCGCACGCCGGGGAGGGTCGGGCCCGCGTCACCGGCGGGTCGCGCGTCCATGCGAAGTGAGTCCATCCGGATGGTCATGGTTACCTCTGCTCGACGTTTCTGGTGTTCGACGTTTCTGGAATAACCCGTTGAGTTCCGTACGATTCTGGCTTGCCGTGCGCCTCGGGCCGTCCGAACGGCGAACAATCGGCCCGATGGAGCTTGAATTGCCGAATCGAATCCGCTCACAATCGCCCACGCTCGACACCTGGAGGCAACCGCAGTGAGCGACAAGATCGTTCATGTCACCGACGGAAGCTTTGAGGAAGATGTCCTCAAGGCCGAGGATCCCGTACTCGTCGACTACTGGGCGGAATGGTGCGGTCCATGCAAGGCCATCGCACCGGTTCTGGGCGAGATCGCCGAAGAATACGCAGGACGGCTCAAGATCGCAAAGCTGAACATCGACGAGAACCCGTCGACTCCGCCGAAGTACGGTATCCGGGGAATCCCGACCCTGATGCTCTTCAAGGACGGCAACGTCGAGGCGACGAAGGTAGGCGCCCTCTCGAAGTCCCAGCTCGCAGCGTTTCTCGACAGCAACATCTGAACCGGGGACGCCGGTGGCGCATCGTCCCGGTGCGCCACCGGCGTCCGGCGCAGACCTGCTCCGGACGGAAGAATTCCCCGAACGCTTCGGGTGGACGCTGCCCGGACACCATGATAGCTTTGGCGTTCAAAGGCGGCCCGAGCGAGGCCGCCTGACGCTTCAAACACCCCATACAAGCCTCAAAGCCAAAGCCCGGCGTCGATCTCCGTGCATCCCGCACAGTGGAGTTCGTGCGCATCGATCCAGTCCCCGTGCGCTGCACCAGCGCGACGCAACCAACTCGAAATTCATGAACCTGACCGAACTGAAGCAGATGCCCGCGCCGGAGCTTCTCAAGCTCTCGCAGCAGATGGGCATCGACGGCGTTGCCCGGCAACGCAAGCAGGACATCATCTTCACCATTCTCAAGGGCCACGCGAGACGAGGTGAAGACATCTACGGAGACGGGGTGCTCGAAATCCTCCAGGACGGGTTCGGGTTCCTGCGCTCGGCCGACAGCTCCTATCTCGCCGGCCCTGACGACATCTACGTCAGCCCGAGCCAGATCCGGCGCTTCAGCCTGCGCACCGGCGACACCATAGCGGGCAAGATCCGGCCCCCGAAGGAAGGAGAACGCTACTTCGCGCTGCTCAAGGTCGACGCCATCAACTACGACAGCCCCGACGCATCGAAGAGCAAGATGCTGTTCGAGAACCTGACTCCGCTCTTCCCGAGCGAGCGCCTCCATCTCGAACGGGGCAACGGCAGCACCGAAGACCTCACGCCGAGGGTGATAGACCTCGTCGCGCCGATCGGGAAGGGCCAGCGTGCGCTCGTCGTCTCTCCCCCGAAAGCCGGCAAGACGATGATGCTGCAAAGCGTCGCCCATTCGATCATGTCGAACCACGAGGAGTGCTACCTCATCGTGCTCCTCATCGACGAGCGGCCCGAAGAGGTCACGGAGATGGCGCGCTCGGTGCGCGGCGAGGTCATTTCCAGCACCTTCGACGAGCCGGCCAGCCGCCATGTCCAGGTGGCGGAAATGGTGATCGAGAAGGCCAAGCGCCTTGCGGAGCACAAGCGCGACGTCGTGATCCTGCTGGACTCCATCACCCGCCTCGCACGCGCGTACAACACCGTGGTGCCCTCCTCGGGCAAGGTGCTCACCGGCGGCGTCGACGCCAACGCGCTGCAGCGGCCGAAGCGGTTCTTCGGCGCCGCGCGCAACATCGAGGAAGGCGGCAGCCTCACCATCGTCGCCACGGCCCTCGTCGATACCGGGTCGCGGATGGACGATGTCATCTATGAAGAGTTCAAGGGCACCGGCAACAGCGAAATCCACATGGAGCGCAAGATCGCCGAGCGCCGCATCTTCCCGGCGATCAATATCGACCGGTCGGGCACCCGGCGCGAAGACCTGCTGGTCAGGGCGGCGGACCTCCAGAAGATGTGGATCCTGCGAAAGCTTCTCGCGCCGATGGAGGAAGTGGCGGCGATCGAGTTCCTCATCGACCGCCTCAAGGCAACCAGGACGAACTCCGAGTTCTTCGACGCGATGCGGCGGCAATAGCGCATCGAGGTGCCGACGGGTCGATCCACGCCCGGTGTGAGCATTGATTGCCCGCGGAAATATTGATTACCACCCGAAATGTAGTAACCTCGCGTTGTCGGCATGTATGGCGCGGGAAGAACCGATCGGCTGCACATGCGTGGAACGCCGGAGATGTCGACATGATATGCGCCCGAATGGCGCAGCACTTCCCGTGCGGACAGGAATCTCGACCAACGAACTTCAGGGAGCTGACTCATCTCATGGCAAATCTTGCAAGTGCTTTGAAGGAAGAAATCGGCCGGCTCGCGCGCAGGGAAATCCGCCAGCAAACGGCCGCCATGGCCAGGACCGTGGCGCAGTGCGAGCGGGAGATTGCCGCATTGAAACGCCAGATTGGCGAGTCCCGGCGCAAACCCTCCGGGCGGAGCGCACCCGAGCCGGCCGCCGGCGGGAAGAAAGCAGGCGGAAAGAAGACGGTCGCAGCCGCACCGGAATCCGGCTCCGGCCAGAAGTCCTCACGCACGCGCTTTTCCGCGGAGATCCTGAAGGCGCACCGCAAACGCCTCGATCTGTCGGCCGACAACTACGGCAAGCTCATCGGGGTTTCGGGACTGTCGATCTACAACTGGGAGCAGGGGAAGGCGCAGCCCCGGGAGAGCAGCATCGCAGCCCTGATGTCGGTCAGGGGAATCGGAAAACGCGAAGCCGCCAGACGCCTCGGAGAGCCTGCGGCGCCAAAGGCGAAAGCCAGGGCCAAAACCGGGTCCAGGACGAAGGCGAAGGCGAAGCTCCAGGCGCAGAATGGCAAGACACAGGCCGGCGAGCAGGACACGAAAGAGAGCTGAGCCGGCCGGAATCGCGCGTCCGGGCCGGCCGGGCCGGGCCGGACGCGCGAACCTGATTCCGCGCCTTCAATCCCGTACCCGGACGGAACGTTCATGGCCTCGGGTCCATGGCCTCGGGCTCATGGTCTCGGCGGCGCCGGCCGCCCCATGGCGCGGAGCAGGGAGTGGCCGGGTCCGCCGAGGTCCACACCCTGGATCCGGCGCCGTCTCTCTCGCCTTGCGTTCAGACCTGCTTCACCGCAAACCGCTACCGGCGTCAGGCCCACGGCGGCTTTGTGTCCCACCGCTCCCAGCTCGTGGTTTCCGATGTCGGAAGCCTCCTCGTCGGTCCGAATCTTCCTCTCGGATACCCCAGGGGAATGCAGCAGTGGAACCCGACGTCCCGTGGAATGCCGAACATCGCGTACACCCTCTCCATCACCTGCGGATGCAGCGTCGTCAGCACCGATCCGATACCCAGCGCACGCGCCGCCAGCAGAAGGTTCTGCACGGGAGGGTATACCGAATGGGCCACCTCCTTCCCACCCACCGCCAGTGCGAGGATGATCGCCGGAGCATCCACGATCTCGTCCGCGAGCCGCGCCGGCATTTCATAGACGGAGCCGGGCGGGATGTCCTCCTTGCCGGTCCACCCGTATTCGTCCCGGCGCTTCGCCCACCACGCCTCGTGGTACAGCTTCCCGAACTCCCTGATCCGATCCCGGTTCCGCACGACGAGGAACCGCGCCGGCTGCGTGTTGCCGCCGCTCGGCGCCTTGGAGGCGGCATCGAGGAGAATCTTCAGGGACGTGTCCGAAATCGGCCGATGCGGATCGAGCCGGCGAATGGCGCGCTGTGTGAACATTGCTTCTCCGACCGGCATGTCGAGCTCGGACGGAGCGTCCAGGCGGATCATTTCCATGGAGGGGATCCTCGGGAGGCCGGGGTCGTCGGGCGGATGTTGCCTGCCTGTGCGCCGAAACGAAACCGTCGGTGACGGCTTCACCGGATACGTGGACAGAGCCGGGCGGAGGCTCGCGGCGGCAGGAGCCGCTCTCGAAGCCGCCGCTCGGCCGGCGAAAACGAACCGGGCCCGCCTGATGCAGGTCGGGCCGGCCGGGGTCGATCGACCTGCCGCGCATCCGGCCCGGCTCAGGCGATCCAGCCGGCTCAGGCGATCCAGAACGCCTTTTCCAGGTCCTCGAACTCCGAGACCGGCCCCTCGTACTTGTTCCGTCCGAGCTCGAGCACGTAGACGTAGTCCGCGATCTTCAGGGCGTGGCGTATCTCCTGATCCACGAGCAGGATGGTGAGGCCCTCGCGTTCGGTGAGGTACGACAGCATCTCGTACACCTCCTCGGACAGCATCCTCGACAGCCCCGCCGTCGGTTCGTCCACCAGCAGCATCTTCGGCTCCGTCATCAGGGTGCGGCCGATCTCCACCATCCGCTGCTGGCCCCCGGACAGCTCGCCCGTTGCCTGCTTGCGCTTGTCCCTGAGGACGGGGAAACGTTCGTAGTTCGCCTCCATCTTCTCCCGAACCTGCTTGCGGTCGCGCCGGAAGGTCCAGCCGCCGAGCTCGAGGTTCTCCTCGACCGACATGTCCCTGAAGATCCCCGGCTGCTGCGGGATGTAGGCGAGGCCCTTGAGGATCCGCTGGTGGGGCGGAACGGCGAGGATGCTCTCGTTCTCGATCCTGATGTCCCCCGAGTTCGGCTTGAGGAACCCTGAAGCCGCCTTGAGCGCCGTCGACTTTCCGACGCCGTTGGCGCCGAGGACGGCGGTGATCCGGTGGCGCCGCGCGATGACGTTCAGGCCCTGAAGGATGTTGAGGTCGCGGTAGTAGCCGACGTAGAGGTCCTGCATCTCGAGGACCGCGTCTTCGATCGGAACGGGCCTGGCTTCCATCGTCTACTTCTCCTTCGGGGCCGGTGTACCGGCGCCGCGGCCGGAGCTGCCGGCTGCGCTCGCGCGGATTGTCCTTCCGGGGCCGCTCGTGCCGGTGCCGGCGCCCGCGCCGTCGTCCGGATCCTCCGTGCCGAGATAGGCTTCGATCACGGCCGGATCGCCCTTGACCTCGTCCGGCGGGCCGTCCGCGATCAGATCCCCGAAGTTGAGCACCAGCAGCCGCTGGCTCAGGCTGAAGATGGAGTCCATCTGGTGCGAGATGAGGATGATGGCCTTGCCTTCCTCGTTCACGCGCCGGATGTAGGCATGGATGATCTCCATGAGCCGCGGATGCACCCCGGCGAACGGCTCGTCGAGGACCACGATCCCGGGGTCGAGCATCAGGAGGCGTCCGAGCTCGAGGAGCTTCTGCTGGCCACCGGAGAGCGCCTGGGCAAATTCGTTGCGCAGATGCGCGATGGTCAGGAACTCGAGCACCTCCATGGCCTTTGCGTGGATCGCCTTGCGCTCGGCGGTCTTCCGCGCGGCGAGCGCGGGCACGTAGAGGTTCTCGAGGACGCTCATCCGCCGGAAGGAGCGCGTCACCTGGAACGTGCGTCCGAGGCCCGCGATCGCCACCTCGTAGGGATGCAGGTGATCGATGCGCTCGCCGTTGAGGTACACGGTGCCCGCGTTCGGCTTGATCGCCCCGTCGAGGATGTTGGTGAGGGTGGTCTTGCCGGCCCCGTTGGGGCCGATGAGGCCGATCAGCTCCGGGCCGTTGACCTCGAACGTGACTCCCTTGAGGACGTGGAGCCCGCCGAAGCGCTTGTGCACGTTGGTCACCGCGAGACGGATCACTTCGCCGCGCCCTCCTCCGTTCCGGAACGGAGCCGGTGCTCGACCGTCTCCCGGGCGACGTGCCCGCGGGTGAAGTACTCGATGACGGGAGCGATGAGCCCGTTCCGGGCGAAGCGCAGGGTCAGCATGAGCACCATGCCGAAGAACACGAGCCGCCAGACGGTCATGTCGATCTCGTACCCGCCGATGACGAAGCTGTTGCGCAGCATCTCGAGCACGATCTCGATGAGGATCGCGCCGATGGCGGCGGCGATGAAGCTCTCGACCCCGCCGATCACGGCCATCGCCACGACCAGGCTCATCTGGAGCAGGAACAGGTTGTTCGGGGTCACGATACCGACGTAGTGGCCCTGCACGGCGCCGGCCGCGGCCGCCATCATGGTGGTCACCACGAAGACCAGCACCTTGTAGCGGGTGGTGTTGACGCCGAGCGCCGCGGCCGCATCCTGGTCCTCGCGGAGCGCGCGGACGAAGAGGCCGAACTTCGACCGGGAAAGCCACGCGAGGATCGCGAGGCAGAGGAGCAGCAGCCCGAACATCACGAAATAGGACGGGAGCTTGTCCGTCCTCGAGAAGGCGTGGCCGAACAGGGTGAGCCCGTTCTCGAACAGCGCCGGCATCTCCATCCCCGCCTGCCCGCGCGTGATATCGATCTCGGCGCTGATCGTCGCCCTGAGGATCTCGGCGAACCCGAGGGTGAAGAGAGCGAGGTAGGCGGCGCGCAGGCGAAGGACCAGCACCCCGATGAGGAAGCCGAAGACCCCGCCCATGAGGGTGCCGAGGAGGATCCCGAGCCAGACCGGCATCCGGGCCGGCTGCACCGCGTCCCCCCAGACCTCCATCGCCTGACGCAGACAGTCCTGCGTCAACGTCGTCGAGGTCACCCCGATCGGGTTGACGACGATGAGCCAGGTCTCCCCGAACCGGTACTCGGTGCAGAGCTCCGTCGGCACGGGCGAGAGCCAGAAGTAGTGGCTGAAGAGGGCTGCGGTGTACGCGCCGACGCCCATGAAGCCGATATGGCCGAACGAGAACTGCCCCGCGTAACCGGCGAGCATGGACCAGCTCGACGCGAGGATCGCGTAGAAGAAGGCCGTGATCATGATGTGCATGACGTAGGCGTAGTCGTCCGCGGAGTAGACGAACGGGAACGCGAGGAAGAACCCGAGGAGCCCGAGGCCGAGGAGGTGGGGGACTTTCCGGCGCATCGGTATCAGAACTTGCCGTGGGCGCCGCTCGCGAAGCGCCGCCCGAAGAGACCGGTCGGCCGGAGCAGCAGCGTCAGGGTCAGGACCACCATCCCGTAGGCCGGGATGTACGAGGCGGCCTTCTGCGGGTCGGGGACGCACCCGGTGCCCGCCGCCTCGACGAGGCCAACCAGGATCCCGCCGACGAACGCTCCCGGAAGCGAGCCGAGCCCCCCCAGGACCACGATCACGAAGGAGCGCATCGCCGGGATGTTGCCGACCTGCGGCAGCCACGAGAACGCCTGCACCAGCAGCGCGCCCGCGAGGGCCGCGATCATCGCGCCGAGGGCGAAGGCCAGCATGTTCATGCGGTTCGGGTCGATCCCGGCGATGGCCGCGGCCTCCCGATCCTGGCTCACCGCGCGGAGCGCCTTGCCGGTCCAGGTCCGGTGCAGGAAGTAGAGCAGGGCGCCCAGCACCAGGATGCAGACCACCGCGGCGGTAAGCCGTGGATTGGAGATGGAGATGGTGTCGAAGAGCTCGAGGTTGCCGCGGCTGGTCCTGACGAGCCACGGGTCGTCCGGGGAGGGAAGCCGCACGCGCGGGAAGTCGAAGTACCGCGGCGCCTTCACCGGATTGGATCCGACGACGGCCTGCACGAAGTACTGGATCGTGAAGGCGAGTCCGAAGGTGATGAGGATCCCGTACTCGACCGGGCGATCGATCCGGCCGTGGTACATCGGGGTCAGGAACAGCCGTTCGAAGAGCGCTCCGAGGACGAACACCACCGCGCAGGCGATCGATATGCCGAGGAGGGGATTGACGCCGGGAAACCACACGACGGTCACGTAGTAGGTAAGCATGCCGCCCACCATGTAGAACTCGCCGTGGCTGAAGCTGACCACGCCGAGGATCGAGAAGATCAGCGTGAGGCCGAGGGCCATGAAGCCGTAGATGATGCCGATGATGATCCCGTTGGTGATCTGCGAGGCGATGAACGAGCCGTTGGCGACGCAGTTGCTGTCCGGGTCGGCGAAGGCGAAGGCGGCCGCGATCAGCACCACCGCCGCGATTGCGGGGAGCACGATCAGGCGGTTGGTGAGCTCGGGGGTCCTGCGCCAGAGGGGAATCAGTCCGACCGGGCCGGTCGCGGCGCCGAGCATCGCGCCGACGAAGGTGGTGTTCGAAGTGTCGAGATCGTGCTTGAGGTATCGGCGGCGGATCGCGACGCTGCCGATCACTCCCCAGACGACCATCCAGGCGACGACGCCCCAGAAGATGCCGGGATGGTCCATGCGCCGCCGCGCCGCTCCGGCCTCGCTATCGGGCGCCGCGGGTGCGGCCGGCCGGGCCCCGCCCGCCCTCGAGGGAAGGGGGGACGCTGCCCCTGCCGGCGGAAACGGCTGGACTCACCGCACCACGCCGGCCGCGGACAGGTGCCGGGAGGCCTCCGCCTCCCGGGGCCGGTGGTCCGGCCCCGGGCGATGCCGTCCGGCTGCCGGGTGACGGCGGCGCCGGAGGATCGGCAATCCGGCGGCACGCCTCGCCCGGGCGAGGCGGCGCTTCACTCTGTCTCCTGGCCACCGAGCGGATACCCCCGCCCGGGCGAACGTCGACCACGGACAACGGCAACGTCTCGGCGGGCCTGGCCGCGACAGGCGAGCGCGCGGCAAGCATCGGCCACGGACGACGGCAGCCGCCGGCCCAGGGCGCCCGCTATCGGCCGACGTAGATCGCGTCGCCGGTCTTGTAGGCGTCCGGCCAGACGATCGGGGCATCGACCGAGTTCTGCCCCTCTTCCTGGTACTGGATGACGGTCAGGGCCGGGTCGGGCCACTGGTGCCACCATTCGTCGCCCTTGCCGTCGACGCTCGGATCCTTCCGGGTGCCGTAGGGGAAGTAGATCCGGCCGAGCGTACCGTCGTGGTCGATGTTCTCGAGAGCGGCCACGATGGCGTCGCCGTCGGTCGAGCCTGCCTCGTTGATCGCCTGGGCGATGATCGCGATCGAGTCGTATGCCTCCATCGCGTAGCTCTCCACGGCCGCCTTTCCGGTCCGCTCCTTGTAGACCGCGGCGAACTTCCTGGCGGTCTCGTTGAACAGGTTCTCGGGCACCCCGATGCGCTGCACGAAGGCATGGTTGCCGTCGGGGACGTTCTCCCAGTAGGACTTGCTCTCGAGCGAAACCTGCCCCGCGTGGAAGGGAACATCCTGCGGGCCGATGCCGGCGTCCGCCGCCTGCTGGGCGAAGTTGTAGCCGGCCTCGCCGGTGGCGAGGGTAATGATGATGTCCGGGTCCTCGGCCTTGATGCGCTCGACGATGCCGGCGTAGTCCTGGGTACCGATGTCGACGCTGAAGATCACCGTCTCCACACCGCCGGTGGCGAGCCCGTTCCTGGTCTCCTCCGCGGCCGGGATCCCGTAGTCGGTGTTCTCGGTGAGGATCGCGGCCTTCCTGATTCCGGGGACGAGGAGCGCATGCTTCCAGATCGTCGAGGAAGCCCACGAGCTGAGCGGGGCGATCCGGAAGATGTACTTCTGCTTGTCGCCGGTGATGGTGTCGTTCCAGGTCTCGGCGAAGACGACCGGAATGCCGCGCGCGTTGGCGATGTCCTTCGAAGCCACTCCGACCGAGCTGTGGTAGCCGCCGCCGACTGCGACCACGCCATCCTGGGTGATGAGCTTCTCCATGACCGCGGCCGCCTTCTCGGGCAGGCCCTCGGTGTCGGCGATGACCACCTTGACCTTGCAGCCGAGCACGCCGCCCGCCGCGTTGAGATCTTCTTCGGCGATCAGCATCGCTTCGCGCATCGCTTCGCCGCCGACCACCGTGCCGGGCGCGGACAGGGGCGCGAGCCCCCCGATGGCGGTCTCGCAATCGGCGGACGCCGCCGGGCCGATGCCGAAGCTCGCGGCGGCGGCCGCGGCCACGAACGCTGTGGAGCGTCGTATCTTCATTGGAGCAACCTCCTGCATGTGATGGGGGAAGCGGAGTCCGAACCCCGAGCCTGACCGTCCGGCCCCGCGGGAGAAGCCGACCCGCAGGTTGCAGGATGCTAGCCCTCATTTCTCGCCAAGTCACTGGCTGCCCAGAACCATTTTTTTGTCGCGGTCGGCGGCTGGTGACCGCTGTGAAGCTGCCGTCCTTGCGGTGGGTGGCGCCTCCTCGAGGCCGAAACCGGTGCATCGACAACGGAACCCTCTCCCGAATGGACCGCCGAACCTGCCTGCACCACCCTTCGCCGGACAAAACGGTCATGGTCGACGCCGTGCTGGACCACCCCGTAGAATGAAAATCGGTGCTCGTCGCGCGGACGGACTTCGGGCCACATCGGGGTCGCCTACCGGTCGCAGCCCGCAACCGGAGCGCCGCAAGGTGTGAATGCCCGGTGCCGCCGACCGGCGGCGCACAGGCTGCGTTGCGCCGAATCCCAGAGTATTTTCACGGCAAACGAGCCCTGACTGCCGACTACACGCCAGCGATTCCCGCCAAGCGGGAACAGACCCCTGAAATCCCCTCGATTCGACACCCTGAGGGTCGAAATCGCACCACAATTCCACCACGATACGGCCTCTTCCGGGCGCTGGCGGGAATTGCTGTCGTCATGACCCGTCTCGTGAGCGCGCCGGCGTTCCGGGCTATAGTCCCGGCCCCTCGTGATTCGAGACCGCCCCGCTGCCCGGAGAGGTCCCCATGAAGTACGGCTGCTCCCTGATCGTGCGTGGCGCCGACGCCACCCCGGATACCTTCGTCAGGATGGCCGAGCGCGCCGAGGCGCTCGAGCTGGACTCGCTGTGGCTCAGCGCGCACGTGGTGCTCCCGCCCCAGGTGAAGTCGGGCTACGTCCTGATCCCCGGCCGGATGCATCCGCCGCACTGGCGCGAGTGCTACTGGGAGCCCTTCACGGTGCTCTCGTTCCTGGCCGCGCACACCAGCCGCATCACCCTGGGCACGAGCGTCGTCGTGCTTCCCATGCACAACCCCTTCGAGGTCGCGAAGCAGGTCGCGGAAGTGGACCAGCTCTCCGGCGGACGGTTCATCTTCGGGATCGGGGTCGGCTGGTTCGAGGAGGAGTTCGAGGTCCTCGGGCAGAGCTTCGGGAACCGGGGCGCGCGCACCGACGACGCCCTCGATCTCATGCAGCAGCTCTGGGCGGACGACCCCGTGACCTACCGGGGGCGGTTCTACTCCTGCGAGGACGCCTCGTTCTCGCCGAAGCCGGTGCAGCGTCCGCATCCGCCCATCTGGGTCGCCGGCGCGAGCCGTCCCGCGTGCCGCCGCGCGGCGCGGTATGCCGATGCGTTCCACCCGGTGCGGATGTCGCCCGACAGGGTCGTCGAGATGCGCGCGGAGCTCGATCGCCAGTGCGAGCAATTCGGTCGCGCACCGGGCTCGGTGAAGATGTGCGTCAAGCTCCCGGTGGTCTTCCAGGACGGTCCGGGGGAGCTCCCGACCCAGGGCACGCCGCAGCAGATCGTGGACGGCTTCAAGCGCTACATCGAGGTCGGGGCCGAGCACTTCACGCTCGACTTCGTACCGGAGAAGGCAGGCAACGCGCTCGACGTGATGGAGCGCTTCGCGCAGGAGATTCGTCCCAGGCTCGATTGAACGGCCGGGCGGCGGCCGGCCATGCACGCGCCACCGCCCCCGACATCCACGCCGCGCCGGGCTGACCGCCCGCACGGGCCGGGTCGGTCGCCCACACGGGCCGGGACGGCCGCCCACACGCGTCGGGCCGGCCGCCCACACGCGTCGGGCCGGCCGCCTGCACGCGTCGGGCCTCCGCGCCATTTCGCGCCCGCCGCCACCGCCTCATCCTGTCCCCCTCGCATCGCGGCGCGCGCCGCGGCTTGGGACAGGAGCAGGCCCGTGGTACCGTCATCCGCGTCACCCACCCTTCCGCCTCCGCAGCCCCGGCGCGAGACCCCGTCCGATGTCCCGACCCATCGTCCCCCCCGCCGCGATTGACTATCCGAGCTCCGACGGCAAGCCCTTGGCGGAGAACGACCTCCAGGCACGCGCCATCCTCTACGCCTTCGGCGCGCTGCGGGTGCGCTACGCGGCCCACACCGACGTGTACGTCTCCGCCGACCTGCTCATCTACTACGAGGAGGGCAACCCGCGGGTGTCGGTCGCCCCCGACACCTTCGTGGTCTTCGGGGTCGAGGACCACACGCGGATGAACTACAAGGTCTGGCAGGAGGGCAAGGGCCCGGACTTCGTGCTCGAGGTCGCCTCGCCGAGCACGTGGCGCGAGGACGTCGAGCGCAAGCCCCGCATCTACGCGGGCCTCGGAGTGAGCGAGTACTTCCTGTTCGACCCCACCGGGGAGCACTACTCGCCGCGGCTGCGGGGCTACCGGCTGGTGGACGGGGGGTACGAGCGCCTGCCGGCGCTGGAGTCCATCGACCGCACCCTGACGATGCACAGCGAGGTGCTGGGGCTGGAGCTGCGGGCGAAGGGCGAGGAGATGCGCTTCCACGACCCGGCGACGGGCGAGACGCTTCTCAGCCACGACGAGGAGCACTCCGCGCGGCGCGCCGCCGAGGTGCGGGCCGACCACGCAGAGGCCCGGGCCGGCGCTGCCGATGAACGGGCCGACCACGCCGAAGCCCGGGCCGGCGCCGCCGAGGCCCGGGTTGCCGAGCTGGAGGCGCGTCTGCGCGGGATGCCCCGCTGATCGCTCTTGCCTGGCCGGCGATGGACGCCCTTCGATGCCGCGCGCGAGACGCGGAGCGGGAAGCTCGCTGATCGCAACGGCCTGCGGCTGGTCGGCGGAGACCTCCGAGGACGACGCTCTGCGCGAGCCGCTCCGGCTCGACTCGGGCAAGGCGCGCGGCCACGCCCGCGGGCTGAGCCTCAGAACATCCCCATCTGCCGGTTCGTGATGACGTCGAAGCTCGTGTCGAGGAAGTGGAGGAGGCCGTCCGCGGCCGGGGCGAGCTGGCGTTCCCGGTAGTGGTCGTAGTCGGGGCGGGGCGGCCGATGGCCGTCTTCGACCGGCTCGGGTCCCGAAGGGGTGATGACGTAGCGTACCCACCGGACGTTACGCCCGAGCTTGCGGGCCGCCTGCGCGTGGGGGGGCACGTTGCGGGTGTACGCGTTCACGCTCTGGCGGAGCCGTTTGCGGTACACGAGCTCGGCGTCGTGCTCGCCCGCGTGCATCGCCTCGACGGTGTCGCGCATCCAGGTCTCGAACGGCTCGCCCATGAACACGCGCCGGTAGAGCTCGCGCTGGAACGAGCGGGCGAGCGGCGTCCAGTCGGTACGCACGCTCTCCAGCCCCTTGAACACCAGGTCGAAGCTGCCGGCGCGGGCGCGGACCATGCCGGCGTAGCGCTTCTTGCTGCCGGTCACGTCACCCCGCACCGTGGGCATGAGGAACTTGAGGAAGTGGGTCTCGAACTCGATCTCGAGGAACGACTCCAGCCGATGCTCCCGCTCGACGGTGCGGCGCCACCAGTGGTTGAGCATGGCCAAAATGGCGCCGCCGCGATCGCGGGCCTCCGCCTCGTCCACGCCGGGGCCAAGCAGGACGAACAGGGAGTCCGTGTCGCCGTAGATCACGGTCTCGCCGCCCTCCTCGATCACGTCGCGGGTACGTCGAATGATCTCGTGCCCCCGGCGGGTGATGCTGCTCGCGAGCCGCGAATCGTGGAACCGGCAGCCGGATGCGCCCAGGATTCCGTAGAACGAGTTCATGAGAATCTTCGTCGCCTGGGACATCGCCGCGTCGCCCCGCTCCTTCGCCCGATCGCGCTCCTCCCAGATGGTCCGGACGAGGCCGGGCAGAATCGCGCCCTCGCGTGCGAACGTTCCGCCCTGAAACCCCTCGATACGGTCCTCGCCCGGCGCGTGCAGGGCATACGGGTCGATGCCGAAGGTACGGATGATGCTCGGATACAGGCTCTTGAAGTCGAGCACCAGCACGTTGTCGTACAGTCCCGGCTTCGAATCGAGGATGTAGCCCCCGGGACTCCCTTCCCCGGACCGTGCGTCCACGACGTCCGGCGCGACCCGCCCGGCCCGGTGCAGCCGCGGCAGGTACAGGTTGTCGAACGCCGCCACCGAGCCCCCCTGCCGGTCCATCCCCAGCCCCGTCAGCTCCGCCCTTCGCATCGCAAACTCGATGAGCCCGGCCTTCTCGACGATCGCGGCGACCAGCCGGCAATCCTCGATGTTGTATGCGGCAAGCCGCGCCCGGTCCTGCTCGTAGAGGCGGTTGATCTCGGCGACCCGGTCGCCCGGGCGCTCGATGCGCTTGCCGCGCCCGAGCATCTCCCGGGCCACGTTCTCCAGCTCGAAGGACTCGAACGACCAGAATGCGGTGCGCAACGTGTCGATTCCGTCGAGCACCACACGCCCCGGAATGCGGGCGACATGGGCGCCCGAGGCGGACCCCGGTTGCAGAATCGCGGAGCGCTCGCCGCCGCGGGCGATGTCGAATCCCAGCCTCAGCCGGCGGCAGCGCCGGGCGATGAAGTCGAGGTCGAACCCGACCACGTTCCACCCGAGCACGAGGTCGGGATCGTGCTCGGCGAACCATGCGAACAGGCGGGCGAGCAGGGCGCTCTCGCTCGGGAACGATTCCACCGCCGCGTCGTCGCACCGGGCGGGGTCCTCGCTCACCATCAGCACCCGTTCGTCGTCCGGCGAATGCAGTGCGACCGAGTAGAGCGCGCCGTCGAGCCCCGCCGTCTCGATGTCCAGCGAGACCCACCGAAGCGCGGTACGGAAGGCGTCGCGGCGCAGGGCGGGGTTGCGCATCTCCAGGTGGCCGGGCCGCTGCACCGCCTCGCCTCTTGCCGCGAATCCCGCAGTCACGAAGCGCTCCATGAGGTAGCGGTCGGCGGGCTTGAGGTCGGATTCGAAGGTCGCGATGCCCCGGCTGCGGAGCATGTCGCGCGTCTCCACGAGGTCGCGCTGGCGCCGGAAGTAGAGCCCGTCGACGGGCGCCCCCTCCAGGGTGGCGAGTTCCAGCCGCCGCCGCCGGCACGGCACGCGGGCGGGAATGTCGCTGCCCGCCATCGTCTCCCGCTCCACGAAGCACACCGCCTCTTCGCGGTCGAGCACGATGTGCAGCGGTCCTCCGTCAGTCGCCGCCCAGAGCGAGAGCTCCAGGCCATCGGAGGTGTCCCGCCACTGGCGGGTGAGGAGGAACGCACGAAGCGTCTGCATCGACTCCGTTCGGGTTGAATCGGTGGCTACCCGACGGTGCTCGCCGGCAAGGGGGTCTCGGCCATCCAGCATACCGCAGCGCGGTCCATCGGCTCCGCGTCCGCGATGCGGTGTCGCGGCAAACCGGTCTCCATCGATCCCGGCCGGGATGCCGGTCCAGAGAGCGGCCCGACCTGTGTTCAGTCTCTGCCGGCGTCAGCCCCCAGCAGCGACAGGTCCACGAGATCCTGCGCGCGCCCGGCTGCGCGCCTGTTCGCGATGCGCTCGGCTCGGCCGAGACAGGCAATCGAGCGGCCGTCGAGCGCCTGTTCGACCCGGCCGCGCCAAGCGTCCGGGAGCTCCACGCCGCCGATGCGGGTCGGCGGGCCGATGCGTCTCGGCGGCGGCCCGAGCCGAATGACGGTTCCCGGACGAAGCAAATCGTGGCGAGTGACTCCGGATGCTTCGACGGGCGCGCCGAACTCGTGCGGCGCACGCCGTGCGGCGCGGGCCGAACCGATGTCCCGACCCTCGGCGGCTTGCGGGCCATGCGCCTGCCCGCGTGATGCGTCACTCACCGTGGGAGCGGACCCGGCCCTCCGGAGACTATTGTACTCTGACCGGACATTCGCGACGCACGAGCTCTGCAATGCGCTCCACCCGCCGTATCCGGACCGTCGGAATCGGAGGTCTCGGCACCGTGGGACTCGAGGTCGCGCGATGCATCGACGCCGGAGAGCTCGATGGCCTTGCTCTCTCCGCCGTGTCGGCTCGCGATCGCGATCGCGCCCTGGACCGGATGCACGACTTCCGCTCGCCGGTCGATGTCGTCGCCGCCGGCGCGCTGGCCGGGCGGGCCGACATCGTGGTCGAGAGCGCCCCGGCCGCGGTGTTTCGGGAAATCGCGGAGCCCGTGGTCCGCGCCGGCGGGACGCTCGTCGCCATCAGCGCCGGGGCGCTGCTCGACCACGCCGACCTGGTGGAGACCGCCCGTGCGACCGGCGCGCGGATCGTGGTGCCGAGCGGCGCGGTGATGGGGCTCGACGCGGTGCGCGGCGCGGCCGAGAGCGGCATCGCGTCGGTCACCATGATCACCCGCAAGCCGCCCGGAGGCCTCGCGGGTGCGCCGTATCTCGCCGACCACGGCATCGACCTGAACGGGCTCGACGCACCGCTCAGGGTCTTCGAAGGCAGCGCGCGCGAGGGAGTACGGGGGTTCCCCGCCAACGTGAACGTCGCCGCCGCCCTCGGGCTCGCCGGCGTCGGGCCGGAGCGCACCCGTCTCGAGATCTGGGCCGACCCCGGCGTGACCCGCAACACCCACGAGATCCGGCTCGAAGCCGAGACGGTCCGGTTCCACCTCCGGGTCGAGAACGTCCCGAGCCGCGAGAACCCGCGCACCGGCCGCTCCGTCGCGCCCAGCGTGATTGCGGCCCTGCGCCGGTTCGTCGCCCCGCTCGTCGTCGGCACCTGACCGGGGCTTCGGCGCCCGGGCCCCGATCGTGCGCATTACTCTCCGCCCCGGACGCCGAGGCATCGGCGGCGCCATCCTCGCCCCCCTCTCCGCAATGATGCTGGTGCAGACGATGACCGCGATGGCGCTCGTCACCGTCCCCGTGCTCGCCCCGGAGATCGCGGCCTCGCTCGGCGTCGGCACCGCCGCGATCGGGCTCTATCCCTCCATCGCGTTCGCCGGCGCGGCGGTCCTGGCGCTGCTGAGCGGCTCGCTGGTGCTCCGCCACGGCGGGGTGCGCGTCAACCAGGCGAGCGTGGTGCTCGCCGCGGCCGGCATCGGGCTCGCCGTCGCCGGCTCCGTGCCCGTGGTCGCGTTCGGCGCGGTGCTCGCGGGCATGGGCTACGGGCTCGCCACACCGGGGGCGAGCCACGTGCTGGCGCGGGTCACGCCGCCGGACCGGCGAGGCCTCGTGTTCTCCGTCAAGCAGTCCGCGGTACCGCTCGGCGGGCTCGTCGCCGGGGCGCTGTTTCCGCCGGTCGCGGAGCGGTTCGGCTGGGAGTGGGCGGTCGCGCTCGCCTGCGGCATGGTGCTCTCGGCGGCGCTGATCATCCAGCCGCTGCGGGCGCGGCTCGACGACGACCGCGACCCCGGACGCCGCGTCCGGATCGATGCTCCCGCACTGTCCGTCCGCCTCATACTCGCGACCCCCCGGCTGCACCCGATCGCGCTGGTGGCGTTCAGCTACGGCGCGATGCAGCTCTCGCTGTTCGGGTTCTTCGTCACCTACCTGGTCGAGCGCGCCGGAACGGACCTGGTGACGGCGGGGCTGCTGTTCGCCGTGATGCAGGGCGCCGGCTTCGTCGCCCGGATCGGGTGGGGCTGGGTGAGCGATCGCCGGGTCTCCGCGCGCCCCCTGCTCGCGGCGCTGGGCGCCGGGACCATCGCGAGCACCGTGGCGGCCATGGGGTTCTCCGACTCGTGGCCGCTCGCCGGCCTGGTCGTGGCCAGCGCCGCCCTCGGCCTGACCGCGGTCGGATGGAACGGCGTCTACCTTGCCGAGGTCTCGCGTGCGGTCCCCATGGACAAGGTCGGCCTCGCCACCGGCGGCGTGCTCATGTTCACGTTCGTCGGGGTGGTGCTGGGGCCCTCGACCTTCGGCGCGATCGTGGCGATGACCGGAAGCTACGCCGCGGCCTTCATCGTCCTGGACGTACTCGTGCTGGCGACCGTCGTCGCGCTCGTCATCCGGCGCGGGTAGTGGGTCAGTTTGACTTCAGGATCGCCATGTCGGTCGAGGAAGAAGTTCAAGCTGACCCACTCCCCCGGCGCGGGTCTCGTTGACTCCCGGTACCGTCCGGCATACGGTTCTTCCACCGGATGGCGCCCGCCCGGTCCGGTCCTCCGTGGGTGTGTACGGCGCATCGAGGGCCGCGTCCTCCGGGCAGGGAGCCGTCCCGCCGAAACCTGAGGAGGGAAGTTCGATGATCGGGAAATCAGTCGCATGGGTGCTCGTGGCGGGCCTCCTGTCCGGCGTCGCTCCGGGCATCACGGCGGATGCGTTCGCGAAGGAGATCCGCTGGGGAACATCGCGCGTGGGCTCGACCGGCAACCGCACGGTCACCAACCTGGTGCAGGTGCTCAACAAGGCGGTGCCGGACTACAGCTTCTCCGTCCAGCCGACGTCGGGCGCGATCCTGACCGTCAAGGGCTATGCGATCGGAGAGTTCGAGGGGTACTACGGCTCGGACGTGGGGTTCTACGAGCTGGCCAACGACATCAGGCGGTTCGAGGGCTTCCGGGAGAAGATGCAGCGCGAGCCGGTGCAGTCGTTCTGGACGTTCACCATCGAGATGGGCGTCGGCATCCACGCGCGCGACATGGGCAGGATCACGAAGTGGGGAGACCTGCACGGGATGCGCGTGTTCACCGGTCCCCGTCCCTGGGATACGCGCGCGCAGATCGAGCGCGCCTTCACCGTGCTCGGGATCGAGCACGAGTACATCGAAGTGGGCATCAAGGAGGCGGGCTCGCTGCTGGAGCAGGGCCGCTTCGCCGCCCTGGGGGTCTACACCAACGCCGAGGCGTCCACCGCCGGGTGGCTCCAGGAGGCATCCCTGCAGACCGACTGGGCGGCCCTGAGCCCGGGCGCGGACGAGATCGGGAAGCTCGCGGGCGCCGGCTTCAAGGTCGTCGAGGTCGATACCGCGGCGTTCGGCAAGAAGAAGACGCACGTCGCCAGGGCCACGATGCTGCCGTTCTACTACGGGCTGCACCTCGGCATGGACGTCCCGGAAGAGGACATGTACCGGATCCTGCTGGCGATCGAGGCGAACGTGGACGAGCTGGCCACGGTCGACAAGGCGTTCAGGCAGATCCAGCAGGACATGCCCCACATGCAGCGGCGCGGCGTCGAGGCGGCGGTCGACCTGGTGCCCGTGCACCCCGGCCTCGCGCGGTACATGCGCGAGCGGGGCGTGTGGGACGCGAAGTGGGATGCGCGTATCGCCCGGTAGGCGGTAGTGCCTCGGTCTGACCGCGGGGCAGTGATGCCGCGTCGAGGAAGAAAGTCAGAATGAGACACTGCCCGGCAGGCCGGCCGGTGGCCCACCGCGGGAGCGGGCGGGCGGGCGCGGCTCCGCGCCCGCTCCCGGTCCGAAGGAACGCGAAGGAACGCGAGCCTCGGGGCTCGCTGACGCATATGGAGGGCCGCCTTTGGACCGCCGCCCCGCGGGAATGACGTCACCGGCGGCTCCGCCGCCATTCCCGCGCAGGCGGCCCTCCATGTGGCGGCCCTCCATGCGGCAATCCATGCGGCCCTGACCGAGCACGAATGGCCGCCGACGGAACCCGCCCCCATCGTCCCGTGGCGCAGGCGCTCTACCTCGCCACCGCCGTCCTGTTCCTCGTCTGGCTGCTCTGGTACTACCTCACGACCGCCGGGGGGCCGACGCTGCTCGCGTTCACGCTGGTCCCCGTCACCTTCGTGCTGTTCACGCTGGACGCGCTTCGCAAGGACGAGCTGTATCCGTCGCTCGGCCCGGTCCCCAACTGCGTCATCGCCGCCGTCTACTGCGCGATCTCGGTCACGGTGGCGGTCTACATGTTCGTCGAGTTCGAAGCGCTCGGCACCGTGCGCGCCGGCATCTGGGACCCGTCCGATCTCTGGCTCGGCGGCCTGATGGCCCTGCTGGTGATGGAGTACGCGCGCAAGCGCTACTTCGTGCTGTTCGTGCTGAACATCGTCTTCATCCTCTACGCGGTCTACGGACGCGCGGTGCCGGGGCTGTTCAACCATCCGGGGCTCTCGTGGAAACGGGTGGTGGCCTCCATGAGCGTGGAGGACACCACCGGCATCTTCTCGTCGCTGCCGCAGCTCGCGCTGACCCTGATCGGATCGTTCGTGCTGGTGCTGGCGGTGCTGCGCGCGTTCGGCGTCGTCGACTCGATCCTGCGCGGCGCGTCTCGGATCGCGGTGCGCTCGCGCTACGCCCTGCCCCAGGCGGCGGTAGTGGGCTCCATGGGGGTCGCGGCGGTGAGCGGGAGCGGGGCCGCCAACGCGGTGACGACCGGCTCGGCCACCATCCCCGCGCTGATCGGCGCCGGGATGAAACGCGAGGACGCCGCGTCGGTGGAGACGGCGGCGTCGCTCGGCGGACAGCTCATGCCGCCGATCATGGGGATCTCGGCCTTCCTCATGGCGGAGTTCCTGGACCGCAGCTACTTCGACGTCGTCGCCCGCGGCTACGCGCCGGCGCTCGTCTACTTCGTCGCGGTGGCGCTGGGCGTGTACCTCATGTCGCACCGCCAGCGCGGACTGGCGACGGCGGTCGCGGTGGAGCCGATGGAGCGGGGGGACTGGGCCCGGGTCGGCGCTTTCCTCGGCGTCGTGTCCGGGCTCATCGGGCTCATGTCGCTGCTGCACCTCGCGCCGATCTTCGCGGCCCTGTACGTGTTCGCGGTCATCGGGACCGCGCTGCTCCTCATGGAGGCGGTGACCGCCTTCCGGGTCCACGGGGCGGGCGGTGCGCGCAACGTGGGCTCCACCCTGCTGCGCTTCGTCGACACCTTCGCCTCGATGACCGCGGAGCTCACCCTGCTGCTCGCGACCCTGTCGATCCTGACCGGCGCCTTCGTCACCACCGGCGTCCCGCCCAAGGTCGGCTTCATCCTCGTGGAGGCGGCGTCCATCAACCTGTTCGCGATGGCCATCGTGGCGTTCCTGTTCGGCGCGCTGCTCGGGATGGGACTGCCCCCCGCGCCGACCTACATCCTGACCGCGCTGGTGATCGCGCCGCAGATGATCAAGGTGGGGGTGGACCCGTGGCCGGTGCACTTCTTCGCGTTCTTCCTCGCGGTGTGGGGGGAGCTGACGCCGCCGACCTCGGTGGTGGCGGCGGTCACGTCGAAGATCGCGCGCGCCTCGTTCATGGGCACGCTGGTGCGTTCGATCGGGCTGTGCGGGAGCCTGTTCGTGCTGATGGCGGCGGTGTTCGTGCGCCCGGAGATCGTGCTGGAGCCCGGGCTCGCGCAGCTTGCGGCCGCGGGTCTCGTGCTCGCGGCCACCATCGGCCTGACCTTCAGCGTTCAGGCGCGGTTCGCCTCGAGCCTCGTCGTCGACATCGCGGCCCGGGCGGTGCTCGCCGGGTGCGCCCTGATCGCGCTCGCCCACCCGGACCCGCGGGCCGCGGCCGCCGCGTGCATCCCGGTGGCGCTGTTCGCGGGGTACTGGTTCCTGCGCCGCCGGTCATGACCCTCCTCTACTACGAATCTCTCTTTTCATGGCTGAACCTGCACACGGCCGGGGGGCACGCAAGTCCCCACAAGGTCGCCATGCTGCTGGCCGTGACCGACCTGATTGAGAGCGGGACCCTCATGGAGAACCGGATCGAGTATTCCGAATCCCTCGTCAGCGCGTTCGCGGAACGTTTCAAGGGGTTGCGGGCGAAAGGCGACAGCCCCAGACCAGTTTACCCCTTCTTCCATTTGCGGAAGGACGGGTTCTGGCATCATTCGCTCAAGCCCGGACGGTCCGAGTCCTATCATCGGCTTTCGACCGTCACCGGCCGCAATCAAGTCGATCGTCACATCGCCTTCGCTTATCTGGACGACGAACTTTTCGAGCTCCTGAGCAACCACACCGTGCGAGAGCTGTTGCGAGTTGCCCTGTACGAGAACTTGACGATTACACCCGACCAGCGACGGGCACGGCTGCAGGTCAACGGATGGGACTGGCTCGAATGCGAGGCGTGCGTTCAGGACTACTTCGACATGCTGGGCAAGGAGCTTCGCAACGAGCCGTACAACAAGGCCGCGCATCGACGAGCCCTGATGACGAAGCTCCGCAAACGGTCCGAAACCTCCGTGGAGCGCAAACATCAGAACATCAGCGCGGTACTGGTAGAGATCGGATTTACCTACATTTCCGGTTACAAGCCACTATCCAACTACCAGGCGCAGCTACGCGATGCGGTTCTCGCGCATCTGGCCGGCCGGAAGCGGGATCTGGAACACATCAATACCGTCCATGACGTCGATCCACCCCCCTATACGGCGAGCTGGGATCGAGTACTGGATCCGGATCTTCCGGAACACATACCCATCGCCGTGCCGCCGAAACGCAAGTTTCTGGCGCGACACGTCAACTACTCGCAGCGAGAGGCCGAGAACCGCTTGCTGGGCGCATCCGGCGAACAGTTTGTCGTGGACTTCGAACAATACCGCCTGAAGCGTGCCGGACGCGAAGACCTGGCACGTGAAGTCGAATGGAGCAGCAAGGAGCAAGGCGATGGACTCGGCTTCGACGTGCGTTCCTTCCGGATAGGAGACGACGATGTAGCACAGGACGAGGAGATGTACATCGAGGTCAAGACCACCAACCGCGGCAAGTACCAGCCGTTCTACATCAGCGAGAACGAAATCGAGTTTTCACGCGAGTTCGGGGATCGGTACAGCCTGTACCGAGTGTACGACTTTCGCTCCCGGGGGCGCCGGCTGTTCCGGATGCCCGGCAGGATCGACGATCACGTGCGGCTGAATCCGGTGCTGTATCGCGCTGGATTCGGCTGATCCGGACTGCTTCCACAATGCCCTAGTGTGGTGTCCCGCAAATACGAGAAATATAATAATATCGGCCTCATCAGCAACAGGAGGCCACCGGATGCCACGCGGACGCCCACTTCCCCCTTTGGTGCTCACCGACGAGCAGCACGAACAACTGACCGCTCTGTCCCGGTCCACCTCCATGCCTTTCGCTCTGGTCCAGCGCGCTCGCATCATTCTGACCTGTGCCAAGGGGCTGACCAATACGGCGGTGGCCGAGCAAGTGAACGTCTCCCTCTCGGCGGTGGGCAAGTGGCGCCGCCGGTTTCTCGACCGCGGGGTCCAGGGACTGCATGACGAGCTTCGTCCGGGGCGGCCCCGCACCTATGACGATGAAAAGGTCGCCGAGCTGATCAACCGGGCCTTGCAGGAGAAGCCCGACAACGCCAGCGCCTGGAGCGTGCGCCTGATGGCCCAGGCCGAGGGCGTGTCGAAGAGCACCGTGCAACGATGGTTTTCCCTGTTCGGGCTCAAGCCGCATCTGAGCGACACCTTCAAGCTGTCCAGCGACCCGTTCTTCATCGAGAAGGTGCGCGATGTGACCGGCCTGTATCTCAACCCCCCGGACAACGCGATGGTGCTGTGCGTGGATGAGAAGAGCCAGATCCAGGCCCTCAATCGAACCCAGCCCACCTTGCCGCTGGGGCTGGGCTATGTCGAGGGCTATACCCATGACTATATCCGTCATGGCACCACGACGCTGTTCGCCGCCCTGGATGTGGCCACTGGCAAGGTGCTCGGGCGATGCTGCAAGCGACATCGCCATCAGGAGTTTCTGGCCTTCCTGCGGCTCATCGACCGTGAGACGCCGCCCGAGCTCGACATCCATCTGGTTCTGGACAATTATGCGACCCACAAGCATCCCAAGGTCCGGGCGTGGCTCGCCAAACGCCCGCGCTTCCATCTTCATTTCACACCGACCTCCGCCTCATGGATCAATCAAGTGGAACGCTGGTTCGGTCTCATCAGTCAGCGGGCCATCAAGCGGGGCTCGTTTGACAGCGTTGCTCAACTCGTCAGCACGATTGAGCGCTTCATCGCACAGTACAATGACGGCGCATCCCCTTTCGTATGGGTTGCAACGGCGGAGTCGGTCTTCGGCAAGCTTGAACGATTATCTTCTCGTATTTGCGGGACACTACACTAGTGCGCTCGACAAGTGGCAAGAACCCATCTCGAAATCGCTGATTCGGTGTTTTCAGCCGATCGAAAAATGGCTTGACCGTTTGATGATCTGTATCTTTTTTTCTCTTTGCAGAGAGAGATGCCCCGAAATTCGATTTTGAGACAGGTTCAAGGTAATTCTCGTCAGGGGCGATTCAGCTCCGGCAGGGTCCGGGTGAAGGTGCGGTGTCCGCGCTTGAAGCCGTGCAGCGGCGCCGCGATCCTCGCCACCGCCTCGGCGGGAGAGCGCGCGTCCCACACCACCAGGTCCGCCGGGCGGCCCACCGCGACCCCGTAGTCGTCGCGCCGCAGGAGCCGCGCCGAGCGACGGGTGAGCATCTCGAAGCACTCGGCCAGCTCGTCCTCGTTGCCGCGCTGCACGACGTTGGCGTAGAGGTTCGCGATCCGGATGAGTGAGCAGTCGCCGAACGGCGTGAACGGGTTGAGCACGTTGTTGGTCGAGAGCGAGCAGTTCGCTCCGCGCTCGATCAGCGCGTTGGCGTCGGCGACCCCGCGCACCACCGCGTGGTCCTGGTGGCGGCCGGTGACGAAGAGGTCCGTGGCCGGCAGCACCGTCACCGCGACCCCCGCCGATGCGAGCCGATCGCCCAGGGCCCCGAGACGGTCCGGGGGCAGCAGGGAGTACCTGGTGCCGTGTCCGATCGCCACCCGTCCCGCGTACCCGTGGCGATCGGTGAGGTCGCAGACGAGGCCGACGTCCATCTCGTCGGCGGTGGGGCCGACGTCGAGGTGGATGTCGATGTCGCGGTCGTACTCGAGCGCGAGCTCGAAGATGCGCCGGATCTGTCCCGCGCGGTCCGGATCGTACGCGGGCGCCCCGCCCACCACCGTGGCGCCGCGCTCCAGCGCCGTGACCACGTTCCGGTCGGTCTCGGGCGCGTTGGTCCAGCCTTCCTGCGCGAAGACGCAGAGCTCCAGGTCGATCGCCCACGCGTAGTCGGCCGCGAGCCGCCGCAGGGCCTCGAACCCGCGCAGCCCGACGTTGGGGTCGACCTCCACATGGGTGCGCATGTGGGTGACGCCGTTGAGGATGCTCTGCTCCAGGGTCTCGGCGGCCCGCGCGTAGACGTCCTCCACCGTGAACCCCGGCTTGACCGCGGACACGCGTTCCATGTGGTCGCGGGCCCGGCCCGCGGCCGGAGCGCACCGATCGATGATGCGTGACTTGTCGAGGTGGATGTGGGTCTCCACGAGACCGGCGGAGACGAGGCGGCCGCCGAGGTCGAGGCGCTCGGCTCCGGACGCGGCATCCGGTCCGATGGCGACGATCCGGCCGCCGGAAATCCCGATGTCCACCGGCGGCGCATCCGTCCCGGCGCCGGCGATACGGGCATTGCGAAGCACGAGATCCGGAGTCATGCGCCGTCCCCGCCGGCCGGGCGCCCGCCGCCCCGCACTCGCGGAGCCGAACGGACTCGAGCCGCTGTCCTCACGTGCGTGCGCCCGCCGCTCGGGCGGCTCGCCGACGGACAGCCGCAAACCGCTCGAACACTCATGATGCGTGCGCCTGCGAACCGGGCTCAACGATGCCCTCGTGGACGAACCGGGACAGGCTCACGTGCGTGCGCCCGCGGGCCGGACCCGTTCGCGCCGGCGTCTGCGCAGCGCGGCCATGGCCTGCGCCGTGCCGTCGTGGTCGGTGCCGAGCCACCGGTCCCACGGCATGAAGGGATTGCCGTAGTTGCAGTCGTAGTAGCGGTGGTGGAGCTGGTGGTGGAACGACCCGAGCATCAGGATCGGCCGGCCCCCGAACGTCAGCGACTCGAACCCCGTGTGCGACGTCGCCGCGCCCAGGGTGTTCCACTGCATGTGGAAGAGGATGTGGATCGGGTGCGACGCGAACGCCACGTGGACCAGGACGCTGCTCAGGTAGATCAGGTGCTCGATGGGGTGCATCGAGAGCCCGGACCAGGGCCCCACGTTGTCGTTCCGGTGGTGGAGCGCGTGCGCGATCCGGTAGAGAGGCTTCCAGTGCAGGAGGCGGTGCACGAAATAGAAGTGCAGCGAGGCCCAGAAGGGGATCATGACCAGGGTGAGGACAAACCACACCGGGTGCTCGTCCACGCGGAGATAGAACGGCAGCAGGCCGTTGGCGTACGCCCACATGAAGCCCGCTTCGTAGACGGTCCAGACCGTGACTCCGCTCGCGCACGTCCAGAGCATGTTGTCCCACACCTGGTCGCGCGCGAAGAACCTGCCGTCGTTCGTGCTCTGGGCCCGGGGGTCGTACTTGCGCTCGGCGCCCTGGCGCCCGAGCACGTAGAGCCACAGATGCAGGCCGCCGGCCACCAGCACCATCAGGCCCAGGTTGCGGGCGTACATCTGGAGGATCCAGTCCGCCCGGAGCTCCGCACAGCGCTCCAGGGCGGGCTGGAGGTAGAGCCACGAGAGCGCGGCCAGGGCTCCGAATGGCGCGACGATCGACCCGAGGAAGGTCAGGGAGACCAGATACCTGAGCGCCGCCACCGGCCGCGGAGGCCACACGAAGACCGGAACGGGGGCAAGGGGGAGGGGCGGATGCCAGGCCCACGCGCCCGGTTGCGCCGGCGCGGCGGGGTCCGGACTGCGCGGGGCGGAGCGCCGGCACCGCGAGCTCGCCCGCGGCGATGTCGCGTCCGGACTACTGCGCGGGGCGGAACGTCTGTCGGTCATGATCGTTCACCTCCGGGCGCGGCAGGCCACGGGTTCGTCACGACTTCGTGGGGCCGGAGCGGGTCCGGTTCCGGAAACCCCGGAAAGCCGCTGCGCGGGGCGGGCGCCGGCCTGCATTCGAGAGAATCTCTCCGTGCGCTCCACCGATGGGTATTTTCCTCATCGCGGTCCGAAACGCCAGCGCTTGAGCTCCGGCTCAGGGCTCTCCGGAAGTCGGGACGAACGGTTCATCAGCAATTCCCGCCAGGCGGGAACAGGCCCCTGAAATCCCCTCGATTCGACGCCCTGAGGGTCGAAATCACACCAGAATTCCACCATGGTGCGGCCTCTCAGGGCGTTAGCGGGAATCGCTGACGGTTCATCAGGCCCTCGGTCCGGGCCTTCGATGCCGGAAGACCGCCCGTCACCGTGCGGTCTTCCGGTCGGGCGGCCAATGACCGCGACTCTTGAATGGTCCTGAGCTCCGGCTCGGCAATTCCCGCCTGGCGGGAACATGCCCTCGAAATCCCCTCGGCGGGCCGCCCTGGTGGCCGGAATCGTGCCGGAATCCCATCGCGGCACGGCTTCTCCGGGCGCCTGGCGGGAATTGCTGGCTCCGGTTTCGCTGGTAGTGGCTCAGTTTGACTCCAGGATCGCCATGTCGGTCGAGGAAGAAGTTCAAACTGACCCACTACCGTTTCGCTCCGCGCCCGGAACATGAAGCCGGACTCTGATACTGATATGGTTGGATTCCAGGGACGGCGGCGCTGCAAGTGCGCTGGTGCGCTGCCGCACACTGGACGCTGGGCGCTGGAAAGATCCATGAGCCGGAATCGAAGGAGGTCCGGACAGATGAAGCTGCGATTCGCCGAGGAGATCACGCTCCTCATGCTCAACGACGAGGATGGAGCCTTCGTATCCGTGCCGGGGTGGTCGATGCAGTGCGCGTACGCGGGCGCGGTGCTGATGGATCTTGCGCTGGAGAACCGGATCGACACCGACCTCAAGCGGCTCGTCCTGCTCGATCCGACGCCCGTCGGCGATGACCTGCTCGACCCCGCGCTTGTCCTGATCGCGCAGTCGAAGGAGACCCATGATGCCCGCTACTGGGTCGACCACCTGGCCGAAGGCGCCGATGGGGTCCGGGAGAGGTCGCTCGCCCGTCTCGTCGAGCGCGGCATCCTGCGGCGCGAGGAGGACCGGTTCCTGTGGGTGTTCCAGTCGCGGCGCTACCCGGTCGTGGACGGCGAGGCCGAACGCGAGGTGAAGCTGCGGATCATGGAGGTGCTGTTCAGCGACGACATTCCGGCTCCGCGCGACATCGTCCTCATCTGCCTCGTGGACGCATGCGGCATTCTCCGGGAGCTGCTCACCTCCCGGGAGCTGGAACGGGCCTCCCGACGCATCGAGCAGGTGCGCAAGCTCGACCTGATCGGTCAGGCGATGTCGAAGGCGGTCTGGGATATCCAGTCCTCGATCGCGCTCGCCATGCACCCGACCTTCTGAGGACGGCCCGCGGAACCTCCCTCCCGGGGAGACATTCCGGCTCCGCTCGGAACGGACCGGAGCAGCCGGCCCCTCCCGCGGCCGGCTCAGGACGCCATCTCAGGCCATCTCAGGTCATCTCAGGGCCATCTCAGGGCGCCATGCCCTTCCTGCGCAGCTCCTCGACGGCCTCGTCCGTCTTGCGCAGATGCCCGAGCCCCATGCCGCGCAGCACGTGGTCGGCCTTGGTGAACTGGATGTTGGTGTAGGTGGTGATCTCGACCCGGTTGCCCCACGGGTCCAGGAAGTCGAGGAACCTCCCGTCGAGAAGCTCCACCCCCATCTCGGCAAGCCGCCGGCGCACGAGATCCTTGTCGTCGACCGCGATGCCGAAGTGCCGGTCGTCGTCCGGACCCTGCCTGCGGCCCCGGGAGAAGTTGATGAACTGGTCGCCGAAGTAGATGAAGGCGGCGTTCTCGCTGCGTCCGGTGATCTCGAACTCCAGGAAGCTGCCGTAGAACTCGAGCGCCTCGTCGATGTCGCCGACCTCGAGGGCGATGTGGTTGATGCCGACGGCTCGGGCCCTGGGTGCGGGGCCGGTGCTGTGGTTCATGGTCATGAATCGGCCTCGGTGCATGTGGACTGTGGGTGGACCGTGGGTGGACCGTGGGTGGACCGTGGAGCGCGAACGGCGGTGGGCGCCGGTTGCAGAGGCCGCCGTGACCCCGCCGGGGCTCAGCTCCAGAGGTCGGTGCTGAGATAGCGCTCGCCGGTGTCGGGAAGGACCGCGAGCAGGGTCCTGTCCCGCGACTCCTCCCGCCGCGCGACCGCGAGCATGCCGGCCACCGCCGCCCCGCAGGAGATTCCACCGAAGATGCCCTCCTTCACGGCGAGGAAGCGCGCCGTGCCGTAGGCGGCCTCGGTGGTGATGGGGACGATCTCGTCGTAGCTCCCGGTGTCGAGGGTGTCGGGGATGAACCCCGGCGCGGTCCCCATGATCCTGTGCTTGCAGGCGATGCCCTTCGAGAGGATCGGCGAGTCCGCCGGCTCGGTGGCGACGATGCGGAGCCCCGGGATGCGATCGCGCAGGTACGTGCTCAGCCCCGAGATCGTTCCGCCGGTGCCCGTCGTGCACACGAGCACGTCGAGGTCCGTCCCGAAGTCCTCGAAGATCTCGTCCGCGGTCTGCCGGTGCGACTCCGGGTTCGCGGGGTTGTAGTGCTGGCCGACGAAGAACCAGCCCTTCTCCTTCTCGAGGCGGCGGGCTTCCTCGATCGCGCCCACCGTTCCCTTCTCGGCGGGGGTGAGAACGATCCCGGCGCCATAGGCGGCGAGGATGCGCTTGCGTTCCTCGCTCATGTCCTCGGCCATGACGAACACCGCCCGGTAGCCCTTCACCGCCGCGACCATCGCGAGCCCGATGCCGGTGTTGCCCGACGTCGGCTCGACGATGGTCATGTCGGGGTTGAGGACGCCGCGGCGCTCCGCGTCCACGATCATGTTGAGGGCCGGACGGTCCTTGACCGACCCACCCGGATTGAAGCTCTCGAGCTTCACCCAGAGCGCGCCGGCAAGGGTGTCCTCCACGTGGTTGAGGCGGACCACCGGCGTGCCGCCGACGGTGGCCAGGATGTCGTCGTAGCGCATGTGCGGAGTAGAGGCTGCGCAGGGGCGGGCGTCAAGCCGCGGCACGCCCGCCCGCAAGGGTCGGGCACCGCTCGGGCGACGATTCCAGGATGGCTGGTGCGCTGGCAGCAAGCATGCAACAGCCCGCAAGAGTCGCGCGCGATTCCCTCGTTCAGGCGACGATCCCGGCGTCGCGAAGCTCCCCGATCCTCGCGCTGCCGAGTCCGAGCACATCGGCCAGGATCTCGTCGGTGTGCTGGCCGAGCGTCGGGGCGGGGCGGACCGTCTCCCGCTCGCGGCGCCGGAACTCCAGCGGCGAGCCCGGCATCATGAAGCGTCCGATCCCCGGCTGGTCGACATCCTCGAACAGCGGATTCCGCGTCGAGCAGCGCGGGTCGTCGCGCACCATCTCCAGAAACGACTGGTACGGCCCCCAGCACACGCCGCACTCGTCGAACGCGGCGCGCACCGCGTCGTAGCCGCGGGCGCCGACCCAGCGCGCGACCACCGGGGCGATGACGTCGCGGGCTTCGAAGCGCTGGCCCTCGTCGGAGAGGTCCACGTCGAGCATGGCCTCGACGTGACGCATCGCCTCGTGGCCGTCGATGGCATCGAGCAGGCTCTTCCACTGGCGGGTGGTGATGGCCGCGATCATGACCCTTCGCCCGTCCTTCGTCGCGAAATCGCGACCGAACGCGCCGTAGAGATCGTTGCCGATCGGCGCGCGTTCGGTGCCGTTCACCATCGCTTCGCCGATGTGCCCGAGGTTCCCGACCGTCGCGTAGCCGACGTCGGAGAGGGCCAGCGTGATGTGCTCGCCCTCGCCGGTGGCGTCTCGCCGGCGCACCGCCGCGAGGATTCCGGTGGCCGCGGTCAGTCCGGTGATCACGTCCCAGGCCGGGAACACGTGATTGACGGGCGCGTCCGGCCGGGCGGGACCGGTGACCATCGGGAAGCCGACGGCGCTGTTCACGGTGTAGTCGAGGGCGGTCGAGCCGTCGCGATGGCCGGTGATCTGCACCATCACCACGTCGCTCCGCCGGCCCGCGAGCGCCTCCCAGGCGAGCTCGCCCCGCGCCGGGAGGTTCGTCAGGAAGCAGCCGCCGCCGGCGCCGGGCTGCGCGATCAGCTCGGCCACCAGCTCCCGGCCCTCGGGCGCCCGGAGGTTGACAGTGATCGAGCGCTTGCACTTGTTCAGGCTCGCCCAGTAGATGCTCGCCCCGCTCTCGGCGAGCGGCCAGCGCCCGGCGTCCACACCGCCGCCGACGGGGTCGACGCGAATGACGTCCGCGCCGAGCTGGGCCAGGGTGAGGCCGCCGGTGGGCGCCGCGACAAACGCGGACGCCTCGACGATCCTCAATCCTTCAAGGATCGGGTACACGCGCTCCCTCTCCCGTCGGAGCGTTCCGGCGCGGGCCGGGATGCGCGGGGGCCGAGCCGGAACGCACGGGCCGCGGGCCGGGGCCGCAGCGCCCATGCGGCCTTCTCCCGCATCGGCTGGCGGCGTCCGTCGCCCCTCGTACCCGGCACCGGCGATTCCGCGCCTGGATTCATGCGTCCTGTTTCCCCACCACCCGCTGGAGCGAATGCCGGCGATTGCGCGTGTACGGACGCACCTCGCCCGGCCAGCGGCCGCGCTCCACCGCCGCCGCCCACGCCTCGCTCTTCATGACCTCGGGACTCTCGATCTCGTAGATCGCGTGCCAGGCGGGGCTCTCGCCGCGCGGCACCGACCGCAGCTCGCCGCCCATCGACACCTCGAAGTCCTGCGCCTTCAGGCGGGTGACCGCGACCACGCCCGGCACCTCCAGCAGGCAGGGCACGTGCTCGGTGTCGTAGACTTCGTTGAACAGATCCTCCTTCTCCGGGTCCACGTCCATGCTTGCGACGAAGACGTAGCGGGTGCCGATGGGCATGTCGGTGCTCCTGGTTCGCGGGCGGACAAGCGTACCCGATCGAGCGGCGACGCCCATACGCCGCGACCCGGCCGCGGGACTCTCCGGAAGTCGTTTCGTGACGAGCGGTTCATCAGACGCTCGAGCCGGGCCTTCGGTACCGAAAGGCCGCCGGTCACCGTGCGATGGTCCGGTTTGCCGTGACAATCCTCCGGGATTCGGCACAACAGATTCGGCACAACAGAGATCCATTCCCGCACCGGCCAACGTCATCGGCTGGAGCGTCACGTCGCCCAGGCGGCCGACAGCGCCTCCGCCTGTTCGAGCACCGTCCGTGTCGCCTTCTCCTGCCGGTCGGGCGGGTAGCCGTGCCTGCGCAGGACGCGCCTGACCAGCCGGCGCAGGTGGGCGCGGACGTTCTCGCGCAGCGTCCAGTCGATGGTGACGTTGCCGCGCACGGTCTCGACGAGCTCGCGGGCGATGGCGCGGAGCGTCTCGTCGCCGAGCACCCGCACGGCGCTGTCGCTGGTCTCCAGCGCGTCGTAGAAGGCGAGCTCTTCCTCCGACAGCCCCAGCTCCTCCCCGCGGGCGTTCGCCTTGCGCAGGTCGCGGGCGAGCTCGATCAGCTCCTCGATCACCTGCGCGGCCTCGACCGCGCGATTGCGGTAACGCCGCAGCGTCCGTTCCAGCATCTCCGCGAAGGAGCGCGCCTGGACCAAGTTCTTCCGCCGGCGAGCCGCGACTTCACCCTTCAGGAGCTTGCGAAGCAGCTCGACCGCGAGGTTGCGCTGCGGCATGGCCCGCACTTCGGCCAGGAACTCCTCCGACAGGATGGAGAGGTCGGGCTTCTCCAGCCCGGCGGCGGCGAAGAGGTCGAGGACCTCTTCCGACGCCACCGCCCGCGACACGATCCGGCGCACGGCGTGGTCGAGCGCCTCTTCCGGCCGCCCTTCCCCCTCGGCGCGCCTGGCGAGCATCGCCCGCACCGCCTGGAAGAACGCCACCTCGTCGCGGATGCGGATCGCCTCCTCGTGCGGCACGGCAAGGGCAAAGGCCCGGGAGAGCTCCCGCACCGCCCGCAGGCACCGGTCCTTGCCGTCCTCCTGCGCGAGGATGTGCTCCTGCGCCGCCGGCAGCAGGCTCACACGTTCCCCCGGCGTGCCCTCGGTCCACTTTCCGTGGTCGAAGCCGTGGAACAGGCCGCGGCAGACCGCCTTGATCCGACCAGCGCCTCGCCGGTAATCGTGCGCCAGGGCTTGAACCATTCCCGCCCGGCGGTCAGCGTGCCGATACGCGCCTCCACCCCGTCCGAGACGACGAGCGCCGCGTTCATCGCGAACAGGGACGGGAGCTCCGCCCTGTAGGTCTGCAACTGCTGCTAGGCCGTGCGGACCGTCGCGTCCTCGTCCGCCGGGTTCTTGAGCTCGATCAGCCCGAGCGGCAGACCGTTGACGAACAGCACGATGTCGGGGCGTCGCTCATGCCGGTTCTCGACGACGGTGAGCTGGTTCACGGCCCGCCAGTCGTTGCCGTCGGGGTCTTCGAAGTCGATGACCTTCGCCTGGTCGTACCGGACCACGCCCTCCGCGTTGCGGTACTCGACGTTGACGCCCTCGACCGTCATGCGGTGGAAGGCCCGGTTGCGGGTCTCCGGCTTCGCGCCGGACGGCCTCGCCAGCCGGTTCTCGTCGTATTCCAGGAGCAGGCGCCAGGTGTCGGCATAGTCCGTGATGAGGTCGAGGACGGCCCGGCCCGTATCGTCCACCAGCGCCTGATTCCGCAGGGTCCGGGTCAGCAGGTCGAGTGTCTCTCGGGCTTCGTCCAGCCCGCGTTCGGCCAGCCGCCGTTCGTTCAGCGTGTAGCCGCGCACCAGATGCTCGCGCAGGGTGCGGGTCGCCCATTGGCGGAAGCGCACGCCCCGCCTGGAATTGACCCGGTAGCCGACGGAAATGACGGCGTCCAGGTTGTAGTGCCGGATGCGGCGCCGGACGCGCCGCCTGCCCTCGGTTCGAACTACTAAGAAATCCTTAGTAGTTGCCGCGGCATCCAGCTCTTCGCCGGAGAACACATTGCGCAGATGCATCAGGATGTTCTCCGGCGTTGTGTCGAACACCTCCGCCATCTGCCGTTGCGTCAGCCAGACGGTCTCGCCCTCCAGCCGTACCTCCACACGCAGCTCACTGTCCGGCGCCTCGTAGACGACCACCTCGCCGCCCGGACTCGCCTTCGGCGTCGCACCAGTCATCGCGCAGACGCGCCCTGGAGCGTGCCGGGGTCGCCCCGATCGGCCGCCGGCGCGTCGGAACGAATGTCCGAACCGTGCGAGACGGCCCAGCCGAGGCTTTCCGGTGGCTCGAGGGCGGCGGATTCGGCCCCGGATTCGACAAACCTCGCGATCATGCCGACTCCGCCTCGCGTTTCGACACGAGCCTCTTTCGACACGAGCTTCGCCCGTCTCCGTTGAAGCGGAGCACAGTGGTTCGTGCAACGCGGGTCGATACCCGTACGGGCACTCGCGAACGGATCGTCCCCGGGGGTCTCCGGCACCGGGCATGACCCCTTCAAGGCTCGAGCGACCGGTACTCGACCAGTGCGGCGCGTCCAACGATGTCGATGATGGTGACCGACAGCTCGGCGCCATACGCATCCGTAAGCCGCATCGCCTTGCCCAGCCGAAAGGGTACGGGCTGCCGCCGTCCCTCTTCGATGGAGATATTGTCCGCGTACAGAGATGTCCGGTCGGACGTGTCGCGTTGCGGGTTCAGCCGTCCCCGCAGGCCGGGGAGATGGCCGGCGGCCTGGGGGAATATGGCCGCCCCTCCGGTCGGGAGAGGGCCGAGCTCCAGCACCAGACCTCCCTGGCGCGGGAGCCACTCCCGTTCGAGCCCCGCGGCATACCCGGGCGCCGCGGCATATACGGTCATCGGAAGATGGGTTGTGTACAGATCAAGGACCGCTTCGCCCGCCTCGTCGGTGGTTGCCCGCTGCCATGTCCTGTTCGGAAAAAGGGCCAGAACCCTTAGAGATCCCCTCATAATTTAGCTGAGAATTCGTCTGTAACTGACTGAATTAATGTACAGGCTGCAAGACCCGACCATTTCATGCCTCCTTGAGCACACGGCTCGTGTTGCCAACGCGAAGCTCCGGGGTCACGCTCGCGCCTGCGAGCCACCGTGGAGCCATCCGATGTCCCGACCCATCATGCTGCGACGAGACGACATCCGCGAATTCATCACCGCAATGTACGAAGGCGACCTGCACGCGAAGCGGGTCCTGTCGCTGGCCAATGCGACGCTGGGGGTGTTGACCAGCGCCTCGCTGGCGGTGCATGCCATCGGCCAGGGACTGGCGCAGGCGATGGGCACGCTCGGCAAGCACGGGGTGAAGCAGGTCGACCGGCTGCTGAGCAACAACGGCATCGAGATGGAGACGTTCTTCGACTCCTGGGTGAAGTACATCGTGGGCGCGCGCTGCGAGGTGGTGGTGGCGCTCGACTGGACGAGCTTCGCGCGCGACGGGCACGAGACGAAGTGCGGCGGAGAGAGACAGATTGGAGTACGCTCGGAGCCATTCGGCGGCAAGGCGGCCCGCCAGCGGCGCCCGGCGCTCATCATGCGTCAGGCGGTAGAGCTCGTATACATGCTCGACTCCGCGCGCAAGCTGCGGCTCGATGCTCGTGCGGAAATGGACCTCCACATCGTGTTCGTCCCGGAACAGCACGTCTTCGAGAGCCGGTCCGATGTCGATTTGCCCCTCGGCTCCCGATTCTGGAGCCCGCTGCCACGCCATGTAGGAGGCCGCGAGTATTCCGCGATCGAGGGCATCGATCGGGCGGCCCTGACGAAGCATCTCGGCGATGCCGCAGATCATCGGCGCCTCGGCGACATGGCACTTCCCTTCGGTGTGGAGCTCGGCGATGTCGGCGGCGGTGGGCAGGTCGTCACGGCCGAGCACGGCCACGAAGCCGGCGAGCGCATGGTCGGTCAGCGGGTCGCCGAGAAGCTCGTGCAGCCGGACAACGGGTGACGCCGCGTCGTCGAAGTCGAGATAACGCCCGAGGTACGCGTCGGCCGGCTTTTCAAGGTCATGGATATTGCCGGCGGCCACATCGCGGGCACGTCTGACATGGTGGTCGCGGTGAGCCTGGAATCTCTCCTGGCGCTCGGCTTCCTCGAGGGCGGCGCGTCGTTCGTGCTTCATCTTCCACTCGGGCTCATGGACCCGGGCCATCTGTTTGAGGATTTTGAGCAGTGCAGGATCGCCATTCGCGACCTTGATGGCCGTCTCCCGCACGATCTCCGAGAGCCCTGCTTGGGTCCGGCCGAGACGGAGGAGATCGCGCCACATGTCGTGGTCGATCGGGCCAGCGCCCGCCCGCGCGCGTAACGTCCTCAGCAGCCCGGCGAGATCGTCGTCGTCAGGATGAAGCCCAAGGCCGGTCTCCTGGAGCCGCCATGCCGCTATCCAGACGTCTTTCGCGCACGGGGTCAACAGCACGTGCTCGAGAAGCGCCGCGCGAAGAGCCCGCTCCCTGTGGAACAGCGCGGTCAAGCGCTCTCCCTCGTCGCCGGGGTACGCGTGCGCTGCGTCCAGCCATTCAATCCAGCCCCAAACGCGCTCGGGTGCCGTGCCGGGCTCGGCTTCCAGCACGTTGAGCACCAATCGCCTCACCAGGACGGCAGTCTGGCGCTTGGCCCATGCGTCCGCTTGGCCCATGCACGGCTTTGCCTGAGCGGCAACGCGGTCCAGTATTCCGGCAAGCGGAGCGGTGTCCAGATCGAGGAACAGACGTCGGTCGACATAGCGGACGAAACCCGTCTCCGGTACGGGCGCTTGGTCTCCGGTGAGGCCCAGATGCACGAGAACCGCGTCGACGGCAGTTTCCGGAGACACCGCGTTCGCGCCAACCGATTTGAGGAGGTCGCACGCCAAGCGAGTCGAATCGCCATCGCCCTGCTCAGTGAGCTTCCGAATGACCCCTTCCCAGTCGGGAAGCTTCGTACTCGCGCGGATGGCGTCGGCGGCGGTGGACCGCTCGCCATATGCGCGGTGCGAATCGAACATGATGCCGTCAAGCGTCCCGCGGAGCGCTTCGGCGAGCTCCGTGCCGGCCATTGCACCGAGCAGGACTATGACGAGAGCGGTATGGCAGCCGGGTGTGCCGATGATCGCCAGGACTTCTTTCTCGAGTTCCGGTCGCATCAGGCCGGACGCAGGGTGCCGGTCCCGGTCCTCGGATGCGAGATAGGGATCGGCCTCCGACAGCCTCTTCAATGCAGCGAGCAGGTCCCGCGCCTGGTCGAGACCGATGGTCTCCGCGTCGCCGTAACGCAAGACCGCGTACGGATCGGCGTCGACGCACCGGATGGCGAGACGGTCGTTGAAGTGTGCGAGCCATGCATGGAGTCCCCGCAGCGAGGTCGGCACACCGTCGCCCGATCGGAGCAGGCCGAAGATCCGTCGCTCGGAGCAGCCGGCCCCGAAGCAGGCGGCGAGCCATTTCGCGCCGAGATACTCGGCGACCACCCGGTGAACGGGCTTGAACCGGTGCTCGTCCTCCGCCTGAAACAATCGTGTCTTCAGAGCATCCTCGGCCAGCGCCGCCGATGGCATCGAAACGATGTCGGCAACATGCGCGAGGTCTTCCGGCGTATCGGAGTACACACCCGTGAAGATGCCGCTTCGGGCGCACAGCACCAGTGTGGCCCCGACCGCGCCGGCGGCGAGCAAGAGAGCCTCGCGGGCTTCGTGAGCATGGGAATCGCCCTGATGGCGAGGATTTTCCTCGCGGAGCATCACGGTGCAGGCGCGATCGAGAAGCTCCGCGCGTCGCTCCGGAAGCTGGCCGGTCCGTGCCGCGACCTCGCCGAGCAGTCGCAACGTGAGCGGATTCCGGTAGAAGTCGCCGAGGCTTCGACTCTCCAGGTGATTCAGGATGTCGGCGGCGTTGATTCCGGGAAATTCGTTCGACAGAAAGATGCGCGCGTCGTCGCTCGAGAAGGGCTGGAGATGGAGCAGTACCGGAGCAGCCCCGTAGTCGTCCTCGATGTGGATACGGTCTGCGGCGCCTCGCCAGTCAGCTTCCCGGCAGGTGAGGATGAACGGTGGGTTGTCCATTCTGGAGAGCTGTCCCAGGACGGAGTGGACCGCTCCCCCGGGGGTCGACGAGGCGATTTCGTCGAGTCCATCGATGATGATGCGCTCACCTTGAGCGATCGACGTCTCGGGCCTGGCCGCCCGCGAAAACGTGGATGCGCGGCAATACGTCAGGCCGGGAAGGGCGCCGAGTGCTTGCGCGAGAACCGTCTTCCCGAGGCCGGGATCGCCCAGGATCACGACGGGCTTGTCGATGGCCGCGATGTCTGCCTGCCCGATGTACCGCCGCTCACGCTCGTCGTATTCGTACGCGAGGCTTCTGTCGATCGGATTTGCCATCGCGGTCATCTATCGGACGAGCTCGGTCACTTGGTTTCAGCGGGCACGAGGCCATGAATTCGGTGGATCGAACGGTGCCGTTGTGATTGGAGCAACACCAGAGTATCCGCGACGTTGCACGGGAAGCGTCGTCCGGTCGAGGGCTTCGAGGGCGAACTCGACGAGGAGCTGGTCGGGGCTCGTGTTGTGCGCGGTGGCGAGGGCTTCGATGCACCGCCAGTGGTCTTCGCCGATGCGGATGTGCCTACCGAGGGCCATGGCCACCGTTTCTCCCGAACCTTGCTCGTTTCCGCGCGATTCCGGTACGGAACGGTCCTTTATTGTGTCGTTTCCGTCGCGGATTCGTCGCACCGGGCACCCGATCCCGGCGGATTTCGGGCGAACTCGACCCGAGCGCCATGCGAGCAATTTACGCGCATTCAACATGAAGCGCAGGGGAGTGCGCGACCAGAATACGCGCACGCGCAGGGAGAAGCCTGTCCCCCACGAGGGCCGAACCGCTTCTCTGCCTGACACCGTCCAGATAACCCCCTGATACCTCGGGGATACTCCCTCCGGAATCCCATGCGCGCAAAATGGTCGCACTCGTTCCGGCACGTCAGGGCATGGATGAACCGTGATTTCTCGCCCCTGGCGGTCTTCCCATCGCACCCGTTCGCAGGGGTGGCAGGTGGGCATCGTCGATGCGTCGGGTGTGAGAACGGAGCGCCTCCGGCGTCGAGGAAGGCACCGAGAGGCGGCATGAGCGGGAGGGGAATCGACGGTGGCGGAGCCCGCGATGGAGCGTCGCGGCGGCGACTGAGCGCACGACGGTGAGGCCGGCGAAGGCGTGCCGAGCACGGCACGACGGAGGGAGGAGGCAGCGGCGGCGAGCGGAGCGAGCGGAAGCGCGAGGAATCGCCGCCCGAAGGGCCGAGACCGCTTGCGGGCTCGGCAGGGGAGCCCGGTCGCGAAGCGACGCGCCCGACCTGGACTTCGGGGGAGCGACACCGTCGCCCATCCTCGATGACCTGAACGACTCCGGCATCGAGACGATGGTGGGCCCCCCCGCCGACCGCATCGTCGGCGTCACGACGGGCGGGACGAGCGACGGAAGTGTCGTCGCCGGCGAAGGCGGAGCCGGCGGCGTGACCGACACCGACGGCGACGCTGGCGAATGGAGGAAGCGACGGAGCACGGTGAGACGAGGCTGTCGGAGACGGTCGACCGAAGGGACGCCACCGTGGGCGGCATTGGTGGCGAGGCGAGCCGGAGGGAGACGAGGCGGTGCGACCTGCATGACGGCGGCGCCCGTTGCCTCACTCGCCGAGCGTGGACCGGAGCGCACGGCGCAATGCCTCGGACGGTCTTCCGTCGACCGGCAGCCCGGCCGCGGCCTGAAAGGCACGGATCGCGGCGCGGGTCCTCGGGCCGGGAACCCCGTCGGCGGGGCCGGGGTCGTAGCCGAGCCGGGCAAGGGCCCGCTGCACCGCGGCGACCCCGGCGCGGCTACTCTGGGCCTGCCGCCCGCCGTTGCTGTCGCTGTCAACCGGGGCGGTGAGAGACTTTCCTGCGGAAGTCGGCCGCCACTCCCGCGCGAGCCGTTGGGCTTCGGCAAGCTGCGCAGGAGTCAGGTGTAGCGCGATCGAGTCCCGGCGGCGGACGGCCACTTCACGACGGGCAGATCCTAGGATTGCTGCGGCCGCCAAGTTTAGCCATTTGTGCGCCAACACGTAGTCTTGCGGCACGCCCTCGCCTTTGTGGTAACTGACGCCGAGACTGGACTGTGCGTCTGCGTTGCCCTGCTCGGCGGCCTTGCGGTACCACCGCACAGCCTCCGTGTAGTCCTGCGGCACGCCCGAACCGATGGCGTACCTGAGGCCGAGATCGAACTGTGCCGAGGCGAGGCCCTGCTCGGCGGCCCTGCGGTACCACCGCACGGCCTCCGCATCGTCCTGCTCCACCCCCCGGCCGGTGGCGTAACTGAAGCCGAGATTGGACTGTGCCCGGGCGAGGCCCTGCTCGGCGGCCCTGCGGTACCACCGCACGGCCTCCGCATAGTCTTGCTCCACCCCCCATCCGTTGACGTACATGAGGCCGAGATGGAACTGTGCCGAGGCGTTACCCTGCTCGGCGGCCCTGCGGTACCACCGGATGGCCTCCATGTAGTTCTGCGGCACGCCTTGGCCAGTGGAGTACATGAAGCCGAGAACGACCTGTGCCGAGGCGACGCCCTGCTCGGCGGCCTTGCGGTACCACTGCACGGCCTCCGCATAGTCCTGCGGCACGCCCTCGCCGCGGGCATACATGAAACCGAGATTGAGCTGTGCCAATGCGTCGCCCTGCTCGGCGGCCTTGCGGTACCACCGGATGGCCTCCGCGTCGTCCTGCGGCACGCCCTCGCCGTTGGCGTACATGACGCCGAGAAGAAACTGTGCCGATGCGTTGTCTTGCTCGGCGGCCTTGCGGTACCAGCGCACGGCCTCCGTGTCGTCCTGCGGCACACCCCGGCCGATGTCGTACATGGCGCCGAGAGCAGCCTGTGCCTTGGCGTCGCCCTGCTCGGCGAGCGCACGAAGCCGGTCGACGTCTGCTGCGGTGGACGCCTGCTGTGCGGCCGCGAGCGAGAGATGCAGGAGCAGCGCAAGAGTCAGGAAGACGTGTCGAATCGTCATGTTTCGCCTCGTGTCTTGCCTCGTTGCAGGTGGTGCGGATTCCAGACCGGGATGATTCCCCATTTCACGACAAAGTGCTCGCCGATTCCATGCCAGGGCGCCACTGCGGAGCACGTGCCGGGGACGGAGCCGTCGGTTTGCAGGTCGGAGGGCATCACCGGTACGCCGGGTGTGAGAACGGAGCGCCCCCGGCGTCGAGGAAGGCGCCGAGAGGCGGCATGAGCGGGAGGGGAATCGACGGCGGCGAAGGCGGAGCCGGCGACGTGGCCGACACCGGCGGCGCACCGGGCGACGGAGAGGGAGAGGGGGCAGGGCGGCGGAGCCGCCGCGAAGCGAGAGAGCGGGAGAGAGGTGAGGCGGGCGGGAAGGCCGGGTCCCGCGGCGGGAATCCGGCCGGTAGGGGAGTGCGTCGCCTCAGGCGGCGACGCGGTGGACGGGGATGCCGAGCTGGCGCGCCTTGTCGACGAGGTTCTCGGTGATGCCCGCGCCGGGGAAGGCGACGAGCCCCTTCGGCAGGAGGTTGAGGAGCTGGTCGTTGCGCCGGGACGGAGCCGCGCGCCCGTGGGCGTCCCAGTCGGGCTTGCACACCACCTGGTGGACCGCGTTCGACTCGACCCAGCGGGCGGCGATGCGCTCCGCGTCCGGCCCGCCGCCGTGGACAAGGACCATGTCGGGGTGTCGGGCCTTGACTCGGTCGATGGCGGCGGCGTTGCCGACCTTCTTGCCGCCCGCGACGGCGACGAGCGTCCCGTCCGGCAGGTGCGCCTCGCTCGCCCGGTGCGCGCGGGCGCGCAGGAAGTCGCGGGCATCAATGGCCGCCGAGGTGAGCTTCGCGGTCTGACTTGCGGGAATCGCCGGAGACCCCCGATGCCGCGGTCCGGGCGAGGCCGCGCCGTTCCCTGCGTTCCGGCGCCGGTGCGACAATGCGCCGTCATCCGGGCGTGCGCATCCTTCCTCCGTTCTTGCCGCCCCGGGGAGCCAGGCGAGACGGCGCGCCACAAGGACGGGACGCGCGGCCGGAAACGCGGCGAGGGCGGGACGCTGAAGGCACATGCGAGCCGTCACCCAGCGAGGTCTGGCACCTGCCACGGTTCGAGAAGATGATGCTGAAGGCACATGCGAGCCGCCGCCCGCGGGGTTGCGTGTGCGCAGCCGGCGGCTCCGACACCGCGCCGAAGACACATGCGAACCTCCGCCACCCCGCCCCCCTCCGCGCCCGATGCGCCTGCTGCGCCCCCCGACGCGCGGCCTCTCGAGTCCGCGCCGGTGACGGGGCTTCGCGGCGTCGGCGCCGGGACCGCCGCGAAGCTCGCGGGGCTCGGCATCGGGACGGTGCTCGACCTGCTGCTCCACCTCCCGCTCAGGTACGAGGACCGCACTCGCGTCCACGCGATCGCAGACCTGAGCGCCGGAGGCGCCGCGCTCACCTGCGGCCGGATCGAGAGCGCCGCCGTCCGGTTCGGGCGCCGGCGCTCCCTCGTGGTCACCATCGGCGACGGCACCGGGACGATGGCGATGCGGCTGTTCCACTTCAACGAGAGCCAGCGCCGGCAGCTCCGCCCGGGGCGGCGCATCGCCTGCTTCGGGGAGATGCACGCCACGTCCGGCGGCATCGAGACCGCGCACCCGGAGTACCGGCTGCTCGACGACGACGCCGGGCCCGCGACCAGCGACCGCCTGACGCCGGTCTATCCCGCGGCCTCGGGGCTCGGCCAGACGCTGCTCCGCCGCCTGGCCGGGCAGGCCCTCGACCGCCTGGAGCGCGACCCCGGCGGCGCGGAGCTCCTGCCGGAGACGGTGACGGAGCGCCACGGTCTCGCCGGCCTCGCCGACGCCCTGCGGGCGATTCACCGGCCGCCGGCGGGCACGGACGCCGCGGCGCTGCTCGACCGCGCCCATCCCGCCCGCCGGCGTCTCGCTTTCGAGGAGCTGCTCGCGCACCACCTCGCGCTGCGCCTGGTGCGGCGCCGCATCGACCGCCGGCACGCCGCGCCGCTCGACCGCGGCGGCGCACTGGTGCGCCGCTTCGTCGACGCGCTGCCGTTCGCGCTGACCGCCGCCCAGCGCCGGGTCGCGAGGGAGGTCCGTGCCGACCTCGCGCGGACCCGCCCGATGCACCGGCTGGTACAGGGCGACGTGGGGGCGGGCAAGACGGTGGTCGCGGCCATCGCCGCGGTGGCGGCCGTGGCCAGCGAGCGCCAGGTCGCCCTGATGGCGCCCACCGAGCTGCTCGCGGAGCAGCACTTCGCGAGCTTCCGGGGCTGGCTCGAGCCGCTCGGGGTCGAGGTCGTCTGGCTGTCCGGCCGCCTCGGGAGCCGGGAACGCGGCCGGGCCCTGGCCCGCATCGCGGGCGGCGAGGCCGCGGTGGCGGTGGGAACGCACGCGCTGTTCCAGTCGGAGGTCGCGTTCGCGGACCTCGGGCTTGTCATCGTCGACGAGCAGCACCGCTTCGGGGTCGAGCAGCGGCTCGCGCTGCGCGGCAAGGGCGAGCGCGGCACGCTGCGGCCGCACCAGCTCATCATGACCGCGACCCCGATTCCGCGCACGCTGGCCATGACCGCGTACGCCGACCTCGACGTCTCGGTCGTCGACGCGCTGCCGCCGGGACGGACCCCGGTCGACACCGCGGTGGCGCCCTCCGGGCGCCGGCCGGAGGTCGTGGCCCGCATCCGCCGGGCCTGCGGGCGCGGCGAGCAGGCGTACTGGGTCTGCACCGCCATCGAGGAGTCCGAAGCGGTCGCCTGCCGCGCGGCCGAGGACACCGCGCGCGAGCTTGGCCACGCCCTGCCCGGGCTCCGCGTCGGGCTCGTGCACGGCCGGATGCCCGCGGCGGACAAGGACACGGCGATGGCCGCGTTCAAGGCGGCGCGGACCGACGTGCTCGTCGCCACCACCGTGATCGAGGTCGGGGTCGACGTCCCCAACGCGTCGCTGATGGTCATCGAGAACGCCGAGCGCCTCGGGCTCGCCCAGCTCCACCAGCTTCGCGGGCGGGTCGGCCGCGGCGCCCGGCGCAGCGCCTGCGTGATGATGTACGACGGGCCGCTGACCGAGGCGGCGCGGGCCCGGCTCGAGGTGCTGCGCGCGACCACCGACGGCTTCGCGATCGCGCAGCGCGACCTGGAGATCCGCGGCCCCGGCGAGCTCCTCGGCACCCGGCAGACCGGCCTCGACCGGCTGCGCATCGCCGATCTTGCGCGCGACCTGCCCCTGCTGCCGGGCATCGAGCGGGCCGCGTCCGAGCTGCTGGCGCGGCACGAGTCACGCATCCCCCCGCTGGTGCGCCGCTGGGTCGGGGCGGGCGCCGCCTATGGACAGGTCTGAGGGCGATGCGGCGTTCGAGGGGCAAAGTGGTCCGGGCGGCGGGCGCCACCCGGCATCTGGAGAGCGGGCGCCGCCCATGGTCAGGTCTGAGGGGCGGGGCGCACGTCCGATTTGCGAGAGCCTTCGTTTCCGACCCCGGGCGCGCCACGAATCGGACGCGCACCCGCGCCGCTCGCCCGGCGCCCGGAAAGTGTTTTCCAATCCTGAAATGAGCCTGAACGAGGAGCGAGAGTGAGCGGTTGGGGGAGCGAAGTCGGGTTGTGGGTGGGAGGAGGCATGATGGGTGGGGGGATCGCGGGAGTCAACCAGAGTCCTGATGGTGTGAGGTGTGGTTTTCTCGATGAGTGGTAATGAGCCCTGTGGAGCTTGTGGACGAGAGGCGCGAGAGTGTGGGCAGGCGGTGGGCAACGCGTCAGCGTTGTCCACGGGCTGTCCACACGGCCCGAAGGGCTCGCGCCGGTCCGCAGGACTCGTCCACAAATCCACAGGGCGCGGGGTGGGGTGCGATGCCCGGAGCTTGTTCAGCAACGCGGCGACGCGGGGGTTGATGTACTCCGAGCCGTTGTCGGCATGAAAGCCCCGAATCTCGAACGGATAGGCGCGGATGAGGGCTTCGAGCACCGGGACGAGGAAGCGCTCGGAGATGGCTGGCACGCAGCCGATGTGCTCGTACTGGGTGACCTCGTCGACGGTGTTGACGTAGTACACCCCCTTGGTCCCGTCGCGGTCTCCCTGGTGGACGGTGTCCACCCGCAGCCATCCGGGCTGTCCGTCGGGGCGGGGCTTGCGTCGCTCGCCGATGGCCACGACCCGGGCGCGGGTCCGGGTGAACACGCTGCGCCGGGTGCGGTAGGTGCGCGAGGCGCGCAAGTTGTACAGATGCCCGTTCGACAGCCCCGCCAGACGCACGAAGCGCGCATCGCCGAAGAGCTCGTACTGGCGGCGCAGCACCGCCCGGGTGGCCGGCCCGCAGCGCTGGCCGAGGGCGGCGTCGACCTCGGCGAGCAGGCGGATATCGGCCGCGGTGTAGCGCCTCGTGAAGGGACGCGACGGCCCGGCGCCGCGCCGGTCGCGGATGCGTCCGGTCGAGCGGTGCTGGGCAATCAGCCGGGTGAGCTGGGCCCGTGACAGCCCTGTCATCTTCCCGAGATACGCCTTCACCGCGCCCTTGTCGGCCTTGCCCAGCGCCGCGTAGTCGAACTGCGTCAGGGTGCGCCGGATGAACTCGTAGGCCGAGGCCCGCTCGGCGAGGGTGAAGTCGACCGGCTCGTTGCCTTCGGCGACGCGCCGCACCTGCTCCAGGGTCTGCACCCGTTGGGTCTGTAGGGTCACGATCATTCTCCGATGATCTCCGAATCGCTCCCGCTACAGGCTCATGTGTCACTGGATATCGACCCTCCCTTCAGGCTCATTTCTCATTGGACAAGACTAGGGGAAGACGGGGCAGTGATCCTCTGCAACAATGCTGTGCGCGAAATCCCAACACTGTGGAGGGCTGCCCCAATGGAAGTATCCCATACGCCGACCGACAAACCCACTCCCCAAGATGTCTGGAGCGTGCTCGAAGCACTCCCCCGGCGCGTGAGTGCGCTGCTGAAGAAGTACGAATCGTCCGACACGCATTCGTTCGAGAACTTCGAGCGCGAGCTCCACGCCCTGTTCGCCCGCACCGAGTGCGCGGTCACCGAACAGGCGCTCGCCCGACACGACGTGGACCTGCCGTTCGTGCTCATCGACGGCGAGGTCCATCGCCGGGCGTGTCGCAGTGCCCAGACCTACCTCACCACCGCCGGCCCGGTGTCGGTGACCCGCACGCTGTACCGGGCGCGGCGCGGGGCGCGGGCAGTGGCGGCGCTGGAGCGCCGGGTGGGCATCGTCGAGGGGTACTGGACGCCGCTCGCGGCGCGCCACGGTGCGCTGCTGGTCTCGCATCTGACCCCGCGAGACGCCGAGCAGGTGCTGGCCACCCTCGGGCCGATGCAGCCGTCGAAGAGCAGCCTCGACCGGCTGCCCAAGGCGCTGTCGGCGCGCTGGGAGGCGCAGCGCGAGACGTTCGAGACCACGGTGCGCGAGGCCAGCGTCGCGGTGCCGGAGGCGGCCCGTGCGGTGGTGGTCTCGCTCGACGGGGTGATGGCGCCGATGCGCGGCGGATACCGCGAGGCGGGCTGTGCCACGGTCTCGCTGGTCGATGCCCAGGGCGAGCGGCTGTACAGCGTGCGCATGGGCCGGATGCCGCAGCCGCGCAAGGCGAGCCTCAAGGCGATGGTTGCCGCCGAGGTCGCGGCGGTGCGCGCCCCGCGCCCGGACCTCACCGTGGTCAAGCTCGCCGACGGGGCGAAGGACAACTGGACGTTCCTCTCCGGTGCGCTGCCCGAGGGCGTCGAACTCATCGACTTCTACCACGCCGTCGAGCAGCTCAGCGACGCCTTCGACGCCGCCTACGGCACCGCCTCGCCCAAGGCGGCGACGCAGCTCAACACCTATCGCCACCGGCTGCGTCATGAGCCCGCCGGGGTCGAGCGGGTCATCCGCGCGCTGGTGCATCTGCGCACGAGATATCCCGACGAGGAGCGCATCGCACAGGTGCTCGGCTACTTCCGCGGCAATCGCCACCGCATGGGCTACGCCGAGGCCAAGGCGCGGGGCCTGCCCATCGGCTCCGGGGTCGTCGAGGCGGCCTGCAAGACCTTGGTCACCGAACGGCTCAAGCGCTCCGGGATGCGCTGGGGCCTGCCCGGCGGGCAAGCCATTCTCACCCTGCGCTCGCTCGTGCAGAGCCAACGATTCGACCATGCATGGCCTGTGCTCGCGGAAACGTATCGAGCCGACGTGGCTTGTCCTGACAATGTCGTACCCCTTCGACGGACATACCTTCATTGATACTGATCAGTTCCGGGGGCACACCCGTGGGACCCTGCCACCTGCCACCTGCCACGCGAGTTCGGCCTGGAGCAGGGCGTCGTCCCACCGTCGTGCGTCGTCGATCAGCGTCCACTCGGGGGCACCGTGATCGGGGCCATCGGGATCGAGGCCGAGCGCCGCGAGCTGGCGCGCGAGGACCTTGCCCCTGAAGCCTCTCGCCTTCAGGAAGGCTTCCATGAAAGCGCCGTCGGTGCGCACGAATTCGGGCAGCGGGAGGGTCTCGCCCACCAGCCGGCGCGGGTAGTCGAGCGTGCACTTGAGGATGAACCAGGCGACCGGGTTGATGTCGATGGCGGTCGCCTCGCAGCCGAGCCGCATCGCCTCCAGCGGGATCGCGCCGCCGCCGGCGAACGGGTCCAGCACCCTGGGCGCGCGTCCGCCATGCGCGCTGAGGATTCTTTCACGGAACCAGTCGAGATCCGGGCCGTCCTGGCGCCCCCAGTGCAGGATGCCGCCGCCGGTCTCCCGCCCGCGCCGCTCGACCGTCCGCTCGCCCCGCCGTTCGGTCCTGACCGTCTCGACGATCTCGCCCGCAAGCCGGCGCCAGATGTCCCTGCGTTCGGCCGCATTGCCGGGGTCCGGCAGCAGCGTCGCGATCAGCGCCGCCCGGCACGCCGCCAGCGGCCGCCGCGCCGGCCAGATGTGCAGCGTCGAGATATGCCCGTGCCGCACGTTCTTCTCGTGCACCGAGTCGAGCGACACCCGCTCCAGCGGAAAGTCGACCTCGATCAGGCGGGGCGCGTCGGGGGTCATGGGGTTGTACCGCATCACTGTTCGGATTCGATCTCGAACGGATCGTAGGGGGCAGAATGCGTGTATGCTCCGTCGGAAAGTTTCTTGATAATTCGAGCGCAGGACACGTCAATATTATTTGTACGCAAGAATCGCGCAAGAGATTGCAAGTAATCCAGATGGAATTTGCTCTCCACGATGCGGCAGAGTTCCTTGCCGGGATGGGTGAGACGGTAGACAGGAATAGTTATTGTCCGACTGTCTCTTGATTCATTTCTTGCTGACATGATCAATATTTTTTTGTGATAAACGAGGCCTATTTTCCATTTATTATGTTTATTAAATTCAATAATTTTTCCGAGTGAAAGATCTGCATCAATAAGTCCGATTTCTCTAAGGTAAAGTACATAATAGAACGGTACTCCAAGATGATCTAAATTATTTCCTTTGTCAGAAAAAATAAAATCACCATCGACGATAAAATCGCATATGCGTTCGAACATCCCGGCGTCTTGCGTAGTCATATTCTTTAGAATGTCCAGAGTTCGAAGCGATGTTCGACCCGGTTCTTCGACCTCTCCCGAGAGGATCCTGGCCCAGAGCTTCCGCATATCATCCGACGAGATGTCCTGAACGCTGTCGAAAAACCGTGCGGTCCAGTCGGGATCGGGCTCGTGGTCATCAACCTCCTTGCCATCCAGCTCGGCGGCAGCGTCCCGGACCACCGAGACGATGTTCGCTTGCCGCTTCTGCTCCTGGAACTCGATCCTCTGCGTTATGCCGCCGTCCGAGCCGATTTCCAGCACAACATGGGTCGCCTCGTCCGACGGGAGAAGGGCGCGGCACGCCTCGGTCCGGGCTTCGGCAATGAGCTTCAGGCTGTCGGCTTCGCCCTTTGCCGCGGTGAGTTTCGCCGCCGCTAACCTGCGCTCCTTCCAGGGCGCCAGCACCGGGCCTGCCACCGCGCCGATGCCGCTGGCAGTGTAATCCACGAGCTTCTCGAACGCCGGAACCTTGATGTTCAGGTTTACGTCCACCATCGTCAGCCTGCCTCTGTTTCCGCCAACTGCTGCTGAACCGCCGCGAGCAGCGCCTCCACCTGTTCGACGGCCTGGGGTCGATCGAGCGGGCAGGCGCCGGGATCGGCGCCCGCGTAACGCAGGCGAACGGCGTAGCGAGTGTAGTCCACCAACCCGTCGAAACGGGCGACATCCGCTCCGCCGACGCTCAGCATGTCCAACAGAGCCGCCAGATCGTGCGACAGCGGGTAGGTCTCGCCCTGCGATGCGAGCCAGGCCTTGAACAGCTTCTCCGCAGCCTGCTGGACATGGAAGCCGAAAATCTCGTCGGCGAAGACAGCCGCATTGCCCATGCCGCGAAGCGCCGAGAGGTCTCTCTCCGCCGCGCCAACCAGCTCCCGCGCCTGCTCAAGGTCGTTCATAGAGCACCCTGCCTTCGCGCAGCGCGCGCGCGAGCACATGATTGAGCGAGCCGCGCCAGCGCTCGGCCTCGTCCAGGCTGTAGACCAGGATATCTTTCGGGACGTGGAACTTCGCCAGCGCGCGCCAGAGGTGCGTCTCTTCGGCGCCACGGTCCCGGCCCGGCCCGAACGGCTCCGCCTCGACGACCAGCAGATCGATGTCCGAGTCCGCTCCGGCATCGCCTCGGGCGCGAGAGCCGAACAGGATCACCCGCTCGGGGTCGGCCGCCTCGACGATGGCCGCCGTCATCTGCCGCAGAAGCGCGTCGTCAACCCGGGTCATGGTCATTCCCCCTCGTTCGGATGGCCCCTCCATGCTGAAAGGCGGCAGGATGACGCCATCCGCCGTCGGCGTCGACCGAAACGCCAACCATCACGAGGCAGGGGTCCTGCGCGGCATTGCCGCTTTCGTCGACGTAGCAGACTGTCATGTTCCAGCCCCGTCCATACTCGCGAGGAGAATCTCACAGCAGGGATACGCCGCCGCGCGGAGTCTCAGCCCCGCCCATGCTCGCCGAGAGAATCTCGGACTCCGCGATGACGACGCTTCCCTTCGCCCGCGCGAGCAGCCGGCCGAACGGGTCGCGGACCCTGACCAGGCGGGGACGGGGCGTCGCGCAGTCGAAGACTACGTAGAGCCAGTAACGGTCCCGCAGGTTGCAGGCCGCCGCCCATTCGTTCTCGCTGACCTCGATGGCGCCCGACGCCGCACGGCCCTTGACCTCGATGGCCCGCTCCTCCTCCGGGCCTTGCGGGCCTGCGGGGCGCTGCGAGCGGAGGTCGAAGCCCGGCCAGTCGCCGAGGCCTTCGCGGCGCGCGAGCTCCGGTCGGGATACGTCGTGCACGACAGCGCCAGCCGCCTCCTCATGGGCGCGGGCCCGCTCCATGGCGACCGCTTCGACCCTGGCGTCATGCCGTTGTCGTTCCTCCGGATCGTCCGTGGGCACCACCAGGGCATGGGCAATCATCGTGATCTCGCCCGGCTCGATCCGGGATGCCTCCGCTTCCAGAGACGTCAGACCGCGCTTCTTCTCCGCAACGAGCCGGCTCTGCTCCTTCTTCACGATGGCCAGCTCCGTCCGTGCGCGGACATCGCCCTGGCTCGCATCGCCGCTCAGGCGCCGGCGTTTCGCCATCAGCTCCGCGATCTTGTGATCGTAGCCGCGACCTGCCCAGTGCAGCCGCTCCGGCAGCCCTTGCCGGATGCTCGAGCGGCATTCCCGCGTCATGCCGGAGAGCAGGTCTTCCCGCAGCCACGCTTGCGCGCTTTCCGTCAGTCGGCGCGCCTGCCGGGCCAGCGGCACGCCTCCGGGGGGGATGCCCCGCGCGCCGGACTCCGTCGTCGCCATCTCGAGGTAGCCCTTGAGCGGGACGTTTTCGAAGAGACGACCGACGACGTCGAAGACCTTGTCCGAACGAAGCTGGGTGCGGATTGCCTCCAGCTTCTCGAGCAGAACTCCGATCACCCGTCCTTCGCGCGTTTCTCCGGCGATCAGATTGACGATCACCACCGGGTCGCGCGTCTGTCCGTAGCGGTGGATGCGGCCCATCCGCTGCTCGAGGCGCGCCGGGTTCCACGGGACATCGTAGTTGACCATCAACCAGCAGAACTGGAGGTTGATCCCCTCGCCGGCGGCATCGGTGGCCACCAGAATGCCGGCGCCGCCCATGTCGGCCGGACGCCGGAAGAGCTCGACCTGGGCTTCCCGGTCGCGGTAGTCCAGCCCGCCGTGGATCAGGGCTACCTGCCCGGTGAAGCCGAGTCCTTCCAGGCGGTGCACCAGGAACTCGGCCGTATCGCGGTGTTCGGTGAAGACAATGAGCTTCTCCCGGGCATGGGCGGGATCGGCCATGAGCGCGCGCAGCTTTTCGAACTTGGAGTCGTTGCCGGCTTCGGCGAGGCGACGCGCCTGGGAGAGAAGGACCTCGACCTCGGCCCGTTCTTCCCGAAGCTCCGACAGGACGGTCGTGACGAGACCGCCGAGCGCGGCCTCTTCGAACGCCTCGTGGCGCTCCGGCTCGCCGTCGTCCCCGGCATCCTCGTCGGCGGTCCGGCTCTCGAAGAAATCCGGCGTATCGGCGATGCGGGTCTGGCGTCGCTCCAGCTCGTCGACACGGCCGGCCCGGGCGAGCTCGACAGCCTCGTCCAGCCGGACGATACGGCGTTCGAACGACCGCATCAGGGCGCAGGTCGAGCTGGCCAGTCGCCGCTGGAACACGCTCATGGCGAGACGCGCGGCCGCGCGGTTCAGCTTCCGCGCCTTGTTATGGGTTTCGGCGATGTAGCGTGTGGTCGCGTCGTAGAGCGCCTGCTCCGCCGCGCTCAGGGCGTAGCTCAGGGTGTCGCAGCGCCGTTGCGGATAGAGCGGCCGGCCGTCGGTGCGAACCATCTCCTCCTTGGTCCGGCGGATGAAGTAGCGCCGCCGCTGCTCCTCCGGGAAGCTCTCGAATGCGTCGAAGGTCGCGAGCGCGTCCGGTGCAAGCAGCCGCCAGAGGCAGTAGTAGGGGAAGTCCTTGCCCATGTGCGGCGTCGCCGTCAGCAGCAGCAGGTTGGCCGCCGACCAGCCGAGCCGCCAGCGTGGGTTCTCGGCCGGCAGGCCGGCCAGCGCCTCGGCAAGGCGGTAGCGGTCGGTCTTGCGGACGCGGAAGTCCCGCTCCCGGTCGGCGGCCAGCTTGTGCGCCTCGTCGAACACCACCAGGTCGTAGGGGCGCCCGGCTCCGGAAGCGACCGCTTCGCGCATCCGTTCGAACATGCGCTCGCCGGCAAGGGTATCCATGCTGACGATGAGCCGGTCGCTCGGGGGGCCGACGAATGGATTGCCGGAGCGCGCATCCGCGCCGCGCGCGATGCGGAATGGAAGACGGAAAAGCGTGCGCATTTCCCGCTCCCAGTTGCCGACCAGGCCAGCCGGGGGAACGACGAGAACACGCCGGATGAGGCGGCGCGCCAGCATCTCGCGAAGATAGAGGCCCGTCATGATGGTCTTGCCGGCCCCGGCATCGTCGGCGAGGAGGAAGCGGAGCGGTGACTGGCCGATCATGTGTTCGTACACGGCGATACGCTGGTGCGGCAGCGGATCGATCGAGGAAATCTCGGCGGCAAAGGCCGGATTGGAGAGATGGCCATATGCGAGGCGGGTCGCCTCGGCGATGGCGGCGACCACTGCCGGCTTCGCGGTGAAATCGATATGAAATATCATGACGTCCAGTGTCCTTGGCCGCTGGCGGCGGACGGACGCCGTGCGACCCACCATGTGCGCACCGGCTCCGGGAGGCGCTGATCTCGTGCGGCGCTCGAAGGGTCGAGGATGCGGTCGGGTGGCCCTATGCCCGTAGCGGGGTGTCGGCGCTGTTTCTCCGACTTCCCCCCGCATCGTCGCGTCGCGGGCGCATCCCGGCGCGCAGGCGCGTCGTCGCATCGTCGTCGACGCGCCTGCCTCCGGTCGCGATCACCACCCCGTAGTGCTCGCGGGCGGCCTCCACCGAGACCACCCCGTCGCGCACGTCCCGCAGCACCCGTGCCGGGTCGCGGTCGAGGGGGGCGCCGAACCCCCCGCCTCCGGGCGAGGAGACGACGAGCCGCGCCGGGCCGAGCTCGCGCAGCCCGAACTTCGGGGCTTCGAACGCCGGGGCTCCGGCCGGGTCCACCTCCATCTCGCCGCCTTCGCCGTCGAGGCCCGATGCGGTGCCGTAGCCGCTCCGGTAGCGCAAACCCTCGCCCCGGAACGACCAGGTGCCCTCGGTGTGGACATCGATCTCGTACTCGACGCCGGTACCGCCCCGCCATTGCCCGGGCCCGCCCCCGTCGCGGCGGAACTCGCACCGCCGGTAGCGCACCGGGTAAAGCTGCTCGTAGACCTCCAGGCTCGGCATCACCAGGCCGCCCAGGGTGCAGAGGTGGCCGATCTGGTTGAAGCCGTCGCGACCGTCCACCGCGCCGGCCCCGGCCGCGGCGAGCCCGTGGTAGAGCACGTAGCGCCGGCCGTCGTCGTGCCGCCCGGTGGTGATGCCGAAGACGTTCTTGGCCCAGCCCGCGCAGGCCCGCTCGGGGCTCGCGGCGCCGAGCGCCTTCCAGCACGCGTGGATGATCTCGTGGGCGACGAACACGGTGCACATGGTGGTGGCCGCGCCCTCGGTGGCGTTCACGATGCTGCCCTCGGGCGCGATGATCCCGATGGCCCGGAAGGTGCCCTCGTTGCGGGGGATGTCGGGCTCGAAGAACGAGGCGAAGGCGGTGTAGACGCTGGAGCAGGTGTTCGCCCAGGTGCTGTTCTTGAACCCGCGGATCTGCGGGCTCGATCCGCTCAGGTCCACGGTGGCGCGGTCGCCGTCGATGGTGAGCCGCGCCCGCACCGTCAGGTCGCACGGCTCGAAGCAGTCGTTGTCGGAGTGGTCGGCGCCCTCGTGGACTCCGTCCGGGAGGGCGGCCAGCGCGGCCCGCATCCGGCGCTCGGCGTGATCGAGGATGCCGTCGAAGAGCGCCAGCGCCCGCTCGACGGTGACCTCCCCGGCGAACTCGGCCACGCGCTCGGCCCCGATGCGGGTCGCGCCGATCATCGCGCGCAGGTCGCCGTCCTGAAGCTCCGGGGTGCGCGAGTTCGCGAGCAGCAGCCGCCAGAGATCGCGGCGGGTCTCGCCGCGCGAGACGAGCTTCAGCGCGGGGAGCCGCACCCCCTCCTGCCAGGTGTCGCGGGCGAGCGGGTTGTAGGTGCCGGGCGCGCCACCGCCGATGTCGGACTGGTGCGCCCGGTTGCAGCAGAACGCGACGCGCCGGTCGCCGACGAACACGGGACGGGCGACGACCCAGTCGGGCAGGTGGTTGCCGCCGGCCTGCCAGGGGTCATTCAGCACGAAGACGTCGCCGGGCGCGATGTCGCCGGCGAAGTCGCGCAGCACCGCGCGCACCGCGAAGCCGCCCCCGCCGGAGTGGATCGGGATCCCGTCCGCCTGCGAGACCAGCCAGCCGTCCGGCCCGCACACGAAGCAGGTGAAGTCGTGGGCCTGGCTGAAGATGGGGCTGCGCGCGGTGCGCACCATCACCTCCCCCATCTGCCGGGTGATGTAGTCCAGGCGGTTCTGGGTGAGCGCGAGCTGCACGGGGTCGAGGGTCATGGCGTCGCCTTCGATGTCACGGGACCTGATGATTCGTCAGCGCGGCGATGCTTCATGCGAGCCTCGTCATTCCAACGATTCCCACCAGCGCCCGGAGAGGCCGTACCGTGGTGGAATTGTGGTGCGGTTTCGACCTTCAGGGCGTCGAGTCGGGGGGATTTCAGGGGCCTGTTCCCGCCTGGCGGGAATGGCTGTCGTCATTCCGCCGCTCCCGCGACCGCGGCGCCGACCCTGCTCATCTCGGAAACCACGGCGTAGCGCCATGATCCGAAGCCGCCGTCGGCGTTGACGGCGCGTACCCAGCGCCGGGCGGCCTGCGCCTTCACGTCCTTGAGCGGATCGTAGCCCTTGGTTTCCAGGATCAGGAAACGTTCTTCGACGCCCGCCAGGCGGACGATGAAGTCGGGGAGGTATTCGCGGTGCTCGCCGTTGTGCACATAGGGGATCGCGAAGCCCAGCCCGGCGTTCTTGACGAACGAGTATACGAGGTCGTGGGTGTCCAGCCGGTAGGCGGCGGACTGCTCCCACCTTTCGGTGTCCGGAACGACGGCGCCGACGTGGCTCCTGACGACGGGGTACGGCTCGCGCCGGGTCTCGAAATCGACCTCCATCGTCGAGCCCGGGCCCCGCCCCTGCTCGATGCGCGGCAGCTCGACGTGCCCGCCCTCCGTGTCGTCCGGCCGAATCGCGGCGACGAGCCGTTCCACCAGCCACCCGTACCAGGGCGACAGGAAGGCATCGGCCTTGCGCGCCGGCGCGACCGGCCGGACCTTCTCGTCGAGGTAGCGGCTGACGATGGACCCGAGCTGGGGGAAGAGAACGTGGGGAGGCGCATCGCAGCCGGGTTGCCGAAGGTAGTCCCGGGTGAGGTCCCGCGCCATCTCGAACACCAGCCGCTGGAGGCGGCGGCCTTCGCGGTACGGACTCAGGTCCACGCGCTCGAGGCGCCCCGGCCCCACCAGCGACGGGCGGCCCGTGTTGCTCGGCAGTCCCGCCTTGACCTCCACCTCGGGCGGAATGTCCATCGGGTCGAGGGGGAGCGGAGCGATGCTCTCCCAGTCCACCGTCACCCGATGCCGGATGCCTTGCGTGTAGCCCTCGACGCGCGGGAAGCGAATCTCCAGATGCGCCCTCTCGGGGACCGCGCGGATGCGCCAGGTCTTCGGCGCCGGCTCTGGTCCGCTGCCCGGAGGGTTCGCCTTGAACGGCACGATCTCGAACGGCACTCCGAAGATCTTCGCGACTTCCTCGCCGAGCCTGTCATCCTCCCCCACCGCGTAGCTGGAGCGCCGCAGCCCTCGGCCGACGACCTGTTCGCAGAGCAACTGCGACGTGAACGGGCGGAGCCCGATGATGTGCGTGACGGTGTTGCAGTCCCACCCTTCGGTCAGCATCCCCACGCTGACGATGCAGCGCACGTCCCGGCCGGGAGGGTGGAGGGGCCGTTCGAGCTTCCGGGCCAGCGCCTCGAATCCCTCCGGGCGGAGGGGCCGGCCGTACCGGTCCCTCGGCCAGTCGGTCCTGCCCACGGTGTCCAGCGTCAGGCGCATCCACCGGTCCGCGTCCGAACCTGATTCTCCGCGGTCGGATTCGCGCACGACCTTCGAGTCCACCCGGATGGTGCGGAGGTCTCCGGCGACGTTGCGCAGTGCGTCGAGACGCGCCGGCGGAATCCCCACCGGCGCGTCGTCCTCGGCGAGCCAGCGGTAGATCACCCTGGCGAGCGCGGTGTTCCTGCAAACGATGATGAATACGGGCGGGCGGCTCTCGTCCTCGCGCCGCTCCCATTCCTCGCGCAACGCATCCCACAGCCCGCCGAGCATGGCGAGCGGCACGTGCGCGTACTTGAGCACCGCTTCCGGCTTCACCCCGGCGAGCCGGCCGCCACGTTCCGCGGGCGTCAGCCTGGGCAGAATCCAGCGCCAGATGTTGAAGTAGCCGGGGACGGCGTCACCGCTGGTATCGCGCACCGCGAGCTGCGGGATCTTCACCAGCCCGGACTCGATCGCGTCGACCAGTCCGAAGTCGCTCACCACCCAGGGGAACGGCCGGTTGGCGTCCTGTCCCACCCGGCCCAGGTAGTAGGGCGTGGCCGAGAGGTCGATGCACCGATTGATGCCGCGGTGCCTGTGGATGCGGTCGAGGCCGTCGACCCACACCGTGGCCTCGCGATAGAACGCCTCGCCGTCGTCCCCCTCGCCGAACAGGTCCTCCTCGTCTTCGTCCGGCTCGGCGCGCCGGATGCGGTAGGCGTGATGGGCCTCGTCGTTCATGACCAGGATGTTGCCCTTGCCCCCGACCTCGCGGCCGAGCACGCGTTCCATCAGCTTCGCGTCGCTCTCGACGTAGCGGAACGACTCCACCGAGACCGACACGAGGTTCCCCTGCCGGTCCCGGTGCTCGTCGGCCACGGTGACCAGGCCGGTGGCCCTCTGCAGATCGAGGTCTTCCGGGGTCAGGTAGCGTGTTCCGCGCACCGTCGTCGTCCTCGGACCGAGCCGGATGGTCTCCCGGGTCCGGACCTCTCGTCCGGCGCGGAGGACCTTCGCCGACTGGCCCGCGGCCTGGATGGTCCTCGGCTCGAACACGTGCCAGTTGGTGACCAGGACGCGGCCCCGCGCGAGCTGCGGCATCAGGTGCGAGGGGACGAGGTCGCGCGTCCGGTACAGGCTGGCTTCGCCCCCCTGCGGCTTGAGCTCTTCGAGGCGGTTGCGGATCGTCACGTTGGGGCAGACGACGAGCACCACGTCCGAGTAACGCCCGTCGCTCCGGTCCGTCACCTTGTTGAGGATGCTCCAGGCCGCGAGCATCCCCATGACCGTGGTCTTGCCGCTGCCGGTGGCCATCTTGCAGGCATAGCGGCGGAATGCCTGCATCCCCTCGGTCATTGCCTCGTCGCCCGGCTGGTCGAGCGGCACGTCGATGCCCTGCAGGAAGTCGGCGCGCGCCTCGGTGAGGAAGACGATCGTCTCGGCGGCCTCGAGCTGCGCGAAGAACAGCCGGTGGCGCCGCCCTTCCCGGCGCCAGTGGCGCAGCAGCTCCATGGTCGTCCGGGTGACGCCGCCCTCGCCCCTGAGCGCCAGCGGTCGCCACTCGGCGAGCCGGGCCCGAATGCGGTTGACGAGCTTCAGCTCGATCGCGATGCCGGCACCCTCCCGATCCTCGGAAGCGGCGCGGCCGGGAGGCCGGTAGAAGTACATGGCGGGCCGCCGGCCCCGGCTGCGCTCCGGCGGCTCGTGCTCCGAGATCCGCCAGTACGCCACGGGCTCGGCGAACGGCGAATTGAGGATCGGCTCGGGAACCTCGTGCGCGTTCACGGCTCGACCCCGAAGGCGCGGCAGATGGCGTCGAGCTTTTCGACGACTTCGGGATGGATTTCTTCGCGGAGCATCCCGGCCGCGATCTCTTCGTAGCGGGTGTAGGGCAGGTTGAAGATGCCGGCCGCCTCGAGCAGCGGAGGCAGGAGTCGGGTGCGGGCCTTCGTCACGTTCAGGAATTCGTGGTCCCCGAGTGGGTCGTTGAAGACGTCCGGGGGAAACTTGCGTTGCATGTAGTCGAGCATGTCATCCACGTGCGGCATGTAGTCGACACCGACTACGGCCTTGACGAAATTGGCAAGTGCGGCCGAGTGAACGAGATAGCTTTCGATCTCGTACCGCCGCCAGCGCAATCGTTGCAGTCCGGTACCTGTGATTCCGGTGTCGGGAATGTCCGGACGAGCGTCTCCGTCGAGCAGCTCGAGACCGGGAAGATCTTCGCGCACAAGCTGCAATGCCTTGAAGTGATCGCGCGCCCTGATGCCGGGGCGTCCTTCCCGGGCCTGGAATACGACCGGCTTCCACATCAGCTCGCTGGTCAACAGGCGCTCCGCACGGTGACTCAGCGCCTTCGCCCAGGCGCGCAGGATATTGATGTCCGTATAGTCCTCCACATAGAGGATCCCGCGCACCCCCAACGCCTGCATCACGTCCGCGTTGCTCAGGACACGAAGCGAAGAGATGAGCCGGCTGCGTTCCTCGTTGTCGGTCACCATCTTCGGTCTGTCGAGGGTGACACAGAGCTCGCGCGGCTCGACGGAATTGATGACGACTTCGGAGTGCGTCGCGATGATCAGTTGGGAGCGGTGGCGGGCGGCGGCGGCCCGAAGCTCGTGATAGATGGCGTCTTGCAGGATCACGTGCAAGTGGGCGTCCGGTTCGTCCAGAAGAAGTACCGCGCCCCTCCGGGTGTTGAGAAACGCAAGCAGCATCAGCACTTGCTGAAATCCGCTCCCCGCGCTTGCGATGTCCAGGGCCGGATCGCCTTCGGTCGCGACGTATTCGGCACGAATGTATGCGCCGTTGGCATCCGGTGGCAGAAGCTCATGGCCGAAGAGCTTGCGGATGGATGCCCGCAGCGCATTCCATGCGAGCTCGTTGCGACCCGCTTCCACCAGAAGGTTTCGCAGAACCTCGCCCGGACGGCCGAGACCGAGGAGATGCTCAATCATCGGCGGCTGGAACACCGGCTCTTCCATGCTCATACCCGTCATTGGAGGCACGAACACTGCATCGAGGCTCAGATCTCGCAGCACTTCCGCGGCTACGGTCGCTTTCGGCCGCACGTAGATCTGCTCGGTGCTGTCGGCGTGGAGCTCCATGCCCACCGATCCGTGTGGATCGAGATCCAGCTCGATTTCAATCTGCCCCCGATAGTCGCGGTGCCTCCAAAGGAGATCGAAGCTGCGCAGCGGGACCGCCGCGAACGCCTGCCGGGCGATCGGTGCCCGGGTATATCCACGGCGGCGATTGAAGTCGTTGAGCATCCGCCATCGCTTCAACGCAAGCGACCACGACGCAATCGCCTGGAGCACCGTCGTCTTGCCGGTGTTGTTGGGACCGGCCAGCACGACGTGTCCCGGTGGGCGGAACTCCACCTCGTCGAAGCGCTTGAAGCCCCGGATGCGGGCGGCGCGAATCATGTGCCGGTGTACGGGCTGGCATTCGCGGCCCGCTCCGGTTCGCAGCATTGACGCCGCGTCCATCCGATTCTGCGGTGACGGCGTCGAGCACGACTCGACACCCAAAGGTCCCCCCTGATGACAAGAGCGCCAAGGGCGCTCTCTCCGTCGGCGGAGTAGTCGGCGACGGAGTAGTCGGGGGGGGTCATTTCTTTCGTGCCTTCATGCGTCCGACAGGGGCTTGACCACCACCAGCTCGTTGCCCCGGTCGTCGACGACCTTGACCGCGATCTGGCCGTGCGGGCCGGGACGGAACGGTGCGCTGGCAGTGCCCGACAGATGCGCCCACACGCGGTCGTCGAACTCGGCCCGAAGGGAGCGTTTGAGCCTGTCCCACGCCGAGGTTCGAGGAAAGAACGCTTGGCAGACGTGGAAGCAGAGTCCGTTGTAGTCGGTATCGAGGAACCAGGCCGGAACGTCGCTCCCTTCGCGGTGATCGGAGTCCATCGCCACCGGATCGAACACGTCGAGGCCCAGAAGCTCGACACGGTACTCTCCGTCCCCCGATGGTTTGACGCGCACGTCCGGCAGACCGCAGACCGAGAAGATCTGGCTCGACCGCAGGCTCTTGAGCAGGTCGCCCATCACCAGGTCCATGCTGGCCTGGACCCAGGCCGCGGGCACGCCGACCGTCCGCTCGCAGCTCTCGACCAGACGCCGGGCGTCGGGCTGGATGGCGAAGCCGATGACGTAGAGCCGGGCGTACCCCTTGGCGTATGCCTCCCGCGCCGCCTCGAACACCAGCGTTTCCGAGACCGCGCCGTTCTCCGGGCCGAAGACGATGGCGGCCGTCCGCTCCCCGTCGCCCTCGATCGATGCCTCGGCCGACAGGCTCATCGTGCGCGCGGGCCGGCGCACCTTCGACAGCGCAACCCGTTGACCGCCACCGAGATGCAGGACCGGCGAGCGCCGCAGCACCTCGATCATGCGTTCGACGTGATCGGCGTAGGCGTCGACGGCGGCGGCGTCGCCCGAATCCTCCTCGCCGTCACCTTCCCAGTCCACCGGAACGGGGATGGTCGCCTCGATGCAGAAGGGGCCGCTGATCCGGGTGACGTTCCCGTCCTTCTCCGGCCGGTCGAACAGAACCTCTTCCCTGGCCGGCTCGTCGTTGGCGATCGATTCGAGGGTGATGTGCGGCACGATGCCGCCGACTTCCTCGCCCTTCCGGTTCTGTCTGCGGCGGTACTCGAAGCCGCCGGCGGGCCCTCGCCCGGAATCGCGGAGCCGGTGGTAGTCGAAGGTGGCCGTCAGAAGCCGTTGCCGGGCCAATGCGACCGGCACCCGCGAGGTGTCGCAGGTGATCCAACGCCGCCCCCACCTTTCCGCGCACCAGGCGGTCGTCCCCGAGCCGCAGGTTGGATCGAAGACCAGGTCGCCCGGGTCGGAGGTCATCAGCAGGCACCGCTCGACCACCTTGGAGCTGGTCTGGACGACGTACATCTTCTCGTCGGTGTATGTGCCGGTCGTCGTATCGGTCCAGATATTTCCCCTCTCTCTATACGGGAAATCCGCCGCGAAACGCCGATAACGAATGCTATTGCGCTTTGACTGGATCCGCCCGGCTGCGGCAAGCCTCTCAATCCCGCCGGGATAGTTCGCCTTCCAGTGAGAATTGGGCCCGGGCCTGTATACCTTGCCTTCGAACTCGAACGGCTGCGGTTCCCGCGCTGCGCCTGGAGATTGCAAGTCGCCAGTAGAATAAAGCCGAGCGTCTTCGGGCAACGGCCTCTCCATCCGTTTCTCTGCCGCCGTCACGCCTCGAAAGCTTCCGTCCGGCAGCAGAACCCACTCCGCGTTGCCTCGGCCGAGCACGACGGGCTGCTCCTCGAACAGCTTGCGCACCTTGAGGCGCTCCGGGTCCCGCGCGTACCACAGCAGGAAGTCGCCGAGCGTCGCCAGCGTCCGGGTCCGGAACCCCGAGGTGGTCTGGAAGCTGATCTGGGAGACGAAGCACTCCGGCCCGAACACCTCGTCCATGACCTCGCGGACGTGGTGCAGGTTGGTGTCCGACATCTGCACGAAGATGCTGCCGGAGGGGTGCAGCAGCTCCCGCGCGAGCAGCAGCCGGTCGCGCAGGTAGGTCAGGAACGAGTGTGCCCCGAGCTCCCAGGTGTCCCGGTAGGCCTGCACCATCTCGGGCTCGCGCACCATGTCCTCGTCGGCGCCGTGCGTGACGCCGCGCCTGCGCACGAAGGGCTGGAAGTTGGAGCCGAACTTCACGGCGTAGGGCGGGTCCATGTAGACGGTCTGCACCTGCCCGCCGAGCCCCTCGTAGTGGAGCAGCGAGTTCATCACCACGAGTGAATCGCCCAGAACCAGCCGGTTCACCCAGCCGTCGCGATGCTCGTAGGCCTTCAGGAGCCGGTCGTGGATCGGCAGATCGCTCTCGCCGAACAGGTCGAAGAGGTCGGTCTGGCGGTCGCGCCGGTGTCCCTTCAGGGTCTCCACGATCGCGGCGGTGGACAGCCGCTCATGGACGAACAGCGGCAGGGTCGGCACCTCGAACGACAGCCGTTCGGCCTTTCCGGCCCAGTCGAGGAACGGCTTCGACAGCGCCTTCAGGGCGTCGACTTCGGCGCGGGCCGCGGCCACCTCCCTGCGAGCGGCGTCGAGGTCGGCGCCGGAAATCGCGCCCGCATCCCCTTCACCGAGCCACGCGGCGAGCCGCGTGATGCGCTCCCGCAACGCGGCGATCTTCGCCTCCGCCCGCTCTCGCGCCGGGTTCCGTCCGTCCCAGTCGAGGGCCGGCGACAGAGACGGGTCGTAGCGCCAGGTGGCCGGCTTCTTCTTCCTGCGGAACTGCGCCTGCGTACCGGCATCGGGCCGGAGCAGAGCGCCCGCCTCGGGATGCCGGTAGCCCTCGGCCCGCCTCCCCTCGTCCTTCCTGCCCATCGGCGCGTCCCCGGCGGCTGCCTCCGCACCCGCCGCGTCGGGAACGGCGGGCGCGCTGGATGATCCTTCGCGGCCGCCAGTTTGTCACACCCGCGGCCTCATGCCCCGGGTTGCCTCAACACGGGTTGCCTCAGCACGGGCCGCCCTGCCCGTGTTGCCCGGCCGGGCAGGACCATCCGATTGTCGTGACGGCGGAGGGCATCACGGCTCGTCGAACCGGACGAACAGATCCCCGGACGCGAGCACCTCGAGCCGGTCCCGCGGCCCGGCCACCACCGTGGTGGTCTGCTCCTCCACCAGCAGCGGGCCGTCGAGGCGGTGCCCGGGCAGGAGGTCGGCGCCGCGGTAGACGGGAGTGGGCATGAAGCCGAGCGGCTCGCCGCGCGGGCCGAAGGCGTAGACCTCGCGGGTCGACGCCGGTGCGGGCGCCGAGCCGCCCGGCTCCGCCCGCACCGGCACGAGCGGCGGCAGGGCGCCGATGCCGACCACCCGGAGTCTGGTCAGCTCCACGGCGCTGGCGGGCTGGACGTGGCCGAAGAGCCGGTCGTGCTCGCGCTCGAACGCGGCGCGCAGCGCCGGCACGCGCGGCTCCGCGTCCGTCACCCGGACATCCCACTGCTGACCCGCGTAGCGGAGATCGGCCTCGTGCTCGAAGCGCATCGCGCCCGCTTCGAACCCGCCCTCGCGCAGCCACGCCCGCGCCTCCCCTTCGAGCGCGGCATACAAGCCGCGGGCCTCGTTCGCGGCGTCCTCGTCGAGCGGGGCGATGAACACCCGCGCGAAGTCCTGGCCCACGTCCGCGTTCAGCATCCCGAGCGCGCAGAACACCCCCGCGAGCCTCGGCACGAGCACCCCCCGCGCCCCGAGCCGCCGGCCCACCGCCGCTCCGTGCATCGGTCCCGCGCCCCCGCAGGCCACGAGCACGAAGCGGGCCGGGTCGCGGCCGCGCTCGATGCTGATCCGTTCCACCGCCTGCAGCAGGTTCTGCTCGACGAGGCGGATCACGCCGATCGCCGCCTCGCGGGTGTCGATCCCGAGCGGCTCGGCGACCCGGGTCCGCAGCGCCGTCCCGGCCCGCTCGATATCCAGCGAGACCGCGCCGCCCGCGTAGCGCCCCGGGGCGAGGCGCCCGAGCACGAGCTGCGCGTCGGTGACCGTCGGCTCCTCGCCGCCGCGCCCGTAGGCGGCGGGCCCCGGAACCGCGCCCGCGCCGCGCGGCCCCGCGAACAGCAGCCCCGCCGCATCCGCGCCGGCGACGGTGCCCCCGCCGGCCCCGACGGTGTGGATGTCCACCGAGGCCGAGACGAGGTCGTAGCCGCCGACCTCCAGCCGGTCGGTGACCGCGACCCGGCCGCCCGCGCGCAGCATGACATCGCACGAGGTGCCGCCGATCTCCATGGTGACGAGATCGTCGAACCCGGTGGCGGCCGCGAAGTAGTCGAGGGCGCCCACTCCGCCCGCGGGCCCCGACAGCACGAGGTTCACCGGCCGCCCGGCCACCTGCCGGACCGAGACCGCCCGCCCGTTCGACTGGAGCACGAGCAGGTCCGGCCCGAGGCCCAGCGCGCGCAGGCGTTCGTCCAGCGCCTGCAGGTAGCGCACCACCTTCGGGCCGATGTACGCGTTGACCACGGTGGTGGAGCCGCGCTCGTACTCGCCGATGACCGGCACCACCTTGTGGGAGAGCGACACCCGCTCGAAGCCGCCCCGCTCGCGCAGCACCTCGGCGCACCGCCGCTCGTGGGCGCCGTTCTCGAAGCTGTGCAGCAGGCAGACCGCGATCGATTCCACCTCCTCGGTGCGGAAGGTCCCGATCGCGGCGTCGAGGTCGGCCTCGTCGAGCGGCTCGACCTCGGCGCCCCGCGCGTCCATGCGCCCCCCGACCGGCAGGCGCAGGTAGCGCGGCACCAGCACCGGAGGGTAGGGCGGGCGATGGTCGAACGGGTCGGCGCGGAAGCCGCGGCGCGCCTCCAGGAAATCGCGGAACCCGCGGGTGACGAGCATCCCCACCCGCGCCCCGCTGCCCTCCAGCACCGTGTTGGTGGCCACGGTGGAGCCGTGCAGGAACAGCGCGCAGCCCGACAGCAGCCGCTCGACGTCGGCCCGGAACGACCGCGCGGCGTGCTCCACCACGTCCAGGACCCCCCGACTCGGGTCGGCGGGCACCGAGGGCGTCTTGAACACGTGGAAACGGCCGCCAGCGTCCACCAGCACCATGTCGGTGAAGGTGCCGCCGACGTCGACCGCGATGCGCCACGGCGGCGCCGGGAGGGAGGGGGTGCCGGACATCTTCAGGGGATCGAGGTCAGCGGCTCGGGCAGGGCGGTCCGGAAGTCGTGGCGAGCGGTGTCGTGGCGAGCGGCTCGTCGGACCCTCGCACCGGGCCTTCGATGCCGAAAGACCGCCGGTCACCGCGCGATGTTCCGGCTGGACCGGCTGGATGGATGGAGTTGATTCGGCGGGGACGAGGGTACATTCTGTTCCTTCGAGCTTCGGACGCAAGCTTCCCACGCAGGGCCGATCGAGGCCACCGGGCACGGACCGCTTCTGCGCACGCCCTTCATCGAGCACCCTGGCACAGACCTTGTCACCGCCGCGAGGAACCGCTTCCGGGGCACGGAGGAAGACCGTCCCCGCGTCCGAGCCGGAGCTCGCGACGCTTGCGAGGGTCCTGGCGGGTCCGGATGCCCCCCTCGGTCGCGCCGAGCGCGCGGTGGCGGGCGGCGGCCCGCTTCCCCCGCCGGAACACGTGGAGACGATCCGCCGCGCCATCGCTCACGGTGACGATCCGCTCGGGAGAGCCTTCTGCGAGCTGCGCTCCCCCGGGACCCGCCGCGAACGGGGAGCAGTCTACACGCCCCGGCCGATCATCGACGCCATGGTGCGATGGGCTGCCCGCGAGGGCGTTCCGCAGCGCATCGTCGACCCGGGCGCCGGGTCGGGCCGCTTCCTGTGGGCGGCCGGAAGGGCGTTTCCGTCCGCCGACCTGGTCGCCGTCGAGATCGACCCCCTGGCCGCGCTCACTCTGCGCGCGAACGCCGCCGTGCTGGGCATGGCCGACCGGTTGACCATGCTCGTCGCCGACTACCGCGCCGTCGATCTTCCGGACGCCGGCGGTCCCACCCTCTTTCTCGGGAATCCGCCCTATGTCCGCCACCACGACATCGCGCCGCACTGGAAGGACTGGTTTGCCAGGACCGCCGCCTCTCAGGGCTTCAGGGCCAGCAAGCTCGCGGGCCTTCACATCCACTTCATTCTGAAGACCTGCCGGCTCGCGGCGCCGGGCGACTACGGCGCATTCATCACGTCCGCGGAATGGCTCGACGTGAACTACGGCGATGTGATGCGCAAGCTCCTCGTCGGCCACCTCGGCGGCACGTCCCTGCACGTCATCGCGCCTGCCGCAATGCCGTTCGCCGATGCCGCCACCACCGGCGCGATCACCTGCTTCCGTGCCGGATGCCGCCACAAGGCAATCCGGCTTTGCTCGGTGGACAAGCTGAGCCGGCTGAATGCGCTGCGGAGCGGGCGCCCCGTCTCCAGGTCCCGGCTCGAGAACGCGCGTCGCTGGTCTCCGCTTCTGAAGCCGGAGAGCCGTGCTTCATGCGGCGACATCGAGCTGGGCGAGCTTTGTCGGGTCCATCGAGGGCAGGTGACCGGCTGCAACGCGGTGTGGGTCGCCGGCGCCTGGCCGGGTCCGCTGCCGCCATCCACTCTGATCCCCACCGTCACCAGGGCGCGCGAGCTGTTTCGCGCGGGGCCGAACCTTTGCCGTGCCGTGGAGCTGCGCCGCGTGATCGATCTGCCGATCGAGCTCGACGGACTGGACGAGGAGGCGCGGGACCAGATCCGCCAGTTTCTCGGATGGGCCAGGCGAATGAATGCCGACCGCTCCTATGTCGCTCGCCACCGGCGCGCGTGGTGGTCCGTCGGACTGAAGAGTCCGGCTCCGATACTGTGCACCTACATGGCCCGGCGTCCCCCCGCCTTCGTCCGCAACCGATGCAGCGCACGTCACCTCAACATCGCCCACGGCGTCTATCCGCGCGAGCCTCTGTCGGACCGGGTGCTTGACGCGCTCAGTGCCTGGCTCCGGGACCAGGTCCGCGTTTCCGACGGACGCACTTACGCGGGCGGTCTCACGAAGTTCGAGCCGAAAGAGCTCGAGCGAATCCGGATCCCATCGATGGAGCGACTCCATGAGCATGCCGAAGAGATGGACATTCGACGATCTGAAGAAGGACGCGAGCGTGGCCCAGAGACGCTTCCGGAAACAGCGGCTGGATGAGCCACTCGCGCTCTACTCGGCGTTCTTCGGCACCTTCGAGCCCATCTTCTCGGAGATCGTCGACCGGCTCCCGGCCATGGCGGAGGGCCGCATCGACGCCGATGTGATGGCCGAGCTGGTCCGTGATGATGATGTACGTACCGCCTTGCGCTATCTGACGGCGCCTCCCGTATCCGAAGACGACCTGAAGACTCTGGCGGAAACTCAGCGGAAGTGCGGACGGATGATCCGGTCCATGAACAGCTCCACCTGCTCCATGTCCGGCGCCGCCGGCTGGATGGTCACGTGCTCGATACCCGCATCTTCGAGCGCCCTGAGCCTGGCGACGATGTCGCCGACGCTGCCGAGCAGGTAGCAGCCCTGGAGGTGCTCCCAGGACCGGTTGGTGCCCATGATGGTCTCCATCGGCCCTCGCTGGAGGGAGAGGGCCTTGTCGGTGTCGTCGGTGTCGACCACGTAGCCGGCCTGCACGTGGGCGAGGCCCAGGGTGCTCGGGTCCCGGCCCATCGTCGGCAGGTACTCGCGCATGGTCCGGATGTCGCGCACCACCCACTCGAGCTTGCCCGACGCGCGCACCGTGAACACGTCGGCGTGCTTCGCGATCCGGTCCATCACCGACTTCACCATGTAGGGCTTGTCGGGGGAGAGGGGGTCGGGGACGCGCGAGCCGCCAGCCACCCACACCGGGAAGTACTTCTCGGGCCGGGGCTCGATGGTCACGTCCTCGAACTGCCAGAACCGGCCCCGGAAGGAGACGTTCTCGCCGGTGAGGAGCAGCTTCACGGCGTCGAGCACCTCGTCGGTGCGCCGGCCGCGCTCCTTCATCGGGACCCCCATCGCGGTGAACTCGGGCTCGTTCCAGCCGGGCCCTACGCCGAAGATGAACCGTCCCTCGGACATGTGGTCCAGGGTTGCGAGCTCCTTGGCGAGCAGCACCGGGTGGCGCAGCGGCACCACCAGGATGTGGGTGCCGAGCGGGATGGTCTCGGTGGCGCCGGCCACGCAGCTCAGCACCATCAGGGGGTCCATCCACGAGCCGCCGTAGAGCCCGGGCGCGCTGAGCAGGTGGTCCCAGACCGTGATGGAGTCGTAGCCGAGCGCCTCGGCCCGCTTCGCCATGTCCCTGGTGACGAGGCGGGCCATCTTCCGGTCGAGGCCGGGCCAGGTGTACGAGGGAACCGTCAGTCCGAATTTCATGGGGGATCGCTCCGGGTCCGTTGCGGTGGGGTGAAGATACCAGCGAGGGCGAGGGTCCGGCCCTGCTCGATGGCGTTGCGACGGATGGCCGCGCCCGGAATGCGCCGGGCCTTCCCCTCCCCCGGCTCCGCCGCCGTCTCCTCCAGGATCGGCCTGATGATGCCGGCTCCGATGCGGCGAAGCTCGACGATCGGAAGCTCCGGCATGGATTCGGCTCCGGTCGGGACGGCGGTCGATTAGACTTCGCGTCCGCGCCACGGAAGTCAAGTTGGGGGAAGAGGCGGCAACGATTCCCGCCAGCGCCCGGAAGAGGCCGGGCCATGGTGGAATTGTGGTGCGGCATGACTGCCCCGAGGTCGAGCTGAGGCGCCACCGAAGGGGCCGGGGGGAGGGCTCCCGGCCCGGCCGGACCGCCGTGGCGCGGACGTCCCGGGCCGGGCGTCCGGTCGGGATGCAGGCGGGCGTACACATCGGGAACGGATGCGGAGGATGCCGGCGATGAGCGCATACGTGGTGGAGGCTCGGCGGCTCGTGAAGCGCTTCGGCGCGAACACGGTCGTCGACGGCATCGACCTCCGGGTGCCGCGCGGCGGCTGCTTCGGGCTGCTCGGGCCGAACGGGGCCGGCAAGACCACGACGCTGCGCATGATCCTCGGCCACTCGCCCCCGAGCGGCGGCGAGCTGACCGTGCTCGGCGAGGCGATGCCGGCCGCGGGCCGCCGGGTGCGGGCCCGGGTCGGGGTCGTCCCCCAGGACGACAACCTCGACCCCGACTTCACGGTGATGGAGAACCTGCGGGTCTACGCCGGCTACTTCCCCCGTCCCGCCCGCGAGCCGCTGGAGCCGTTCCTCATGTCGCTCCTCGACTTCGTCGCCCTCGCCGACCGGGCGGAGGATCGGATCCAGGCGCTCTCGGGCGGCATGCGGCGCCGGCTCGTGATCGCGCGCGCCCTGGTGAACGATCCCGAGCTGCTCATCCTCGACGAGCCGACCACCGGCCTCGACCCGCAGATCCGCCACCTCATCTGGGCGCGCCTGCGCGAGCTCAGGAACCAGGGCACCACGGTGCTGCTCACCACCCACTACATGGAGGAGGCGGAGCGGCTCTGCGACCGCCTGGCGATCATCGACCACGGACGCATCCTGGCCGAGGACTCGCCCCGCCGCCTGGTGGCGGCGGAGGTCGAGCCGAACGTGATCGAGGTGCGCACCGGCCCCGGGGCTCCGCCCCCGGCCGAGCTGCTCCGGCATGCGCGGCTGGAGGCGGTCGACGGCGTCTGGCACTGCCACACCGCCGAGCCCGGCGCGGTGCTCTCGGTGCTGCAGCGGTCGCCGGAGCTGGAGTACCTGCACCGGCCCTCGAACCTCGAGGACGTGTTCCTGCGCCTCACGGGGCGCGAGCTGCGCGACTGAGCGAAGGACGCTGACGAGAATGACCCTGCCACATGTCGAGCGCGCCATTGCGCGGGAACGGGGCGCCTTCCGAGTCCGGTCGGCAACCAGGACCATTCAAAAGTCGCGATCATTGGCCGCCCAACCCGAAGATCGCACGGTGATGGGCAGTCTTTCGGCATCGAAGGCCCGGATCGAGGGCCTGATGAACCGTTCGTCACGACTTCTGGAGAGCCCTGGGTCGGCGACCTTGCTTCGAGCACTGTCCGAAGCGGCGGCACTCCAGTGAGCACGACGGACGTCTCCAGCCACTGGCGCCCGCCGGCGCCGCGACCGGTGGCGTTCGCGGTGTGGCGCCGCAACGCCCGGGTGTGGCGCCGGCTGATGCTGCCGAGCCTGGTGCTCAACTTCGGCGAGCCCTTCCTCTACCTGCTCGGGCTCGGGTTCGGGCTCGGGCAGTTCATCGGCGAGATGGAAGGCGTCGGCTACTTCGCCTTTCTCGCCTCCGGACTGGTGGCGTCGTCGGGGATGATGGTCGCGTCCTACGAGGGGATCTACTCCGTCTATACCCGCATGGTCCCGCAGAAGACCTACGACGGCATTCTCGCCACCCCGGTCCGGGTCGACGACATCGTGGCGGGGGAGATGCTGTGGTGCGCGACCAAGGGCACCATCTCCGGGAGCTCCATCCTGCTCGTGGCATCGCTGCTCGGGGCGGTGGCGGGCGTCGAGGCCCTGCTCTGCGTCCCGCTCCTCTTTCTCGTCGGGCTCGCGTTCGCCGGACCGGCGATCGCGGTGAGCGCGGTCTCGCCGTCCTACGACTTCTTCAGCTACTACATCACGCTGGTGATGACCCCGATGTTCATCCTCTGCGGCGTGTTCTACCCCGTCTCGTCGCTGCCGGAGGCCGCCCAGCACGCGGTGCTGGCGCTGCCGCTGACCCACGCGGTGGCCCTGCTCCGGCCACTCGTGACCGGAGCTCCGGTCGGTGATGCCGCCGTGCACGTCGCGGTGCTGGCGGGGTTCGCGGGGGTCGGCTTCTACGTCGCGGTCGCCCTCGTCAGGCGGCGGTTCGTGGTGTGAAGCGGGCGCGGGCCGGGTGGCCCGGCGACTCGGGACGCTGACGAGAATGACCCCGCCACGTGTCGAGCACACCATATGCGCAAGAACGGCAGCCATTCCCGCCAGGCGGGAACAGGCCCCTGAAATCCCCTCGATTCGACGCCCTGAAGGTCGAAATCACACCAGGATTCCACCATGGCGCGGCCTCTCCGGGCATTGGCGGGAATTGCTGCAAGAACGGGCTCTCTTCAGGGCGCGGTCGGCAGCCTTGTTTCGCGCATCGCCCTCAGAGGCCGAGCCTCGCCCTGATCATCCGCCACAGGATCGCGAATCCGCCCGCTCCGGCGGCGGCTCGAACCTCTTCCCCGGCGAGCCGCCGCTCGCAGTTGCCGACGAACTCCGCGAGCATCACGTCGGCGAAGCTCTCGACCAGGTCGCCGCGGTTGAACTGCGCCAGGCCACCCTGGACCCGGAAGCGGATGGCGAGGTCGACGCGGGTACGCGGTTCGGAGTCGGCGGCGTCCTCACCGGACATCGCGTAGCGCAGCTCGGCATCGAGGCTGGCATGGCCGCGGCGGTCCGATCCGTGTCCGGTGATGACCCCGGTGCGCCGCCCCGCGTCGGTCTCGCGCGTTCCCTCGCCGTGGAAGGAGGCCCCGATGGGGCCGAAGCGGATCTCGGCCCGGCCGGCGATGCGGTCCGGCCCGGCTGACTCGACCTCCACGCCGGGCAGGCACTGCGCAACGCGCGGCACGTCCTCGAACAGCGCCCACAGCGCGTCCACCGGGTGCCCGATCACGAACTCCCGCTCGACCAGGGTCCAGCCGTCGGCCCGCGTCATCGGGCGGACGGTGGTCCCGGCGGAGCCGGCCGGGGCCGTATCCGGGCCGGCCAGATGGATCGGATCGATCTCGAAGGGTTCGAACGGACCGGCCGGCGACGCGGCGGCTCCGCCGGGGCCGTCGGGGCCACCGGAGCCGCCGGAACCACCGGGACCGCTGGGATCGCCGGAACCACCGGAACCGCCGGGGCTGTCGGAACCACCGGGGCCGCCGAGACTACCGGAACCACCGGGACCGTCGGGACCACCGAGACCGTCGGGACTACCGAGACCACCGGGGCCGCCGGGACTACCAAGACCACCGGCTCCGCCGGGACCGTCGGGACCGCCGGAGCCGCCGGGACCGCGGCCCGGCCGGATCGTCCCGCCGCCCGATGCAGCCGCCGGCGGTTCGGAAGGAGCGCCTCTGTGCGTGGGCCCGGCGCCGGCGGTGGCCGCCTCGTCGCGGGCCCGCGCCGCCATTGGGGCGGTCGTGGCGCCGGCGTCGCCGGACGCCTCTCCCCGCCGTTGCCGGGCCACGTCCCGCACCGCGGCGACGATTCCCATGTAGCCGGTGCACCGGCAGAGGTTGCCGCTCAGCTCGCGCCGGACCGCCGCCTCGCTCGTCGGCGCGAGGCGGGTGACGACGTCCCACGCCGTGATCAGCATCCCCGGCGTGCAGAATCCGCATTGCAGGGCGTGGTGCCGCGTGAACGCCTCGCGCAGCGCCCGGCCGACAGGGTCGTCCCCCAGACCTTCGACGGTCACGACGCGCGTGCCCTCGCAGGCCTGCGCCCAGGTGATGCACGAGCGGACCGGCTTCCCGTCCACCAGCACCGTGCAGGCGCCGCATACGCCGTGCTCGCAGCCGAGATGGGTGCCGGTCAGGTGCAGGTGGTCGCGCAGCAGCTCGGCGAGCTGCGTGCGTCCCGAGACGGCGGCGCTGCACGGCTCGCCGTTGACAGTGAGGCGGACGGTCTTCATCCGGAATGCGCTCTCCCGTCGCCGGGAAGGTCCGGCCTCCGGCCGGTCCCGACGTACATGGTCCGAAGCCGGGCGCTACAACGTGCGGACTGCCGCGGGAGGTCCGGCCTCCGGCCGGTCCCGACGTACATGGCCCGAAGCCGGGCGCTGCAACGTGCGGACTGCCGCGGGAGGTCCGGCCTCCGGCCGGCTCCGACGTACATGGCCCGAAGCCGGGCGCTGCAACGTGCGGACTGCCGCGGAAGGTCCGGCCTCCGGCCGGTCCCGATGCACATGAGCCGATCCCCGGCTCTCGCGGCCGCGGCGGCGCCTGTCGCACGCATCGATTCCACGCCCATCCGTCATCGCCCCATCCGGCGGTGAAGCTGATGCCCGGGAAGGCCCGTCGTGCGCATCGGCTCCGTGCCCGCCCGTCACCGTGCCGCCAGCGCCCGATCGATCGCCCGACGCACCGCGACCGCCGCCATGTGCAGCTTCACCGGATCGCGCTCGCCCGCGCAGGCGGCGATCTCGGCGCGAAGGGCTCCGGACTCGGGCGGGGCGGCGGTGGCGGCGAGCGATCGGGTCGCGGCCGGCAGCGCCACCGGCCTCGCGCCGACGGCCCCGGCGACGACGCGGCAGTAGCGTCGGGCGGGGTCGACGAGCACCGCTCCCATCGCCTCGGCGAGCTCTCCCGTCTTGCGGCAGAGCTTGTGGAAGCCGAACCGCGCCCGTGCGGTGGCGCGCGGGACCTCGATGCGGGTGACGATTTCATCCGGTGCGAGCGCGGTGGCGTAGGCCGCCCTCGTGAAGTCCCGCATTCGCACTTCGCGTTCGCCCGTGACGCCGCGGATACGTACCCGAGCGTCCGCGCAGAGCAGGAAGCTCGTCCAGTCGGCCGCCGGGTCCGCGTGGACGATACTCCCGCCGATGGTGCCGCGGTTGCGCACCGCGCGGTACGCGATGCCGGCCGCGACCTCGCGCATCGCGCGCTCGATCGGGTCCGAGGCGGGCCGATCCTCGATGTCGGCGTGAGTCGCCGCCGCCCCGGCGATCACGCTCTCCGGCGTCGACTCGATTTCCCGCAGCGCCTCCAGCGCCGAAATGTCGACGAGCGCGCCGGGACGGGTCAGGCGCAGGTTCAGCATCGGCCCGAGCGACTGGCCGCCGCCGAGGAGCTTCACACCGTCCCCGCCCGCGGCGAGGCGCTCCAGCGCGTCATCGACGCTGGCGGCGCGGTGGTAGGTGAAGTCGACCGGCTTCACGACGGCGATTCCATTCTCTCCGCCTGCGCTTCTCTCTCCGCCTGCGCTCCTCCCTCCGCCTGCGCTCCTCTCTCCGCCTGCGCTCCTCTCTCCGCCTGCGCTCCTCTCTCCGCTTGCGCTCCTCTCTCCGCCTGCGCCTCGAGGATCGCGGCGAGGATCCGCCGCGGCGTCGCCGGGACCTCGCCGACCTCCACGCCGAGCGGCCGCAGCGCATCGTTGATGGCGTTGACCACCGCGCCCGCCGGGGCGATGGCCGCCCCCTCCCCGATCCCCTTGATGCCGTGGCGGGTGAACGGCGAGGGGGACTCCATGTGCTCGATGCGCATCGAGGGCAGCTCGGTCGGCCCCGGCAGCACGTAGTCCGCGAAGGTCGAGGTCAGCGGCTGGCCGTTCTCGTCGTACAGGCTCTCCTCGAACAGCGCGGTGCCGATGCCCTGGGCGGCGCCGCCAAAGGACTGGCCTTCCAGGATCATCGGGTTCACGCGCCGCCCGCAGTCCTCGAACAGCACGTAGTCGAGGATCTCCACCACGCCGGTGGCCGGGTCCACCGCGACCACCGCGGCATGGGTCGCGTAGGTGAACACCCCGGTGTCCACCTCGGGCCGGTAGCCTTCGGTGACCTCCAGGCCCAGGGTGTCGACGTCGTCGGGGAGCCGGTCGGGGCGCAGGTACCACGCCCGCGCGATGTCCTCGAACGAGACGCTCGCCTCGCCGGCCCACGCCTGGCCGCCGGCGAGCGACACCTCGCCGACGGCCGCCTGGAGGAGGTGCGCCGCGTGCTTCCGGATGCGTCCGGCGAGCGACTCCGCCGCCTTCGACACCGCGCCGCCGGCCATCACCATGCCCCGCGACGCGTAGGCCCCGGTGGAGTAGGGCGTCTCCCCGGTGTCGCCCATCGTCACCCGGATGCGGTCGACGTCGACGCCGAGCTGCTCGCTCGCGACCTGGGCGAGGGTGGTCTCCAGACCCTGTCCGAACGAGTGGTTGCCCGAGCGCACCTCCACCGTGCCGCTCGGCGCGAGCTTCACCATCGCCTGCTCGTAGCCGGGCACGAGAGGCAGGCCCCATGCGCCGAACACCCTGGTGCCGTGCGCGGTCTGCTCGGTGAAGGTGGAGAAGCCGACGCCGACGCGCCGGCCGTCCGGCTCCGGGGCGCGCTGGCGGGCGCGCACCGCGTCGAGGCCGATCATGCGCCGCGCTCCGGCCACGCTCGCGGGGTAGTCGCCGCTGTCGTAGAGCTTGCCGGTGACGTTGGTGTAGGGCATGGCGCCGGCCGGCACGAGGTTCTCCGCCCGCACGTCCGCCGGCTCCCGCCCCACCGCGTGCGCGATGGCGTCGATGGTGAGCTCCATCGCGAAGCACACCCCGGGGCGCGCGACGCCGCGGTACGGGGTGAACGCGGGCTTGTTGGTGGCGACGGAGAAGGTCCGGCAGCGGTAGGCGTCGAAGGCGTAGGGCCCCGGCAGGTTGCCGCCGGCCTGGGCCGCCTCGAGGCAGGCGGTGAACGGCCACACCGAGTAGGCGCCGACGTCCACGGTGATCTCGGCGTCGATCCCGAGCAGGCGCCCGCGTTCGTCGGCGAAGGCGGTGAGCCGGTAGTGGTGCTGGCGGGTGTTGGCGCCGGCGGTGAGGTGCTCGCGCCGGTCCTCGACCCAGCGCAGCGGCCGCCCGGTGCGCATCGCCGCCCACGACACCGAGATCTCCTCGGGCTGGAGCACGCACTTGTAGCCGAAGCCGCCGCCGACGTCGGGCGCGACCACCCGCACGTCGGACTGGTCGAGCCCGAGCGCCTGCGAGAGCCCGGTGCGGATGAGGTGCGGCACCTGGGTGGAGGTGTACACGACGAGCTGCCCCTTGCGCTCGTCGTGGCGGGCGAGCACCGCCTTGCCCTCCATCGGCGCCATGCACTGGCGCGCGGTGCGGTACTCGCGCTCGACGACGACGGCGGCGCGCTCGCGCACCGGCGCGATGTCCCCGCCGGCCGAGGTGGTCAGGAACAGGTTGTCGCCCCACTCCTCGTGCACGAGCGGCGACCCGGGGCGGCGGGCGGCGAGGCTGTCGGTGACCGCCGGCAGGGGGTCGAGGTCGAGCGCCACCGCCTCGGCGATGTCCTCGGCCTCGGCCCGGGTCGGGGCGATGCAGAGCGCGATGCACTCGCCCGCGAACCGTACCTTGCCGCGGGCGAGCGCCGGCCAGTCGGAGGGCTTGTAGGTGGGCAGGCTCGACTCGGCGCGGATGGGGCGCACGCCCTCCATGTCCGCCGCCGTGAACACCCGGCCCGCGTACCGTTCGGGCACGGTGACGGCCCGGATGCGGGCGTGGGCGAGGGGGCTTCGCACGAACGCGGCCTCCCACAGCCGGGGGAAGGAGAGGTCGCCGACGAACTGTGCCTTGCCGGCCAGATGGCGTGCGTCTTCCTTGCGCGGGACGCGGGCCCCGATTCCCGTCGACACGTGCGCTGGCTCCGGTGGGGCTGGGTGCTGGGCGGTATTGTGCCGCGTCGGACCGGACTGCGGCCACCGGGGGACGCAGTGGCGTTGCGCCGCGGGCGGCGAAGTCAGAAGAAGTCGGACGGCAATTGAAATCGCCTTCGAATTGCCGAGAGGTGCCCCTTTCGGACCGCGTCGCCCTCGCCGTGGCACTTGAGAGGATAGGACTCCGGACGACCGTTGATGTCGGGATGGTAGAGCATTCGTTCGCTGCCTTTCCCCCGATTCACGTACACCTCGAATCCGGGATCGTACTTGCGCAGCTTCTTGATCAACTCACGAAACGTGTACACCTTAGCCATCGGGGGTCGTGAAACTGCTTCGCCGAGCCGCGATCGCGTGTGCGGGAGGGATCGGCATGCCTGCAACCGTGTACTCGCTTTCCGTTGCAGGGCAGCTCCTGGCCAGCGCCGTGATGTAATCGTTCCTGACCTGTGCGAACAGGGAGAAATACATGGGCTCGGCGGGGTGGAAAATCATTTCGGTCTCGCCCTTGAACTGGGCGAAGCCGATCTGCATCGTCATTGCGTCGCGCAAATCCTCCAGTGCTTCGGCAAAGGTCTGACCATGGCCGCGCAGATCCATCTCCAGGGCCAGAGCGCACCACTCTCCATCTTCCTGGAATCCCAGGACACTTATGGTCACATCGCATACGCTGGTCATCCGGGGGATCCTCCCTTGGTCGGCCGTATCGTTCTCGCTGCATGGGCCTGCGGCGGCCGGGTTGCGTGGCACGCCTCGATCCACGGACGGAAATATAACCGCCGAAGCTGACGGTGCGATATACGCGGTGGTCGGAAGCCGGTCGATCGGCGTGCCGGCGGACCAGCAATTCCCGCCAACGCCCGGAAGAGGCCGTGCCGTGGCGGGATTCCGGCGCAATCCCGACCACCAGGGCGTCCAGTCGAGGGGATTTCGAGGGCCTGTTCCCGCCTGGCGGGAATGGCTGCCGGCGGACGCGGCCAGGAGTGACTGGATCGGGACGGAACTCGGAGCGACGTGGGGTGTGCCCGTGTGCCATGGTATGCCGCGCGAGGTCCGCCCTGCGGAAAGGAGTGCAGACATGGAGCTGGCGCCATGAGTGGAGTGAAGCGGCCGCACGTGACCATTGGCGAGGGACGAGGGCTCACCGACGCAGTGCGTGCGCTGCGAGCCGGCGATGCCGGGCCGGCCGGGATCCTCGAGCGATGCCTGGCGCGGGTCGAGGCGTCGGAGCCCGCGGTCGGGGCGTGGGTCGAGGTCGACGCGGATGGCGCTCGGCGCACCGCGGCGCGGCAGGCCGAGCTTCCGCCCGGACAGGCCCGCGACCTGCCGCTGCTGGGAATCCCCGTCGGGGTGAAGGACATCATCGATGTCGCCGGGATGCCGACACGCGCCGGCTCCGTCCTGCGCGCCGGCCACCGCGCGCAACGCGACGCGCCGATCGTGAAGGTCTTTCGCGACCTCGGCGCCATCGTCCTCGGCAAGACCGAGACCACGCAGTTCGCAACCCGGGACCATGCCCGCACCCGCAACCCCTGGGACCTCGAACGCTCCCCCGGCGGGTCGAGCGCGGGCAGCGCGGCGGCGGTCGCCAGCGGGATGTGCCTGGCCGCGCTGGGCACGCAGACCGGCGGGTCGATCACGCGGCCCGCGAGCTTCTGCGGAGTGGCGAGCTTCAAGGGAAGGTGGGGTGCGTGGCCGCTCGGGGACATCGTGCCGGTGAGCCGGCACCTCGATCATGTCGGCCCCATGGCGCAATCGGTCGCGGACCTCGCGCTGCTGTGGACACTGGTCGAGGCGCGGCTGCGCCCGGAGCGGGCCGCGGAGCTGGCCCGGCGCAGCGAGGCGATCATCGCCCGCGAGTGGTTCGAGTGCGCGCCGCCGCGGCTCGCGGTCATCGAGGAGTACTACCACGAGACGAGCGAGCCGTCCGCCCTCGACGGGTTCAGGGCAGGGTCATTTCACGCTACCGATCCTCGCGATGACACGAAAGGGGTGACCTGCGCGGCAGGGTGCGGCGGGGTCCTCCGGGCGCGGTTTCGCAGCGGTCGGGGTCGGTCGGCCGGCCCTCGGACGCGGAGGCTTGCTGCGAGAGGGGGTGGCCGGAAGCCGGCTCAGTCGGAGGACAGGACGGCGTCGAGCGCGTCGTCGCGGTGCATCATGAAGTGGAGATGGGCGTCGGGCAGGTAGCGGAAGCCGCGATGGAACACGACGGCGAGCGCGATGTTGTTGAGGGTGGCATGGTTGGCGGGCGCGTGGCGCGCACGCACGCGGCTCGCGTCTTCGCCCATGGTGGCGTCGCGGCGGTAGTGGTTGGCGTTCTCGACCTGCCAGTGGCCGCGGTTCCAGGCGAGCAGTTGGGCCGGTCCGGCGCGCCGGGCGGGGGCCGAGGTGATGCCGTAGGCGGTCTCGGTCGAGGTGGTGCCGGTCTTCGCGTTGGTGCGTGTGCGCACGACGCGGAACGCTTGGCGGGCGCCGGGGAAGGGCGCGAGGGTGCCGGCGAGCAGCTCACACGCGGCGATGCGGCGCGTCTCGATGCGTCCGTGCGCCTTCACCGGGTCATCGGCGTGGCGGCGCACGGCGGCGGTGTCCCAGTCGATCGCGGCGAGCTGCGCGAAGCTGTCGGGGCAGTTCGCCTTGATTGCCAACACGTAGTCGGCGCCGTGCGCCTCGACGATCGCGCGCGCGGTGTCGCGGGTCGCGTGCAGCGCGTCCAGGGTGAGCACGCAGCCGGTGAGGTCGACGTCTTCGAGCAGGGCCCGCAGCGCGGCGGTCTCGCCGCCCTCGTCGCGGCAGCAGCGGCTCGCGAGCGGCCGTCCGGCGTGGGTGACCAGCGTCACGATCTCGAAGTGGGCGTCGGGGCCCGCGTGCCGGTTGGCGCCCCGGATGCGCTTGCCGTCGGCGGCCAGCGCCGGCGTCGCGCCGCCCTCGGCGAGGCGCGGCGCGGCCCACTGCACCAGCACCGCCTGCAGGTCGTCCGGGTCAGTGTCCATCAGCACCCGGCACAGGGTCGAGTCCGACGGTGCGACCCGGCGCCCGGTCGCCGGGTCGGTCCACGCGCCGAGCGCCCGCAGCTCCGCCTCGCTGAGGTGGCGTGCGAATCGCTCCGTCGCCGCCGGCCCGTGCTGGCCGGCGAGCCGTGCCAACGCGCAGACCGACAGCACGGTCGGCAGCGAGTGCTTGCGGCCCTGTCCGCGCCGTGCATCCGGCACCTGCGCGAACAGGTCGCGCAGCGACCGCAGCTCGGCGCGCGTGTAGCGCACCGGGGTCGCCCGGCACTGCCACTCGGCACGGTCCAAGGGGGCCACCAGCCTGCGGCGCGCGTCGCGCCGCAGCGCCCGCACATACATCTCCTTCGGCTGCTCGTGCGGGTCGGTGTACGCCCCGTTGTGGCGCGCGAAGCCCTTCGTACGCCCCACCCGCACCCAGTTCGACGCCGCGTAGCATGTGCCCCGGAACCGCGCCGGGTCGACGAACGTCTCCGCCAGCTCCAGCGGATGGCCATACCGCGCCGCCCAGTCCGCGCTCAGCCGGCGCAGGCTCCGGCCCAGCACCCGCGACGCCAAGTGCGCGACCCCCGACCCCTCCGGCAGCACCAGGAACCGCGTGTTGTTCGCGATCAGGTGCAGCCGCCGGAACTGCACCGAACGGTGCCAGCCCAGCCAGCGGTCGCGCGGACCACACTTGAACGCCCCCGACTGCCAGCCCACCAGCGCCAGCCAGTGACCGCGCCACGTCGCGACGTGGCGCAACCCCCGGCCCGCAAACTGCCGGAACCCAAGGTAGTGGTGCGCCGCCATCAGCGCGTCCCAGCGCCGACGCTCGTCGCCGCGCACCGCACGCACCTCGACTTCGCCAACGACTACCTCGGCCGGGTCAAACCCATCTCGCATCCCGCCAGCATGCACCAAGCCGACACGAAAAGCCAGACCCTGGCACACCAACTGCCCAGTCAATCAGCTACTGCTAGCGTGAAATAGCCCTGCTGCCCCGCTGCCCCAGGGGCAAGGCAAATTCGTTCTCGTGCGTCCATGAACGCCTCGGAAAGCGTAACCTCTTGATGCAACGGCTCTTTTTCGGCTCGCGGGAATTCCGGACGAAGGGAATCCCGACGGAATTAACCCCTTGAATTAATTGGAGATGATCGAGAGAACGAATCAGCCTTGGCCCCAGGGGTCCGCCCGGTGGATTGCGGCTCCGTCGCGGAGGTACGATGACGACATGTCCGCCGGGCTCGTCGAGCGTCCCGGATCTTCAACTGTCGAGCCGGATTTTCCGAGCGGCTCGTGGACCGGGAGGTACGAGGCGGCTGCCGACGCGCCGGGGATGAGAGCAGTCGGGTACGTTCGGACATGTCTCGCCGGTCCGAGGCGCAGCCTCGCCAGGAGTACTTCGTTGAAGATCGATCAGCTCGGCTTGCTCGTGACGGTGGTGCTCGCGTTCTCGGCGCCGGCCTCGCTGGCGCTGACGGGGCAGGCCGGCATACGGGAGGACATGCGTGCGCCCCAGGCCGGGATGCTGGCGGAGCAGTCCGAGCTCCGCGCAGAGGTGCGGGCGGGGCAGGCCGAGCTGGGCGAGGCGATACGGGCTGGGCAGGCGGAGTTGAGGGTGGGGCAGGCCGGGCTGCGCGAGGAGACGCGGTCCGGACAGGCGGAGTTGAGGGCGGGGCAGAAGGAGCTGCGCGAGGAGATGGGAGCCGGCCGGGCCGGGTTGCGCGAGGAGCTGGCGGTGTTCGGGATGCGCCTCGCGGTGGTGGAGCATCGCACGGATGCGCTGGAATCCCGCCTGGAGGCGTCGGGGCGGCCGGAGCCCGAACCCTGCGAGGGAGCCGCTTGTCCCGGGTCCTGATCGCCGGCTGCGGAGATGTGGGGACGGCGCTCGGCCTGGAGCTCGTCGAGCGCGGCCACGATGTCTTCGGAGCCCGCCGTTCGGCGCACCGGCTCCGTGCGCCCCTGAGGCCGGTGCCGGTGGATCTGACCGATCGCCGCGGGATCGAGCGGGCCGTCCCCGCGGTCGATGTCGTCGTCTACGCCGTCGCCGCCGGAAGCCGCGACGAAGAGGCGTACCGGCGTGCCTACGCCGACGGCGTCTCGGCCCTGCTGGAGGCGCTGGAGGCGCGGTCCGAGCCTCCCCGCCGGGTCATCTTCGTGTCGAGCACCTCCGTCTACGGCGAGCGCGGCGGCGAGTGGGTCGACGAGACGGCGCCGCTCGCGCCCCGCGGCTTCGCCGGCGAGAGCCTGGTGGCGGGCGAGCGGCGGATGCTCGCGAGCCCGATCCCTGCCACCGTGGTGCGCTTCGCGGGAATCTACGGCCCCGGCCGCGGCTGGATGATCGAGCGGGCGCGGGCCGGGGCGCGTTGCGCCGGCGACCCGCCGAAGTTCACGAACCGCATCCACCGCGACGACTGCGCCGGAGTGCTCTCGCACCTCGTCGAGCTCGACGAAGGGTGCGACGACGCGTACATCGGGGTCGACGACGCGCCGGTCGAGGAGTGCGAGGTCCTGGAATGGCTCGCGTCCCGGCTCGGCGCCCCGGCGCCGCGGCGGGTGCGCGGCGGCGAATCCGGGGAGCGAGGCTCGGGCAAGCGGTGCCGCAACGCCCGGCTCCGGGCGAGCGGCTATCGCTTTCGCTATCCCACCTGGCGCGAGGGGTACGCCGCGGTGCTCGCGGGCGAGGGCGTGCGCTACCCGTGAGCCCGCGTGGCGTGTGGCGCGTGCACCGTGTCGTCGCGGTCCGTATCCGGGTGTACGTCCGCCTTGCGAGATCCCTCGTTCCGATCCTCGGAGAGCCCTGCCCCCGGTCGCCGCTCGTTTGCGGGCGCGCGCGTTTGCTGGTGCAATTCCGCGCCCGTACCGAGTCCCGGGAGGAAGAGCCCGAATCATGTCGAAGCTCCGGGAAGCGCTCGACCGGTTCGACGCCCTGTTCAGGCGCGCCGCGGCCTGCGATCTGAACGAGCCGACCGCGGTGACCGTCGCCACCGTGGACGCCGGAGGGCGCCCGTCCGCGCGGGTGGTGCTGCTGAAGGGATACGACGCCTCGGGGTTCGTCTTCTACACCAACACCCTGAGCCGCAAGGGGCGCGAGCTCGCGACGAATCCGCGGGTGGCGATGTGCCTGTTCTGGGACCCGCTCATGGAGCAGGTGAGGGTCGAAGGCCGCGCCTCCCCGGTGGCGGACGCGGAAGCCGACGCCTACTGGGCCGGCCGGCACCCGGGAAGCCAGGTTGGGGCCTGGGCGTCGGACCAGTCGGAGCCGCTGGAGAGCCGCGAGGCGCTGGAGGCTCGGGTCGCCTCGTTCACCGAGCGTTTCGGCGACCGGCCCATCCCGCGCCCACCCCACTGGTCGGGCTACCGGGTGGCGCCGGACCGCATCGAGTTCTGGCGCTCGCTCCCCGACCGTCTCCACGAGCGCACCTGCTACTCGCTCGATGACGGCGGGTGGCGCGTGTCGCTCCTCGGTCCCTGAGCGGGCGCGGTTCCGAAGCCGGGCACCCCCGGAGTGCCCGAGCCCGTGCATTCAGCTCAGCCGGCTCAGCGTTCGCCGCGCTTGATGAGCGCCGCGACGACTTCCGCGAGCTCGCCGAGGCGCAGCAGCGGGTCGTCGATTTCCAGGAGGCGCTGCTTGCGCGCGAGCGGCATCGGCAGCAGCTCGCTCAGCCGGTAGCCGACCCAGCTCGCGTCCTCGAAGCGCGGGGTGACGTGGCGGTAGCGGGACTCGAGCTGGTCGAGCAGTCCGCGCAGCAGCCCCGCCAGCCGGCGGTGCTCGGGCGGCACCTCGGCGGCGGGCTCGTCCTCCAGCACCCGCGCCGACGCCACGCACAGGCCGTCGGCGCGGGTCTCGGTGTCGAGCACCCGCGCGCGGCGCCCGCCGAGAGCGACGATCCCCAGCAGCCCGTCGTCCTGCCGGTTCCAGTCCACGATGCGCGCCAGCGTCCCCACCGAGTGGGTCGTGGCGCCGCCGCCCACCTCGTGGCCGGAGCGGATGAGCGCGACGATGAACGGCGCGTCGCGGCGCAGCCGGTCGCTCACCATGTCCACGTAGCGCGGCTCGAAGATGCGCAGCGGCAGCGGCCCCCCGGGATACAGCACGGTGTCGAGCGCGAACACCGGCGTCTCCTCCAGCGACTCGCGAGCCGCGGGGGCCGGGACCGGTGGAGTGTCCGGGCTCATGCGAGAGACGACGGCCGAGTGCGCGGGCGGCAGCGCCGGAGCGTCCGGGAGACGTTCACCGCACCGGTCCCGTCGCGGCGCGAAGCCGCCCGGCCGGCCCCGGAGCTCCATCCGCGCACACCATCGATCTTCCTCCGCCTCCGCCGTCCGCGGCCTCCGTCCGCCCGGAGCGCCACACCGCCGCGGAATGGTCGCCGCCCGCCGCGGAATGGTCGCCGCCCGCCGCGGCGCGGTCCCGCAGCGCCGCCGCGATGCGCTCCCGGATTCCGCCGAAGCCCGCATTGCTCATCATCAGGATCGCGTCTCCCGGGCGCGCCGCGTCGCAGCATTCGCGCACGATGGTATCGATGTCGTCCCGGACGCGTACAGCCCCGTCCTCGCGCGCGAGCGAGCGTGCGTCCCAGCCGCCGGGCGCCGGTCTCCGCGCCGGGGCGAGCACCCACGCCGCGTCGGCTCCGAGGAGCGCCGGTCCGAGCGTCGCGCGATGCGTCCCGCGCCGCATCGTGTTCGACGCGAGCTCCAGCACCGCGAGCAGCCGCGCCCCGCCGGCCTCGCTCCGGCGGCTGCCGCGCAGCGCATCGATGGCGGCGGCGATGGCGGTCGGGTGGTGGGCGAAGTCGTCGTAGAGCGCGACCCCGTCCACCGTCGCGCAGTGCTCGAGCCGCCGCCTGACCCCGGTGAAGCCGCCGAGCGCGCGCGCGGCCGCCCCCGGCTCGACGCCCGCGTGCCGCGCCGCCGCGATGGCGGCCAGCGCGTTGGCGACGTTGTGTGCGCCGCGCTGGCCCCACTCGACCTCGGCGACGGCCCGGCCGCGGTGGCGGACCTCGAACCGTCCGCCGTCCGGCGCGGCCGGGACGGCCGACCAGTCACCGCCGTCGCCGACCCGTTCCACCGGGGTCCAGCACCCCATCGCGAGGAGCTCGTCGACATGGCGCTGCCCGGCCCCGGCCACGATCCGGCCGCCGGCGGGCACGATGCGCACCACGTGGTGGAACTGGCGCTGCATGTCGGGGAGGTCGCGGAAGATGTCGGCGTGGTCGAACTCCAGGTTGTTCAGCACCAGGGTGCGCGGGCGGTAGTGCAGAAACTTCGAGCGCTTGTCGAAGAAGGCGGTGTCGTACTCGTCGGCCTCGATGACGAACAGCCGCCGGGGGCCGCCCCGGCCGACGCGGGCGGCGGAGTCGAGGTCGCGCGGCACGCCGCCGACGAGGAAGCCCGGGTCGAGGCCGGCGGCCTCCAGGATCACCGCGATCATCGCGGTGGTGGTGGTCTTGCCGTGGGTGCCGGCCACCGCGACGACGTGCCGGCCGGCGAGCACGTGCTCGCTCAGCCAGGCCGGACCGGACGTGTGCGGCAGCCCCGTCTCGAGGATGTGCTCGACGCACGGATTGCCGCGGGTCATCGCGTTGCCGACGACGACCACGTCGGGCGCGGGCTCGAGCTGCGCGGGCTCGTACCCGGTGACCGGAGTGATGCCGGCCCGGGCCAGCACCCCGCTCATCGGCGGGTAGACGTCCCGGTCCGAGCCCGTGACCCGGTGGCCGAGCTCGCGCGCGATCAGGGCGAGCCCCGTCATGAAGGTGCCGCAGATGCCGAGGATGTGGATGTGCATGCGCTAGACGCCGAGCGGAAACAGGCTGCTCAGGACCCGGATCGAGATCCAGTAGAACACGATGGAGACGAGGAGCCCGATGTAGAACGGCGCCGAGATCGCGTGACGGAGAATGTGGGCCGACACCGTCAGGCTCCAGCCGAGCACCGCGAGGAGGAGCACCGCGAGCGCCGGCTCCGGCCCGTCCGCGCTCTGCGCGCCATGCAGCCAGAGGCTGACCGGATACGCCGCGAGCCCGATGATGGCGCCGGCCCCGGCAAGCGCGGTGAGGGTCTGGACGGCGCGCTCGCGGAGCGCGCGGAGCATCAGCAGCCCGGTCGTGAGCGCGCACAGGAGCGCGGTGTCGACGACTCCCGCGGCCAGCGCCCGGGTGAGCCCGAGGCTGACGGTGGCCACCGCCGCGCCCGCCGCGGTGTGGGCGATCAGCGCCAGGGCGAGCAGCGTTCCCGACGCCGGCAGATCCTGCGGCTTCATCCGCAGCAGGCAGAGCTGCACGAAGGGGTGGATGATCGCGCCCACGTCGGTTTCCGTTCGAACGGCAGCCCCGTCGCCGTGGTCCCGGCGCCCGCCGGAACGCCCCCGGCCGCTGTCTCCGCGCAGGCGGGAGCCCATCGGCGTCCGCCGCTCATGCACGCCGACGAGAGTGACTTTGCCACGTATCGAGCGTGCCATCCCGCGGGAGCAGAGCCCCTCCGGGTACGGTCGGCAACCTTGTTTCGGTCACTGTCCATGCACGCCGGAGCATCGCACACGCCGGTCGCCGATCCCTCCGCCGTCATTCCCGCGGGGGCGGGCGCCGTCATTCCCGCGGGGGCGGGGCTCCGGGCGGCGGGAATCCGGGCGGCCTCGGCGGAGACCGGATGGCCGGTTCAGCGCGGCGGTGGCGCTTCCTCGTCACCGGGCCCCTGCGCGGCATCGCCGAGCCCGCGGTCCCGCCAGCGCGCCAGCACGCGCCGCTCGCGCTTGGTCGGCCGTCCCAGTCCCCGGGCCCGGCGCATGCGGGCCTGCTCGCGCCGGGCCTCCTCGGCGGTGCGCCTCTCGACGCTCTCGGGCGTCTCCTCGTACAGGGTCTGCGCCTCCCGGGCCGGGCGGCGCTGCTCGCACAGTCCCGTGACCACGACGTCCCACGCCTGGACGCCGCGCCGCACATGGACGATCTCGCCCCGGCGCAGCCGGCGCGACGCCTTGACCCGCCGGTCCGCGACCTGGACCAGCCCTCCGGAAACCGCCTGCGCGGCGAGCGACCGGGTCCTGAAGAAGCGGGCCGCCCAGAGCCACTTGTCGATCCGGAGGGTCTCCAGGGTCGCGTTGTCCCCTGTACCGTCCATCCAGCCGCCGTCTCCGGTGCGTCCGCGGGAGCCGCGCCCATCATACCGCGGCAAGCTGGCTCGCGGTCGGCTCGGCGCAGCAGTACCACGGCTCCGAGTGCATCGGGGCCGGCGGCCCCATGTCGCCGGGAAGCGCCGGAGGCGCTTCGCCGAGCGCCTCGTGGGCGCACCTCCAGATGCGCTCGAACGTCGTGCGGTGCGGCTCCCCGCTGCCGGCGGCGGCCTCCGCGGCGGCCTGGATGCGCGCCTGCAGCGCATCCACCTCCGGGTCCGGGTGGCGCCACGGCCAGCCGAGCAGGTCGTCGTCGAACGCGTCGACGATATCCTCGAACCCTTCGATCCGGAACAGATGGGAGCCGGCCGGGACCAGCAGCCGGATCGAGAGCTGGACCGCGGGCACGCTCTCCACGAGACGCAGCTCGATCAGCCGTGCGAGCAGGGCCCGGTAGCCCTCCACGGTGGTCCATGGGGTGAAGGGCACGAACGTCGGCGTGAGGTGCAGGCCGGTCGCGCGCACGATCTCCACCGCCCGCTCGAAGTCCTCGGCGGTGTGTCCCTTTGCGAGGCGTTCGAGGACCCGGTCGTCGATGGACTCCACCGCGGAGACGAGGAACAGGCAGCCGGCCTCGGCCAGCGCCTCGATGTGCCCGGGGTAGCGCACGATGTGCTCGATCTTCACCGTGGCGTCCCACGTGATGTCCGGGAACGCCTCGCGCACGGCCCGCGCCACCCGCAGCGCGTGGGTGGGGCCGTTGAGGAAGTCGGGGTCGCCGAACGAGATGTGCCGGGCGCCCGCCGCCACCTGCTGCGCGACATCGGCCACCACCACGTCCACCGGCACGACCCGGAACCGGCCTTCGTACACCGGCACCACCGGACAGTGCCGGCACCGGTGCCGGCAGCCGCGCGACGCCTCGGCGAATCCGGTCGGGCGCGACGTGCCGTCGGGCATCACGATCGCGGCGTAGCGCTCCAGGGCGGGGAGGACGTCGCGGAGCGGCGTGCGGAACGCGATCTTCGCGGTGTCGTTGACCACCCCGAGGGACGGGCTCGGCTCCCCGGCCCGCACCCGCTCGGCGAGGTCGAGGAGATGCGGCTCGTACTCGCCCCCGATGACGGTGTCCACCCCGAGCCGGCGCAAGCCCCGCGTGTTGACCGGGGCGTACAGGCCGTAGGCGCACAGCGCCGCGCGCGGCGCCAGGGCGCGGACCTTCGGCAGCATCTCGAACGCGATCCGGGTCGCGGTGTGCATCGGCAGGTAGACGGCGACCATGTCGGCACGGGCCAGCGCATCGGCGGGCAGGCGCTCGATCGAGAGGTCGCAGCAGCGCACGTCGAACCCGGCGTCGTCGAGCCAGCGCGCCGGCTCCGCGAGCCCGAAGGGCTGGCGTCCGATCTCGTAGGGGCTGATGAGGACGATGCGGGTCATGCGGCGCCCGGCGTCGCCGTCGCGGATGTCGGCGCGCTCGAAGGTGCGGCTCGGAGCGTCCGCGGCTCCGGGGCGGCAGGGGTGCGGACCCGCAGCGGCCGCTGGGACGCGGGCGGGTCCGGACCGGGGTGGCGCTCCCTAGGGGACTCGAACCCCTGTCCCCGCCGTGAGAGGGCGGTATCCTGGGCCACTAGACGAAGGGAGCGCGGTTTCGACAGCGTTGACGGTTGGCGGCGTCCGGCAGTGTCCGGCGGGTGTGGACCCGCCTCGTGGGCTGCTATTATACGTACCGTCCGGAGCCGCTCAACATCCGAACCCGCCGGACGCCCAACCACGCTCACCATCGAATTCCGCCGGGGTCGATAGCACCATCGCTCAACCCATCGTCATCCCCCTGTCGGAGCACGGCATCTCCGACGCCGACATCAGCAGGGGCGCTCTCAAGGTTCTCGAAACGCTGACCGGCGCCGGCCACGCCGCCTACCTGGTCGGCGGGGGGGTGCGCGACCTGCTGCTGGGCCTCAAGCCGAAGGACTTCGACGTCGCGACCGCCGCGACGCCGGAGACCGTGCGCCGCCTGTTCAGGAGCTGCCGGCTCATCGGGCGCAGGTTCCGGCTCGCGCACGTGCGGATGGGCGCGGAGATCATCGAGGTCGCGACCTTCCGCGCGGGCTCCGGCACGTCCGCCGACGACCCGGACCACGTGCGGGTCGACGGCCGCATCGTGCGCGACAACGTCTACGGCACGCTGGAGGACGACGCATGGCGGCGTGATTTTACCGCGAACTGCCTCTACTACGACCACCGCGAGCGCACCGTCATGGACTTCACCGGAGGCTACGCCGACGCGCGCGAGCGCCGGCTGCGGGTCATCGGCCGCGCGGCCGAACGCTATCGCGAGGACCCGGTCCGGATGCTGCGCGCGGTACGGTTCGCCGGCAAGCTCGGATTCGACATCGAGCGCGATACGAGCGACGCCATCCACGAGCTGGCGCCGCTCATCGACGACATGCCCCCGGCCCGGCTCTGCGAGGAGGTCTTCAAGCTCTTCATGGCCGGCGCCGCCCGCGAGAGCTACGATCTGCTGCGGCGCTACGGCCTGTTCGGACACCTCTTCCCCGAGACCGGGGCGTGCATCGAAGCGGAGCCCGGCGGAATCGCCGCCACCCTCGCCGGCAGGGCGCTCGCGAGCACCGATGCACGCATCGCATCGGGCCGGCCGGTCACCCCCGGCTTCCTCTTCGCCGCGCTGCTGTGGGAGCCTGTGCTGCGCGATTCCGAGGCCTGCATCGCACGCGGAATGTCCCGCCCGCAGGCCTGGGAGGCGGCCGGCGCCGACGTGATCGAGCGCCAGATCCAGCATGTTTCGCTCCCGCGGCGCATCTCGCTCATGGTGCGGGAGATCTGGGGACTGCAGCCGCGGCTGGTGAGCCGGCGCAGCCACGCCGCCGCCGCCCGGTTGCTGACGCATCCGAGGTTCAGGGCCGCCTACGACTTCCTGCTGCTGAGGGCGGAGTCGGGCGAGGACGTCGCCGAGCACGCCCGCTGGTGGACCCGATTCCAGGCAGTGGACGACGGCGAACGGCGTTCGATGCCGGAGGACCGGCGCGCACCGAAACGCCGCCGCCGGCGCCGCCGAAGCCGCAGCGCGGCGCGGGCGGAGCCGACCGGACACCCCGCGATGTGAGCGCGCCGCCCGGCAGCAATTCCCGCCAGGCGGAAACATGCTCCCGAATTCCCCTCGACCCGGCGCCCCGAGGGTCGGAATCGCGCCGGAATCCCGCCACGGTACGACCTCTCCGGGCGTTGGCGGGAACATGCCCCTGAAATCTCCTCGATTGGGCGCCCTGGTGGTCGGAATCGTGCCGGAATCGCCGCCACGGTACGGCCTCTCCGGGCGTTGGCGGGAATTGCTGGCCACCCGGAAAACTTCCCGGAAAACGCCCCGGAAAACGCTCTTGACTCGGCGGACGGAAGTGCGATTAAATCAATCACGTTTATTAATTCCGGAAGCACCGGGAGGAATCCGATGAACCTGAAGACCATGTTCCGTACCGCTGGTGCGCTCGCGCTCGTCGCGGCGGCCGGCGCCCAGGCCGACTCGCACGCCACCACCGTCACCATCGCGACCGTCAACAACGGCGACATGATCCGGATGCAGGGGCTGACGGACGACTTCACGTCCCGCAACCCCGGCATCAACCTCGAATGGGTGACCCTTGAGGAGAACGTGCTGCGCCAGCGCGTGACCCAGGACATCGCGACGAAAGGCGGCCAGTTCGACGTCCTGACCATCGGCACCTATGAGGTTCCGATCTGGGGCGGGAACGGCTGGCTGGTGTCGCTGAACGACCTGCCCGCCGAGTGGGACGCCGACGACCTCCTGCCCGCGATCCGCGCCGGCCTGACCGTCGACGGCGAGCTCTACGCGGCCCCGTTCTACGGCGAGAGCTCCATGGTGATGTACCGGACCGACCTGATGGCAAAGGCCGGCCTCGAGATGCCCGAAGCGCCGACCTGGGACTTCGTCAGGGAGGCGGCGGCGGCGATGACCGACAGGGACAGCGAGATCTACGGGATCTGCCTCCGCGGCAAGGCCGGCTGGGGCGAGAACATGGCGTTCCTCACCGCCACCTCGAACTCCTTCGGCGCGCGCTGGTTCGACGAGAGCTGGAAGCCTCAGTTCGACAGCGAGGCCTGGGCGGACACGCTCGGCTTCTACCTGGACCTGATGACCAGCTACGGCCCTCCGGGCGCCTCGACCAACGGGTTCAACGAGAACCTGTCGCTGTTCCAGCAGGGCAAGTGCGGCATGTGGATCGACGCCACCGTGGCGGCCTCGTTCGTGACCAACCCGAAAGACTCGACCGTGGCCGACAGCGTCGGATTCGCCCTGGCGCCGGACAACGGGCTGGGCAGGCGCGGCAACTGGCTCTGGGCCTGGTCGCTGGCGATCCCGGCGGGTTCGGACGCCACGGACGCGGCCAGGAAGTTCATCGCGTGGGCGACCAGCAAGGAGTACACGGCGCTCGTGGCGTCGAAGGAAGGCTGGGCCAACGTCCCGCCGGGCACCCGGACCTCGCTCTACGAGAACCCGGCCTACCTGGAGGCGGCCCCCTTCGCCGAGATGACGCTGCACTCGATCAACGCCGCGGACCCGACGCGGCCGACCGTCGATCCGGTGCCCTACACCGGTGTCCAGTTCGTCGCGATCCCGGAGTTCGCGGGCATCGCCACGCAGGTGGGCCAGGAGTTCTCGGCCGCGCTCGCCGGCCGGCAGACCGCGGCCGAGGCGCTCGAGAAGGCGCAGGCTCTGACGGCCGACGAAATGGAAGCCGCCGGCTACTGAGGATTCCGGCCGGACCGGGAGCGGCCGTCCGGCCCATTCCGCCCGACCGGCCGCGCCTTCGTCATGCGCTCGGCACGGCGCCCGGAACCGGATTGCCAGCCGCACCCGCAAGGGAGCCCGCTCCTGCGCAATGGCGCGCTCGGCCCGCGGCAAGGTCATTCTTCTCGTCGGCGTCCTCGGGACGGAGGTCCTCGATGAGCGGATTCTTCCGGCCGGCGCCCTGAGGCATCCTCCCGACGTCGGGGGGGCGGCAATCGCCCCCCGGCGTCCGCAGTGACAGTCGTCTCCGGCACGCCTCGGTCCGTCTCGGCAGGGGATGCGTCATGGCTACCCGGCATTCCAGGTCCGCCGCCCGCCTGATGATGGCGCCCGCGGTCTTCCTGCTCCTCGTCTGGATGCTCGTGCCCCTGACCATGACGCTGTACTTCTCGTTCAAGCGCTACCTGCCCCTGCGCGGCGGCGACCAGGGATGGGTCGGGTTCGAGAACTACGTTCGCTTCGTCACCTCCAGCTCGTTCTGGCCGAGCGTGCAGACGACGCTCGTCATCGTGGGCGGCGTGCTCGTGATCACGGTGGTCCTGGGCGTGCTGCTCGCGCTCCTGCTCGACCAGCCGATGTGGGGGCAGGGCATCGTCCGGGTCCTGATCATCGCGCCGTTCTTCGTGATGCCGACCGTCTCGGCGCTGGTGTGGAAGAACATGTTCATGGACCCCGTGAACGGGCTGCTCGCGCACCTGTGGAAGCTCTTCGGGCTGGCGCCGCTGGAGTGGCTGAGCCAGGCCTCGCTCCTGTCCATCACCCTGATCGTCTCGTGGCAGTGGCTGCCCTTCGCGACCCTGATCCTGCTGACGGCCATCCAGTCGCTCGACACCGAGCAGATCGAGGCGGCCGAGATGGACGGCGCCCGCGCCCTGGCGCGCTTCGGCCACATCATCCTCCCGCACCTCGGCCAGGCGATCACCATCGTCATCCTCATCCAGACGATCTTCCTCCTGTCGATCTTCGCCGAGGTCTTCGTGACCACGCAGGGCTCGTTCGGGACCCGGACGCTGACCTACCTGATCTTCCAGCGCGTGCTGGAGAGCCAGAACGTGGGCCTCGGGTCGGCCGGCGGCGTCTACGCGATCATCCTCGCCAACATCGTCGCGCTGTTCCTGATGCGCATCGTCGGCAGGAACCTGGACGCCTGAGGAGGCACGGTCCATGGCCCGCGCCGTCACGAAGCAGCGCAAGACCGTCAACACCGCCGTCGCCTGGGGGATCGGGCTCCTGATCTTCTTCCCGGTCCTGTGGACGATCCTGACGAGCTTCAAGACCGAGGCGCAGGCGATCGCCGACCCACCGGTCTTCCTCTTCTTCGACTGGACGCTGGAGAACTACTCGGTCGTGCAGGAGCGTTCGGACTACATGCGCTACCTGTGGAACTCGGTGGTCATCGCCGGAGTGTCCACGCTTCTCGGCATCCTCGTCGCGGTGCCCGCCGCATGGTCCATGGCCTTCGTGCCGTCGAAGCGGACCAGGGACGTCCTCCTGTGGATGCTCTCGACCAAGATGCTGCCGGCGGTGGGCGTGCTGTACCCGATCTACCTGATCTTCATCGAGCTGGACCTCCTCGACACGCGCACCGGCCTCGTCATCGTGATGATGCTGATCAACCTGCCGATCATCGTCTGGATGCTCTATACCTACTTCAGGGAGATCCCCGGCGAGATCCTGGAGGCCGCGCGGATGGACGGCGCGTCGCTGCGGAACGAGATCCTGTACGTGCTGGCGCCGATGGCGGTGCCGGGCATCGCCTCGACCATGCTCCTGAACTTCATCCTGGCCTGGAACGAGGCGTTCTGGACGCTGAACCTGACCGCGGCGAAGGCCGGGCCCCTGACCGCCTTCATCGCCAGCTACTCGAGCCCCGAGGGCCTGTTCTACGCTAAGCTGAGCGCCGCCTCGACCATGGCCATCGCGCCGATCCTGGTCCTCGGATGGTTCAGCCAGAAGCAGCTCGTGCGCGGCCTGACCTTCGGCGCGGTGAAGTGAGGACACCGGCATGGGACGCATCGTGCTCGACAGAGTGGAGAAGCGCTTCGGCGAGGTCACCGTCATCCCGCCTCTGGACCTCGAGATCGAGGACGGCGAGTTCGTCGTCTTCGTCGGCCCCTCGGGCTGCGGCAAGTCGACGCTGCTGAGGCTGATCGCGGGGCTGGAGGACGTCACCGGCGGCACGATCCGGATCGACGGGCGGGACGCGACCTCCGTGCCGCCCGCCAGGCGCGGCCTCGCGATGGTGTTCCAGTCCTACGCGCTCTATCCGCACATGACGGTCCGCAGGAACATCGGCTTCCCCCTGCGGATGGCGAAGATGGACAGGGCCGAGCAGGACCGGCGCGTCGAGCAGGCGGCCGCGGCCCTGAACCTCACCGAGTACCTCGATCGGCGCCCGGGCCAGCTCTCGGGCGGCCAGCGCCAGCGCGTGGCCATCGGCCGCGCCATCGTGCGCGAGCCCGCGGCGTTCCTCTTCGACGAGCCGCTGTCGAATCTCGACGCGGCGCTGCGCGTGGGAATGCGGCTGGAGATCAGCGAGCTGCACGAGCGGCTGAAGACGACGACGGTCTACGTCACCCACGACCAGATCGAGGCGATGACCATGGCCGACCGGATCGTCGTCCTGCAGGCGGGGAGGATCGAGCAGGTGGGCTCGCCCCTGGAGCTCTACCGGACCCCCCGGAACAGGTTCGTCGCCGGCTTCATCGGCTCGCCCCGGATGAACTTCCTCGAAGGGCCGGAGGCGGAGAAGCACGGCGCGCGCACGATCGGCATCCGGCCCGAGCACATCGCGCCGTCGCCGAGCGAGGGCGCGTGGAAGGGCCGCGTGGGCGTCTCGGAGCACCTCGGCTCGGACACGTTCCTCCACGTCCACATGGAGGGGCGCGCCGATCCGATCACCGTGCGCTCGGGCGGCGAGGTGGACATGCACCACGGCGACACGATCTACATGACCCCCGATGCCGCGCACATCCACCGCTTCGACGGCCATGGCCTGCGCATCGCGTGAAACGGCCCGGAGGGGAGACGCGCGATCGTCACCGGCGCGGCGCGGGGCATCGGGCCGGCAGCGGCCCGCCTCCGCCGGCGCGGGCCATCGGCGCCGGGGCGGGCGGGCGCCTTTCCCGCGGCCGGCTCGGGGCCGCCGAAGGCGGCATCGATGATCCGGCTTTCCGGCGCGCCCGGCGTCCTTCCCCGGCCGGACCGGCGTTCGGCCGAGGAAGGCGGCACCGATGATCCGGCTTTCCGGCGCGTGATGTCCTCGAAAGGCAGCCCCGGTCCGGCCCCATGCGAAAGGCCGCATCGATGATCCGACTGTCCGGCGTCACGCTGAACGAGCTGCCGGAGACGATCGCGCGGCCCGCCTACGACCGCGCGGCCCTGACCCCGGGAATCGTCCACATCGGGCTCGGCAACTTCCACCGCGCGCACCAGGCCTGGTACCTGCACCGGCTGTTCCAGCTCGGCCTCGACCACGACTGGGCGATCGTCGGCGCCGGCGTTCGTCCGGACGATGCGGCGCAGCGCAGGAAGCTCCTGGGGCAGGACTGCCTGACGACGCTGATCGGGCTCGACCCGGCCGGGATGTCGGCGGAGGTGGTGGGCTCGATGATCGACTACGCGCCGGTGGAGGAGGGGAACGCCTCCCTCATCCGCCGGATGGCCGACCCCGCGATCCGGATCGTCACGCTCACGGTGACCGAAGGCGGGTACTACGTCGACCCTGCGACGGGAGGCTTCGACGGAGCCCATCCCGACATCCGGCACGACGCCGCCAACCCGCACCGCCCGCGCACCGCGTTCGGCGCGATGGTCGAGGCGCTCAGGGTCCGGCGCGCGCGAGGCATCGGTCCGTTCACCGGCCAGAGCTGCGACAACCTCCGGGGCAACGGCGCGGTGCTGCGCCGGGCGGTGGTCTCGCTCGCCCGGGCGTCCGACCCGGACCTCGCCCGGTGGATCGACGCGAGCTGCTCGTTCCCGAGCTCGATGGTCGACTGCATCGTGCCCGCCACCGGTCTGCGAGAGCGCGCGCTGGCGCGCGGGTTCGGCATCGACGACGCGGCGCCGGTCACCCACGAGCGCTTCCGCCAGTGGGTCATCGAGGACGACTTCTGCGCCGGACGTCCGGGCTGGGAGCGCGTCGGCGCCACCTTCTCCGACAGGGTCCGGGACTACGAGACGATGAAGATCCGCATGCTCAACGCGGGCCACCAGATCATCGCCAACCCCGGCGAGGTCCTGTCCATCGAGACGATCGCGGACTGCATGGCGCACCCGCCGGTCCGCGACCTGTTCCGGAAGGTGCAGCACGAGGAGATCATGCCTCACGTCGGGCCGGTGCCGGACTTCACCCCCGAGGCGTACTTCGAGCTGATCCGCCGGCGCTTCTCGAACCCCGCCGTGGCGGACACGACGCGGCGGGTCGCGGCCGAAGGGTCGCTGCGCCACCCGGGGTTCGTCCTGCCGATTCTCCGCGACGGCCTCGCGACCGGGACGCCGGTCGAGGGGCTGGCGCTGGTCGAGGCGCTGTGGGCGCGCATGTGCGAGGGTACGCGCGAGGACCGCTCCGTCATCGAGCCGAACGATCCGGCCTGGGACACGCTCCAGGCCGCCGCGAGAGCGGCGCGGGACCGTCCGCGCGCGTGGCTCGAGCAGCGCCGGCTCTACGGCGGCCTCGTCGAGGCGCCACGCTTCGCCGGGGCGTTCGAGCGCTGGCTCGGGATGATCTGGTCGCGGGGCTGCGATGCGGCCCTGCGGGCCTACGCGGCCGGGTGACCGGCGCCGCCGGGCCGCCGGGGCAGGGCCGTCCGGAAGCCGCGGCGAGCGATCCATCGGACGCGCTGAAGCGCCGGTACTTCCAGCGCTACGCCGGCGGGGCCGTCCGGAAGCCGCGGCGAGCGATCCATCAGACGCTCGCCATCAGACGATCGATTGAGGTATCCGATGCCGAAAGACCGCCGGTCACCGTGCGATATTCCGGTGCGGCGGCCGGTGACCGCGACTTTCGGATGGTCCGGGCCGCTGGTGGCGGCGGCATGGACTCCTTGCGTCCCGACAGATGCCGCGCTTCGGTGGGCCGGCCATGACCCAGGTGGAGTGACATGTTCCTGAGCTGCGGCGAAGCGCTCTACGACCTCTTCCCCGCGGCGGGGACGGACCTCGGGCTGACCCTCGACGCACGCATGGGCGGATCGCCGTTCAACGTCGCCGTCGGCCTCTCCCGCCTCGGGCGCGACGCCGCGCTGCTCGCCGGCCTGTCCCGCGACCCCCTGGGCCGACGGCTGGAGCGGGCGCTGGAGGACGAGGGCGTGGACACCGCGTATCTCGTCGGCAAGCGCAACCCCACGACCCTGGCGCTGGTGGGGCTGGAGCCGGACGGTGTCCCGCACTACAGCTTCTACGGTCACGATGCGGCCGACCGCTCGCTCGGCGAAGCGGACCTGCCCGAGCTGCCCCCGTCGGTGGCGGCCATGCACTTCGGCTCCTACTCGGTGGTGGTCGAGCCGACCGGGTCCTCGCTGCTCCGGCTCGCCCGGCGCCATCACGAAGGGAGGCTGATCGCGTTCGATCCGAACGTGCGCCTGAACGTCGAGCCGGACCTCGGCCGGTGGCGCCGGCGGGTCGAGGCGTTCTCCGGGATCGCGGACCTGGTCAAGCTCAACGCCGAGGAGCTGGACATGCTGTTTCCCGGCGACGGGATCGACGGCGCGATCGGCCGCTGGAGCGCGCGCGGCGTGCGGCTCGTCGTGGTGACCCGGGGCGCCGGCGGAGCCCTGGTGTCGCTGCGCGGCGAGGTCTTCGAAGCCCCCGGCCGCACGGTGGAGGTGGTCGATACCGTGGGGGCCGGGGACAGCTTCCAGGCGGCGCTGCTCTGCGCACTGGACGAGCTCGGCAGGGCGACGAAGGCGGGGCTCTCCGAGATCACGCTGGACGAATGCCGCCGGGTGGTGGACTTCGCGACGGCGGCGGCGGCGCTGACTTGCACCCGCCGCGGCGCCGGCCTGCCCCGTCGTTCCGACCTTCCGGATCTCTAGCGTCGGGTCACCCGTGACATGATGCGAAGCGGAGACATGACCGGGCTCAGCGTCACCAGCCTCATTTCTATGGTCGCGGACGCGCCCGTGACATGATGCGAGGCGGAGACACGACCGGGCTCAGAGCCTACAACGAGCGCCTGACGATCACCGCCATACGGCAGGCCGGCGCGCTGTCGAAGGCGGACATCGCGCGCGCCACCGGCCTCAGCGGACAGGCCGCGGCCGTGATCGTCAACTCGCTGCTCGACGAGGGGCTCCTCGTCAAGCGCGAGAAGGTGCGCGGGCGGGTCGGAAAGCCCTTCACTCCGATTGCGCTCAACCCCGAGGGCGCGTTCTCCCTGGGCGTCAAGATCGGGCGCCGCAGCCTCGAGGCACTCCTGGTCGATCTCGGCGGCGCGGTCGTCGCCTCCCGGTCCACCGCCTACCGCGCCCCGCTTCCGGCCGGGACGATGGCTCTGGCGACGGGAACCGCCCTGGAGCTCGTCCATTCCCTGAAGGGCGGCCTGCGCGCCCGCATCGTCGGGCTCGGCGTCGCCATGCCCTGGGTCCTGCACGAGTGGTCGGACGTGCTCGGCCTGGAACGCGAGGCGATCGCGGCGTGGCGCGAGATCGATGTCGCCGGCGAGCTCAAGGCCGAGACCGGCCTGCCGGTCTCGCTGTACAACGACGCCACCGCGGCCTGCGCGGCGGAGATGATCGCCGGCGATCGAATCGTCCGGAGCAGCGCGCTCTACATCTACCTCGGGACGTTCGTCGGCGGCGGCGTGGTCATCGGTGGCCGCCTCCATCGGGGCGAGCAGCTCAACGCGGGCGCCCTGGGCTCGATGCCCATGGGCGGCACGGCCGGTGACGGGCGTCCGCTCCAGCTCATTCACCAGGCGTCGGTCATCGACCTGGAACGGGCCCTGGCCGCGGCCGGGTTCGACGCGCCGGAGCCGTTCGGCTCCCGCGGCGCGGCGGGCGCCGACGGGATCTTCGAGGTCTGGCTGCGTCGCGCGGTCGAGGCTCTGGCGCGCGCGGTGGTGTCGGCGATGAGCGTGGTCGACTTCGAAGAGGTGGTCATCGACGGACTTCTCCGTCCCGACTGGCGCCGCCGCGTGGTCGAAGGAGTGGCCGGCGCGTATCGCCGGTTCGACCGCACGGGGCTGTCGCCGATCGAGTTCGCGGAGGGGTCCATCGGGCCGAACGCGCGCGTCCTCGGCGCCGCGCTGCTGCCCCTGATCGGAAGGTTCTCGCCGGATACGGACCTGCTGGTGAAGACGGTCCGGAGCCCGAAGCCGGCCGGCCGCGGGCCCGCGACCGGCCCGGGCGCGTCCGGGCCGGGACGGTGATCGAAGCCGAGGTCCGTGCCGGGGGAAGGGGTCTTGGTGCCGGGAGCGAGAATCGAACTCGCACACTGTCTCCAGTACTGGATTTTGAGTCCAGCGCGTCTACCAGTTCCGCCATCCCGGCCACGATGCGGCCCGCGGCACGGGAGGCAGGGCCGGGCCGCGGGCGCCGGAGTATACGCCAGACGACCCCGCATCCGCGCCGGGCGGTCTCCGCGCTCTGCTACCATCGCGCCTCGTGCGCGTCTCCGATTTCGACTACGAGCTGCCCGAGGAGCTGATTGCGCAGCTCCCGACCCCCCGGCGCCGCGACAGCCGGCTGCTGGTCCTCGATCCGGCCTCGGGACGCGCCGCCCACCGGACGTTCCCCGACATCGCCGGGCTCCTCGCCCCGGGCGACCTCGTCGTCGCCAACGACACCCGGGTCATTCGGGGGCGGCTTCTCGCCGCCAAGCCGACCGGAGGCCGCGTCGAGGTCCTGATCGAGCGCATTCTCGCCCCCGACCGCGTGCTCGCGTGGTTGCGCTGCGCCCGCAAGCCCAAGCGCGGCGCGCTCCTCGCCGTCGAAGGGGGCGGCGGCTTCGTGGTGCGGTCCCGGCGCGAGGAGCTGTTCGAGCTGGAGGTCGCGGGCGCCGACGGCGTGGAGCGGCTGATCGAGCGGGCCGGCGCGGTGCCGCTCCCCCCCTACATCCGCCGCGCGGCGGAGGCCGCCGACGCCGAGCGCTACCAGACCGTGTACGCGCGCCGCCCCGGCGCGGTGGCGGCGCCCACCGCGGGCCTGCACTTCGACGAGACGCTGCTGGCGGCGATCGGGGAGCGCGGCGTCGAGATCGCGCACGTGACCCTCCATGTCGGCGCGGGGACCTTCGCGCCCATCCGGGGCGAGTCGGTGCGGTCGCACACCCTGCACTGCGAATGGGTGGAGGTCTCGGCGGCGGTGTGCGAGGCGGTCGCGCGCACCCGGGCCCGCGCCGGAAGGGTGGTGAGCGTCGGCACCACGACGCTGCGGGCGCTGGAGAGCGCCGCGGCCGGGGGCGGGATGCGGCCGATGCGGGGGGAGACGGAGCTGTTCATCTACCCGGGGTACGAGTTCCGCTGCGTGGACGTGCTGCTCACCAACTTCCACCTCCCGCGCTCGTCGCTGCTGCTGCTGGTGTGCGCGTTCGGCGGCACCGATGCGGTGCTCGGCGCGTACCGCGAGGCGGTGGCGCGGCGATACCGCTTCTTCAGCTACGGCGACGCGATGCTGCTCGAGCGCGCCAGCGCCGCGGCGTGAGCGGCTACTCGTTCGTCCCGGAGTCGACGGACGGCGACGCGCGGCGCGCCCGGGCGGCGTTCTCCCGTGGCGTGGTCGAGCTGCCGGCGTTCATGCCGGTCGGTACCCGCGCGACGGTGAAGGCGATGACCCCGGAAGAGCTGGACGACCTCGGCACGCGGATCGTCGTCGCCAACACCTTCCACCTGATGCTGCGCCCGGGGGCGGAGACGGTCGAGGCGCTCGGCGGGCTGCACCGCTTCATGCACTGGGAGCGGCCGATCCTCACCGACTCGGGCGGCTTCCAGGTGTTCAGCCTCGGCGCGCGGCGGACCATCTCGGAGGCCGGGGTCGAGTTCCGCTCCCCCATCGACGGCTCGAAGGTCTTCCTCGGCGCGGAGCGCTCGATGGCGGTGCAGCGCGCGCTCGGGTCCGACGTGGCGATGGCGTTCGACGACTGCACCGCGTATCCCATGGACGAGGCGGGAGCCCGCGAGTCCATGGAGCGCACGCTGCGCTGGGCGAAGCGCTCGCGCGAGGCGCATGCCGGCAACCCGGGGGCGCTGTTCGGCATCGTGCAGGGAGGGATGCACGCGGCGCTTCGGGAACGCAGCGTCCGCGGCCTCGTCGAGATCGGGTTCGACGGCTACGCCATCGGCGGGCTCGCGGTCGGCGAGCCCTTCGACGAGCGCCTGCGGACGCTGGACGCCACCGTGCCGCTGCTCCCCGCCGACCGGGTCCGCTACCTCATGGGGGTGGGGACCCCGGAGGACATCGTCGAGGCGGTCGGGCGCGGCGTCGACCTCTTCGACTGCGTGCTCCCGACCCGCAACGCGCGCAACGGCCACCTCTTCGTGCCGTGGGGGGCGGTCAGGATCCGCAACCGGCGCTACCGCGGCGACGAACGTCCGATCGATCCGGACTGCGCCTGCCGCACCTGCCGGCACTACTCGCGCGCCTACCTGCACCACCTCGACCGCTGCGGCGAGATCCTCGGCTCGAGGCTCGCCACCGCCCACAACCTGCACTTCTACCAGCGCATGATGGCCGACATCCGCGCCGCGATCGCGGCGCGTCGCTTCGACGCGTGGCGCCGCGCCTTCTTCGAGCGCCGCGCCGCCGGAGCGCCCGGCACCGCGGCCGAGCCCTGAGCCTGGCGTCGAGCCGAGCGTCGAGCCTGAGCCGGCGATTCCCGCCTGGCGGGAATTGCTGCCTGTGCTTCAGCGATTCCCGCCAGCGCCCGGAGAGGCCGTGCCGCGATGGGATTCCGGCGCAATTCCGACCCCCAGGACGTCCAATCGAGGGGAATTCGGGAGCATGTTCCCGCCTGGCGGGAATGGCTGGCCTTGCTTCAAGCCTTGAGCCGGAGGAGCCAACTCGTGCGATAATGCGCGCTTGCGTTCAGGCGCTCTCCAGTTCGAGTCAGGCACTCTCCGCGGATGCGGAGCCAGGGATCCGGAACCATGAGCTTCTTCATTGCGGACGCGCACGCGCAAGGCGGTGGCGGCGGCGATCCCACCTTCAGCTTCATCATGCTCATCGCGCTCTTCGCGGTGTTCTACTTCGTTCTCATCCGCCCGCAGTCGAAGCGGCAGAAGGAGCACAAGGCGATGGTCGCGAGCCTGTCGAAGGGCGACGAGGTGGTCACCAACGGCGGACTGCTCGGCAGGATCACCAACGTCGGCGACAGCTTCGTGACGGTCGAGGTCGCGGACGGCATGGAGGTCAAGGTCCAGCGCATGTCGGTCGCCGCGCTGATGCCGAAGGGAACCATCAAGTCGGGCTGACCTCCAAACCTCTTCCAGGCCCTCCCGCCGCATCCGTTGCCGGACGTCCGATGATCAACCCCCCGATGATCAGCCCCCCATGATCAACCAATACCCCGCGTGGAAGTACGCGCTCGTCGCGGTGGCGCTCCTGGTGGGGGTGATCTTCGCGCTCCCGAACGTGTTCGGCGAGGACCCCGCGGTGCAGGTGTCGGCGGTGCGCGGAGCGGCGGTCGACGAGACGCTGCGCGACCGGCTCGTCGCCCGGATGCGGACCGCCGGCATCGCCGTGCGGGACTCGGAGATCACCGACCGGCTCCTCATCCGGTTCTCGTCCGGGGAAGACCAGCTCAGGGCCCGGGACATCATCGAGGACGAGCTCGACCGCCAGTACGTCGTCGCGCTGAACCTGGCGCCCGCGACACCGGAGTGGCTCGCCGGTCTCGGCGCGCTGCCGATGTACCTGGGGCTCGATCTCCGAGGCGGCGTGCACTTCCTGATGGAGGTGGACCTCGCCGGCGCGGTCCGGCAGGCCGAGCAGCGCTACGCGGGCGACATCCGCACCCTGCTCAGGGAGGAGAAGCTCCGCCAGCGGGCGATCACGGTGCGCGCGAACGGCGGCCTGATCGTCCGGTTCGACGACGCCGACCACCGCGATCAGGCCCACGACCTCGTGCGCCGGCGAATGCCCGAGCTGGTCGTCGAATCGACCGAGAACGTCGGTGACCCGGTGCTCGACATCCAGCTCGGGGAGAACGCGAGGCGCGAGGTCGAGCGTTTCGCGGTCCAGCAGAACGTGACCACGCTGCGCAACCGCGTCAACGAGCTCGGGGTGGCGGAGCCGGTCATCCAGAAGCAGGGCGAGAACCGGATCGTGGTCCAGTTGCCCGGCGTCCAGGACACCGCCCGGGCGAAGGAGATCCTCGGGGCCACCGCGACGCTCGAATTCCGCATGGTCCACGACGAGTCCGCGGCCGCGCTCGCCACCGGGCGCACGCCGGGGACCGCGAAGCTCTACCACGAGCGCAACGGCCGCCCGATCCTGCTCCAGCGCAGCGTCATGCTCACCGGCGAGTACATCACCGACGCGGCGTCGGGCATCGACCAGCAGAGCGGCTCGCCGGCGGTGTTCATCACCCTCGACGGCAAGGGGGCGCGGCTGTTCTCCACCCGCACCCGGGACAAGATCGGCCGCCCCATGGCCGTGGTGTACATCGAGCACAAGTCCTTCACCGAGTTCGTCGACGGGGTGCGCAAGCGCCGCAAGGAGATCGTCGAGGAGGTCATCAACGTCGCCACGATCCGCGACCAGCTCGGCAAGCGGTTCCAGATCACCGGCCTCGACAGCACCGACGAGGCCCGCAATCTCGCGCTGCTGCTGCGCGCGGGCGCGCTCGCGGCCCCCATCGAGATCGTGGAGGAGCGCACCGTGGGCCCGAGCCTGGGCCAGGCGAACATCGACCAGGGCTTCCGATCGGTGGTGATCGGCTTCGTCCTGGTGCTCGTCCTGATGGCGGTCTACTACCGGCGGTTCGGGCTCGTGGCCAACCTCGCCCTCACGTTCAACCTGGTGCTGGTGGTGGCGATGCTCTCGATGCTGCAGGCGACGCTCACCCTGCCCGGCATCGCCGGCATCGTGCTGACGGTGGGTATGGCGGTGGACGCCAACGTCCTCATCTTCGAGCGCATCCGCGAGGAGATCCGCAACGGCAACTCGCCGCAGGCCAGCATCCACGCCGGCTACGCCAAGGCGTTCTCGACCATCGCGGACGCGAACATCACCACCCTCATCGCGGCGGTGCTGCTGTTCGGGTTCGGCACCGGCCCCATCAAGGGCTTCGCGATCACGCTCTCGCTGGGGATCGCGACCTCGATGTTCACCGCGATCCTGATGACGCGCGCGGTCGTCAACCTGATGTACGGGGGCCGGCGCGTCGCCGCGCTCTCCATCTGACTTCCGGACCGACACGCCCCCGCAACCGACGGCCGACCGCACCATGGAACTGATCAGGCAGGGACTCGACCTCGACTTCATGAGCCGGCGCCGCTTCGCGGTCATGTTCTCCGCGGCGCTGCTGGCGGTCTCGATCCTGTCGCTCGCGTTCCGGGGCCTGGAGTTCGGGATCGACTTCACCGGCGGCACCCTCGTCGAGGTCGGCTACCCGCGGGCGGTGGAGCTGGAGCCGGTGCGGGGGACGCTGCAGGGCGCGGGGTTCGAGGGTGCGGTGGTCCAGCACTTCGGCACCGCGCACGACGTGCTCATCCGCCTCGCGCCCCGTGACGACATCGACCGCTCCGAGCTCAGCAACCGGGCGTTCGACGCGCTGCGCGCGAAGGACTCGTCGGTGGAGCTTCGCCGGGTCGAGTTCGTGGGGCCGCAGGTGGGGGAGGAGCTGACCGAGCAGGGCGGCCTCGCGATGCTCATCGCGCTCGGGGCGATCTTCCTCTACGTGATGTTCCGCTTCGAATGGAAGTTCTCCGCCGGCGCGGTGGCCGCCCTGTTCCACGACGTGATCGTCACCCTCGGCATCTTCTCGGTGCTGGGGCTCGAGTTCGACCTCACGGTGCTCGCCGCGGTCCTCGCGGTCATCGGCTACTCCCTCAACGACACCATCGTGGTGTTCGACCGGATCCGCGAGAACTTCCGCCGGATGCGGCGCGGCGACTCCGAGTCGATCATCAACCGCTCGCTGAACCAGACGCTGTCGCGCACGCTGATGACCTCGCTGACCACGCTGCTGGTACTCGTCGCGCTGTTCTTCCTCGGCGGCGAGCTGATCCACGGCTTCGCGACCACCCTCATCATCGGCGTCGTCATCGGCACGTACTCGTCGATCTACGTGGCGAGCACCTGCACGCTCTGGCTCGGGGTGCAGAAGGCGGACCTGATGCCGGTGCAGAAGGAAGGCGCCGAGGAGCTCGACGCCCGGCCCTGACCAGGGCCATCCCGAGCGAGGAGAGGGAAGATGAAGTCGAGTATGACTGCCATTCTGGCGATAGGGGCAATTTCTCTCGTGGGATGTGCAACTGCCATTCCCCTTGTAATCGTTGACCTTCAAACGGACAAAGTCGTCATTCAGGCGGGTGAAGACGAAGTCGCTACGGCAGTCTTTGAAAAGGCTCTGGAAGGATGCTCAATCCACGGACGCACACCACGTTATTTGAGCGAGGGAAAACACTGCGGTAGCACGGTATGCTACTCGGCCTCCGGAAGCCTGTTCTGTGGCCCGACGGACTGTGTGATGCACCATCTGTTCGCCTGCGTTCGATAACGGGCGGCATCAACTCCGTCATATAGTCCCGCGACTTTCGAGCCGTCCTGGGCCCTGACCGGGGCGGGGCGTCATCGCCGGGGCTCTTTCGGTACAATCCGTGCCGTCTTCACCGCAGATCGCAGCCGGCTCCCCGGCGCCGGGAGCTCAACCGGGGCTCCGGGCCGGCGGGAGCCCTCACACCAGTCAGGAGTGGACGCCATGCTTTCGACCCGGCGCGATTCCGCACGACGCGTTGCGGCCCGCGGACCGGCCGTCGGCCTCCTGCGCCGCACGGCGCCGGTCTTCGTGGTGGCGGTCATGACGATGGCCGCCGGGTCGGCGGTGACCGCGGCGAGCGACGGCTCCGCCGCCCTGAAGCTTGTCCGGCAGGTGACGTCGACCATCATCGACGAGCTGACCGCGCGGCGCGACGCGCTGGCCGGGGACCCGCAGGCGGTGTACGAGCTGGTGGACCGGCTCGTCCTGCCCCACTTCGACTTCGAGCGGATGTCGCGGAAAGTGATCGGCAAGAAGCACTGGAACGCCGCGACTCCGGCGCAGCGCGAAAAGTTCGTCGCGGCGTTCCGCACCCGGCTGGTGCGAACCTACGCGGTGATGCTCAACGAGTATCGCGGGCAGGCGCTCACCTGGCTCGATCCGACGCCCCGCAAGAAGGAAGACGAGTTCATTGTCCCGGTGACGATCGAGCTCGCCGGCGGCGTACCGGCCAGGGTGGCGTACGCCATGCAGGGCAGCGGGACGGACTGGAAGGTCTTCGACGTCGCGGTGGACGGCGTGAGCCTCGTCAGGAACTACCGCTCGTCGTTCCGCGCCGAGCTCGCGCGCGATGGTCTCGATGGACTGATCGCCAGCCTGGAGGCGAAGAACGCCGCGAAGGACTGACCGGCGCCGCATCGGGCTGCACCGGCGCCGCATCGGGCTGCACCGGCGCCGCACCGGGCCGCATCGGCGCCGCACCGGGCCGCATCGGCGCCGTATCGGGCCGCATCGGCGCATCCCGGCGGCCCGCCGCCGGCGCGAGGGGCGCCGGCTCCGCGAACCGGAGCGCACCGGCGCGGTCCGCCGGAGTGAACGGAAATGGAACCGGACGAAATTCGCCGACTGATCGAGGACGGACTCGCCTGCGCCCACGTCGAGGTCACCGGCGACGGCCGGCACTTCGACGCCGTGGTGGTGAGCGAGGCATTCGCGGGCAAGCCGACGATTCGCCAGCACCGCCTCGTGTACGCGACCCTCGGCGACCGTTTCGCCAGCGACGTGCTCCACGCGCTCGCGTTGCGCACCTACACGCCGGCGCAGTGGGAAGAGCTGCGCCGGTGACGCGGCGCCGCCACCGAGCTGCGGCGAGTCACGTCCTTCCCGTGCCGGCGCGACGGCGGTCCGCGCCGGCCTTCCCGCGAGGGCGGGAATCCATCGGCCTTGCGGCATGGGTCCGCGAGGGCTCCCCGACCGGCCGCCCACGCGGGCGCCGGGCCGCATCTTCCCGCCGGAGCCGCCGGTCCGCGCCGCATGGATAAGCTCATCATCACCGGCGGGACCCCCCTCGAAGGCGAGATCCGCATCTCCGGCGCCAAGAACGCGGCGCTGCCGATCCTCGCCGCGACGCTGCTCGCGGACGGTCCGGTCAAGGTGGGGAACATCCCGCACCTGCAGGACATCACCACCACCATGGAGCTGCTCGGGCGCATGGGCGTCGAGCTCGTGGTGGACGAGCGCATGAACATCGAGGTCGACTGCTCCACCATTCGCGAGCTCTTCGCCCCCTACGAGCTCGTGAAGTCGATGCGGGCGTCGATCCTGGTGCTCGGGCCGATGCTCGCGCGCTTCGGCAAGGCGGTCGTCTCCCTGCCGGGCGGCTGCGCCATCGGATCGCGTCCCGTCAACCTGCACATCGAGGGGCTGGTGAAGATGGGCGCGGACATCCACGTCGAAGGCGGCTACATCCACGCGAAGGCGAGCAGGCTCAAGGGGACGCACCTGGTCATGGACCTCGTCACCGTCACCGGCACCGAGAACCTGATGATGGCGGCGACGCTCGCCGACGGAACCACGGTCATCGAGAACGCGGCCCGGGAGCCGGAGGTGGTCGACCTGGCGAACTGCCTGAACGCGATGGGCGCGAAGATCGGTGGCGCGGGCAGCGACACGATCTCGGTAGAGGGCGTCGACAGGCTGCGCGGGACGCACTACGACGTGCTCCCCGACCGCATCGAGAGCGGCACCTACCTGGTCGCCGCCGCCATCACCGGCGGCCGCGTCAGGATCAAGGACACGCAGCCGCGCATGCTCGAGGCGGTCATCGAGAAGCTGCGCGAGGCGGGCGCGGAGGTCGTGGTCGGGGAGCGATCGGTCGAGATTGACATGCACGGGCGCCGTCCCCGCGCCACCAACATCCGCACGTCGCCCTACCCGGCGTTCCCCACCGACATGCAGGCCCAGTTCACGTCGCTCAACGTCGTCGCCAACGGCACCGGGACGATCTCGGAGACGGTGTTCGAGAACCGCTTCATGCACATCCACGAGCTCCAGCGCATGGGCGCGGACATTCAGCTCGAAGGCAACACGGCGGTCATCCGGGGAGTGAGCCGGCTGACCGCGGCGTCGGTCATGGCCACCGATCTGCGGGCGTCAGCCAGCCTGGTGCTGGCCGGGCTGGTGGCGGAGGGCGATACCGTGGTGGAGCGGATCTACCACATCGACCGCGGCTACGAGAGCATTGAGGAGAAGCTCGCGAAGCTCGGCGCGCGCATCCGGAGGGTCCCCGCTTGACCGCCGGGTGCGGTCCGGTCCCGGGCGCCGCCATGGACCGCTCCCCGGGTCTGGCGCGGGGCGTCGCCATGGTCCACTCGCAGGAACCGGCGCCGGGCGCCGGCACGGTCTTCGCGTGGAGCCCTGTGCCGGCCCCTCCCCGTCGATGCTGACCATCGCGCTGTCGAAGGGGCGCATCTGCGACGAGGCGGCCCCACTGCTCGCGCGGGCCGGCATCGAGCTCGAGGAGGACCCGGCCGGCAGCCGCCGGCTGTGCATCCCGACCTCGCTCGACGACGTTCGCGTGCTGGTGCTGCGCGCGCAGGACGTTCCGACCTTCGTCGAGCACGGCGCGGCGGACCTCGGCATCACCGGGAAGGACACCCTGCTGGAGCACCCCGGCGCCGGGCTCTACGAGCCTCTCGATCTCGGTATCGCCCGCTGCCGCCTCGTGCTCGCGGAGCCCCGGGACGCGAAGCCGGCGCCGTCGCGGCCGAGGGTCGCGACCAAGTACGCGAAGATCGCCCGGCGCCACTTCGCGGGCAAGGGCGTGCAGGCCGAGATCATCCGCCTCTACGGCTCGATGGAGATCGCTCCCGCGGCCGGCCTCGCGGACTGCATCGTCGACCTGACGGACACCGGCGCGACGCTGGCCGCGAACGGCCTCGTGGCGCGCGAGGAGATCGCCGCGATCAGCGCGCGGCTGGTCGTGAACAAGGCCGCCATGAAGCTCTCGCACGCGAGGGTGTGCGCCCTCGTCGAGCGCATCGGGCGCGCGGCGGCGGCCGCCGGCGGAAGTCCGTGACTCCCGCGGTGGTCATGACGCAGCTCCCGCCCCCGCGGAGCGGCTCTCTCGGGCTCTCGCGCGCGCGGGTCTCCAGGCTTGCCGGGCGCATCGGGCGCGCGGCGGCGGCGCCCGACGGCCGATGCCGGTGATGTCCGCGGCCGTCCCGGCGCGGCTTCGTTCCACGCGGGACGACTTTCCGCGGCGCTTCGAGTCCCTGCTCGCGGCGTGCGCCGAGATCGATCCGGATGTCGACGCCGCGGTGCGCGAGGTCGTCGCCGCGGTGCGGCGCGACGGCGAGGCGGCGGTGCTCGCGTACACGCGCCGGTTCGACGGGGTGGCGGCGGACACCCTCTCCGGGCTCCGCGTCCCGGCCGGGGATCCGGACGCGGCATGGGACGCGATCGGCGCCGGTGAGCGCGCGGCGCTGACCGAAGCCGCGGCTCGCATCCGGCGCTACCACGAGCGACAGCGGCAGGAGTCGTGGCACTACCTCGACGAGGACGGGTCGACGCTCGGGCAGAGGGTCACGCCGCTCGACCGGGTCGGGATCTACGTGCCGGGGGGCAGGGCGAGCTACCCGTCCTCGGTGCTGATGAACGCGATTCCGGCCCGGGTGGCGGGGGTCGCGGAGATCGTCATGACGGTGCCGGCCCCGTCGGGGGCGCTGAGCCCGCTGGTGCTCGCGGCCGCGAGGCTCGCGGAGATCGAGGAGGTGTGGACCATCGGCGGCGCGCAGGCGATCGCGGCGCTGGCGTTCGGGGCCGGGCCGGTGCGGGCCGTGGACAAGATCGTCGGGCCCGGGAACCGGTACGTGGCCGCGGCGAAGCGGCACGTGTTCGGCACCGTCGGCATCGACATGCTGGCGGGGCCTTCGGAGATCGTCATCGTCTGCGACGGGAGCGCCCCGGCGGAGTGGATCGCGATGGACCTGTTCTCGCAGGCCGAGCACGACGAGGAGGCGCGCGCGATCCTGATCTCGCCGGACGGCGGATTCCTGGACCGGGTGGAAGCCGCCATCGCGTCGATGCTGCCCGGGCTGGAGCGCGCGGACATCGTGGCCCGCTCGCTCGCCGCCCACGGCGCGCTGATCGAGGTGCGCGACCTCGACGAGGCGATCGGGCTGGTCAACCGGCTGGCGCCCGAGCACCTGGAGCTCGCGGTGGCGGACCCCGGACGCCTGGTCGAGGGCGTGCGCCACGCTGGCGCCGTCTTCCTCGGCGCCCACACCCCGGAGGCGTTCGGCGACTACTGCGCCGGTCCGAACCACGTGCTGCCGACCGCCCGCACCGCGCGGTTCTCGTCGCCGCTCGGGGTGTACGACTTCCAGAAGCGCACCAGCGTGATCGGCTGCTCGCCGCGGGGCGCCCGGCGCCTGGCGGGGGTCGCGTCGACCCTCGCACGCGGCGAAGCCCTGACGGCGCATGCGCGCTCGGCCGAGCTTCGGGGCTCGGGTGACGGCGGCGCCGGTCACGCCGAGGGCGCGGGAGGCGCCAGTCACGCCGAGGGGGCCGAGTCCAGCCGATCATGGACACGGCCGCCGCCAAGGCCCGGCGCGGGAGGCGCCGGTCGCGCCGAGGGGGCCGAGGGCCCGGGAGGCGCCGGGAGCTGAGCCGTCGCGGCCCCGCCGCCGCCCGCCGCCCGCGAGCCGACACGCCGATGCCGTCCCGATTCGACTTCGACGCCGCCTACTACGAGCGCTTCTACCTCGACCCCCGCACCCGCGTCGTGGAGCCGGTGGACATCGAGGTCCAGGCGCGGTTCCTGGCGAGCTATCTCGACCATCTCAGGATCCACGTGCGTTCGATCCTCGACCTGGGATGCGGACTGGGCCGGCTGCGCGAGCCGCTCCTCGCCCGTTTCCCGCGCGCCCGCTACACCGGGGTCGAGGTGAGCGAGCACCTGTGCGCCGATCTCGGCTGGGTGCACGGCTCGGTGGCCACCTTCCGCTCCCGGCGCCGGTTCGACCTCGTCATCTGCCAGGACGTCCTCCAGTACCTCGACGACGCCGAGGCGGAGCGGGCGATCGCGAACCTCGCGGACCTGTGCCGCGGGGCGCTCTACTTCGGTGTCCTGACGCGCGAGGACTGGGAGGAGAGCTGCGACCGCACCCGCACCGACCCGAACGGCTACGTGAGGGAAGGGACCTGGTACCGCAGCCGGCTCGCGCCCGCCTTCGTCTGCGCCGGGGGCGGGGTGTTCGTCGCGCGTCGGGCCGGCGTCGTGATGTTCGAGCTCGACCGGGCGGAGTGAGGCGGAGGCGGGCGGCGCGGCGGCATCCGGCGGGGCCGTGGAATCCCCGCGCCGCCGCCGTCGACGCCGGACGGGAGCCCTGCGGGCACCCATGCGCGGAATCCTCGCACCATTCCCGCCAGGCGGCAGGGCTCTCCGGAAGTCGTGACGAGCGGCTCGTCAGACGCTCGAAACGGGCCTTCGGTGCCGAAAGACCGCCGGCCACCGTGCGGCATCCCGGTTGGGCGGTCGGGGGCTGCGACTTTCGAATGCTCCTGCGTCAGGCGGAAACATGCTACTGAATTCCCCTCGGCCCGGCGCCCCGAAGGTCGAAATCGAGCTGGAATCCCACCACGGTACGGCCTCTCCGGGCGTTGGCGGGAATCGCCGAGTTCGCCCACAGCGCCTTGGTTGCACCGCAATCGTTATGTAGATTGGGCTGCTGGAAGAACGGAGGACAGGGGCATGGGGAGCATCACGATCCGCAATCTCGACGACGATTCTGCCGTCGGCGAGGCGGAATTGCGCTACGGCGCCGTGACCCTGGCGGCGGTCCGGCCCATCGCTCCGGTGGACGGCCAGATCGCGGCGATCGCCCGGTCCCGCGGCATGGCCCTGGCGACGCCCAACGTCCGGGACTTCGAGGAGGTCGGCGTGGGTGTCGTCGATCCCTGGACGGCGGCATGAGCGGCACCACGGAAGCCTTCGCGCGCGTGAAGATCGACGCCCTGCTCGCGGACGCGGGCTGGAACCTGACCGACGGTTCGAGCGTGCTGTTCGAACACGCTTTGCCCGACGGCACGCATGCCGACTACGTGCTCTGCGACCGGCAGGGCCGGCCGATGGCAGTGCTCGAAGCCAAGCGCCCGGGCACCGATCCGATCACGGCGCAGGACCAGGGCAGGCACTACGCCGAACAGCTCGGAGTGCCGTTCGTGTTCCTCTCGAACGGCGATGAGGTGCGGTTCCTCGACCGCGAGACCGACGCCTACGCTCGCCGGATCGCGGGCTTCTACGCCCAGGACGATCTCGAACGGCGCCTTGCCGCCCGCCGGGTTCGGCGCAACCTGTCGACGGTCGCCATCGACCGCAGGATCGTCGACCGCGCCTACCAGATCGAGTGCATCGAGGCGCTGTCGGCCGAAGTCACGCGCGGGCGGCGCAAGCTGCTGGTCGAGATGGCGACGGGCACCGGCAAGACGCGCACCGCGGCGGCCTTCGTCAAGCGGCTGTTCGAGGCGGGTATCGTCACCCGCGTCCTGTTCCTGGTCGACCGGATCGCCCTGGCCCGGCAGGCCGAGGACGCCTTCGCCGACCACCTTCGCGACTATCCCTGCCACGTGCTGCGGCCCGGCCGGCGGTTCGACCGCGCCAAGCGCATCACGATCGCGACCTTGCAGACCATGATCGCGGAGTTCCGCACGCTGTCGCCGGGCTACTTCGATCTGGTGATCACCGACGAGTGCCACCGCTCGATCTATGGCGAATACAGCGGCGTGCTGCGGCATTTCGATTCCCTCCAGCTCGGGCTCACGGCCACGCCATGCACGGCGGAGGCCGACACGCCCCCCGATCCCCCCGATCCCGAGGACGGACGGTTCGTGCGCGACACGCTGCGTTTCTTCGAGCTCGCCGAACCCACCTTCCGGTACGACCTGCGCCAGGCCATCGAGGAAGGCCATCTCGTGCCCTACCGCATCTACAAGGCGATGACGGTGAAGACCGCCGCCGAAGGCGGCTTCGCGGTCCGTCGCGACGAACTCGACTGGATCGCGGTCGACGAAGAGGCGCGGGCGGAGTTCGAGGCGCTGTTCGCCGGTTCGGACACGATCACGGTGGACCCGCAGGCGCTGGAGCGGAAGTTCACCATCCCCGAGCGCAACCGCGCCCTGGTGCGCGAGTTCCGCGACGCGCAGGAGAAGGGCATGGGCTGGGGCGGTGTCCAGCACTGGCCTCGCCGGGGCAAGACCCTCGTGTTCGCGGTGACCCGGCGTCACGCCGAGACTCTGGCGCAGATGTTCGACGCGCACTTCGCGGACCTGAAGCCGCATCCGGGCGTGCGCTATGCCGACTTCGTGGTGAGCGACGTCGGCGGCGGTCCGGCGCCCGACGCCGGCGCCATCGTCAAGCGCTTCAAGGAGGAGGAGTATCCGCAGATTCTCGTCAGCGTGAACATGCTGGACACCGGGTTCGACTGCCCGGAGGTCGTCAACCTCATCATGGCGCGGTTCACGAAGAGCGCAATCCTCTACCGGCAGATGCGCGGGCGAGGCACGCGCAAGGCGCCGCTCATCGGCAAGACCGGGTTCACGATCTTCGACTTCGTCGGCGTGACAGACTTCCACGGCGACGAAGAGACGGCCATCGTCGGCGGCGTGGTGGAGCCGAAAGGCGAGTACAGGCCGGAACGCAATCCGCGCGTGCTGCTGACCCTCGACGTGGACGACCATATCGACCCGGCGAGCCGCGAGTGGCTGACCCTCGACGAGAACGGTCGTATCGTGCGCACGCCGGAGCACGAGGCGCGCGCCGCCGAGGTCGGCGTGCGGTTCGAGGCGTGGCGGGGAGAGCAGGGAGATTTCGATGCGGCGCAGGCGCGCTGGACGGGCCTGATCGGCAGCCGGGTACGGGCCGACGCGATGACCACGGACACCTTCGGCGAATGGAGCTTCGACGAGCATCCCTTCGCCACCCTCGGCGGCTATGACGAGGCGCGGCGCGTGTTCGGCGGCATGGAAGCGCTGGACCGGCTGATCGTCGGGATCAACGCTGCGGTGTTCGGGCGGCAGGACGGTGGCGCGGCCGAAGGCGTCCGCGCCGGACAGAGGTAGCGCCATGCCCATGACACCGGAACTGCGGCGCGGCATCGACCGCATCCGCGACTATCTCTTCGGCGGCGGCTATCCGAACCCGGCCCAGAACGCCGAGCAGCTCAGCTTCCTGATCTACTTCTACATGTACGAGGCGGCGGACGCGGCGCGGGTGCGGGCCGCCCAACGGCCGGGCGCGGCCGCCCATGCCAGCGCCTTCGACGGAGAATGGAGATTGCGCGACCGGCGCAACGCTCGCGACCCCGGCGCGGCGAGCGTGCCGCGCGAGCTCCTGCGCTGGTCGTCCTGGGCGCAGGCGCTGAACGGCGAGCGGCTGGTGAGTTGGGTACGGGAAGAGGTCTTTCCGTTCCATGCCGAACTTGCGGCGAACGGCGTCACCGACTTCATGGACGGCGCCCGGCTGGTCATCGACGAGCCGACCGTGCTCACCCAGGTGGTGAGCCAGTTGAACGACCTGCATCTGGACCGGGTGGACGCCGATACCAAGGGCGACCTGTTCGAGCACGTGCTGCGGCAGATCCGCCAAGCGGGCGAGCTCGGCCAGTTCCGCACGCCGCGCCACGTCATCCGCGCTCTGGTGCGGCTGGTCGATCCGAGGATTGGCGAGACGGTCTACGACCCGGCGGCGGGCACGGCGGGGTTCCTGGTCGGCGCGTGGGACCATATCCGCCTCGCCAGTTCCTCCCCCGCCGGGATCGAGGAGGTCGAGGCCGACGGCAAGACCGTGCGGCGGGGCCTCGGCGACACGCTGAGCCGCGATGCGGTCAGGCAATTGCAGGAGGCGACCTTCCACGGCGCCGACGTGGACCCGCAGATGGTCCGTCTCGCCACCATGAACCTGACGCTGCGCGGGCTGGACCGGGTGCGCATCCTGCGACGCGACGCGCTGACCCGCTCCCTCGACCGCACGGCCAGGGCGGATCTCGGCCTGCCGCCGGACGGGTTCGACGTGATCCTCGCCAATCCGCCGTTCTCCGGGCGGCTGGACCGGGACCGCATCGTCGAGGAGGTCAGGGTCGGTCGCACGGCGCAGACCGAGCTGCTGTTTCTGCAGTACATGCTGAACCATCTGAAGGAGGGCGGGCGCTGCGGCGTGGTCGTGCCGGAGGGCGTGCTGTTCGGCTCCACCGGGGCGCATCGTGAGCTCCGCCGCCGGCTGGTCGAGAACAACCGGGTGGAGGCGGTGCTGTCGCTGCCGGGCGGCGTGTTCAACCCCTATTCCGGGGTCAAGACCTCGGTGCTGGTGTTCGCCAGGGGCGGAACGACGGCGCGGGTGATGTTTCTGCACGCCGAGAACGACGGCTACAAGCTCGACGCCAATCACGACACCCCCATCGACGCGGACGACCTGCCCGGTCTGGTCGAGGCGTTCCGAGAGCGGGAGGCGCGATGGGCGGCATGGCGCGAGCGCGACCCTGACGAGAACTGGACCGAGAACTGGTGGTTCGCCGAGGCCGACGCCATCCGGGCCGCCGACTTCAACCTGAGCGCCAACCGGCACCGGCCGCCGAGCCGCGCGGAGGTCGAGCACCGGGATCCATTGGAGATCCTGGAGGAGCTGCGGGGGATCGAGACGCAGATTCTGGTCGAGATCGACGAACTGGTAGAGGCGGTGCGGAAATGTTGACGACATTCGGCGTCTCGTCGATGATGAACTGCTCCAATGACACGGAGGCATGGGTCATGGCTCGCGAAACGTACAGGTATCACTTCAAGCGAGGCCACAGATTCGTTCACACTGGTATCACGAAGGACCTGGAGCGCCGGGAAGCCGAGCATAAGCATGAATATGGCGAGGACGGCCATATCGTGCAGGTCGGGCGCGCGACAACCATGGACGCCGCCCTGGAATGGGAACGCGAACAGGCCGCAAAGGGTCGGTCCACTCGGCGCCGGCCATAGCGCGATGTGCGAGGGCGTGCCGGTTGCGATATACCTGCAAGGGCTGTCGCTGCTGATTGGTATCGTCGCCGTCGTGATTCCAGTAGCGATTGCACTGGTTGGAGTCTATGTTTCGCGGCGATTTTCCAACCGGATGGATGGCCTTGCGACAGACCTCAACGAAGCTCTCGATCGGATCAAGGACCTGGAAAGCTCCAGCCCAGGCGCGGGCGAGCGCGATTAGCGTCGCGTTCCGCTGTCCTCTCTCTGCTGTCTTCTCTCTGTCGTGTGTTTGGATCGCCGATTTCGACCTGAGCGCCAACCGGCACCGGCCGCTGAGCCGCGCGAAGGTCGAGCACCGCGACCCGCTGGGGATTCTGGAGGAGCTACGGGGGATCGGAACGCAAATTCTGGGCGAGATCGATGAACTGACCGAGGCGGCTCGGGGAGCGACGGAAAAATGAGCATAGATGTAGCACCGCTCGGAGAGATCGCGACGATAGTCGCAGGCCAGTTACCTCCTGGTCATACTTATAACCAGAATGGAGAGGGTTTACCCTTCTTTCAGGGAAAGGCGGACTTCGGAGAGATTCATCCCATCGCTCGGAAGTGGTGTGTGTCACCGAGAAAGATTGCCGAAGCAGGCGACATTCTCATTTCGGTTCGTGCTCCAGTCGGTCCAACAAATGTCGCGGGAGAGCGATGCTGCATCGGCCGAGGCTTGGCGGCTATCCGTCCTGACGAAACCAGAGTGCTAAGGGATTTTGTTCTGTGGCACATCAAGCGTAGTGAACCCGCACTCGTTGCGAATGGACAAGGGAGTACCTTTTCGGCGATCGGAAAAAAGGATATCGAGTCGCTTCCAATCCCCACGCCGCCGCTTTCCGAGCAGCGGCGGATCATCGGCATCCTGAACCGGGCGGCGAGGATCGAGCGACTGCGGAGGCAAGCGCAGGAGTTGTTGCGGGAGTTCATACCGGCGCTGTTCGTCAAGATGTTCGGGGATCCCGCCACCAACCCGATGCGTTGGAAAGTGCGCACGCTTGGAGATTTTTGCACATTGACGCAGTACGGCACGAGTAGGAAGGCCAATGATCGATCCGAAGGCGTGCCGGTGCTGCGAATGGGAAACATCACATATCGTGGTGATCTCGACTGCAACGACCTGAAATGCGTGGTCCTGTCGGAGAGCGAGTTCAGGAAGTACACACTCAGGCCAGGCGACATCTTGTTCAATCGAACCAATAGCAAGGAGCTTGTCGGAAAGACCGGTGTTTGGGACGGCCGCTTCGAGGCCGTGGCAGCCTCATACTTCATTCGTCTGCGCCTCGATGAGACCCGCGTTTTGCCCACTTACGCTTGGGCGTTCTTGAACTCTGCGGCCATGAAACACCATCTCTTCGCTGCGGCTCGTGGAGCTATTGGGCAAGCGAACATCAATGCCAAGGAGGTCAAGTCTTTGCCATTACCTGTTCCGCCCGTCTCCCTCCAACGACGGTATGAGGTAATTGTGGAAGCGGCGCGGGGTGCTCTGTCTGTTGGAGAGTCCGGTTGTAGCGTTTCCTTCGCGCTGAACAATTCTCTGATGTCCCGATTGTTGGCAGATTCCTCATGACCGACATCGGGTTGATCCGACCGCCATCCGTCAAGGAGCCATGCGATGCCGACAGGCAGACTTGAACGCATCATTGAATCGGGTGTTTTCGAATGGCCGTGGACCTCTCTACAGGGGCTGCTTGTCATTCGTGGAGCCGCTGGCGGTGGTGGCGGCGGCGGCGGTTCGTTCTGCATCGATGGCCTTACGATTTATGGTGCGGGCGGCGGCAGCGGCGGCGCTGACGGCGACGCGACAAGCGTCAAGCGCAAACAGGAAATATGGCGGGCGGACGGCGGCAATGGGGGTGCTGGCGGCGGGGGCGGGAGTCTTGATGAAGGCAAGCCTGTCGCGGGCGCGCAAGGGGCCGGGTGCCTTCACAGCGACGGCGGAGATGGAGGACAGGGCGGGAGAGCGCTTCCTGCCGATAGCCGCCTTCGGTCGAACGGGGGTGATGGCGGCAAGGGTTATCCGGGGGAAACGCTCATTGTCGAGATTGGCGACCTGTCTATCGGCGATCGGTTCGAAGTAACCATCGGCACTGGCGGTGAAGGCGGCGACGGCGGCCAGGGCTACGAGACAGGCGCCGCAGGTGAAAAGGGGGCGCATGGGTCCGTGCTTTTCATTCCCTTGCCGGAAGCCGCAACGGGAGAGGCATAATGCCGACCGGACATGCAAAGGCCGGACAGGCCGGGAGGCTGGACAGCCTGGCAAGCGCCGTAGCCTTGAAGACCCTTGGCATTTATGGAATTGGAGTTATTGGAATCGACGATCGCGATCAACCTCCAAGAGTGAAATGGCGCCCAATACGGTCTGACAAAGAATTCCGATCCGACAAGTCTGCATATGACGAGTCAGATGCAAGTCCCGGCATCGTCGATTTCGAAGGGGGAGTGTGCGAGGCACAGAAGAATTTTGAATCTTCCTGCAGATCGCGTATAAAATACTTGCGAAACGAGGCCGCTCATGATGGTTATACACTGAACAAGGACTCCGAAGCGGATTTCTGGCAGTTCGTTCATTCTACTTCTGGCATCCAGAAGGGCGGCTTGGTGCTGATGGACAACGGCAACCTCCGCGCGGTCTGGAAGGATGGTCAGGGCACCCGTCTCGGATTGCAGTTTCTTGGCGGCGGAATGGCGCAATATGTGATATTCAGGCGACGCGGGTCCGAGCGGCGGATGTCGCGCGTTGCCGGGCGCGATTCCCTTGGGGGTGTATTGCGACAGATCGACGCCTTCGATCTGGGCGTACTGTTCCACGAATGAAGGGCAATGATCTGCCTGCGGACGATCATGTCGTCCGTTAGTAAGCGCCCCGCAAAGGGCGTTATTGACGTGCGGAGGGGAAGGGCTCCTGGAGTGAGTCTCGGGCCAGGGCAGCGGGGGCGAGTCGGGTCGGCAGCAGGGCTTCAATCTCGCCGAGGGACTTCGCCTTCGGCAGCTCGGTGAACACGTGGCGCAGGTAGGCGTAGGGCTCGAGACCGTTGGCCTTGGCGCACTCGATGAGCGAGTACAGCCGGGCGCTCGCATGGGCGCCGGCCACGGTATCGCAGAACAGCCAGTTGCGGCGCCCGACGCAGAACGGACGAATGGCATTCTCGACGGGGTTGGTATCGATGCCGTAGCGCCCGTCGTCGCAGTAGCGCACCAGCGCCTCCCACTGGTGGTCGAGATACGCCATCGCCTTGCCGAGCACGCTCGAGGGCGGGAGGGTGCCGAGGGTGTCGTCGAGCCAGGCCCGCAGCGCATCGAGCACCGGCACGCTCTCGCTGCGGCGCACGTGCGCACGGTCCTCTGGCGGCTGGTGGCGGATGCGGCGCTCGATGGCGTAGAGCGTTCGGATCCTCTCCAGCGCGTAGAGGGCGCGCCGCGCCTTCGCAGGCGGACTCGCCGGGAGCTTCTTCGGATTCAGCCCGAGGCTCTTCAGCGCATCGACCAGTGCGCGCCGGGCGTGCGCCCAGCACGCCAGATGCACCAGGCGCTGCTCGCGCACCACCGGCGCGTAGCCGCTGTAGCCGTCGGTGTGCAGCGTCCCGGTGAACCCTTCGAGCAGCCGCTTGGGGACCGCCCCCGAACGGGTCGGGTCGTAGTCGAACAGCACGATGGGCGGCTCGGGACCCGCGCTCATCTGCGCCCAGAGCTGAGACTTCGACTCCGGCGCCTTCCCAGGCTCCTTGAGCACCTGCACCGGGGTCTCGTCCATCAGCAGGCAGGGCCGGTCGAGCAGCTCGTCGCGCAGCACGTGGATGAGCGGCGCCACGAGCTCGCCCGCCCCCACCATCCACCGCGCCAGCGTCGTGCGCGACAGCTCCACCCCGATGCGCCGAAGCTGCTGGCACTGACGATACAGCGGCAGCGCGTCGGCGTACTTCGCCGTGGCGATGAATGCGAGCAGCCCCGCGCTGGCCATGCTCTTCGCCAGCGGCTGGGCCGGCAGCGCCGCGGTGCGAAGATGCCCCTCGCAGCGCGGGCAGCGGTACTTGCCGCGCACATGACGCAGCACCCGCACCTGGGCGGGAATGATGTCGAGCTGCTCGCTCACCACCTCGCCGAAGCGCTCAAGCTCCACCCCATGCTGCGCACAGGTGCGCTGCGATGCCTCCAGCCGATGCTCGATGACGACGCGCGGCAGACCCTGCGGCAACGGCGCGCGCCTCGGCCTCGCGCGCCGGTGGGCCGCGACCTCGGAGCCGGGCTCGCCCTCGCAGGGCTCGGGTGCGCCAGCGCTCGCCTCGGCCTCGTTGAACAGCCCCAGCTGCCCGTCGGGCATCTTCTCCGACGAGGGGGCAAAGCGCCGGGCGAGGAGCAGCCGCACCTGCTCCTGCAAGTGCTCAATCAGCGCGTCGCGCTCGGCGAGAGCGCACTGGTAGTGATGCACCTGCGCGTGCAGCGAGGCGAGAGTCTCGTTCGCACATTGCGGGGCGGGCGTGCTCATGGCCCGTAGGGTAAACCGCTTCGACCGGGCAGGGGGATCAAACTTTCTGATGCACCGATCAAATTTACTTTTCCCCTTCAGTACATCGATGCGTAGTGCAGCGACGCATGGGGGCGGGTGCGCCACAGGTCATAGCCATCGAGCAGAAAGTTGAGCTGCGCCCCGCTCAGGCTCACCACCCGGGTGGCGTTGCGCGGCCATGCGAAGCGCGCACGCTCCAGGCGCTTTTGCCACAGCACGAACCCGCACCGCTCCCAGTACAGGACCCGGCACTGGGTGCGCCGACGGTTGGTGAACACAAAGAGCTGCGCCGAGAACGGGTCCATCGCCAGGGTGTCCTGCACCAGCGTGGCAAGCCCCGTAATCTGCTTTCTGAAGTCCACCGGCTCGACGCACAGCCACACCTCGATGCCCTCGTGCGGCGGACGGATCATGACAGCCGGCTCGCGCATTCGAGCACCGCGCCCACGCGTGCGTCCTCGGCCTGTGCGCAGACCTCGACGACCACGCCGTTGGGCAGGTGCACGCGAAACGCCGCGCCCGCCGGCGGGCAGAGGCGCACCGGCACGAACGTCGGGGGCGCCGGCGCCGGCTCGCTGAGAACGCCGCGGCGCTTGAGTGTCGAGCGCGCCGTGTACAGTGCGCTGACCGACAGCCCGTGGGCCTGGGCATACGCCTTCAACGTCAGCCCTTGCTGGCGGGCCGTGCGCAGATGGTCGAGCCAGAACCGCTCGCGCGGGCGCACACTGCGGGACCGCGAGCTCGTTTGTGCCATCCCCTCACCCTCCACACAACGATGGAGCGTGCACTGTGGCACCGACAACGACCTTACGGAACGACGTACTTCACGAGTCGCTTACGTCCGTTACGTCAAGCCGAGCATGATCCTGGAGGACGGGGTCGCGGACGGTTCGGATTTCCGTTTGCGTGCGGCCAGGCCGGACGAAACCGGCTTGTCTGTCAACTGGCTTGAGGCTTTTGTGGGAGAGAAAGAGCATCGGTTGAACGAAGTGCGGCGCCTGTTCCGCCTTCGCGTAAGGCCAAACGGACGGTTCGCGGAACTCAATGTCGATACAATCCTGCGTGTGGTATCCGAACAACTCGATACGCTGCGTATTGTCCATGATCCGCTTGAGGCCGAAGGCGGTTTCGAGGCGGATCCATCGCATGCCGAAATCATTGGTCTGCCGCCGGGCGACTCGGATCAGGCCGCGTTGGTGGGCGATCTGATTGCCGAGTGTATTGTCGCCATGCACCCGGCAATTAACGGATCTGGTCAGTCGGGGCTCCGAGAGTAAGTATGGTGTAGTGGCAGGCGGTGAGCCCCAGCGGCGAGAGTTTCACAGCAAGGCTTTCGTCGATTTCAGTCCTCCCGCAAGGGGGATGTTTCCAGTCGCCAGCGTTAGCTCCCGCTCCGTCATGACGTGCCAGGAACGAGCCAATATCGTCGATTTCGAGAAACGAGATCGAAGCCTGCGGCTGGCCGTGGGTGTGGAAAACCTGCCTGACATGATCCTTTTTCTTCGGCCAGTAGGCGCTGCTGCCGCGTAAGCGACTCGTGAAGGGTGACGGGACAACCAGAGGCTTGTATCCGAGGTAGTGGGCGCTGCACACCGACGGCTACAGCGGCTACGAGAGAGCGAATCGGTCCTGGTCCCGGCCATGCCCTTCCGGAGACGAATGGTGCAGACTGGCATCCACCATTTCGCTTGCCGGAACGGCCGGGTCGCGACCCGGCCGCTTCCACTGCCCCATCGGAGGTCCACCATGAGTCGACTCGCCGCCATCAGGCCAGCGGACGCGACCGCCGCGCAACGGGAAGTGATCGACGCAATCGCCGGCGGCGGCCGCGGGCGCGGCCGGTCGCCCGAGAGCCTGCTCGACGCGCGCGGCGGACTGGCCGGTCCGTTCAACGCGTGGGTGCACCGCCCGGACCTCGGGATCGTCGTCCAGAGCCTCGGCGAGCGGCTGCGGTTCCACGGGGCGCTGCCCGGTGCGGCGCGGGAGATCGCGATCCTCGCGGTCGGGGCGAAGTGGATGGCCGAGTACGAGTGGTGGGCGCACACCCGGGTCGGCCGCCGGGAGGGCGTGTCCGAGGAGACGATCGATGCCATCCGCCGAGGCGAGCGTCCGCGGCTCGCCGACCCGGTGGAGCAGGCCGCATACGACTTCACCGCCGCCCTGCTCGCGACCGGCCGTGTCGGGCCGGAGCTGTACCGGGCGGCCCGGGAGGCGGTCGGCGAGGGCGGACTGGTGGAGCTCGTCACCCTCGCCGGCTACTACACGCTGGTGTCGTTCACCCTCAACGCCTTCGAGGTGCCGCTGCCGGTGGGAGAGCCGCCCGCTTTCGAGGATCGGCGGTGAAGCGCGGGGGCCGGGGGTCGGACCTTGAGCGGGGGCCGGGGCCACGGAGGCGAAACGGCGGCGGGACTTTCCGCCGCGGCGGTCAATGCCCGGCCTCCGCCGCCATCAGGTGAATGCCGTCCGCGAGCAGTGAGGCCCCCGCCTCCGCCCCGGGCGCGAGCCGGTTCCTCTCCGCCACGTGCGCGGACACCTCGAAGGCGAGCGGCGTGTCCGCGCCGTGCACGTCGAGGGTCACGCGGGCATCGCCACCGAGGATGACGACATCGCGGACGGTGCCGCGCACCGGATTCTCGCGCTCGCCGCGCGAGGGGCGTTCGCGGCGATGCATCACGACGTGAGACTCCGGCACCAGCCAGGCGATCCGGTCGCCGGGCGCGAAGCGGGTCGCGAGGGGGCATTCGATCTCGGCTCCGGCCCAGCCGATCCAGGTCCTTCCCGCGCTCTCGTCGTGGCGCAGGACGGCGCCCGCGAACACGTTCCGATGGTCGAGGAGCCGGGCCGCGAGGGCGCTCACCGGATGGTGCATCACCTCGTGCACCGGACCCGTCTGCAGCGTCCGCCCGCGGTGCAGCACGCACAGCCGGTCGCCGAGGAGCTGGGCTTCTTCGAGGTCGTGCGTGACCAGGACCATCGGGGTGCGGATCTGGCGGCGAAGCTGTGCGAGCTCGAGCCGGAGCCGCCGCCGGGTGAGCTGGTCGACGGCGGAGAACGGCTCGTCGAGCAGCAGGACCCGGGGGTCGCGCGCCAGCGCCCGCGCGAGTGCGACCCGCTGGCGCTGGCCGCCGGAGAGCTCGGAAGGCCTGCGCGCTTCCAGCCCCTCCATGTTGACCCGCGCCAGCAGCGCCCGCGCCCGTGCGGCGCGCTCCGCGCGCGGGAGCCGGGACATCGCGCTGGTGACGTTGGCGAGCGCGTCGAGATGCGGAAACAGCGCGTAGTGCTGGAACACCAGGCCGACGCGACGCCGCTGCGGCGAGATGAAGGCGCCGCCGCGCGCATCGAGCCAGGTCTCTCCGCCGCACGTGACCTCGCCGTCCGGCGGCGAAGCGAGCCCCGCGATGCATCTGAGCACCGTGGTCTTGCCGCTCCCGGACGGGCCGACGAGGGCGAGCAGTTCGCCAGCGCCGCATTCGAAGGCGACGTCGAGCATGAAGGGGCGCTCCTGGCGCAGCCGGACCCGCAGGCCGGAGGAGGCGGAAGGCGATGTCACGGTCCGGTCCGCCACGATGCGCAGCGCGCCACGGGGCGCTTCGCGAGCCGCAAGGACGGTGAGCGGAACGAGGCTGCCGGCTTCACCCGGAAGGGGTCCCGTTCTTGCGGAATGGTGCGCTTGATACGTGACAAGGGAATTCCCGTCAGCGTTCCGGGGGCCGGTCACACCCTCACCGCGCGGCCGGCGAGCGCGCGCACCAGGGCCATGGCGACGAGCGAGGCGGCGAGCAGCAGGGCGGAGAGCAGCCCGGCCGCCTCCATGTCGAACGCCTGCACGTGATCGTAGATGGCGATCGACAGGGTGCGGGTCCGCGACGGGATGTTGCCGCCGACCATCAGCACCACCCCGAACTCCCCGAGGGTATGGGTGAAGGTGAGCACGAAGGCCGCGAGCACGCCGGGCCACGCGATCGGCAGCTCGATGCGGGCGAGCGTTGCCGGACCCGAGAGGCCGCTGACCCAGGCCGCCTCGCGGACCTCGTGGGGGATCGCGGCGAACGCCTGCTGCATCGGCAGCACCGCGAACGGGAGGTTGAAGATCATGGAGGCGGCGACGAGACCCGGGAAGCTGAACGCAAGGGCCTCTCCGGTCAGCCATTCGAACGCGGCGCCGACCGCGGCGTCCGGGTTGAAGGCGACCAGCAGGTAGTAGCCGAGGACGGTCGGCGGCAGCACGAGCGGCAGGGCCACCGCCGCTTCTACCAGCGGCTTGCCGCGGAAGCGGCGCCACGCCAGGGCCCGCCCCGCGAGGAGCCCGAGCGGCAGCATGAGCAGCGCGGTCCATGCCGCGAGCTTCAGGGACAGGAGGACCGGTGCGACGTTCACGTCCCGGCGGCGTCCGATGCGGAACGCTCCTCGCGCCCGGCGCTGCGCCCCGGCGTCGTTCCCGGACGCGATGGCGCCGCTGCGCGCGGCGCGTCGCCGGCGCACGAGCGCGGGCCCGACGCCGGCCGCCGTTCCCCGCCGGGGCGCGGAGCGCCGGTGCCGGGCGTAGTACCGGCTCGGGTCGAGGATGACGCTGGCCGCCGTTCCCCGCCGGGGCGCGGAGCGCCGGTGCCGGGCGTAGTACCGGCTCGGGCCGAGGATGACGCTGGCCGCCGTTCCCCGCCGAGGCGCGGAGCGCCGGTGCCGGGCGTAGTACCGGCTCGGGCCGAAGATGACGCCGGCCGCCGTTCCCCGCCGGGGCGCGGGGCACCGGTGCCGGGCGTAGTACCGGCTCGGGTCGAGGATGACGCTGGCCGCCGTTCCCCGCCGGGGCGCGGAGCGGGGGGCGGGCTCATTGCATCGTCGCGCCGGGCGGCGCGGCGAATCCGGAGCGCTCGAAGATGTCCCGCGCCTCCGGGCCGGCCAGGAACCGGAACAGCGCGCGCGCCTGTGCGCCGGCCGGCGCGAGCAGCACCATGCGGTGCGCGATCGGACCGTGCATGCCGGGGTCGAGGAGCGCGTGGCGGGCCTCGCGCGAGACACGCCCGGAGACCGCGAGCGCCCAGGGGACGAGGCCGCCGTCGGCGGCGCGGGTGAGAGCGAACTGCACCGCCTGGGCCGCGTTCTCCGCGAGCAGCAGGCGATCGCCGAGCCGCGGCCAGAGCGCGGACCGGACCAGCGCCTCGCGCGCGGCGCGTCCGTACGGCGCGTGCGCCGGGTTCGCGATGGCGAGCCGGCGCAGGCGCCCGTCGTCGAGCGCGCGCGCGAGGTCCGCGAGCGTCGCGTCGAGCGCCAGGCGCGAATGCCGGGGAACGAGCAGGACCAGACGGCCCGCCGCGTACACCGCGCCGCCGCCGTCGGTCCGGCCCGCCTCCGCGAGCTCGAGGGCCTGCTCCTCGTCGGCGGAGAGGAAGAGGTCGAACGGTGCGCCCTGCGCGATCTGGCGATAGAGGTTGCCCGACGAGCCGAAGCTCACCTCGGGCCGGACGCCGCCGGTCTCCACCCACGCGCGCACGAGCTCCGGAAATACGTGGCGCAGGCTCGCCGCGGCGGCGACGAGCGGCGGCTCGCCCGCCGCCGCCCGGAGCGGAAACGCGATGGCGACAGCGAGAAGGAGAGCGGGTACGAGCGCGAGCGGGCGGAACTCGCCGGCTCCCGTCGTCGGCCTCCGCGCGGGCGGCGTCCCGCGGATGGCCCGCCACGGCGCTGAGATTCCGGCGCAATTCCGACCACCAGGGCGTCCAGTCGAGGGGAGTTCGAGGGCCTGTTCCCGCCTGGCGGGAACTGCTGGCTTCGGCATCATGCGGGCGAAGTCCGTCCGCGTGTCGGGTACGATGGATTCTGGCACAGATGGAAAGCGCCGGCGGAGATGGAGACCCTCACGCAGCCGCCCGGGAGCGTGACCCCGCAGTGTCCCGGGACCGCCCCGGGGGACTGCGCATGAGCCGGCTGCCCGCGGGTGCGAGTACGCGGTTCGGGGCGCTGGCCCACGCGCCGTACCGGCGCTACCTGCTGGGCTCCGCCGCCTCGGTGGGAGGGTTCCAGCTCCTCATCATGGGCCAGGGATGGCTCGTCTACGAGCTGAGCGGCTCGCCGCTCCACCTCGGATACCTCGGCGCCGCCTCGTCGATTCCCACCATCGCGGCCGCTCTCGTCGGCGGGGTCATCGCCGACAGGGTGGACCGGCGCCGGATGCTGATCGCGACCTCTTCGATCATCGCCGGCCTCCTCATCCTCCTCGCCGCCCTCGACGGCGCCGGGGTGGTGGCGGTCTGGCACGTGCTCGCCATCGCCGCCGCCATCGCGCTCATCGCGGGCCTGGACTTCCCCAGCCGGCAGGCGTTCTTCCCGAGCCTGATCCCGCGCGAGCACATGATGAGCGCGGTCGCGCTGAACTCCATGCTCTGGCAGGGCTCGCGCATCGTCCTCCCCGGGCTCGGCGGCGTGGTGATCGCGCTCGCCGACACCTGGACGGTCTTCGCCGCCGGGGCCGTCGGCTTCATGGCCATGGTCCGGGTGATGGCGAGCTTCGCGCCCACCCCGGCGGCGGACGTGCCGCTGGCGACGGGACGCTCCGGCCGGCAGTTCGTGGACGGCATCCGGTACATCGCCTCGCACCGGCTCTTCCGGGTGCTGATTCTGCTCACCTACGCCACCACCTTCTTCGGCATCTCCTACATCCAGCTCATGCCCGCGTTTGCCCGGCTTCTCGGCGTTGGCGAGACCGGTTACGGCCTCCTCCTGTCGGCCACGGGGGTCGGAGCGATCGCCGGGAACCTGATCGTGGTCCCATTGCAGGGGAGTCCGAGGCTCGGGCGGGTGCTGCTGGCGGCGCCCATGGGCGGGGCCGCCGCGATCGTCGCCTTCGCTCTCTGCGTCGCCCTGCTGCCCGGCGTCTCGATCGGGTACGTGCTGGCGCTCGGCTGCGGCATGCTCACCGCGGTGTGCATGTCGATGTACTTCGTCGCCTCCATGACCCAGCTTCAGCTCGCCGTGCCGGACGCCCTGCGCGGCCGGGTGATGGGGATCTACACCATCTGCTTCAGCCTGGTTCCGCTCGGCGGTCTCCTGGGCGGAGTGGTGGCGGCCGCGACGTCGCCGCCGTTCGCCGCCGCGCTCAACGCCGGCGTGCTCGCGGCCGTCGTCGCCGTGACGGCCGTCACGCAGCCATTCATCCGGCGGCTCGACGGCCGCGCGACGGTCTCGGCGGACCCGGGTGGACGAGGGACCGCACTCGGGTCGTAGCGCGCGCTACCGGCGGTGGTGCGGCAGCTCGCGCGGCGTGAAGCGTCCCGGAGCGGTGGGGGTCCGGCGTTCTGCGCAGCGTAAAGTGCTCCCGGCGTGGGGTCCGGGAGTCCGGGAAGCGCCGAGTGCCGCCGGGCGGTGGCGTCCGGCGATCGGCGAAGCGCCGAGTGCTCCCGGCGTGGGGTCCGGGAGTCCACGAAACGCCGAGCGCCCCGGGACGGCGGGGTGGGCAGCTCGCGCGGCGTGAAATGCCCGCGGTGGCCGGAGAGTATTCCGGGCGCGGTGCGGCCCGCCTATACTGCATCCCACCCGATTCCACCGGGTTTCGACAAGGCGTGATTCCACGCCCGGAGGATGAAGACATGGCACGCAGAGCATCCCGTCTTGCCGTCGCTTGCGGCTCCACCCTCGCGCTCGCGCTCCTGTCCGCGTCGAGCTTCGCGGCCGGGAGCTTCATCGTCGACCTCACCCATCCGATCCCCACCTTCCAGCCGATGGAAGGCGATCCGATGAAGCCGGACATGAGCAAGCCCTGGCTCGACAGCACCGCGATCCCGAGCTTCGGCCAGCAGACCGTGCTCGCCATCGGCCGGTTCCCGACCAACCAGGGGCACTTCGACCTCGGCACCATGGTGCTGTCCGAGCACCACGGCACCCACATCGACAGCTCCGCCCACTACGTGAACAACGCCGGCTCGCAGGAAGCGGGCCATCCGGCCGCCGACCGGCGCAAGTACATGCACATGCTCGACGGCGGCGACCTGAGCGGGCGGATCGTGCTGATCGACATCAGCGCCCGGATTCAGGCCGAGCTCGACAGGAACGGCGGGCGCCCGAGCCCGGATACCGGCGTCACGAACTTCTCCGACGATTCCGGCAACGCGATCACCGCCGACGACATCGCCGCGGTCGCGGACCGGATCGACGACGGGGTGTGGCTGGTGCTGAGCCAGGGGTGGTCGCGCTTCTACTTCCAGGGCACCGATTTCGGGACCGATCCCTACATCAACGGCTGGAACTATCCCGGCCTCACCCCCGCCGCGGTCGACAGGCTCATCGAGATCGAGGACGCGAAGGGCGTGCGCATCAACGGGATCATGTCCGACGTGATCGGCGTCGAGACCGGGCAGAACTCCAGGGGCGAGGACGAGGCCTGGTCGAACTCCTGGTACGCCCACGTCAGGGGGTTGCAGCGGGGCTGGAAGCTGATCGAGAACGGCAACAACCTCGGCCAGCTCGCGATGGCGAAGCCCGGGAGCTGCATGCTCGTCGCCGGCGCCCTGAAGCACGTGCGCGGCACGGGCGGCCCGGCGCGGATCCTCGCGTTCTGCGAGAGCTGACGAAGATTGCGCCGGGGGGGCGCGGGGACGGAGCCCGGGTGAGGGCGATCAGTCCGCGGCGTCCAGCAGGTCCATTGCGTACAGCGCCGCCTCGCGCACCGCGGCCACCGGCTCGTCGATCGCGAGCTGCGCGAGCGGCACGACCGCCCGCGGCTCCCCGATGTAGCCCAGCGCGATGGCGGCCTGGCGGCGGACCTCGCCGAACCCGTCGTCCAGGCGCTCGATCAGCGCGTCGACGGCGCCGGCGTGCCGGAGGCGGCCCAGGGCCATCGCCGCGGTCCAGCGCACCTCGGGGACGGGATCGCGGAGCACCGGCAGCAGCCGCGCCGCGGCGCCGGGCGGGTCCAGCATCGCGAGAGAACGCACCGCGACCGCGCGCAGGCGGGGGTCGGGGTGGCCGATCCCGTCCGCCCCCTCCAGCACCCCGGCCGCCCGCCGCGAAGCGCTGTAGCCGAGGCCGTGCAGGGCCATGCGGCGACGTTCGTAGAAGCCTTCGGCAATCCTCAGCGCGGTCTGGGAGTCGCGGGGGATCGGGGGCGAGGCGGCGCCATCGATGAACGCTTCGGTGCCGCGCCGGGCGTCGAGTCCGGTGAGCGCGCGCAGGAGCTCGATCTGGAGGCCGAGGGTGGTGATGACCGCGGGCGCGTCCGCGACCAGCGACCCGGAGCTCCGGCCGGCGATGCCTTCCGCCAGCTCGTGGTAGACGCGCGCGAGGTCGCCGGCGGCCTCCGGCTCGCCCAGCTCTCCCAGCCCCCGCACGGCGTGGAACCGGACCGCCGGCAGCGGGTCCCGCAGCATCCGGACCAGCGCGTCGTACGCGCTCGGCGCGCGGACCGCTCCGAGCGCGACGGTGATGCGCACGCGCAGGGCCTCGTCCCGCACCCTGTCCAGCTCCGCGAGCAGCGCGTCCAGCGCCGACGGATCGCGCAGCCGCGCGAGGGCCTCCACTATCGCGGCCCGCTCCGCCGTCGTCCCGGCCTTGCGCAGCCTTGCCAGCAGGGGCGGTACCGCCTCGCTCATGCCGGTGCGTCCGAGCGCCGCGACCGCGCGGTGGCGCCGGGACGGGTCCTCGGCGGCGAGCAGGCCGGTCAGCACCGCCACGGACTCCGGCCGCGCGAACCGGCCGAGGGCGTCGATCGCCCGGTCCCGCACCAGCGGGTGCGGATCGGACCGCAACGCGCCGATGACGAGGCCGAGGCCCTCGGCGCTCCCGAGTCCGCCGAGGGCGGCGACGCACTCGCCACGGACCTCTTCGCGCGCTTCGTCGCGCAGGCAGCGGTCGAGCGCCGGCAACGCCCGGGGGTCCGCCAACCGGCCGAGGGCGGCGTATGCGGTGGAGCGCACCCGGTGGCTCGGCTCGGCGCGGTCGAGCAGGGCGAGCAGGGGGCGGACGCCCCGCGCTTCCCCCCGGTAGCCGAGGGACTGCGCGGCCCGCCCCCGCATGTCGGCCGACTCGCTCTCGAGCGCCGCCACCAGCGCCTCGAAGGGCACCGTCGCGTGCTCCCATCCGTTGGCCCCGGCTTCGGCCGGCAAGCCGAGGAGCATGCCGCACAGCAGGGCCGGGCCCGCGACCCGGTCACGCGCAGAGGTCATCGGTGGCTCGCTCCCCGGCATCCGTATCCGGGTCCGTGCGTCGTGTCGTCCACCGATATGACTGCATGGGTATACTTGGCGTCAGCCGTCATGTGCTGACAATAACAAGTATCTGCACGCTCAGACATGCGGCTTTGTCCACAGAGCGGCGAAGCCCTGTTCTTTCCCGGCCCGCAATTCCGCGGCGAGGATGACCCGTCATGGAGAAGGAACCGGGCGACGTCCTGACGATCGACGAATTGTCCGACTATCTGAGGATATCGCGCTCGACGCTCTACAAGCTGGCTCAGGAAGGCAGGATTCCGCGCCAGAAGGTCGGACGGCACTGGCGGTTCCGGAAGGAGACGATCGATCGCTGGCTGGGTCAGGGCGGCGCAACCGGCATGGCGGATGCGGGAGATGGTGCGTGATGCATGGTCTCGGCGAGGTGGTGAACGAAAAGGTTCGACTTGCCCGCGACCTTTACCACCGGCTCGTCCTGATCGCCGGGGTGCAGGACGCGGGCAATACCGGCATCCTGAGAGAAGTCGGCAGATGTACCGGCGCGCCCGTCATCAACGTCAACCTCGAACTCTCTCGCCGCTTGCTGAATCTGACCGGGCGGAAGCGCCCGCGTCGTGTCCAGTACCTTCTCCAGCAAATCGTTGCCGAAACCGGAAGCGATGTCGTTCTTCTCGACCATATCGAGCTTCTTTTCGATGTCTCGCTCCGGCAGGAGCCGCTTTGTCTGCTGCGATCCCTGTCGCGGCACAGAACCGTGATCGCGGCCTGGAACGGGTCCATTGAAGATGGATTCGTCCGTTACTCCCACCCGGAGCATCCCGAGCACCGGCACTACCCGCTGGACGGCATTCTCACCGTGAACTCGCAGGCGGTGACATGATGAAGTATGAAGATCTGATCCGGTTCGATCCGATCGAGACCGTCGTTCAACTCCGCGATGCCGACGACGCGGCCGCCGCGCGCCAGCTCGTAAACAGCTATGTCATTTCCGATGACATAGCCGACAAGCTGTCGGCTCTGGTGTTTCCCCAACTCCAGTACGACAGGCCCGCCGACAACAGGGGGATTCTGATCGTCGGCAATTACGGCACGGGCAAGTCACACCTGATGTCGGTCATTTCCGGAATCGCCGAGCACGCCGAGCTGGCGTCGGAGCTCTCCAGTCCGAAGGCCGTACGAGAAGCGAACGCGGTGGCCGGCAAGTTCAAGGTGGTTCGGATCGAGATCGGCGCCACCGAGATGTCTCTGCGTGACATCGTGCTCGACGAGCTGGAGGAGCGCCTGGACGCGCTTGGCGTGTCGTTCGCCTTCCGGAGCGCCGCAGAGGTCACCGGCAGCAAGCGCGCCTTCGAGGAAATGATGGCGGCCTTTCACCAGATCCATCCCGATCACGGCCTGCTGCTGGTCGTGGATGAGCTTCTGGACTACCTGCGCTCGCGCAAGGACCAGGCACTGATCCTGGACCTCAACTTCCTGCGTGAAATCGGCGAGACCTGCAAGGACCTGCGGTTCCGCTTCATCGCCGGGGTGCAGGAGGCCATTTTCGACAGCCCGCGCTTCGCCTTCGTCGCCGACAGCATCCGTCGCGTGAAGGCTCGCTTCGAGCAGGTGCTTGTCGCCCGGAGGGACGTGAAGCTCGTCGTGGCGCAACGCCTGCTCCGAAAAACCGGCGAGCAGCAGGTCCGGGTCAGGGAATACCTGACGCCCTTCGCCCGGTTCTACGGATTCATGAACGAGCGAATGGACGAGTATGTGGACCTGTTTCCGGTCCATCCCGACTACATCGATACCTTCGAGCGCGTGATCGTCGCCGAGAAGCGCGAGATCCTCCGGACCCTGTCGTCGGCGATGGAGCAACTGACAGGGCGAGAGCTTCCGACCGACCACCCGGGCCTCATCGCCTATGACGGCTACTGGTCCACATTGCGAACGGATCCGTCCTTCCGGACCATCCCGGACATCAAGGCCATCATCGATTGCAGCCAGGTGCTGGAGTCCCGGATCGATCAGGCGTTCACGAGACCCGCCTACAAGCCCATGGCGGTGCGGATCATTCATGCGCTGTCGGTGCATCGGCTGACGACCGGCGACATTCACACCCCGCTCGGGGCCACCGCCGAGGAGCTGAGGGACGGGCTGTGCCTGTACCAGCCGGGGATCGAAGATCTCGGGGGAGACCCTGCCGACGATCTCCTGACACAGGTGGAGACGGTCCTCCGCGAGATACACAGGACCGTCAGCGGCCAGTTCATTTCGTCGAACCCGGACAATCGCCAGTACTATCTCGATCTGAGGAAGACCGACGATTTCGACGCATTGATCGAGAGACGGGCCGAAAGCCTCGATGCGGCACGGCTGGACCGCTACTACTACGACGCCCTGCGGCGGGTGATGGAGTGCACCGACGAAACCTACGTTACCGGCTACCGTATCTGGGAGCACGAGCTCGAGTGGCGGGCGCGCCGGGCGGCGCGCCGGGGGTACCTGTTCTTCGGTGCGCCGAACGAGCGGTCCACCGCCGCGCCGCCGCGCGATTTCTACCTGTATTTCATCCAGCCGCACGAGCCGCCGCGTTTCAGGGACGAGAAGGCGTCGGACGAAGTCTTTTTCCATCTCACTGGCGGAGACGACCGGTTCCGGGAAATCCTGCGTGGCTATGCCGCATCGGCCGATCTGGCATCGACCTCATCCGGTCACGCCAGGGCAACCTACGAATCGAAGGTGGCGGGATTCCTACGCGCATTGGTCCATTGGCTTCAGGAGCACATGGGCTCGGCCTTCGATGTCGGCCATCAAGGTCGCCGCAAGGCATTGCTCGAATGGACCAGAGGGCATTCTCTTCGCGAGCTCTCCGGGACGTCTCCTTCCGAGCGCATCAACTTCCGGGACCTGATCAACGCGGTCGCAGGCATCTGCCTTGATGTCCACTTCGCCGACCAGGCCCCGGACTATCCGAGCTTCTCCGTGCCGATCACGTCGCTCAACCGTGCCCAGGCCGCCCGGGATGCGTTGCGGTGGATCGCCGGCACGACGAAAACGAGACAGGCAGCGGCAATTCTCGACGCACTCCATCTCCTGGATGGCGACAGGCTCGATCCGTATCGATCGAAATATGCCGCCCGGATCCTCGATCAGGTGCGCAAGAAGGGTCACGGTCAGGTCGTCAACCGCGCCGAGCTGATTCAGGATTTGCTCGGCGTCGAGTACTTCGCTCCGCGGACCCTGCGGCTGGAGCCCGAATGGGCGGTGGTCCTGCTTGCGGCATTGGTCCATTCCGGCGATCTCGTACTCGCCGTTCCCGGACGGAAGTTCGATGCCACCGACCTGCCCGCTCTCGCCGCGCTGCCGCTCGACGAGCTCGTCCGCTTCAAGCACGTCGAGCGCCCCAGGGACTGGAACCTCCCCGCCCTCAAGGCATTATTCGACTTGCTGGGCCTTTCCCCGGGCATGGCAACCCTTGTCACCCAGGGCGAGCAGGGCCCCGTGCAGGAGCTTCAGAAGGCTGTCGGCCGGACCGTGGAAAGGCTCCTCGCCGCCCAGCGGGCAGCTCGGTCCGGAATTCCTTTCTGGGGCAGGGGCCTGATCGAAGAGCAGGCGGGGAAGAGCCTGGGCGCGACTCTGGACCGGACCAGGGCCTTCCTCGAATCTCTCCAGGCGTACACCTCGCCGGGTCGTCTCAAGAATTTCCGGCATGATCCCGCGGAAGTAGCCAGCCACACCGAGGGGTTCGCTTCCATCGCAGGGATCGAAGCCCTCTCCGGGACGGCTTCCGAGCTGGCTCCCGCGGCGGCTTTCCTCAGTGCGGCGGAAGCGGCGCTGCCCTCGTCCCATGAATGGACGGCGCACATGAAGGCTGTCCGCGACGAGGTGCTGGGAGATATTGCGCGCCCCTCGGCCCGGCATGAGGCGCCAGCGCTCCGCCGCCGAGCGCGGCGCAAGCTGGACGACCTGAAGCAGTCCTTCGTCGGGATCTATCTGGACCTCCACGCCAGGGCGCGGCTCGGCGCAAACGACGACAGGAGGAAGACCACGCTGATGCGCGACGGGCGGCTTGCTCGTCTCCGTGCGCTCTCCGGGATCGACCTCATGCCGGTCCGGCATCTGACCGACCTGGAGGAGCACCTCGACGGACTGAAGACTTGCTTCGCTCTCACCAGGGAAGAGACGGAAGCCGCTCCGGTCTGCCCGCACTGCGGGTTCAGGCCGGCTCTCGAGACAGCCATGGGCGTCGCCGGAGCGGCCCTCGCCGCTCTGGACGAGAAGGTTGACCGGTTGCTCGCCGACTGGACCTGGACGCTGCTCGTCAACCTCGACGATCCCTCCATCCGCGAGAACCTGACACTGCTTGCGCCGGTTCAACGAGAGCAGGTCACGGTCTTCCTGGAGAAGAGAGGTAAGCGCCCCGCAAAGGGCGTTATTGACGTGCGGAGGGGAAGGGCTTCTGGAGTGAGTCTCGGGCCAGGGCAGCGGGGGCGAGTCGGGTCGGCAGCAGGGCTTCAATCTCGCCGAGGGACTTCGCCTTCGGCAGCTCGGTGAACACGTGACGCAGGTAGGCGTAGGGCTCGAGACCGTTGGCCTTGGCGCACTCGATGAGCGAGTACAGCCGGGCGCTCGCATGGGCGCCGGCCACGGTATCGCAGAACAGCCAGTTGCGGCGCCCGACGCAGAACGGACGAATGGCATTCTCGACGGGGTTGGTATCGATGCCGTAGCGCCCGTCGTCGCAGTAGCGCACCAGCGCCTCCCACTGGTGGTCGAGATACGCCATCGCCTTGCCGAGCACGCTCGAGGGCGGGAGGGTGCCGAGGGTGTCGTCGAGCCAGGCCCGCAGCGCATCGAGCACCGGCACGCTCTCGCTGCGGCGCACGTGCGCACGGTCCTCTGGCGGCTGGTGGCGGATGCGGCGCTCGATGGCGTAGAGCGTTCGGATCCTCTCCAGCGCGTAGAGGGCGCGCCGCGCCTTCGCAGGCGGACTCGCCGGGAGCTTCTTCGGATTCAGCCCGAGGCTCTTCAGCGCATCGACCAGTGCGCGCCGGGCGTGCGCCCAGCACGCCAGATGCACCAGGCGCTGCTCGCGCACCACCGGCGCGTAGCCGCTGTAGCCGTCGGTGTGCAGCGTCCCGGTGAACCCTTCGAGCAGCCGCTTGGGGACCGCCCCCGAACGGGTCGGGTCGTAGTCGAACAGCACGATGGGCGGCTCGGGACCCGCGCTCATCTGCGCCCAGAGCTGAGACTTCGACTCCGGCGCCTTCCCAGGCTCCTTGAGCACCTGCACCGGGGTCTCGTCCATCAGCAGGCAGGGCCGGTCGAGCAGCTCGTCGCGCAGCACGTGGATGAGCGGCGCCACGAGCTCGCCCGCCCCCACCATCCACCGCGCCAGCGTCGTGCGCGACAGCTCCACCCCGATGCGCCGAAGCTGCTGGCACTGACGATACAGCGCCAGCGCGTCGGCGTACTTCGCCGTGGCGATGAATGCGAGCAGCCCCGCGCTGGCCATGCTCTTCGCCAGCGGCTGGGCCGGCAGCGCCGCGGTGCGAAGATGCCCCTCGCAGCGCGGGCAGCGGTACTTGCCGCGCACATGACGCAGCACCCGCACCTGGGCGGGAATGATGTCGAGCTGCTCGCTCACCACCTCGCCGAAGCGCTCAAGCTCCACCCCATGCTGCGCACAGGTGCGCTGCGATGCCTCCAGCCGATGCTCGATGACGACGCGCGGCAGACCCTGCGGCAACGGCGCGCGCCTCGGCCTCGCGCGCCGGTGGGCCGCGACCTCGGAGCCGGGCTCGCCCTCGCAGGGCTCGGGTGCGCCAGCGCTCGCCTCGGCCTCGTTGAACAGCCCCAGCTGCCCGTCGGGCATCTTCTCCGACGAGGGGGCAAAGCGCCGGGCGAGGAGCAGCCGCACCTGCTCCTGCAAGTGCTCAATCAGCGCGTCGCGCTCGGCGAGAGCGCACTGGTAGTGATGCACCTGCGCGTGCAGCGAGGCGAGAGTCTCGTTCGCACATTGCGGGGCGGGCGTGCTCATGGCCCGTAGGGTAAACCGCTTCGACCGGGCAGGGGGATCAAACTTTCTGATGCACCGATCAAATTTACTTTTCCCCTTCAGTACATCGATGCGTAGTGCAGCGACGCATGGGGGCGGGTGCGCCACAGGTCATAGCCATCGAGCAGAAAGTTGAGCTGCGCCCCGCTCAGGCTCACCACCCGGGTGGCGTTGCGCGGCCATGCGAAGCGCGCACGCTCCAGGCGCTTTTGCCACAGCACGAACCCGCACCGCTCCCAGTACAGGACCCGGCACTGGGTGCGCCGACGGTTGGTGAACACAAAGAGCTGCGCCGAGAACGGGTCCATCGCCAGGGTGTCCTGCACCAGCGTGGCAAGCCCCGTAATCTGCTTTCTGAAGTCCACCGGCTCGACGCACAGCCACACCTCGATGCCCTCGTGCGGCGGACGGATCATGACAGCCGGCTCGCGCATTCGAGCACCGCGCCCACGCGTGCGTCCTCGGCCTGTGCGCAGACCTCGACGACCACGCCGTTGGGCAGGTGCACGCGAAACGCCGCGCCCGCCGGCGGGCAGAGGCGCACCGGCACGAACGTCGGGGGCGCCGGCGCCGGCTCGCTGAGAACGCCGCGGCGCTTGAGTGTCGAGCGCGCCGTGTACAGTGCGCTGACCGACAGCCCGTGGGCCTGGGCATACGCCTTCAACGTCAGCCCTTGCTGGCGGGCCGTGCGCAGATGGTCGAGCCAGAACCGCTCGCGCGGGCGCACACTGCGGGACCGCGAGCTCGTTTGTGCCATCCCCTCACCCTCCACACAACGATGGAGCGTGCACTGTGGCACCGACAACGACCTTACGGAACGACGTACTTCACGAGTCGCTTACCGATAGACTACATCTTCACCGATCCGCCGTTCGGCGAGAACATCTACTACGCCGATCTCAATATCCTGATCGAGTCCTGGCACGGAGTATCAACCAACGCAGTGCCGGAGGCGATCGTGGATCGCTTCAAGAAGAAGGGGCTGCCCGAGTATCAGCGCCTCATGCAACGGTGCTTCGAGGAGTACCGCCGCGTTCTCAAGCCCGGCCGCTGGATGACCATCGTCTTCCACAACTCCAGGAACGCGGTCTGGACCGCGATCCAGGAAGCCATGCTGGCGGCCGGGTTCGTCGTCGCGGATGTCCGCACCATGGACAAGCAGCAGGGCTCCTACCGGCAGGTGACCAGCACCGCGGTGAAGCAGGATCTGGTGATCTCGGCCTACAAGCCCAACGATGGGCTGGAAGAGCGGTTCGCGCTGACAAGGGGAACCGAGGAGGGCGTATGGGATTTCCTGCGCAACCATCTCTCTCAGTTGCCGGTCTTCGTCAACAGGAATGGCCGGACCGAGATCGTCAGCGAACGTCAGCCGCATCTGCTGTTCGACCGCATGGTCGCCTTCCATGTCCTGCGCAACGTGACGGTACCCCTGTCGGTGGGCGACTTCCTGGCCGGCCTTTCCCGCCGCCTGCCCGAACGGGACGGCATGGTCTTTCTGCCCGATCAGGTGGCGGAGTACGACAAGAAGCGCTTGACGACCGGACAGGCGGCGCAGTTGGAAATTTTCGTTGTCGACGAATCCTCCGCGATCGAGTGGCTCAGGAGGCTATTGGCTCGCAAGCCCCAGAGCTTCCAGGACATCCATCCACGGTTTCTCCGCGAGATCGCCGGTTGGCAGAAGCACGAGAAGCTCCCCGAACTGTCGGAAATGCTGGAGCAGAACTTCCTGTGCTTCGACGGAGCCGGTGAAGTACCCAGCCAGATCCACGCTTACCTGTCCACCAGCTTCAAGGAGCTGCGCAAGCTGCCCAAGGATCATCCAGCCTTGCGCGCCAGGGCCAGGGAGCGCTGGTATGTGCCCGACCCCAACAAGGCGGCGGACGTCGAGAGGCGCCGTACCCGCGCGCTCCTGCGCGAATTCGACGAATACCGCCGGTCCCCGGCGCGGCGCCTCGGGCTCTTCCGCCTCGAAGCGGTTCGCGCCGGCTTCTTCAAGGCCTGGCAGGATCGGGACTACGCCACGATCGTCGCGGTCGCCGGGAAGATTCCCGTTGCCGTGCTCCAGGAGGACCAGAAGCTCCTGCTCTGGTACGACCAGGCATTGACGCGCATGGAAACCGTGTGAACGTGCCTTGCGGGAAGACCGATGACTGGCGCCATCGGATCCTGGGGAAATTCACGCCGAGGGTAGCGCGGCTTACCCTGGCGGCCGATCCGGACGCCCTGTTGCTCGAAGAGAGTCTCCTCGATGCCATACGCGAGAGGGGCTTCGAGCTTCTGGTGTTCGACGACCCCGTCGCTTTCCGCTTCGCCTACGAAATCGGATTCCGGTCCCGCTGGGACCGGGGCGAGGATCGCGACCTGGTGGTCGTTCTGCCGGCCGGGAAGCACGAGCTTGCGACCCTTCCCCGCGATCTCTTGCAGATCGGCCGGCAACTTTCCTTCGGCCTGGAGGAGCTGTTCCCCCATCTCAGCTACCCCGTCGTCGCTTCGCTTGACAGAAGCGATCTCGACGCTCTCTACCGGGCACAGACTCGACACGGATCCATTCGGCTCGGCGACGATGCGACCAGGGATTTCGCACTTCTGCACGTCTTTGGAATCTCCGCCGCGCTTGTCAGGAACGATGCGGATTTGCTGCACGTTCTGTTGCGGAAGCATTACCGGCGTCAGCGGTTGCCGCGCCCGATGGAGGAACGCCTGATCCAGTTGCTTCGCCAGGACGCAGCCTTCGACTCCTGGCCTCTCGAGACCATCGTGCCGGATCGGGAAGCCTTCCTGTCATTCCTTCAGGAGCGCTGGTCTCCTTTTCTCGACCGCATTGCGGGAAATTCCGAGGATCGCGTTCCGGATTCGGGCGAGACATCCGCTCTGGCGATGGAGGGTCCCGTCGATTTGCCTCTCGACCATGCTGACGTGCGGGTCTACATCGACAATCTGTTCGTCGAGGGAATGCTCTCGCCCGTACCTCACAGGTCGAGCGACACTCTCGAGGACAGATGGATGGCGGTCGGGACAAGAACCGATCCCGATGCTGGCAAATCGCGACGTCTCCACAGACTGATGGATACCGTCTCCCATACGATTCCCGCTTCCGACGCGCGGCACCGCGACTGGACGGCGTTCGCTTGGCGCTGGGCGGAGCTGAGCCTTCTCTGGTCGGACACGACGACCACGGCGCGATCGGACATGGACGAGCGGATGCGCGGCCTCCGCGGGGATATCGACCGGTCGTTCCTTGCCTGGGCCGAATGCCGCCATGCGGGGCTCCACAATCAGCCGCCCGACCCACCGGCGATGGTCCATCACCTGCCGCGATTTCTCGAACGGCGGCTTTCGGACGCAGACGGGAGGAGGGTCGCGCTTGTGGTTGTCGACGGCCTCGCGATCGACCAGTGGATCGCGATTCGGGACATTCTCGCAATGCGTCAGCCGCGGTTCCGATTTCGTGAAGACGCCGTGTTCGCATGGGTGCCGACGGTCACCTCGGTTTCCCGGCAGGCGATCTTCGCGGGAACGCCCCCGTGCTACTTTCCCTCGAGCATCCGGACCACCGACAGGGAATCTTCGCTGTGGACCCGCTTCTGGATCGACCATGGCCTGGCGAAGCGCGAGGTGGCATATGCGAAAGGATTGGGGGACGGTCCTCTCGACAGCGTCCGCGAGCTCCTTTCACAGCCCGACATCCGCGCCCTCGGTCTTGTCGTCGACAAGGTCGACAGGATCATGCACGGCATGGAGCTCGGCGCGGCCGGGATGCACAACCAGGTCCGGCAGTGGGCCGAAGAAGGGTTCATGGCGGAGCTGCTGAACGCGCTGCTTGATGTCGGTTTCGCCATCTTCCTGACCTCGGATCACGGAAACATCGAGGCGGAAGGAATCGGCCGCCCCTCCGAGGGCGCGATCGCCGATCTGCGCGGCGAACGCTCGCGGGTCTATTCCGATCCGGTCCTGCGGTCCCGTGCGCACGACCGTTTCCCGGACGCGGTCGCGTGGCCGGCCCCGGGTCTCCCCGAAGGCTGCTGGCCCCTGCTCGCTCCGGATCGATCAGCCTTCGTGCGCGAAGGCGAACGCATCGTATGCCACGGCGGCGCCTCGCTCGAAGAGGTCGTGGTGCCGATGGTCCAGATCGAGATGGCGCCGGCATGACGCGCGGCGAGCAGGTCGGTTTCAGCCAGCGTGTCCGATTCGAGTGGCTGGAATTCACGGCGAATCTGGTTCTTGCCGGCAGCCGGCGAGGCGAGATCGTCGCGGCGCTGAGCGACAGGTTGCGTAACGAGCTGTCGGTCGGGAACGACCCGGAACGCGGAGCCCGGAACAAGACGATCACCATCCTGACGAAAGTCTGGCTCACCGTCCCGCGAGAACATCGTCCCCTGCGCGATGACGGGCTCGCCTTCCTTCAGCGCCTGTCCAGGGACGAACGAATGCTGGTGCACTGGTGCATGTGCATGATGGCGTATCCCTTCTTCGGCGCGGTCGCCGATGCGACCGGACGGTTGCTTCAGCTTCAGGGAACCGCTGGCGCAGCCCAGGTGCAGCGACGACTCCGCGAGCAGATGGGCGAACGCGAAACGGTGGCCCGTGCCGCACGGCGTCTCCTTCGGACATTCATCGACTGGGGCGCACTTCTTGAAACGGAGGAGAAAGGCCTCTATCGCCTCGCTCGCAAACGGGTGGCCAGCGACCCGCCGCTCTCCCTCTGGACCATATCGGCCATGCTCGCAGTCACCGGCGCCAGACCTCGATCGGCTGCCTTTCTGCTTCGCGGTCCTCACCTGTTTCCGTTCGATATCGTCTTGCCGTCGACGATGGCATTGAAAGCCCACGGCGCTTTCGAGGTTGCCCGCTATGGGCTCGATCAGGACATTCTGATCAGTCGGTCTGGAGGACAGGTATGAGTCCTTCGACCCATCGGCGAGCTTGACCACGGTGAGGTCCGGGCGCTGGCCGGCAAGCCGAGGAGCATGCCGCACAGCAGGGCCGGGCCCGCGACCCGGTCACGCGCAGAGGTCATCGGTGGCTCGTACTTCCTGCCGGACGGAAACGGTCATTCCGCCTTGCCGCGGGATTGCGGGCCGGGAAAGAACAGGGCTTCCAGGTCCCTGGCCGCCGTCTGCATGTCGGCGATTTGCCCTTCCAGGAGGGACAGAGGCTTCCGGGTGCTCAGGGCGTGGGTGGAGAGACAGGCGCACAGGGCACCGTCGCGGCTGCGAATCGGCACGGCTGCCCCGACCATGTCATCGAACCACTCTTCGTTGTCGAGCGCGAAGCCCTGCCGCTTGATGCGGGACAGCTCCTCCTTGAATTTCCTGACGGAAACGATCGTGTTGCGGGCGCGCTTGCCGGGCCGCAGGTTCCGAAAGACGCTGATGGCGTCGTCCGGATCGAAGGAGCTCAGGTAGAGCTTGCCGGAAGCACAGCAGTGCAGAGGCAATGAGTCACCGACTTTCAGATTGATCTGGAAGGGCCAATGTGATTCCAGCCGATCGAAGTACACCAGCTTCGCCCCTTGCGGGATCGAGAGGCTGACCGTCTCCTTCAGCCGCTTCGACAGGCGCGACAGGATCGCCCGCCTCCGGGTAACCGCCGGCTCGTGCCGGAGGCAGTCGAACGCGATCGAGCGCAATCGATCGCAGGGCATGAAGGTGCCCGAGGGACCTGCGGCGATGAACCCGTCCTCGCTCAGCGCATCCAGAAACCGGTAGACCGTCGGCAGGGGGATGTGCAGGGATTTCGCCAGGTTCGAAGCCGTCGCGGTCCGGGGGCTCAGGCATATGGCCTCCAGGATTTCCAGGACCCGTCTCGGGGACGTGCGTTTCGCCCTCTCGGTCATGTCAGCCATCCCGCCATGCCGCGGATTCCGTTCGCAGGAGCCATCCGATCGTTTCTCCGCCGGGGTCCGTCCATGGAGGGGCAATCATACGGCACTGGGTATAGCTCGCAAAACGAGAAGATTCTTCTCATTTTTTGTTGACATTCGCTTCGCCGTTTCGCTACGGTGGAACCGCGGTGAAGCCACGAGCCCGCTCCCGGAGAGTGGGGAGGGGACTCGGAAAGCGGGGAGGGGAGATGCGGGAAACGGTACGAGTCTGCGTGCCGCGCATCCTGCAGATCGGCAAGGGCAGTCTGGATCTGATTCCGGATGTCCTCGCCCGGATCGGGAGCGCAAACCGTCCTCTTGTCGTCACCGACGAGGTCATGGTGGGTCGGGGGACCGCCGGCCGCGTGCGCGAACGTCTGGCCGAACGCAACATCCGCTGCGGGGTGTTCGATGGCGTGATCCCCGACCCGACCGACGAGGTCGTCCGGGCCGGACTGGCCGCGCTGGAGGCGGGTGGCCATGACTGTGTCATCGGCCTGGGCGGCGGCAGCTCGATCGATGCGGCGAAGGCCGTGGCGGTCATGGCGCGGCATCCGAGGGACCTGCTGTTCTATCGTCCGCCGCGCGAGTTCGACACCCCCGGCCTTCCCATGGTCGCGGTCCCGACCACCGCGGGAACCGGCTCGGAGGTGACCCACCACACGGTCATCGTGCACGCCGGGACCCGCGAGAAGATCTCGTGCAGGGGCGAGGCGTTCGTTCCCGCGGCAGCGATCGTGGACTACGAGCTGACGCTGTCGAAGCCGAAGCGGCTGATCGCCGACAACGCGCTGGACACCCTGACCCACGCCATCGAAAGCTACGTGAGCCGAAAGCGCACGGTGTTCTCCGACCGCATGGCGCTCGATTGCATGCGGCTCGTGGGCGCCTGGGTCCAGCAGGCCTACGACGACGCCGAGGACCTCGAGGCGCGCGAACACCTGATGCTGGCCGCAACCCTCGGCGGCCTCGCGTTCTCCAATGCGTCGATATGCCTGGTGCACGCCATGAGCAGGCCGCTTGGCAGTCTGTTCCACGTGCCGCATGGAATGAGCAACGCCATGCTTCTGCCGACGGTGACGGAGTTCTCGGCCGCCGCCGCGATGGACCGGTACGCGGATTGCGGACGCGCCATCGGCCTGTGCGGCGCCGGCGCTGACGACGCGATGGCGGTCAGGAAGCTGATCGACGGCCTCCATGCCTGCAACGTCCGGCTGGAAGTGCCGTCGATGCGCGCCTTCGGCATTGACTGGAATGCCTTCTCCGGCGCGCTGGAGCAGATGGCGGAAGACGCGCTGCGTTCGGGCGCGCCCGACAACAACCCCCGGATTGCGGACAAGGACGAGATCATCGCCCTGTATCTGCAAGCCTGGTCCGCGGATGACGAATGAGATGCAGGCCGCATCGCCGGGCAACGTCTCCCCGGATCGAATCGGGCCCGACCGCATCGGGCCGAACCACATGGAGGAAGCACAGATGACGAGAAGCACGCATCGATCCGGACGTCGGCCGGATGCGGTGCGCGGAGGACGGTCGGGGCGACTGGACGGATGCGGCGGGGAGGGATGGGGTGAGCACGGGCCAAAGCGGTTCTCCGACCGAAAGCGCCGTCTCGATCGAGGTTCCCGCCCGCGAAGGCCTCCCGCTGCGTGACACCGTCCCGTCCCGAATGCTCGATCGGACCGTGCATGTCGTCGGCGAAGTGTTTCACTGGACCTGGATCGTCCTGCTGGCGGTCATCATCGTCAACGTCATCCTGCGCTACGTCTTCAGCCGGGGCATGATCGAGCTGGAAGAGCTCCAGTGGTACCTCTACGCCGTCGGCTGGCTGATCGGTCTGTCCTATACCTTCATATCCGACGACCACGTCAGGGTGGACGTACTGCACGAGAAGCTGTCCTATCGCGGCAAGCTCTGGTTCGAGATGGGGGGATTGCTGCTGCTCTTCCTGCCATTCGTCCTGTTCGTCGTCATCTATGCCGTTCCATTCGTCGAGCTGTCATGGGAGACGAACGAGCGCTCGACGTCGGCGAACGGCCTGCCCGCGAGGTGGCTGGTAAAGGGCTTCCTGCTGTTCAGCTTCGTGCTTCTCGTGCTCGCGGGGATATCCAGACTGCTCAAGGTGCTGGCGTCGCTTGCCTGCGGCCCGCCCGCGACTCCATCGGAAACCACCGCACGGTAGGGGCGCTCCAGTGGAGTTCGAAGCCGGTCACTACATGGCGATGGCGATGTTCCTGTCGTTCATCCTCCTGATCTTCGCCGGCTATCCGGTCGCGTGGCTGATGGGCGGTCTGGCGATGGTCTTCACCGCGGTCTCCGTCGCTTCGGATACCTGGTTCGACACGTTCTTCGGCGTCGACTGGGGATACACCTCGATCCTCGTGACCCGCATCTACGCGGTGATGAGCAACTGGGTCCTCGTGGCGCTGCCGATGTTCGTGTTCATGGGCATCATGCTCGATCGCTCGGGCATCGCCGAGGACCTGATGAGCGACTTGACCAGGCTCTTCGGCCGGGTGCGGGGCGGACTGGCGATCACGGTCGTGTTCATCGGCATCCTGCTGGCGGCCTCGACCGGAATCATCGGCGCCGCCGTGGTCCTGCTCGCGATCCTCGGCGTGCCTCTGATGCTCAAGCACCGCTACGACCCTCGTCTCGCCTGCGGGGTGGTCTGTGCGACCGGCTCGCTCGGGATCCTGATACCTCCCAGCATCATGCTCGTGATGATGGGCGACCAGATCCGCATTTCGGTGGGCGACCTCTTCATGGGGGCGGTCTTCCCGGGGCTGCTGCTGGGGGCGCTCTACACGACATACATCCTCGGCCTGTCCTGGATCAGCCCCGAGTCCGCACCGGCGCCCGAGGATGCCGAGCCGGTTTCCTGGGGCATCGTCATGAACGTCCTGCGTTCGGCGGTCCCTCCCGCGGCGCTGATCATCGCGGTCCTCGGCAGCATCTTCTTCGGTATCGCGACGCCGACCGAGGCTTCCGGTGTCGGAGCGCTCGGTGCGACGCTGCTCGCCCTCGCCCGGGGACGCCTGTCGCTGAAGGGCCTGCATGGCGTCGTGCAGCAGGCCACCCGGACGACCGCCTACATCTTCGCGCTGTTCGTGGGGGCAACGGCGTTCTCGCTGGTGTTGCGCGGGTTCGGCGGCGACGAGCTGATCGAGGGCGTGTTGACCGGATTGCCGTTCGGCAAGGACGGCGTGGTCGTCGTCGTCCTCATTGCCGCGTTCTTCCTGGGCTTCTTCCTCGACTGGATCGAGATCACGCTGATCATCCTGCCGCTGATCGCGCCGGTGGTCGGCGATCTGGGCGTGGATCTGGTCTGGTTCACGGTCATGTTCGCCGTCTGCCTCCAGACTTCCTTCATCACTCCGCCGGTCGGGTTCGCCCTGTTCTACATGAAGGGCGTCGCGCCCAGGGGTGTCGACATCAGGATGGTCTACAGGGGGGTGATTCCGTTCGTCGTTCTCCAGATGATCGGGGTGACGGCCGTCTTCTTTCTGCCGCAGCTCGTCACCTGGCTGCCGCGGGTCGCCTACGGCAACTGATCGGACATGCAGCGCGCCCGGTCCCGAGCCGCCGGGCCGCGGGGTCGCGCATCGCCGTCCGGCCCGGTATCGGCGTGCGCCTCCCGGCGCAGCGGCAGCCCCGACGCGGGGCGCTTGATCGGACATGCAGCGCGCCCGGTCCCGAACCGCCGGGCCGCGGGGTCGCGCATCGCCGGCCGGCCCGGTATCGGCGTGCGCCTCCCGGCGCGGCGGCAGCCCCGACGCGGGGCGCTCCGCCGTTCACGACGCGACCCCGCGGAAGGCGCCCCGCAGCGCATCGACCACGGCCCGCGCGACGGCCCCGGTGCCGTCCCTGCCGCCGAGGTCCACCGGCCGGGGGCTTCCGGCGGCCAGCACCGCGGCCACCGCGGCGTCGATGCGCCGGCCGGCCTCGGCGCACGCCTCGACCCCGCGGCGCTCGCCGAGCCAGTCGAGCATCATCGCCGCGGACCGGATGGCGGCCAGCGGGTTGGCGACGCCCCGGCCGGCGATGTCGGGCGCGCTGCCGTGGGCGGGCTGGAACACCCCGTGTCCGTCGCCGATGTCGGCCGACGGCGCCATGCCCATCCCGCCGACCAGGGCGGCGGCGAGATCGGAGAGGATGTCCCCGAACATGTTCTCCGTCACCATCACGTCGAACTCCCAGGGCCTGCGCACCAGGTCGAGCGCGGCGGCGTCGACGTAGTGGTGCGCGGCCTCGATGTCCGGGTGGCGGGCCGCGCGCTCGTCGAAGATCCGGCGGAAGAAGGCCATGGAGGCGAACACGTTGGACTTGTCCACGCAGGTGACCTTGCCCCGGCCGCCGCGCGCCCGGCGCCGCCGGGCGAGCCGGAAGCCCGCGTCGAACAGGCGCTCGCAGGTCCCGCGGGTGATCACCATCGTGTCGCGGGCGACCCGATCGTCCTCCACCACGCCCTTGCCGCGCGACGCGAACAGGCCTTCGGTGGACTCGCGCACGATGACGAGGTCGATGTCCGCGCCGCGCGGGTCGGCGAGCGGCCGGGCGCCGCCCGGGAGCGCCTGCACCGGACGCACCCCGGCGTACAGCCCGAGCCGGAACCGCAGGTCGAGCTGCGGCGCGATCTCGGTGCCGTCCTCGCAGCGGACCTCCGGCAGGCCCATCGCCCCGAGCAGGACCGCGTCCGCCGCCTTCGCCCGCTCGAACGTCTCCTCCGACATCGCGGTGCCGGTGTCGCGCCACGCACCGGCTCCGGCCGTCAGGGGCTCGAAGTCGAGCGCGAACCCGGCACCGTCGCCGACCGCCGCCTCGAGCACGGCCAGAGCCGCGTCGATCACTTCCGGTCCGATGCCGTCGCCGGCCATCACCGCGATGCGGAACCGACGTTTGCTCGACATCCGCGGGCTTCCTCCGGGGTTGGGTCCCGACGCGGGCGCCACTCCGTGCCGTGTCTCCGTCAGGGCGCGGCGAGAACTACCTTGCCACGTATCGAGCGCGCCATCCGGCGGGAACAGGGCCCCTCCGGGTACGGTCAGCAACCTTGCTTCGGTCACTGTCCTTGCCGCTCGCCCTCCCGCCCATCCCCCTTCAGCTCCACCACGTTGCCTTCCGGGTCGGTGATGTAGATGGACGGGCCGTACCCGCCGGCGCCGTAGCGGGTCTCGGGGGGGTCGAATGCGACGCCGTGCGCGCGCAGGTGAGCGGCGAGCGCCTCCCAGTCCGGGTCGTCGATGCGCAGGCAGAAGTGGGCCATGTTGGCGCGCGCGGCGTCGGGGGGTTCGGTCCCGCCGAGCGGGCTCCCGACCGGCACCAGGTCGATGAGCGCCGAGCCCGCCCGGAGCTGGTGGAGCCCGAGGTCGGGGAGCTCGCGCTCGAAGGTGCAGCCGAGCACGTCGACGTAGAACGCCATCGTGGCGTCGAGGCGGACGCAGCGCAGCACCACGTGGTCGAGCCCGGCGATGTGGAGCGGTGGCGGGCCGCGGGGCTCTCCGGAAGTCCTGACGAGCGGCTCATCGGCCATTCGTACCGGGGACGCTCGTGCCGGGGACGCTCGTACCGGGGACGCTCGTACCGGGGACGCTCGTACCGGGGACGCTCGTACCGGGGACGCTCGTGCCGGGGACGCTCGCGCCGGGGATGCTTGCGCCGGGGTCATTCGCACCGGGAACGCTCGCGCCGGGGACTCTCGCATCGGGGACGCTCGCACCGGGCCTTCGATGCCGGCGGATCGCCGGTCACCGTGCGGTCCTCCGGTCGGGCGGCCGGTGACCGCGACCTTCGAATGGTCACGCGGCGGGTCGGAGCGCATCGGTTCGCGGCCGGGGACGGTCGGGCCGGGTCAGCACTGCATGATGGTGCGCGAGTAGGCCTCGATGCCCATCACCACCGAGGTCGCGCCGGCGGGGCGCTGGACATGGCTCGTCCTGTGCTCCAGCGCGAGGCGGAACGCGAACTTCTCGAAGTAGGCGTCGTACATCTCGCCGCCGATGGTGCCGAGCGCGTACAGCGCCCCGGTCCGGGGCTCGGCCTGCAGCAGGATGGTGGCCAGCGGCTGCTTCGCCGGCCCGCCGAGCACCCGGGCGCCGTCGGCCGGGTCGTAGACGCTCTTCTCCGAGCAGCAGAAGATGACCCCGCTCCTCTCGTGCGCCCGGTCGCCGGAATCGAGGTAGCGCACCTTGCCGTGGCGGTAGCTGATGAAGCTCACGTCCCGGGCCGGATGGGTCATCCGGTGGGCGCAGATCGCGGCGAACGCGACGACGGAACGGCCTTCGCCCACCCCGCCGGGCCAGAAGTACGGGTCGCCCGTCCCGGTGGCCAGGGCGGCGGCGCGAACCGGGCGGCCGAGGTCGAGCAGGAAGCAGGGGGTCGTCGCGTAGGGGTAGTGGAAGACGTAGGTGCGCCCGACGTCGAGTGCTCCGGCGGTGAGCGGGGCGCCGTCGTCGCCGACCAGCGCGGTGCGGTCGTAGAGCCGCGCGGTACCGCCCGCGGCGGCGAGCAGCGCGGAGTGCGCGCCCGCCGCCCCCGCCGCTGCGGCCGCGGCGCAGAGCTTGACGAAGCTGCGGCGTTCGACCGCTCGTTTCATCGTGGTCCCGGGGTGGTCTCGGGGGCGGCCTCAGGAGCCTGCGCGCAGCCCGCGCACCAGTGGAAGGATGATCTCGTCCAGCACGCCGGGGGTCACGGGCCCGATGTGCTTGTACGCGATGTGGCCGTCGCGGTCGACGACGAACGTCTCGGGCACGCCGTAGACGCCCCAGTCGAGGCCGACGCGGCCGTCGAGGTCGGCGCCGACCCGCGTATAGGGATCGCCGAGAGCGTCGAGCCAGGCGGCGGCGTCGGGGGGCGCGTCCTTGTAGTTGAGGCCGTGGACGGGGACCACGCCCTCGCGCTCCAGGGCCATGAGCAGCGGATGCTCGTCGCGGCAGGCGACGCACCACGAGGCGAAGACGTTGACGAGCGTGACCTCTCCGCGCAGGTCCCCGGACGAGAGCCCGAGCGTGCGCCCCTGCACCGGGTCCAGCGCGAACTCGGGGACCGGCTTGCCGATGAGCGGCGACGGGACCAGCGTCGGATCGCGGAACAGCCCCAGGTACAGCAGCACCCCGATCCCGGCGAAGACGGCGATCGGCACCAGGAAGGGCCACAGGCGGCGGGGCGCGGCGGGTCCGGCCGCGCGGGCGAGCGTCTCGTCCATGGGGCCGATTCTAGCCGCAATTCTCGCCGCGGACGTGCGCGGGGCTCTCCGGAAGTCGTGACGAACGGTTCATCAGGCCCTCGGTCCGGGCCTTCGATGCCGGAAGACCGCCCGTCACCGTGCGATCTTCCGGTCGGGCGGCCAGTGACCGCGACTTCTGAATGGTCCTGCGGACGTGCGCGGCGGGCGGGTCCGGTCCGAAGCGGCGGGGTATCATTCGCGCCCCGTGCGTTCGAGGATCGGCGCCCCCGCCGCAGGGGAGCGGGCCGCCATGCCTTCGCCGCCCGGCCCCCCTTCGAGTCGGGGCCGCCGCCGGGGAGCGGAGCGGTCCTTCGGCCGTGGTCCCGTGGTTCGCCGCGTAGCGCCTTCAAGCCGGGGCCGCCGCCGGGGAGGGGGGCGGCGGCCGGCCGGGGGCGGCGCTTCCGCCCGCTGCGCCGAATCCGCCGATGAACGCATCACTTCAGCCCCTTGTCCGAATCCCGACCCCTTCATCCAGCGAGGAGCCAGCCACCGTGATCGACCTCTACACCTGGAGCACCCCCAACGGCCGCAAGGTCTCCATCGCGCTCGAAGAGTTCGGGCTCGCGTACGAGACGCACCCGGTCAACATCGGCGCCGACGAGCAGTTCCACCCCGACTTCCTGAAGATCTCCCCCAACAACAAGATCCCCGCCATCGTCGACCGGGACAACGGGCTGTCGCTGATGGAGTCCGGCGCGATCCTCGTCTACCTCGCGGAGAAGACCGGGCGGTTCATGCCGAGCGAGGGAGAAGGGCGCTGGCGGGTCCTGGAGTGGCTGATGTGGCAGATGGGCGGGGCCGGTCCCATGCTCGGCCAGGTGCACCACTTCGTGAAGTTCAATCCCGGCCGGAGCGAGTACGCGGAGCGGCGCTACCGCGACGAGGCGGACCGCCTCTACGGAGTGATGAACGAGCGTCTGGCGAGCCATCCGTACCTCGCCGGCGCGCAGTACAGCATCGCGGACATGGCGGCCTGGCCCTGGGTCTCGCGCTACGAGTGGCAGGAGATCGACTTCGCGGACTTTCCGAACGTCCGGCGCTGGTACGTCGAGATCGCGGGCCGACCCGCGGTGCAGCGGGGCTACCACGTGCCGCGCAGGACGAACGAGATCCCGGTCCCGGAGTGAGCGCAGGCCCGTTCCGGAGAGCCGGCCGGGACAGTGGCCGGAACAGGGTTTCTGGCTGTACCCGGAGGGGGCCCTGCTCCTGCGGCAGCGATTCCCGCCAGCGCCCGGAGAGGCCGTACCGTGGCGGAATCGTGGTGCGGTTTCGACCTTCGGGGCGTCGAGTCGAGGGGATGTCAGGGGCCTGCTCCCGCCGGATGGAGCGCTCGATACGAGGCAAGGTCATTCTCGCCGGCGCCCTCGGGGCCGCCCGGAAGCCGCGGCCACCGGCCGCGGCCTTTGAACGGGCCCCGGACAACGCCGCCCCGGACTGGGCCCGCGACCCTTGAATGGTCCCGCACGGTGAAGCCCCCGCACGTCTCCGGCGGCAGCGTCTGGTTCCGTGTTCGGAGAAACGGCGCGGCGCGGCGAGACGGCTGGATGGACCCCGGTCCGCTGGCGGGGCTGCGAGGGCGGACCGGCGCGCTCCCCGACGAGCTGGTCGAAGTCTGCGTCGCCAGCGGCTTTCGCGAAGTCGAAGCGAGCCGGTTCTCGCGGGTCTTGTTCAATCGCGTTCGCGGAATCGTCGGTATCGAGCTCGCGCTTGGCGGAGAGGTGGCGCGGCTTGCGCCGACGACGATGATCGCCGCGAACCTCGGTTTCGAACGGGCGCTTGCGAAGTTCCTGGAGAGCCGCGGGGTCGATGCCGACGAGTTCCGCGCCCGCGGCCGCCTGCGAGCGTTCTCCGCCCGGCAGCTCCTGCTGCCCGGCGACACCGGACACCAGCCGGTGGAGCTGGTTCGCGGCTCGACCCCGGTCGACCCGACTCCGTCGGCGGACGAAGACCGCGCGGGTGATCTGGCGGCGGGTATCGGCCGGTGGATGACCGGCAACCTGTCGGCCGATGGAGCGCTCCCCTACAAGTACTGGCCGAGCCGGGGCGAGGAGTCGCCCGCCGACAACGCCATCCGCCGGTTTCTGGCCTCGCTGGCCCTGGCCCGTCTGGGAGAGCTGCACGCGAGCGCGTCGGTCCGCGACGCGGCGCGGCGGAACCTCCGCTTCAACCTGAGGCGCTACTTCCGCGACATCGGCAACGGGCGGGGGGCCATCGTCGAACGCGGGCAGGCGAAGCTCGGCGCCGCCGCCCTGGCCGGACTCGCGGTCCTGGAAAGCCCGGCGCGGGAGGAGTTTCACGAAGAGCTGCGCATGCTCGCGGCGGGAGTCGACTCGCTCGCGCATGACGGGCTCGGGTTCCGCACGTTCTTCTTCCCCCGCGAACGCGACGGCCAGAACTGGAACTTCTACTCCGGAGAGGCGTTGCTGTTCCGGGTCGAGGCGGTGCGCCGGGGACTCGCCGCCGTACCTTCCCTCGCGGGTTGCGCGGCGGCGTTCGAGCGCTGCCGCGCACGCCACCTGCGCGGGCGCAACCCGGCGTTCGTGCCGTGGCACACCCAGGCCTGTGCGTCGCTCTACGCGCAGACGGGCCGGCGCGAGTTCGCGGACTTCGTCTTCGAAATGAACGACTGGCTCCTGCCGATGCAGCAGTGGGAGGGGCTCGCGCCGGATCTGCGCGGACGGTTCTACAATCCGCGCCGGCCCGACTTCGGGCCGCCGCACGCGGCCTCCACCGGTGCGTACCTGGAGGGGTTCGCCGATGCGGCGGCGCTTGCCCGCGCGGCCGGCGATCGGACCCGTGCCGATGCCTACGAGCGCGCCGTCGGCCGCGGACTCCGCTCGCTGCGGCAACTGCAGTTTCGCGACCGGTACGACACGTTCTACATCTCGAAACGGAGCCGCGTGCTGGGAGCGCTCCGGACGGAGGTCTACGACAACGCCATCCGCCTGGACTCCACCGCTCATGCGCTCGCGGCGGCCGTCAGGATCCTCCGGCCGATGGAATTCGGCGCCCGCCAGCCCGCGCCAGCGTCATGACCGGGCGCCGCGGGCCATGCCGGCGCCCACCCTGCTTCGTCGTATCTTTCGGTCCGGGCTCTCCGGGGGAAGCACATGGAACCCGCGCCCCGGGGCGGGGAGGACATCGAATATCAGGTGCACGCGCGGCTCTCCGGAAAGGTTGTCCGCCCAGTGCCGTACCTTGTTGTTGAACGCCCACAGCTCTCCGCGGCGCATCACGACCCGTTCATCGCCGGCTGCCAGCGGGCTTCCTTCGGCACTCTTCAGGACCAGATGGAAGCGATCCCTGATTCGATAGTAGGCGCCGGCATCCACATGCGGGAACACTCGGGCGCGTGGCGACAGGGCGACCAGGGCCGCGCGCCCGAGCAGGCCGCCCAGATCGCCGGCAACGCGCTCGCAATACGCCAGCGTGCGCGGGAACTTCCCCGCTGCCGGTGCGATTCGGCTCTCGTGGACATCGTTCGCGTTCCCTGCGCCGGGCGGCAGCGGCTTCCTTGGAGCGCGAAGAAAGATGTTGCGCGTGTTGCGCTGGCAGCGGATCTTGCGCTGGCGGCTCGTGTCCGCAAGCCACATTTCGGGAGCCGCGTCCAGCTCCGCCAGCAACGGCTCGATGTCCACGCCCCGGGCGATGTTCGTGAAGTGCAGCATCGGACTTGCGATTCCGGACCCTGACGGGAACCCGTGACTTGCGGAAGACCGGATTCGGTTCGGCCCGTCAGCTCGGGGTCCCGCCGCGCATGCACGCACGGGTCTGCTCCCGCATTGCCGCGTAGTCGCTCAACATTCCGACAATGGCCGAGTCTTCGGGCAGTTGCTCGATCTCGGCCGCCGCCCGCTCGCGAAACTCCGCCGGGTAGTGGGCAAGCGTCGGACAGGCTCCACCCGCGGCGGATTCAGAATCGACCGTCGCGCAGGCGGCCAGCAAGGTCGTCGCGGACAAGAGGAGGCCTGCTCGCCTTGCCATCGCCGTCTCCGTCTCCGTCTCCGTCGCCGTCGCCGTCGCCGTCGCCATCGCCGTCGCCATCGCCATGCGCTTCCTGGTATTGATGAAACGGGAGCTTCAGGCTCAGGTGCTGGATCCCGCTTGCCATCAGAAGGAGCAACGTCATCAGCCCGCCACCCACGGTCAGCATCAATCGCCGCAGCAGGGTTGGCTGGTTCCTGGTGTTTGCATCCGGTGGCATGGCGATGTCCTCTCGAGGGTTCGGAAGTGCGTGAGCGGGCCGACGGTCCGGTGGACGGCGGGACGCGCTACTGGACCAGCGGCGTCTCCGCCGCCGCGATGTCGAAGCCGGAAATCCGGGCCTCTCCGGCAAGCAGTTGGACATACTGCCGGAAGGCGCGCCGCCAGGAGGCCTCTTTCAGATGGTCCGCCAAGGCTGATTCGTTCTCTCGATCATCTCCAATTGATTCAAGGGGTTACTTCCGTCGAGATTCCCTTCGTCCGGAATTCCCGCGAGCCGAAAAAGAGCCGTTTCATCAAGAGGTTACGCTTTCCGAGACGTTCATGGGCGCACGAGAACGAATTTGCCTTGGATGGTCCGCAACCCTTTCGACGACCGCCTCGTAGGGCAGGGCACGCCCCGGTACGCGCTTGTCGACGCGCACGACATGGACGCCAGCGCGACGAAGCCGCCAACACGAAGAAATAGTAGCTGGCGAAGCGCCAGACCTGAATGTTCCTGAGCGGTGCAAGCTGCTCCGCGGCGGGGACCGGCTTGCGGCCCGCGTGTTGCCGTGAAAGTACACTCGGGGAGAGTGTCCGAGCCTCCGGCAACCGCCGCGTCGACCGGCGTCATTGGCCAGTTGCCGGCGAGTCGGGAGGCACGTCCCCATGCGGGTCGAATGCCGCAAGGGCGCACGTCCGGTCCGTGGCGCCCCCGGGGCCGGGGGCGTCCCGCCCCTGCGAACGAGAGCGGGATGCCCTCGATACCGGGGTCTCCCGGGACCGGAGGCGAGGGAGCCCGCAGATCGGACGCACACCCGTGCCGGAGCGCGCCGCGGACTCGGCCGGGCGGCTCATTCCGGAACGAACCGTGCCGCCTGGACGGGATGCGGCCGGGGTGGTCCGCCCGCGACGAGGCGAACTCTCGCGCCCTCCGGCGGCACGTTCCCGAGCCCGTCGATCCAGCCGAGCGCAAGGTTGTCGGCGCCATCGAGCGCGACGAGCGCAAGCCCCTCGCCGGCGGCGCCGCCGCCGAAGGGGAGGGTGCCGCCGCCGTTCGTGCCGGCCGCGATCCGCCCGGTGCCGGCAAGCGCCGTCCAGCGTACCGGACCGGCGCGCGAGCAGCAGCCGGGCCGGGGTGGAAACCAGGTCCGCCCGCAGTCCGGGCAGGTGGATGCGAGCGCGCGGCCTTGCGTCAGGCCTTCGAGGTAGGGCGCGAGCGCGCCGAACGAATGGGAGTACCGAAGGGTGATATCGACCGGTGAGGCCGCGGGTCGCCGTTCGTCTCTCAAGGTTCGAGCTCCGCAGGGACGCTGACGAGAATCATCCTGCCACGTGTCGAGCGCACCATTCCGCAGGAACGGGCCCTTCCGGGTGCGGCTGGGGCACCGGCGAGAATGACTTTGCCACGTATCGAGCGTGCCATCCGGCAGGAGCAGGGCCCCTCCGGGTACAGTCAGCAACCTTGCTTCGATCACCGCCCCAAGGCTCGGATTCCGTTCGGATCACCGGTCTCGCTCCGTCGCTTCGAACACCTGGACCACCGCGCTGGTGCAGACCCCGCCGTGGGTGTCGACGACGCCGCGCCGCAGGGCGCGCCGGGGCTGTGCGCCGTCGAAGTAGCGGCCTTCGAGGAGGCGCTGCACCGTCATCGCCTGGGCCACGCCAGTCGCGCCGGGGGCGCCGCCCTGGCCCAGCAGGCCACCGGAGAGGTTGACCGGGATGCGGCCCTCGCGGTCGAACTCGCCGGCCTCGCAGGCCGCCCCGCCGGCGCCTTCCGGTGCGAAGCCCAGCGCCTCGACGGCCTGGACCTGGGCGCCCGAGAACGCATCGTAGACCTCCGCGCAGTCGATTTCCTCCGCCGGTGCGCGGACTCCGGCCATCGCGTAGGCGTCGCGGGCCGCCCGCACCTTCGCGTCGAACCGCTCGGGACGCGCCCGGTCACCGAGGCGCGGGCAGTCCGACGCCGCGCCGCTGCCCGCGATCCGCACCCGCGGGCGATCGGTTCGGGGTGCGCGCGCGGGGTGCGCGACCACCACCGCCGCCGCGCCGTCGCTCAGCGGCGAGCAGTCGAGGCGCCGGTACGGGCTCGCCACCACCGGCGATGCGAGCACGTCCGCCACGTCGATGCGCATCGGCCTGTGCGCGAGCGGATTCGCGCAGGCGTTGGCGCGATTGCGCACCGCGACCGCGGCGGTCTGCTCCGCCGTGGTCCCGTGACGGGCCATGTGCATCCGCATCGACAGGGCGTAGAGCGCGGCCGGCGTCACGCCGGCGAAGCCTTCGACCTCGGCGTCGAACGACATCCCGTACAGCATCCGCACGTCGTCGCCCCCGAGCCGGCCCGCCGCCGTCTCGAACCCCACCACCAGCACGCAGCGCGCGAGATTCGACGCGACCAGGGCGTGGGCGGTGCGCACCGCCACCGCGCCGCTCGCGCCGCCGCTCTCGGCGCGCATCGTTGCGCATCGGTCCAGGCCCAGCTCGGCCGCCACCACCGGGGCGGGCGCGATCTGGAGCGAGAAGAAGTCGCTCTCGGTGGCGGCGACGACCGCGTCCACGTCGCGGGCGTCGATGCCCGAGTCCTCCAGCGCCGCGAGCCCCGCCTCGCGCACCCAGTCGCGCCACGTGCTCCCGTCCCGGCGGCGGGCGAACCGCACCGCGGAGCCGCCGAGCACGTGGACGTCACCCGGCATCTCTCTCGGACCCGGAGAGTCGCCGCAGGCGGAGCACGATGATGCCGGACACGATGAACGGAGCCACTCCTCCCTGTTGTCGGGTTGTCGTGCGGCTGCGTGTGGTTCGCACCGGCCGAGGCGTTCGGACGCTGACGAGAATTGCCTTGCCACGTGTCGAGTGCGCCATTGCGCAGGAACGGGGCATCCTTTCGGATGCAGTTGGCAACCTTGTTTCGCTCACCGTCCTTCGGGTCCGGCGCCGCGGCCCGCGCCCGATGATAGCGGCAAACCGGACCCGCCGGTTCAGATGCTCCCATGACCCGCCAGCGATTCCCGCCCAGCGCCCGGAAGAGGCCGTACCATGGTGGGATCGTGGTGCGTTTTCGATCTTCAGGGCGTCGAGCCGAGGGGATTTCAGGGGCCTGTTCCCGCCTGGCGGGAATTGCCGATGACCTGCGGACGATCGCGGGCCGCGCGCGGGCCGGGCTTGCCCGCCCGGCGATCCGGGGCATGATCTCCTCGACTTCATGCGCGGTTCCGGGCGATGGGCGTGATCGGCGTGTCCGCGTCCCCGTCCGCGGCCGCCTCGACCTCGATTTCATGCGCGGTGCCGGGCGATGGGCGTGACGAGCGGGACAGTGAGCGCAGTCCTCGATCTGGTGGTCCTGGACGGGACGGGATTCCTGTACTGCGTCGTTGCCGTGCTCGCGGGCGCGTACCTGAAGGGCTACACCGGGTTCGGGGCGTCGATGCTGTGGATGACCAGCCTCTCGCTGGTGCTTCCGCCCCTGCAGGTGGTTCCGATGGTGCTGATGTTCGAAGTCATCACCAGCGTCGCGCTCCTGCCGCAGGTCTGGACGGAGGTACGGTGGCGGTCCATCGGATTGCTGCTGCTCGCCACGTGGGCGGCCACCCCCGTCGGCATTCACGCCCTCTCCAGCCTGCCCGCGACGCCCATCCGAATGGCGCTCGCCGTCGTCGTCTTCATCGCCGCGATCCTGATCCTGCGCGGCTTCGCCCTCGCGAGGGAGCCCGGCCGGCTGGCGACGACCGGCGTCGGACTCATGGCGGGCGTCCTCAACGGGAGCATGGGGATCGTCGGGCCGCCCGTGATCCTGTTCTACTTCTCCTCGCCGATCGGCGTGGTGGCGGGGCGGGCTTCGATCATTGCCTACTTCATCGGGACCGACAGCGTGGGAACGGCCATGTTCATGGCGCAGGGGCTGATCGACCGGAGCGTCTACTGGCGCACCGCCATCTTCCTGCCGGCCCTGATCGCCGGCGTCGCGGTCGGGAATCGCGGCTTTCTCGGAGCCGACCCCGAGACCTTCAGGAAGGTTGCGGTCCTTGTCCTCATGGCTCTCTCCGTCGTGCTCTTCGCACGGGCGTAGGCGGGCGCCGGAGGCCGCTCTTGCGAAGGGGAGATCCCTCCGCTGGAGCTGACGCGCGGAGTCGGAGCCGGCGCCGTCGGTCACCCAGCCAGCAGAATCACGATCCCCGCGACGACGAGCAGAATTCCCGCGAGCTCGGACGCGGTGGAGCGCTCGCGGAAGAAGAAGTACGAGGCGATGAAGGTGAAGACCAGCTCGACCTGCCCCACCGCGCGGACGTAGGCGGCGTTCTCGAGCGTCATCGCGGTGAACCAGGCGGCGGAGCCGAGCATCCCCGAGACGCCCACGAGCGAGGCGATGCGCCAGCCGCGCGCCACGCGGGTCAGCTCCCCCGGCTCGCGCAGCCGGATCCACGTCCCCAGCACCGCGGTCTGGAACACCACCACGCAGGCCAGCGTGAACGCGGCCTGCATCAGGAACCCCTCGCCTCCGAGGGAGAGCGAGGCGCCCCGGCAGGCGACCGCGCTCAGCCCGAAGAGCGTGCCCGACAGCACCCCGACGAAGGCGGCGCGGCCGGTCCAGCCGAGCAGCAGGCCGGCGAACGTGAGGCGGGTCTTCCCGGCCGAGATGAGCATCACCCCGGCGAGGCTGATGCCGATCCCGAACGCGGCGGCGAGGCCGATCGGCTCGCCGAGGATCACGACGCCGAAGACGGCGGCCTGCACCGTCTCGGTCTTGGAGTAGGTGGTCCCGACCGCGAAGTTGCGCAGCGAGAAGAGGTGGACGAGCAGCGCGGTGGCGGTGATCTGGGTGATGCCGCCGAGCATCGCGAAGACGGCGAAGCGCGCATTGGGCGCGGGCCACTCGAAGCCGAACCCTTCGCCGAGCAGCACCACGTAGGCGAGCGCGAGCGGGACGGCGTAGACGAACCGGCAGTAGGTGGCGCCGGCGGTGCTCAGGCTCCCCTTGAGGTGCTTCTGCAGGGCCGAGCGCAGGTTCTGCATGAACGCGGCGGCCAGGGTGACGGGTACCCAGAGCTCCATGGAGTCGGTCTGCGTCCGGGCGGCCGCTCATCCGTGCCGGCGGTTCATCCGTCGTTGGCCATCGCGGGTCCTGCGTCCGGGGGGCCTCTGTCTCCGGTGACGGGATGTTCCCGGATCGCGAGGGTGGGCACCCTCTCCCCCCGGGACACCACGAATCCGGTGTACATCCGCCACCGTTTCCTGCGCTTGAAATTCCGATGCACCGCGTCATTATCCCGATCCGGTCGAGCGAGCGCATATCGGCGGCCCGGCGGAACGGAACCGGCCCGCCGGTGGCGCATGGGAAGGCCGTCACGACCGGGCGCGGCGCCGGGAGGAGGCGCGCGACGGCAGCCGATGCGAGGATGACGGGCGCGGGGAGCGCGGAGCGCCGTCATGTTCGACGGAGCGACGGGGCGCGCGGCCGGCCGCGTCCGCGCGATCGAACCCCGTCGTCACGCGAGGACCGTTCGACGTCACCGGAGCGCGCCGCCCCCGCCGGCCGCCGGCACACCCTCCGGGAGGACCGACCATGACCGCAGGCGCCTGGACCCGGGCGGCGTCGCTCGAAGCCCTGACGCGCGGGGGCCGTCTCGTGTTCCGCAAGGCCGGGCGCCAGATCGCGCTGTTCGACACCCCGAACGGCGTGCTCGCGTGCAGCAACCGCTGCCCCCACGAAGGCTATCCGCTGCGCGAGGGCAGCCTCGACGAGCGCTGCATCCTCACCTGCAACTGGCACAACTGGAAATTCGACCTCGAAAGCGGCAGGAACCTCTACGGCGGCGAGGGGCTGCGCATCTGGCCGGTCGAGGTCCGCGGCGGCGAGGTATGGGTCGACCTCGCGGACCCGCCCTTCGCCGAGCGCCGCGCCGCGACCCTCGCGAGCCTCGCCGAAGCGCGCGAGGACAACGCCTACGACCGCATGGCGCGCGAGATCGCGCGCCTGCACCGGCTCGGCGCCGACCCCCTCGACGGGCTGCGCGAGGCCATCCGGTGGTCCGCCGAGCGCATGGAGTTCGGCTGGACCCACGCCTTCGCCGGCGCCGCGGACTGGCTCGCCCTCCACGACGAGAACGAAGGGGACGACGAGACCCGCCTCGCCTGCGTGCTGGAGAGCGTCGCACACATCGCCGACGACGTGCTGCGCGAGCCTCCCCATCCGTTCCCGGACGCCGCCCGGCCCTGGGACGAAGAGGCGTTCGTGGCCGCCGTCGAGGCCGAGGACGAAGCCGCCGCGGCGGCGCCGCTGCGGGGCGGTCTGGCGGACGGGCTCGGGTTCGGCGATTTCGAGCGAGGCCTGACCCGGGCCGCGCTCGCCCACTACAACGACTTCGGCCACTCGCTGATCTACGTCACCAAGGCGCGGCGCCTCGTCCGGCGCCTCGGCCCCGAGGTCGCGGAGCCGGTTCTCCTCTCGCTCGCGCGCGGGCTCGTGTTCGCGACCCGCGAGGATCTGATCCCCGAATTCCGCGGCTACGCGAAGGCCCTCGCCGGGTGGCGCGGGGCGAAGCACGGCGCCGCGCCCGCGGACGGCGCCGGTGCTCTCCGCCGGCGGGAAGCCGCTGCCGCGCCCGCGCCCGCATCCGCCGACTGGCGCGGGCTCGGCATCGCCAGGGCGCTCGCGCGCGCCGCCGCATCGAGCGCGGCGCCGCCGATGCGCCTCTTCCACGCCCTGCTCGGCGCCAACGCCCGCAATCTCCTCACCTTCGACGCCGGGCACCAGGATCGGGTGCGGGTCCCGATCGGCGACAACGTCGGCTGGCTCGACTTCACCCACGGCATCACCTTCGCGAGCGCGGTCCGCGAGCAGTGCGTCCGGTTCCCCGAGCTGTGGCCGCCCGCCCTCGCGCAGATGGCCTGCTTCAGCGGCCGCAACGCGCCCTATACGGACGGTGGGGACGACGGCGCGTCGTGGCGGGTGGACGATGTCGATGCCTTTCTCGCCAGCGCGGTCGAGGGGCTCTGCGACCACGGCGCCGGCGAGTTCATCGTGTCGGTGCACCTGCTGAAGACGGTGCTGGCGACGCGCGAGGAGCTGCGCGCGGACCCTCCGGTTGAGGTCGCCGAGCTGCTCGCGGCCGGGCTCAACCGGTTCCTGCACGCGCGCCTGAAGCGCCGGCAGGTGCGGCGCAGCGTCTACCAGGCGATGAAGTTCGCCGCCTGGGACGGCTGACGGCGCCCCGCTCCGACCCGCGGGTGATTCACCCTTCGGTCCCGCCGCCCGCCCGGGGCCGCCCGGGAGCGGAAACGAGGGTTCTCGCAAGCCGGACGTACACCCCGGACGTACACCCTGCCCCGGGCGCGCGAGCGCCCGATCATCGATCTCCGTCTTCACCCCGCCGCGTCCGGTGAACCTGTCCGCGGCGTCTCCGCCGCCCGCCCATGACGGCCGTGCGGAGGCCGTCCGCGGCGTTCGGATGCCGGTCTACGGCGGCAGCGCCGCCCGCGGCGGCTCGGTTCGAGGACGCGCGAACGCGAGCGCGAAGGCGCCGGCCACGAACAGGCCGCACACGACGAGAAAGGCGGCGCCGTAGCCGCCGGACAGGTCGTAGGACGCGCCGGCGACGAGCGGTCCCGCGCCGTACGAGACCACGGTGCCGAGATTCATCAGTCCCATGACGCTCCCGTAGCGGCGCAGCCCGAACGACTCCTGCACCACCAGGATGTAGAGCACCCCGAAGCCGCCCATGAACAGGCCGTACAGCGGCGTTGCGAGCGCGAGCGCCCAGACGGGGACGGCGCTCGCGAGGAGGGCGGCGAACGCCGCCTGGCCGGCGAGGTTCGCCATCAGCAGGCGTCGCGCGCCGAAGCGTTCCGACAGCCACCCGAACAGGAGCTTGCCGCAGATGCCGGCGGCGGCGAGGGTGGCGAGCGCGGTCAGGGCGGAGGCTCTCGCCATGCCGCTGTCCGCCAGGTGCACGAACACGTGCGGGAGGATGGCGCTGTAGGTGAACGACCCCAGGGCAATCGCGACGAGCACCGCCCAGAACGTGCGGGCTCGCACCGTCTCGCGAAGATTCCGGTCGGGGCCGGGGCCGGGGCCGGGGCCGGGGCCGGGGTCGGGGTCGGGGCCGGGGGTGGCGACGGAGGCGACGGCGGAGCGCTCTCCGGCCGGACCGGAACGGCGTACCCGCGCCGTTGTGGCGGGAGGCGCTTCCCGGATCACCAGCATCGCCGCGCCGGCCACCGCGAACGCCGCGACTCCGATGACCACGGACGCCTCGCCCCACGTCATCGCCGCGAGCAGGGCGGCGACGGCGGCGGGCATGACGAGCCCCCCGACGTTGTTGCCGGCTCCCGCGACGCCCGTCATCCGGCCCCGGATGTGCGGGAACCACGCCGCGACCAGGCGCCCGGCGGGCAGCACCGTCAGTCCCGAGAAGGTGGCGAACTGAAGGAAGCCGAGCGCGTACCAGTGCCACAGCTCGGTCATCAGGGGCCGCAGACAGAAGCTGAGCCCGAACACCGCGAGCGAGAACACGAGGATGGGGCGCGCCCCGAAGCGGTCCATGGCCCGCCCGAGGAACGGCGCCGTGAGGCCGCCGACCGCCGCGAAGGAGAGCGACGCGCTGATCTCGGTGCGGGACCACCCGAAGGTCTCCTCGATCGGCGCGATGAACAGCCCGAACGCGTACTGCGACACCCCCACCCCGATGGCGGTGGAGGAGAAGACGGTGGCGATGACGAGCGCTCCGCGCACGGTCCGGTGTCGGGCGTGGCTTCGGGGGGAGGAGCGCGATGCTATATCACGGGCGGGACGAGCGGCCGCGCCGGTCGGGGCGCCGCTGCGATGCCGCAACCGCACCGGAGCTCCACAGGCGGGCGGTTCGGCGCCGGACGAGGAGCTCGGATCGGGAGGCGTATCGGCGGAACGGCATCAGCAATTCCCGCCGGGCGGAAACATGCTCCTGAACTCCCCTCGACCCGGCGCCCCGAGGGTCGGAATCGCGCCGGAATCCCACCACGGTACGGCCTCTCCGGGCGTTGGCGGGAATCGCTGGAACGACATGACCCGGATTGACAGTGTGATGCGGTGATGCGATTGTGCGTTTATGCGAACCACGGTAACGATCGACGACGATGTCCTGGCGGTTGCCCGCGCGCTCTCGGTGCGGAGGGGCAGCAGCCTCGGGAGCGCGTTGTCGGAGCTCGCAAGGCGCGGGTTCAGGGCGGCCGCAACGACGGAGGACGAAGGTGTGCCCGTGTTTCGCATAGCCGCCGATGCCCGACCCATTACAGGCGAAGACGTTCACGGAGCGCTCGACGAGTGGCCGTGACCGCATTGCTCGACGTCAACGTACTGATCGCTCTCGCCTGGCCCAACCACGTGCATCACGCCCCGGCACGCTCCTGGTTCAACGCGCGCCGGAAGGGCGGTTGGGCAACGTGTTCACTGACCGAAGCGGGATTCGTCCGCGTCTCGTGCAACCCGTCCGTGGTCGGGCACGCGGTCGCGTCCGGTGACGCAATCGCCTTGCTTCGGGAGCTCAGGCGAGTGGAGTCGCACCGGTTCTGGGCGCTCGATCGCTCGATGACCGATCTGCCCGACGCCATCCTGGCCCGTATCCAGGGGTACAGGCAGGTCACGGACGCCGTGCTGCTGGCCACCGCCATGGAGCATGGTGGGGAGCTTGCCACGTTCGACGCCGGACTTGCGCAGCTTGCCGGAATGCCGGGACGCAGCCCGGTGTGCGTGATTCCGGTGTGAATCCGGGCCCCATTTCTCACCGAGTCGCGTTCGCAGCCGTGAATCGGTGAGAAATGGGGGGAGCCGGCGTTTCGGGCCTCGGCGAGCTTGTGGCGGCGCCGGTGCGCGCGGGGCACGGACCCTGCGCATGGCTCATCCCGTCCGCGGCCAGGTGTCGCTCAGCCGATAGCCCTCCGGCCACGGATCGTCGGGGTCGAGCATGTGCTGGTGGGTGCCGGTGATCCACGCCCGGCCGCCGAGCGACGGCACCACCGCCTCACGGCCGCCCACCCGCGCCAGGGCCTCGATGCGGCAGTCGAACCGCGAGTCGATGGGCGAGAGCCCGACGAACGGCTCTCCCGGCACGAGCTCGCCGCGCGCGTGCAGCACCGCCAGCCGGGCCGAGCATCCGGTGCCGCAGGGCGATCGGTCGATCTTGCCGGGCCGGATCGCGACCGCGTTCCGGCCCGTCTTCACGCCGTCGCGCACCTCCACCGGCGCCGCCATCTGGCAGAACGAGACGTGCGGCCAATCCGGGTTGGCGGGGTGGGTGAAGCCGAGCTGCTCGTCGGCGGCGCGGGTGATCCCGACTCCCGTGACCGCGATGTCGCGCGCCTCGTCCGGGGTCAGGGCGAAGCCGAGGGCCCGGGCGTCGACGATCACGAAGCTGTCGCCTCCGTAGGCGGTGTCCACCGCAGGGCTAATTCGTTCTATGAGCATTTGCGTTCTGTGACAGTGGGTTGACGGTGATACTGGACTTCCCCGCCACGATTCGATATACATGCCGCGAGGCATCCGTGGGGACGGGGAAGCGGTGGCGGCTCTCTCGGAGGTGGCGGTCGACATCGTGGCGGCGGCGCACGAGGCCCGCTTCCGCGACCTGATGCAGGCGCACCACTATCTCGGTGCGGTGCCGGGGATGGGCGAGACGGTGCGCTATGTCGCGCACCATCACGGTCGATGGCTGGCGCTTGTGGTGTTCTCGGCGCCGGCACTGAAGTGCGGCGCGCGCGACCGCTGGATTGGCTGGGACTGTGGCGTCCAGTTCAGCCGCCTGCCTCTGGTGACCAACAACGCGCGCTTCCTGCTTCTGCCCGGCGGCCCGCCCAACCTCGGCTCGCGGGTGCTGTCGCTGTGCACGCGCCGTCTGGTGCGCGACTGGCCGGCCCGGTTTGGCCACGAGGTGCTGCTCGCGGAGACGTTCGTCGACCCCGAGCTGTTCCGGGGCACGGTCTACCGCGCGGCCAACTGGGTCGAGGTCGGGCGCACTCGCGGCTTCGCCCGCAGCGGGGCCGGCTACCGCGCGCACGCCCGCCCCAAGCTCGTGTTCCTTCACCCCCTGCGTCGGGACGCGCGAGCCCGGCTGCGCGCCGCCGACCTCGACCCCCGCCTGCGACATGGAGTGGCGAAGATGACGCTCACCGCCGAACAGATGCGCGCCCTGCCCGAGTGCTTCCAGAACATCCACGACCCCCGCCGCCGCCAGGGCCGGCGCCATGCCCTGCCCACGGTGCTGGCGCTCGCCGCCGCCGCGACGCTGTGCGGGATGCGCGGCTACAAGGCGATTGACGAATGGGTCCATGACCTCAGCCCCAAGGTGCTGGAGCGCTTCCGCGTGCGCCGCCGCGATGGCCGATACCGCCCGCCCAGCCTGTCGGCGATGCGCAGCCTCCTGGTGCGCATCGACCCGGCCCAGCTCGACGCCGCGCTGAGAGCTTGGCAACAGACCCACGGCTCGGGCGACAGCGCACTGGCCATCGACGGCAAGACCCTGCGCGGCGCCATCGATGACAAGGGCAAACAGACGCATGTGCTCGGCATCATCGGCCACGACACCCAGGCGCCCTGGGGGCAAAAAAAGTCGGCATGAGGCCCGACGCCGACGAAGGAGAGAAACGCACCAACGAGGTCGGCACCGTCCTGCCCCTGCTCGAGACCCTGCCCGACATCGCCGGGCGCACCGTCACCGCCGATGCCCTGCTCACCCAGCGCACGCTGGCCTCCTACCTGCTCGGTCGCGGCGCGCACTACCTGTTCGCCGTAAAGGGCAACCACAAGACCCTGCTCAGCGATATCCGCCTCACTCTCGACCCGGACATCGCCCGACGCGCGCCGGACTTCGAGGACCACACCCCCAAGCCCGAGCACGGGCGCCGCGAGCGCCGCTCCCTCTGGGTCTGCGACACACTCAACGACTCTCTCGACTTCCCCGGCGTCGCACAGGTCTTCGCCGTGCGCCGCGAATCCGTCGCGGTCAAGTCCGGCAAACACCGTTGCGACACCGCCTACGGCATCACCAGCCTGACCTCCGGGGCCGCACCGCCGCACCGCCTGCTCGCCCTCCAGCGCGGACACTGGACCATCGAGGCGACCCACCACATCCTCGACTGGAGCTTCGACGAGGACCGCAGCCGTATCCGCTCGGGCCACGGACCAGAGAACATGACCCGGCTGCGACGCTTCGCCATCGGCCTCATCAAGGCGCGCGGGCTCGCCGTCGCCGAGACCATGCGCACTCTCGCCAGGAACCCGAGGCGGCTGCTCGACTGGCTCAAGATGACCGACAACGCCGCCCCCGCACCGGCTCCCGGCTGACCGCGCCTGCCCCGCTCCCATCCATCCTCTGCCCGCCCACCCTCGGCACGCGCCGGGTACGGGCGCTCATGCCCGCATGACCCCGACTCCGGCTCCCGTGCTCCGGCAGGACCCCTGTAGGGCGGCACGATGCCAGCCCCATCCAGCGTCCACCCCCCGCCCTGGTCGCCAACACAAAGCGCACGGACCTTCATCGAACGCTCCGAAACGGCGGCAAACATCAGAACAAATTCGCCGTGGTGTCCACCGTGAGCGTCCCGAGCCCCTCGACTTCCAGGGCGGCGTCCAGCCGGTCGACGAAGGAAGGCACGTTCGTCACGCGCACCCGTTCGACCCGCCCGCCGCGGCACGACGCCACCGCTTCGATGAGACCGCCCGGCGCCTCCAGCGAGAGCCGGGTCTCGGGCTCGCGCATCGGCAGGATGCCGGTCTCGAGCAGCACCGTGGCGACGCACAGGCTGTTCGAGCCGGACATCGGGGGGGTGTCCTCCGGCTCCATGATGATGAACCCCATCTGCGCCTCGGGGTGCTTCGGCGGCACCAGCAGGTTCACGTGGCGGAACACCCCGCCGCGGGGCTCGTTCAGCACGAAGCCGCGCAGCCGTCCGTCGTCGGCGACGAAGCGCGACTGCGCCCAGAGGGTCTCGCCCGGCGGCGGCGCCACGCCCCCGACGATGACGTCGCCCACCTCGCCCTCGGCGTGGGCGCTGACCGTGTGGACGACCCTGCCGGCGCGCATCCGGCTACCCGGCGGCCTGCGTGCCGGAGTGGCCTGTCCGGCTCGCGGCGCGGGACCCGGCTCCGGGCCTTTTCCCGGTCGTCGCCCACCTCGCCGGAGTCGTGAATCCCCCGGCCGCGAAGCGGGACCCGGCTCCGGGCCTTTCGCCGGTCGTCGCGGCCTCCTTCGTCATGCGAGCCGCTCGGGCAACGCCTCGCGCAGCGGGCGGATGTACTCCAGCTCCACGCCGCAGCAGCCGCCGACGACCTGCACCCCTTGCGCGACCCAGCGCTGCGCCCGCGCCACGAACTCGTCCGGGGTCAGCTTCGTCTCGACGGAGTCGTCGCGGTGCGCGTGGACGTAGTCCGTCCGCTCGGCCTCCGGATAGACGCCGACCGGGCCGTTCCAGTGCTCCCTGACCACATCGAGCGCCGCCTCGGTGGCGTCCACCGGCGAGTGGAACACGGTGACCACCTCCCCGCCGAGGGCGGCGAGAGAGGCGAACTCGGCCTCGAACGCCTCGTCCGACTGGTAGCCCACCCGGAGCGAGCCGTCCGCGGCGTCCTGGCGGCACTTGAAGCCGGACCACACCGGCAGGCCGGTGGCGAGGCAGGCTTCGATCACCCAGCGGCGCTGCACGGTGCTGCCGGTCGGCTCCGCGATGAGGAAGTCCACCCCGGATTCGGCGAGGATGTCCGCCTGCTCGCGGAGGTTGGCGCGGGCCTGGTCCTCGCTCGTCTCCACCCGGCCGCGGAAGTACCGGAAGTCCTTCCAGCCGGGCTCCGCCCCGGCCATGAGCCCGTAGTTCGAGACCGATCCGCCGATCCACACCGGGCGCGCCTTCGCCAGGCGCTCGCGCGCGTCCTGGGCCAGCACTACCGCGCGCAGGTTCAGCTCGTGCACCCTGTCGCCGAGGCCGAGCGGCAGCAGGTTGTGCCGGGCGCTCGAATAGGTGTTGGTGGTGATGACGTCCACACCGGCCTCGATGTAGAGCTCGTGGAGCCGGCGCACCGTGAACGGGTGGGTCTCGAGCGCGGTGGCGGCCCACGCGTCGTGGCTCATCGGCGCCTCCATGCGCTGGAGCTGGGTGCCGATGGCCCCGTCGAGAATGATGACCTCGCGCCCCTCGATCCGCGCTCTCAAGTCAGTGTAGCTGCTCATCGCGTCACGCCTCCTTCGCCGTTCGTCTCCGGGATTGCTCCCGGCTTCGTGTTCCGGGTCGAGCCCCGTCGCGCGGTCGGCCCGCGGTCCGGCGCCCCGTCGACGTGAGCCGCGCATCGCCGGGCCCCGGCGCCCGGGCGGCTCGCACGGACGCCGGGGGAAGGCGATTCTTTCACGTTGTCGATTGCGAGCGGTACCTTGGTAGTCAGGACCATTCAAGCTGAGGCACTCCCTGGCTCGGTGTCGGAATGTTCATGGCCGGGCTCATGGCCGGGTTGACCATCGCGCCGCATGAAGTGGAGGCGACGTGCGGCCCGAAGACACCGGCATTCTCCCCTCGGATCGAAGCACGAGGTCTCCGAGCCGCTCGCCCATCGCCGAGCTCAGGAGAAGACACCCGTATTCTCCCCTCTCCCCCCGGGAGAGGGGCCGGGGGTGAGGGTGCGGGATGCTTCGTTCCCCTCACCCCAAACCCCTCTCCCGGGGGGAGAGGGGCTTCCTTCGGGACCAGGGGCATGCCGCCTTTGCGAACGAGCGCACGATGCCCTCGTCCCCAGGTCTCCCGAAACCGGAAACGAGGGATCTCGCACATCGGACGTACACCCTTGGGGCGCCTCGGAGACGGCGCCCCTGGAGACGGCACTCCGGGGACGGCGCTCCGGGGACGGCGCTCCGGAGACGGCACCAATCGGCGCCGTCGCGGTCCCACCCATTGCTATAGTACGTAGACGCGGGCCGCGGTGCCCCGATCGAGGCGTGGATGCCGATGCTCTCCCGAAGGCTCGCGGGGCTCTCCGGAAGTGGGGGTTGGCGGGGAGCCGGGGGGTGGAATTGCCGGGACCAGGGGCATCTTGCCCTCGGCCTCGGCGAACCGAGGCAGTCACGGTGAACAGGAAGATGGTTCCGCAAAGGCTCGCGATGGGCGCGGTCGTGGTCGCGGCGCTCGCCGCCGGTCTCGTCTTCGGCGGCCTGGTCCGGGACGATGCCTCCGGGAGCGCCGGGTCCGGCGCCTCGGCGCGGCTCGAGCGTTACGAGATCGGCGGGGAGTTCGAGCTCGTCGACCAGACCGGCGGGCGGACGCGCCTGAGCGATCTCGCCGGCAACGCGGTGATGATGTTCTTCGGCTACACCTACTGCCCCGACATCTGCCCCGCGACCCTGGCCCGGATGCGCGAGGTCAAGGCCGCCCTGCCCGAGGAGGACGCCGCCCGGTTCACCGGCCTGTTCATCTCCGTGGACCCCGCCCGCGACACGCCGGAACGGATCGGCCGGTACGTGGAGTTCTTCGACCCCGGCTTCGTCGGGCTGACCGGCAGCGAGGAGGAGCTCGAGGACATCGCCCGCCGGTACGGCGCGCAGTTCATGATTCCCCCCGGACAGCCGGAGGACGGCTACCTCGTGAACCACTCCTCCGTCGGCTACCTTATCGATCCGGCCGGGCACGTGCGGGCGCTCTACTACGGCGACGAGCCCATCGACGCGATCGCGGCGAACGTGCGCGAGGTGCTCGGGGAGCTCGGCTGAACCGGTCTCGTCCACCGGCATCGCGCTCGGCGGCTCATCCGGCTTCCCGGGCTCGATACCGAATCGCCCGTACCGGCGTCGGGCCCGCGCCGGTGGCGGGGTTCAGCGCCTCGGGGCAGTTCGAGATGACCACGAGGACATCCATCTCCGCGCGCAGGGTCACGTGGTCGCCGGGCTTCGACCATCCGTCGACGATGGCGACGCCGCCGTCGGCGTGGACCGGCACCCGCATGAAGAAGTTGACGTTGGGCACCACGGCGGTCGAGTCGAGGCCGTGGCGGGCGAGCTCGGCCTCGAAGTTCTGCTGGCACGCCCGCGGGTTGCGCTGACCGTAGCGCACGTCGTCGAGCTCGAACGAGCAGCAGCCGAAGATGGTGTCGTGGCCGCCGCAGGTGTCCTCGACGATGGTCATCATCTTCCGGGCCCGTACCGACCACAGCACCGAGCCCTCGCCGAGGTAGATGTTGCCCTGGAGCTTGACGGTGTTCGGCGCGTGGTAGCGCTCCCGCGGGTCGTGGGCGTTGTAGCAGAGGAAGTCGATGGCCTGCCGCCCTTCCAGGTCGACGAGCACCAGGTGCTCGCCGCGGCCGATGCGGCCGCTCCACGGGAGCCTCGCCTCGACGACGGTGTCCTCGATGACCGTCGCACCGCCGGGAATGCAGGGGTTCGAAGCAGTCATGACGCCGGCTCCGGGCACTGATTCCCGCCTGTTGTACCACCCGGCCGCGGTGTCATGCGAGGGCAGGCGGCGTTCACGTGGCGGCCTTCAAGCCTGCCTCGCGGCCGCACCGGGGCTCGACCGGGGGCCGTCCCCGCGGCTCGGACCGTCTCCGCGGCTCGGACCGTCCCTGCGGCTCGGACCGTCCCCGCGGCTGCCACCCGGCCCAGGGGGCTCGACGGGGCGCTGCCGTCGGGCTTGCCGGACAGCCGCTCCGGAGCCGGAATGCGCGCGCCGAGGGTCATCGCCCGCGCCTCGCCCTCGCGCAGGTATACCCGCATCGCCGCCTCGTGCGAGCCGTAGTCGCCGTAGTCAACGGCAGTCGCGGTAGTCGATCGGTGCATGGTCGTCAGCCCGGAGTTGCGGGTCCTTCCGTGGTAAAGTCCTTCTGTTTTGACATCCGGGAGGTTCCACGTGATGCTCTATTCGGTGGATTCGCAAAGCTATGTCGACAACATCCCACATCACGAGAAATTTGAACTATGGCGGTCGCGTCTGACCAGAGAACAGTTCGATGCAATCTGCAACGAGCTTCGCAGCATGATCGACGGAAGCGAAATTCACACAGCGGGATGGATGCCTGGGAACGACTGGACCGGGACACCTTGGGAGCCGATATACACCGATGCCTGCCGACACGACCAGGATGCCTCGGGTTACTGCTTCGGGTTGTTCGTTTGCCGTGAAAATACTCTGGGATTCGGCGCAACGCATCCTGTGCGCCGCCGGTCGGCGGCACCGGGCATTCACACCTTGCGGCGCTCCGGTTGCGGGCTGCGACCGGTAGGCGACCCCGATGTGGCCCGAAGTCCGCCCGCGCGACGAGCACCGATTTTCATTCTACGGGGTGGTCCAGCACGGCGTCGACCATGACCGTTTGGGTCGTCCTGCAAGAACACCCTGATACGTGGGGTTTCGGGCGATACAAGAAGGACGGAGAACAGATCAGGAGCATGACCTATTTCCGGTTGGATAATCCGCCACCCTCATGATCGTGTGCGCCACTCCATCAAGGAATTCGCCTGAACGAGCGTCGGCAGCGTCGCCGAAGTAGCTCTCGCGCACGTTGCCGGCGAAGACCTGGGAGCGGTGGACGAAGCCGCTGGCGTCGAGCGCGAGGGTGAGCAGGCAGTCGGTGCGTTTGTCCATGGAGTGACTGCGCTGGGCCTTCGGTTGACAGATCCATGGCGCGGTCGCCGCGCCATGTCTCCGTCGCGGGAGGGCTGGAGGAGCCCGGAGAGGGAGAGTCCGGGCTTCACAAAGCGCTCCGGAGCGGGTGCGCAGGCCGTCCGGCCCCGGTCGCTCACGTCCCCTGGACGCGGGCTTGCGTTCGGATGCGTTCGGATAGAGGGGGAGGCGTTTCGAGTACCTGGAGTATGGTCGCTCACGTCCCCTGGACGCGGGCTTGCGTTCGGATGCGTTCGGATGGGAGGGGGGGCGTTTCGAGTACCTGGAGTATGGCCGCTCACGTTCCCCTGAACGCGGGCTTGCGCCGGTCGTAGAACGACTCCACCCCTTCCCTGAAGTCGTCCGAGGAGCGCAGCCGGCCGTAGGCCTGGCCCTCCAGCTCGATGGCGACGTGCAGCGGCGCGTTCTGGGCCGCGTTCAGAACGCCTTTCAGCGTGCGCTGGGCGAGCGGCGAGAAGCCGCGCAGCTCGTCGACGAGGGCGTCGGCGCCCGCTTCGAGCTCCGCGTCGGGCACGCAGTCGACGGCGATGCCCCACTCGTGGGCCTGCCGGGCGGGGATGCGGCGCGAGCGCATCGCCACGTCCCGGGTGCGGGCGATGCCGATCATCCGCACCAGCCGGGCCGAGCCGCCCGAGCCCGGGATCATGCCGATGCGCTGCTCGGGAAGGGCGAGCTCGGCGGTCTCGGAGACGATGCGGAAGTCGCAGGCGAGCGACAGCTCGAACCCCACCCCGAAGCAGTAGCCGCGGACCGCGGCCACCACCGGCTTGTGGCAGCGCTCCGGCGCGGCCACGTTCCACGCGAGCTCCGAGACCCGCTCCGGGGGGCTGTCGAGGAACCCGCGGATGTCGCCACCGCTGGAGAAGTGCTTGCCCGCGCCGCGCAGCACGATGACCCGCACCCCGGGGTCGCGGTCGAGCGCCTCGAACGCTGCGCGGAGCTGGTCGCGCTCGCGCATGGTGACGACGTTGAGCGGCGGACGGTCGAGCACGATGTCCGCGCGCTCGCGTTCATGGTCGACCTCGACGCGGAAGCCGTCGAGGTCCCGTGGAAGGCTCGGAGTCGAAGAGTCGGGCGATCGGTTCACGGGAGGCTCCCCGGCTCCGGTGCGCTACTTGACGCGGGCATGGGGGATATTCGGACTGGCCGGATTGACGGAGAGCCTCTCGCGGGCCGGATCGACCACCAGGTCCATGTCTTCCATCGGCACCGCCCCCAGCAGCACTTCATCGCCGGGCACCAGCGCTCCGACGTAGCAGAATCTCCTTTCGAACCCGACCCTGATCGGACCGACACAGGGGACGGTCGAGCTTCGGCCGTCCGCGACCGGGACCTCCCTCGTCGACTCCGCTTCGAGCCCGAGCTGGATGGCGGCATGTTCGGGGATGCACAGCATGAGCGCACCGGTGTCGACCAGCGCCTGCACCGAAAGAGGCGTCAGGGAATCGGTCGTGGCCGTCCAGCGGCAGCGTGTCCTGGTATCGACCAGCGCCTGCACCGAAAGAGGCGTCAGGCTCCGCCGGCCGGGATTGCTCAGCTTGATGTTCGCGTACACGTATCCCATCGCTCGCCTCGCCTGCCGGGACCGTGTCCCGCCGGTGCCATATTGGCACGATGCGTCTCGTGCGGACAGGCGTTGCGTTCGTCCGTTGCGTTCATCCGTCAGGGCTCTCCGGAAGTCGTGACGAGCGGTTCATCAGACGCTCGAATCGGGTCTTCGATGCCGGAAGACCGCCCGCCACCGTGCGAGATTCCGGTCTGGCCGCCGGTGGCCGCGACTTCTGAATGGTCCTGGTTCGTCCGTGCCCGGGCCGGCGCTTCGGGCCGCCGGCGGGCATGGCCGCCTCCGCCGGGCTTCGGCGTGTGGGGTGCGGGGAGCAACGCTCAGGCTGACATCGCGCTGGCGGGGATGGCCGCCTCCGCCGGGCTTCGGCCCCCGTGCCGCGTCGGCGTCATTCCGTCTCGTACTCCCCCGCGAGCAGCCGGCGCCGCAGGATCTTCCCCACCGGCGACTTCGGGACCGCACGCACGAAGACATACGCCCGGGGGCGCTTGAAGTCGGCGAGCGCCGACGCCCTGCACAAGGCGTCGAGCGCGCTCGCGTCCACCTCGCCGCGGCGGGTCACGAAGGCGGTGATCCGCTGGCCGAGCCGCTCGTCGGGGAGCCCCGCCACCGCCACCTCGGCGACGCCCGGATGGAGCGAGAGCACGCGCTCGACCTCGACCGGCATCACGTTCTCGCCGCCGGAGATCATCATGTCGTCGACCCGGCCGGTGACGAAGAGGTCGCCGTCGGCGTCGAAGCAGCCGACGTCGCCGGTGAAGTACCAGCCTCCATGCAGCGCCCTCGCGTCCGCGTCGGGGCGCCGCCAGTAGCCGGAGAACGCCTCGTCGGACGCGAGCGAGGCGATGATCTCGCCCTCCTCGTTCGGCGGCATGACCGCTTCCGGGTCCCCGGCTCCGGTCCGCACCACCCGGATGCGCTGGTTGATGCCCGCCTTCCCGGCCGACCCCGGCTTGGCGGGGGCGTCGGGACAGACGGTGAAGGTGTAGATCTCGGACGACCCGTAGTGGTTGACGAAGAGTTCGGGGCGGAACGCGGCGGCGAGCCGGCGCAGCAGGCCGTCGGTCATCGGCGCGCCCGCGAACCCGAGCCTGCGCACGCTCGATACGTCCGACGACTCGAACCCGGGATCGGCGAGCAGGTCGTGGTACAGCGTCGGCACGAGGTAGAGGCTGGTGATCCGGTGGCGCCCGATGAGGCCCAGGGCGGCGGACGTCTCGAACCGGGGCTGGCAGACGTACGCGCCCGAGACGAGCGCCATGGAGAGCAGCGAGCGCACGCCCATGGTGTGATGGAGCGGCATCACTCCGAGGGTGCGCTCGCCGTAGCCGTAGCGGTTCTGGGCGACGTGGGCGACGGCGGCGGCGCGCTCGGCGGCGTGGGTTCGCGGGACCCCCTTCGGGCGCCCGGTGGTGCCGGAGGTGTAGAGCATGACGGAGATGTCGTCCGGGCCGGCCCCTGGCGCCGGGTCCGCCGGCGCTCCGCCCGCGAGCTCGTCGAATCCCGCGGTGCCGCCGTTCGCGCCGCCCACCGCGATGCGGGGGAGGGCGCCGGCATGTGGAGCGTTCGCCACCGCGTCCGCCGACACCGGCTCGAAGCACACCGCCCGCGCCCCGGCGTCGTCGAGCACGAAGTCCAGCTCCTCCGGCTTCGCGCGCCAGCTCACCGGCGTGATCGTCACTCCCGCGAGCTGGCAGGCCCAGTGCAGGGTCGCGGCCTCGAGCCGGTTGCGGAGGACGGTGACGAGATGGTCGCCGCGGCGAAGCCCGAGCCCATCGAGACCCGACACCGTGCGCAGCGTCCGATCCAGCCAGGCGCCGTAGGTCAGCGCCACGTCGCCGTCGACGATCGCGGTGGCGGAGGGCTCGCGTTCGGTGGCGTAGAGGAGGGTGCGGCCGAGGTCGAGCATGGCGGCGCCTCGGGCGGGGCGGTCCGGAAGCCGTGACGAGCGGTTCATCGGACGCTCGAAAGACCCTCGAACCGGGCGGCGGCTTTCGATGCCGAAAGAGCGCCGGCCACCGTGGAGGCGGCCGGCCCGCGGCCGGCGGCGCGGAGGGGAGGTCGGCGGAGGTCGGGCACCGCGGTCGTCTCAGCCGCCCGGCGGGGTCGCGGAGCGCCGCGCCACGTCCAGCACCGCGTCCACGATGGGGGCGTAGCCCGTGCACCGGCACAGGTGCCCCCCGAGCACCTCGCGGACGCGGGCCTCGTCCGGTGCGGGCTCGCGCTCCAGCAGGTCGGTGAACGACATCAGGATGCCGGGCGTGCAGTAGCCGCACTGGAGCGCGTGATGGCGGCGGAACGCCGCCTGAAGCTCGTTGAGCGACTCGCCGTCGGCCAGCCCCTCCACGGTCTCGACCACGGAGCCGTCGGCCTGGACGGCGAGCATCAGGCACGCGCGGGCGAGCTCGCCGTCGACCCGTACCGTGCACGCCCCGCAGATTCCGTGCTCGCAGCCGACGTGGACGCCGGTGGCGCCGAGCTCGTGCCGGAGAAAGTCCGAGAGCAGAAGCCGCGGCTCGGCGTATCCCCCGGTCTGCCGGCCGTTGAGGGTCACCTCGACCCGATGTCGGGAGCTCGCGCTCAGTACGGGCATCGGAGTGGGGGCGCTACCGGCCGATGCCGCGAGGCGCTCGCGGGAACGCGTCCGGCATGGAAACGGAGCCGCGCCCCGGCGTTCCGGTGCGGGGCGTGCGCACTCGGGCCCGCCCTCCGGGGGCCGTCTCGCCACGGGCCGTTGCCGTGGGGTGCCCGCGGAATCCCGTTCGGTGGCCCGTCCGTTGGCCCGTCCATTGGCTGGAGCCGGTCACTGCTGTCGCGTCTCCGCGCCGGTGGTGTTCGTTCAGCCGCGGCATCGCATCGCCGCCTCCACCGTTCGCCGTCCGAGGATGCGCACGAGGTCGCGGCGATAGCGTGCGCTTGCGTGGTGATCGTCGTCGAACGGCAGCGACCACGCCAGGGCGTTCAGCGCGTCGGCGAGCGCGTCGCCCGCGAGTGGCGGAAGCTCCACGACGTGCGGCCGGTCGGAGCAGCCGCCGACTCCCACGAGAAGCCGCGTGGCGCTCGCCAGCGCCGCGACGGCCACGATGGCGAAATCGCCGTGCCGGATGCCGAGCTCGTCGAACGCGCACCCCTCGCCGGGCGGGTGGAGCGGAAAGCGCACCGCCACGATCATCTCGTCGGGCTCGCACGCGGTGGTGAGCACGTCCCGCTGGAAGTCCGCGGCGGCCATCGCGCGGGTTCCGCGGGTGGAGCGGAGCACCACTTCGCCGCCGAGCGTCGCGAGACACAGCGGAAGCTCGGAGCTCGGGTCCGCGTGCGCGATGGAGCCGCATACGGTGCCGCGGGCGCGGGTCTGGTAGTGGCCCACGAAGGGCAGGGCGCGGGCGACGAGCGGAAGGTGCGTTTCCAGCGTGTCGAACCTCCCCGCCCGGTCCGCCCGGTCCGCCCGGTCCGCCTGGCCCGCCCGGTCCGCCCGGTCCGCCTGGTCCGCCTGGTCCGCCCGGTCCGCCTGGTCCGCCCGGTCCGCCTGGCCCGCCCGGTCCGCCCGGTCCGCCTGGTCCGCCTGGTCCGCCCGGTCCGCCTGGTCCGCCCGGTCCGCCCGGTCCGCCCGGTCCGCCCGGTTCGCCTGGTCCGCCTGGTCCACCCCCGGAGGAGCGGTCCACTCGCCGCGGCGCGTTTCCAGCGCGTCGAACCTCTCCACCCGGGCCTGCGTCACCGCGGCGCCGATCTCGACCGCGTCCCCGGTACGGGTGATCGCCGCCAGCTCCGGCACCCGGGAGATGTCGACGACCACTCCCGGCGCCACCAGCCGCATGTTGAGCATCGCCACCAGGCTCTGGCCGCCGGCGAGCACGCGGGCATCGTCGCCGTGCTCGGCGAGCGCTTCGATCGCTTCCTCCACCGAGTCGGCGCGGATGTAGTCGAAGCGGGGCGGCTTCATGCATCGTGCTCCGGGACTTCCGAACGCGCTCCACCGGGGTGCGGGCGCCGGGCGCGTTCGCGGGCCACGGCGCGATGCCCGATGTCGCGCCGGTGCCAGGCGCCGTCCCAGGCGACGGTCCCGACCCGCTCCAGGGCGCGGCGCCGCGCCTGGCTCACATCGTCCCCGAGTCCGCACACGCACAGCACCCGGCCACCGGAGGTCACGACGCGGCCGCCGTCGATGGCGGTGCCGGCGTGAAAGACTCTGGTGTGCGGCGAGCAGGCTTCGAGTCCGGTGATCGCGTGTCCCCTGTCGTGGTCCCCGGGATAGCCCGCCGCCGCCATCACCACCCCGAGCGCCGCGCGGTCGTCCCACTCGGGCTTGATGCGCGCGAGCCTGCCGTCGACCGCGGCCTCGACGAGGTCGAGGAGGTCGGAGCGCAGGCGGAGCAGGATCGGCTGCGTCTCGGGGTCGCCGAGCCGGCAGTTGAACTCGATGACCCGCGGGGCGCCGCCGGCGTCGATCATGAGGCCGGCGTACAGGAATCCGGTATAGGGGGTCCCCGCGGCTTCCAGCCCGTCCACGGTCGGTCGGACGATCTCGCGCATGATGCGCTCGTGCGCCGCTCCGTCCACCACCGGCGCCGGGGAGTACGCGCCCATCCCGCCGGTGTTCGGCCCGGTGTCTCCCTCGCCCGCCGCCTTGTGGTCCTGCGACGACGCGAGCGGCACCGCCTCCCCGCCGCCCACCACGCAGATGAAGCTCGCCTCCTCGCCGGCGAGGAGCTCCTCGATCACGATCCTGCGCCCGGCCTCGCCGAACCCCCGGCCAGAGAGCATTGCGTCCACGGCGGTGAGCGCCTCGGCTTCCGACCGCGCCACGACCACGCCCTTGCCCGCCGCGAGGCCGTCCGCCTTGATGACGATCGGAGCCCCGTGTGCCCGGACCCAGGCGGCGGCCTCGGCCGGGTCGGTGAACTCGGCGTGGCGGGCGGTGGGGATGCCGTGGCTCGCGAGGAACGCCTTGGCGAACGCCTTGGAGCCTTCCAGCCTCGCCGCCGCGGCGCTCGGGCCGAAGATGCGAAGCCCCTCGGATTCGAACCGGTCGGAGATTCCGGCCACGAGCGGCGCTTCCGGCCCCACGACGGTGAGGTCGACGGAGCGGTCGCGGGCGAGCGCGACCAGTCCCTCGATGTCCTCGGCCCTCACCGCGACGTTCTCGACCCGGGGCTCGCGCGCGGTGCCCGCGTTCCCGGGCGCCACCAGCACCCGCGCCACCCGCGCGCTCCCGGCGAGCTTCCAGGCCAGCGCGTGCTCGCGTCCGCCGCCGCCCACCACGAGCACGGTGAGCGGGCGGCTCGAGGCCGGCGGGAGGCCGGAATCGGGCGCGGGACTCACGTCGCTCGACCCCGCGGCTCAGCGCCGTCCGGGCACCGCATGGCCGTGAAGCAGCCCGGCCCGGTCCATCGCCACCTTCATCCGCTCACTCCCGCAAGGGTGCCGACTTGAATCGCCTTGCCACGTATCGAGCGCGCCATCCTGCAGGAGCGGAGCCCCTCCGGGGACAGTTGGCACTCTTGCTTCGCTCACTGTCCCGAGCGCCAACCGGTTTGCTCGCGGCATGTTTCGGGACGTTCCGATGGCCGGGACAGCGCTCGACGAGCCGCTCCGTCCGCCGACTCCGGCGGCCTCTTCCCCTCATCCCCGTCAGTGCCGGAAGTGCCGCATGCGGGTGAACACCATCGCCATGCCGTGCTCGTCGGCGGCCGCGATCACCTCGTCGTCGCGCACCGAGCCGCCCGGCTCGATGACCGCGGCGACCCCGGCCTCGGCCGCGGCGTCGATGCCGTCGCGGAACGGGAAGAACGCATCGGAGGCGAGCACCGAGCCGCGGACCTCGAGGCCCTCGTCCCGCGCCTTGAGGCCCGCGATCCTCGCCGACCAGACCCGGCTCATCTGGCCCGCTCCGATCCCGACCGTCATGCCGTCCCGGCAGTAGACGATGGCGTTCGACTTCACGAACCTGACGACCTTCCACGCGAACAGGAGATCCCGCATCTCCGCTTCGGTGGGCGCGCGCCGGGTCACGACCTCCAGCCCGCCGGCGGCCACCGTGCCGGTGTCGCGGTCCTGGACCAGCAGCCCGCCCGTGACCCGCTTCAGATCGAGCCCGGCGCCCGGCGCGGCGGGAAGCTCGCCGCACTCCAGCACCCGCACGTTCTCCTTGCGCGAGAGCGGCGCGAGCGCCGCGGCCTCGATGCGGGGGGCGACGACGACCTCGACGAACTGCCGCTCGACGATGGCCGCGGCGGTCTCCGCGTCGAGGGTGCGGTTGAACGCGATGACGCCCCCGAACGCGGAGGCCGGATCGGTCCTGAACGCGCGATGGTAGGCGTCGCGGATGCGGTCCCCGGTCGCGACGCCGCACGGATTCGCGTGCTTGACGATCACGCAGGCCGGCTCGTCGAAGCTCTTCACGCATTCGAGGGCGGCGTCGGTGTCGGCCACGTTGTTGAACGAGAGCGCCTTGCCCTGGAGCTGCCGGGCCGTCGCCGCACTTGCCTCCGCGCACCCGGGCTCGACGTAGAACGCGGCGCGCTGGTGCGGGTTCTCGCCGTAGCGCATCTCCCGCGACTTCACGAGCTGAAGGTTGAGGGTGCGGGGAAATGCGGCCGGGCGCGCGCCGGTACCGTCCCGCGCACCGAGATAGCCGGCGATCGCGCCGTCGTAGCGCGCGGTGTGCTCGAACGCCCTGGCCGCGAGCCGGAACCGCGTGGCCGCCGTGACCGACCCGTCCGCGCGCAGCTCCTCCAGCACCGTGTCGTAGTCGCCCGCATCGACGACCACGGTGACCCACGCATGGTTCTTCGCCGCCGCGCGCAGCATCGCCGGTCCGCCGATGTCGATGTTCTCGATCGCGGTGGCGAGGTCGCAGCCGGGGTTCGCCACCGTCCGCTCGAACGGATAGAGATTGACGACGAGCAGGTCGATGCCCGCGATGCCGTGCTCGCGCATCGCCTGCGCATCGGTATCGCGCCGCGCGAGGAGTCCGCCGTGGATCTTCGGGTGCAGCGTCTTGACGCGGCCGTCCATCATCTCCGGGAACCCGGTGTGGGAGGAGACCTCGACCACCGGGACTCCGGCGTCCGCGAGGCGCCTCGCGGTGCCGCCGGTCGAGAGGATCTCGATGCCCAGCCCATGCAGGGCGCGGGCGAACTCGACGATTCCGGTCTTGTCCGAGACGCTGACAAGGGCGCGCGCGACCGTACTCATGTGCAGCAATACCCGCCGGGCGGGAACATGTCTCGTCGGTGCCCTTGCGTCAGACGAGATCGTAGCGCCTGAGCTTCTTGCGCAGCGTCGCCCGGTTGATCCCGAGCATGGCCGCGGCCCGGCTCCGGTTCCCCTTCGCGTGCGCGAGCACCGTTTCGAGGAGCGGAGCTTCGACCTCGGCCATGACGAGATCGAACAGCTCCGATGCGTCGTGTCCGTCGAGGTGGCGGAAGTAGCTCTCCACCGACTCCTTCACGCACTCGCGCAGGAGCTCCGATCTGCGGTTGTCCGGAGCTTTCAGGCGCATTGCACCGGCGCGGCACTCCCTCGGCGGAGGGCTCCCGAGTCCGCTCGGTCCGGTGCGCTCACGTCGCGAGTCCCATGGGTGATCCATGGGGTGATCCATGGCGTGATTCATGGGGTGATTCACGGGGTGGTGCATCGAGCAGGCGATGAAAGAAGTCCCGGGTCAGTGCGATCTGCCGCCGGGGGCACTCGACGCGGTTGACGCTGCGCCAGAACGGCTCGCCGTGCGGGTACGCCTTGCAGTGCCAGGACAGGTGCTTGCGGGCGACGCGAACCCCGACCGGTGCGCCGTAGAACCGATGCAGCGCGCGAAGGTGTTCGAGGAGCACTTCGGCGCGTTCCTTCATGCTTGGAGGCGGCATGTTCACACCCGACCGGAGATACTCCGAGATTGCACCGGGCAGCCATGGGTTGCCCTGGGCGGCACGCCCGATCATCACCGCGTCGGCGCCGGTGTGGGCGAGGACGCGCCGGGCCCGCTCCGGGCTCGTGATGTCGCCGTTGGCGATGACCGGAATGGAGACCGCCCGCTTCACGGCCCGTATCGAATCGTACTCCACCGCGCCCCTGAATGCGCACCTGCGCGTGCGTCCGTGCACCGCGATGGCGGCCACCCCGGCGGATTGTGCGATCCGCGCGATTCGAACCGCGTTGCGCCGGTCGGGGGACGGGCCGGTCCGGATCTTCAGGGTCACCGGCACTTCGACCGCGGCGACGACGCGCTCGAGGATGCGTCCGACCAGCGCCTCGTCGGACAGCAGCGCGGAGCCCGCCGCGGTATTGCACACCTTCCTGGCCGGGCATCCCATGTTGATGTCGATGATGTCGGCGCCGTGCGCGACGTTGAACCGCGCCGCATCGGCGAGGTATGCGGGGTCCGCGCCGACGATCTGCACCGAGCGCGGCGCGGGCTCTCCGGCGTGGTCGATGCGTCGCAGCGTCTTCGCGGTGGACCGCAGCCGCGGGTCGCTCGTGACCATTTCCGATACGGTCAGGCCCGCGCCGAGCCGGCGGCACAGCCGCCGGAAGGGACGGTCGGTCACACCCGCCATGGGCGCGAGCACGACCTGATTCGGCAATCTGAACGGACCAGTTTCCATCGGGATCGTCTCGTCGCGGAAGCCGCGGGCGGCCGGCGGGCCGCGGGACCGGAACGTCGACCGGAACGTCATTGTCGTGACCGGCCGGCCAGCGGAATCTTTGCATATCGCGCCGGTTTCGCAAATGACATGAACCTGTCTCCACCAATTCCCGCCGGGCGGGAACATGCTCCTGAATCCCCCTCGGCCCGGCGCTCCGAGGGTCGAAATCGAGCTGGAATCCCACCACGGTACGGCCTCTTCCGGGCGCTGGCGGGCATCGCTGACCTGTCTCCAGCCATTCCCGCCGGGCGGGAACATGCTCCTGAATCCCCCTCGGCCCGGCGCTCCGAGGGTCGAAATCGAGCTGGAATCCCACCACGGCACGGCCTCTCCGGGCGTTGGCGGGAATTGCCGCAAATGACTGGGATCAAGGGGCCGCGATGCGGCCGGGGGGGCCGGATGCGGAGCGGCGTCACGTGGCGTGGCGCCTGCCGTCGAGCCGTATCCATCCTTCGCTCGAACCGCCGACGCCGATGTCGAACGTGCCGCGATAGGCATCCGCGACCTCCGCCGCCTGCGTTTCGAGAATGCCCGAGAGCGAGAGATCGCCCCCCGGCATCGTCAGCGCCGAGAGCACCGGCGCAAGCTCCACGAGCGGTCCCGCGAGGATGTTCGCGATCACGAACGAGGCGGGTGCGACCGCAACGCCCGGGTCGGACCGCGCCAGGACGACGCTGACACGGTCCGACACGCCGTTGACCCGGGCGTTCCCGGCAGTCGCGCGCAGCGCCTGGGGGTCGATGTCGACCGCGCTCACCCGCCGGGCCCCGAGCGCCGCGGCCGCGACCGCGAGAATGCCCGAGCCGCAGCCGTAGTCGATGACGTCGCGCCCTTCGGGCGGGGTCGCGGCCATGCGTTCGAGACCCAGACGCGTGGTGGGATGGCGTCCCGAGCCGAAGGCGAGCCCGGGCTCGAGACGGACCACGATGCGGCCCGGCGGCGGCGTTGCCCAGGATGGGCCGATCCACAGCGAGCCGGCCTCGATGGGCACGATGTCCTCGCGAGACGCGGCGATCCAGTCCCGGTCGGCGACCGGCCGTACCCGCACCGTCGCCGCCGAGACGCCCGGCAGCAGCGCGCGCATCGCCTCCCCGTCGACGGGACGCTCGTACAGCGCCCGGACCCGCACCTGCGGCCAGAGCGGCGTCGTCCCGGGCTCCGGCTCGAGCTGCGGACAGTCGCCGGCGTCTTCGAGCGTGACCGAAACCGCGCCGGTCGTCTCGAGGACTTCGCAAACCGCGTCGACCCCGGCGCGCTCGCACGCGAGGGTGAGCTCGGACCAGGCCGGTGGCGCCCCGGCGCCCAGGGCTCGATACGTGCCGTACCGGCTCATGCTCGTACCGGCTCATGCCGTACCGACTCAGGGGCGAGTGGACCCGCCCGCGCCCCGGCGCCCAGGGCTCGATTCATGCCGTACCAGCTCATGCTCGTACCGGCTCAGGGGCGAGTGGACCCGCCCGCGCCCCGGTGCTCAGGGCTCGATGCCCAGCTTGCGCTCCAGGTACCCGATGCCGGCGCCGCCCGCGAGGAAGGCGGGGTCGCGGCAGAGATCCCGGTGCAGCGGGATGTTCGTGTCGATGCCTTCGATGACGATCTCCTCCAGCGCCGTGGCGGCTCGTGCGATGGCGAACTCGCGGGTTTCGCCGTGCGCGATGAGCTTGCCGATCATCGAGTCGTAGTAGGGAGGGACTTCGTAGCCGGTGTAGATGTGGCTGTCGAGCCGGATGCCGGGCCCGCCCGGCGGGTGGAACAGGGAGATCGTGCCGGGTGACGGGCGGAACGTCGCCGGGTGCTCGGCGTTGATGCGGCACTCGACGGCATGTCCGCGGATGCATATGTCGCCCTGTGCGAACGGCAGCTCCTCGCCCGCCGCGATGCGGAGCTGGGTCTTGACGATGTCGATGCCGGTGACCAGCTCCGTCACCGGATGCTCCACCTGCAGGCGCGTGTTCATCTCGATGAAGTGGAACGCCCCGTCCTCGTACAGGAACTCGAAGGTGCCGGCCCCGCGGTAGCCGATCGTGCGGCAGGCGGCGACGCATTGCGCCCCCATCGCCTCGCGCACGTCCGCGTCGATCCCCGGCGCCGGCGCCTCTTCCAGCACCTTCTGGTGGCGGCGCTGCATCGAGCAGTCGCGCTCTCCGAGATGCACGACGTTGCCGTGGTTGTCGGCGAGGACCTGGAACTCGATGTGGCGCGGGTTCCCGAGATACTTCTCCAGGTAGACGGCGTCGTTGCCGAAGGCGGCGCCGGCCTCGGCGCGGGTGAGCGTGACCGCGTCGAGGAGCGACGCCTCGGCGTGGACGACCCGCATCCCGCGTCCCCCCCCGCCGCCGGCCGCCTTCACGATCACCGGGTAGCCGATCTCGCGGGCGATGCGCAGCGTCTCCCTCGGGTCGCCGCCGATCGGGCCGTCGGAGCCGGGCACGCACGGGATGCCCGCTTCGCGCATCGCCGCGATCGCGGAGAGCTTGTCCCCCATCAGCCGGATCGTCTCCGGCCGCGGGCCGATGAAGATGAAGCCGCTCTGCTCCACGCGCTCGGCGAAGTCCGCGTTCTCCGAGAGGAAGCCGTAGCCGGGGTGGATGGCGCCGGCGTCGGTCACTTCCGCCGCGCTCACCACCGCGGGGATGTTGAGGTAGCTCTCGGCCGAGGCGGGAGGGCCGATGCACACCGACTCGTCGGCAAGCCGCACGTGCTTCAGGTCGCGGTCGGCCATGGAGTGCACGGCCACGGTGCGGATCCCGAGCTCGCGGCAGGCCCGCAGGATCCGCAGCGCGATCTCCCCGCGGTTGGCGATGATCACCTTGGTCAGCATGGACCCGGGACCCGGCGCCGGTCGTCCTGCCGGCGGCGGCCGCGCCGCCGGAGACCCCGAGGCCGCATGGCGGGCGTTCCCGGCGGGGCCCGGCTCGACGCGGCGGGGGCGATGGGCGGTGCTCGAAGGAAGGCCGCCGACCGCACCCGGAAGGGAGCCCGTTCTTGCGCAATGGTGTGCTCGGCACGTGGCAAGGCAGCTCTCGTCGGCGTCCCGGAGACCGCGTCTCGGCGCGAAGGCGTCATCCGGGTCATCCGGGTCAGTGTCTGGAAGGGGAAGGCAATTTCCGTCAGGCTCCCGCGTCGGTGTCGATGACGAACAGGGGCTCGCCGTACTCCACCGGGTGGCCGTTCTCGGCGACGATCGCCCTGACCTCGCCCGCGACCTCGGACTCGATCTGGTTGAGGATCTTCATCGCCTCGATGATGCACAGGGTATCGCCCGGCGCGACCCGCTGGCCGACGGAGACGAACGGCCTGGAGCCCGGGGAGGACGCCTGGTAGAACGTGCCCACCATCGGCGAGGTCACCACGTAGCCGGGCGGAAGCGGGCTGTCCGCCGCGGGGTCGGGCGACGCTGCGGTCCCTGCTGCGGGGACGCCTGCCGGGGCGGGCGCGGGGGGCGCGCCGGACGGCGCCGCGTGGTAGTGGTGCACCGGCGCGGCGGGCGGGGCGCGGTGCCGGCTGACCCGTACCGACTCCTCGCCCTCGTGGATCTCGATCTCGTCGACGCTGGAGCTCTCCAGCAGGTCGATCAGCTTCCTGACCTTGCGGATGTCCACGCCTCGGCTCCTCAGCCCCCGCCGTCCAGGCGGGTGAGCGCGGCCTGGTACGCCAGGCGGTAGCCTGCCGTTCCCACCCCGATGATCACGCCGGCCGCGACGTCGGACAGGAAGGAGCGGGCGCGGAACGGCTCGCGCCGGTGGATGTTGGAGATGTGGATCTCGATGAACGGGAGCCCGGTCCCGAGGAACGCGTCGCGGATGGCCACGCTGGTATGGGTGAACGCGCCGGGGTTGATGATGGCGCAGTCGACGCCCTCCCGCGCCGCCCGGTGGATGCGATCGATCAGCTCGTGCTCGGCGTTGCTCTGGAAGCACTCGAGCCGGTGTCCGTCGCCTTCGGCGAGCGCCGCGAGGCCGGACTCGACGTCGGCGAGCGTGGTGTGGCCGTAGATCTCCGGCTCGCGCGTGCCGAGCAGGTTCAGGTTCACGCCGTTCAACAGGAGCAGGCTGGCCATTGCAGTGCGCCTCCCCGGTGATGAGCTCGATGAGGCACAGTGTGCCGGATTGCGCATCTTCGATGCAAATCGACGGATTTCATGGAAGTTGGGCGGACATGCTTCTGAACTTGGCCGTCTCTCTCCGCCACCCGTTGCCGCCGTATCCATCCGGGGCCCGGGGACAGGGTGGAACGCGGCGCCGTCCGGGTGCGGCTTGCCGTCGAATCGCCGGTCCCCCCCCTGCGCGGCCACCACCCGGCGGCCGGACGGTTCCCCGCCGCCTCGGGGCCGACTCGGGGCCGACTCGGGGCCGCTTCAGGGCCCCTCGAGGCCGCCCTCAGGGCCCCTCGGGGCCGCATCAGGGCCACCTCGGGGCCGACTCGAGGCCAACTCAGGGAAGCAGGGCCCGGACCCTGTTCCGGGTCTGCTCCAGGGTCAGCGCCCCCGTGTGGCGGTCGCGGATCGTGCCCTGCCCGTCGACGAATGCGGTGAAGGGGAGGGCGGCGGTCCGGCTGCCGTAGGCGTGCAGCAGATCGAGGGTCCGACGGGCATCGGCCATGGTGGGGTAGTTCATCCCGAGCTCCTTCGCCATGGCGAACGCGCCGTCCGGGTCGTCCACGGCGACGCCGACGAGCTGGACGCCCCGCGTGCGGAACGACTCCTGGACGGAGATCAGCATCGGGATTTCGTGCACGCACGGCGGGCACCACGTTGCCCAGAAGTTCACGACCCGGACCTTGCCGTCCCAGTCCGAGAACCGGTGCTCGTCCCCGTGCTGGTCGGTGAAGCGGAAGTCCGCGGCCCTGTCCGCGGACTCGGCGGACGACGACCCGATCACCCGGCCGTCGGCGGCGTTCCATGCGGAGCCACCCGCCGCCGCCCTCGGCGCCGGCGCTTCGTCCCGCCGCCACCGCGCCACCGCGAAACCCGCCGCGAAGGCGCTCGCGCCGAGCAGCGAGCCGATGATCAGGCCGCGGCGGCCGATCACGACGCGCCCCGCGCCGCGGCGGCGGCAATTCCCGCCAGACGCCCGGAGAGGCCGTGCCGCGGTGGGATCGCGGCACGATTCCGGCCACCAGGGCGGCCCACCGAGGGGATTTCGAGGGTATGTTCCCACTTGGCGGGAATTGCAGCGGCAGCGGCGACGCCCTGCATCGTTGCCCGCATGGCTGGTACGGTACGGGGATGAGAGTCGTCCACCTGCTCCTCCTGCTGTTCATCGCGGTGCCCCTCGCCGAGATCTACCTGCTGCTCCAGGTCGGCGGGGTGATCGGCGCGGTGCCCACCATCGGCCTCGTCGTGGCGACCGCGGCCGTCGGCGCCGTGCTCGTGCGCGTTCAGGGATTCTCGACGATCCTGGAGGTTCGCAGAAGTCTGGACGCGGGCGAGATCCCTGCGGTGGCGATCATCGAAGGCATCCTGCTGCTCGTGGCCGGAGCACTGTTGCTGACCCCCGGGTTCGTGACCGACGCGGTCGGGTTTGGTTGCCTGGTTCCGCCACTTCGGCGCACGCTCATCCTGCGGTTCATCGAGACGAGGGTCGTCCGGGCACACCATTCGGCGGAGCCCGCGCCGCACCGGGGGCGCGTCTTCGAAGGCGAGTTCAGGCGCGAGGACTGACCGCCGGCCCGCAGCCCGGAAGCGGGTCGAGCCGGGCCGCTCCGAGCGCAGGCACGCATCCAGCCGCGGCCCGCGGGCACCCGCTCCGGGACGCAGGCTCGTCATGCCCGCCACCGATGACGCGGGGCTGCCCCCAGCCGCGGGCCCGCGGGCACCCACTCCGGGACGCAGGCTCGGCATGTCCACCACCGGTGACGCGGGGCTGCCCCCAGCCGCGGGGCCGCGGGCACCCGCTCCGGGTGCTGCGGACCGCTCTCCGCACCGCTCTTCGTACCCCCGGATACGAAGCCGGGCACGAATCGATGCTCCGGCCTCCCTTGACATCGGCCGACCCGCCCCTATGATTGGCACCCGCTTGGGTAGAGTGCTAACAACGTGACCGTCGGCATGGGTGTACGGGTGCCGGACGGTCACGGCTCCGGATCCATGTCACGAACCTCAGCAGGAGACGAAACTTCATGAATATCAGACCATTGCATGATCGCGTGCTGGTGAAGCGCGAGGAAGAGGAGCGCACGTCGGCGGGGGGGATCGTGATTCCCGACACCGCGACGGAGAAGCCCATCCGCGGCAAGGTGGTGGCCACCGGTCACGGCAAGCTCCTCGACGACGGCTCGGTGCGCGCGCTGGACGTGAAGGCGGGCGACACGGTGCTGTTCGGCAAGTACTCGGGCACCGAGGTCAAGGTCGACGGCGAGGACCTGCTGGTGATGCGCGAGGACGACATCATGGCGGTGCTCGAGGGCTGACCGTGTGCGGTCGGCGTTCGGGCGCGACACCTGACAGACGAGACACAGACAGAGGACACAAGAGATGGCAGCGAAAGACGTACGATTCGGCGAGGACTCTCGGGCGCGGATGTCGTCGGGGGTGAACATCCTGGCCAACGCGGTGAAGGTGACGCTGGGTCCGAAGGGGCGCAACGTGGTGCTGGAGAAGAGCTTCGGGGCGCCGACGGTGACCAAGGACGGGGTGTCGGTGGCCAAGGAGGTGGAGCTGGAGGACAAGTTCGAGAACATGGGCGCGCAGATGGTCAAGGAGGTGGCGTCGAAGACGTCGGACGTTGCGGGAGACGGGACGACGACGGCGACGGTGCTGGCGCAGGCGATGATGCGCGAGGGTCTCAAGGCGGTGGCGGCGGGGATGAACCCGATGGACCTGAAGCGCGGCATCGACAAGGCGGTGGGGTGCGCGGTGGACGGTCTGCGGGGGCTGTCGAAGCCGACGAAGGACAGCACGGCGATAGCGCAGGTGGGGACGATTTCGGCGAATGGGGACGAGGCGATAGGGTCGATCATTGCCGAGGCGATGGAGAAGGTGGGCAAGGAGGGCGTGATCACGGTCGAGGAAGGCAAGAGTCTGGACAACGAGCTGGACGTGGTGGAGGGGATGCAGTTCGACCGGGGGTACCTGTCGCCGTACTTCATCAACGACCAGGACTCGATGTCGGCGGAGCTGGAGGAGCCGTACATCCTGCTGCACGACAAGAAGGTGTCGAACATTCGCGACCTGCTGCCGGTGCTGGAGGGGGTGGCGAAGTCGGGCAAGCCGTTGCTGGTGATTGCGGAGGACGTGGAGGGCGAGGCGCTGGCGACGCTGGTGGTGAACACGCTCCGGGGGATTGTGAAGGTGGCGGCGGTGAAGGCGCCGGGGTTCGGAGACCGTCGCAAGGCGATGCTGCAGGACATGGCGATTCTGACCGGTGGACAGGTGATCAGCGAGGAGGTGGGGTTGTCGCTGGAGAAGGCGACGCTGGAGGACCTGGGCCGAGCGAAGCGAGTGCAGGTGGGGAAGGAGAACACGACGATCATCGACGGTTCGGGGAAGGGCTCGGACATCAAGGCGCGGGTTGGGCAGATCCAGCAGCAGATTGAGGAGACGACGTCGGACTACGACCGCGAGAAGCTTCAGGAGCGGGTGGCGAAGCTTGCGGGGGGAGTTGCGGTGATCAAGGTGGGCGCGGCGACGGAAGTGGAGATGAAGGAGAAGAAGGCGCGGGTGGAGGATGCGCTGCACTCGACGCGCGCGGCGGTGGAGGAGGGGGTGGTGCCGGGAGGCGGAGTGGCGCTGGTGCGCGCGCTGGGCAAGCTGAAGGGTCTGGAGGGGGAGAACGAGGACCAGACGATGGGGATCGCGATCGCGCGGCGAGCGCTCCACGAGCCGCTGCGTCAGATAGTTGCGAACGCGGGAGCGGAGCCGTCGGTGGTGCTGAACAAGGTGATGGACGGGAAGGGCAGCTTCGGGTTCAACGCGCAGACCGAGGAGTACGGGGACATGGTGAAGATGGGGATTCTGGACCCGACGAAGGTGGTGCGCACGGCGTTGCAGAATGCGGCGTCGATCGCGGGGTTGCTGGTCACGACGGAGGCGACGGTGGCGGAGAGGCCGAAGAAGGACGAGGGTCCGGCGATGCCGCCGGGCGGCATGGGGGGGATGGACGGGATGATGTAGGTCCCCCGAGCCTCGATGAGCAGGACCGAAAGCCCCGCCTCGCGCGGGGCTTTCCTTTTGAAGCGAAGGCGTCGGTGACCGCCATCCGGCCGGATCCTCGGGACACGGACCCAATGTCACTCGCGCAACAGTGCGTCGTCAGCCGGAACGAATCACCTTTCGGAATGTAAGCGAAATACGCCGCTTTCGCGTCCTGCGATTCCGCTTGGTCCCGCCGCTCGGGTCCGGTTCAGTCTTCCTGCCTGGAATTTCGTGCGTCCATCTCCATCGGGAATCTCCGCTCATCACCGCGACACTTCGTCGCGCCAGCACTTGCCCGACTGGCTTGCCGGTGTTTTCGCATTCGAGAGGCTTCTTCCGAAATTTCATCTCCCATGATTCCAGCAGACTGATCGTGGCGATGCCTTCGGCGAAGCTCTCGCTGTCGGAGTGCTTGCTTATGCCCTGATTCCCGACGTACTCGTTGACGATCAACTGATCCGGACGCTGTGGCACGAGAGCTGACGAAACGAGGCGATCGGCAATGAATTCGGCCCATTTTGGCAGGGGACCGAGGTAGTCCGAGGGTTCGACCCGCCTCGCCTTGTAGTTGTAGCGCCAGCCGTAGTGCTGTACGCGCCGGGACAGGTCGCGGACCCAGCGGTGTCTGTCGATTTCCTCCACCAGCGCTTTTTCCTCGCTCGGGCTCAGGAAGTCGCGAGCATACGTCAAGCCCGGTACATCCAACTGTTCGACGTGAAGTGCGTCAGGCCCTTTTTCCGGATTCGGCGGCTCCGGCAGGTGCACAGCTTCGACCGCAATCAAGCGTCGAAATGACTCGACATCCAGCACTTCACCGATGACGACATTGGGCGACAACCGTATCCGCACATCTCCTTCGATGTGAATCTGCGACATCGTCGCGTCGCGCACGTCCAGCGAACCGGGTCCGGAGAATGGAAGTCGAACGTCCTTGCAGCGCATTTCCCGGAGCGTGCATTTCCAGTCCATCGTCTTCGCCAGATTCTCTGCCGCCTGTACCACGTGTGCATCCTGGAAGTCTGCGGCATGCCATTTTCCCCGAGCTTTTTCCGGCTTCCGGGCAAAATCCCTGTCCCCCCATGACAGCACGACATCGCCGAAGGTTCTTCGCCAGTGCGGCTCCGCGGAAGGCGCCTGGCATGGCCATGCAACCTCGCGGCTGTGGTCGGCGCAAATGTGCAGTGCGTGAATTGCGAGTATCTCTTGTTGAAGCGCATCGCCACGGAACTGGGTATCGAGCCTCCTGTAGCCGTGCAGGAGGCCGCATAGCGCTGCTGCCGACCACCCGATCGCCGGTGCCAGGTCCGGCTGGTCCTTGAACCATGTCCTGAAATTCGCCGGCTCGGGTCGCGCCAGGACCAACTGCAGCGCGATCTCCACCGGGTGAGCTTGCCAGTCGGCGAACCGAATCGTGGACGAAGCGCGCAAGATATCGAGCGTGGAGTCCAGCCACGAAGACATCCGCGGGGCGTCTCCATGGCATTCGAGACGGGAGCATTCGAAACGGGGCATCGCGTCCGCAATTCGCTCGGCAAGCTCACGAGCTCCTGCGCGGACTTCCGTCGGCGCTTCCCGGAAGACTTCGACTGCCGCCAACCAGAGGGATTCCTGCGAAGTGCACGGCCGCGCGTCGTGCGATGGCGCCCACGGCGGGAAGCGCCACCAGCCGGCGTCTACCTTGTCCGTCAGCTCCGGCAGTCGTCCACGATCGTGCGACAGGCTTGCGGTGAGAATGTCCAGCCACGGCTCGATTCGCGGGACCGCCCATATCGCCATGGTCATCGCGCCGCGGATCGCGTCCTCGTCGGAGGGGATGACGAGCCTGGAAGCCACGTCCGGGAGGGATGTGTCGGGTTCGATGTCCTCATCGGATGTCGAACCCACGCGAATCGATGCTTCCGGCAGGTCCACGTTGGCGATTTGTCTCGCCAATCCCGTCAACCGGATGCGTTGCTCCTCGCTGGCGACCAGAAACTCGGAGAATGCGAAGGCGGGTACTGCGCCTTCCCAGTAGAATTTTTCGTCCGATGGAGCGAGTCGGGCAAGAGGAGACGACTCCCAACGCTCCTGGCGTCGTACCTCTACATCGAGAGTCGGCAATTTCGTCGGATCGAGCTTGATTCGGACGAATACCGGATGGCCCGATGTGGCGCGGCAATGCTCGATCGCGTACGCACCGACTCCGATGAGCACCCCCGAACGCTCGGGCAGCGGACGCAGCCAGCCGTCCTGCAGAGCATCGAACAGCCGTCGGTGGTCGAGGACGATTCCCATCCAGGGGATATCGATGTGTCCGTCGTCGTCGGGAGGGAACAGATCGACCTGACTGTCGGTCGCGGATGGCGACGTCCGTTCCAGAACGGCGGGTCCCGGCAGATCGGCTTCGGCGGCGGCCGTGAGCGCACGTGGTCCGAAAACGAGGAACAGGTGGTCCCGGGCTCGAGTGCACATCATGTACATCGCACGGCGTGTGGCATCGTTTCCGCACGGGATGAATTTCTCGAGCTCCACGATGAACACCGTATCGAACTCCTGGCCCTTGACGGATTCCCTGTTCAGGATCGTCACGCCGGGGGCGGTGACGTCAATCGTATCTTCGTTCTTCTCCTGGTTTTCGTAGATGTCCACTCGTCGGCCCGGGAGACGACCGTCGAGGTCACGATGCAAGTCGCGACCGGTATTGTTCCGACTGACGATGACGCCGATGCTCCCACCCCGGTTCTGGCACCAGTTCGAAACCAGCACGGACGTGGACACGAGGTTGCGCGAGAGAACGAGGCGCGGCAGGTCGCCGGAAGACCGGCGAAGCACTCTTGCCGCCGGAAGGCGGCCACGATGGAAGTGTTCGCCCAGCCGGGCAATCTCGGGAGAATTTCGGTGATTGTTGTGGAGAATGACCGGATCATCCAGGCCGGTTGCGGCCTGGATGTCCTCAAGCGTTGTACGGTGCTTGCGGAGCGCCTGATCGTCATCGGCGAACACGGATATCGTGCGCGTGACATGCCGATGTGCGTAGGAGAAGAAATCCTGCGGAAGGTCCTGCCCTTCATCCACGACGAGATGCGCCAGGTTCGGACGTACTCGATCGTGTTCGAGCCGCGCGAGCAATTCGTTCCACAAATACGCGTATTGGTCGTGTTCGAGACTTGGTGGCGGCTCCCCGACCCGGTCCTTGTAGTAGCGCCAGACCTGGCTTTGCATCGTGGAGACCGCGACCCCACCTTCGTTCATCAATGTCAGCAGTCGCCTCAACATTCGGTTGAACGTGACAACCTCGACCGATGAAGCTGCCGGATTGCGCGCCGCCTCGAGCTCGGCCACCTGCCCTGCCCGGCGCATGGCCAGGACCGTCTTGCCGGACCCGGGCGGCCCGACGACGAACAGGGACTGGTCGAGAGGATACTCCAGAACATCGAGCTGTTCGGGAACACTGGAGAGCTCTTCCCAGGTGGGGAGGCGCACGTCAGCTTCCTCCCAGAGAAAGGACGCGTTGTTCCGGGCGGAAGAACAGGGCGTATCTCAGGTCGAGCCTTCTCGGGCCGTCCCGCCGGTCGACTTCGATTGTCCCGGTGTCGTCAGCGGACAAATCGAAGCCGGCCGCGAGCAATGCATCCTTGAAAGGCGGGAAGCTGCGGTTGGGCCCGTTGGGCCCGGCCCGTGGCGAGTTCGTGTACAGGACCATGACAGGACCGCGACCGAGCCTGTCGAGCAACGCTTTCAGCTCCGCCACAAGGGTCACGGCATTCAGGGTGGGGCTGGCCAGGAGATACGACACAATGACGAAGACCGGACGCCAGCCCGGCGCTGGAGACCATTCGACCGCCGAAACACTGGAGAACCAGTGACGGTCAATCCGCGCCGCCTCGTCGAGACGTTCGGCGGCACACGCCAGATGCTCGCCGAATCGGCGCATCGACTGCGATCGGTCCACTCCGATGTAGTCGAACCCGCGGTCACGCCCGAGCACCCCGGATACGGCGAGTCCCCCGGTGAACGGCCCGCAGCCCAGGTCCATGACGATTGGCTCGGCGTCGGGAGGGCCGCCGGCAAATACCATGCGGAACGCCTCGATCAGCTCTTCCAGGTGTCTCGGTTGGTTGTAGTAGGCGTAGAGAAGGACACGGTCGTCGGCCGACAATTCGCGCCATGGCTCATCGAAGTCTGCCTGACCACCGCCCACGACCTCCCGCACAGCGGTTTCCCGGTCGATCCCAAGCGTAGCTCCCGCGCTGGAGCGCGGGTCGTTGTGCACGCGACCGGTGACCTCGGTGCGTCGAAGGCGCATCAGCCATTCAGGCAATTCGGTGGGCATCTGACGGTACCGGTGAAGCGTGGCTCTCGCGCTCACAGCGACACCAGGAACACGCACAGCACCACGATCATGACGATCGTCATCCGGCTGGTGTCCCAGGCCTCGGCGAGCCTCCCCCCGGGACCGAAGCTCCGCCGCGCCCACTCCCCGATCCCGCGTCCGACCCGGATGCCGGCGCTGCCGACCCCGGCGCAGACGGCGCGCGCTCCGGCCCGCACACCGAGCGCGGCCCGCCACCCGCCCCGGCGGTAGACCCATTCGACATCGATGTTCACCGACGGCAGCTCCGGCGGGTAGAGCCCGGAGAGCTTCAGCCACGCGAACGCGAGCGCCGAGAAGAACAGGATCTGGAGCTGCGCGAGCACGTGGGTGGCGTCGTACGCGGTGTAGTCGGTGGCGAACGGCAGCAGGTCGTAGAGCAGGCGCGGCCAGCAGCCGATGAGCACGCACAGGGCCGCGGCGATCGTCATCGCCACCAGCATGTTCGCGGGCGGCTCGGTGGTCCGGATCCCCGAGTCGTGCGCGAAGAACGCGAAGAAGGGGATCTTGATCCCGGCGTGATGGAACACCCCCGCCGAGGCGAACAGCAGCGCGAGCCAGACCCCGTGGTAGCCCTCCGACAGCGCCGCGCTCATCACCATCGACTTGCTCACGAAGCCGCTGAACAGCGGGAACGCGGAGATCGACGCCGCCCCCACGATGCACAGCACGGTGGTCACCGGCATGCTCTTGTAGAGGCCGCCGAGGTCGGAGCCGTTGATGCGCCCGGTCATGTGCAGCACCGCACCCATCGACATCATCAGCAGGCCCTTGAAGATGACGTCGTTGAACGCATGCGCCACCGCGCCGTTCACCGCGAGCTCGGTACCGATGCCGATGCCGCACACCATGAACCCGATCTGGTTGATCATGCTGTAGGCGAGCACGCGGCGGAGATCGTTCTCGATCACCGCGTAGAAGATCGGGAAGCAGGTCATCGCGGCGCCGACCCAGACCAGCATCTCGGTGCCGGGGAAGCCGCGCGCGAGCGCGTACACCGCCACCTTGGTGGTGAACGCGGTGAGGAACACCGTCCCGGTCGGGGTCGCCTCGGGATAGGCGTCGGTCAGCCAGTTGTGCAGGAACGGGAAGGCGCACTTGATCCCGAACGCGAGGAAGACGAGCCAGCCCGCGACGCCTTCGAGGCCGATATGGGTGAACGTCAGGGTGCCGTGCTGGAGCGCATGCGCCGCCGCGCCGCCGAGCAGCAGTACGCCCGACAGGACCTGGATGACGAGGTAGCGGAACCCGGCCGAGGTCGAACGCGCGGTCCTGCGCGCCCAGACGAGGCACACCGAGCTCACCGCCATCAGCTCCCAGAACACGAACAGCGTAACGAGATCGCCCGCGAACACCGCGCCGAGGGCCGAGCCCGCGTAGACCAGGGCGCCGACGAGCTCGAACCGGTCCCGCAGATGGAGCGCGAACACGATCCCGAGCAGCGCCCCGATGTGGAACAGGTAGCCGAACAGCCGGCTCAGGCGGTCCACCCGCACCGGCTCCAGCTCGTTGCTCAGGATGGAGAGCTGCCAGAGCACGCCGTCCGGCAGGTGGTACAGATTGAACGCGCCGAGCAGCGGCAGCGCCACGAGCACGACCGCACGCATGCGCCCGTGCAGCACGACGGCGAGCGCCGCCGCGACGAAGAAGGGCGCGAACGGCGGCAGGCTACTCATCGTCGTAGTAGTCCTCGCGGCGCATCAGGAGCTTGCGCATCTCCCTGGCGACGAGCACCAGCAGGACGCAGGCCACGAACCCGTAGCCCGCGTAGAATCCCCACAGGCCCTCCCACTCGTGATAGACGTGGCGGTGGACGACGAAGTCCGCCAGCAGCAGCCCCGCGCAGACGACGTAGAAGACCCGCAGCACCTTCTTCACGTTGCCGGGGTCGTCGAAGAAGTGCGTCCGCTCATCCATTGGAGGCGCCTCGCGCTCGTGGCGATGAATTCCGGAAAACGGGTGGGCCGGATTCTGCCTGTCGTCGGGGTGTTGCGGTAGCGTCAGGCGGTGTCGGATGCGGCCGGTGCGAGGGCCACGGCGCCGGAGGCACTGGAACCACCCCTGGGGGCGCGGGGGAGGCGCGGGCCGAAAGGGGGCCGAATTGCGCCGCGCCAGGCTTGCCGTGTACGCTGCGGCGGGATGCCCGCCTTTCCGCCTTCCCCGCGCGGTCCGTGGTTCGAGCACGAGGACAGAGGAGAACAACATCATGACGACCCGCAGAGACTTCCTGAAGACTTCGGCGGCGGCGGTGGCGGGCGGCCTCCTGCCGTACGCGGCCCGCGCGCCGGCGGCGGTGACGGACGGGGGCATCCTGACCGTTGCCCTGTACGCCGACCCGCGCACCTTCGACCCGCACCTCGCGGGCAGCCTGCAAGGCCGGGCAACGACCCAGGCCATCCACGACACGTTGCTCGACGTCGATGCGAACGGGCATCTCATTCCGGGGCTGGTCGAATCCTGGGATTGGAAGGACGACCGCACCGTCGTGCTCACCACGCGCACGGGGGTCAAGTTTCACGACGGCACGGAATTCGATGCCGAAGCGGTTCGTTACAACCTGGAGCGGATCCGCAGCCCCGACACCGGCTCCATTCGCGGTGGAGAGATCAGTGTGCTCGATACCGTCGAGGTGCTCGACGCGAAGACGGTCAGGCTCCGCCTGAAGCAGCCGTTCGCCGCATTCCTGTTTCCGCTGGTCGACGTCGCGGGCTGCGTCGCCTCGCCGACCGCGCTCGAGCGGTGGGGCAAGGAGTATGGCCTTCATCCGTCGGGGACCGGTCCGTTCAGGGCCGTGGAGTACCTCAAGGACGCCCACTCGGTTCTGGAGCGCAACGGGGATTACTGGAATGCGGGCAAGCCGCACCTCGACCGTCTCGTGCTCCGGCCCATCCCGGTCGACAGCACCCGCCTCGCCGAGCTCCGCTCGGGTGGCGTACAGCTTGCCGAATCGTTGCCGCTGCAGGACATCCGGCGGCTGCGCGAAGGCGGCGAAATCGTCGTCTCGGAGAAGGTCGGGTTCCGCTGGGAATGGTTCGGATTCAACGTGCGCGACGAATACGCCGGCCGGAGCCGGAAGCTGCGCCAGGCATTCCAGTGGGCAATCGACCGCGAAGCGCTGCACCACGTGGCCTACTTCGGGACCGGCTCGATCGGCTACGACGGAATTCTGCCCGGCAGTCCGTTCCACGATCCGGACTACAGACCGTACGAGCGCAACCTCGACAAGGCCAGACGACTGGTCGAGGAGTCCGGTCTGGATCGCCCCATCGAGCTGCTCGGGCCCGTCACGCCCGACCCGGTCAAGCAGCGCACCACGCAGATCTTCCAGGCGAACGCGGCCGAGATCGGAGTGACGGTGAACACCGAAGGCATCGACGGGGGCGGCTACTGGGCCGCCATGCGCAAGGGCACGATGCAGCTCGTGCTGGAGGGCTGGTGGGGCTATCGGCCGGACCCGGACCAGTACCTCTACATCATGCTCCATTCGACCGGCAAGCAGGCCAGGCGCATGGGTTACGGCAATCCGAAAATGGACGAGCTGATGGACGCGCAGCGCTCGGCCCGGGATCTGGGCGAACGGCGCCGCCTGTTCCGCCGGGTTTCGGACCTGATGAACGAGGACGCGGTGTACGTTCCGTACCACTACGGCTCGGATTTCAAGGGGCTCCTGCCGAGCGTGAAAGGCTTCGTTCACGCCCAGGACTCGATCATCAACTACCGGGATCTGTACCTGGAAGGCTGAACGGCTCGCGACAGGTCGCGGCCCCTCTGTTGCGGACCCTCCCACCACGCGGGCGTGATCCCCGCCCCCGGGAGTCAAGGGGGAGGGGCGGGGAGGGCGCAGGCACGCAACGCGCCCGAAATTGCCCGGTTTCGGGCGCGTTGGCGCCTGGGTCGGGTGCTCGGGAGGCGCGCCGGTGCGCGAGGACGGCGCGATGATCCAGTATACGATCCGACGCCTGCTCGCGACGGTCCCCGTTCTGCTCCTGACGTCGGTCATCGTCTTCCTGTTGATGCGGCTTCTCCCGGGCGACCCGATCGAGCTGCTAGTCGAGAACGCATTCACGGAAGTCTCCGACGAGCTGATCGCGACGCTGCGCGCCCAGCACGGGCTCGACCGGCCGCTCTACATGCAGTACTTCATCTGGCTCGGCAATCTCCTGACCGGCGATCTCGGCTGGTCCTACCTGAACAATCAGGCGGTGTGGGAGATCATCCGTCCCCGCATCCTGCCCACTGTGCAGATCGGGCTCCTCGGGCTCACGTTCGCGATGCTGGTGGCGGTCCCGGCCGGGGTGTTCGCGGCGATGCACCCGCGCTCGTGGAAGGACTGGATCAGCACCGCCGGCGCCCTGATCGGCGCCGCGATGCCATACTTCCTGACCGGCGGTCTGCTCATCTACGTGGTCGCGCTCCGCCTGCGGTGGCTGCCTGCCTCCGGACATGTGCCGCTGCTCGACGACCCGGTCGCGAGCCTGCGCAGCTCCATCCTCCCGGCGCTGACCCTCAGCTTCGTCCTCGCCGCGGTCATCATGCGCCAGACCCGCTCGAGCTTCGTCGAGGTCCTCCAGCACTCATACATCCGCACCGCTCGGGCCAAGGGGCTGTCAGTGCGGGCGGTCATCGTGGCCCACGCGTTCAAGAACGCGATCCTGCCCGTGATGACCGTGCTGGGGATCGAGCTCGGCAGCGTATTCAGCGGCGCGGTCATCACCGAGACCATCTTCGCGGTCCCGGGGATCGGGCGCCTGCTGGTCGATTCCATCCTCGCTCGCGACTACTCCACCATCCAGGCGGTGGTGCTGTTCATCACGGTTGCCGTGGTGGCCGCCAATCTGTTCGTCGACCTCGCCTACGGATGGCTGGACCCGCGAATCCGGCGCTCGTGAGCGGGAGAAGGTGGCCGGCGTGACTGACGCGACCGTCACCGGGCCGGCTCCGTCCAGGCCCGAGGACAGCCCGACGCGCAATGCGCTGCGTCTCCTGGTGCGCCATCGCCTGGCGATGTTCGGGGCGGTGCTGGTCGCGGTCGAGGTCGGGCTCGCGGTGCTCGCGCCATGGATCGCCCCGCACGAGCCGAACCGGATGGACTACAGGGCGGTGCTGTCCGGACCGACCGCCGAGCACCCCCTCGGCACCGACGAGCTCGGCCGCGACCTGCTCAGCCGGACTCTCTACGGAGCCCGGCTCTCGCTCCAGGTCGGGGTCGTCGCGGTGCTCTTCGCGGTCGCCATCGGAGTGCCCATCGGACTCGTCTCGGGCTATCTCGGCGGCGTCTTCGACGAGGCGGTGATGCGCGTTGTCGACGCGGTGATGGCGCTCCCGGCACTGGTGCTCGCACTGACCGTCTCCGCCGTCCTCGGTCCCGGCATCTGGAATGCGACCGTCGCTATCGCCGTCGTCGCCGCTCCGACCTACACCCGGCTGGTGCGCGGCCAGGTGCTGTCGGTCAAGGAGAACGACTACGTCCTCGCCGCACAGTGCATCGGTGCGCCGACGTGGGTGATCCTCCTGCGCCACATCCTGGCCAATGCGTTCAGCCCCATCATCGTGCAGGCCTCCCTCGGCGTGGGGTTCGCGATCATCCTCGAGGCGAGCTTGAGCTTCATCGGCCTCGGAGCGCAGCCGCCGACTCCGTCGTGGGGCAACATGGTGCAGGTCGGGTTTCAGTACCTGGAGATCGCCCCGGGGTTCGTCCTGGTTCCCGCGACCGCGATCTTCCTCGCGGTGCTGGGGTTCAACATGCTCGGGGACGGGTTGCGCGACACCCTGGACCCCGGGTCGCATGGCTGAGGCGTGGCGCCGTCCGGCCCGTGCCGGCTCGGAAGCTACGATGGGAGCGACGCGCTTCCGGTGTGCAGGTGACACGACACGAAGTGCCCGGGCCGCTCCTCGCGCAGCTCCGGAGCCTGCATCCGGCAACGTTCCATCGCCCGGGGGCAGCGCGGGTGGAAGTGGCATCCGCTCGGAGGCGAAATCGGGCTCGGCACGTCGCCTTTCAGGATCAGCCGCCTGCGTCGCGCGCGGCCGGGCTCGGGGACCGGGACCGCGGACAGGAGCGCTTCAGTGTAAGGGTGCAATGGAGATGTGAACAAACGGCGACGATCGGCGATCTCGACGATGCGCCCGAGGTACATCACCGCCACCCGGTGACTGATGTGCTCCACCACCGCGAGGTCGTGCGCGATGAACAGGAACGCCAGGCGATACTCCTCCTGGAGATCCATGAGCAGGTTGATGACCTGGGCCTGAATCGACACGTCGAGGGCCGATACGCACTCGTCGCACACGATGAGGCTCGGCCCGAGCACCAGCGCACGCGCGATTCCGATGCGCTGGCGTTGTCCGCCGGAGAACTGGTGGGGGAAGTGGCTCGCCCGTTCCGGGCGAAGTCCGACGCGGATGAACGCCTGCGCCGCTCGTTCGTCGCGCTCCGATGCGGTGCCGATCCCGTGCACCCACAACGGCTCGCGCACGATGGCCCCGGCCGTCATGCGCGGGTTCAGCGAGGAGAACGGATCCTGGAAGATGAGCTGCATGTCCCGGCGCAGCGGACGCATGTCCGCCTTGTTCAGGCGCGTGATGTCGCGGCCCCGCAGCCGGATGGTCCCCGCAGTCGGCTCGACCAGCTTGAGCACCGCCTTGCCGGCGGTGGACTTCCCGCAGCCGCTCTCTCCGACGAGGCCGAGGGTCTCGCCGCGCGCGATCGAGAACGATACGCCGTCCACCGCGCGCACCTGCCCGACCGTGCGCGTGACGACGCCCGACCGGACCGGGAAGTACTTGCGCAGTCCCTCGACCTCGAGCAGCGCGGACTCGCTCGTTCCGGGGTGCGCGCTCACCCCCCCGTCCTCAGCATGCGGTCGGTGTGCCAGCAGGCAGCGTAGTGTCCGGGGCGCTTCTGCTCGAGGTCCGGTCGTGCGTGCCGGCACTCGTCATCGGCGAACGAACAGCGCGGCGAGAACGCGCAGCCCGGCGCAGCGTCCGAAGGCGAGGGCACGATTCCGACGATTTCCCGCAGGCGTTCGCGGGTGTCGCCGGCCGCGCTGTCGAGCCGGGGAATCGAGCCCAGCAGTCCGGAGGTGAAGGGATGACACGGCGTCGAGAACAGCTCTCCGACCGCGGCCTCTTCGACCTTGCGACCGGCGTACATCACCACGACCCGACGCGCGTTCTCGGCGATGATCCCCATGTCGTGGGTGATCAGCACGATCGCGGTGCCGAGCTTCTCCTTGAGCTCGATCATCAGGTCGAGGATCTGCGCCTGGATGGTCACGTCGAGCGCGGTGGTGGGCTCGTCGGCAAGCAGGACCTTCGGACCGCAGGCAAGAGCCATCGCAATCATCACCCGCTGGTTCATGCCGCCGGAGAGCTGGTGGGGGTACTCGTGCATGCGCCGCTCCGGCTCGGGCATGCGAACCAGCCGGAGCACGTCCACGGCGCGCTCCCATGCCTCGCGCCTCGACATTCCCTCGTGGCGGATGAACGCCTCCGAGACCTGGCGGCCCACCGTGACCACCGGATTCAGCGACGCCATCGGTTCCTGGAAGATCATCGAGATCTCGCGTCCGCGCACCTGCTGCATCTGCGCTTCGGAGAGTTCCAGGAGGTTGCGGCCCTGCAAGCGCACCGCGCCGCCCGAGATGCGGCCCGCGGGTTCGGGGAGAAGACGCATGACCGAGAGCGCGGTCACCGTCTTGCCGCACCCGGATTCGCCCACCACGCCGAGCGTCTCCCCTTCTTCGAGGGCACAGGACACTCCGTGGACGGCTCGCAGGAATCTGTCGCCGGTCCGAAACTCGACGCTCAGATCGGAAATTTCGAGCAGCGCCGTCATCGAATCGGTCATGTCCGTGGGGCGGCCGGGAGCATACGCAAGGCGCGCGGCGCCATCAATCCGGAGTCTTGTCCAATGAGAAATGAGCCTGAAGGGAGGGTCGATATCCAGTGACACATGAGCCTGTAGCGGGAGCGATTCGGAGATCATCGGAGAATGATCGTGACCCTACAGACCCAACGGGTGCAGACCCTGGAGCAGGTGCGGCGCGTCGCCGAAGGCAACGAGCCGGTCGACTTCACCCTCGCCGAGCGGGCCTCGGCCTACGAGTTCATCCGGCGCACCCTGACGCAGTTCGACTACGCGGCGCTGGGCAAGGCCGACAAGGGCGCGGTGAAGGCGTATCTCGGGAAGATGACAGGGCTGTCACGGGCCCAGCTCACCCGGCTGATTGCCCAGCACCGCTCGACCGGACGCATCCGCGACCGGCGCGGCGCCGGGCCGTCGCGTCCCTTCACGAGGCGCTACACCGCGGCCGATATCCGCCTGCTCGCCGAGGTCGACGCCGCCCTCGGCCAGCGCTGCGGGCCGGCCACCCGGGCGGTGCTGCGCCGCCAGTACGAGCTCTTCGGCGATGCGCGCTTCGTGCGTCTGGCGGGGCTGTCGAACGGGCATCTGTACAACTTGCGCGCCTCGCGCACCTACCGCACCCGGCGCAGCGTGTTCACCCGGACCCGCGCCCGGGTCGTGGCCATCGGCGAGCGACGCAAGCCCCGCCCCGACGGACAGCCCGGATGGCTGCGGGTGGACACCGTCCACCAGGGAGACCGCGACGGGACCAAGGGGGTGTACTACGTCAACACCGTCGACGAGGTCACCCAGTACGAGCACATCGGCTGCGTGCCAGCCATCTCCGAGCGCTTCCTCGTCCCGGTGCTCGAAGCCCTCATCCGCGCCTATCCGTTCGAGATTCGGGGCTTTCATGCCGACAACGGCTCGGAGTACATCAACCCCCGCGTCGCCGCGTTGCTGAACAAGCTCCACATCGGCCAGTTCACCAAGTCGCGCCCGCGCCAGTGCAACGACAACGCCCTGGTCGAGAGCAAGAACGGCGCAGTGATTCGCTCCTACCTCGGCTACGACCACATCCCCCAGCGCTTCGCCCCCGAGGTCAACGCCTTCACCCAGGGCGTCCTCTCGCCCTATCTGAACCACCATCGCCCCTGCCTGTTCGCCACCGAGCAGCGCGACGCCCAGGGCCGGGTCCGCAAGCGCTACCGCGACCAGGACCTCGCCACCCCCTACGAGAAGCTCAAGTCGCTGCCCGATGCCGCGCGCTGGCTCAAGCCCGAGGTGACCTTCGCAGCCCTCGACGCCGTGGCCCATGCCCACAGCGACTTCGAGGCCGCCCTCGCCGTCAACGCCGCGCGCAACGCGCTGTTCCGTGCCCTCGGGCGCGCATGGGGATGCGCCGCGTAGCCGAGGCGCTCACCGCCAGGCACAGGGCATCGCACCCCACCCCGCGCCCTGTGGATTTGTGGACGAGTCCTGCGGACCGGCGCGAGCCCTTCGGGCCGTGTGGACAGCCCGTGGACAACGCTGACGCGTTGCCCACCGCCTGCCCACACTCTCGCGCCTCTCGTCCACAAGCTCCACAGGGCTCATTACCACTCATCGAGAAAACCACACCTCACACCATCAGGACTCTGGTTGACTCCCGCGATCCCCCCACCCATCATGCCTCCTCCCACCCACAACCCGACTTCGCTCCCCCAACCGCTCACTCTCGCTCCTCGTTCAGGCTCATTTCAGGATTGGAAAACACTGAACGGCAAGGATCGAACGGCAGGGCCTGAAAGGGAAAGGTCTGAAAGGGACAAGGCGCCATTGGGCGGCGGCGGGAGATGTGGTGGAAGATCTCCGCTCGACTCCGCAGAATGCCGCCGTAGCGCGTGCCCGCAACGACTGCATGATGCTCTCCTGGTGAACGCGACCGTCGACGTGATTCGACCCCGCAACGGGCGGGTCGCCTCGCCGTTGCGTTCGGGGCTGTCGCGGTGGATGCGGGGTCCGGGAGGTGCGGAGCTGCTGCGGACGGAGGTCGAGCGGGTGCACGGCGCGGTCGGCAACCTGTTCGGCTATCACTGCCTCCAGGTCGGCGACCTCGCCGGCGCGGACCTCCTCGGCGCGAGCCGCATCCTCGGCCGCAGCATCGTCGACATCGACGGCGGAACACCATCGCGCGCGTATCCGGTCGTGACCGGAGCCGCAACGTCGCTGCCGATCGACTCGCATGCGGTGGACGTGGTCATCCTGCCGCACGTGCTGGAGTTCGAACCGCAGCCTCACGAGGCGCTCCGGGAGGCGTCCCGAGTGCTCGTTCCGGAAGGAAGCCTGGTGATCCTCGGGTTCAATCCAGTGAGCGTCACCGGGCTGCGGCGGGCGTTGACGTATCGCACCGCGGTCGCGCCGTGGTGCGGCACCTACTTCGGTGCGGGCCGACTGCGCGACTGGCTCACCCTGCTCGGGTTCGACATCGTCGACCAGCGCCCCTGCTTCTCGCTGAAATCCGGAACCCGCCCCTGGAGAGCGGGAGGGCGTTCGTTCGTCGAATGGTTTCCGCCGGCACTCGCGAGCGCCAGGCTCGTTCTCGCGAAGAAGCGCGTCAATGCGATGCTGGTGACGCGCTCTCGCTGGACGCCGCGGCGGCGTCTTGCCGTCGCGGGGCTTGCGGGTCCGGCCGCGAGGGCTGCCGGCGGTGAGTGAAGCGGTCGAAATCTTCACCGACGGCGCCTGCCGCGGAAATCCCGGCCCCGGCGGCTGGGGGGCGGTGCTGCGTTACCGCGAGCACGAGAAGCTGCTGAGCGGAGGAGCGGACGACACGACGAGCAACCGGATGGAGCTGACCGCCGCCATCAAGGCTCTCGAGGCGCTGCATCGCCCGTGTCGGGTCAGGCTCGCCACCGACTCCACGTACGTGAGGAACGGGATCACGCAATGGCTCGCCGGGTGGAAGCGCAGAGGCTGGAAGACCGCCGATCGCAGCCCCGTGAAGAACGTGGACCTGTGGATGCGTCTGGAGCGGGCCGCGTCGCCCCACGATGTCGAGTGGGTGTGGGTGAGGGGTCACGCCGGGCACGAGGGGAACGAGAGGGCCGATGCGCTGGCCCGGTCCGCCGCCGGGGGACGGGTGTCATGAGACAGGTGTTCCTCGATACCGAGACGACGGGCCTCGAGCCCGGGCTGGGGCACCGGATCATCGAGATTGGCGGCGTCGAGATGATGAACCGCCGTTTGACCGGCCGGCGCCTCCACCACTACCTGCAGCCGGACCGCGAGATCGACGACGGGGCGCTCGAGGTGCACGGGATCACGCGCGAGTTTCTGCGGGACAAGCCGCGGTTCCCCGATGTGCATGCCGATATCCTGGAGTTCATCTCGGATGCGGAGGTCGTCATTCACAATGCTCCGTTCGACGTAGCGTTCCTCGACAGCGAGCTCGCCCGACTGGGGGACCCGGGCCTGCGCGTCGAGGGCGTCTGCCGGGTCGTCGACAGCCTCGCGCTCGCGCGCCAGCTTCACCCCGGCCAGCGCAACAGTCTCGATGTGCTGTGCAGGCGCTACCGGATCGACAGCTCGGCCCGCCAGCTCCACGGCGCCCTCCTGGATGCGGAGATCCTGGCGGACGTGTACATGGCGATGACCGGCGGCCAGGCGATGCTGGAGCTCGGCACCCCCGGCGACAACGCGCGGCCCGCGGGCGCCTCGCGCGGCGCGCCGGGGGTGCGCGGGGCGGGCTCGATCGCGGTGGTGCGCGCGAGCACGGGAGAGCTGCAGGCGCATGCGGGCCAGCTCGCACTCATCGACGAGAAGAGCGGGGGGCAGTGCTTGTGGCTGCGTCTCGAGAGCGGCTGAACCGTGCGCCGCGCATGGCATTCGGGACCGGACCCGGCGTAGAATCGGCAGGCGTTTCCGTGCGTGTCCGGATCCGGTGCGCATGGTATTTTGAAGGCGACCGAACCAGCGATGGAGGGGAGCATGAATCCGTTGGACAGCATTACCGGAACCATCGTCAGCGGCGTCATCCTGGCGCTGATCCTGGCCGCGTTGTTCTGAGGGTGGCGCGAAACGCCGGATTGACGAGGCTGACCCAGGCAGAGAACTCAGGAGAATCGGACCCATGGATGTTTTCGTGTTGTCGATGGAGCGCTGGATCCACTTTCTGTCCGGCGTGACGTGGATCGGGTTGCTCTACTATTTCAACTTCGTCCAGGTTCCCGCGATCGCGGCGGCAAATGCGGACTCGGGCGGTCCCGGCCCGGCTGCGATCAACAAGTATGTCGCGCCTCGAGCGCTTGTCTGGTTCCGCTGGGGTGCGGTGGTGACGTGGCTTTCGGGGGCGGCGTTGCTGGAAAGCTCCCCGCATCTGAGCCTCGCCGACGCATTCACCCTGCAGGGACCCAGTCAGGTCATCGGGGTGGGCGCGTGGCTGGGAACGATCATGCTGTTCAACGTGTGGGTCCTCATCTGGCCGAACCAGAAGAAGGTCCTGGGAATCGTTTCCGCCACCGACGAGGAGAAGAACCGGGCCCGTCGGGTTGCCCTGCTGGCTTCGCGGACGAACACGATGCTGTCGATTCCGATGCTGCTGTTCATGGGGGCGTCCGCGCACGGTCTGCCGTACTGACCGGCACCGCAGCGAGAGCTCCGGGCCTCCGCGCGAGCTCGCGCGGAGGCCCGCGCGTCCGGGATGGCGACGTTGAGAATCCTGGTCAGCAATGACGACGGCTATCTGGCCCCCGGACTGCGCTGCCTGGCCGATGCGCTTTCTCCGCTCGGAGAGGTCATCGTCGTCGCCCCCGACCGCGACCGGAGCGGAGCGAGCAATTCGCTGACCCTGCGGGCGCCCATCCGTCCGAGTACCGCGGAGAACGGGTTCATCCGCGTCGACGGGACACCCACCGATTGCGTGCACCTGGCGGTCACCGGCCTGCTGGAGCCGGAGCCGGATATCGTGGTTTCCGGGATCAACGCAGGCGCGAATCTCGGTGAAGACGTGATCTACTCGGGAACGGTGGCGGCGGCGATGGAGGGGCGGCTGCTGGGGCTCACCGCCATCGCGGTGTCTCTCGCATCCCGGCGTTGCCGCCACTTCGACACCGCGGCGAGGGTGGCGCGCGCCCTCGTGGAGCGAATCGTCGACCATCCCCTCGATTCCAGCGTCGTACTGAACGTGAACGTCCCGGACGTGGAGCCTGGCTCGCTCGGCGGGTTCCGCGCCACGCGGCTCGGCCAACGGCACCGCTCGGAGCCGGCCGTCCGAATGAACGACCCTCGCGGAGAGCCCATCTACTGGGTCGGGCCGTCGGGGGCCGAGCAGGACGCCGGCCCGGGAACCGACTTCGATGCGGTGCGCGCCGGCTGCGTGTCGGTGACCCCGCTGCACGTCGACCTCACTCGGCATCAGACGCTGAAGCCGGCCGAACGCTGGCTCTCGGAGGTCGAGCTGTCGTGAACGTCACGTTTGAAGGATCCGGGATGACCTCGATGCGCACGCGCGAGCGCCTCGTGTCCCGCCTGCGTGACGAGGGGATCTCCGACCAAGACGTGCTCGACGCGATTCGCAACGTACCTCGCCACATATTCGTCGACGAGGCGCTCGCGAGCCGCGCCTATGAGGACATCGCCCTTCCGATCGGCATGGGCCAGACGATATCGCAGCCGTTCATCGTGGCCTTGATGACGCAGGCCATCGTCGCCGCACCGGCGCCGGCGCGGGTGCTGGAGATCGGAACCGGGTGCGGCTATCAGACCGCGGTGCTCGCTTCGCTGGTGGCGCGTGTGTATACCGTGGAGCGGATCGAGCTGCTGCTCGCCCGCGCGCGCGAGCGGCTGCGCGCACTCGAGGTGGACAACGTCCGGTTCAGGCACGGCGACGGGAACGGCGGCTGGCCCGAGTGCCAGCCGTTCGATGCGGTGCTCGTCACCGCGGCGCCGGTGCACATCCCCGAACGCCTCGTCCGGCAGCTCGTCGTCGGTGGCCGGCTCGTCATCCCCGTCGGAGAGGCCGGCCGGCAGAGGCTGAAGGTGCTCACACGCACGGAATCCGGGGTACACGAGGACACGATTGCCGATGTGAGCTTCGTTCCGATGCTCGGGGGTCGGGGATGAAGGCGGGCGGCATGGAGGGCGGCAAGACGAGCACGGCCGGCCTCGTCGGCGGGCTGGCGCGCAGGGCGGTCGCGCCGGGTCTGCTCGCCGGCCTGGCGGGGCTCGTCGCGGGGTGCGGCGGCGGCGCGGCGGCGCCGGTGAGTGCACCGGCGCCGGTGCAATCGCCACTCGAGTCGGTGGTGCCGGGACGTGATCGCGAGCATGTCGTGGGCAAGGGCGACACGCTCTACTCGATCGCCTGGCGCTACGGGATCGACTACCGCGCGCTTGCGAGGGCGAACTCGATCCGCGATACCCACATCATCCATCCCGGGCAGCGCCTCCTCGTCCCGGGACCGGACGACATCGTGGCGCCGGAGCCGGCGGCGGCCGCCGCAAGCGAGCCGGTCGGTTCCGGCGGGACATCGGCCCGGGGGGCCGGGGCGGTCGAAGGGCCGGCGGTCGCGCCGCTGCCGTCCGGGTCCCCGCCGGTGGCCACCGAATTGCCACCGGGGACTCCGCCGGCCGCGCCGCCGGCGCCGCCCGGAACGGAGCCGGCAGCGCAACCGCCGCCCGCGACGAGAACGGTGGCCGGCCTGCGCTGGACACGGCCGGCCAGCGGCAGGACGATTTCGACGTTCGGACGAGGCGGCAACAAGGGCATCGACATCGGCGGCACGTTCGAGCAGCCCGTTCGTGCGGCGGCGCCCGGGCGTGTCGTCTACGCGGGCAGTGGGCTCATCGGGTACGGAAAGCTCGTGATAGTGAAGCACGACAGCCGTCTTCTGAGCGCCTATGCTCACAACGAACGACTGCGCGTGGGCGAAGGGGACGAAGTGAAGGGCGGACAGCACATCGCCGACATGGGACGTTCGGGCAAGGGGCGCGTCATGCTGCACTTCGAGATCCGGCGCGACGGAAAGCCTGTCGACCCGCTTCGGTATCTGCCCTGACGCAGCCTCGGGACCGCTCCGGGAGCTGCGAGCGATCCGGCGCGCGGCGCGCGGCCCCCGGAGTTCATCCGCACTCTCAGCCGCAGGCCAGCCCGCGGTAGAGAAGCGGAGCGAGCTCCTTCAGCGCCCGTCGGTAGACTCCGCGCTTGAAGAACACGACCTCGCGCGCCGGATGCCAGTAGTTCACCCACTTCCAGTGGTCGAACTCCGGCCGTTCGCTCGCGTCCACCTGCACGTCATCTTCGTCGCCGAGCAGGCGCAGAAGAAACCAGCGCTGCTTCTGCCCGATGCATACGATGCCGGGCCTGCGTCGAATGAATCGCCGGGGAAGCCGGTATCGAAGCCAGTCGCGCGTCTGGCCGATCAGCTCCACATGAGGCGGAGACAGGCCGAGCTCTTCCCGCAGCTCCCTGTACAGGGCATCCAGCGGTGATTCGTGAGCCTTGATGCCGCCCTGCGGGAACTGCCAGGCGTCCTGACCGATTCGGCGTGCCCAGAGCACGCGACCCGCGTCGTTGTGCAGGATGATCCCCACATTGGGCCTGAAACCGTCCTTGTCGATCATCGCGCACCCGGCGAGTCCGGTGAGGAGTATGCCGCAAGTGTTCCATCATCACCGGAAGGTGGCAATTCGTGACCCACGACGTGACGCACGATGGTGGACCGGAGAACACGGTGCGTTCGCGCCACGGACGTGGCGGCAGGCGCTCCGGTGGCCGCGGCTCCCGGGATTTCCGGCCGCGGACACGGACCGGCGAGAACGTCCGCCCGCGTCGCAGGCCCGACAGCAATTCCCGCTAACGCCCGGAGAGGCCGGGCCGCGATGGGATTCCGGCGCAATTCCGACCACCAGGGCGTCCAATCGAGGGGATTTCGAAGGCATGTTCCCGCCCCAGCGGGAATTGCTGCAGGCCCGACGAGCACCGGCCGTGTCGAGCGTGTCCCGTATTGCGCAGTGTGGCGAGCCATGGCGCCCGACAATCGACTGGCTCCGCCGGCACATGATCCGTCCGTCCGGCTCCGCTCGCGCGACTCCCGGAATCGTCCCGGGGTGCCGCACCGGACCCCTCACACGGACCCGAGCGCACCGGATATCCGTTCCCGCACCTCCTCGAGCGTACCGAGACCGGCGATGCGGGACACCCGCGGCGCCTTCTGCGGCTCGTCCCTCTCCCAGTCCCGGTAGTACTCGACGATCGGCGCGGTCTGCTCGTGGTAGACCTTCAGCCGGTGCCGCACCGTGGCTTCCCGGTCATCGTCGCGCTGCACCAGAGGCTCTCCGGTGAGGTCGTCGAGTCCTTCGACGGCGGGAGGGTTGAACCTCACGTGGTATGTCCGCCCCGAGCCCGGATGCACGCGCCGGCCGCTCATGCGTTCGATGATGTGCTCGTCGGGGACCGAAATCTCCACCACCGCCTCGATGCGCACGCCCCGGCCGCGCATTGCCGCCGCTTGCGGGATGGTGCGCGGAAATCCGTCGAGCAGAAATCCATTCGCACAGTCGTCGGCGGCGATACGCTCCTCCACGAGCCCGACGATGGTTTCGTCCGGGACGAGCCGTCCCGCATCCATCAGGACCTTTGCCCTTGCGCCGAGCTCGCTGCCGGAGCGTATCGCCGCCCGGAGCATGTCACCGGTCGAGATCTGGGGAATTCCGTAGCGTTCTGTGATGAATGCGGCCTGGGTGCCCTTCCCTGCACCGGGTCCGCCGAGGAGAATGACTCGCATGTCCTGATCTCCACTGGATGGTTGATATGGAGGGGCGGCAATGAAGCTTCACTCGGACAACGGATCCGGTGGCCCGGGGCGCATCACCGCGTACGGCACCGGATTCGTGACCGTGGAGGAGACCACGTTCACGGGAACGGTGCTGCTCGACCACGGTGCGCATGCAACGGACTTCGACGAACGCCGGCCCTGCGACCTGAGCGCCGCCACCATCCGGCGGCTTCTCGAGCGCCATCCGGAAGTCGTCCTTCTGGGTACCGGCGCGCGGCACGTATTCCCGCCACCCGGGCTTCTCGCTCCGCTGACGCGCGCCGGTATCGGGGTCGAGGTCATGTCGACCTCCGCGGCATGCCGCACTTACAACATACTCGGCGCGGAAGGGCGGAAGGTCGTCGCACTGCTTCTGCCCATGGAGCAGGAGGATTGCTGAACTGGAGTTGCCCCGTTTCCGTGGACGGTTTATCGCTTGGCATTCAATCGGGGTGATAGTAGCTCCTCTCGAAGTGGGCGGGGGATCGGTAGCCGAGGCGGGAGTGGCGCCGGTGGGGGTTGTACCACCCCTCGATGTACTCGAACAGGGCGCTGCGGGCCTCGGCCTGGGTCGCGAAGCGGTGGCGGTCGAGGAGCTCGCACTCGAGGGTGGCGAAGAAGCTCTCGGCCATCGCATTGTCATAGCAGTCGCCCACCGAGCCCATCGAGGGGACGACTCCCCTCTCGCGGCAGCGGGTCCCGAACGCATACGACGTATATTGGCTGCCCTGGTCGGAGTGATGGATGACGCGCTGTGCGGGGCGTCGCTGGCCCAGCGCCATGTTCAGCGCCTCGAGCACCAGCTCGGTGCGCAGATGGGTGGCCATTGACCAGCCGACGACCCGGCGGCTGAACGCGTCGACGACGACGGCGAGGAAGACGAATCCGGCCCAAGTCGGCACGCAGGTGATGTCGGCGACCCACAGCCGGTCGGGGGCGTCGGCTTGGAATCGCCGTGCGACGAGGTCCGGGGCGGGACGCGCGGTGGGGGTGCGCCGTGTGGTGCGCGTGCCCTTGCGTCTGGACACGCCCGCCAGGCCCATGTGGCGCATCAGCCGCGCCGCCTCCTCCTGCGTCAGGCGCCGTTCGCGCCATCCCCCGTACGCCTCCTCGAATCGCATCCGCCGGACCTCCTGTCGCAACTGTGTCTCGGTCATGGGGCACCTCCTCGGTGCCCATCCAACCGGACAACTCATGTGCTACAACACCGGACAGATTATTTGCTCCTAACACTCCTTCTTGTCCGCCCATGGCGAAACCCCTATAGTCCGGAGATGGCAGCGGCATGGTGAAACCGGTCGAATGGGTCGGCTCCAGCAAGGCGGATCTGAAGCGCTTCCCGGACCCCGTGCAGCAGCGCATGGGGTTTGCGATCTACCGCGCCCAGCTCGGACACCGGCACCGCGACGCCAAGCCGCTGAAGGGATTCGGCACCGGCGTGCTGGAGGTGGTTGTGCGTCACGACGGCGACACCTTCCGGGCTGTCTACACGGTCCGGTTCGAAGCCGCCGTCTATGTCCTGCACGCCTTCCAGAAGAAGGCGAGGCGGGGCGTCGCGACCCCGAAACGGGAACTCGACCTGGTCCGGCAGCGCCTGGGCGCCGCCGAGCGGCACTATCGTGACACCCATCGTGGAGGCTGACATCATGGAACCCGACGACATCGCCGTGGAGCGCGGCAGCGGCAACGTCTTCGCCGATCTCGGCTTTCCCGACGCCGACGTCCACCTCGTCAAGGCCGATCTCGTCGGCCGCATCGACGACATCGTGCGCGATCGCGGCATCACCCAGACCGAGGCTGCGCGGCTGATGGGTCTTTCCCAGCCCGACGTGTCGCGGCTGCTGCGCGGCGACTTCCGCGAATATTCGCTGGAGCGCCTGTTCCGCCTGCTCAACGCGCTCGGGCGCGACATCGACATCGTCGTCCGCCCGCCCCGTTCCGCCCCCGGCGGACGGCTCCGCATCGCCGCCTCCGGACCCGCCTGACGCCCCTGTCCCGGCGGCGGGGTTTGTCTCCCGCCCCGCTGCGCAGCCGGCCCGTCGCCGTCCGCGCTCGGCCGTGAGCCGCAGCCATGCGATCCGGACCGCCAGGCCACAGGGGAGGGTGACGGCAAGCGAGCCCGACACTGCCATCGCCTCGCCGGACTCCGCGAACGCGTCGCCCGGCGCTCCGAACCGGCGCATCGCCTGCACCGCTGCTCCGGCCGGCAGCCGACGCAGCGCCCCCGGATCGGATTCCGGACAGGCAAAGACTTTTCAGCGCATCAACCAGTGCGCGCCGGGCGTGCGCCCAGCACGCCAGATGCACCAGGCGCTGCTCGCGCACCACCGGCGCGTAGCCGCTGTAGCCGTCGATGTGCAGCGCCCCGGTGAATCCTTCCTCGTTTGAAGTGGTCGTAGTCGAGGGAGGAGCGAATCACTGCGCCGTTCTTGCTCTCGACCAGGGCGTTGTCGTTGCACTGGCGCGGGCGCGACTTGGTGAACTGGCCGATGTGGAGCTTGCTCAGCAACACGGCGACGCGGTGGTTGATGTATTCCGAGCCGTTGTCGGCATGAAAGCCCTGAATCTCGAACGGATAGGCGCGGATGAGGGCTTCGAGCACCGGGACGAGGAAGCGCTCGGAGATGGCTGGCACGCAGCCGATGTGCTCGTACTGGGTGACCTCGTCGACGGTGTTGACGGAGTACACCCCCTTGGTCCCGTCGCGGTCTCCTTGGTGGACGGTGTCCACCCGCAGCCATCCGGGCTGTCCGTCGGGGCGGGGCTTGCGTCGCTCGCCGATGGCCACGACCCGGGCGCGGGTCCGGGTGAACACGCTGCGCCGGGTGCGGTAGGTGCGCGAGGCGCGCAAGTTGTACAGATGCCCGTTCGACAGCCCCGACAGACGTGCGAAGCGCGCATCGCCGAAGAGCTCGTACTGGCGGCGCAGCACCGCTCGGGTGGCCGGCCCGCAGCGCTGGCCGAGGGCGGTGTCGACCTCGGCGAGCAGGCGGATATCGGCCGCGGTGTAGCGCCTCGTGAAGGGACGCGACGGCCCGGGGCCGCGCGATGCGCTCGCTCCACGGCTCAAGGCGCGAGTCGATGTCGCGGTCGAGTCCCTGGATGCGCCCGAGCAAGGCGTCGTACTCGCGCAGCAGGTCGCACAGGAGGAGGCGCTCGGCCGCGCTCAGCTCCAGGCGCAGCGCGTCGCCGAGGCGTGCGAGCTTGTGTGCGAAGTGATGGCTGAGCGAGACGAGGATGGCCTCGTGGCCCAGTCCCCGAGCCAGCCCGTCGAGAATGCGCCGCCCGTTCCTGCCGAACACATCGCTCAGGACGCCGCCGACGCGCACGCTCAGTGGGCTAGCCGGCTCTGATCGACCGCAGCGGCAAGGCTTCGGTTTCCAGTGTCGAGAGGTCGAGGCGCCGCGACGCATGGTCGATGTCGAAACCGACCACGCCGCCATCGGCGTCGAGATCGACATTGAGGCCGTCCGAAATCTCGCGAGTCTCGGTTCCCGGTCCGGACCTGAGTTCGATATAGAGGCTGTCCGTCTCCGGGTAGTAGTGAAGCTTCATGGCTCGTCCTTCCTGAATCCCCGATCAAAGAATGCGTTATGCACAGTTTCCCCGTCAGCCAGAGTGACCACGCGCAATATACGCGGTGCATCGTCTTCCGGCCGACTGATCTCGCCCCAGAAACGAATCCGGCCGTCGGGCTGCAGCGCACGGCGGAGCGGAGCGGCGATGACTTCGACGCACCATGCCGGATCGATATAGGGGCGCTTCCGCAGAACCTGTTCCTCGAAATACCGTGTGGTCTTCATGCTTTCCCCGGACCGAGGGCGGTCTCGCACGGTCGTCCCTGAAGTAGCAGAGGCTCCTCCGCCTCCTGCGGCGCGGTCTCTGCCACCGCAGACCGCAGACCGCAGATTCGATGGCCGGCCATTCCTGGGCGAGCATGTTCCAGACCTGCGCTTCCGCCGCCCGGCCCTTGCGCTCGCAGATGTCGTACAGCAGGGCGCTCGCATGGGTGCCGGCCACGGTATCGCAGAACAGCCGGTTGCGGCGCCCGACGCAGAACGGACGAATGGCGTTCTCGACCACCGACGCGGCCTCCATGCAGGCCGAGGACGACGATCCCGAGGGCGCATGGCATTGAGCCGGGATACACGCCGCCCGGCGATGCCGCCGCTGTTCGACCGGGGATTCCGGCCGTTCTTCCTCCTCGCCGGTCTCTGGGCGCCCGCCGCGCTGCTGCTGTGGCCGCGCCGCAGCGCCTGCGGGCCGGAGCGGCAAAGGGTGCGGACGAGGCGCCGCCGCACCATGCGAATCCGCACGGCAACGGCGCTTGCCCAGGGTCCTGCGAAGGAGTAGCGTCGCCGGGAGTGCAGTGCGCCGGGACGTCGGCAGCGCAGAATCCCGTGCGCCCGTTCGGCGGGTGCGGTCGGTGGTGGCATGGTCCGGCTTCGCACAGGGAGGAACCGATGACCCGGCAGCGTCTTCCGATCGGGATCCAGAACTTCCGGCGCCTGCGGGAGAGCGGCAGCTACTATGTCGACAAGACCCCGCTGATCCGGCAGCTGGTCGAGCAGGGCGACCACTACTTCCTGTCCCGCCCGCGCCGCTTCGGCAAGAGCCTGCTGCTCGACACGCTGGGGTCGCTGTTCGCCTGCCACGAGCCCCTGTTCCGGGGGCTGGACATCCACCCGCACTGGGACTGGTCCTCGCCGCACCCGGTGGTGCGGCTGAGCTTCGACGGGAAGTACAACGAGCCGGGGGACATCGAGCGCAACGTCCTCAACCAGCTGGCCATCATCGAACATGCTGCCGGTCTCGACACGGGGCCGGTCGCCGACACGGGCCCGGAGCGCCTGCAGAACATCCTCTATCGCCTGCACCACGCCACCGGCCGTCCGGCTGCGGTGCTGGTGGACGAGTACGACAAGCCGATCCTCGACGTGCTCCACGACCCGGACCTCGCAAGGGCCAACCGGGACTACCTGCGGGGCTTCTACGGCATCGTCAAGGGCAGCGCCGAACATGTCCGCTTCGTCCTCGTCACCGGGGTGAGCATGTTCTCGAAGGTCAGCCTGTTCTCGGGGCTGAACAATCTGAAGGACATCAGCCTCGACCCGCGCTACGCCACGGTGTGCGGCTACCGGGACGAGGACCTGGATCGGGTGTTCGGCCCCGAGCTGGAGGGGCTGGACCGCGAGGAGATTCGCGCCTGGTACGACGGCTACCACTGGCGGGGCGGGGAGCGGGTCTACAACCCCTACGACGTGCTGCTGCTGCTGGACCGCCGCGAGTTCCGGCCCTGGTGGTTCGAGACCGGGTCGCCGGAGTTCCTGTTCCGGATGCTGATGGAGCAGTCGGTGAGCCCGATGGAGCTGGAGGGCCGGCTGGCCGGGATGGATCTGGTCTCGAAGTTCGATGTCGGCGACATCGGCATCGAGGCGCTGCTCTTCCAGACCGGCTATCTCACCATTGCAGGCGAGGAACAGGACGACTTCGACATCCTCTACCGTCTGGACTATCCCAATCGTGAAGTCCGTATCAGCCTGAACCGAGGGTTGCTGGCTTGGCTGGGCAAGAAGGGGACCGAGCCGCGGGAGCGGGGGCGGGAGTTCTGCGCGCTGCTGGAGGCGCACGACTTCGCGGGCTTCGGCGCGACGCTGCGGGCCTGGCTGTCGGGCATTCCCTACCAGTGGCATGCGACGGGCGACCTCGCACGCTACGAGGCGTGGTATGCAAGCCTGCTCTACATGTGCCTGCGCGCGGTAGACGCGGACCTGCGGGTCGAGGAGGCCTCCTCCCGCGGCCGGGCGGACATGGTGCTGCGTCTCGGCGGGCAGGTCTTCGTGATCGAGTTCAAGATGGCCGAGAGCGATGACGGCGGCGCGGCCGCGCTCGATGCGGCGATGGCGCAGATGCGCGGGCGGGGCTATGCGGAAAAGTATCGCGACCACGACGGGCTGGTCCACCTGGTCGGCGTGGCCTGCGGGCGCGAGGCGCGCAACCTTCTCGACATCCGCACCGAACCCGCATGAGCGGGGGCTCGGCAGTCGGCCTACGCGCGCGCCTGCCTTTCGACCGGCGGCGGAAGCCCCGACAGCAGGAAGGATAGGCGCGCCCGCCTGCACCGGCGGCGCATTGGCCCCGCCCGAGGGCCGCTCGGCGTCCCTACGCGCCGGTGGCGATGGAGCGGTAGTGCTTCAGGATCGCCCGCGCCCGGGACAGGCGGCGCTTGACCCGCTCGTGCATCCAGCCGCCGGTGTAATACTCCGCCTCGACCCGCGCCCGGCCCCAGAAGCGCACCGCGATCTCCTGCTGGGTGAGCCCCTCCGCCTGGCTCGCCAGCATCGTGTGCGCGCTGGTACGGTCGGCAAAGAGGTCGAGCTGCTGCTCCTTGGTGCGATTCTTCATCTCGCCGCGCGCGCAGTACAACTGCTCGCCCAAGTCCGGGTGTTGCGTCATGTGCGCGGCAAGTACCGCTGCCCGCGCTGCGAGGGGCATCTTCGCACCGCGGCGATGCCGGCGCACTCCGCTGGCGAAGAGCATTGCCAGCCCGGGGCTGCTCGCGTTCATCGCCACCGTGAAGTACGCCGACGCGCTACCGCTGTATCGACCATGCCCGCCGGCTGGTTGGGCAGTGACCCGATAGGGGCCTGACCAGGCGTGCCCCGTCAGTCCTATCCTCCCATCCAGTCACGCGGCTCACGAACTCAGCAGCGGAGGACTGCTGGTGACCATCTCGCTCGACTCCCACGACCACATTCAGCACATGAATGAGCACGGGGGCCTGCCGGGAAAACCACAGGCGCGGCCCCGTGTCCCGAGTCGCGGCCCGCCCGAGCGGCGGGGCCAGAGCGCTGTACGGCTTGCTCATCGCGCGTCCGGACACGGCGCCCGCCCGGGACTGGTACGCCGTGCAGCTTCGTGCGCCGCCCCTGCGCCTGCTGTGGGTCGCCGGCACGCGGCTGCTCGTCATCGACGCAGTGCACGGCTGGCTCCCCCGGAGCCGAGACGGTGCCCGGGCGCGCGGACCTCAAGATGGAGCGAGACCACGATCAGCCGCTGTCACAGCCGGCGCTCGAGGTGCTCGAACGCGCGCGGGCCCTCGGCGACGGCTCGGGGCTGATCTTTCCGTCGCAGAGCAGGCCCGGCAAGCCGCTCAGCGGTGCGGCGTTCATGAACCTGCTGAAGAGGGCTGGCTACGCCGATCGCACGACCGCGCATGGATTCCGGGCCACGTTCCGCACCTGGGCCACGGAATGCACCAATGCCACGTTCTTTCCCACGCTTGCGCGGGAGACCGTGGGATCTTCCGGGACAGGGTGGGCGCCGTCATGCGAATCGCTGCGCCAGCACACCGTCGATAAATCAACGGGTTACATCCGGCCCGGGGCCATGCCGGATGGCATGGGATCGTGCGTGGTGGTGGAGGCGGCGGGAATCGAACCCGCGTCCGCAAGCGGTCCACCTTCGGCTCTACATGCTTAGCCGCGTCTTTTCATTTGACCGCATCGCTACCCGACGGGCAGGGCTGCGAAACGGCGAGCCTCCGGAATTTGACGGCGCCGAGCGAGGCGATCGAGGCCGCGAGCCTGTGTGAGTCGACCTCCGGAATCCGCACGCACAGGCACGTGGCGGTCGAAGGCTGGCTGCCGTTCAGGCGGCCAGGGCGTAGTTGTCGTCGTTGGCAACTAATGTGTTGCAGCCGGATTTACGAGGAAGGCCGCATCCTCGGCATGCACCTGGGGTTTCATCACCCACGTCGAAGCCATGTCGCCCCCATTGTCGTGGTGGGAGAACTCTACGTCCTGAGCCGCCGGTCCGCCAGTACCTCGGCGATTCCCGCCAGCGCCCGGAGAGGCCGTGCCGCGATGGGATTCCGGCACGATTCCGGCCACAAGGGCGGCCCGCCGAGGGGGATTTCGAGGGCCTGCTCCCGCCTGGCGGGAATGGCTGGCGGTACCTCGGCGAGGCGAGGAGGAGCCGTCCCGTCGTCCGGCGCAGACTAGGGCCTGTTAACACTATATGGATTTGAGCGCATCGACGATGAGCGCAAAGGAGATGAAGAAGCTGAAGACCACATCGAGCTTGTCGAAGCGGGTGAACACCCGCCTGAATCGCTTCAGCCGCCGGAACAAACGCTCGACCTCGTTGCGCCTCTTGTACAGCTCCCGGTCATACTCCCATGGCGAAACCCGATTCGCCTTCGGCGGCACCACCGGCTCAAGCCCCAACTCCGCGACCAGCGCGCGGGTCTCGTCGCCCTCGTAGGCCTTGTCCATCACCAGAGAGCGCGCCGATTCCGGCAGCGCCGTGCGGGCCAGCAGCTCCCGTCCTTGCGGCGCATCCCCCGCCTCGCCCCCGGACAGCGAAAACCCTACTGCGCTTCGGTCATCCGCGGCAACCAGATGAAGCTTGGTGGTCCAGCCCCCGCGCGACTTCCCGATGGCCTGGGGACCGTTTTTTTCTCCGCCCCCGTCCCGTCCGGATGCACCTTGACCGCCGTGCTGTCGAGCGACAGCACCTCCACCTTCACCCGAATGATGCCCTGGCGCTGCAGCTCCCCAAACACCCGGTCCAGCACCCCGCTCTTCGCCCAGCGGTTCATCCGCGTGTAGATGGTGTGCCAGTTGCCGAAATGGGCCGGCAGCCCGCGCCACTTGCAGCCTTGCTCGGCCACATACAGGATGGCGTTGAGCACCGCCAGATGAGTGAGCGAGACATTGCCCCGTTGGCGCGGAAACACATGCGCGATGCGCTCGTAGTGCGCTTGCGTGAGCTCCATAGCTCTGGAATCCTCTTCATCGACCGTAGGTCCAGAGTCTATCAGAAATTGTGTTAACAAGCCCTAGCGGGAGTCGCCCGGCGGCAGCGTCAGCACCTCCACGCCGGTGGCGGTCACCGCCACGGTGTGCTCCCACTGGGCGGAAAGGCTCCGGTCCTTCGTCACCACGGTCCAGCCGTCCTTCATGAGCTTCACGTGCTGCCGGCCTGCGTTCACCATCGGCTCGATCGTGAACGTCCACCCCTCTTCGAGCATCTCCCGGGTCCCCGGCGTCCCGTGGTGCAGTACCTGGGGCTCCTCGTGGAAGCTGCGTCCGATGCCGTGACCGCAGTACTCGCGCACCACCGAATAGCCGTGACGTTCGGCGTGGCGCTGAATCGCATGCCCGATGTCTCCGAGACGGATTCCGGGGCGGACCATCTCGATGCCGACCCACATCGCTTCGCGCGCGATGCGGCAAAGGCGACGGGCGGCGACCGACGGCTCCCCCACGAACAGCATGCGGCTGGTGTCGCCGTGAAACCCGTCCTTGATGACGGTTACGTCCACGTTGACGATGTCGCCGTTCTTCAGGCGCTTCTCGCCCGGGATGCCATGGCAGACCTGATGGTTGACGGAGGTGCAGATCGACTTCGGGAAGCCGTGGTAGTCGAGGGGGGCGGGGACCGCGTGCTGGACGTTGACGATATGGTCATGGCACAGGGCATTGAGCTCCGCGGTCGTCATGCCCGGTTCGATGTGCGTGCTCGCCAGGTCGAGCACCTCGGCCGCCAAGCGGCCCGCGACCCGCATCTTCTCGATGTCCTCGCGCGACTTCGGCATGATGCGCCCCCCCGGCGGGCCTCGGCGCGCCACGCCGCCTCTCGCCCGATCCGCGAGGCGTCGACGTGTGGATGAGGCAATACCGAATCGCATGTCGGAAGGACGCCGCCGGAGAAATTGTTGCCGCCGCCGACGTATGATATAAAACGCGCCCCCGGGAGGCAACGCGGCCCGGGTATCCCACACATGCACCGACACGTGCGTCCGGGTGCCGGGGACCGGACCTGAGGTCCGCGGTAGACGTCACGGGGTGCATGGAGGCCCAACCCGATCAGAGGCAGGTGCCATGACAGCAGTGTCGATGCGCGACATGCTGGAGGCCGGTGTTCACTTCGGCCATCAGACGCGATTCTGGAACCCGAAGATGCGCCCCTACATCTTCGGGGAGCGCAACAAGATCCACATCATCGATCTCGAGAAGTCGCTTCCCCTATATAACGACGCATTGAATTTTCTCGGCCGCATGGCGGCCAGCGGCGGAACCATTCTGTTCGTCGGCACCAAGCGGGCGGCTCAGGAGTGCATCGCGGCCGAAGCGCAACGCTGCGGCATGCCCTACGTCAACCGGCGCTGGCTCGGCGGCATGCTGACCAACTACCGCACCGTCAAGCAGTCGATCAAGCGGCTGAAGGAGCTCGAGGCGCTGATCGAGGAAGGCGGACTCGATCGGGTGAGCAAGAAGGAAGGGCTCTCGCTCCGGCGCGAGCTGGCGAAGCTCGAGCGTGGTCTGGGCGGCATCAAGGGCATGGACGGCATCCCCGACGTGCTCTTCATCATCGATGTGGGGTACGAGAAGATTGCGGTGACCGAGGCGGTGACGCTCGGCATTCCGGTCGTTGCGGTCGTCGACACGAACAACGCCCCCGACGGCGTCGACTACATCATTCCCGGAAACGACGACGCGATTCGTTCGATCGGGCTGTACGTTTCCGGAGCCGCGACCGCCGTTCTCGATGGACGGGAGTCTGCGCGGCTGGAGGTCGCCGCGGCGGTCGGCTCCGGAACGGGGGCGGATGACGGGTCGGCGGGTACGGGCAGGACGACCAGGAAAAAGAAGGCGTCGGTCCGGAAGAAGACGGTGGACGCCGGGAAGACGAGCGCCTCGGGCGAACCGCCGTCCGGTGAGCCGCCGTCCGGTGAGCCGGATGCCGCCGGCGATGGTGGCGACGGCGGCGCAGCCGCCGCGGCCGGCGACGAAGCCGCCACCGGCGGTGAAGCCGCCGCGGCCGGCGACGCAGCCGCCACCGGCGGTGAGCCGGCGCAAGGCTGAGTGCGGAAGGATTCGAATCGAGAGAGGGCGGCGGATCGATGCGGATTACGGCGGCGATGGTGAAGGAGCTCCGCGAGCGCACCGGGGCGGGCATGATGGACTGCAAGCGAGCGCTCACGGAAGCGGAAGGGGACCCGGAGAAGGCGATCGGGATCATGCGCCTGTCCGGTCAGGCGAAGGCCGACAAGAAGGCGGGCAGGATCACGGCCGAGGGTGTGGTCGAGATCAGGATGGACGACGCGGGAAGGCGCGCAGCCATGGTCGAGATCAATTGCGAGACCGACTTCGTGGCGAAGGAAGCCGAGTTTCGCGGTTTCGTGGATGCCGTCTGCGCCCGCGTGCTCGCGGCGGCCCCGGTCGATCTCGACGCGCTCGCCGGGATGTCTCTCGACGGGGCCGGGGGACCGAGCATCGAGGAGGAGCGGCGGAGTCTGGTCGCGAGGACCGGTGAGAACGTCAGCGTTCGGCGGTTCGCCGTGATCGACGCGAAGGGGGGACGGCTCGGCGCGTACCTCCATGGCACGCGAATCGGCGTTGTAGTCGACCTCGAAGGCGGGGACGAGGCCGTTGCGAAGGACATCGCGATGCACGTCGCGGCAAGCCGGCCGGTGGCCGTCACAGAGGCGGACATGCCGGAGGAGATGCTCGCAAGGGAGCGGGAAATTCTCGAAGCACAGGTCGCCGAGAGCGGCAAGCCGGCGGAGATCCGGAGGAAGATGCTGGCCGGACGAATCGCGAAGTTCCTCAGGGAAGTCACCCTGCTCGGCCAGCCGTTCGTCAAGGATCCCGACCGGACCGTTAAGGACCATCTCGGTGCATCGGGCGCTGCCGTGCTCCGCTTCGAGCGGTTCGAGGTCGGCGAGGGAATCGAGAGGAAGACCGAGAACTTCGCGGAGGAAGTGCTGGCCCAGGCGCGCGGCCACTGATGGCCGCGTCCCGGGATGCGGACGATGCCTCTGCGTCGTCGGGAGTCGTCTATCGGCGCGTCCTTCTGAAGCTCAGCGGCGAGGCGCTGATGGGCGAGGAGCGCTTCGGGCTCGACCCGCGGGCGCTACAGACGGTGGCGGGCGGCGTCGGCGAGCTCCACGCGATGGGCGTCGAGGTCGCCCTGGTCATCGGGGCGGGAAACATGTTTCGGGGCGCCGGGCTGGTGAAGGGAGGGATGGAGAGGGTCACCGCCGATCACATCGGCATGCTCGCGACGGTGGTCAATGCGCTCGCGCTGCAGGACGTGCTCGAACGAAACGGCTTCATCGCGAGGGTGATGTCCGCGATTCGCGTCAACGAGCTCTGCGAACCCTATCTGCGCCGCCGTGCGGTGCGGCACCTCGAGAAAGGCCGGGTGGTGCTCTTCGCGGCGGGCACGGGAAACCCGTTCTTCACCACCGACACTGCGGCCAGCCTGCGGGCCGTGGAGGTCGAGGCCAACCTGATGATCAAGGCGACCAAGGTGGACGGCGTGTATTCGGCCGACCCGCTGTCCGAGCCCACCGCCCGGCGCTTCGCGCGGCTCGACTACGATCAGGTGCTGCAACGGAAGCTGTCGGTGATGGACGAGACCGCGATCGTCATGTGCCGGGACAACGGCATGCCGTTGCGGGTCGTCGACATGGACAAGCCGGGAGCGCTCGTTCGATCCGTGATGGGGGAGGACGAAGGTACGCTGATCGAGAGTTTACCGGGCGGCGGAGATTCGGGTGTATAGTGGAACGGTGGTCCGATGGCTCGGTGAACGCAATGGTCGACGACATCAAGAAGGACGCCGACTCCCGGATGGCGAAGAGCATCGAGGCGCTGCGGCACGAATTCGGGAAAATGCGCACCGGACGCGCCCACGCGAGCCTGCTCGATCATGTCACGGTGAGCTACTACGGAAGCGATGTTCCCCTGAACCAGGTCGCGAGCATCACCGTCTCGGACCCCCGCACGCTCGCGATCTCGCCGTGGGAGAAGAAGATCGCTCCCGACATCGAGAAGGCGATCGTCCGTTCGGACCTGGGGCTCAATCCGATCGCCGGCGGCGACGTCATCCGGGTGCCGTTGCCCCCGCTCACCGAGGAACGACGCAAGGAGATGACGCGCGTCGTCCGGCAGGAAGCGGAGCAGGCCCGGATCGCGGTGCGCAACATTCGCCGGTCCGCCAACCAGCAGCTCAAGGCGCTCATCAGGGACGAGCACATTCCGGAGGATCTGGAGAAGCGCGCGGAGGCGGACATCCAGAAGCTGACGGACCTCCATATCGCCAGGATCGATTCGGTGCTCGAAGAGAAAGAACGCGATCTGATGGAAGTCTGACCGCGCATGAGTTCGTCTCCTCTCCCGCACGTCGACACCAGTGCGGAAGTCCCTCCGGATTGCGGCCGGCGCCTCGAAGGCTCGCGCGGACGGAGCCTGCCCCGGCATGTGGCGATCGTCATGGACGGAAGCGGGCGCTGGGCACGCCACCGCAGGTTGCCGCGGTTCGCGGGGCATCGAGCCGGCGTCGATGCCGCCCGCGAAATCGTCCGTGCCTGCGGCGAGCGGGGAATCGAGGTCCTGACTCTGTTCGCGTTCTCGAGTGAGAACTGGCGGCGGCCCCGGGACGAGGTGGAAGGACTCATGGGGCTGTTCAGGAGCGTCCTCGAGCAGGAAACCCGCCGTCTCCACGAACACGGCGTCCGTCTGGAAGTGGTCGGCGAACGCCGGGGGCTCAACGACTTGCTGCGCAAGCGGATCGTTCAGGCGGAGGAGTTCACGCGCGCGAATACCGGCCTGCGGCTGATCATCGCCATGAACTACGGCGGGCGCTGGGAGGTGACGCAAGCCTGCCGCGCGATCGCACGCCTGGTTCGCGACGGCGGGCTCGACCCGGAGACGATCACCCCCGACCTCGTGGACGAACACCTGTTGCTGTCGGACATGCCGACCCCTGATCTGTTCATCCGAACGGGGGGAGAGATGAGGGTCAGCAACTTTCTCATCTGGCATCTCGCCTATACCGAGCTCTACTTCACGGAAACCCTGTGGCCGGATTTCGACCCTCCGGCGCTGGATGCGGCACTGGGCGCCTATGCGGGTCGCCAGCGCCGGTTCGGCCGTACTTCCGAGCAGGTCGTCGAGACCCGAACGAGCTGAATCGATGCCGTCGGCCGCCGCTGGTTCGCTGCCCCGGCGAGTGGCAACCGCGATCGTCGGGGTGCCGGTCGCGGTCGTCGCGATCCTCGCTCTGCCAACCGGAGGCGTCGCACTGCTCGTCGCGATCGTGGTGGTCGCGGCGAGCTTCGAATGGGCCCGCATCATGATGCCGCGGCGCCCCGCGAGGCGCGCATTTCCGCTGCTGGTCGCCGTATCGCTGCTGTTGCTGTGGATCGCCGGAGCGCAGTGGTTCGGCTGGCTCCGGATCCTCTGCGTGATCTCGCTTGCATGGTGGTGCCTCGCGCTCGCATGGGTCATCCGGTTCGAGCGGGGCGGGGAGGCGGCGGCCCTGGATGGCGCGCTCATCGGAGGCATCGTCGGATGGATCGTCATCGTGCCTGCCTGGGCGGGGCTGGTGTATGTCCACGGCTCCGGGGAGGACGGCCCGTCGCGGGCGCTGCTCGTTCTCCTGATCGTCTGGGCGGCGGACACCGGCGCCTACTTCGTCGGGCGCAGGTTCGGCGCATGCCGGCTCGCGGCGCGCACGAGCCCGGGCAAGTCCGTGGAGGGGGCCGCGGGTGGAATGGCGGCGGTGGGCGCGCTCGGAATCGCCGCTGGCCTGTGGCTGGATCTCCCGATGGCGCACGCGGCGTCGCTGGCGTTCCTGTGCGTGGCCGCCGGCGCCCTGTCGGTGCTCGGCGACCTCATGGAAAGCCTGGCCAAGCGGAAGTCCGGGGTGAAGGACAGCGGCAACCTCCTCCCGGGACACGGAGGAATTCTCGACCGTATCGACAGCCTGACCGCGGCGGCTCCCGCGTTCGCGGCAGGCTTCGATCTGCTCGGAACGCCGGGATGAAGCGTCTGACGGTATGCGGATCGACCGGCTCCATCGGAGCCAGCACCCTCGACGTGGTGTCGCGAAACCGCTCCCGCTACGAAATCCTTGCGCTGACGGCGAGTACGAACGTCGACCTGCTGGCCGCTCAGTGCCGGCGGTGGCGACCGCGGTTCGCGGTCATGGCGGACGAGTCCGCCGCGATGCGGCTGGCTGCCGTCCTTTCCCCGGAGGTGCCTCAGACCGAGGTGCTCGCCGGCGCCACGGGACTGGAGCAGGTTGCGTCGCACCCGGACGTCGACTACGTCGTGGCCGCGATCGTGGGCGGAGCCGGCTTGGTACCATCGCTCGCGGCGGCGCGTTCGGGCAAGCGGGTTCTCCTTGCGAACAAGGAGGCGCTGGTGATGTCGGGCCGCCTGTTCATGGACGCGGTGCGCGAGGGTGGCGCGGACCTGCTGCCCATCGACAGCGAGCACAATGCGGTCTTTCAGTGCCTGCCCGCCGTGAGCGCGGACGACGGCAGGCGGGGGGTGCGCCGCATACTGTTGACGGGCTCGGGCGGGCCGTTTCGCGCCCGGGATCCCGGGTCTCTGCACGAGGTGGCGCCCGAGGATGCGTGCGCCCATCCGAACTGGTCCATGGGGCGCAAGATCTCCGTCGATTCGGCGACGATGATGAACAAGGGTCTGGAAGTCATCGAGGCGTGCTGGCTCTTTGGCGTCGGTCCCGGGTCGGTGGAGGTGGTCGTGCATCCGCAGAGCGTGGTTCACTCGATGGTCGAGTACGAGGACGGGTCCGTGCTCGCGCAGCTCGGCAATCCGGACATGAGGACACCGATCGCACACGCCCTCGCATGGCCTGAGCGCATCGAATCCGGGGTTGCGCCGCTCGATCTGGTGAGCACCGCCCGCCTCGATTTCGAGGCCCCCGATCTCGACCGGTTTCCATGCCTCCGGCTCGGCTTCGAGGCAGCGGAGGCCGGCGGGTCGGCGCCGGCGGCGCTCAATGCCGCGAACGAGGTCGCAGTGGACGCGTTCCTGCGTCGTCGTCTGCGGTTTACCGAGATCGCCCGGGTCGCGGAGGAGACCGTCGCGGCGTGCGCGGCGGACGAGCCCCGCGCGCTCGACGACGTGCTCGAGCTGGACGGCGCGGCGCGGGCGCGCGCTGCGGAGATCATCACGACGGTATCGAGCCGGAGCTGATCCCGCGGGGCGCGGCCGGCATCACGAGACATGGACATCCTCTATTCGATCATCGCGTTCATCGTGGCCCTGGGCGTGCTCGTGACCGTGCACGAGTTCGGCCACTTCTGGGTGGCGCGGCGGCTCGGGGTCAAGGTGCTCACTTTCTCCGTGGGGTTCGGGCGTGCGCTGTGGTCGCGCCGGTCGCGCGAGGGTGAGACCGAGTACGTGATCGCGATGATTCCGCTCGGCGGCTACGTGAGGATGCTCGACGAGTCGGAAGGGGATGTCGCGGAGCACGAGCGGCACCGGGCGTTCAACCGCAAGCCGCTGTCGACCCGGGTCGCGGTCGTCGTCGCGGGTCCCGCGTTCAATTTCCTGTTCGCCGTCCTCGCGTACTGGTGCATGTACATGGTGGGGGTCGAGGGGCTGCGGCCGATCGTGGCCGGGACGGCGCCCGGCTCCGTGGCCGAGCGGGCCGGGTTCCGGCCCGGCGACCGATTGACCTCGGTGCAGGGCGGGGAGGTGGTGTCGTGGCAGTCGGCGGTGCAGGCGATCATCGCCGCTTCCCTCTCCGAGCGCAGGATCGAGGTCGATGTCGTCGATGCGGACGACCGTCGGCAGGAGCGGATCATCGACCTCGGCGCGATCGTCCTCGACGATCTGACCCGGGGCCGATTCTTCGACGGGGTCGGGCTTTCACCCGTCCGGCCCGCCCTCCCGGCCGTGGTGGGGCGGCTCGAGCCGGGGCGGCCCGCCGAGCGGGACGGCCTCCAGTCCGGGGACCGGGTGCTCGAGGCGGCGGGACGGAAGGTCGAGAGCTGGTCGGACTGGGTGCGCATCGTGCGCGAGCGCCCCGGCGATACGTTCGCGGTCCTGGTCGAGCGCGGCGGCGCCCGGGCGACGGTCCGGCTGACCCCGGATGTCGAGCAGGCGGCGGACGGCACCCGGTTCGGCCGGATCGGCGCCGGAGTGAGTGCGCCGGAGGGCGTCGTCGATCGGTACTTCGTCACGGAGCGCCACGGCCCCCTGGCGGCGTTCGCGAAGGGGGTCGCCAAGACCGCGGAGATCACGGGACTCACGCTCCGCATGATCTGGAAGATGGTGATGCTGGAGGTGTCGCTCGAGAACCTGAGCGGACCTGTCGGCATCGCCGAGTATGCGGGCGCGTCCGCGCGTTTCGGGCTCTCGCGCTTTCTCGAGTTTCTGGGGATCGTCAGCGTGAGCCTCGGGATCCTCAATCTGCTGCCCATCCCCCTGCTCGACGGCGGACACCTGCTCTATTACGCGGTAGAATTCCTCCGGGGCCGGCCGGTGTCGGAAACAACCCGTTTCGTGGGACAACGGCTGGGAATCGCCCTGCTCGTCGGCCTGATGGGACTCGCGCTCTACAATGATCTCGTGCGATTGCTGGAATGAGCGATGTCTCGTGAGGCGGCGCGGCGCGGCAGTCAGCCGGGGGTGGTGAGCTTGGCTCGTCTGCGCCTCGCCCTCGCCGTGTTCGTGCTGTGTGCCGCAGTGCGGGCTGCCGCGGCGGCGGATGCCTTCGTGGTCCGGGACATCCGGCTGGAGGGCCTCCAGCGGATTACCGCCGGCACGGTGTTCAACTACCTTCCGATCAAGGTCGGGGACACCGTGGACGGCACGCGCACCGCCGCGGCGCTGCGCGTGCTGTTCGGGACCGGATTCTTTCGCGACGTGCGGCTCCTGCGCGACGGCGAGACCCTCGTCGTGTCGGTGACCGAGCGGCCGTCCATCGGCAGCATCGAGTTCAGCGGCAACCAAGACCTCGGGACCGAGGATCTCCTGGCCGCTCTGGAGCAGTCGGGATTTGCGCAGGGGCGGGTGTTCAACCGATCGACGTTCGATCAGGTGCAGCAGGAGCTGCATCGAACGTACTTCGCGGCCGGAAAGTACAGCGCACGCATCACGAGCACCGTGACGCCGCTCGAACGCAACCGTGTCGCCGTCAGGTTCGAGATTCGGGAAGGCGTCGTCGCGAGGATCCGGCAGATCAACATCGTGGGAAACACGTCGTTCGACGACGACGTCCTGCTCGACGACTTCGAGCTGGCTTCCACGGGGTTCTTCTCCTTCATCACCCGTTCGAACCGATACTCCAAGCCGAAGCTCGCCGCCGATCTGGAGACGTTGCGATCGTTCTATCTCGACCAGGGCTTCATCAACTTCAACATCGACTCGACCCAGGTATCCATCTCTCCCGACCGGACGGATGTCTACATCACCGTCAACATCACCGAGGGCGGCCGCTACCTCGTGCGCGACGTCTACCTTCAGGGCGCCCTGATCGTCCCCGAGGAAGAGCTCTTCGATCTCGTCACCGTCGTTCAGGACGGCGTGTTCTCGAGGAAGGACGTCACCGAGACCGCCCGCCGAATCGGCAATCGGCTCGGGGAGGAGGGCTACTCCTTCGCCAACGTCAACGCGGTGCCGGAGCTCGACGACGCGGAGAGTCGCGTGGACCTGACGTTCTTCGTCGATCCGGGCGACCGGGTCTACGTACGGCGCATCAACTTCAGGGGCAATGCCAAGACGCGCGACGAGGTGCTGCGTCGCGAGATGCGGCAGATGGAGAGCGGATGGATTTCCACCGGGGCGATCGATCGGTCCCGGGTGCGTCTGAATCGTCTCGGGTTCTTCGAATCGGTGACGGTCGAGACACCCGCCGTACCGGGCGCATCGGACCAGGTGGACGTCGATTTCACGGTGGTCGAGAGACCGTCGGGAAACCTGCTGCTCGGCGCCGGCTACTCGAGCTCGGAAGGGCCGGTGTTCGACATCAGCGTCACGGACGAGAACATTTTCGGAACCGGCAATCGCCTCAGCGCGTCGTTCGACACGAGCGATGTCAGCCGGGACATTTCCGTCTCCTGGCTCAACCCCTACTGGACCGTGGACGGCGTCAGTCGCGGCATCGATGTCTACAGCCGCCGCATCGATGCCGGTGACGCGAACCTCGCCGACTACGACCTCGATCGGCTCGGCTCCGGAGTGACGTACGGGATTCCCGTCTCCGAATCCACCCGCGTCAACGTCGGCTTCAACGTGGAGCGGTCCGAGTTCCGGCTGGGCTCATCGCCCTCCGACGAATTGAGCCGGTTCCACACGGAGAGCGGTAGCCGGTTCCTCACCTTCCTCGTCACCGGGGCGTGGGCGAAGGACAGTCGCGACAGCAGGTTCCTGCCCACGAGGGGCAGCCTGAGCCGCCTGAGTGCGGAGGTCGCGGTGCCCGGCAGCGAGCTCACGTATTACAAGCTGTTCGCGCGCCACCAGAGGCTGTTCCCGTTGCCGAAAGACTTCGTGGTCATGCTGGAGGGCGAGGTGGCTTACGGAGATGGCTTCGGCGGGACCGACGATCTTCCCCTGCCCGAGAACTTCTTCGCCGGCGGTCTCCGCTCGGTCCGGGGCTTCAGGGCGAATACGCTCGGTCCGCGAGACAGTCTGGGTGAACCGCTCGGCGGCAATCTCAAGACCGTCGGGACCGCCGAGCTGTTTCTCCCGCTGCCGTTCACCAAGGACTCGAACACGTTCCGGATCACCACCTTTCTCGACGCCGGAAACGTGTACGGACCGGATGAGGACTTCGACTTCGATTCGCTGCGGCTCTCCGCCGGGATTGCCGGGATCTGGCTGTCGCCCGTGGGCCCCATGACCATCAGCATCGCAAGGCCGCTCGGATCCCGGACCGGCGACCGGACACAACGATTCCAGCTCACGCTCGGCACGAGCTTCTGACCATGCCCGAAATGTACCGGTACCGGAGAATCACACGTGGCTGCCTGTTGGGGCTCCTGCTCGCCTGCGGCCCTGGAGCGCACGCCGAGGACTTCAAGGTCGGCTTCGTCAACGTCGCGATCGTGCTCGATCAGGCGCCGCAGGCGGCCGCGGCGCGCGCCCGTATCGAGCGCGAGTTCGCGCCGAGGGATCGGGAGATCCTGTCGCAGCAACAAGAGCTCCGGGCACTCGAAGACAGGCTCGTGAAGGACGTCGCGGTGCTGTCGGCCAGTGAACGCAGCCGCCAGGAGGCCGAGATCAGGCAGCTCAAGCGGGAGCTGCGACGTTCCGAGGAGGAATTTCGCGAGGACCTGAACCTCCGGCGCAGCCAGGAGCTGAGTGCGCTCCAGCGCATGGTGACGGAAGTCATCCAGGAAATGGCGCGCGGGGAGAGCTACGACCTCATCATGACCGACGGGGTCGTCTTTGCCGGGGACAGGGTCAACATTACAAGGCGCGTCATTGAACGTCTGAAGGCCGGTTTCGAGGAATCGGACGGTTGATCGGCCGCATTTCGGAAGCCCCGCCTTGAGCTATCGACTCGGGGAGCTCGCCGAACGAATCGGGGCCGAGCTGTTCGGCGACCCCGACGTCGCCATCGATCGAGTGGCGCCTCTGGATGCGGCCGGACCGGGCGCGGTCGCGTTCCTGGCGAACCGCCGCTACCGTCCCTACCTGGAGAGCACGAGAGCGGCCGCGGTGATCCTGGGACCGGAGTTCGCGAAGGTCTGCCCGGCGCCGGCGCTCGTGCTCGACGATCCGTATCTGGGCTACGCACGGGCGGCCACGCTGCTGTCCCCGGCCGTCGAGCGGGAGCCGGGCATCGCGCCCAGCGCCGTTGTCGATTCCAGCGCGACGGTAGCGCCGGACGCATCGATCGGCGCTCACTGCGTGGTGGAAGCGGGGGCCAGGGTCGGCGCCGGCACTTCTCTCGATGCCGGCTCGTTCCTCGGCCGGGGGTCCGTCATCGGACCGCACGGGTGCATTGCGGCCGGCGTGGTGATCTCCCGGGATGTCCACATCGGAGCACGGGCGATCATCCATCCCGGAGTGGTCATCGGCGCCGACGGATTCGGTATCGCCAACGACAACGGAGTCTGGGTCAAGATCCCCCAGCTCGGCGGCGTACGGGTCGGCGACGACGTGGAGATCGGCGCGAACACGACCGTCGACCGCGGAGCACTGGAAGACACCGTCATCGAAGACGGAGTAAAGCTCGACAACCTCATTCAGATCGGCCACAACGTACGGATCGGCGCCCATACCGCCATTGCGGCCTGCGTCGCCATCGGCGGAAGCGCCCGGATCGGGCGCCGGTGCACGATTGCAGGCGCCGTGTCCATCGCCGGACATCTGGAGATCGCCGACGACGTGCACCTGACCGCGACGTCGGCGGTGCCCGGCACGATCAGCGAGCCGGGGGTCTATTCTTCGGGAATGCCCGTCCAGGAGAATCGGGCATGGCGGCGCAACATCGCGAGGCTGCGCCAGCTCGACGACATGGCCCGGCGACTGCGGGCGGTCGAGCGCCGTCTCGGCGAACGGGCGTGATGGTGGTGGTTCCGGGCGCCGTGCGGCCGCTGGAGGACGCATGATGGCGGACATGACGATCGAGCAGGTGCTGGAGCACCTGCCGCATCGCTACCCGTTCCTGCTGATCGACCGGGTGCTCGAATGTGTTCCCGGCAGGTCGCTCGTCGCGTTGAAGAACGTGACCATCAACGAGCCCTTCTTCCCGGGCCACTTTCCGCGGCGGCCGGTGATGCCCGCGGTGCTCATGCTGGAGGCGATGGCGCAGGCGACGGGCATCCTCGCGCTGCGATCGCTCGGCCGGGTGCCATCGCCGACGGAGATGTACTACTTCGTCGGAATCGACAACGCTCGATTCCGCCGTCCCGTCGAGCCGGGCGACCAGCTCGTCATCGAGATCGACCTCGTGCGCACCACCCGGGGCATCTGGAAGGTCGAGGCGCGCGCGAAGGTCGAGGAGAAGGTGGTGGCGTCCGCGGATCTGATGGGGGCACTGCGGGACGGGACGAGATGATCCATTCGAGCGCCGTCGTGGACCCCGGCGCCGAGCTCCATCGCGACGTCGAAGTGGGTCCTTTCAGCGTGATCGGCCCCGGGGTCGTCCTCGGCTCGGGGACGCGGGTCGGCTCGCACGTCGTCATCGAAGGCCCGACCCGGATCGGCGAACGCAACCGAATCCACTCGTTCAGCGTCCTGGGCGGCGCGCCGCAGGACAAGAAATACCGCGGCGAGGCGTCGACGCTCCGGGTCGGGAACGACAACGTCATCCGGGAGTACTGCACGTTCAATCGCGGGACCGGCGGCGGCGGGATGGCGACCCGCGTGGGCAACGGAAACTGGATCATGGCGTACGTGCACATCGCCCACGACTGCCGGGTCGGCGACGACAACGTCATGGCCAACGCGGCGACGCTCGCCGGCCACGTGGAGGTGGAGGACTGCGTCACCCTGGGCGCGTTCACCGTCGTGCATCAGTTCTGCCGGATTGGCCGGCATGCGTTCTCGGCCATGGGTGCGGTCATCCTGAAGGACGTGCCGCCGTTCGTGACCGTCGCCGGGAATTCCGCGAGCCCCCGCGGGCTCAACACCGAGGGCCTCAGGCGGAGAGGATTCCCGGCGCCGTCCATGCAGGCGCTGAAGTCCGCTTACAAGGTGGTCTACAAGCGTGGTCTCACGCTGGATTCGGCGGTCGAGCAGCTTGCCGGCCCGGCGAAGGAGTCCGCGGAGGTGAGCCGCTTTCGCGATTTCGTGAGGTCGTCCGGGCGGGGCATCGTGCGATGAGACCCGGCGGTGACGGTGATGGGCCTTGAAATTCGTCATCGTCGCGGGCGAGCCGTCCGGAGACATGCTCGCGAGCGGGCTCGTCGCAGCAATTCGCGCCCGGGTGCCCGGGGCGCGGTTCGAGGGCATCGCGGGTCCGCGCATGCTCGCCCTCGGCTGCGAGACGCTGTATCCGATGGAGCGCCTGTCGGTCATGGGATTGTCGGAGGCGGCTGGCCGCTATCTGGAGCTCGTTCCGGTGCGGCGACGCCTGGTCAGGCGGTTCACCGGGGATCCACCCGATGTGTTCATCGGCGTGGATGCCCCCGACTTCAACCTCTCGCTGGAGCTCGCTCTGCGCCGGGCCGGCGTGAAGACCGTTCACTTCGTCAGTCCGTCGGTCTGGGCATGGCGCCGCTACCGGCTCGCGAAGATCGCGCGGGCGGTGGACATGATGCTCGCGCTGTTTCCGTTCGAGCCTCCGATCTACGAGGGGTGGTCCATTCCGGTGCGGTTCGTGGGGCATCCGCTCGCCGACGAGATCGCGATGCGCAGCAGCCGGGACGCGGCCCGGGCGCGGCTGGGCCTTGACCCGCAAGCCCGAATCGTCGCGCTTCTCCCCGGCAGCAGAATGAGCGAGCTCCGGCGCCTCGCCGAGCCGCTGGCGCGCACCGCGCGGTGGGTGCACCGGCGGCGGCCCGAGGTGCGGTACGTGGCGCCCCTGGTCGACCGCGCAACGCGCGATTTCTTCTCGCGGGCGCTGGCCGAGCACGCCCCCGGCATCGGGTGCGACATGCTTCTGGGCGAGTCGCGCGACGCGATGGCGGCGAGCGACGTGGTCCTGCTCGCGTCGGGGACCGCGACGCTCGAAGCGATGCTGCTCAAGCGTCCGATGGTGATCACCTATCGGACCAGGCGGCTCACGTGGATGGTGGGGCGGGCCATGCTGCACGTCGACCACGTGGGACTGCCGAACCTCCTTGCGGGCCGGCGGCTGGTGCCCGAGCTGCTGCAGGACGATGCGACGCCCGAGCGGCTCGGCCCCCTTGTACTCGACCGGCTCGACCACCCCGATCGGCAGCGAGCGGTTCTGGAGGAGTTCGATCGGATACACCGCACCCTGCGCAACGATGCGTTCACGAAGGCGTCCGAGGCGGTGCTGGAGGTGGCCGCCGCATGATCGGTCGTACCGGCACGGGGACCGGCGGTGGAGGAAGGATCGTGGCCGGCGTCGACGAGGCGGGCCGCGGACCGCTGGCCGGCCCCGTGGTCGCCGCCGCGGTGATCCTCGATCCCTCGGTTCCGATCGAGGGTCTTGCGGATTCGAAGCGCCTTTCCGCCGGGCGCCGCGCAGAGCTGGACCGCGAGATCCGCGAGCGTGCCCTGAGCGTTGCCGTCGCCCGGGTGGGCGCCGGGGTCATCGATGCCGTCAACATCCTCCAGGCAACGATGCAGGCGATGCGCGAGGCGGTCGATGGGCTCGAGCCCCTGCCGGACGAGGTCCTCGTCGACGGGAATCGCTGTCCGGCCCTTCCGTGCCCGGCGCGAGCCGTGGTGAGGGGCGACGCGAGCGTCGCCGCGATCAGCGCCGCGTCGATCCTCGCCAAGGTCGCCCGGGACCGGGAGATGATCGAGATGGATCGCCGGTATCCGGAGTACGGGTTCGCCCGCCACAAGGGCTATGGGACGCGCGCGCACCGCGACGCCCTGCTCCGGTACGGTCCCTCGCCGATCCATCGCGCGAGCTTCGCTCCGGTACGGGCGGCGCTGGCTCGCAACGCTCCCGGGCGGGAACGATCATGAATCCCGGATTCGTCCACCTGAACCTGCATTCCGAGTTCTCGCTCGTCGACGGGATCTCCCGGATAGGCCCGCTCATCGAACGGACGAAGGCGCTGGGCATGCCGGCGGTCGCCATCACCGATCGCGCGAACCTGTTCTGCATGGTGCGCTTCTACCGCGCGGCGGTCGCGGCGGGCATCAAGCCGATCGTCGGCGTCGACCTGCCGGTCCGGAGCACTTCCGACGTCGCCGCGGACGGCGTGCTGACATTGCTCGCGATGGACGGCTCGGGCTGTCGGCAGCTCGCCCGGCTGCTGACCCGGTGCTACATGGCCGAGCGCGGCACCGGGGTTCCGGTCGCCGACCGCGCGTGGGTCGGCGAGTGCGCCGACGGAGTCATCGCCATATCGCCCGGACCCGCGGGCGACGTCGGCCAGGCGCTGCTGCACGGGCGGGCCGGGGAGGGGGAGCGCAGGGCCGGAATGTGGGCGTCGGCGTTCGCGGACCGCTTCTACCTCGGCGTCCAGCGCACGGAACGCGCCGACGATGCGCCGTGCCTGGAGTCGACGGTCGATCTGGCGGTGGCGATGGGGCTCCCGGTCGTCGCCGGCAACGACGTGAGGTTCCTCGAAAGGGACGACTTCGAAGCGCACGAAGCGCGGGTCTGCATCCACGAGGGCCGGATCCTTGCCGATCCGCGGCGTCCGAGGAGGTACAGCGAAGAGCAGTACCTGAAGTCGCCGGGGGAGATGGCGGCGCTGTTCGAGGACCTCCCCGAAGCCCTCGAGAACGCGGTGGAGATCGCGCGCCGGTGCACCGTGACGGTCGAGCTGGGCGGCAGCCATCTCCCCGAGTTTCCGGTCCCGGAGGGCCACGACCTCGACGAGTGGTTCGCGGAGCGCACGCGGGCGGGGCTCACGCGGCGGCTCGAGCGCACGCGACAGCGGGGCGGAGCGCCCGGCGGAGAGGAAGCGGAGTACCGGCAACGCCTGGAGAGGGAACTCGGCATCATCTGCCGCATGGGCTACCCGGGGTACTTCCTCATCGTGGCGGACTTCGTCCGATGGGCGAGGGAGCAGCGGATTCCGGTCGGGCCGGGGCGTGGCTCGGGGGCCGGATCGCTCGTCGCCTATGCGCTGGAGATCACCGATCTCGACCCGCTCCGGTACGACCTGCTGTTCGAGCGTTTTCTGAACCCGGAGCGGGTGTCGCTGCCGGACTTCGACATCGACTTCTGCATGGAGGGCCGTGATCGGGTGATCGACTATGTCGCTTCCCGGTACTCCTCCAACCATGTCGCCCAGATCATCACCTTCGGGACCATGGCGGCCAGGGCGGTGGTGCGCGATGTCGGCCGGGTGCTCGGCCATCCCTATGGGTTCGTCGACCAGATCGCCAAGCTCATTCCGTTCGAGCTCGGGATGACGCTCGAGCGGGCGCTCGCCGACAACGGATTGAAGGAACGCTACGAGGCGGACGACGACGTGAGGTCGATCGTCGATCTCGCGGGCAAGCTCGAAGGACTGGCCCGCAACGCGGGGCGGCACGCCGGGGGCGTCGTGATTGCTCCGAGGCGCCTGACCGAGTTCACCCCGCTCTATCGCGAGCCCGGCGCGGCGAGCGCCGTCACCCAGCTCGACAAGGACGACATCGAGGCGATCGGACTGGTGAAGTTCGACTTTCTCGGCCTGCGCACGCTCACCATCATCGACTGGACGCTGTCCACGGTCAACGAGCAGCGCCGGGCCGCCGGGCAGGCCGCACTGGACCTGGAGAGCCTGCCCACCGATGATCCGGATGCGTACCAGCTCATCCGGAGCGGCGCGACCACCGCCGTGTTCCAGCTCGAGTCCCGCGGGATGAGAGACCTCATCCGGCGCCTGCTCCCCGACTGCTTCGACGACGTCATCGCTCTCGTCGCCCTGTTCAGGCCCGGACCGCTCCAGTCCGGAATGGTCGACGACTTCGTCGCCCGCAAGCATGGCCACGCGGCCGTCGAGCACCTGCATCCGAAGATCGAGTCCATTCTCAGGCCGACCTACGGGGTCATCCTGTACCAGGAGCAGGTGATGCAGATCGCGCAGGTGCTCGCCGGCTACACCCTGGGCGAGGCCGACCTGCTGCGCCGTGCGATGGGAAAGAAGAAGCCCGAGGAGATGGCGCAGCACCGCGACGTGTTCGTGGACGGCGCGACCAGCAGGGGCGTGGAGAAGCCCCGGGCGACGCATATCTTCGACCTGATGGAGAAGTTCGCGGGATACGGCTTCAACAAGTCCCATTCCGCCGCGTACGCGCTGCTCTCCTACCAGACGGCGTGGCTGAAGGCGCACCATCCGGCCGCATTCATGGCGGCGGTGCTGTCGGCCGACATGGACAGCACCGACAAGGTCGTCAATCTTGTCGAGGAGTGCCGCTCCCTGGGCCTCGACGTCGCGCCGCCGCACGTCAACGAATGCGTCTACCGGTTCAGCGTGGCCGACGAGCGGAGCGTCCGGTACGGGCTTGGCGCGATCAAGGGGGCGGGCGAAGCCGCGCTGGAGAACATCATCGCCGAACGCACCCGGAACGGACCCTATACGGACCTCTTCGACTTCGCCCGCCGCATCGACCACCGGCGGGTGAATCGGCGCGTGGTGGAGGCCCTGCTGCGGGCGGGCGCACTCGATGGACTGGGACCCTCCCGGGCATCGATGATGCTGAGCCTCGCCTCCGCGCTGCTCGCCGCCGAGCAGCTCGTTCGCGATTCCACCACCGGCCAGAACGACATGTTCGGCACCGCCCTCCTCGGCGGGGACGTCGAGTCCCGATTCGAGGTGGGAAGCGAGTGGACGGAGGACGAACGGCTCTCGGGAGAGAAGGAGACCCTGGGCCTCTATCTGACCGGCCATCCGATTACCCGGTTCGAGCCCGAGCTGGAGAAGATCAGGAACGCGAGGCTCTCCGAGCTGCGTCCGGAGTCGGGGCGGACGCAGACCGTGGCGGGTCTGGTGGCGGGGCTGCGCACGGTCAATACCCGGAACGGCCGGATGGGGATTGCGACGCTCGACGACCGGACTGCGCGGGTCGAGGTGCGGGTCTACGCCGAGCTGTTCTCCAGTTGCCGCGAGAAGCTGGTGAAGGATCGCCTGCTCATCGTCGAGGGCGAGGTCGAGGATGACGATTTCGCGGGGGGGTGCTCGGTGATCGCGAGCGCGATCGACGACCTGGAGTCGGCGCGTGGACGGCGCGCGCGTCGGATCCTGATCGAGCTCAACGACGATTCCATGGACGACGGCGCGGCCGGCGCCCTGCGCGACGCAATCGAATCGTACCGGACCGCCGGCCGAACCCCCGTGTGCATCGACTATCGCCGGCGCGATGCGCGGGCGAGGCTCGCGCTCGGCGACGCGTGGACGGTGAGGCCCGCCGAAGGTCTCGTCGACCGGCTCCGGGACGTCGCGGGGGCGGAGCGCGTTCGAATCGAATACTGAGGAGCCGCGTTCGAGCCCCCCGCCTGGCGCTACATCGGATCGCTTGACGACATGTCAGTGGGCGGCACGCGAAAGTCGGCGGAATCGGCCACCATCCGGGGGCGGGACTCGGGCGGGTACGGCAGGTGGGTTCGTGGTATCGTGGATTCTCCTTCCCGAAGGCCAGAAGGGTCCGGTATCCACGAAAGAGGGTCAGCCCCACTCATGCCGTGAGCAATCCTGCGGAGATCCTCGAACCACCCCCACCGCCGGAGATGAGCGTGAACTTCCTCGACTTCGAACGACCGATCGCCGATCTGGAGGCGAAGATCGAGGAGCTTCGCCATGTCGACAGCGACCCCGGCGTCAACATCGGCGAGGAAATCGACCGGCTCCGCTCGAAGAGCGAGGCGCTGACGCGCTCGATCTTCGGCAAGCTCACCCCCTGGCAGATCGCGCGCCTCGCGCGGCATCCGCGACGGCCGTACACCCTCGATTACCTGGGCCGGGCGTTCACCGAGTTCACCGAGCTCCACGGTGACCGGCACTTTTCCGACGACGGCGCCATCGTGGGCGGGGTGGCGCGGCTCGATGGGCATCCGGTCGTGGTCGTCGGGCACCAGAAGGGCCGGACGACGAAGGAGAACATCGACCGGAGCTTCGGGATGCCCCGTCCCGAGGGCTACCGCAAGGCGCTGCGGCTGTTCCGGATGGCCGAGCGCTTTCGCATGCCGGTCGTCACCTTCATCGACACCCCCGGCGCCTATCCCGGCGTCGGCGCCGAGGAGCGGGGACAGTCGGAGGCCATCGCGCGCAACCTGCATGTCCTGTCGACCCTCGACGTCCCCATTCTGTGCACGGTCATCGGAGAGGGTGGCTCGGGCGGCGCGCTGGCCATCGGCGTCGCCGACTGCGTGGTGATGCTGCAGTACAGCACCTACTCCGTGATCTCGCCCGAGGGCTGCGCCTCGATCCTGTGGAAGAGCGCCGAACGGGCGGCGGACGCCGCGAAGGCGATGGGCATCACCTCCGACCGGCTCATGGAGCTCGGGCTGGTCGACCGGATCGTGAACGAGCCGCTCGGAGGCGCGCACCGCGACCCCGACACGATGGCCGAATCGCTCCGGGCCGTGCTCGTCGAGGAGATCGAGGCGCTCGTCGGGATGGATGTCGAAGCCCTCAAGCGCCGCCGCTACCAGCGGCTCATGAGCTACGGGCGGTTCAGGGACGACGGGCCGGGGCCTGGGTAGTGGGTCAGTTTGACTCCAGGATCGCCATGTCGGTCGAGGAAGAAGTTCAAACTGACCCACAACCGGGGCCTGGGTCGCGTTGATCCGCTCATCGCTCCCCGTTACGCTTCCGCGCCTTTCTTCGCGAGCCGGCCGATGGCGGGCCGGCACCGGTGGCAGAGAGCCATGCGTCGTCCGTTCGTTGCCGGCAACTGGAAGATGAACGGTTCCCGGGAACATGCGCGGGCGCTCGTCGCCGGCGTGTGCGCGGGTGCGTGCGAGCTGCCGGACGTGGACGTCGGCCTGTGCCCACCGTTCGTCTACGTCGGCGACGCGCGGGCGGCGATCGGGGAGGCGCCGGTTCTTCTCGGTGGCCAGAACTGCGCCGGGGAAGAGGAGGGCGCCTTCACCGGCGAGGTGTCGGCAGGCATGCTGGCGGATGCCGGCTGCACCTTCGTTCTGCTCGGACACTCCGAACGGCGCACCCTGTACGCGGAGAGCGACGCCGAGGTGGCCCGGAAGACGGAGCTGGCGCTCGCAGCCGGACTGTCTCCGGTCGTCTGTGTCGGCGAGACCCTGGCCGAGCGCGAGGCGGAACGGACCGAGGCTGCGGTGGGCCGCCAGTTGGACGCGGTGATGGACCGCCTCGACGACGATGGTCTCGCGCGCATCGTCGTCGCCTACGAGCCGGTATGGGCGATCGGTACCGGCCGGACCGCGACGCCGGCGCAGGCCAACGCGGCACACGCGTTTCTCAGGGAACGCGTGGCGGCCCGGGCGCCCGGCGTGGCGGCCGGCCTTCGGATACTCTACGGCGGGAGCGTGATGGTGGCGAATGCGGCCTCGTTGTTCGCCGAGCCCGATGTCGACGGCGGGCTCGTGGGTGGCGCGTCGCTCGACGCGGGGCAATTCGTCGACATCTGTCGAGCGGCGGGTTGAGATGCAACAGATTCTGCTGATTGTCCAGATCCTGGTCTGCGTCGCGCTGGTGGCGCTGGTGCTGCTGCAGCAGGGACGGGGCGCGGATGCGGGGGCGTCGTTCGGGGGCGGATCGTCGGGCTCGCTGTTCGGCTCGCGCGGGCCCGCATCCTTCCTGTCGAAGGTGACGGCCGGACTGGCGGCGCTTTTCTTCGCGAACAGCCTCGCATTGGCGTATATTTCCAGCCAGTCGATCGAGCGCCGCAGCGTGGTCGAGCGGGTGCAGCCGGAATCGCCCCCGGAGACCTCCCGGCTGCCGGGGGCGGGAGACGACGTGCCGGCGCTCCCGATCGGCGACGGGGGGACGGACACGCAGGACGTGCCGCAGGCCCCGGCGTCGGAGTGACTTCATTGCCGAAGTGGTGGAACTGGTAGACACGCTATCTTGAGGGGGTAGTGCCCTGCGGGCGTGCCGGTTCGAGTCCGGCCTTCGGCACCAATGGATGATGCTTGAGAACTATCTCCCGATACTCGTTTTCCTGGTCGTCGGCGTTGGGCTCGGCTGCGCGATGCTGGCGGTCGGTGCGGTGCTCGGCCCCCATCGCCCGGACGGAGACAAGCTGTCTCCCTACGAGTGCGGATTCGAGGCGTTCGAGGACTCCCGGATGAAGTTCGACGTCCGCTACTACCTCGTCGCCATCCTGTTCATCATCTTCGATCTGGAGATCGCCTTCCTGTTCCCGTGGGCGATCGTGCTGGACCGGGTCGGCGTGTTCGGCTTCGGCGCGATGATGGTGTTCCTCGCGATCCTCGTGGTCGGCTTCGTCTACGAGTGGAGGAAGGGGGCGCTCGAATGGGAATAGAAGGCCGGTTCGAGGAGGGGTTCGTCACCACCACCGCGGACAAGCTGATCAACTGGGCCCGCACCGGGTCGCTGTGGCCGATGACGTTCGGACTCGCGTGCTGCGCGGTGGAGATGATGCACGCGGGGGCCGCCCGCTACGATCTGGACCGGTTCGGCATCATCTTTCGCCCCAGTCCGCGCCAGTCGGACGTGATGATCGTCGCCGGGACGCTGGTGAACAAGATGGCGCCGGCGCTCCGCAAGGTCTACGACCAGATGCCCGAGCCGCGCTGGGTCATCTCCATGGGCTCGTGCGCCAACGGCGGCGGCTACTACCACTACTCCTACTCGGTGGTCCGGGGCTGCGACCGGATCGTTCCGGTCGACATCTACGTGCCGGGCTGTCCGCCGACGGCCGAGGCGCTGCTCTACGGGATCATCCGGCTGCACGACAAGATCCGGCGAGAGCACACCATCGCGCGTTAGGAGCCGGCGAGAATGTCTCACGCGGCCGAGCGCCTTGCGACGCTCGCTCAGGAGCGGCTGGGAAGCGATGTCCGGGTCGCGGCGTCGCGGCTCGGGGAGGTCGTGGTGGAGGTCGCGCCGCGGGCACTGCGCACGGCGTGCGTCGCGCTTCGCGACGGCGACGGACTGCGGTTCGGGCAGCTCGTGGATCTCTGCGGAGTGGACTGGCTCGAATACGGGCGTGCGGACTGGGAGACGAGCGACTCCGCGACCGCGCAGGGCTTCTCCCGCGGGGTGCAGAGCGGCGCCCGGGCCGGGACGAGGGACGAGGGTCCGCGCTACGCCGTCGTCTACCACCTGCTCTCGCACGAGCTCAACCAGCGCGTCCGGGTCCGGTGCCCGGCGCCGGGCGACCCTCCGGTGGTGGAGTCCGTCCACGACATCTGGAGCTCCGCCGACTGGTACGAGCGCGAGGCGTTCGATCTGTTCGGCATCCTCTTCGACGGGCACCCCGATCTGCGCCGGATCCTCACCGACTACGGCTTCGTCGGACATCCCTTCCGCAAGGACTTCCCGCTCGTCGGGGAGGTCGAGATGCGCTACGACCCGGCGCGGCGGCGGGTGGTGTACGAGCCCGTGTCGATCGAGCCGAGGACTCTGGTCCCGAAGACGATCCGGCCGGACGAGCATCGACGCGACGAATCCGGACCGGCGGAAGCGGCCGATGCCTGAGATCCGGAACTTCACCCTGAACTTCGGCCCCCAGCATCCGGCCGCGCACGGGGTGCTGCGGCTCGTGCTGGAGATGGACGGCGAGATCATCGAGCGCGCCGACCCTCACATCGGGCTGCTGCACCGGGCCACGGAGAAGCTTGCGGAGAGCAAGCCGTACAACCAGAGCATCGGCTACATGGACCGGCTCGACTACGTGTCCATGATGTGCAACGAGCACGGCTACGTGCTCGCCATCGAGAAGCTCCTCGGGGTGGAGCCTCCGCTGCGGGCGCAGTACGTGCGGGTGCTGTTCGACGAGGTGACCCGCATCCTGAACCACCTGATGTGGCTCGGCGCGCACGGGCTCGACATCGGTGCGATGACGGTGTTCCTGTACTGCTTCCGCGAGCGCGAGGACCTGATGGACTGCTACGAGGCGGTGTCGGGGACCCGGATGCACGCCACCTACTACCGGCCCGGCGGCGTCTATCGCGACCTCCCCGAACGGATGCCGCAGCACCTTGCGTCGCCCGGGCGCAGCACCAGGCGTCTCGACCGGCTGAATGCCGAGCGGCAGGGGTCGCTGCTGGACTTCCTCGAGGCATTCACCGAGCGGTTCCCCCAGCGAGTCGACGAGTACGAGACGCTGCTCACCGAGAACCGCATCTGGAAGCAGCGCACCGTCGGGATCGGGGTGGTCTCCCCCGAGCGCGCCGTCGAGCTCGGGTTCTCCGGTCCGATGCTGCGCGGGTCCGGGGTGGAGTGGGACCTGCGCAAGAAGCAGCCCTACGAGGTGTACGACCGGATCGACTTCGACATCCCGGTCGGGGTGAACGGCGACTGCTACGACCGCTACCTCGTCCGGGTCGAGGAGATGCGCCAGTCCAACCGCATCATCCGCCAGTGCGTGGAGTGGCTGCGGGCGAATCCGGGACCGGTGGTGCTCGAGGACCACAAGCTCACCGCGCCGACCCGCGAAGAGATGAAGGAGGACATGGAGGCCCTCATTCACCACTTCAAGCTGTTCACCGAAGGGTACTGCGTGCCGCGGGGGGAGGCGTACGCCGCGGTGGAGCACCCCAAGGGCGAGTTCGGCGTCTATCTCGTGTCGGACGGGGCAAACAAGCCGTATCGGCTCAAGGTCAGGGCCCCCGGCTTTGCGCACCTGTCGGCGATGAACGAGCTGATCCGGGGACACATGCTCGCGGATGTGGTCGCGATCATCGGCACCCTCGATGTCGTGTTCGGGGAGATCGACCGCTGATGCCCCAGTCGCCCGATACCGCCGCCCTGTCCGTGGCGCAGCCGATGACGCTCGAGGAGGCCCGTGGCGTGCTGAGCGAGCACACCCGGTACGAGATCGACGGCTGGCTGACGCGCTACCCGGCGGAGCAGCGGCGCTCCGCGGTGCTGGCGGCGCTGCGCGAGGCCCAGCACCAGAACCGCGGCCATCTCACCGAGGAGCTGATGAACGCGGTCGCCGCCTACCTCGGCCTCCCTCCGATCTGGGTGTACGAGGCGGCGAGCTTCTACTCGATGTTCGAGACCCGTCCGGTCGGCCGGCACAGCGTCTCGGTGTGCACGAACATCTCCTGCATGCTGTGCGGGGGAGAGGAGATCCTCGCCCACATCGAGGCCAGGCTCGGCATCCGGGTGGGGGGGAGCACCGCGGACGGCCGGATCTATCTCAAGCCGGAGGAAGAGTGCCTGGCCGCCTGCTGCGGAGCGCCGATGATGATGGTCGATCACGTCTACCACGAGAACCTGACCCCCGAGAAGGCCGACGCGATCCTGGACGGGCTGGACTGACGGCCCTGGACTGATGGCCCTGAACCGATGGCCCTGAACCGATGGCCGTGAGCCGCGCCCGCAATTGCGACCGATCATGAACATGGACGCCCTCAACTCCGTCTGCTACGCCACCCTCGGGCTCGAAGCGCCCTGGAGCATCGAAAGCTACGAACGGGTCGGCGGCTACGAGGCGTGGCGGAAGATCCTCGCGGAGAAGATCCCGCCGGAGGCGGTGGTGGAGGAGGTCAGGAAGTCGGGTCTGCGCGGGCGCGGCGGGGCCGGGTTCCCGGCGGGGCTGAAGTGGAGCTTCATGCCGAAGGGATACGACGGCCCGATGTACGCGGTGTGCAACTCCGACGAGAGCGAGCCCGGAACGTGCAAGGACCGCGACATCCTGCGGTTCAACCCCCACGCCCTGGTGGAGGGGATGGCGATCGGCGGCTACGCCATGGGCGCCACCGTCGGGTACAACTACATCCGCGGCGAGTTCATGGACGAGCCGTTCAGGCGATTCGAGCAGGCGCTGGCCGCTGCCTACGAGAAGGGGCTGCTCGGCCGGAACGTCCTCGGCTCCGGCGTCGACTTCGATCTCTACCCGACGCTCGGCGCCGGCGCCTACATCTGCGGCGAGGAGACCGCGCTCATCGAGTCGCTGGAGGGCAAGAAGGGGCTGCCGCGGTTCAAGCCGCCGTTCCCCGCCCAGTACGGCGTCTACGGCCGGCCCACCACCATCAACAACACCGAGACCTTCGCCTCGGTCCCGTCCATCATCCGCAACGGCGGCGACTGGTTCATGGCGCTCGGCCGGCCGAACAACGGCGGCGTGAAGTGCTTCTCGGTGTCCGGGCACGTCAACCGGCCCGGCAACTTCGAGGTGCCGCTGGGCACCCCGTTCCGGGACCTGCTGGAGCTGGCGGGAGGCGTGCGCGACGGGCGCCGGCTCAAGGCGGTGATTCCGGGCGGCTCCTCGGTTCCGCCGCTGCCCGGCGACGTCATGATGGAGGTCGACATGGACTACGATTCCATCCGGGAGGCGGGCTCGCTGCTCGGCTCGGGGGCGGTGGTGGTGATGGACGAGACGACCTCCATGGTGCGCATGCTGCGCCGCATCGCGCGCTTCTACTACGCCGAGTCGTGCGGCCAGTGCACGCCGTGCCGCGAGGGCACGGGCTGGCTCTACCGCGTGCTCTGCCGCATCGAGCGCGGCGAGGCGCGCCGCGAGGAGCTCGACATGCTCGTCGACGTCGCGAACAACATCGAGGGCCGGACCATCTGCGCGCTCGGCGACGCCGCGGCCTGGCCGGTGCAGGGCTTCCTCCGCCACTTCCGCGACGAGTTCCAGTACCACATCGACCACGGCGCCTTCCCCCCCGGGGTGGAGCCGGCCATGAAGGCGGCGGCGTGAGGCCGAAGATGTCCGACGACACCCTCACCATCGAGATCGACGGCCGCCCCTTCCAGGCCCGGAAGGGCCGGATGCTCATCGAGGTGGCGGACGCCAACGCCATCCCCATCCCCCGCTTCTGCTACCACCAGAAGCTGTCGGTGGCCGCCAACTGCCGCATGTGCCTGGTCGAGGTCGAGCGGGCGCCGAAGCCGCTGCCCGCCTGCGCCACCCCGGTGGTGGACGGGATGAAGGTGTTCACGCGATCGAAGACGGCGCGCGACGCCCAGAGGTCGGTGATGGAGTTCCTCCTCGTCAACCACCCCCTCGACTGTCCCATCTGCGACCAGGGCGGCGAGTGCGAGCTGCAGGACGTCGCGATGGGCTACGGCCGGGACGTCTCGCGGTTCAACGAGCGCAAGCGCGCCGTGGAGGACAAGGACCTCGGCCCGCTGATCGCGACCGACATGACCCGCTGCATCCACTGCACGCGGTGCGTGCGGTTCGGCGAGGAGATCGGGGGGATGCCGGAGCTCGGCGCCACCGGCCGCAGCGAGGACATGGAGATCGGCACCTTCGTCACCCGCAGCGTCGACTCGGAGCTCTCCGGCAACGTCATCGACCTCTGTCCGGTCGGGGCGCTCACGTCGAAGCCGTTCCGCTTCAGGGCGCGGGCCTGGGAGATGGCGCAGCGCGACGGCATCGCCCCGCACGACGCGGTCGGCTCCAACATCCACCTGCACGTGCGCCGCGGCCGGGTCCTGCGGGTGGTGCCGCGCGCGAACGAGTCCATCAACGAGGTCTGGATCTCCGACCGCGACCGGTTCGGCCACGAGGGGCTCTACAGCGACGACCGGGTGCGGTCGCCGATGGTGAGGCGCGACGGCGCGTGGAGCGAGGTGTCGTGGGAGGAGGCGCTCGAGGCGGCGGTGAAGGGGCTCCGCGAGGTCGCCGCCGGGAAGGGGGCGGAGGCGGTCGGCGCGCTCGCCTCGGCCTCCTGCACGCTCGAGGAGCTCTACCTGTTCCAGAAGCTCGTACGGGGCGTCGGCTGCCCCAACGTCGATCACCGCGTCCGCCAGCGCGACTTCTCCGACCAGGACGCGGCCCCGGGCCATCCGGCCATCGGCATGGGCGTGGACGAGCTGGAGCGGCTCGACGCGGCGCTGCTGGTCGGCTCCTGGACCCGCAAGGAGCACCCCATCGTCAACCACCGGCTGCGCAAGGCGAGCCTCGCCGGCGCCTCGGTGATGCACCTGGACGTGATGGCCCACGACCTGAACCTCCGGTCCGCGGCGCGGGTCGTGGTCGCGCCGTCGAAGCTCGCGGACAGGCTTGCGGCCGTCACGGTGGCCGCGGCCCGGCTGGCGGACCGGCAGCCTGATGGGCTCGAAGCCCTGACCGAAGGAGTCGAAGTCGATTCCGATGCCGAGCGCATCGCGCGCATCCTCGCCGATGCCGGCCGCGGCGCGGTCCTGCTGGGTCCGCAGGCGGTCAACCATGGGGATGCGGCGGTGTTGCGCGGCCTCGCCGCGTGTCTTGCCGACCTGACCGGCGCCACCCTGGGCACGCTGGACGAGGGTGCGAATCCGGCCGGGGCGTGGATCGCCGGAGCGGTGCCGCACCGCGAGGCCAACGGCGCCCCGGCGGCGCGTACCGGACTCGATGCGCGCGCGATGATCGAGGCCGGGCTCGACGCGTACCTGCTCATGGGCCTGGAGCCCGAGCTCGACTGCGCCGCCGGCGCCCGCGCGCGGGAAGCGCTGCACGCGGCGCGGTTCGTGGTCAGCCTGGGCGCCTTCCGCTCCGAGGCGATGACCGGGTACGCGGACGTCATCCTCCCCATCGCCGCCTTCGCCGAGACCGCGGGCACGTTCGTCAACCTCTCCGGAACCCGGCAGCGCTTCGACGCCGCCGCGCCGCCCTGGGCGGACTCGCGCCCCGCGTGGCGGGTGCTCCGGGTGCTGGGCAACCTCTTCGAGCTGACCGGCTTCGAGCACCAGACGATCGAGGACGTGCGCGCGGAGCTCGGCGAATCCGGTCCGGCCGTTGCCCCCGGGTGGGCCTTGCCCCGAAGCCTGCGCGAGCCCGCGGACCGGCCCGAAGGCATCGAGCGCATCGCCCCGGTGCCCATCCACGCGGCGGACCCCCTCGTGCGTCGCTCGAAGCCGCTGCAGGCGACGAAGGATGGAGAGTTCGCGGGCATCGCTCTGAACCCGGCGACCCTGGAGCGCCTCGGCTTCACCGGAGGCGAACGGGTGCTGGTGCGTCAGGGCGCCGGGTCGGTCGCTCTCGACGTCGTTGCCGACTGCCGCCTCCCCGACGGCTGCGCCTGCCTGCCGGCCGGAATCGGCGCGACCGCGGCGCTCGACGCGGGCGCCGGGACCCTGGTTCTCGACCGCCGGTAGCTCTCCGCGCCGCCGGCCAGAGAGCGTTCGATCCGGAGCGATGCCCGAACCCCTCGCAACCGCCCTCGGATGGCTCCCCCACGAGCTTGCGCTGCTCGTCGGGACGCTGCTCAAGATCGTGGCGCTCCTCGTCCCGCTGCTGGTGACGGTCGCCTGGTACACCTACGCCGAGCGCAAGGTCATCGGCTACATGCAGGTGCGGCTCGGCCCCAACCGGGTCGGGCCGAAGGGCCTGCTGCAGCCGGTGGCGGACGCCGTGAAGCTCATGTTCAAGGAGCTCATCGTCCCCGCCGGGGCGAACCGGCTGCTGTTCGTGGCCGCGCCGGTGATCTCGCTCGCCACCGCGCTGGCGGCGTGGGCGGTGGTGCCGTTCACCGACTTCCTGGTCGTCGCCGACATCAACGCCGGACTGCTCTACATCCTGGCGATGACCTCGCTCGGGGTGTACGGGGTCATCATCGCCGGATGGTCGTCGAACTCGAAGTACGCCCTGCTCGGCGCGATGCGCTCCGCCGCCCAGATCGTGGCCTACGAGATCGCCATGGGCTTCGCGCTGGTGGTGGTGCTGATGGCGGCGGGGAGCCTCAATCTCCGCGAGATCGTGCTGGCGCAGGAGGGCGGCTGGGTCCACTGGTTCTGGCTGCCGCTGCTGCCGATGTTCGTGGTGTACGTGATCTCCGGCGTCGCCGAGACCAACCGGGCGCCCTTCGACGTGGCCGAGGGCGAGTCCGAGATCGTGGCCGGCTTCCACGTCGAGTACTCGGGAATGGCGTTCTCGGTGTTCTTCATGGCCGAGTACGCGAACATGATCCTCATCAGCGCGCTGGCCGTGATCATGTTCCTGGGGGGCTGGCTCTCGCCGTTCCCGGGCCTGGCCGACCTCGCCTTCGTCGGATGGGTCTTCGCCCCCGGAGTGCACTGGTTCGCCGGCAAGCTCGTCTTCTTCATGTTCCTGTACCTGTGGCTGCGCGCGACCTTTCCCCGCTACCGTTACGACCAGATCATGCGGCTCGGCTGGAAGGTGTTCATCCCGCTGACGATCGTCTGGATCGTGGTGACGGGGCTCGCGATCCTGGCCGGCCTGCCGCCATGGTTCGACACGCCGTGAGGTCGACATGAGCAAGCTTCGACACTACCTGCGCAGCTTCCTGCTGCTGGAGCTCCTCGAGGGGCTGCGGCTCACGCTGCGGTACTTGGTGAGCGAGAAGTTCACGATCCAGTACCCGGAGCAGAAGACGCCCAAGTCGCCGCGGTTCCGCGGCCTGCACGCGCTGCGCCGCTACCCGAACGGGGAGGAGCGCTGCATCGCGTGCAAGCTCTGCGAGGCGGTGTGTCCGGCGCTCGCCATCACCATCGACTCGGAGCAGCGGGCCGACGGAACGCGCCGCACCACGCGCTACGACATCGATCTCTTCAAGTGCATCTTCTGCGGCTTCTGCGAGGAGTCGTGCCCCGTCGATTCCATCGTCGAGACGCGGATTCACGAGTACCACTTCGAGAAGCGCGGCGAGAACATCATGACCAAGGACAAGCTGCTCGCCGTCGGCGACGCCTGCGAGAAGGAGATCGCGGCGGACCGCCTCGCGGATTCGCTCTACCGCTGATGTTCGTCCAGATCGTCTTCTACTTCCTCGCCGCCGTCCTCGTGGGCGCGGCGGTCATGGTGATCACCGCGCGGAACCCGGTGCACGCGGCCCTGTTCCTCGTTCTCGCGTTCTTCACCAGCGCCGGCGTGTGGCTGCTCCTCGAGGCGGAGTTCCTCGCCATCATCCTGGTGCTCGTCTACGTCGGCGCGGTGATGGTGCTGTTCCTGTTCGTGGTGATGATGCTCGACATCAACCTCGCTCCGTTGCGGGAAGGGTTCATCCGCCACCTCCCGGTCGGCGTCGCGGTGGCCGTGATCGTGGTGGTGGAGCTCGCCCTGGTCATCGGGGTATCGGACTTCGGCCTCGACTCGATGCCGCCACCGCCCGCGCATCCCGCCGACTACAGCAACACCAGGGAGCTGGGCGAGCTGCTCTACACCGTCTACGTGTATCCGTTCGAGCTTGCGGCCGCGATCCTGCTCGTCGCCATCGTGGCGGCCATCGCGCTGACCATGCGGCGCCGCGCCGGCGTCAGGACCCAGGATCCGGGCCGGCAGGTGGAGGCGCGGCGCGAGGACCGCATCCGCATCGTGCGGATGCCGGCCGAGCCGCGCGAGCGGGCGGACCGCCCATGATCCCGCTCACGCACTTCATCGTGCTGGGGGCGATCCTCTTCTGCCTCAGCATGGCCGGCATCTTCCTCAACCGGAAGAACGTGATCATCCTGCTGATGTCGATCGAGCTGATGCTGCTCGCGGTGAACCTGAACTTCATCGCGTTCTCCCGGTTCCTCGGCGATACCGCCGGTCAGGTGTTCGTGTTCTTCATCCTGACCGTGGCGGCGGCGGAGGCGGCGATCGGCCTCGCGATCCTGGTGGTGCTCTTCCGCAGCCGGCAGACCATCAACGTGGCGGACCTGGATATCACGAAGGGATAGGGCCAAGGGTGAGAGGACGCGCCGGATGATGTTTCAGATCTATTTGTGGATCGTGCTCGCCCCGCTGGTCGGAGCGATCGTGGCGGGGCTGTTCGGCCGCACGATCGGCCGCGCGGGCGCCCACCGGGTGACGATCGCCGCGGTGGCGATCTCCACCGTGCTCTCGGCCGTCGCGTACTACGACGTGGTGGTGGCCGGCAATCCCGGATTCGACGGCACGGTCTACACCTGGGGCGTCGTCGGCGGCCTGGAGATCGCGGTCGGGTTCCTCATCGACGAGCTCAGCGTAACGATGATGGTCGTGGTCACCTTCGTCTCGCTGATGGTGCACATCTACACCATCGGCTACATGGCCGGCGACCCGGGCTACCAGCGGTTCTTCAGCTACATCTCGCTGTTCACCTTCGCGATGCTCACGCTCGTGATGTCGAACGGCTTCATGCAGCTCTTCTTCGGCTGGGAGGCGGTCGGCGTCGTCTCCTACCTGCTGATCGGATTCTGGTTCGACCGCGAGTCCGCGATCCGGGCCAACCTCAAGGCGTTCCTCGTCAACCGGGTGGGGGACCTCGGGTTCCTGGTCGGCATCGCGTGCCTGTTCATGTACACGGGCTCGCTCCGGTACGCGGACGTCTTCGGCGCCGCGCCGGGGCTGGCCGGGACGACGATGCCGGGGGTGTGGGGGGCGGAGTGGTCGGTGCTGACCTTCGCCTGCATCTGCCTGTTCATCGGCGCGATGGGCAAGTCCGCGCAGTTCCCGCTCCACGTGTGGCTGCCGGACTCGATGGAAGGGCCGACCCCGATCTCGGCCCTCATCCACGCCGCCACCATGGTGACCGCGGGCATCTTCATGGTGGCGCGCATGTCGCCGCTGTTCGAGCACTCGGAGACCGCGCTCGGCGTGGTGCTGGTGATCGGCGCGATCACCGCCCTGTTCATGGGGCTGCTGGGCCTGGTCGCGCACGACATCAAGCGGGTGGTGGCGTACTCGACGCTCTCCCAGCTCGGCTACATGACGGTGGGCCTCGGCGCCTCCGCCTACGCCGCGAGCATCTTCCACCTCGGCACCCACGCGTTCTTCAAGGCGCTCCTGTTCCTGGCCGCCGGATCGGTGATTATCGCGCTGCACCACGAGCAGGACATGAGGAAGATGGGAGGCCTGCGCAAGTACATGCCGATCACCTGGATCACGTCGCTCGTCGGCACCCTGGCCCTCATCGGGACCCCCGGGTTCGCCGGCTTCTTCTCCAAGGAGTCGATCATCGAGGCGGTGCGCCTCTCGACCCTGCCGGGCGCGGGATTCGCCTGGGTGTGCGTGCTGGCCGGCGTGTTCGTCACCGCGCTCTACAGCTTCCGCATGTACTTCCTCGTCTTCCACGGCAGGGAACGCATGGACGAGCGCACGCGCGAGCACCTGCACGAGCCCCCGGCGGTGGTGACGGTGCCGCTCGTCCTGCTCGCGATCCCGTCGATGGTGGCGGGCTGGGTGTTCGTGGAGCCCATGCTCTACGGAGCCCACTACGGCGGCAGCATCGTCGTCCACGACGACCACGACGTCCTCGCGCGGATGGCGGCGTCGTGGCGCGGGGCCGGTGCGATGGTCACGCACGCCTTCGTCACCGCGCCGTTCTGGCTCGCCCTCGGCGGCTTCGTGGTCGCGTGGCTCCTCTGGTTCGTGCGGCCCGACATTCCCGCGCGCATCGCGGAGGCGTTCGGCGCGGCGCACACGCTGCTCACCCGCAAGTACTACTTCGACGACCTGTACGAGTCGGTGCTCGCCGTGCTCGGCCGCGGCGTCGGCGGAGGGCTGTGGCAGGTGGGCGACGTGCGGCTCATCGACGGGCTCATGGTCAACGGCAGCGCCCGCGGCGTGGGATGGCTCTCCAGCGTGGTGCGGCGGATTCAGACCGGGCTGCTGTACCACTACGCGTTCGCGATGATTCTCGGGCTTGTGCTGCTCGTGTCGCTGTTCGTGATGGTGCGGCTGTGACGGGCCGGGCCGGGCGGGCGGGGAGGCTTGCGGCGCGATGACCGGTCTTCCGCTGCTCAGCCTCGTGGTGTGGACGCCGATCGCCGGCGGCCTGTGGGTGCTGCTCGCGGGTGCGGGCCGCGGACCGGCGACGGTGCGCGCCATGGCCCTCGCGGTCTCGCTCGCCACGTTCGGGCTGTCGCTCCTGCTCTGGGCCGGGTTCGACGCCGGCACGCACGAGATGCAGTTCGTCGAGCGCGCCGTCTGGATCTCCGCGTTCGACATCCACTACCACCTCGGCGTGGACGGCATCTCGCTCCCGCTCGTCCTCCTGACCACGCTGATGACGGTGCTCGTGGTGCTTGCCGGATGGGCCGCCGTCGAGTACCGCCCGGCCCAGTACATGGCCGCGTTCCTCATCCAGGCGGGACTGATGGCGGGCGCGTTCTCGGCGCTGGACTCGATCCTGTTCTACGTGTTCTGGGAGGCGCTGCTGATCCCGATGTTCCTCGTCATCGGCATCTGGGGGGGGCCGAGGCGCATCTACGCCACCGTCAAGTTCTTCCTCTACACCTTCCTCGGCTCGGTGCTGATGCTGGTCGCGCTGCTCTACCTCTACTCCGAGGCGGGCTCGTTCGCGATCCTCGATCTGCACCACGCGCCGCTCGGGCTCACCGCGCAGGTGCTGGTCTTCATCGCGTTCCTGGCGGCGTTCGCGGTGAAGGTGCCCATGTGGCCGGTGCACACCTGGCTGCCCGACGCGCACGTGGAGGCGCCGACCGGCGGCTCGGTGATCCTCGCCGCGATCATGCTGAAGCTCGGCGGCTACGGCTTCGTCCGGCTCAGCATGCCGATCGCGCCGGATGCGAGCGCCGAGCTTGCGATGTTCATGATCGCGCTCTCGCTGGTGGCCATCGTGTACATCGGCTTCGTCGCCATCGTCCAGCCGGACATGAAGAAGCTGATCGCGTACTCGTCGGTCTCGCACATGGGGTTCGTCACCCTCGGGCTCTTCATCGCGTTCTCCGTCATGGAGGCGGGCGACGCCACGAGCGCCGCGCTGGGCGTGGAGGGCGCCCTGGTGCAGATGATCTCCCACGGGTTCATCTCCGGCGCGCTCTTCCTCTGCGTGGGCGTGATGTACGACCGCCTGCACAGCCGCATGATCGGAGACTACGGCGGCGTCGCGCACCCGATGCCCGTCTTCGCCGCGTTCATGATGCTGTTCGCGCTCGCGAACTCGGGCCTGCCGGGGACCTCCGGGTTCGTCGGCGAGTTCATGGTCATCCTCGCGAGCTTCAGGGCCGGGGCGTGGATAGCCGTTCTCGCGGCCACGACCCTGGTGCTGGGGGCCGCCTACACCCTGTGGATGTACAAGCGCGTGGTCTACGGGCCGGTCGCGAACGACGGGGTCGCGGCGCTCTCCGACATCGGGCGGCGCGAGCTCGTGATCCTGGCGGTCCTTGCGGTGATGGTGCTCCTGCTCGGGCTGTGGCCGGCGCCCCTGCTGGAGGTGATGGGGCCGAGCGTCGAGCACCTGCTGGAGCATCTGGCGAGGTCGAAGCTGTGAGCGCACGCCGACGATGAAGCCCTCACCCGACGCATCCCGGGCGGGACGACGAGGCGTCGTCCGCGTATCCGGCAATTCGCGTCCGGCGATGCCGGGCCGGGAGGCTGCCCGATGACGTCCCCCGCCTTCACCGTCCCCGACATGCTGCCCGCGTCGGCGGAGATCTTTCTCCTCGGCATGGCGTGCGTGGTGCTGCTCGTGGACGTCTGGCTGCCGGACCGGCACCGGCGGCTGACCTGCCAGCTTGCGCAAGGAGCGCTGGCCGGCACGTTCCTGCTGGTGCTCGCGACGTTTCCCGAAGCGCGCGCCACCACGTTCGCCGGGACCTTCGTGGCCGATCCGATGGCCGCGGTGCTCAAGGCTTTCCTGCTCGTGGCAAGCGGCTTCGGATTCTTCTACTCCAGGGTCTACCTGGAGCCGCGGGGCCTGATGCGGGGCGAGTACTTCGTCCTGGGCCTGTTCGCGGTGCTGGGGATGATGGTGCTCGTGTCCGCCGGCAGCTTCCTGACCCTGTACCTGGGGCTGGAGCTGCTCTCGCTCTCGCTCTACGCGATGGTCGCGCTCGATCGCGAATCGAAGTCGGGCTGCGAGGCGGCGATGAAGTACTTCGTGCTCGGCGCGCTCGCCTCGGGCATGCTGCTCTACGGAATCTCGATGATCTACGGGAGCACCGGAAGCCTCGACCTCGCCACCATTGCGGGGTCGGTCGCCGCCCCCGGCGACATGCGGCTCACCATGGTGCTGGGGCTCGTCTTCGTGGTGGTCGGGGTCGCGTTCAAGCTCGGGGCGGTACCCTTCCACATGTGGGTGCCGGACGTGTACGAAGGGGCGCCCACCCCGGTCACCCTGTTCATCGCCACCGCACCCAAGATCGCCGCGTTCGGAATGCTCATGCGGGCGCTGGTCGACGGTCTTGGCGGACTGGTCGCCGACTGGTCCCAGATGCTCCTGGTGCTCGCGGTGCTGTCGATGGCGGCCGGCAACGTCATCGCCATCGCCCAGACCAACATCAGGCGCATGCTTGCCTACTCGGCGATCGCGCACGTCGGGTTCGTCTTCGTCGGGATGGCGTCCGGCACGCCGGGCGGATACGCGGCGTCGATGTTCTACGTCCTGACCTACGCGCTGACGGCGCTCGGCGGATTCGCGATGGTCGTCTGGCTCGGCCGGGCGGGGCACGAGGCGGACCTGCTGGACGACTTCAGGGGTGTGAACGAGCGCAATCCGTGGTTCGCGTTCATGATGCTGATCCTGATGCTCTCGATGGCGGGGGTGCCGCCGTTCGTCGGCTTCTGGGCGAAGTGGTCGGTGCTGCGCGAGGCGATCGACGCCGGCCTGACCTGGCTCGCGGTGGCGGCGGTCCTGTTCTCCGTCGTCGGTCTGTTCTACTACCTCCGCGTGGTGCGCCTGATGTACTTCGAACCTCCCCGCGACGCCGCGCCGGTGACGGCGTTCGTCGACATGAAGGTGGTGGTGAGCGTGAACGCGCTGGCGATACTCGCGCTCGGGCTCTGGCCGGGCGGCCTGCTCGAGCTCTGCGAGGCGGTCATCGGGTCCTGACGGGTCCGCGTTCCGGGACTCGTTCCGGGTGGCCGGAGGGCGCCTCGCCGATGCGTCGTCCCATCCGCACGGACGCGCCCGGCGCGAGCCATGACGCCCACTCGACCGCGGAGTCCGCGAGCATCACGATCACCGTCGAGCCCATGTTGAACCGGCCCAGCTCGCGGCCCTGCTCCAGCACGACCTCCCGGTCGTGGTAGCGCTCGACCAGCGCCTCGCGGCGGCGCGGCGGCGTCACCACGCCACGCCACGCGAGCTCGATGCACCCCACGAAGACCGCTCCGACCATGGTGACCGCCAGCGGTCCGAGATCGGTGTCGAAGAACGAGACGACCCGCTCGTTGCGGGCGAACAGCCCGTCAATCGCGCCGACGGTGACCGGGTTCACGCTGAACAGCTCGCCCGGCACGTACACCGTGGAGCGGAGGCGGCCCGCCGCCGGCATGTGCACGCGGTGATAGTCGCGGGGCGCCAGGTAGATGGTGGCGAACCGCCCGCCTTCGAACCTGGCCGCGGCGCGTTCGTCGCCCCCGAAGAGCGCCTCGAGGGTGTAGGCGCGATTCTTGGCCTGGACGACGCTCCGGCCGTCGATCGAGCCCACCGCGGCGACGGTCCCGTCCGCCGGAGCGACGACGGTGCCGGGCCCGCCCTCCAGCGGTCTCGCACCGGGGGTCAGCGCGCGGGTGAAGAACGCATTGAAGTGGGGATACGACGCGGGAGCCGGGTCCGCGACCACGCTCAGATCGACCCCGTACCTGCGGACGAACCAGCGAATCTGCCAGCTCTTCCACGGAGCGAACCGGATGCGGGTCGCGCGCAGCATCATCCACGACAGCAGATGCTTCGGATAGAGCCGCTGGCGCATCCCGGCGAGGCGGCCGGCCCCGCGCGCCGCCGGGGCTCGTTCCGTCGCTGGCGTGACACGTCGGCGAGTCATGCACTTCGGGCAAGGGCCGGGGCGATGAAGAGGGAGCGGGATTATACGTCGGCCCCGGCCGCGGCCGGGTCTCCCGGGATCGGCGCGGACGGAGGCCGAGCCCGGCATGGCGAACCCGTGACAACGGGCCGGGCCGCACTTCTCACGACGCCGCGAACCGGAGCCACGGGCCCGTGACCGAATCCCGGTCCTCAGTCCGGAACCGGTGAGAAGTGGCGAGCCAGCACCCCCCCCAACCCTGCGGCTCCTGCCCGCCATGTGCATCGACGACCCGCGCCAGCGGGAATTGCTGCCCTCCTCTTGACCGTCACGCGACTCTCGTTCCATCGCTTTGAGCCTTTCACGGGAGAATTTTGCATCTTGTCTTGACATGCATCTTGAATGGCAAATAGACTCGCATCTTGCTACCCTGACAGGAAGGAGCGACACGATGCACATCACCCTCGACACCGAACATGATTTCCCCGCTCTGAGCGCCAGCGCCCGCAGGGAAATCATCGCTCTCATGACGCGCGCCGTCGTCACGACCCCCGCAACGGAGGAGCCGTTTACGGGAATCGACATGACCGCCGTTGCGGACCTTACCCATCGACAGGTGCAAAAGTGGATGGAGGCGGCGTCGCTACCGACCAAAGAGGGTCTGCGGGTAGTCGCCGAGCTTGGCCCGGTCATCAGGGCTAGGGATCTCACCGCGGCCGGGATCGAAAATGTCCCTCATTTCCAGTCTCGAACCACCGTCCGCACTCGAACGGTCACGGGCGACAGGGATGTCTACCTCTTCGGCTGGGACGACTGGTCGGTCGTCGAGGAGGGCGAGGGACGATATGCGGTGACTCGGATTACGCACGAGTCTCTCCGGCGGTACTTCGAACTCGATCAGTAAGGGAGCCTCTCATGTTGACACATATCCGGAGCCGATTGGATGGTCTTTTCGATCACGACGAAGGCATCGACACTCACACCGTCAAGACTGCTCTCTGTCGGGCATGTCTCGACTTCAATGCGGGCCTCGAATGCTATGCGACAGGCGTGGTCGAAGGAGCCGCCGCCGACAAAGAGTTTCTCTACGACGTCACCGGGCTCCGGTATGACGACGAGCGCTTCCTCACCCGCGTCGCTCTCGCTGCCGAGTGCGAGTGGGGAACGCAGAACGATATATTCTACGACTTCGAGAAGCTCCTCCTTGTTCGTGCAGACCTACGTGTGATGGTGTTCGATGGCCGCCAGCAACCAGGATACCAAGAGATCTTTCAGGTCCTCGCACGCTACATTTGCCGGTGTACCCATACTGAGGCTGACGAGAGATGGTTGTTCGCGGCCTGGACGCCAGAGAAATTTGTTTACCACATCCAAGACAACTGGCAGTAGCATTGCCGCCACAATTTGCGCATCAATGCGGGGTGTCCTCAAGCTTCAGCGCCCTGCCGCCGATCGTGATGTCCGCTCAGTCGAGGACGCGCGCGAGCACCCAGTTCGCGAAGCGGTGCACGATCGCCTCGGTGTGCGAGTACGGCCCCGGAGTTCGGAGCACCGAGCGCAATCCCGCCTGCTGCAGCTCGCCGATGGCGTTGTCCTCCGCAATCGACACGTCCCAGCGGTGGTAGTACCTGCGCGCGACCTCATCGAAGTCGGGGCGGGCCACGGTCGAGCGCGGAAAGCAGAAACCGACCTCGCCGACGCAGCTTTCGGTCCCGGTGGGAATGAACGACATCCACCACATGCAGTCCTGCACGCAGGCGAAGTGGGTATTCGGATAGAGCAGCGTGAACCAGGTGCCGCCTGCAAGCTCCTCGCTCAGTCCGTCGATGTGCGGGAACGCGGTGCTCTCGCCCGGCAGGACCGCTACCGAGGACTCGAGCGGGTGGAACAGCGCCTCCCAGCTTCCGCGCGTGTCGCGCGCTTCCGCGTACTGCTCCCCCAAGGAAGCGCGGTGCACGACGCCGGTGTGGTAGGCCTCGTGCGCGTTGCGGTGTGGCCGCCGCCTTCCGCCAAGCCGAACGCCGCCTCAGGGGTGGCCTCCACGGGCGTCGAGCCTGTGCACGCCAGGCACTCCCACGGTCGCCGGCCTGATCCGCAGTGCGGGCGGTCGTCCGCTCGGCACGCTCCGATCCCGCGTTCACGTGGCAGTGCACGCAGGACTGCCGGCCGGGTGGTGATCGGTCACGCACCGCCCGGGTACCGCCGGTCTGGCGCCCCGGACAGGATTCGAACCTGTGACCTTCCGCTTAGGAGGCGGACGCTCTATCCTGCTGAGCTACCGGGGCGGAGAGGCGCTGTGGAGTCCGTCGGGTCATGTTCCCGGATGGAACTGGTGGAGCCGATGGGGGTCGAACCCACGACCTCAGCATTGCGAACGCTGCGCTCTCCCAACTGAGCTACGGCCCCGGCGAGGAGGCGGAGTGTACTCGCGTCGATCGCGGCGCGCCAGCAGCCACAGCGATTCCCGCCAATGCCCGGAGAGGCCGCACCATGGTGGAATTCCGATGTGATCTCGACCTTCAGGGCGTCGGATCAAGGGGATTTCAGGGGCATGTTCCCGCCTGGCGGGAATGCCTGCAGCAACCGCCCCGCGGTTGCCGCGGCTCGCTTGCGGCAAGTACGATGCCGCGAACGCCGCCAGGGTGACCGACATGCACGATCCGCTCCCGCTGCTGACCAGTACGACCTTCCCGCCGGTGCGCCGGGGCCGGCTCACCACCCTGCAGGTCAACCTCGGCTACCTCTGCAACCAGTCCTGCGTGCACTGCCACGTGAACGCGGGACCGAAGCGCACCGAGCAGATGACCGCCCGCACCGCGCACCAGGTCGTCGACTTCATGAAGGCGTCGGGGGTGGCGGTGCTCGATCTGACCGGAGGCGCGCCGGAGCTGAACCCGAGCTTCCGGCCTCTGGTGGACGCGGCGGTGGAGCACGGGGTCCGGGTCATCGACCGTTGCAACCTCACGGTCCTGCTCGAGCCCGGACAGGAAGACCTTGCCGAATTCCTGGCGGACCGGCGGGCCGCGGTGGTCGCGTCCCTGCCCTGCTACCTGGACGAGAACGTCGACCGCCAGCGCGGCAAGGGAGTCTTCGGCGCGAGCATCGAAGGGCTGCGCCGTCTCAATGCCCTGGGCTACGGCGGCGAGGACCCCGATCTCTCCCTCGATCTCGTATTCAATCCCCAGGGCCCGGTGCTGCCCCCCGCGCAAGCCGGGCTCGAGCGCGCCTACAAGGAGGAGCTCGGCCGCCGGTACGGGGTGCGGTTCAGCCGGCTGCTGACGCTGGCCAACATGCCGATCGGGCGGTTCGGCAGCACGCTGATCTCGAAGGGGCAGTTCGAGGGCTATCTCGAGGTGCTGCGCACCGCCCACGTCGCCGCGAACGTCGAGCACGTGATGTGCCGCAACACCCTCAGCATCGACTGGCAGGGCTATGCCTACGACTGCGACTTCAACCAGATGCTCGGACTTCCGATGCGGCTCAACGGCGCGCCTCGCACCCACCTCGCGGACCTTCTCGACGCCGACATCGAGGGGCGGCCCATCGCCATCCGCGACCACTGCTTCGGCTGCACCGCGGGTCAGGGGAGCAGTTGCGGCGGAGCGCTGAGCTGACCCCGCGCACCGGCGGGACCCCCCTGCGCGCCGCGCCGGCGACGTCTCCGGCCCTGTCGGTCATCGTCCCGGCGCTCGACGAGGCCGCGACCCTCCCGCGCTCGCTCCTGCCGCTCCAGTCCGACCGCGGCCGCGACGTGGAGGTGATCGTGGTCGACGGCGGCAGCCGCGACCGGACGCCGCGCGCGGCGCGTCCCCTGAGCGACCGGGTCCTCGATGCCCCGCGCGGCCGCGCCCGCCAGATGAACGCCGGGGCCCGGGCGTCGCGCGGGCGGGTGCTGCTGTTTCTCCACGCCGATACGCAGCTTCCGCCCGGCTGGGTCGCGATGGTCCGGGACGCGCTCGAGACCGGCGGCCGCGAATGGGGCCGGTTCGACGTGCGGCTCGACGGCGCGCACCCGATGCTGCGCGTCGTCGAGCGCGCGATGAACCTGCGTTCCCGGCTGAGCGGCATCGCCACCGGCGACCAGGCGATCTTCGTCACCCGCGCCGCGTTCGAGGCGGCCGGCGGCTTTCCCGACATCGCCCTGATGGAGGACATCGCGCTCAGCCGCATCCTCCGCGCGCGCTCGCGGCCCGCGTGCCTGCGCGCCGCGGCGGTCACGTCGAGCCGGCGGTGGGAGCGCAACGGAATCGCCCGCACCGTCGTCCTGATGTGGCGGCTGAGGCTCCGGTACGCGCTCGGCGCCGACCCCGACGATCTGGCGCGCCTGTATCGCGACGGCCGAGCGGGATGAGCGGCGACTGCCGGATCGTCGTGATGGCCCGCGCTCCGGTGCCCGGCGAGACCAAGCGCCGGTTGATTCCGGCCATCGGTGCGGAGCGGGCCGCGGCACTGCACCGGGCCATGATCCGGCGCGCCGCCGCGACCGCGCGCGCGAGCGGCGCGGGGCCGGTGGAGCTGTGGTGTACCCCGGACCCGGACCACGAGGTCTTTCGCTCGCTGCGCGCCGGCATGCGGGTCGCGCTGCACGCGCAGGTCGGAGCGGACCTGGGGGAGAGGATGCACGCCGCCATCGCCGCGCGGCCGGGTGCGGCCGCGGTCATCGGAACCGACTGTCCGTTCCTGGAGCCGGGTGATCTGGCCCGGAGCGCCGGCGCCCTGCATCGCGGGCGGGCGGACGTGGTGATCGGGCCCGCGTTCGACGGCGGGTACGTGCTGATCGGTGTCGACCGCCCCCGGCCGGAGCTGTTCGCGCGGGTGGACTGGGGCACGGGACGCGTACTCGCCCAGACGCGCGAGCGGGTGCGGTCGGCGCGGCTGCGGTTGCTGGAGCTTGCGGCCCGCCCGGACATCGACCGTCCCGAGGACCTCGATGCTCTGACCGGTATTCTGGACTGGTGACGATTCCGAATGGATTCCTGACTCTGAATGAACCCCTGATTCCGAATAAACGGCAATTCCCGCCAGCGTCCGGAAGAGGCCGTACCGTGGAGGGATTGTGGTGCGATTTCGACCTTCAGGGCGTCGAGTCGGGGGGATTTCAGGGGTCTGCTCCCGCCTGGCGGGAATTGCTGCTGAATAAATACATGATTACAACAAGATATGGATTGAATCTAAGATAACCGTTGAACTTTGTACCGTGGTTTCGTAGGCTTTGCCGGAGCGGCTACCCGGTCCCGGTGCGATGGCGCGAGGCTCCTCCGGAACATCCAGCGGCGGACGACAGCGATCCCGAGCCCGAAAACGCGGGCGGTCGAGGCGTCCCGGCCGCTTTCGACGGATACTGATCGCTGCCGGTGTCGCGGGGGTGGCTGCGCTCTCGGCCTATCTCGCCTGGCTCGACTACCGGATTCGCGACGAGTTCGAAGGCGCGCGATGGGCGGTGCCCGCCAGAGTGTTCGCTCGTCCTCTGGAGCTCGCTCCGGGAGCCGCCATCTCGACGGACGCGATCGAGTCGGAGCTGAAGCTCGCCGGGTACCGCCAGGTCCGTTCCGCGTTCCGGCCCGCGAGCTTCGAGCGCGACGGCGGGCGCATCCGCCTGGTGACCCGGGAGTTCCGGTTTCCCGACGGGACCGCTCCGTCGCGCCGGGTGACTGTCTCGGTGTCCGGAGGGCGCATCGCCGACGTCGCGGTCGACGGCCACGCGGGCGCGCGAGTGCTCGTCGACCCGGCCGAGATCGCCCGCGTCTACCCCGCCCACCGCGAGGACCGCGTGCTGTTGCGGCTCGACGACGTCCCCGCCGCGTTCCTCGCCATCCTGCTGGAGGTCGAGGATCGCCGGTTCTACCGGCACGTCGGAATCGACCCGCTGGCGATTGCCCGCGCGGCGTGGGCGAATCTGCGCGCGGGGCGGACCGTGCAGGGCGGAAGCACGCTGACCCAGCAGCTCGCCAGGAACTTCTTCCTGTCGTCGGAGCGCACGTTCACCCGCAAGCTGAACGAGGCGCTCATCGCGTTGCTGCTGGAGTGGCGCCACTCGAAGCCCGAGCTGCTGGAGGGGTACCTGAACGAGGTGTATCTCGGCCAGCAGGGGGCGCATGCGATCCACGGCTTCGGCCGCGCCGCCCGGTACTACTTCGGCCGCGGGCTCGCGGACCTGGACTTCGACGAGATGGCGCTCCTCGTCGGCCTGGTGCGAGGTCCGTCCTACTATGACCCGCGGCGCCACCCCGAGCGGGCGAAGCGGCGCCGGGACCGGATCATCGATCGCCTCGAAGCGCGGGGTGTCGCCGGCCCGGACGCGGCCGCCCGCGCGCGGAGCGAGCCGCTCGGGGTGACTCGCCATCCTCCCCCCGCGTCGGCGCGCTTCCCGGCGTTCGTCGACCTGGTCCGCCGGCAGCTTCGGCGCGACTACCCGGGCCGCGTGCTGCGCCGCGAGGGGCTGCGGATCTTCACGACCCTCGACCCCACCGTGCAGATCGCGTCCGAAGCGGCGCTCGCCCGGTCCGTGTCGCTCCTCGCGCGCCGGAGCCGCATCGCCGGGGAGGAGATCCAGGCCGCGATCACGGTCACCGACGCGCGATCGGGTGAGGTGCTCGCCATCGTGGGAGGCCGCGACCCGCGCCGCGCCGGATTCAATCGCGCCCTCGACGCGGTCCGGCCGGTCGGGTCCGTCGTCAAGCCCGCGGTCTACCTCGCCGCGCTGGCCGAGCCGCAGTTTCATCTGGCGTCCTTCGTCCGCGACGCTCCCGTGCAGGTCGACGGTCCGCGCGGCCCGTGGCGACCGCGCAACCACGACGGCCGCGCGCACGGCCCGGTGTTCCTGCGCGACGCGCTGGTGTACTCCTACAACCTTGCGACCGTCCGGCTCGGACTCGACGTCGGGCTGGAGCGGGTCCGGGACACGATCCGGGCCCTCGGCGTGTCGCGGCCGTTCGCGACCTTTCCGGCGATGCTCCTCGGCACGGTGGAGCTCGCGCCCATCGAGGTGAACGCCATGTACCACTCGCTCGCGACCGGTGGCCTGCGGCAGCCGTTGCGCGCGATCCGCAGCGTCACCGATCGGCATGGACGCTCCCTGGGGCGCTATCCGGAGCGCTCGACGCGGGTCGCGGACGGCGACGTGGTGTTCCTCGTCACCCATGCGCTGCACGGGGTGCTGAGCGAGGGCACCGGACGCCGGGCCCGCGAGCTTCTGGGGCGCGGTCAGGTGCTCGCGGGAAAGACCGGGACCACCGACGGCCTGCGTGATAGCTGGTTCGCGGGCTACGGCGCGGACCGGGTCGCCGTCGTCTGGGTCGGCCGCGACGACAACCGGCCGGTGAACCTGAGCGGCGCGAACGGGGCGCTCGAGGTCTGGGCGCGCCTCATGCGCTCGATCGGCGCCGCGTCGATTTCCGATGTCGCTCCGCGCGGCGTGGAATGGCACTGGGTGAGCCGGGACGAAGGACGGCGCACCGGTGGGGCCTGCGCCGCCGCGAAGCGGCTTCCGTTCGTGACCGGCCGTCTCCCCCCCGAGGGACGATGCGGCGCGCAGGCCGCCGCCCGTGGCGCCGCCGCGGCTTCCTGAATGTCTCCGGTCCGGCCGGCGCGTTCCGCGGCGGTCCGGGGCGGTGGACGGCAGGCGGCGGGAAAGGGTGATGCCGGCCGGGGCCGGCGCATGAAAGGGGACGGAGCCGGCCGCGGCTGAATGCGGCTGTTGGCTGCAGGGCTCGTTTTTTGTCGGCCCGGCGGGCGCCGAGGCGTGCTCGAGCGGCCCATTTGTGGATGCGTTCGTTGTCCATGTGCCAGATTGAGCCTCCCGGAGCTCCCGTCGTCTCCGCCGCAGACGACTTCGCACCGGTTGCCGACACTCGAATACGGCAAAAAATGGTCCTGCTGTTGGCTGAATGCGACTTGAAAGACCGGCTTCAGTACTCGTATCATTCGCCGTCCGGTTGCGGGGTGGAGCAGTCAGGCAGCTCGTCGGGCTCATAACCCGAAGGTCGCAGGTTCGAATCCTGCCCCCGCTACCAACAGCCTGGGGCTCCGTTCGGAGCCGGACCGAGAACCCCTTTCGAGGGGTTTTTTTGTGGATGCGCGAACGAGAGAGGCGGCTGTACGAGATGATCGAGCCCACGGCGGCGGCGCTGGGGTTCGAGCTGGTGGGCGTGCTGTGGCGCGACGGGAATTCGCGTGGCCTGATCCGGGTCTACATCGACCGCGAAGAAGGGGTGACGGTGGACGACTGCGCGCGGGTGAGCCATCGCGTGACCGGCCTGCTGGATGTGGCGGACCCCGTGCCCGGCGAGTACGACCTGGAGGTCTCTTCGCCGGGAGCGGACCGTCCGCTGTTCTTCGAACGCGACTTCGTCCGCTTTGCGGGCGCCGGAATGAAGGTGACGTTGCGCACCCCCGTCGCGGGGCGCCACCGGCTCACCGGCACCCTCGGCGGATACCGTGACGGGTTCGTGATCGTCGACGAGGACGGCATCGAGCATCGCCTCGCGATCCCGGAGATCGAGAGTGCGAGACTGGTGCCGCGACGGTGACGCGGACATGGGTGAAACCGGGGGGGATCGCCGGCGGGTGATCCGCCGGACGAGCGGGTGACATGAGCAAAGAGATTCTGAGCGTCGTCGACGTCGTCTCGGCCGAGAAGGGCGTCGCGAAGGACATCATCTTCGAGGCGATCGAGGCCGCCCTGGCGAGCGCGACCCGCAAGCGGCACTCCGACGACCCCGATGTCCGCGTGAGCGTCGATCGCGAGACCGGGGACTACGAGACGTTCCGGCGATGGGAGATCGTCGACGACGCGTCCGTGGTCTTCACCCAGGAGGAGGCCGACGCCGCGCTGGAGAAGCTGCTCGCGGAGGCGGGCGAGGGTGACGGCGCCGCCGAGGGTGACGGCGAGCAGGTGGTCGGCCCCGGCGTGTTCGATCCGAACCGCCAGATCCTCTACAGCGACGCGTCCGTGCGCCTGCCCGGGCTCGAGATCGGGGACTTCGTCGAAGAATCCCTCGAGTCGGTGGCGTTCGGCCGGATCGCCGCCCAGACCGCCAAGCAGGTCATCGTGCAGAAGGTCCGCGAGGCCGAACGCGCGCAGGTCCTCGAGGCCTACCGGAATCGGGTGGGGGAGATGGTCACCGGAGTCGTCAAGCGTCTGGAGCGGGGCAGCGTCATCCTCGATCTCGGCGGCAACGCCGAGGCGATCGTCAGTCGGGAAGAGGCCATTCCGCGCGAGATCGTGCGGCCGGGCGACCGGCTCCGCGGCTATCTCAAGGACGTGCGCCCGGAGGCGCGAGGCCCTCAGTTGTTCGTGAGCCGCACCATGCCCGAGCTCATGGTGCACCTGTTCACGCTGGAGGTGCCCGAGATCGCCGAAGGGCTGATCGAGATCATGGGATGTGCGCGGGACCCCGGCGCCCGGGCGAAGATCGGGGTCCGCAGCAAGGTCGCGCGCATCGATCCCGTGGGGGCGTGCGTCGGCATGAGGGGCTCACGCGTGCAGGCGGTGTCGAACGAGCTTGGCGGCGAACGGGTGGACATCATCCTGTGGGACGAGAACCCCGCCCAGTACGTCGTCAACGCGATGTCTCCGGCCGAGGTGGTCTCGATCGTCGTCGACGAGGAATCCGGCGCGATGGACGTCGCGGTCCACGAGGAGCAGCTCTCGCAGGCCATCGGGCGCGGCGGACAGAACGTGCGTCTGGCCAGTCAGCTCACGCAGTGGCAGATCAACGTGATGACCGAGCAGCAGGCCGACGAGAAGAACGAGACGGAGTCGGGCAAGTACCTGAGCCTCTTCAGGGACCAGCTCGACGTGGACGAGGAGGTCGCGCTCATCCTGCTGCAGGAGGGGTTCACCAGCATCGAGGAGGTCGCCTACGTGCCCGAGGCCGAGATGCTCGCCATCGAGGAGTTCGACGAGGAGATCTGCCGGGAGCTGCAGTCACGGGCCCGGGACGTGCTGCTCATCCGCGAGATCGCGAGCGAGGAGGGCGTCTCGAGCGGCGCTCCGGCCGAGGACCTTCTCCTGCTCGACGGCATGGACACCGAGCTCGCCTACGGACTGGCGTCGAAGGGCGTGACGACCCGGGAGGGGCTGGCGGAGCTGTCGGTGGACGATTTCACCGACATCGTGGACATCGATCCGGAACGCGCGGGGGAGCTGATCATGACCGCGCGGGCCATCTGGTTCGAGCAGGAAGAGACCGAGGGCCCGTCGCCCTAGAGAGTCCCAGGAGCTACTCAGATGGCCGAGACGACTGTGCGAGAGCTGGCCGACACCGTCGGTATCCCCGTCAACCGCCTGTTGGCGCACCTTGGCGAGTCGGGGCTGCCCCACACCGGAGCCGACGAGCGGATCAACGACCAGGAGAAGGCGCAGTTGTTCACGCACCTGCGCCGCCTGCACGGCAAGGGCGGGGCGGAGCCGGCCGCGCCGCGCAGGATCACTCTGCGGCGGAAGTCGGTGAGCGAGCTGCGGATCGCCTCCTCGCAAGGCCGCCGCAAGACGGTCACGGTGGAGACCCGGGGGCGGCGGACGCACACGCCGGGCGCCGGGCCGCGCACCGACCCCGGCGCCGCCGCCGCGGGCGGCGAGGGCGAGGCCAGGGCGCGCATGGATGCCGCGAAGCGCGCGTTGCAGGAAGAGGCGAAACGCCGTCAGCAGGAGCTCGACGAGACCCTCAGGGCGGAAGCGGAGGTACGGGAGAAGGAGGAGGCGCTTCGCAGGCTGCGCGAGCCCGAGAAGAAGAAACGCGCGCCCAGGGAGGAGCCCGCGCCCGCGCCGGAGCTCGACCCCGCCGTGGCCGCGCCGGCGTCTCCCGACGCCGGAGCCGGCGTCACGCCCGCCGCTCCGCCCGCTCCTCCGGTGTCTCCCGTCGCGCCGCCGCCGGCCTCGCGCCGGCCGGACGCGAAGCGCGGAGAACGCGGTGACGGCCGCGAGCGCGGAGGCCGGCGCGAGCGTGGCCGGAGAAGCCGCGAGGAGCTGCACGTCGCGAGCGGCAAGGCGGGCCGCAGGCGCAAGAAGCAGAAGTCGCGCCCGGTGGTCCGTACCCAGCCCGCGCGCCACGCGTTCGAGATGCCGACCGCGCCGGTGGTCCGCGAGGTCGTGATCCCCGAGACGATCACGGTGGGGGAGCTCGCGCAGAAGATGTCGATCAAGGCCAACGAGCTCATCAAGGCCCTGATGGGGCTCGGCATGATGGTGACCATCAACCAGGTCATCGATCAGGACGCCGCCATCATCGTGGTCGAGGAGCTCGGCCACATCGCGAAGCCCGTCAAGGAGAGCTCCATCGAGGAAGAGGTCCTGCAGGCGGGCGGCGAGACCGGCTATCCGGCGGTGGCGCGGGCGCCGGTAGTGACCGTCATGGGTCACGTCGACCACGGCAAGACGTCGCTTCTCGACCATATCCGGGCCGCGAAGGTCGCGGCGGGCGAGGCGGGCGGCATCACCCAGCATATCGGCGCCTACCACGTCGAGACCCGGCGGGGGAGCGTCACCTTCCTCGACACGCCGGGCCACGCGGCGTTCACCGCGATGCGGGCCCGCGGCGCGCGGGCGACGGACATCGTGGTGCTGGTGGTCGCCGCGGACGACGGGGTAATGCCGCAGACGGTCGAGGCGATCACCCATGCGAAGGCCGCGAGCGTGCCCATCGTGGTCGCCGTCAACAAGATCGACCGGGAGGACGCAGACCCGGAGCGCATTCGCCACGCCCTCGCCGGTCACGAGGTCGTGCCCGAGGCATGGGGCGGAGAGAACATTTTCGTGGACGTCTCGGCGCTGACTGGCCAGGGCGTCGACGACCTGCTCGATGCGATCGGCCTTCAGGCGGAGCTGCTGGAGCTGTCCGCGCCCGAGGAGGGTCCCGCGCGCGGCGTCGTCGTCGAGTCCCGGATCGAGCGCGGACGGGGGCCGGTGGCCACCGTGCTCGTCCAGTCGGGCCGGCTCGCGAAGGGGGACATCCTGCTCGCGGGCCAGGAGTTCGGCCGGGTGCGGGGGCTGTTCGACGACACCGGCGCCGAAGCCTCCTCGGCGGGCCCCTCGATTCCGGTGGAGGTGCTGGGCCTGTCCGGGCTCCCGGATGCCGGTGACGACGCGGTGGTGGTCGCCGACGAACGCAAGGCGCGCGAGATCGCCAGCTTCCGGCACGGCAGGCATCGCGAGGTCCGGCTTGCCCGGCGGCAGTCCTCAAAGCTGGAGAACGTCTTCGAGCAGTTGAAGGAGAGCGCGACCAATACCCTCAACATCATCGTCAAGGCCGACGTGCAGGGCTCGGTCGAGGCGCTTCGCGACGCGCTGACGCAGTTGTCGACCGACGACGTGAAGGTCAACGTGGTGACCGCGGCGGCCGGCGGAATCAGCGAGACCGACGCGAACCTCGCGGTCGCCTCGGACGCGATCATCATCGGCTTCAACGCGCGGGCGGATGCCGCCGCACGCCGGATCATCGAGGCGGAGATGGTGGACCTGCGCTACTTCAGCGTGATCTACGACGTCATCGACACCGTGAAGCAGGCGATGAGCGGGATGCTCGAGCCGGAGTTCCGGGAGGAGATCGTCGGGATCGCCGAAGTGCGGGACATCTTCCGCTCGAAGCGCTTCGGGAACATCGCCGGCTGCCGGGTCTCCGAGGGCGCCGTGCGCCGGAGCAACCCCATTCGCGTCCTGCGCGACAGCGTCGTCATCTACGAAGGGGAGCTCGAATCCCTCCGCCGGTTCCAGGACGACGTCAACGAGGTGCGCGCCGGCACCGAGTGCGGCATCGGGGTCCGCAACTACAACGACGTCAAGGTGGGAGACCAGATCGAGGTCTACGAGCGCATTCAGCTCCAGCGCACGCTGTGAGCCGACGGCCGGCCGGCGAGGCGGCGCCTCGGGCCGGCGCGGCGCGTCCGGAGCCGTCCGGTCCGTTCGGAAGCCCGGAGCGTGCGCCGGGAGCGGCCTCGTACCTTTCCGGCGGCGAAACCGGTTTGCAGGCTCGACTCGACCGCAAGGATTCCGGCCGCTCGGGGAGTCCGGGGAGCAGGGGGGACATGGGCAACGCCATGTACAGCCGATCGGTTCGGGTGGCGGACCGGATCCAGCGCGAGATCGCGCTCCTCGTCGTCCGCGAGGTAGCGGACCCGAGGGTGGGCGACGTGACGGTCTCGGGTGTCGATCTCTCCCCCGACATGAGCCAGGCGAGGGTGCTCGTGACGCCGGGCCGTGACACCGACGGCCACGCGTCGGTGGAGGCGCTGAATCGCGCCGCCGGATTCCTGCGCTCACGCCTCGGCCGCCGGGTGCGCCTGCGCCGCATCCCCCGCCTCGTGTTCGAGCACGATCGCACTCTGGAGCATGCGCTTCGCATCGACGCGCTGATCGACGCGGCGGTGGCCGCGCGCCGCCCGGCCGCCGGCGAGCCCGGCTGAAGGAGCGCGACGATGGGACGGTCGCCACGCCGGTCGCGGGGACGTGCGGTCAACGGCATCCTCGTCCTCGACAAGCCGGTCGGGATGGGCTCCAACGAGGCGCTCCAGCGGGTCAAGCGTCTGTACCGGGCGCGCAAGGCGGGGCATACCGGCAGTCTCGATCGGCTCGCGAGCGGGCTCCTGCCGCTCTGCTTCGGCGAGGCGACCAAGCTTTCGGGCTACCTGCTGAACGCGGACAAGCACTATGTCGCCACGTTTCTCCTGGGGGTGACGACCACCACGGGCGACGCCGAGGGAGAGGTGGTGTCCCGCCGCGAGGTACCGGCGCTGTCCGCGGCGGCCATCGACCGGGCGGCGGCCCGCTTTCGTGGCGAGATCGATCAGATCCCCCCCATGCACTCGGCCCTGAAGCACAAGGGCAAGCGGCTCTACCAGCTCGCGCACCAGGGCATCGTGGTCGAGCGTCAGCCGCGCCGGGTCACCATTCACCGCTTCGAGGTGCCGCGGTTCGACGGCGAGACCGTCGAGGTCGAGGTAAAGTGCTCGAAGGGCACCTACATCCGTACCCTGGCCGAGGATTTCGGAGAGGCTCTCGGCTGCGGCGCGAGCGTGTCGGCGTTGCGCCGGGTCGGCGCGGGTCCCTTCACCGCCGGCGACATGGTGGAGCTCGCGGCCATCGAGTCGATGGCCTCCGAGGGTCCGCAGGCGCTGGACGCGCCGCTGCTGCCGATGGAGGCGGCGGTCTCCGGCTGGCCGTGCGTCCGGCTGACCGAGGGGGTCGCGTTCTACCTGCGCAAGGGGCAGCCGGTTCAGGTGCCGCATTCGCCTACCGAGGGATGGGTCCGGATCCACACCGAGCGCACGGGATTCATCGGGGTGGGCGAGGTATTGGACGACGGGCGGATCGCACCCCGCCGGATCTTTGTCCCGGATTGAAGAAACTCATTTTCATCAACAGGTTGTCATCGAATCCGAAACTCGTCCGAGCCTTGTTGGGCGGACAGGTCGCGGTTAGAATGCACGACTTTGGCGAGAGAGGACGGAAGCGATGTCGTTGTCCGCGGTCCAGAAGGCGGAGGTCGTCGGTGAGCACAGGCGTGGAGAGCGCGATACGGGGTCGCCGGAAGTCCAGGTGGCGCTGCTCTCGCGCCGGATCACGCACCTGACCGGGCACTTCCGCCTGCATGCGCACGACTTCCACTCCCGCCAGGGTCTGCTGAAGCTCGTCAGCAAGCGACGCAAGCTGCTCGACTACCTCCGGCGCAAGGACGTCGAGCGGTACCGGGCGCTGATCGCGAAGCTCGGCTTGCGCCGCTGACCCGGCGCCCGATGTCACCATCGACCGATGATGACATCGCCGGTGTCGTCGTATCCACCCAGATCATTCCCTGAAGCGTGCGGCGCGCCCCGAGGGGCGCTCCGGCGCGTCCTGCCAAGGTCCAGCCCATGACATCCATCGAGAAGAAGATTCCGTACGGTCCCCGCGAGCTCGTGCTGGAGACCGGAGAGATAGCCCGCCAGGCATCCGGAGCCGTGCTTGCGAGCCTCGGCGACACCAGGGTGCTGGCGACCGTCGTCGGAGCGCGGTCGGCGCAGCCGGGCCGCGATTTCTTCCCGCTGACGGTGGACTACGTCGAGAAGACGTACGCCGCGGGGAAGATTCCGGGCGGCTTCTTCAAGCGCGAAGGGCGGCCGACGGAGAAGGAGACGCTGACCTCGCGCCTCATCGACCGTCCGCTGCGCCCCCTGTTCCCCAACGGCTTCCGCAACGAGGTGCAGGTGATCGCCACCGTGCTCTCGCTCGACCCCGAGATCGACCCGGACATCCCGGCGCTGGTCGGCGCCTCGGCCGCGCTCGCCGTGTCCGGCCTCCCGTTCAACGGTCCGGTGGGGGCGGCGCGCGTCGGCTACGAGGCGGGCGAGTTCGTTCTCAATCCCACCTTCGGGCAGACCGCCGCGTCGCAACTGGACCTGGTCGTCGCGGGAACGAGGAACGCGGTGCTGATGGTCGAGTCGGAGGCAAGGGTGCTGCCCGAGTCGGTGATGCTCGACGCCGTGATGTTCGGCCACGAGCGGATGCAGGCCGCCATCGACGCGATCGAGGCGCTCGCCGCGGAGGCGGGCCGGCCGGCGTGGAGCCGGGAGGCGCCTCCGGCCGACGCCGCTCTCGACGAAGCCGTCCGCTCGCACGCGGAATCCGGGATCCGGGAGGCATACGGGGTCATCGACAAGATCGAGCGCCGGGCCCGGGTGAGCGAGGTCCGCCACTCGGTGATCGGGGCGCTGGCCGGCGGCGGCGACGGCGCGCGATCGGAGGCCGAGGTGCGCGAGGCGTTCGAGAAGCTCGAGAAATCGATCGTGCGCGGCGCCATCATCGCGGGCGAGCGGCGCATCGACGGCCGCGGCCCCGCCGTGGTGCGCGACATCGCGAGCCGCGTGCAGCTCCTGCCCCGCACGCACGGGTCCGCCCTGTTCACCCGCGGCGAGACCCAGGTCATCGTGACCACCACCCTCGGCACCACCCGGGACGCCCAGATCGTCGACGCCATCGAGGGCGAGCGCCGCGAGCCCTTCATGCTGCACTACAACTTCCCTCCCTTCTGCGTCGGCGAGACCGGACGGATGATGGGGCCACGGCGCCGCGAGATCGGACACGGACGGCTGGCGAAGCGGGCGATCCAGGCGGTCATGCCGGACATGGACGACTTCCCCTACGTCGTGCGGGTGGTGTCGGAGGTGACCGAGTCGAACGGATCGAGCTCCATGGCGTCGGTGTGCGGCACCAGCCTCGCGCTGATGGACGCCGGGGTTCCGGTGGCGGCGCCGGTGGCCGGGATCGCGATGGGACTGATCAAGGAGGGCGACGCGTTCGTCGTGCTCTCCGACATCATGGGCGACGAGGACCATCTGGGCGACATGGACTTCAAGGTCGCCGGAACCGCCGAGGGTGTGACCGCGCTGCAGATGGACATCAAGATCGACGGAATCACCCGGGAGATCATGGAGACCGCCCTCGTCCAGGCGCGGGAGGGCAGGCTCCACATCCTGGAGCGGATGAACGCGACGCTCGGCGCGCCGCGGACGGACATGTCGGTGTTCGCGCCGCGCATCATCTCCTTCAAGATCCATCCGGAGAAGATTCGCGACGTCATCGGCAAGGGCGGGAGCGTCATCCGGTCGCTGACCGAGGAGACCGGCGCCACCATCGACGTGGGAGACGACGGCACCGTGAAGATCGCCTCGGTCGACGCCGCCGCCGGTCTCGAGGCGCGTCGGCGCATCGAGCAGATTACCGCCGACGTCGAGGTCGGCACCATCTACGAAGGCCGCGTCGCCAAGCTCATGGACTTCGGCGCCTTCGTCAACATCCTTCCCGGGCGCGATGGCCTCGTCCACATCTCCCAGATCTCCGAGGAGCGGGTCGAGCGCGTCAGCGACAAGCTCCGCGAAGGGGACCGGGTGAAGGTCAAGGTGCTGGAGGTCGACAAGCAGGGCCGCATCCGCCTGAGCATGAAGGCGGTGCCGCAGGAGCAGCGCCCGGCCTGAACGCGCGGCGGGCCCACCGCCGCCGGATCGGTCCCGCAGGCTGCGCGGCCGGGTACCGGCGCCCGGCCGAGACCCGAGGCATCCCGCCGCGGCGCGCCATGACGCTCGGTGTACCCCCACCGCCGCGGATCGGTCCCGCAGGCTGTGCGGCCGGGTACCGGCGCTCGTCCGAGACCCGAGGCATCCCGCCGCGACGCGCCGGATTGCCGCGCCGCGTCGCCACTCACCGTTGCGGCGGCAATCCGGACCGCATCGGCCGCCGGATGCTCCCGGGTGCGGGCTCGCCGCGCGCGAACCCGGGCTGCCCGGCGAGAAAGCGCGGAATCCGCTCCTCCAGCCAGTACCGCGCCGTCCACGGCGCGCCCCCTTCGACGAATCCGACGTGCCCTCCCGCGCCGCTCAGCTCCAGACGGATGGAGGACGAGAGCTCGTCGCGGCGCGGGACCACGTCGCGGGTCATGAACGGGTCGTCGAGCGCGTGGAGGATCAGGGTCGGACGCGCCACCCCGCGCAGGTACTGCCGGCAGCTTGCCTCTTCGTAGTAGTGCGCGGCGTCGCGAAAGCCGTGCAGGGGCGCGGTCACCCGATCGTCGAAGCTCCGGAAGGTCCGGGCGCGGCGCACCGCGTCGAGGTCGAGCGGGCCCGGCCGGTGCCGGAACTTCTCCGTGATGGTGCGATGGAGATCGGCGATGAAGTGGCGTCCGTACATCCGGGAGAAGCCGCGGTCGAGCCGGTCCGCGGCCCGGGCCAGGAGAAAGGGGACCGACACTGCGACCGCGGCGGCGACCTCGGCGCCGGGGCCGCGCTCGGCGAGCCACTTGAGCAGGACGTTGCCACCCAGCGAGTATCCCACCGCGGCGAAGGGTGTCGACGGATGCCGTTCGCGCAGGTGGCTCAGGACATGTCCGACGTCGCCGGTGTCGCCGGAATGGTAGGTGCGCGGCAGCCGGTTGGCCTCTCCGCCGCACCCCCGGAAGTGAATGACCGCGCTCCGCCAGCCGCGGCGGGCGAGTGAGCGGAGCAGGCCCCGCACGTGCGGCGAGCGGCTGGAGCCCTGCAGCCCGTGGAGGACGACGACGACCGGACCCGCGTCGCCGGCCCAGTCGATGTCGATGAAGTCCCCGTCCGGGAGCTCGAGACGCTCCCGCGTCAGGGAGACGGGACACGCCGGCCGGCAGAACGCCGGCCACACGGTCTGCAGGTGCGGTCCGGGCAGCCACCACGCCGGTGCGAAGTCGGCGGGGGCGACGGTTCCGTACCCGGTCCGCACGGCGGCGGGACCGCGAGCCCGCGCCCCCCGTCCTCCCCGAGAACGGGACGACGGTCCCGTATCCGGTCCGCACGGCGCCTGGCTCACGCGCGGGAGGCGCAACGGGAGCACCGCGGTCGTGAACGGACTCGAACCTTCGATCGCGTGAGCGCCTGCGCGGGCCCGGCCGCCGGCCGGCGGTACCACTTGCAGGAGCCGCCCTCGTTCCTTGCCAACGGCGGTCTCAGCCCGGCGGCACCGGGTCGTCGTGGGACGAGATCCGGACCGGCGGGCCGTCCGGACCGCGCGCGCGCAGCCCCGCAGAGCCCGCGGAGGCGGTGTCGAGCACCGCGAAGACGGCGCTGCCGCCGTCGGGATGCGGCTCCGCCGCGACGACATCTCCCACCTTCGGCGCCCCGTCCGCCGCCGCGTCCACGACGGGGTCGCCTTCGGCTGCCGCGCTCGTCCGTCCGAAGTACGCGCGGCGCTTGACGCGACCGAGATGCTGGGCGCGGGCGACGATCTCCTGGCCCACGTAGCATCCCTTCTCGAAGCTCACGCCGCCGGTCCGTTCGAGATCGAGCATCTGCGGGAGGAAGGCATCGGACATCGCCTCGGAAACTCGCGCGACGCCGGCGCAGATGTCGGCGAGCCGCCACGCGTCGGGCCCGGCCTGCGCCACACCGCCGGCCGGCCGCGGCGACATGATCGACGCGACATGGTCCCGGGGGCCCGTCACCATGAACCTCCGATGGCGCCCCGGCACCCGGGTCACGGCCACCTCCCCGATCGTGACGGCGTCGTCGACCTCGGCGGCGGCCGCCCACGCCTCGAACCGTTCGGGCAGGGCGCGCGCGCCCGCCACGCCGGCGACCCCCAGCGTGTCGCCGGCGTCGTCGATCCGCACGTCCGACCGCAGTATGAACATGCGCAGGCGCGCGAGAAGCGCCGCGGTGAACCAGCGCTCGCAGATGACCCGGTATCCGCCGGCCGGATCGGCGAGCACGCGGAAGATTGCGAGCACGCGGCCCCTGGGCGAGCACCAGGCGGCAATGCGGGACGCCGACGCGTCAACGTCCGCGAGGTCGGCGGTGAGCTGCCCCTGAAGCCACGCGAGGGCATCGCCGCCCGAGACCCGGAGAACGGTGAGGAAGTCGAGACTGGAGACCGCGTCTCCGGACAGCATCGGGACCGGCCGTCCGGTGGTCCGTGGAGTGGTCGAATTGCCGTGTTCGGCGGCTGATGCGGAGGATTCCACGGTGATGACGCGGTGGTCTTCGGACAACGGTGACCAGTATGGTCATCGACTGCGGACCAATCAAGCCACATTGCGGTCGCGCTGCGGCCGGAAGCCGCCGACCCCGCGGGCTCGGGGTCGCAGCCGGGCTCAGGGCCGTCCGAGCGAATGATCGCGAATGATCGCCGCAATCCCGCCGAGACCGGCCGGCGGCGCGGCCGCCGGCGAGGCGATCCACTCGAGGATGTCCTGATCGGGTTGATCGAGCAGGCGTTCCAGTGCCTCCAGGTCCTCCGCGCCGAGACGGTCCAGGGCGCGGTGGACGAAGCGCTCCAGCAGCACGTCGAGCTCCTTCATCCCGCGCCGGCAGCGCCAGCGCGCCCTCTCGCGCCTCGCACGCCCGGCCACGGGGCGGTCAGAAGCTCCGCGACACCATCATCTTCTTGATCCCGGCGATCGCCTTCGCCGGGTTCAACCCCTTCGGACAGGCCGCGGTGCAGTTCATGATGGTGTGGCAGCGGTAGAGCCGGAACGGATCCTCCAGGTCGTCGAGCCGCTCGCCGGCCGCCTCGTCGCGGCTGTCGGCGAGCCACCGCCAGGCCTGGAGGAGGACGGCCGGGCCGAGGTAGCGCTCGCCGTTCCACCAGTAGCTCGGGCAGCTCGTGGAGCAGCACGCGCACAGGATGCACTCGTAGAGCCCGTCGAGCTTCTCGCGCTCCTCCTTCGACTGGAGCCGCTCCCGGTCCCGCGCCGGAGGCGCCTGCGCCCGCATCCACGGCTTGATCGAGGCGAGCTGGGCGTAGAAGTGCTTCATGTCCGGGACGAGGTCCTTGACCACCGGCAGGTGCGGCAGGGGATGGACGGCGACGTCGCCGGCGTAGTCCTCGATCGCGCTGATGCAGGCGAGGGCGTTGCGCCCGCCGATGTTCATCGCGCAGGAGCCGCAGATCCCTTCGCGGCAGGAACGCCTGAAGGTCAGCGTCGAGTCGATCCCGCTCTTGATGTGGATGAGGGCGTCGAGAACCATCGGTCCGCAGGCCGCCAGATCGACGGTGTAGCGATCGCGCCGCGGGTTCTCCTCCGAGTCCGGGTCGTAGCGGTAGACGACGAACGTCTTCGGCCGCTTCGCGGTGCCCGGAGCCGGCCAGGCCCTGCCCTCGCGGACGACCGAGTCTGCCGGCAGCTTGAACTGCGCCATGCGGGTGCCCCCTCAGTAGACCCGCGCCCCGGGCGGAATGATCTGCGTGTCGCTGGTCAGGGTGTACATGTGCACCGGCCGGTAGTCGATCCGCGGGGCGCCCGATCCGTCGAGCCAGGCGAGGGTGTGCTTCATCCACCGCTCGTCGTCGCGGTCCGGGCAGTCCTCGCGCGCGTGGGCGCCGCGGCTCTCGGTGCGGTTCGCGGCCGAGAACATCGTCACCACCGCCTGTCCGAGCAGGTTGTCGAGCTCCAGGGTCTCCACGAGGTCGGAGTTCCAGACGAGGCTCCGATCCTCGACGCGCACGTCGGAGAACGCCGCGTGCACGTCGCCGATCAGGCGGCATCCCTCGTCGAGGGTCTCGCCGGTGCGGAACACCGCGGCGTTGCTCTGCATCACGCGCTGCATCCGCAGCCGCAGCTCCGCCGTCGGCTCGCCTCCCCGCGCATGACGCAGCCGATCGAAGCGGGCGAGGATGCGATCCTCCGCCCCGTTGCGCAGCGGCGCGTGGGCGCTGCCCGCCTCCACGGTCTCCGCGCAGCGCTTCGCCGCGGCCCGGCCGAAGACCACGAGGTCGAGCAGCGAGTTCGAGCCGAGACGGTTCGCGCCGTGCACCGAGACGCAGGCGCACTCTCCGATCGCCATCAGGCCGGGGACCACCGCGTCGGGGTCGCCGCCGCGCGGCGTGACCGCTTCCCCGTGGAAGTTGGTCGGGACTCCGCCCATGTTGTAGTGCACGGTGGGCAGCACCGGGATCGGCTCGCGCGAGGTGTCGACACCCGCGAAGATGCGCGCGGTCTCCGAGATCCCCGGCAGCCGTTCCCGCAGCACCTCGGGCCCCAGGTGCTCCAGGTGCAGGAAGATGTGGTCCCGGTGCTTGCCGACCCCGCGGCCCTCGCGGATCTCGCGCGTCATGGCGCGGCTCACGACGTCCCGCGAGGCGAGGTCCTTGGCGTTGGGGGCGTAGCGCTCCATGAACCGCTCGCCCTCGGAGTTCGTCAGGTAGCCGCCCTCTCCGCGGGAGCCCTCGGTGATGAGGCAGCCGGACCCGTAGATGCCGGTAGGGTGGAACTGGACGAACTCCATGTCCTGGAGCGGCAGGCCGGCCCGGAGCGCCATGGCGTTGCCGTCGCCGGTGCAGGTGTGGGCGGAGGTGCACGAGAAGTAGGTGCGGCCGTAGCCGCCGGTGGCGAGCACCGTCATGTGGGCGCGGACCCGGTGCAGGGTGCCGTCGTCGAGGTTCCAGGCGAGCACCCCGCGGCAGGCGCCGTCGTCGTCCATGAGCAGGTCGATCGCGAAGTACTCGATGAAGAACCGCGCGTCGTGGCGCAGACTCTGCTGGTACAGCGTGTGCAGGATCGCGTGCCCGGTGCGGTCCGCGGCGGCGCAGGTCCTCTGGGCGGTGCCTTCCCCGAAGTGGGTGGTCATTCCGCCGAACGGGCGCTGGTAGATGCGGCCGTCCCCGGTGCGGGAGAAGGGGACGCCGAAGTGCTCCAGCTCGATCACGGCGGGGATCGCCTCGCGGCACATGTACTCGATCGCGTCCTGGTCGCCGAGCCAGTCGGAGCCCTTCACCGTGTCGTACATGTGCCAGCGCCAGTCGTCCTCGCCCATGTTGCCGAGCGCGGCGCTGATGCCGCCCTGGGCCGCGACGGTGTGGCTGCGGGTGGGGAAGAGCTTGGTCACGCAGGCGGTGGAGAGCCCCTGGGCGGCGAGGCCGAGCGTCGCCCGCAGCCCCGCGCCTCCGGCGCCGACCACGACGACATCGTATGCGTGCTCGACGATGGGGTAGGCCGGCGACACCGGTTCAGCTCCCGAGAGCGACCTTGAGCACGCTGAACGCGGCGGTCGCCGCGAGCGCGATGGCCAGCAGCTTCGTCGCGATCAGCGCGGCGAGCTTCATCCCCTCCGGGCGCACGTAGTCCTCGATGACCACCTGCAGGCCGAGCTGCGCGTGGTGGAAGAGGGCGGCGATGGTGAGGAGCAGGGCGATGCCGACGGCCGGGGTGCGGATCCACTCCACCGTCCGGGCGTGGTCCGCGGCGCCGATCGCGACCAGGGCCGCCACCAGCCAGACGGTGAGGGGAACGAGCGCGATCGCGGTGATCCTCTGCATCCGCCAGTGGTGCGACCCCGCCTTCGCGGAGCCGAGTCCGCGGGCGCGGGCGATGGGGGTTCGATGGTCCATCGGCGGTCTCGTCCCCGGATTACCGTATCGCGTAGCCGAGCGCCCAAGCGGCGCCGGTGAGGACGGCCGAGGCCACGACGACCACGATTCCACTCGCGCGCGCGGTTCGCAGCTCGAATCCGACTCCCGCGTCCCAGAACAGGTGCCGGATGCCGTTCCCGAGGTGGTAGAAGAGCGAGAACGTGATGACCAGCAGCAGGGCCCGCCCCGGGATCGAGCCGAGCAGCGCCTGGGCCCGCGCGAACGCTTCGGGACCGCTCGCCACCGCCACGAGCCAGTACGCGAGTACGAGGCTTCCGCCCGCGAGCACCACCCCCGTCGCCCGGTGAGAGATGGACAGCAGCGCCGGGAGCGGCAGACGGTAGATCTGGAGATGCGGGGAGAGGGGTCGGGTTCGAGCCATGATCGGCGGGCGCGTCACTGCGTTGTGCATCGCAAAAAATTATGACGCCCGGCGCGTGCGCAAGCAACGTCCCGCACGCGTGGGTAGTGTCTCAGTTTGACTCCGGGACCGTTATGTCGTGTTGAGGAAGAAAATCAAACTGAGACACTACCCACGCGTCCGAGGGCCGGCCGGCCGACCCCGGCCGCTGCGAAACCGCGCCCGGGACCCCGCCGCACCCCGCCGCGCAGGTCACCCCATCCGTGCCATCGCGCGGGTCGGTAGCGTGAAATGACCCTGCGTCCCACACGTCCCGCACGTCCCGTCAGCAATTTCCGCCAGGCGGGAACAGGTCCCTGACATCCCCTCGGTTCGACACCCTGAAGGTCGGAATCGCACCACAGATTCCACCACGGTACGGCCTCTCCGGGGCTGGCGGGAATCGCTGACGTCCCATGCGTCCCTGGGTGTACATCCGATTCGTGGCGCTTCCGGGATCAACGACGGGACGCCCTCGATCCCGGAGCCTTCCGGGATCGGAACGACGGGCCTCGCGAATCGGGTGTACACCCTGCGTCCCGTGCGTACGCCCCGTGCGCCGCGGGCCTACGGCGGCGGCGACCGCGGGCTCTGTTCCCCCCGTGGCCGCCGTGGTCCAATAGCTCGGGTCGCGGGCGAGGGCGGCAGTCCACGAAGATTTCATGACGCTTTTCCGGCAGATGTTCGCGATTCGCGTCGCCCGCGACCGGGCCGTCGAGGCGGCTTCGCTCGTCGCGCTCTGCGGTGCGGTGGTCTGTGCGGGCGCGGCGCTCGGCCCCGAGATGGCCGGAGGCGTCGCCCTCCTCGCGGTGCGGACGCGTCCGGCGCCGCCGGCCGATCGATACCGCGAGCTGCGCTACGACGGCGACGCGTGGAAGGTCGTCGGCACCGACGGCGGCATCGTTGCGGTCGAGCCCCCGGTGGTGCATCTCGCGCACCGCGCGCTCGTCGTGCTGGAGGTCGACGCCCGGGGACGATCCGACTTCCTGGTGTTTTCGCCGGCGGCCACCCCGGCGGAGGACCTGCGCCGGTTGCGGGTCCGCCTGCGGGCCGGCAGGCCGCCCCGGTGATCGGCCGTGGCCGCCGGCGGGACACCGCGTGCTTCGGCCGATGACGAGCGGCGGGTCGAGCGTGGACCGCCGGGCCGCGGCCATCGTGATGGACGTTTCCGTGCGTCGCCCGATGCGCCGCCCGATGCACCGCCCGATGCGCCGCCCGATGCGCCGCCCGATGCGCCGCCCGGTGTGCCGCCCGGTGTGCCGCCGATGAATTCTGCCGCGATCCGTCCCGGCGTGGTCCTCGTGACGGAAGTTCCCGTGCGTCGCCCGGTGCGCCTCCCGGTGCGTCGCCAATGAATTCTGCCGCGATCCGTCCCGGCGTGGTCCTCGTGATGGAAGTTCCCGTGCGCTGCCCGGTACGTCGCCCGGTACGCCGCCGATGAGCTCTGCCGCGGCCTGCCCCGGCGTGACCCTGGTGCTCGGGGGCGCGCGGTCGGGAAAGAGCCGGTTCGCCGAGTCGCTGGCGCCCGAAGATGGGGTCCAGTGCGTCTACGTCGCCACGGCGGAGCCGGTCGACGACGAGATGGCGAGCCGGGTTGCGGCCCACCGGGCCCGTCGCGGTCCGGCCTGGCGCACCGTCGAGGCGCCGACCGAGCTGGCGCGGGCGATCGAGCGGGAGAGCTCGCCGCGGACCTGGCTGCTGGCCGACTGCCTGACCGTCTGGCTCGGCAACCTGATGCACCACGGACTCGACGTCGACGCCGCCCGGGGCGCCCTGCTCGAATCGCTCGCCGCCGCCCCCGGCCCGGTGGTGCTGGTCGCGAACGAGGTGGGCCTCGGCATCGTGCCGGACAACGCGATGGCGCGTGCCTTCCGCGACCACGCGGGCCGGCTCAACCAGGCCGTCGCCCGGATCGCGGGTACGGTCTGCTTCGTGGCCGCCGGCCTCCCGGTGACCCTCAAGGGGGCGCCGCCGTCGGAGTGACGTTCCCGGTCTTCATTCTTCTCGCACTCTGCGGCGCAGGGCCGGGACCGGCGCGGGTGTCCGTGGCCCGGCTTCGTGGGCCCGTGAGCGTTCGTGGCGATGGGGTCGATTCGCCGGTTCGGACACTGCGGATCATGACGTTGAGTTCGGCCTCGGCGACGTTGAGCCGACCGCCGTGCCTGGGCGTACACCCGGACACGCTCGGACCAGTCCCTGGGGCGCGAGCGATGCGCAATCGGACTGCGGGTGCCCGGCCGCGCCGATCAGTCCGGCGGCAGCCGGATCGAGGCGCCGAACCCGACCACCGCCTTCCATCCGTCGGGTTGCCCGGTCCGGGCCAGGGCGGCCTTGATGACCCCGGCGTGGGTGACGACCACGTGGGATGCGCCGCTTCCGCGGTAGTCCGCGATGGCGGCGCCGACGCGGTCGCGCAGCATCCGGACGCTTTCGCCGCCGTGCGGGCGGGCATGGAAGAAGTCCGCCGCCCACGCGTCGAGCTCCGGTCGGGGGATGTCGTCCCACGGCACGCCTTCCCACGTGCCGAAATCGAGCTCCCGCAGCCTTTCGTCGAAGACCGGGTCGATGCCCCGCGCGGCGCCGATCCGATCCGCGAGCCGCCGGCAGCGGCGCAGCGGGCTGCTCACGAGCCGCTGGACGCGAGGCAGCGCGGCCAGGACCGCCGCCGCCTCGTCGTCGAAGGTGGGCGCGAGATCCAGGTCCAGGGCGCCGTAGCAGACGCCCTCGGAGACCGCGGGCCGGGTATGGCGCACGAGGATCACGGGCATGGCGGCATGCCCGGCTACACCGCCGCGACGACACCGAGGTACATGCCGAGCTCGCTCGTCTGCTGCACCGCGCCGAGGCAGTCTCCGGTATACCCGCCCAGCCTGCGCTCGTACAGGGCGCGCATCGCGACGTGGCCGGCCGCGAGCCCCCCGAGTCCGGCCAGGACCGCCGGCGGGGCCGCCGCCGCGAGCGGCAGGCAGGTGGCCGCCGCGCCGGTGGCGAGCGCGAGCGCGAGGCTCGTCCGGTCCACCGCCCCGGCGACCGGCGCGGCGACCCCCGCGTCCCGTGCGTAGGTGCCGGTCGCGAGGGCCAGGACCGCGGAGGAACGGCTCGCGGCGTGGGCCGCGATCAGGAGCCACGGCACCGCTTCGGCCGGCGCCGCGGCCAGCGCGAGCACCTTCGCCGCGAGCATCAGCCCGAGCCCCGCCGCGCCGCAGGTGCCGAGCCGGCTGTCTCGCATGATCTCGAGTGCGCGCTGGCGGGTGGCGCCGCCGCCGAGCCCGTCGCACGTGTCCGCGAATCCGTCCTCGTGCAGGGCGCCGGTCGCGAGGAGGGATGCGGCGACGGCGAGCACGACGCTCAGGCTCGCCGGAAAGACCAGGTGCGCGAGCCAGAACACGCCGCCCGAGAACGCGCCGATCAGCGCGCCGACGGCCGGATGGTAGCGGGGTGCGGCCGCGAGCCGCGCTCCGGTGGCCAGGTGCCGCGAGCGGATCGGCCATCGTGTCAGAAACTGCACCGCGAGCAGGAACGCCGCGATCTCCTCGCGTACGCGCGTCATGCGCTCGGCCCGCTCACCCCCGCGCTCTCGAAGCTCGCCATCTCGCACAGCATCGCCGTCGCGCATCGCAGGATCGGCCATGCGATCAGCGCGCCGGTGCCCTCGCCGAGGCGCATGTCGAAGTCGAGCAGCGGCCGGGCGTCGAGCGCCTCCAGGACCGCGCGGTGGCCCTGCTCGGCGGACCGGTGCGCGAAGACCAGGTAGTCCCGCAGCGCCGGCGCGACCCCGACCGCCGCGAGCGCCGCCGCGCTCGCGATGAATCCGTCCACGATCACCACCGCCCCGGCGCGCGCCGCCCCGATCATCGCGCCGGCCATCATCACGATCTCGAAGCCGCCGTACTCGCCGAGCGCCGTGCGGGCGTCGAGCCGGTCGGCGGTACGCGCCGCGGCTCGCGCGAGGACCGTGCGCTTGCGCGCGAGGCCGTCGTCGTCGAGCCCGGTCCCGCGTCCGATCAGCGCATCGAGCCCCGCGCCGGTCAGCTTGTGGGCGATCAGGGCCGCCGACGACGTGTTGGCGATCCCCATCTCGCCGAACGCCGCCGCGTCCGCCGCGCCGTCCCGGCCGAGCGCCTCGCCGGCGCCGAGCGCCGCGTCGCGCTGCCCGGCGGTCATCGCGGGCTCGACCGCGCAGTTCCGGGTACCGCCGGCGATGCGCCGCGACACGAGTCCGGGCGCGTCCATGGGGTCGCCGGCGACACCGGCGTCGACGACCCGGAGGTCCACGCCGTTCGCGCGCGCGAACACGTTGGCGGCGGCGCCGCCGGCGAGGAAGTTCGCGACCATCTGGCGCGTCACCGCCTGCGGATAGGCGGAGACGCCCTCGCGCGCGATGCCGTGGTCGCCGGCGAACAGGGTGAGGCAGCAGCGTTCCAGACGCGGCGTGAGCGTGCCCTGGATGCGCGCGACCTGCGCGGCGAGCGTCTCCACCGTTCCGAGCGCGCCGAGCGGCTTGGTCTTCGAGTCGATGGCCTGCCGGATGGCGGCGTCGAGCGCGCGGGAGACGGGAAGGAGCTCGTTCACCCGCCGGCTCCGGGTGCGAATCGCTTCACCCGCCGGCTCCGGGCTCGAACCGCCGCCTTCCGATCCGGTCGTGCCGGTGGCGCATGTGGGTCATCCGGTGGTCGCGATGGCGCCACGGCGCCTCTCCCGCCGCGCCGCCGGCATGAAGAGGCGCAGGCGCGGAACGACGGCTTCCGCCACCGGGTCCGGGGGCTCGACCCGGCGGGTTTCCAGCAGTGCCCGCCAGCGCCCGGAGAGGCCGTACCGTGGTCGGATTCTGGCGTGATTTCGACCCTCGGGGCGCCGGGTCGAGGGGAATTCAGGAGCATGTCTCCGCCTGGTGCAGGGCTCTCCAGAAGTCGTGACGAACAGTTCATCAGGCCCTCGATCCGGGCCTTCGATGCCGAAAGACCGCCCGTCACCGTGCGATCTTCCGGTCGGGCGGCCAATGACCGCGACTTTTGAATGGTCCTGCCGCCTGGCGGGAATTGCTGGCGGGTTTCGGTCTCGCACGCCATCATGGCTTGATCCGTCCACAATCGTGAGCAGCCGGACACGCCCCGGAACGTCCGCCGCCTCGCGGTGGGTGCGCTTCTCGGCGCCACCCGCAGCGATCGCGAACGACCGGATGCGTCCCGGAACGTCCGCCGTCCGGCCCGAATCGCACCGCTCGGGCAGTATACGCGCCGAGCGGCCCGTTTCCCGGAATTCGGGCGCGGATGCAGGACTCTCCGGAAGTCGTGACGAGCGGTTCATCACACGCTCGAACGGGGTCTTCGATGCTGAAAGACCACCGATCGCCGTGCGATAGTCCGGCTTGGCGGCCGGCGACCGCGACTTCTGAATGGTCCTGGACGCGGAAGCCGGAGCGCTCCGACGAATCCGGCCATCTCGCTCCGTTCCTTTCCGCCGTCCGGCCCGGGCTGTGCCGGCGCCGGGCGACCTCCACGAATCCGAGTCCGCGGGCCGGCGGGAGCCGCATGGGCCGTGACGCGCAGAGCGCATCCTCAACAGAGCGTATCCAGGACCATTTTTGTCGTGGTCGGCGGCTGGTGACCGCTGTGAAGCTGCCGTCCTTGCGGTGGGTGGCGCCTCCTCGAGGCCGAGACCGGTGCATCGACAACGAAATCCTCTCCCGAATGGACCGCCGAACCTGCCTGCACCGCCCCTCGCCGGACAAGAAACGAGCCCTGAGAGCGCATCCTCCGCGGTGGCCAACCGGCGCGGAATGGCTCACCATCGGGCCGATCCGGCGGGTCGATCCGGGGGTGCGGGACCGTGGGTGACGGAAGAATCTCGATTCGGGAGCCGAGGAGCGTCCTGACGGCGGGGGCCGTCCCGCGCGCGGCGTCCCGCTCTCGACGCCCCCCGGCGCCCTTCCGTGCGGCGGACCGGGTCCCGGCGGAGGGGAGGCGCCGGCGCTGACCACCCCGGCCATGTGCGATCGCGTCTTCGCGACGGGAGGTCCGCTGGCGGAGCTGCTGCCCGGCTACGCACCCCGCGCCGCCCAGCGGGCCATGGCCGTGGCGGTCGAGCGCGCCCTGTCGGAACGCGGCGCCCTCGTCTGCGAAGCCGGCACCGGCACCGGCAAGACGCTCGCGTACCTCGTTCCGGCCGTCGATGCGGGCGGGCGGACCGTGGTCTCCACCGGCACCCGCCACCTCCAGGAACGGCTGCTCGAACGCGACCTGCCGCTCGCGTGCCGCGCCGTCGCGCGCCGCCCGCGAATCGCGTTGCTCAAGGGCCGATCGAACTACCTCTGCCGCTGGCGCTACGAGCAGGTGCTGACCTCCGGACGGCTCGTCTCCCGGCAGGTGGCGGCGCGGGTCGTGCGTCTGTCCGGATGGGCCGCCCGCACCGTGCGCGGCGACCTCGCGGAGGTGACGGACCTCGCCGAGAACGATCCGGTGCGGCGGGCCGTCACCTCCACGGCGGACAACTGCCTCGGGTCGAAGTGCCCGACGTTCGACCGGTGCCACGTCGTGGAGGCGCGCCGCCGGGCGGCCGAGGCGGACGTGGTGGTCGCCAACCACCACCTTCTGTTCGCGGACATGGCGCTGAAGGAACGGGGGTTCGCGGAGCTGCTCCCGCGCGCCGATGCCCTGATCATCGACGAGGCGCACCAGGTTCCGGACATCGCGACCCGGTTCTTCGGGGTGGAGGTCACGAGCGGCCAGCTTCGCGAGCTCGCGCGAGACGCGGTTGCGGCGATGAAGGCGGACGCGCCGGATACGCCGGACCTCGATCCTCTGGCCGCGGACCTGGAGCGCGCGGTCCGCGAGGCGGCCGAAGCCTTCGCCGGCGGCGTGCAGCGGGTCGAATGGGATGCGATGGCCTCCGGCGCGCGGGAGCGGATCGAGTCGGTCGGAGTCCGGCTCGCGACGCTGGCCGATGCGCTCGCGACGGTGTCGGTGCGGGGACCGTCGATCGAGGCGCTGGCCGCGCGGGCCCGGGACCTTGCCGCTCGGCTGGACCGCATCGGCGGCGAGGCGCCCGAGCCCGGTTGCGCCCGCTGGGCGGAGGCGCGCCCGCGAGGGTTCGCCGCGCACCTCGCGCCGCTCGACACCGCGCCGCTCCTGGCCGAGCACGTCGCCGCGGCGGACCAGGCCTGGATCCTCACCTCCGCCACCCTCTCCGTCGCCGGGAGCCTCGCGCACTTCGCGGCCCGGGTGGGCATGGATGACGCCTCGCTCCACATCTTCGAGGGATCGTTCGACTATCGGGAGCAGACCCGCTGCTACCTGCCGCCCGGTCTGCCGGAGCCGGCGCGGCCCGGCTACGACGAGGCGGTGGCGGAGGTGGCGGTGTCCGTGCTCGCCCGGAGCCGCGGGCGCGCGTTCCTGCTGTTCACCAGCCATCGCGCCCTGCGGGCGGTGCGCGCGTCGCTCGACGGACGGGTGTCGTGGCCGCTGCTCACCCAGGGGGAGCGTCCGCGCGGCGAGCTCCTCGACCGCTTCGTCGAGACGCCCGGCTCCGTCCTGCTCGGCACCCAGAGCTTCTGGGAGGGGGTGGACATCCGGGGGGACGCGCTCTCGCTGGTGCTCATCGACAGGCTGCCCTTCTCCCCTCCGGACGACCCCCTGCTCGTGGCGCGGGCCGAGGCGATCCGGCGCGACGGAGGCGACCCGTTCACGACCCTCCAGCTTCCGGCCGCGGTGATCGGCCTCAAGCAGGGCGTCGGCCGTCTCATCCGGGACGCGGGCGACCGCGGCGTGGTGGTGATCTGCGACCCCCGGCTCACGGGGCGCGGGTACGGCCGCATCTTTCGCGACAGCCTGCCTCCGATGCCGGTCACGACCGACATCGAGGACGTGAGGACGTTCTTCGCGAGCCGGGACGCCCGCGGGTCCGGCTCCGCGGTTCGATGAAGCCCGCGGTCACGGTCCGGGGATTCCGCGCGCCGCTTCATGCGGCGGGATGGTCAGCCCGGCCATGAGCGTTTTGCTAAGATGCTCCCATGAAGACGCTGTCCGCGGAGCTCGTCGCCATCATCGCCACCGGCGTCGCCCTCGCCGGACTCCTGCTCGCGGGCCGGCACCGGCCGGGGGATCGCCTGCTCGCCGGCCAGCATCGACTGGAAGATCGTCTGCGTGCGGTGGAGCGGGAGCAGGCCCGAATCAGGGCGCTTCTCGAAGGCGCCGGCTTCGCCGACCGACTCCGGGATTCGACGACGGGCCGGGGGTAGGACGCCGACCCGTCCCGCGGAACGCATCGCCACCGAACCTTCGATACGACGGCAGCCCACGCCGGCCTCCGGCCCCCATCCGGCGCGCACCGGCTCGCGTCCTCCGCACCGCGGCCGCAGGCTCGGCAGGCCGGCGCGGGAAGGATGAACGGCGCAGGTCGCGCCGCCGGGCCGGAGCCGCCAGTCCGGACCCCGAGCCCCCGTGAACATCCTGGCAATCGAGACCGCAACCGATGCATGTTCCTGCGCCCTCGAGTTCTCGGGGACGATCGCCACCCGGCACGCCGTCGAGCCGCGCCGCCATACCGAGCTGCTGCTGCCCATGATCGACGAGGTGCTCGCGGACGCGGGGGCCGATCTCGGCGCGCTCGACGCGATCGCGTTCGGCCGCGGCCCGGGCTCGTTCACGGGGCTGCGCATCGCCTGCTCGGTCTCCCAGGGGCTCGGCTTCGGAGCGGACCGCCCGCTGGTCGCGGTCTCGACGCTGCGGGTGGTCGCGACCGGCATGCGCCGCTCGCGGGGGACGCCCCGGGTGCTGGCTGCGCTCGATGCGCGGATGGGCGAGGTGTACTGGGGAGGCTTCGAATGGGATGGCGTGACGATGGCTCCGGCGTTCGACGAATCCGTCGCGCCGCCGGATGCGGTGCACGTTCCCGGCGCGGGCGCGTGGGCCGGGGCCGGCCCCGGGTGGGCCGCCCATCGCGCGGCTCTGGAGGAGCGGGTGGCGAGCCGGCTCGGACGCCCTCCGGAACCGGTGGAGGCGGCGCGACTGCCGGAGGCGGTCGACATGCTCGCGCCCGCGAGGCTGGCCCTGGAGGCGGGCCTGGCCGTCGCGCCCGAGGACGCGGCGCCCGTGTACCTGCGCAGCCGCGTGGCGCGGCCGGCGCCGAAGCGGCTCGCATGACCGGTCTCCCGGTCGCGCCCTGACTGACCGCCGTCCATGTTCACTCCCTGGGAGCTCTGCGTCGGGTTGCGCTACACGCGCGCGAAGCGGCGCAATCACTTCATCTCGTTCATCAGCCTCACGTCGATGATCGGGATCGCCCTCGGCGCCACCGCCCTGATCACCGTGATCTCGGTCATGAACGGCTTCGAACGCGAGCTGCGCGAGCGGATACTCGGCGTCGCCTCGCACGCGACGATCTCGGGGTACGACCAGGCGCTCGAGGACTGGGAATCGCTCGCCGGCGTCGCCGAGGCCAACCCCGAGGTGGTGGGGGTCGCTCCGTTCGTGGAGTCGCAGGGGATGCTGACCCACGCCGGGCAGGTCCGGGGCGTGCTCGTACGCGGGGTCGCACCGGCGCGCGAGCCGGCGGTGTCCGAAATCGGCCGGTACCTGGTCGAAGGCGAGCTGACCGGCCTCGCGCCGGGGCGGTTCAACGTGCTGATCGGACGCGACCTCGCCCTCAGGCTCGACGCCGTCGTCGGCACGCGGGTGACGCTGGTCGCCCCCCAGGCGCGGATCACGCCGGCCGGGGTGCTGCCGCGCATGCGCCGCTTCACCGTCAGCGGGATCTTCGAGGCCGGCCACGCGCAGTACGACACCTCGCTCGCGGTGGTGCACCTCGAGGATGCCCAGCGCGTGTTCCGGCTCGGGCGCGGGATCAGCGGGCTGCGCGTGAAGCTCGCCGACATGTTCGAGGCGCCCCGGGTGAGCCGGGAGCTCGCGCACTCGTTCGGAGGGCGGTACTGGCTGCGGGACTGGACGCAGTATCACGCGAACTTCTTCCGCGCCCTGAAGATCGAGAGGACGGTGATGTTCGTGATCCTGACCCTCGTCGTCGCCGTCGCCGCGTTCAACCTGGTCTCGACGCTGATCATGGTGGTGACCGACAAGGAGTCCGACATCGCCATCCTGCGCACCCTCGGGGCCGGACAGTCGAGCATCCTGGCGATCTTCGTCGTGCAGGGGACCGTCATCGGCATCGCCGGCACCATCGCGGGGGTGGCCGGCGGAGTCGTCCTCGCCACCCACATCGAGACCCTCGTGCCCGCCGTCGAGCGCTTCTTCGACATGAAGTTCCTGTCCCCGGACATCTACTACATCAGCGCGGTGCCCTCCGAGATGCGCTGGCGCGATGTCGCGGCGGTGGGCGCCGTGGCCTTCGTGATGTCCATGCTCGCGACGATCCACCCCGCGTGGAAGGCATCGCGGATCCAGCCGGTGGAGGCGCTGCGCCATGAGTGAGGCGGTCCTCGTCGCCCGCGGCGTCGACCGCACGTTCCGCCAGGGAGGGCTGGAGGTCGAGGTGCTGAAGGGCGCGGACCTCGTCGTGGAGGCGGGCGAGGGGGTCGCGCTCATCGGCGCGTCCGGCTCCGGCAAGAGCACCCTGCTGCACTGCCTGGGCGGTCTCGACACCCCGGACCGCGGAGAGGTGACCATCGCCGGGCGGCCGGTGGCGACGGTCGGCGAACGCGAGCGCGGACGCATCCGGAACGAGGTCCTCGGCTTCGTCTACCAGTTCCACCATCTCCTGCCCGAGTTCACCGCGCTCGAGAACGTGGCGATGCCGCTGCTCATCCGCGGCATGCGGGTCCGTGCCGCGGCCGGGCGGGCGCGGGACATGCTCGAGAGGGTCGGCCTCGGCCCTCGCGCGTCGCACAAGCCGGGCGAGCTCTCGGGCGGCGAGCGCCAGCGCACCGCCATCGCCCGCGCGCTCGTGACCCGGCCGCGCTGCGTGCTCGCCGACGAGCCCACCGGCAACCTCGACCGGCACACCGCGGACGCGGTCTTCGACCTGCTGCGCTCGCTCAACCGGGAGCTCGGCACCAGCATCGTGGTGGCCACGCACGACCTTGCGCTCAGTGAACGGATGGACCGGCGCCTGCGGATCGTGGACGGGCGGCTGCTCCCGGTCTGACCCCGCCGACGGCCCGCTGCGGGCCGTCAGAGCTCCGGCCCGCGCTTCCCGGGGACCCCGGCCGGCGCCGGCGGGGGCGCGCCGGCGGCGGGAGGGCCGGGTCCGGCCGGGTCGTCGCGGCGCTGGCGCCGGATGCGGCGGTCGCGCCACGAGACCATGGTGTGGGCGCGCCACGCGAGCCGGATCAGGACCTGCCCGAGGATCGCCGAGACCAGGCCGAGCACGAAGCATCCGAGGAGCAGCGGCTCCCACACCTTGCCGAGCTCCTCGAACAGCCAGCGCAGCGACATCTCGATCCGGAAGTCTCCGGGTGGCCGGGCGAGCATCCATGCCCCGAGCTTGTGGGCCGCGTAGAACAGCGGCGCGACCGTCACCGGGTTGCTGGTCCACACCATCGCGACCGCGACCGGAAGGTTGCAGCGCGCCACGAGCGCGGCCCCGGCGGCGAGAACCATCTGGAAGGGGACGGGCGCCCAGGCCATGAACAGGCCGAGCGAGACCGCCCGCGCCACCGAGCTGCGGCCGAGGTGCCACAGCTCGGGGTCGAAGAGCGGTCGACCGAAGATGCGGCCCAGGAACGCGTGCCGGCGAATCGCGTGCGTTCCGGGGATCACCTTGCGCAGCAGCCGCCTCATCGTCCTCGTCTCGTACACGCCTCGGGCCGGAATCCCACATCCGACGGGCTCTCGGCCCCCACGTACGGACTCTCCCGGCTGACGGCGCCCGGCTGCGTGACGGGCATTATCCATGTCCCGTCGTCCGCGTCCACGACCCGCGGTCCGGGGCAGCGATCCCCGCCAGCGCCCGGAGAGGCCGTGCCGTGGCGGGATTGTGGTGCGGTTTCGACCTTCGGGGCGTCGAGTCGAGGGGATTTCGGGGGCCTGTTCCCGCCTGGCGGGAAATGCCGGGTCCGGGGCGGATGCGTGCTCGCGCGCCCCTGAAAGTCCCGGGCCACGCAGCCCTTCGATGCACGGCACTGTCTTCGGCCGGCGGGAGCTCCGGGCAGGGAGGGTCTCGATGGAAATCACCCGTCGAATGAGCTGGAGGTGTTCGAGAGACCGGACCGGCCCTGCCTGCGGTCCCGTCCCGCTCCCCATCGACGAGCCCGCTCCGGTGATGCCGCCGTGCTGCTGACCGCCTGCCTCTTCGCGACCGGCGTGGCGCTGCTGGAGAACGGGCCGGAGCTGCCCGACCCGATGTGGTGTGCGTCGCTCCCCGTCCTCGTGCCGCTCATGTTCATGAGGGTCCGGGCGGGACCCCTGATCGCTCTCGCCGCCGGATACGCCTGGGCGGCCTTCGTCGCGCACCTGCAGATGGGCGCGTGGGGTTCGGTGGCGATGGAGGGCGAGGACCTCGAGGTCACGGGCATCGTACGCGGCCTTCCCGACGCGGGCTCGCACCGGGTCCGGTTCGACTTCCTGGTTCGCGACAGCGCCCGCGCTCCCCTGGCCGGAGCTCGCCTGAGGCTCTCGTGGTACGGCGCGCACGCGGCGCCGGCGCCGGGGTCGGTGTGGCGCCTGACGGTCCGGCTTCGCCGGCCGCGCGGATGGCGCAATCCGGGCGGCTCCGACTACGAGGGGTGGCTGTTCGCCAACCGGATCGCCGCGACCGGCTACGTCCGCGCCGGCGAGGCCGTCGGCTCGGCTCCCGGGCTCTCGCTCGCGCGCCTGGACATGGCCCGCGCCGGCCTGGCCGGCTGGATTCGTTCCGTGCTCGACGGATACGGCAGCGAAGGCCTGGTCCGCGCTCTCGCCATCGGCGATCGGAGCGGCGTGTCGGAGGAGCACTGGCGGACGCTGCGGGTGACCGGCATCGCGCACCTCATGGCGATCTCGGGCCTGCACGTCGGGATGGCCGCGGGCTCGGCGTACTGGGTGGCGCTGCGGGCGTGGACGCTCGCGCCGCGCGCCGCGCTCCTCGTCCCCGCTCCCCGGGTCGCGGGCTTCGCGGCGATGCTCGCCGCCCTGGGCTACGCGCTGCTCGCGGGCCTCGCCCTCCCGACGCAGCGCGCGCTGCTGATGCTGGGGGTGGTGTTCGCATCGCACCTTGCGCGGCGCTGCGTCCCGCACTCGCACAGTCTCGCGCTCGCGCTGATCGTGGTCCTTGCCGTCGACCCCCACAGCGTGCGGGCTCCGGGCTTCTGGCTGTCCTTCGTCGCCGTCGCGGCCATCCTGACGGTGCTCGCCACCCGGCCGGCCGCGCACCCGCATGCCGTCTCCGGCCGTCTGCGCACGGCGGCGGCGGTGCAGGTCGCGGTGACGGTGGGCCTGGCGCCGGTGACGCTGGTGGTCTTCGCCGAGCAGTCCGTGGTGTCTCCCTTCGTCAATGCGCTCGTCATCCCGCTCGTAGGCATCCTCGTCGTTCCCGTGATCCTCCTGGGCCTGCTGGCCGCGGCGGCGCATCCACCGGCCGGAGCCGCGATGCTTGCGGCCGCGGCTCGGGGGCTCGACGTGCTGTGGCCGCCGGTCGAGTGGATCGCCGCGCACGCGCCGATGCTGCGGGCGCCGGGAGAGATCGGCGCATGGCAGCTCGCGGCCGCGGTGGCGGGGGTGCTGATCGTGCTCGCGCCGCGGGGCCTCACGCTGCGCTGGCTCGGCCTCGCGTGGATGCTGCCGATGCTGGCGATGCGCCCGGCGCCGGTCGACCCGGGCGCCTACCGGATGACGGTGCTCGATGTGGGCCACGGACTCGCGGTGGTGGTGGAGACGGCGCGGCACGTGCTCGTCTACGACACCGGACCACCGGTGGGGGCCCGCCTCGATGCCGCCGCCCTCGCCGTGCTGCCGTACCTCGCGCGCCGGGGCCGGGGCCGCGTCGACCGCGTGGTGCTGAGCCACGGCGACGCGGACCACGTGGGGGGCTACCGGCGTCTCGCCGGGGCGCTGCCCGTCGGGGCGATGGTCGCGAACGGCGCGGTGGGCGGGCACGCGCCGGACCTCGCCTGCGCCGCGGGCACGCGGTGGGACTGGGACGGGGTGTCCTTCGAGGTGCTGTACCCGTTCCGGGAGCGGACGGGGTTCGACAACGACCACTCGTGCGTGGTCCGCGTCGAAGGCTCCGGCGGCAGCGTGCTCCTCACCGGAGACATCGAGAGCGGCGGGGAACGCGCGCTCGTGGCCCGATCGGGAGCGCGCCTCGCCGTCGATGTCCTCGTGGCTCCGCATCACGGCAGCACCACGTCGTCCACCCCGTCCTTCCTCGCATTGGCCGCTCCCTCCATCGGAATCTTCAGTGCGTCGGAGCCCGGGCGCTTCCGGCTCCCCCATCCCGATGTGGTGTCGCGGTACGTCCGGGCGGGGATCGCGACGTTCTCGACCTCGCGCTGCGGCGCCGTCACCGTCGACTTCCGCGCGGGAGGCGCGCCGCGAGTCACCCGCACCGAGCGCGATGCCGGGCGCCGGTACTGGCATGCGCCCGGCCAGCCATGCCGGAGCGGGTCGTGAACGAGTCCGGTCGCGGCCGGCGGGCGCGAATCGGACGTACACCCGGCCCTCGGGCGTGGACGTGTCGGCGTGGGAGCGCCAGCGATTTCCGCCAGGCGGAAGCATGCTCCCGGATTCCCCTCGACCCGGCGCCCCGAGGGTCGGAATCGCGCCGGAATCCCGCCACGGTGCGGCCTCTCCGGGCGTTGGCGGGAACCGCAGTGGGAGCGCCAGCCATTTCCGCCCGGCGAGAACAGACCCCTGAAATCCCCTTGAATCGACGCCCTGAAGGTCAAAATCACACCGGAATCCCGCCACTGCGCGGCCTCTCCGGGCGCTGGCGGGAATCGCCGTGGGAGCGCGGTGTGGATGGTGCGGCCCCGGCCCACCCGGTTATCATTCCGTCCTCCCCCTTGCGCCCCCGGCACCCGGAGGAGCCATGCTCGAGCTGGTGCGATCGGGCGGATGGCTGATGGCGCCGGTCCTTCCCTGCCCGGTTGCCGCGGTCATGGATGCCGCGCGCCTTGCGGGCCTGTACCGGCTCGCGTTCGCGCCGCGCCGGTCCGGGGAGACGGGACATTGACCCGCGGTGCGCGGCATCGGGAGCCCCGCGTTCCGCCGCTGCCCGCCGCGGGCGCCTCCCGCCGAGCCCGCGTTCCCCGTGCGTGAGCCGCCGCGCTTCTGGTACGCGTCCGGTCCGCTCGGAGCCCTGCTGGCCCCGGCCGGATGGCTGGTCGCGCTGTTCACCGTGCTGCGCCGCGCCGCCTACCGGTACGGCCTGCGCCGCTCGTGGCGGATCGGCTGCCCGGTGGTCGTCGTCGGCAACCTCAGCGTCGGAGGGACCGGGAAGACCCCGCTGGTGATCGCGATCGCGAAGCTCCTCGCTGCGCGCGGAGTGCGGGTGGGGGTGATCTGTCGCGGATACCGGGGCACCGGCAGCCGGTGGCCCCGCAAGGTCCTGCCCGACAGCGACCCGGACCGGGTCGGCGACGAAGCGGTGCTGCTCGCGCGCCGGACCGGGGTCCCGGTCGCGGCCGGGCCGAACCGCATCGCCGCCGGGCGCATCCTGTTCCGACGCTCCAGGTGCGACGTGATCCTGAGCGACGACGGGCTCCAGCACCTGCGCCTCGCCCGCGACGTGGAGATCGTCGTGATCGACGGAGTGCGCCGGCACGGAAACGGCCGGTGCCTGCCCGCGGGACCGCTGCGCGAGCCCCTCGGCCGGCTCGCTTCGGTCGACCTCGTGGTCGCGAACGGCGCCGCCGCGCCGGGCGAGCTGGAGATGCGGCTCGAGCCCGGCGACGCGGTGAACCTCGCGGACCCGGGCCTGACGCGCCCGCTCGATGCGTTTCGCGGCGAGGCGGTCCATGCCGTGTGCGCCATCGGCCACCAGGAGCGGTTCTTCCGGGCCCTGGAGAGCCGCGGGCTGACGATCGTCCGCCATCCGTTCCCGGACCATCACCCGTTCCGCGAGGAGGAGGTCCGGTTCCCCGGCGACGCGGCGGTCCTGATGACGGAGAAGGATGCGGTGAAGTGCGAGCGGTTCGCCGACGCGCGCCACTGGCGCGTGCCGGTCGACGCCGTGCTCTCGAGCGAGCTGGAAGACCGGCTGCTGTCGATGCTTCGCGTACATGGCGTCGCCGTCGGTCCCGGCCCGTACTCCCCGGCGGCGTGAACTGCCTGGTCGTGATCCCGGCCCGGTACGCGTCGGTGCGCCTGCCGGGCAAGCCGCTGGCGGACATCGCCGGAAGGCCGATGGTGGCCCGGGTCCACGAGCGGGCGGTGGCGAGCGGCGTCGGCCCGGTCGTGGTGGCGGCCGACGACGAGCGGGTGGTCGCCGCGGCGCGGGCCTGCGGCGCCGACGCGGTCCTCACCTCCGGCGCGCACGCGACCGGGACCGATCGCGTCGCGGAGGTCGTCGCGATGCGGGGACTCGATCCCGAGACGGTGGTGGTCAACGTGCAGGGCGACGAGCCGCTGCTGCCGCCGGGCCTGATCGGGCAGGTGGCGTCGAACCTCTCGGATCGACCCGGCTTCGCGATCGCGACCCTGTGCGAAGCGATCGAGCGCGAGGAGGAGATCTTCGATCCCGGCGTGGTCAAGGTGGTGTTCGACGCGAACGGCCGCGCCGCGTACTTCTCGCGCGCCCCGATCCCGTACCACCGCGGTCGCTTCGATGCCCGCGCGGGCTCCGCGCGGGCGCCCGCGGTCGCCGGCCTGCACTATCGGCACATCGGCCTGTACGCCTGTCGCGCGGAGTTCCTGGGCCGGTTCGCGTCCCTCGCGCCCGCACCGAGCGAGCGCGCGGAGTCGCTCGAGCAGCTCCGCGCCATCCACCACGGCTATCCGATTCATGTGGAGGTGGCACGGGAGCGTCCCGGCCCGGGCGTGGACACGCCGGCCGACCTGGAGCGGGTGAGGGCGATTTTCGAAGGAGCAGCGCCCGCCGGATGACCGCGCCGCCAGCAATTCCCGCCAGGCGGGAACATGCCCTCGAAATCCCCTCGCCTGGACACCCTGGTGGTCGGAATCGTGCCGGAATCCCGTCGCGGCACGGCCTCTCCGGGCGTTGGCGGGAATTGCTGCCGCGCCGCTGTGAGGCGCATGTGTAGAATGGGATGCTCGCGAACGCCTGCACGTATCCCTCGCCGGCCGGACCCGGGTCGAGGCCGGGTCGCGGCGCCGCCGCGGAACTCACGCTCCCATGAAGCTCAGCGAGCCACCCCCCCGAATGCCGGCGCCCGAGCTACGCTCCGGGCGGATCGTCGTCCGTCACGCGCGCAACGAGGCCGGACGCGATTTCGTGGTCGGCGACATCCACGGCATGTTTGCGCACCTGCGCTCCCTTCTCGACGAAATCGGCTTCGATCCGGGCGCCGATCGTCTGTTCTCGGTCGGCGACCTCGTCGACCGGGGCCCCGAGTCGGCGGCGGCGCTCGACTGGCTCGACCATGCGTGGTTCCACGCCTGCCGGGGCAACCACGAGCAGTTCGCCATCGACTCCGGCGATCCGGTCCAGTACGACCTGTGGATCAATCACAACGGGGGCGCGTGGTGGCTCGATCTGGACGATGCGGCGCGGGCGCGCTTCCGCGAGGCGTTCGCGGATCTCCCGCTCGCCATCGAGGTGGAGACGGCGTCGGGGGTGGTGGGGATCATTCACGCGGACGTGCCGCCGCTCGTCCCCTGGGACCGGTTCATGGAGCTGCTGCGGACCCACGACCCCGATGCGGCGTTCTATGCGCTGTGGTCGCGCAACCGCGTCCAGGGCGCCGGTCCGCGGCTGCCGGTGCGCGGAGGCGTGGAGCGGGTGTACTGCGGACACACGCCGACGCGGGCCACGGTCCAGATCGAGAACGTGCACTACATCGACACCGGGGCGGTGTACATCCGGGAGGGGTACGTCGCCGCGAGGCTGACGGTGGTGCAGATCCACCCCGAGCAGCATCGCGAGTACGCGATTCACACCGGGGATCCGGTGTGACCGGGGGGGCGAGGCGCCGGTGGGTCAGCGCACCCGGTAGGTGATCCGGCCCTTGGTGAGGTCGTAGGGAGTGAGCTGGACCGTGACCCGGTCGCCGGTCAGGATGCGGATGTAGTGCTTGCGCATCTTGCCCGAGATGTGCGCGGTGACGACGTGCCCGTTGTCGAGCTCCACCCTGAACATCGTGTTGGGCAGCGTGTCGATCACGGTACCCTCCATCTCGATGTGGTCTTCCTTCGCCAAGCCTGTCTCCGCAGTGGTCCCGGGCGGCGCGTAGTGTGCCCGAATTCAGGATGCGAGCAAAGCCGGAGATCAGCCGACCACCACGTAGTCCTTCGGGAGCCTCGGGGCGTATCGCGACGCCTCGTCCCGCATCCGCGCCACCACGCTGCGGTGAATGCGCGCGCCCCGCGGAAGGACCCGCCGGCGGCTGCCGCGGAGCCGCCAGAATCCATCGAACGGCTCGTGCATCGTCCCCAGCGGGTCGCCCCGGTGCGCAGGGCTCCCCAGGCGCCCGGCTTCAGGCCACCACGACGACCTGCGGGGTCGCCCCGGTGCGCAGGGCTCCTCAGGGCGTCCGCGTCGACGTGCAGACCGCACGCCCGCGCCCTGCCCAGCATCCACTGGAGCGCGAGGTTCGACAGCCCCCGCTCGCCGTACCAGCCGCCGACGTGCCGCCGACCGTCGGCGGCGGCCACTCCGTCACCCTGCGGGGGCTCGGAGTCCCCCGCGTCCGGTCCGGGTCGCGCTCCCGCGTCCGGCTCACTCCACCGGCGTCCAGCGTCCGCCGACAAGCCGTTCCTGGGGCCGGAAGTCGGCCTTATAGCGCATCTTGGGGGAGTCCGGGATGTAGTAGCCGAGGTACAGCCACTCCAGGCCGCCGCGCCGCGCCGCGTCGATCGCGTGCAGGACCGCGTACGTTCCGAGGCTGCGCCGCGCGAGGGCGGGCTCGAAGAAGGTGTAGACGCAGGACAGCGCGTCGGCGAGCCGGTCGATGACCGAGACGGCGACGACCGCGGCGCCGAGCGAGTACTCGAGGAAGAAGGTGTCGCACCACGTGCCGGTGAGGAAGTCGCGGTACTGCGCGGGTGACGGATCGTCCATGCCACCGCCCGGATGGCGGGCCGAGAGGTAGCGCCGGTAGAGGGCGAAGTGCCGCGGCTCGAAGCGGGCGGGACGGACCCGGCACGCGAGGTCGCGGTTCGCCGACCGGACCCGGCGCTGGACCCGCCGGAGACGGAAGCGGGTCACGGGGATGCGGACCGGAATGCACGCGCTGCAACCCGCGCATTCGGGACGGTATATGTGCGTCCCGCTGCGCCGGAACCCGAGCCGGCTCAGCGCCGTGTACAGCGCCGGGCTCCTGGGGTACGCGGGGTCGGCGAACACCGTGGTCGCCTCGCGTCCCGCGAGATAGCCGCACGGATGCCCGGGGGTGGCGAAGAACCGTACCCGGCCCGGCGAGCTCACGTCCCGGACCCCGCGCGCCCGTCACCGAAGGCGTGTGGCCCGGGCGCTTCGCACAGCCCGTCGAGCAGTGCGAGGAAGCGCCGCCGGCTCACCTCGACCGCGCCGAGCCGGGCGAGGTGGGCATTCGGGACCTGACAGTCGATGAGTTCGAAGCCGAGGGTGCATAGGTGCGCGAGCGCGATCTTCGACGCGTCGGGGGCGCGGCTGAACATCGACTCGCCGAAGAACACGCGGCCGATGGCGATGCCGTACAGGCCGCCGGCGAGCCCGGACCCGTGCCAGCACTCGATGGAGTGCGCGTATCCGGCGTGGTGCAGCCGCCCGTAGGCGGCCGCCATTTCCGGCGTGATCCAGGTGCTCTCGCGGCCTGGCCGGGGCGCGGCGCACTCGTGCACCACGCGGTCGAAGGCGGTGTCGGTGGAGACCGCGAACGTTGCACGCCGCTGCGTGCGCCGAAGCGACCGGCTGACGTGCAGGTCCGCGGGCCACAGCACCGCGCGCGGGTCCGGAGACCACCACAGGATCGGCTGCCTCTCGCCGAACCAGGGAAAGATGCCGCGGCGGTACGCGTACAGCAGGCGTTCGGGACCGAGGTCGCCGCCCGCCGCGAGGAGCCCGTTCGGTACGTCGAGCGCGAGCGACGGGTCGGGGAAGGCGTCCGGCGGAGAGTGCGGCGCGAGAAGGTACGGCCGCCGCGCGACGCGCCGCTCCGGGCCCCGGTCCGCGGGGTGCGCCGCGCATGAGGAGCCGGGGGCCGGGCGTACGCGATGCCCCGTGGCGGGGGCGGGGTGTGGCGCGCGTGCGGAGCCGGGCGCATCGGCCGGTGCCGAGACCGGGGTCATCCCCCGGGGCGCGGCGCGCGCGGAGCCGGGGCATCTCGGGTCAGGCATCGCCGGTCCCGCCCGCGAGCGAACCGTCTCCGCCGTCCGGCGCGCGGTAGGGCGAGTGTCCGGCCATCGCACGCCGGTAGCGATCGAGACCGGCGCGTTCATCGGCGAGGAACCGGCCGATGGCCTCGCGGAAGCGCGGGTCCCGGATCCAGTGCGCCGAGCGCGTCTCCACCGGCAGGAAGCCGCGCAGGAGCTTGTGCTCGCCCTGGGCGCCGGCGTCGAAGCGCCGGAGGCCGCGGCGGATGCAGTGCTCGATGAGCCGGTAGTAGCACATCTCGAAGTGAAGTCCGCGATGGTGCTCGGCGCAGCCCCAGTTGCGGCCGAAGAGGGTGTCCCGGCCCGCGAAGCAGTGGGCGCCGGCGACGTAGCGTCCGTCGCGCCGCGCGAGGATCACGAGCGTCTGCTCCGGGAGCGATTCCGCCACGCCGACGAAGAACGGGACGGTCAGCGCGGGGTAGCCCCACTTGCGGTCGTAGGTGGAGCTGTACAGCGCATGGTACGCCCGCCAGTGCGCCTCGGTGGCGGTGCGGCCGTCGTGGACCTCGATCTCGACCGGGGCGGCGGCCGCGTCCCGGCGCTCGCGCCGGATCTCCTTGCGCCGCTTCGCCGTCAGCGCATCGAGGTAGTCCCGGAAGTCGCGGTAGCCGCGGTTCGTCCAGTGGAACTGGCATCCGGTGCGAAGGAGCAGGCCGCCGTCCTCGAGCGCGTCGGCGTCGGCGGCGCGGGGGAACAGCCAGTGAAACGAGGACGCCCGCATCGCCTTCGATACCTCCACGGCGCCGGCGGCGAGCGCGCGCCGCACCGTCCGCCCGTCGGTGTCCGGGTGGACGAGCAGCCTCGGTCCGGTCGACGGGGTGAACGGGATGGCGGAGACGAGCTTGGGGTAGTACTCGAGGCCGTGGCGCTCGTACGCCTCGGCCCAGGACCAGTCGAAGACGAACTCGCCCTGGGAATGGAGCTTGACGTAGGCCGGCGTCGCCCCCACCAGCCGCCCGTCCATGTGCACGAGAACGTGTGACGGAATCCAGCCGACCCGCTCCCCCACGCAGCCGTGGCGCTCCAGGGCGTCGAGGAATGCGTGCCGGGTAAACGGGTGGTCCTCGCCCGCGAGCGCATCCCACTGCGCCGCCGGCACGTCGGCGATGCGCTTGGCGGTGGTGACGGTGAATGCGGGGGCGGGGCCTTCGTCCGCCCGGCTGCCGGGGCTCGAGGTGCTGGCGCTCGCCGACATGGAGTTCCGGCCGGGACCCGCCTCTCGACCGTCAGGCCGGGCCCTGCCGCGCCTCGAGGTACCGGTCGGCGTCGAGCGCGGCCATGCAGCCGGAGCCGGCGGAGGTGATCGCCTGACGGTACACGTGGTCCGCGACATCCCCGGCCGCGAACACCCCGGGCACGCTGGTCTGCGTCGCAAAGCCCTCGGCGCCGCCGCGCACGAGGATGTACCCGCCGTTCATCTCGAGCTGCCCCTCGAAGACCTTCGTGTTGGGGGTGTGGCCGATGGCGATGAAGCAGCCGTGCACGCCGACCGCCCTGGTCTCTCCGGTGGTGGTCCCCCGGATACGGATCCCGGTGACCCCGGCGTCGTCGCCGAGGACTTCGTCGAGCACGTGGTCCCACTCGATGACCACGTTCCCGGCCCGGGCCTTGTCGATGAGCTGGTCGGCGAGGATCTTCTCGGCCCGGAACCGGTCCCGGCGGTGGACGACGGTGACCGTCGATGCGATGTTCGAAAGATAGAGCGCCTCTTCCACCGCGGTGTTTCCGCCTCCGATGACCGCCACCGGCTTCGACCGGTAGAAGAACCCGTCGCACGTGGCGCAGGCCGAGACTCCGCGCCCCTTGTACGCCTCCTCGGACTCGAGCCCGAGGTACTTCGCCGACGCTCCGGTGGCGATGACGAGCGCATCGCAGGTGTACGCCGCGGAGTCGCCGTACAGGTGGAAGGGGCGGCGCGAGAGGTCCGCGCGCGAGATGTGGTCGTGGACGATCCTCGTGTCGAACCGCTCCGCGTGCCGGCGCATCCGTTCCATCAGATCGGGGCCTTGCACGCCCCGGTCGTCCCCGGGCCAGTTGTCGACATCGGTGGTGGTGGTCATCTGCCCGCCGACCTCGATGCCGGTGACGAGCACCGGCGAGAGGTTGGCCCGGGCCGCGTAGACGGCCGCGGTGCAGCCGGCCGGCCCCGAGCCCAGGATGAGAAGCCGGGCGTGGACTGGTTCACTCATCTCGTCGTCGTTTCCGTTCGATCGAATGCGGTCCGCGCGACGCTCCGCGGCGTGCGGAGCCGGGGAGCGCGCGGAGATTCCACCCCTGCGGGAACGCGCGGCAGGAGCGGCGGAACGATGGCGGATTGCCCGGTGATTTTCAACCGGGCGGTCCCGGCGGATCGCGGAATGCCCGATGGATTTTCTTCCATTTTTCCCTAATAATTACTGTGTTAGATTCGAAATCTCGAAACAGGATTGCAACCGTGGCCCAGGTGATGCGGGACAAGTCGGGCTTCATCGCGCTGTTGCGGGGCCCGCTGGCGCGAGGCTCGCGCGAGGGCGCGCTCCTCGTCATCTCCGCGGTGGCCATCTACCTGCTGGTGTCGATCGCGAGCTGGGACCCGGCCGACCCGGGCTGGTCGAGCGCCGGTCATGTGGACCGGGTCGCCAACCAGGGGGGCGTGGCGGGCGCCTGGATCGCCGACGTGCTGCTCTATCTGTTCGGCTTCATGGCCTACCTGTTCCCGGTGATGATCGGCTATGCGGGATGGCTGGTCTACCGGGGCCTGAAGGTGGCGCCGGACCAGCTCGATCTCCATCACGCGACGATTCGCGCCGCCGGCTGCGTGGTGGCGGTGTGCGCGGGATGCGGCCTTGCGACCCTGCACTACCAGGGCGGCGCGGCGCTTCCGGTCGACGCCGGGGGGATTATCGGAACCGTCGTGGGCAGCGGTCTCGCGGGCGTCGTCAACCCCGTGGGCGGCACCCTGTTCCTGCTCGCTCTCTTCCTCACCGGCGTCACGCTGTTCACCGGGCTGTCCTGGCTCGACGCCATGGACGTGACGGGCCGCTACACCCTCCTCGTCGTGGAGCGCCTGTACGGGCTCGGCCGCCGGGCGCGGGAACGCTGGGTCGCGGGAAGGCGCAGGCAGGAGCGGGAAGCCCGCATCGAGGTGGAGCGCAAGCGCAGGTCCGGCCGCCGGCCGCCGCGCATCGAGCCGGTGATCGCGAAGGTCGAGACGAGCGCGCGGGTGGAGCGGGAGCGGCAGGTGCCCCTGTTCGAGCCGGCGCCGGGCTCCGGGGCGTTGCCGCCGCTCGCCCTGCTCGACGGGCCGAAGCGCAAGCGCAGGGATGTCTCCGCCGAATCCCTCGAGGCGACCTCGCGCCAGGTGGAGCTCAAGCTCGCGGACTTCGGGATCGAGGCCGAGGTGGTCGCGGTGCACCCCGGGCCCGTGGTCACCCGCTACGAGCTGCAGCCGGCTCCGGGGCTGAAGGTAAGCCGGGTGACCAATCTGGCCAAGGACCTCGCCCGATCGCTGTCCACGGTGAGCGTGCGCATCGTGGAGGTCATTCCGGGCAAGACCACCATCGGGCTCGAGATCCCCAACGAGGAGCGCGAGATCGTGGTGCTGAGCGACGTGCTCAGGTCCAGCCAGTACGACGCCGCCGCGTCCCACCTCGCGCTGGGCCTCGGCAAGGACATCTCGGGGCATCCGGTGGTGGTGGACCTCGCGAGCATGCCCCACCTCCTCGTGGCCGGCACCACCGGCTCGGGCAAGTCGGTCGCCATCAACGCGATGATCCTGAGCCTGCTCTACAAGGCGTCCAGCGCCGACGTGCGGATGATCATGATCGATCCGAAGATGCTGGAGCTGTCGGTGTACGAGGGCATTCCGCACCTCCTCGCGCCGGTGGTGACGGACATGAAGCACGCGTCGAACGCGCTTCGCTGGTGCGTCGTCGAGATGGACCGGCGCTACCGGCTGATGTCGACGCTGGGAGTGCGCAACATCGGCGGCTACAACCGGAAGGTGGGCGCCGCGCAGGCCGGCGGCGCTCCGATCAGGGACCCCCTGTTCCGGCCGGAGGCCACGGACGGCGAGGCGCCGGTGCTCGCGAAGCTCCCCTGGATCGTCGTCGTCGTCGACGAGCTCGCCGACATGATGATGCTGACCGGCAAGAAGGTGGAAGAGCTGATCGCGCGCCTCGCGCAGAAGGCCCGGGCCGCGGGCATCCACCTCATCCTCGCGACGCAGCGTCCCTCCGTCGACGTGATCACCGGGCTGATCAAGGCCAACATCCCCAGCCGCATCGCCTTCCAGGTCTCGTCGAAGGTGGATTCCAGGACCATCCTCGACCAGATGGGGGCGGAACACCTGCTGGGGCACGGCGACATGCTCTATCTCGGGCCCGGAGTGTCGGCGCCGACCCGGGTGCACGGCGCCTTCGTCGCCGACCACGAGGTGCACAAGGTCGTCAAGAGCCTCAAGCAGATGGGCCGGCCCGCCTACCTGGAAGGGATACTCGACGGCACCGCCATCGCCGACGCGTCGCCCGAGGGAGCCGGCTCCGCCGGCGATGCGGGCGGCGAGTCCGGCGCCGAGGCCGACCCGTTCTACGACCAGGCGGTCCGGATCGTGACCGAGACCCGCCGGGCGTCGATCTCCGGGGTTCAGCGCCGGCTCAAGATCGGGTACAACCGGGCCGCCCGCATGCTCGAGGAGATGGAGCAGGCGGGCGTGGTGGGCCCGCTGCAGTCGAACGGAAGCCGCGAGGTCCTCGCCCCGCCGCCGCCCGCGGACTGAGCCGCCACCGGGATATCGCCATGATGCCGCACATCGGAAGGCTTCTCGGAGCAGGGCTGCTCTCGCTGTCCGGCACCGCCGCGCTCGCCGGCGCGGGAGAGCGGCTGGACGCGTATCTCTCCGGCCTCGACACCGTAGCGGCGCGGTTCGAGCAGCGCCTGTTCGACGAGGGCCGCAACCTGCTGGAGCAGGCCCGCGGCACGGTGCTGATCGAGCGCCCGGGGCGATTCCGCTTCGACTACGCGGACCCGCCGCAGCTCATCGTCGGGGACGGCGCGAGGGTCTGGATCTACGACCCGGAGCTCGCGCAGGTCACGGTCCACGATGTCGATGTCGCGCTCGGCTCGACCCCCGCGGTGCTGCTGACCAGCGAGCGGCCGGTGGCGGAGGACTTCCGGGTCGAGGAGCTCGACGCCGGAGCGAGCGTCGCCGCGTTCGTGCTCGAGCCCAGGGCCGGGGACGCTTCGTTCGCGCGCATCCGGCTCGCGTTCGCCGGTGGGGAGCTTCGCCGCATGGAGCTGGTCGATCAGTTCGGCCAGACCACGATGCTCACGTTCCACGACATCCGGCGCCGGCCGGAGCTCCCGGCCGACGCCTTCACCTTCGTGCCCCCGGCCGGGGTCGACGTCGTCGACGGCGGCGAGTGAGTCGGCGACGCGCGATGCCTGCCTGACGGATTCCGCTCGGCCAATGCAACGCGGGGTTACCGGGCGGATACCTGAACCTGTCTCAAAATCGAATTTCGGGGGGACACTCTTTCTTCGCAAGGAGAACAAAATCTACAGGCTATCAAACAGTTACGGTATCTTTCGATCGAATGAACACTACTTGGCGATTTTGAGATAGGTTCCTGTCTCCCGCAGCCAGAATCGTATGAGTCGCCGTCATGAAAGCATATCCCGTTCCTTGTGGCCCGGCCGTCAACGAGAGCGAGCGGAAGGCCATCGCTCAGCTCAAGACGCGCATCATCTCCGTTCCGGGTGACGACGAGTGGTGGCTACTGACGAACCTCGCCTTCTCCGCAACCCATCGCCTCCAGTCCGACGAGATCGACATCATCGCCATTGGCCCGCCGGGGGTGCGGGTCATCGAGGTCAAGCACTGGACGGCGGCCTGGGTCAATCGGAATCCCGGCCTCGTGGAGCAGGAAGCCGATCGCGTGACAGGCAAGGCGCGCAAGATCGGCACGACGCTGCGCCGTCGGGTTCCAGGTCTCCCGCATGTGGACGGAGTGTTTCTGGTCACCGAGACGGCCGCCAGGGTCAGGGGGCTGGAGGGCCGCGAGCCGGTTCGCGGCGTTGCGTTCCATGCTTTCAATACATGGCGCGGCGCCGTCGGGCTCGATGCGCCGAACGTGCTGTCCGCGCAACAGGTCAGGGAGCTGTCCCGCTTCCTGTCGCCCAGGAACACGGCTGCCCCGGACGGCGCGTTGAAGCGGCTGGCCGGGTACACGCGGCTTCAGCTCCGGACACCTCCCGACGAGGGGTTCCATCGCATTTACAGCGCGACACACGCCTCCCGTCAGGATCGGGTGATGCTTCATCTCTACGACCTGTCGGTCAACGATACCCCGAGGGCGGCGGAGAAGGCCGAACGGGAGTGGAAGTCGCTGCAGCGGCTGCAACAGCATGGATGGGCGCCGCGCATCGTCGATTCGTTTCAGGACGCGCCGGGATACACGGACGAGGTCAAGCTCTTCACCGTCGCCGATCCCGCCGCGCCTTCCATCGAGGAGCGAGCCGCCGATGATGCGTGGGATACGCGTGCGCGCTTGAGCTTCGCCCGCAAGGCGCTTGCGGCGTTGCGTGATCTCCATGAATCCGGGGCGGGCGAGGAGCCCATGATCCACCGGAACCTGACGCCGGGCACGGTCCTGGTCAAGCATGACAACACCCCGATCCTGACCGGATTCGAGCACGCCAGGATTCCGGCGGATGTCACCGTGGCGTCCGGCACGTTGCCGGAGGACCGGAGCCCGGTTGTGGCGCCCGAGGTCCGCACCGGGGGTCTCGGGGGCGCGGATCATCGGTCGGACCTCTATTCACTCTGCGCGTCCCTGAAGGTGCTGTTCGGAGACCGGGAGGACGAGACCAGCCTCGACGCCGCTGAAGCCCTCGCCCGGGGGATGGAGGAGGCGCCTGAAGCGCGGGTGAGTCTGTCGGACCTGGAAGCGTCGCTGTCCCGGCTGGCCGGAGAGAAGGAGCCTGAACCGCCGCCGCCATCCGCCCGATTCTGGACGGAGGATCAGGTCGTCCCGTTCCGCGGCCAGCGGTATCGAATCGTGTCGCGGTTGGGGTCGGGCGGAGTGGGAACGACCTACAAAGTCGTGAGGCTCGATCGCGAGACTCAGGGCGACCTCGGGACATACGTCGCCAAGGTCGCCCGCGACGAGACCACCGGACGGCGGGTGCTCCGCGCCTACGAGCTGGCGCACTCGCACCTTCGCCACACCGCGCTTTCGACGATCTTCGAGGTCGCTTCCGAATGGCAGGACAACAGCTTCGTCGCTCTGATGACCTGGATCGAGGGCGAGCCGCTCAACGAGTACGCCGGCGTGCTGCCGATTCTGGCCGAGGACCTGCACGAAGAGTCGGGAGAGATGCTGGCCTTGCGGTGGTTGCGAACGGTATGCGAGGGGTTGGGGGTCCTGCATGGCAACGGTCTGGTGCATGGCGACCTGAGCCCTCGCAACCTGATCGTTTCCGGGAACGACCTGGTGCTCACCGACTACGACTGCGTGACGAAGCTCGGGACGCGGGCGGAAGCACCGGGCACGGTCCCGTACTGCTCGCCGTCCCGGCTCGAAGGACGCGGGGTTGCGCCATCGGATGACCTCTACGCCCTCGCGGCAAGCTTCTTCCACGTGCTGTTCGAGAGGGAGCCCTTCCTGCACGACGACATCCGGTCCAGGGAACGTGGACTGGCCTGGCAGGACGTGAAGCGCGACGAGTATCCGCTGCTGGCCGCCTTCCTGGATCGCGCCACCGACCCGGACCCGGAGAGACGATTCGCGACGACGGCAGAGGCGCTGGTCGCCCTGAGCCCCGCTCGAACCACCGAGAGCCCGGGAGTCGCCGCGCCGGATGAGCCGGACCTTGAGCACGGGGTCCCATCGGCGACCTCCGCCGGCGCCGAGAGCGAACGAAGCGAACGGCGCGAGAACGAGGTGCCCTGGCTGATGTCGCTGTTGCAGTCGTATCCCGGCTCACGACGAGGGAATACGGAGACACGCGGCCTCGACTCCGAGTTCGCCGCCAGCACCTACATTGAAACCAACCTCGAACAGGCGCTGTATCGCGCCATCCGAGAGCGGCGCGTGCGTCTCGTCATCCTGTGCGGGAACGCGGGAGACGGCAAGACCGCACTCCTTCAGCACCTTGCCCGAAGATTGGGCCTCGGTGGCCAGCCGTCCGCGGAACGAATCGTGAAGGGCAGGCTGGACGACGGCTTGATCGTGCGGATGAACCTCGACGGCTCGGCGTCCTGGAAAGGCCGTTCCGCCGACCAGCTTCTGGACGACTTCCTGGATCCGTTTCAACATGGCCTCCCGACGGACGACCGTGTGCACCTGCTCGCCGTCAACGACGGCCGGTTGCTGGAGTGGATCGAGCACGTTGAAGAGCGCCGGAGCGAAACTCCGCTCACGAAGGACCTTCTCGCGTTCCTCGAAGACGACGCGACCCCCGACGGGACCCATATCCGGTTCGTCAACCTGAATCAGCGCTCTCTGGTCGGCGGTGTCCCGGCGGATGGAAGGGGCATCGACATTCGCTTCCTCGATCGTCTCGTGGACAGCTTGTACGGCGGCGAACGGGCCGAAGCCGTCTGGACGCCCTGCCGGAGGTGTGTCGCGCAGGAGCGATGCGAGGTCTGGCGAGCGACGCGAGTTTTCGGTCCTGGCAACCTCGCGGAAGAAGACCTCCGCAACCGTGCCCGCCAGCGGCTGTTCCATGCCTTGCAGGCGGTCCACCTTCGGGGCGAGACGCACATCACCGTCCGCGAGCTCCGCGCCGCGCTGGTCTACATCCTGTTCGGCGTCCACCACTGCCGCGACTATCATGCAGGCGAGGAGACGATCGGCATCCCCGACCCGCAGTCGTACTCGGAGCGCGCCTTCTCGCCCCGGTCATACGGACGGCAGGGAGAAGTGCTCCGCGAGCTGGTGCGCTTCGACCCCGCCCTCGATGCCCACCCGCAGGTCGACCGGCGCCTGCTGCAGCCGCCCAACGACGACGACGGCGACCTTCCCCGCTACACGGGATTATCCCTGGCGGCGGCGCGGCGCCGCGCCTGGTTCGAGTGGCCGGAGGCCGGGGTCGAGCGGCTGACCGGGGACCGGTACGCACTCGACCTGGCTCGGGGGCGTCATCTGCGCGAGTTCCTGGCCCTTGCCACGCAGGAGGATGCCGACCGGCGGCGCGCGCTGACCGCGCGCCTGTGCGCCGGCATTTCGCGCCTCGAAACCCTGCCGCCCAAGGCACTGGATCGGACCGACGCGGTGCCGCTGCAAATCACACCCCGGACTCCCACCGAGACCGCGTTCTGGGTCGAGAAGCCCGTCGAGCGCTTCCGCCTCGCGGTCGATCTCCCGGACGGTGGCGAGGGCCTGGACCGGCTCCATCGGCAGGTGTTTCTGGTCTACCGCTACCTGGACGGACGCGAGGAGCGCCTGCGTCTCGGCGCCGAGCTCTTTCACCTGCTTCTGGAGCTGAGTGACGGCTATCAGTTGGGGGATGTCGCGACCGACGATGCCTTCGCAAATCTGTCCATCTTCGTGCAGCGTCTGGTTCAGGAAGAGTATCGCCGGGTGTTCGTCTGGAATCCGATGCGCGAGGACACGATCTTCGACGTCTCGGTGGGCATGGAGGAGGCAGGGTCCGACCCGCGGCAGCGCATCGTGATTGCGTCTTCGGAGGGCCTGGGAGCATCGCATGCCGAATAGCGCCAGCGGTATCGTCCGCCAAGTCATTCCGCCGCGCATGGCCGACGAGATTTGGTCGGCGCGATACGACAAGGCACTGCCTGTCTCGTTCAACGCCTTCGAGCTCTCGGCAGTTCTTCCGGCCGTGTTCTACATGTTCCGATTCGGACAACGCCGCGGCCGGGGCGAGTTTCTGAAGACCTTTGCACCGGACGGTGGTTCGGTTCCGGAGCGGCGGCGGGCGACGACGGTGGAGCGGGTCACCCGAACGCTGGCCGCCAGTCCGCACTTCGACGGCTTCGATGGCGATGTCGAGCGGGCGATCCTGGGAGACCTGCTGCTCTGCTTCTGTCTGGAGAACTCCCGACACGACCTCGGCAGAGACAAGCAGATTCAGCGGGTGGCGCCAGCCCACTACATGGCGAGCTGGGTGGATCTTCCGGTGAACACAACCCACCTTCGCTTCGTGCCCGAGATGATCGTGGCGATGTTGGCAGACCAGAAGGGGGAGTACGTCGAGGCGACAGATGCTGGTCGGACATGGTTTGCCGTCGCAAAAGGCCACGAGAACCTGCTGCTGCGTGCGTTCAGTCAAGGTGTCGAACGGCACGAGCGCACTCCGGTGGACAATCGGAAAGGCGATCGATTCATTGAATCAGACGACAGCGTCGGGCTCGATCAACTGCTCATGGTGCGGCTGGCCCAGCGACTAGGCGCTGCTCCCGACAAGCTGAGGGGAAAAGAGGGTGAGAAAATATCGAATCAGCACCCCATTGCCGAGAACGCGGCGAGACATTTCTCCGAAGACATCCGACGGTTCGTCCGAGCCTACGCGGGAATCGTTCCTCGTCATGCCTTCGTCGATCTGATCGAGTCCTGTATCGCGACGGGCATGACCACCGTCCTGACCAGTGTCGTCAAGATTCTGCCGGAGTGGGCGGACACCGGCGCCGTCGTCGAGCGGCAACGACAGCGGCCGGTGAGCATCCTCGTGGACTGCTCCAATGGCGTCGACATTCGGCTGCGAGGGCTCGCCGAACGATCCATGGACGACTTGATGCGCCGCATTGAGCGGATACCCCAGATCCTGATGATGCTGCGCCTGCTGGACTACATGGCCAGGGACAACCGGAAGATCAGGAAGCAGAGCGTTCCGACCCGACCTTACGCCACCGCTTGGCTCGACATGCTCGGCGATCTGTTGCATGAACGCCGCGGCGAAGCCTCGTTCATACACCTACAGATGGGTGACTACGGCGACAAGCTGGCCGACGCGCTGGAAGACGGCTATCCGGAGGCGGCACGTGCGTTGCGTAGCGAGGGGAGTCAACCGAATCCGATCCGGCGTCTCGCCCTGGCGCTGACGCCGCTCCTGGGGACCAAGGCGCGAGGCAACACCATCTCCATGGTGGATTCGATACTCAACATCGAGCGGCCGAACGGCTTGGCGCAGAAGCGAAAGACCACCCGAGGCGCCCGGTCGACGGGGGGTAGCAGGCGGGTCCGGGAGGTCCGCTCTCTCGTCTTTACCGATGCGGTCCTTGACTACCTGGTGCACCTTCATGTCCTTCCACCCGGCAACAAGGCGTACAGACGACCGATTTCGTTGAGGGAGTTCCTGGGCACGATCCGAACCCGTTACGGCTTTCATGTCGATGCGGCGCCTCCGGACATGCCTGTCTCGAACGAGCTTCTTCAGTCAAACCGCGCGATTCTGGAGCGGCGCCTGCGCGATCTCGGCCTCCTGGTCGGCGTCAACGACGCCGAGGCCATGAAGCGTCTTCGGCCGCGCTTCAAATCGAGATCGGAAGACTGACGTGGAATTGGCATCTCTCCATGGACGCCTGCTCGCACGGGCACTCGACAGGGTACTCGGTGCTCCCCGGCCGGGCGCCATGGCCTTTGTACGGTGTCTGACCCCGGACGTGATCGAAGCACTGGGAGCCGATCCTTCCTTTGCCCCGGACGGCTGGCAGGTTCTGAGAGTTGCAGACCAGACACAGACCGAGAAGCGGACCATCACCGCTGACCAGGCCGTCGAGCGGCGCGAATCCAAAGACAACGCCTTGCTTCTCCTGATCGATACCGAACGCGCCGGTGCGGGCATGGACGGAATCTACAGCGCCTCCCGCGAGGTGGACGAAGCCACATTGTTCCGGGAGGCGCGGCGATTGGCAGTCAACGAGATCACACAGCGACATTCCACCGCGGCCCGCCGCTATGCGGAGCAGGCGGTAAGAAAGGCATGGGGACACGGTGGAGCGTATGGTGCGTCGCGGTGGATGGAATTCGATTTTCTTTGCCGGGTTGCGGCCGGTGACAGGTCGCCGGGGGCGTACCTGCACCTGCTCGGGCTGTGGCCCGTCCAGGATTCCGCGGACTCCGACCCCACGGATGCTCTGAATACTTCTCGCATGTTCGTGGAGCGGCTGCTCGGCGTAGCCGGTTCCAGCCTTCCGCCGGTCGCACGCATCGAGGCCCTGCGGCTCGACCGAAGCTCGGAACGGGAGACGGGCGGTCTGGAACGTTTCCTCCATACCGCGGATACCAGGCCGTTGCCGGCCGCCCTGGAGCAGCTTGCCGAGCAGGAGCATCTGTGGGTCGGCGCCCTGCGGACCGAGCGTCCCGCGGATTCGATTCGCGGCATCGAGCTAACCTCGTGGCGAAACCGGAACCGGACCATCGCCCGGTGGTCCGGCCTGATCGAAGAGGGAGTGGATGAAGATCCACCGGCTCTCGTCCTCAGACCGGACGCCGACAAGGGTGGACCCGACACGACCCTGGAGGTGAGGTGGAAGACCGATCCGGCCCACCTCGAGAAGAACGCCGCCGAGTATCGCGTCACCGTCCGCACGGACATGAACGAGGAGCTCGCGGTGCGCGAGGTGCCCCATTCTGCGCGGAAGGGTGGAGAGAAATGCCGATTCGGCCACGACGATTTCTCGTCGCTCGATGACGATACGCTGCTGTCCGCCAGGGTGGTGGTCGAGGTCATCGGCGACGAGCGGATCGAGCGACAGGAGAGCGAAGAGTTCCGCATCCGCTTCGGAACGCCCCCGATTCAGGACGTCGCCGGCATCGGTGTGAGGGTCCGGACGTTCAGTGAAGGACTTGCCGAAGTCCGGAGCCGGGAAGCCGTCTCCGGGATGACGGCATCTCTCTCGGTGACTGTCGATACCAAGGGATTCGCCTTGCTGCGAACACCGGTCGAAGAGGGGAGAAGGAAGAGCTTTCGAGTCTTTCGGCCTTCGCTGATCGCCGAGGTCGAGCAACAGTGGAACGAGCTCCAGGGCGCGCTCGGCCGGTGGACGGTCAAGGTAAGAGGCACCGGACACCGGGCCGGTGCCGCAACATTCCATTCGTTCGAGGACCGCGAAGGTGACGCCTGGAAGCGGGCGCAATCGGCCAGTCGCAAGATGGCCGAGCGCTTTCGGACGGGAGGAGGGGTCGCCCAGGTATACGACGACACGGTTGGGAGCTTCGGCGCCGTTCAGGAGTACCTGCGGGCCTGGGCTGCGCTGCTGGAGCTGGGCGATCCGTCGCTCGTTGTTGCCAACACCGTCGAGGTCCAGTCGCTGTCGGGCCGTACCCTCGGTCTCATCGTCCTGCCGAGCCATCCGCTGCGGGTGGCGTGGCATGTCGCGTACGACAACCTCGTGTTCGACGCCGCCTTTGTACAGGGTCAGAACGCCGGGGATGTCCGCAAGGAGCTCGCCGGTCTGGACGGCGCGATGTTCCCGGCGTTTCTCCCGAATCCGGGCGGCGGCACATTCGTCTTCGCCGACACCCTCGGCTTCCATGCGGTGGGCATGGTGCCGGACACGGACAAGGAGCCGAAGGCTGCGGTCGCGCTCCTGGCGCGCGCTCTGGGGGACGGCGACACGGCGGACACCGCGCCGACGGTGGGCAGTCAGAGCTCCGGGGTGCTGAGAGACGAGATCGTCAAGTACCTGGACTGCCACACCACTGAAGACGCAGCCGGGAATCCGATCCATGCCCCCCGGTTGATGCACATCCATGCGCTCCGGGCGGGTGACGGGCTGACCGTCGCCCGCTCGCTCGGCGGTGTCCACCACCACTACCGTCAAGACGACGAGACCGGAGATGACGCCGATGATGGGGAGCGACCGGCCGCCGCACCGGCGTTCTCGCTGGACCTCTATCCTTCGGAGGCACAGCGCGGCGTCGCGGGACGGTTCATCGCCGAGGCACGCGAGAAGCGCCGCAGCAGGGCTGGCGTCCTGGCCGTCGAGGACCAGTGGATGCTGGAATCCCTGAGCCTGCCGGGCGGGGTGACCATGCCTTGGCTGCGCTGGGCGCGCAAGGAGCGGCAGAACCCGGACACCGCCGCACACCTGGCCGTCGCGTTCGACACCTTCGAGTCCCGTGTCGTCGCGAGCGACGAAGAAGCAGGACGGACGTCCGGGCCGTATCATGCCTTCGGCCTGCTGGCGTTCTACGAGCGGCGGTATTCGAGCCGGCCTTCGCCGGTGTGGACGAGCGCGGTCCCCCTTGGAGCGGATGGCGAGAAGCATCCGTCCCGTCGTACCCATACCGAGGCCCTCGTGCGCCTCCAGCGTGCCGTACACGGCGCGGTGGGCCGCTGCCTCGGAGCGGGAACGGGGTCCCCGGTGTTGAAGACGGAGATCTCCCGTGAGAGGGCGGACAGTCTCGGGGATCTGCACCGGCTCTGCGACTGGGTCGTGACCCTGGACCGCAACGCGGGCATTGAGTACTTCGACTCGCCGCGGGACGACCGTGACATCTACGACGCCTACGTCATCGACTGCGTCCCGGAGCGCGAGGATCTCGGCTGTCTCCAGTTGATCACCTCGACCGCGAATCTCGACGAGGTCCGCAATCTGCTCGACGGTGCGCTCGACCAGATGGGACTGAGCCGCAGCCGCCGCAACGCCGAGTTTCTCCTCGAGCATCTGAAGGCGCTGAGTGGGCGGTTCGCGATTCGCCTCACCGGCCACCGTCCGGCGACCTCGGAGCTGATTGCGCTGGCGGTGTCCCACGCCAATTGCCGGCGCGCCTCCGCGAGTGACGACTGCTGGGTTTCCCTCGACGACGGGTTCATCATCCCGGTCGATGACGTGAGGGACCTTCTCCCACCCCTGGGGAAGAGCAGAGGTGAGGACGAGGACGAGAGAGGGACCCGCCCGGATCTCATCCACGTCACCACCGCGCCCCGCAGGGGTCTCATCTTCCGGTTCGTGGAGGTGAAGTACCGCCGCCATCTGCGCACCGCTCGATCTCCGGAGCTGCTCGAACGGATCGACCGACAGACCCGGGGACTCCGCGAGCGATGGGAGCGCTGGTACGGCCATGAAGAGGCCTGTTCCGTGTTTCGAGCCGTTCGCCGCGCCAAGCTCGCGCGGGTGCTGCGGTTCTACACCGACAAGGCACTTCGACATCACCTGTCGGCAGAGCGACACCAGGAGCTGACAGCCGAAATCGATCGAATGATCGAGAGGGGCGGAGACTATGGCTTCTCCACGATGGAGGCGGGCGACCGCGGCTGGGTGTTCTGCCCGGAGTACGCCGGCCACCGTCCACTGAAGATATCCCCCGACGATTGGGGCACGCAGGTCTTTCTGTTCGGACCGGGGCTCTTGCCGGATACGGATTTCCGCTCGGAGGCGTCTCCCCCGGAGCCGGTGCGACGGCATTCCGCACTTCCATCGACGAAACGCCATGATCTGCCCGCCGACATTCCGGTATCCCGGGGACCCGATGGCGACCCGGATTCCCCTGCCGACTCCGATGGAGGCGAGCCGTCGGTCTGCCTCGGCACCGACACCCTCACCAGCGCCGAAGTCGCATGGCCTCTCAGTGTGAAGCGCAACCCGCACCTGCTGATCGCCGGGCTGCCGGGCATGGGCAAGACCACCTGTCTCGTGAACCTGTGTCGGCAGTTGGTCGCCGCGAGCATGCGGCCGATCGTCTTCTCCTATCACCAGGACATCGACGAGAGACTCGAAGCATCGCTCGGAACGGTGCGCTTTCTGGACTTCGACGGTCTGGGGTTCAATCCGTTGCAGGTGATCGATCGGGAGTCGCGGATGGCTCATCTGGATGTCGCCGGCGCGATGCGGGATATCTTCACCGCGATTTACCCGGAGCTCGGTGACATTCAGGCGGATCACATCCGCAGAGCGATCAAGGACAGCTTCGAAGAGACAGGCTGGGGCGCGGATACGACTGCTCGGGAGCCGGCCTTCAGGCGTTTTCTGGAGTTCCTTCGCGACAAGCCCCAACCGGACCGCGGGTTGCGCACATTGCTCGCGCGCCTCGGCGAGCTGGACGACTACGGTTTCTTCAACACGGACGCCGAGTCCCAGGGCAGCCTGTGGGAGTGCGATCTCCCAACGGTCATCCGTATCCACACCACACAGAACGAGAACTTGCAGCGTGCGTTTGCTTTCCTTGTCTTCTACGGATTGTACAAGGACATGTTCCGCCGAGGGATCCAGGGGCGGATTACGCATGCGCTGGTCTTCGACGAAGCACATCGCGCCTCCCGGCTGAAGCTCATTCCGACGATGGCCAAGGAGTGCCGGAAATACGGCATTTCACTGGTGCTGGCATCCCAGGAGGCGCGCGACTTCGATACCTCCGTGTTCTCCGCCATCGCAAACTACCTGGTTCTCCGTTCTACGGATACGGATGCGAGGTTTCTCGTCAGGAACGTGGCCAACTCGCGGCAGGAGCGGGCGCTGATCGATAGAATCAAGCAGATGGACAGGTTCAGAGCGCTCTACTTCGCAGAAGGCAAGAGCCGACCGTCTCAGGTCGCTCTGTCTCCGTAGCGACGGGTAGTGGGTGCCAGCGAGGTGAATGGTGGCGGAGGTTCCACGGTGATGAGATCGTCGACCATCAACTACGGCGACAACGTCCTGCTGGCGCTGGGCTTGACCCCTGAGGAGTTCCGCGAAGAGGCGAAGATTCTCATTGCCGTCAAGCTCTACGAGATGAGCCGACAGTCGACCGGCGCGGCGGCTGAACTGGCTGACGTACCCAAGCCCGTGTTTCTGACGAAGCTGGCGGACTCCGGCGTCGATACGTTCGATCTGTCCGAGAAAGAGATCGAACGCGACCTGGCCAGTGCGCGACGCCATCTGCAAGACACATCGTGCGAATGACCTCCGGGGACATCGGAAATGTCAAGGCTTGACTCCATAACCATCCGCGGATTTCGCTCGATTGGTGAGGTGACATTCGAGCTTCGTCCTCTCAACGTGCTGATCGGCGCCAACGGAGCCGGCAAGAGCAATGTGGTTTCGTTCTTCAAGATGATGAACGAATTGATGGGGGGGCGACTTCAGCAATTCGTGGCGTCGACGGGCCATGCCAGCTCCAATCTGCATTTCGGCCCGAGGGTGACGCCCCAGTTGGAGGCGGAATTCCGGTTCGTGACCGATACGAATGATGTCGATACCTACCGGATGCGGCTCAGTCACGCTGCGGGAGATTCCCTGATCTTCACCGAAGAATGCCTCGTGTTTCGCCGATCCGGCTCCACTGTGGAGAAAGAGGAGCAGCTCGGACCCGGACACAAGGAAACCCTGGTCGCCAGTACTGCCGATGGAGATGAGTCGATGGCGGCGACAGCCCGGGTGTTTCGGTTCCTGCTCAACAACTGCCGCGTCTTTCACTTTCACGACACCAGTCCCACCTCGAGGGTGCGGAACTACGGATACGTCGGAGACAACCGTCCGCTGATGCCCGATGCCGGCAACCTCGCCGCCGTGCTCTATCGGTTGCGGTCGACGAATCCGGTTGCCTATCGCAGAATCGTCGAGACTGTCCGGCAGATCGCTCCGTTCTTCGTCGGCTTCGAGCTCGATCCCACCGGACCTGGAGGCAAGGACATCATTCTGAACTGGCGTCATCGCGACAGCGACATGGTCTTTGGCCCGCACCAGCTTTCCGACGGCACGCTGCGGGCCATCTGTCTGATTTCGCTGTTGATTCTGCCCGACGACGAGCTACCGATCCTGATTGTGATCGACGAACCCGAGCTCGGTCTTCATCCCTATGCCCTGAACATTGTCGCCTCGCTGTGTCGTTCCGCGAGCGCCCGCTGCCAGATCCTGATCAGCACCCAGTCCAGCACGCTGGTGAACAGCTTCGACCCGGAGGATATTCTGGTCGTCGAACGTGACGGCGAATCCTCCACCCTGGTCCGGCCCGCGCCATCGAAGCGGATCATCGGAGAGCTGCCACGATACGAAGCGGACAAGGTGACCGTCGGAGTTCAGGCGGCGGAGCGGATTGGGTTGCCGGCCATCCGGAGCAAGTGCCCCCACTTCTCCGGGTGGCTGACACGGCTTGAGGCGCTCGATGTGCGGAGTGGAGGTTGACCGGCGCTCGGACGAGCGCAAGCGTCGGCGCCCATTGCCATGTCGAAGCATCGGATGGCCGCCAGTGCGCAGACCGGACTCTTCGACTCCGCCGCCGACGCGGCGCGGCCCCTCGCGGACCGCATGCGCCCGCGCACCCTCGACGAGTTCATCGGCCAGGAGCACATCCTCGGCCCCGGCAAGCCGCTGCGGGCCGCCATCGAGGCCGGCCGTGCCCACTCCATGGTCTTCTGGGGGCCGCCGGGCACCGGAAAGACCACCCTCGGCCGGCTCGTCGCCACCCACGCCAGCGCCCGCTTCCTCTCGCTGTCCGCGGTGCTCTCCGGGGTGAAGGAGATCCGCGAGGTCGTCGCCGAGGCGAAGCGGCGCCGGGCCGAGCACGGGGAGGACTGCGTGCTCTTCGTCGACGAGGTGCACCGCTTCAACAAGAGCCAGCAGGACGCCTTCCTGCCGCACGTGGAGAACGGGACGGTTGTCTTCATCGGGGCGACGACCGAGAACCCGTCGTTCGAGCTGAACAACGCGCTGCTGTCGCGGGCGCGGGTCTACGTCCTCGAATCGCTCGACGAGGAAGCGGTCCGGACGGTGATCGACCGCGCGCTCGCCGACGCCGGGCGCGGTCTCGGCGCGCGGCGGATCGAGATGGCGCCGGAGCTTCGCCGGATGCTCTCCGGCGCGGTCGACGGCGACGCCCGGCGCGCGCTCAACCTGCTCGAGATCGCGGCGGACCTCGTGACCGGCGAGTCGCGCACCCTGACCGAGGAGGTGCTGCTGCGGGTGCTTCAGGGCGGCTCCGGACGGCGCTTCGACAAGGGCGGCGACGCCTTCTACGACCAGATCTCCGCGCTGCACAAGTCGATCCGGGGCTCGAACCCCGACGGCGCGCTGTACTGGCTCGCGCGCATGATCGACGGCGGAGCCGACCCCCGCTATCTCGCCCGGCGCCTCGTGCGCATCGCATCGGAGGACATCGGCAACGCGGACCCGAGGGCCCTCGCCCTGGGGCTCGACGCGTGGGAGGTCCAGGAGCGGCTCGGGAGCCCGGAAGGGGAGCTCGCGCTCGCGCACGCCGCGGTGTACATGGCCTGCGCGGCGAAGAGCGACGCGGTCTACACCGCGTTCGCAGCGGCGATGCGCGATGCGCGCGAGCGGGGCTCGCTGGAGGTGCCGAAGCACCTGCGCAACGCCCCCACCCGGCTGCTCGGGTCGCTCGGCCACGGGGAGGGCTATCGCCATGCGCACGACGAGCCCGACGCCTACGCGGCGGGGGAGCGGTATCTGCCTGACGCGCTGCAGCAAAGGCGATACTATGAGCCGGCCGGGCGAGGGCTCGAAGGGCGCATTGCCGAGAAGCTCCGGGAGCTGCGGGCGCGTGACGAGGCGGCCCGGGCGAAGCCTCGCCGCGGCCAGTGACGGCAACCCGGCGGCAGGCGCCACCCCATGCTCGACCCGGCACTTCTCAGACGCGATCTCGAAGCGACGGCCGGCCGGCTGGCCGCCCGCGGAGTGGCGCTCGACACCGCCCGCATCTCCCGGCTCGAAGACGAGCGCAAGGAGGTCCAGGAGCGTACCCAGGCGCTTCAGCACGAGCGCAACACCCGTTCGAAGGCGATCGGGCGGGCCAGGGCCGCGGGCGAGGACATCGAGCCGCTGCTCGCGGACGTGGTGCGGCTCGGCGACGAGCTGAAGGCGGCGGAGGCCCGGCTCTCCGGGCTCCAGGGGGAGATCGAGGGCATCGCCCTGGAGATCCCCAACCTCACCCACGACACCGTGCCCGTGGGCCGGGACGAGGACGACAATCGCGAGGAGCGGCGGGTCGGCGAGCCGCCGCGCTTCGATTTCGAGCCGAAGGACCACACCGACCTCGGCATCGGGCTCGGCGGACTCGACTTCGAGCTCGCGGGGAAGCTCGCCGGGAGCCGGTTCGTCACCCTGAGCGGGGGGTTCGCGCGCCTGCACCGGGCCCTGATCCAGCTCATGCTCGACGTGCACACGCGGGAGCACGGCTACCGGGAGATCTACATCCCGTACCTGGTCACGTCCGACGTGCTGCGCGGCACCGGCCAGCTCCCGAAGTTCGCCGACGACCTGTTCCGGGTCGACGGACACGACCTGTACCTGATCCCGACCGCCGAGGTCCCGGTGACCAACGTCCCGCGCGACCGGATCCTGGAGCCGGACGACCTGCCGATGCGGTTCGTGTGCCACTCGCCCTGCTTCCGGCGCGAGGCGGGGTCCTACGGCAAGGACACGCGCGGGATGCTGCGCCAGCACCAGTTCGAGAAGGTCGAGCTCGTGCACGTCGTCCGTCCGGACGAGTCCTACGAGGCCCTGGAGACCCTCACCGCGCATGCCGAGACGATCCTCTCGCGCCTCGGGCTCGCCTACCGGGTGGTGACGCTGTGCACCGGCGACATCGGCTTCGCCGCCGCCAAGACCTACGACATCGAGGTGTGGCTGCCGGGGCAGCGGCGCTACCGCGAGATCTCCTCGTGCAGCAACTGCGAGGCGTTCCAGGCGCGCCGCATGAAGGCGCGCTGGAGGAACCCCGGCACCGGGAGGACCGAATTCGTGCACACCCTCAACGGGTCGGGGGTCGCCATCGGGCGCGCGCTCATCGCGGTGGTGGAGAGCGGCCAGCAGGCGGACGGCTCGGTCCGGGTGCCGGAGGCGCTCGTGCCCTACATGGGCGGCATGACGGAGATTCGCGGCGACGGGTGAGGCCGACGGCCGGACTCCGGTGCGGGGGCGGGCGCAGTGCGAAGCCCCGAAGAAAAGCCCCGGGCCCGGCCCGGGGCTTTTCGTTCGAGCCCTGGCACGAACCCCGGGGCGGGCCCGGAGCCTGCGCCGCGGCGAAGCTCCGGGCGGGCGCGGCTCAGTCGTCGCCCCCGAAGATCCCGAAGAGGTGCAGCAGGGACAGGAACAGGTTGTAGATCGAGACGTAGAGGCCCACCGTGGCGAGGATGTAGTTCGTGTCCGGATCGTGCACGAGCTGGCTCGTCTGGAACAGGATGAAGCCGGACATCAGCAGGATGAACATCGCGGACACCGCGAGCGAGAGCGCGGGAATCGAGAACACCATGGCGGCGATGCCGGCGAGGAATGCGACGAGGATGCCCACCATGAGGAACCCGCCGAGGAAGCTGAAGTCCCTCCTCGTGGTCAGGGCGTAGCCCGAGAGCCCGAGGAAGATCGCGGCGGTGCCGCCGAACGCCATCATCACGAGCTGCGAGCCGTTCGAGAACGCCTGCAGGTAGAGGCTGATGATGGGGCCGAGGGTCAGTCCCATGAAGCCGGTCAGCGCGAAGACGCAGACCAGGCCCATGGCGCTGTTGGCGCACCGGTAGGTCAGGAACAGCAGCCCGAGGTAGCCGCCGAGGGTGATCAGCCAGTGCAGCGGCGGCATGCCGGTCACCATCGCGACGCCGGCGGTCAGGGCGCTGAACGCCAAGGTCATCGCGAGGAGGGTGTAGGTGTTGCGGATCAGCTTGTTGGTCGCAAGCACCGCCTCGGTGCGCGGCGTACGGATCACGGTCGGTTCGAGAGATGCCATGGCTGGTCGGCCTCCTGAAGTCAACGAGTGACTCATTTCGCGAAGGGAGCCGTTCGACGGTGACGAACGAGTGGGTTCCGGCCGATCATACTGGAGCGGACGCTCGATTCAACACTCACTCACTCGGCGCAGGTCCAGCCCTTCCCGCCAGGCGGGAACATGTCCTCGAAATCCCCTCGATTGGACGCCCTGGTGGTCGGAATCGCGCCAGAATCCCATGGCGGTACGGCCTCTCCGGGCGTTGGCGGGAATTGCTGCACTCGGCGCAGGTCCAGCCCTTCCCGCCAGGCGGGAACAGACCCCTGAAATCCCCTCGACTCGACACCCCGAAGGTCGACATCGCGCCACGATTCCACCACGGTACGGCCTCTTCCGGGCGCTGGCGGGAATCGTTGCCGGATGACCTGCGCCAGCGATTCCCGCCAGCGTCCGGAGAGGCCGCCGCGCGCCTGCGCACGGCAGGCGTTCAAGCCGTTCGGTCCTTGCGGTATGCTTCCGGACGGGCATCCGGGCTTCGGCCTCGAACCCGTGCGCGGCTGCCGACGGGCGGTTGCCGCCCGGCCCTGGTGGGGTGGCTGAGTGGTCGAAAGCTCTGGTCTTGAAAACCAGTGGGCCGAGAGGCTCCGTGGGTTCGAATCCCACCCCCACCGCCACCCTCGAGCAGCAGCTTCACCCAACGGGAGGATTGAAGATGAAGAGGCTTCTGGTGCCGTTTGCAGCCGCCGTGGCCTTGGCGACGGGCATCGCCACGCCAAGCCCCTCCGGGGCGCGGGAAGTCGTCAGGATCGGCGTTCAGCCGGCTACGCATCCCGTGTACATCGCCCGCGAGATGGGACTGCTCGCCGACATCGAGAAGAAGCACGACGTCACGTTCGAGTGGCCGTTGTTCTCCTACGGCGCTCCGGAAAATCAGGCGCTCGCGGCCGGCGAGATCCAGTTGGCCTCGGCCGGCATGGGCCCCGCCATCGTCGCCGCCACCCGGCTGCCGGCCAGGCTGCTCGCGATCACCGTCCTGGAACAGACCGCGGTGCTCGTCGCCGCCGACTCGCCGATCCGGTCGGTGGCCGAGCTGAAAGGACAGGCCATCGCACATCCGGGCAAGGGATCGCAGCAGTATCCGCTGATGGTCAAGGCGCTGGCGGACGCGGGCCTCACCGCCGACGACGTGAAGCTGTTCAAGACCAAGGGCTCCGACGTCCTCACCCTGGTCGTCAACGGCGACGTGGCCGCGGGGATCACCTGGGACCCCCACGTCTCCAGGGCCCTGCAGAGCGGCAGGACGCGCGTCCTGATCGGCGCGAAGGACATCATGCCGATCAAGCAGGGGCACTACATCGGCAATGGCTTCTACGGGCGCAGCGACTTCATCGACGCGAACCCCGAGCTGGTCCAGGACATCGTGAATACGCTCGTCAAGGCCATCGACTACATCCTCGATGATCCGAAGGGGGCGGCCAGGATGTGGTCGGACGCCACCGGGCTGCCGCTCGAAGTGCTGAACTACTCCGTCGACAACAGGGTCTCGGTCTTCGATCGCGACATCGCGCCGTCCAGGGAGACGGTCGACGCCTACACCGAGTTCCTCAAGGATGCCGGCATCCTCAAGCCGGAGGACGAGCCGAAGTACGACGCCTCGTTCGCCATGAAGGCGCTCGAGGGCTGAACCATCGCTTCCCGGGCGCCGCCGGGCCCGAGCCCCGGCGGCGCCCGGCGCGCGCGGTTCACATCGTGGAATCCGGATCTTGACCGACAGCTCCGGGCTTCTCTCCCGGACCCTGCCCTTCGTGTACGCGGCGATCGCCATCGTCGCGGTCTGGCAGCTCGCCCTCGTCCTGACCGGGGCCGATCCCTCCATCCTTCCATCGCCCCTGTCGACCGGCGAGACGTTCGTCGAGATGGTGGCGAGCGGGGAGATCTTCGAGCACGCGGGGGTGAGCCTCGGGCGGGTCTTCATCGCCTGGCTGATGGCGGCCTGCATCGCCATTCCGCTCGGTCTCGCCATGGGGCGCTTCCGGATGTTCGAGCGCCTGCTCGATCCCGTGGTCGAGCTGTTTCGGCCGATCTCGCCGCTCGCCTGGATCCCCATGGCGATCATCTGGTTCGGCATCGGGGAAGGAGGGAAGATCTTCGTCATCTTCATCGCGACCTTCTTTCCCACCCTCCTCAACACCGTGGTCGGCGTGAAGGGCGTCGACCTGGTGCTGGTCCGCGCGGGCCGGGTGCTGGGCTGCGACAGCGAGTGGGCAATCTTCCGCAGGATCATCCTGCCCGCGGCCCTGCCGGGCATCGTCGTGGGCCTGCGCATCTCCTTCGGGACCGGGTGGGCCGCAATCATCGCGGCGGAGCTGGTGGCGGCGCAGTCCGGCCTCGGCTACCTGATTGCCGACGGCATGGAGATCCTCCGCTCCGACCTCGTCTTCGTCGGCATGGCCGTAATCGGCATCGTGGGCGTGCTGTTCGACTCCGTCTTCCGCTTCCTGCACCGCCGCTACGGGTGGGTCGACTGATGGCGGAGGGCGCCGCCGGGGGCCTGAGCATCCGCGGTCTGGCCAAGACCTACGAGACCCGCTCGGGCGACCTCGTCGAGGCGGTCACTCCCGTCGATTTCGACGTCGCGCCCGGCGAGTTCGTCTCCCTGGTGGGACCGTCCGGTTGCGGCAAGAGCACGCTGCTCAACATCCTGGCCGGATTCGTCGAGCCGAGCGCCGGACGGGCGTTCGTGGGCGACGAGCCGATTCGCGCGCCCAGCATCGACCGGGGCATGGTGTTCCAGGACTACGCGCTGTTTCCCTGGCTGTCGGTGCTGGAGAACGTGGAGTTCGGTCTCGAGCGCAAGGGCATCCGCAAGCGGGAGCGGCGAGCCATCGCGCTCGACTATCTCGGCACCGTCGGTCTCGCGGACTTCGCCACCAAGCGCACCCACGAGCTGTCCGGCGGCATGAAGCAACGGGTGGCCATCGCGCGCGCGTTCGCGACCGAGCCCTCGATCATCCTGATGGACGAACCCTTCGGCGCCCTCGATGCGCTGACGCGGCGGTTCCTCCAGACCCAGCTCCTGCGCATCTGGCAGGAGCACAGGAAGACCGTCGTCTTCGTGACCCACTCGGTGCCCGAGGCGGTCACGCTGTCCGATCGGATCGTGGTGATGACCGCGCGGCCCGGGCGCTTCAAGGCCGTCCTGGACATCGACCTCGAGCACCCGCGGGACTTCAGCTCCGACGAGTTCCACGCCTTCGAGCGCCAGGTCTACGGACAGCTCGACGAAGAGCTCGCCAGGACGTTCAATCCGGAGGGAGCGGACGGCGCGGCCGACTGATCGGAGGGGCCCGTTCGGCCCGCCTCCCGCGCGGCGTCGCGGGAGACGTCCCGCAACCTCCACCTCCCGGCATTGAAAGTCCTGGCCGGGCGCCCGGGAAACCGCCCGTCGCGACCTCCGGACAGCCCTGCCGGACAGGCGACGACATGGCCACACCGGGGTACGACGATGCTAACGTACGCCGCGCTCCGTCGGCCCGCGACGCAACGGTATCGGCTCCATGGCTTCATCCATTCGCACGCTCCTGGTGACGAGCGCGCTTCCCTACGCGAACGGCCCGATCCACCTCGGGCACATGGTGGAGTACATCCAGACCGACATCTGGGTGCGGTTCCAGCGCGGGCTCGGCCATCGCTGCACCTACGTGTGCGCCGACGACGGGCACGGCACCCCGATCATGCTCAAGGCCGAGCAGGAAGGGATGGCTCCGGAAGACCTCATCGAGAAGATCGGCGCGGAGCATCGGGCCGACTTCCGGGACTTCGGGATCTCGTTCGACAGCTACCACACCACCCATTCACCCGAGAACCGGGCGTGTTCGGAGCTGATCTACCACCGGCTGCACGAGGCCGGACACATCGCGCGCAAGGACATCGACCAGGCCTACGACCCGGCCAAGGCGATGTTCCTCCCGGACCGCTACGTCAAGGGGACGTGTCCGAGCTGCGGCGCCCCCGATCAGTACGGAGACAACTGCGAGGTCTGCGGCGCGACCTACAGCCCGGCGGACCTCGCCGACGCGGTGTCGGTCCTGTCCGGGGAGAGGCCCGAGTTCCGCTCCTCGGAGCACTACTTCGTGCGCCTGGCGGACTTCGAGACGGTGCTTCGCCGGTGGCTCGCCGGCGGCGGCCTGAACGGCGGCGCCCCGGTGCAGGCCGAGATCGCCAACAAGCTCGGCGAGTGGTTCGACGCCGGCCTCCAGGACTGGGACATCTCCCGCGACGCCCCGTACTTCGGGTTCGAGATCCCCGGCGTCCCCGGAAAGTACTTCTACGTCTGGCTGGACGCGCCCATCGGGTACATGGGCAGCTTCCGGCATCTCTGCGCGCGGCGCGCCGACCTCGACTTCGACGGGGCCTGGGCTCCGGACTCGGAGGTCGAGCTCTACCACTTCGTGGGCAAGGACATCGCCTACTTCCACACCCTGTTCTGGCCGGCCCTGCTGCACGGCGCCGGCTTCCGCATGCCGACCGGGGTGTTCGTGCACGGCTTCCTGACCGTCAACGGCCAGAAGATGTCGAAGCGCACCGGCACCTTCGTCAAGGCCCGCACGTATCTCGACCACCTGGACCCCGAGTACCTGCGCTACTACTTCGCATGCAAGCTCTCGAACGGAATCGACGATCTCGACCTCAGCTTCGACGACTTCAGCCGGCGGGTGAACGCGGACCTCGTGGGCAAGGTGGTCAACATCGCGTCGCGGTGCGCGAGCTTCGTCAACCGGCACTTCGACGGCCGGCTCTCCGCGCACCTGGCCGAGCCCGGCCTCCACCGGGAGGCGGCCGGCGCCGCCGGGCGCATCGCCGCGCTCTGCGAGTCGCGCGAGTTCGGCAAGGCGATGCGCGAGGTGATGGCCATCGCGGACCGGGCGAACCAGTACATCGACGACCGCAAGCCGTGGGTGCTCGTGAAGGACGACGCGACGCGGGAGCGGGCGCGCGACGTCTGCACCGTCGGCCTCAACCTGTTCCGGGTGATCATGACCTTTCTCAAGCCGGTGCTGCCGCGCACCGCCGAGCGCGCGGAGTCGTTCCTGCGCTGCGGCGAGCTCGCCTGGGACACGGTCGCGACGCCCCTGCTCGATCACGACATCGCCCGCTTCGAGCCCCTGCTCACCCGGGTCGAGCAGGGGAGGATCGACGCGATGGTCGCGGATTCGATGGAGCCGGAGGAAGGGAGCGCCCCCGCCCCGGATGCCGGCGCCGGCGACCGCATCGACATCGCGGAGTTCGCGAAGGTCGATCTGCGGGTCGCGAAGGTCGTCGGCGCGAAGCTCGTCGAGGGGGCCGACAAGCTGCTGGAGGTCCGGGTGGACATGGGCGGCGAGGAACGCACCGTGTTCGCCGGCATCCGCGCCGCCTACGCGCCGGAGAGCCTGGTCGGACGGCTCGTGGTGGTGGTCGCCAACCTCGCGCCCCGCGAGATGCGGTTCGGCGTGTCGGACGGAATGATCCTGGCCGCGGGTCCCGGAGGGTCGGACATCCGGCTGCTCGGCGTCGACGAGGGCGCGAAGCCCGGCATGCGGGTGAAGTGAGCGCCGGTGGACGCACCGACCGCACCGCCGCCGATGCTCCGTCCCGGCTCTATCGCTGACATCGGCCCTGACACCGGCACCGGCGCCGCAGACCGTTCCGTCCTCGCCGTCGACCCCACCGTTGGCCCCGGTTGCGCTGCGGATTCCGGTTCCGCGGCCGGCGGCACCGGCCGGTTTCCGGTCCGGTCGGGTCCCGGTGTTGCGGCGACCGGCCGGGGCGGCGTCGCCGTCACCGCAGCCGTCGATTCCGGTGGTGCTGGTCCCGCTACCCGCGAGGCCACGGGCGTCGATGCCGGTCCCGCCACCCGTGAGAGCGCTTTCATCGACGCCGTGGACGCGTTCCTGCCCCAGACCCAGTGCCGCCGCTGCGGCTACGATGCCTGCCGGCCGTATGCGGAAGCCCTGGTGCGCGGCAAGGCCGGCATCAACCGCTGCCCACCGGGTGGAGACGCCACCGTGGCCGCCCTCGCCCGGGTGCTGGGGCTTCCCGTCGTGCCGCTCGACCCCGCCTGCGGCGCCCCCGGACCCCGCGAGTCCGCGCGCATCGTGGAGAGCGAGTGCATCGGGTGCACGGTGTGCATCCGCGCATGCCCGGTGGATGCGATCATCGGTGCGCGCAAGTGGATGCACGCGGTGCTGGAGAGCGAGTGCACCGGCTGCGGCCTGTGCGTCGAGCCGTGTCCGGTGGACTGCATCGCCATGGTCCCGGCGCGTACCGGTCCGGTCACGCCCGAGGCGTGGCTCGCCGAGCGCGCCCCGCTGGCCCGACGGCGCTTCGAGCGCCGACGGACACGGGAATCCGCGCTCGACGCCGCACCGCACCGACGGGAGCAGGCGCCCCGGATGGACGCGGCCGCCTCCCTGAGAAGGCGTACCGTCGAGCAGCGCCGGGCGGACATCGCCGCCGCCGTGGCCCGGGCCGAGGCGCGCCGGGCGCAGGTGAAGGCGTGGGACGGAGAGAGGCGGATTCGAGCCCCCGGAGGCGCCGGACGATGCAGCAATTCCCGCTAACGCCCGGAGAGGCCATGCCGCGGTGGGATTCCGGCACGATTCCGACCATCAGGGCGGCCAATCGAGGGGATTTCGAGGGGATGTTCCCGCCTGGCGGGAATGGCTGCGGACGATGCTCCGGCGGAAGCGGATGTTGAGCGTGTTCCCGGGGCCCGGGGCGCCGCCCCGGGCCCGAGACGTGGAGCCCGTGCGATGAACGCGGCGAAGCGCCGCGCGATCTTCGAGCGGCTGCGCGCCGCCAACCCGTCGCCGACCACGGAGCTCGCGTACTCGACCCCCTTCGAGCTGCTGATTGCGGTCGTTCTCTCCGCCCAGGCCACCGACGTGAGCGTCAACAAGGCGACCCGCACGCTGTTCCCCGCCGCCTCCACCCCCGAGGCGATGCTGCGGCTCGGCGAGGAGGGGGTCCGATCGCACATCCGCAACATCGGCCTGTTCAACGCCAAGGCGAAGAACGTGGTCGCGACCTGCCGGCTCCTCGTCGAGCGTCACGGCGGCGAGGTGCCGTCCGACCGCGGGGCCCTGGAGAGCCTGCCGGGGGTGGGCCGCAAGACCGCGAACGTGGTGCTGAACACCGCGTTCGGCGTCCCCGTGATCGCGGTCGATACCCATATCTTCCGGGTCGCCAACCGGACCCGGCTCGCCCGCGGGAAGACTCCCCGGTCGGTCGAGGACGGGCTGGAGCGCTCCACTCCGCGCGAGTTCAGGCGCAACGCCCACCACTGGTTGATCCTGCACGGCCGGTACGTGTGCACCGCGCGCAGGCCCGCCTGCGGGCGCTGCATCATCGCCGACCTGTGCGAGTACCGGGACAAGGAGCCCGGGTAGCGCCTTGCTGTACGGGAACGACCGCGACGACCTGCGTCGGGTCTGGGTGGGCGCGTGGACGAAGTCGCGCGCCGGGCAACCCCTGGAGCCCCTGGAGCGCGTCCTCGTCGAGGTGATCGCGGAGCACCCCGAGCATCACCCCGCCCTGGAGTCCCCCGGCGCGCTCGAGCGCGAGTTCTCCCCCGAGGCCGGCCGCACGAATCCGTACCTGCACATGGGCTTGCACGTCGCGGTTCGCGAGCAGCTCGCGACGGACCGCCCCCCGGGCGTGCGCGATCTGTACGCGAAGCTCCTGCCGCGGTTCCCGGACGCGCACCGGCTGGAGCACGCGCTCATGGAGTGCCTCGCGGAGACGCTGCGGGACGCGCAGCGGGCGGGAGGCGTCCCGGACGAAGCCCGGTACCTGAGCCGCGTGCGGCGGCTCGCGGAGCAGCGGCTCCGGTAGCTTCCCGGCATCGACTCGTCCGCGATTTGCCCTTTCGCCGCGCCCGAGTACCCTTCCTTCCATGCGCCTGCGCTTTTCCAAGATGCACGGGATCGGCAACGACTTCGTCGTGGCCGATGCGACGCGGTCGCCTCTGCCGGAGGCCGGACAGGTCCGCCGTCTTGCCGACCGCCGCGAGGGGGTCGGGTGCGATCAGGTGCTGATGGCGGTGCCTCCCACGGTCCCCGGCCACGACCTGGGCGTCGCGATCTTCAACGCCGACGGATCCCGCGCCGGGCAGTGCGGCAACGGGATGCGCTGCATGGCGGTGTTCGCCCGCGAGCGGGGCCTCGTCGCCCGCGACGAGATCCGCTTCGAGACTCCGGGAGGATGCGTGCTCGCGACGGTCGAGGACGGGGGCTCGGTGCGCGTGCGCATGGGAGTCCCCCGGCTCGAGCCCGGAGAGATTCCGATCGCGGCCTCGTGCCGTGCCGCAAGCTACCGGCTCGCCGTCGACGGCGAAGAGGTCCGGTTCGCGGCGGTGTCGATGGGGAATCCGCACGCGGTCGTGCGCGTCCCGGACGTGGCGGCAGCGCCGGTCGCCCGCCTCGGCGCCGCGCTGCGGTCGCACCCCTTCTTCCCCCGGGGCGTGAACGTGGGGTTCGCCGAGCCGCTCGCGCGGGACCGTCTTCGCCTGCGGGTGTTCGAGCGCGGGGTCGGCGAGACGCGGGCATGCGGGTCGGGGGCGTGCGCGGCGGTGGTGGCGGGCCGGCTGAGCGGCGATCTGGATGCGGACACGCGGGTGGAGCTCCCCGGCGGCGCGCTGGAGGTCCACTGGGGCGGCGAGGGTGAGGCGGTATGGATGACGGGACCCACGGCGTGGGTCTTCGATGCGGAGATCGAGCTGTGACCGGTGGCCGTCGTCCGCCGCGTCCCGGGCCGCGTCGCGGTCCGATGCGCGATCCCGGGACGGCGTTCCCGTCGGCGGACGGCGATGGTGCCGCCGCCCGCCCCGGCGAGCCGGCCGCCCGCATCGCCGGACCGGCCGCCCGCATCGCCGGACCGGCCGCCCGCATCGATGGACCGGCCACCCGCATCGCCGGACCGGCCGCCCGCATCGCCGGACCGGCCGCCCGCATCGCCGGACCGGCCACCCGCATCGATGGACCGGCCACCCGCATCGCCGAGTGGATCGAGCGGTTCCGCCGCCATCTCGCGAACGAGCGCGGACTCTCCGTCCATACCGTGCAGGGGTACCGGCGGGACCTCGCGGCCTTCGCCCGGTACGTCGAGTCGCAGCGGTTGTCGGACTGGCGCGGCGCCGACGTCCGTTTCGTCCGGGGCTTCGTCGCGTGGCGGCACCGGAGCTCGGTGGGCGGGCGCTCGATCCAGCGCGGGCTCTCCGCCCTGCGGACGTTCTTCGACTACTGCGTGCGCGAAGGGGCGATGACCGGCAATCCGGCCCGGGCGGTGAGCGCGCCGAAGGCGTCGAGACGGCTGCCGAACGTGCTCGACATCGATCGGGCCGGCGCGCTGATGGAGCCCGACGGAGACGATCCGCTCAGCCTGCGCGACCGGGCGATGCTGGAGCTGACCTACTCGTCCGGACTTCGGCTGTCCGAGCTCTGCGGGCTCGCGGTCGCGGATGTCGACCTGGAAGGCGGGCTCGTCAGGGTGTTCGGCAAGGGCCGCAAGGCGCGGCTGGTACCCGTCGGACGCCATGCGCGCGATGCGGTCCGGGCGTGGCTCGCGGCGCGCGCGGCGCTTGCCGGCCGCGGTGAGAGCGCGCTGTTCGTGAGCCGGAGAGGGAGCCGGATCTCGCCGCGCACGGTGCAGGCGCGGTTCGCCAGGCACGCGCTCGTGCGCGGCGTCGGAGTGCATGTCCACCCGCACATGCTGCGCCACTCGTTCGCGACGCACCTGCTGGAGTCGAGCGGCGACCTGCGCGCGGTGCAGGAGCTGCTCGGGCACGCCGACATCGGGACCACCCAGGTCTATACCCACCTCGACTTCCAGCACCTCGCCGCGGTCTACGACAGGGCCCACCCGAGGGCGCGCAGGAAATAGTCCCTGCAACTCGTCCATGCGGCGCGTCCCGACGGCCCACCCGAGGGCGCGCGGGGAATAGCGGGGGACAGCGGGAAAGAGCCGGAGGCCTGCGCCGGGCCGAGCGCGGCGCGTCCGACGCGTGGCAGGTGATTCTCGCCAGCGTCCTTACGGTAAGATCGCCCGCCCGCCGCTTCGATTGCCCCTCATGACCACGTTCTCCGGCACGACCATCCTCGCCGTGCGGCGCGGCCCTCACGTGGTGGTGGGCGGCGACGGGCAGGTGTCGATGGGGGCGACGGTGGTGAAGGGCAACGCGCGCAAGGTGCGGCGCCTGTACAAGGACCGCGTGGTGGCCGGGTTCGCGGGCAGCACCGCGGACGCGTTCACCCTGTTCGAGCGGTTCGAGGCGAAGCTCGACCAGCACTCGGGCCACCTCGCACGCGCGGCGGTGGAGCTGGCCAAGGACTGGCGCACCGATCGGCTGCTGCGGCGCCTCGAGGCATTGCTGATCGTGGCCGACGCCGACGAGACGCTGATGATCTCCGGCACCGGCGACGTCATCAGCCCCGAGCACGACGCGGTGGCGATCGGGTCCGGCGGGCCGTTCGCCCTGTCCGCCGCCCGGGCCCTGCTCGAGTGCACGGAGCTCGGAGCCCGCGAGATCGTGGAGCGCGGGCTCGGCATCGCCGCCGACATCTGCGTGTACACCAACCGTGAGCTCACCATCGAGGAGCTCGGCGCCGCCGGCGGCTGACGGCGGGCGGCGCGCCCCGAGGAGACGCGAGCAGGAACGATGACGCCGATGACGCCGAGGGAGATCGTCCACGAGCTGGACAAGCACATCGTGGGGCAGGCCGACGCGAAGCGGGCGGTGGCGATTGCGCTCCGCAACCGCTGGCGGCGGATGCAGGTCGGCGAGGAGATGCGCGCCGAGATCACGCCGAAGAACATCCTGATGATCGGGCCGACCGGCGTCGGCAAGACCGAGATCGCCCGCCGTCTCGCCCGCCTCGCGAGCGCTCCGTTCATCAAGGTCGAGGCCACCAAGTTCACCGAGGTCGGATACGTCGGGCGCGACGTCGAGTCCATCGTGCGCGACCTCACCGACGTCGCGGTGAAGCTCAACCGGGAGCGCGAGACGGAAAAGGTCCGGCGCCGGGCCGAGGATGCGGCGGAAGAGCGCATCCTCGACATCCTGCTTCGCCCCGCGCGCGCCGGTGTCGCCTCCGTGGGCGGTGGCGACGGCGCGGACGGCGGCGACGGGTCCGCCTCCACCCGGCAGAAGTTCCGCAAGATGCTCCGCGAGGGCAAGCTCGACGAGCGGGAGATCGAGATCGAGCTGAGCATGCCCGCCATCGGGGTCGAGATCATGGCCCCGCCCGGCATGGAGGAGATGACCAGCCAGCTCCAGGGCATGTTCCAGAGCCTGGGCGGAGGGAAGACCCGGACCCGCCGGCTGCGGATCCGCGATGCGTTCCGGCTGCTGACGGAGGAGGAGGCGGGGAAGCTCATCAACGAGGACGATCTCAAGTCGAGGGCGGTGGAGGATGTCGAGCAGAACGGCATCGTGTTCCTCGACGAGATCGACAAGGTCTCGCGCCGCAGCGACCGCGTCGGCGCCGACGTCTCGCGCGAAGGGGTGCAGCGCGACCTGCTGCCGCTCGTCGAGGGCAGTACCGTCTCGACCAGGTACGGCGCGGTGCGCACCGATCACATCCTGTTCATCGCCTCCGGCGCGTTCCACACCGCCAGACCCTCGGATCTCATCCCCGAGCTCCAGGGCCGGTTCCCGATCCGGGTGGAGCTCGCCGCGCTCGGGGTCGACGACTTCCTGCGCATCCTCACCGAGCCGGACTGCTCGCTGACCGAGCAGTACTGCGCGCTCCTCGGCGCCGAGCGGGTGGCCCTCTCGTTCACCGGGGAGGGCCTGCGACGGATCGCGGAGATCGCGTGGCAGGTCAACGAGTCGACCGAGAACATCGGCGCGCGCCGGCTGCACACGATACTGGAGCGGCTGCTGGAGACCCTTTCGTTCGAGAGCGCGGACATGGCCGGGCGGTGCGTCGAGATCGACGCGGAGTACGTCGACTCGCATCTCGCGGAGCTCGCATCCGACCAGGACCTGTCGCGGTACATTCTCTGAAGCGAGTCCCGACGGCCGGGAGCCCCCATGACCACGCCTCGAGCGGACCCGCCGAATCCCACCGAGCTGCGCTACGACACCGCGGCGCACGTCCTGCACGTGGCCTTCGACAACGACGAGCGGTTCTCCTACACGGCCGAGTTCCTGCGCGTGCATTCGCCGTCGGCCGAAGTCCGCGGCCACGGCCCCGGTCAGGAGGTCCTGCAGGTGGGAAAGGAGCGGGTCGGCATCGAGGGCATCGAGCCGGTGGGCCGCTACGCGGTGCGCCTGCGCTTCGACGACGGCCACGACACCGGCCTCTACTCCTGGGAGGAGCTGCACTGGCTCGGCACCCACCAGGAACGGCTGTGGGCCGACTACCTCGAACGGCTGCGGGCGGCCGGTCACCAGCGCCGGCTCGATGGATGAAGGCATGGCCCGGGCGGCGTTGCGAGCGCCCGGCGCGACCCCCGGCGCGCTACCCCCCGCTCGCCGCGCCATGATGGCCGAGCGCCCGCGTCCGCCGCGTCTCCCGGGTCGGGGCGGGCGGGCGGGCACCCGCTCCGCCGCGACTCCCCGGTACGGCTCGCCCGGCCGGGCTCTCGCCTCCTCGTGCCGGTCATGAACGCGCGGACCACGCACTTCGGATTCGAGGAGGTCCCGGCGGGCGAGAAGCAGGCGCGGGTCGGGGCGGTGTTCGAGTCGGTCGCCGGACGCTACGACGTCATGAACGATCTGATGTCGCTCGGGCTGCACCGGAGCTGGAAGCGCTTCGCCGTCCACATCGCCCGCGTGCGCTCCGGCGCGCGGGTGCTCGATCTGGCCGGAGGTACCGGCGACCTGGCCGCGCGCCTCGCGCCCGCGGTGGGAGAAGGGGGGAGCGTGGTGCTCGCCGACATCAGCCGTCCCATGCTGGAACGCGGGCGGACGCGCCTCCTCGACCGCGGGCTCGCCGGCAACGTCCACTACACCGAGTGCAACGCCGAGCGCCTGCCGTTCCCCGACCGCAGCTTCGATCGCGTCCTGATCGGCTTCGGCCTGCGCAACGTCACCCATCAGGGCCGGGCGCTGGCCGAGATGTGGCGGGTGCTGCGCCCGGCCGGCATGCTGCTGGTGCTGGAGTTCTCGCGCCTCGCCGTGCCGGCGCTCCAGCGCGCCTACGACGCCTGGTCGTTCGCGGTGCTGCCCGTCCTCGGACGCCTGGTCGCCGGAGACGCGGACAGCTACCGCTACCTTGCGGAGTCCATCCGCCGGCACCCGGACCAGGAGACGCTGCTCGACGCCATGCGCGAGGCCGGATTCGAGCGCTGCGGGTTTCACAATCTCGCGTGCGGCATCGTCGCCGTCCACAAGGGATACCGCCTGTGAAGGCGGGGGAGGGGGCGGGGGCGGCCGGTCGCCGGCGGCGGGCCGCGGGATCGGCCGCCGGTCGGACCGGGGGCCTCTCCGCGCGAGTGTGCGGGCGGTCGCCGACGAGCGAGCCAATCCTCTCCGCGCGGGTGCGCGGGCGGTCGTGAGCGCGCTTCCCGTCGGCCTGCTCGGCCGGTTGATCGACGCCGCGCTCGAGCTGGACCCCGAGACGCGCCACGCCCTGGCCGGCCTGTCGGGCCGGGTCGTCGAGCTCGACGCCACCGGCGTCGGGGTGCTGCGCCTGCGCATCGACGGCGAGCGGGTGCGCGTCGGGCCGCGCGACGGGGAGGTCGACGCCGACGTGACGATCTCCGGCCCTCCGCTGTCGCTGCTCCGCTTCGCGTTCGCCGGCGACCGCGAGAGCCTGATCCTGAGCGAGGAGGTGCGCCTGCGCGGCGACATCGCGCTGGCGACGCGGCTGCGGCAGATCGTCGCCCGGATGGATGTCGACATCGAAGAAGCCTTCGCGCGGCGCATCGGCGACATTCCGGCCCACGAGCTCGCCCGCGGCGTGCGCGGGCTGGGCGGCTGGATGCGCGCGGCCGGCGCCGCGTTGCTCGCGGACGTGTCGGAGTACCTGCGCTACGAGGCCGCCGCGACGCCGCTCGCGGACGAGGCCGAGCGGCTCTCGCAGGCCGCCGACACGATCCGCGACGATGTCGAGCGTCTCGAGGCCCGGGTGGGGCGGCTCGAACGCCGGGGCGCGCCGCGGCCGTGATCGGGTTCCGCCGGATACTGAGGCTCGTCTCCATCAACGTGGTGCTGGTGCGTCACGGACTCGACGATATCGTGCTGAGGACGCACCTGCTGCGCCCGGTCCGGTTCGTCCTCTACCTCCTGCCCTGGAACTGGGTCCGCCGGGAGCAGGCGCCGCGCGCGGTGCGGCTGCGCCGCGCGCTCGAGGACCTCGGTCCGATCTTCGTCAAGTTCGGCCAGATCCTCTCGACCCGCCGCGACCTGCTGCCCGAGGACATCGCGGACGAGTTCGCGAGCCTCCAGGACGGGGTGCCGCCGTTCCCGGGCGAGGCCGCCGCCGCGATCGTGCGTCGCGAGCTCGGGCGTCCGGTGGAGGAGATCTTCAGCGAGTTCGCGCGCGAGCCGCTGGCATCGGCGTCGATCGCCCAGGTCCACTCGGCGCGGCTCGCCGACGGCCGGGAAGTGGTGGTCAAGGTCGTGCGCCCGGAGATCGAGAAGGTCATCCGGCGCGACGTGAGCCTGCTCCGGCTCGTGGCGGACCTGGCGCACCGGTACTGGCCCGATGCGCGGCGGCTCCACCCGCGCGAGGTCGTGGCCGAGTACGAGAAGACCATCCTCGACGAGCTCGATCTGCTGCGCGAGGCGGCGTCCGCCTCGCAGCTTCGCAGGAACTTCGAGGGCTCCGACCTGCTCTACGTGCCGGAGGTGCACTGGGAGTACACGCGGCGCCGGGTGATGGTGATGGAGCGGGTATCGGGGATACCGGTGAGCAACGTCGGCGCGCTCGCCGACGCCGGCATCGATCTGCGGCTGCTCGCCGAGCGGGGCGTCGAGATCTTCTTCACCCAGTTGACGCACCACAACTTCTTTCACGCCGACATGCACCCCGGCAACATCTTCGTCGATCGCGCCCGCCCCGAGCGTCCGAGGTACATCGCGGTGGACTTCGGCATCATGGGGGCCCTGTCCGAGCAGGACCAGCGCTACCTCGCCGAGAATCTCCTCGCGTTCCTCAATCGCGACTACCGCCGGGTGGCGGAGCTGCACGTCGAGTCGAGGTGGGTCCCGGCCGACACCCGCATCGACGAGTTCGAGGCGGCGGTCCGCACGGTGTGCGAGCCCATCTTCGACCGCCCGCTGAAGGAGATCTCCTTCGGCCGGATGCTCGTGCAGCTCTTCCGCACCACGCGGCGGTTCCACATGGAGGTGCAGCCGCAGCTCGTTCTGCTGCAGAAGACGCTGCTCAACGTCGAGGGTCTCGGCCGCCAGCTCTATCCCGACCTGGACCTCTGGGAGACCGCCAAGCCGTTCCTCGATCGCTGGATGCGCGGGAAGATCGGCGCCCGGGGGCTGATGCGAGAGCTCGGGCGCCAGGCGCCGAGGTGGGGCGAGACCCTGCCGGCGCTCCCGGGTCTCGCCTACGAGACGATGAAGCTCGCGCGCTCGGGACGGATCGAGGTCGGCATCCGTTGCGAAGCGATCGACCGGCTGCGCGCCGAGGTCCGCCGGGGAAACCGGCGCGTCGTGCAGGCGGTGGCCGGCGCCGCGCTGCTGGTCGCGGCGTCGGTGGTGCTCGGCGTGGGTGCGGAGCAGCTCGCGCACCTGTGGGGAGCGCCGCTGTGGGTGGGGGTCCTCGGCGGCGTGGGCGCGGGCCTGATCCTCGCCGCGCTGTCGGGCGGGGACTGATCCGCCGCCGGCTTACTACGAGCGGCCCTTGAGAATGTGCAGGCCCTTGAGGAGGTTGAGCGCCTCGTAGAGCGCGAAGTCCCGCTCCGCGAGCGGCATGTCGTCGGCTTCCCGCCGGGCCTGCCCCGCCGCATCGAGGCCGTCCTTCCCGTCGTCGCCTTCCAGGTGGCCCGCAAGGTCGGCCTCCTTCACCCCCTGGCCGATGTCGATCTGGGACACGCGCATGCGATCGAGGGTGATGTCGGGGACGATCCCGCGCGCCTGGATCGACGTCCCCGAAGGCGTGTAGTACCGCGCCGTGGTGAGCTTCAGCGCCGATCCGTTGCCGAGCGGAAGGATCGTCTGCACCGAGCCCTTGCCGAACGTCTTCTCCCCCATGATCACCGCGCGTCCGTGATCCTGAAGCGCCCCGGCGACGATCTCGGAGGCGGAGGCGGACCCCGCGTTGACCAGCACCACGAGCGGAACGCCCTCGAGGATGTCCGCCCCCTTGGCGCTGAACGTGAGCTTCGCGTCGTCCATCCGCCCCTCGGTGTAGACGATGGTCCCCTCGTCCAGGAACGCGTCGGACACCGACACCGCCGCGTTCAGCACCCCCCCCGGATTGTTCCGGAGATCGAGGATGAGGCCCTTGAGGCCGTCGTCGCCGGCCTCCTTCCGGAGCTTGGCGACCGCCTCGCGCAGGCTCTCCCCGGTCCGAATCTGGAACTGGCTGATCCTGATGTATCCGTACCCCGGCTCGAGCGGACGGGTGCGCACGCTGGTGACGCGGATGACGTCGCGGGTGATGGTGATCTGGATGGGGCGTGCCTCCCCCTCCCGCACGATGGTCAGGACGATGTCGGTGCCGGGCTCGCCGCGCATCAGCTTGACCGCATCGGCCAGCGACATGCCCTTCACCAGCGTGTCGTCGAGGCGGATGACCAGGTCGCCCGCCTCGACGCCGGCACGCTGCGCGGGCGTGTCGTCGATCGGAGCGATCACCTTGACGAACCCGTCCTCCATGCCGACCTCGATGCCCAGCCCCCCGAACTCGCCGCTGGTGCCCGCCTGCAGATCCTGGTAGTCGTCGGGCACAAGGTAGGCGGAGTGCGGGTCGAGGCCGGTCAGCATGCCGCGGATCGCGCTCTCGAGCAGCGTCCCGTCGTCGACCGTCTCGACGTAGTCGTTCTTGATCCTGGCGAATACCTCGGTGAACGTGCGCAGGTCCTCGAGGGGCAGGGTGCCTTCGGCGCGACGCTCCGCGAGGACTCCCTGGCCGATGGCCAGGGACGCGCCGATCGAGACGCCGACGAGGAGCCAGGTGACCGATCGAGTGAGCCACTTCATGTTTCGTCTCCGATACGCGCCCGAAACTCCCGGCGCGCCCGCGTCGCGCGAGAATACTCGCCGCCGCTAACGGCTTACAAGCGCGGCGGCGGCCGGCGCCACGCACCACCGGTAGGGGTTCACCGGGTGTCCGGCGCGCCGGATCTCGAAGTACAGGGCGGAGCGCGAATGGCCGCCGCTGTCGCCGACCGTGGCGACGATCTCCCCGGACTCCACCCAGTCGCCGGTCTCCCGGGCCAGGGTGGCGTTGTGTCCGTACAGGCTCATGAATCCGTCCTCGTGCTCGATGATGAGCAGCAGACCGAACCCCCGCAGCCAGTCGGCGTACGCGACCCGGCCGTGGTGGATGGAATGGACGGGCTCCCCGGCCGGCGCTCCGATCAGCATGCCCCGCCAGGCCAGGCCGCTCTCGCCGCGCGGGGCGCCGTACCGGGCGAGCACCGGGCCGCTCACCGGCCACCGGAGCCGGCCGCGCAACTGCTCGAACGTCCGGTTGCCGGGGAGCTCCAGCACGTCGTCGGTGAGGGACGCGCGCAGCGCCTCGACAAGCTCCACGAGCCGGCGTTCGTCGGTCCGCAGGCGTGCGGCCCGGCTCTCGCGGCTCCGGATACGCGCGGCCAGCGCCCGCATGGCGTCCGCCCGGGCGGCGCGCCGTTCGTCGAGCTCGGCGAGGCGGCGCTGCCGCTCGCTGCGAAGCGCGGCGATGGTCGCGACCTCTCCGGCCACCTGCGCCTCCTGCGCTTCGAGCCTGGAGACGGTGCCGGCGATCGCGCCGATGCGGGCCGCGTGCGCCCGCTCGATGACGGAGTGGTAGGCGAGCAGCCGGTCGATGTTGCGCAGCGACTCGAGGTCGAGGAGCCTCGCGACCGGGTCGCGGCGGGCGAAGCGATACGAAGCGCGTATTGCGCGGGCGAGCGCACGCCGCCGCTCGGCGAGCTCGGCGCGCGTCCGTTCGACCGCGCGGCGCGCGCCGGCGGCCCGTTCGCGCGCCGCGGCCAGGCGTTCGTCGAGGCCGGCGACCTCGTTGCGGACCGCGGCCGCCAGCTTCTCGCTTCGCGCCAGCGCCTTCGTATGGGCGTCGTGCTCGTCGTGGGCCCGGGCGAGCTCGCGCGCGGTCGCCTCGAGACGGGCCCGCACCCGTTCGAGATCGCTGCGGATCTGGTAGTCCGACTGCCCCGGCGCACCGGCCGCGCAGGCGAGGAGGAACACCGGAATGCAGGCGTGCGCGAGCCGCGTGAGGAATCGCGCGCGCGGTTCGCGAACCGGATGCCTGACCACGCCGTGATGGTCATGCGCCGGACGGCCCGGTGTCAAACGGTGGCGGCCGAGAGTGTGGCGGCCGAGAGCCGATACAAGGATGCGGGGGGTGAGCCATGACACCTCGGCTCCGATCCCGGGCGCGTCACGAATCGGGCGTACACCCCGGCCGATGGTGGCCGGAAGCCGGTGCGCGGAGCCGGTGCGCGGCGTTGCGGGGAGGGGATCATCGCGCTAATCTCGCGGCCCGTCGCCGGGCCGGTGCCGCCAGTGGGCCCGCCGCACCGGCCCGCGTCCGAAGGCGGTGCAAGTGGACAGGCTGCAAGAATTCTTCTCCAACCATCCGGGACTGTGCATGGCGTTCATCGCGATCCTCGGCGGAATCGTGTGGACGTTCTTCCAGGGCTCGGCGCGCGGCGTGCGCAAGCTGAGTCCGTCGGATGCGACGCGCCTCATCAACCACGAAGACGCCGTCATCCTCGATCTCCGCAGCGATGGCGAGTTCCGCCAGGGCCACATCGTCAACGCCCTGAACATTCCCGAGTCCCAGCTCGCGGACCGGCTCGGCAAGCTGAACAAGTTCCGCGGACGGCCGATCATCGCCACCTGCCGCACCGGCCAGATCAGCTTGAAGGCGGGCGGAAGGCTGGTCGCCGGCGGGTTCGAGAAGGTGTACGCCCTCAATGGCGGCATCCTGGCCTGGGAAGGCGCGAGCCTTCCCCTGACCAGGAAGTAGCCTCGTACTCCGCCCGGTCCGCCGGCCGGACTCCACCGTGTTCGACCCGGCACCGAGTCCGACGGCGTCATGAGCCGGCGCTTCGATGTCGCGGTGCTCGGCGCCGGCTCGTGGGGCACCGCGCTCGCGGTCCTGCTGGCGCGCAACGGGCACGGGACGCTCCTGTGGGGCCGCGACGAGGCGGCGCTCGCGGCCATCGCCGAGCGCGGCAGCAACGAGAAGTACCTTCCCGGCCAGCGCTTCCCCGACCGTCTGGCGGTCGAGCCGGATTTCGCGCGGGTGGTCGATGCGGCGGCGCGCTGCCTCGTGGCGGTTCCGAGCCATGCGTTCGGAACCGTCGCCGACGACTTCGCCGCGATGCCCGCGGCGCGCCGGGGGATGCTGTGGGCGACCAAGGGCCTCGATCCGTCGAGCGGCCGCCTCCTCCACGAGGTGGCGGCCGAGCGGCTGCCTCCCGGCGTCCCCCTCGGGGTGCTCTCCGGCCCGACGTTTGCCGGCGAGGTGGCGAGACGCCTTCCCACCGCCGTGACGCTCGCCGCGACCGACACCGGGTTCGCCCGGGAGTGGGCGGCCCGTCTCGCGAATCCGCGGTTCCGCGTCTACACCAGCGACGACCTTGCCGGGGTGCAGATCGCGGGCGCGGTCAAGAACGTCCTCGCGGTCGCCGCCGGCATCGCGGACGGGCTCGGCTTCGGGGCGAATACCCGCGCCGCGCTCATCGCGCGGGGCCTGAGCGAGATGGTGCGGCTCGGTGAGGCGGCCGGCGGGCGCGCCGCGACCTTCATGGGGCTCGCGGGGCTGGGCGACCTCGTGCTCACCTGCACCGACGACCAGTCGCGCAACCGCCGGTTCGGGCTCGCGCTCGCGCGGGGGATGCCGCCGGCCGAAGCCGCCGCCGCCGTCGGCCAGGTCGTCGAAGGCATCGAGACGAGCGCCCGGGTGCTGGGCCTGGCCCGGCGGCTCGGGATCGAGCTGCCGATCTGCGCGCAGGTCCGGGCCGTCGTGACCGGCGCCTCCACCGCTGCCGAAGCGGTGGAGACCCTGCTCGCCCGCGACGCCGCCCGCCCGGAATGCTGACCGCGATATCAAGGCCCGGGCCGACGCCCGGGCCGACGTCGCCGGATCTCCCGCCCGAATCGGGCCTCCTCGAATCGAATCTCGGAGGCGCCGCAGGCCACGGAGGCGCCGGAGACGGCGAGCTGGTCGACCCGGACGACCAGCGTCGGCCGGGCGGTGTAAGCTTCGAATCGACGCTCGGCGAGGTTCGGTGTAGGAAGTGCGGCGGCGTTGTGGCGCGTAGTCCGCGTGTCCTTGCGCCCGATACACGGGGAAAACTATGGAATGGATACCCTTAGAGATCCCCTCATAATTTAGCTGAGAATTCGTCTGTAACTGACTGAATTAATGTACAGGTTGCAAGACCCGACCATTTCATGCCTCCTTGAGCACACGGCTCGTGTTGCCAACGCGAAGCTCCGGGGTCACGCTCGCGCCTGCGAGCCACCGTGGAGCCATCCGATGTCCCAACCCATCATGCTGCAACGAGACGACATCCGCGAATTCATCACCGCAATGTACGAAGGCGACCTGCACGCGAAGCGGGTCCTGTCGCTGGCCAATGCGACGCTGGGGGTGTTGACCAGCGCCTCGTTGGCGGTGCATGCCATCGGCCAGGGACTGGCGCAGGCGATGGGCACGCTCGGCAAGCACGGGGTGAAGCAGGTCGACCGGCTGCTGAGCAACGACGGCATCGAGATGGAGACATTCTTCGACTCCTGGGTGAAGTACCTCGTGGGTGCGCGCTGCGAGGTGGTGGTGGCGCTCGACTGGACGAGCTTCGCGCGCGACGGGCACGAGACGATAGTGCTGTCGATGCTGACCGGGCACGGTCGGGCGACCCCGCTGATGTGGCGCACGGTGCAGGCGTCGACGCTGAAAGGCCATCAGAGGGGGCATGAGGATGCGCTGCTGCGTGCGCTGCGCGGTGCGATGCCCGAGGCGGTGAAGGTCACGGTGGTGGCGGACCGGGGATTCGGCAACGCGCCGATGATGCAGTGCCTGAGCCAGGAGCTCGGCTTCGAGTACGTGCTTCGCATCCGGGGCAACCTCTGGGTGACGAGCGCGAAGGGCGAGCGGCGCCGGGCGTCGCAGTGGGTGGGCGTGCAGGGGCGCTCGTGCACGCTGCGCGGTGCGACGGTGACCGATGCCCATGCCCTGACGGTGGGCAAGGCGGTGTGCGTGCACGCGCCGGCGATGGCCGAGCCGTGGTGCGTGGTGGCGAGCGAGGAGAAGGTGGCCACCCGCACGCTGATTCGCTATTACGCCAAGCGCTGGGGTATCGAGACGAGCTTTCGCGACCTCAAGGACTGGCGTTTCGGGATGGGGATGGGGGCGATGCGGGTGCGTCACACGGCGCGGCGCGACCGCCTGTTGCTGCTCAGCGCGTTGTCGATGGCGTTGTTGACGTTGCTCGGTGCGGCGGGGGAGCGGTTGGGCTACGACCGGTGGTTGAAGGCGAACACGGTCAAGACCCGCACGCACTCGCTGTTTCGCCAGGGGCTGATGCTCTATCACCATCTGCCCAACTGGCCCGCGCATCGGCTGCGTCCACTGGTCGAGGAGTTTGCCCACATGCTTGTGGAGCAGCGTGTGTATCGGGAACTCTTCGGGGTCATCTGACGGCAAAATAATGAGGGGATGTCTGAGATGGATACCAGCAAACTTATCGGCTTGGCCGTAATTGCCCTTGTGGTGATTTTCGCGGTAGGAGCGCTGTCGTGCTTCTTCGAAATAGATCTGCTGAGTCGGGGCAGTTGCATGTTCGTCGGTATTCTTATCGGCGACTACTTGCCCTGATGGCTGACCGTGCGACGAAATGATGCCGGAGTTCCTTGCGTCGGTCGGGTGCGCATTCGCGATCCAGGAATTCCAGGCATCCCGGCCCAATCGAGGATGCATTCAGCCACTTCCAGCCTCTGCCCGCGGGGTGCACTGCGACGTCGGCGGCTGGTACGACGAGCGGGGCTGTCGAACCTCGCGCTCCAGTGGATGCTGGGCAGGGCGCGGGCGTGCGGGCTGCACGTCGACACAGACGCCCTGGAGAACATCGATGCTGTCGTTCTCCCCGACCCCTTGGGCGCGGATGCAGATTCACCTCACCCGCCACGCCTGCGTGCGCCGCTGCAGGAACCTCGACACGAAGAAGTGCATCAGGCGCACCGACGCCGCGGTATAGAAGATCATCATCCCCATCGCCGCCGCGGGCGCGATGTCGCCGGCGTCGTCCATGTTGAGGACCGCGACCGACGCGAGGTTCGTGTCCGGCCCGTAGAGGAACACCACCGCGGACACCGTGGTCATCGCGTTCACGAACAGGTAGATCGTGATGTCGAGGATCGCGGGCAGGCACACCGGCACCGTCACCCGCCAGAACGTGCGGTAGAACGGCGCCTTGAGCGACGCCGCGACCGACTCGAACTCGGGGTCCATCTGCTTGAGCGCGGTGACCGCGGTCAGGTGGGCGACGGTGTAGAAGTGGACGACGGTGCTGATCACCAGGATCGCCATCGTGTGGTAGAGGAAGCCGAGCGGGTTGTCCGGGTGGTTGAAGAAGAAGATGTAGGCGAGCCCGAGCACCAGCCCGGGAACCGCCATCGGCATCATCGCCAGGAGCTGGAACCCGGTGCGGCCGGCCCGGAAGCCGCGGCCCTTCTCCACCAGGTACGCGCCGGCGAAGACGACGACGGTCCCGAAGACCGCCGTATACGCCGCCAGCCGGGTCGAGTTCCAGTACGAGTCCCAGCCGCCGCCGTCCATCACGTCGAAGTCGTAGTTCTGCAGGCCGAAGCTCAGGTCGTAGGGATAGAACCTGACGAGCGCGGCGTACTGGCACACGCCGAGCATCCCGAGCAGGAAGATGCTCACGAGCACGCAGTAGGCGAGCATCGCGGCGTCGAAGGCGCGGTTCGGCTTCGGCTCCAGCGCCACCGCGCGCGAGGAGAGCAGGGCGACCTGCCGGCGCTGCACCACGCGGTCCACGGCGAACGCGAGCACCGCCGGGATCAGCAGCACCACGCTCACCACCGCCCCCATCTCGAAGTTCTGCTGTCCGATCACCTGCTTGTAGACGTCGGTGGCGAGCACGTTGAAGTCCCCGCCGATGACCTTGGGCGCGCCGAAGTCGGTGAGGGCGAGGGTGAACACCACGAACGCGGCGCTGATGAGCCCGTAGCGGCAGCCGGGCAGGGTGACGGTGAGGAAGATCCTGGGCCGGCTCGCGCGCAATGCCACCGCCGCCTCGTACAGGCGGGCGTCGGCGATGGACAGCGAGGTGATCAGGATGATGATCGCGTGCGGCAGGGTGAAGAACACCTCCGCGATCACGATCCCTATCGGTCCGTAGATGGAGTGCCCGAACAGCAGCTCCCTGATGAGCCCCTGGGTTCCGAAGAGGTAGACCAGCGCAATGCCCGGCAGCAGCGACGGCACCAGGATCGGGATCATCGTGATCGACTGGAACAGCCCCTTGAGCGGGATGCAGCTCCGGGTGAGCGCGTACGCGAAGGTGAACCCGACGGTGACGGTGATGATGGTGGTGATGGTCGCCACCTGGAGGCTGTTCCAGATGGAGTACGTCAGGGCCGGAGTCGAGAAGTAGTCGAGGTAGTTGGCGAATCCGACGAGCGCGCCGTCGTGGTCGCGCACGCTCTTCGACATCATGGCGTAGAGCGGAAGGGCCAGCGTGATCACCAGGTAGAGGCCGATGACGCCGATGAAGGCGCGCATCGTCCAGTCGTCGCGGCCGACCTTCGGCTTGATGGCCGGGACGTCGAGGACGGCTTCAGCCACCGGGAGCCTCTCCGCTTCGATGCGTATCGGGCCGGAGCACGCCGCGCCGCCTGCCGGCGGCGCCCGAGCGGCGCTCGGGGGCGCGTCGGATTCGTGGCTCCCCTGCGTCGAATCGCCGGGTACGCGCGTCCGGACCGCGGCGGACGGCGTCAGCCATCGGGCGGCGCTCCGGCGTAGATGCGCACCGCTCCGGGCGGGACCATCGCCCGCACCGCGCTCCCCGCCGCCAGATCGAAGCGCTGCACCTGGGCGATGGGCAGGTCCATCCGCAGGCGCACGCCGGCGCTCGCGAGCTCGACGCGGGCGAACGAGCCGAGGAACTCGACGTACTCGACCGTCGCGCCGATGCCTCCGCTCCGGTCGGCGGCCACGTCGTTTTCCGCGGCCCCGGAGTCACGGGTTTTTCCGCCGTCATCCGCGGCCCCGGAGCCACGGGTGTCCCCGCCGCCTTCCGCGGACCCGGAGCCACGGGTGTTCCTGCGGTCTTCAGCGGTCCCGGGGTCATGGGTGTCCCTGTCGTCTTCCGCGGCCCCGGAGCCACGGGTGTTCCCGTGGTCTTCCGCGGACCCGGGATGCCGGGTGTCTCCGGTGGTTCCGGGATCTCTGGCGCCTCCCCCGTCCGGGAGCACGATGTCCTCGGACCGGACAGGCGATGACGCGGGAGAAGTACGGCTGGTCGGCTCCGCGCCGAGGAGCACGATGTCCTCGGGCCGGATTGCCGCGGTGACCCGCTCGCCGCGGGAATGCCCCGAGGTGTCGCACGCGAGGACGAGACCTCCCGCCCTGACTTCTCCGTCCCCCGCGGCCGCCTCCTCCGTGACCTCGGCGGCAAGGAAGTTCATGGTGCCGATGAAGTCGGCGACGAACACGCTCGCGGGCTCGCGGTAGATCCCGGCCGGAGCGCCGACCTGCTCGATCACGCCGTGGTTCATCACCACGATGCGGTCCGCCATGGTCAGCGCCTCCTCCTGGTCGTGGGTGACCATGATGGTGGTGATGCCGAGCCGGCGCTGGAGGGCCTTCACCTCGTGCCGCAGCCGCGCCCGCACCTTCGCATCGAGGGCCGAGAGCGGCTCGTCGAGCAGCAGCAGGCCGGGCGACATCGCGATGGCGCGGGCGAGCGCGATGCGCTGCTGCTGTCCACCCGAGAGCTGGGCCGGATACTTGCCGCCCTGGTCGGGGAGGCCGACGAGGTCGAGCAGCGCCCGCACCCGGCTCCGCACCTCCTCGCGCGGGCGTCTCCGGCTCTCCAGGCCGTAGGCGACGTTGCGCGCCACCGTCATGTTCGGGAACAGGGCGTAGGACTGGAACACGATGCCGAAGTCGCGCTCCGAGGGGGGGAGGGCGGAGATGTCCGCGCCCGCCTGCTCGATGGTGCCCGCGGTCTGGATGTCGAGCCCCGCGATCGCCCGCAGCAGCGTGGTCTTGCCGCAGCCCGAGGGACCGAGGAAGCAGACGAACTCGCCTTCCAGGACATCGAGCGAGATGTCGGCCAGCGCGGTGAACTCGCCGAACCTTTTGGTCAGACGCCTGATTCTCAGATAGGAATCGGTCGGTGGGGTTTCTGTCGAAGGCATGGCGTCGGAGAAGAGTGCCGGCCCGGGCCGTCGATCATGGGACCCGGGCCGGCGGGGAAGGAAAGGCCGGAGGCGGGCGCCTCCGGCCTCGCATCGGACCGGACGGCGCCCGGCGTGACGCCTACTTCGCCTCCGACTTCGAGTCGTAGCGCCTCTGCCACTCGGCGAGGATGCGCTTGCGGTTGCTCGCCGACCACTCGAAGTCGTTGTCGATCATCGCCTCGAGGATGCCGTCGGGGAAGTGCTCCACCGGCTTCGCGAGCTCCGGGATCGCGACGACCGCGTAGCCTTCGTTGTACATCATGTTGGCCTTCTCGCCCACCGACCAGTCGACGAGCGTCTGCGCCGCCTCGAGGTTCCGCGTCCCCTTCACGATGGCGGTGGCCTCCATGTCCCAGCCGATGCCCTCCGACGGCACGACGATGTCGATCGGCGCGCCCTGGGCCTTCGACTTCGCGCCCCGGAACGCGAACGAGACGCCGATCGGCACCTCGCCGCGGGCCGCCTGCTTGCAGGGCTTGGAGCCGGAGTGGGTGTAGTGGCTGATGTTCTCGTGCAGCGCGTCCATGAACTGCCAGCCGCCTTCCTCGCCGAACATCTGCAACCAGCTCGAGACGTCGAGGAAGCCGGTGCCGGACGAGTTCGGGTTCGGCATCGCGACGTGGCCCCTGTACTCGGGCCTGGTGAGGTCCTTCCACGAGGTCGGGGTCGCGAACCCGTGCTTGCCCTGCTCGACGGTGTTCACGCAGATCGACGCCACCCACGCGTCCATGCCGGTCCAGGCCGGCGGGTCGTCGGTGTCGACGAACTTCGGGTCGAGCCGCTCGACGCCCTTCGGCCGGTAGGGGTGGAGCATGCCTTCGGACTTCATGAGCAGGAGGCTCGTCGCCGCCAGCCCCCAGATGACGTCGGCCCTGGGGTTGTCCTTCTCGGCGAGGAGCTTCGCGGTGACGATGCCGGTGGAGTCGCGGACCCACTTGATCTCGATATCGGGGTGGTCCTCGTTGAAGCGTGCGGCGTACTTCCTGAGGTCCTCGGCCTCGACCGCGGTATACACGGTCAGGGTGGCGGCCAGGCTGGCGGCCGGCGCGCCGGCCGCCAGCGCGAGCGAGGCGACGGCGGCGGCCGCGCTGCGGCGGATGATGTTTCCGGTCTTCATGGGATGTCTCCTCTCGGTGTGGATCATGCGGTTCGTCGTTGTCGGCGCGACGGATCGGGGATCCCTCCCGTCCGGCTCCGCCGCGGGCGAGGCGACGGCGGCGTGCGCCGCCGTGTACCGTCGCGCGCCTGTCCAAGCATATATGACAGACCACCGATATAGCGATTTCATGACAGGCCGCCCAGCAATTCCCGCCAGGCGGGAACATGCCCCTGAATTCCCCTCGATCCGGCGCCCCGAGGGTCGAAATCGCGCCGGAATCCGACCACGGTACGGCCTCTCCGGGCGCTGGCGGGAATTGCTGCAGGCCGCCCAGCAATTCCCGCCAGGCGGGAACATGCCCTCGAAACCCCCTCGACTGGACGCCCTGAGGGTCGGAATCGCGCCGGAATCCCATCGCGGCACGGCCTCTCCGGGCGTTGGCGGGAATTGCTGCAGGCCGCCGCCCCGGCCCCGTCCGGCCCGTTGCGAACGCCCCGGCGGTGGCGGCGGGCATCGGGATGACGGCGGTGCCGTTGGCGTCCCGGCTTCGATGTCGCGGACGCCCCGGCGATGGCGGCGTGCGTCGGGGCGCGCCGTGGCGTCTGCCGCCGCCTGCATGAGAGCCCGCCGATACGGCGCGGCGGCGCCTCGGTCGAGCCGCGGTCCGGTCCGATGGGTCCGGCTCCGGTCCCGTCCCGGAGGCCGTGCGAACCGCAGGCCCGGCTCGGCATCCCGCCCTCTCCCGGCTCACCCCCTGCCGAAGGGCCTCGCGAGCAGGATGAGCTTCGGCAGCAGGGTGAGCGCCGCCAGCAGCGCGATCGCCATCGCGAGCCCCGTCAGCAGCCCGAAGTGGATGGTGGGCAGGAAGTTCGAGAGCGTGAGGATGGAGAACCCGAAGATGATGGTGGCCGAGGTGTAGAACACCGCCTTGCCGATGTTCGCGTGGCATATGTGCATGGTGGCGGTGTAGTCGCCGGACCGGGCGAACTCCTCGCGGAACCGGTAGATGTAGTGGATGGCGTTGTCGACGGCGATGCCGATGGTGACCGCGGCGACGGTGATGGTCATGAAGTCGAGCGGGATCGAGGCGAGGCCCATCGCGCCGAGCACCGCCCCGGCCGCGAGCAGGTTCGGCACGATGCCGAGCACCGCGAGGGTCGGGGAGCGAAAGAGCAGCAGCAGCATGACCGCGACGCCGGCGAGCACCGCGCCGAGGGTCGAGATCTGCGACGAGAACAGGCTCTGGAGCATGTTGTTGTAGAGCACCAGCAGTCCGCTCACGGTGACGTCGTCCGGGCCGAGCTCCAGCTCGTCGCGCAGGCCGGTGCGGATCCGGTCGAGCAGCTCCTTGCGGTGCAGGTCGGGCAGGGTGTCGCGGATGCGGAGCGAGACCCGCGCCTCGTCCCACAGGATGTCGATGTACGGGTCGATGAGGCTGCGCTTCAGGTCCTCGGGCGCGCGCCGGTAGACGAGCGCGAGCTGGAGGCTGTCGAGCGGCTCGCCGTCGTTGAGCTTCTCGCCCACCCGGACCAGAGAGGCGAGCGAGAGCACCTTGCCGACCTCGGGCTGGCTCGCGAGCCAGTCGTGGACCTCCCCGATGCGCTCGAGCTTGAACTCGGTGAACCAGTACCCGGCCTTCTCGCGCTCGGCCTCGGGGTCGTGTCCGGCGGGCTTCGGCGACGGCTCGTCGTCGAAGATGCGGTCCTCGTCGAGGTCGAGGACCACTTCGAGCGGCGTGGTGCCGCCGAGCTCGCGGTCGATGAGCGCGAGCCCCCGGTAGATCTCGGTGTCCTCGCTGAAGTAGTCGACGAAGCTGTTCTCGACGGTGAGCCTCGAGACCCCGAGTGCGCAGACGACGAGCAGGCCGCCCGCGGCGGCCAGCACCCATCCCCCGCGCCGTTCGGCGACGCGCGCGAGGCTCCGGGTCACGCTGCGGGTGAACGTGGCCTCCCCGTCGTCCCGCTCGGGCGCGCCGGGGCGTCCGAGCAGCAGCACGATGGCGGGAAACAGGGTGAAGGCGGTGACGAACGTCACCGCGAGCCCGATGCTCATCATCCACCCGAAGTCGATGACCGGCTTGATGCCGCTGAACACCAGCGAGCCGAAGCCGATGATGGTGGTGAGCGCGGTGTACAGGCAGGGCCACACCATCCGCCGCACCGTGGCGGCGACGAGGGCGTGGTGCGGGAGGTCCGGACAGTCGCGATGAAGCTGGCGGTAGCGCACCGTCAGGTGGATGTTCATCGAGATGGTGATGATGAGCATCAGGGCGAGGAAGTTCGACGAGATCACGGTCACCTTCCACCCCACCAGACCGAGCATCCCGATCATCAGCAGGCCGGCGTAGAGGCAGCCCGCGAGCGGGAGCGCCACCCATCGCGCGTCGCGGAAGATCAGGCCGAGCACGATGACGAGGAAGACCGCCACCCCGGCCCCGAACACGACGAGGTCGTTGCGCACGAAGGTGATCATGTCGTCCGCGATCATCGGCACCCCGCCGAGATGCAGGGCGCCCCGGGCTTCGGGCGGGCCGGAGCGGCCGCCGCCGGGCTCCGCGAGCACGCTGCGGATGGCCGCGATCTGGGCCCGCCGGCTCGCGGTGGCGCGGCGCTTCGCGGACTGGTAGAGCGGCTCGATGCGCTCCAGCTCGGCGTCCACCCCGGTGCGCGAGGCGTCGTCGATGCCCTCCGAGTAGCGCTCGACGAGCAGCCGGTTGCGCTCGTCGAGCAGGGCGCGGTACGCCTCGTCGTCCTCCATCGTGAGCAGCAGCGCGGTGGTGCGCGCGTCGGCGCTCACGATCACCTCGGAGAACACGGGACTTGCGAGCAGCTCCGCCCTGGCGCGCGCGCGGTCGGTCTCCGGATCGTCCAGGGTGCGGAGGTTGTCGGCGATCGCGGCCAGCGAGACGCCCGCGACGTTGTCGAGCAGGGGAACGTCGAGGATGCTGGTGACCGATTCGACGCCGGGCGCGGTACGCAGGCGATCGCGCAGGACGCGGAGCCGTGCGAGGGAGGACTCCCCGAAGACGTCGCCCCCCGGCGTGAAGGTGACGATCAGCAGGTCCTTCGACGCATAGCGCGCCTGCAGCGCGCGCAGGGTCCGGAGGTCGCGGTCGTCCTCGAGCAGGAGCGAATCGGCCGAGGCGTCGAGCTCGAAGTGGCGGGCCTGCCAGGCGAAGAACCCGAGCACCGCGAGCATCACCACGAGGACGCGCGCGGGATGCGCCAGCACGAACCGCTCGTAGAAGGCGAACAGCGTCGAGGTCATCGGCGGAAGCCGACTGCCGGACGGCTCATGCTCTCTGCCCTGTCAGTACGCCTCGTCGCGGCGTCGGACGCGCAGTATCCGGATCTCGCGCGCATCGCCCCGGAATCGGAAGAACACCCGGTGATCGCCCGTCCGCAGCCGCCACTCCGGCGGACTTGTGCCCTTGAGCTTCGCGACATCTCCGCCGCCGGTCTCAGCCAGGTTCACCACGCCCTCCCGAATCCGGCGCGCGAGCCTCCGGTCGAGCTTCTTCATGTCCCGGAGCGCCGGACGGGTCCATATCAGGGTCCACTTCATCTCCCATCGGGGGCCACGTCATATCCCGAGCTCGGCGCGCAGCTCCCGGTCGGAAACGCAGTCGCCCGCATCCAGAGCGCGGCGTCCCTCTTCAAGCGCCTCGCGGTCCTCGTCGCTCGACGGCTCGGCTGCCTCGGGAGCGCTCAGGAGGGCTTGAACGAACGAATCGCCGCACTCGGAGAACAGCTCCAGGCAGCGTTCGGCCGCCCGGAGCTCGCCCGCCGGCAGGGCGTCGACCAGTCGATGCAGTCTCTCCCTGGGATTGGCTTCCATGAAGGTTCATCCGTCTTCCGCGGTTGTCACGGACGCCATGGATTCTACGGGATCGCCTCCGTTCCCGCTTCGTTCCGTGTCGGTCGTTCCGTGTCGGGAGCGTCGGGAGCAAATGGTCTGTCCGGTTCGGTTTCCGGGCTCGTCGGGCACGGCGGTTCCGGGTCGGCGTCCGGCTTCCGGACTACGGGCGGACCCCGGGCGAGCTGCGCTTCGTGCGGCTTTTCAGAGGCCGAACCGCGAATGGCCCGGCAGGCTCCGCCGGAATCCGCCGACGTCCGGTATAGTCCGGAGCTTCTAGTCGGCCAGCGAGGGGTGCCTTCCGTGCCGGACCGCCGGATCGCCATGGTCGGGTTTCTGCAGGCCCAGAACTGCTCGAACTTCCCCGCCTCCTGGCGCCACCCCGAGTCCGCCGTCGATTTCATGACCCCGGAGTACTACCGGCGGATCGCCCGCACCCTGGAGGCCGGCAAGTTCCACCTCGCGTTCTTCGACGACCGGCTCGCGATGCCGGACCGCTTCGGCGACGACTTCACCGAGTCGGTGCGCCACGGGGTGCGGGTGGTCAAGATGGACCCGATCCCGGTCCTCTCGGTGATGGGCGCGGCGGCCCGCCGGCTCGGGCTCGGCGCGACCTGCTCGACCACCTACCACGAGCCGTTCCACGTCGCGCGGCTCTTCGCGACGCTGGACCACATGACCGGGGGCCGGGCCGGCTGGAACGTGGTGACCTCGCTCAACGACTCCGAGGCCGCGAACTTCGGCGCCGACGGGGTCGCCGACCACGACGCGCGCTACGACCGCGCCGACGAGTTCATGGAGGTGGTGCTCGCGCACTGGAAGGCGTGGGCGCCGGACGCCATCGTCCTCGACAGGGCGCGCGGCGTGTTCGCGGACCCGGCGAAGGTGCGACGCCTCGACCACCGCGGCCGGTACTTCCGCTCCCGCGGGCCGTTCACCGTGCCCCCGTCGCCGCAGGGTCACCCGGTGATCATCCAGGCCGGACAGAGCGGGCGCGGGCGGGCGTTCGCGGCCCGCTGGGCCGAGGTCATCTTCGCGATCTACCCGAACCTGGATCTCGGGGCGCGCGCCTACGCGGAGACCCGCGCGCTGGCGGAGTCCGCGGGCCGCGACCCGGACGGCTTCCGGATCGCGCCCGCCGTCTACGTCACGGCGGGCGAGACGCAGACCGTCGCGGAGGACAAGGCCGCGTTCGCCGACGGTCTCTCGCGGCCGGCGGACACCCTCGCGCTGCTCTCCGAGGCGCTCAACTTCGACTTCGCGACCAAGGCCCCGGACGAGCCCTTCACCGACGAGGAGCTCCGCTCGATCAGCGGGTTGCAGGCGATCCGGGACCGCGTGGTGCGTTTGAGCGGCAGCCCGAACCCGACCCGCGACGACTTCGTGCGGTTCTCCCACCGGGGCACGGTGCGCGAGATGCCCCACTTCGTCGGCACCGCTTCGACGGTCGCGGACCGGCTCCAGGAGTGGTTCGAGCGCCCCGCCTGCGATGGCTTCGTCCTCGCCGCCACCCACGTCCCCGGCACCTACGAGGACTTCGTCCGCCTCGTCGTCCCCGAGCTGCAGCGCCGCGGCCTCTACCACCGGGACTACGCGGGCGCGACCCTGCGCGAGAACCTCGGGCTCGCGAGGCAGGGACGGGGCGCCGCCGCGCCCGGCGGTGACGCGCGATCCGGATGAACCGCGCCGCAACGGAGCCCCTCCCTCTCCATCACGGCAAACCTGCGGACCAGCAATTCCGGCCAGCGCCCGGAGAGGCCGTACCGTGGTGGGATTCCGGCGCGATTTCGACCCTCGGGGCGTCGAGTCGAGGGGATTTCAGGGGCCTGTTCCCGCCTGGCGGGAATCGCTGACCACGGATTTCCGGGCGTGCGCTGCGCGTCCGTCATCGGCACAATGGCCGGCGGTTCTCCCGCGACCACGGGAAGAAAGCCGCGCCATGACCCCGAGCCTCGTTCCGTCCCCCCATCGAGCCGCCGCGATCCTTGTCGCGGTGTCGCTGTCGGCGCTCGCCGCTCGGCCCGCGTTCGCGCAAGGGGGCGGGAACGCCGGCGGCCCGCCCCCCGCTCCGGTGGTGGTGGCGACGGCCGAGAGCCGCATGCTGGCCCCCGTCACCTGGTACCCCGGCACCGTCATCAGCCGCAACCGGGCGCGGGTCGCGGCCGAGGTGGAGGGCCGGCTCGAGTGGGTGGCCGAGGTCGGGACGGCAATCGCGCAGGGGGACGTGGTCGCGCGCATCGACGACGCGCTGCTGCGGCAGTCGCTCGCGGAGAACGAGGCGGCGGTGGCCCGCGAGAGCGCGCGCCTCACCTTCCTCGATGCGCAGGTCGGACGGCTGGAGAAGCTCGTGACGCAGAATACGGCGACGCGCAGCCGGCTCGAGGAAGCCGTCGCCGAGCGCGACATCAGCCGCAGCGAGCTGCGCGCCGCCCGCGCCCGGGTCGCGCTGACCACGGAACGCCTGGAGCGTACGCGGATCAGGGCGCCCTTCGGCGGCATCGTGACCGAGCGCGTGCGCCAGGGTGGCGAGTGGGCCCAGAGCGGGGAGGTGGTGGTGCGCATCGTCGACGCCGACGCGCTGGAGGTCCAGACCTGGATCCCCATCGCGGCGCTCGCGTTCGTCGAGGAGGGCGGCGGGCTTGCTCTCGAGGCCGGTCCCGGCGGCCGGACGAGCGCGACGGTTCGCACTATCGTGCCGGTGGGCGACAACCGCTCGCGGCTCTACGAGCTGCGCCTCGGTGTCGAAGGCCGCTCCTGGCCGGTCGGTCAGGACGTGCGGGTCGCGGTCCCGACCGCCGCCGCGCGCGCCGTCGTCGCCATCCCCCGCGACGCGCTGGTGCTGCGCCGTGACGGCGCCGCCGTCTACCGCGTCAGCGGCGAGGGCCTCGCCGACCGGGTCGCGGTGACCCCGGGAATCGCCCAGGACGCGCTCATCGAGGTCGACGGCATCGCGCCCGGCGACCGCGTGGTGGTCCGCGGCGGCGAACGGCTGCGTCCCGGGCAGCCGGTGCGGGTCGTGAACCCGGAGCCTTCGGGGTGATCGTGCCTTCGAGCGTCACACCGTGCGCGCCGGCACCGCCGGTGCGGGTCGTGGACCCGGAGCCTTCGGGGTGATCTGGTCGCGCCTCGCGCTGTCGAACCGCACCGCCACCCTGGTGGCGGTGCTGCTCGTGATCCTGTTCGGCGCCATCAGCCTGTCCCGCCTCCCCGTCCAGCTCACCCCCGAGGTGGAGCAGCCGGAGATCACCATCCGCACCGCCTGGCGGGCCGCCGCGCCCGAGGAGATCGAGGCGGAGATCGTCGAGCCGCAGGAGAAGGTGCTGCGCGGGCTGCCCGGCGTGAGCCGCATCGTCTCCAGGGCCCAGCGCGGCCAGGGCGAGGTGTCCATCGAGTTCCTGGTCGGGCACGATCTGCGGCGCGGGCTGATCGAGGTGCTCAACCGCCTCAACCGCGTTCCGCGCTACCCCGAGGACGCCGACGAGCCGGTCATCGACACTGTGGGCGGCAACAGCCGCGCCATCGCGTGGTTCATGGCCACCACCGGGGAGGGGAACGCGCGCGACATCCAGGGCTACAAGGAGTACGTGGAGGAGGTCGTCCGGACCCGGTTCGAGCGCGTGCCGGGCGTCGCGCGTTCCGAGGTCTACGGCGGACGCGAGCGCGAGGTGCGCATCACCTTCGACCCCTACCGGGCCGCGAGCCTCGGCGTCCAGCTCCCGGCCGCGGCGCGCCTGACCGGCGCCAACGAGGACATCTCGGGCGGCGACGTGAGCGTCGGCAAGCGGCGCTACACGCTGCGGTTCACCGGCGCGTTCGATGCCGGGGACCTCGGGGAGATGGTCCTGGAGTGGCGCGGCGGCCTGCCCGTCAGGCTGCGCGACATCGCCGACATCGAGGTCGCGCTGGCCGACCGCAAGAGCTTCGTCCTCTCCAACGGCGTGCGGACCATCGCGGTGAACGCCCACCGCGAGATCGGCGTGAACGTCCTCGAGGTGATGAAGGGGCTCAGGGCCGCGGCGGCGGAGCTCGCCGAAGGCCCCCTCGCCCGCGCGCGGCTCGGGTTCAGGCAGGTCTACGACGAGACCACCTACATCAACCGCTCGATCGAGATGGTCCGCAACAACCTCGGGCTCGGCGTGGCGCTCGCCATCGTCGTGCTGTGGCTGTTCCTGCGCAGGTTCCGCGCCACGCTCCTGGTGGCGGTCGCGATCCCGATCTCGCTCTTCGCCGCGTTCCTCGGCCTCGAGCTCGCCGGGCGGACCGTCAACATCATCTCGCTCGCGGGCCTCGCGTTCGCGGTGGGGATGACCCTCGACGCCGCCATCGTGGTGCTGGAGAACATCGTGCGGCTGCGGGAGCGGGGCATGGCCGCGGACGAGGCGGCGCTCGCGGGGCCCGGGCAGGTGTGGGGCGCGCTGCTCGCGTCGACCGCCACCACCGTGGCCATCTTCCTGCCCATCGTGTTCCTCGAGGACGAGGCCGGCCAGCTCTTCGCCGACCTCGCGCTTACCATCGCGATCGCGGTCGTGGCGTCGATGGCGGTGGCGCTCACCGTCATCCCCGCCGCGTCGTCGAAATGGCTCTCCCGCGAGCGGCGCGGGGAGCGCCGGGCGGGCTGGCGGCAAGCCGCCACCTCCGCGATCGTGCGGCTCACCGACGGGCCGGCGAGGCGGGCGTTCTGGATCGCGGTGCTGACCGTGGTCCCGGTCGGGATCTCGATCGCTCTCGCCCCGAAGGCGATCCTGGGGCTCGTTCCGGCGCCGGAGCGGCTGGCCTCCCTGGTCCCGCCGTCTCCGTTCGCGCTGCGGGCGAGCTACCTGCCCCAGGGTAACCAGAACCTGGTCTTCGCGTTCATCATCCCGCCGCCCGGGGTCAACATCGACCACCTCGAGGACGAGATGGGACGCGTCGTGGCGGAGCGCATCGGGCCGTACCTCGACGGGACGCAGGAGCCGAAGGTCGACGCCTACTTCTTCGTCGCGTTCTCCCGCGGGGTGTTCATGGGCGCGAGGACGGAGGACGAGTCGCGCACCGACGAGCTGATCCCGATCGTCAACCGGACGATTCGCGGATTCCCCGACACCATCGCGTTCGCGCGCCGCGCATCCCTGTTCGGGGGCTTCGGCTCCGGCAACACCATCGACGTCGACATCCGGAGCCGGAACATCGAGGCGCTGATGGAGGTGGCGCTCGAAGGGTTCATCGGCATCGGCCAGGCGCTGCCGGGGGCGCGGGTGCGTCCGTTCCCGGGGCTGGAGCTCGCCGAGCCCGAGCTCCGGCTCGTGCCCGACGAGCGGCGCCTCGCCGAGGCGGGCTGGAGCCGGGAGGTCATGGCGGCGGTGACCCGCGCGCTCGGCGAGGGGCTCTACGTGGGCGACTACTTCGACGGCGAGAAGCGCCTCGACATCGTGGTCCGCGTCCCGCGCTGGGAGACCCCGGAGGAGCTCGGGTCGATCCCGCTGGCGACGCCGGGCGGGGTGCTCCCGGTGAGCGAGCTCGCCCGGATCGAGCGTACCGCCGGTCCCGGCGAGATCCGGCGCATCGACCGCCGCCGCACCGTCACCCTCCAGGTGACGCCGCCGGAGGGAATGTCGCTGGAGGCGGCGATCGAGGTCATCGCGGACCGGGTGGTGCCGCAACTGGAGGCCCGTCTCCCCGACGACGGCGAGGTGCGCTTCTCGGGGACCGCGGACAAGCTCCAGACCGCGCTCGGGAGCATGAGCGGAAGCTTCCTGCTCGCCATCGCGATCCTCTTCCTCCTGATGGCGGCGCTGTTCCGTTCGTTCCGGGACAGCATGCTGGTGCTGCTCGCGCTGCCGCTCGCCACCGTCGGCAGCCTCGTCGCGCTGCGGCTGATGAACGACGTGTTCGGCGTGCGCCAGCCGCTCGACCTGCTGACCATGATCGGGTTCATCATCCTGCTCGGGCTCGTGGTGAACAACGCCATCCTGCTCGTGCACCAGACGCGGGCGATGGAGCGCGACGGGCTCGCGCGGCGCGCCGCGGTGACCGAGGCGGTGGGGATGCGGCTGCGGCCGATCGTCATGAGCACCCTGACGAGCATCTTCGGGATGCTGCCCCTGCTGATCATCCCGGGCGCCGGGAGCGAGCTCTACCGCGGCCTCGCCGCGGTCATCATCGGCGGGATGTGCGTGAGCGCCGCGTTCACCCTGCTCCTGCTCCCGAGCCTGCTGCGCATCGGCGAGGGCGCGAGCCGGCCGGCGGGCGAGCGGGCCGGGGAGCCGGTGGCGGCCTGAGCGAGCCGTGGCCGGCGAGGATCCGCGGGGCCGCGTTCCGTCAGCGTCGTGTCGTGAGGACCACCCATGCGGGACTCTGTGATGAAAGAGCACTACTACCTCGACAACGCCTCCACCACCTGGCCGAAGCCGGAGCCGGTGTACCGGTTCATGGACGCCTTCTTCCGCAGCCACGGGGTCAATCCGGGCCGGGCCGGGCACACCCTCGCCATCGAGGCGGAGCAGATGATCTTCGAGACGCGCCGCCTGCTCGCGCAGTTCTTCGGCTTCCGCGGCGACCCCAACCGGGTGGTGTTCACCCAGAACGTCACCGATGCGCTGAACATCGCGCTGTTCGGCATCGTCGCCGAGGGCGACCACGTGGTCACCACGCGGGTCGAGCACAACTCCGTGCTGCGCCCGCTCTGCCATCTCGAGCGCGACCACGCGGTGCGGGTCACGCGGGTCGGGGCCGATGCCGAGGGCTACGTGGACCCCGGCGCGATCCGCGATGCGCTCGGGCCGCGCACCCGGGTGGTGGTCGTCAACCACGGCTCCAACGTGCTGGGATCGGTCCAGGACCTTGCTTCGATCGGGGCGGCCGCGCGCGAGGCGGGAGCGACCTTCGTCGTCGACACCGCCCAGAGCGCCGGCGTCCTCCCCATCGACATGGACGCGCTCGGGATCGGCGTCCTGTGCTTCACCGGGCACAAGGGCCTGTTCGGCCCCATGGGGATCGGGGGGATGATCGTCGCCGAAGGGGTGGAGATCCGGCATGTTCGGGTAGGCGGCACCGGCGTCGACTCGATTTCGCGTTTCCAGCCCGATGCCTATCCACATCGCCTGGAGGCGGGCACCGGCTCGATCCCGGGCATCGCGGGACTGAACGCCGCGCAGAAATGGTTCGCGGACCTCGGACGCGCCCGGCCCGGCGCCGCCTCCGACGCCGGCCACGCCGCCGCGTGCCGAAGCGCGCTGGCGCACATCGAGGCGGTGGAGGTCCACCACGTCCGGCACATCCGGAACGCTCTCGACGCCATGGACGGGGTGACCGTCTACGGGCCGCGGGGGAACCGGCCGCGGGTCGCCACGCTCTCGTTCAACATCGACGGGGTACCGGCGCCGCAGGTCGGCGAGATGCTGGACGCGGACCACCATGTCTGCGTGCGCGCCGGCCTGCACTGCGCCCCCCTGGTGCACGAGGACCGGGGCACGGCGGCGATCCTCGGCGCGGTGCGCATCGCACCCGGCTACTTCACCGACGACGAGGATCTGGAGCACGCGCTCGGTGCGATCGCGGAGCTCGCGCGGTAGCCGGAGCGCAGACGCCGCGCCGCGCGATCCGCGGCCCCGCTCCGGCCGGCGCTCACGAGGCGGACAACGTCATGAGCCGCAAGGATCGGACCATCGTCAACGTCCGCGAAGCCGCCTGCGACACCCGCCACCACTCGCGCACCGGGACGGGCTGCCTGCTGGTCGGGATCGGCCGGGAGCCGCCCGGTTCGGCGCAGCCGGGAGCGGCTCCGCTCAAAGCGAGGCGTAGCGTTTCAGATGATACGCCTCGTCGCCGAACATGAGATCGATCATGGTCAGGCGCTTGAAGTAGTGACCGACCGCCATCTCCTCGGTCATGCCCATCCCGCCATGGAGCTGGATGGCGCGCTGGCCGATGAGCCGCCCGTGCCGGCCGACGAGATGCTTGGCGCCCGACACCGCTTTCGCGCGTAGTCCCGCGTCGCGCTCGCCGAGCCGGACGGTCGCGACGTACATCATCGATCGCACCTCCTCGCTCGCCATCACCATGTCGGTGAGCTGGTGCCGCGGGACCTGGAAGGCGCCGATGGGCCGGCCGAACTGCCTGCGGGTCTTCAGGTACTCGGTGGTGTCGCGCACGATGACGCCGATCACCCCGACCGCCTCCGCGCAGAGCGCCGCGACCGCCCGTTCCGCCACCGCCTCGATGGCCGGCAGGGCGCCGCCCGGATCGCCGAGCACCGCTTCGTCGCCGACCGCCACCCCCTCGAACCGGACCTCCGAAGCGCGCAACCCGTCGACCGTGCGATAGTCGCGGCGCCGCACGCCGTCGCTGCCGCGATCGACGATGAACAGACCGATGCCGTCCCGATCGCGGGAAGCGCCCCCCGTGCGCGCCGAGACGATCAGCTTGCCGGCGGTGGCGGCGCCGGGCACCACGCCCTTGGCTCCGTCGATCACGTAGCCGCCGCCGCGACGCCGGGCGGTGGTCGCCACGTCGAACAGGTCGTACCCGCTCTGCGTCTCGGCCCACGCGAACCCGAGCTTGAGGTCGCCGGCGGCCAGTGCGGGCAGGATGGCCCGCCTCTGTGCCTCGCCGCCGGCCGTCGCGACCAGGCCGCCGCCGAGCACCACGCTCGGGAAGTACGGCTCCGGCAGGAGGCCCGCGCCGAACGCCTCCATGAGCACCATCGTCTCCACCGGCCCCCCGCCGGTCCCGCCGCAGGCCTCGGGCACACCGACGCCCAGCCACCCGAGCTCCGCCATCCGCCGCCAGGTCTCTTCGCTGTAGCCGGGCTCGCCCGCGATCAGCGCGCGGCGCCGGTCGAGCGGGCAGGCCGCGCGCACGAAGCGCTCGGCGCTGTCCTTCAGGAGCCGTTGCTCCTCGTTCAGGGAGAAGTTCACGGGACGGCTCCGGCGCGCCGGTCCGCTCTCCCCGGCGGTTGGCCGGGCGGGAGGGCGGACCGGCGCGCAGACGGCGGCGTCCGGCCGGCGACGACGGGTGTGCGCGACGGTACGGGCAACGGCCGGGCCGTCCCGTCCCGACGCCCGGGGGCTCGCCGCCGGCGTCGCAGCGCCGCGTCCGGCGCTCGCCGGCAACGCGCGTTCCGGCCTCGATGCGGCGGCGCGAGAGCGGCGTGAAGAGCGCTGCCCGACGAGCTCACAGTCCGAGCACCGTCCTGGCGATGATGTTGCGCTGGATCTCGTTGGTTCCGCCGTAGATCGAGGTCTTGCGCATGTTGAAGTACGCGGGCGCCGCCCCCGCCGCGTACTCCGGCCCGATCGGCGCCTCGTTCCAGCCGTACTCCATCGCTTCGGGGACGTGGGGAAGGGCGTAGTAGCCCATGGCCTTCATGAGCAGCTCGGAGATCTTCTGCTGCACCTCGGTGCCGCGGATCTTGAGCATGTTCGCCTCGATTCCGGGCGCCTCGCCCTGCTCGGCGTTCATCAGCGCCCGCAGCTCGGTGTACTCCAGCGCGGTCAGCTCGATCTCGGTCTCCGCCACCGAGCGCATGAAGTCGGGGTCGTCGGCGAGCAGCGTCCCGCCCGTCCGGTGGCGGCGCGCAATCTCCTTCAGGTACGAAAGGCGGGCCCTGGACTCCGGGAGCCGCGCGATGCCGAAGCGTTCGTGGCCGAGCAGGAACTTGGCGCAGGTCCAGCCCCTGTTCTCCTCGCCGATGCGGTCCTCCACGGGCACCCGCACGTCGGTGAGGTACACGGTGCTGATCTCTCGTCCCCCGTCGATGGTGACGATGGGCCTGACCTCGACCCCGGGGTCGCGCATGTCGACGAGCACGAAGGAGATCCCCTCCTGCGGCCTGGCTTCGGGGTCCGTGCGCACGAGGCAGAACATCATGTCCGCCCAGTGGGCGGCGGTGGTCCAGGTCTTGGTCCCGTTGACGAGGTAGTGGTCGCCGTCGCGGACCGCGCGGGTGCCGAGGCTCGCCAGATCGGAGCCGGCGTCGGGCTCCGAGTACCCCTGGCACCACCACGTCTCGTTCCTGGCGATGGGGGGCAGGTACTTCGCCTTCTGCGCCTCGGTGCCGAAGGTGCAGATCACCGGGCCCACCATCTTCGGTCCGAAGGGGATGATCCGCGGGGCCCTGGCGCGGCCCATCTCCTCCTCGAAGATGTAGCGTTGCGCTGGCGTCCACCCCGTCCCGCCGTGCTCCACCGGCCACGAATGGACGAGCCACCCCTTCTCGGCGAGGATGTCCTGCCAGCGGAGATAGTCGTCCTTTCCGAGGTCGAGGAAGCGCTCGACCTTCACGCGGAGGTCCGCGGGAAGCCGCTCTTCGATGAACGCGCGCACCTCCCGACGGAAGTCGCGCAGCTCGTCCGTGAGTTCCAGGTCCATCGGCTCCTCCTCGGCGACCACTCGATGCTGCTGCCGCCACGGGCGGGAGGCGTCGGTCGCCTGCTCCGGGAGTGGTGACGCATCCGGGACGGCATGCGTCCGAGGAGAACACATGAGCGCTCACGAGCACAACGACCCGCCCGTCCGGGCAGCGATTCCCGCCAGCGCCCGGAAGAGACCGTACCGTGGTGGAATCGTGGTGTGATTTCGACCCTCGGGGCGCCGGGTCGAGGGGATTTCAGGGGCCTGTTCCCGCCTGGCGGGAATTGCTGCCCGGACGGGCGCCGCCCGCCCTACAATCCGGCCAGCGTGAAACGACCCCGCGCGGGGAGCGGTGGCGCATTCCGGGACGGCCCGCACTCGGGGAGGACACGGAGAGCACATGAACGCTCGCGAGCCCGGCGACCGGCCCGTCTGGGCGCGGGGGATCGAAGGGCAGGTCGCCCTGGTGACGGGGGCCGGGCGCGGGCTCGGCCGCGCGTGCGCGCTCGCGCTCTCCGGGGCCGGCGCGCGGGTCATCGCGGTCTCGCGTACCGCGAACGAGCTCGCCGGGCTCGCCGAGGAGGCGGCCGGTCCCGTGGAGGCATGGGTCGAGGACGTGACCGGCGATGCGATCCTGGAGCGCATCGAGGCGCTCCGTCGGCTCGACGTGCTGGTGAACAACGCGGGGACGAACCGGCCGCAGCCGTTCCTGGAGGTGACCGACGAGGCGCTCGACACGATGCTCGGCCTCAACGTCCGGGCCGCGTTCCGGGTCGCGCGCAGCGCGGCCCGGGTGATGATGAGGCGCGGCAGCGGCTCGATCGTCAACATGAGCTCGCAGATGGGCCACGTGGGCTCGCCGCGGCGCACCGTCTACTGCATGACGAAGCACGGCATCGAGGGGCTGACCAGGGCGATGGCGGTCGAGCTCGGACCGCACGGGATCCGGGTGAACACGGTGTCGCCGACGTTCATCGAGACGCCGCTCACGCGGCCGTTCCTCGAAGATCCGGAGTTCGCCGAGTTCGTGATGGGCATGATCGCGATGAAGCGCCTCGGTACCGCGGACGAGGTCGCGGCCGCGGTGCTCTACCTCGCCTCGCCGGCCTCGGGCATCGTCACCGGAACGAGCCTGCGGGTCGACGGAGGCTGGACCGCGCATTAGGACAGTGACCGAAGCAAGGCTGCCGGCCGTACCCGGAGGGGCCCTGCTCCTGCCGGATGGCCCGCCCGGTACGTGGCAAGGCAATTCTCGTCGGTGCCCTCGGGAGCCTGCGCCGCGGAAAGCTCCCGAGGGACGGCACCGCGCCAATGCTCCGGCCTGGCGGGCCAGATTCAGGCCGGGGAAGCAGGAGCCGGGCATCATGGACCGGAATCCGGCTGCGCAAGCCGGCCGGCCGGGTGCGGAGCCGTTCCGCGGCGCGCACTCCCGGCCCGCGGCCGGACCACCGGAGATGGAGGCACGATGAGCCACGAAACCTACGAGGTCCTCGCGCTCCGCTACGGCGAGCGCCCGGAGCGCGCGCGGCAGGAGAACTTCCTGGAGCCGGTCGACGCGCACGACTCCCCGATGCCGCTCGACTACTTCGTGTGGGTGATCCGCAACGCGCACCGCACCGTGGTCGTCGACACCGGGTTCGACCACGCGGAAGCCGCGCGCCGCGACCGCCGGGTGATGCGGCTGCCGCGCGAGGCGCTGGCGAGCGCCGGGGTCGACGCGGCGAGCGTCGAGGACGTCATCATCACCCATCTGCACTACGACCACGCCGGGACGCTCGGCGACTTTCCGCGGGCGCGGTTCCATCTCCAGGAGACCGAGATGCGGTTCACCACCGGGCGCTGGATGCTCGACGACGGAGAGCGCCAGGCGTACTCCGCCGACCACGTCGCGGAGCTCGTGCACCGGGTGTTCGAGAAGCGCGTCGTGTTCCACCACGAGGACGGCGAGGTCGCCCCCGGCGTCACCGTGCACCGCATGCCGGGGCACACGATGGGCATGCAGTCGGTGCGGGTGCCCACCCGGCGGGGATGGGTGCTGCTCGCCTCGGACGCGTCGCACTACTACGAGCACTGGGTGCGGCGGGTCCCGTTCGCGATCTGCTGGTCGCGGGACGACCTCCTCGCGAGCTACCGCAGGTTCGAATCACTCGCCGACAGCGAGGATCACGTGGTGCCGGGGCACGACCCGCTGGTGCGCTCGCTCTATCCGGCCGCCGGCACTCCGCTCGGCGACGATGTCGTCCGCCTCGACGAGGCGCCTTCGAGGTCGTTGCGCGAGGTGTTCCCGGAGCGCTGATCCGGCGCCGCGCGTCACAGGCGCTGAATCAGCCTGCCCTTGACGATCTTGCGGGTCGCGGTCAGGGGCATCGCATCGAGGACCTCCAGGCGCTCCGGCCATCTCGTCTTCGCGACGCCGTTCTCCTCCAGATACGCGCAGAGCTCCTCCAGCGTGGGGGCCGGGTCGCCGGCGGCGGTGATGCAGCAGCAGGCGCGTTCGCCCAGCACCGGGTCCGGGACCGGGACGATCGCGGCCATGTCGACCCGCGGGTGCGCGGCGAGCAGGTCCTCGATGTCGCGGGGGTTGTACTTGACGCCGCCGCGGTTGATGACGTCCTTGCATCGCCCGGTGATGGCGACGTCTCCGCCGGTGCCGGCGACGGCGAGGTCGCCGGTGCGGAACCACCCGTCGGCGGAGAACGCATCCCGGTTCGCCTCCGGATGGTCGAAGTATCCCGGAAACAGCAGGGGGCCGCGGACATGGAGCTCCCCTTCCTCGCCGGCCGGCAGCACGGCGCCGTCCGGGCCGACCACCCGCACCTCGGTGCCCGGGCCGGGCCGGCCGGCCGAGCCCGCGACCGTCCCGATCGGGTCTCCCGGACGGGTATAGAGGCCGGCCTGGGTCTCGGTCATGCCCCAGAGCTGGGAGACGTGTCCGTGCGCCATCCGCTCCTGCAGTCCCGTGGCCAGCGACGGCGCGACCGTGCTGCCGGAGAGGACGGCGAGCCGCAGCCGGGACAGGCCCCCGGCGTCGAGCAGCCCGGCCCCCAGGCAGGCGGCGATGTGGGCGGGCGCGGCGAACAGCACGGTGACCCCTTCGGCCGCCAGGGTGCGGGCGAGGTCCGGCGGCGTGAAGGCGGGCAGCAGCACCGTCGCCGCGCCGGTCGCCAGCGCCAGGTGGAAGCTGTAGAGCGCATAGAGGTGCCCGAAGGGGGCGGCGGAGAGAATCCGGTCGCCGGCGGTGATTCCGTGCTCGGGTGCGCCGAGCCGGGCGTTCCCGAGAATGCCCTGGTAGGCGAGCGGCACGCCCTTGGGCCGGGCCGAGGTGCCGGAGGTGTAGAGCAGAAGGAACGGGTCGGCGGCGGCCGGACCGTCCGACAGGTCGTGGGGCGCGGCCCCGGCCAGGTCGTCGAAGGCGCACGCCCCGTCGGGTACGTCGCCGAGGACGACGACGTGCTCCAGCGAGGGGGTCCGGTCGCGCAGGTCGAGAGCGGTCCGCGCCGGTCCGAAGTCCCCCATCGCGTCGAGACCGATGAACGCACGCGCGTTCGAGTGGGCCAGCAGCGTCTCCATCTCCGCCGCCCGGCAGGGCACGTAGAGGGTGGTCATGACCCCGCCGATCGCGCAGACCGCCAGGTAGCTCACCAGGTATTCCGCCCGGTTGGGCAGCTGCACCGCGACCACGTCGCCGCGGCCGAGGCCCAGCATCTTCAGCCCGCCGGCGAGCGCCGCCACGCGGCCCGCCAGCGCGCCGTAGGACAGGCACTGGCCGCCGCCCGCGATCGCGGGCGCCTCCGGCCTCTCGGACGCGGCCCGGACGAGCCACCGGGAGAGGGTGTCGGCCGGCGACCACCATCCCCGTTCCAGGTAGAGGGCGGCGCGGTCGCCGTCGAAACGCATCGCATCGCGCAGGTTCATGGCGGTCTCGCTGTAGCCTTCGCGCTCCTCGTGGGGGGTGAACCGCTCGGCGCGAAAGCGCCGGCCTCCGCCCAGATCGAGGAGCCGCTGGTAGTGGTTGCGGCGGATCCTGCGGCGTTCGACCAAGTTGCGGATGAAGGTCACCTGGTCGCGGGAGAGCCCGATGCGTTGCGAGATTTCGGCGTCGGACAGGCCGAGGTCCGCGCGCTGGCGTTCGACGGCGGCGAAGTCCCCGAGCCTGACCGGGTCGCCCAGGCGCCGCTGGAGGTTGTGGCTCAGCCGGAAGACGGTCTCGCCGAAGCTCTCGACCATGGCCTCGGTGACGCCGATCTGGGACCGCGACAGCCCCCGGCTCATGAACCTTCCGGCGCGCGTGGCGCCGCACCCCCCGGCGTGCGCTGCGGCTTCCGCGCCTCCGCTTCCGGGGACCCCGCTCCCGGCGCCTTCCCGGGGGCCGGACCGGCGCGGCGGACGGGATCGGCCTGCGGGGCGCCGACGGCGATCGGGCACACCCGCATGCATTCGAAGCACTGGGCGAGGAGGCCGCCGCTGCCCACGCTCATCTTGTACCAGGCCATGGAGTTGTCGAGATCGGTGAGGATCGCCTCGCGCTCGGCCGCGTTCTCGGCCGCGATGGCCTGGTCCAGCATGCGGGGCAGCGCCTCGTACTGCTCCGACATCTCCGCGCACGCCGCCATGTCGTAGCGCATCTCGGCCTGGCGGCCGTGCTCGTCGATGTCCCCGGAGAGGCATTGCACCGGGCAGAACTTCATGCACGGGGTCTGTCCGGTGCGGCGGAAGAGCGAGACGCAGGACTCGTGCGGGCAGGGGTTCTCCGCCATCGGCGCGTCCGGCGGCAGCGCGAGCTCGGTGAACACGGAGGCGAAGTACATGTAACCGAACTCGGGGTGCAGCAGGATGTCTCCGGCCAGCGAGCGGGCGCCGAGGCCGGCGAGCTCCGCGTGCAGCTTCAGGCTCTGGAGCGGCACCCGCGGGCCCGACTCGTTGTCGAGGTCGGGCGGGCAGTAGATGGAGCGGGCGCGAAACCGGCTCTCGATGAAGAACGCGCAGCCGTAGGCGATGGCGTAGGCGCGGGTCTCGGTGCTCCCGAAGTAGGCCATGGCCTTGGCCGGCACCGTCCAGGCGCCCTGCGTCTGGCCACCGACGCCGAGCGAGATGACGGACCGGACCCGGGGCATGAGGTCGCTCGGCCGGTGCCCGGCCGGTGCGATCCGCTCGATCGCCTCCACGTCGGCGACCCCGGCGACGAGCGCGCCCTTGCGCAGGCAGTAGTCGAGGATCGCCTGCTTCGCGTCCGCCGTTGAAGCGCTGTCGCCGTGGGTGGTCATCTCCTCGAACCGCCTCGTGCGGATTCCGGTCCGGGGCAGGGAGAAGGCGGCGTGAGGTGATCCTGCCTGACGGGCCGTACGCCGGCGGAGGCGAAGGCTTCCGGTGGTCGTCGCTCAGGCAGGGGGGACCGCCGTCGAGCCGGTCGCGTCGCCGCGCCGCGAGGGCTCGACGTCCCGGCGGTCGTCCGCGTGCGTGTCTCCGGGTCGGGGCCGCATGGCTCCTTGCAGCGCCGCCGCATTCTGCGCCTCGATATCGCCGAGGCGGTTTTCGACGCCATCGAGGCGGTTTTCGACGCCATCGAGGCGGTTTTCGACGCCATCGAGGCGGCTCTCGACGCCATCGAGGCGGCTCTCGACGCCATCGAGGCGGCTCTCGACGCCATCAAGGCGGCTCTCGACGCCATCGAGGCGGCTCTCGACGCCATCGAGGCGGCTCTCGACGCCATCAAGGCGGTTCTCGACCCGCTCCAGCCGCGTGACGATGACCTGCTGGCCTTCCTCGACGCGAGCCAGGCGAACATCGAGCCCATGGACACTTTGCCGAAGCTCGCCGATCTCTTTCTGGACGTCTTTGCGGAGTACGTCGATTTCCGTGTGGATATATCCACGGAGCGTGCCGGCCTCCGAGTGGACATGTTCACGGAGCGTGCCGATCCCCGAATCGACATGTTCACGGAGCGCACCGATCTCCGAATCGACATGTTCACGGAGCGCGCCGATCTCCGAATCGACATGTTCGCGGAGCGCGTCGACATCCCGACGCATCTCTCGTATCTCGACGCGCAACGGCTCGACGGCACTCACTACCGCCCATCGGATGCCGCCGACCAGTACCCCGGCGGCCACGAGCACCGACCCGACGATGGTCGCGACCTCTGCCCAGCGGGTCATGAACCGGCGCTCCGGTGCGGGGGATGCGGGCGCATTATCACCCATCGTGGCGACGTCGTCATGGACGCCGGTCGGGCCTGTCGGGACGCCGGACGGGCCAATGCCCCGGCGACCCGAGCGCGGGCCGGACCCGGGCGGGCGCTGCGTCGAATTTCGAGCCGATGCACCGCTGTCCACCGCATCGACTCGACGGCGGGACTTCATCGGGTCGACGCTCCCGACTCCCCCATGTGCATCAGCGGCAACGGCATGGGGCTCGATCCGTCCGTGAAGCAGAGCTTCGAGGCCTGGTCTCTGGAGATGGCGCGCAACGCCTCCAGCGCCTGCAGGCGCACGTAGCCGGGGTTGTCGCCGATCGCCCGGTTGATGCGCTCGATCTCGCAGGCCAGGGTGTCCGCAGGCACGCGGCGCCGCCCGGCCTCCTCCTCCGCCGCTTCCCGTTTGGCCGCGGCGGCGGCGATCTTCTGCTGCTGCTCGGTGCGGAAGCGCTCGAGCTCCGCCACGGCCGCGATCGAGAGGACGCGGGGACTGGACATGCGAACGGCTCCTGGAAGCGATGCGGTCCGATGCTATCCGGTTGGCGGTTCCGGCAGCCATCGCAGTCGGAGCCGAGCGAGGTCGGAGAACGTCCCGGAGCGTGTAGGCGTTCTTCGACGAACCGCAGGCCTCGTCGCATGCGGTGCCCCATGACCGATGCACGAGTCGGTCCCGGGGGTCGGGGGGAATGTCCGACATCGCCTCGCGGGCAGGTGCGGAGGCGACCTGCCCCACCACGACGGGCCCGCTCCCGCGCGGGGAAGACCGTCGAGCTTCCGGCCATCCACGCGGCAGTGGAATCCGCGTCTCGCGAACGATTGCAAGCGCCCGCCGACGGGCATGGACATCCCGTGTCCAGGGACTCGGAGCGATATCAGCGGAGCCGGACACCCGTGCGCGACATCGCGCGGGGGCCGGGCCGACAGCCTGAGCGAGGACTCGGGCGGACACCCGTGCGCGATGTTGCGCGGTCCACTGCCGGCGTTCCGGTCTCCCCGGGCCGTCACCCGAGCACGTCCAGCTTCAGGTCGAGCACGCGCCCCATCCACAGCGCCCGGTCGCGATGATCTTCGAGATCGTGTCCGGTCTCCGGATGCACGAGCACGGTCAGCCCGCGACGGTTCAGCATCAGCCACTGGACGATGCGGCCGAACTGATCGGGCGCGAACGCGACCTGGTACATCGGCTCGGGATGCGGCCCGACCGGCGCATCGCGCCAGCGCCCGAGCTTCACCGCAAAGCGGGTATCGAGGGCCTCGCGCACCGCGCCGGCGTCGGTGCGGCTCGCCTCGTCGTAGTAGATATGGGCGTGGTAGCCGGTGACTTCCGGTACGTTTGTCTTCATCCGCGGCTCCATCGTGGTGGGAAGCTCGGTCTCCAGAAGCTCGGTCTCCAGTTGACACGCAGGCGCCCGCGACCGGCAAGCCCACGGCTGCGCCGGCCGCGCCTCGGCTTCACATTCTTCCCGTGCTCCCGGCGGCGCGGGAGCGGCGTCCGGACATCGGCCCCGGCGCCCCTTCGTCCTTTGGCAAACGCCGGACCTTCCCCTATGCTTGCCCGCACGCCGGGGATGCGGAACGGATCATGAAGCTCATCGGAGTGGACATCGGCGGGACGTTCACCGATATCGTGTTCGCCGACACCGAGGCGGACGACATCCGTATCCACAAGGTGCCGACCACCCCCGACGATCCGTCGCTCGGCATGAGCGCCGCGGTGAGCGAGCTCTGCGAGAGGGAGGCGCTCGCCCCGGGCGAGATCGGACACCTGTTCCACGGCACCACCATCGCCACCAACGCGGTCCTCACCCACGAGGGCGCCCGCACCGGGATGATCACCAGCGAGGGCTACCGCGACATCGTCCACATTGGCCGCCACCAGCGGCCCCAGCACTACTCCATCCGGCAGGAGATCCCGTGGCAGGACCGGCCCTTCGTCCGCCGGCGCCACCGCCTCACGGTGCCCGAGCGCATCACGCCTCCGGCCGGCGAGGCTCTCGTCCCCCTCGACGAGGAGGCGGTGCGGCGCGCGGCGCGCCGGCTCCGGGACGAGGGCGTGGAGGCGATCGCCGTGTGCTTCCTCTTCTCCTGGATCGACCCGGCCCACGAGGAGCGGGCCGCGGCCATCGTGCGCGAGGAGCATCCGGGCTGCTTCGTGACCACATCCGCCTCCGTATCGCCCCAGTTCCGGGAGTTCGAGCGCTTCACCACCACCGCCATGAACGCGTTCATCGGGCCGCGGGTGCGCGACTACATGAGCCGGACCGGCGCCCGCATGGAGGAGGCGGGGGTCGCGGCGGAGCTGCACGTCATGAGCTCCAACGGCGGCGTGGCGACGGTGCGGACGGTCTCCGAGCGCCCGGTCGTCACCCTGCTCTCGGGACCGGCCGCCGGAGTCCTCGGCGGACGATGGACGGGCGAGCTCTCCGGGCGGCGCAGGCTCATTACCTTCGACATGGGCGGCACCTCGGCCGACATCGGCATCGTCGACGAAGGCCGCTTCGCCGAGGCCACCGCGCGCGACACCTGGATCGCCGGATATCCGGTGCTGGTGTCGATGATCGATATCCACACCATCGGGGCCGGCGGTGGCTCCATCGCCCGGATCGATCGGGGCGGAGGGTTCCGGGTGGGGCCGGAGAGCGCGGGCGCGGTGCCCGGCCCCGCCGCCTACGGGCGCGGCGGCGCCGAGCCCACCGTGACCGACGCCAACGTGGTGCTCGGCCGGCTCGACCGCGACTTCTTCCTCGGAGGCGCGATGGCCCTCGACGAACGGGCGGCGGCCGCCGCCGTCGGCCGGCTCGCGCAGGGACTCGGACTCGATGAGCGCGAGGCCGCGGAGGGGATGCTCGCCATCGTCAACGCGAACATGGCGAACGCGATCAGCTCGCGCACGGTGCAGAAGGGGGTCGATCCCCAGGGCTAATTCGTTCTATGAGCATTTGCGTTCTGTGACAGTGGGTTGACGGTGATACTGGACTTCCCCGCCACGATTCGATATACATGCCGCGAGGCATCCGTGGGGACGGGGAAGCGGTGGCGGCTCTCTCGGAGGTGGCGGTCGACATCGTGGCGGCGGCGCACGAGGCCCGCTTCCGCGACCTGATGCAGGCGCACCACTATCTCGGTGCGGTGCCGGGGATGGGCGAGACGGTGCGCTATGTCGCGCACCATCACGGTCGATGGCTGGCGCTTGTGGTGTTCTCGGCGCCGGCACTGAAGTGCGGCGCGCGCGACCGCTGGATTGGCTGGGACTGTGGCGTCCAGTTCAGCCGCCTGCCTCTGGTGACCAACAACGCGCGCTTCCTGCTTCTGCCCGGCGGCCCGCCCAACCTCGGCTCGCGGGTGCTGTCGCTGTGCACGCGCCGTCTGGTGCGCGACTGGCCGGCCCGGTTTGGCCACGAGGTGCTGCTCGCGGAGACGTTCGTCGACCCCGAGCTGTTCCGGGGCACGGTCTACCGCGCGGCCAACTGGGTCGAGGTCGGGCGCACTCGCGGCTTCGCCCGCAGCGGGGCCGGCTACCGCGCGCACGCCCGCCCCAAGCTCGTGTTCCTTCACCCCCTGCGTCGGGACGCGCGAGCCCGGCTGCGCGCCGCCGACCTCGACCCCCGCCTGCGACATGGAGTGGCGAAGATGACGCTCACCGCCGAACAGATGCGCGCCCTGCCCGAGTGCTTCCAGAACATCCACGACCCCCGCCGCCGCCAGGGCCGGCGCCATGCCCTGCCCACGGTGCTGGCGCTCGCCGCCGCCGCGACGCTGTGCGGGATGCGCGGCTACAAGGCGATTGACGAATGGGTCCATGACCTCAGCCCCAAGGTGCTGGAGCGCTTCCGCGTGCGCCGCCGCGATGGCCGATACCGCCCGCCCAGCCTGTCGGCGATGCGCAGCCTCCTGGTGCGCATCGACCCGGCCCAGCTCGACGCCGCGCTGAGAGCTTGGCAACAGACCCACGGCTCGGGCGACAGCGCACTGGCCATCGACGGCAAGACCCTGCGCGGCGCCATCGATGACAAGGGCAAACAGACGCATGTGCTCGGCATCATCGGCCACGACACCCAGGCGCCCTGGGGGCAAAAAAAGTCGGCATGAGGCCCGACGCCGACGAAGGAGAGAAACGCACCAACGAGGTCGGCACCGTCCTGCCCCTGCTCGAGACCCTGCCCGACATCGCCGGGCGCACCGTCACCGCCGATGCCCTGCTCACCCAGCGCACGCTGGCCTCCTACCTGCTCGGTCGCGGCGCGCACTACCTGTTCGCCGTAAAGGGCAACCACAAGACCCTGCTCAGCGATATCCGCCTCACTCTCGACCCGGACATCGCCCGACGCGCGCCGGACTTCGAGGACCACACCCCCAAGCCCGAGCACGGGCGCCGCGAGCGCCGCTCCCTCTGGGTCTGCGACACACTCAACGACTCTCTCGACTTCCCCGGCGTCGCACAGGTCTTCGCCGTGCGCCGCGAATCCGTCGCGGTCAAGTCCGGCAAACACCGTTGCGACACCGCCTACGGCATCACCAGCCTGACCTCCGGGGCCGCACCGCCGCACCGCCTGCTCGCCCTCCAGCGCGGACACTGGACCATCGAGGCGACCCACCACATCCTCGACTGGAGCTTCGACGAGGACCGCAGCCGTATCCGCTCGGGCCACGGACCAGAGAACATGACCCGGCTGCGACGCTTCGCCATCGGCCTCATCAAGGCGCGCGGGCTCGCCGTCGCCGAGACCATGCGCACTCTCGCCAGGAACCCGAGGCGGCTGCTCGACTGGCTCAAGATGACCGACAACGCCGCCCCCGCACCGGCTCCCGGCTGACCGCGCCTGCCCCGCTCCCATCCATCCTCTGCCCGCCCACCCTCGGCACGCGCCGGGTACGGGCGCTCATGCCCGCATGACCCCGACTCCGGCTCCCGTGCTCCGGCAGGACCCCTGTAGGGCGGCACGATGCCAGCCCCATCCAGCGTCCACCCCCCGCCCTGGTCGCCAACACAAAGCGCACGGACCTTCATCGAACGCTCCGAAACGGCGGCAAACATCAGAACAAATTCGCCGTGGGTCGATCCCCGCGACTTCTCCCTGGTCGCGTTCGGCGGCGCGGGGCCGCTGCACGCGGTGGAGGTGGCGGCCCGGATCGGGATTCCGGAGGTCATCGTGCCGCTGTTCCCCGGCATCACCTCGGCGGTGGGACTGCTGACCACCGAGCTTCGCTACGATGCGGTCCGGACCCAGCTCCAGGTGAGCGGCGGGCTCGATCTCCAGCGCCTCAACGGCGACCTGGCGGCGGTCGAGGCGGGAATCGCCGGCCAGTTCCTGGCCGACGGCGTGGACAGCGCGGATGTCACGTTCGAGCGATCGGGGGATCTGCGCTACGTGGGGCAGGGCTACGAGCTGCGGGTGGCGTTCCCGGCCGGCGACGTCGGGCCGGCGGAGGCCGAGGATCTCTTCCGGCGGTTCCACGAGCAGCACCGCGCCGAGTACGGACACGTCTTCGAGGACAGTCCCGTCGAGATCGTGAACGTCCGGGTGGCCGGCGTCGGGCGGACTCCCACCATCGGCGCTCCGCCCGTGCCGCGCGGGGACTCGCTCGAGGCGGCGCGGGTCAGGACCGGCCGCGGAACGTTCCGTACCGCGGGCGGGGGCCTCGTCGAGGTCGAGACCGTGTTCTATCGGCGCGAGCGCCTGCCGGTCGGCGAGACGTTCCACGGTCCCGCCGTGGTCCTGCAACGCGACTCCACGACGGTCGTTCCACCCGGCAGCACCGCGCTTGCGGACGAGGCCGGCAATCTCGTCATCACCATCGGGGACTCGCCATGAACGACGACAGCCCGGCCAGGGACCGCGGCACGGGCAGCCGCGGCGGCGGGGCTCGTCGGTACGTCCCGGGAGCGAAAGGAAGTCCGGCCCCGGACCGCGGCACGGGCAGCCGCGGCGGCGATGGCCGCGACCGTCGCGGCGGCGGCCGTCCGGAAGGCGCGGGCCCCGGCCCCGCCGGCGACTCGAGCCGCCGGGTGGACCCGGTCACCGCGAGCGTCATCCAAGGCGCGTTCGAGAACATCGCGACGGAGATGGGCCACAAGCTCATGCGGATGTCGTACTCGTCGATCATCCGGGAATCGGAAGACTTCGGCGCGGGTCTGGTGGACCCGTCCGGACAGGGGCTCGCGGAGTCCGCCCAGTCCACCCCCCTTCAGTCCGGCCCCATCCCCGGCTACGTGCAGGGGATGCTCCGCCAGATGGCGGAGCGGGGTGACGAGGTCCGCCCCGGCGACGTCATCATGCACAACGACGCCTACGCCGGGGCAAGCCACGGACCCGACGTCGCCTTCATCGTGCCCGCGTTCCACCGGAACCGGCTGGTCGGCTTCGCGGTGACCACCGCCCACCACCTCGATATCGGGGCGCTCACCCCCGGGAGCTGCGGCATCGTCGACGCCATCGACGCCTACGCCGAAGGTCTCCAGCTCAAGTCCATCAAGGTGTACGAGGCCGGGCGCAAGGTCGAGCCGGTGTGGCATCTGCTGCGCGGCAACATCCGTGCTTCGGACCTGGTGGTCGGCGACATGGAGGCCCAGGTCGCCGCCTCGCGGATCGGGGCGGAGCGCTTCGTCGCCCTGCACGAGCGCTACGGGACCGGGACGGTGGAGGCGGCCGGCGAGGCGGCGAAGGAGCACGCGGAGCGGCTGATGCGCTCCGCCATCGCCGCCATGCCGGACGGCGCCTGGCAGGCCACCACGTACATCGACGGCTACCTCGACAGCGACGATCCGGCCAGGAAGCACCTCCCGCTCGCGGTGGCCATCACGGTGGACGGCGACGAAATGACGGTGGACCTCACCGGCACCGCCGACCAGGTGCCCGACCGTCCCATCAACATGCCGCTGGTGGGCACGGTCGACATTGCGGTGTGGCTCACGGTGCGCTCGGTGCTGCTCGATACCGCGGTGCACGGGCACATCCCGGTCAACGCGGGGCTGGTGCGTCCGATCCGGCTCGTCGTGCCCCGGGGCTGTCTCTGCAACCCCGTCTATCCGGCGCCCACCATCGCCCGCTTCTGTCCGGGCAACCAGCTCGCGGACACGGTGATGAAGGCGCTCGCGCAGGCGGTGCCGGAGCAGGTGTCGGCCGGCATCGGCAACCTCAGGGTCATCGCGTTCTCGGGGCTCCGGGGCGAGACCCACTGGGTCCACATGGAGATCTTCGAGGGCTCCTACGGCGGCCGCTACGGGATGGACGGCATGGACGCGGTCGACACCCTCTACGCCAACACCCGCAACAACCCCATCGAGGACATCGAGTCGCACCTCCCGCTGCGGGTCCGCCGCTACGAGCTGCGCGAGGACGCGTGCGGCGCCGGGCGGTGGCGCGGAGGCCTCGGCTCGGTGCGCGAGTTCGAGTACCTGGACGACGGCGGCGGCTCGGTGGAAGGCGAAGGCCACCACTTTCGGCCCTGGGGTTTTCGGGGCGCGTCCGACGGCCAGCCCTCGTCCCTGGTGCTGGCGCGGGCGGACGGCTCGAGGGTGGAGCTTCCCTCCAAGGTGCCCCACACGGTGGTGGCGGCGGGTGACCGCTTCGTCTGCGAGGGGCCGGCCGGGGGCGGCTACGGAGACCCGCTGGAGCGCGAGCCGGACCGGGTGCTCGACGATGTGCTGGACGGTTTCATCTCCGCGGAGACGGCCGAGCGGGACTATGGAGTCGTGATCGCGGCCGGCGACCGGGTCGACGCCGCCGCGACCGAAGCGACCCGGGCCGCCCGCCGGACCCGCGCCCCGGGTAGTGCCTCAGTTTGACTTGCTTCCTCAACACGACATAACGGTCACGGAGCCAAACTGAGGCACTACCGCGCCCCGTAGGCCTCGAGGCCGCCTCGTCCCGGTGGACCCGGCCGTTTCCGGTGGATGCGGGCGCTCCCCTTCCCCCGGCGGGCAGGCCCACCCTCAGGCGTGGCCTTCGATCACCTCGATGAACGTCGTCGCGTAGCGCTCGAGCTTCTTCACGCCGACCCCGGGCAGGGCCGCGAACGCCTCGAGGGTGCGCGGCCGCCGCTCGGCCATCGCTTCCAGGGTCGCGTCGTGGAAGATGACGTAGGGCGGCACCCCCTGCTCCCTGGCGAGCTCGCGGCGCCGCGAACGCAGCGCGTCGAACAGCGCCCGATGCTCTGGACCGGGTACGGCATGGGCCCGCTGCCCCGATTTCTCCGCCGGTGCGCGACGGCGGCGCGGTGCGGGCGCATCGCGCCTCAGGCGCACCTCGCACTCCCCGCGCAGCACCGCGCGGCTCGCCTCGGTGAGCTTCAGCGACCCGAACCCATCGACGTCGACGCGCATCAGACCCCGCGCCACGAGCTGGCGAAACACCGAGCGCCATGTCCGGGCGTCGATGTCCGCGCCGATGCCGAAGGTCGACAGCCGGTGGTGCCCGAAGCTGCGGATGCGCTCGCCGTCGCTGCCGCGCAGCACCTCGATGACGTACCCCGCGCCGAAGCGCTGCCCCGTGCGGTACACGCACGAGAGCGCCTTCCGCGCCGCCTCGGTGGCGTCCCAGGTCTGCGGCGGCGCGATGCAGTTGTCGCAGTTGCCGCACGGGCCGGCGCGTTCCTCGCCGAAGTAGGCGAGCAGCGTCCGGCGCCGGCAGGTCGTCAGCTCGCACAGGCCGAGCAGGGCGTCGAGCTTGCGCATCTCGATGCGCTTGCGCCGCTCGTCCGCGCCGGAGTCCTCGACCATCTGGCGCAGGGTGACGACATCGGACAGTCCGTACGCCATCCACGCGTCGGCCGGCAGTCCGTCGCGGCCGGCGCGGCCCGTCTCCTGGTAGTACGACTCGATGCTCTTCGGCAGGTCGAGATGGGCGACGAAGCGCACGTCGGGCTTGTCGATCCCCATCCCGAACGCGATGGTGGCGACGATGATCACCGCTTCCTCGCGCACGAACGCGTCCTGGTGGCGCTTGCGCTCCTCCGCGCTCATGCCCGCGTGGTAGGGGAGTGCGTCGTATCCCCGGTCGCGCAGCCACTGCGCCGTCTCCTCGACCCTGCGGCGCGACAGGCAGTAGACGATGCCCGCGTGGCCGCGGTGCCCGGCGTCGAGGAAGCGCTGGAGCTGCTCGCGCGCCTTGCGCTTCGGCACGATGGCGTAGCGGATGTTCGGGCGGTCGAAGCCGCTGATGAAGACGCGGGCGCCGCCGAGCCCGAGACGCTCGGCGATCTCGCGCCGGGTGGGCGCGTCCGCGGTGGCGGTGAGGGCGATGCGCGGCACCTGCGGGTAGCGCTCGTGCAGCACCGAGAGCTGGAGGTACTCGGGCCGGAAGTCGTGGCCCCACTGGGAGACGCAGTGCGCCTCGTCGATGGCGAAGAGGGCGATGCGGACCCCGTCGAGCAGCGCCAGGGTGCGATCGCCCATCAGGCGTTCCGGGGCGACGTAGAGCAGGTCGAGCGATCCCGCGCGGGCGTCGCGCTCGATGGCCCTGGCTTCCCCGAAGGCGAGGGTCGAGTTCAGATACCCCGCGCGCACGCCCGCCTGCAGCAGGGCGTCCACCTGGTCCTGCATCAGCGCGATGAGGGGCGAGACGACGACCGCGACCCCGTCGCGGAGCAGGGCCGGTATCTGGTAGCAGAGCGACTTGCCCCCGCCGGTGGGCATGACCACCAGGGCGTCGCCGCCACCCGCCACGTGACCGATGATCGCTTCCTGCTCGTCCCGGAACGCGCCGTATCCGAAAACGCGTTCGAGCACCTCGTGTGGCGTTCCGTGCATGGCGGTGGTTGCTGGCTCCCGTGCTCGGGGGGCGCCGTCGACCATGGCGACGACGGCCCGCCCTGGGCATCGCCGAGCCCGGCGTCTCCGAGGGCCTTCGCGGCCTTGAGCGTGGCGAATGCGGTCGCGGTCATGACCGTGGACTCTGTGCCCGCCTCCGTTTCACGTCAACAGACTCGGGTGGGCCGGAAGGACCGATGCTTGCAGGCATCCGGCTCGGAACCGGTGCGGTTTGCGGGAGCCGGGATGGCGACCGCGGAGCCTTCCCCCTCGGCTCCGCACGCATGGCCGGCGCGAAAATGGAGCGATGCCCGGAAGGGCGGATCGCCTTGCGCTGCCGCGATTTCCCTCCCCGAGAGCTGGAACCGCCGCATGACCGGCACCCGCCGCAGGCCCGGGTCAGCCCCGCGCCCGCGCGCCCTCCGGGTCGTACAGCGCGCGGAGCGACGCCTTCGCGGGAACGCGTTCGCCTTCGACCAGGATCTCCCACTTCCCGCCCTCGACCCATTCCCGGCTCACGCCGTCGCCGCTCCTGGCATACCCGAGCCCCACGCCGCCGCCGAGCGTGTGGCCGTAATTGCCGGAGGTGAGGTAGCCGACCGTCTCGCCGTCGCGCAGCACCGGCTCGTGGCCGAAGAGCAGCGGCTCGGGGTCGGTGAGCAGGAGCTGGAGCAGCCGCCTGGACCGCGGCCGGTTCGAGTCGAGCTGGCGCGCGACCGCGTCGTGTCCGATGAACGGCACGGACTTGTCCATCCGGCACACCCAGCGCATGCCGGCCTCCACCGGGGTATCCACATCGGCGACGTCGTGGCCGAAGTGGACGAACTTCTTCTCGATGCGGCCCGAGTCGAGCGCGTGCATGCCGGCGAGCTTCAGGCCGTGGCCGTCGCCCGCCGCCACGATCCGGTCGAACGCGTGCCGGGCCTGATCGGCCGGCGCGTACAGCTCCCAGCCGAGCTCGCCGACGTAGGAGACCCGCGCCGCGCGGCCCACCGCACAGCCGATCTCCACGTCGCGGACCGCGCCGAAGGGAAACGCGCGGCTGGAGAGGTCCTCGCCGGTGACGGCGCCCACGACGGCGCGGCTCTTCGGTCCCATCACCCCGAACACCGCCCACTGGGCGGTGACGTCGACCACCACCGCGTGCGCATCGCCGTCGATGTGGCGGTCGAGCCAGGAGAGGTCGCGCCGTGCCGCCCCCGCGCCGCTCACCACCAGGAACTCGTCCCCGGCGAGCCGGGTCACGGTGAGCTCCGCCTCGATGCCGCCGCGCTCGTTCAGCCAGAGCGTGTACACCAGCCGGCCGGGCTCGACATCGACATCGTTGCTGCAGATGCGCTGCAGCGCCCGGCAGGCGTCGCGGCCCCTGACGAGGTACTTCGAGAAGCTCGACTGGTCGAACAGGGCGACGCCCTCGCGCGCCGCGCGATGCTCGGCCGCCGAGTGCTCGAACCAGCTCTGGCGGCCGAAGCCGTACTCGTAGCGGGGCTCCACGCCCTCGGGCGCGAACCAGTTCGGCCGCTCCCAGCCCGCCGACTCGCCGAAGCATGCGCCGCGCCCGGCGAGGCGCTCGTGCACCGGCGAGTGCCGCACGTCGCGCGACGTGGTGTACTGGCGGTAGGGATAGTGGCGGTCGTAGAGCAGCCCGAGAGTCTCCGACACCCGCTCCTCGATGTACGCCTGGGTGCCCTGGAAGGTGAACACCCGGCGGAGATCGTTGGCGGTGAGGTCGAGCGGCGGGTGGCCCTTGTCCATCCATTCCGCGCAGACCTTCCCGATCCCGCCCGAGGTGACGATGCCGACGGAGTTCAGCCCGCACGCGACGTAGAAGTTGCCGAGCTCGGGGGCCTCGCCGACGTGGAACTGGTCGTCGTGGGTGAAGCTCTCGGGGCCGCAGAAGAAGCTCCGCCAGCCGACCTCCCGGAGCATCGGCACGCGCTCCATCGCGTCGGCGAGGATCGGCATGAGCTGCTCTTCCATGTGGCCGGGGAGCTCGTCGAAGCAGAAGTCCTCCGGGATCGCATCGAGCCGGACGGGCCGTGCGTGGTGCTCGAAGGCCCCGACGAGCAGGCTGCCGGCGTCCTCGCGGTAGTAGGCGCACCGGTCCTGGTCGCGCAGCACCGGCAGGTCGTTCGGCAGGTCGGCGAGCTTCTCGGTGTGGGCGTAGTAGTGCTCGCAGGCGTGCAGCGGGACCGTCACCCCGGCGAGGCGGCCGAGGCGGCGCGACCACAGCCCCGCCGCGCACACCACGAACTCGCAGGCGATGTCGCCCGCGTCGGTCTCCACCCCCGCCACCCGGCCGTTCGCGGTGCGGATGCCGGTGACCTCCACGTTCTCCACGCAGCGCGCCCCGCGCCCGCGGGCGCCCTTCACGTAGGCGCCCACCACGTCGACGGGGCTCGCCATCCCGTCGATCTCGAGCCATGTGCCGCCCAGGAGGTCGCCGGTGCGCACCAGCGGGTGGAGGTGCCCGACCTCCTCGGCCGTGATCACCTCCATGCGTCCGAATCCGAACGCGTTGTACGAGTCCGCCAGCCGCTTCAACTCCGCGAAGCGGTCCCGGCTGTGCGCGATGGCGACGCTGCCGACCTGCCGGAACCCGGTCGACTGCCCGGTCTCGGCTTCGAGCTCGGGAAGGAGGTTGCGGGTGTAGGCGCACAGCGCCGCGTGGGTGTCGCTCGGCCGCGCGGTGCCGATGAGCCCGGCCGCGTGCCAGCTCGTGCCGGAGGCGAACTGCCGGCGTTCGAGCAGGACGACATCGGACCATCCAAGCTTCGCGAGGTGGTACGCGACGCTCGTCCCGGTCACCCCGCCGCCGATGACCACGGCGCTCGCGCGCTCCGGCAGTGCTTGGCTCATCGCAAGCTCCCTCCGGGTGCGCCGGCGCGGGCGTTCGCCCGGCTGCCGGCCTGCGATCCGCGTGCATGGTTCATCGTGTGCTCCCTCCGTGTGCGCCGGGCCGGATGCCGGCTCGCGGTCGAGCCAAGGGTACTACCGCTCCGGGCTCCGTTCATCGGCCGATGCCGGAGCGGGCAGGACCATTCAAAAGTCGCGGTCATTGGCCGCCCGACCGGAAGATCGCACGGTGACGGGCGGTCTTTCGGCATCGAAGGCCCGGATCGAGAGCCTGATGAACCGTTCGTCACGACTTCTGGAGAGCCCTGCCGGAGCGGGTGCCGGTATGGACGCGGGCGCCGGCCGTCCCGGTCGCGGCAGCTCCCGCCGGGCGGGAACATCTCCTCGAAATCCCCTCGCCCGGGCGCTCCGGTGGCCGGAATCGCGCCGGAATCCCTGCGCGGCGCGGCCTCTCCGGGCGGCGGAGGGAATTGCCGTCCCGGTCGCGGCCGACTGTTGCGGCCGGCTTGCCGGCGTGCCGCCGGTCGAGGATGATCCGGAACCGCGCTTCGGCGGGGAGCCTCGCCCGCGGGCCGCGGGCGGCCCGGCTTCGGGCGCGGGAGGGACGAGCCGTGAAGTCGATACCCGCCACCATCCTTCTCGCCGCAGCCCTGGGGATGGCGGGCTGCGCCACCTCTCCCACCGGCCGCGACCAGCTCGTGATGTTCTCGCCCGCGGCCATGCGGGACATGGGCGCGGCGGCGTTCGACGAGATCAAGGCCGAGACCCCCGCCGCCGGCGCGTACCTGCACCGCTACGTGGACTGTGTCGCGGGCGCGATCCTGGCGGTCCTGCCGGACGGCGGGGGACAGGGCTGGGAGGTGAAGGTCTTCGACGAGGACGAGCCCAACGCGTTCGCCCTGCCGGGAAGGAAGATCGGCGTCTACAAGGGCCTCCTGGACGTGACGGAGACGCAGGATCAGCTCGCGGCGGTGATCGGGCACGAGATCGGCCATGTCCTCGCGCAGCACGGCAACGAGCGCATGTCCAGCGAGCTGGCGGTCGGGATCGGCTTGGCCGCGGCGCAGGTCCTGACGAGCTCGCGGGACTCGAGGGAGGGACGACACACGCGGGCCCTGCTCGGTCTCGGCGCCCAGGTGGGCATCCTCCTCCCCTACAGCCGCAGCCACGAGAGCGAGGCGGACCGGATCGGCCTGGAGCTCATGGCCCGGGCGGGGTTCGAGCCCGGGGCGAGCGTGGAGCTGTGGAGGAACATGTCGCGGGTGGGCGGTGGGCGGCCGCCCGAGCTCCTGTCCACGCATCCCGCGCCCGAGACCCGGATCCGGGCCTTGCGGGCGCAGGTCCCGTCCGCGGCGAAGCTCTTCCGGGAGGCGAGGGCGGCGGGGCGGGCGCCGGCCTGCGACGGGTGACGGGGGCGGGCGCCGCGAGCCGGAACGGCGCAGGCGCTCGCGGCCGGTGCTCTCCCGACGACGGGACGGCGCGGGCTTTCGTCCGGCCTACCCACCACCGGCCCCTCCGGCCGGAAGCGCCAGAAACGCCCCGTCATGGCTCCGCGTCACCTCCCGCATGAGCGTCGCGTACCGGTCGTGGACCCGTGACGACACGAAGCCGACGGCATGGACGCGGACCCTGGCCATGCCGGTGGCGGGGTCGACGTTGAGCTCGCGCAGCGTCTCCAGGACCCGGTCGTAGGACGCTCCTCTGAAGTCGTCGCCGAAGATGTAGACGGCGATCCTCTCCTCCCTTCCGGCGTAGGTCCGCAGCGCCGTCCGGAGGCCCTCCACCGGGCTGCTGTTGGACATCGCGGTCCAGCTCCGCAGTGCGTTCAGGATGCTCCTGCGCCGCCCCGGGGTGTCGGGAATCCACTTCCTCCGGTACCCGCCGACGAGGTATGAGCCGTTGTCGTTCAGGACCTGGAACCCGTCCACCTTCGGGTGGATGTCCAGGACCCGGCCCATCACGTCGATGACCTCGTCCCAGATGGACTGCATGCTTCCGGACGTGTCCACGATGAAGATGACATGCTCGCTGTCGACCGGGATGCCTCCGACCTCGGGGCCGCGCTCGGTGGCCGGGGCGGGCGCGCGCAGGGAGGCGCGCCGCAGCGACGCCTCCACGCGCTCGAGCCCCCGGTTGTCGCGCTCGATCCGCCGCAGCCGTTCGCCGGCGAGCCGGAGCGCCTCCCCGGGCGCACGATCCCCGGCGGGCGGTCCGGCGGGCTCCGCCCCGCTCGCGAGCATGGCCTGCAGCGCGTTCCACCGGGCGCGCATCCGGCTCACGAGATCCGCGGCTTCCCCGAGCGCGGCCGCGTCCACCGAAGGCCGCGCCTCGTCGCCCGACTCGACCGGCGCCGGCCTCGAGATGAGAAGCAGCAGCACGATCGCGCCGAATCCGCACGCGACGACATCGAGGAACGCGAGGCCGAAGACCTCGCCGGAAGAACGCCGCCGCTTCACGGCCATCCCCTCGCCGGCGCGAGCAGCACCCCGCCGGTCTGCGCGGTCCAGCTCCAGAACGCGGGGGCCGCCTCCGGATCGCCTTCCAGCGGAAGCAGGATGACGTGGACCTTCCGGCCCGGCGGCGGGGCGGAGCTGCGCAGGCTCGCCGCGAACAACCGCTTGCGGCACTCCCCGCTCACCTTGCCCTTCGGGTTCCCGGAGCAGCCGGAGAGCAGTCCGGGGGAGGACCGGCTCCGGGTCGGGAGGCCGTCGGTGACCACGTAGATGTCGGTGGCGTCCGGCGAGAGGCGGCCCAGCGCCCGCAGCCCGGCCTCGAGGTTCGTCGCCCCGGTCGGAACCAAGGCGTCGAGCGCGTCGAACAGCCCCCGGAGCGTGGCCGGGTCCCGCCCGTTCGCCCAGCCCCCGCCGTGGAGCACCGTCGCCTCGTCGTTGAACGCGATGACCGCGACCTCGCTCCCGGCCGGGAGCCGGTGGAGGAGCCACCGCGCGGCGGCGAGCGTGCGCCGCCACTTCCGCCCGTCGCGTTTCTCCGCATCGGTGCGGACCTTGCGGCGGATGATGTCGATCAGCCGCTCGTCGGTCATCGAGGCGCTCCGATCGACCAGGATCGCGATGCGCCGTCCCTCGACCCTGAGTCCGAGCAGGTAGTCTTCCTCGCCGCCCCGGACGTCTTCGACGACATCGTCGGCCCGGCGCCGCTCGATGCGCTCCACCCGCCGTCGCAGTGCCGCGTTCGCGGCCAGCGCGCGTTCGATCCCGCGCTCGATTTCGGCCAGGCGCGCCCGGTCCTCCTCGCGGCGGCGCTCCGCGTCCTCCTTCCGCTCCGCCCGCCGCGCGACCCGACGCTGCGCCCGCTCGATTCGAGCGGCGAGCGTTTCCGCCTCCGCCTGGAGCGTCGCCAGGGCCTGCGCGTGCGCCGCGGCCCGGTCGCCGGCATCCGGCTCGACCGCCGTCCCGGTGTGATGCCTGACGACGAGAAAGAGCAGGACGGCCGCGCCCAGCCCGCAGGCCATGACGTCGAGGAAGGCGACGAGGCTGCCCGGTTCGCGTCGTCTCGCCCGCATGGCGGCGGTCAGCGGCTGATGCGCTTGAGCAGGAACTCCTCGCAGTAGGCCTGGATGTCGACCAGGCGCCGGTCCTGCGCCCGTTGCAGGGCGTGCAGCAGCAGCATGAGCACGAGGCTCGCGAGGAGCGCCACGAACGTGGAGTTGAAGGCGATGCCGAGGCTCGCGGTCATGCCCGCGATGTCGCCGGCCAGCGCCTCGTCGGCCTGCGAGAGCGCCTGTCCGATCCCCCGCACCGTGCCCACGAACCCGATCGACGGGATCGCCCAGATGATGTACCGGATCATCGAGTTGTCGGCCTCGAACCGCGTCCCGAGGGCCTCCACGCTCGTCTGGATGGCGTCGGAGGTGTTCTGGACGTCTCCGGTGATGCGGTAGCGGCGCAGGCTCGCGCGAAGCGCCCCCATGAGCTGCGTCCGGCTCATCTCCGCGGGCAGCTTCTCCAGCTCGTCGAGGGTGGCGGCGAGCGAGGAGGCTTCCTCGTCGGCCTTCTCGAGCACGTCGACGCCGAACAGGTACTGCTCGGAGGCCAGCGACCACATCCGCCGCAGGATCTGGACCGCGCAGAAGACCAGGAGGACGAGGCAGATCTCCTGCTCCCGGTCCTTCAGGATCACCGCCCAGTCCCGGGGCGCGGACACCCCGGCGATGCGAGCCGCCTCGATGGCCGCCTCGGCCCTCGGCCGTATGACCTGGACGTACATCAGGTGAATCGCGCCGCCGCTGCCGGCCAGGATGAGCGCGGCGCGCGCAAGCTCGTTCATTTCAGATGTCCACCGGGAAGCTCACGGGGGCGTCCAGGCCGATGGCCGCCCCGGACCGGGCGGCGCTCGCCCGCTGCAGGCCGGCGACGGCGGCGGCCACCATGGCGAGGGCGAGGGCAAGGACGAGGGCAAGGACGAGGGCAAGGACGACGGCGGCGGCGATCCGGACCCGGCGTGGCGAGGTGGAATGCGTCATCTCGCGGTCCTCCCGAGCGCCCGCGGTCCAGTCGCCCGCATTCCGTCGGTGACGTCCACGGTCGAGGTCCTCCCACGCGTCCGCGGCCCGGTCCGAATTCGCCGTATCGCGGGGTCGAGTGGCCCGGGGCCTCCCGCGCGTCCGCGGCTCAGTCTACCCGGCTTGCGGCCCGGTGCCGCACGTCAGGGTCCTGCGACGAGGTAGCGGGCGATTCGAAATCCGAGGTCGTCCTTCGGCGTCCGGCTTCCGGCGCGCCAGGCTGCCCGCAGCTCGCTCAGGGTGCCGGAGCGCCAGCTCGATCCCTTGACCGTGTGCCAGCGTCCGGCGCGGGTGTCCATCGGGTCGGTCTCCGCGCGGTCCGCCCGCGGGACCCCGACGTCGTAGACGTCGTGCACCCACTCGCTCGCGTTGCCCGCGAGGTCGTGGAGCCCCGCGGCGTTGGCCGCGAACCGGCCGACCTCGGCGAGCCTCGCGTGTCCGTCGTCGTAGCGCGGGATGTACACGGGGACCTGCCCGCGGGCCGACTCGTCGGCGAGGTTGCCGCTCCCGGACGGCACCCGGGTGTCGTCGCCCCACGGGAAGCGGCTCTGGCGGCTGCGCCCCGCCTTGCGGGCCAGCCACTCCCACTCCGCCTCGGTGGCGAGCCGATAGCCGTCCGCGCCGGCGTCGCTCCCGACATGCCGGCCGCCTGCGAACCGGTAGACCGGGATCAGGCCCTCCCGGACGCTCAGCCAGTTGCAGAAGCGGGCGGCGTCTTCCCATGCGATGCCGGTGACGGGACGCCGGTCGGCGGACGGGGGATCTCCGGGGTGCGTGAACTGCCGGAACTGGCCGGCGGTGACCTCGTGGACTCCAGCGTAGAAGGTCCTGGTCAGCCGGACTTCCCGGACGAACTCGTTGGCCCGCCGGCCGGGCACGCCGCGCGGCGTGCCCAGCGTGACGGTGCCCGGATCCCTGAAGAGCCTGAGGACGATGCCCGCGCTGTTGGCGTACTGCTCCGGCGCCTCGGCGAGCCGCGCCTCGGCCTCGGTGCGCAGCGTGGCCTCGACGCGCCGCGGCGCGTCCGGATCGGGCGTGACGGTCCGGGTCTCGGTCCGGTATCCGTCGCGGCTCAGACGAATCGTCTGCGGCACGGCCTGAAGCCGCAGGCGCTTCGGCGTCCGGCCCGCGTGCCGTCCTTCGACCTCGATGTCGGCCTCGGGCGCGGAGTGCACGGTGACGTCGCCGAAGATGGGGTCGAGGGTCATCGCGACGGTGCGCCGCTCTCCCGGCTTCGGCGTGATCCCGGTCTCCCGCGGCGCGTATCCGGGCTTCGCATAGCGGATGCGGTAGGTCACGCCGGGGGCGAGCTCGAGAGGCCCGCTCACGGCCCGGCCGTCGACGGCAAGGGTTCCGCCTTCGGGAGACAGCGCGAACGACACCCGGGCCGGTGACGGGTCCAGGCGGTAGTGGCGTGCGACGTCCGGCGCCTCGTGGGTGACGGCCAGGGTCTCGGTGCGGGCTGTGTGGCCGGGGTACGCGACGCGCAGCGCATGGGCGCCTCCGAGGACGTCGAGGTCGAGCGGCGTCCGTCCGGCCGGCTTGCCGTTGTGGGTCACCTCCGCGCCGCTCGGCTGCGACGTGATCGCGATGCGCCCCTCCACCCGTGCCAGCGGCAGCGTCAGGGAGTGGGTTCCTCCGCGCTCGGCGTCCAGCCTGCGCGACACCGGAACGTAGCCCGGGTGCCGGGCGCCCACGACGTGCTCGCCCGCGGGGACCTCGATCTCCAGCGCGGGCCCGGCGCCGACCGCCACCCCGTCGAGAGACCATCGGGTCCCGGGACGATCGGGAGCGGTGGTGGCGCGCAGCACGGCCGGCCGCTCGCGCAGGACGATGTCGGCGCCCGCGCCTGCCGCGGCCCGCCGGTCGGGCACGAGGGTCTCCGTCACGAACCCCGGCGCTCCGACCCGCAGCGCCAGCGGGCCCGGCAGCGCCAGCACCCGGGCGTTCCACACCACCCCGCGGCCCTCGACGATCCGGATGACGGCCGTCGCGGCCGCTTCGCCGGGCGAGACGTTGATCCGGATCGGCCGGAGCTCTCCTCCGAAGCGCAGGAACGCGCCGGCGACGGCGGTTGCCAGCCCGAGAAGGACGGCGATCGACGCCACCGTCCCGATCATCCGCCGCTGGCGCCGCCGCGCCAGCGCGAGCCTGTGCTCGACTTCGCTCATTGCGGACGATCCGGACCCCGATTCCAGCCGCCGTTGCCAGTGAGCCGCGCCCCGGTCCCCGCGCCGGCGGAGGAGGACGCGGGGACGGGCGCGTTCGTCCCGCACGTGCGGCCGACTGTGCGTCCCGGACGTCGTCCGGCCTCGATATCCCCGGAGGCGCCCATGCGCTTCCCCTCGCGCGCGCCGGCCACGTGGCCCGCGCCGAGACCCTCGCGGCCGTGGATCGGCGAGAGCCGGCGGCCGGCCCTTCTCGCGACCCTCGTCCCTTAGTGGTTCAGAGGGCCTTCTCCACCGCCTGCTCCTCGGCGTGGATGCGCCCGAGGAACAACCGCCACTGCCGGAACTGCTCGCTCGCGTCGCCGGTCAGCTCCGCGGTCGCGCCCTCGAGCTCGACCACCTGCGGTGCGACCTCGAGGTCGAGCGACTCGCCGAGCTCCGACAGCGCTTCGGCGTGGACCTTGCCCTCGGAGCTGCTCTGGAAGCTCTTCGAGATGAGCACGCCGCCGGCGATGGCGGCGGCGATTCCGGCCACTTCCTGGCCGGGGTTGTAGTCGCGGCCGCCCTTGATCGCGGCGTACGCGCCGCCCACCGCCAGCACCGCGCCCACCACGCCCTGGGCCAGGGCCCGGCCCCGGGCCTTGTTCCTCGCCTTGACCTCGGTCAGGCTGTGCTCCTGCCAGGCGGCGTAGCTCGCGTCAGTGCGCTGGGCGAAGGCGGCGTAGTGCGTCTGCATGTTGTCCAGGAACAGCCCCTCGCGCACCCGGATGGCGCGGGTGCGGGCCAGCATGGGATCGTCGGGGTCCGGCAGAGCGGCAAGCCTGGCCCGTCCGCCCCGCTCCTCCACGTACTCCGCGAAGGCGTCCTCCGAGAAGGACCTGGCGAAGCGGACCTCGGCGAGGCGGCGCAGCTCCGTCAGCTCCCGCGCGGAGCGCCTGGCGACGAGCTTCGCGACGTCCGCCGCCGCCTCGTCGAACACGGGCCGGTAGGGGTCGAGTCCCGCGTTGCGGGGGTCGCGCCAGAAATGCTCCTTGACGCGGTGCCGGTAGCGCTTGCGCATCCAGCGTCTCCCGCCGATGTCCACCGCTTCGACCGCGATCGCGACGTCCTGCCCGTCCGACTTCTCGATGGCGCCGATGACGTAGAGGTCGCCGGTGGCCCCGGTGTCGGGGGAGACGCGGATGTCGCCGAAGACCCGCGTGTCCTGGAGCGCCCGCTTGAGCGCGACGGCGAAGCGGTTCGCCTCGGTGCGGCGCAGCTCCGGCCACACGCCCTCCTTCTCGTAGTCGTCGGGGTCCGCGGGAAGTCCCGGGTCGAAGACCGGGACGATGACGTCCAGGCGCACGCCCCGCCAGGCGGTGTCCGGGGCTCCGGCGGACGGGACGCTGCGAGGCCCGACCGAGGGACCCGTCGTCGTGCCGATGGCGGTGCAGCCGGCCAGCACCGCGGCCGCGGCGGCCAGCCCGCAGATTCCACCGGCTCTTCGGGCCTTCAGCTCCCGCGGAGACGGGGGGAGGGCGCCGGGGCGCCCGCCGCGGCGAGGCGGACGCGAGTCCGGGCGCAGAGGCGTCCCGGACCGCATGTCGAGCCCCCCGGCCGCGTTCAACGCCGCCGGTGCCGACGGACCCGCGCCCGCGGCCGGGCATCGGTGGGAGTCGCGGGAGAGGGCGACGCTACTCGGATTGCTGCGCATCGGAAGGTCCTCCATCGTCGTCCGGGAGCGGTCTCTCGGGCAGGCCCTTGTACTTGCGGTACTCGTTCCAGATCCTGGCCCGGATCCCCGGGTCGGTCTCCTCCATCGCCGCCCGGCGGATCTGCGCTTCGAGCACGCTGTCGTTGTCGGGCTCGGGGATGTCGTCGGGGATGTCGTCGGAGGCGCCGTCGGGGATGCCGGCGGAGGCGCCGGACCGGACCCCTCCCGAGCCCGCCGTCCGCCCGGTGCCGGGCACCACCGCGTCAGCCCTCCGGGGAGCCTCCGTGCCTTCGACACCTTCCGCCGCGACGGATTCCACCGCGCCCGCGGCATCCGAAGCTTCGGTCCCGCCGCCCTCCGCGGCGGCGGCCGGCCGGCCGGTCGCGCCGTCGCCCGCCGCGTCTCCGAGCGCGCCTTCCGCGCCCGGGCCGGCATCCGCGGGGACCGCGGCGGGGGTCAGGCACTCGTCGAACCGCGCCAGCGACTCGCGCAGGGCCTCGTCGAGCCGGGCGATCTTCTCCTCCCGGGTGAGTGGCCGGCCGTCGACGTCCGCGTGGACCGCGCTCGGCGCGCAGTCCCTCTCCGCCGCCTCGCCGGCATGCGCGGCGGCGGCGGCGACGAGAGCCGCCACCGCCGTGCGGATGGACGGGCGGGCTCGAATCCGGGTCGGGTCCATCGTTCAGGGGCACCCCGATCACCGTGCCTCGCCGGTGCGTTGCGGCGAACGCGGCGCGCTTGCCGTCGTGCTCGTTGCCGGACGAGGCGCGGGGACGGCCGGACGGAAAGTGTACACGCGGGCACCGGCGCAGGTGCATGTCCGGTTTGCGGGACCCCCCGCGAGGAGTGAACGGCAAGAGGCCGGAGCGCGGGCCGGCTCCCGGCGCCCGTTGCCTCTGCCGGCATTGCGGGGTCCTCCCGCGAATTTGCGCGATCATGTCGACGGCGACGGCAGGGGTCCATTGCGATCCATGGGGAGACGATCGCAGATGTCGAACGGGAATTGTCAGTCGAGCGGCGAACCGGGAGCTTGTCCACGTCGTCGAACGCGCGACAGGGCGCGGCCGACGAAAGGGCATCGAGAGTGATGTCGCGGAGGCCAAACCCGACCATAATCGCGGGCGCGGCGCACGCGTGACGGGATGCCGGAGCGGCGGCCGGGGAGAACTCCGTGCGCTCCGTCGGCGGGTTCGGCCGCCGGCGGCAGGACCCGGCACCGCGCGGGGAGGGAGCAATGACCCGACGTCGTCTTCCGATCGGGATCCAGGACTTCCCGACGATCCGGAGCGAGGGCTTCTACTATGTCGACAAGACCCCGCTCGTCCGGCGGCTGGTGGACGAGGGGCGCCACTACTTCCTGTCCCGGCCGCGCCGCTTCGGCAAGAGCCTGCTGCTCGACACGCTGCGGTCGCTGTTCTCCTGCGACGAGCCGCTGTTCCGGGGGCTGGACATCCATCCGCACTGGGACTGGTCCTCGCCGCATCCGGTGGTGCGGCTGAGCTTCGACGGGAAGTACAACGAGCCCGGGGACATCGAGCGCAATATCCTGACCCAGCTCGCGCTGATCGAACGCAATGCCGGTCTCCCGCCCGCTGCCTGCACGACCGGCCCCGAACGCCTTCTCGACCTTCTCGACCGCCTTCACGACACCACCGGCCGGCGGGTGGTGGTGCTGGTGGACGAGTACGACAAGCCGATCCTCGACATGCTCCACGACCCGGACCTTGCGAGGGCCAACCGGGACTACCTGCGCGGCTTCTATGGCGTCGTCAAGGGCAGCGCCGAGCATGTCCGCTTCGTCTTCGTCACCGGGGTCAGCATGTTCTCGAAGGTCAGCCTGTTCTCGGGCCTCAACAATCTCAAGGACATCAGCCTCGATCCGCGCTTCGCCGCGGTCTGCGGCTACCGGGACGAGGACCTGGACCGGGTGTTCGGCCCCGAGCTCGACGGTCTGGACCGGGACAGGATCCGCACCTGGTACAACGGCTATCACTGGCGGGGCGGGGAGCGGGTCTACAACCCCTGGGATGTGCTGCTGCTGCTGGACAGCCGCAGGTTCCGCCCGTACTGGTTCGAGACCGGGTCGCCGGAGTTCCTGTTCCGCATGCTGATGGAGAAGTCGGTGAGCCCGATGGAGCTGGAGGGCCGGCTGGCGGACATGGCGCTGGTCTCGAAGTTCGACGTGGGCGACATCGGCATCGAGGCGCTGCTCTTCCAGACCGGCTATCTCACCATCGCCGAGGAGCTTGCCATCGCGGAGGACGAGGAGGATGACTTCGACGCCCTCTATCGCCTCGACTATCCCAATCGTGAGGTTCGGGTCAGCCTGAACCGCGGCCTGCTGGCCTGGCTGGGCAAGAAGGGCGCCGATGCGCGGCAACAGGGTCGGGAGTTCTGCGCGCTGCTGGAGGCGCACGACTTCGCGGGCTTCGGCGCAAGGCTGCGGGCCTGGCTGTCGGGCATTCCCTACCAGTGGCATGCGACGGGCGACCTCGCGCGCTACGAGGCGTGGTATGCGAGCCTGCTGTACATGTGCCTGCGCGCGGTCGGCGCGGACCTGCGGGTGGAGGAGGCCTCCTCCCGCGGCCGGGCGGACATGGTGGTGCGTCTCGGGGGCCAGGTCTTCGTGATCGAGCTCAAGATGGCCGAGATCGATGACGGCGGCGAGGCCGCGCTCGATGCGGCGATGGCACAGATGCGCGGGCGGGGCTACGCGGAGAAGTATCGCGGCCACGACGGGCCGGTCCACCTGGTCGGCGTGGCCTGCGGGCGCGATGCGCGCAACCTCCTCGACATCCGCGCCGAACCCGCATGACCGGGGTTCGCGCACTCCGGCTGCCGGTCCGCGGTGCGGAACCGCCGCCCCGGGCGGCGGGGAGCCTGCCCATCCCGGGCCATGCGCCGTCAGTCGCGCGATTGCGTCCGCGAAGGGCCGTGGCGACGGGCCATCCCTGCCACCGCCGCTCCTTCCTCGAACGTCTCCGCCACGATCCGCGCCTTCACCGCTTCCGGCCAGGTCCGCGCTCCGTCCGCGCCCGTCGCGGCCGAAGCCCCGGTGGCGTCCCCCGTCACTCTTTCAAGTGGCCGCCGTACTTTCGCGCCGGGGCAGCCCTGCTTTCTGAAGCCTCCTCCGGCGGGGACCTGCATCCGCGCGCGGCGCGGAGAAATTGCGTTGCCGGGTGTTCTGCGGGAGGATTCCGCCGCCTCCGGCCGGGGTCCGTCGCCCGGGCCGGGCCGTCGGGGCGGAGCCACCGGAGGAGGACGGGAGTGAACGGACACGGAAGGGTCGCGATGATCACCGGGGCCGGCACCGGAGTCGGCCGGGCTTCGGCGCTGGCGATGCTGCGCGAGGGGTGGTCAGTGGTGCTCGCGGGACGCCGCCCCGAGCCGCTCGAGAAGACGAAGGCCGACGCGGGGGCCGACGGCGGGCGGGCGCTGGCGGTGCCGGCCGACGTGAGCGATCCGGCGTCGGTGCAGGCGCTCTTCGCGCGAACGAGGGAGGCGTTCGGCCGGCTCGACTTCCTGTTCAACAACGCCGGTGTCAACGCGCCGGGGACCCCGCTGGAGGAGCTCGCCGTCGAGCAGTGGCAGCGCGTCGTCGACGTGAACCTGACCGGGACGTTCCTCTGCACCCGGGAGGCGTTCAGGCTCATGAAGAGCCAGGCCCCGATGGGCGGGCGCATCGTGAACAACGGCTCGATCTCCGCCCACGCCCCGCGGCCGGACTCGGCCCCCTACACCTCCACCAAGCACGCGATCACCGGCCTCACGAAGTGCGCGTCGCTCGACGGGCGCAAGTACGACATCGCCTGCGGGCAGCTCGACATCGGCAACGCCCGGACCGAGATGGCGGCGCGCATGGCGGACGGGGTGCCGCAGGCGGATGGCGGGATCGCGGTCGAGCCGCTCATGGACCCGGAGCACGTGGCGCGGGCGCTGGTGTACATGGCGAGCCTCCCGCTCGACGCCAACGTGCAGACCATGACCGTCATGGCGACCAGGATGCCGTTCGTGGGCCGGGGGTAGGGGCCGTGACGCACCGGGCGCTCCGCTTGCGCGCGGCCGATGCCGGCGCCGCGACCGGCGGGCGATCGGACCCGGGCTCCGCGCGCACGCCGGTCGCCGCGGCGCTCCGGATGCCGCCGGCGGCGCATCGGCGGGACGGGTAGCGCGCCATGCCGAGCGCGGACGTCTTCGACTTCGTGGTCGTCGGCGCCGGCACCGCCGGCGCCGTCATCGTCAACCGCCTGAGCGCGGACGGGAGGCACCGGGTCTGCGCGCTGGAGGCCGGAGGGCGGGACCGGCACCCGTACCTGCACGTCCCCGCCGGGTTCATGAGGACGCTGACCGACCCGTCGGTCAACTGGCTCTACGAGGCCGAGCCGAGCGAGGGCACCGCCGGGCGCAGGATCGCGCATCCGCGGGGCAGGACGTTCGGGGGGTCGAGCTCGATCAACGGCCACATCTACAACCGGGGCCAGCGCATGGACTTCGACGCCTGGGCCCAGCGCGGCAATCGGGGATGGGGCTACGCCGACGTGCTCCCCTACTTCCGGCGCGGCGAGTGCCGCATCGGTCCGGGCGACGACCGGTACCGCGGCCGTGACGGCGAGCTCGTGGTCGAGGACCTCGCGTGGCGCCATCCGCTCTGCGAGGCGTTCATCGCCGGGGCCGGGAGCATCGGCATCCCCCGCAATCCGGACTACAACGGCGAGCGCCAGGAGGGGGTCGGCTACTTCCAGCGCAGCATCCACCGCAACCGCCGCATGAGCGCCGCGCGGGCGCATCTCCGCCCCGCCATGCGGCGGCGCAACGTGGACGTGCGTCCGCACGCCCACGCCACGCGGGTCCTGTTCGAGGGGAATCGGGCGGTCGGAGTGGAGTACCTGCGCGGCGGCGAGCGCCGGGTGGTGCGCGCGACGCGCGAAGTGATCGTCTCCGGCGGGGCCGTCAACTCGCCGCAGCTCCTCCAGCTCTCGGGCGTCGGGCCGCCGGCGCTGCTCGGCGATCTCGGGGTTCCCGTGCGCCGTGCGCTGCCCGGGGTGGGCGAGAACCTGTGCGACCACTACGCGGTCCGCACCGCGTTCCGGGTCGGGGGCACGCGGACGATCAACGAGCTCGCGCGAGGCTGGCGGCTCGGGGTGGAGATCCTGAAGTACTTCGCGCTGGGGACCGGGATCCTCACCTTGCAGCCGACCCTGGTGCACTGCTTCTGGAAGTCGGACGAGGCGCTGGACGCGCCCGACCTGCAGATGACCTTCACGCCCGCGAGCTACCGGCGCGGCGTGCAGTCCGCGCTGGAAGACGAGCCGGGCGCCACCGTCGCGGTATGGCAGCATCGGCCGGAGAGCCGCGGGCACGTGCGGGCCAAGAGCGCGGACCCGCTGGCGAAGCCGGCGATCCAGCCGAGCTACCTCGCCGCCGAGATGGACCGGCGGGTCATCGTCGACGGCATCCGGCTCGCCCGGCGGCTGATGCGCACCGAGCCGCTCGCCCCGTACTTCGTGCACGAGGCGCTGCCCGGCGACGGGGTGCGCACCGGCGCGGAGATCCTGGACTTCGCCCGGGGGATCGGCACCACCGCGTTCCACCTCGCGGGGACGTGCCGGATGGGGCCGGCGGCCGACCCGGAAGCGGTGGTGGACGACCGGCTCCGCGTGCGCGGGACCGAGGGGCTGCGGGTCGCCGACGCCTCGATCATGCCGCAGATCACGTCGGCCAACACCAACGCGGCGGTGCTCATGATCGGGGAGAAGGCGGCGGACATGATCCTCGGGGCGCCGCCCCCGGAGCCCGCGGCGCTGCCTTGACGCCCGTGGACCCACGTCGAGGCCCGGAGGCCGGCGCGTCGTCCGGGCCGCCGGATCCCGCGGGGCCGGGTTGACGCCCGGGGATCGGGTGGCGCGCCCGCGGCGGGTCGCGCCCGAGACCGCGATCGCGGTCTCCGGGGCGCTGTGGGGGCTGTACTGGATCCCGGTGCGCCACCTTGAGGACGCCGGCGTCGGCGTGGTCTGGACGACGTTCGGCATCTTTCTCGCCGCCCTCGCGATCCTGGCTCCCGTCCTCGTCCGGCACCCGCCCGCCCGCGCGGTGCTGACGCCGCGGATGCTCGTGACCGGCCTGCTCACCGGCGGCGCCTTCGTGCTCTATACCGTGTCGATCGTCCTCACCGAGGTCGTGGCCGCGATCCTGCTCTTCTACCTGAGCCCGGTATGGGCCACCGTGCTCGGCCGGGTGCTGCTCGCGGAGCGGCTCACCGTCTCGCGCATCGCCGCGCTGGCGCTGGGCCTCGGCGGGCTGTGGGTGGTGCTGGGCGGCGAGAGCGGGGTGCCGCTGCCGCGCAACGCCGGCGACTGGTGCGCGCTCGCCTCCGGTGTGATGTGGGCGCTCGGCACCCTGCGCGTACACCAGGACGCCGCGGCCTCGTCGGCCGCGCACGCCGCGTCCCTGTTCGTCGGCGGCACGGCGGTCATCGTGGTCGTTGCGGCGCTGCCCGGCATCGCCGCCCCGGCGCCGGCCGTCACCGCTCCGTCCGCGGCGATGGTGCTCGCCGTCGCCGCGCTCAGCGTGGCGAGCGCGTGGGGCATCCTGTGGGGTGCGCGGTTCCTCAGCCCGGGCCGGGCCGGGCTCCTGCTGATGATGGAGGTGATTACCGGGCTGGCGTCGGCGGCGCTGCTCGCCGGCGAGCCGTTCGGCACGACCCAGGCCGCCGGGTCGGCGCTGATCGTGGCCGCCGCCCTGGCCGAGGTGCTGCCGGCGGCGGCGCGGTCTCGCGCCTGAACCGGCAGGCCCGCGTCCGCAGCCGTGCCTCCCGCTCCGTGGCCCGCGCATCCGCGGCCCGGCTTGTGGCGGCTTCCTCCCGACAGGCCCGCTCGGCCCGCTCTCCGGGGCCGGGGCGAACGGGGCGTCCCGGCGAATCTTCTTCCGCCGCCGGAAGGCGGGAAGAGACGGGGCCGGCTCCCCCGTCAGGCGACGGCCTCCTCGAGCAGCGCCACGTTGCGGGCGCCTTCCTCTCCGCTCACCTCGGGGTCGCGGTCCTCGCGCACCGCGGCCGCGAAGTCCTCGATCTCGCCGGTATAGGGGTCGGCGGTCTCGAACCGGTGCTCGCCCTCGCGGGTCACGATGCGGCCCGCGCCGTACCGGCCGAGGGTGTCGTCGAACAGCGCGTACCCGTCGCTGCCATAGACCTCCATGCGCCTCGGCGCGTCGAACAGCACCGACGTGCAGATCTCGGCCGTGGCGCCGGATTCGAGCTCCAGCGCGAGGAGCGCGGTCTCGTCGTGCGGGCCCCGGAAGACGTTGCGGGTGACGAGGGGGGTGAGGCGCACGACCTCGCCGCAGGACGGCAGCAGGTACCAGCGCACCTGGTCGAGGCAGTGGGTGCCGACCGCGGCGAGACCCCACCAGCGCCCGACCTCGGAGCGCGCGCGCCAGTTGGAGTCGTCCGGCGCCCGCATCGACCACTGCACGCGCATGTGCCGCAGGGCGCCGAACCGTCCGGCGTGCGCGGCGCGCGCGAGGTCGCGGTGACCGCGGTGCCAGCGCATGTGGTACGCGATGCCGAGCCGGACCCCGGCCTCGCGGCAGGCCGCGGTCATCCGCCGCGCGTCCGCCGCGGAGGTCGCCATCGGCTTCTCGCACAGCACGTGCTTGCCGGCTTCGGCCGCCGCGATGCACTGCCCGGCGTGCAGGGCGTCCGCCGATGCGATGATCACCGCGTCCAGCTCGGGGTCGGCGAGCAGGGCGTCGAGGTCGGTGTACGCGGGCCGCGGGGATGCGGCGTGGTGGCGCTCGGCGAAGTCGCGCGCGCGTCCCGCGTCGCGGCTCAGCACGCTCCACAGCTCCGCCCCCGCCGCCCGTTCGAGCGCCGGGGCGAGTGCGGTTTCGGCGATCCCGCCGGTGGCGATCATCGCGATGCGAAGGGGTCGATCGGTGTGGTCGGGCATGGTGGCCTCGCTGGAGTCGTGGTCGGAATCGTGTGCCGGCCCGGACATTCCGGCGGCGCGTCGCCGGCTTCGGGTCTCGGCCTGATCGAGTCGGCGGATGCGGTCGGCGGGCGGCCCGTGCTCGCGGGCGCCGCGAACGACGTGGTCCTCGTACCGGCCGAGGGGGGCGCGGGGCGGCGCCGATGCGTTCCGGGCCGGCATGGCGGGCGAGGGCGCGGCGGCATACCGGCCCGGTCGCGGAGACGATGGCGGCGGAAGAACGTCACGGCGCCTCCGGGGCGGGCCGACGAGGCATGAGCCGGGCGATGCGTTCCGGGCCGGCATGGCGGGTGAGGGCGCGGCGGCATACCGGCCCGGTCGCGGAGACGATGGCGGCGGAAGAACGTCACGGCGCCTCCGGGGCGGGCCGACGGGACATGGGCCGGGCACGGCCCGCGGACCGGGTCCGCCGGGAGCACGCGGTCCCGCGCCGGGCCCGGCGCGAGTGCGGGGACCATCGCGCCTCAGGGAGTCCGGGCTTCGGGCGGGAGCCGGACCTGCGGGAACCGTACCACGAAGCACGATCCGGTGGGCTCGTTCGGGCGGTATCCGACCGTCGCCCCGTGCCGCTCGGCGATCACCTTCACCAGATGCAGGCCGAGGCCGACGCCCGCTCCCGTCTCGCGCGCCGCGGCGGTGCGATAGAACGGGTCGAAGATGCGTGCGCGCTCGCTCTCGGGGATGCCCGGGCCGCGATCGCGGACCCGGAGCAGTACGCCGGTCTCGTTCCGGCGCACCGACGCGTCGATCGCGGTCCCGGCGCCGTGGCGCCGGGCGTTCCCGAGCAGGTTGCGCACCAGGTGGCGGAGCAGCCGACGGTCTCCGGGAACGTCCACCGGGTCTCCGGTGACGGTGGCGCCGACCCGCGCGCCTTCCTCGGCCACGAGGGCCAGGAGGTCGACCGGCTCCGCCGCCTCCAGATCGTGCACCGTCTCCAGCCGGCTCGCGAGCAGCAGCTCGTCGATGAGGGTGTCGAGTTCGGCGATGTCCCGTTCGATGCGTTGGCGAAGCTCCGGGCGCGGGGCCGCGGCGAGCAGCTCGACGGCCACCCGCATGCGCGCCAGAGGGGTGCGCAGCTCGTGCGACGCCGAGGCGAGCATGGTGCGCTGCACCGAGACCAGCGACTCGATCCGCGCCGCCGCGCGGTTGAAGCTCTTCGCGAGCGCCGCGACCTCGTCCGAGCCCTCGACCTCGACCCGGGCGCCGAGATCGCCGGCGCCGAGCGCGTCCACCCGGGTCTGAAGACGTTCGAGCCGGCGGGTGATCCGTCGCGCGAGGGGCCAGGCGCCGATGGCCACGATGACCGCCAGCACCACGAGCAGCCCGGGCAGACGGCGGGACGGATGCCGGTGGGTCCGGGCCGACAGCCACCGGCCGTCCGGCAGTCGAAGCAGGAACACCGGGCCGCCGTCGCCTCGCCGCCACTCGCCCGACGCGCTCTCCGGCTCCGGCGGTGGCGGGACCGGAGCGCCCGCCGCCGCGATCAGGATCCGGTCGTCGCGGTAGAGGGCGAGACGGATCCGGAAGTCCTCCGAAAGCCGCCGGAGGGTGGCGGCGAGCTCGACGGGGTCCTCGGGCAGCGCCCGCGCGACGAGGCGGGCCACGGTGTCGAGCTGGTGCGGAGGCTCGTCGTCGTGGGAGCGCAGCATCCACCCGATCGCGAGCACCACTCCGAACACCACGATGATCGCGACGAAGTGGAGATAGATGCGGAAGTAGAGCCGTCTCACGCGGCCGCCCCGTCCCGCTCGGCGCCGCTCAGTCCTGCTCCGACGCGAAGACGTAGCCGGCGCCCCGCACGGTGATGATGCGGCGGGGACGGCGCGGGTCGTCCTCGATCGCGGCGCGGACCCGGGACACGTGGACGTCGATGCTGCGGTCGAACGCCTCGAGCGCCTCGCCGCGCAGCCGGTCCATCAGTTGCTCGCGCGACATCACCCGGCCGGCGTTCGAGGCGAGGGCGTGCAGCAGGTCGAACTGGTAGCCGGTCAGCGCGCACGGCGCGCCGCCGAGGGTGACCCTGCGCGACCCCGGATCGATCTCCAGCCGGCCGAAGCGCATTCCCTCCCGGCCGGCCGGCCGCGTTCCGGCGCGGCGCCGGAGAATCGCCCGCAGCCGCGCGAGGAGCTCGCGGGGGTTGAACGGCTTGGGGAGATAGTCGTCGGCGCCGAGCTCCAGCCCGACGATCCGGTCGGTGTCGTCGCCCCGCGCGGTCAGCATCAGCACCGGCACGTCGGAGGCGGCCCGGAGCCGGCGGCATACCTCGAAGCCGTCCAGATCGGGCAGCATCACGTCGAGGATGACCGCGTCGGGCTCCACGCGCGACAGGGCGGCGAGCCCCGACGCCGCGTCGGGCGCGGCGTCGACCCGCATCCCGGCCGCGGCGTGCAGGTACTCGCCGACCATCGACGCGAGGCTCGCGTCGTCCTCGATCATCAGGATCCGGTCGGTCATGGCCGTACTGTAGCGTGTCGCGGCAGGTGGAAGGCGGGCCGCGGCTCGTTCGCCCGGGCCCGGCCGCCGCCGGACCCGCCGGCGCAACGGCGGGTCCGGCGAGGCGATGCGGGCCGCTGATCCGGCCACCACCGGTACCATCGAAGCGACGCAATCCCGGGTGGGCCCGATGCAGTCACGGAATGTCGGGCACGGGGCCGGGCGCGAGGCTCAGTGGCGGTGCTTCGCGAACCTCTCGACGAGCCGTTGCCGCTGCTCCGGGTCGAGCACGTCGGCGATCGCGACGGTGGCGTCCAGCAGCCGGGCCGTCGCCTGCTCGGCCAGGGCGAGCTCCGCGACGCGGACCCGCTCCAGCCCTGCGCGATCGACCTGCGGGCGCGACAGCTCGGCGATCAGATCGCGCCGGTGCGCGTAGTGCTCGGCCCGCATCGGGAAGATGTCCTCCACCGCCGCGGCGAGGATCGCGTCGATGCGCTCCCGCTGCTCCTCGGTGGCGTCCACGCGGCCGAGCACCCACGAGGAGGCGTGCTGCAGCCGCTCGGTCGCCTGGGCGGCATCGGTCGTGTGGCCGCGCCAGTGATGCCGGTGCCCCCATCCGCCGTGCGCGCCCGCGTCCACCGCGATCGTGGTGAGCGCGCCGCCGGCGGCGCCGAGCCCGAGCAGGGCCAGCGCCGCGATCCACCCCCGTGCCCGGCGTTTCCCGTCCCGCCGGCCCGAGCCGGCGTCCTTCCCCGCATCCCGCCGCATGTTCTCCGTCATCGCTTCGTCTCCCGTCGTCGCGCCGGTCGCCGATCGACCGGCCCCGGAACGGGAAGATAGGGAGCGGGTCTTTCCGGATATTGTCCGGCGGGTAAAGTTTTGTTGCCGGACATCCCGTAAGCTTGTCGTCCCGAGCTTGTCGCCCCGCCGCCGGAGCCGGACCGGGAGGTCTCCGCCATGCCCACGCCCAGCTACGACTACGTCCTCGTCGGAGCCGGCTCCGCGGGATGCGTGCTCGCGCGGCGGCTCACCGAGGATCCGGAGGTGCGCGTGCTGCTCGTCGAGGCGGGAGGCCCGGTGCCGTGGTGGGAGTGGCGCATCCGGATGCCGGCCGCGCTCTCCTATCCGCAGAACGGCACCACCTGGAACTGGGCCTACGTCACCGACCCGGAGCCGGGGATGGACGGGCGGCGCATGGACTGTCCGCGCGGGAAGGCGCTCGGCGGCTCGTCCTCGATCAACGGCATGGTCTACATCCGCGGGAACGCGCTCGACTACGACGAGTGGGCCCGGACCCCGGGCCTCGCGCACTGGTCGTACCGCCACTGCCTGCCGTACTTCAGGAAGGCGGAGACCCGCGACACCGGCGCGGACCGGTACCACGGCGGCGACGGCCCGCTTCCGGTCACGCAGTCGACGCCCGCCAATCCGCTGTTCGAGGCGTTCATCGAGTCCGGCGTGGAGGCCGGGTTCGAGCGCACGGACGACCTGAACGGCTACCGGCAGGAAGGCTTCGCGCCGATGGATCGCACGACGTGGCGCGGCCGGCGCGGCGGCGCCGCCTTCTTCTACCTCGCTCCGGCGCTCTCCCGCCCGAACCTCGCGGTGCGCACGCGCAGCCTGGTCGCCCGCATCGTGGTCGAGGAGGGGAGGGCGACGGGGGTCGAGATCGCCGGCGCGGGCGGCGGCATCGAGCGCATCCGCGCCGAGCGCGAGGTCATCTGCTGCGCCGGGGCGATCGACTCGCCGCGGATCCTCCAGCGCTCGGGCGTCGGCGACCCCGAACTCCTCGGGAGCGCCGGCGTCCCGGTGACCGCCGAACGGCCCGGCGTCGGGGCCAACCTCCAGGACCATCCCGAGATCTACGTCCAGTACCGCTCGAAGCTGCCGGTCTCGCTCTATCCCGCGCTGAAGCCCTGGAACCAGCTCGCGATCGGGGCGCGCTGGCTCCTCACCGGCACCGGGATCGGGGCGTCCAACCACTTCGAGGCGGGCGCCTTCGTGCGTTCGCGCGACGCGCTGGAGATCCCGAACCTGCAGTACCACTTCGTGCCGATCGCGATGAGCTACGACGGGCGCAACCCCGCCGACGGGCACGGCTTCCAGATGCACGTGGGGCCGATGAAGGGCACCAGCACCGGGCACGTGCGCATCCGTTCGTCCGACCCGCGCGATCCCCCGTCGATCGTCTTCAACTACCTCACCACGGCGTCCGACCGGCAGGACATGCGCGATGCGGTCCGCGTGTCGCGGGAGATCGCCGCCCAGCGTCCGCTGGCGCCCTACCGCGGGGAGGAGCTCGCGCCCGGCCCCGGCGTGGGCGACCGGGACGACGCCATCGACGCGTGGGCGAGGCGGCACGCCGAGAGCGCCTATCACCCGTCCTGCACGTGCGCGATGGGGGCGGCGGACGACCGCGATGCGGTCGTCGACGGGGAAGGGCGGGTCCACGGCGTCGACGGCCTGCGGGTCGTGGATGCGTCGATCATGCCCCGCATCGTCAACGGCAACCTCAACGCGCCCACCATCATGATGGCGGAGAAGATCGCGGACGCGATCCGGGGCCGCGACCCGCTCCCGCCGTCGGATGCGCCGTACTGGGTGGCGGACGGCGCGCCGGCGAGGCGGCGCTGAGGCGGACGCGGGCGAGCGCCCCGGCTCTGCGCCGGCCCGAAGTCACATCCATCGGGCGGTTGCCGGGTCCGGTGGCGGCGGCCCTCCCGGCAGGACTGGGCTAGCGCGGACCCCGCGCGCCGCGGCGTGAATCGCGGCGCTCGCGCCCGGGGCCGCATGTTACGGTCCGGGTCCGCGGCGCGAGCCCGGAACGAACCCGAAACGGAGACGAATGCGATGGACCCCGCCGCATTGCACGAGGACGCGATCCTGGTCGACGGGCTGATCATCTCCCGGTGGAGCCGGTCGGTATTCGAGGAGATGCGGGCGGGCGGGGTGACCGCCGCGAACTGCACCTGCTCGGTGTGGGAGGGGTTCCGGGCCACCATGGAGAACATCGCGCAGTGGAAGCGTTGGCTCGGCGAGCACGACGACCTCCTGCTCCCGGTGCACGGCGCCGGCGACATCCGGCGCGCGAAGCGCGAGGGACGCACCGGGATCATCCTCGGCTGGCAGAACACGTCCGCGCTGGAGGACCGGGCGGAGTTCGTCGAGGTGTTCCGCGACCTCGGGGTGCGGGTGATGCAGCTCACCTACAACACGCAGAACCTCGTGGGCAGCGGGTGCTGGGAGTCGCGCGACGGGGGCCTGTCGGACTTCGGGCGCGACGTGATCGACGAGATGAACCGGTGCGGGGTGCTCGTGGACCTCTCCCACGTCGGCCCGGGGACGAGCGCGGACGCGGTGCGGCACTCGGCGAAGCCGGTCGCCTACACCCACTGCTGTCCGAGCGGGATCATGGAGCACCCGCGCAACAAGACCGACGCCGAGATGCGGGCGGTGGTGGAGCGGGGCGGGTTCGTGGGCGTCGCGACCTACCCGCCGTTCCTTCCCTGGGGCGACGAGACCACGGTGGACCGGTGCGTCGAGGTGTTCGAGTACGTGATCGACGTGGCCGGCGAGGAGGCGGTGGGCATCGGCACGGACTTCACGCAGGACCAGTGTCTCGCGTTCTTCGAGTGGCTGCGCCGCGACAAGGGCCACGGGCGGCTGCGGGTGCCGGGCGCGCCGCGGGTCCCGCGGCTCCCCGAGGGTCTGGCCACGATCAGGGAGTTCCCCAACCTGACCGCCGCGATGGTGCGGAGAGGCTGGAGCGAGACCCGGGTCCGCAGGGTGCTGGGCGAGAACTGGCTGCGTTTCCTGGGCGAGGTGTGGGGGGAGTGACTCGTGACTACGCTCGAGCGCGTGGCCGAGCGGCCGCAGCGCCGATGCGCGGTGCGTGGGGGTGTGTCAACCAAGACCCCGACGGGGGTCGAGAGGGTCGGGATTTCCCTGCACACCGTCACCGCCTGAAGCGCCGGCATCACAAGGGATTGGAGCCGTCGCGGCGATTGAGCGAGACGACCGGGCCGCGTGACGGAAGGGCATGGCGCCGTTCGTCACACCGTGCGCACCGGGCCGCCGGCACGGGCGGGCCCTGTTCCCGCAGCGCAGGGCGTTCGTCCCACATGGTCCATGTCTCCAAGGATCGCGTTTCACATGTTCCACAGCGCAGCGGTGAATGGCGGCAGCGGCGGCGAAGAGTCAGCGGCCGGTCGGGGGCGCAGGGCTCTCCGGAAGTCGTGACGAACGGTTCATCAGGCCCTCGGTCCGGGCCTTCGATGCCGGAAGACCGCCCGTCACCGTGCGATCTTCCGGTCGGGCGGCCAATGACCGCGACTTTTGAATGGTCCTGGTCGGGGGCGCGAGTGGTTTGCAATCGGCATCCGTATCGGCCATGGTAACGAGAGACGATGGGTGTCCAGACGCATCGTGCGGGCACGACGGCAGCTTCCTGCACGAGGCGTTGATGTTCGCATGCACCGTGGGGAGTGCCGACATGACAGACCGATTGGCGTTTATCCCCTGTACCCCCCCCCCCCCCGCAAGGTAATCGGGCAGCCTTCGCGCGTCCGTCCCTTGAGCGGTGTCCTGCCGGGCGCCGCCTGACGCAAGGTATCCGGACGCCGCCCGGCCCCTTTCACCCGGCATCGGCACGGCTGCGCCTTCCGGGACCGACCCGACTTCGAAACTCGTCCGCGCGGCGGCGCGATGGCGCCCGGCGCCGCTTCGCAGTGCCGACGGTGTGTCGGCGGCTTCACCAACAGGAGAATAGACCATGACAGTTGAAGGCATCACGCTTCGCGGCGGTGAGACGGCCGACACCCTGACGGGCGGCGACGGCAATGACGAACTCCATGGCGGCGCGGGCGGCGACACCCTCGACGGCTGGCTTGGCGATGACACCGTGCATGGCGACGCGGGCAACGACACGCTCTACGGCGGCGACGGCGACGACACGCTCTACGGCGGCGAGGGCGTCGACACGCTGTGGGGCGGACGCGGCGACGACACTCTGAAGGGCGGCCGGGGCAATGACACGCTGTGGGGCGGCCTCGGCGCCGACACCTTCGCGTTCGCGGTCGGGGACGGACACGACAAGATTGTCGACTTCGAGGACGGCGACACCATCGAGATGACCGGCGTGTCCGGGGGCTTCGAGGGGCTGGTCATCGAGCAGGACGGGGCCGATGTCGTCATCCGCTACGGCGAGGGCGACACCGTCCGGGTGTCGGGCGTGTCGGCGGCGGAGCTGGGCAAGGACCGCTTCGAGTTTCTTCCCGCCGAGGGGGACCCGCAGGGGGGTGACGAGGACGACGACACTCCGAACGGCGGCGAGGGCGGCGGCGAGGACGAGGGCGACGGAGAAGGCGAAGGCCCCGTCCTGGCGCAGGTGACCCGGACGGAAGGCGACGGGGCCGGCGCCGCCGGGCAGAAGGCCGCCGGAGTGACGCGGAAGGGCGGCAAGGGTAACGACACCCTCGACGGCGGGGACGGCGACGATACCCTGAAGGGCCGCGGGGGCGCCGACACGCTGAACGGCGGCAAGGGCAACGACCTCCTGAAAGGCGGCAATGGCGCCGACACCCTGAACGGCGGGCGGGGCGACGACACGCTCAGGGGCGGGCGGGGCGCCGACACCTTCGTGTTCCGGGCCGGAGACGGCCACGACACCATTGCCGACTTCAAGGACGGCGACACGATTCGCCTCGACGGGGTGACCGGGGGCTTCGCGGGGCTGGACATCGAGCAGGACGGGGCCGATGCCGTCGTCCGCTATGGCGACAGGGGCGACACCGTCCGGCTGACGGGCGTGTCGGCGGACTCGCTCGACGAGGACGACTTCACGCTGCCGGCCGGCTCCGGAGGCGGCGACAAGGTCACGTCCGGCACCGGCGAGCCGGCGAATCCGCCGCCCCTCGTGTACGGCGCCGGCCAGCCCGACAAGACCCCGAACGGTGCGCCGCAGACCCAGACGTCCGGCGAGGGCGGGACCACGACCGCGCCTGAGCCCGAAGGCGTCACCCTGACGGGCGGCGACGGCGACGACAGGCTTCGCGGCGGCGACGGCGACGACACCCTGTACGGTTACGGCGGCGAAGACCACCTCTACGGCGAGGCCGGCGACGACACCCTCCACGGTGGTGAGGGCGACGACTATCTCTACGGCGGGGCCGGCGACGACACCCTCCATGGCGAGGCCGGCGACGACCGTCTCAACGGCGGGGCCAGCGACGACACCCTCCACGGCGGCGACGGCAGCGACGCACTTTATGGCGCGGACGGTGCCGACACGTTGAACGGCGGCGGCGGCAACGACCAGCTGTACGGCGACGGACTTTTCAGGGGCAGCGCCGACACGTTGAACGGCGGCGACGGCAACGACATCCTGAACGGCGGCTTCGGCGACGACACGCTGAACGGCGGCGACGGCGACGATGTCCTTTGGGGCTACTCCGTCATCCAGTACCTCGGGATGAGAGACGACGGGGCCGACACGCTGAACGGCGGCAAGGGCGACGACAGGCTGATCGGCGACGAGGGCGACGACACCCTGACGGGCGGCAGCGGCGACGACACCTTCGTGTTCAACGCGGGAGACGGCCACGACACCATCACCGACTTCCAGAAGGGCGACACGATCAAGTTCTACGGAGTGCCCGGCGGGTTCGCGTCACTGGTCATCGAGCAGGATGGGGCCGATGCCGTGATCCGCTACGACGGCGGCGACACTATCACCCTGCGAGGCGTATCGGCGGACTCCCTGGACGAGCCCGATTTCTCGTTTTTCGGCGATGACACGCTGAAGGGCGGTGACGGCGACGACACCCTGTACGGCAGCAGCAGCGGCGACGAGATGCAGGGCGGTGGGGGAGACGACACCCTGCATGGCGGCAAGGGCAACGACACGCTTTACGGCGGCCACAGCTTCATTACCGCTGGCTTCACTGACGGCAACGACACCCTCCACGGAGATGACGGCAACGACACGCTCTACGGCGGCGACGACGGCGACGACACCCTGTACGGAGGCAAGGGCAACGACACACTCTACGGCGGCTACATCAGGCGCGGCATGAGCGGCGATGACACGCTGAATGGCGGCGACGGTGATGACACGCTGCATGGCGACGGCGGCGACACCCTGACGGGCGGCAAGGGCGCCGACACCTTCGTGTTCGACAAGACCGTCGGCGCATACTCCTCCCATACGGGGTGGCTCGACACCATTACCGACTTCGAGAAAGGCGACACGATACATTTCAAGGAGGTGTCCGGCGGGTTTGCGGGGCTGGTCATCGAGCAGGTCGGCGCCGACACCGTCATCCGCTATGGCGACCGGGGCGACGGCGGCACCGTGACCTTGCAAGGCGTGTCGGCGGCCTCCCTGAGCGAGGACGACTTCGACTTCATCGCCTGACCGGCCGGCGCGCCGGTCCGACCCGCCCGGCGCTGACGACGGTCGAGCTCAGGGCGGAAGGTTCGTTCGCTCGCGCCGAGATTGACGGATCAGGCGCCCTCGCGTCGATCAACTCCGATATCCACCGACTGCGGGTCTCTCTGGATGCAGGCCACGCGCGGATGCTTTCCGAACATGCCACCCTTGCGCCGTCGGTGGAGATTGGTCTGCGCAGCGACGGCGGTGACGGGGAGACAGGGACCGGGCTGGAGGTCGGTGGCGCACTGAGCTATCGGAACGCGGTCTCGGGTCTGACGCTGGAGGTTCGGGCACGGACACTCACTGCCCACAGCGGAGATACCGAAGAGTGGGGTGTTGGCGGCATGATTCGCAAGGAGCCGGGCGGGGCGGCCGGGCGGGGCCTGTCGCTGACTCTCGCGCCGACGCTGGGTATCGTCGACGGCGGTGTGGAGAAGCTCTGGAGCGCCGGCGTCGCGGACGACGATGGTTTGGCGGACGCAGAGGCGCGTCTCGTGAGCGAGGTGGGCTACGGCCTGCCGGTCATGGACGGCCGGGGGTTGTTGACCCCCAATGCCGGATTTACGTTCTCGGAGGGGGGCGCCCGGACGTACCGGGCCGGAGGCCGTCTGGCCATCGGACCGTCCACCTCACTGAGTCTGGAAGGTACGCACCGGGAAGTGCACGGCGATCAGGATGCCGAACACGCACTGATGCTGCGCGCTTCTCTGGTCTGGTAGAACGTCGATCGCCACAAGCCCCTCCGGCGAGCCCGTTCGCAGGAGGGGCTTGTGGTATCGATGCGCCCACCCGGCTCGGTCGATGAGCTTCTGTGCGCGGGTGCCTGCGGTGGAGCGCCGCCCGGCCGGGATTTCGCCCCACAGCGAGGCGGGACCAGCGCCGCGGAAGGACTCCCGGGAGTGCGGGCGTCCGACAAGGATGCTGACGGGAATCGTCTTGCCACGTGCCGAGCGCACCATCCCGCGAGGACGGAGCCCCTTCCGGGCACAGTTGGCGATCCGGTTCCGCTCACTCTCCTGATGCGGCGGCACGTCCCCGCGCTCGGGCCGTTGCGGCGGCCACGGGACGCTCGCCCCGGACCTGCGCGCGGTTGAGCAGCCGGCGCTCGTTCGGGTCCAGCGCGTCGCGCCGGTGCATGGTGCAGCGGTTGTCCCAGACCACGATGTCGCCGAGGCGCCAGCGCTGGTACCAGGTGTGCTCGTTGCGGGTGGCGTGCGCCCACAGCTCGTCGAGCAGGGCGTCGCTCCCGGCGGGCGGAAGCTCGGGGATGAAGGCGAGGTTGCGGCGCCCGAGGTAGAGGCACTTCCGGCCGGTCTCGGGGTGCGTGCAGACCAGCGGGTGCACCGCGCCGGGGACCTCCTCGCGCCGCTCGTAGACCGGCCGGAAGCCGTGCCGTACCTCGCCGACGCTGTTGCGTGAGGCGTCGTGCTTGCACGTGAGCCCGGCGATCCGCCGCTTCGTGCCGGCGGGCAGCGTCTCGTACGCCATGTACATGCTGGCGTAGCCGGTGTCGCCGCCCCGGCCCGGGATCTCGATGGCGTGCAGGATGCTGGCCTTCGGCGGCACCTCCTTGTAGGACATGTCGGTGTGCCACTTCGACTCCCCGCTTCCCAGCCCGCCGATCGCCCTGCCGTTCTCGACGATGTTCGAGATGACGATCAGGTGCGGCAGGTCGGGCCGGTAGAGCGCGCGGTCTCCCTGCGCGCTGATCGGCGCCATGTCCAGCTCGCCGAAGCGGGCCGCGAAGGCCAGGAGCGTCTCCGGCGGCACGAACTGGCCGGGAATGCGCAGCACGCCGTCGTGGTCGAGCCAAGCGCGGTGCAGGACCTCGAAGTGCTCGCCGGAGAGGCGTTCGAGGTCGACGCCCCACGCGTCCGCGCCGAGCGGGCCGCCGGCGGGCACGATTCGGATGTCGCCATTCGCCATCGGGTCCGGTCCTCCGACGGGTCGGGTCATGGGGTTGTCGGGGTTGTCGGGCTGTCGGGGCTGTCGGGGCTGTCGGGGCTCTCGTGAATGATGGCCGCCGAGCCGCTCCCGCCGGAGTGTGCCCGCATCGGCCCGTCGTGTCGTCAGCGGCGCCGCGCCATGCAGGTGATCTCGACCCGGCTGCCGCCGTAGAGCCGGTCCGACTGGGTGGTGGTGCGCGCGGGCATCGCGTCCGGGTCCAGATGGCGGGCGTAGGCGCGGTCCATGACGTGGATCTCGCCGAGGTCCGCGAGGTGGACGTCGACCCGCACCAGGTCCGACGCGCTCATGCCGTGATCCGCGAGGATCGCCGCGATGGTGCGCATGACGAGCGCCGTCTCCTCCTCGACACGGCCGACGACGGCCTCGCCGCCGGGGATGTCGGCGGCCACGATGCCGGCGATGAAGCAGTCGCGGCCGTCGAGCACCACGTGACGGTAGGGCGAGGTGCGCGGTCCGAGACGGGGGGAATCGAGGTGGCGTCGCATCGCGAAGCTCCGGTTCGGGTGGCCGCCTGCCGCGGGGGCGACGGCTGGATGACTCCCGGGAACAGCACCCATGCGCTGGCCCGGCACCCAGTCGAAGGCGCTGGGGCCCTGCATCTTCGAGGGGAACAGCGCCCATGCGCTGGCCCGGCCCGGGCGGCCGCCTGCCGCGGGGCAAGCGGGACGGCGGCGCCGAGCGCCCCTTCGCCGACAACGTACGTCCCCGGCGCATGGCCTGCAAGCCGCCGAGCCGATATGCTCGCGGCGGACTTCGCGCGGCGCCGTTCGGGGAGATGGCCGGTCCCGCCGGGGGCGCCGCGCGGAGAGCTCGGTGCCGTCTTCCGGCCGTCGTCCCGGCCGGGCTTCGCATCCTGTCCCGGAGGCAGCATGAAGATCACGGGAATCTCGGTCTTTCAGGTGGACCTTCCGCTGCGCGAGGGCAGCTACAGGTGGTCCGGCGGCAAGTCGGTGGAGGTCTTCGACAGCACCGTGGTGCGCGTCGAGACCGACGCGGGGGTCCGTGGCCACGGCGAGGCCTGTCCGCTCGGTCCCGTATACCTGCCGTCCCATGCGCGCGGCGTGCGCGCCGGCCTCGAAGAGCTGGCGCCGCGGCTCGTCGGCGAGGACCCCACGCGGATCGAGCGGCTCAACCGGACCATGGACGGGGCGCTCAAGGGCCATCCCCACGTCAAGAGCGCGATCGACATGGCGGCCTGGGACATCCTGGGCCAGGCGGCGGGGATGCCGGTCTGCGAGCTGCTCGGCGGGCGCTACGGGGACGATTTCGTCCTCTACCGCGCGATCTCCCAGGACACCCCCGAGGCGATGGCGGCGAGCGTCGCGGGCTACCGGGAGGAAGGGTACCGCCGCTTCCAGCTCAAGGTCGGAGGCGACCCCGACGTCGACATCGAGCGGGTGCGTGCGTGTGCCGCGGCCCTGGACACCGGGGACCGGCTGGTCGCGGACGCCAACACCGGCTGGCTGCGCCACGAGGCGATGCGCGTGGCGGCGGCGGTGCGCGACGTGGACGTCTACATCGAGCAGCCGTGCGCGAGCTACGAGGAGTGCCTGTCGGTGCGCCGCCACACCGATCGCCCCTTCGTGCTGGACGAGTCCATCGACGGCATCGACGCGCTGCTGCGCGGGCACGCGGACCTCGCGATGGACGTGGTCAACATCAAGATCGGGAAGTTCGGCGGCCTGTCGCGGGCGCGGCAGGCCCGCGACCTGTGCGTCTCGCTCGGCATCGCCATGACCCTGGAGGACACCTGGGGCGGCGACATCGTCACCGCCGCGATCGCCCACCTCGCGCACGGCACGCCGCCCGAGCTCCTGTTCACCGCCACCGACTTCAACAGCTACGTGACCGTCGGCATCGCCGCCGGCGCCCCGCAACGGGTGCGCGGCCGCATGGCGGCCCCGACCGCTCCCGGCCTCGGGGTAACGCCGCGCGCCGAGGTGCTGGGCGAGCCGGTGCTGGTCTTCGGCTGACGAAGCGCGGCGGGTCCGCCAGGCCGAATGCGCCGGGGACGTCATCGCCGCCGCGGCGCTGGCCTGCGAGGGCGAGGCGGACTTTCCGGCGGACTTTTCCGGCTCGTCTTCGGCACCGCGCGCCGCAGCCCTGAAGCCGGACGCCACCTGAAGCCGGACACCGGCGGCGCGGGCTCGCGCCGCGCTCCCGGCCGCGGCGCGCAGCCACCGCCGGGCCCTACCCGGCGAGCACCTCCACCGCCCACCCCGTTACCGCGCCGAGGATCACCACCAGCCACGGCGGCAGCTTCCACGACACGAGCAGCGCGAATGCGGCGAGCGCGAGCACGAAATCCCTCGCCGAGAGCACCCCGCTCGTCCACACCGGGTCGTGGAGGGCGGCGAGGAGCAGGCCGACGACCGCGGCATTGACGCCGAGCATCGCCCGGCGAACGCTCTCCAGGCGGCGCAGCGCGTTCCAGTACGGCAGGGTGCCGATGACCAGCAGGAAGGACGGCACGAAGATGGCGGCGAGGCAGACGAGCCCCCCCCCCCACCCCGCGGGGGGTTGCGCCATCACCGTGCCGAGGTAGGCGGAGAAGGTGAACAGCGGACCCGGCACCGCCTGGGCGGCGCCGTAGCCGGCGAGAAAGACATCCTCCGGCACCCATCCGGTCGGCAGGACCTCCGCCTTCAGCAGCGCCAGCACCACGTGGCCTCCGCCGAAGACCAGGGAGCCGGAGCGGTAGAAGCTGTCGGCGAGCGCCAGCGCCTGCGACGGCCAGGTCGACGCCGCAACCGGCAGGAGTACGAGCAGGAGGAAGAACAGCGCGAGCGATGCCGCCGCAATCACCGGTACGGACGCGGCTCGTTCCGGGCTGCCGGCGGTCGCGGCGGCCGATCGCGCAGGTCCGGTCGCAATCACCGGTACGGACGCGGCTCGTTCCGGACTGCCGGCGGTCGCGGCGGCCGATCGTGCCGGTCCGGTCGCAATCACCGGTACGGATACGGCTCGTGCCGGGTCGGGCGGCGATCGGTCCTCGTCCCGCAGGCACAGGAACCCGGCGAGGCCGCCGGCGGCGATGACCGCCACCTGCGCCGCCGCGCCGCCGGCGGCGAGCACCGCCGCCGCCGCGAGCACCGCGATGGTGAACCTCGGGGGATCGGGGCAGAGCGTGCGCGCCATGCCCCACACCGCCTGGGCCACCACCGCGACGACCACCGCCCCGAGGCCGCGGAGCAGGCCGGGCGGGATCACGTCGTCGAACGCGACCACACCGTAGCCGAGGGCGATGAGCAGGACCGCCGACGGCGCGGTGAAGCCGACCCAGGCCGCGGCCGCCCCGGCGAGGCCGGCCTTGTCGAGCCCGATGCCGATCCCGACCTGGCTCGACGTGGGTCCGGGGAGCATCTGGCACAGGGCGACGAGGTCCGCGTAGCCGCGCTCGTCCATCCAGCGCCGGCGGACCACGAACGCCTCGCGGAAGTAGCCGATGTGGGCCACCGGCCCTCCGAACGAGGTCAGCCCGAGCGCGAGGAAGGCGAGGAAGACGGCGCCCGCCGGCTGCCGCCCCGCGAGGGGCTCGGAAGACGGGGAGTCCCGCTCCACCCCGGCCCGCATTTCTCACCCGGTCGCGGCTGCGGGCGCGGATGCGGCCGGGTGCGCGCCGGATTGGCGAGATCCCTCGTTCCCGGACCCGGGTCCAGTCCCGGACCCAGTCCCGAGCTCAGTCCCGAGCTCAGTCCCGAGCTCAGTCCCGAGCTCAGTCCCGAGCCCAGTCCCGAGCTCAGTCCCGAGCCCAGTCCCGAGCTCAGTCCCGAGCCCAGTCCCGAGCTCAGTCCCGGCCCCAGTCCCGAGCCCAGTCCCGAGCCCAGTCCCGGCCCCAGTCCCGGCCCCAGTCCCGGGAGACCCCGGAATCGAGGGCATCTCGCTCAGTACCCGAGCTCCGGCCGCACCACGTTCTCGAGCGGCCTGCCTTCGAGCATCCGTTCGAGATTCCGGAACACGAGCTCCAGGGTGAGCGGAACGTAGGAATCCCCGTCGTCGGCCGAGACGTGGGGAGTGACGACGAGATTCGGGGCGCTCCACAGCGGCGAGTCCGGCGGCAGCGGCTCGGGCTCGAAGACATCCAGCACCGCGCCCGAGAGATGTCCGCTGCGCAGGTTCCCGACGAGCGCCTCGTAGTCCATGGTCGCCGCCCGTCCCACGTTCACGATGCCGGCGCCGCGCGTCATGAGGGCCTGGCGGCGGGCGTCGAGCAGATTGCGGGTCTCGGGCGTGAGCGGGGTCGCGACGAATACGCAGTCCGCCCGCGGGAGCAGGGTATCCAGAGCGGCGGCGGGGTGCATCTCGTCGACCGCGTCCAGCGCCCGGCCGTGCCGGGACACGCCGAGCACCCGCATGCCGAGCGTCCGGCAGCGCCGCGCGACCGCGGCGCCGATGCTGCCGGTGCCGATCACGAGCAGCGTCTTCCCCGCGACCGGCGTCGAGTACAGCGACTCCCAGCGCCCGCGGCGCTGGTTGCCGATGAGGGCGGGCAGACGGTTGTGGAGCATCAGCACCGCCATGAGCCCGTACTCGCCGGCCTTGTCGGCGTGCGCGCCGCGGTTGTTGACGACGGTGACGCCGGGCGGCACCCAGTCCATCGGACACAGGTGCTCCACCCCGGCGCCGATGATGTGGATCAGCCGCAGCCTCGGCGCGACGCGGGCGAGGTCCGCGGTCGGCAGATCCCAGGCCACCAGCACCTCGGCGGTGCGCATCGAGCTCTCGAAGTGGTCCAGGTCCCAGTCGATGCACACGTCGAGCCGCCGCGCCACGTGGGGAAACCGCGCCGCGGCGGCCTCGAAGCGCGCACGGGTGATGGTGAACACCGCCTCGCCCTCCGGGGTCGGAGGAAACGTCTCCGGGGAGGCGTGGTTGTTCTTGACGTGGACGCGCATGGCTTGCCGGGAGCCTCTCGTTCACCGTGTTTCGTCAAGCTTGCCACGAAGAGCCCGTCCGATGGCCCGCCGCGAGCGCGGGAATCGACGGCGTGCGCACGGACACCGGCATCGGGGCGAGCCTGGCCCGCCGCGAGCGCGGGGATCGACGGCTCTCGTCGAGACGGGTGCTCAGGTTCCGGGCGCTGGCGGGAATTGCTGCCGGCGGGGTGGCCGACCCGGCCATGATCGTTCTGCACCAGAGCGCCGCGGGAGCGGCCCGGGTCGCGCACGGGCTCACCTGGACGGCGGGCCGGGAGCGTCGATGGCGCCGCCGTTCGCCTCCAGCGCCCGGAGCCGCCCGGTGACGTGCGCGACCCGCTCGGGCTCGGGCAGCGCGTCGGCGTCGAACTGCATCTGCATGAAGGCGTGGGCGAGCCGGCCGAAGCGCTCGGACTCGTCCGCGTCGCCGTCGCGCGGGAGGGTCAGCACCGAGTCGCCGCCGTAGGTCGGAACGGGGCTCGGTGCGAGGTCGGTGACCCGCAGGGGCGTCTCGCCCGCCGCCACCGCCCGGATCTGCTCCCGCAGCCGCCGCCGCATGAGCGCGACGCCCTTGTCGCTCGGGGCCAGGTGCTCCTCGGCGTGCACGGTGATGCGGCCCATGCCCTCGACCGCCTCGGCGTCGGCCGGGAAGCGCTGGCGCTGCTCGTAGGGGCGGTCGAAGACCTCGCCCTGCTCGATGAGCTCCGGCCCCTCGGGCGTGTTCCACGCCGGCGGGTCGCCCCGTTCGCCGAAGCACGCCCACGCGAGCGCCACGGTGTTCTCGTCGTCGACCGGCACCACCCAGCGCACGAAGGCGGTGCGCCCGTAGTAGCGCCGCTTCGTGCCGTCCGTCGCGAATGCGGCCCCGGCCTGGGTGAAGTTCGGCAGCACCAGCTCGTTGACCCGCAGCCACACGTTGTCGCCCACCCGGCGGGTGTTCGTCCCCATCAGCCATGCGCTCCGGTCGAAGAAGTCGATACGGCCGACCTCGCCGAGGCCGGCGGAGAACTGCTCGCGGCTGATGCTGGAGTGCAGGAAGCTCGTGTGGACGGGATCGACGATGGCGTCGAGCACCTGGAGCCAGTTGCACCGGAACGGCGCCCGGTAGGGCACCATCTCCATGTCCGGGAGCTCGAAGGTGTCGTAGACGGGGAGCTGCGGCACCTCCTCCGGCGGGCCGAGGAAGGCGAACACCAGCCCCCGGTACTCGAAGGCGGGATAGGCCCCGAGCCGGACCCGGCGCTTCAGCCGCTCCTCCGCCTCCGGCGGCTGCCCCGGCGTCTCCAGCAGGGCGCCGTCGATGTCGAAACGCCAGCCGTGGTAGCAGCATCGGATGCCGCGCCGCGCGCAGGTGCCGTACTCCAGCGAGGCGCGGCGGTGCGGGCAGCGCCGGTGCACGAGCCCGACCCGCCCTTCGCCGTCGCGGAAGACCACCAGGTCCTCGCCCAGGATCCGGAGCGCGACCGGCAGGTCGGCGATCTCCGAGGACAGCGCCACCGGGTGCCAGAACCGTCTCAGGTACTCCCCGCACGGGGTGCCGGGGCCGACGCGGACGAGCTCCTCGTCGGGCCCGGCGTCGCGCCGGGCTCCGTATCCCCGATAGTGCGCATCCCCGAGCCGGCCGGGCGGCGCCGGCCCCGTCTCCGGGCCGGTGTTCATCGCAGATGCCCCACCACGAGCTCCTGGAAGCTCCGGACCGAGTCTTCCCACACCGGCGAGAGCATGCCGCCGTCGGCCGCGGCATCCGACGCGCGCCCCTGCTGGAGCCGCTCGCAGATGGCGTGGTCCTCGTGGTGCACGTCGCGCCACAGCCTTGCGATCCGCTCGGTGCGTTCGGCGGACGCGGGCCCGGGACCGAGACCGTAGATGGCGCGGCGCTGCAACGTGCGGTCCGGCGCGAGCGGCACGTTGTGGTGCACGCCGATCTGATCGGGGAGGTAGACCCCGAACGCGAAGGTGGGGAACAGGGTGAGGAAGCGGGAGTCCGCCGCCAGGGTGTCGTCCCGTTCCGCCTCGCCGGAGACGTCGACGGCGCATCCGAGGCAGCCCGGATCGTCGATGGTGTAGTGGTCGGTGAGAGGCTGCTCCGTGGTCGAGGCGTGCACGAACTGGACGTGGTAGGGCTCGATGAAGTTCTCCATCAGGAGCTTCCAGTTCGCGGCCACCTCCCCGAGGTCGAGCGTGACGAGGTGGCGCATCCGGTCGAGGTCGAGCCCCTCGAGCCGGCGGCGGAGCGGGGCGACGAAGTCCTCGAACGAGGGGGCGGCGCCGTTCAGGTTCACGAAGATCCAGTCGCGCCACGTCGCGCACCGCACCGGTGTCAGCCCGTGCCGTGCGCGGTCGAAGCCGGCCGGCGTCGCGCGCGGGTCGCGCCCGCCGAAGTACGGGGCGACGTGCAGCGCGCCGTCGAGCCCGTACGTCCACGAGTGATAGGGGCAGCGGATCGCCCGCCCGACGTTGCCGGGCGCGTCGACGAGCTTGAGGCACCGGTGGCGGCACACGTTGTGGAAGGCGCGGACCCGGCGCTCCGCGTCGCGCACCAGCAGCACCGGCCGGCCGGCCACGGTGACCGGCGCCGCGTCGCCGGCTCGCGACAGCTCGTGCGCAAAGCCGGCGAACACCCACGACCCGGCGAAGATCCGCTCCCGCTCCAGCGCGAAGAACGCATCGCTCGTGTAGGCCGCGGCCGGCAGGCCGGGGGCCACCGGGCCCGGGGACTCGAACGCGGCCAGCGTCCGCGCACCCACGATCGACTGGAGCGAGGGGCTCATGCCCGGCCTCCCGGAGAGCGATGCTTCGGCCGGCGCCGGCACTTCACCGGTCCGCGGCCGCCGCCGGGGCGGCCGGGGCCGCCGGGAATGGGTGAAATCTTCACGCTACGGCACATGGCGCTTGAGCAGGAACTGGTTCTTGAACATGCCGATCCGGGTCATGACCTCCACGTGCGCGATGTCCGGCTGACCGTGGACGTGCTCGGCGAGGAAGCTCGCCAGCTCCGTCTCCTCGTCGCACACGACCTCGACCAGCAGGTCGAACCGGCCGCCGACCCACATGATGTAGACGACCGCCTGGTGGGGGTCGAGCCGCCGGGCGACGTCGGCGGGGGCGACGCCCGGCGCGGTCTCGATGCCGAGCATCGCGTCCGACTCGTAGTCGACGGCAACCGGGTCGACCACGGCCACGATGCGGAGCAGGCCGGCCTCGCGCATGCGCGCCACCCGGTTGCGGACCGTTCCGCCCGACACGCCGAGCTTGTGCCCGATGACGTCGTAGGCCGCCCGTCCGTCCTCCTGGAGGAGGCGGATGATCCGCCGGTTGAGGTCGTCGAACGGTGACGACAGCGGCGGGACGCCGGCGGCATGGGCGCCGCCATCGGGGGTCGCGGTCGGAACCGCGTGCAGGGCGGACCGGCTCATGGGCCCGGCTCGCGGCGCCGCCCGGCGAGACGCGCGGGGATGTACGTCCGGCCCGTGGCGTCTCCGGGTCCGAGGGCGTCCCGCCTTCGCGAACGAGGGTGGGGCGCCCTTCGATCCCGAAGCCGTCCCGGGGCCGGGACGAGGGATCTCGCGAGTCGGATGTGCGCCCGGTGTGCGGTCACGGTTGTGAATTCCACGGAGGCTGGTGTAATTTGTGCAGAATCTTCAGCGAATGGCAACCCCGGATTGCAGCTTCGTCCGAAGATCCCGGTCCATCCTGCGGAATCCGCTATCTTCGTCGACCGTCATGGAGGAGGAGAAACCCCCGATGAACGACACACCACGGAACATGGCCGAGGCGCTCCCCGACATCGAGCGCGTGCGCGAGGCGCGGGCGAAGCTCGCCGAGGCGGGGGTGCGCTACGTGCTCTCGTGCTGGATCGACATGCTCGGGGTGCCGAAGACCAAGCCGGTGCCGCTCAGCAACTTCGAGGACCTGTGCATGGGCAGGGGACCGCAGTTCGCCGTGCACTCGGTCTCCTTCGTGCCCGAGCTCACGCCGGCCGACTCCGACCAAATCCCGGTGCCCGACCTCGACACCCTGGTCGTCTGCCCCTGGGATCGCACCTGCGCGTGGATGTTCGCAGACCTGTGGTGGGAGGACGCGCCCTACAACCTGTGCCCCCGGCAGGCGCTCAGGCGCGTGGTGGGCGGCGCGGCGGAGAAGGGCTACGCGGGGTTCGCGGGCATCGAGCCCGAGTTCATCGCCATGCGCTGGCGCGACGGCCATCCCGTCAAGGCGTTCGACAACGACCCGCTCCCCGGCGAAGGGGTGCGCCCGCGGCGCCAGGCGTTCGGCTACGACGCCGAGTACTCCATCGACTCCATGGGGTTCCTGGGCGCGCTCATCGATATCCTGGAGGAGCTCGGCTGGGGGCTGAAGGATGTGGTCGCGGAGGGCGCGTACTCGCAGTTCGAGCTCGACTTCGGCTACACCGACGTGCTGCGGATGGCGGACCGGCTGGTGTTCCTGCGGGTGCTGCTCAAGGAGGTCGCCAAGCGGCACGGCATGTTCGTCACCTTCATGCCCAAGCCCACCATCGGCGACTGGCGCTCGGGCGCGCACATCAACTATTCGATGCAGCGCGCCGACGCTCCGGGGGCGAACCTCTTCGAGGACGCCGCCGCCGGCGGCTGGGACGGCGCGGTGTACCACGCGGTCGGGGGGCTGCTGCGCCACGGCGGGGCGCTCACCGCCATCGCCTGCTCGACCGTCAACTCCTACAACGGGCTGGTGCCGCGGGTCGGCGGGTTCGAGGGCGGCACCGTGACCTGGGCGCCCACCCACATGACCTACGGCAACAACAACCGCTCCTGCATGCTGCGCCTGCCCCAGAACCGGTTCTGCATCGAGAACCGCGCCGCCGACATGTGCATGAACCCGTACCTGTCGCTCGGCATGACCACCGCGGCCACCGTGGCCGGGGTGGAGGAGGCCATCGACCCGGGGCCGCCGCTCGACAGGGACCTCTACGCGCTCACCGACGAGGAGATCCGCGCCGGTGGCGGGCAGCGCCTGCCGCGCAACCTGCTCGAGGCGACCGAGATCCTGAGAGACGACCCGCTGGCGGCCGAGGTGCTCGGTCCCGCGATGCTGGACTCGTTCCTGCGCTACAAGGTCGACGAGTGGGAGCGTTACCATCAGGCGGTGACGGACTGGGAGGTGGGGGAGTACCTGCGGCTGTACTGAGCCGGGCGGCTCCGAGCCGGGCGGGCGCGGGCGGGCGGCTCTGGGTCGAGCGGTCCTGGGCCGGGCGACGGCACGGTCGCCCAGGCCGGGAGCCGGACGATGGGACGCGCCGTTCCTTGCGCCGAAGCCGGTGCCGGAGACCGGCGCTGGAAGTCGGTATCGGAAGTCGGCGTGAGAAGCAGGTGCGGGAAGCAGGCGCTGGAAGCCGGTGCCGGAGGCCGGCGTCGGGAAGCGCCCGGCCGCACCGTCATGGATGCGACGCATCCGGCCGCATCCCGGCGGGCGCGGGCCGGGCAGGCATGGGATCGACGGACATGGCGCCTGACTACGAGATCTTCGAGCTCGGCGAGGTGACGCTGCAATCCGGCGTCACCCTGCCGGACGCCCGGCTCGCCTACCGGACATACGGATCGCTCGACGCGGGCGGCGGCAACGTCATCGTCATGCCCACCTTCTACACCGGCACCCACGTGCGCAACGAGGGCTACCTGCGGGCGGTGCCGGCGCTCGATCCGCAACGCTGGCTCATCGTCTCGATCAACATGTTCGGCAACGGCCTGTCCTCCTCGCCGAGCAACACCCCGCCGCCGTTCGACGGCCCGCGGTTCCCCCTCGTCACCGTCCACGACAACGTCGCGTGCCAGCACCGGCTGCTCACCGAGGCGCTCGGCGTGCGGCGCATCGCCCTGGTGACGGGGTGGTCCATGGCCGGCTGCCAGTCCTACGAGTGGGGGGCGCAGTTCCCCGACATGGTCGACGCCATCCTGCCGTTCTGCGCATCGGCGCGCACGTCGCCGCACAACAAGGTGTTCCTGGAGGGAGTGAAGGCGGCGCTCACGGCGGACGGCGGGTTCGCCGGCGGCGACTACGCGTCGCCGCCCGAGACCGGTCTCAGGGCGTTCGGGCGGGTGTACGCCGGGTGGGCGTACTCGCAGACGTTCTATCGCGAGCGGCTCCACCGCGAGCTCGGCTTCGAGACCTTCGAGGAGCTGCTGCTCGACTGGGAGAACGATCACCTCGACTGGGACGCCAACGACCTGCTGGCGAAGCTCCGCACCTGGCAGCTCGGCGACATCAGCGCCAACGGGCGCTACGGCGGGGACTTCGAGCGCGCGCTCGGCGCGGTCCGGGCCCGCGCGATCCTCGTCCCCTGCACCACGGACCTCTACTTCCCGCCCGAGGACAACGCCATCGAGGCCGCCCACATGCCGAACGCCGAGCTTCGCCCCTACGCCTCGCCCTGGGGCCACTGCGTGGCCAGCCCGAGCCGCGAGGGGAGCGGCTTCATGCGCTTCCTCGACGGGTGCGCCGGGGAGCTGCTGGCGCGGTAGTTCACAAGGCGAGCTCGACGTCCATCTGGTGATGGGCAGCCACGCAACCCACAAAACACCCGCCGTCCGGCGTTGGCTGGCCCGGCATCCCCGCTGGCATGTCCACTTCACACCCACCGGCGCCACTCCCGCCTCGGCTACCGATCCCCCGCCCACTTCGAGAGGAGCTACTACCACCCCGATTGAATGCCAAGCGATAAACCGTCCACGGAAACGGGGCAACTCCACCTGCGGGGCGCCCCGCATTCACGCCGAGCTCGCCGAGGATGGGGTGCGTGTCGCACGCAAGCGCGTGGCGCGGCTGATGCGACGAGCGCATCGGGGTCGCCGGCACCGAGAGCAGGGTGGAAGCCCGGCATCCGGAGCGGGCGAACAACCGGTGGAACTCGCGTTCGAAGTCCTCGAACGAGTGCGTGTCGGACGGTTCATACTCCTTCAGCAGGCCGCTCACGCGCAGGGGGAGTGCTTCGAGCACGCTCCAGACAGCGCGGGGAGTGGGTAGAATTCCATCACTTTGGAGGTAATATCTCGTGCCAGTTCCAGATCTGCACCACGGATCTGGCCCCTCGCCGGGACGTCACCAGTCCATCCTGATCGTCGAGGACAACCGCGATATCGCGGAGATGATCCACGCGTTCCTGGAACGGCGCGGCTACCTTGTGGACCATGCCGGGGACGGAGTGACCGGACTTCACCTCGCGGTGACCGGCGAATGGGACGCGATCGTGCTCGACCTGATGCTGCCCGGACTGGACGGCATGGCGCTGTGCCGCCGCCTGCGCGGGGATGCGCGAAGCGACGCGCCCATCCTCATGCTGACGGCGCGCGACGCGCTCGGCGACAAGGTGGAAGGGCTCCAGGCCGGGGCGGACGACTACCTCGTCAAGCCGTTCGAGGTGGAGGAGCTGGAGGCGCGCCTGCAGGCGCTGATCCGGCGCCGGCGCGGCCTCGTCACCCCGGCGGTCCTGCGCGTGGCGGATCTCGTGCTCGATTCCGGGACCCGCATGGTCACACGCGGCGGCGCCGGGGTCCCGATCACCCCCATCGGATACCGGATTCTCCGCCTGCTGATGCGCGCCTCGCCCCGGGTGGTGAGCCGGCGCGAGATCGAGACCGAGGTCTGGGGCGACGCGCCGCCGGACAGCGATGCCCTGCGCACGCACCTCTACACCCTGCGCAAGTCCGTGGATCGACCCTTCGAGACCGCGCTCATCCGCACCGTGCCGAGCGCCGGCTACCGGCTCGTCCCCCCGGATGAATGAGCGTTCGGGTGAGTGAGCGCCCGGCCGGGCTCGGCCGGCGTCTGGGCCGCGTCTTCCTCCTTCAGGCCGCGTTCATCAGCGCGGCCGCGGTGATCGGCGTGTACGCGGCCGCGACCACCATCGAAGAGGTCCTGATCCGGCGCGCCCTGGAGGAGGAGGCGGCCCACTTCTGGAGCCGGTTCGCGGCGTCGCCGCGGTTTCCCGCACCCGACACCCGCAACCTCACCGGCTATCTGGCTCGAGGGACAAGCCGGAGCGGCGTGCCGGCAACCCTCGCGGGGCTGGGGCCGGGGCTGCACGACCTGGACTCCGCCGCCGAGTTCTCGGTGGTGCACGTCACCGAGCGGGACGGACACACCCTGTTCCTCGTCTTCGACGGCGAGCGGGTGAGCGCGCTCGCCCTGTGGTTCGGGCTCGTGCCGCTCGCCGGGGCGCTGGTCATCCTGTACCTCTCCGCGTGGCTCGCGTACCGCTTGGCGACGCGGGCGGTGTCGCCGGTGATCTGGCTCGCCCGGCAGGTGCGCCGCCTCGACCCCCGGGCCCCCGATGCGACGGCATTCGAGCCGCACCGGCTGCCGGCGAACTCCGACCGGGAGATCCTGGCCCTGGCCGAGGCGCTGCGCGGCCTTTCCAGGAACGTGCACGAGCACATCGAGCGCGAGCGGGAGTTCACCCGCGACGCGAGCCACGAGCTGCGCACCCCCCTGACGGTGGTGCGGCTCGCCGCCGCGGAGCTCGGCCGCGGGCGGGGGCTCGATGCCCGGTCGCGCGAGTCCGTCGCGCGCATCGATCGGGCGGCGCGCGAGATGGAGGAGACGACCGGGGCGCTGCTGCTGCTCGCCCGCGCATCCGACACGAAGCTCGCCTCGGCCGCGGTGCGCCTGAACGACATCGTGGCCCGGGAATGCGAGCGCGCCCGCGCCCTGGCCGCGTCCGGGCCGGTGACCATCGAGGAACGCGCCACCGGGCCGCTCGTCGTCGACGCCGACCCCCGGGTGCTGGCGGTGGTCGTCGGCAACGTGCTGCGCAACGCGGTGCAGCACACCCCCCGCGGGCGGATCGAGGTGCGGATCGAGGACGATACGCTGACCATCGCCGACCCTGGAGTCGGCATTCCGCGCGAGCAGCTCGATGCGGTGTTCGAGCCATACGTGCGGGCCGGCAACGCGAGCCGGGAGGGACACGGGGTGGGCCTGTCCATCGTGAAGCGGCTCTGCGACCGGTTCGGGTGGTCGGTGCGCATCGAAAGCTCGCCACAGGCCGGCACCCGCGTGCGGCTTTGCTTCCCGGGGGCGCGGACCGCCGGCGCGCCGGAGGAAGCCGGCGCCGATGCGCCGGGCCCCGCGGCCGGGTAATGTCTCAGTCTGACTCCGGGATCGTTGTGTCGCCTTCCCCTTGACGCAATCTTCACGCCGTCATGACGAGCGCTTTACCAGGCGAGCTGCATGATCGCGTCGTGATGAGCAACGTCCAGGCTTCCGGCTCCGATGTCCGCCCCCGCCGGCGAGGTATCATCGCGCCGCTCGGGCGGGCGGCGCGCTGGCTGTTCAACCACCCGGGCGCGTTCGAAGCTCCGGGCCATCCGCACCGCCGGCGGGTCGATCCGCTGCGCGCCGCGCCGTTCGTCGCGCTGCACGCCGCCTGCCTGCTGGTCGCGGTGGTGGGGGTCTCGCCGGCGGCGCTCTGGGCCTGCGCCGCGCTCTATCTCTCGCGCATGTTCTTCGTCACCGCCTTCTACCATCGCTACTTCTCGCACCGGGCGTTCCGCGCGTCGCGCCCCGTCACCCTGGCGATGGCGGTGCTCGGCTGCACCGCCGGGCAGCGCGGACCCCTGTGGTGGGCGGCCCATCACCGCGTGCATCACCAGGTGTCGGATACGCCCGAGGATCCGCACTCGCCCCGGCATCGCGGACGCTGGTTCAGCCACACGCTGTGGTTCCTCACCCCGGAGAGCTTCGCGGCCCCGGCCGGACGGGTCCGGGACTGGATGCGGTTTCCCGAGCTTCGCATCCTCGAGCGCTTCGACTGGCTGCCGTTCGTCGCGCTCGGCGGAGCGTGCGCCGCGCTCGGGGGCTGGCTCGAGAGCGCGCGGCCGGATCTCGGCACCAGCGCCGGGCAGATGTTCGTGTGGGGGTTCGCGGTCTCGACGGTGCTGCTCTACCACGCCACCTACACCATCAACTCGCTGGCCCACGGCTGGGGAAGCCGGCGCTACGACACCCCCGACGACAGCCGCAACAACGCGCTGCTCGCCGCCGTCACCCTGGGCGAGGGATGGCACAACAACCACCACCGCTACCCGGCCTCCGCCCGCCAGGGGTTCCGGTGGTGGGAGATCGACCCGACCTGGATGGGCCTCCGGCTGCTCGCCGCCCTCGGGCTGATCTCGGATCTGACGCCGGTTCCGGCGCGAGTGATTGCGGAGGCCCCTCCGTCACCCGCCCGGGCCCGTGGCCTCGGCGCGGTGCTGCGCCGGTGGTCGCCGCCATGAGGAGCGTCCGATGAGAGCCGCCCGATGAGGATCGCGGTCGTCGGCGCCGGGATCGCCGCCATGAGGAGCGTCCGATGAGGGCCGTCCGATGAGGATCGCGGTCGTCGGCGCCGGGATCGCCGGCATGACGGCGGCCCACATCCTGTCGCGCCGGCACGAGGTGACGGTGTTCGAGGCCGCTTCGCGTCCGGGAGGGCACACCCGCACCGTGCGGGTCGGCGAAGGCGACCGCACCATCGGCGTCGACACCGGCTTCATCGTGTTCAACGAGCGGCACTACCCCAATCTCTGCCGGCTGTTCGGCGCCCTCGGCGTGGCGTCCCATCCCTCGGACATGAGCTTCAGCGTGCACTGCGAGGCGACCCGGTTCGAGTACAACCCGAGCTCCGTCGGACAGCTTCTCGCGTGCGGACGCAATCTCCTCGATCCCGGCCACTGGCGCATGATGCTCGACATCGTGCGCTTCCACCGCGACGCCAGGCGCCTCCTCGACGCCGGGATGGACGATCGGATCACCGTCGAGCGCTTCCTCGCCGGCGCGGGCTACGGCGAGGCGTTCGCCCGGCACTACTTCCTGCCCCTCGGCGCGTCGCTGTGGTCCTGTCCGGCCGAGCGCTTCGCCGAGTTCCCCGCCCGGTCCGTGCTGGAGTTCCTGCGCAACCACGCGATGCTCCAGATCGTGGACCGCCCGGTGTGGCGCAGCGTGACCGGCGGCGCGTCGCGCTACGTCCCGAAGCTCGTCGCCCCGTACCGGGAGCGTCTCCGGCTCGGGGCGGCCGTGGCGCGGGTGCGGCGGCGGCGGCGCGGCGTGAGCCTGCGCCTCGCGGACGGCCGCGAGGGCGAGTTCGACGAGGTGGTGATCGCGGCCCACGCCGACCAGGCCCTCGCGATGGTCGACGCCCCCGACGACGACGAGCGCGACGTGCTGCGCTGCTTTCCCTACCGGGAGAACGAGGTGGCGCTGCACACCGATACCGCGCTGCTGCCGGAGCGCGCCGGACTGTGGGCGAGCTGGAACTACCGCATCCCCGCGCGGCGGCGCGACGCGGTGCTGGTGACATACCACATGAACCGGCTGCAGCGCCTGGACAGCGAGCGCGACTACTGCGTGACGCTCAATCCCGGCGGGGCGCTGCGCCGCGAGCGCGTGATCGGCCGGATGCGCGACTCGCACCCGATGTTCGTCCCGGGACGGGAGGACGCCCGGCGCGCGCACCCGCGGCTCGTCCGGCGTCGCGGCCTCTCCTACTGCGGCGCCTACTGGGGCTTCGGCTTCCACGAGGACGGCGTGAACAGCGCGCTCGCGGTGGCCGGCGGATTCGGCCTGGAGCTCGACGCGTGAACAGCCGCCTCTACGTGGGCAGCGTCCGCCACCGGCGCCGCGCCGGCCGCGCGCACGCCTTCGCGTACCGCCTCTTCATGCCCTACCTGGACCTCGACGAGCTGCCCGAGCTGCTCGACCCGTTCTGGCTGTGGTCCGCCCGCCGCCCCGCGCCCGTCCGGTTCCGGCGCGCCGACTACCTCGGACCGCCCGAGCGTCCTCTCGCTCCGGCGGTTCGCGACGCGGTGGGCGCGCGCATCGGCCACCGCCCGCGCGGTCCGGTGCGGGTCCTCACCCATCTCCGCTGCCTCGGCGTGTGCTTCAACCCGGTGACGTTCTACTACTGCTTCGAGCCGGACGGCGAGCGCCTGCACTCGGTCCTCGCCGAGATCACCAACACGCCCTGGGGCGAACGTCACGCCTACGCGCTCGACTGCCGCGGCCGGGCCGGGCGCGTACATCGCTTCGGCTTCGACAAGGCGTTCCACGTCTCGCCGTTCATGGGCATGGAGCACCGCTACCACTGGCGGCTCTCGGTCCCGGGCGAGCGCCTGCACGTGGTCATGCGCAACGAGGCGCAGGGGCGTACCGTGTTCAGCGCCGCGCTCGCCATGCGGGCCCGGCCGTTCGACCACCGGCACCTGGCGGCGGCGCTCGCGCGGCATCCGTGGATGACCGCGGCCGTTCTCGGCGGCATCTACTGGCAGGCGCTTCGCCTGGCGCTGAAGGGGGTGCGGTTCCATCCCCACCCGAAGCACCGCGCGAGACCGCCGATGAGGGCGGATCGGTGAGCGGCGGCCGCTCATGCCGCGCCCCTCTTGCCGTGAAGGTGCGCCGGGGAGGGGTGTCCGCGACTCCGGCCTCCGGGAATCGCCGCGTTGCGGCCCGGCACTGTCTCATGCGGCGGGGTGGCCAGTCCGACCATGAGCCCGGCCATGAGCCCGAACATGAACATTTTCGTACGGACGTCCGCGCGAGACCGCCGATGAGGACGGACCGATGAGCGAGCGCCACCCGTCGCTTCCCGCCTCCCGCGGCCGGAGCGCCGCGCCCGCCGGCGGCCGGCGCGCCGGGCGCTGGGCGCGGGCGCTGCTGCACCGCCGCCTCGGCGCGCTCGGCTCGGGCCGCCTGATCGTGCGCGACGCCTGGGGCGAGGCGAGGTTCGGCGCACCGGCGGCGGACCGCGAGCCGGTGCGCCTGGACGTGCGCCGGTCGCGTTTCTACCGGCGCGCGCTGCTCGGCGGCAGCCTCGGAGCGGCCGAGTCCTACCTGGACGGCGACTGGAGCGCGAGCGATCTCACCGCGCTCATCCGGATGTTCGCGCGCGACATCGGCGTCGCCGACGCCATGGAGGGAGGGCTCGCCGCGGGCGCCGGCGTCCTCGCCCGGCTCGGCGACCTCGCGCGGCGCAACACCCGGGCCGGCAGCCGGCGCAACGTCGGCGCCCACTACGACCTCGGCAACGACTTCTTCGCCCTGTTCCTCGACGAGACGCTGACCTACTCGGCGGGGATCTTCGAGCGCGCGGACGCCACCATGGCCGACGCCTCGCGCGCGAAGCTCGACCGCGTCTGCCGCAAGCTCTCGCTCTCGCCGGACGACCGGGTGGTCGAGATCGGGTCCGGGTGGGGCAGCTTCGCGGTGCACGCCGCGAGCCGCTACGGCTGCCGCGTCACCACCACCACCATCTCGCGCGAGCAGCACGCCTTCGTCGGGCGGCTGGTCCGCGAGCGCGGGCTCTCGGACCGGGTCGAGGTGCTGCGCAGCGACTACCGCGATCTGCGCGGGACGTTCGACAAGCTGGTCTCCATCGAGATGATCGAGGCGGTGGGCCATGCGCACCTGCCGCGGTACTTCCGGGTGTGCGCGGACCTGCTGCACGAGCGTGGCGAGGCGCTGATCCAGGCGATCACCATGCCCGACCGGCGCTATCGGCGGTACCGCCGCCAGAGCGACTTCATCCGCCGCCACGTGTTCCCGGGGAGCTGCGTGCCGTCGCTCGGGGCGATGCTCGACGCCGCGTGCGGCGTGGCCGGCTTCGGCGCGACGCACCTGGAGGACATCGGGCCGCACTACGCGGAGACGCTCCGCCGCTGGCGGGCGGCGTTCGAGGCGCGGCTCGACGCGGTGCGCGGGCTCGGCTTCGACGAGCGCTTCGTGCGCCTGTGGCGGTTCTATCTCGCCTACTGCGAGGCGGGCTTCGAGGAGCGCTACCTCGGCGACGTGCAGCTCGTGCTCCGCAAGGCCGGCGGCCGGGCCGCGCCGGCGCCGGGGAGGGCCGGATGAGGACCGCGGGCCGAGCGGCTTCGCGCCTTCGCGGGAACGGCGGTGGAGGGCGTCCCGGCAGGGGCGTCGCGGACCATCGCTCCCGTCTTCGCGGGCATGGCGGACAAGTGCCGGAGCCGTCACTCCCGCAAAGGCGCGAAGCCGGTGGCCTCGCCTCGAGCGGCGACCCGTGCGCCGGTTGAACGTTCGCGCAGGCCTGGTCGCGAACTTCCTGGGATTCCAGGCGGCCTGGTTCGCATGCGTCGCCGGCGCCGGGCACGGCTATCCGCTCCTCGGCCCGCTCGCCACCGCGCTGTGGCTGGCGCTGCACGTGGCGAGCCTGCGCGCCGGCGGCGGCCGCGGTCCCGGCGCGCGCGGGGGCGCCGATCGTGCGGGCGAGATCAGGCTGCTGGCCGCGGCCGCGGCCGTCGGCTACGTGTTCGACGGCGCGCTGGCGTTCGGCGGCGCGATCTCGTTTCCCGAGCATGCCGGGCCGGCGGCTCCGACCACGCCGTGGATGGTCGCGCTGTGGGCGGCCTTCGCGGCGACGCTTCGCCACAGCCTGGGCTGGACCCGGCGCCGGTACGCGCTCGGCGCCGTCGCCGGCGCGGTGTTCGGCCCTCTCGCCTACACCGCCGGCGATGCGCTCGGCGCGATCGTCGTGGCGCCGCCGCCGTCCGGGTGGCTCGGGGTCGCGGCCGGGTGGGCGCTGGCGATGCCGTTGCTGCTCTGGCTCCGCGAGCGGCTCGAAGGGGCCGCGCCCGGGGTGGCGGGAGGACGCGGCGCGCGGGCCGCGGCCGGGGACGGGACATGAGCCTGGGCGAGGCGGTGGCCGTCGCATGGGCGTGCATGGCCGTCGCGATGGCGGTGCTGTGGCTCGTGCAGCTTCGCACCGGAGACGCGAGCATCGTCGACGTCGCATGGGCGTTCGGCACCGGGGCGGTCGGGGTCGCCCTGGTGGCGGCGGCGGGGGGCGGCGACCCCGCGCGCCGCTGGCTGGCGGCGGCGATGGCCGCGGTCTGGAGCCTGCGTCTGGGCGTCCACCTCGCGCGACGGATTCGCGCCGGCGCGCGCGAGGAGGGACGGTACCGGTACCTGCGCGAGGCGCTCGGTGATCGGGCCGGGATCGGGCTGTTCGTGTTCTTCCAGGTGCAGGCGGCGTGGGCGGTGATGTTCGCGCTGCCGGTGTGGGCCGCCGGCGAGGCGGCGCGCGGGCTCGACTGGCTGGACGCGCTCGGGGTCGCGGTGTGGGCGGCGGGGGTGCTGGGCGAGTCGGTCGCGGACCGGCAGCTCGCGCGCTTTCGCGCCGACCCGGTCCGCGCCGCCGAGGTGTGCGACACCGGGATGTGGGGCTGGTCGCGGCACCCCAACTACTTCTTCGAATGGGTGCAGTGGTGGGGCTTCGTGGCGCTGGGCGCGGGCTCCGGACACTGGTGGGTGACCGTCGCCGGGGTGGCGGTGATGTACCTCTTCATCACCCGTATCACCGGCATCCCCTACACCGAGAGGCAGGCGATGCGCACCCGCGGCGATGCCTACCGGCGCTACCGGGCGCGGGTGCCCGCGTTCTTCCCGCGGCCGCCCGCCGGCGAGGCGGCGGAGCGCGGACGGTGAGCGCCGCCGGGCTCGCGGTTCGCGGCGCCCGCCGGCGTCGCCGTGGCGCGTGGACATGCGGGCGCGGGCGGTGAGCGTCGCCGGGCTCGCGGTTCGCGGGATGGAGCGCGGGTGGGTCCCCGACTGGGTGGTGCGGCGCGGGATCCGGCGCCTGCTGCGGGCGCGGCTCGCCGAGGTCCGGGCCGGCGACTGCGAGGCGGAGGCGGAGAGCGTGCGGCGGTTCGTCGAGGAGATGGACGCCTCCGGAATCGCCCCGATGCCGGAGGAGGCGAACCGGCAGCACTACGAGCTCCCGGCCGCGTTCTTCCGCGAAGTGCTCGGACCGCACCGCAAGTACTCGTGCTGCTACTGGGGCGACGGCGTCGACGACCTGGCGGCGGCCGAGGAGGCGGCGCTCGCGATCACCGCCGAGCGCGCGGGCGTCGAGAACGGGATGCGGATCCTGGAGCTCGGCTGCGGCTGGGGGTCGCTCACCCTGTGGATGGCGCAGCGGTACCCGGACGCGCAGGTCCTCGCGGTGTCGAACTCCGCGTCGCAGCGCCGCTGCATCGAGGAGCGGGCCGGGCGCCGCGGCCTCGGCAACCTGCGGGTGGTGACCGCGGACATGAACGACTTCGAGGCCGGGGCCCGCTTCGACCGCGTCGTCTCGGTCGAGATGTTCGAGCACATGCGCAACTACCGCGCGCTGCTCCGGCGCATCGCGGGGTGGCTCGAGCCGGACGGGCGCCTGTTCGTGCACCTCTTCTGCCACCGGGCCGTGCCCTACGCCTTCGTGCCGAGAGACGAGAGCGACTGGATGAGCCGGCACTTCTTCTCCGGCGGGATCATGCCGAGCGACGCCCTGCCGCTCGGCTTTGCCGAGCACCTGCGGGTCGTCGGCCAGTGGCGGTGGTCGGGACGCCACTACCGGCGCACCGCCGAGGCCTGGCTCGCGAACCTGGATCTGCGCCGGGAACGCATCGAGCCGATCCTCGAGTCCGTCCACGGCGCCGACGCGCCGCTGTGGCGGGCACGCTGGCGGGTCTTCTTCATGGCCTGCGCGGAGCTGTTCGGGTACGCGCGTGGACAGGAGTGGTGGGTGTCGCACTACCTGTTCGAGCCGACCGGACGCTGGCGGCTCCTCGGGCCGGACGAGGGGGCCGAGGGCCGAGCCCTGGCCGCGCCGCCTGTCCGAGCGGACCGGGCGCTGGCGGACCGGCCGGGAGGCGCCTCCAGGTGAGCGCGCGAGGCACGCAGCCCGTGGATCGTGACCGGCCCGCGGGTCGCGACCAGCGCATGGATTGCGACCGGCCCGCGGACCGCAACGCCGCCCGCGGCGACCGGCCGGGGCCGCGGCCGTCGCGCCTCGCGCCGCGCCGCCGGGCGTTTCCGGTGGCGGCGGTCACCGGGCTCGGGGCGGGTGTGGCGCTGCTGATGGCCGCCGCGCTCGTCCACGGCGTGACCACCGGGAGCTTCGTCGAGGAGGGCGGGCGCCTGCTCGCGCTGGCGTGGGGACGGGTCGCGGTGATCGATGTCTACGCGGGCTTCGCGCTGTTCGCCGCGTGGATATGGCACCGCGAGCCCCGGGCGTGGGCGGCGGGGGCCTGGATCGTGGCGCTGTGCCTGCTGGGCAACCTGGTGGCCGGCTGCTACGTGGTCCTCGCGGCCCGCGGCTGCCGGGGCAGTGCGTCGCGCTTCTGGCTCGGTCCGCGGCGGGCCGGGGTGGTTCCGCGCGAAGGAGATGGCTGAATCGGCCACTCCCATCATGCTGCGGCGGGCCGGGCGGGCCGGGGGCGAACCGGGGGGGCCGGGACGGCTCCGCGAGCCCTGTCGGCGTCTGCTCGACTGGTTGCCGAGGGACGGAAGTGACCGCGACTTCCGGATGGCCCCTCCTGACACCGCAGGGCTCGTTTCTTGTCGGCCCGGAGGGCGCCGAGGCGTGCTCAAGCGTCCCATTTGTGGACGCGATTCGCGGCCCGTGTGCCAGGTTGAGCCTCCTGGAGCTCCCGTCGTCCCCGCCGCAGGCGACTTCGCACCGGTTGCCGACACTCGAATACGACCAAAAAATGGTCCCGCCTGACACCGGGCATGACACCGGGCATGCGTTGACTCGCCCACCGACATGTCCGACTCTGACGGGCGTCGCGATGCGCGGACGCGCGGCCGGTCGCTGGAATCGCTGCTCGTGTGGCGGGTGGGCCATGCGCGGCGCGCGGCCTCGGGCCGGTCGCACGGAGGCCGGGAGCGCGGCCGCGCACCGAACGGAGGGGTCATGCACCCGACTGCCGAAGGCCTGGACCGCGGCCGGCTCCCGCCGCTGGCCGACGTGCGCAGGAACCTGCGCATCCCGTGGTACCGCTGCCCCGTCGAGCGCGAGACCCTGCGGGCGCTGACCGAGCCGAGCGACCTGCGCGGGCTCCTCCATGCGGTGGGGCACCTCGGCCTGTGGGCGGCGACCGGGCTGTCGGCGTACACCCTCTTCACCCAGCAGATCTGGTGGGGCTTCCTCGTCGCGCTGTTCGCGCACGGCACCGTCGCCTCCTTCTTCACCGCCCCGCATCACGAGCTCTGCCACACCACGGTGTTCCGCACGAAGCGGCTCAACGAGCTGTTCCTCGTCGTCTTCTCCCTGCTCGGGTGGCTCAACTTCCACGTGTACCGGTTCAGCCACAGCTACCACCACCGCTACACCCTCTTCGTCGAGGGCGACCGCGAGGAGGTGATGCCCGAGACGCCCTCGCTGCGCGCGCTCTACCTGCTGCAGCTCTTCACCGTCAACGTCACCGGGGGCTACCAGTCCCGGGGTCTGGTCCCGACGCTGGGGAGCTTCCTCCGGATCGCGTCGAACCGGCTCGACAACCCGTTCAACTCGTGGGGCCCGGAGCTCTACGAGGAGCATCCGGACGAGGGCCGGAAGGCGGTGGGCTGGGCGCGCCGGGTGCTGCTCTTCCACGCCGCGGTCGTGGCCGGGTCGGTGGCGGCGGGCGAGCCCGTCGTCGCGGTGCTGGTGTCGGGGTCGGTGTTCATCGCCAACTGGCTCCGCTACTTCGTCGGAGTGCCGATGCACTGCGGGCTGCGCAGCGGCGTGGCGGACTTCCGCAAGTGCGTGCGCACCATCACCCTCGACCCGCTCTCGGAGTTCCTCTACTGGCACATGAACTGGCACCTGGAGCACCACATGTACGCGGCGGTGCCGTGCTACCACCTGAAGCGGCTGCACCGCGCCGTCGCGCGGGACATGCCGGCGCCGCGCACGCTGCTCGGCGCATGGCGGGAGATGCGAGAGACCTGGCGGCGCCAGCGGACCGACCCGGGCTACGCGTTCGACACGCCGGTTCCGGCCGGCGGCCGCGCCGCCGGGCCGGACCCGCTCGCCGCGTCGATGGGGGGCCTCGAGCCGCGCGCCCTCGGCCGGGGCGCCGGGGGCGGCTGACCCGGCCGTCAGGGTAGTGGGTCAGTTTGACTCCAGGATCGCCATGTCGGTCGAGGAAGAAGTTCAAACTGACCCACTACCCGACGGCGGCCAGTCTGGCCTTTTCGGGGTCCAGCCACTACAGTCGGCGCGCGACAGCCACCCCCACCGGAGCACGTCATGGCAGGACCGATCAACCGCTGGAGCTCGCGCATCACCCAGCCGAAGTCCCAGGGCGCCTCCCAGGCCCAGCTCTTCGCCACCGGGTTCACCGAGGCGGACCTCGACAAGGCCCAGATCGGCATCGCCAGCATCTGGTACGAGGGCAACAACTGCAACATGCACCTGCTGGGGCTCGCCGACGCGGTGAAGGAGGGGGTCGAGGCGGCCGGGGTGAAGGGGATGCGCTTCAACACCGTCGGGGTGTCGGACGGCATGTCGATGGGCACCGAGGGGATGTCGTTCTCGCTCCAGTCCCGCGACCTCATCGCGGACTCGATCGAGACCGTGACCCGTGGCCAGTGGTACGACGGCCTCGTCACCATCCCCGGGTGCGACAAGAACATGCCGGGGTGCCTGATGGCGATGGGCCGGATCAACCGTCCGTCGATCATGGTCTACGGCGGCACCATCCGCGGCGGGCGCATGTCGAACGGGCAGGTGGTGGACATCGTCAACGCGTTCCAGAGCTACGGCCAGTACCTCGCGGGCAGCATCGACGAGGGCGAGCGGGCCGAGATCGTGCGCAACGCCTGCCCCGGCCCCGGCGCGTGCGGCGGCATGTACACCGCGAACACCATGGCCACCGCGATCGAGGCCATGGGCATGTCACTGCCCTACAGCTCGTCCACCCCGGCCACGGACCCCGCCAAGCTCGAGGAATGCCGCCGGGCCGGCGCCGCGGTGCGCTCGCTGATGGAGCAGGACATCAAGCCGCGCGACATCATGACCCGGACCGCGTTCGAGAACGCGATGGTGATGGTGATGGCGCTGGGCGGGTCCACCAACGCGGTGCTGCACCTCATCGCGATGGCCCGCGCGGTGGACGTGGACCTCACCATCGACGACTTCCAGTCGGTGAGCGACCGGATCCCCTACATCGCCGACCTGAAGCCGAGCGGCAGGTACGTGATGGAGGACCTGCACCGGGTCGGCGGGGTGCCGGCGGTGATGAAGTACCTGCTCGCCGAGGGACTCCTCGACGGCGACTGCCTCACCTGCACCGGGCGGACCGTCGACGGGAACCTGGAGGACGCGCCGCCGCTCGCCGACGGCCAGCGCATCGTGCATCCGCTCGGCAGCCCCATCAAGGACAGCGGACACATCCGCATCCTGCGGGGCAACCTCGCCCCGGGGGGGGCGGTGGCGAAGATCACGGGCAAGGAGGGGCTGCGGTTCGAGGGTCCGGCCAACGTCTTCGACGCGGAAGAGGACATGCTGCGCGCCCTGGAGGAGGGGAGGATCGCCAGGGGCGACGTGATCGTCATCCGCTACGAAGGTCCGAAGGGCGGACCGGGGATGCCGGAGATGCTGACCCCCACCTCCGCGGTCATGGGCGCCGGACTCGGCTCCGACGTGGCGCTCATCACCGACGGCCGCTTCTCCGGCGGCTCGCACGGCTTCATCATCGGGCACGTGGTGCCCGAGGCGCAGGAAGGCGGGCCCATCGGGCTCGTCGAGACCGGCGACGTCATCACCATCGACGCCGAGGAGAACTCCATCAGCGTGCACGTCGCCGACGAGGAGATGGCGCGCCGCCGCGCCGCCTGGGCAATGCCCGCGTTCAAGGAGACCCGCGGCACCCTGTACAAGTACATCAAGAACGTGTCCGACGCCTCCCACGGCTGCGTGACCGACGAGTAGGTGCGTGGCCGGCCCCCGTTCGGCGAGTATCGCGAGGGTCCGCCGAGCGCGTCTCTCGAGAAGCGGCTCGCCTGAGTGGGGCGGGGCGGCGGACCGCGTCCACCGGCGGCGGCCACTCCGCCGATCGTGGCGCCGTCGCTCTCGCGTCTGCCCGTATTCGCCGTCCGACGGCGCGCCCGGACGCTCGCGGTCGCCGTCCGGACGCTCGCCTTCGCCGCCGGTCTTCTCGTTCCCGGCCCTCTGCGCGCCGAGGGCGCACCGCCGATCGAATACCGGATTGCGGTCGAGTACCCTCACGACCCGGCGGCGTTCACCCAGGGACTCGTCTTCTACCGTGGCGCCCTGTACGAGAGCACGGGGCTGCGCGGGCGTTCCTCGCTGCGCAAGGTGGAGCTGGCCACCGGGAGGGTGGTGCGCCAGCGGCGGCTGTCCGACCGCCTCTTCGCCGAGGGACTGGCCCTGGTCGGCGACGAGCTGTACCAGCTCACATGGACGGCGGGCCGCGCGTTCGTGCTTCGGCTGGGCGATTTCTCGCTCGTGCGCGAGCACCGCTACTCCGGGGAGGGGTGGGGCCTCGCCCACGACGGCGAGCGGCTGGTGATGAGCGACGGCAGCGCGACCCTCCGGTTCCGGGACCCGCTCACCTTCCGGGTCGAACGCGAGGTCGAGGTCCGCGACGGCGCCCGGACCGTCGATGCCCTCAACGAGCTCGAGTTCGTCGAGGGGTCGGTGTTCGCGAATGTCTGGCGCTCCGATCGGGTGGCGCGCATCGACCCGCGGAGCGGCGCCGTCACCGGGTGGCTCGATCTGTCCCCGATTGCGGCGATCGAGCGCCGCGCCGGTACCCCCGATGTCGCCAACGGCATCGCCTGGGATGGACGCCGGCTGTACGTGACCGGCAAGCTCTGGCGCTCGGTCTACGGCCTGGAGCTGCTGCGCTGACGGCGCTAGTGTCCTGTCAACGATAATCGGCAGCGGGAACGTGGCGGTGCCGGCTTCCAGTTGATTTCGGAGCCAAGACAGCTCGGAGATGGCGTCTGGAGCGCTGTTAGCGTCTGAAGCGCAAGAAGGGAACGATCCGCTGCGGTATCATGCCCGTCCTGTCCCGTTCTGTCCGCGGACCTTTCGCGGGCACCGTCCCGGCGACGCCGAGCGCCATGTCCGATCGCGCGAAGGAAGCATCCAACGAGGCGCCGGTACCCGACGCGGAGTCGCTCCTGGCGGCGATGCGCGAGGTCGTCGCCGAGCTTCATCCCCACCTCGGCGCGCGGGCCCGGATCACCCTCGACAGCTCGCTCGACCGTGATCTCGGGCTCGACAGCCTCTCCCGCATGGAGCTGCTCTCGCGGATCGAGCGCAGGTTCGGCGCCGCCATTCCCGAGACGGTCATGGCGACCGCGGAGACCGCGCGGGAGCTGCTGCCGGCGCTGACGGCCGGGGAGCGGCGCGCTCGGGCATCGGCGCCGGTGCACGGCCGCGAGGCGAGGCTCGACGCGGTGGACGCGGTCCCCACCGGCGCCTCGACGCTGCTCGAGGCGGTGGACTACCACGCGCTCCATCGTGGCGACAGCGTGCACGTCGAGCTCTACGGACCGGACGCGGAGCCGTTGCGCGTCACCTTCGCCGCCCTCGTGGACCGCGCGGAGCGCGTCGCCGCCGGCCTCGTCAACCGGGGGCTCGAGCCGGGTCAGGCGGCGGCGCTGATGCTGCCGACCGGCCTCGACTACCTGGCGACGTTCCTCGGGGTGCAGATGGCCGGCGCAATCCCGGTGCCGATCTATCCGCCCGCGCGTCCGAGCCAGCTCGAGGACCACGTGAACCGTCACGCGGGCATCCTCGCGAATGCGACGGCCCGCATGCTCGTGACCTTCGGTCCGGCCCTCGGGGTGTCGAGACTGCTGACCGCGCGGGTCGCGGGACTCGACGCGGTGGTCGATGTCGCCGCGCTCGACGGCGACGGCCGGCTCCGCGATCGCCCGCCGCTCGACGAATCCTCCACCGCGTTCCTCCAGTACACCTCCGGCAGCACCGGCAGCCCCAAGGGCGTGGTGCTCAGCCACGGCGACGTGCTCGCATCGCTCAGGGCCATGGCCGCCGCGCTCGGCGCGACCCCGCGCGACGTGTTCGTGAGCTGGCTGCCGCTGTACCACGACATGGGGCTGATCGGGGGATGGATGGGAAGCCTCTACCACGGCTTCCCCCTCGTGCTCATGTCCCCGCTCGACTTCCTCGCCCGCCCCGAGCGCTGGCTCGAGGCGATCCACCGGCACCGCGGCACCCTGTCCGGCGGGCCGAACTTCGCCTACGAGCTGTGCGTGCGGCGGGTGGAGCCGGAGCGGATCGAGGGGCTCGATCTGTCGAGCTGGCGCGTCGCGTTCAACGGGGCCGAGCCGGTCAGTCCGGACACCATGGACCGGTTCACGGAGAAGTTCGCTCCCTGCGGGTTCGCGCCCGCCGCGATGACCCCCGTCTACGGGCTCGCGGAGGCGACCCTGGGGGTGGCGTTCACGCCCATCGGGCGCGGCCCCCGGGTCGAGACGGTGGACGCCGATGCCATCGCGCGCCGCGCCGAGGCGGTGCCGCGCTCGGGCGGGCCGCCCGGACACGTCCGCCGCTTCGTCTCGTGCGGGCCGCCGATCCCGGGCTTCGAGGTCCGGATCGTCGACGACCGCGGGGCCGAGCAGCGGGAGCGCGTGGAAGGGGCCATCGAGTTTCGCGGACCGTCGACGACCACCGGCTACTACCGCAACCCGGCCGCGAGCCGCGCGCTGTTCGACGGCGAGTGGCTGCGGTCGGGGGACCGCGGCTACGTCGCCGGCGGCGAGCTCTACGTCACCGGGCGCGACAAGGACCTCATCGTCCGCGCCGGGCGCAATCTCTATCCCTACGACCTCGAGGCCGCGGTCGGCGAGGTCGAAGGGGTGCGCAAGGGCTGCGTCGCGGTCTTCGCCTCTCCGGACCCGGATGCCGGGACCGAGCGGCTGGTGGTGGTCGCCGAGACGCGCGAGGAGGACCCCGAGCGCAGGCGCGCGATCGTGGATGCGGTCTCCCGCACCGCGACGGCGCTGCTTGGCGGGGGGGCCGACGAGATCGTCCTGGCGCCGCCGCACAGCGTGCTCAAGACGTCGAGCGGGAAGATCCGGCGGACCGCGGTCCGCGAGCTGTTCGAGAGCCGCGCGCTGCAGCGGGGCGCGGGCTCGGTACGGGTGCAGATCGTCCGTCTCGCGCTCGCCGCGGCGCGCGGGACGGCGCGGTCATGGGCGTCGCGGTCGGCGCGCGCCGCCTACACGGTCCACGCCGCGGCGGTCGCCGGCGGAACCCTCGCGCTCGCGTGGGCGGGCGTGGTGGTCCTGCCCGGAAGCCGGCAGGCGCGCTGGCGTCGCGGTCGGCGCCTCGTCCGCGCCGCGCTCCGGGCGCTCGGCATCCGGCTCCGGGTCAGCGGCTTGCCGCACCTCGAAGGCGCGGGGCCCTGCGTGCTGGTCGCGAACCATGCCAGCTACCTCGACGGTCCTCTGCTCTTCGCGGCGCTGCCGGCGCCGGTCGGCTACGTGGTCAAGGGCGAGCTCGAGGGCAACGTGTTCCTGGCGCCGCTGCTGCGCGCGCTCGGAGTGGAGTTCGTGCACCGGCTGGACCACGAGCGCAGCGTCGCGGACGTCGCGTCGCTCACGGATCGGCTGAAGCGCGGCGATGCGCTGGGGTTCTTCCCCGAGGGCACGCTGCACCGCATGCCGGGACTGCTGCCGTTCCGGCTCGGGGCGTTCTCGGTCGCGGCGGAGGCGCAGGCCAGTGTCGTCCCGGTCACCATCGTCGGGTCGCGCTCGGCCCTGCGCGACGGACAGTGGATACCGCGTCCGGGAACCGTCTCGGTCCGGATCGCATCGCCGATCGCGCCGGCGGGGGCGCCGGGTGATGAGGTGCCCGGCGAATCGGGCCGCGTGTCTCGCGCGGCGTCCGGCGAGGCTCCGGGCGAGGTGCCGGGCAAGGAGGTGTCCGGCGAATCGGGCTGCGTGTCTCGCGCCGCGTTCGGGGATGCGCCGGGCGAGGTGTCGGGCAAGGAGGTGTCCGGCGAATCGGGCTGTGTGTCTCGCGCCGCGTTCGGGGATGCGCCGGGCGCTGAGGCGCTGCCTTCCGATGCCGGCGTGCCCGAGTCGGGGAAGCCCGATCGCACTTCCCCGATCGAGCCCGACGCGGGTTCCGGCCGCGCATCGGACCGGGATCGGCCGGGTGAACCGGGTGCGTCGGACCGGGGGTCGCCGGGCTCGCGGAGCTGGGGTCGGGCGGTGTGGCTTCGCGACGCGGCGAGAGCGGTCATCCTGTCGCAGTGCGGAGAGCCCGACCTCGGCGCCCGGCACGACGTGCTCGATGCATTGCGCCGGCGCAAGAGAGAGGAGGGGAAGGGATGAGCCGGGAGACGATGCCGCCGTCGCCCGTCGGACCGGACGAGGCGGCGGAGCGGGGAGTCGATGGTGCGCGTGCGGCCTCGCCGCCGGCGGGTGTCGGCGGCGTGTTCATCGACCGGATCGCGGACTGGCTGATGTCGAGCGCGCTCGGCCGTACCGGCGTCGATTCGATCTTCGAGGGCTGCTGCCAGCGCCTGCACGCCGCCGGCGTTCCCCTGGTGCGCGCGCTGACCGGGTTCCGCACCCTGCATCCGCTGTTCGCGGGGGTGAACCTGGTGTGGAGGCTCAACCGGGGGGTCGACCGCACCCCGATACTGCACGAGCGGGCCTTCTCCTCCGAGGAGTGGCTGCGGAGCCCGCTGCGTCACCTCGTGCACCACCGGATCCCCTTTCTGCGGCGCCGGCTCCGCGGTTCGCACGCCATGGTGGACTTCCCGGTGCTCGAGGAGCTGCGCGACTCCGGCGTCACCGACTACCTGTGCTACTTCACGCCGTTCTCCGGCGAGACCGAGCCCGGTCCCGACGCTCGCGGCATCATGGGATCGTGGGCGACGGATCGGTCCGGCGGCTTCGGCGAGGAGGACCTCCGGGTCTTCGCGCGGATTCAGCGCCGCTTCGCCGTCTCCTGCAAGGTCCAGATTCAGGATCGGATCACCCGCAACCTCCTGGAGACCTACCTCGGCCCGGACGCCGGCGCCCGGGTCCTGGAGGGACAGATACGGCGCGGCGACGGCGAGCGGATCCACGCCGTCATCTGGTACAGCGACATGCGCGACTCCACCGGGCTCGCCGACCGTCTCGATCCCCGCGCCTTCATCGAGCTGCTCAACCGGTACTTCGAGTGCACCGCCGGGGCGGTCATCGCGGGCGGCGGCGAGGTCCTACGGTTCGTCGGGGATGCGGTGCTCGCGATCTTCCCGATCCGGGAAGGAGGCGACGACGCGCGCACCGCCGCCGAACGGGCCCTGGCCGCCGCGCGCGATGCCGAGCTCCGCCTCTCCCGCGCCAACGAGCGGCTCGCCGACACGGGGACGGACCCCATCGGATTCGGCCTCGGCCTGCACGTGGGGGACGTGATGTACGGCAACATCGGCGTGCCGGAGCGTCTCGAGTTCTCCGTGATCGGTCCGGCCGCCAACGAGGTCGCCCGCATCGAGGATCTGACCAGGGCGCTCGGACGAAGGGTGCTGCTGAGCGCGGCGTTCGCGGAGACGGCGGGGGCGCGATGCGAGTCCCTGGGCACGCATCGGCTGCGCGGCGTCGACGCGCCGGTGGAGGTGTTCGCGCCCCGCTGACTTCCTCCGGCGGGCGGACGACGGGTGTGCCAGAGCTGCGGGCCGGTGAGAGATCGGCGATTCCCGCCAGCGCCCGGAGAGGTCGTGCCGTGGTGGGATCGTGGTGCGATCTCGACCTTCAGGGCGTCGAGTCGGGGGGATTTCAGGGGCCTGCTCCCGCCCGGCGGGAATGGCTGGTGAGAAATCAGCCATTCCCGCCAATGCCCGGAGAGGCCGTACCGTGTTGGAATCGTGGTGCGATTCCGACCTTCAGGGCGTCGAGTCGAGGGGATTTCAGGAGCCTGCTCCCGCCTGGCGGGAATGGCTGGTGAGAAATCGCGGTCGGGGCAGGCGGGCGGGGGATGTGCTACAAACCGGCGCTTCGCCGCCACCGTCGGAGGCCCGGGCGCCGGCCATGCTGCGCATCTACAACACCCTCACCCGGACGAAGGAGGAGCTCCGTCCCATCGAGCCCGGACACGTGCGGATGTACGTGTGCGGCATGACCGTCTACGACTACTGCCATCTCGGCCACGCCCGGGTGCTGGTGGCGTTCGACACGGTCGCCCGCTACCTGCGCAGCCTGGGCTACCGGGTCACCTACGTGCGCAACATCACCGACATCGACGACAAGATCATCGCCCGGGCGAGCGAGAACGGCGAGGACTTCCGCACCCTCACGGAGCGCTTCATCGGCCACATGCACGAGGACTGCCGCGCGCTCGGCGTGCTCGCCCCGGACATGGAGCCGCGCGCGACGCACTACATCGGTCCCATCATCGCGATGGTGGAGCGGCTGCTCGCGAACGGGGCCGCCTACCGGGGCGCGACCGGCGACGTGTACTACGACGTGAGCGCGTTCCCCGCCTACGGAGCGCTCTCCGACCGGCGGCTGGAGGACCTGCGCAGCGGGGCCCGGGTCGAGGTGGACGAGGCGAAGGACGATCCCCTCGACTTCGTGCTGTGGAAGGCGGCGAAGCCCGGCGAGCCGAGCTGGGAGTCGCCGTGGGGTCCGGGCCGCCCCGGCTGGCATATCGAGTGCTCGGCGATGTCGATGTCGTGCCTGGGGGATCACTTCGACATCCACGGCGGGGGCATGGACCTCCAGTTCCCGCATCACGAGAACGAGCTCGCCCAGAGCGAGGCCGCCACCGGCGGCAGGTTCGTGAACGTGTGGATGCACAACGGCTTCGTGCGCATCGACGACGAGAAGATGTCGAAGTCGCTCGGCAACTTCTTCACCGTGCGCAGCGCCCTGGCGCGCTATCCGGCGGAGACGGTGCGCTGCTTCATGCTGTCGAGCCACTACCGCAGCCCGCTCAACTACTCCGAGGACCACCTGCGGCAGGCCGACGCCTCGGTCCGCCGCCTGTACACGGCGCTGCGCGGCCTCGACGCGGGGGAGGGAGCGCCGCGGGGCGCGCCGGGACCCTGCGCCGGACCGCGTCACGGGGCGCGCGGCCCCGACACGCGGGAGGGAGCGCCGCGGGAGCCCTGGCTCGCCCGCTTTCGGGCCGCGATGGACGACGACTTCAACACGCCGGAGGCGATCTCGGTGCTCTTCGACCTCGCCCACGAGGTCAACCGGGCGCGCGAGCCGGACCCCGATCGTGCGCGCTCTCTCGCCGGCGCGCTGCGCGCGCTGGGCGGGGTCCTCGGGCTTCTCGGCGCCGACCCGGAGGCCTGGCTGCGGGGCGAGTCCGCCGGCGGCGGACCGGACGACGACGAGGTCGCGGCGATGATCGAGAGGCGGACCGCGGCGCGGGTGCGCAAGGACTGGGCCGAGGCGGATCGGCTGCGCGACGGGCTGGCCGCCGCGGGAATCGTTCTGGAGGACGGAGCGGGGGGGACGGTGTGGCGGCGGGTCCGCTGACGGGCCGGGTGCTGCCCGCCGGGTACGAGGCGCGGCGCCGACTGGCGTATCATCGGAGCCGGATCGGTGGAGGGTGTTGCGATGCGAACGTTCGTGATTGTGGCGGCGCTGCTGGCGGGCGCCGGATTCCTGCCCGCGCAGTCCGCCGAGGATGTTCCGCCGGCGCTGTCCGCGCGGCTCGAGGCGCTCGTGCCGGGCCGGCAGCCGGATTCCGTCGCCGCGACCGCGCTGCCCGGGATGTACGAGGTCCGGTACGGCCCCATCGTCGTCTACCTCTCCGGCGACGGCCTGTACATGCTCCGCGGCGACCTCGTCGACCTCGATACGGGGCGCAACGTCACGGAGGCGGCGCGCTCGCACGCGAGGGCGGAGACCATCGGCGCCCTCGGCGAGTCGAGCATGGTCGTGTTCGCGCCGGAGACGGTGAGGCACACGATCACCGTCTTCACCGACATCGACTGCGGGTACTGCCAGCGGATGCACCGGCAGATGGCCGACTACAACCGGCTCGGCATCAAGGTCCGGTACACGGCGTTCCCGCGGGCCGGGATCGGCTCGGACACCTACGACAGGATGGTCTCGGTGTGGTGCGCATCGGACCCGAATGCCGCGATGACCGACGCGAAGGCCGGGCGCGCCGTCGACGCGGCCCGGTGCGACAACCCCGTCGGCGCGCACTACGAGGCGGGACACGCGATCGGGGTGAGGGGAACGCCGGCGATCGTGCTGGAGTCCGGCGAGATGATTCCGGGCTACGTCGAGCCGCAGGAGCTGCTCGGCCGGCTCGACGGGCGCCCCGCGGGCTGACGGCCGGCTCGGGTGCGGCGTGCGCGTCGTCTACATCCTCGCCGCCCTGGTCGTCGTGCTCGGCTGGCTGTCGTTCGAGACGCGGGCGCGCAACCGCGACGTCTCGCAGGTGCTGTTCGCGTTCACCATCCTGGCCGCGGTCGCGCTGGCGGCAGCGGCCCTCGGCCTGTACTGACGCAGCTCCGGGAAGGGGTCCGGACCACGGACCCGCCGCGGTCCGCGGGCTTCACCCGCTCGCGGAGGCGCCCGCGGGTCCGCGCCCTCGGCCGGGACCCGGTGACGTCCCCGCGCGGCGCGTGCCGGCGTCCCGGTCTCCCGGTCGTCATCATCCCGCTCCATGAGGTCCGTGCGTCGGGCATGTCGCCCGCCCTCGGCCGGGATCGGCTCAGGTCGGGGAGGAGCCGGGTCCCCGGCGGGGCGCGTCCGGCGCCGCCATGTCCGGAGACGGCACGCGGGCGATCCGGAGCAGGTTCGTCGTCCCCGAGATCCCGAACGGCATGCCGGCCATGATGACGAGCCGGTCGCCGGGGTTCGCGAACCCCTCGGCGACCGCGGTGCGGCACGCGTGGTCGACCATCTCCTCGACGTGGTCCACGTCCTCGGTCAGCACGGAGTGAAGTCCCCACACCAGGGACAGGCGGCGCGCGGTGCTCAGGTGGGGCGTCAGGCTCAGGATCGGCGCGCCCGGCCGCTCGCGCGCCGCGCGCAGGCTGCTCGATCCGGAATTGGTGTACGTCACCGCGGCGGATACCGACAGGGTCTGCGCGATACGCCTCATCGCATCGGAGATCGCGTCCGCCGCGGTCGGGTCCGGTGACGTATGGGCGGCGCCGATCTGCTCCCGGTAATGGGGGTCGCGCTCCACCCGCGTGACGATGCGATCCATGATGTCGACGGCTTCGACCGGGAAGCGTCCCACCGCCGTCTCCCCCGAGAGCATGACCGCGTCGGCGCCGTCGTAGACGGCGCTCGCCACGTCGGAGGCTTCGGCCCTCGTCGGCACCGGCGACGAGATCATCGACTCCAGCATCTGGGTCGCCACGATCACGGGCTTGCCCGCGCCGCGGCAGGTCCGCACGATGCGGCGGGAGATGCTCGGAACGTCCTCGGGCGGAAGCTCCACGCCGAGGTCGCCGCGCGCGACCATGACGGCGTCGGACAGTTCGACGATCTCGTCCAGCCGGTGCACCGCGGAGGGCTTCTCGAGCTTGGTGACCAGGCTGGCCCGGCCGCCGATCGCCTCGCGCAGTACGAGCACGTCGCTCGGGCGCTGGACGAACGACGCCGCCACCCAGTCCGCGCCGAGCTCCAGACCCAGCGCGAGGTCCCGGCGGTCCTTGCCCGTCAACGGCGAGATGGGAAGCACCGCGTCGGGGATGTTGACGCCCTTGTGGTCCGAGATCTCGCCGCCGACCTTCACCCTCGTGTCCGCGAAGTTCGCGCCGCAGGTCTCGACCTCGAGCCGGATCCTGCCGTCGTCGACGAGAAGGTCGGTGCCCGGCTTGAGCGCGGTGAACACCTCCGGATGCGGGAGCGTGACCCGGTGGGAGTCTCCGGGGGAGGGATCGAGGTCGAGCACGAACGACGCGCCTTCCTTGAGCGTCGCGCATCGTTCGGCGAACGCCCCGATGCGGAGCTTCGGCCCCTGCAGGTCGAGCAGCACTCCGATGGGACGCCCCGTCGTGGCTTCCACCCGCCGGACCGCCTCGAAGCACCGCCGGTGGCCGTCGTGGTCGCCGTGGCTGAAGTTCAGCCGGAACATGTCGACGCCGGCGGCGAACAGGGCCCGGATGGTGTCCGGCGCCGCCGAGGCGGGCCCGAGGGTGGCGATGATCTTGGCGAACCGGTGTCGTCGCATCGGCAGGTCTTCCATGGTGGGCCGGCGAACGGCCCACGCCGTGCATTCGGCCGAGGATTCTACTCGTGCGGGTGAACCAGCCGGCAGGCCACTGTACACACGCCAGCGATTCCCGCCAGACGGGAACAGGCCCCTGAAATCCCCTCGATTCGACGCACTGAAGGTCGTAATCGCACCACGATTCCACCACGGTACGGCCTTTCCGGGCGCTGGCGGGAATCGCTGTACGCAACGTCTTCTCAGGGCTACGGTCAGGGCCACAGATCGCCCAGTCCGAAGACGACCGCATCGAACGGTCGAATGCTCACCGGCCCGTCATCCTTCGCGCTCGCAATCAGCAGCCACTGCCCGTCGTGCAGCTCGAACGCCTCGAGGGTCCGGTCCGTCGGGTCGACGAGCCACAGGTGGGAAACTCCCTCGCGGGCGTAGACTGGCCGCTTCTCGTGCAGGTCGACCTTGCGGGTCGAGCTCGAGAGCACCTCGCACACCCAGTCCGGCGCGAGGGTGAAGTACGCGGTGTCGGGGAGCTCCGGCATGCGTTCGCGGCGCCAGCCCGCGAGGTCCGGCACCAGGACGTCTTCGCCGAGGTGAAGCTCCGGCTCGTCGAGGATCCACCATCCTCCAGGACCGCCCCGGCCTCTGTGGAATGGCGGGCTGAGCTCGCCGCCAAGCACGGAGCTCGCCACCGTGTGCGCCGGCGCCGGCCGCGGATGGGTGTAGAGCGCTCCGTCGATGATCTCGGCGACCAGGTGCGCGGGCGCGTCGAGCACATCCTGGTAGGTGGCCCGGCGCGGCTGGACCGCATGGCTGCGCCGCGCACTGGATTGGGTCATCGAGCTCCTCCTCGGTTCAGTCGAGGCACTGCCAGGTCCGAGACACTTCCTTCTCGGCACATCCGCTCCAACCACCGAGCGTGTTGAGGCCGGTGTCCGTCAAGGGTTTGCCAGAAGCGTCGCAAAATGTATCACGGGCCCAGTATCCGACCCGGCACTTCTCCTCCCGGCACGGTCTGTTCCCGGCAATGCGCACCCGCAGTCAGTCAGCCGCAGTCAGTCAGCCGGGAAACGGTGAAAATTTCGCGCTAACATGGCCCCGCACCGACAGGGGTGCGACGCGCTCGGCTCCGCCGGCCTCGACTCGTTCGTGGACGGTCGGGCCGGCGCCGCGGCGCACCGGAGAAACCGATGGGCGAGCCCGAGCTTCCCGTGAACGAGCCGGACCCGGACCCGCTGGCGACGGCGGAGCGCTGGCGCAACGCCGGGCGCGGCGTCGCCATCGCCACCGTCATCGCCACGTGGGGATCGTCCCCGCGTCCGGTCGGAAGCCAGCTCGTGCTCGACGCCGAGGGACGCTTCGCCGGCTCGGTGTCGGGCGGGTGCATCGAGGGCGCGGTGATCGCCCAGGGCATCGAGGCGATCCGGGACGGGACGCCCCGCGTCCTCGACTTCGGCGTGAGCGACGAGCGGGCGTGGGAGGTCGGCCTGACCTGCGGAGGCAAGGTGCAGGTGTACGTCGAGCCCGTCGAGGGCTGAAGCCGCCTCCGTGAACGCATCCGTGGTCCCCGACGTCCCGCGATGAAGCGCCCGGTGCTGCAGGCCGTGCTCGAAGCGCGAGCGCACCGGCGCCCGCTGGTCCTCGTCACCGAGCTGGGCTCAGGTCGCCAGTGGGCGGAGGTCCGGGGCGGTCCGGCATCCGGTCTCGACGCGCGCGTTCGGGAGGCGGCGCTCGGCGCGCTCGCCCGCGACCGGAGCGCGGTCGTGGAGGTCGCCGGCGCAAGGTACTTCCTGCACGCGATGAACCCTCCGCTGCGGCTGTTCGTGGTGGGGGCGGTCCACATCGCGCAGGCCCTCGTCCCCATGGCGTCGCTGCTGGGGTACGCGGTCACCGTGATCGATCCGCGCCGCGCCTTCGTCACCGGCGAGCGCTTCCCCGGCGTGACGGTGACGACCGAATGGCCCGACGACGCGCTCGCCGCCGCGGCGCTCGATGCCCGCAGCGCGGTGGTGACGCTCACGCACGATCCCAAGCTCGACGATCCGGCGCTCGGCATCGCGCTCGCCTCGCCCGCGTTCTACATCGGGAGCCTCGGCAGCCGGCGCACGCACGACAGGCGCATCGCGCGGCTCACGGCCGCGGGAGTGCGGCCGGAGGCGCTCGCGCGGATTCACGCGCCGGTCGGAATCGACATCGGGGCGGTGGGCGCGGCGGAGATCGCCGCGTCGATCGCCGCCGAGCTGACCGCGGTCCTTCGGGCCCGGACCGAAGCGTGAGGTTCGGCCGGGTCCATGTCGCCGCCGCGGCCGGCACCGTGCTCGCACACTCGATGCGGGTCGGCGGCCGGACGTTCAGGAAGGGGCGCGTGCTGAGTCCCGCGGATGTCGAGGCGCTGAAGCGCGAGGGGTGCGACGCGGTGGTGGGAGCGAGGTTCGATCCCGGCGACGCGGCCGAGGACGAGGCCGCGCAGGCCGCGGCGCAGGCTCTCGCGGGCGGCGGGGTGCGGGTCGGGGCGCCGTTCACCGGGCGCTGCAACGTGTTCGCGGCGGCCGACGGCCTGTTCCTCGTCCGGGCGCCGGACATCGACCGGTTCAACGCGGTGGACGAAGCGCTGACCGTGGCCACGCTGCCGGCTCCGCGGGCGGTGCGCGAGGGCGAGATGCTCGCGACCGTCAAGGTGATCCCGTTCGCGGTTCCGCGCGCGGTGCTCGATCGCGCGGTGGCCTGTCTCGGGCTGGAGCCGGCGATTCGGGTCGCGCCCTTCGATCCGATGGATACCGCCGTCATCCAGACCCGGCTTCCGGCGACGAAGGAGACGGTGCTGGACAAGACCTCCCGGGTGCTGCGGTCCCGCATCGAAACACTGCGCGGACGCATCGTGGGCGATACCCGTTGCGACCACGATGCCGACGCGGTCGCCACGGCCGTCGGACGCGCACTCGATTCCGGTGCCCGGCTCGTGCTGGTCGCGGGCGCATCGGCCATCGTCGACCGCCGCGACGTCGTTCCCGCCGGCATCGTGGCCGCGGGCGGCGAGGTGGTTCACCTGGGCATGCCCGTCGATCCGGGAAACCTGCTCCTGCTGGCCCGCTGCCGGGGGCGTCCGGTGCTCGGCCTGCCCGGATGCGCGCGCTCGCCGGCGCCGAACGGCCTCGATCTGGTGCTCGAACGGCTCGCCGCCGGGCTGGACGTGGCGTCGCGCGACATCATGGCCATGGGGGTCGGCGGCCTGCTCAAGGAGACCGCGGCCCGCTCCCAGCCCCGGCGCGGGTCGCGCGGACCGGGGCCGGCCCGCGCCCCGCATGTCTCGGCGGTGGTGCTGGCGGCCGGACGTTCGACCCGGATGGGGCCGGTCAACAAGCTTCTCGCGCCGGTCGGCGGGCGCGCGATGGTGCGCGCGGTGGTCGACGAGCTCGCGGAATCGGGCGTGCGGCCGGTGGTCGTCGTCACCGGGCATGAAGCGCGGCGGGTGGGGGAAGCGCTGGCGGACGCCGGTGTGCATCTCGTCCACAACCCCGACTACCGGCAGGGCCTGAGCGGCTCGATACGGGCCGGGCTCGGGGCCCTGCCGGAATCCGCCGAGGCCGCGGTCATCTGCCTCGGCGACATGCCGCTCGTCACCTCGGCCCACGTCGACAGGCTGGTGGCGGCTTTCGACCCCGCGGAAGGGCGCGAGGTCTGCGTGCCGGTGTTCGAGGGCAAGCGCGGCAATCCGGTCCTGTTCGCGCGGCGTTTCTTCGACGAGATCGCGGCGGTGCGCGGCGACGTGGGCGCGCGTCACCTCATCGGCGAGTACGAGGAGTACGTATGCGAGGTGGCGATGGACGATCGCGCCGTGCTCGTGGACGTGGATTCTCCGAAGGCGTTGCGCGAGATCGGGGACCGGCCCTGAACGACCTCTACCACGATGCGATCATGGCGGCGGCGCGGCGCGCCGCCGGGCACGGGCGGCTCGCGCACCCGCACGGGTCCGCGACCGTGGACAACCCTCTGTGCGGCGACCGGGTGACCGTCGACGTGGAGCTGGCCTCGCCGGCTCGGGTCGCGCGCATCGGGCACGTGGTCAGGGGCTGTGTGCTGTGCGAAGCCGCCGCGGTTCTGATTGCGGAGCAGGCGCCGGAACGGGGGCTGGAGGAGCTCCTGCGCGTGGGGGCGGGGGTGGAAGCGGCGCTGCGCGACGGAGCGCCGTTTCCGTGGCCCGGGCTCGAGATGTTCGCGCCGGTCCGCGGCGTCGGGAGCCGGCACCGGTGCGTGGGGCTGCCGTTCGAGGCACTCGCCGGCGCGCTGGGTGAGTGCATCGGTACAGGCTCGGCATGAGCGGGGGCAGGGGATCCGGTCAGGAATCACTCGGATCGATGCCGCTCAGCGATTCGATCCGGAGGGTGAGAGCGGGGCCGTCGCCCTCGACATGGACGATCTTCACCGGAAAGAAGCCGAGCGATCTCGCGCACCAGAAGGTCGTTCGGCGTCGGCTGTTCCCGCGCTCGCGCCGGACGACGACGGCGTCGAGCGTTCCAAGCGCGGTCTCGATGCGTTCCTCGCCGATACCGGCCAGTACGTAGCGCTTGAGACGGCGACCGCCGTCGGCAATCGTGTACTCCACGCGGCGCGCGCCGCGGCCGAGATCGCGCATCAGCGCGAGAACGTAGTTGAACTTGTCCATGGTGCCGGGCGGTACTTCCAACCGCCATGCCGTGCCTTCGGATTCGTGCCGTGCGATGTTCTCCTCCCAGTCGAACGCGATATCGATCCTGCGGGCCTTGCGGCCGGTGCGCTCGTAGCGATATGCGATCGGCTGCAGCCAGTCACCGGCGTAGGTCCACTCGCTGCGCTCGACGCGGGTATCGTCGCCAAGCAGGGAGAACATGCCCTTCGGCTCCGTCCGGGTCACGGAAACGAACCTGTCGCCGTCCCCCGGTGCGAGAGACCAGCGCGTCCGGGCGAACGTCGCCCCCGACGTCTCGAGAGCGAAAGTCGCCTCGAACCGTTGCGGCAGCTCGGGCTGCGGGTTGGCGAAGGTGCACGTTGCGATGGAGAGAAGCAGGACAGGGATCGGACGGACAGCGGCAGCGACGGGTCGGGCGTCGCGCCTCGCCATTCCAGCTTCGACCGCGATGACGGAGAATGGGCGGAACATCATTGGACGCCAATCCCGATCCAGTGCCGAAGAGGGACCATAACCCGGACATCGCTGCTCGTCAGTACCGAAGGGACGGGAAACCGATCCCGGTGATCCATTCCTCGTTACTCTGCGCGTATTTTCGCCGCCCGCGGATCTTCCGCGATCCTGGCGGGGTGCACGACAAATTTGTGTGAGATGATCTGGTTCAAGCGGCGCGTCGTTCCCGGAAGTCGTCGAAGCGGTTGCTGTGGACGGCGTATCGCAGTGCGAGGATGGCATTGGCCCCCTGACACTCCAACGTTGCCGAGGCACACCATCTTGGCCCCCGATCCGGCTCGCGTGATATGGTGATCACGAATCACTTGCCGCGTTTCTCGCGACGCTTGAAGCAACGTATCGATTCCGTGAGCAAGTGGACGGTCGTGGACGGATTCCCTCCCGGCTGTCCCTCCTCTTCCCTGCGCTTCACCGACAGAGAGGCTCTATCGACAGCAGCCGAATAGCGCTGTTCAATTGCTTCTCGATCGCCGAAAATCTTGCCGGCTCCAGCGCTGTAGCGAGGACACAGAACCTCTAGCTTCCGCTGGCATTCTTGCCTCTCGATAGGAGCGTTCCACTCCTGATAATGGAGAATTCCCCATAGTTCAAAACACGGGTTCGAAATGGCCAATTGAATGCCCCTGGCGCGCGCCAGGTCCCTTGCCTCGTCGAATCTCGGATGGTTGTTCCGATCAAACATGGCCCACACGGAATCGCACGTCGAGAGCCGATCCCGTTTCGATTTCTCCGATTCTTCGATTGCTCGTTCGACCACTGTTCGCGGGTCACCGCCGACAGGAATCGGAACTATCCGTACAGATTGATCTCCATGTATGCGACTGAACATCTTGAGATACTCGGGTTCGGTCAATGCTCCCTCCGTAGCGACCACGATTCGTGCGGCCGGCGGGCGTGTGGCGGGTCGCCGCGCGATGCGTCTCGTACGCCTCATGACTCCGCCGAGCTTCTGTCGTCACGTAAGCTGATGAAGAAATCGTCGCCAGTCGGAATACCCCCAAGACGTCCCAGGCGGTATGCCTTCTCGATGTCGTCACGTGAGCGTAGCTTGAAATCGGTCAAAGGCGTGAACTTGGATTCACCTTCATGACTCTTGTCGGTCATCCAGATTTCATCCGGATTCAACATTCCGCTACCGAGTAGCGCTACATCATGAGTGGAAAAGATGAGCTGCGCGCCATGTGGGTTTGAGTTCTTTTTCGCGAAAAGCGAGATGAATGCCCGCGCCAAGTTCGGATGAAGGCTGGTATCGATCTCGTCGATTACGAGAAGCGACCCACGTGAAAGGGCTTCCAGCGCCGGAACAAGCAGAGAAATCAGAGTTCGTGTTCCCTTGCTTTCCATGAAGTATCCGAAGGCTGCGGTACGATCCCCGACCTCCGAGTGCATGAAGCGCAGCCTCTTCCTGTGAAGCATCTCCTGGACCAGCGATGCTTCATCGAAGTGGTCGAGATCAGGATTTTCACGAAAGTGCTTCGAAAGCAGGCCAGCGAGGTCGCGCGCGAACCCTGCCCTCTCCTCCTCGACTTCTTCGTCTTCGACATCGATATCGACTATTCCGATGTCAGCCTGACGTACCAGCAGAAGCAGATGTTCCATGTGCTCATAGTCAGATAGACGCTCCGCGGCAATCACGTCATTCATGGCTCCCGCACTCAGAATAACCGTCCACCGCTCAGCGAAATAGCGATACAGATCAGTCAGTAACGGGTGATTGTTCTGGGCGCCGGCGGACAGAAACAGACTGTTTGGACGAGTCAGGTTGGCAATTGTCCTGTTCTCGCCACGGAGGCGACTGCCAAATCTCACGCGGACCTTGTCGTCTTCGGTCTTGCGCTCGAACAGCACCTGGGTGCTTTGTCGTTCATTGCGCGCCATTCGATACAGCCACTCGCGCCGAAACTCCGTGTCCACGTACTCGAACCCATACTCATACACGCTTTCGGCTGTGTGGAGACCTCGTTCCGCAGCGGCAACTCCTTCTCCCACCGTGAACGTGCAGTCGAACCGCGTCGGTTGCGCACTACTCGCATCGTCGAGCCGAAACGGGATCCGAGGAATTCGATCGGTGGCGCCCAGCGACTTGTGAGACTTAACAATCGCTCGCCGAATTTCGTCCATCGCGTCAATGAGATTCGATTTTCCTGCCGCATTGCCGCCGTAGAGTGCGACGATGGGAACTGCGTCCTCCTTCATCGTCGGCACGGGGATGACCAGCCCCTTGCGCTTGATTCTCCTGGACGCACTCAAATGCAGCTCCTGATAGTCGCGAATGGAGCGGTGGTTGGCGACTCCGAAGCGCAGCAACATGAGAATTCCTCGGTCCAGTCAATATTAGCGTCATATTCTGGCACGAAATGCCGATATTCGCGCTGCGTGCCATTTTCGTTCGTCCCGACGCATCCGGGCAGCCCCATGACGTTGTGCACGAGGTTGAGCAGGCGCGGATGCGGAGGGTTCGTTCTCCCGACCGGGCATGCCGCGACCGGACGCCGCCGGCGTCCTACCTGATTGGCGCCAGCACGCCGTCCACGTTCAGTTCGTCGCAGAGGTCCATGAACTCGCCCCGGACCGTGGCCAGCGAGAGCGACGCGGGCAGGCCGACGGTGAAGTGGACCGACCCGACCCGGGTCTCGCCGCACGGGGTGCGGCTGGTCGTCGCATGGAAGTCCTCGACCGGGATTTCGCGCTCGCCGAAGAACTGCACCATCCGCGCGAGGACGCCGGGGCGGTCGGCGGGCGCCCGTCGGTGTGCGATGTGGCGACATGCGAGCCGGCGGCTCCGGGCGCGAGCGACCATCGCGTCCGGGCGACTTTCGTCCCCGCCGCTTCGAGCACGAACGTCACCTCGAACCGTTCCGGCAGCTCATGCGCTCCGGGGGCCGCCAGCGGGGAGGCCGCGAGGCAGATCAGCGACAACGCGGTGAGCGGGCGGACGACGTGATTCATGACGTGGCGTCGAGCACGAACGCCGCCTCGAACCGTTCCGGCAGCTCATGCGCTCCGGGGGCCGCCAGCGGGGAGGCCGCGAGGCAGATCAGCGGCAACGCGGTGAGCGGGCGGACGGCGTGATTCATGACGTGGCGCCGGCGGAGAGCCCGGTGGACGGAGACCACCCCGGGGCGTGCGGATTCCCGCTCGGGCGGGAATGACGCAAGATACGGCGAGACGTCGCGGGCCGGCGTGCCCGGTGCGACGGAAAACCCCGGGCCGCGATCGGCTCCCGGTCAAGCTGCATGAGCGTCGGCGAACGAGGGAGGCATGGAAGGGATGCTACGTTGAGACGCCGGTGGCGTTCAATTCCGTGCGAGGACGCGGGCCCGCGTCCGATTTGCGGGGTCCCGTGTTCCGGATCCCGGGAGGCCCCGGGCTCGAGGGCGAGGCTCCCTCGATGCCGGGCGAGTCGCAGCTCGGACGCACACCCCGAGGACGCATGGCGGGAGACGGGGGGCGGCAGCGGGCCGGCCGCCGCGGCGCCATGATGAAGCTTGCCTACACCGTGGCGCTCTATTGCGCCGTACCGTACCTCGTCGGACGGCTGTTGTGGCGGGGACGGCGCAACTCCGCCTACCTGCGGCGCATCGGGGAGCGCTTCGGGCTGGGGGCGCCGGTCGCCGCCCATCGCGGGTGCGTGTGGGTCCACGCGGTCTCCGTCGGCGAGGTCCAGGCCGCGGCGCCGATCGTGAAGGCGCTCAGGAGCCGGTATCCCGACCGGACGATCGTCGTCACTTCGACGACCGCGACCGGCGCCGGCCGCGTCTCGAAGGCGTTCGGCGGCAGTGTCGTCCATCGCTACTTCCCGTTCGATCTTCCCGGCTCGGTGGCGAGGTTCCTGGACCGCGTCGCGCCCCGCGTCGCGATCATCATGGAGACCGAGATCTGGCCGAACCTGCTGGCGGAGTGCCGCCGGCGCGGGATCCCCGTGATCCTCGCCAACGTGCGTCTCTCGGAGCGTTCGGCGGCGGGCTACCGCAGGTTCCGCGCGCTCTTCGCGCCGGCGCTCGGCGATGTCGCGGCGGTCGCGGCCCAGAGCGGCGAGGATGCGCACAGGATCGAGTCGATCGGTGCCCCGCCGGGCGTCATCGACGTGACCGGCAGCACGAAGTTCGACATTCCGATGCTCGCGAGCCTGCGCGAGGAGGCGGCGGCGTTGCGGCGCGTCTGGGGCTCGTCGCGCGGCATCTGGATCGCGGCGAGCACGCACGACGGGGAGGAAGCCCTGGTGCTGGACGCCTTCGAGCAGGTGCTCGGCGGGGTTCCGGGGAGCCTGCTGGTGCTCGTGCCCAGGCATCCCGAACGGTTCCGGGAAGTCGCGGCGTACGTGCGCCGGCGCGGGTTCGAACCCGTCATGCGCTCGCAGCGGCCGGTCGACTGCGCGGGCGTCAGGGTGTTCGTCGGCGACACCATGGGCGAGCTGTCCCTGTTCTATGCGGCGGCGGACGTGGCGTTCGTGGGCGGTACGCTGGTCGAGCGTGGTGGACACAACATGCTGGAGCCCGCCGCCCTCGGGCTTCCGGTGCTGTTCGGACCGCACGTGTTCAACTTCGCCGAGATCAGCCGCCGCCTGATCGAGGCGGGCGGCGCCCGCACCGTCGACGATGCCGCCAGCCTCGGCCGGGCCGTGGTCGACTACCTGCGAGACGCGGACCTGCGTCACACCACGGGGGCGAAGGGGCGCGCGTTCGTCGAGGGCAACCGCGGCGCCGGCGATCGCGTCGTCGCGCTGATCGGCCCGCACCTGGAGCCCGCGCCCCGATCCCCGGCGGGACGGCAAGGACGCTGACGGGAATGACCCTGCCGCGCGTCGAGCGCACCGTTGCGCAAGGACGGGCCTCTTCCGGGGGCGGTCGGCAACCCTGCTTCGATCGCCTTGGCTTCGATCACCGCCCCGAGCGGGGGAAGCCTGCCGGTCGACCGCCGCGCGTCGGCACCACCGCGATGTCCACCGAGGGCCTGAGCTCGGCGCAGACCGCGAGCACTTCGTGGATGCTCGACGCCTCGAACGCCTCGAACGGCGTCTCGTCGCCCACCCGATCCTCGTCGATCGCGGTGTAGGCGAGCTGCCTGAGGATGTAGTCGAAGCGCGACGCCCACTTCCTGGCGCCGAGCCGCGCGGTGGTCGAGCAGTTGTCGACCATGTAGGACACGCCCTTGTAGTCCATGTAGGGATTGAGGCTGTCGACCGCCTCGATGATCGACTCGTTGGCGATTTCGGAGTAGGGGTGCCCGCGCTCGGACAGGAGATCCACCTGGGCCATCATGCACGCGAGGTAGACGCCGGCGGTCTCGGCGTGCAGCGGCGCGTAGTTGCGGGTGCCGTCGGCGCGGACCTTCTCCCCGACCTTCCACATGTCGGTGCCGTCGATCTTCCCCAGGGGGTAGTGGCCGTGACGGCGGGTCGCCTGGATGACGCTGCGCACCTCGTTGCCGGACGCCACGTCGTCGTAGATCTCCTCGAGGATCTCGCGGCAGGGGTGGTAGGCGGCGTTGTAGGCCTTGCGGAACGCCGCCTTCTCGTTCTCCTCGAGCTCCTCGTAGACCGCCTTCAGGCCGGAGCGGGAGATGGTCTTGCTGATGGGGCCGGTGATGGACTCGGCGCTGTTGATGAACGCGTCGTCCTTCGCCTCGCCCTTGTCCACGAACCGGGAGTAGAGGCTCTCGGCGATGCCGTGCACGGCGCCGAGCAGGATCCCCCGCTCGCCGAAGATGTCGGACCTGTACTCGCTCTCCAGCGTGGTCTCGAAGGTATAGGGCGAGCCGAGCCCGACCGCCCAGGCGAGCGCGTAGTCGGTGGCGCGCCCGTCGACGTCCTGGTGGACCGCGAACGAGCAGTTGATGCCGGCGCCGTTCACCTCGCGGCCCTGCTCGTAGAGCCGGCGCACCGACGGACCCATCCCCTTCGGGCAGACCGCGATCACGTTGATGTTCGGCGGGAAGTCCTCGCCGGCGGCCTGCAGGTGGGAGAGCAGGAAGCCGTGCGAGAGGCCGAGCGTGGCGCCGGGGCGGAACGCGTCGAAGATGCGCCGGTAGTTCTCCGCGAAGGCGGCGTCGGAGATGAGCAGCAGCGCCATGTCGGATTCGCGGATGACGGAGTACATCTCGCCGAGGGTGCCGTTCTCCTTCGTGAACCCGACCGCCTCGGCCTGCTTCATCGAGGCCGAGCCTTCCCGCAGGCCGACCTTGACCCGGATGTCCGAGCCCTCCAGCGACTCGCGCAGGTTCTGTGCCTGCGCGGGCCCCTGCGACGACCAGCCGATGACGCCGATCCGGGAAATTCCCTCGAATGCCTTCGGCAGGAGCGGAAACAGGTGGCGGCCGCCGGCGACGATGGTCTCCTCGCGGTCGGCGAGCTGGATGGTTCGGGTCTCGAACACGTTCGAGGTGAAGGCCACGGCGATTCCTCCGGAAATATCGTGCGGAAACGTTCAGGGGCGGGGAGGATAGGGCGATAGAGGGGTCGAGGCAAAGGGTGGGCGGACGGTTGGGCGGCGACGGTCGGGGACATCCGGCGTCCGGACCGCGAAGGGAAGCCGCTGCCGGTCCGCGGCGACGATGTGGCCGTCGTCCTCGCACGCCCGGACCGTTGTCGCTCGACAAGGCGGTCATCGGCGTCTCCGAAGCGCGGGCGGCGCCGGTCAATGCCTGAGTTGTGGCCGGGATGGCCGAGGGTATTCGCACCGCCTGCGCCTCACACCGGGGGATCATCTCACACCGGGGGGGTCATCACGGTAAACAGCGCCAGCCGTTGCGCGGCTTCAAGGTAGGTGGTCCGATTGACGTAGAACTCGATGGCGGCCGAATCTGCGCTTCCGGCGGCGCGTCGGAATGCGTCAATGACGCCGTGACAGTATGCCTCGGCCTCGCATACCGGTCCCGCCAGAACAATGGTCTCGGGAAGGCAGGCGGCGGTCAGCGGCATCAGGGTTTCGCCGAGAATCGTTCCGGCTTCGCGAAAGCGGTGGTGTTCCGGACCGCGTCCGCGATTCGACGCCCGCACCGCCGCCGCCAGTCGCCGCGCGATGTCCGACCTGCCGGGAACGCCGCCCGGCCCGACGCGATCGAGAATGGCTCGCCCCGAGGCGGCCTGATCCAGGGTGAGGGCCTTCTCGCAACCGTCCGGGTCCCGGATGGGTATCTTGCCGATCCAGCCCTCGTCGCCGCCTCGGTCCACGATCCGGCCGTCCAGCGCCAGACTTGCGCCCATGCCGACCGCGACATGAACGAGGAATATCCTGGCCTGTGACTGCAGCCTGGGCATGCCGAGGCTCGACATGCACAGAGCGTCGGCGATGTTCTCGACCCGCACCGGACAGGCGAGCCGCCTGGCAAGACACTGCTGCAGCGGAAAGTCGCGCCAGTCGAGCAGAGGCGCCCGGACCAGATGTCCTTCCGACCGTTCCACCAGGCCGGCCACCGCGACCGCGGCGCCGAGTATCCTGTGACGAGCGATGCCGTGGTCGGCAACGGTTTCGTCGATGAACCTCCCGACGAAATCGACCGCGGCAGCAGCGGATTCGACGGAGCGGGGAGGAACTTCCGCTGCATGCAGGGTGTTGCCGAGCAGGTCGGTGAGGGCCACCCGCTTCGAGAACGCGGACAGCGAGACGGCGATCACCAGCCGCCCGTCGGGCTTGATCCGGAGCTCCGTTCTGCGGCGACCGAGCCGCCGGCCCCTGCGGCCCGGATCCCCCTCGCAGCAATACCCCTCCTCGATCAGCTCCCTGGCGATGCGCGAGACCGAGGCGCTGGTCAGTCCGGTCAGCTCGGTCAGATCCTGGCGCGACATCGCTCCTCGCCGCGCAAGGGTGCGCAGGAGCAAGGCCCGGTTACGGCCCCGGATATCGGCCAAGTGGGGGCGTTTCGCCTGCAACAGGTGGTTGCCGTCGCCGTGGGGCCACATTTCGATTCCCTGCCAGTGTCTCGTGCCCGATGTGAATCGCTTCCGGGCGAGAAGCCCTGCCGCCGCGCCGGCAGAGAGGTTGCACTCGACCGGTTCCGACGGCCCGGCGCAGCGGACCGATCCTGCATGGAGGATGGATGTCGGGCCAGGCGATGCGACGGCCCCGTTCGCGGCCGGCAGCGAACTCGGCGTCGCCGCCGCTCCATGAATCCGCAGCAATTCCCGCCAGGCGGGAACAGGCCCCTGAAATCCCCTCGACTCGACGCCCCGAAGGTCGAAGTCGCACCACAATCCCACCACGGTACAGCCTCTTCCGGGCGCTGGCGGGAATCGCTGATGAATCCGTACTTTGACTCCGCTCGCCATGGCGGGGTATATTTCTTACATAATGTAATTAATTCTGTTCTCAAGCCCGACTGGAGTTGAACATGACGGATCCGACCGTGGGCCGCAAGGGAGGTTTGTACTGCTACGTGATGACACCGTACGACGACGCCGGCAACGTCGCTCCCGGTGTTCTCGAACGCTACGTCGACGCAGTGATCGAGGGCGGCGTGGACGGTCTGACCTGTATCGCCAGCACCTGCGAAGGCGTGTACCTCACCCGGGAAGAACGCTTTGCGGTGGCGGAAACGGTCTGCGGCGCCGCAGCCGGACGGGTGCCGGTCAACGTTGGCGTGGGGGGATTTTCGACGCGGCAGACGGTCGAATTCGCCGAGCAGGCCCAGCGCTGCGGGGCGTCGAGCCTGATGGTCGACATGCAGACCTACTTCCCGATCGATTTCGACGCAGCGCACCGGCACTACGCCGACATCGCCAGGGCAACCGACGTGCCGGTTCGCGTCTACAACATCACGGTACCGACGCATTTTGACTTCACCCCCGACCGCGTCGCCCGGCTTGCCGACATCGACGCCATCGACTCGATCAAGGAGTCGTCCGGAATCGCCACCCGGGTACGTGACATCCGCGCTCTGTGCGGTGATCGGTTCGGCGTTTTCTGCGGCTTTCACTTCGTATCGCTGGAAGTGTTCCGGTACGGCGCGATCGGGTGGGAGTGCGGAATGCATCCCCTGATCGTCGGGGACTGCGTGGAGCTGTACCAGGCGTTGATCCGGGGCGACTTCCACACCGGAGAGCGCCTGTATCGAAGGCTGCAGCCGCTGTTCTTCTTCTTCAAGCACTATGGAGTACCCCAGTCGCTGAAAGCGATGTCGAAGTGGTCGGACATCGATCTGGGGCGACCCCGTCCGCCGCTGCCGGATCTGACGCAGGCGCAGACGGCCAGGCTGAGAGAGATCATGCAGGGCCTCGAGCACATCTGATTGCCGCAGGATTCGGCGCGTCGGTGGGAGTACCGGCGCATTGTCATCAGTCGCCAACGGTCTCGTTCGAGACGCTCACCAACGGAGTACACGAACATGTCAACCAAACCATCGACGACGACCTCCCGCAGGAACTTCCTCAGGACGTCCGGCAAGGCGTCGCTGCTCGGCATCGGCCTGCCGTATCTCGCGTTGCCGGGCCGAGCCGCCGCTGCGGACCATGTGTTGACCTTTGGCCATACCTTCGGCAAGGCGACCGAGGACGTGATGATCACCGGCCTGGATGTCTTCAAGCGCAAGGCCGAGGAGCACGCCGGCGGCAAGCTGCTGGTGGACATCCACGAAGCGGGCAGTCTCGGCGGTCAGACCGTGCTGCCGCAGAAAGTGCTCACCGGCGCCATCCAGGGCTGTCAGCTCTCCACTCAGAACTTCACCCCGTTCTCGGACGTGTACAACCTGCTGGACTTTCCGTACATGTTTCCGAGCAACGAGAAGTTCGAGGAGATCCTCGGTTCGGGCGAATTCCTGGGCAGCGAATTCCTCGGCCAGCCGCGCGCCAAGGGGTTCGAGGTGCTGCCGGGAATGTGGGCCAACGCCGGGTTCCGGGTGCTCGGAATCTCGAAGAAGGCCGACCGCGTCGTCAAGACCCCGGACGATCTCGACGGGGTGAAGATCAGGGTGACCGGCTCGAAGGTCGAGCAGCAGATATTCAAGCTGACCCCGGCGAATCCCGTCTCGATTGCCTGGGGAGAGACCTATCAGGCCTTGCAGCAGGGTGCGGCCGACGCGCTCAACGTCGGTCTCGGTCCGCTGACCGCGACCAAGATCTTCGAGACGCTCGGCTCGGCCACCATGTCCCGGATCAACTTCAACTGCCACATCACCATCCTGAGCGCGCGGTGGTTCGGCGCCCTGCCGGGTGATGTCCAGGAGGCCATACTCAAGGGCGCGGCGGAAAGCTTCGAATTTCAGAAGGCCGGCCAAGCCAGGGCGAACGATGCCATGGTGGAGCGGTGGAAGGCCCGGGGAATCCGGGTACATGTACTCTCCGCCGAGGAGAAGAAGGTGTGGAAGGACACCGTCGGGCATACACTGCCGGTATGGGATTCGTTCAAGGAGCGTTACGGTAGAGCGCTCTACGGGCAGTTGGTGTCGATGACGGCATAGCGTTTCCGGTGCGAGCGCCCGTCCGGGGCTCGCCGCGCGCGCCTCGGCAGCTTGCGGAGCGCTCCGGCCGTGCCCATGAATTCGCCCGGAGTGGGTTCGGTCGGCCGCAGGGCGCCGGGGCGTGCCATCCATGGCGCGTCACCGCAAGGCCGACGCCGGCAGATCCGCATGCGCGGCGGTGAGCCGGCGACCAATCGGGGCTGGAGTGGATGAAGACCTTGACCTTGCTTCGCCACCTCGACGAGAAGGCCGTGAAGTGGTTCGTCATCGGCACATACAGCTATTTCTGCCTGATCATCCTGATTGAAGTCATCCGGCGCTACGTGTTCGGCGCTTCGAGTCCGTGGGGCGAGATGACCGCGCGATACGCCTTCGTCTACCTGACCTACGTAGCGGCGGCGGAGGCGATTCGTCACCGCCGGCATATCCGCATCGACATCGTGCCCGCTCTGCTGCCGCCGCGAACGAGTGTCTGGCTGCAGTGGTACATCGACGCGCTGGTCCTGGTGCTGGCGGCGGTGGTCATCCACTACTCGCTGGAGCTGATCCATCTCCAGTGGACGGTCGGGATCGTCATGACCGCGGCGGACGTCAACATGGCCTTCGCCCAGGCAGCTCTGCCCCTGGGGTGGGCGTTGATCGCGATACGCGTGGTCCAGAGCTGGGCCAATCCGTCGGCGAAGCGCTCCGGCTGACGGACATCTCACAGCCGGATGGGCGGCGAGCGGCGTCAGTGCAGACCAACACCATCTTCATACTGCTGACGGCATTCCTGATGCTGTTTCACCTCGCCATCGGGGTGCCGTTGTTCGTGGTGCTGGGCCTCGGCGCGCTGGTGATGATGCTTCTCTGCGGGGTCTATTCGATCAACGTGTTCGGGGAAGCGCCGTTCAGCGCGATCGACAGTTGGGCGCTCCTGGCCATGCCGCTGTTCATACTCGCCGGCGAGCTGATCTCGCGCGGGCGCACCGCGGCCGACCTCGCGCGCCTGGGCGAGGCGGTCGCCGGATGGATCCGTGGCGGGCTCGGCATGGCCACGATCTTCGGCTGCTTCTTCTTCGCCGGCACCAGTGGCTCCAGCTCCGCCGACACCATCACCATCGGCCGCATCATGATTCCGGCGATGAGACGGCGGGGATACCAGCCCAGCTATGCGGCGTCGCTGGCCGCATCCGGCGGCATCCTCGGCGTCATCGTCCCGCCAAGCCTGATATTCATCGTCTACGGCATCGCCACCAGCACGTCGATCGGTGATCTGTTTCTCGGTGGGATCTTCCCCGGGCTGCTGCTGGCCCTGACGATGTGCCTGGCGAACTACCTGGTCTGCAGGTTCACCGATTGGGGCATCCCGGAACGCCGGCGATTCTCGTGGTCCGATGCGGGCTCGGCGCTCTGGCAGGCCAGATACGGCCTGGGCGCACCGCTCATCATCCTTGGCGGCATCTACAGCGGAATCTTCACTCCGACCGAGGCCGCTTCCGTCGCCGTGGTCTACGTGCTCGTGGTCGAGATGGCGATCAACAAGTCGTTCGGCGTGTCCGAGCTGATCGCCGCATTCGGCCGCGCCGCGATCATGACCGGAGTGCTCGGCCCGATCATCGCGTTCTCCATCCTGTTCGGAGAAACGCTGGCCATTCTCCGGGTGCCTGCGGACATCGTCGCCTTCTTCCTCGGGCTTCCGGTCGGCAAGGCCGGGTCGGTGGCGCTGATCATCGTCGTGCTGCTGCTGGTCGGCTGCATCCTCGAACCGATAGCCGCCATCCTCGTGGTGATGCCCATTCTGCTGCCGATCGGCATGGAGCTGGGATTCGACCCGGTACACTTCGGGGTATTCGTCGTGTGTGCCCTGGCGGTCGGATTCATCACACCGCCGGTGGGGATCAACCTGTTCGCCGCGGCGGCGGTCAGCGAGGAGCCGTTCCTGAAGATCGCGGTGAAGGCGATCCCCGCGTTCCTCGCCCTCGTCGTCGCGATTGCGGTCGTCGCGCTGTTTCCGGGCATCACGCTCTGGTTCCGCTGACGTGGCCTCCGGCGCAGGCGTCCGCCGCGAAGAGCGGCCCGTTCACCGGTTTCCTGGCCGGCGCTCGACCCGCTGGATCCCCTTGGTCGGGGTGAGAGGATTTGAACCTCCGACCCCTGCCTCCCGAAGGCAGTGCTCTACCAGGCTGAGCTACACCCCGCGCATGCGCCGCCCCGGCGGAGGCGGCGGCGTCAGTAGCTGCGGCTCGTGGTGAACTCGGCGAGGCCGGCCAGGGCATCGCGGTAGGGTGAGCTCGGGATCGCGTCGAGCGCCTCACCCGCGAGCGCCACCTCGTCCGCAGCAAGCTCGGCAGTGTAGGCGATGGCCCCGGTCGCTTCAACGGCGGCGATGACCTCCTCGATGGAGTCGAGTCCCCGGGTCCTGATCGCGTCCTGCAGTACGCGGGCCGTGCCTCCGCCGCTCCCCCGTATGGCGTGGATGAGGGGGAGGGTGGGCTTTCCTTCCGCGAGATCGTCCCCCACGTTCTTGCCGATCTCGCCCGTGCGGCCGCGGTAGTCGAGGATGTCGTCGACGAGCTGATACGCGGTGCCCAGGTGCCGGCCGAACCGCGCCATCGCGTCCTCGCGTTCGCGGGGGGCGTTCGCGCACACCGCCCCGAGCCGGGCCGCGGCCTCGAACAGCAGCGCGGTCTTGCGCCGGATGACCTCGAGATAGCTGGTTTCGGTGGTGTCGGGGTCGTGGCGGTTGAGGAGCTGCAGCACCTCCCCGTGGGTAATCTCGCTGGTGGTGTCGGCCATGATCCGCAGCACCCGCATGTCGCCGAGCGTGACCATCATCCGGCAGGCGCGCGTGTAGAGCGAGTCGCCGACCAGCACCGCCACCTCGTTGCCGAACAGTACGTTCGCCGTGCTTCGCCCGCGCCTGAGCTGCGAGTCGTCGACGACGTCGTCGTGGAGGAGCGTCGCGGTGTGGATGAACTCGACGATCACCGCGATCTCGACGTGCCGGTCGCCATCGTAGCCGAGCGCGCGGGCGGCGAGCAGCACCAGCAGCGGCCGCAGCCGCTTGCCCCCGCTGCCGACGATGTGCTCGGCGACCTGGTTCACGAGGGCGATGTCGGACGCGAGACGGGCCCGGATGGTGCGATCGACGGCCGCGAGGTCGTCGGCGACGAGAGCCCGAATGGAAGCGAGGTCGCCAGACGCAGGGGTCGGCGCAGCGGCAGGCATGGTCGGTGTGATCCGCAGCCGCGGGAGCGGCGTCGGCGCGAGTATAGCCTTGAAGGGCCGGCCCGGCTCGTACCCGCCCCTTCCGCGCAGGACCATTCAAAAGTCGCGGTCATTGGCCGCCCGACCGGAAGATCGCACGGTGACGGGCGGTCTTTCGGCATCGAAGGCCCGGACCGAGGGCCTGATGAACCGTTCGTCACGACTTCTGGAGAGCCCCGCCCCTTCCGCGGCCCGAACCGCGGAGCCGGAGTCGCCAGGGCTGTCCGGAAGTCGTGACGACCGGCTCGTTCCCCGATCGTTCGGGACTTTCGATGCCGGCGAAGAAGTTGTACCCCCCGGCCCGGAATACTTACAATTACCCGCTTGCGATGCGCGGATTCCGCGTCCGGAACGGAGCGATGCGATGTATGCGGTGATAGCGACGGGCGGCAAGCAGTATCGCGTCGAAGAGGGCGACAGCCTGCGGGTGGAGCGGCTCGACGCGGAAGAGGGGGAGGAGATCGAGCTCGACCGGGTCCTCCTCGTCGGCGACGGCGACGAGGTCACGATCGGCCGGCCGTTCGTCGAGAACGGCAGGGTGGCGGCGACGGTCAGGGGTCATGGCCGGTCGAAGAAGGTCATGGTGGTGAAGTTCAAGCGGCGCAAGAACTACCTGCGCCGGCGTGGGCACCGGCAGGGTTACACGGAGCTCGAGATCAGGTCGATTTCGGCGGGCTGAACGGAAGCCCGGGCAGCGCCGGCGAGGCGGGGGAACGGCGATGGCACACAAGAAGGCAGGCGGCAGCAGCAAGAACGGGCGGGACTCGCACTCCAAGCGGCTGGGTGTGAAGCTCTACGCGGGCCAGACGGCCAGGGCGGGAAGCATCATCGTGCGCCAGCGCGGCACGAGGTTCCACCCGGGCGTGAACGTGGGCTGCGGCCGGGACCACACCCTGTTCGCCACCGCCGACGGGGTGGTGGTGTTCCACCGCCAGGGCGCGCGCGGGCGCAAGTACGTGAGCGTGCACACGAGCTGAGCCCGTCGCCGGCGGGCGCGGTGCGAAGCCGCCCGTCCGCCGCACGAGGTTCGACGGACCCGCCTCCCATGAAGTTCGTCGACGAGGCGGTGATCTCCGTCGAAGCCGGCGCCGGCGGCAACGGATGCCTCAGCTTCAGGCGCGAGAAGTACATTCCCCGAGGCGGTCCGGACGGCGGCGACGGCGGCGACGGCGGCGACGTCCTGCTGTGTGCCGACCCGAGCCTCAATACCCTGGTCGATTTCCGCTTCCGGAGGCGCTTCCGGGCCGAGCGGGGGCGGCACGGTCAGGGCAGGGACCGCACCGGCCGGGGCGGCGCGGACCTCCGCATCCCGGTGCCGGCGGGGACCGTGGTCATCGCCGCCGACAGCGGCGAGACCCTCGGTGAGCTCACCGCCCCCGGCGAGGAGATGGTCGTCGCGCGCGGAGGCCGGCGGGGCCTGGGCAACACCCGGTTCAAGTCGAGCACCAACCGCGCTCCGCGGCGCACCACTGAAGGATGTCCCGGCGAGTGCCGGGAGCTGCGCCTGGAGCTCAGGCTGCTCGCCGACGTCGGTCTCGTCGGAATGCCGAACGCGGGCAAGTCGACCCTCATTCGAGCCGTCTCCGCGGCCCGCCCCAAGGTCGCCGACTACCCGTTCACGACCCTCGTTCCCAACCTCGGCGTGGTGCGCCGGGGGCCGGACCGCAGCTTCGTCATGGCCGACATACCGGGCCTCGTCGAGGGTGCGTCCGGCGGCGCCGGTCTCGGCATCCGCTTCCTCCGCCATCTCTCCCGCAACCGGGTGCTGCTGCACCTCGTCGACGTCGCCCCGGCGCCGGGGGGCCCCGGCCCGGCCGATCAGGTGCGCATCGTGGGGCGCGAGCTCGCCGCCTGCGGCCCGGAGCTGACCCGCCTCGAACGCTGGCTCGTGCCGACGAAGCTCGATCTCGTGCCGCCGCCCGAACGCGCGGCCGCCGTCGCCGCGATCGTCGAGGGTGTTGCGTGGGAGGGCCCGGTGCACCCCGTCTCGGCGCTCGCCCGCGAAGGGACGGACGCGCTGTGCGAGGCGCTGATGCGCCGTCTCGAGGACGAGGCGCGGTGAGCGCCGGCACCGGGGTCCGGCCCTGGGCCCGGCCCGGGGTCCGACGGTGGGTCGTCAAGATCGGCAGCACGCTCGTCACCAACGACGGCCGCGGATTCGAGCCGGAGGGGATCGGGCGGTGGGTGGCCCAGATGGTGGCGTTGCGGGCGCGGGGGGTCGATGTCGTCCTGGTCTCCTCCGGCTCGGTGGCGGAGGGGATGAGCCGGCTCGGTCTCCGGCGGCGCCCCGAGGCGCTCTACGAGCTGCAGGCGGTCGCCGCGATCGGTCAGATGGGCCTCGTGCAGGCCTACGAGTCGGGCTTCCAGCGCCATGCGACCCACACCGCCCAGGTGCTGCTGACGCACGAGGACGTCTCCGACCGCGGCAGGTACCTCAATGCCCGCAGCACGCTGCGCCAGCTTCTGCGCTACGGCGTGGTGCCGGTGATCAACGAGAACGACGCGGTCGCCACCCCCGAGGTCCGGCTCGGGGACAACGACACGCTCGCGGGCCTCGTCGCGAACCTGGTGGAGGCGGAGCTGCTGGTCATCCTGACCGATCAGCCGGGCCTGCTCGACCGCGACCCGCGCACCGACCCCGCGGCCCGGCTCGTCGAGCGCGGCCGGGCGGGCGACCCCGCCCTCGACACGATGGCGGGCGCCGGCGGGGCGCTGGGCCGCGGCGGAATGCGGACGAAGCTCCGGGCCGCCGCTCTCGCCGCCCGGTCGGGCACGCCCACGCGGCTCGCCTCCGGGCGCGAGACCGACGTGCTGGGCCGGCTTCTGACCGGCGAGTCCATCGGAACGCTGCTGGAGCCGGGGCAGGCGCCGCTCGGCGCGCGCAAGCAGTGGCTGGCCGGACAGTTGAGCGTGCGGGGGCGGCTGTGCATCGACGAGGGGGCGGCGACGGTCCTCGTCGACGCGGGCCGCAGCCTCCTCGCGGTCGGAGTCAGGGGGGTGGAGGGGGATTTCTCGCGTGGAGAGGTCGTCGCCTGCTTCGACCCCTCCGGCGCCGAGGTGGCGCGAGGGCTCGTGAACTACGACGCCGCCGAGACGCGGCGCATCATGGGGCAGCGCAGCGAGCGCATCGCGGAGCTGCTGGGCTACGTGGACGAGCCGGAGCTCATCCACCGGGACAACCTGGTGCTGATGCTCGACTGAGGACGCTGGCGAGAACGGCCTTGCCACGTGCCGAGCGCACCATTGCGCGGGAACGGGGCCCTTCCGGATACAGTTGGCGGCCTTGTGTCGCTCACCGTCCCGAGCCCGGACCGGAGCCCGCGCCGGGGCTCCGGTCAGCCCGCGCGCAACGCCTTCAGCCGTGCGTTCAGCCGGCTCTTGTGGCGGGCCGCCTTGTTCTTGTGGATGAGCCCCTTGGTGGCGGCGCCGTCGAGGATCGGCCCCGCGCGTTTCAGCTCCGTACCGGTCGCCTCCGCGTCGCCGGCGTTCAGGGCGCGCAGCACGCGCTTGACGCTGGTGCGCATTCTGGAACGCAAGCTGGCATTATGCTCGCGCCTGCGCACGGCCTGGCGCGCGCGCTTTCTTGCCTGGGCAGAGTTCGCCACTGGTTCGACTCTCCTGATGCGGGCCCGGGCCTGATGCGAGCCCGGGACCATAAGGCGCGTAATTATGCCGATGGCGCGAATGCCTGACAACTTCCCCGGCGATTCCCGCCAACGCCCGGGGAGTGCCGTCCCGTGTTGGGATTCTGGCGCAATTTCGACCCTCGGGACGCCGAGTCGAGGGGATTTCAGGGGCCTGTTCCCGCCTGGCGGGAATTGCTGCAACTTCCCGACGCCCACCCGCGGGCCGACGCCTGTCCTCGGGGCTCTTCGAAAGTCCCGGTCACTGCCCGCCCAACCGGAAGATCGCACGGGGACCGGCGGCCCGTCGGCACCGGAGGTCCCGGCCGGGCGTCCGGGAAATCACGCGCCGCGTCTTCCGGACCGCCCTGCCCCTGCCCGCCTCCCCGTGCCTGCCCCGCGCGTCCGGACCCCTCACCGGCTCTTTCCGGTCCGGTGAGCCGGTCGCTTCTCAGGTCGGCCGGCGTGGCCGGCGTGAGCACCATGGCGTCGCGCGTGGCGGGGTTCGTGCGCGACGTGGTCATCGCCCAGGCGTTCGGCGCCGGCGCCGGGGCGGATGCCTTCTTCGTCGCGTTCCGCATCCCGAACTTCCTGCGCCGGCTCTTCGCCGAGGGCGCCTTCGCCCAGGCGTTCGTTCCCGTTCTGAGCGAGTACCGCGCGCAACGCGAGCTCGACGACGTGCGCGATCTGGCCGCCCATGTCTCGGGAGCCCTGATCGGAGCGCTCACCGTCGTCACCGTCACCGGCGTCGTGGCGGCGCCCGTGCTCATCGCGGTATTCGCCCCGGGGTTCGTGGCCGACCCCGCCAGGTACGCGCTCGCGGTCGAGATGGTGCGGATCACGTTCCCCTACGTGTTCTTCATCTCCCTGGTCGCCTTCGCGGGAGGCATCCTCAACGCCTGGGGCCGATTCGCGGTCCCGGCCTTCACGCCGGTGCTGCTGAACGTCTGCCTCGTCGGCGCCGTGCTGTGGCTCGCGCCGGTGCTCGACATCCCGGTCGTCGCGCTCGCATGGGGCGTGCTCGCGGCCGGAATCGTCCAGCTCGCGTTCCAGCTCCCGTTCCTGGCCGCGCTCGGGATGCTCGTGCGCCCGCGCCTGCGCCGCGCCCACGACGGCGTGGCCCGGGTGATCGCGCTGATCCTCCCGGCCGCGTTCGGGGTCTCGGTCTCCCAGATCAACCTGCTCGTCGACACGATCATCGCGTCGTTCCTCGTCACCGGGAGTGTGTCGTGGCTGTACTTCTCGGACCGCATGGTCGAGCTCCCGCTGGGCGTGTTCGGGATCGCGCTCGCCACCGTCATCCTGCCGCACCTGTCGCGCCAGCACGCGAGCGCGTCGCCGGAGTCGTTCTCGGACACCCTCGACTGGGCGCTCCGGCTCGTGGTGTTCGTCGCCACTCCCGCCGCACTCGGTCTCGGCCTGCTGGCCGCGCCCATTCTCACCACCCTGTTCCAGTACGGGGAGTTCTCGGCCCGCGACGTGGACATGGCGGCCCGCAGCCTGCTCGCGTTCGCCTCCGGCCTGCTCGCGTTCATCGCGGTCAAGGTGCTCGCGACCGGGTACTTCTCGCGCCAGGACACGCGCACCCCGGTCCGGGTCGGAGTCGTCGCGATGCTCTCGAACATCGGGCTGAACCTTGCCCTGGTCGTCCCGCTCGCCCATGCGGGGCTCGCGCTCGCGACCACCCTGTCCGCGTTTCTCAATGCGGGGCTCCTGCTGCGCGGGCTCATCGCGCGCGGCGTGTACCGCCCGCGACCCGGATGGGGGGGGTTCATCGCGCGGGTCGCCGGTGGGAACCTGGCGATGGGCGCGGTCCTGTGGGCGGTGCGGGGAGAGCCCGCCGCGTGGCTCGAAGCGGAGGCGGCAGTGCGCGCCGCCCGGCTGGGCGCCGTCGTCGCGGCCGGGGCGGCGCTCTACGTGGCGGCCGTGCTGGCTCTGGGGATCCGGCCGCGCACCCTGGAGGCTCCGGCCGCGCGGGGGGAGGCGGGGGAGTGAGCGGTACTTCTTCGCCCGCCGGATGAGGGTGAAGGGGCTCCGGTCGCGGGTAGTGTCTCAGCTTGACTCCGGGACCGTTCTGTCGTGTTGAGGAAGAAAGTCAAACCGGGACACTACCCGGTCGCGCGGTGAGCAGGCACTGGCGGGGCACAGCAAGTATCATTGCCGTGCCAGCCCGTCTCCGCCTCCACGATCGATCGGGAAGCTTGTGCGAACCGGAAGATCCCGCGGGCGAAAGCGGATGGCCGGCATCACCACGAGACGGCCCCGGTTGCAGCGGGTCGGGGCACGGCGAGGAGAGTCGGGTTGGAATTGATCCGCGGCTGGCACAACCTTCGGTCCGGGCACCGCGGCTGTGTCGCCACCATCGGCAACTTCGACGGCGTGCACCTCGGCCATCAGGCGCTGATCGGGCAGCTCGCGGCGCTCGGCCGCGAGCACGCACTGCCGACTACCCTCGTCACGTTCGAACCGCAGCCGCTCGAGTTCTTCGCTCGGGAGAACGCGCCCCCGCGCCTCACGCGGCTGCGGGAGAAGCTGAGCGCGCTCGGCGGGCTGCCGCTCGACCGGGTCGCGTTGCTGCGCTTCGACACCCGTCTGAGCGCGATGCCCCCCGTCGAATTCGTGGAGTCCTTCCTGGTCGCGGGGCTCGGGGTCCGGGTCGTGGTCGCCGGCGACGACTTCCGGTTCGGGCATCGGGGGGAGGGCAACTTCGGCCTCCTGACGTCGCTGGGCGAGCGGCACGGCTTCGAGGTCGTGCGGCGCGAGACGTTCCGCGCGCGCGGCGGACGGGTCAGCAGCTCGTGGATCCGCGACGCGCTCGCGAACGACGAGCTCGGGATCGCGCGCGAGCTGCTCGGCCGGCACTACGCGGTGAGCGGCAGGGTCGCGAGCGGCGCCCGGCGGGGCCGCACCATCGGGTTTCCGACCCTGAACATTCCGATTCGCCGCTATCGCTCGGCGCTGCGCGGCGTCTATGCGGTCCGGGTGGCGGGGCTCGGGGGAGGGGAGCGCGACGCGGTCGCGAACCTCGGCACGCGCCCGACCGTCGACGGACGCGTCGTGGTGCTGGAGGTGCATGTCTTCGACTGGAGCGGCGACGCGTACGGCCGCTACGTCGAAGTGAGCTTCGTCGCGAAGATTCGCGACGAGCGCAAGTTCGACACGTTCGCCGCGCTCGAGGTCCAGATCGGCCGCGACAGCGCGCGTGCGCGCGAGATCCTCGGACGGGCGGCGTGAGCGGCTCCGGGACGGAGGCGGCGGGGGGATCGGATGCCCGCCGGAAGGGTCGCGGGGGGGCGTTCCGGTGGCTGTGGTGCTCGCTCGCCGTCGTCATCGCGGATCAGGCGACGAAGGTCGCGGCCGTCGCGCTGCTCGATCCGGCGTCGCCCGTGGAGCTGGTTCCGACCCTCGACCTCGTGCTCGCGTACAACACCGGTGCGGCGTTCAGCTTCCTGAGCAGTGCCGGCGGGTGGCAGCGCTGGCTGTTCATCGGGCTTGCGGTCGCCATCTGCGCGTTCATCCTCCACTGGATGCGCGACCTCCCGCGCGCCGCGCGCCGGCTGCCGCTCGCGCTCTCTCTGATCCTGGGGGGCGCGGTCGGCAACGTCGTCGATCGCGTGCGCATCGGCGCGGTGGTGGACTTCATCGACTTTCACGTGGGCGACTGGCACTGGCCCGTCTTCAACATCGCCGACTCCGCCATCTGCGTCGGCGCCGCCCTGCTCGTGCTGGGCATGTTCCGGCGCGAGGGCGGCTGACGGCCGGCGTCGGCCGGGGACGGCCGGCGTCGGCGAGGTGTCAGCCATTCCCGCCGGGCGGGAACAGGCCCCTGAGAGCCCCTCGACTCGACGCCCCGAAGGTCGAGATCGCACCACATTCCCCACGGTACGGCCTCATTCCGGGCGCCAGCGGGAATCGCCGTGAGCCGGTGCACGCGAATGGCGATCCCCGGTGACGGGACCTATACTCGCGCCCGGGTGCGTCCCGGAGAGGGCATGGAGGCCGGAGATGGCGAGCGAGGCGGCCGGCGCGAGGATGCGCCGCGACGACGCGGCGGCTCTTCTTCGCGCGAACGGAATTGTCCCGACGGCCCAGCGCATCGACATCGCGACGGTGCTGCTCGCGCGGGCGCAGCACGTGGGCGCGGAGGACGTGCACCGGATGCTTTTCCGGCACGGCGCCCCGGTGGCCAGGGCGACGGTGTACAACACGCTCGGGCTGTTCGCCCGCAAGGGGCTGGTGCGCGAGCTGGCCGTCGATTCCGGCCGGGTGCTGTACGACTCGAACACCGCGCGGCACGACCACCTCTACGATGTCGATACCGGCGTGCTGACGGACATCGAGCCGGGTGCGGTCGCGGTGGGCGCGCTGCCTTCCCTTCCCGCGGGGACACGCGTGGAGCGCGTGGACGTCGTCATCCGGGTCCGCCGGTCGCGTTCATCCTGACCGGACCGCGTGCTGACCGGACCGCGTGTTCATCCCGACGGGCTCGACGCACGATTCGCCGCCGGTGGATTCTGTATACTCCGCGCCCGCTTCCGTGCCGGTGTAGCTCAGTTGGCAGAGCAACTGATTCGTAATCAGTAGGCCGGCGGTTCGAGTCCGCCCACCGGCACCATCCGAATCAGCGATTTACCCGCCGGAGCCGACATCGCCGTGAGCTACCAGGTGCTTGCCCGCAAGTGGCGTCCCCGCAACTTCGAGCAGCTCGTCGGGCAGGCCCATGTCGCGCGTGCGCTCGTGAATGCCCTGGACGCGGACCGGCTCCATCACGCCTTCCTCTTCTCCGGCACCCGCGGGGTCGGCAAGACGACGCTGGCCCGCATCCTCGCGAAGTGCATCAACTGCGAGACCGGCGTCACCTCGAAGCCGTGCGGCGCGTGCAGCGCCTGTGTCGAGATCGACGAGGGCCGGTTCGTCGACCTGCTGGAGGTGGACGCGGCGTCGCGCTCGAAGGTGGACGAGACGCGCGACCTCATGGACAACGTCCAGTTCACGCCGGCCCGCGGCCGCTACAAGGTGTACCTCATCGACGAGGTGCACATGTTCTCCGAGAAGAGCTTCAACGCATTGCTGAAGACGCTGGAGGAGCCGCCGCCCCACGTGAAGTTCCTCCTTGCGACGACCGATCCGCAGAAGCTCCCGATCACGGTGCTCTCGCGCTGCCTGAAGTTCGATCTCAAGCGGCTGCCGGCCGCCGACATCGCGTCGCACCTCGAGAGCGTCCTCGCCGGGGAGTCGATCGGGTTCGAGCCGGCGGCGCTGAGGCTCGTGGCGCGGGCGGCGGACGGGAGCATGCGCGATGCGCTGAGCCTCCTCGACCAGGCGGTGGCCTACGGCGCGGGGACGGTGACGGAGGAGGAGATGCGGTCGATGCTCGGCACCGTCGACCGAAGCCGGGTGATCGAGCTCCTCGACGCGGTCGCGGCGCAGGATGCGGCCGGCGCCATGGACGTCGTGGCCGCGATCGCGAGCGACGCCGCGGACTGCTCGGACGTGCTCGGCGAGCTGGTGGGCGCCCTGCATCGGGTCGCGGTGCGACAGGCCGTCCCCGGCGCGGCCGAGCCCGACCCCGACATGGCCGAGGCCTGCGCGCGGCTCGCCGGGCGGTTCTCGCCGGAGGACGTGCAGCTCTACTACGAGATCGGGCTGAGAGGACGGCGGGACCTCGCGCTGGTTCCGGACCCGAGGCTGGGGCTGGAGATGACCGTTCTGCGGATGCTCGCGTTCGCCCCCGATGCGGCGGACGCCTCGCCCGCCTCCGAAGCGCGTTCGGCCGGCGTCGGCGCCTCGCCGGCGCGCGGGCCCGGGGCCACGTCCCGGGCAGCGGCCGGCGCGGGGACCGCGCCGCCGGTGACGGAGCCCGCGACCGGCCGGATCGACCCGGCCACCCTCACCTCGCAGGGCTGGCGCGACCTCGTGGAGGGGCTGGGGCTGTCGGGGCTCGAAGGCGAGCTTGCCCTGAACTCGATCCTCGTCGAGGCCGACGCCCAGCGCCTGACGATCGAGCTCGACCCCGCCCATGCCGCACTCGATGCGCCCGGTGCGCGCGAGAGGCTGCGCGGCGCGCTCGCGGCCCGGTTCGGCGAATCGATCGGGCTCGATGTCGTGCTGAGCTCGCCGAGCCGCGAGACCCCGGCGGCGGGGCGCGCGCGGGACGAGGCGAGCCGTCGTCGGGAGGCGATACGCGCCATCGAGGAGGACCCGCGGGTCCGGACGCTGTGCGAGACGTTCGGCACGAACGTCGATCACAAGCTCGTGGAGCCCATCGGCTGATCCGTGTTCCCGAGCCTGCGAAGCCCTGACCGGCGCCGCTGCGCGGAGGCGGCAGCTCCGCGTCGCGCGCGGCCGCCTTCACGCCCAGCGGAGGGGCCGCTGCGCGGAAGCGGCAGCTCCCGCCAGCGCCCGGAAGAGGCCGAACCGTGGTGGAATTGTGGTGCGAGGTCGGCCTTCAGGGTGTCGAGCCGAGGGGATTTCAGGAGTCTGCTCCCGCCTGGCCGGAATTGCCGGCGCGGAGTCGGCGCGGTTGCATCGCCGCGCTCCGCGACCCATCCTCTCCTCGCGCTGCGGCGGAGTCTGAGCCGTTCCGGCAGCGCCCGCGTCAATCCGGGGGGCAACACTCGATGAAAGGCGGACTCGGCCAACTGATGAAGCATGCCAGGAAGCTCCAGGAGGATTTCCAGCAGGCGCAGGACGAGCTCGCGTCGATGGAGGTCGTCGGCGAGGCGGGGGCCGGCATGGTGACGATCACCATGACCGGGCGGCACGACGTTCGCTCTGTGCGCATCGATCCGGCGCTGATGGAAGAGGACCGGGAGATGCTGGAGGACCTGATCGCGGCCGCGATGAACGACGCGGTGCACAAGGTGGAGGCGCGCACCAGGGACCGGTTCTCGGGGCTCGGCTCCGGGCTCGACCTGCCCCCCGGGTTCAAGCTGCCCTTCTGACCGCGCGTTCGATGGCGCTGAGCCCTCTCGTCGGGCGTCTCGTGGAGGCGTTGCGGTGCCTGCCCGGCGTCGGACCCAAGTCCGCCCAGCGCATGGCGTTCCATCTCCTCGAACGCAACCGGGCCGGGGCGCGGGAGCTCGCGCGGGTGATCGAGGAGGCTGCGGCCTCGGTGGGGCGGTGCGAGTCGTGCCGGACGCTCAGCGAGCATGCGCAGTGCCCGGTCTGCGCGTCGGCGCGCCGCGACTCCCGGACCGTATGCGTGGTGGAGACGCCGGCCGACATGGCCGCCATCGACGCCTGCGCCGGATACGAGGGGGTGTTCTTCGTGCTGATGGGACACCTGTCGCCGCTCGACGGGATCGGCCCCCGCGAGCTCGGACTCGATCAGTTCGAGCTGCGGCTCGACCGCGGCGGGGTCGACGAGGTCATCCTCGCGACCTCCTCCACCGTCGAGGGCGAGGCCACGGCGCACTATCTCGCGGAGCTGGTCCGGGATCGCGGCATCCGGGCGACCCGGATCGCGCAGGGGGTCCCGATGGGCGGGGAGCTGGAATTCGTCGACGGCGGCACTCTCGCCCGGGCCCTCGTGGCGCGCCGCGACGCGAGCTGACCATGGCGCCGGATCCCTCCAACCTCGTGTGGATCGATCTGGAGATGACCGGTCTCGACCCCGACACGGAGAAGATCATCGAGATCGCCACCATCGTGACCGATGCGTCGCTCCGGGTGCTGGCGGCCGGACCGGAGATCGCGATCCGCCAGGCCGCCGGGGTGCTCGCGGCGATGGACCAGTGGAACACCGAGCAGCACGGCGGCTCCGGGCTCACCGAACGGGTGCTGGCGAGCACGTGCGCGGAGGATCAGGCCGAGGCCCGGACCCTGGATTTCCTCGAGCGCTGGGTACCGCCGCGGACGTCGCCGATGTGCGGGAACAGCGTCTGCCTCGACCGCCGCTTCCTCCACCGCCACATGCCGCGTCTGGAGCGCTTCTTCCACTATCGCAACCTCGACGTGAGCACGCTGAAGGAGCTGTGCCTGCGCTGGGCGCCGGACAAGGCGGGGAAGCTCGTCAAGCGGGCCGAGCATCGGGCGCTGCAGGACATCCGCGGGTCCATCGACGAGCTCCGCTTCTACCGGGACGAGCTGCTGCGGCTCGACTGAGCGCGGCGGCCGCGACCGCATGGCGAGCCGTCCGATGCTCCCCGCCGCGCTGTACCGCGCCCGCGACGTGCGCGAGCTCGACCGTCTGGCGATCGAGGAGGGCGGAATTCCCGGCATCGAGCTGATGGAGCGCGCGGGCGCCGAGGCCTTCCGGGTGCTGCGCGAACGGTGGCCGGCGGCGCGCCGCCTGTGGGTGGTCGCGGGTCCGGGGAGCAACGGCGGCGACGGATTCGTGGTCGCGCGGCTCGCCGCCGGCGAGGGGCTCTCCGTCCGGGTCGGCTTCGCCGGCGACGCGGCGCGGCTCGAGGGCGATGCCGGCACGGCCTGGCGGCGCATGCTCGACGCCGGGCCGGGCGGGGTCGAGGTCCGATGCGGGGCCGCGGGCCCGGCGCACGACGCCGACGTGATCGTCGACGCCCTGTTCGGCACCGGCCTCGCGCGCGACGTCTCCGGGGCGGCCGCCGAAGCGGTGCGCGCGATGAACGGCTCCGCCGCGCCGGCGCTGGCGCTGGACGTCCCGTCGGGCATCCACTCCGACACCGGCCGCGAGCTCGGCTGCGCGGTCCGGGCCGCGGTCACCGTGTGCTTCGTCGGTCTGAAGCAGGGGCTCTTCACCCGCGAGGGCCGCGAGTGCGCGGGCGGGATCGTGTACCGCGGCCTCGGGGTGCCCCCGTGGGTGCTCGACCGGGTGGAGGCGTCCGCGAGGCGGATGGGGTACGGGGACTGCGCCGGGATGCTCGGTCCGCGCCGCGGCGACGCGCACAAGGGCCGGTTCGGTCACGTGCTCGTGGTGGGCGGCGACCACGGGTTCGCGGGAGCGGCGCGGCTTGCGGGGGAGGCCGCCGGACGCACCGGGGCCGGGCTGGTGAGCATCGCCACCCGGCCCGGACACGTGGCCGCGATCGTGGCGGCGCGGCCCGAGGTGATGGTCCACGGCGTCGAGTCGCCCGCCGACCTCGATGGGCTGCTCGACCGCGCGACGGTGGTCGCGGTCGGCCCGGGGCTCGGCCGGGGCGGGTGGGGCGCGTCGCTGCTCGGACGGGTCGTCGCCGCCGGTCGCGCGCTGGTCGTCGACGCCGACGCCATCAACCTGCTGGCGCGGCGTGCGGCGCCGTGGCCGGACGCGGGGTCGCGCCCCGTCGTCTACACCCCGCATCCCGGAGAGGCGGGCCGGGTGCTCGGAGAGCCCGCCGGGGTGCTGGAAGCGGACCGGTTCTCCGCCGCGCGGGCGCTTGCCGGAGCGCACCCCGGCACGTGGCTGCTCAAGGGCGCCGGCACCATCGTCGCCGAGGCGGGCGCGGTGCCGCGGGTGTGCGAGGGAGGCAATCCGGGCATGGCGGGCGGCGGGATGGGAGACGTGCTCACCGGGGTCGTCGCGGCGCTCCTCGCCCAGGGCCTCGACGGGCTCGACGCGGCCTCGGCGGGCGCCTGCGCGCACGCGGCGGCGGGGGACGCGGCGGCCCGGGACGGGCTTCGCGGCCTGCTCGCGAGCGACGTGATCGCCGCGCTGCGCCCGCTCGCGGACCGGCTGTAGATGTCCGGCCGGTTCATCCTGCCCGACGCCTCGGCGACGGAGGCGGCGGGCCGGGCGCTCGGCCGGGCGCTGGAGGAGATGCCGGGCTCCCGGCGTGCCGGGGGCGCCCTGATCGTGGGGCTCGCGGGCGGTCTCGGGGCGGGCAAGACCACGCTGGCGCGCGCCGCGCTGCGCGAGCTGGGGGCGGCGGGGACGGTGCGCAGTCCCACCTACACCATCGCGGAGCCCTACGACACGCGCATCGGCCGCATCTGGCACCTCGACCTGTACCGGATCGCGGACCCCGGCGAGCTGGAGTTCATCGCGATCCGCGACCTGGTCCCGGACTCCGCGGCCTGTCTCGTCGAGTGGCCCGAGCGCGGGCACGGGGGGATTCCCGAGCCGGACTGCCTCGTGGCCCTCGACACCGACGGGCCCGCGAGACGGCTCCGGATCGAGCCGCGCACCGCCCGCGGCGTCGCGCTGGATTCGCGCATGCGCGCCGGCGGTGAGCTCGAATCCCCCGGATCCGATCGCTCACACACTTGATAGAACGCATGAGAGACTTGCGATAAACTCAAGAAAGCTTTGGACCTTTACGCAGCTCCATCAACCGGATGACGAGGATGCGGTGGTTCGCGATTGGCCTTGCATGCCTGATGGCGTGGCCGGTCTCGGCCGCGCCCGTCGACGTCAAGGGCATCAGGACGTGGCCCGCCCCGGACCACACGCGGATCGTCCTCGACCTCGCGCGTCCCGTGGAGTACGCGCTGTTCGTGCTTCGCGACCCCCACCGGGTGGTGATCGACCTGCGTGGCGCCAGGCTCGCGAGGCGTGTCCCGGACGCCCGTTCCGGCGACCGCCTCCTCGCGCGCATCCGGGCCGCGCAGCGCAGGCGCGCCGGGGCCGGCGACGGCGACCTGCGGGTCGTGCTCGACATGAAGCGGCGGGTCCGGCCCCGGAGCTTTCTGCTCAGGCCCAACGCGAAGTACGGCCATCGCCTCGTGATCGACGTCCATCCGGCCGATGGCGCGGTGCAGCGCAAGGCGGCGCGCGGGCAGGGCGCGGACGGCGCCCCGAAGGGCAGCCGCAAGGTGGTGGTCGCCGTGGACGCCGGCCACGGCGGCGAGGACCCCGGCGCGGTCACCCGGTCGGGGCTCCGGGAAAAGGTCGTCGTGCTGGCCATTGCCCGCGCGCTCAAGCGCCATATCGACCGCACCCCCGGGATGAGGGCGGTCCTCGTCCGCGACGGCGACTACTACGTCGGTCTCCGGCGCCGGATCGAGATCGCGCGCCGGCACGGCGCGGACCTGTTCGTGTCCATCCACGCCGATGCGTTTCGCGACCCCCGCGTGTCGGGAAGCTCCGTGTACGTGCTCTCGTCCCGGGGCGCGAGCAGCGAGGCGGCGAGATTGCTGGCCCGGAAGGAGAACGCATCGGACTTCGTCGGCGGCGTGTCCATCGACGACAAGGAGGACCAGCTCGCCTCGGTGCTGGTCGACCTGCAGCAGGACGCGACGGCCCAAGCCTCCGCCGAGGTCGGGGGCCGGGTGCTCAGGTCGCTCGGCGGGGTCGGGCGAACGCACAAGCGCCGGATCGAGCATGCGGGCTTCCTGGTGCTGAAGTCGCCCGACATCCCGTCGATCCTCGTCGAGACCGGCTTTCTCACGAACCCCTCCGATGCGAAGCGCCTGTCGAGCCCCGGATACCAGGACAAGGTCGCCCGCGCCATCCTCGACGGGGTCCACCGCTATTTCGACGCCAATCCGCCTCCCGGCACCACGTTCTCCTCGACGCGGCGCCACACCATCGCGCGTGGCGAGACGCTGTCGGAGATCGCGGACCGGTACCGGGTGTCGGTGAAGCGGCTGCAGGACGCGAACCGCATCCGCGGGAGCGTCATCCGCGCCGGTGACGTGCTGCGCATTCCGGGCCGCTCCGACGGATAGGGCACCGACGAGAATTACTTCGCCATGTATCGAGCGTGCCATCCCGCAGGAGCGGGGCCCCTCCGGGTACAGTCGGCAACCTTGTTTCGGTCACTGTCCATAGTCTCCGCCGGCGCTTCGTGCGGGGACTCGATCACCCCGCCGCCGAGGCACTCCTCGCCGTCGTAGAGCACCGCGTACTGGCCGGGGGCCGGCGCCCACTGCGGGCGGTCGAAATGGAGCTCGAGGGTGTCCCCGCCGGATTCGCCCGGCCGGGCGGTGCACGCCTGGTCGGCCTGCCGGTACCGGATCTTCGCGGCGCAGCGCAGCGGCAGCGGCGGCGCGCGGCCCGCGATCCAGTGCATGCCGCGCACCCGCACCCGGCGCGCGAGCAGCGCCGGGTGATCGCGTCCCTGGACGACGACGAGCGCGTTGCGCGCGGGGTCCTTGGCCGCGACGTACCACGGCGCCGGCGCGCTGCCGCTCCGTCCCCCGACGCCCAGTCCGCGGCGCTGGCCGATGGTGAAGAACGCGAGCCCCGGATGCTCGCCGATACGGGTCCCGTCCATGGTCTCGACGGGGCCCGGCGTGGCGTCGACGAAGCGGGCGAGAAAGGACCGGAAGCGTCGCTCGCCGATGAAGCAGATGCCGGTGCTGTCGGGCTTGTCGTGCGGCGCGAGCCCCGCCTCCCGGGCCAGGGCGCGCACCGTGCGCTTGTCCAGACCGCCGAGCGGGAAGAGGGCGCGCCGGAGCTGCGACTGATCGAGCGCGTGCAGGAAGTAGCTCTGGTCCTTGGCGGGGTCCGCGCCCCTCAGCAGGCGCACCGCGCCGGCCTCGCGCCGGACGCCGGCGTAGTGGCCGGTCGCCACGCGCTCGGCGCCGAGCCGGCGCGCGTGGTCGACGAACGCGGCGAACTTCACCTCCCGGTTGCACAGCACGTCCGGATTCGGCGTCGTCCCGCGCTCGATGCCATGGATGAACCGCACGAAGACCCGGTCCCAGTACGCGTCCGAGCAGTTCACCGCGTGCAGCGGCACGCCGAGCCGCTCGCACACCCGCTCGGCGTCGGCGAGGTCCTCGGCCGCCGCGCAGTACCCGTCCCCGTCGTCCTCCTCCCAGCTCTTCATGAACATCGCCTGCACGGGGACGCCCGCCTCGACCAGGCGCAGCAGGGCGACGGCGGAGTCGACGCCGCCGGAGACCGCGACCATCACTGGCGCGTCTTCGTCCCGGGACGGGAGAGGCGGGTCGGGGAGGGGAACGGCGGGAAGCATCGGAGCCCCCGGATCGAACCGGGCCGGCGCCCATTGTAACCGGACCACGTGACCGGGCCGGCACGTGCGCGGCGCGCGCGGGCCCGGTGTTCCGGCGTCAGTCGGCGGGGGGGCCGTCCTCCCGCCTTTCCGTGCGCACCAGCTCGATATCCGGCTCGTCCCACGTGCCCCCGATCGTGTACTGGTACGCGAACGCCTTGTCGAACAGGTTGTGGTCGACGATCTTCTGTGCGAGCCAGATGGGCACCAGGGGCAGGGTGGACGAGATCTTCGGAGTGACGGTCACGATCTGGTCATAGTCCCGGCGCGCGAGGCCGGTGCGTCCCGCCACCTCGATCCGCGCGACATCGCTCTCCACGTACAGGTCGCTGGTGTACGCGTTGCCGTTCTCGATCGCGAAGCTGCCCTCGATCCGGTCGTAGCTCAACCCCTCCCTGAACAGGTCGCCGAAGTCGAGGAGGAGGCGGCGCGGCAGCGACGTGATGGTGAGCAGTCCGAACACGCGCCCCGTCACGCCCTGCTCGAGCTGCGTCAGACGCCCGTCGGTCGACAGGAAGTGCATCACGCCGGTGAGCCGGTCGGCGGCGAAGTCGGCCGGCGCGCCCGCCCAGGAGCCGCGCAGCGTGACGTCCGTCGTCCCTCCCGCCACCGCGCTGCCGTCGAACCCGACCGTTTCGAGCATGCGGCGGAGATCGTCGCCATGTACCCGCCAGGAGAATTCCGTGCGGTGCTCCTCTCCGGCGAGTGACCAGCTTCCCGTCGCCTCGCCTTCGAACGAGCCGGCGCGCACCTGGAGCTTCGTGATGTGGAGCCCGCGCTCGGAGGGTACCGTGGTGAAGCCGACCCGCCCGAGGTCGCGGTCGCCGAGGAGCAGTTGCCGGGCCGAGAACGACAGGGCGGGCAAGGCGCGAGGGTCGGGATCGGGCGGCTCCTCCCCCGTGCCGGCGGCGTCGGGGTCGTACACGAAACGCTCGAAGTCGGCGATCACGGGCTCGGCGCCGCCGGGGTCGCGAGGCACGCGGATCGAACCCCGCAGGCGAGCGCCGTCGAGGTCCACCCGCCAGGCTCCGCCGGTATCGCGCGCCGCCCGCACGCGCGTGTCGGGGAAGCGCACGCCGAACGCGGTCATCGATGCGGCGTCGATGGACACCTCCTGCGGGAGCCCGGGCCGCGGCGAGCCCGGCTCCGGCGCCCGCAGCGCCGAGACCTCTTCGAGGACCGCCCGCCAGACGGCGGTGTCGAGGGCCGGCATCTCGCCCCGCACGACGATGCCGGGGGCGTCGGGGAGCGCCGCGCGGCCGGAGCCGATCCCGATCGCGCCGCGTTCGAGCCGGAGCCGGCCGGCGTCCCGGACCAGCCGCAGCGCCGCCCTCGCGACGGAGCCGAGGCGGACCTCGACGACGCGGTCCGGCGCCGGCCCGAGCCGGGTGTCGATCCGGAGCATGCGCGCGGCTCCGCTCGTCTTGCCGAATGGCGGCGGAAGGTCGATCGCGAGTCCGGTCAGATCGCTCGCGAGGCGCAGCGTCGCCGGCGCCGCGTCGAGCTCGGCCGGGATGTCGAAGGTCGCGGTCCAGGCGGCGTCGCCGCGCACCCGGGCGAGGAGGGCCGAGCCCCCGGCCGCCGGTGCGTCGAGCATGCCGGCGTCGTGGAGGTACGCGGCCAGCAGGCGGCGGGTCACCCGGCCGCCGATCGTGACCCGCGTCGCCCCGGGGCCCTGCGGCGCCGCGCCGACGAGGGCATGGACCGGCTCGCCCAGCCAGGTCGCGGTGATGCCGTCGGATCCCACCTCGGCGTTCCGGAACGCGATCAGGCCGTTCACCGCCGCGAGCCCTCCACCGGGGACGGGGCCGTCGACCCGGTTGTGGTCGAGCGCGATCGTGCCGCTGACTGCGGCCGGTCGACCGCCTCCCTTCAGGGGAACCGCGACCTCCACGTCGAGGGTGCTGTCGCCGTGGATCGCGAAGGCGTCGAACAGGGGCGCGAACCGCGCGCGCAGGGGGCTCTCGGCCAGGAAGCGCACCGCGTTCGCGCTCGCCCCCTCGACCCGTCCCTCGACCCGCACCACCGGCGCCCCGGACTTCACGTCCTCGATGGTCACCGTGGCTTCGCGGACCACCGACTTCAGGATGCGTGCGGACTCGACGCGCGCATCGAACCGCCGGCCGTCGAACCGCACCTCGGCCGACAGGCCGGTGATCTCCGGCCAGCCGGCGGCGTAGGCGAGCACCGGAACGAAGAGCGTCGCGGTGGCCTCGATCGCTCCCTCGCCCTCTCCGGGGGGCGCGTCCGAAAGGCGGCCGCGAAACGCGACCCGCGCCTCGCGGACGTCTCCGAACGGCGCCGCTCCCTCGAACCAGCGCACTGCCGGCTCCGGCATCACGAGGTCCCCGACGAGATCCCGGACCGCGGCGATCCGCGACCCGCCGAACGACAGCGCGACGTCCAGTTCCGGTGCGCCCCCGTCCCGGGGCGCGAGCAGCCAGCCGCTGGCGGTGACGGCCCCCGCCGGCGTCTCGAGGCTCGCCTCGTCGAACCACACCCGCAGGCCCTCGGGCGCCGGCACCGCGGCGAAGGCGCCGGCGAGCTTCTCTCCCCGCAACGGCCGTTCGATCCGGTCCGGAACGCCGACGCGCAGACGGCCGGCGGCGAAGTCGGCGAGCACCCCCTGTCCGCTCGCCTCGAACCGGCCGCTCGCTCCGTCGACCGATGCCGGCCCGGCCTCCGTCCCGAGGCCGAGACCGGCGAACCGGCCGCTCGCCCGAAGGCGCTCCAGCCCGATGCGATCGGCTATCGGCACCGAGACGCGGATGTCTGCCAGGGTCCCGCGCGGGGCGGCATCGGCCAGAGCGCTCGCCGCCGCGCTCGCCGCCGTCCCGCCGCCCGGCGCGGCGAGCGCGACGAGGTCCTCGATGCGCGCGTACTCCGCACTGACGATCGCCTGCCCGACGCGGCCGTCGCCCGGCCGCCGCCACACCGCGTCGATGCCCGAGGCGGGCCATGAGCCGAGGGGCGTCGTGACGACCACGTCCCGCGCGGCCAGCGCCCAGCCCTCCGGTGTGCGCTCGGCCCTGAACGAAGCGCTCGCCTCGTCGAAGCCGCGGCGGCTCCCCTCGCGGACCACGCCCGGCGCCTGCGCGCGGACCGTTCCCGTCGCCTCGATGGGGAGGCCGTCTTCCCAGGTGCTCCACACCTGGCCGGAGACGATGCCGGTGAAGGTCGTCGACCCACCCGCTCCGGTGTCGAGGCCGAGCCGGGCGTCGAGGCCGAGCCGGGCGAGGTCGACGTTCCGGGCGGCGAGGTAGGCCGTGCCCGCCCACGACGAGGCGAGCGGATCGCCGGTCATCTCGATCGCGAAGTCGATCCGGCCGGCGTCGGAGGGCTTGAACGATCCGGAGATGCGGCGCCGGTCGCCCGCGCGTTCGAGCGCAAGGGTCACCCCGTCGAGCGGCAGCGGGCCGAGGCCGGTCCGCTCGTCGGTCCAGACGATGCGCGACGCGCGCAGCGACAGGTCCGCCTGGGCCAGCATCCACCGCCCGAGACCGTCGCTCGTCCGGGGCCCGCCGGCCGTGCCCCGTCCGAGCCCGGCGATCGCGAGCGTTCCGTCGGACCGCTGCGTCACCGCGAACGACGCGCCGATGGCGGAGACCTCCCGCGGCCGGAAGGCGCCCGAGCGGAGCAGGTCGAGCGGATCGATCGAGAAGGTGAGATCGGCCAGCCGGACCGAGGCGTCCGCCGGCGGGTCGTCCGGGGTCCCGGCGGCGGCGAGCCGAACGTCCCTGACTCGAAACACCGGCGTCCAGCCGCGCCATCGGGCATCGACGGTCCCGATCTCGACCGGCCGGTCGGCGACGCGGCTCAGCCACCGCTCGATCTCCGGCCGGTAGTGTCCGAGCTCCGGCAGCATGAGACGCAGGCCCGCGAGCGCGGCGGCCGCGAGCACCACGAGGCCCGCCAGCAGGTATGCGCCCCCGCGCACGAGCCTGCGGCCGGCTCCGCCTGCGGCCGGCGCCGGCGGGGCGGACTCGTCGCTCATGGCCGAGCGCACGGCCGGGCACGGCGCCGCGTCGCGCCGCGGCCGCATCCCGGCCCGCGCCCCGGATGCCTCACGCTCCACCCCGCCTCATCTTCCGCCGCGACGGGAAGCCCCGTCGTTTCCGGGGACGATGCAATCGGCGGCGGTGGTCCGCGGCGACCGGCGCGGGCGTCGGGGAAGCGGACTGATCACATCAGGACGACGTCGTACTGCTCGCGCGAGTACAGGTTCTCGACCTGCAGCGTGATGGGCTTGCCGATGAATGCCTCCAGCTCCGCGAACGCCGGGGATTCCTCGTCGACGAGCTGGTCGATGACCTCCTGCGACGCGATGACGAGCAGGCGTTCGGTGTCGAACTGGCGCGCTTCGCGCAGGATCTCGCGGAAGATCTCGTAGCACACGGTGTCGGCGGACCTGATCGAGCCCCGCCCGCCGCACGTCGGGCACGGGTTGCACAGGACGCGCTCCAGGCTCTCGCGCGTGCGCTTGCGGGTCATCTCCACCAGGCCGAGCGGAGACACGTTGCTGATGTGGGTCCTGGTGTGGTCGCGGGAGAGCGCCTTCTCGAGCGCGCGGAGCACCTGGCGCTTGTGCTCCTCGTTGCCCATGTCGATGAAGTCGATGATGATGATGCCGCCGAGGTTGCGCAGGCGGAGCTGCCGGGCGATGGTCCGGGCGGCCTCGAGGTTGGTCTTGAAGATGGTCTCGTCGAAGTTGCGGTGTCCGACGAACCCGCCGGTGTTGACGTCGACCGTGGTCATCGCCTCGGTCTGATCGAGCACGATGTGCCCGCCGGACTTGAGCTGCACCCTGCGGTGGAGGGCCTTCCCGATCTCGTCCTCGACCGCATACAGCTCGAAGATGGGGTCCTCGCCGTCGTAGAGCTCGATGCGCGGGCTCATCTCGGGCAGGAAGCGGCCGGTGAAGTCGAGCACGCGCCCGTGCGTCTCCCGCGAGTCGATGCGTACCCGCTCGATGGGGGTGGCGGACAGCTCGCGCAGCGTGCGGATGACGAGCGACAGATCCTCGTGGACGACGCCGGGCTCGTTGACCGCGGCGGCGCGCGCGTGGACCGACTCCCACAGCCGGCGCAGGAACGCCATGTCCGCCGCGATGACCGCTTCCGGGCAGCCTTCCGCCGCGGTGCGCACGATGTACCCGTCTTCCGGGCTCCAGTCGTCGCCGGGGCCGGCGTCGGGCGTGCGCTCGCCGCCGTCTCCGCTCGCGTGGCGGGCGCACTCGCGCACCATCTCCCGCAGCCGCCGGCGTTCGTCCTCGTCCTCGATGCGCTGCGAGACCCCGATCGTTCCCCCGCCCGGCATGCAGACCAGGTAGCAGGACGGAATCGATACGTGGGTGGTGAGGCGCGCGCCCTTGGTGCCGAGCGGGTCCTTGATGACCTGCACCAGCACCTCCTGGCCGTCGCGCACGAGATCGGTGATCGGCGTCCCGTTGCGCAGCGCCGACGCTGGCGCCGTCTGCGCGGGGGCCGGCGCGTCCGTCCCCGGAGCCGGAGCGTCGCGGACCCGCCGCGCGTCCGCATCGGCGATGTCCGAGGCGTGAAGGAACGCCGCGCGGTCCAGCCCGATGTCGACGAAGGCGGCCTGCATGCCGGGAAGCACGCGGCAGACCCGACCCTTGTAGATGTTGCCCACGAGCCCGCGCCGGTGGGTCCGCTCGATGAATATCTCCTGGAGCGAGCCGCTCTCGATCAGCGCGACCCTGGTCTCGCACGGAGTGACGTTGACCAGCAATTCGGCGCTCATGGTTCGAAGTGTCTCGCCGGGTGCGGAGCCCGTGGCCTTGCGGCGGCGCCGGCCGCCCGATGGTGGAATCCGGAACGCGTGCGTCCCGGGACATGGACCTCCGGCAGTGTAGTGAGTTCGCCCCGCACTGCCAACGGCCGCCCGGAGCGAGTGCCCGGGGCGGCCGCCCGGAGCGAGTGCGGCGGCGCCGTCGATCGGCGAAGATGGCGGGGATGAAGGATCGGAAATCCCCATGAAGACACACGGCTCCGGCGGTGTTCGCGGGCGGCGGGAGCCGCCGCGCGGCGCGGCTTGCGCGGCGTTGCGGCGGGTACGCGCGATGGCCGCGGCCGCGGTCCCGGGCGCCGGCGATGCGGAGTCGGGCGTGGAGTCCGCGCAGCTCGCCGCCGCGTCGGAGATGTTCGCGGAGCTCCACCTCGATGCGGACTGCATCGCCGCGGGCCTCGCCAGCCTCCTCGTCGAGCGCGGCGGGATCGGGCTCGACGACGTGCGGGCGCATCTCGGCGAACGGGCGGCGGCGTTCCTCGAAGGGCTCCTGCGTTTCGAGGAGCTGCGGTCGATCCAGGCCGGGGACGCCGCCCCGGCCGACCGGGATGTCCGCACCGACCGGCTGCGCCGCCTGCTGCTCGCCGCCTTCGACGACGTGCGGGTCCCCATCGTGCAGATCGCCCTCACCCTGCATCGGCTGCGCCATGCGCGCGCGCGCCCCGCCGCCGGGCGCGAGGGTCTTGTCCGCGAAGCCCTGGAGGTCTACGCGCCGCTCGCGAGCCGTCTCGGGATCTGGCAGTACAAGTGGGAGATCGAGGACCTCGCGTTCCGGGAGTCGGAGCCGGCGACCTACAGGGCCATCGCCGGACAGCTCGCCGAGCGGCGCGTCGATCGGGAACGCTACGTCGAGGAGGTGGCGCAGAGCATCAGGGACGAGCTGGAGCGCCAGAAGATTCGCGCGGAGGTGACCGGCCGGGCCAAGCACATCCACAGCATCTGGCGCAAGATGCAGCGCAAGTCGCCCGGCCTCGGGCAGGCGGGCCCGGATCAGGTGGGTCCGGATCAGGTGAGCATCGGGCAGCTCTTCGACCTGCGGGCGGTCCGGGTGCTGGTGGAGACCGACACCGAGTGCTACAAGGCGCTCGGCGTCGTGCACGGGCTGTGGACGCCCATTCCCCGGGAGCTCGACGACTACATCGCCAATCCCAAGCCGAACGGCTACCAGTCGCTGCACACCGCGGTCGTCGGACCGCACGGCAGGACCCTGGAAGTGCAGATACGCACCCGCGAGATGCACGACCAGGCCGAGCTCGGGGTCGCGGCGCACTGGCGGTACAAGGAGGGGGCGCAAGCTCCGGAGCCGGCGCTCGATGCCCGGATCGCGTGGCTGCGGCAGCTCCTCGAAGCGCGCGAGGAAGCCCACGAGTCCGGCTCCCTGCTCCGCTCGCTCGACGGCGAGCTCGAATCCGGGCGCGTCTACGCCTTCACCCCGCGCGGCGACATCGTCGACCTTCCGCCCGGATCGACCCCGCTCGACTTCGCCTACCAGATCCACACCCAGGTCGGCCACCGGTGCCGGGGCGCGAAGGTCGACGGCCGGATCGTGCCGCTCACGTACGTGGTCCGCACCGGGGACCGGATCGAGGTGCTCACCGCCCGCCACCCGCGTCCGAGCCGCGACTGGCTCAATCCGAACCTCGGATATCTCGGCAGTCCCCGTTCGCGCGCCAAGGTGCGGCACTGGTTCAGGCACCAGGACCGGGAGCGCAACGTGGCCGACGGGCAGGAGATCTGGGACCGGGAGCTGAAGCGCCTGGGCCTGGAGCAGCCGCCCCGCGACGCGATCGCGGAGCGGTTCAACGCGTCGAAGTTCGACGACTTCCTCGCCGCCCTGGGACGTGGGGACGTGAGCGTGCCGCAGCTCGCGGGCGCGCTCCAGCCCTGGCTGCCGGCGCCGTCGCGCGCGACGCCGAGGCTTGCGAAGCGCCGCCGGAAGCGCACGGGCGACGTCCGCATCAGCGGCGTCGGCGATCTCCTCACGCAGGTCGCGCAGTGCTGCAAGCCGCTGCCCAACGACCCGATCGTCGGCTACATCACGCGCGGGCGCGGGGTGAGCATCCACCGCGCGGACTGCCGCAACGTGCTGAACCTCGCGGGCTCCGAGCAGGCGCGCCTCATCGACGTGGCCTGGAGCGGCGAGGCGGAGGAGAGCTACCCGGTGGAGGTCGTGGTGGAGGCCTACGACCGCAAGGGCCTGCTGCGCGACGTGACCGCCGTGGTGTCGAACGAGGAGGTGAACATCGTGGCGCTCGACTCCGTCACCGACCGGAGCAACCATGTCGTGCGCATGCGCCTCACCGTCGAGGTCCGCGACATCGAGCAGCTCAGTCGCGTGCTCGGCCGGCTCGCACAGCTCCCCAACGTGTCCGACTGCCGGCGGCTCGGGTAGTGGCCGGGGGCGCCCGCCCCCGCAAGGGGGATCGGGACAGGACCATTCAAGAGTCACGGTCCCCGGCCGCCCAACCGGAATCTCGCGCGATGACCGGTGGTCTTTCGGCATCGAAGGCCCGGTTCGAGCGTCCGATGAACCGTTCGCCACGACTTCCGGAGAGCCTTGGGGATCCGGACGGCGCCGGTTCCGTTCCCGCCGCGTTGGGTTATTCTCTGGCCGCGCGCGCCGGAGGCCGGGGCGTGCCCGGTGGTCCGGATGGTCCGGACCGGAGCCCTGCGGACGGACGACACGGCGAACGGCGGTGCGAACGCGGATGAAGCTGGCGCTGGTGCTGGCCGGCGCATGGGTGCTGCTCTCGGGAATCATCCAGCCGCTGCTCCTCGGGCTGGGGCTTGCGTCGGTGCTGGCCGTCGTGTGGCTCAAGGCGCGCGCCGACCGCGCCGACCGCAACCCGGCGCCCTTCGCGCTGCGCACCGGGCGCCTGCCCGGGTACCTGCTGTGGCTTTCGTGGGAGATCGTCAAGTCGAACATCGACGTGGCGCGGCGGATCCTCTCGCCGGGCCTGCCGATCTCGCCGTCGGCGCGGTGGCTCCCCGCCAGCCAGCGCAGCGAGCTCACCCGGGTGATCTACGCCAACTCCATCACCCTCACTCCGGGGACGCTGTCCATCGACCTCGAAGACGGCCGGGTCGAGGTGCACGCCCTGCACGAGGGCTCGCTCGATGCGCTCGAGCGCGGCGAGATGAACGCCCGGGCGTGCCGGCTCGACCGGGAGCCGGCGCACTGATGGCGGTCACCCCGCTCGGGACCGCCATCCTCGCGGTGCTCGCCGCGATGGCGATCACCCTGGTCCGGGCCCTGCGCGGCCCGACCGTCTACGACCGGGTGCTCGCCGTGAACAGCTTCGGGACGCTGACCGTCGTCATCCTCGCGCTGCACGGGTTCCTCACCGGACGGCCCGAGTTCCTCGACATCGCGATGCTCTACGCCCTCATCAACTTCGTCGGCACCGTGGCGGTGCTGAAGTTCTTCGAGTACGGCGACCTCGGCGCGGCCGGCGGCACGGGGGACTGACGATGCCCTCCCTCCTCGTGGAGGTCCTGGCCGGCGCCTGTCTGCTCGGGGGCGCGGCCTTCCTGGTCATCGGCGCGGTGGGGCTCGTCCGCCTTCCCGACTTCTTCACCCGCATCCACGCCACCGGAGTCATCGACACGCTGGGGATCGCGCTGACGTTCGCCGGCCTCGTGCTGCTGGCGGGCTGGTCCCTGCCGGCGGCCAAGCTGGTGCTCATCCTCGGCTTCATGCTGCTGACCGGTCCGACCGCGACCCATGCGCTCGCCAAGGCGGCGCTGCACGGGCGTCTCGACCCGCTCTCGGGCCGTCCACCGGAGCCGCCGTCATCGAACACCTGATCCTCGTCGCGCTGCTCGGGTTCATGGCGGTGACCGCGCTCGCCATCGCGGTCACGCGCAACCTGTTCGCCGCCGCGATGCTATTCGGCATCTTCAGCCTCCTGTCCGCGGCGGTGTTCGTGGTGCTCGACGCGGTGGACGTCGCGTTCACCGAGGCCGCGGTCGGGGCCGGGATCTCGACCATCCTGATGCTCGCGACGCTGGCGCGGACCGCCTCCCGGCAGCGCGCGGGCCCCCGGGTGCGCGCGCTGCCGCTCGCGCTGGCGGCGGGGCTCGTGCTGATCCTCGCCTGGGCGTCGGCGGACCACCCGCGCTTCGCGGCGCCGGACGCGTCCGCCCACGTGCACGTCGCTCCCCGGTACCTGGAGCGCGGGCCGGTGGAGACGGGGGTTCCGAACGCCGTCACCGCGGTGCTCGCGAGCTACCGGGGCTACGACACCCTCGGGGAGGTCACGGTGATCTTCACCGCGGGGGTGGGGGTTCTCGCGCTCCTCGGGTTCGGCGGGACGCGGCGCGACTGAGGGCCGGCGCCGATGCAGCACCACATCGTCCTCAAGGTCGTCGCCAGGCTGATCCTGCCGTTCATCCTGCTGTTCGCGCTCTACGTGCAGTTCCACGGGGACTTCGGCCCCGGCGGCGGCTTCCAGGCCGGGGTCATCTTCGGGGCCGGCATCATCCTCCACGCCCTGGTGTTCGGCGTCGATCACGCCCGCGCGGTGGTCGCGCCGGAGGCGGTCCGGGCCGCCGCCGCGCTCGGCGTGCTGCTCTATGCCGGGGTCGGCGTCGTCTCGCTGCTGCTCGGAGCGAACTTCCTCGACTACGACGTGCTGGCCGACCATCCGGTGGCCGGCCAGCACCTCGGCATCCTGCTCGTCGAGCTCGGGGTGGGGCTCACCGTGACCGCGGTGATGATCCTGCTCTTCTACTCGTTCACCAGCCCCGGAGACGCCGGCCCCGGAGACGCCGGTGCCGGAGACGCCGGTGCCGGAGGCGCTGGTGCCGGGGACGCCGGTGCCGGGGACGCTGGTGCCGGAGGCGCTGGAGCCGGAGGCGCTGGAGCCGGAGACGCTGGAGCCGGGGACGCTGGAGCCGGAGACGCTGGAGCCGGGGACGCTGGAGCCGGAGACGCTGGAGCCGGGGACGCTGGAGCCGGAGACGCTGGAGCCGGAGGCGCCGGCACTGGAGATGCCGGCTCCGGAGACGCCCGCCCCGGAGGCGGATGAGGCGATGCTCGACGCCTTCCTCGGCCACTACGCGTACTGGGGCGCCATCGCCCTGCTCGGGGCGGGGCTCTACACCGTGACCGCGAGCGCCAACCTCGTGAAGAAGGTGATGGGGCTCTCGATCTTCCAGACCGCGGTGTTCGTCTTCTACATCTCGATCGGCGCGGTCGAGGGCGCGACCGCGCCGATCGTCGACCCGGCCCACGCGGCCTACGCGAACCCGCTGCCCCACGTGCTGATCCTCACCGCCATCGTGGTCGGGGTCGCGACCGCGGCGCTCGCACTCGCGCTGGTGGTGCGCATCCATGCCGCCAGCGGCAGCGTGGAGGAGGACGCGGTCGAACGGGCGCTCCGGGCCACCGGGCGGGTGGAAGCCTGGATGGGCGCCGAAGGCGGGCGCATCGCGCAGGAACGGGAGCCGTGAGCGCCCTGCAGGCGCAGCTTCCCGCCCTGCAGGTCGTCGTTCCCCTCCTCGCGGCGCCGCTCTGCGCGCTGGTGCGCGGTCCCGCCTTCGCGTGGGCGTTCGCCACCGCGGTGAGCGCGGCGTGCTTCGCGGTGTCGGTGGCCCTCGCGGCGGCGGTGTCGGGCGGGGCCGAGATCGCCTACCTGCTCGGGGGCTGGGCCGCGCCGTGGGGCATTGAGTACCGGATCGACGCGCTGAACGCGCTGGTCGTGGTGATCGTGAGCGGCGCGAGCACCGTGACGCTCGCGCACGCGCGGCTCGGCGTGGCGCGCGAGATCCGCCGCGAGCGCATCGGGCTCTTCTACGCCGCGTGGCTGCTGTGCCTGACCGGCCTGCTCGGCATCGCGATCACCGGCGACGTGTTCAACGTCTTCGTCTTCCTCGAGATCGCCTCGCTGTCGACCTACGTCCTGGTCGCCCTCGGTCCGGGGCCGGCCGCGCTGCTCGCCGCGTTCCGGTACCTCGTGCTGGGCTCGATCGGGGCGACGTTCTTCCTCGTCGGCATCGGGCTGCTCTACATGATGACCGGGACCCTGAACATGGCGGACCTCTCGGTCCGGCTCGGCGACGTCCGGGACACCCGCACGGCGGCGGCGGGCGTCGTCTTCGTGGTGCTCGGCATGGGGCTGAAGGCGGCGGTCTTTCCCCTGCACGCGTGGCTGCCGGCGGCCTACGCGCACGCGCCGTCGAGCGCCGCGGCGTTCCTCGCCGGCACCTCGACCAAGGTCTCCATCTACGTGCTGGCGCGGTTCCTGCTCGACGTCTTCGGTGTCGACCTGACGTTCGAGCGGCTCGGCCTCGGGCTCTTCCTGATTCCGCTGGCGGTCGCCGGGGTGCTGGCCGGCTCGGCGGTGGCCCTGTTCCAGGACTCGGTCAAGCGGCTGCTCGCGTGGTCGAGCATCGCGCAGCTCGGCTACATGGTGCTCGGGCTCGGGCTCGGCACCGCGGGCGGCGTCGCCGCCTCCATGGTGCACCTGTTCAATCACGCGGTGATGAAGGTCGCGCTCTTCCTCGCGGTCGCGAACCTCGTCTACCGCACCGGCTCGGACGCGCTCGCGAGCCTCGCGGGTCTCGGGCGGCGCATGCCGTGGACCATGGGCGCGTTCCTGGTCGCCGCGGCGAGCCTGGTCGGGGTGCCCCTCACCGCGGGGTTCGTGTCGAAGTGGTACCTGCTGCGGGCGGCCCTGGCGGACGGGATGTGGCCCATCGCGGTCGTCGTCCTGGCGTCCTCCCTGCTTGCCGCGGTCTACATGTGGCGGGTGGCGAGCGCCGCGTTCTTCACCGAGCCCCGCCCCGACTCGGTGCAGGCGCACGCCCGCGAGGCGCACTGGACGATGGTCGCGCCGGTGGTCGCGCTCGCCGCCGCCAACGTCTGGTTCGGGGTGGACACGTCGTTCAGCGTCGGGTTCGCGCAGACGGCGGCCGCGGCGCTGCTCCCGGGGCCGCCGTGACTCCGAAGCTCATGGTGCTCGGATGCCTCGCGCTGCCGTTGCTGGCGAGCGCGCTCATCGTGCTCGCGCGAAGGTCGCCGAACCTGCGCGAGGCGGTGACCCTGGCCGCCGCGACGCTCGTGCTCGGGTGCGTGCTCGGCATCTACCCCGAGGTCGCGCAGGGCGGGCGGCCCGGCCTCGTGCTCGCGCCCCTGGTGCCGGGGATCGCGCTGAAGCTCTCGGTCGAGCCGCTCGGCATGCTGTTCGCGATGGTGGCGGGGTTCCTGTGGCTCGTCACCTCGATCTACGCCATCGGCTACATGCGCGCGCACCACGAGCGGAACCAGACGCGGTTCTACGCCTGCTTCGCGATCGCCATCGCGTCCACCATGGGGGTCGCGTTCGCGGACAACCTCGTCACCCTGTTCGTCTTCTACGAGGCGCTGACCCTGTCGACATACCCGCTCGTGACCCACGCCGGCACCGCCGGGGCGAGGCGGGCGGGCCGGGTGTACCTCGGCACCCTGCTCGGGACCTCCATCGGGTTCCAGCTCCTCGCGATCGCGTGGACGTGGGCGTACGCCGGCACCGTGGACTTCCGCGAAGGCGGCATCCTGGCCGGGATGCCGGAGGGCGTGGCCGCGGTGGTGTTCTGCCTGTTCGCGTTCGGCGCCGGCAAGGCGGCGCTCATGCCGTTCCACCGCTGGCTCCCGGCCGCGATGGTGGCCCCGACCCCGGTGAGCGCGCTGCTGCACGCGGTGGCGGTGGTGAAGGCCGGGGTGTTCGCGATCCTCAAGGTCGCGGTGTACGTGTTCGGCCCCGACCTGCTCGCCGCGAGCGGGGGTGGGACCATCATCGCCTGGGTCGCCGCCGCCACCATCCTCATCGGCTCGCTGGTGGCGATGAACAGGGACAACCTGAAGGCGCGGCTCGCCTACTCCACCATCAGCCAGCTCTCCTACGTGGTGCTCGGCGCGGTGCTGGCGAGCGCGTGGGGGACGGTCGGGGCGGCGCTGCACATCGTCATGCATGCGTTCGGCAAGATCACGCTCTTCTTCTGCGCCGGCGCGGTGCTGGTGGCCGCGCACAGGACGGAGGTCGGCGAGCTCCGCGGACTCGGCCGGCGGATGCCGGTGACCATGGGCGCGTTCGTGGTCGCGAGCCTCTGCATCATCGGCCTGCCGCCGCTCGGGGGCATGTGGAGCAAGTGGTATCTCGCCACCGCGGCGGTGGACGCCGGCCAGTGGGCGCTGCTCGGGGTGCTCCTGGCGAGCTCCCTGCTGAGCGCCGCCTACCTGCTCGCGGTGCCGCTGCGCGCGTTCTCCGCCGACGCGGGGGAGGGGAGCGGCGGGCGGGCGTCGAAGATCGAGGAGGCGCCGGCTCCCTGCCTCGTCGCCATCGTCATCACCGCCGCCGGCTGCCTGGCGCTGTTCCTGTACCCGGACCCGTTCTTCGACCTGGCCAGCCAGGTGGCGGGGGTGCGCTGAGGCGTTCGTGGCGGCTTCCCCGACGAAACGACCAGGAGGGGCGCCCCGTGCGCGACCCCGGCTCGGCCACCATCGACAACGATCTCGACGCCACCGAGGCAATTCCGCCGGCCGGATGAACAATCGTGACGATCCCGCCTGCTTCAACCGCACCACCGCCTCTCCTGTCCGAAGATTGCAGCACATTTCCGACAACGCTTGAATCGTCGGCAATATGCGTCATATTTCGGACATGACAGTCTTGACGCAAGATACCGGTTTGCGCTCCCGCCTTCTCGCCCGGATGGCGGCCGACCCGGATGAGGTCTGGGTCCCCGGCGACTTTGCGGATCTTGGCAATCGCGCCGCCGTCGACAAGACCCTCCAGCGCCTGGTTGCTGCGGGCGACCTGCGCCGCGTCGACCGGGGCCTTTACGACCGTCCGCGCACCAACGGGCTGACCGGGCGCCCGGCCGTACCCGACTATCGCGCCGTCATCCGCGCCGTCACCCGCCGGGACCAGGCCCGCACCATCATTGACGGCATGACCGCCGCCAATGAGCTCGGCCTCACCACCGCCGTGCCGGCGCGCATCGAGGTTCTGGTCGATGCGCGGTTGAAGCCGATCAGGCTGGGCCGTCAGGAAATTCACTTCCGATACGCCGCGCCCAGCCGCCTCTATTGGGCCGACCGGCCGGCCATGCGGGTCGTTCAGGCGCTGCATTGGATGCAGGACATGCTGTCCCGGGACGACGAACGGCAACGCATCCGGGCTGCATTACGACGCATTCTCGCAGACCCCCGGCACGGACAGGCGATCCGCGCTGATCTGGAGGCGGGTTTTTCGGCACTGCCGATCTGGATGCAGGAATTCCTGCGCGATCTGCTGGAAGCCTCCGACTCAGGCCCGGTACGCCCATGACCGCTGTTGCCTACAGACAGATCGGTACCGCGCCCATGCGCGATCGGCTCGACCTCTTTCTCGCGGCTGCCAACCGGCTCGGCGCCCCGGTCAACCATGTCGAGAAGGACTTCTGGGTCTGCTGGGCGTTGAACGCGCTCTATCGCGAGCGGCCTGCCGGCGGCCCCCGCCTCCTCCTGACCGGCCCGCGACTCCTCGGCGCCGGGCCGCGACTCCGGTCCCGCCGGGTGTAGGCTATCGGCCCGCGGGCTGCGCGAATGCAGCGTGAGGCGTTGCCGGGGAGGACGGGCACTTGAGCGCCGACTACGATTTCGATCTCGGGACCGTCTCGTTCCCCGTCACGACCCGGTCGGCCGACGCGCAGCGCTGGTTCGACCGCGGCCTCGTGTGGTGCTACGCGTTCGCCCACGAGGAGGCGGTGCGCTGCTTCCGGCGGGCGGCGGAGCACGACCCGCACTGCGCGATGGCGTGGTGGGGCATCGGGTACGCCTCCGGACCCTACTACAACAAGCCGTGGGAGAAGTTCGATCCGGCCGACCTGGCGCGCACGCTGCGCACGGTGCGCGAGGCCACCCGGCGCGCGCTCGACCGGGCCGGGGGCGCCGCGCCGATCGAGCGCGCGCTCGTCGAGGCGCTCGCCCGGCGCTATCCGTCCTCCGGGCCCGGCGACTTCGCGCGCTGGAACGACGACTACGCCGCCGCGATGCGCGAGGCGTACCGGTCGCGTCCGGACGACCCCGACGTGGCCGCGCTGTTCGTCGAGGCGCTCCTCGACCGCACACCGTGGGCGCTGTGGGATCTCGAGACCGGCGAGCCCGCGGCCGGCGCCGACACCCTCGAGGCCATCGACGTGCTGGAGCGGATGCTCGACGCCCGGGACGCCGCCGGCGAGCCCGGCCACCCCGGCCTCCTGCACATGCACATCCACGCCCTGGAGATGTCCCCGACGCCCGAGCGCGCGCTCCGCGCCGCGGACCGCCTGCGCGAGCTCGTGCCCGACGCCGGCCACCTGCGGCACATGCCGACCCACATCGACATCCAGTGCGGGGACTACCAGGCCACGGTCGACTGGAACGTGCGCGCGGTGGCCGCCGACCGCAGGCTGTTCGAACGCGACGAGGCCCCGGGGGTCTGGCACAGGCTGTCGCTCGCGCACAACTACCACTTCATGCTCTACGGGGCGATGTTCCTCGGCCACGAGCGGGCCGCGACGGAGGCGACGCGGGGCATGGTGGAGGCCATCCCGGAGCCGGTCCTCCGGGTGGAGAGCCCGCCGATGGCGGACTGGCTGGAGGGGTTCGTCGCGATGCAGGTGCACGCGCCGGTGCGATTCGGCCGGTGGCGCACGATCCTCGCCATGCCGTTCCCGGACGACCGCGCACTCTACTGCGCGACCACCGCGATGCTGCACTACGCCAGGGGACTTGCGCACGCGGTGCTGGGGGACGTGCCGGCGGCCCGGCAGGAGCAGGCGCGGTTCGAGGCCGCGGCGGTCCGGGTGCCGGCGTCGCGCACCGTCTTCAACAACACCTGCGTCGACATCCTCGCCATCGCGTCCGAGATGCTGCACGGAGAGATCGCCTACCGCACGGGCGATCACGACACCGCGTTCGGGCATCTGAGGACGGCGGTCCGGCTCTCCGAGGGCCTCCCCTACGACGAGCCCTGGGGCTGGATGCAGCCGCCCCGGCATGCGCTCGGCGCGCTGCTGCTGGAGCAGGGCCGGGTCGAGGAGGCGGAGGCCGTCTACCGGGCCGACCTCGGGCTCGACGACACCGTCCCGCGGGCATGCCGGCACCCTGAGAACGTGTGGAGCCTGCACGGCTTCCACGAGTGCCTGGTGCGCCTCGGCAAGGAGGCGGAGGCCCGTCTCGTCGCGCCGCGGCTCGCGCTGGCGCTGGCGAGGACCGACGTGCCGATCGACGCCTCGTGCCGGTGCCGGCTCGACCGCGGCCTCCGCCCGTCCGGGGCGTAGCGCCGCGAGCGTCCGGGCGTCCGTCCGCATGCCTCGCGCGGCCTCCCGCCGACTCCCGCCCGAGGGCTGCGGCCGCCTCCCCATCGTATCCCGGCGAGTGGTGGACCGGTCCCCGGGAGCGCGGCGTCCCCAGGGTCATTTCACGCTACCGATCCTCGCGATGACACGAAAGGGGTGACCTGCGCGGCAGGGTGCGGCGGGGTCCTCCGGGCGCGGTTTCGCAGCGGTCGGGGTCGGTCGGCCGGCCCTCGGACGCGGAGGCTTGCTGCGAGAGGGGGTGGCCGGAAGCCGGCTCAGTCGGAGGACAGGACGGCGTCGAGCGCGTCGTCGCGGTGCATCATGAAGTGGAGATGGGCGTCGGGCAGGTAGCGGAAGCCGCGATGGAACACGACGGCGAGCGCGATGTTGTTGAGGGTGGCATGGTTGGCGGGCGCGTGGCGCGCACGCACGCGGCTCGCGTCTTCGCCCATGGTGGCGTCGCGGCGGTAGTGGTTGGCGTTCTCGACCTGCCAGTGGCCGCGGTTCCAGGCGAGCAGTTGGGCCGGTCCGGCGCGCCGGGCGGGGGCCGAGGTGATGCCGTAGGCGGTCTCGGTCGAGGTGGTGCCGGTCTTCGCGTTGGTGCGTGTGCGCACGACGCGGAACGCTTGGCGGGCGCCGGGGAAGGGCGCGAGGGTGCCGGCGAGCAGCTCACACGCGGCGATGCGGCGCGTCTCGATGCGTCCGTGCGCCTTCACCGGGTCATCGGCGTGGCGGCGCACGGCGGCGGTGTCCCAGTCGATCGCGGCGAGCTGCGCGAAGCTGTCGGGGCAGTTCGCCTTGATTGCCAACACGTAGTCGGCGCCGTGCGCCTCGACGATCGCGCGCGCGGTGTCGCGGGTCGCGTGCAGCGCGTCCAGGGTGAGCACGCAGCCGGTGAGGTCGACGTCTTCGAGCAGGGCCCGCAGCGCGGCGGTCTCGCCGCCCTCGTCGCGGCAGCAGCGGCTCGCGAGCGGCCGTCCGGCGTGGGTGACCAGCGTCACGATCTCGAAGTGGGCGTCGGGGCCCGCGTGCCGGTTGGCGCCCCGGATGCGCTTGCCGTCGGCGGCCAGCGCCGGCGTCGCGCCGCCCTCGGCGAGGCGCGGCGCGGCCCACTGCACCAGCACCGCCTGCAGGTCGTCCGGGTCAGTGTCCATCAGCACCCGGCACAGGGTCGAGTCCGACGGTGCGACCCGGCGCCCGGTCGCCGGGTCGGTCCACGCGCCGAGCGCCCGCAGCTCCGCCTCGCTGAGGTGGCGTGCGAATCGCTCCGTCGCCGCCGGCCCGTGCTGGCCGGCGAGCCGTGCCAACGCGCAGACCGACAGCACGGTCGGCAGCGAGTGCTTGCGGCCCTGTCCGCGCCGTGCATCCGGCACCTGCGCGAACAGGTCGCGCAGCGACCGCAGCTCGGCGCGCGTGTAGCGCACCGGGGTCGCCCGGCACTGCCACTCGGCACGGTCCAAGGGGGCCACCAGCCTGCGGCGCGCGTCGCGCCGCAGCGCCCGCACATACATCTCCTTCGGCTGCTCGTGCGGGTCGGTGTACGCCCCGTTGTGGCGCGCGAAGCCCTTCGTACGCCCCACCCGCACCCAGTTCGACGCCGCGTAGCATGTGCCCCGGAACCGCGCCGGGTCGACGAACGTCTCCGCCAGCTCCAGCGGATGGCCATACCGCGCCGCCCAGTCCGCGCTCAGCCGGCGCAGGCTCCGGCCCAGCACCCGCGACGCCAAGTGCGCGACCCCCGACCCCTCCGGCAGCACCAGGAACCGCGTGTTGTTCGCGATCAGGTGCAGCCGCCGGAACTGCACCGAACGGTGCCAGCCCAGCCAGCGGTCGCGCGGACCACACTTGAACGCCCCCGACTGCCAGCCCACCAGCGCCAGCCAGTGACCGCGCCACGTCGCGACGTGGCGCAACCCCCGGCCCGCAAACTGCCGGAACCCAAGGTAGTGGTGCGCCGCCATCAGCGCGTCCCAGCGCCGACGCTCGTCGCCGCGCACCGCACGCACCTCGACTTCGCCAACGACTACCTCGGCCGGGTCAAACCCATCTCGCATCCCGCCAGCATGCACCAAGCCGACACGAAAAGCCAGACCCTGGCACACCAACTGCCCAGTCAATCAGCTACTGCTAGCGTGAAATAGCCCTGGCGGCGTCCCGCTGGCCCCGGCCGGCCCCGCCGCCAGGGCTCTCCAGAAGTCGTGACGAACGGTTCATCAGGCCCTCGATCCGGGCCTTCGAGCCGAAAGACCGCCCGTCACCGTGCGATCTTCCGGTCGGGCGGCCAATGACCGCGACTTTTGAATGGTCCTGGCCCCGCCGCCCGCCTCGTCGCGCCGGTGAATCTGCTATCTTCCCGGTCCCCCGCGCGGACGCGGCCGCGATGCCCGATCGGGGCCCTCGTCGCATGGACCCGAGCCATCGGAGGATCGCCCAATCGACGCGCCGTTCGCCGCCTCCCGTCCGCCGCCGAAGCGCGTCCGCCGCGGGCGCTGGTGGAACGCGCCGTGGTTCGACACCGTCCAGTTCTTCGTGTTCACCGGCGCGCTGCTGTGGCTGACCGTCGCCGGTGCGCTCGGCATGGGGTACAACTGGCAGTGGTACCGCGTGCCCCGCTACCTCTACCGCGTCATCGACGGCGAGCTGATCTGGGGTCCGCTGATGAAGGGCCTCGTGGTCACGCTGGAGATCACGCTCTACAGCGTCGTCATCACCCTCGCCATCGGGCTGGTCACCGCCCTGCTGCGGCTGTCGGACTCGTTCGCCGGGCGGATCGTCGCCAAGGTCTACCTGGAGGCGGTCCGCAACACCCCCCTGCTCATCCAGATCTACCTCTTCTACTTCGTCCTCGGTCCGATCATCGGCCTGGACCGGTTCTGGGTCGGGGTGCTGTGCCTGTCGGTGTTCGAGGGAGCGTTCGCCTGCGAGGTGATCCGGGCCGGGATCCTGTCCGTCGCGCGCGGGCAGTGGGAGGCGAGCGACAGCATCGGGCTCGACCGCGTGCAGGGGTACCGCTACGTGATCCTGCCGCAGGCGGTGCCGCTGATGCTCCCGCCCCTGACGGGGCTCGTCATCTCGCTCATCAAGAACTCCGCGATCGTCAGCGTCATCGCCGTGTTCGACCTCACCACCGAGGGACGCAACATCATCGCGGACACGTTCCTGAGCTTCGAGATATGGATGACGGTCGCCGCCATCTACCTGGTGCTGACCGTCACCCTGTCGGTGTTCGTGAGCTGGCTCGAACACCGTGTCCGGGCGCGCGAATGAAGTCGCGGTCCGCCCGTGGTTCCTCAACCTGGAGAGCACAAGGAGAAGGCTGATGAGACTGACCGAAGCAGGTCTGAAGCTGGGGATGGCCGCCGCGCTTGGCCTGGCGGTCGCGACCGGAGCGGTCGCGCAGAGCGCCCAGCAGGCGCTTTCGTCCGAGAGCGTCATCGAGACGATCAAGAAGCGCGGGGCGCTCAAGGTGGGCATGTCGACGTTCGTGCCGTGGGCGATGCGCGACCGGAACGGCGAGCTGGTCGGCTTCGAGATCGACGTGGCGAAGAAGCTCGCGGCGGACATGGACGTGGACATCGAGTTCGTCCCGACTTCCTGGGACGGGATCATCCCGGCCCTGATCGCCGGCAAGTTCGACGTGATCATCGGCGGCATGAGCATACGCCCCGCGCGCAACCTCACCATCAACTTCACCATCCCCTACGCGCATTCCGGCATGGGAATCGCGGCGAACCGGGCGATGACCGAAGGCATGATATGGCCTGACGACTACAACGGGACGGACGTGACCTTCTCGTGCCGGCGCGGCGCGACCTCGTGCCAGGACGCGGAGCGGCTGTTCCCGAAGGCGACGGTGCGCAAGTTCGACGACGACGTCCAGGCGTTCCAGGAGGTGCTGAACGGCAACGCGCACGCGGTGCTCTCCTCGTACCCGAAGCCGGTCGAGTGGGCGAGCACGAACCCCGACCACATCCACCTGCCGACCACCGACAACCTGTCCCAGGGCGACGAGGCGTTCGGCGTGCGCAAGGGCGACCCGGACGCGCTGAACTTCTTCTCCAACTGGATCCGGGTCAACACCACCAGCGGCTGGCTGGTCGGGCGCCACCACTACTGGTTCAAGACCCGCGACTGGGTGGACCAGGTCAACCTCCAGCAGTAGGGCGGACAGCGGCGGGACGGGTCGAAGCCGGGGGCCGGCGCCGTTCGGCGGCGGCCCCCGGCGCGAGGGCGGCAAGTGACCATCCGGCGCAGGCGGACGAAGCTCGGCATCATCGACTTCGCGATCTTCGCGATCGTCGTCGCGGCGGTCGTCTACGTCTGGTACCGCGTCGACTCGGTGCTGGAGTACCGGTGGAACTGGACCATCATCCCGCACTACCTGTACCGGTGGGACGAGGAGGAGCGGCGCTGGGTCGCGAACCTGCTGATGCAGGGGCTCTACACGACGATCCGGCTCGCGCTGTGGAGCATCGTTCTGGCGGCGATCGTCGGGGTGGTGTTCGGCATCATGCGCACCAGCCGGCGCCTCTTCCCCCGCATGCTGAGCCGGGTCTACGTCGAGCTGATCCGCAACACCCCGCCGCTGGTCTTCATCTTCATCTTCTACTTCTTCATCAGCAGCCAGGTCATGCCCCTGCTGGGCATCGAGGAGCTCATCCGCCGCGCCTCGCCCGAGACCCTGGCGTGGCTGGAGGCGCTGTTCGGGCCGCCGAAGCTCATCTCGAACGTGATCTCCGGGATCATCTGTCTCGCCATGTTCGAGGGCGCCTACGTGACCGAGATCGTGCGGGCCGGCATCCAGTCCATCCCGAAGACCCAGACCGAGGCGGGTCTGAGCATCGGGCTCTCGCGCCTCCAGCTCATGCGCTGCGTCATCCTTCCGCAGGCGGTGCAGCGGGTGGTGCCGCCGCTCGCCGGGCAGTTCATCACGCTGGTGAAGGACTCCTCCATCGTGTCGCTCATCTCCATCCAGGAGCTGACCTTCCTCGCCGTCGAGACCTCGGTGTCGACGATGCGGGTGTTCGAGGTGTGGATCACGGTGGCCGGGCTGTACTTCGTCGTATGCTGGTCCTGCGCGCTGGTCTTCGACTGGCTGGAGCGGCGCATGGCGGTGGAGCGCTGACGTGCATGCGCGGCGGCAACGGCCTGCCCCGGCACAAGACCGACAACCAATGATTCAAGAAAGAACAACCGGACAACACACGTGCTACAACAGCGGACAGTTCCATTTGCTCCCAACACACGCCCCATACCGCGTTGCAGTTCGAACGGGGCTCGCTTACGCTTGTGATTGGCTGGTTGATGGTCAGCCCCTGTCTTCAACCAGGGGAGCAACAACACCGCAGAACCGGGAGAGATGCGCGTCGGCAGCCGAACCGACCAGTCCGGGACCCGCAGTCAAGAAACGTAGGAATGGCCGTCAAGTGCGTAGGAATCAGCACCATAGCCTGCCGGAGAGCGCCATGCTCACGATTCAAGAAGTCCCCGTCGATCTGATTGACCTTGATCCTGAAAACCCACGCATTCGTGCCGCCATCGAGCGGCAAGGACTCCAGGATCCCACCGAGGCCCAGCTCTCCTTTCATCTCTCTGCCGCTGTGAACAGCGTCGGCAGCGGCGGCCACGGATACCGGCGTCTCCGGGAGTCCATCAAGGCAGCAGGTCGCGCGTACCAACCCGTGTCACTGATTCGGCTGGACTCTCCGTCCGCCGGTGGACGGGAGTACCTGTGCGTGGACGGCAACACGCGGGTCGCAATCTACCGCGACCTCGCCGAGAACAAAGTGCCTGGAGAATGGGCGACGATCAACGCCGAAATCATCGAACCGGAGGACGAAGAGGATCGTGTCCGGGCCGTCGAGTACATTCGGATGATCAGCCATATCGTCGGGGCTCGAGAGTGGTCACCATACCGCCAAGCCAAGTACCTCTACGATCTACGATCTACGATGGGTGTAGATCTAGAACTGACACGAGCTAATACTCCTAAATGATCGAATTCTAAAGATTTGTGGAAAACGCCAGACGAAGAAGAACCCGTCTCCGGTGACACTTTGTCACCGCAGGCAAGCTCAGAGGGGAAGACGGGGCAGTGATCCTCTGCAACAATGCTGTGCGCGAAATCCCAACACTGTGGAGGGCTGCCCCAATGGAAGTATCCCATACGCCGACCGACAAACCCACTCCCCAAGATGTCTGGAGCGTGCTCGAAGCACTCCCCCGGCGCGTGAGTGCGCTGCTGAAGAAGTACGAATCGTCCGACACGCATTCGTTCGAGAACTTCGAGCGCGAGCTCCACGCCCTGTTCGCCCGCACCGAGTGCGCGGTCACCGAACAGGCGCTCGCCCGACACGACGTGGACCTGCCGTTCGTGCTCATCGACGGCGAGGTCCATCGCCGGGCGTGTCGCAGTGCCCAGACCTACCTCACCACCGCCGGCCCGGTGTCGGTGACCCGCACGCTGTACCGGGCGCGGCGCGGGGCGCGGGCAGTGGCGGCGCTGGAGCGCCGGGTGGGCATCGTCGAGGGGTACTGGACGCCGCTCGCGGCGCGCCACGGTGCGCTGCTGGTCTCGCATCTGACCCCGCGAGACGCCGAGCAGGTGCTGGCCACCCTCGGGCCGATGCAGCCGTCGAAGAGCAGCCTCGACCGGCTGCCCAAGGCGCTGTCGGCGCGCTGGGAGGCGCAGCGCGAGACGTTCGAGACCACGGTGCGCGAGGCCAGCGTCGCGGTGCCGGAGGCGGCCCGTGCGGTGGTGGTCTCGCTCGACGGGGTGATGGCGCCGATGCGCGGCGGATACCGCGAGGCGGGCTGTGCCACGGTCTCGCTGGTCGATGCCCAGGGCGAGCGGCTGTACAGCGTGCGCATGGGCCGGATGCCGCAGCCGCGCAAGGCGAGCCTCAAGGCGATGGTTGCCGCCGAGGTCGCGGCGGTGCGCGCCCCGCGCCCGGACCTCACCGTGGTCAAGCTCGCCGACGGGGCGAAGGACAACTGGACGTTCCTCTCCGGTGCGCTGCCCGAGGGCGTCGAACTCATCGACTTCTACCACGCCGTCGAGCAGCTCAGCGACGCCTTCGACGCCGCCTACGGCACCGCCTCGCCCAAGGCGGCGACGCAGCTCAACACCTATCGCCACCGGCTGCGTCATGAGCCCGCCGGGGTCGAGCGGGTCATCCGCGCGCTGGTGCATCTGCGCACGAGATATCCCGACGAGGAGCGCATCGCACAGGTGCTCGGCTACTTCCGCGGCAATCGCCACCGCATGGGCTACGCCGAGGCCAAGGCGCGGGGCCTGCCCATCGGCTCCGGGGTCGTCGAGGCGGCCTGCAAGACCTTGGTCACCGAACGGCTCAAGCGCTCCGGGATGCGCTGGGGCCTGCCCGGCGGGCAAGCCATTCTCACCCTGCGCTCGCTCGTGCAGAGCCAACGATTCGACCATGCATGGCCTGTGCTCGCGGAAACGTATCGAGCCGACGTGGCTTGTCCTGACAATGTCGTACCCCTTCGACGGACATACCTTCATTGATACTGATCAGTTCCGGGGGCACACCCCATCATCTCTACGATCTTCGCAACAGGCAGTGCTTCAGTTGGGACCACATCGTCGCGTTGTGCGGTGGCCAAGTGACCCGAGACTCTCTTGCAGAAGACATCAGCGCGTACGAACTGATGGAGGATTATCGGGCCCAAGTGTCACCCGCCGATTTCAATGAGCATCGCTTCAGCGCTTATCGCGAGCTTGTGAACAAGCGGGGGATTGAACTCCTGGAAAGGCATGGAATGGGCGTCGCGGACTTCCACGGTTGGGTGGCCGATGGCGTACTGAACAAGGATGAGCAGGTGCGCCATCTTCGTGCCGTCCTTGCCGACGAGGATGCCAGAGAGATCCTTCGCATGGGTCGTCCGGGTGGGCTGCAAGAAGCCATCGATCATGTGCACGAGAAACGCCGGGCCGATCAACGCCGGGGGGAGCGAGCCGAGCATCTGCGCGAATCGAGCCTACTGGATCTTGCCCGTGCGCTCTCCGACCGGGTCGGGCAGACAACGCTCACGGAAATCTCGGACCTTGAGAACCGGCCGGAAGAACTCAGCGAGATCGTCGAGCGGCTGCGCGAAGGTGCTGAGAAGCTCGCCTCTTTCGTTCCTGAATGATGGAGTCGGCCGAGCACATCGCTCTCGTCGAATCGCTCGGCGCTGCCATGCGCCAACAATGGCCCGGGACACTCGTCACCGAAGACCTGCCACGTGTGCGTCGGGCGCGCCATTTCGTCGGAGAGCACGTCCCTGATGTCGTAGCCTGGACACCGGCCGATGGCTGTGTCCACGCAATTGGAGAAGCCAAGCCTCGCCGGGAGCTGTGGTCCGAGCGATTTCGTCTACAGCTACTGGACTGGCTCTCCGGTAACAGCATCCCGGTCTGCCTCGTGACGTCTGACGGGTACGCCGCTGAGCTTCAATCCGTCGTACAGGTCGTCGTTGGGGATCGGGCGCACGATCTTGTGCAGATTCTGGAAGGACCGTTCTGGTGGTCACGCCGTCCAGGCAGGGCAAGCAACTGGGTTTGGCGATGAGCCGGCCGGACTCGTTCGAAGATCGTTCCGTCGCCCACCCCTACCAGGACGCCGCCGTGCGACGCCTGCGAGACCTGGAATATGCGGGAGTCTTCCATGAGCAGGGGTTGGGGAAGACGAAGATCGGACTGTCGATTGCCCTGCACTGGCTCCGCTCGACAGTCGTCGATGCGGTGCTGATCGTCACCAAGAAGCTCATCGTCCCGACATGGTTGCAGGAAGTGCGCAAGCACACAGACCTCGTTGCCGTCCAGCTGGGTCCACGACTGGCAGCCGCAGCGATGTCGTTGACGGGCCCAGGTCGATTTTTCATCACGAACTACGAGCAGCTACCCAAGCTCGAGGATCTTCTGCGGCGATGGCTCAGAGCTCGCACTGTCGGTGTCATCCTCGACGAAAGTCACGCCATCAAGAACCCTGATCGTGGGGTCAGCGCCCTGCTGTATGGCCTGCGCACCGACTTCGCGCGGCGGCTGATCATGACGGGGACCCCGGCGGCAAATCGACCGTATGACATGTGGAACCAGATCCGATTCCTCGATGGAGGGAACACCTTCGGGATCGACTACGATGAAGCCAAGAGAAAGTTCGACCTGCCCAAGACCGAGGCCGAAACGGCAGGCTTCACGCTCCGCCTTGAGCAGTTGAACGCAGGACTTGCTCTGTTCACCTCCCGAGAGACGAAAGCCAGCGCCGGTCTCGATCTCCCCCCGAAGCATATCCACACATGGTCTGCGCACATGGAGCCCCGACAGGCCCTCCTCTACGCCGATTATGCCGCTGAAGCGCGGGTGCTCGTCACCCAAAGCGACATCCTCATCTTCGACGACACCACACCACTTTTGAAGAGAATCGCTCGTCTTCTGGAATGCGTGGCCAACCCGGGAGCACTCGACCAATCTTATGGGGAGCAGCCTGGGAAGGACGGGGTTCTGCTCGAGATCCTCGCCCGTGAAGTTCATGGGGATAAGGCGATTGTGTGGACCTCCTACCGCGCGAACGCGGATCGTCTACGAAGTGTCGTGGGCTCCAACCGCGTTGTCGTTGTACACGGTGGGGTTCCCACATCTTCGAGGCTACGGCGTCTGGAGAGATTCTCCCGTGGTTCGTCCGGTCCTCAGCTACTCATCGCCACGCCAGCATCGTGCAAAGAGGGACTGACTCTGACGCAGGCTACCCATGTCATTTACTACGATCGATCCCTCAGTCTCGACGACTACGAACAATCCCAGGACCGAATTCATCGGATCTCCCAAACTCGGACGTGCCACGTCCACCGCATCGTTGCCGTGGATACCGTGGACGAGTGGGTCGACGTACTACTAGATGTCAAGAAGGCTGCGGCATCGGTGGCCCAAGGCGATGTATCCGGTGCTGCACAGCCTGTCGACTGGATGTCCCATCGGGAAATCTTCCTGCATATCCTTGGAGGAGGCAACTCGTCGTGAACCCTGAACCCAACACCACCCCGATCTGCGGTCGTGCGGTCCCGTATACAGAAGATGTCATCGACATCGAAGAACTCCACTTCTGGGAAGCCAATCCTCGCGTCTACGCAACCGTGCGAGGGCTGGCGGAATGGACAGACGCTGACTCTGTTCGCCGCCAGCAGCTCATCGCCGAGCGCATGGAGAAGCAGGAAAGCACGCGCAGTGTTCTTGAGGGACTGAGGCTCCATGAAGGTCAGCAGGAGCCCCTGATCGTTGATGTGCGCGGATATGTGGTCATCGAAGGCAATACCCGGCTCGCTGCGCTGCGGCTCTTGGCACGCGAGAGCGCTGCGCACTGGGGTGCCGCAATCTGCCGTTGCTACAACGACCTCACAGATGAGGAACGCTTCGCGCTTCTCGCCGAAATGCATGTCATCGGCAAGAAAGAGTGGACTCCGTATGCGAAGACGGCCACGTACTGGCGCCAACATTACGAACTCAATTGGGATCTTGCAACCATCGCGCGTCTCAACCGAACCAGCCCAGCGAAGGTCAAGACAGAGCTCGAGACGGTTGATCTCATGGCGAGCGAGGATGAGTTGAACGAGCACAAGTACAGTTGGTACAACGTGCTGACCTCTACCCGCGACGTCAATCGAGTGTTCAAAGATAACCCCGGATTCCGAGAACGGGTGTTATCAGTCGTGCGAAAAGCCGGACCCGAAGCGTCTGACCCGGTTGAGCGGGCAGCACCGACGTTTCGAGACGCGGTCAAAACACTGGTGAACAAGGATCGCCCACTGCGTCAGTTCTGCGTTGGGAAGAAAACGCTGCAGGAAGCCTCTGACGAGGCACGTATGTCCACCCTCTCTGCGAAGCTCCGGAAGGTGCGAGACCTGCTGGGCAGTATCGATCAGACAGACTTCAAAGATCTCTCGCAGCCTGACCTGAACGATGCCTCAAACACGTTCAGGCGCCTCCGTACGGATATCGAAACCATCGGCCGATTCTTCGCGGAAAGCAAAAAAGATGCTTGACGTTCTCTTGCTGGAACCAGGATACCGAAACAAGTATCCGCCGCTGGGGCTGATGAAGCTCGCGGCGTTCCACCGGCATCGCGGGGATCGCGTGACCTTTCACAAACACGGATACGGCTCGCTGCCGAAGCGTCGTTATTCACGCGTCTACATCACCACGCTTTTCAGTTTCGAGTGGAATCGCACTGCGCGTGCAATCGATTGGGCTCTCGCGCTTCCAGGCGTACGCCCGAACCGGATATTCGTGGGCGGAATCGCGGCGTCACTCGTCCCGAACTCGTTCCGGTCCGAGTCTCGCTGGGATGGAGTCGTTTTTGTCCAAGGCCTACTCACCGGCGATTCCCGTCGACTCCTGCGTCTGTGGCCGTCGAAGCAGCTCCGCTCGGATCTCCCCTCAATTGACGAACTACCCCCGTACTATGGCTGGCTCTCTACGCCTGAGCGGCGCTCGGTCTTCCCTTATGAGTACCCTGTCGAAGACGCGTACTTCGGGTATGCGTCCAGAGGGTGCGTCAGAAAATGCCACTTCTGTGGGGTCCCCAAGCTGGAAGGACCCCAGCGTGTCGTCCATGGTCTGTACAAATGGGTCTCAGCGGTCGCAGCGGATTCCGGGGAAAAACGGGATCTCCTGCTGATGGACAACAACGTCGTTGCAGCACCGAATTTCGACGAGATCATCTCGGAAATTCTCGACCTCGGTTTCCACCGAGACGCCCAGCAACACCGGACCCCCACTGGCCGTCCGCGAGCCCGTCGCTTGGACTTCAACCAAGGGATCGACGCCCGCATAGCAGTGCGATCACCGCACTTTCTACGCGCCTTGGCGTCGACGGCAATCAAGCCGTTGCGGTTCGCATTCGACCATCTTGGCATGCGCAAATCCTACACGCGCGCAGTCGAGATGGCCGTGGAAGCGGGGATCCCCGAAATCTCCAACTACATGCTGTACAACTTCAGGGATGGGCCGGAGGATCTGTATGCCCGGATGCGGGTCAACCGAGACCTGCACTCCCGAACCGGAGCCGCGATCTGGGGATTCCCGATGCGCTACCAACCCGTCGACCGCTTGGACAGATCCTTCGTCGGTCCGAAGTGGTCCTGGTACGAATTACGCGCCTTCCAGATCATGCTTCATGCGACTCACGGGTGTGTGAGTGCGTCTCTAGATTACTTCGACGTTGCTTACGGCGCAAACGTTGACGAGTTCCGCGGTCTCTTGCGCCTGCCACTAGCCTTCATCTGGCATCGCCAGCACTACAGCGCCGGGGCGGGGCGTCCGGTCCGTGACGAATTCGAAGCACTCTGGAACCGAATGGGTCCAGTCGACCGCTCGTTTCTGCTTGACATCATCGGTCCAGCCGGTGGCACTCACGGTCTGCGATCGCGGTGCTCGGCTGCCCTCACGAACCGCAAGACACCGTCGTTGGTCCGACAGGTCCTTCCTTGCTACATGCTCGATGCCACGACGAATCGGGATATCCGCGTGGATGACGGCCTGGCTGCTCGACTTCGCACGGCCGAGGCTATTCCTGACGCAGACTTCGTCGGAGCTTGACTCTTGAGGAAAAGTGTTTCGCACACGCAAGGCATGAGGCTCGACGAATCATCAGGGCACACAAATCATTGAATGCTCGTGTACACATGTGCAAACCGGACAGCGACATGAGCGCGGAGCCGAGCCGGATACATTGCAGCATCGACCTCGACGCGCCCGGGCGGCGGGTGGGCCGGCTGGAGGTCAGGCACTCGAACAACCGCCACGCCTACGGGATCATCCCCGTGCCGATCGCGTGCATCGGCAGCCGTCCCCGGCCCACCGCGCTGATCACCGCGGGCAACCACGGGGACGAGCACGAAGGGCAGATCGTCGCGCGGCGGCTGATCCGCGACCTCGACCCCGCGCAGGTGCACGGCCGCCTGATCATCATCCCCGCCCTGAACTACCCGGCGGTCCTGGAGGACGCGCGGGTGTCCCCGGTCGACGGCGGCAACATGAACCGCGCCTATCCGGGGGATGCGGGCGGCACGCCGACCTTCGCCATCGCCCACTGGGTGGAGACGGCGCTGCTGCCGATGTGCGACGCGGCCCTCGACCTCCACTCCGGCGGCCGGGCGTCGGAGTTCCTGCCGTGCGGCTTCCTGGTCGCCTCCGGGAGCCGCGCGTTCCTCTCGGCGAAGATCGAGGCGGTCAAGGCGTTCGGAGCGCCGTGGACCACCGTGGTCTCGGCCACCGCGGACCCGCGCTCGCTCTCGGGGGCGGCGGACCGCCACGGGGTGGTGAACATCGCCACCGAGCTCGGCGGCGGCGGAACGGTGGGGCTCGACGCGCTGGCCGCCGGCGAGGCCGGGACGCGTCGGTGGCTTGCGCACACCGGCATCCTCCAGTCCGGCCTCGCGCCGCCCGCCGCCGCCACCCGTTTCCTCAGGACCCGGGACCGGCGGGACTTCGTGGTCGCGCCCATGGACGGGCTGTTCGAGCCGCGGGTCCGGCTCGGGGAGGCGGTGCGGGCGGGCGATGCCGCCGGTGTGGTGCATCCGGTGGACGATCCCGAGCGCCCCGGCGCGGAGGTCCGGTTCTCCGCCTCCGGGGTGGTGGTGTGCCGCCGGGTGCCCGCGCGCACCGTGCGCGGCGACTTCCTCTTCCACATCGGCGAGCCCGCCGGCGAGGCGGACCTGCTGGCTTCGGCCGAGCCGGAGTGACGGAGTGATCCGGAGGAGGGGACGGATGGACGACCGGCGGATGATCGGCGGATGATCGGCGGATGATCGGCGGGGCCCGCAGCGCGCAGGACGAGCGCGGCGTGCTCCGGCATGGACACGGCCGGGGAGCCCCGGGAGCTTCGACCGGCTTCGCAGGGACAGGCATGATCCGGGGATGCGGCACGGGCTGCGCACCGCGCTCGCCGAGGGCTTCAGCGCCGAAGCCGTCCGCCGGCGGATGGAAGCCGAGCGGCACGGGCTGCGCGCCGCGCTCGCCGAGGGTTTCAACCGGCTTCGGAGAAATGGGCATGGCCCGGGGGAGGATGGCATGACGACCGGCAAGGTGGTGATCGAGCTCGAAGGGGTCAACAAGTGGTTCGGCGACTTCCACGTGCTCAAGGACATCGATCTGACCATCCGCGAACGCGAGCGGGTGGTCGTCTGCGGCCCCTCGGGGTCGGGCAAGTCCACCGTGATCCGCTGCATCAACCGCCTGGAGGAGCACCAGGAGGGGCGCATCGTGGTCGACGGGCAGGAGCTCGACGACGACACGAAGAACGTGGCCGCGGTCCGGCGCGAGGTCGGCATGGTGTTCCAGCAGTTCAACCTCTTCCCCCACCTGACGGTGCTGGAGAACTGCATGCTCGGCCCGACCAGGGCGCGCGGGATGTCGAAGGCGGAGGCGCGGGAGCGCGCCATGGAGTACCTCAACCGGGTCCGGATCCCGGAGCAGGCGGAGAAGTACCCGGCCCAGCTCTCCGGAGGACAGCAGCAGAGGGTGGCCATCGCCCGATCGCTCTGCATGGAGCCGAAGGTGATGCTGTTCGACGAGCCGACCTCGGCCCTGGACCCCGAGATGATCAAGGAGGTCCTGGACGTGATGATCGACCTCGCGCAGAGCGGCATGACCATGATCGTGGTCACCCACGAGATGGGCTTCGCCCGCACCGTCGCCGACGGCATGGTGTTCATGGACGAGGGCCGGATCGTCGAGTCCGCCCCGCCCGAACGGTTCTTCGCCAACCCCGAGAGCGACCGCACGAAGCTGTTCCTGAGCCAGATCCTGTCGCACTGACATGACCTCGACCGCCGAGCGGCTTGCTCTTCGTTACAACGGATACCATCGGGTCTCGGACGCCCGCGAGGACCCGGAGCTGACCCATACCGGGCCGGGGACGCCGTGCGGGGAGTACTTCCGGCGCTTCTGGATGCCGGTGGCGATGACCGGGCAGATCGGGGAGCGGCCCATCCTCGTCAAGGTGCTCGGGGAGGAGCTGGTCCTGTTCCGGGACCTCTCCGGGCGGGTCGGCCTCCTGCACAGGCACTGCAGCCACCGGCGGGCGTCGCTGGAGTACGGCATCGTCTCGGAGCGCGGCATCCGCTGCTGCTACCACGGCTGGCTGTTCGACGTGGACGGCGCCATTCTGGAGGCGCCCGGGGAGCCGGAGCGGAGCCCCATCCCGCGCAAGCTCTGCCACGGGGCCTATCCGGTGCGGGAGCACGCGGGCCTCGTCTTCGCCTACCTCGGCCCCCCGGAGCTCGCTCCCGAATTTCCGATGCTCGACACCTTCTCGCTCCCCGGCGTCGAGCTCGCGCCCTACCTCATCGACTACCCGTGCAACTGGCTCCAGGTGGCCGAGAACCCGATGGACCCGTTCCACAGCGTGTTCCTCCACACCCGGGTGACCCGCGCGCACTTCAACCCGGCCTGGGGCGCGATGCCGGTGGTGGAGTGGCATCCGCTCGCGGACCGCACCGGGATCTACCTCACCAACGTGCGCCGCTGGGAGGACTTCATCTGGGTGCGCACCGCCGAGGTCATGCTCCCGGCCATCGCCCAGCCGCCGGACATCTACCAGAACCCGGACCGCGAGAAGTTCTTCCCCGGCGTGGGCATCACCAAGTGGACGGTGCCGGTCGACGACACGCACTGCCGCATCATCGCCTGGCGCCACTTCGGCGGAGAGCTCGACCTCGACGGCAAGGGCGACCGCTCCAGGGTGGGGCTGAACAGGGTGGACTTCGTGGGGCAGACCGGCGTCGAGCGCTCCCGCGAGGAGGGCCGGGCGATGCCCGGCGACTACGAGGCGCAGGTCTCCCAGGGGCCGATCACGGTGCACGCGGAAGAGCGGCTCGCGACCACCGACAAGGGGGTGGCGCTCTACCGCCGCATGCTGCGCAGGGCGGTGCGGGAGCTCGCGGACGGCACCGAGCCGCCGCGGCTCCGGCCGGGACCGGACGGGCGCGTGCCGACCATGGCCGGCGACGTCATCGTGCGGGCGCCGGCCTCCGGCCGCGACGACGTGGAGCTGCAGCGGACCATGGGACGGGAGGTCGGACGCATCGTCCACGAGACCAGGGATCTCGAACGCGCCGCCCGCCGCGCGGAGATCGAGCGGCGGGTGCGGGCGTGGCCCGGAGCGGACATGCGGCTCGGGGACGCTTGAGGGGGACGTTCGAATCGGACCCTCCCGGCCTGCCGCGCGCACGCTCGGCGAGTGGCGAGGCTGTCCCCGGCGATTCCCGCCAGCGCCCGAAAGAGGCGTACCGTGGCGGGATTCCGGCGCGAGTTCGACCCCCGGGGCATCCGATCGAGGGAACGTAAGCTACTCGTGAAGTACGTCGTTCCGTAAGGTCGTTGTCGGTGCCACAGTGCACGCTCCATCGTTGTGTGGAGGGTGAGGGGATGGCACAAACGAGCTCGCGGTCCCGCAGTGTGCGCCCGCGCGAGCGGTTCTGGCTCGACCATCTGCGCACGGCCCGCCAGCAAGGGCTGACGTTGAAGGCGTATGCCCAGGCCCACGGGCTGTCGGTCAGCGCACTGTACACGGCGCGCTCGACACTCAAGCGCCGCGGCGTTCTCAGCGAGCCGGCGCCACCGACGTTCGTGCCGGTGCGCCTCTGCCCACCGGCGGGCGCGGCGTTTCGCGTGCACCTGCCCAACGGCGTCGTCGTCGAGGTCTGCGCACAGGCCGAGGACGCACGCGTGGGCGCGGTGCTCGAATGCGCGAGCCGGCTGTCATGATCCGTCCGCCGCACGAGGGCATCGAGGTGTGGCTGTGCGTCGAGCCGGTGGACTTCAGAAAGCAGATTACGGGGCTTGCCACGCTGGTGCAGGACACCCTGGCGATGGACCCGTTCTCGGCGCAGCTCTTTGTGTTCACCAACCGTCGGCGCACCCAGTGCCGGGTCCTGTACTGGGAGCGGTGCGGGTTCGTGCTGTGGCAAAAGCGCCTGGAGCGTGCGCGCTTCGCATGGCCGCGCCACGCCACCCGGGTGGTGAGCCTGAGCGGGGCGCAGCTCAACTTTCTGCTCGATGGCTATGACCTGTGGCGCACCCGCCCCCATGCGTCGCTGCACTACGCATCGATGTACTGAAGGGGAAAAGTAAATTTGATCGGTGCATCAGAAAGTTTGATCCCCCTGCCCGGTCGAAGCGGTTTACCCTACGGGCCATGAGCACGCCCGCCCCGCAATGTGCGAACGAGACTCTCGCCTCGCTGCACGCGCAGGTGCATCACTACCAGTGCGCTCTCGCCGAGCGCGACGCGCTGATTGAGCACTTGCAGGAGCAGGTGCGGCTGCTCCTCGCCCGGCGCTTTGCCCCCTCGTCGGAGAAGATGCCCGACGGGCAGCTGGGGCTGTTCAACGAGGCCGAGGCGAGCGCTGGCGCACCCGAGCCCTGCGAGGGCGAGCCCGGCTCCGAGGTCGCGGCCCACCGGCGCGCGAGGCCGAGGCGCGCGCCGTTGCCGCAGGGTCTGCCGCGCGTCGTCATCGAGCATCGGCTGGAGGCATCGCAGCGCACCTGTGCGCAGCATGGGGTGGAGCTTGAGCGCTTCGGCGAGGTGGTGAGCGAGCAGCTCGACATCATTCCCGCCCAGGTGCGGGTGCTGCGTCATGTGCGCGGCAAGTACCGCTGCCCGCGCTGCGAGGGGCATCTTCGCACCGCGGCGCTGCCGGCGCAGCCGCTGGCGAAGAGCATGGCCAGCCCGGGGCTGCTCGCATTCATCGCCACGGCGAAGTACGCCGACGCGCTGGCGCTGTATCGTCAGTGCCAGCAGCTTCGGCGCATCGGGGTGGAGCTGTCGCGCACGACGCTGGCGCGGTGGATGGTGGGGGCGGGCGAGCTCGTGGCGCCGCTCATCCACGTGCTGCGCGACGAGCTGCTCGACCGGCCCTGCCTGCTGATGGACGAGACCCCGGTGCAGGTGCTCAAGGAGCCTGGGAAGGCGCCGGAGTCGAAGTCTCAGCTCTGGGCGCAGATGAGCGCGGGTCCCGAGCCGCCCATCGTGCTGTTCGACTACGACCCGACCCGTTCGGGGGCGGTCCCCAAGCGGCTGCTCGAAGGGTTCACCGGGACGCTGCACACCGACGGCTACAGCGGCTACGCGCCGGTGGTGCGCGAGCAGCGCCTGGTGCATCTGGCGTGCTGGGCGCACGCCCGGCGCGCACTGGTCGATGCGCTGAAGAGCCTCGGGCTGAATCCGAAGAAGCTCCCGGCGAGTCCGCCTGCGAAGGCGCGGCGCGCCCTCTACGCGCTGGAGAGGATCCGAACGCTCTACGCCATCGAGCGCCGCATCCGCCACCAGCCGCCCGAGGACCGTGCGCACGTGCGCCGCAGCGAGAGCGTGCCGGTGCTCGATGCGCTGCGGGCCTGGCTCGACGACACCCTCGGCACCCTCCCGCCCTCGAGCGTGCTCGGCAAGGCGATGGCGTATCTCGACCACCAGTGGGAGGCGCTGGTGCGCTACTGCGACGACGGGCGCTACGGCATCGATACCAACCCCGTCGAGAATGCCATTCGTCCGTTCTGCGTCGGGCGCCGCAACTGGCTGTTCTGCGATACCGTGGCCGGCGCCCATGCGAGCGCCCGGCTGTACTCGCTCATCGAGTGCGCCAAGGCCAACGGTCTCGAGCCCTACGCCTACCTGCGTCACGTGTTCACCGAGCTGCCGAAGGCGAAGTCCCTCGGCGAGATTGAAGCCCTGCTGCCGACCCGACTCGCCCCCGCTGCCCTGGCCCGAGACTCACTCCAGAAGCCCTTCCCCTCCGCACGTCAATAACGCCCTTTGCGGGGCGCTTACGAGGGAACTTCGGGAGCTTGTTCCCGCCAATGCCCGAAGAGGTCGTACCGTGGTGGAATCGTGGTGCGATTTCGACCTTCGGGGCGTCCGATCGAGGGGATTTCAGGAGCTTGTTCCCGCCAATGCCCGAAGAGGTCGTACCGTGGTGGAATCGTGATGCGATTTCGACCTTCGGGGCGTCGAGCCGAGGGCATTTCAGGAGCTTGTTCCCGCCTGGCGGGAATCGCCGGGCTGTCCCGTTTCATCTGCCCCGTTTCGTCTGGACAAGGCGGGCAACGGGCTCCAGAATCATCGTGGCTCGCGGTTGCGCGGCTTCTTCGGATCGACCCAGGCGGATCGGCCCAGGCGGATCGACCCGGTTGGATCGACTCAGGCGGACCGGCCCGGGCGGCGCCACCGCGAACTCCCGCAAGACGATCGACCCCCGGAACCCCGAAGGAGGAACCAACCGATGAAGACAACCCTCACTGCCAAGGCCCTCGTCGTGGCGGCCGGCGTCGCGGCAGGCGCGATGTCGGGCCTCTCCGCCGAGACCGCAGGCCCCGTCACCGACCCGCTCGGCGTGGTCAGGATCCCCAAGGGCGCACCCATTCACGTCGGCGGCTACTGGACCCTGTCCGGTCCCGACGTCAACCTCGGTCTCGACCAGAAGCGCGGCGCCGAGATCGCGATGGACGACGCCGGCAACATGGTCGCCGGGCATCCCATCAAGTTCTACGCCGAGGACAGCCAGTGCAACGCCGAGGGCGGGCAGACCGCGGCCACCAAGCTCGCCTCGAACCGCAACATCGTCGTGGTGGTCGGTCCCGACTGCTCCAGCGCCGGCACCCCCGGCGGCCCGATCCTGTGGAAGGCGGGCATCCCGAGCGTCGCCACCTCCACCACCGCCCCGTCGCTGACCGCGCCGGATCGCCCCGAGGGGCTGCACGGCTACATGCGCACCGTCTACAACGACCTCGCGGCCGGCGCCGCCGACGCCGAGTACTTCCGGAACGAGATGAAGTGCGACAGCCTCGCCACCATCCACGACGGCAGCCCCTACGCCGAGCAGCTCGCCCGCGTGGCCGAGAACCGCTTCAGGGAGCTGGGCGGCGAGGTGACCGCATCGGAGGCGGTGGCGCCCACCGACGTCGACATGCGTCCGGTGCTCACCCGCATCGCCACCACCGAGCCCTGCGTGGTGTACTTCCCGATCTTCGTGGCCGCCGCGGCCCAGATCGTCCGCCAGTTCGGGGAGATCAAGGGTCTCGAGAACACCACCCCGATCGGAGGCAGCGCACTGCTGGCGCCCGGGTTCCTGGAGGCGGCGGGGGATGCCGCGGTCGGCTTCGTGTTCACCAATCCGGATACCTCGCCGGAGGCGATGGGCACGCGCTACCCGGAGCTCGTGGAGAAGTACAGGGAGAAGTATGGCGAGGCGCCGGTCCAGGCGTTCCACCAGAACGCGTATGACGGCATGGCGGTGGCGCTGATGGGCATCGAGAAGGTGGCGGTGAAGGACGAGGACGGCAACACCTACATCGGACGCCAGGCGCTGCGTGACGCGCTGTTCGCCACCAGCGGCTACGAGGGCATGGGCGGCACCATCACCTGCGACCAGCACGGCGACTGCGCGGACTTCAAGTTCGCCGCCTACAGGTTCACCAACGCCGACCCCGAGACCTTCGAGATCGGCACCAACCCGGTCAAGATCCATCCCTGAACGGATCGAGCCGCATCCTCGACGGCCGATGAGCCGGGGCGCTCCGCGCGGAGCGCCCCGGCTCCGGCGAAGTCCTCCGGCTCCGGGCGTACCGCGAGAGCGAGAGTGTTTGCGTGACCGCACAAGCCGCACCCGCCAGGCAGAGGCTCGAATCCCTCAAGCGCCTCACCTTCGTCGACGTGATCCTGTGGGGCCTGCGCGCGATCGTGGTGGTGGTCGTGGTCGGGGGCACCATCGGCACCCTCGTCAAGGGCACCTACTCCACCGCCCAGTGGGTGGACTTCTTCATGTTCGGGCTGACCATCGGCGGCGTGTACGCGCTGATTGCGCTCGGCTACACGATGGTCTACGGCATCCTGCGGCTCATCAACTTCGCGCACGGCGACATCACCATGGCCGGCGCCTTCAGCGCCTACTTCCTCGCCTCGTCGCTCGACCGGGCCGGGACCCTCGACGCCTTCCCGCTGCTGGCGATGCTCGGCATCATGGTCCTCGCGATGGGAGTGTGCTCGGTCATCGCGCTGATCGTCGAGCGCATCTGCTACCGCCCGTTCCGCCACGTGAAGTCGCTGGCGCCGCTGATCTGCGCCATCGGCGCCTCGTTCTTCCTCCAGCACGCCTTTCGCGGCATGTACGGCTCGACCATCCGCTCCTATCCCGACCCCGAGTGGATGAAGGGCACGCTCGACATGTTCGGCTTCGAGATCCCGGTGGTGCAGCCCATCGTGATCGCGACCGCGCTCGGCGCGATGCTCTTCCTCTACCTCATCGTGCAGAAGACCCGGATGGGGACCGCGATGCGGGCGGTGTCGGAGGACCGCGACGCGGCCGCGCTCATGGGCATCGACGTGAACAGGGTCATCATCTTCACCTTCGTCCTCGGCGGCTGCATGGCCGGGATCGGCGGGGTGCTCTACTGCTTCGTCTACAAGCAGATCTACTACTTCACGGGCTTCTTTCCCGGCATCAAGGCGTTCTGCGCCGCGGTGCTCGGCGGGATCGGCAACATCCCCGGGGCGATGGTGGGCGGGTTCTTCCTCGGGGTGGTGGAGTCGGTGGGGCCGGCGCTGTTCCTCGACGGCATCGGCATCACCGCGCCGTACCAGCTCCGCGACCTGATCGCGTTCACCTTGCTGGTGATGATCCTCATCTTCAGGCCGCAGGGAATCCTGGGCGAGCGGCTCGCGGCACGGAGAGCCTGACCGGCCGGCGCGGGAGGCCGGCGGCGCGGGGGCGCAAGGACCGCAAGATGAGAGCGTACCGGGCATCCGCAGCACCAGGGCCGTCGCACGAGGGTGTACGTCCGGTTTGCGCGATCCCCCGTTTCCGGTCCCGGGAGGCCCCGGGATCGAGGGGGGGACACCCTCGATTCCGAGGGCGCCCCGAATCGGACGTACACCCGTTGCACGAACGAACGGTCGAGCACCCGTCATGACCTTCACCGTCGTCGCGGCGAGCTACCGGCACCGCGAGCGCGAGCGGTCGGCCCCCTACCGCACGGTGACGGCGGGCCTCGTCTTCGGCGGGGCCGCGGTGTTCATGGGCTTCGTCGGCATCCTCACGATGTTCGGCGCCCGCGAGATCATCGACGACACCCTGAGTCTCGCTCAGCTCACCCTGGTGATGGCCGCGTTCTTCGCGGGCCTGTGGGTGACGCATGCCTCGAGCGAGGCCAGCCTCGGGGCGCGGGTCGCGCGGGGGCTCGGCGCGGGTGCGGTGGCCGGCGGGCTCCTCTCGCTGCTGGCCCTTGCGATCCACCTCTTCAAGCTGCGCAGGGTGTTCATCGCCCTGAAGAAGGACCTGCTCGACATCCTGACCTTCGACCAGCCCATCGGCGCCGGGATCGCGATCCTGGTCCTCGGAGGGGCGCTGTGCGGCCTGCTCGGCGCCGCGCTCTGCTCGATGCCGCCGAGGCTGCGCCGGCCACTGGTGATCGGGCTGACCTGGGCGTTCTTCACCGGGCTGTTCCAGGAGCTCATCCAGCTCATGCTGCAGTACGACTTCCTGATGAAGGTCCGCGAGGTGTTCTTCACGTGGGACGGGCTCAGGCTCCAGGGCGCGTTCATCGTGTTCGGCCTCGCCGCCGTCGCGAGTGCGGTCTGGCAGGCGTACCGGCCGCGCTACGACGCGTTCAGGGAGCGCGCGACGCCCGGGCAGGCGCGGGTGCTGCTCGGGTTCAAGATCCTGGTCGGCCTCATCCTCATCATCGGCTTCCCGGCGTTCGCCGGGAACTTCATCGGGCAGGTCCTGATGCTGGTGGGGCTCTACGTGCTCATGGGCATGGGGCTCAACCTGGAGCTCGGGCTCGCCGGGCTGCTCGACCTGGGCTTCGTCGCATTCTTCGCGGTCGGCGCGTACACCACCGCGCTGCTCACCTCGAATGCCGACATCGCGATCGCCAACATGAGCTTCTGGCAGGCGCTGCCGATCGCGGTGGTGCTGTCGGTGCTGGTCGGGGTGCTGTTCGGGATCCCGGTGCTCAAGGTGCGCGGCGACTATCTGGCCGTCGCCACCCTGGGCCTCGGCGAGATCGTGCGGGTCCTGGTGCTGTCGGACTTCGCCGCCCCGGTGCTCGGCGGCGCGCAGGGCGTGCTCGGCATTCCGCGCCCGTCGATCGGCGGCTTCGAGTTCGACGACCCGATCGACCTCTTCTACATCACCCTCGCGGCCTCGGCGGTGGCCGCGTACTTCGCCTGGCGTCTGGAGAGCTCGCGGCTCGGCCGCGCCTGGACCGCGATCCGCGACGACGAGGACGTGGCGCAGGCGCTCGGCATCAACCTCGTCAACGTCAAGCTGCTGGCCTACGGGCTGGGAGCCGGATTCGCCGGGGTCGCCGGCGCCATCTTCGCGGTGATGCTCGCGTCCATCTTCCCCCACAGCTTCCAGCTCCTGATCTCCATCAACGTGCTGGCCCTGCTCATCGTCGGAGGCATGGGCAGCCTCCCCGGGGTGGTGGTCGGCGCCGCCGCGCTCATCGGCCTGCCCGAGCTGCTGCGCGAGTTCGGCGAGTACCGCTTCCTGTTCTACGGTCTCGTGATCGTGGTCATGATGCGTCTGAAGGCGGAGGGGCTGTGGCCGTCCGCGGCCCGGCGGCGCGAGCGGATGCTGGAGGAGGACAGCCGGGCCGCCATCGAGGCGGAGCTTCGCGGCGGGAGCGGGTCCCGGCCGTGACGGGCGAGCCCATCCTCGCCTGCGACCGGCTCACCAAGCGTTTCGGCGGGCTGGTGGCGGTGGATCGCCTGGACCTCTCGGTGTCCGAGAGCAGCATCCACAGCGTGATCGGGCCGAACGGGGCCGGCAAGACCACGGTGTTCAACTGCATCATGGAGTTCTGCCACCCGGACGGCGGGGAGATCCGCTTTCTCGGCGAACGCATCGACGGACTGACCCCCGACGCGGTGGCGAAGGCCGGGATCAACCGCACCTACCAGAACATCCGCCTGTTCGGGAACATCACCGCCATCGAGAACATCCTGGTCGGCATGCACCTGCACCTGCGCTCCACCTGGTGGGGCGCGGTGCTCAACACCCGGGCCACCCGCGAGGACGAGCGGCGCGGGCTCGACGATGCCTACGAGCTCCTCAAGTTCGTGGGGCTGGCGGGGCGCGGCGACATCTACGCCCGCAACCTGTCCTACGGCGAGCAGAGGCGGCTCGAGATCGGCCGGGCGCTGGCGACCCGGCCCCGGCTGCTGATGCTCGACGAGCCGATGGCGGGGATGAACCCGCGCGAGAGCAGCGACATGATGGACTTCGTGCGCCGCGTGCGCGACGAGATGGGCATCACCATCCTGCTCATCGAGCACCAGATGCGGGTGGTGATGGGCATGTCGGACACCGTCACGGTGCTGGACCACGGGGAGAAGATCGCGGAAGGAAGCCCCGACGAGGTGCAGGCCGACCCGCGCGTGATCGAGGCGTACCTCGGCACCGGCGCCGACCGGCTCCGGGCCGCCGCGGCGGGAGCGTGACGTGGCGGTGCTCGAGGTCGACAACCTGCATGTCTTCTACGGCAACATCCATGCGTTGCGGGGGCTCTCGCTCGAAGTCGCCGCCGACGAGATCGTGACCCTCATCGGCGCCAACGGCGCCGGCAAGACCACCACCCTCAACGCCATCTGCAGCATCCTCGCCCCGGTCGAGGGCGAGGTGCGCTTCGAGGGCGAGGCGCTCACCTGGGTCGCGCCCCACGACGTGGTCGGGCGCGGCATCGTCCAGGTCCCCGAGGGCCGCCGCATCTTCGGGCGCCTGACGGTGGGGGAGAACCTGAGGATGGGCGCCTTCCTGCGCACCGACCGCCGGGAGGTCCGCGAGAGCGAGGAGCATGTGCTCGCCATGTTCCCGGTGCTGCGCGAGCGCATCGGGCAGGTCGCGGGCACGCTCTCCGGCGGCGAGCAGCAGATGCTCGCGATGGCCCGCGGGCTGATGTCGAAGCCGCGGGTGCTGCTCCTCGACGAGCCCAGCATGGGCCTCGCCCCGATGCTGGTGGAGACCATCTTCGAGGCGGTGCTGGCGATCCGGAAGGAAGGGGTGCCGGTGCTGCTCGTGGAGCAGAACGCGTTCATGGCGCTGCAGATCGCCGACCGGGGCTACGTCATGGAGACTGGGGAGATCGTGCTCGAAGGCACCGGACGGGAGCTGCTCGAGAACGACGAGGTGCAGCGGGCGTATCTCGGCTGAGGCAGCTTCCACACTCTATGAGGTGGCAATCACGGCTTGTAGTCCGGAACGGGCATGATCCGTTTTCCACCGGGCACGAACGCCAAGCCCCTCCAGCCTCGACGGCGGGCAGAGCTGTCCCGGAAACGGGTCGAGTGGGTTCGAGGCAAGCGACTCGTGAAGTACGTCGTTCCGCAAGGTCGTTGACGGTGCCGCAGTGCACGCTCCATCGTTACGGCGCGCACTCCGTTCATGCGGGTTCGGCGCGGATGTCGAGGAGGTTGCGCGCCTCGCGCCCGCAGGCCACGCCGACCAGATGGACCGGCCCGTCGTGGTCGGCGTACTTCTCCGCATACCCCCGCTCGCGCATCTGCGCCAGCGCCGCATCCAGCGCGGCCGCGCCACCGTCCGCGCCCTCGGCCATCTTGAACTCGATCACGAAGACCTGACCCCCGAGACGCAGCACCATGTCCGCACGCCCGCGGGAGGAGGCCTCCTCCACCCGCAGCTCCACACCCACCGAGCACAGGCACATGTACAGCAGGCTCGCATACCACGCCTCGTAGCGCGCCAAGTCCCCCTTCGCGTGCCACTGGTAGGGGACCCCCGAGAGCCAAGCGCGCAGCGTCGCGCCGAAGCCCGCAAAGTCGTTCGCCTCCAGCAGCGCGCACAGCTCCCGCCCCCGCTCCAGCGGCTCCACCCCCTTCTTCCCCAGCCACCCGAGCAGCCCCCGGCTCAGGCTGACCCGAACCTCGAGGTTGGGATAGTCCAGTCGGTACACCGCGTCGAAGGCCTCCCTCATCTCCTCCGCGATGGTCAGGTAGCCGGTCTGGAACAGCAGCGCCTCGATGTCGATGTCCCCCACATCGAACTTCGAGACCAGCGACATCCCCGCCAGCCGGCCCTCCAGCTCCATCGGACTCACCGACCTCTCCATCAGCATCCGGAACAGGAACTCCGGCGACCCGGTCTCGAACCAGTGGGGACGGAACTCCCGGCTGTCGAGCAGCAGCAGCACGTCGTAAGGGTTGTAGACCCGCTCCCCGCCCCGCCAGTGATAGCCGTTGTACCAGGTCCGGACCTCGTCGCGGTCCAGCCCGGCAAGCTCCGGCCCGAACACCCGGTCCAGGTCCGCCTCCCGGTAGCCGCACACCGTGGCGTAGCGCGGGTCGAGGCTGATGTCCTTCAGATTGTTCAGCCCCGAGAACAGGCTGACCTTCGAGAACATGCTCACCCCGGTGACGAAGACGAAGCGGACATGCTCGGCGCTGCCCTTGACGACGCCGTAGAAGCCGCGCAGGTAGTCCCGGTTGGCCCTCGCGAGGTCCGGGTCGTGGAGCACGTCGAGGATCGGCTTGTCGTACTCGTCCACCAGCACCGCAGCCGGACGGCCGGTGGCGTGGTGCAGGCGATAGAGGATGTTCTGCAGGCGCTCCGGCCCCGTGTCGGCGACCGGCCCCGTGTCGAGACCGGCAGCATGTTCGATGATGGCCAGCTGGTTGAGGACGTTGCGCTCGATGTCCCCCGGCTCGTTGTACTTCCCGTCGAAGCTCAGCCGCACCACCGGATGCGGCGAGGACCAGTCCCAGTGCGGGTGGATGTCCAGCCCCCGGAACAGGGGCTCGTGGCAGGCGAACAGGGACCGCAGCGTGTCGAGCAGCAGGCTCTTGCCGAAGCGGCGCGGGCGGGACAGGAAGTAGTGGCGCCCCTCGTCCACCAGCCGCCGGACGAGCGGGGTCTTGTCGACATAGTAGAAGCCCTCGCTCCGGATGGTCCGGAAGTCCTGGACCCCGATCGGAAGACGCTGCCGGGTCATTGCCCTCTCCGTGCGCGGCGCCGGGCCGTAAGGCACGCGGAAGTCTGCCCTGCCGCCGCTCCGTCGCAAGCGCGCTGCATTCCCGGCCACGCTATTCCTTCGCACGGCTGCGGGCAAGCGCCAGTTGCCGCGCGGAGAGGCTGCTCCAGCCCGCAGGCGACTGCGTCACCGCACCGTCGGCAGGGAGTGTTTTTCAAGGGGATTATATCCCAAAGTCACAAAATCGCCCGGTCAAGCTCGTAACTACTTGGCATCCCGGACGAATTTGACGGGCCGGAAGAACGTCCGGCGCAGCTCCTCATCCGACATGCCCGGCATGTCGAACTCCTCCTCCAGCTCCGCCTTGCTCGGCTGGTAGTCCTTCGGCGGGAGCACCACCGTGCGCGGCTCCGGGACGTAGGCAGGCGGACGATTCGGGCGCTTCATCGGCTTACTCCTCTTGGCTGGCAAGAGCGACAACAATCCTGCCAGGTAATCTCTCTATCTCGTCCATTTCGGCCAATCTCTTCGTGAGCTTGTACGTAACCGCTTGACCTTCTGCCATGCGAACCAATGTCCCGGCGCGGTTCTCCGCAACCGCGCCCTTCCGCCACATGTTGAAGGCCACGCGATCAGGACAGATCCCGAGACAGAGAAGGTAGTCGTACTGTCGATCCAGCCGGACATGATTGAACTGGAATGTTCCGCCGGCACCGAGCGACGCGGTTTTCACTTCGAATCGCAGATTGTCGATTCGGATGTCTGTCCTTGACGTCCGACCACCATTTCCCACGTCAATGCCATGTGCCGCCAAGTAACGCCGGACGAACTCCTCTCCGATCTCACCTCGGTTCGTGTTCCCGAGCATCCGATAACCAATGAGCGGAGAATCCCGCCAGATATCCTCCGGTGCATGCTCGCGGATAATCGCGACAAGAAGATCGACGGCGTTCACTCCGGCCCTTCCCACAGCCGGCGTCCCGCTATCCGCTTCCAGAAGACGATGAAGTACGAATGGTTCTTCCGCGCGTGAACTTGCCGGACTGTCCGGCTCACTCCAGGCCGGTTCTGGCGGATGACGACGAACAGATCTTCAGCAATAAACCCAAATTTTTCATACGCCTGCATGATTTCGACATGGGTAAATCGCTGGCGGTTCGAACACACTTCGTCCTGACACTTCACGATCAGCACGCCGCGGTCACGTAATACTCTCCATGCCTCTTTCCCGGCATCTTCGTACAGCGCGAGCACCGCTTCGTGGTACTTCTTCGTCGTCTTGTTCCCGGTGCCGTTGTTCCGGTAATGCCGCTCAAACGCAGTGTGAACCGTGTGAGCGCTTCCCCCCGGTGTGTGCATGTAAGGAGGGTCCAGTACCACACAGTCAATTTCGCCATCGCCATAAGGCAGTTCGCGACAATCGGTTCCGGTCTTTATGTCGGTGTCGAGCACCGTGTATCGATCGGTCGGCACATTGCGCCAGAACACGCCTTCGCCGTAGGTAACATCCGCTACGACAGACTCCGGCGCGACATACAGCGAGAGAACTTCCGGGAAAACCATATCGTTTCCCGCGACATGGGCGCTGAACACCAAGTCATTGGTTGGCATTCCGTTCTGGACGACTCGCTTCCTGGACCGGTCAACGGATATGGCTTCGCCGGCGGTCGCGCTCATGATCCGCGTGCTCCGCTGGACAGCCCGTTGGGCTTGGTGAGGTCGCGGTAGGTCAGCCGCTTGCCGGCCATGCCCTCCACCACGTCCCCCATTTGGTCGATGGTGTCCCGCTCGCGGACGTTGTGGCGTCCCTGGAACTCCGTCACGTAGCGGTCCAGATGCTTCGGACTCATCTTGTGGTAGGTGCCGATGTAGCCCCGCTTCAGCATGCTCCAGAACGACTCCATGCCGTTGGTGTGCACCTGCCCGCGGACGTACTCGGAGACGCTGTGCTTGACCGAATCGTGATGCGCCAACCCCTCATAGGAGGCCGACTCGTCTGTGTACACGGTGGCTTCGGGGGCGGCGTGCTCGCCGACGAACCCCTGGAGGGTCGGCTTGTCGGTGTACTCGACGACCTGGGCGCGCACCTGCTTCGTCGTCCGGTCCTTCGCGCCGACGACCGCCGTCTTGCCGACGGAGCCGCGCCCTGCGCCGGATTCGGCGAGTGCCTTGCGCTTGGCGTTGCTCATGTTCTTCCGCTTGCCCCCGATGAAGGTCTCATCGACCTCGACCGGGCCGGAGAAGAACCCCTGTCCCGTCTCGACCGTCTTGCGGAGTCGGTGCGCCAAGTGCCAGGCGGATTTCTGCGTGATGCCGAGCTCGCGGTGCAGCTTCATGCTCGACACCCCCTTGAGGTTCGTGGTGAACAGGTAGATCGCAATGGCCCACACCCGATAGGGGAGCTTCGACCCCTCCATGACCGTGCCCACGCGCAGGGTGAACATCGTTCGGCTCTTGCCCGTCGAGCAGTCCCGGCAGCGGTGCGTCATGGAGCGGTGCTTGATGCCCGACTGGACGTTGAACGAGCCGCACTTGGGGCAGTGCGGGCCATTCGGCCAGCGGCGCTCGGCGACCCATTGCGTTGCCGCCGTCTCGTCACCGAACATGTCGGCGACCTGAAGCAGCGTCAGCCCCTTGCGGTGTGCCTTCCCCGGTGCCTTCTGAGCCATCGCCGATCCTCCCGATTTGTGACTGTAGGATAACCGATTCAGGCGATTGTGTCACTCTTTTTTGTGACTTTGGGATATAATCCCCTTTTTCAATCCTGAAATGAGCCTGAACGAGGAGCGAGAGTCAGCGGTTGGGGGAGCGATGTCGGGTTGTGGGAGTACCTCGCCGCTGCTCGACGGCCCGGTCCTGAAGATCAGCTTGGGGTGCTGCTGGTCAGTCCTCGGGTTCGAAGAGTCCCAGGCCGAAGTGGCTGCCGAACCCGATGGCGAGCGGCCCGGTGACGGGCTGCGGGAAGGCGATACGCAGGAGGGCGCCGGTGGTGTCGAGCTGCCTCTCGCCGCCACGGGAACGGAATCGGTGGAAATGGAGGGCGCGGCGCTCGGTTCCTCCGACGGCGATGCTCTCCAGCTCCTCGACCTCCACTTCGTCCGCATCCCGGCCGCGGCGCCTGAGGAGGCGGCGAACCTCGCCCGGGTAGCCGGATGCCTTCAGGTGCCCGGTGGCCAGGAACGGGGTTGCGCTTCGCCACCGGGCCGCTGTGCCGAAGATCTGCGCGCTCCCGGCAAAGTCGGCAGGGCGGCCGAATCCTTCCAGCGCGAGCCGCCATTCCCTTACCGTCGGGGGCTCGGGCTCGTCGCCGCCCGGTCGCTGCCCTGGCGCGAGCCAGAGGCGGGTGATCCGGTCGAGACGAGCGCGGACCTTGTCGTCGATGCCGCTCTCGATGCAGACCGAGATGTGGTCGATCCAGCCATCCGAGTCCGCATCCTCCGGCAGCCAGAACGCATGGGGGTGCACGGGGTCCGCCAGCGGCCGGCCGTCGGCGCCCCGCCCCGAGATCTGCCATGGGGCGCGAGGCATCGAGCGTCCTGTCGCCTCGTCCTTCCTCCAGCCGAACTGCGCGAGCGCGGCGCGGCGCATGAGCTCCCCGATCTTCACGGCATCTTCGATGCGGGGAAGGGGCCGTCCGGCGAGCAGAAAGCGGGCGATGGTGGGTCTGTCTTCGTCTCGGGCTGCGCGACGACGCCCGGTGGAGGGGCGGCGGGGCAATACGCCGGGGCTTGCGTCGGCGTCACGCAGGTAGACGATTTCGTGCGCGGCCGGTGGACGGCTCCAGCCCCGCTCCTGATAGTCCGCGGTATCGAGCGCCAGCGCATCGACGAGCCGCGCCGGCAGCGTGTCGTCGACGAGCCGTGCCGGCGGCATGTCCGCGCCGGTCGCCTCGGTCCGAAGCTCTGCGCCTGCCTGGCCACCGCGACGGGTCTTCGACGCCCGCCGCGGCTGCGACGTTGCGTCGGCTGATTCCCGGCCGGCTTTCGCGATCAGGCGCTGTCGTTCAGCCGCATATGCCGCGGGCGAGCGCGGTGCGAGCAGGCGCACCGGAGTTCCGGCACTCCCGGCTCCCGCGGGGCGGAGAGCGCGGGATCGACGACGACCGTTGTCGGGGCGCACCGGAGTCCCGGTACTCCCGGCTCCCGCGGGCCGACAGTTCGCCTCGCCGTTCCAGTCGTCCACGGCCCGGCATTCCGTCCAGCTCTTCGCGCGGCCGAGCCAGCCGATCGACTCGGCGAGGTCGACCGCCAGCCCGAACAGGTTTCCGTTCAGGGTCAGCTCGGGCCAGGCGGCGACGATCTCCGCCCCTTTCGGCAAGTGGAAGAACCCGTCGAAGACGAGCGCTGTCTTCTCTCTCCCCTTGTCCAGCTTCCCCTGCGGCATGTAGTGGCGGGTGTGGGCGTGGATCGCACCCTCGGGCAGATGGTAGACGGGCGGCGCCTCGGCCAGCGCGTCGATGAGGGCGGCGAGATCGTCCTCCGGCCAGCGCGCGCGGTCGCCCTTGCGCCACCACGCGGCGATGATCGCGCGCAACAGCCGCCAAGGCTCCGGCGGCCATGCGACGTCCGCCTCGTTGACGTTGCGGCCCCACGGCGTCGCGTGGTAGCGACCGGCGGGGAAGCCGAAGGTCAGGGCGAACATCCGTCTACTTCCGCCAGGTGACGGTCAGCTCGCGGCTGTCTCTGTCTCCGAAGAGTCCCTGTGCTCCGACGGCATCGATCAGGGCGGGAAGCTCGGCCTCCAGGTCGGCAAGTTCAGGGAGGTCGAAGCGGTCGGGACGCGTGACTACGATTTCGTGAACATCGAGGTCGCATGCGGTGCGCAGCCGAAGCCCCTCGACCAGGAAGCGCCGAATCTTGAAGAGGGCCATCGCGATGAGCAGCCGTTCGACCGCATCACCCAGGCCGAACGCCCGGATCTGCCGCAGGTCGAGGTTGAAGCAGGCCGTGATCCGCTCGGCCACCCACTCGTCCCGTGCAAAGGGGACGTTGCCCTCGCCTTGCTTTAACTTGGGGTCAAGTCGATTAAACTTTACACCGCCGCTCGCCGCCACCTTCGCATTCGAGGCTTCGATGAAGGCGGACAGCACTCGGGGCAACCGAATCACGCCGGCTATTTCTTCCAGAAATACCCCATGAACAAGGGAGTTAATATCGTATTTGAGTAATGCTGGCACCAGTTGTCCATGAATATTGAATGGTCGATTCGCCTCGAAACCGATTTCATTCCTGATTCGTTCAAACCCCTCGGCTCGCGCGATGTATTCCGAGTTAATACGGTGCGCTTCGAGTACCGAATTAGTAATGCGCTCTCCTTCGGCGTTGACGACGCGAACGTATGGCAGTCCTTTCAATGGAATAACCCAATCGTCGGCGTTCTCGTCCCAGCACACCGCCTCCAGGCGGTTCGCCATGGACTGGGCGCTCTCGACGAGCACGATCCGGCCCTGTCCGTCCGGTGATTCGTAGACGGCGTGGCCGAGATTGGGGAACCCCGTCGGCTGGAATCGGCTGCCCTGGACGGGGGTCAGTTTCGCTTCGACGAGCAGGCGCGGCGCGCCGTCGAGTGGGGTCAGATCAAGCGGCATCGGTCGTTTCCTCCGTTGGAAAGCCGTCGTCGGGCAACGCATCGGGCCAGACGCGAGCGAGCAGCGCCTTCAGGTCACGGTCTCCGATCGGGATCAGAAGCGAGGCAGCCAGCCGGTCGGCCCGCACGCCGGCGCCGACCCGACTGGCTGCGTGGCCGTGCGAGCCCGCCGGATCGAAAGGGGAGGCGAGGCCCGACGCACGAGCGCGGGCCAAGGCGGTGCGGACCGCTTCGTCGGTCGCTCGCCCGTCCCGGCTGCCGCCGCCGGCGCGCAGGCGAGCCAGCAACCCGGGCGGCAACGGCAGGCGGGCCTCGCCGTCGAGCAGCGCCCCGGCGCACCGAAGGGCCTTATAGGTGGAGAACAGCGGCTTCAGAGCGGCATATGCAAAGGGCGGCTCCATGACGGGTGCGCCATCACGTGTCGTCGGGCGCCCCAACCGCGCCGGGGCCGCCCATACCAGGCCAGCAAGCAACGCGGCGCATCTTGCGTCGTCGAAATCACCTTCGATGAACGCGGCCACGTCTGCGGCCCCCGCGAAGGCGGCGCCCGCGAGCGGCTTGTCCGGCAGCCCGCGTATCGCCGCCTCGACCATCCGCCGCTCCAGGACCGCGATCATGTTCGAGACGAGGCTTCCGGCCCCCCAGACGACGGTGGGTGGAGGGTCGGCAGAGTGCCATGTCCGGCGTTCGCGGAGGTTCGTCCTGTTGAAAAATCGTTCTCCGTCGATCGCGACCGGGGCGAAATGGGCCGCCATCGGCAGCGCGGGTACGGCTGGAGATCGGGAGGCTTCCTCCTGCGTCTCATCATGCGGTATGGATGCCGGGTCCGTTGCTGATCCACCGTCCGCCGAGGCGCCGCCCGGGCGATGCGGGTGTCGGCCTGTCCGATGCTCCGGCGGAGAGAGTCCGAGGCTGGCGAGGGCGGCCGCGACCCGGAATTCAGGTGTGCCATCATCCGCCTGCCGAATCCAGTCCCGCGACAATCTCGGTGGAGGATTCAGCTTTTCGCGGGCTTTTCGATTCGTGGCCAGCCACTCGACGAAGCCGCCGATAGCCAACAGTGCGTTGCGGGACCCTTCGGGCGCCCGGGCCGCATCCGTCATCTGGAACAGCGAATCCTCCAGCCGGCGCATCGCCTGCCGGGCTCGACTCGGGGCTGCCCTCCGGTTGCCGACCAGTCGTTGCGCCCGCCCGAGCCAGTCGCCAACTTCCAGGTCGGCGATCAGGTCTCGGCGTGGATGGGCGGGCGTGGCAATTCGACCGAGAGGAGTCGCCTGATACGGCATCTTCCTGTCGGGTTGAATGAGGGAATAGCGCTCGAAGCTGCTGATTCCCCGGGCGAGCCCAATCTGTGCGACCGAACGGGCGGCATCGAGACCGGTGCGCGCGGTGCGGTTTCCCAGGGTGAGCCTGCCTTCCGAGAAGATGGCCATGACCTCGATGAACGCGGCGGGTTTCTTCCACAGTGGCGCCCAGATTTCACCGCGAGGACGCAACGGGTCTTCAGGGGAGAAGTTCCCGGCGGCGGCCCCGATGGGTTCGAAGGTGAACGGGAAGGAGGCTCGGCTGCCGCCCGCCGCCCCCCAGCTTCGGGTCAGGGCGCCGGCGAATGCAATGGTTCCCTCCATCGCCAGCACGACATCCCACGGGTTCAGGGGATTCAAGCCTTCGTATCCGTTCGTTGCATTGCTTCCACCCTGACCGGGACTGAACTGGCCCATCGTTCTTTGGGTGCCGGTGCCCAGACGACCTCCGCCGAGGAGTGCACCATCGAGCGACGACTTTCCGAACCCCGTAGCGAAGCCGTCGTCCACCCCGAACAGCCGGGCCAATTCATCTGCGAAGTTGACACCGAAATCGCGGCTGCCGTCGTTCCCGCCGGACCCGAGCAAGGGCATCGGAGTTTCCTCGGCCGAAAGAACATAGCAGGCGTCGACGTATGAGACATGGCCCGGCTCCGTCGCCGATCGCAGGGCCGGAAGCAATACCCGCTTGGACTGCTTCTCCTGCTTCTCCGCCTTCTTCTTTTCCTCCTCCCGGGACTTTCTCTCCTCTCCCCGCAATGTCTTTATCTCTTTCTCGAGAGCCTTCCTCCTTGCACGAAGGCGGTTTTGCCTGACAAGCTCATCATTCCCGCGCGAACGTTCGATAGTCCGCCGCATGTTCGCGAAACGAGGGGCCGGACTTGCTCCAAACCTGCGCATGAGCTCGGCGCCGGCGCGCGTCGAGTCCTCCCGCCCGTCCCCTTCGAGGAAGCCGGCACGGCCATTCCACGGGGCGATGATCGGGCTCGGTGCGTAGTCCTCCAGAAAGAAGCGGAGTACCTCTTCGCGAGCGAGCGCGGTCCTCAGATGAAAGCGCTCGTTCTCCCACCAGCCCCGCACGCGCGGGTCGGCGGCCTCGCCGCTGACGTTGTTGGCCGGCGACGAGAGCAGGCGCAGGACGCCGAGCGCCTTCAGGTAGGACGCCAGTGGCGTGGGGGCGCATCCGTCGAGCGCGATCGGATCAGGCGTCGCCACCACTCCACTCCCGTTCCTTCGCCGACGCTCGCCAGTCGGCGATGCGGACGATGGTCTCCATCCAGGCGAGACGGAAGGGACCGAACCGTTTCAGCAGATCGCGCGTGCGCTCGGTCCAGCTCTCGCGCGTCACGTCGTCCCAGCCGAGCTCCATGATCGACAGGGTGAGCGGGCCGCCGGCCCAGCGTTCGCCGGCGCCGAGATCGACGCCCGGAAGCTCGTCGCCTTCCCATATCCCGCGGGCGAATCGTGCGCCCGCCTGTTCGCCCGCCTGTTCGCCCGTCGGCGCTCGCTCGCGCGGCAGCGCGCGGAGGTTCATCCGCACCTTCCCGTGATGGGCGGCGATCAGCCAAGCCACGAGATCGGCGTCGCGCGACCAGTGCTCGTGGTGGAGGAACGCGAGGGCGGACGCAAGCTCGTGCCGGAAGAAGGCGCGGCCGTGACGAAGATTCGTCCCGACCGTCTTCGCGAGGAGCATGTCCGGGTCGGCATCGGGTCGGGAGAGTCCTCGACGCATGGTGTCCTGGAAGACCTCGTGCGCCTTCCCGAGATCGTGCCAGCGCGCCGCCCGGACGATGGCCTCGCGGGTCTCGGGGTCGACGGCGAGGGCGCGGCAGAGAGCCTCGGCCTCCTCGGCGACATGGTCGAGATGTTCGGTGAGCGGCACCGGCACGCCGATCGTGCTTCGCGGATCTTCGTCGTGGCCCTCCTCGTCCGCAGCCGATGGTGGACCCGAGACGGAGGTGAGATCCGGGGAGCCGGCGACCGGCGTCGGAACATCCTTGGGATTGCCCGTGAACCCGATGGATTCATCGTACCCGCCGGCCTTCGTATCCACGAGCAGGGTCATTCCCGGCCAAGGAGGATCCGGATCCCGGAAGGGTCTCCAGCCGGGCGGCGCCTTGCCGGTCGGCCCCTCCGTGCTTCGCCACTGCGGGTCGCGGACGAAGACGGTGTCTTCCCCGGAGCGCTGATTCCGCAGCTTTTTCAGCCAGTCCCCGGCCCCGCCGATCGGAGCCGTGCACAGCTCATCGGCATTGGGCCGGGGTGGTCTGGACGACACGCCGGCGCTCCGGGACCCCTCGCGCAGATCGCGCCAGAAGATGCGGACATCGGTGTCGTCCGCGTCGCGGACATAGTGAGAGATATCGACATCGAAGCCGGTCAGATCGGGGTCCGTATCGAAGAGATCGTCCAGATCCTTCCGGCGGATGACCCGTCGTGGCGGATCGACGGCGCCCGGCCGGGGGAGGTTCGCGGGAGCCGCGTCGGCCAGCGACGCAAGCCGTTCGCGCGCCGCCCGCAATTCCTCGACCGCGTAGGGCCGCGCCAGCTCGTTCTCGGCCTTCTCGTCCCCCGATTCGCCGAGCAGATCGATCCAGAAGATGTCGGCGCCGCCATCGAGCTCCGCGTACCGGTTCGCGCGACCGAAGCGCTGCACCAGGGACGGCCAGGGCGCGAGCTCGGTGAACAGGACGGCGGCGGAGATGTCGACACCGGCTTCGACGGCCTGCGTGGCGACCACGATGATGTCATCCGACCCGCCGCCGACCACCTTGTTCATCTCCCGCTCGCGCTCGGCCGGGCGAAAGCGCGAGTGGACGAGGGCCAGCACCGGCGACGGTGCCTCACGTTGCGGGAGCGATCGCTTGATCGCCGCATGAAGTTCTCGATGAAGTTCCTGCGCCCGCGCCACCCGGTTGACGATCACGAGGGTCATGTGCCCGGTGCGGCGGGCGGCCAGGATCGATTCCGCGAGCTCCCCGACATAGCGCTTCAAGTCATCGGGCGTCGCAGACGCCGGTCCGATGTCGGAACGGCGAAGCACCTTCTTCGCCTTCGCGAGGCGGGCGAGCCGGCCGTCCGCCGCCGCACCCGGATCGACCCGCGCCACCGTTTCCGGTGCCGGCTCGGCATGATCCACGGTCCTGAGCCAGGCCGGCTCGAGGGTGGCGGAGATCCAGAGGCTGCGGGCGGGATGGCCGTTCGGTCGATGCGCACGCGCGGCGCGCGCGGCCTCGTGGCGACGAAAGGCATCGAGCTGGGCCGAGGTGGCACGGCCCGCCCCCATGAGCTGGACTTCGTCGAAGACCCACTGGGTGTCGTCGTGAAGCAGCGCGAACTCCATCGGCCAGTTGGCCCGCGAGGCAGCGTAGCCGCGCATGAGCGCACGGCTGAGAAGCATGTCCTGGGTGCCGACGAGCACCGCCGGACGTTCGGGCTTCTCAATCCAGCCGCCCGCCTCGGCGCCGCCCATGAGAACATGAACATCATCCGGGCCGGGCAGCCCGGCCGCGCCCGTCGCCTCCGCCGCCAACCTGCCGAACCAGCCCTTCACGGAATCCGCAGTCTGCTCGACCAGGGTCCGCATCGGCAGGCACCACACTAGGCGTCGCGGCGTCGCGTCGGGCGCGCGCAGCCGGTGCGCGGCCCAGCCAAGGGTGACGGCCGCCGTCTTGCCCGATCCGGTCGGCGCGATCAGAGCCTGCGGCCACTCCTCGTCCATGAGGGCCTGCTGCCAGCCGTCGGGCCGCGTCTCCGGGCCGAGGGCAATGCGGTAGATTGACGCTCCTTCCAGGCGGCTCTCCGGCGGGGTCGTTGCCGGGCGAGTGGTGGAGCTACTCATCTCCGGTATCCCGGATTCCGGAGAGTCCCGGAATCGTCTCGGGAGCCCGCGCTCTCCCGCGTGGTCGGGTGCAGGATGCCGGAACGGTCACAAGCTGTTCGGGAACGCCAGGACACTGTCTTCGGGTCCGTATCTTCTCATCGGCATCCCGGAAGAGGTCGTTCCGCCCATTGCCCACTTCCCGGTTCACGGTTCGGCCACATACGGTGAGATGGCGGCAGGATGCCGGTGTCATTCTCTCCAGCCATCAGCCGGGACCGTACCGCGAGAACGCGCCCGAGTACGTCTTCGGGCGGGGCGGGGCGTAGCCGCCTCGCTTCGAGGTCGTGATCCCGAGCACCGCGAGACCCTCGACGATCTTCACCGCCGCGGTGACCCCCTCCACCACCGGCACCGCCAGCTCCCCGGAGAGCGAGCGGGCCATGTCCACCATGCCCGCGCAGCCGAGCACGATGGACTCGCAGCCGTCCTCGTCGAGGGCGCGGCGGATCTCCGAGCGAAGCCGGTCGCGGGCGCCCGACGCCGGGTCCTCCAGCGCGAGCACCGGAATCTCGGACGCCCGGACCTTGCGGCACAGGTCCGCGTACCCGTAGCGCCGCGCGAGATGCTCGAGAGCCGGCACGGACCGGCCGAGCGTGGTGACCACCGTGAAGCTGCCGGAGACGACCGAGGCGGCCTGCATCGCCGCTTGGCAGATCCCGATCACCGGGGCGGAGGTCACGCACCGCGCCGCGTCGACCCCGGTGTCGTCGAAGCACCCGACCACGACGCCGGCGGCGTCGGGGTGCGCCTTCACCGCATCCAGCATCGCGGGGACCGAGAACGCCTCGTCGTAGTATCCCTCGATGCTCTCCGGCCCGTACCCGGCGGTGACCGCGACGACCCCGGTGCCCGGCGACGCCACCGAACGGGCGGCGGCGTCCATCTTCCTGGTCATCGAGCGAGTGGTGTTGGGGTTGACGAGGAGGATCTTCATCGCGCGCGCAGTCCTCCATTGCCGAGCCGGGTGCATGTCCGATTTGCGAGATCCATCGTTTTCAGCTCCGGGAGCCCCTGGAGTCGAGGGCATCCTGCTCTCGTTCGCGAGGGCGGCCCGCCCTCGATCCCGGGGATACCGCAAATCGGACGTACACCCTGACATACACCCTTGCCGAACCGGGCGAGAGCGGTGGTCATGCGCACCTCCCTGCCGGGCGGCTCGCACCATCGGACGAGAGCGGCGATCACATGCGGCTCCTTGCCGGCCGGCTCGCGCCGTACCCCGTCGGGGAACGGGCTCGCCGGCTACACCATCCCCTCGCCCGCGTCCGTCCCGTGCCGCGTGCGCCGGCGTTGCAGCAGGGAGATGAGGAAGAGGCAAACCATGATGACCAGGAACGACACCCCGGTGGTCACGGTGCCCAGCGCGTAGAGCACCGGGGTGGTGGCGTTGGTGGTCATCCCGAAGATCTCGAGAGGCAGCGTGTTGTGCACCCCGGCCGCGAGCAGGGTGCGCGCGAACTCGTCGAACGAGAGCGTGAATCCGAACAGGCCGACGCCGACGAGGCTCGGGCCGATGATCGGGAGCACCACGTACCGGAACACCTGCCAGGGGCGCGCGCCGAGGTCCCGCGCCGCCTCCTCGTACGACGGGTCGAAGCGGTTGAACACTGCGAACATGATGAGCAGGCCGAACGGCAGGGTCCACGTCAGGTGGGCGCCGAGACCGGAGCTGTACCAGTGCGGCTCGAATCCGGCCCGGTCGAACATCAGGCCGATTCCCAGGGTGATGAGGATCGAGGGCACGATGAGGCTCGCCACCGTGAGGTAGAACACCAGCGCCGCGCCGCGGAAGGGCCGGCGGAACGCGAGGCCGGCGGCGAGCGAGAACACCACCGTCAGCACCATCACCACGCAGGCCAGGGTGAACGAGCGTGCGAACGACCCCTCGAAGTCGCCGACCATCTGCGGCTCGAACAGCTTCCCGAACCAGTGCGTCGACACGCCGTTCATGGGGAAGGTGAGGCCGCCGTCGACACCCTGGAAAGAGAGCACGACGATCGCGATGATCGGCCCGTACAGGAACACCACGAACAGTGCGAAGAAGAGCGCGAGTGCCTGCGACTCGGCCCTCCGCCTCGTGCCGCGCCGCATCCTCAGAGCTCCTTTCTCACGTCGACGATGCGCATCAGCGCCGCCACCATCATCAGCACCACGGCGAGCAGGATCACCGCGTCGGCCGCGGCGGCCGGGTACTGGAGCAGGGCCCGCTTGTTGTTCATCGCGACCCCGACCGATGCGTTCTGGCCGCCCGACATCATCTGCACGGTCACGAAGTCGCCCATCACCAGGGTGACCACGAAGATCGTGCCGATGGCGATGCCGGGCTTGCACAGCGGCAGGATCACGTGCCACAGGGTGCGCCACGTGCCCGCCCCCGCATCGTAGGCGGCTTCGATGACCGAGGGGTCGATGCGCATCATCGAGTTGAAGATCGGCACCACCATGAACAGCGTGTAGAGGTGCACGAACGCGAGCACCACGGAGAACTCGGAGAACAGCAGCCACTCGACCGGCTCGTCCACCACCCCGAGCGCGAGCAGCCCGTCGTTGACCAGCCCGTGGCGGCCGAGCACCGGGATCCAGGCAATCATCCGGATGATGTTCGAGGTCCAGAACGGGATGGTGCAGAGCAGGAACAGCACGATCTGCCACTTCAGATCGTGCACGTGGAAGGCGAGGAAGTATGCGACGGTGAACCCGACGAGGAGCGTGAAGACCCAGGTCAGGAAGGCGAACTTGATCGTCGCGAAGTAGATGGTGTAGGTGACCGTGGAGGTGAAGAGCTCCTCGTAGTTGGTCCACACGAAGTCCGGGATCAGCTCGAACTCGCTGTAGTCCCAGAAGCTCACCACCCCGATCAGGAGAATCGGGATGACCAGGAAGAGCACCAGGGTGAGGGTGAGCGGCAGGACCTGCAGGTAGCGCATCGGACGAGCGCCGCTCAGTGGCCCGCGAGCGGGCGGCCGGCCCTCCGGATCGCCCGCACCGCCCGGCGCCGGGCTACGCCGCGATGAACTCGTTCCATTTCCGGACCATGTACCGGTTCTCGTCCATCACCGAGTTCCAGCACTCGACCGCGCCCATCCGGTCGTGGAACGAGCCGCCGTCGCGCACCGCCCCGGCCGACTCCATCTTCTGGCCGAAGGGGTTGATGATGTCGCCCTGCGCGGGCTTGCCCTCGAACCAGTAGCCCCACTCGTCGGCGGACATGTGATCCTTCGACGTCTCCGGGGCCGCGGAGTAGTAGCCCTGGCGCATGAGCAGCCCCCCGACCCATCCGGAGAGGTACCAGTTGACGTACTCGTAGGCCGCATCCAGCTCGAGCCCGGAGAGGTTCGCCGAGATGCCGAGCCCGCCGCCCCAGGAGCGGTACCCTTCCTTGAGCGGCTGGTAGACGCACGGGATCCCCATGGAACGGACCTTGGTGATGGCCGGCGACCACATCGACTGGATCACCACCTCGCCGGACGCCATCAGGTTCACCGACTCGTCGAACGTCTTCCAGAACGCCCGGAACTGCCCCGCCTTCTTCGCCTCGGTGAAGATCGCCATGGTTCGGTCGATCTCCTCCTTCGTCATGTTGCCCTTGTCGCCGTACTGGATCTCGCCCATCGCCTCGCAGACCATCGCCGCGTCCATGATGCCGATGGAGGCGATGTTCAGGATCGACGCCTTGCCCCGGAACTCGGGGTTGAGCAGCTCCGTCCAGCTCTCGATGGGGCGCCCGATGAGGTCGGGCCGGATGCCCAGGGTGTCGGCGTTGTAGATGGTCGGCACCATCGTGTACCAGTTGGTCATCCCCGCCGCGAAGGTCTTGTCGCCCGGCTTCTCGACGAAGCTCACGGTATGCGGGGCGGTGCCCTGGGCGATCTTCGAGGTCGGGGTCAGCCTCCCGTCCTTGAAGATCCCGACGACCTTGTCGAAGTACTTCAGCCGCGAGATGTCCATCGGCTGCATGTTGCCCGCGCCCCACACCTTCTTGAGGGTGAAGTACTCGATGTCGGCGATGTCGAAGCTCTTCGGCTGGGTGACGACGCGCTGCGCGGTGGAGTCGGTGTCGAGCGCGGTCATCTGAAGCGTGATGCCGAGGTCCTCCTTCGCCCTCTCGGCGATGGCGTTGATGTTCGACACCCCGGTGCCGAACTGGCGCAGGGTGACGTCCTTGATGTTCTGGGCCCACACCATGGGGAACCCCGTGATCGCGCCGCCCGCCACCGCGGCTCCCGAGAGCGCCGCGCCGCGCTTGAGCAGGGTGCGGCGGGTGAGGGTTCCGGTTGCTTTTCTCCGTCTGGCCATCGTCTCTCTCCTGTCTTTCCGGTTGCGCCCCGTCAGGGGCTCGCGTCTTTCCGCTCGATATCGAGCGCCCGGGCCGCCCCGCGTCGGGGCGACCGCACCAGCAGGGGCCCTCGTCCCGGCCCACGATTCACAATCCTTCCACGAGCGGCGAGCCACGGCTCGCCGGCCGGGACCCGCACACCACGCGCCCGTTCAGGCTGCCGCCAATGCCTCCACGAGCGGCGAGCCACGGCTCGCCGGCCGGGACCCGCACACCACGCGCCCGTTCAGGCTGCCGCCAATGCCTCCACGAGCGGTGCGCCACGGCTCGCCGGCCGGGACCCGCACACCACGCGTCCGTTCAGGCTGCCGCCAATGCCTCCACGAGCGGTGCGCCACGGCTCGCCGGAGCTCGGGCGCCGCCTCCCGCCATTCGCCCGCGCCATGCGCATCGCCGGCCGCCGGAACCTCTCCAGGCGGCGGGCCGGCCTCGCCGATTCGCGGCCTCCGCGCGCAGAGGACGTGCCAACGGATGCCGGCTCAATCATCGAGGAGATGCACCGCATCGGTGCGCCACGACGCGACGACATCCGAACCGGCCTCCACCGGCGCCGCGTAGAACTCCTTCTCGCCCACGGTCACCGAGAATTCCCGGACCCCGCCGACCTCCAGCTCGATCTGCACGCTGGAGCCGTGGTACTCGATCCCGCGCACGCGCCCGGGCACCGCATTGTCCGGCAACGGGTTGTCCGGCAACGGCTCCGATCGGACGGCGCGGATGCCGACGAGGTCCGCACGGATAGCGACGCGTGCGGTGTCGCGGCCCAGGGCGCTCGCGCCGCCCGCCCCGGCCACCGTGCCGCCGGCCGGCACCTTCAGCCGGAAGGCTTCCGCCGTGGCCGACTCCACCCGCCCCTCCAGCACGTTGTGTCCGCCGATGAAGCGCGCCACGAAGGCGGTGGCCGGCGCGTTGTAGATCGTGCGCGGCGGGCCGACCTGCTCGATGCGGCCGTGGTCCATGACCACCACCGAGTCCGCGACCGACATCGCCTCCTGCTGCGAGTGCGTGACGTGGACGAAGGTGATGCCGAGGTCGCGCTGCAGTCGTCCGAGCTCCCCGCGCATGCGAACGCGCAGGAACGGGTCCAGGGCCGAGAGCGGCTCGTCGAGCAGGAGCACCGAGGGGTTGGTGACGAGCGCGCGGGCGAGCGCCACCCGCTGCTGCTGTCCGCCCGAAAGCTGCGAGGGCATGCGCCCCCGGTAGTCGGTCATGTGGACCAGGTCGAGCTTCTCGAGCGCGGCCGCGTGGCGCTCCGTCCTGGGCATGCCTCGCATCCGCAGGCTGAACGCGACGTTGTCCAGGCAGTTCAGGTGCGGGAACAGCGCGTAGTTCTGGAACATCATGGCGGTCGGGCGCCGGGCCGGAGGCAGGGCGCCGACGTCGTGCCCGTCGATCAGGATCCGGCCCGCGCTGATCTCCTCGTGGCCGGCGATCATCCGCAGCGTCGAGGTCTTGCCGCATCCGGAAGGGCCGAGCAGGCAGCAGTAGCTGCCGGCGGACACGACGAGGTCCACGTGGTCGACGGCGGTGACCGCGTCGTAGGTCTTCGCGACGCGCTGGAGCTCGATGCGTCCCTTCGCCGTGGATGCGGGCCGCGCGGAGCCCCCCGGACTGCGTCCCGCGGAACGCCCGGAGGGCGGGATTTCGATGCTGTCGGCCGCGTGATCCATATCCGCTCATATTGCCACGGGGCGGCCGGGGCTGCACGACTCGCCCAGCGATTCCCGCCAGCGCCCGGAAGAGGCCGTACCGCGGTGGAATCGTGGTGCGATTTCGACCCTCGGGGCGTCGAGTCGAGGGGATTTCAGGGGCCTGTTCCCGCCGACGGGACTTGCTGCGACTCGTCCCGCTGCGGGTCGTACCCGGGCGCGATTCCAGCGCAATCCCGCTTCCGTCGGCGATGATGCTGGAGTATCGAGGCGATCCGGTCCACTATCCGCATCCGGAGGTGTCGTCGGGGAGGCCGCTTCGCCGGCCGGGCGCGACCCCGGGCACCGCCGATGGACCCAGCCGACGGGCAGCCGCAGCGCATCGCCATGACCAGCCACCGGACCCCGTACCCCCGGGACATGCGCGGCTACGGCCGCACCCCGCCCGACCCGCGCTGGCCGGCCGGCGCGCGGCTCGCGCTCCAGCTCGTCGTCAACTACGAGGAGGGCGGGGAGAGCTGCGTGCTGCACGGCGACGAGGCGTCCGAGGCGTTCCTCTCCGAGATCGTCGGGGCGCAGCCGCTCCCCGGCGTGCGCCACATGAACATGGAGTCGATCTACGAGTACGGCTCGCGGGCGGGGTTCTGGCGGCTGTGGCGGACGTTCACCCGCCGCCGGCTGCCGGTGACCGTCTACGGGGTGGCGATGGCGCTCGAGCGCAACCCCGAGGCGGTGGCGGCGATGCTGGAGGCGGACTGGGAGATCGCGAGCCACGGCCTGCGCTGGATCGACTACCAGTTCGTGCCGCCCGACGTCGAGCGCGCGCACTTCGCGCAGGCCATGGAGATCCACGCCCGGGTGACCGGCGCGCGGCCGCTCGGGTGGTACACCGGCCGGACGAGCCCCGGCACGCGCGATCTGGTCAAGGCCGACGGCGGCTTCCTCTACGACTCCGACTCCTACGCGGACGATCTGCCGTACTGGGAGGACGGTCCCCACGGACCGCATCTGGTGATCCCCTACACCCTGGACGCGAACGACATGCGTTTCGCCACCGCGCAGGGGTTCAACTCGGGAGACCAGTTCCACGCCTATCTGCGCGACAGCTTCGACACCCTGTACCGTGAAGGCGCGGAAAGCCCGAAGATGATGTCGGTGGGCCTCCACTGCCGGCTCGCCGGAAGACCCGGCCGCGCCGCCGCGCTCGAACGGTTCCTCGACCACGTGGCCCGGCACGACGGGGTGTGGGTGACCCGGCGCATCGACATCGCCCGCCACTGGCACGCGCACCACCGGCCCCGATCCATGACCCGATCCCTGGCCTGACCCCTGACCCGACCCGCCGTCGCGCCGACGCCTCCGGCGCGCCTTCGCGCGATCCGGACCGACCCTGCACCGGGAGCCTTCATGAACAACGCATTCGAGCCCCTGAACCCGCCGCCGCGCCGGCTGATGGGCCCCGGCCCGGTGGACGTCGACCCCCGCGTGCTGCAGGCGATGTCGCTGCCCCTGCTCGGACAGTTCGACCCGCGCTTCACCGAGTACATGAACGAGGCGATGGCGCTCTACCGGCAGGTGTTCCGCACCGCCAACCGCTGGACGCTGCTGGTCGACGGGACCGCCCGGGCCGGAATCGAGGCGGTCCTGGTGTCGGTGCTCGAACCGGGCGACCGGGTGCTGGTCCCCGTCTTCGGGCGCTTCGGGCACCTGCTGTGCGAGATCGCGCGCCGGTGCCGCGCCGAGGTCGTCACCATCGAGACCGAGTGGGGCACGGTGTTCGACCCGCAGCAGGTCGAGGACGCGGTGAGGCGGCATCGCCCGAAGCTCGTCGCCGTCGTGCAGGGCGACACGTCCACCACCATGGCCCAGCCCCTGGACGCCGTGGGACGGATCTGCCGCGAGCACGGGGCGCTGATCCATGTCGACGCCACCGCGTCGGTGACCGGCATGCCGCTCGAGACCGACGCCTGGCAGCTCGACGCGGTGACCGCCGGCTTGCAGAAGTGCCTGTCCGGCCCCCCGGGCATCGCGCCGGTGACGTTCAACGACCGGGTGGAAGCGGTGGCCAGATCGCGCCGGCACGTCGAGCAGGGTATCCGTCCGGACGACTACGAGGAGGGCGCCGGGCGGATCATCCAGTCGAACTACTTCGATCTGTCGATGCTGATGGACTACTGGAGCGAGTCCCGGCTGAACCACCACACCGAGGCGACCTCGATGCTCTACGCGGCGCGCGAGTGCGCGCGGATCGTGATCGACGAAGGGCTCGAGAGCCGCTTCGAGCGCCACGCCCGCGCCAGCCGCGCGATGACCGCGGGCCTCACCGCCATGGGCCTGGCGCTGTTCGGCGATCAGGCGCACAAGATGCCCAACGTGACCGGCGTGCACATCCCCGACGGCGTGCCCGGGGATGCCGTGCGCGCCGCGCTGCTCGAGGACTTCGGCCTGGAGATCGGCACGTCGTTCGGTCCGCTGCACGGCCGCATCTGGCGGATCGGCACCATGGGGTACGGATGCCGTCGGGACAACGTGATGACGTGTCTGGCGGCGCTCGAGGTGACGCTGCGCCGGTTCGGGCACGCGAGCGCCCCGGGCGCGGGAGTGGACGCGGCGCTCGCGGCATGGGATACGTAGGCGGGACGACGGTCTGTCCGGTCCCGCAGCCTGGAGCCGCGCCGCCGGGGCGCGGACATCGACACCGATGACGCGGACGCTGTCCTGCTGGAAATGCGGCGCTTCGCTGGCGGAGGTGCCGGCTCCGTTCGCGCGGGTCGCCGAGTGTCCGCGGTGCCGCGCGGATCTGCAAGTGTGCCGCATGTGCGAGTTCTTCGACCCCGGCGTGCGCCGCGGGTGCAGGGAGCCGGTGGCCGAGGAGGTGTCGGACCGGGACCGCGCGAACTTCTGCGGATACTTCACGCCCGCCGCGGGGCTCGGCCCGGGGGTGGAGGACGGGGCGCCGCGGGCCGCGCGCGCGGAGCTCGACCGCCTGTTCGACCTTCCGCCGCCGGGCTCCGCATCGCCCGGTGACGCCGGCGAGGCGCGGCGCCGGCTCGACGCGCTGTTCGGCGGCGAATCCGGAGAGTGATCCGCGGCGCGCGCCGCCAGTCCGACAGGAGGGTGAATCCATGACCAGGCCGCCGGTCGACTACATCGAGCGCACCAGAGAGCAGTACGGCGCGCTCGGCTACCCGCCGTACAGGTGGGTCCACAACCAGGACGAGCCGCCGTTCGAGCCCGTCTCGAAGCCGCTTGCGCGGTCGCGGGTCGGGCTCGTCGCTTCCGGCGGGATCTATCGCGCCGGCCAGATCGCGTTCCACTACCGGGACGACATCAGCTACCGGATCATTCCCCGCGACTGCGAGATGTCCGAGCTCCGCGCGACGCACTTCGCCTACGACGTGGCCGACGCCCGCTCCGACCCGAACGTGGTGTTCCCGCTCGAGACGCTGCGCGCGGAGGCGCGCGACGGCGGCATCGGGGAGGTCGCCCCCGACGCGTACACGTTCATGGGCGGCATCTACTCGGCGCGCAGGGTGCGCGAGCGCCTCGCCCCCGCGCTCGCCGAGCGCATGGAGGAGGGCGCGGTCGACGCCGCGCTGCTCGTCCCGGCCTGACCCGTGTGCCATCAGTCCGTGGGACTGATCGCACGAGAGATCGAAGGCCGCGGGATCCCGACCATCTCCATGTCGAGCGCATACTCGATCACCGCCGCCGTCCGCCCGCCCCGCGCCGTGTACCTGGACTTCCCGCTGGGACACACGGCCGGAAAGCCCCACGATGCGGCGCTGCAGCGCCGGGTGCTGCGCGACACGCTGGACGCGCTCGTCGCCATCGACACGCCGGGGACGATTCGCCGGCTCGCGTACCGGTGGAGCGAGGACGACGCCTGGAAGGACTCGGTGATGCGCCCGGGGCCCGGTGGCGCCAGCGGGGACGACCGCGGCGCGCGGCATCCCGACCCGCAGTACCAGTGCGAGGAGGACCGGGTCGCGGCGCAGGCGGCGGTCGAGCGCGGTGGATGCCCGGGCTGCGTGTTCCTGTCGTGACCGCGCGGTAGCGAGACCAGGGCTCTCCGGAGGTCGTGACGAGCGGTCCATCAGGCCCTTGAGCCGGGCCTTCGATGCCGAAGGACCGCCGGTCACCGCGCGATACTCCGGTCCGGCGGCCGGTGACCGCGACTTTCGGATGGTCCCGGCGGCGAGACGGGCGCGCTCTCTCTTGCAATCCCCGACGCCGGACGCAATCATGCCTTCGGCGCGGGCGCCGGGAGCCTCGTCCCGATTGATGCGCGGCCCGCCCGGGCGGTCGCGCGATGGCCGCTCGAAGGGCCTCGCGCATCGTCCCCGCTCCCGCCACTGCCACCGAATTCCCGCAGCACCACCAGAGACGCCAACGAGCCGGGAGAGCAGAGATGGAACAACTGAACTCCATGATCAACACGATCAACGCATTCGCATGGGGTCCTCCCATGCTCGGGATCCTCGGAGTGACCGGCGTGCTCCTGACGCTCGGCCTCGTATTCATGCCCTGGCGCAAGGTCGGGTACGGCTTCCGACTGCTCTTCGACAAGGAAGGCGCGGTCGGCGAAGGCGAGGTCAAGCCCTTCAACGCGCTCATGACCGCCCTGTCGGCCACCGTGGGCACGGGAAACATCGCCGGGGTGGCCACCGCCATCGCGCTCGGAGGGCCGGGTGCCATCTTCTACATGTGGCTCATCGCCCTGTTCGGCATGGCCACGAAGTACGCGGAAGCCGTGTGCGCCGTGACGTACCGGGAAGTCGACCAGACGGGCAAGTACGTGGGTGGGCCGATGTACTACCTGCGCAACGGCGTCGGCGAGTTCGCTCCGGAGCTCGGGAAGTGGCTCGGACTCGCTTTCGCCGTCTTCGGCGCGGTCGCGGCGTTCGGGATCGGGAACGCCGTCCAGGTCAACTCGATGGCCGCCGCGCTCGTCAGCAGCTTCGGAGTTCCCACATGGGTGACCGGGGTCGTCGTCGCGGCTCTGGTCGGAGTCGTCGTCATCGGGGGGATCCGACGCATCGGCGAGGTGGCCGGGAAGCTCGTCCCCGCGATGATCGTCCTCTACCTCGGAGCCGCGATCGTCATCATCCTCGTCAACATCGCCGAGGTGCCCGCGGCCTTCGGGCTCATCTTCACCCATGCCTTCACTCCGGCCGCGGCCACCGGGGGCTTTGCGGGCGCGGCGGTCGCGGCCGCGATCCGCTTCGGGGTGGCGCGCGGGGTGTTCTCGAACGAGTCCGGTCTGGGCTCGGCCGCCATCGCCCATGCCGCCGCGCAGACCAACAGCCCCGTGCGCCAGGGGATCATCGCCATGCTCGGGACGTTCATCGACACGCTGGTGGTCTGCACGATGACCGCGCTCGTGATTCTGACTTCCGGCGCCTGGACCATGACCGGAGCGGACGGTCTCGGTCTGACCGGGGCCGTGCTGACCTCCACCGGCTTCCAGGAGTCGATCGCGGGCGGCCAGTACATCGTCACCATCGCTCTCGCCGTCTTCGCGTTCACCACCATCCTCGGGTGGTCGTACTACGGCGAGCGCTGCTGGCAGTACCTGTTCAGCGAGAGAAGCCTCGTGATCTACCGGGTGTTGTGGGTGGTGGCGGCGCTCTCCTTCGCCAACGTGAAGGTGGATTTCGTCTGGAACCTGTCCGACACCCTCAACGGCCTCATGGCGGTGCCGAACCTCATCGGGCTTCTCCTGCTCGCCCCGATGGTGTTCAGGGTCACCCGGACGTACTTCGAGGACATCGGAAAGCCCCTCGCCTGACATGGCGGCCGATATGGCGACAGCAATTCCCGCCAGCGCCCGGAAAAGGCCGGACCGTGGTGGATTCTGATGTGATTTCGACCTTCTGGGTGTCGAATCGAGGGGATTTCAGGGGTCTGTTCCCGCTTGGCGGGAATTGCTGATATGGCGACAGCGGCCGGCGCCGGCCGCCCGGCGTTCGGCTCGGCGGGGCAATTCTCGTCAGCGTCCTACGCCGCCTCGCGGCGCAGGGGCTGGCACATGCAGTGCACGCCGCCTCCGGCCCAGGTGTACATCGTCATGTCGGGGTCGTAGACGGTGAAGCCGGCGGCGCGCATCTTCGCGTTGAGGTCGCGGGCGCCCAGGGTCGAGAGCACGCGGTCCCGGCCCAGCGCGACCACGTTGCACCCGAGCGCCATCGTCTCCCGGAAGGTGGCGGGCAGGACCTCGATGCCCCGCGCCCGCAGCCACTCGACGACGTCCTCCGGCGTGGTGTCCAGGCACACCGCGGCGCAGCGCTCGTTCAGCATGCAGACCATGAGGTCGATGTGGACGTAGAAGGCGTCGATCGGCGCGTACCTGATCTCCCACCCCTCCTTGATGAACCAGCCCGCCACCTGCTCCGCCGCGACCCGTTCCGAGCGGTGGTCGGTGTAGCCGACGAGGGCCGCCCCGTGGTGGATGATGTTGAAGTCGCCGCCCTCGAAGTTCCCCGCCGAGACCATGTCGTAGACGGGGATGTCGTTTTGCAGATAGAACCGCAGCACGGCCGCGTACTCCCCGCGCCGCCTCGGGTTCGCGAGCTGGCAGATGACCGCGCCGTAGGGCGACATGAAGGAGCTGTCGCGGGCGTAGACCTGGTAGGGCACGCTCTCGTCGACCGGCAGGAAGTGGCAGGTGACGCCGGCCTGCTCGTAGGCGTCGACCATCTCGCGGTGCTGGCGCATCGCGAGCTGCTTGTCGAAGCGCAGCCCCCGGCGGAGCGTGTCGCGCACCAGCGAGGACCACGCCGCGTTCTCGATGCCCAGCCAGCGGAAGCTCTCCGCGGGGCCGAGCAACACGTCGCGCAGGACGCCGGTCTCCGAGCGCAGGTACCAGTCGCTCATCTCGGGAGTGCCGCCTCCATCGACGCGCGCCCGCAGGGGAGTGGAGTCGTCGTTCGTCGCCATGGTGCCTCCGGTGCGTTCCGCTGGAGAGCGAGAGCTTGTACCGGCCACCGTCGCCGGCTCGCAAGCGCGCCGGCCCGGACGGCGGACACTTGCGAGGAAGCCCGGGTCAGCCTGAAAGCTCGTGGAGGTCGTTCACGATGACCGCTTCGCCCCGGGCGGCGAGAAATCGGGCGACGGTGGCGTTGTACTCCTCACGCACGTAGGGCTTCACCAGCACGCCCGAGTCATGGTAGAGGCTCACCGGCCGCCGCGGCCATCCACGATGGTCTGCGCTGCGGTCACGCCGCCGACGGGAGTCGGGTACGCCGCCAGCAAGCGCTTTTCCGCCTGCCTCCAGTCGGCGGACCGTGGCGGGGCGGACGCCAGCGGAACGATCCGCGCAACGGGCCGCCCGCGGCGGCACACCTCGATCACCTCGCCCCCCTCCACGTCGGCGAGCACGTCGGCGAGATGGTGCTGAATGTGGCGGACATTGAACGTTTCATGTCATACAGAATGCCTGACATCGGCGAACCACATCAATCACATGGTGGTGGATTGGTGGTGGATGGTGATCAGGGCTCTCCGGAAGTCGTGACGAGCGGTTCATCAGACGCTCGAATCGGGTCTTCGATGCCGGGAGACCGCCAGCCACCGTGCGAGACCCCGGCCTGGTGGCCGGTGGCCGCGACTTCTGAATGGTCCTGGGATGGTGATGCCTCGGTTTGACTTTCTTCCTCAACGCGCCATCCCTCGTTCCCCTCGCGATCAAGCCAGCCGGATGATCTTGCTCGGTTCTTGCCACTCCCGACTCACGCGGGCGGCCCGGGCCCCGGGCCTCAGAAGGCCAGCGATACCCGGCCGAGAGGGCCGAAGTCGGCGACGGCTTCGCCGCCCGGCTCGGCGAAGAAGATTCCCGCCGTCGTGCCGGTGTTGACCACGGCGCCGGCTTGCAGGCCCCTGCCCTCGCGGCTGCGCCGGTTGGCCAGCCAGACCATGACGTTGAGCGGGTCGCCGAGGGCATTGCTCCCTCGACCCTCGCGGACGACCGCGCCGTTGACGGTGAGGGTCACCGGAATGCCGGGGCGGTCGATGCCGCGCCAGCGCTCGACCGCCGGGCCCAGCACCAGGGGGCCGTCGGTGCCGTTGTCGGCCATGACCCAGGCGATGGGCTTGTCGAGCCAGTCCCGGACGTGTCCGTTGACGACCTCGACGGAGCCGTGGATCGAGCGAATCGCGTCGGCCACCTCGCCGTGGGAGTAGGCGGCGGCGCGCGCGGGCAGGTCCGCGCCGAGCGTGAAGGCGACCTCGCTCTCCAGCCCGATGGTCAGCAGCTCTCGCGCAGCGAGGTCCGCCGGGCTCCGGCAGAGGTTCGATGCGAGGATGCGGGCGTAGTACGGCTCGCTGGTGTTCAGGCTCTCCTGCATCTCGGGGCTGGCCGCTCCGACGAGGAACCCCACGACCTTCTCGCCCGAGAGCGCGACCACCCGCTCGGCGACGCGGGCCGCGTCCTCGAGACTGTCGAGACCCAGCTCGGCCGGAATCTCGTCCACGAAGAGGTTGTCCCTGCGTGCCGCGTCGAAGATGCGGGCGGCGCGATCGATGTTTTCCGGAGTCATGGCATTGCCTGAGTCGAGTGCCGGACCGGGACTGGTGGCTGATCGGGGATGCTTCTCGCGAGCGTGAGCTTCGAGCCACGCTGCCACGGACCGGAACGTATCCGAATTCCGGTCGCACGACAGCAGCAATTCCCGCCAGGTGGGAACATACCCTCGAAATCCCCTCGGCGGGCCGCCCCGGTGGTTGGAATCGTGCCGGAATCCCATCGCGGCACGGCCTCTCCCGCCGTCTGGCGGGAATTGCTGGCACGACGGCGTTCGTTCAGCGGGCGGCGACAGGCTCTCGCCCGCCGGCGGACCGGCGCCTTGGTCCGAGTCGGTCTCTCGGTCCAAGTCGGTCTCTCGGTCCGAGTGGGTCTCTCGGTCCGGTCGGTCTCTCGGTCCGGTCGGTCTCTCGGTCCGGTCGGTCTCTCGGTCCGGTCGGTCTCTCGGCCCGATCGGTCTCTCGGCCCGATCGGTCTCTCGGTCCGGTCGGTCTCTCGGTCCGAGTCGGTCTCTCAGCTCGATCGGCGCTTCGGTCCGATCGGCCCCGGTTTTGCGGTACGCTCGCCGCCGGATCGGCGGATTGGGGGCGGGAAGTCGAAGCGATGACGGACGTGTTCATCGACGGGCAGGCGGGCACCACCGGGCTCCGGATCCGCGAGCGGCTGGCCGCGCGCGAGGACGTGACGCTGATGGAGATTCCGGGGGCGTCGCGCAAGGACCCGGAGGCGCGGCGCCGATACCTCAACGAGGCCGACATCGTGGTCCTGTGCCTGCCCGACGACGCCGCGCGCGAGGCGATCCGGCTCATTTCGAACAGCCACGTCCGGGTGCTGGACGCGAGCACCGCCCACCGCGTCGCGGACGGCTGGGTCTACGGGCTGCCGGAGCTCGACGCGGGCCAGCGCGGGCGGCTCCGCGGCGCGGCGCGGGTCAGCAACCCCGGCTGCTACCCGACCGGGTTCGTGCTCCTCACCCGTCCCCTCGTCGATGCCGGAATCGTGCCGGGCGGGGCGCGCCTGTCCTGTCATGCGGTCTCCGGGTACTCCGGCGGCGGGCGCCGGCTCATCGAGCGCTACGAGGCGCGGAGCGCCGAGCATCCGGAAACGCTCTGGAACGTGCGGCCGTACGGGCTCGACCTGAACCACAAGCACCTGCCGGAGATGGCGCGGTACTCCGGCATCGACCGGGCGCCGGTGTTCTCGCCCATGGTCGGGCACTTCGCGCAGGGGATGCTCACCATGATCCCGCTGCATACGGACACCCTGGGGGAGGGCGCCGGCCCGGAGACGGTGCATGCGTGCCTGGAGGCCCGGTATCGCGACGAGCCCTGCGTCGAGGTATTCCCGCTGGGGGCCGAAGACGCGCTCGATGCCGGCTTCCTCGATCCGCTGGCCGCCAACGGAACGAACCGGATCGATCTCTTCGTCTACGGATGCGACGCCCGGGTCCTGCTCGTCGCGCGCCTCGACAACCTCGGGAAGGGGGCGTCGGGCGCCGCGGTGCAGAACCTGAACCTCATGACCGGCGCCGGGGAGCTCGCCGGGCTCGCGCTCTGACGCGCGACAGGCACGAACGCGCACGCCTCGGGCAAGGCCGGCGCCGAGGAAGCTCACCAGGCGCGCGTTCTGAACGCGTGAGCCGAAGCGTCGGACCCCGCCGCGCGCACCCCGGTCCGGAGCCCGCGCAACGCCTCGGGCGCCGTCGGACGAAGCGACCGGGCGGGATTCCCTCCGCCAGTGCCTGATACGGGTGCGCGCAACGCCTCAGGCGCCATCGAACGAAGCGACCAGCTCGCGCAGCGCCTCCGCTCCGTGGCGGAACACCGGCCAGCCGTCTCCGACCAGCACCGCCTCGATACCCGGCAGGGCCGCGAGGCGCCGCGCCGACGACCGCGCCGCAGCCCCGTCCGCGAGCTTCGCGTCGGGCAGCAGGCAGAGCCGCCCGCCTTCGTGGGCGCGGATCAGATCGCCGGTGATCAACGTCGTCCCTTCGAGGACCAGCGCGAGCTCGCCGGGGGTCTTCGAGCCCGCCACCTCATGGACGACGAGGCCCGGGACCACCGTGTCGTCCTGCCCGAGCCAGCCGTCGCACCGGATCGGGAAGCCGTCCCGCTCGCCTCGCGGCCCGAGTGTCTTCGCGCCGAACCTCTCCGCGAGCCCCACCGCGTCGCGGGTGTGGTCCGAGCTGGTGAGCACGATCGTCGCGGCGCCGCCGAGCGCTCGCAGGTGCGCCTCGTCGTGCGCCGACATCGGCACCGGGTCGACGAGCACGTTGCCCTCGCCGCGCACCCACGCGAGGCCGTGAAAGTCGATGTTGCGGGACTCGTCGAAGACGCTCCAGCCGAAGAGATCCTCTCGATGCAGTCGTTTCATCGTCCGTCGTTCCTCCGTGCGGTCCTTCGCCGGGTCGGATGCTCACGTTCCTCCGTGGGATCCTTCGGGTGCCGGCGAGAATTCCCCTTGCCACGTGCCGAGCGCACCATTGCGCAAGAACGGGCTCCTTCAGGATGCGGTTGGCAGCCTTGTTTCGCTCACCGTCCCTCGCCGGCTCAGATGCTCAGGTCGAGCAGGTTGTAGTCCCGCAGCCCCGCCTTCGCCTGCGCATTCCAGACGTGGCGTTCGCCGGAGGCCGCGAAAGGCCGGTAGACGAAGGGCGTCTCCCGGGGGAACCGCCGGCGCCTCGCGTCGATAGCGTAGCCGATCAGGCGCGAGCGCCTGCGGATACGCTCCTCGTCGTAGACCGCCGGCGCGTTGTGGATGCCGCCTCCGGCCACCCCGAGCACCGACCGGCGCCGGTGGAACCCGAAGTTGACCGTCACCCGCCAGTCGGGACTGGTGTTCGCGAACGAGCCGTGCAGCACCTGCCGGTTGGTCATCGCCACGTCGCCGGGCCTGCACACGATGGGTACCGCGTCGGGCAGCCGTTCCGACCCCGCCTCGGCGACCATCGCCGCGATGTCCACCTTGCCCCGACGGTGGGTGCCGGGGACGATCCACACGCCGTTGGCGGGGGTGCTGCCGTAGAGCTGGGCCATGAAGTTGAAGCCGTGGATGCCCTCGTCCCAGTCGGGGCTGTCCCAGTGGGTGGTGCCGTCCTGGTGCCAGGCGACGGAGGCGCCCCGGCCGGGCTCCTTGATGAACAGCGCCTCGTTGAACGGCACGAAGTCCTCGCCGTTGACCGCGGCCGCCACCGCCAGCAGCTTCGGGTGGCCGTAGACGCGGAGCGCCGCGTCGGAGAACTGGAGCGAGCCGAGGATGAGGTAGACGATCTCCGCCGGAGCATCGGCGGCGGGCGCGGGCTCGGTCATCTTCACCGGGTGCCGGTGGTTGGCCTGGGCGGTGCCGCCGAACGGGTCGCCGAGCGGCTTCGACCAGAACAGCGTCGGGGCCTGGCAGCCGACGCCCAGCGCCGGCCGGCCCTGCGCATCCACCGGCGAGCCCTTCTCGACCGGCAGGCGTTCGAGGATGTCGTGGAGGTCGGCCTCGAGGTCCGCGAGCTCGTCCGCGCCGAGCACGTCCTCGAAGACGTAGAAGCCGCAGCGCGAGAACGCGGCCAGGATGTCGGGGTGCAGCGCCCCGCCGGCGTCGAGCCGGATGGGGCCGCGGTTGCCGAGGGTCATCGCCCGCGCCTCGCCCTCGCGCAGGTATGCCCGCATCGCCGCCTCGTGCGGGCCGTAGTCGCCGTGGTCAACGGCAGTCGCAGTGCTCGATCGGTGCATGGTCGTCGGCCCGGAGTTGCGGGTCCACGGTGGATGCCGGGGGTGGATGCCGGGGAAGGTCCGAACGATCTCGATGTCGGAGAATAGACAGGTTTTCGTGGCCGTGTGAGACACGGTACCGGCCGGGCGAGGTTTGCCGCCGAGCTGCCGGTCCTTCCGCGCCGCCGCCACCCGGCGACCGAACGTTTTCCGTCAACGTCTCCGGCGTCGCGCCCGCAAGGTCACGCGCGGGCCGAGCATCGCCGCGGGTCGTATCGGTCATTCCTCTCATGTATGGGGTGGAGGCTCATCAGGCGGGTTCGGCAGCAGCCGGTCCCGCAACTCGATTGCGATGACATCCAGGACCTGCTCGCGATCAATGCCGTTGTCGAATGCGCATTCCAGAATGAGTGACCTGACACGATCGGGCGGTTCGTACTCGCGCCGGAGGTACGAGAAGCAGAATTCCTGAATCTCATACGGCTGCATGTCCGCTATACGCTCGCGGAGGTCCGGGGCAAGGCTGTCTGCTATCGCGCTCGCATCAAGCCGGTCGGATATCTTTCTGCCCAACTCGGTCAACCGGAGCGGGCTCGCTCCGGCGACCGTAGGCGCAGGCGGCAGTCGCTCGAATATCCTCTTGATGTCCGCTCGGATTTCGGACATGAAGGCATCCAGCGTGCGTTTGAACGAGTCTCGGTCCGAATCGACCTTACCCTTCCACTGGCCGATCGCGAAGATGATCCCAATCACCACCGCCGACGAACTCAGGAGCCCAATCCACACCAGGGGATTGGCATACCATTCACTCATGACGCGATATCTCTCCGTTCATGCGTCCGTGCCGTGTATATGAGGGCAATCCTACCCCGGGAACATCCCCCGCGCAGGTATTTCCAGGGCGATGCCATCTGCTCCCGCATGCCGCCGGCACGGGTGAGCCGTTCCTCTTGCCCTCATCGCACGTCGCACCCCGGCGGAACATCGATGCGCCTGCGCGCCGGAGGTGCGGGGGGGGGGGGGGGAGGGGTCCGCCGGGTCTGGCGACACCCTGTCCGTGCACCGGTCAGCCGGCCGTGCGGGAGCTCGGCCGCGGGCCGCCTTCGCGCTCCCACAGTGCGTGGGACAGGACCCCCACCGACGTCTCGATCGTCTCCATCGCGTCGAGGATCAGGTCCTCGCGGAACCGGCGCCCGACGATCTGGACCCCCGCCGGGCGGCAGTCCGCGAATCCGATGGGCGCCACCCCGGCCGGGAGGCCGAGGTAGTTGACGCCGGTGCTCCAGATCGCGGACCGGAAGAGATCCTTCACCTGCTCGAACCCCTGCGCGTCGTAGTCCCACCGGTACACCGAGCGCATCAGGAACGGGCACAGCACCAGCGGATACCGGTCGAGGAAGACGTTCCACTCGCGGGTGAGGGCGGTCCGGCCGGCGATGGCCTGCCGGTATCCGGCCGCATCGACCGGCGTCCCGATGCGCTGGTAGTGCTCGAAGATGGTCCGGATGGTCTCGCTGCCGTGGTCGCGCGCGACGGGGCCGAGGAAGTGGGCGATCTCGCTCACGAGCACGTCGAACCATGCCTGCGCCGGCTGCATGATCGACGGCGTCGCCACCCGTTCCACCGCGTAGCCCGCATCGCTCAGCACGTCCGCGGCGCGGTCGATGCCCGCGAGGATCCGCGGATGGACCGGGTAGCCGTGCGACTCGCCGGTCACCGCGACCTGGACGGGCGGGTCGAGCCGCGGTCCGTCGAACGGGACCGGCATCCACCAGGGGTCGCGGGGGTCGCCGCCCGCGAGCACCCGGGTCGCCAGCCGCACGTCGCGCACCTCGCGGCAGATGGCGCCCTGCACCGAGATGAGCTGTGCGAGCAGGCCGCGCTCGGCCGTCGCGCTCGGGTTGAAGGCGGGCACCCGCCCGAACGTCGGCTTCACCGTCGCGACCCCGCACGCGAACGAAGGGAAGCGCAGCGACCCGCCGATGTCGTTGCCGTGGTGGATGGGCCCGAACCCCATCGCCGCGGCGGCCGACGCCCCGCCGGAGGAGCCGCCGGGCGATGCCTCCTCGTCCCACGGATTGAGGGTCCGGCCGCGCAGCGGGTTGTCGGTGGTCCCCCGCATGGACAGCTCCGGAGTATTGGTGCGCCCCACGATGACCGCGCCCGCATCAAGAAGGTTGCGGACCACCGGAGAGTGGTCCGGGGCGACGAGACCGGCGAACGCGGGCAGGCCGTTCGTGGTCGCCTGTCCGGCGACGTCGACGTTCTCCTTGATGGTGACCGGGACGCCGTGCAGCGGTCCGAGGGCCGCTCCGCCGCCGGCCTCCCGGTCCCTGCGCCCGGCCGCGCGCAACGCCTCGCCGGAGCAGTCCGCGACGATGGCGTTGATCCGTGGGTTGTGCGCGGCGATGCGCCCGAGCACCGATTCCACCACCTCCACGCACGACGCCTCGCGGGCCCGGATCATCGCCGCCAGCTCGACCGCGCTCCTTCTCCACAGGTCCCGGCTCATTTCGATGGCCTGCCTCCGTCCCGGTCCTCGCTCCGTCCGGCCCCGAAGCGCGCTTCCATCGCGCGCCGCGCGCGCACCGCCTCGTTCGTCGCGTCATGCTCGACATCGCCCCAGCCGACGACCTCGCCCGCCCGCACCGCGCGTCTCAGCGTCACCCCGCGGGCGAGGCCGATCGGGAGCGCGCCGCGTTCGAGCGACGTGCGCGCCGGCAGAAGCTTCCCGTAGACGGTGAAGCCGCCTTCGCCGTCGAGCGCTTCACCCGCCGCCAGATCCCGCTTCGCGGTCGTCACCGCGTCGCCGGCGAAGTCGCGGGTGGCGCCGGTGGGCCGGCCGAGGAGGGCGGCGGAGAGGATCGACACGGCGAGCTCCAGCCCGATGAGGTGGAACGGCTTGTACATCGCCGAGTAGCGCCCGGTCGGTGTTCATCCCGTACTGGCGGAAGCAGGCCGCGGTGTAGTCGCTGGGCGCCTCGATGACCACGTAGCCCCCCCAGCGCAGATCGTTCGGCACCGGGCGGCCGTCGCGCTCGACCGACGACACCACCTCGACCTGCCCCTTGTGATGGAGCTGTCCGCCGTCCTCGGCGGGCCGGAGCACGTGCGCGAGGTCGTCCCGGCCGCAGGGCGGGAAGCGGAGACCGTCCGGCGGGGGCGCGAGGCCGGTGGCGTTGGCGATCGCCGCCATCTCGATCGCGGACTTGGTCCCGTCGAGGAACGAGTTGAACATCCGGCTGTTCATCCCCGCGGCCCGCGCCTGCCCGGCGGTGAGGCCGTAGTGGTCCCACACCGTGTCCGGGGTCGAGGCGTGGTACGCGGGCAGGTACTTCGTGCCCTTGCCCGCCGCCACCACCTCGAAGCCGCACGCGCGCGCCCAGTCCACCATCTCGCAGGCGAGCGCGGGCTGGTCGCCGTAGGCCATGGTGCAGACGACGCCCGCGTCGCGCGCCTCGGCCGCCAGCAGCGGCCCGGCCAGCACGTCGGCCTCGACGTTGACCATCACGATGTGCCGGCCGGCCGCGAACGCGGCGCGCGCGTGGGCGATCCCGGCCGCGGGGTCGCCGGTGGCCTCCACCACCACGTCGACGTCGTCGGATCGCACCGCCTCGAACGCGTCGTCGGTGAAGCGGGTGCGGGCGAGGAGGGCGTCGCTCCAGCCCGTGTCCCGGCACGCGGCGCGGGCGCGGTCCGGATCGAGATCGGCGATGACGCTCACCTCGAGTCCGGCCGTCGTGGGCGCCTGGGCGAGGAACATCGCCCCGAACTTGCCGGCCCCGACGAGTCCGACCCGCACCGGGCGGGCGGACGCGGCGCGCTCGCGAAGCAGGTCGTGGAGGTACATGGCCCGATCAGGCCGCCGCTTCGGTGAGCGTGGGCTCGGCGAGGCAGTCGTCGGCGAGCGGCTCGATGGGCCGGAAGTCGCGGTGCGCGACCCACTCCGGGCGCTTGAAGCGGCGGATGTGGTTGTCCACGTGGCACAGCGAGAGATACACGATGCTGCGGCTCAGGGGGCTGATGTTCGGCGGGCTCGCATGCACCAGGGTGGAGGCGAACACGATGACGCTGCCCGCCGGTCCGGTGGGGGCCACGCATCCTCCCTCCTCGGCGAGCCGGGTGACGGTGGCGCGGTCCAGGGTCCACAGCGGGTAGGAGGTCGTCTCCAGATCGTGTCCGGCGTCGAACACGCCGAGCTTGTGGCTGCGGGGAATGAACAGCAGCGGTCCGTTGGCGGCGCTCACCTCGTCGAGGAACACCGCGATGTTCATCGCGCGCGGCTCCGGCATCCCGTCGTCGCGGCGCCAGGTGCCGAAGTCCTGGTGCCACTGCCAGACCTCGCCGTCGAAGGCGGCCTTGGCGTTGACCTTGTACTGGTGCATGTACACCGGCCCGTCCACGAGCTGCATCACCGGCCCGATGAGGCGGGGGTGGCGCCCGAGGCGGCGGAACGCCTCGTGGTAGGTGTGGGCGGCGAACGCGGTGCGCGCGACGCCGCTCGACTCGCGCCACACCTCTTCGCGGTCCATGGCGTAGACCTCGTCCGCGGCCCGGCGCAGCACCGCGGCCTCGCCGGGCGAGAACCGGGAGGGCCAGAACAGATAGCCCTGCTCGTCGAACCGCCCGATTTCCTCCTGCGTGAGCTTCATGGCGTGTCCTCCTCGAACGCTCGGAACGGCCCCCGGTACCGAGTCCATGGTGATGCCGGCGAGGGGGTCCTCCTCGAGCGTCCGGAACGCTCGCGGGGCGGCAGCCGGGTCGCCACCTGCATCGGGGGTCCTCCTCGAGCGTCCGGAACGCTCGCTCGTCCGTTGCCGCGGCGGACGGCGGACGGACATCGGCCCGGACGTGTCGAGCCCGGACCGGCGCCGCCGCGACGACGTTCCGTCCCGTCCGCGGCCCGATACCGGCCGGACCCCGCGACCGGGGCGGAATTGTATCCGGAGAGCCGGGTGTCGAGGGGCCGCCCGCCCGGGGGCGGCAGGCGGAGCACGGCCGGTGCCAGGACCATTCAAAAGTCGCGGTCATGTCGCGGTCATTGGCCTCCCAACCGGAAGATCGTACGGTGACGGGCGGTCATTCGGCATCGAAGGTCCGGCTCGAGGGTCTGATGAACCGCTCGTCACGACTTCTGGATAGCCCTGGGGACCGCCCGCCCGGGGGCGGCGATGCGGAGCGCGGCCGGCCGACTCCACCCGCGGTTGCGGATACAATCGCCCGACAAACGCCGGCTCGCACCGATGGCCCATGGCGGACGCCCGGGGCGTCCGTTCGCCGGCAGGCTCGAATCAGGGGCGATATCCGCGTGATCGAAGACTTCTCGGCGCTGATGTACTCCGTCTCGGCCTGGGTGTTCCCCGCGGTCACCGCGATCACCCTGCACGAGGCGGCCCACGGGTGGGTGGCATGGAAGCTGGGCGACGACACCGCGATGCGTGCGGGAAGGGTGAGCTTCAATCCCGCCCGCCACGTCGATCCCATCGGCACCCTCGTCCTGCCGGCCATTCTGCTGGTGATGAAGGCGCCGTTCCTCTTCGGCTACGCGAAGCCGGTGCCCGTCAACTTCGCCCGCCTTCGCCAGCCACGGCGCGACATGATCTGGGTCGCCGCGGCCGGCCCCGGAATCAACGTCGCGATGGCGTACCTGGCCGCGCTCCTGATGTACGCCACCCTGCTGTTCCCCGACATCGCGCGGCCCTGGCTGATGGAGAACCTCAAGAACGCGTTGCTGCTGAACATCGTGCTCGCGGTGTTCAACATGCTCCCGCTGCCCCCGCTGGACGGAGGCCGGGTGGTCCTGGGGCTCCTGCCCCCGGCGCTTGCGGCGCCCTACGCGAAGCTCGAACGCTACGGCATGGCCATCATCATCGGGCTGCTCATCGTGCCGCCCCTCATCGGCGCGCAGATGGGGATGAAGCTCGACCTGCTGCCGTGGCTGATCCTGACCCCGGTGGAGATCCTCTTCGACACGATCCTGACCCTCGCCGGGCACTGAACGCGGCCACCGCGGCCTCCGGCGGAAGCTCGCCGACGCGCGCGACGCGAAGCGCACCGCCCGGGCGACGGGCGCTTCCGGCAGAGGCTTTCGGGCCGGGACGGATCGGATCGAGCGCGCGCCCCACCGCCCGGTCGTGGGCTTCGACGATACGCGCGTCGCCGCCGACCAGTGCGGCGCGGGATGCCGATCTGCCGCGATCCCGATGGCATAATTTGATTGCCGGCTGGCCCGTTGCAGGGCTCCCGACCGGACAGGAGACGCCGCGATGGGCACCAGCATCACCGTCCGTGACATCGACCCCGGGGACAAGTCCTGGCTCAGGCGTGAAGCCCGACAGGTCGGCGTATCAATGGAAGAGCTGGTCCGCCGCCTGATCCACGAGAAGCGCACGAAGACCGAGCGGCGCCCGAAGCCGTCCGAGGCCTTCGCGCGGCACTTCGGGGAGGAACACGGCGTCGAGCTTCCCGCCCCGGTCCGTTGCGGCTACAAACCCCAGTCATTCTCCGGCGAGAGCGAGGAATGACCGCCCCGCTTGCGTGGCTGATAGACACGAACGTCGTCTCCGAGATGATGCGCCCGAGGCCCGAGCCTCGGGTCGCCACATTTCTCGATGCGATCGAGGCCGAAGGCATTGGCCTTTCGTCCATCACCGTGTGGGAGGTTCTGGACGGCATCGGCCGTCTGGCTCCGGGCAAGCGCCGCCGCGGTCTCGCCGACCGCTTCCACGACCTTCTCGACGATCTGTTCGAGGACCGCATCGTCGAATGGACCCCGGACGATGTGCGGGCGTGCGCGCGGATCATGGAAGACAAGCGCAGGCGCGGCGAGCCGCTCGAGGATCACGTGCCCGACGCCTTCCTCGCCGCCGCGGCGGCCACGCGCGAGCTTGCCGTGGTCACGCGGAACACCGGCGAGTTCCGCAACACCGGCGTCGAAACCGTCGATCCCTGGACCGGCGGGCCGCGATGAAGATCGTTCGGAACACCGGCACCGATCGTGTGATCGATTTCATCCGGCCCTGGCTCCGGGCCGGCAATCGGGTCGACCTTGCTTCCCGCACGTTATCGCTCCTTGCGTTTGGCGAACTCGCCGGAGACCTGGCGCGGACGGCCGGAACGCGGGTCGTCCTGCCACTCGACGAAGCAGACCTCGATCTTCTGGGATCCGTTGCGGACCGCGCCGCCCGCAATCGCCTGCAGGGCCGCTGGCTCGCCGACCGTTGCGCGGACTGGATCGACAGGACGGCCGAGGTGCGCCGAGCGCGCGGAGCGATCCCGCAGGGTGCGATGGTGTTGCGCAACGGCGATGGCCGCGCAGGACAAGGCCTTCTGGGTTCCTTTTCGTTCAGCACCGACGGACTCGGCCTCGCGCCGGGGAATCCGCTCAACCTGATTCAGGCGTCCGAATCGCCCGAAGAGTGCGAGCAGTTGGGGGCATGGTTCGATGCACAGTGGGCCGGCTTGGTGGAAGACAGCACCGCAAAGTCGGATCTGTTGGGCGCGCTGCGCCGTCTGGCGGCGCACTGCGCCCCATCCAGGATGTATGCGTTGATCCTTCATCACCTGTTCCGGGCCGAGGGCGCTGAACTCGACGAGGAGCGGGTGGTCAAGTCGGCGACCGGAATTCGCGACACCGAGGTCTGGAACAGGCTGTTCAAGTTTCAACGGGACGGAGTTGTCGGCGCCATCGACAAGCTCGATCGTTTCGGCGGCTGCATCGTCGCCGACAGCGTCGGGCTCGGCAAGACCTTCGAGGCGCTGGCGATCATCAAGTACCACGAACTACGCAACGATCGCGTTCTCGTTCTCTGTCCGAGGCGGCTGCGCGACAACTGGACCCTGTACCGCGCAAACGACCGCCGCAACATCCTGGCGCGCGACCGCTTCAACTATGACGTTCTCAATCACACGGACCTCTCCCGCGACGGCGGACTGTCGGGAGATATCGACCTCGCCCATGTGAATTGGGGCAACTACGATCTTGTCGTCATCGACGAGTCGCACAATTTCCGCAACAAGCGCTCGCCCAGGCAGGGCGGCGAGACGCGCTACGACCGGCTCATGCGCCGGATCGTCCGGGACGGCGTGAAGACCCGGGTCCTCATGCTAACCGCGACGCCGGTGAACAATCGCCTGGCCGACCTGCGCAACCAGATCGCCTTCGCAACGGAGGGCGACGACACGGCGCTGGCGGACCACGGCGTGTCCAGCATCGACGGCACGACGCAACGTGCGCAGAAGCAGTTCAACCGCTGGCTCCAACTGGACGAGGCCGAGCGGACGCCGGCGCGGCTCGTCGACATGCTGGGCTTCGATTACTTCACGCTGCTGGACCTTCTCACGATCGCCCGCTCCCGCCGTCATCTGGAGAAGTACTACGGAGACCGCGAGACCGGCCGCTTCCCCGAGCGCCTCAAACCGATCAACGTGAAGCCGGATGTCGACCTGTCGGGGGAGTTTCCTTCGATCGGTGAAATCAATGCGGAGATACGCCGCCTCAATCTCGCCGCCTATGCGCCCCTGCGCTATGTCCTGCCGCACAGGCAGGAAGCCTATGACGAGAAGTACAGCACCCGACTGCGCGGCGGAGGCGCGACCTTCCGGCAGCTCGATCGCGAGGAGAGCCTCGTTCAGCTTCTGCGCGTGAACGCGCTGAAGCGCATGGAGAGCTCGGTCGCCTCCTTCCTGCTGACCGTGCAGCGCCAGCTTGCAGATGTCGAGGCCTTGCTGACCCGCATCGAGGCACAGGCAACCGAGATCGAGGAACTCGATATCGCTGACATCGATATCGAGGATCCGGCTTTCGAGGGCCTGCTGGTTGGCCGCAAGGTCAAGGTGCTGCTTCAGGACGTCGATCCGATCCGTTGGCGGCAGGATCTGATCGAGGACCGCAACCGGCTGGCGACCCTGCTCGCCGCGGCCGGGCAGGTGACCGCGGACCGCGACGCCAAGCTGGCCGAACTGAAGGCGATGATCGAGCGGAAGCGCCGCGATCCGATCAACGTCGGAAACCGCAAGGTCATCGTGTTCACGGCCTTTGCGGACACCGCGCGTTATCTGTACGACGCGCTTGCGTCCTGGGCGCAGACTTCTCTTGGGATACGGGCCGCACTGGTCGTTGGTGCGGGGGCCAACCGGACGACGCTGACGGGGTTGCGGCGCGACCTCGCATCCATCCTGACCGCCTTCGCGCCGCGAACCAGGGAGCGGCCGGACGACCTTGCGGGCGAAGGCGAGGTCGATCTTCTGATTGCGACGGACTGCATCTCCGAAGGACAGAACCTCCAGGACTGCGACTGGCTCGTCAACTACGACATCCACTGGAACCCGGTGCGAATCATTCAGCGCTTCGGCCGCATCGACCGCATCGGCTCGCCCAACGAGCGCATCCAGCTCGTCAATTTCTGGCCTAACATGGAGCTGGAGGAGTATCTCCGCCTGGAGCGGCGCGTGAGCGGGCGCATGGTGCTTCTCGACATTTCCGCGACCGGCGAGGAGAACCTGATCGAGCAGCAGTCCGGCGACCCGATGAACGATCTGGAATACCGCCGCAAGCAACTCCTGAAACTCCAGGACGCCGTGATTGACTTGGAGGACTTGTCTTCGGGTATTTCAATCGCCGACCTGACCCTGACCGATTTCCGAATCGACCTTGCCCACCATCGCAGGGCCGATGCGGCCGACTTGGACGCGGCGCCGATCGGGATGCATGCGGTCGCCGTTACGGCGGACGACGACATTCATCCCGGCGTGATCTTCTGTCTGCGCGCCGAGGGCGCAGCCGCGGAGACCCGGTTTCAGCCCGGCTATCCACTGGCGCCGCACTATATGGTGCATGTCGGAGACGATGGGTCGGTGCTCTTGCCATTCACACAGGCCAAGGCAGTCCTCGACCGTCTCAAGCGTCTGTGTATTGGAAAGGAAATGCCCGACGCTGCGGCTTGTCGCCGTTTCGACGCCGCGACCCGGCAGGGGAAGGACATGCGCGCCGTGCAGCGCCAGCTCGCCGCCGCCGTGTCCTCCGTCATCGGAACGGGTGAGGAGCGCGCGGTCGCCAGCCTCTTCTCGCCGGGGGGAACGCACGCCATGCCCGGCGAGTTCGCCGGGACGGACGATTTCGAGGTGGTGGCGTTTCTCGTCGTGCTGCCGGAAGACGCGCCATGACGCCGTTCGATCCGGTCGCGGCGCTCGCACTCCCGTCCGATGCATTCGTCGACCGCCGCATTCCCAGGACACTGCTTGTCGAGAACGGCGCATTTGCGACGGGAGACCGGCGATGCATCCGGGAAGGCGTCAAGGAGTTGAAATGGATCGCAGCGCTCAAGCCGACGACCGTTGGCGTCGCCGCATACGCCGATGCAGAGCGCGAGTATGTCGAGATTGCCGTCCTGAAGCTTGAATTGCGTTCCGCCGCGCGCGGCGAACGCCTTGTCGATCTGGTTCACCGCGCCGTCCCGTACCCGGTGCTGCTGATCGCCTGTATGGATGGAACCCCGGAACTCTCGCTGGCCCACAAGCGCCGTTCGCTCAGCGAAGCAGGCAAGACCGTGATCGATGGTGCGATTGTTACCGCGCGGCTCCCTGATGAATGCTGCAACGGGTCATTGGGCCCCTTTCGCAAGGCCCTCGCCCTGGAACGCCAGCCTCGCGGAACCCTGAAGGATCTGTATCAGGGCTGGGTCGACGCGGTTCGGGCGTTCCAGGCGGCAGCGATTACGGGCGGCTTTCGTCTTTCCCCTACAGCGGCGGCGGCCTCCGGCCGGGCGGCGGCGCTGCGCGATTACTGGCGTCTCGGAAAGAGGATCGAGACTCTACTTTCCGTTGCAGACAAGGAGACGCAGATGAGCCGCCGGGCCGAAATGAACATGGAGCTGGCGCGTCTGCGCGCGGACCGCGCCGCGGCACGCGATCGACTGTAAAGCGAGAGGCCCCATGAAAAAGATCCTCCCCGGCGATCCCGAGACCTGCTCCGCGGATGTTCTTGCCGAGAATCTCGATCATCTGAAGACCCTGTTTCCCGAAGCATTCAGCGAGGGAAAGGTGGATTTCGAGGTGCTGCGGCAGCTTCTCGGCGATGCCGTGGACGATGGCGAGGAGAGATACGGTCTCACATGGCACGGCAAACGCCGTGCGCGGCAACTTGCGCTCACGCCCTCGGCCGGCACGCTGCGCCCCTGCCCCGAGGATAGCGTCGACTGGGACACGACGCAGAATTTGATGATCGAGGGCGACAATCTGGAAGTTCTGAAGCTTCTGCAAAAGTGTTATTCTGGAAAGGTTGATTTGATTTATATAGATCCTCCTTACAATACCGGCAAGGATTTTGTATATCCGGATGACTACCACGACAGTATCGGAAACTATCTGGCGTTGACAGGGCAGACTGACAGAGAGAATGGAAAGCTCTCATCGAATACGGAAACCTCTGGTCGCTTTCACACCGATTGGTTGAATATGATGTATCCACGCCTTAAATTGGCACGTAACCTACTTCGAGACAACGGCCTAATCTTTGTCAATATTGATGACGGTGAGTCGGCACAATTAAAACTCTTGATGTCAGAAATCTTTGGAGAAGAAAATTTTTTAGCATCTATTTCTTGGGAAAAGAGATATACTAGAAGCAACAATGCTCGTCTTTTTTACTCACTTAAGGATACGCTTATTTCTTTCCGAAAATCGCAATCAGTCAACCTCCTTCGCGAAGCGCGTGGCGAGAAGCAACGATCAATATACTCCAATCCCGATAACGACACCCGCGGTGATTGGACAAGTTCGTCTTACGTCAATCCTGCAACCAAAGAACA